>NZ_CADFDB010000037.1 GCF_902832845.1 Burkholderia metallica | reverse complement strand
TTACATGTTCGGGTAATTCGGCCCGCCGCCGCCTTCCGGCGTGACCCACACGATGTTCTGCGTCGGGTCCTTGATGTCGCAGGTCTTGCAGTGCACGCAGTTCTGCGCGTTGATCACCAGCCGGTCGCTGCCGTCGTCGTTCTTCACGAACTCGTACACGGCCGCCGGGCAGAAACGCCCCTCCGGCCCCGCGTACGTGCGCAAGTTCACGTTCACCGGCACGTTCGCATCCTTCAGCGTCAGGTGCGCCGGCTGGTTCTCCTCGTGGTTCGTGTTCGAGATGAACACCGACGACAGCCGGTC
>NZ_CADFDB010000036.1 GCF_902832845.1 Burkholderia metallica | reverse complement strand
GAACAGATCGCCGACGAGGCCATAGTCGGCCACGCTGAAGATCGGCGCTTCCGGATCCTTGTTGATCGCGACGATCACCTTCGAATCCTTCATGCCGGCCAGATGCTGGATCGCACCCGAGATGCCGACCGCGATGTACAGCTGCGGTGCGACGATCTTGCCGGTCTGGCCGACCTGGTAGTCGTTCGGCACGTAGCCGGCGTCGACTGCCGCGCGCGATGCGCCGAGTGCGGCCGACAGCTTGTCCGCCAGCGGCTCCAGCACCTTCGTGTAGTTCTCGCCGCTGCCCAGCCCGCGGCCGCCCGACACGATGATGCTCGCGCTCGT
>NZ_CADFDB010000035.1 GCF_902832845.1 Burkholderia metallica | reverse complement strand
GGCGGCACGCTGTTCCTCGACGAAATCACCGAGATGCCGCTCGAATCGCAGGTCAAGCTGCTGCGCGTGCTGGAGACGGGGCGCCTGACGCGGCTCGGTTCGACGCGCGAGATCGACGTCGACGTGCGGATCGTCGCGGCGACCAACCGCGACCCGGAAGCCGCGATGGCGGACGGCAAGCTGCGGCCCGACCTGTTTCACCGGATCAACGTGTTTCCGATTCCGCTGCCGTCGCTGCGCGAGCGCGGCGACGACATCCCGATGCTCGCCGACGCATTTCTGCAGCGCTACAACGAGGAAACCGGTCGCACTTTGCGTTTTTCGCCGGCCGCGCGCGAAGCGCTGAAG
>NZ_CADFDB010000034.1 GCF_902832845.1 Burkholderia metallica | reverse complement strand
GTCGGTACGCAGCGTCTCGGCCGTCAGCACGTCGAGCGCGGAGAACGGCTCGTCCATCAGCAGGATCGTCGGGTCGACGACGAGCGCGCGCGCAAAGCCCACGCGCTGGCGCATCCCGCCCGACAGCTCGCGCGGGTACGCGTTCTCGAAGCCGTCGAGACCGATCAGGTCGATCGCGGCCAGCGCGCGCTCGCGCCGCTCGCGCGCGCCGACGCCGAGCGCCTCGAGGCCGGCTTCCACGTTCTGCAGCACGGTGAGCCACGGGAACAGCGCGAAGGTCTGGAACACCATCGCGACGCCTTCGGCCGGGCCGCGCAGCGGCTTGCCGAGGTAAGTCACTTCGCCGCCGGTCGGCTCGATCAG
>NZ_CADFDB010000033.1 GCF_902832845.1 Burkholderia metallica | reverse complement strand
TTCTACGAAACGCCGCTGAATCTGGCGTCCCCTAGGGGATTCGAACCCCTGTACTCACCGTGAAAGGGTGATGTCCTAGGCCTCTAGACGAAGGGGACAACGTACTGCTTACATCCTTAATGCAAAAGCCCGTTCAAAAAACGTTCTTTGAACGGGCTTCGTTCTGGCGGAGCGGACGGGGCTCGAACCCGCGACCCCCGGCGTGACAGGCCGGTATTCTAACCAACTGAACTACCGCTCCAGCTTTTCTTACTCGCGCCTGCAGGACGGTGTCACGTTCCTGCAAGCGTTGCGGCACTTCTACGAAACGCCGCTGAATCTGGCGTCCCCTAGGGGATTCGAACCCCTGTACTCACCGTGAAAGGGTGATGTCCTAGGCCTCTAGACGAAGGGG
>NZ_CADFDB010000032.1 GCF_902832845.1 Burkholderia metallica | reverse complement strand
ATATCTGTCACGAATCGTGAACCCGCTCAGATTGAACGGCGTGTAGTTGAGCCCCATGATGCTGACACCACGGTAGGTCGGCTCAGATGAAAACGCGTCGCAACCGGCTAACGTCGATACGACGACGAGCAAGACGAAAAACCGCTTGACCATTGCTGGAATACCTCCGAGTCACGAACACAACCACCGCGAAACGACGCTTAATTGAAACGACTCCGCTTGATCTCTTGCACAACGGCATCCGGCAGGCTCTGCATCGCCGCGCCAAAGGCGCCTGGCCGACCTTTCGTCTCAGCCAAGATTCGCTGCACGATCGGATGCTCATCAAATTTCGGATTCACAAGCTGCCTGTAGTACACGTACTGCTCCAGATCCGCCGTGTCGGTCAGCCGATACTTCAGCCAACCCTGTGACGCGTTACGTGCCGTG
>NZ_CADFDB010000031.1 GCF_902832845.1 Burkholderia metallica | reverse complement strand
TGCCGACGCAGGCGCCGGTGCGGCCGCCTTGTCGTAGTCGACCGGCGCATCCGGCGCGCGCGGCGCTTCGCCGGCCCGCTCGATCCACCCGCCGCCCAGTGCGCGGTACAGATCGACCAGGTTCGTCCAGCGTGCGAGACGCGCGCTGATCAGCGACTGCTGCGCCGAATACAGATCCGTCTGCGCGGTCAGCACCGACAGGTAACTGTCGACACCGTTCTTGTAACGCAGGTCCGACAGGTCGAAGCGCCTCTGTTGCGCGTGCTCGTTGCGCTCGAGCGCCGCGATCTGCTGGTCGTACGTCCCGCGTGCGGCCAGACCGTCCGACACTTCGCGGAATGCCGACTGGATCGCCTTCTCGTAGTTCGCGATCTCGATGCGCTTCTGCACGTGTGCAAGATCGAGGTTCGCGATGTTCGAGCCGCCCTCGAA
>NZ_CADFDB010000030.1 GCF_902832845.1 Burkholderia metallica | reverse complement strand
AGGCCCTTCGCCATCGTGATCAGGTCCGGCTCGAAGCCGAAGTGCTGGTGGGCGAACCACTCGCCGGTGCGGCCGAAGCCGCCGATCACTTCGTCGGCGACCAGCAGGATGTCGTACTTGCGGCAGATCCGCTGGATTTCCGGCCAGTACGTCGACGGCGGGAAGATCACGCCGCCCGCGCCCTGGAACGGCTCGCCGATGAACGCCGCGACGTTCTCCGCGCCGAGTTCGAGAATCTTCGCTTCGAGCTGCTGCGCACGCGCGAGGCCGAACGCTTCGGGCGTCTCGCCCGGCTGCGCTTCGCCGAAGAAGTACGGCTGGTCGATGTGCACGATGTGCTCGACCTTCGACGGCATCTGCTCGTGCATGTAACCCATGCCGCCGAGCGTGCCGCCCGCGATCGTCGAACCGTGGTAGCCGTTCTTGCGCGAGATCACGTA
>NZ_CADFDB010000029.1 GCF_902832845.1 Burkholderia metallica | reverse complement strand
GGCCAGCGCCGCGACGTCGATCCCGTATTCCGGATGCGTCGCCACCTCGATCGCCTTCATCCCCATCCGCTCGATCGCGTGCAGCATCGCGTAGAACGTCGGCGACTCCACCGCGATCGTGTCGCCCGGCTTCGCCACCGCCTGCAGACACAGGTTGATCGCCTCCGTCGCGCCCACCGTCACGATGATCTCGTTCGGGTCCACCGACATCCCGTTTTCCAGGTAGCGCCGCGCGATCTGCCGGATCAGCCGCGGATGGCCGGGCGGCAGCCCGTCGGTCACGCCCCACAGCGACTTGTCGCGGCCGGCCGCGTACGCGTAGCGGTTCAGCTTCTCGAACGGGAACAGGCTCGGGTCCGGATACGGCGAGCCGAGCGGCACCGCGTCGTCCGTGCCGATCGAGCGCAGCGTCGACAGCACGAGCCGGCTCACGTCCACCGACGACGAAATCGCGATCGGTTTCGACGGCCGCAGCTCGCGCACCGGTGCATGGCTGTCGTCGCGACGCAGGTTCACGAAA
>NZ_CADFDB010000028.1 GCF_902832845.1 Burkholderia metallica | reverse complement strand
ATGACTGGGGTGAAGTCGTAACAAGGTAGCCGTATCGGAAGGTGCGGCTGGATCACCTCCTTTCCAGAGCTTCTCGCACAAGTTGAGCGCTCACGCTTATCGGCTGTTGATAAAGACAGAAAGACTGTCTGTTAGCGGTTTTGTCGGTTATAATGCCGGCCGCTTTCGATAATCCTCAATGATAAATATTCGAATGAAGTTCGATTCGAGTCTTTTTCATTGGCGATTGAGCCAGTCAGAGTGATACGAAGTAAGTATCGGCTGTCGTTCTTTAACAATCTGGAAGAAGTAAGTAATTTGGATAGCGGAAGCGTCTTGAGATGGACGTGAAAGTTATCCGGGTTGTGATTGTATCGATGTATCTCAAGATGATTCGAACTTCATTGTTCGGCTCGATTTTGGAATACGGCACAACGCGAGAACTCAACCTGTAGCGGCTGTCGAGAGACAGACTCGTTATAGGGTCAAGCGAACAAGTGCATGTGGTGGATGCCTTGGCGATCACAGGCGATGAAGGACGCGGTAGCCTGCGAAAAGCTACGGGGAGCTGGCAAACGAGC
>NZ_CADFDB010000027.1 GCF_902832845.1 Burkholderia metallica | reverse complement strand
CATCCTCGAAGCCCGGCAACTGCGCAACGGCGTCGATGCCGGCCAACTCCTTCAGCACGAACAGCATGTCCTTGACGGGGGCGTGATAGCTCATGGGGTGTCTCCTCTCTCTTCTGTCGATGGCGAAAAAAAGGGGCGCTCGTCGCGCCCCTTCTTCTCGTGTGCTTGCCGCCGAAGCGTCACACCGCTTTAGCCGAGCTCGCTCACGAGCTCCGGTACCAGCGTGAACAGATCGCCGACGAGGCCATAGTCGGCCACGCTGAAGATCGGCGCTTCCGGATCCTTGTTGATCGCGACGATCACCTTCGAATCCTTCATGCCGGCCAGATGCTGGATCGCACCCGAGATGCCGACCGCGATGTACAGCTGCGGTGCGACGATCTTGCCGGTCTGGCCGACCTGGTAGTCGTTCGGCACGTAGCCGGCGTCGACTGCCGCGCGCGATGCGCCGAGTGCGGCCGACAGCTTGTCCGCCAGCGGCTCCAGCACCTTCGTGTAGTTCTCGCCGCTGCCCAGCCCGCGGCCGCCCGACACGATGATGCTCGCGCTCGTCAGTTCCGGACGGTCCAGCTTCGTCACTTCGCGGCTCACGAACTGCGACTTGCCTGCATCGGCCGCCGCGTCGATCTTCTCGACCGCTGCGCTGCCGCCTTCCGCTGCAACCGGATCGAAACCCGTCGCACGCACCGTGATGACCTTGATCGGGTCGCTCGACTGCACCGTCGCGATCGCGTTGCCCGCGTAGATCGGGCGCTCGAACGTGTCGGCACCGTCAACCGCCGTGATGTCCGAGATCTGCGCGACGTCCAGCTTCGCGGCGATACGCGGCGCGATGTTC
>NZ_CADFDB010000026.1 GCF_902832845.1 Burkholderia metallica | reverse complement strand
AAAAAAGGCCGGCTAGAAGCCGACCTTTTTAAAAACAGATGGTGCCCAGGAGAGGACTCGAACCTCCACGATGTTGCCACCGCTAGGACCTGAACCTAGTGCGTCTACCAATTCCGCCACCTGGGCACGTTTTGCAGTAGCTGCCTGCTGCAAAGAAGCGAAATTATAGCGCGTATTGAGCGACTGTCAACAGTATTTGAGGTCGCGAACGAAAATAATTCGGCGGGCTCGTTCGGGGCAGCGTGCAGGGGAGGGGCGGCCGACATCGTCACATCGCTCCGACCGACGAACGTCGTCAAGCTGGTGATCCGGGATAAGCGCGCGAACATGTCAATTCCGGAGCCGGAAATGAGAGGGGCCGATCAGAAGCCGACCTTTTGCATACAGATGGTGCTCAGGAGAGGGCTCGGCCACGTATGCGCGATCCGGGCTGAGCTTGAAGGCGCTTTGCTTGCTGGGCCGGAAATGAAAAAAGGCCGGCTAAAAGCCGACCTTTTTTATAAATCAAGTGGTGCCCAGGAGAGGACTCGGTCACACGTGCGCGACCCCGGCAGCGCTTGCAAGCGCTGCCTTTCGAGTCCTCGCGCAAAGCGCGCAGGCGCTTTGCTTCCTGGGCCGGAAATGAAAAAAAGGCCGGCTAGAAGCCGACCTTTTTAAAAACAGATGGTGCCCAGGAGAGGACTCGAACCTCCACGATGTTGCCACCGCTAGGACCTGAACCTAGTGCGTCTACCAATTCCGCCACCTGGGCACGTTTCGCTTGCTGCAGTGCGAAGACCGCTATTCTAGCGTGTCGGCGGCGCCTGTCAACACAATTTCATTCGGAACGGTAAAAATATTGGCGCGCTTGTGCGACACGTCCTCACGCGCTGACCGACTCCGCACGCTTTGCCGCGAAATTCCAGCGCTGAGCCTGCCCGGTATCGACGCGAGTGGGCAGCAGTCCCGCCGCGAGAAAGGTGTCGGCGATCTTCTGTTGTTCGCCGAAGTTTTGCGCGACCACTGCGCGGACGAGATAGCTGCGCCGCGAATTTGCGCGCGCGATCGTCGCAGCGTCGAGTCCCCAGATCGGCGCGAGCGTGTTCGCGGCTTCCTGCGGGTGGTCGCGCAGCCATGCGCCGGCCTGCGACAACTGGTCGAACAGGATCTGGACGACGTCGGGCCGCGCGGCAGCGAAACTGCTCGATGCGAGGTAGTAGCGCTGGTACGACGCGAGTCCGTCGCCGTCGGCCAGGATTCGTACGTCGGGATTCCGGTCGACCGAAGCGACATAGGGATCCCACGTGATCCATGCATCCACGCTGCCGCGCTCGAACGCCGCACGGCCGTCGGCCGGCGTCAGGTAGTGGATCGTCGCGTCGGCGGGTGCGAGCTTCGCGCGAGCGAGTGCGGCAAGCAGAAGGTAATGGCTGCCCGCCGCCTTCGTGACCGCGATGCGCGTGCCCTTGAGGTCGGCCAGCGTACGCAGTGCGCTGGCCTGCTTGACGACGATCGCCTGTGCCTTCGGCGAAGGCGCTTCCTGCGCGACATACACGAAGCGCGCATGCGCGGCTTGTGCGAAGACAGGAACGGTATCGGCCACATCGGCGCTGAAGTCGACGGCGCCGACGTTGAGTGCTTCGGTCAGCGGCAATCCGCTCGCGAATTCATGCCACGACACACGCAGGCCGAGCGGCGTCAGCGCCTGTTCGAGCGTGCCGCGCGTCTTCAGCAGCGTGATGAGCGTCGACGACTTCTGGTAACCGATGCGCAGCGCGGCCGGCGCGTTTTCGGCGTGTGTCCGGATGCCGGCGGCAGCGAGGCCCGTGGCCAGCATCGCGCGCGCGAACGCGCGGCGGTTCATCGACGTCATGGATCGTGCTCCTCGTTGGATGCGTTGAAAACAAGGCGGCTAACGTAACAACGGGGAGGGCGATTGGTAACCGATAAATTCTGCTATCGATCGGAGTGGCCGACATAAAGGCGCGATCGCGCACGCACGATGCGTGCGCCGGAAATGAAAAAAAAGGCCGGCTAGAAGCCGACCTTTTTAAAAACAGATGGTGCCCAGGAGAGGACTCGGTCACACGTGCGCGACCCCGGCAGCGCTTGCAAGCGCTGCCTTTCGAGTCCTCGCGCAAAGCGCGCAGGCGCTTT
>NZ_CADFDB010000025.1 GCF_902832845.1 Burkholderia metallica | reverse complement strand
AGAGACAGACTCGTTATAGGGTCAAGCGAACAAGTGCATGTGGTGGATGCCTTGGCGATCACAGGCGATGAAGGACGCGGTAGCCTGCGAAAAGCTACGGGGAGCTGGCAAACGAGCTTTGATCCGTAGATGTCCGAATGGGGAAACCCACTCCTTTTGGAGTATCCATGGCTGAATACATAGGCCATGTGAAGCGAACGCGGTGAACTGAAACATCTAAGTAACCGCAGGAAAAGAAATCAACCGAGATTCCCAAAGTAGTGGCGAGCGAAATGGGATGAGCCTTGCACTCTTTATTTGTATTGTTAGCCGAACGCTCTGGAAAGTGCGGCCATAGCAGGTGATAGCCCTGTAGGCGAAAACAGTATGAAAGAACTAGGTGTGCGACAAGTAGGGCGGGACACGTGAAATCCTGTCTGAAGATGGGGGGACCATCCTCCAAGGCTAAATACTCGTGATCGACCGATAGTGAACCAGTACCGTGAGGGAAAGGCGAAAAGAACCCCGGGAGGGGAGTGAAATAGATCCTGAAACCGCATGCATACAAACAGTCGGAGCCTCGTAAGGGGTGACGGCGTACCTTTTGTATAATGGGTCAGCGACTTACGTTCAGTAGCAAGCTTAACCGTATAGGGCAGGCGTAGCGAAAGCGAGTCCGAATAGGGCGTTCAGTTGCTGGGCGTAGACCCGAAACCAGGTGATCTATCCATGGCCAGGATGAAGGTGCGGTAACACGTACTGGAGGTCCGAACCCACTAACGTTGAAAAGTTAGGGGATGAGCTGTGGATAGGGGTGAAAGGCTAAACAAACCTGGAAATAGCTGGTTCTCTCCGAAAACTATTTAGGTAGTGCCTCGTGTCTCACCTTCGGGGGTAGAGCACTGTCATGGTTGGGGGGTCTATTGCAGATTACCCCGCCATAGCAAACTCCGAATACCGAAGAGTGCAATCACGGGAGACAGACATCGGGTGCTAACGTCCGGTGTCAAGAGGGAAACAACCCAGACCGCCAGCTAAGGTCCCCAAATATAGCTAAGTGGGAAACGAAGTGGGAAGGCTAAAACAGTCAGGAGGTTGGCTTAGAAGCAGCCACCCTTTAAAGAAAGCGTAATAGCTCACTGATCGAGTCGTCCTGCGCGGAAGATGTAACGGGGCTAAGCTATATACCGAAGCTGCGGATGCGAGCTTTGCTCGCATGGTAGGAGAGCGTTCCGTAAGCCTGCGAAGGTGCCTTGTAAAGGGTGCTGGAGGTATCGGAAGTGCGAATGCTGACATGAGTAGCGATAAAGGGGGTGAAAGGCCCCCTCGCCGTAAGCCCAAGGTTTCCTACGCAACGTTCATCGGCGTAGGGTGAGTCGGCCCCTAAGGCGAGGCAGAAATGCGTAGCTGATGGGAAGCAGGTCAATATTCCTGCACCATTGTTAGATGCGATGGGGGGACGGATCGCGGAAGGTTGTCCGGGTGTTGGAAGTCCCGGTCGCTGCATTGGAGAAGGCACTTAGGCAAATCCGGGTGCGTAATTCAAGGGTGTGGCGCGAGCTCCTTCGGGAGCGAAGCAATTGGAAGTGGTTCCAAGAAAAGCCTCTAAGCTTCAGTCTAACGATGACCGTACCGCAAACCGACACAGGTGGGCGAGATGAGTATTCTAAGGCGCTTGAGAGAACTCGGGAGAAGGAACTCGGCAAATTGGTACCGTAACTTCGGGATAAGGTACGCCCTTGTAGCTTGACCAGCCTGCGCTGGGAGGGTGAAGGGGTTGCAATAAACTGGTGGCTGCGACTGTTTAATAAAAACACAGCACTCTGCAAACACGAAAGTGGACGTATAGGGTGTGACGCCTGCCCGGTGCCGGAAGATTAAATGATGGGGTGCAAGCTCTTGATTGAAGTCCCGGTAAACGGCGGCCGTAACTATAACGGTCCTAAGGTAGCGAAATTCCTTGTCGGGTAAGTTCCGACCTGCACGAATGGCGTAACGATGGCCACACTGTCTCCTCCCGAGACTCAGCGAAGTTGAAGTGTTTGTGATGATGCAATCTACCCGCGGCTAGACGGAAAGACCCCATGAACCTTTACTGTAGCTTTGCATTGGACTTTGAACCGATCTGTGTAGGATAGGTGGGAGGCTATGAAACCGGAACGCTAGTTTCGGTGGAGCCGTCCTTGAAATACCACCCTGGTTTGTTTGAGGTTCTAACCTTGGCCCGTGATCCGGGTCGGGGACAGTGCATGGTAGGCAGTTTGACTGGGGCGGTCTCCTCCCAAAGCGTAACGGAGGAGTACGAAGGTACGCTAGGTACGGTCGGAAATCGTGCTGATAGTGCAATGGCATAAGCGTGCTTAACTGCGAGACCGACAAGTCGAGCAGGTGCGAAAGCAGGTCATAGTGATCCGGTGGTTCTGTATGGAAGGGCCATCGCTCAACGGATAAAAGGTACTCTGGGGATAACAGGCTGATACCGCCCAAGAGTTCATATCGACGGCGGTGTTTGGCACCTCGATGTCGGCTCATCTCATCCTGGGGCTGTAGCCGGTCCCAAGGGTATGGCTGTTCGCCATTTAAAGAGGTACGTGAGCTGGGTTTAAAACGTCGTGAGACAGTTTGGTCCCTATCTGCCGTGGGCGTTGGATATTTGAAGGGGGCTGCTCCTAGTACGAGAGGACCGGAGTGGACGAACCTCTGGTGTACCGGTTGTCACGCCAGTGGCATCGCCGGGTAGCTATGTTCGGAAGAGATAACCGCTGAAAGCATCTAAGCGGGAAACTCGCCTTAAGATGAGATATCCCTGGGGACTAGATCCCCTTGAAGGGTCGTTCGAGACCAGGACGTTGATAGGTCAGGTGTGTAAGCGCAGTAATGCGTTCAGCTAACTGATACTAATTGCCCGTAAGGCTTGATCCTATAACAAGTCTGCCTTATGGATCGGCGCCGTGCGCAAGCACTGGCCGCGATCCAAAGCGACATGTTGGATTCTCGTGTGCGATACACACAACTCAAAATTACTGCTTCTTCCCAGATTGGTTCTGTTGGCCACGCCAGCAGAACAACCCTCTTTGCCTGATGACCATAGCGAGTCGGTCCCACCCCTTCCCATCCCGAACAGGACCGTGAAACGACTCTACGCCGATGATAGTGCGGATTCCCGTGTGAAAGTAGGTAATCGTCAGGCTCCCTAAGCCAGAAACCCCCGACCGAAAGGCGGGGGTTTTTGCATTTCGGCGGCGGAAATGCATGCGCGAGCGAGAAGGGTGCCCATTCATCATGTCTCTCCGGCACATATGCTGGATCACTCGACTGCAATTCTGCAGTCAAACCTCACCCGGAACGAGAAACCGGGCGATTTGATACGATCGAAATGCCATCGGCGATTGCACGCGTCGACGTGCAAGTTCGAAATCAGGGCTTGATGGAGAGAGCGGGAATGAATATCGGCGACGCGTCGCGCGAATCCGGGGTCAGCGCAAAAATGATCCGGTACTACGAACAGGTCGGCCTGCTTGCACCGAGCAAACGTACCGACGCCGGCTACCGGATCTACGGCGCGGATGAAATCCATATCCTGCGCTTCATCCGTCAGGCGCGACGCCTCGGCTTTCTCGTCGAAGACATCCGCAAGCTGCTGACGCTCTGGCAAGACCGTTCCCGGGCGAGTGCCGAAGTGAAGGCGATTGCCCTCGAGCACGTGGCCGAACTCGACAAACGCATCGCGGAACTGAGCGACATGCGCGACACGCTGGCCGATCTCGCTGCGCACTGCCATGGTGACGGGCGGCCGGAATGCCCGATTTTGGCGCGCCTGTCCGACCCCGTCGGCGAACCAAATTAGTGCGTATGCTCGAGGCCCGAAACAGGCCTCAATTCGATTTCCATAAAAATCAAAGGCTTACGTGATATCGGCGCTCGGTCATTCCGATTGGGAATGGTTGCCATGCAAGTATTTCACTAGCATCTTGGTGCGGCATCGCTATAATTCGGGATAACCCTATACGGGAAATCCCTGAACACCGATTCACCAGGGGTCCCCCTTCCTTGGAGAACGTCATGATCGCCTACATCGTCGAAAAGCTGAGCAACTGGTTTGAATCCGCAGAACGTGAACGTCGCGAGGCCTACCTGGCCACATCGTCGGACATCGTCCAGCTCGAAAGCCGCATCCGCTCGCTGGAAACCAACGGCTACTCGCTGTAATCGGAGTCGCCGTCAGGTGCCGCGTGGTACCGAACGATAAGCAAGCCCCGTATTGACGGGGCTTTGTTTTTTGTGCGCCGGATCTGGCGCAATCATCAGTGCAGCGCTATGGTATCGACCTGCTTTTCACCTTGAAGGACACGATCATGCGTTTGCGTCTCGATGTGCGTCGTAGTGCCCGCGCGCGTCTCGTTCTGGGCGCGGCGGTGCTTGTCCATGGACTCGCGGCCGTAGCCGCGACGTCGTCCAAACCGCTGGTTCTCGATACGCACCGGGGTATCCAGGACGGCAAGGGCGGGTTGGTGCTGCAGACCGCACCGTTGTCATCCGAGCCGATCGTCGAGCCGGCGGGCATGCGGGCTCCGGCAGGGCAGGTGCCGAACACGTCGGTTCCGCTGTTCGTCGCGCCGTATATCAATGTCCCCGCGTGGGGTGGGCAGCCGTCCAGCCCGCCGAGGCTCGCGCCGAGACTTCAGCCGTAAGGGCTCGTCGCCCGATCAGTTGCCGCGGTGCTCGATCTGGTAGCGGGCGCCGCTGTCCTGTCCGAGCTTCTCGACCAGGTAGGGCAGTGCCTCGTTCATGCTCTGCGCGAGCGTATACGGCGGATTCAGGATGAACATCCCGCTGCCGTAGAGACCCAGCCCGTCAGTCGGCGGATTCGACACCGTCAGCGTCAGATGCAGCCAGTTGTTCGGTTGCAGGCGCTTCAACTGCTCGGTAAAACGCTGCGATTCCGTCCGGGTCACCTGCGGGTACCAGACCGCATAGCAGCCCGTCGCGAAACGCTTCAGACACTCCGTCAAGCACGTGACCGTGCGCGCGTAATCCTTCTTGTCCTCATAGGACGGGTCGATCAGCACGAGCGCGCGGCGCGGCGGCGGAGGCAGCAGCGCCTTGATGCCTTCGAAGCCGTCGCCTGCGAAGATCATTGCGCGTCGCCCCGCATCGCGGAAATTGTGGCGCAGCACGTCGATTTCCGTCGTGTGCATTTCGAACAGGCGCATGCGGTCCTGCTCGCGCATCGATCGCCATGCGATGTACGGGGAACCGGGGTAGAAGCGCAGTTCGCCGTCGTCGTTCAGTGCGCGGACTTCGTCGACATAGTCGCCCAGCGCTTCCGGCAAATTCTTTTCGTTCCACAGCCGGCCGACGCCGGTGTCGAATTCCGACGTCTTCGCCGCGTAGCCGTCGCGCAGCGAGTACACGCCGGCACCGGCATGCGTGTCGACGTACCAGTACGACTTGTCTTTCTTGTTCAGGTAGCGCAGCAGCTGGACGACGACGGCGTGCTTGAGCACGTCCGCGTGGTTGCCTGCGTGAAAACCGTGACGATAACTGAGCATGGCGGGCTGCCTGAAACGAAAGGTGAATCGATGAATGCGGTCGATCGTGCACGGCCGTCAGGTCGGGCGCCGATGCGGGCCGCGTATTGTACGCGAGTGGCCGCGCATCGCCTTACTCGTACGCATCGCCGACCACCTCCTCGATGCGTTGCTTCACCTCCGGCGTCAGTTTGGCGGCAACGTCGAGCGCGCGCATGTTGTCGCCGATCTGCTCGATCCGCGACGCGCCCGTGATGACCGAACTCACCCGCGGATTCGCGAGCACCCACGCGATCGCGAGCTGGGCCGTGCTGCAGCCGAGCTCGGCTGCGATTTCGCCGAGTCGTTCGACGATATCGTTGGCGGCCTGATCGGTCAGGCGCTCGCGCATCCAGTCGTAACCCTGCAACTGCGCCCGGCTGCCGGGCGGCACGCCGTTACGGTACTTGCCGGTGAGCAGGCCCGATGCCAGCGGGCTCCAGGTCGTGAGGCCGAGGCCGTAGTCGTCGTAGAGCCGCGCATATTCCTGCTCGACCCGCGTACGGTGGAACAGGTTGTACTGCGGCTGCTCGACGACCGGCTTGTGCAGGTGATGCCGTTCGGCGATCTCGCAAGCGGCACGAATTTCGTCGGCGCGCCATTCCGACGTGCCCCAGTACAGCGCCTTGCCGCGCACGATCATGTCGCTCATCGCCCAGACGGTTTCCTCGATCGGCGTGTTCGGATCGGGGCGATGGCAATAGACGAGATCGACGTAATCGAGCTGCAGCCGGCGCAGCGAGCCGTCGATCGCGTTCAACAGGTATTTACGGTTCAGCGTGTGATACTGGTTGGGTGCTTCGGCGAGCCCCCAGAAGAACTTCGTGGACACGATGTAGCTGACGCGCGGCCAGTCGAGCGACTTGAGCGCGTGACCCATGATTTCCTCGGATTTGCCGCCGGCGTACACCTCGGCATTGTCGAAGAAATTGACGCCCGCGTCGCGTGCCGCGGCGAGGCATTCGCGGGCGACCCGCTGGTCGACCTGATTGCCGTACGTCACCCATGAACCGAGCGAAAGCGCGCTGATCTGCAGGCCGGAGCGGCCTAGCCGTCGATAGTGCATGCGAATCTCCTGCGTGACGGAACCGACCTTAAGCTTAGACGTTTTGCGCGCGAACCGCGGGGCCGATCGTGCACAATGGCGGCTGGCCCGCCGCCACGATCGCGAGATGGCAGCGGAGGCGGCGGGCGCTCGTTTTATCGATCCGACAACGGGAGGAGACGGACATGGCAGCAGATCTGAACGGCAAGACCGCAGTCGTCACGGGTGCCGCGAGCGGCATCGGCAAGGAAATCGCACTCGAGCTCGCGAAAGCGGGCGCGGCCGTCGCGATCGCCGACCTGAACCAGGACGGCGCCAATGCGGTCGCCGACGAGATCGTCAAGGCCGGCGGCAAGGCGATCGGCGTCGCGATGGACGTGACCAACGAGGATGCCGTGAACAGCGGCATCGACAAGGTGGCCGCCACGTTCGGCTCGGTCGACATCCTCGTGTCGAACGCGGGCATCCAGATCGTCAACCCGATCGAGAACTACTCGTTCTCCGACTGGAAGAAGATGCAGGCGATCCACGTCGACGGCGCGTTCCTCACGACCAAGGCCGCGCTCAAGCACATGTACAAGGACGATCGCGGCGGCGTCGTGATCTACATGGGTTCGGTGCACTCGCACGAAGCGTCGCCGCTGAAGTCGGCATACGTGACGGCCAAGCACGGCCTGCTGGGTCTCGCCCGCGTGCTGGCGAAGGAAGGCGCGAAGCACAACGTGCGCTCGCACGTGGTGTGTCCGGGCTTCGTGCGCACGCCGCTGGTCGACAAGCAGATTCCGGAGCAGGCGAAGGAGCTCGGGATCAGCGAAGAGGAAGTGGTGAAGAAGGTGATGCTCGGCAATACGGTGGACGGCGTGTTCACGACGGTGCAGGACGTCGCGCAGACGGTGCTGTTCCTGTCGGCGTTCCCGAGCGCGGCGCTCACGGGCCAGTCGTTC
>NZ_CADFDB010000024.1 GCF_902832845.1 Burkholderia metallica | reverse complement strand
AACCGTCGTGATCGCTGCCGTCAGCGTCGTCTTGCCGTGGTCAACGTGACCAATCGTACCAACGTTCACGTGCGGCTTGGTCCGCTCAAATTTACCTTTTGCCATGATTCTCTTCTTTCAAAAAATAATCGATTGGTAGCTTCAGATTTACTTCGACTTCGCGCTGATGATCGCTTCAGCAACGTTGCGCGGAGCTTCAGCGTAGTGCTTGAACTCCATCGTGTACGTTGCACGACCTTGCGTCAGCGAACGCAGCGACGTCGAGTAACCGAACATTTCCGACAGCGGGACTTCGGCGCGAACGATCTTGCCGCCGCCAACCATGTCTTCCATGCCCTGGACGATACCGCGACGGCCCGACAGGTCGCCCATCACGTTGCCCATGTAGTCTTCCGGCGTCTCGACTTCGACAGCCATCATCGGCTCGAGGACGACCGGGTTCGCCTTGCGCATCGCTTCCTTGAACGCCATCGAACCGGCCATGCGGAACGCGTTTTCGTTCGAGTCAACGTCGTGGTACGAACCGAATGTCAGGTGAACCTTCACGTCGACGACCGGGAAGCCAGCCAGCACGCCCGACTTCAGCGTGTCCTGGATACCCTTGTCGACCGCCGGGATGTATTCACGCGGAATCACACCACCCTTGATCTCGTCGAAGAACTCGTAGCCCTTGCCTTGTTCGTTCGGCTCGAGCGTGATGACCGCGTGACCGTACTGGCCGCGACCACCCGACTGCTTGACGAACTTGCCGTCGACGTCCTTCGCCGTCGAACGAATCGTTTCGCGGTACGCAACCTGCGGCTTGCCGACGGTTGCTTCCACACCGAATTCACGCTTCATCCGGTCGACCAGAATTTCGAGGTGGAGCTCGCCCATGCCCGAAATGATGGTCTGGCCCGACTCTTCGTCGGTCTGCACGCGGAACGACGGATCTTCCTGAGCCAGACGGTTCAGTGCGAGACCCATCTTTTCCTGGTCAGCCTTGGTCTTCGGCTCGACAGCCTGCGAAATCACCGGCTCCGGGAACACCATGCGCTCGAGCACGATCGGGTTTGCCGGATCGCACAGCGTGTCGCCGGTGGTCGCTTCCTTCAGGCCGACCGCAGCGGCGATGTCGCCCGCGCGGACTTCCTTGATTTCTTCACGCTGGTTCGCGTGCATCTGCAGAATACGGCCGAGGCGTTCCTTCTTGCCCTTGGTCGAGTTCAGCAGCGTGTCGCCCGAGTTGACGACGCCCGAGTAAACGCGGAAGAAGATCAGCTGGCCGACGAACGGGTCGGTCATGATCTTGAACGCGAGCGACGAGAACTTCTCGTCGTCCGACGCCTTGCGCTCCGCTTCTTCGCCGTTTTCGAGCTCGCCCTTGACCGGCGGGATGTCGACCGGCGACGGCAGGAAGTCGATCACGGCGTCGAGCATACGCTGCACGCCCTTGTTCTTGAACGCGGTACCGCACAGCATCGGCTGGATTTCGCACGCGATCGTACGGTCGCGCAGCGCCTTGACGATGTCGGCTTCCGGCAGATCGCCTTCTTCCAGGTACTTGTTCATCAGGTCTTCGCTGGCTTCAGCAGCCACTTCGACCATCTTCTCGCGCCATTCCTTGCAGGTCTCTGCGAGCTCGGCCGGGATGTCGACGTAGTCGAACTTCGTGCCTTGCGACGCTTCGTCCCAAATGATCGCCTTCATCTTGATCAGGTCGACCACGCCCTTGAAGTTTTCTTCCGAGCCGATCGGCACCACGACCGGAACCGGGTTCGCCTTCAGGCGCAGACGGAGCTGGTCGTAGACCTTGAAGAAGTTCGCGCCGGTACGGTCCATCTTGTTGACGAACGCGAGACGCGGCACCTTGTACTTGTTCGCCTGGCGCCACACCGTTTCCGACTGCGGCTGCACGCCGCCCACTGCGCAGTACACCATGCATGCGCCGTCGAGCACGCGCATCGAACGTTCCACTTCGATCGTGAAGTCGACGTGGCCCGGGGTGTCGATGATGTTGATGCGGTGTTCCGGATAGTTGCCGCCCATGCCCTTCCAGAAGGCCGTGGTGGCAGCGGACGTGATCGTGATGCCACGCTCTTGTTCCTGCTCCATCCAGTCCATCGTGGCTGCGCCATCGTGGACTTCACCGATCTTGTGGTTCACACCGGTGTAAAACAGAATGCGCTCGGTCGTCGTCGTCTTGCCGGCGTCGATGTGAGCGCTAATACCGATATTGCGGTAGCGCTCGATAGGAGTCTTGCGAGCCACTTTGATCCTCTACTGGGATGACACGATGCAGCGTTGCTGCATCGTGCTTCAACACAAACGGGCGAGGCGCCTGAAAAGCGCACCCGCCCGGAATTTATTTCCGCTAAAGCCCAGCCAGGCGCTTAGAAACGGAAATGCGAGAACGCGCGGTTGGCTTCCGCCATGCGGTGAACTTCGTCGCGCTTCTTCATCGCGCCGCCACGGCCTTCGGCCGCTTCGGAGAGTTCACCTGCCAGGCGCAGAGCCATCGACTTCTCGCTACGCTTCTTCGCAGCCTCACGCAGCCAGCGCATCGCCAATGCCATACGACGCGACGGGCGCACTTCGACCGGAACTTGATAGTTGGCACCACCAACGCGGCGGCTCTTCACTTCGACCACCGGCTTGACGTTGTTGAGCGCAACCGTGAACACTTCCAGCGGGTCCTTGCCACCCTTGGTCTGGATCTGTTCGAATGCGCCATAAACGATGCGTTCTGCGACCGACTTCTTGCCGGACAGCATCAGCATGTTCATGAACTTGGCTACATCAACGTTGCCGAACTTCGGATCCGGCAACACTTCCCGCTTGGGGACTTCGCGACGACGCGGCATGATTCTTCCTTTACTTGTTCAGTTGGAGCTGATTCCAGCTCCGCGGCCACCAACAAACCCGATCACATCTTCACGACTAACCAGCTTGGCCGGGTGACCACTTACTCGACAGCACCGGCAATCCGGCACTCCCGCCTCGACCGCCCTGCGGCGATCCCTGATCAAAAACTGCTTACTTGGCAGCCTTTGCACGCTTCGCGCCGTACTTCGAGCGCGCTTGCTTACGGTCCTTGACGCCCTGGGTATCCAGCGAGCCGCGAACCATGTGGTAACGCACACCCGGCAAGTCCTTCACACGGCCGCCGCGGATCAGCACAACCGAGTGTTCCTGCAGGTTGTGGCCTTCACCGCCGATGTACGAAATCACTTCGAAGCCGTTCGTCAGACGAACCTTGGCGACCTTACGGAGTGCCGAGTTCGGCTTCTTCGGCGTCGTCGTGTACACACGGGTGCACACGCCGCGACGCTGGGGGCAGTCCTGCAGGGCCGGGCTCTTGCTCTTCGTCGTTTCCGACTGACGGCCTTTGCGAACCAGTTGGTTGATGGTTGGCATTGTTTATTCCTGAAATTGAACAAAATCTGCGCATCGATTTCGGGCAAAGCGAGAATCGGCGCACAGTTGACTTCCGAACCGGCGAATTGGACGCGAACCTTCGAACGCGACTCGGCCCGCCGAATAC
Organism: Burkholderia metallica; assembly: GCF_902832845.1. GTDB lineage: Bacteria > Pseudomonadota > Gammaproteobacteria > Burkholderiales > Burkholderiaceae > Burkholderia > Burkholderia metallica. The sequence continues at coordinate 14,652 of NZ_CADFDB010000024.1, read as the reverse complement.
CGGAACCCAACATCATATTCCGGAAATACCAACGAAGTCAACGGCTTGCGTGATTCACCGGCGGGGCCGCGCGGTTCCTCGGAAGGGTCGGAGCATCCGTGTCACGCCGATTCGATGACGTCGATGATCTCGTCGCCGAAGCGCTCGAGCTTGCGCACGCCCATGCCGGGGATGTGGCGCAGGTCCTCGATCGTCTCCGGCGCGTTGCGCGCGATTTCGGCGAGTGTCGCATCGTGGAAGATCACGTAGGCTGGCACGCCGTCCGTCTTCGCGGTTTCCGCGCGCCACGCGCGCAGCGCATCCCATCGTGCGCGCTCGCGCGTGCCCATGCCGGCCGTCGGATCGACGCGCGTGCCGCTGCGGCTCGACGATTGCCGCGTGCGCTGCGGCTTCACGTAGCGGCGCAGCGTGACCTTCTCCTCGTTCTTCAGCACGGGCTTCGCGGCTTCGGTCAGCATGAGCGCGCCGAAGCCGCCGTGATCGACCGCCAGGTAGCCGTATGCGACGAGCTGCCGGAAAATCGCGCGCCACTCGGGCTCGGACAGCGACGCGCCGATCCCGAACGTCGTGAGCTTGTCGTGGCCGCGCTGCAACACCTTCTCGGTGCGCCCGCCGCGCAGGATCTCGATCAGGTGGCTCGAGCCGAAGTTGAACCCGCTCGCACGCTGCGCGCGGAACACGCACGACAGCGCCATCTGCGCCTCGCGCGTCGCGTCCCACGAATCGGGCGGCTCGAGGCACGTGTCGCAGTTGCCGCACGGCTGGCTCGCCTCGCCGAAGTAGTTCAGCAGCCGCACACGGCGGCACGAGATCGTCTCGCACAGCCCGAGCAGCGCGTCGAGCTTCGACGTCTGCACGCGCTTGTGCGCGTCGTCGGCGTCGGACTCGTCGATCATCTTGCGCTGCTGGACGACGTCGCCGAGCCCGTACGCCATCCACGCGTTCGCGGGCATCCCGTCGCGGCCGGCGCGGCCCGTTTCCTGGTAATAGCCTTCGACGCTCTTCGGCAGGTCCAGGTGCGCGACGAAACGCACGTCCGGCTTGTCGATGCCCATGCCGAACGCGATCGTCGCGCACATCACGATGCCCTCCTCGCGCTGGAACATCTCCTGATGCTTCTGCCGCACCTCGAACTCCATCCCCGCGTGATACGGCAGCGCGCGCACGCCCTGCGCCTTCAGCCACTCGGCCGTTTCCTCGACCTTGCGGCGCGACAGGCAGTAGACGACGCCCGCGTCCGTCGTGCCGTCGGGATTCGTGTGCTCGGCGCGGATGAAATCGAGCAGCTGCGAACGCGCGTTGTCCTTCTCGACGATCCGGTATCGGATGTTCGGGCGGTCGAAGCTCGACACGAACACGCGTGCATCGTCGAGCGCGAGGCGGTGGATGATCTCGTCGCGCGTGATCGCGTCTGCCGTGGCGGTCAGCGCGATGCGCGGCACCGACGGGAACCGTTCGTGCAGCACCGACAGCTGGATGTATTCCGGACGGAAATCATGCCCCCATTGCGACACGCAGTGCGCTTCGTCGATCGCGAACAGGCCGATCTTCGCGCGCTCGAGCAGATCGAGGAAGCGCCCCGTCATCAGCCGTTCCGGCGCGACGTACAGCAGGTCGATTTCGCCTTCGCGCAGCGCACGCTCGGTGGCCGCGGCTTCGGCACCCGACAGCGTCGAATTCAGGTATGCCGCGCGCACGCCCACTTCGCTCAGTGCGGCGACCTGGTCCTGCATCAGCGCGATCAGCGGCGACACGACGATGCCGGCACCCTGCCCGGCCTCGCGGCGCAGCAGTGCGGGAATCTGATAGCACAGCGACTTGCCGCCGCCGGTCGGCATCAGCACGAGGCAATCGCCGCCGCCGGCGACGTGCTCGACGATCTCACCCTGCTGGCCGCGAAAGGCGGGATAACCAAATACTTCGTCGAGGATTTCGAGGGCGCGGGACATGAATGAGGGCAGGCGGCTAGACAGTGACCGCAATTTTAACAACCCGCTCGCGCGACGCGCGGCGAATCGTACGGTTTTGGCCGATCGGCCAGGGTTCGTTCGCGTGGATGACGGGCCCCATCGGTACTGCGCAGGCGCGTCGTGCACGTGAACGACAGATGAAAAAAAACCGCCCGGCAAAACCGGGCGGTTTCGGTGACAGCTATGACAGCAAGGCAACGCGGCTCGCGCCGCCCGCACTTACTCGGCCGTCGGGTGTTGCTGCGGCTCTTCTGCCGGCGCGCTCGGCGTGCCGAAGTCGAATGCCTCTTCCGCTGCGATCTGGTCGAAACGCTCGCGATCCGACGATTCCTTCGCCTTGCGTGCCTTGTGGAACGCGAGACCCGTACCGGCCGGAATCAGACGGCCGACGATCACGTTTTCCTTCAGACCGCGCAGATCGTCGCGCTTGCCCATGATCGCCGCTTCGGTCAGCACGCGGGTCGTTTCCTGGAACGATGCCGCGGAGATGAACGAGTCGGTCGACAGCGATGCCTTCGTGATACCGAGCAGCACGTTGTCGTACGAAGCCGGGCGCTTGCCCTCGGCGATCATGCGATCGTTCTCGTCCAGCATGTCGGAACGCTCGACCTGTTCGCCCGGGATGAAGCGCGTATCGCCGTTGTCGGTGATCTGCACACGACGCAGCATCTGGCGAACGATCACCTCGATGTGCTTGTCGTTGATCTTCACGCCCTGCAGACGATACACGTCCTGCACTTCGTCGACGATGTAGCGCGACAGCGCCTCGATACCCTGCAGACGCAGGATGTCGTGCGGATCGGCCGGACCGTCCACGATCATTTCGCCCTTGTTGACGACCTGGGCATCGTGAACCAGAACCTGCTTTTCCTTCGCGATCAGGAACTCGTGCTGATTGCCCTCGAGGTCCGTGATGACGAGACGCTGCTTGCCCTTCGTGTCCTTACCGAACGACGTCGTACCGGTGACTTCCGCGAGAATGCCGGCATCCTTCGGCGAACGCGCTTCGAACAGTTCCGCCACCCGCGGCAGACCGCCGGTAATGTCACGCGTCTTCTGCGCTTCCGTCGGGATACGTGCGAGCACTTCACCGACCTGCACCTGCTGGCCATCCTTCACGGTGATCAGTGCGCCGACCTGGAAGCCGATCTGCACTGCGTGCTCCGTGCCCGGAATCTTCACCTCCTCGCCGTTCGCGTCGAGCAGCTTGACCTGCGGACGCACGCTCTTCGAAGCCTGCGAGCCACGACGCTTCACGTCGATCACGACCAGCGTCGACAGGCCGGTCACGTCGTCGATCTGCTTCGCAACGGTCACGCCTTCCTCGACGTTCTCGAACTTCACCGTACCACCGTACTCGGTGATGATCGGACGCGTCAGCGGATCCCACGTGGCGAGCTGCGTGCCTGCCTTGATCGTCGCGCCGTCGAGCTGCAGCAACGTCGCGCCGTACGGCACTTTGTGACGCTCGCGCTCGCGACCGAAATCGTCGGTGATCATCGCTTCGCCCGAACGGGAAATGACGATCTGCTCGCCCTTCGCGTTCGTGACGTAGCGCATCGTCGCCGTGAAGCGGACGATACCGTTGCTCTTCGCTTCGACCGACGAAGCCACTGCCGCACGCGATGCCGCACCACCGATGTGGAACGTACGCATCGTCAGCTGCGTGCCCGGTTCACCGATCGACTGCGCAGCGATCACGCCGACTGCTTCGCCGACGTTCACGAGCGAGCCGCGGCCGAGGTCGCGGCCGTAGCAGGCCGCGCACAGACCGTAACGCGTTTCGCAGGTCAGCGGCGTGCGCACGCGCACTTCGTCGATGCCGAGGCGTTCGATTTCCTCGACCGCCGTTTCGTCGAGCAGCGTGCCCGATTCGTACACCGTTTCCTGCGTTTCCGGGTTCACGACGTCCGCGACCGCAACGCGGCCGAGGATACGGTCACGCAGCGCTTCGACGACTTCACCGCCTTCGACGAGTGCCTTCATCGCCACGCCGTTCGACGTGCCGCAATCGTCTTCCACCACGACCAGATCCTGCGTGACGTCAACGAGACGACGCGTCAGGTAACCCGAGTTCGCGGTCTTCAGTGCCGTATCAGCCAGACCCTTACGTGCACCGTGGGTCGAGATGAAGTATTGCAACACGTTCAGACCTTCGCGGAAGTTCGCGGTAATCGGCGTCTCGATAATCGAGCCGTCCGGCTTCGCCATCAGGCCACGCATACCGGCCAGCTGACGAATCTGAACCGCCGAACCCCGGGCGCCCGAGTCGGCCATCATGTAGATCGAGTTGAACGATTCCTGGCGCGTCTCGTTGCCGTCGCGGTCCGTCACCGGCTCCGTCGACAGTTGCTCCATCATCGCCTTGCCGACCGCTTCCGACGTTGCCGACCAGATGTCGACCACGTTGTTGTAGCGTTCCTGCGCGGTGACGAGACCCGACATGTACTGGCGGTCGTACTCCTTCACCTTCTTCGCGGCGTCGCCGACGATCGTTTCCTTCTGCGGCGGCACGAGCATGTCGTCCACGCAGATCGAAATACCGGCGCGCGTCGCGAGACGGAAACCCGACTGCATCAGTTGGTCGGCGAACACCACCGTCGCGCGCAGACCGCACTTGCGGAACGCCGTGTTGATCAGGCGCGAGATTTCCTTCTTCTTCAGCGGCTTGTTCAGCACCGAGAACGGCAGCCCGTGCGGCAGGATCTCCGACAGGATCGCGCGGCCGACGGTCGTCGCGTACAGCGTGATCTTCGGCACGAACGGCGGTGCGCCTTCCGACGTGTCCTCGTTGTGGACCATTTCGGTGATCCGCACGTTGACGCGCGAGGCCAGCTCGACTTCCTTGTTCTCGTACGCGCGGATCACTTCCGACACGCCCGTGAACGACAGGCCTTCGCCCTTGGCGTTGACCGCTTCGCGGGTCGCGTAGTACAGACCCAGCACGATATCCTGCGACGGCACGATCGACGGATCGCCGTTGGCCGGGAACAGCACGTTGTTCGACGCCAGCATCAGCGTGCGCGCTTCCATCTGCGCTTCGAGCGACAGCGGCACGTGAACGGCCATCTGGTCACCGTCGAAGTCGGCGTTGAACGCCGCGCAGACGAGCGGGTGCAGCTGAATCGCCTTGCCTTCGATCAGCACCGGCTCGAAAGCCTGGATACCGAGACGGTGCAGCGTCGGCGCACGGTTCAGCATCACCGGGTGCTCGCGGATCACCTCTTCGAGGATGTCCCACACCACCGGCGTCTGGTTCTCGACTTCCTTCTTCGCAGCCTTGATGGTCGTCGCGACGCCCATCACTTCCAGCTTGTTGAAGATGAACGGCTTGAACAGTTCGAGCGCCATCAGCTTCGGCAGACCGCACTGGTGCAGCTTCAGCGTCGGGCCGACCACGATGACCGAACGGCCCGAGTAGTCGACGCGCTTGCCCAGCAGGTTCTGACGGAAACGACCGCCCTTACCCTTGATCATGTCGGCGAGCGACTTCAGCGGACGCTTGTTCGCGCCCGTCATCGCCTTGCCGCGACGACCGTTGTCGAGCAGCGAGTCGACGGCTTCCTGCAGCATCCGCTTTTCGTTGCGGACGATGATTTCAGGCGCCTTCAGCTCGAGCAGACGCTTCAACCGGTTGTTACGGTTGATCACGCGGCGATACAGGTCGTTCAGGTCCGACGTCGCGAAACGGCCGCCGTCCAGCGGCACGAGCGGACGCAACTCCGGCGGCAGCACCGGCAGCACTTCGAGGATCATCCACTCGGGCTTGATGCCCGAACGCTGGAATGCCTCGAGGACCTTCAGGCGCTTCGCGTACTTCTTGATCTTCGCTTCCGAGCCGGTGTTCTTCAGCTCGGTGCGCAGCGTCTCGACCTGCTCGTCGATGTTGATCGCGCGCAGCAGTTCACGCACGCCTTCCGCGCCCATTTCGGCACGGAACTCGTCGCCGTATTCCTCGACCTTGTTGTAGTAATCCTCTTCGGTCATGATCTGCCGCGCCTTCAGCGGCGTCATCCCCGGTTCGATCACCACGTAGGCTTCGAAGTACAGCACGCGTTCGATGTCGCGCAGCGTCATGTCGAGCACCATGCCCAGACGCGACGGCAGCGACTTCAGGAACCAGATGTGCGCGACCGGCGAGGCCAGTTCGATGTGGCCCATCCGTTCGCGACGCACCTTCGCCAGCGTCACTTCGACGCCGCACTTCTCGCAGATCACGCCGCGGTGCTTCAGACGCTTGTACTTGCCGCACAGGCACTCGTAGTCCTTGATCGGCCCGAAGATCTTCGCGCAGAAGAGACCATCGCGTTCCGGCTTGAACGTACGGTAGTTGATGGTCTCCGGCTTCTTCACTTCACCGAACGACCACGAACGGATCTTGTCGGGCGAAGCCAGACCGATCTTGATCGCGTCGAAAACTTCTTCCTGTTGGACTTGCTTGAATAGATCGAGCAGAGCTTTCATTGCCTTCTCTCCGTAGTCCGATTAATTGCGGTCGAGATCGATATCGATACCGAGCGAGCGGATTTCCTTCACGAGCACGTTGAAGGATTCCGGCATGCCTGCATCGATCACGTGATCGCCCTTGACGAGGTTTTCGTACACCTTCGTCCGGCCGGTCACGTCGTCCGACTTCACCGTCAGCATTTCCTGCAGCACGTAGGACGCGCCGTACGCTTCGAGTGCCCACACTTCCATTTCACCGAAACGCTGGCCACCGAACTGCGCCTTACCACCCAGCGGCTGCTGCGTGACGAGCGAGTACGGGCCGGTCGAACGCGCGTGCATCTTGTCGTCGACCAAGTGGTGCAGCTTCAGGTAGTGCATGTAGCCGAGCGTCACGCGACGTTCGAACATTTCACCCGTGCGGCCGTCGTACAGACGGACCTGGTTCTTCGACGGGTTCATGCCGAGCTGTTCGGCGATGTCGTCCGGGAACGCGAGGTCGAGCATCTTGCCCATTTCTTCCTCGGTCGCACCGTCGAACACCGGCGTCGCGAACGGCACGCCTTCGCGCAGGTTCTTCGCGAGTTCGAGGATCTCTTCGTCGGTGAAGCTTTCCAGATCTTCCTTGCGGCCCGAGTCGTTGTAGATCTTCGTCAGGAACACGCGCAGTTCCTCGATCTTCGCCTGACGCTGCAGCATTTCGCCGATACGCCAGCCGAGGCCCTTCGCGGCCCAGCCGAGGTGCACTTCCAGAACCTGACCCACGTTCATCCGCGACGGGACGCCCAGCGGGTTCAGCACGACGTCTGCCGGACGGCCATCGGCCATGTACGGCATGTCTTCGATCGGGACGATCTTCGACACGACACCCTTGTTACCGTGACGGCCCGCCATCTTGTCGCCAGGCTGCAGGCGACGCTTGACCGCGAGGTACACCTTGACCATCTTCAGCACGCCCGGCGGCAGTTCGTCGCCTTGCGTGAGCTTCTTGCGCTTCTCTTCGAACGCGAGGTCGAACTGGTGACGCTTTTCTTCGATCGAGTTCTTGATCGCTTCGAGCTGCGCCGCTGCTTCGTCGTCCGCGAGGCGGATGTCGAACCAGTGGTAGTGGTCGAGGTCTTCCAGGTAAGCCTGGTCGATCTTCGTGCCCTTCGCGAGCTTCTTCGGACCGCCGTTCGCGACCTTGCCCACCAGCATGCGTGCGAGACGCTGGAACGCGTCGCCTTCCACGATGCGCAGCTGGTCGTTCAGGTCGAGACGGTAGCGCTTCAGTTCGTCGTCGATGATCTGTTGCGCGCGCTTGTCGCGCTGGATGCCTTCACGCGTGAACACCTGGACGTCGATCACGGTGCCGCTCATGCCCGACGGCACGCGCAGCGACGTGTCCTTCACGTCCGAAGCCTTCTCGCCGAAGATCGCACGCAGCAGCTTCTCTTCCGGCGTCAGCTGGGTCTCGCCCTTCGGCGTGACCTTGCCGACCAGCACGTCGCCCGCTTCGACTTCAGCACCGATGTACACGATGCCCGATTCGTCGAGACGGCCGAGCTGGACTTCCGCCAGGTTCGAGATGTCGCGCGTGATTTCTTCCGGCCCGAGCTTCGTGTCGCGTGCAACGACGTTCAGCTCTTCGATGTGGATCGACGTGTAGCGATCGTCGGCCACGACCTTCTCCGAGATCAGGATCGAATCCTCGAAGTTGTAGCCGTTCCACGGCATGAACGCGATCAGCATGTTCTGGCCGAGCGCGAGCTCGCCCAGGTCCGTCGACGCGCCGTCGGCCAGCACGTCGCCGCGCGAGACCTTGTCGCCCATCTTCACGATCGGACGCTGGTTGATGTTCGTGTTCTGGTTCGAACGCGTGTACTTGATCAGGTTGTAGATGTCGACACCGACTTCACCCGCGACCGCTTCGTCGTCGTTCACGCGAATCACGATACGGCCTGCATCGACGTAGTCGACGACGCCGCCGCGGAACGCCTGAACCGTCGTACCCGAGTCGACCGCGCAGGTGCGCTCGATGCCCGTACCGACGACCGGCTTTTCCGGACGCAGACACGGCACGGCCTGACGCTGCATGTTCGAACCCATCAGTGCACGGTTCGCGTCATCGTGCTCGAGGAACGGAATCAGCGATGCTGCCACCGACACGATCTGCGACGGCGCGACGTCCATGTACTGGATACGGTCCGGCGTGACCATCATCGTTTCGCCGGCTTCGCGCGACGACACGAGTTCGTCGATCAGCTGGCCGTTCTCGTCGATCGCGGCGTTCGCCTGAGCGATCATGTAGCGGCCTTCCTCGATCGCCGACAGGTAGTCGATCTGGTCGGTCACCTTGCCGTCCACGACCTTGCGGTACGGCGTCTCGAGGAAGCCGTACTCGTTCAGGTGCGCGTACAGTGCGAGCGAGTTGATCAGGCCGATGTTCGGACCTTCCGGCGTTTCGATCGGGCACACGCGGCCATAGTGGGTCGGGTGCACGTCACGCACTTCGAAGCCTGCGCGCTCACGCGTCAGACCGCCCGGGCCCAGTGCGGAAACACGGCGCTTGTGCGTGATTTCCGACAGCGGGTTGGTCTGGTCCATGAACTGCGACAGCTGCGACGAACCGAAGAACTCGCGGATCGCCGACGAAATCGGCTTCGAGTTGATCAGGTCGTGCGGCATCAGGTTTTCGCTTTCGGCCTGGCCGAGGCGTTCCTTGACCGCGCGCTCGACACGCACGAGACCTGCGCGGAACTGATTTTCCGCCAGTTCGCCGACGCAACGCACGCGACGGTTGCCGAGGTGGTCGATGTCGTCCACTTCGCCCTTGCCGTTGCGCAGCTCGACGAGGATCTTGATCGTCGCGAGGATGTCGTCGTCCTGCAGCGTCATCGGGCCGGTGATCTCGTCACGGCTGACGCGGCGGTTGAACTTCATGCGGCCGACCTTCGACAGGTCGTACGCTTCTTCGCTGTAGAACAGACGGTTGAACAGTGCCTCGACCGCTTCTTCGGTCGGCGGCTCGCCCGGACGCATCATGCGATAGATCGCGATGCGCGCGGCCGTCTTGTCGGTCGTTTCGTCGACACGCAGCGTCGACGAGATGTACGGGCCCTGGTCCAGGTCGTTCGTGTAGAGCGTCTGGATGTCCTTGATACCCGCTTCGCGCAGCTTCTCGAGCACGCTTTCCGTGACTTCGTCGTTCGCGCTCGCGATCACTTCGCCGGTGTCGCCGTCGACGACGTTCTTCGCCAGCACGCGGCCGAGCAGATAGTCTTCCGGCACCGAGATGAACTTGGTCTTCGCGGCTTCGAGGTCGCGAATGTGCTTCGCGTTGATCCGCTTGTCCTTCTGGACGATGACCTTGCCATCACGATCCGTGATGTCGAAACGCGCGACTTCACCACGCAGGCGCTCGGGCACGAACTCGAGTTGCGCGCCTTCGTCCATCAGCGTGAAGTTGTCGAACACGAAGAAGTTCGCGAGGATCTGTTCCGGCGTCAGGCCGATGGCCTTCAGCAGAATCGTGACCGGCATCTTGCGACGACGGTCGACGCGGAAGTACAGGATGTCCTTCGGATCGAATTCGAAGTCGAGCCACGAGCCGCGGTACGGAATGATCCGTGCCGAGAACAGCAGCTTGCCCGAGCTGTGCGTCTTGCCCTTGTCGTGTTCGAAGAACACGCCCGGCGAACGGTGCAGCTGCGAGACGATGACACGCTCGGTGCCGTTGATGACGAACGAGCCCGTCGGTGTCATGAGCGGAATTTCGCCCATGTACACTTCCTGCTCCTTCACTTCCTTGACGACCGGCTTGTTCGGCGATTCCTTGTCGAGAATGACGAGGCGGACCTTCGCGCGCAGCGCGGAGCAGTACGTCAGGCCGCGCTGCTGGCATTCCTTGATGTTGAATGCCGGCGCGGACAACGCATAGCTCACGAACTCGAGACGTGCGAAACCGTTGTGCGAAACAATGGGAAATACCGATGTGAACGCGGCCTGCAAACCTTCAGGCTTGCGTTGCGTGGCCGGCACATCGGCTTGCAGAAACGTGCTGAATGATTCAAGCTGGGTAGCCAGCAAGAAAGGAACCTGGTGAACGATGGGGCGCTTCGCGAAACTCTTGCGAATGCGCTTCTTCTCGGTGAAGGAATATTGCATACGATCTCCGAATCACGGCGGGTGCTATCGAGGCGGAATACCTGGACGTTTCAAACCCGAGTGTTCACCGACTGAGACCCGATGGCCGTCCGACGGCTTGAACGAGCCGAGAAGCTTGGTGGTTGGCCGCTACCAACCGCTGGCTGACGGCAGCGGATGCCTGTGTTGCCCGCTACCCGACCAAACTTGCCTTCTGCAGTCGCTTCAGAAGACAAAGAGAACCGCCATTCGTGACCAACGGCAACGATCAGGCGGTTTTCTTTGGCTTCTGGGGCCAATTATTCGGGCTCCCGAATGAGTGCCAGAATAACGTCCCCACAAAGCACAAAAAGGCCGGCGGTGAAAATACCGCCAGCCTTCGCACAGCGCGCCGAAACTTACTTGACTTCGACCTTCGCGCCAGCTTCTTCCAGCTTCTTCTTGGCTTCTTCAGCAGCAGCCTTGTCGACGCCTTCCTTGACAGCCTTCGGTGCGCCGTCAACGACGTCCTTCGCTTCCTTCAGGCCCAGGCCCGTCAGTTCGCGAACTGCCTTGATGACTGCAACCTTGTTGCTGCCTGCTTCAGCCAGAACGACCGTGAATTCGGTCTTCTCTTCTGCTGCAGCAGCTGCGCCGCCGCCTGCCGGGCCAGCAACTGCCACTGCAGCTGCCGACACGCCAAACTTCTCTTCGAATGCCTTGACCAGTTCGTTCAGTTCCAGAACGGTCATCCCTTCGACTGCTGCCAGGATGTCTTCTTTTGCGATTGCCATTTGAAATACTCCTAAATTGAATTCGGATACAGCCAGCGATCAATGACGCTGATGCACGCTCGATTACGCAGCTTCCGCTTGCTTCTTCTCGGCCAGCGCGGCCAGAGCGCGCGCGAAGCCCGAAACAGGCGATTGCATAACGAACAGCAGCTTCGAGAGCAGTTCTTCGCGGCTCGGGATGCTTGCCAGCGCTTGCACGCCAGCCTTGTCCATCACCTTGCCATCGAACGAACCAGCCTTGATGACCAACTTGTCATTGCTCTTGCTGAAGTCGTTGACGACCTTAGCAGCAGCAATTGCATCTTCCGAGATGCCGTAGATCAACGGGCCAGTCATCTGCTCTGCCAGCGGAGCGAACGGCGTACCTTCAACAGCGCGACGCGCCAGCGTGTTCTTCAACACGCGCAGGTAAACCTGTTGCTCACGCGCTTTCGCGCGCAGCTTGGTCAGATCGCCAACCGCAATTCCACGATACTCAGCCAGCACAACGGTCTGGGCCTTCGCGACTTGCGCGGAAACCTCAGCGACGACGGCTTGCTTGTCTTCTCTATTAAGCGGCACGGTTAGCCTCCAGAAACGATACGTTCGGCACGAAACCTCACGTACCTCGTTCAACAACGGCGTCCGACCTCGTTAGGAGTATTTCCACCTCACGCCGGGAATCGCTTCACGGCCTGCGGCTTCACCACTGCAAAACTTTTTCGGGTTCGCCATCTGCGTTGGCTTGAATTAAGGGACACCCGACTGCTGCGCCCCACCAACGGTCTTTGATAACCGGTTGCCCGCCTTGCCGCACGAACAACCGCCCAAAGCCCATGTAGGCCGCTTCGCGAACGAAGCGGCCCGAATATTTACTGTGCTGCCAGCGTAGCCTGGTCGACACGCACGCCGACGCCCATCGTGCTCGACAGTGCGATCTTGCGCAGGTAGACGCCCTTGCTCGTTGCCGGCTTGGCCTTCTGCAGCGCTTCGATCAGCGCCGACAGGTTCGAACGCAGCGCGGTCGGCTCGAACGATGCACGGCCGATGGTCGCGTGGATGATACCGGCCTTGTCGACACGGAATTGCACCTGACCAGCCTTCGCGTTCTTGACGGCGGTTGCGACGTCCGGCGTGACCGTACCGACCTTCGGGTTCGGCATCAGGCCGCGCGGGCCGAGGATCTGACCGAGCGTACCGACGATACGCATCGTGTCCGGCGAAGCGATCACGATGTCGAAGTCCATCTGGCCAGCCTTGATCTGCTCTGCCAGGTCTTCCATACCGACGATTTCCGCGCCTGCTGCACGCGCTTGTTCAGCCTTCTCGCCTTGCGCGAACACGGCAACGCGAACCGACTTGCCCGTTCCTGCCGGCAGAACGACCGAACCACGAACGACCTGGTCCGACTTCTTCGCATCGATGCCGAGCTGGACTGCGACGTCGATCGACTCGTCGAACTTCGCGCTCGCGCATTCCTTCACGAGGCTCAGTGCGTCTTCGATCGCGTACAGCTTCTGACGATCGACCTTGGCGGCAAATGCCTGACGGCGCTTGGAGATCTTAGCCATTTACACGCCCTCCACAGTGATGCCCATCGAGCGTGCGCTACCAGCGATGGTGCGAACGGCTGCGTCCAGATCAGCTGCCGTAAGGTCCGGCATCTTGGTCTTCGCGATTTCTTCGGCTTGAGCGCGCGTGATCGAACCGACCTTGTCGGTGTGCGGCTTGCTCGAGCCCTTGTCCACCTTCGCCGCCTTCTTGATCAGGACGGTCGCCGGCGGCGTCTTCATCACGAACGTGAAGCTCTTGTCAGCGAATGCCGTGATGACCACCGGCACCGGCAGACCCGGCTCCATGCCTTGAGTCTGCGCGTTGAACGCCTTGCAGAACTCCATGATGTTCAGGCCGCGCTGGCCCAGTGCCGGACCGACCGGCGGCGACGGGTTGGCTTTACCTGCAGGGATCTGCAGCTTGATAAAGCCGATAATCTTCTTTGCCATTTGTGAACCTCATTGGAACGCCGGAGACGGCGTTCGGTGAGTAATAACGCGCGTTCGCCGCTGGCTACTGACGCTCCTCAACGGCCATGACGCGGGCCGTAAGCGCGAAGGTGGGCAGCCGAGGCTGCCCACCGAATCGGGATCAAACTTTTTCGACCTGACCGAACTCGAGTTCGACCGGAGTGGATCGGCCGAAGATGGTGACCGACACACGCACGCGCGATTTTTCGTAGTTGACCTCTTCGACGGTGCCGTTGAAGTCCGTGAACGGGCCTTCCTTGACACGCACCATCTCGCCAACTTCGAACAGGGTCTTCGGGCGCGGCTTTTCGACGCCTTCCTGCATCTGCGACATGATCTTCTCGACTTCCTTCGGGGAAATCGGGGTCGGGCGGTTACGCGCACCACCGACGAAACCGGTGACCTTCGCAGTGTTCTTCACGAGGTGCCACGTTTCGTCCGTCATTTCCATTTCCACCAGCACGTAGCCGGGGAAGAAACGACGCTCGGTCACAGCCTTGTGGCCGCCTTTGACTTCGACCACTTCTTCGGTCGGAACCAGGATCTGACCGAATTTGTCCTGCATGCCGGCACGTTCGATGCGCTCTTGAAGCGCGCGTTGCACGCTCTTCTCCATACCGGAGTAGGCGTGCACGACGTACCATCGCTTTCCGCTCGGGGATGCCGGAGTATCGCTCATATCATTTCCAACCCAGAATCGCCGAGAAAATCACCCATTCGATCGATTTGTCACTCAACCAGAGGAAAATCGCCATCACGAGCACGAAACCGAACACGACGAGTGTGGTTTGCGTTGCTTCCTTGCGGGTGGGCCAAACGACCTTCCGGACTTCCTTGTACGAATCCTTGGCAAAGGCGATGAGGCTCTTGCCAGGTGCGGACATCAGCCCGACGGCCACGCCGGCGATGATACCTACCGCCAACGCGGCACCGCGGACATACCACTGCTGATTGGCCAGCCAGAAGAAGCCCACGAATCCGGCCAAGACCAACAATACGCCCAGGGCCAGCATCAGCTTATCGCCGGAGGTATTTACAGTTTCGACGGATGGATTCGCCATAACACCTTAAAACAAATGCCACGTAGGACACGTGGCTATTTTTTGGCAGGGGCAGAGGGAATCGAACCCCCAACCTTCGGTTTTGGAGACCGACGCTCTGCCAGTTGAGCTATACCCCTAAACCATGTTGGGGCCGGCTGTTGCCAGCCCCAAAACTGTCGATCAACGAATAACTGGCTTACTCGATGATCTTGGCGACGACGCCGGCGCCGACCGTACGGCCGCCTTCGCGGATTGCGAAGCGCAGACCTTCTTCCATCGCGATCGGAGCGAT
>NZ_CADFDB010000023.1 GCF_902832845.1 Burkholderia metallica | reverse complement strand
CTTGCCGATTCCGCGTTTCTTCAGCGCATTCGCGAAACGCGACACACGCGCGAGGAGATCCGCATAGGTGACGCGCGTGACGGTGCCGTCGTCGGCCTCGAAAATCACCGCGACGCGCTCGCCGTTGCCGGCTTCGACGTGACGGTCGAGGCAGTTGTACGACGCGTTCAGCTCGCCGTCGTCGAACCACTTGTAGAACGGCGCGTTCGACTCGTCGAGCACCTTCGTGAACGGCTTGTGCCACGCGAGGCCCTCGCGCGCGAGGCGCGCCCAGAAGCCTTCGTAATCGTTCTCGGCCTCGGCGGCGAGCGCACGATAGGCCGGCATGCCGGAAATGGTCGCCGCCTGTTCGAGCGCCGCGGGCGGCGCGAACTGACGGGTTTCGTGAAGAACCGATTCAATCGCAGACATCGACAACCCCTTGGTGAACATGAATCCTCTGCATGGCGGCGCGATCGTGCGCGCCGCGCGTCTTGGCCGGCGCATGCGCGCCGCTGTCTCCTACCCACCCATCACGCACGGCCCGAAAGCCTCGGCGCGATGCTGCGCCGCACCACGCCGCACGAAGGCGACCGGCCGGCCCGGCAGTTTCCACAATAAGCGCTCCAACTTACCCGTCACTTACGCGGCACGGCCGATTCGCCCACCGGACGGCGCCGCTTGCGGCTTTGCGCTGCAACGAGCGCGACCCTACAATCCTAACTGAACTCGCCTTCCGGATTCCAGCTTGAATCGCTACGCTTTCTTTCTCGTGCTGTCGATGCTGTTCGTCGGCAGCAATGTCGGTATCGGCAAATCGATCGTCGTCTTCGTTCCCGTCGCCATCCTCGCCACGCTGCGCTTCGTGATCGCGATCACCGTGCTGTGGCCGCTGTTCAGCCCCGTAAAGATGCGCACCGTCAAGCGCGGAGAATGGCTGAACCTGTTCCTGCAGGCATTCTTCGGCACCTTCATGTTCACGCTGCTGATGTTGAACGGCGTGCAGCGCACGAGCGCGGTCGCGGCCGGGGTGATCACGAGCACGATCCCGGCGATCGTCGCGCTGTTCGCGTGGCTGATCCTGCGTGAAAAACCGAACGGTCGGGCACTCGTGTCGATCGCGCTCGCGATCGCCGGCGTCGTGACGATCAACCTCGCGAACGGCAACGCGGCCGGGCACGGCACGTCGTCGCTCGCCGGCAACCTGCTGATCCTCGGCGCGGTGTGCTGCGAATCGATCTACGTGATCCTGTCGCGCCGCCTCACGCAGACGCTCGCGCCGATCGACATCTGCGCGTACACGCACCTGTTCGGCCTGTGCCTGATGCTGCCGCTCGGCGCGACGGCCATGTGGCATTTCGATTACGCGAGCGTGCCGGCCGGCACGTGGGCGCTCGTCGTCTGGTACGGCCTGTCGGCCAGCATCTTCTCGTTCTGGCTGTGGATGAAGGGCATCCGGCACGTGCCGGGCAGCCTCGCCGGCGTGTTCAGCGCGGTGCTGCCCGTTGCAGCCGCCGCGTATGGCATCGCGTTCCTCGGCGAGCGCCCGACGCTCGCGCACGGCATCGCGCTCGCGTGCGTCGTCACCGGCATCGTGCTCGCGAGCCTGCGCGGCAAACGCGTGCCGGCTGCCGCCTCCTGATCCGTCCCCGGCACTGCCGGCGCGTCGCTGCAGTCGCGCCGGCCGACGCGTTACAATAGCGCGCCTTTTTCAAGATTGTCCCCGATACCTGCGCACTGCGCCCCGACTGTCCACCATGTCTGCCCCGCACTCGCCCGGCCGCCCCGCGCGTCGCCCGCTTCGCCCGCTTCCCGCGCTGATCTTCATGAGCCGCTGGCTCCAGGTTCCGCTTTACCTCGGCCTGATCGTCGCGCAGGCCGTCTACGTGTTCCTGTTCCTGAAGGAAGTCTGGCACCTGCTGTCGCATGCGACCAGCCTCGACGAAATCAGCGTGATGCTTGCCGTGCTCGGCCTGATCGACGTGGTGATGATCTCGAACCTGCTGATCATGGTGATCGTCGGCGGTTACGAAACGTTCGTGTCGCGCCTGGGCATCGAGGGCCATCCCGACGAGCCTGAGTGGCTCGACCACGTGAACGCGGGCGTGCTGAAGGTCAAGCTGTCGATGGCGCTGATCAGCATTTCGTCGATCCACCTGCTGAAGACGTTCATCAACCCCGATCAGCACACGATGCACGCGATCATGTGGCAGGTGATCATCCACGTGTCGTTCCTCGTGTCGGCGCTCGTGATGGCGTGGGTCGACCGCCTGACGACGCACACGCATCCTGCTCATTTCCACGAGCCGCACGCCCATGACGCGAACGCCCATGCGCCCGCGGCGACCGTGTCGCGCAAGCCGGCCGAAGCAGCCGCAAACGCCTGAACGCATTCCCCACAGTCCCCACAGAGTCTCAGCCATGACCGTCATCAAACAGGAAGACCTGATCCAGAGCATCGCGGATTCGCTGCAGTACATCAGCTACTACCATCCGCTCGACTACATCCAGGCCCTCGGCCGCGCGTACGAGCTGGAAGAGAGCCCGGCCGCGAAGGACGCGATCGCGCAGATCCTCACGAACAGCCGCATGTGCGCGGAAGGCCGTCGCCCGATCTGCCAGGACACCGGCATCGTCACGATCTTCGTGAAGGTCGGCATGGACGTGCGCTGGGACGGCGCGACGATGGGCCTCACCGACATGATCAACGAAGGCGTGCGCCGCGGTTACACGCACCCGGACAACGTGCTGCGCGCGTCGATCGTCAATCCGCCGGAAGGCGCCCGCAAGAACACGAAGGACAACACGCCGGCCGTGATCCACTACGAGATCGTGCCGGGCGACAAGGTCGACGTGCAGGTCGCGGCGAAGGGCGGCGGCTCGGAGAACAAGTCGAAGTTCGTGATGCTGAACCCGTCCGACTCGATCGTCGACTGGGTGCTGAAGACGGTCCCGACGATGGGCGCCGGCTGGTGCCCGCCGGGCATGCTCGGCATCGGCATCGGCGGCACCGCCGAGAAGGCGATGCTGATGGCGAAGGAATCGCTGATGGAGCCGATCGACATCCAGGAAATCATCGCGCGCGGCCCGAAGGACTGGGTCGAGGAACTGCGCGTCGAGCTGCACGAGAAGGTCAACGCACTCGGCATCGGCGCACAGGGCCTCGGCGGCCTCGCAACCGTGCTCGACGTGAAGATCATGGCGGCACCGACGCACGCGGCGTCGAAGCCCGTCGCGCTGATCCCGAACTGCGCGGCAACGCGCCACGCGCACTTCGTGCTCGACGGCTCGGGCCCGGCCAAGCTTGAAGCGCCGTCGCTCGACGCATGGCCGAAGGTCAACTGGGAACCGAATACCGAAACCAGCAAGCGTGTCGACCTGAACACGCTGACGCCGGAAGAAGTCGCGAGCTGGGCACCGGGCCAGACGCTGCTGCTGTCGGGCAAGATGCTCACCGGCCGCGACGCCGCGCACAAGCGTATCGCCGACATGCTCGCGAAGGGCGAGAAGCTGCCGGTCGACTTCACGAACCGCGTGATCTACTACGTCGGCCCGGTCGATCCGGTGCGCGACGAAGTGGTCGGCCCGGCAGGCCCGACAACGGCCACCCGCATGGACAAGTTCACCGAGACGATGCTCGCGCAAACCGGCCTGATCTCGATGGTCGGCAAGGCCGAGCGCGGTCCGGTCGCGATCGAGGCGATCAAGAAGCACAAGGCGGCCTACCTGATGGCCGTCGGCGGTGCCGCTTACCTCGTGTCGAAGGCGATCCGCGGCGCGAAGGTGCTCGCATTCGAAGACCTCGGCATGGAAGCCATTTACGAGTTCGACGTGCAGGACATGCCGGTGACGGTGGCCGTCGATTCGTCGGGCACGTCGGTGCACCAGACCGGTCCGAAGGAGTGGCAGGCAAAGATCGGCAAGATCCCGGTCGCAGCCGCTTAAGCGCGATCGAACGAAAGGCCGGACGGGAGTCCGGCCTTTTTACTTCTCATTCTCATTATTGTGTCCAGCCGGTTATTCAAGGCTGATTCTCATTACACGCAAAAGGCAGGCCCGACAAGGCTTTGACGCTTGGCTTTTCGCGTTCGAGCGATTATCGTTCGGTTTCTGAAGCCCCACTGAACAAGGATCAAGCCATGCAAGGCGACAAGAAGGTCATCGAATATCTGAACGCGCAGTTGAAGAATGAACTCACGGCGATCAACCAGTACTTCCTGCATGCACGCATGTACAAGCACTGGGGCCTCGACAAGCTCGGCAAGCACGAGTACGACGAGTCGATCGGCGAAATGAAGCACGCCGACTGGCTGATCGAGCGCGTGTTCATGCTCGACGGCCTGCCGAACCTGCAGGACCTGCACAAGCTGCTGGTCGGCGAGGAAACCGAAGAGATCCTGAAGTGCGACCTGAAGCTCGAGCAGATCTCGCAGTCCACCTGCAAGGAAGCGATCGCCTACTGCGAATCGGTGCGTGACTACGTGTCGCGCGAGATCTTCGAAAAGATCCTCGACGACACCGAAGAGCACATCGACTGGCTGGAAACGCAGATCGACCTGATCGGCAAGGTCGGCCTGCAGAACTACCAGCAAACGATGATGGGTTCGCCGGAGTAAGCGCTCCGCCCTTCCCGCCATCGCGTCCCGCCCGTTCATGTCGACACCTTCCGTTCTCGCTGCGACGGCCTCGACGGTTACCCCCATCGGCATCTTCGATTCCGGGCTGGGCGGCCTGTCGGTGCTGCGCGCCGTGCGCGCGCAATTGCCCGACGAATCGTTCATCTACGTCGCCGATTCGCATCATGCGCCGTATGGTCCGCGCGACGAGGCATTCATTACGGAGCGCACGCTGGCGATCGGCGAGTGGCTGGCCCGCGAAGGGGCGAAAGCGCTCGTCATCGCGTGCAACACCGCGACCGCGCGCGCGATCGCAGCGACCCGCGAACACCTGTCGATGCCGCTCGTCGGCGTCGAGCCCGGCATCAAGCCGGCTGCGGCCGTGTCCGCGAGCGGCGTCGCGGGCGTCCTCGCCACCCAGTCGACGCTGAACAGCCCGCGCTTCCAGGCGCTGCTCGACCGCTACGGCGCCGGCCGCCGCTTCATCTGCCAGCCCGGCCACGGGCTCGTCGAAGCCATCGAGCGCGGCGACACGGATTCGCCCGCATTGCGTGCGCTGCTCGACAGCTATCTGCAGCCGATGCTCGACGCCGGCGCCGACACGCTGGTCCTCGGCTGCACGCATTACCCGTTCTTCACAGAAACGATTCGTAACCTTGTCGGCGACCGCCTGACGCTCGTCGACACCAGCGATGCGATCGCGCGCCAGCTCATGCGGGTGCTCGACGAGCGCAACCTGCGCGCGCCGGCCGGCACGCGCGCCGCGGCGCCCCGCTTCTGCTCGACCAGCGACGGACGCCAGCTCCAGGCGCTCGCGTCGACGCTGCTCGGCCTCGCTGCGCCGGTCGAATCCGTCACCATCCCCTCTCCGAGCGCGCGCGCCTGCGCGAGCGTCTGATACGGGCCGGCACGCCGTCTTCCGCGTGCCGCTCCCGCCCCTCCGCGTTTCAAGGGTCCGATGACCTTAAAAAAAGCCCGACCCAGGCTTGTCAACGCCCACAAAATTAATGATAATAATTCGCATTAACGTTAGCTATCGCAACTCATCATGATCGTCTGCGTGTGCAAGTCTGTTTCCGATCGCAAGATTCGCGCGTCCCTCGCAGAGGGCGTGAACTCTTTCGATGAACTCCAGTTCGAGCTCGGCGTGGCCACGTGCTGCGGCAAGTGCGAGGAGTCCGTACGCGACCTCATGGCCGAGCAAGGCGTCTGCGCGAGCCGGTGCGGTGTCGAGCATCACGCTCATCCGATCCCGGTCACGTTTTACGAACGCAAGGCGGCCTGACCGGCACCGAGTGTGCGCATGCGGCCCAGGCCGCATTTTTTGTTTTGACCGTCAGCAAGCCACCGTCTGCGCGAGCCAGCGGCTTACCTGCCAAGGAGCCAGTCATGGAATTGCTGATCGGATTTGTGACCACCGTTTGCATCTCGCTGCTGATCTTCCGCAAGTGATGCCGATTCACCCGCCGCGCCCCGGGTGCGACATCGTTCTTTCAAGCTAACATGCAGGCTTCGCATTCCGCTCCTGCCGGCGTCTTGCCGGTTGCACCACGTATGAATCCCCGAGTGATCGTCGTCGCGGTCGGTGTGCTTGCAGCACACGCGATCATGCTGACGGCCGCCTGGCTCCATCGCAACGCGCCGCCGCCTCCGAAGGAGATCGAAGTTCAATCGATCACCGCCCAGCTCATTCCGCCTGCCCCTCCTGCGCAGCCGGTCGCCGTCCAGTCGGCTGCGCAACAGCCCACGCCGCCGAAGCCCGCGCCGCGCGTGAAGCCGAAGGTCGAGCCGAAGCCGGTGCAGAAAGCGGTCCCGACGCCTCAGCCGGTCTCGCCGGAACCGTCGCCGACACCCGCGCCGGCGGCCGTCGCACCGACACCGGCCCCCGCCGCGCCGGCGCCTGCGCCAGCTGCAGCACCCGGTCCGGCTCGCGAGACGATGCAGGTCGGCGCACCGAAGAACGTATCGGCGCTCACCTGCAATTTCGTGAAGCCCACCTATCCGTCGATGTCGCGCCGTCGAGGCGAAACGGGCACGGCCTACGTTCACTTCATCATCGGCGTGACGGGCAAGATCGAAAGCGTCCAGCTGCAGAAGAGCAGCGGCTATCCGCGTCTCGACGAAGCCGCGCTCGAGGCGACGCGCGCCAGCACCTGCCCGCCGTATATCGAGAACGGTCAGGCGATCCGCGCCGCCCATACGCTGCCCTTCAACTTCACGCTTGACGACTAACCCGTCAAATTCGGTAGATTCAAAGGAAACAAGAAAATGCAAAGCTACGGTATCGCGCACGTCTGGGCGCAAGGTGATTTCGTCACGCGCGCCATCGCGATCACGCTGCTCGTGATGTCGGTCCTGTCGTGGATCGTGATCGTCATCAAGGGCTGGAACGTGATCCGCCTGAACCGCCTGACGAAGAACGCCGAACAGGCGTTCTGGCATTCGGACAACTTCGACGACGGCATCAAGAAGCTCGGGCTCGCCGCATCGACGCCGAACGATAATCCGTTCCTCGCGCTCGCGCTGTCGGGCAAGGAAGCCGCCGATCACCACCATCAGACGCAGCCGCACCTGCACGACCGCATGGACGTGTCGGACTGGGTCACGCGCTGCCTGAAGGACACGATGGACGAAGGCATCTCGCGCATGCAGAGCGGCCTCGCGATCCTCGCGTCGGTCGGCAGCACGGCGCCGTTCGTCGGCCTGTTCGGTACCGTGTGGGGGATCTACCACGCACTGCTCGCGATCGGTGCAACCGGCCAGACGTCGATCGACCAGGTCGCGGGCCCGGTCGGCGAATCGCTGATCATGACGGCCTTCGGCCTGTTCGTCGCGATCCCGGCCGTGCTCGGCTACAACGCGCTGACCCGTGCGAACAAGGGTGTCGTCAGCAAGCTGCGCCGTTTCGCGCACGGCCTGCATGCCTACTTCGTGACGGGCGCAAGCCTCGCGTCGTCGTCGACGCGCGACGGCCTGCGTCTCGCGACGCGCGCCAGCTGAGACGAGGTGAACCATGGCCATGAACACCGGTTTCAGCGACGATGACGACGATGCAGTGATGAGCGAGATCAACATGACGCCGCTCGTCGACGTCATGCTCGTACTCCTGATCATTTTCCTCGTGACGATCCCGGCGATGCAGCATGCGGTGAAGATCGACCTGCCGCACGCCAGCAGTCAGCCCGTCGACGAAAAGCCGCAGACGGTCGACGTCGCGATCCAGGGCGACGGCACGATCCTGTGGGACGACCACACGGTCACGCGCGAACAACTGCAGGCACGCATCGCGGAAGCCGCGAAACGCACGCCGCAGCCGGAGTTGCACCTGCGCGCGGACCGCAAGGTTGCCTACGAGCACGTCGCGGAAGTAATGTCGGATGCGCAGGCAGGCGGCCTCACGAAGCTCGGCTTCGTGACGGAACCGGCCGCGAAAGCGAAGTAACGAACGCGATCCGACGCGCAGGCCGCACCTGCGGCCCCATGCAAAGTAAAAGGCCTTCATCGCCAGATGAAGGCCTTTTTTCATGCGCACGCGGGCGCCTTCGGGCGGCGGGCTCTTTGGCGGTATCGGTTGCGCCTCGAGCAACGCAAATGCGACTCTGCCGTGGTCTGCACGGACTGCGCGTTCTGCCCTATCTGGCTCACAATATATGCGGCCACCTGATTTCGCTCAGAACTTCCTTCACGAAATGGGATTTCAATATAGGCCCGCCCGCGCACGCATTCAAGGTTCCGGCGATTGAAACTTGCGATTGCAGGCGACGCTTCAATGACAAAACAAATTTGCCTCGTCGCGTGCGACGTGTTCAGGTCGCCGAAGCATCGGCCGCCGCTTCCTTCTTCGCACGCTCCGGGCAACCCGGCTCCTTGTACGCGCCGTGATCGAGCTTCTCGACCAGATAGTCGACGAACGCACGCACCGCAGGCGGCATGCCCTGCCGCGACACGAACACCGCATACAGTTGCGGCACCGGCAGCGTCCAGCCCGGCATCACGGGCGACAGTTGCCCCGCGCGCAGCGCGTTGCCATACATCATCTCCGGCAGTGCCGCGATGCCGAGGCCATCGAGCACGGCTTCGCGGATCGTCATCAGGTCGGCCGTCACGAGCCGCGGGTCGTGTTCGTGCACGTGCCGCGTACCGTCCGGCGCGATCAGGTTGAACACGTGCCGCCCGTCGACGCTCGGCGTATCGAGCGTTTCGAATCCGCTCAGGTCGTCCGGTACCAGCGGCGGCGCATTCTGGCTCAGCAGGCTCGGCGCCCCGACCAGCAACTGCTCGGTGCGCCACAGCGGCCGCACGACGATGTTCGCATTCTGCGGCGGCTCCGAGCGCACGCGCAGCGCCACGTCGACCGAATCCTCGAACAGGTCGATCACGCGATTCGTCACGCGCACGTGCACCTTCACCTCGGGGTAGCGGCGCAGGAATTCGGGCAGGATGCGCGACAGCATCGTCTGCGATAGCGTGACGGGCACGCTGACGCGCACCGAGCCGCGCGGCGACGAACGCAACTGCTGGACCGCGTTCATCGCCGCCTGCGCTTCGGCCAGCATCGCCTGGCAATGCTGGTAGAACAGTTCCCCTGCCTCGGTCAGCGCGAGCTTGCGTGTGGAGCGCTGCAGCAGGCGCACGCCGAGCGCCGCCTCGAGTTCGGTCAGGCGCCGCGACAGGCGCGATTTCGAGATGCCCAGCACGCGCTCTGCGGCCGAGAAACCGCCATGTTCGACGACCTGCGAAAAGTACATGAGGTCGTTCAGGTTATGTGCATCGATATTCATCTCATCGTTCCAATTTCAGAACAATCCATTGCGAACCGTCGCGAATCGAACGGTAAAACGCCCAATATAATAGCGCCATGTTTCAAAAATAACGCTATTCCGTTCATTTCGAGGGTATCCGCATGACGACCGCTCGCTCGCTTGACCGCACGTATCCCGCCCTTCGTACCACCGAAGGCGGCGGCTTCGTGGTTCATCGCCCGTTCCCGACGCGGCTGCTGATGGATTTCGATCCATTCCTGCTGCTCGATGAAATGGGCCCCGTCGACTACGCGCCCGGCGAAGCCAAGGGCGCCCCCGACCACCCGCATCGCGGTTTCGAGACCGTGACCTACGCACTCGACGGACGCTTTCGCCATCGCGACTCGTCCGGCCATGCCGGCACGCTCGGCCCGGGCGACGTGCAATGGATGACGGCGGGCGCCGGCGTCGTGCACAGCGAGATGCCGGATCCGGAATTCGCGCGCACGGGCGGCCGCTCTCATGGCTTCCAGCTGTGGGTCAACCTGCCGCGCCGCGACAAGCTGATCGCGCCGCGCTACCAGGAGATCCCGTCCGACCGCATTCCGACCGCGACGTCGCCGGACGGCCGCGCGCGCGTACGCGTCATCGCCGGGGAAGCATTCGGCGTCCGGGCGGCGATCGAGACGCGCACGCCGATCCTCTATCAGCATTTCACGCTGCAGCCAGGTGCAACGGTCACGCAGAGCGTGCCGGCCGGCTATCGCGTGTTCGCCTATCCGATCGACGGAACGGGCCTCTACGGGCCCGACAGGCAGGCGGTGGATGCACGGCACATGGTCGTGTACTGCGACGACGGCGATACGGTCGCGTTCGCCGCCGGCGACGCGCCGCTCGACCTGCTGCTGATCGGTGGCGTTCCGCTCAACGAGCCGATCGTCCGCTACGGCCCGTTCGTGATGAATACCGAGGAAGAGATCCGGCAGGCGGTCGTGGACTACCAGACCGGTCGCATGGGCTGCATCGAAGCATGACGCACGGACGGGCGCGCACGTGCCGCGAAACCGCCCGTTTTGCGTCACAATAACTTCTTGAACCACGTGGCCGCTCGCCATCAGAAGGAACCCGTCCCCTTGAACTTCGAACACCTGATCCAGATCAACTCCGACGATCCGGCCGTGCCGCCCCTCACCCGCGACCAGCTCTGGGAAGGTCTCGTGTTGCGTGCCGAACAGCCGCAACTGTTCGTGCTCGGTCTCGACAGTTGCGTCGTCCTCGAGCGCACGGATACGACGCTCGAGCGTGAGCTGCACTACGGTCACGCGACCGTGCGCGATCACGTCACGTTCACACCGAACCAGCAGGTCCGCTACGACATCCGCGCCGCCGACGGCGAGATCGGCGGCTCGCTGACGATGACGATCGAAGAACGCGACGATCACGCGCTGTTCCTGCGTTTCGAATACCAGACGACGCTCGTCGTCACGGACGACAGCGAAGACGCGCGCCAGACACACGGGATCGTCAAGGAGGCGTACCGCACGTCGGAC
This sequence comes from Burkholderia metallica, assembly GCF_902832845.1. Lineage (GTDB taxonomy): Bacteria > Pseudomonadota > Gammaproteobacteria > Burkholderiales > Burkholderiaceae > Burkholderia > Burkholderia metallica. The sequence continues at coordinate 7,990 of NZ_CADFDB010000023.1, read as the reverse complement.
ATCGATACCGTCCGCCTGATCCGCGAGTACGCGCAGGGCCGCAAAGACCCCGATCCGCTGCACTGATCCCCGGCGGCCTGCGGGCCGCCCCTTTGACTCAAGCTATCAAGTTCGACACTTCGATCGATAAAGAGTTTTTGTAAATGGGAATAGTTATCATTTAGAATTCATTCCATCGTATCGACAGTCACCGATCAAACCGAATGACCGACACCATGCGCCCGACCACGCTGACCCTGCGCCGCACGACCGGCACCGCGGCCAGCAGCCGCCAGAAGACGGCAGCGGTCACCACGCCGGCGAAACCTGCCGGCAACCGCGATGCAGGCACGCGGGTCGTCAATAGCGACTCGCTGTTGCAAGGCCAGAGCCATATCAGCATCGCGCATAACGGAGAGACTTATCAGTTGCGCGCCACGCGGCTCGGCAAGCTGATCCTGACGAAGTAACGACAGCGTATTGTGGGGACCACCTCCCTGAGAGGTGTTGGGCAGTAGCCAGCGTAACGGCGTGCACGCGAGATCTAGACCCCTTCGTGCAACACACTCAAGCAGCCGTTGCAGCAAGCCAAGCCACTTTTTTGGTTCTCGCACAAGGTAGAAAAAAAGCGGCACGTCGATGGACGTGCCGCTTTTTGTTTGGACGGTCCATTCGTCAAGCGCGCCGCCCGGGTTCGTTACCGCGTCGATACATGATCGTGGGTGCGGCCCGCAAGCCGCATCAGAAACGTCAGAAACCCCAGAACATCAACCACCATGCGCTGTCGACGACGGCAAGTCCGACGGCGAACCACGCGAATGCCGTGATCCGGCGCGGCCACGCCGCATAGCGCCCCGTCACTTTCCACGCGAGCCACGCACTCCATGCGTTGGCGCCGACCAGGATCGCGATGCGCACGTCGGTCGCCCAGCCGAGCGGGACATGTTCGGCGCGCAGCAGCGACAGCGTCGTGGCCGACAGCCCGAGGAACACGCCGGCACCCGCGATCGGGATCAGCGCCTGCGCGAGATGATGCAGCCGCACGCGATCGAAGCGGCCGAGCATCAGCGTGGCGCCCGCCAGCAGCACCAGCAACGCGGTGCCGTACACGAGCCCCGTCCCGACGATGTAGCTGACGACCAGCCCGCCATCGAGCCAGGAGAACACGTCGTTGCGATCCGGATAGTGCGTGAGCAGGAACCACGGCGCATTGGTCTCGAGCGGCCACGTGATGTCGTGGTCGATCAACCAGCCCGCGAGCCATTGCTTGATTTGCACGAACCACGGACTGACGGTCCAGTGGAACGCGCCGATCGCGACGCCGAGCAAGCCGTACAGGATCAGCGCGGTATCCCACGGGTTCGCCTGCTGCGCACCGAGGTTCACGACTTCGTCGGACGGCGAGCGCAGCGACAGCGAGATCGCATCGCGATGCCCGCTGCAGCGGCCGCACATGTGGCAGTCCGCCGCGCCCTTCATGTTGCGCAACGGCACGAGCGGCGCGCAGTTGATCGGAATCACGCGATGGCCATGCTCGCCGTTCTTGTACGAACGGCGCCATGCTTCCTCGTCGACCTTGTAGCGCATCGGCGCGAGCCGCGCGAGCAGCCCGAACACGCCGTTGACCGGGCACAGGTACTTGCACCACACGCGCTTCTCGCGGCCGTACAGCACGCCGATCACGATCGCACCGACGGTCGAGCCGCCGAGCACGAACAGCACCGCGAGCGGGTACTGGTACACGCTCACCATCTGCCCGTAGATCGTCGTGAGCCCGAATGCGACGAACGGCCAGCCGCCCCACCGCATCCAGCGCGGGATCGCCCCCCCGCGGCCGAACTTGCTCGCGAATTCGGTGAGCGCACCTTCCGGGCACAGCACCCCGCACCAGACCCGGCCGAGCATCACCATCGACAGCAGTACGAACGGCCACCAGATGCCCCAGAACGCGAACTGGGCGATGAGCGTGAGGTTGTTCCACAGATGCGCGGAATCGTCCGGCAGCGGCAATACTGCCGGCACGATGATCAGGAACGCGTAGACCGCGACGACGATCCACTGGATCCCGCGGATCAGCGCACCGTGGCGCTGCATCCACTGCCCGGCCTGTGCAAGCCGGCCCGGCTTGGCTGCGGCGACGACGCTCATGCCGCGCGGCCCGCGGCAACGGCCGGACGACGGCTCGCGCGCTTCATCAACAGCCAGACCACCGCCCAGTACACCGCATAGGCAACCAGGTTGGTCAGTGCGGGGTGCGCGCGATAGCCGGTCAGCGTCGCGACGAGCGAGCCGAACGTACCCGAGTCATCGAGGATCGCCGACGTATCCCACACCTGCGAGATGCCGAGCGGCAGGATTTCCTTGTCGATCAGCTTGTCGACGCCGGTCTGGAACAGGCCCGCGCCGAGGAACAGCAGCATCACTTCGGTGACGCGGAAGAAATGCCGCCACGAGAAATACTTGCCGCCGAGCTGCAGCAGATAGAACGTGAAAAACGCCAGGCCGAGGCCGATCACGACCGCGAGCATCTGGCTGCCGTCGACGTGGCCCGACTGGCCGAAACCGAGGCCGTACAGGAAGATCACCGTCTCGCTGCCTTCGCGCGCGATCGCGAGCGCGACCAGCACCGCGACGCCCCACCAGTTCGAATCGCGCGTGCTCTGCTGCAGCGATTGCTCCATGTCGCGCTTCAGCGTGCGGCCGTGCCGGCGCATCCACAGCACCATCTGCACGATCAGCACGCATGCGATCAGCACCATGGCGGTCTGGAAGTAGTCCTGCGCGTCGCCGGACAGCACTTCGGTGAAACCCACGAGCGCGGCACCGAGGCCGACGGCCATCAGCAGGCCGACGCCGACACCGGCCCAGAGAAACGGCAGGCCGCGGCGCGCGTCGGCGTCGCCGTTTTTCAGCCATGCATAGAGAATGCCGACGACGAGCAGCGCTTCGACGCTCTCCCGCCAGACGATGAACAAGATCTGACCCATCGATACCTCCGGACGCGCGGGGCAAGGGGCTTGTGCGCCCGCGCGCAGATAAAACGCGTTACTTCGCGACGATCACGCCCTGTGCCTGCTGGTGGAAATCGTCGAAAAACTTGTACTCGCCCGGCGACAGCGGGGCGACGACCACGAACGAATCGGCGCCCGGTGCGAGCACCTTCTCCTTGCGCAGCTGCACGCTCTCGAATTCGGCGGCACCCTTGCCGGTGTTCTTGATCTCGATCTTGAAACGCTGGCCGGCCGGCACTTCGATGCGGGCGGGATTCAGCTTGCCGTCCGTCATCTCGAGCTTGAACGTCGGCAGATCGGCAGCGTACGCCGCGCCGGCAAGCCACAGCGCAGCGGCTGCGGCAACGATTTTCTGGGGAATTTGCATTCTGGATTCTCTACGCCGACGGCGCGCCGAAGCGCGCCGTCCGTCATGCCACCGATCAGTACCCGCCCTTCTTGCCGATACCGGCGAACGGGAAGTCGTATTCGAGCGTGATGGGCTTGAACCACGGGCCCACGCCCGTTTCCTTGTCGACGTGGCGGCCGAACGCCATGTGGCCCGACTGCATCGGCGGCTTGACGGTCATCGTCAGGTGGTACTTGCCCGGGCCGGCCAGCTTCACGTTGTCGCCGTAGTGCGGGCCGTCGCTCGCGACCATGCCCATCAGGTCGCCTTCAGCCTTCCACTTCGTATCGCCCTGCTTCGTCAGCTTGTACGTGACCTGCAGGTACGGCATCCAGTCGCCTTCAGCGAAACCCGTCGGGTTGTTCTTGACCGCATGGATATCGGCCTCGAGGTGGATGTCGGAATCCGACGCCTTGCGCATCATCCCTTCCGGGTCCATCGTGATCGGCTGCAGGTACACCGCGCCGATTTCCATGCCGCCCTGGATCTGCTGCTTGCCGATCGGATACTCGGCAGCCGAGGCCGACATCGCGGCGAGCGCCGCCGCTACCGCAACCGTCGTGCGGATGAACGAAGAACCCAACATGGACACTCCTTGTTATTTGTCTGACTATCTTGACGACATGCGGACCGCCGCCAGGGCCGCCCGCTGGAAACACTAACGCGACGAAGAACGTTAATGCGAACTATTCTCAATAATTGCGAAGTTTAGCACCGAACCTGTCTCGGAACAAACGAAGACCCGTGTAAACCCCTGATCCGACAAGGCTTACAGGCTCGTTACCAATCGATTTCTGTGACGTTTGGAAAGATTTACCGGCCGCCGCTGATGTGGTCGCCGACATTCGCGCCGAACACGCGCTCGCGCAATACCGCAAGCTGGTCGCGGGTCGCGGCGGCCTTCTCGAATTCGAGGTTCTTCGCGTAGTCGGCCATCTGCTTCTCGAGGCGCTTGATTTCCTTCGCGAGTTGTTTTTCCGACATGTCCTCGAATTTCGCGCGCGCCTGCGCTTCCTTCAGCTCCGCGCGCGCCTCGTCGGCGTTGTAGACGCCGTCGATGATGTCCTTGATCCGCTTCACCACGCCGCGCGGCGTGATGCCCATCTGCTCGTTGTAGGCGATCTGCTTCGCGCGGCGCCGCTCGGTCTCGCCGATCGCGCGCTTCATCGACTCGGTCATGTTGTCCGCGTAGAGGATCGCCTTGCCGTTCACGTTCCGCGCGGCACGGCCGATCGTCTGGATCAGCGAGCGCTCCGCGCGCAGGAAGCCTTCCTTGTCCGCGTCGAGGATCGCGACGAGCGACACCTCGGGAATGTCGAGCCCTTCGCGCAGCAGGTTGATCCCGACCAGCACATCGAACGTGCCGAGCCGCAGGTCGCGGATGATCTCGACGCGCTCGACCGTGTCGATGTCGCTGTGCAGGTAACGCACCTTGACACCGTGATCGGCGAGAAACTCCGTGAGCTGCTCGGCCATGCGTTTGGTCAGCACGGTGATCAGCACGCGCTCCTCGGCCTTCACGCGCGCGTTGATCTCGGCCAGCACGTCGTCGACCTGCGAGCTCGCCGGCCGGACTTCGATTTCCGGGTCGACGAGCCCCGTCGGCCGCACGACCTGTTCGGCGATCTGCCCCGTCACGCGCTTCTCGTAGTCGGCCGGCGTGGCCGACACGAACACGACCTGGCGCATCTTGCGCTCGAACTCGGGAAACTTCAGCGGCCGGTTGTCGAGCGCCGACGGCAGCCGGAACCCGTAATTGACGAGGTTTTCCTTGCGCGCGCGGTCGCCGTTGTACATGCCGTTCAACTGGCCGATCAGTACGTGCGATTCGTCGAGCAGCATCAGCGCATCGGGCGGCAGGTAGTCGACGAGCGTCGGCGGCGGATCGCCGGGCGCGGCGCCCGAGAAATGCCGCGAGTAGTTCTCGATGCCCTTGCAGAAGCCGAGCTCCTGCAGCATTTCGAGATCGAAGCGCGTGCGCTGCTCGAGGCGCTGCGCCTCGACGAGCTTGCCGTTGCTGTGAAAGAACTCGAGCCGCTCGCGCAGTTCGTCCTTGATCGTTTCGACCGCGCGCATCACGGTGTCGCGCGGCGTCACGTAGTGCGACGACGGATACACGGTGAAGCGCGGAATCTTCTGCCGCACGCGCCCCGTCAGCGGGTCGAACAGGTGCAGCGTCTCCACTTCGTCGTCGAACAGCTCGACACGCACGGCCATTTCCGCGTGTTCGGCCGGGAAGATGTCGATCGTGTCGCCGCGCACACGGAACGTGCCGCGCTGGAAATCCTGCTCGTTGCGCGTGTACTGCATCGCGATCAGCCGCGCGATCACGTCACGCTGGCCGAGCTTGTCGCCGGTGCGCAGCGTCAGGATCATCTGGTGGTATTCGGACGGGTTGCCGATACCGTAGATCGCCGAGACCGTCGCGACGATCACGACGTCGCGGCGCTCCATCAGGCTCTTCGTCGCCGACAGCCGCATCTGCTCGATGTGCTCGTTGATCGACGAGTCCTTCTCGATGAACAGGTCGCGCTGCGGCACGTACGCTTCCGGCTGGTAGTAGTCGTAGTACGAGACGAAATACTCGACCGCGTTGCGCGGAAAGAACTCGCGGAACTCCGCATAAAGCTGGGCCGCGAGCGTCTTGTTCGGCGCGAAAACGATGGCCGGGCGGCCGAGCCGCGCGATCGTGTTCGCCATCGTGAAGGTCTTGCCCGAGCCCGTTACGCCGAGCAGCGTCTGGAACGACAGGCCGTCCTCGACCCCTTCGACGAGCGTGTCGATGGCGGTCGGCTGGTCGCCTGCGGGTGGATACGGCTGGTAGAGCTGGAACGGCGACCCTTCGAAGGTCACGAATTTCGATTCGTCGAGCGCGTCGCCGGTTTCGGCGTGATGTTCGGACATGGAATGCGGCCGGAGCGAGGGCAAAGAAAGCATTCTAGCGCTTCGCGGCGTCGCGAACTGCTGTCGGCTCCTGACGCGCGGCGGCCGTCCGCGATCGCGGTTCCCGGCCCAATTTCGCCGCCGAAACGCCGCCCCGGCCAGCGCGAATTCGCTACAATGTCAGGCTGCTGCGCTTTCCGGTGTCGTGCCTGCCCGCGCGCGGCGCGCTCCGCGCCCGCCCCGCCCGTTGAAAGCCTGACCCTCTTTTCACTACTGCCGAATCATCATGTCGCTCTTCTCCGCTGTCCAGCTTGCTCCCCGCGACCCGATCCTGGGCCTGAACGAAGCCTTCAACGCCGATGCGCGTCCGACCAAGGTCAACCTCGGCGTCGGTGTGTACACGAACGAAGAAGGCAAGATTCCGCTGCTGCGCGCGGTTCGCGAAGCGGAGAAGGCGCGTGTCGAGGCCGGCCTGCCGCGCGGCTACCTGCCGATCGACGGGATCGCCGCTTACGATGCGGCCGTGCAGAAGCTGCTGCTCGGCAACGACTCGCCGCTGATCGCGGCAGGTCGCGTGGTCACGGCCCAGGCGCTGGGCGGCACGGGCGCGCTGAAGATCGGCGCCGATTTCCTGCGCACCGTGAACCCGAACGTGAAGGTCGCGATCAGCGATCCGAGCTGGGAAAACCACCGCGCGCTGTTCGAAGCAGCCGGCTTCGAAGTCGTTGCCTACCCGTACTACGACGCCGCCACCAACGGCGTGAACTTCGAAGGCATGCTGTCGGCGCTGAACGGCTATGCGGCAGGCACGGTCGTCGTGCTGCACGCGTGCTGCCACAACCCCACCGGCGTGGACCTGACCGAAGCCCAATGGCAACAGGTCGTCGACGTCGTGAAGGCGCGCAACCTCGTGCCGTTCCTCGACATGGCCTACCAGGGCTTCGGCGAGAACATCGAGGCCGATGCCGCCGCCGTGCGCCTGTTCGCCGCGGCGGACTTGAACGCATTCGTGTCGTCGTCGTTCTCGAAGTCGTTCTCGCTGTACGGCGAGCGCGTCGGCGCACTGTCGATCATCACGTCGAGCAAGGAAGAAGCGACGCGCGTGCTGTCGCAACTGAAGCGCGTGATCCGCACGAACTACTCGAACCCGCCGACCCATGGCGGCGCCGTGGTCGCGGCAGTGCTCGCGTCGCCGGAACTGCACGCTGCGTGGGTGCAGGAACTGGGCGAAATGCGCGATCGCATCCGCGCGATGCGCAACGGTCTCGTCGAGCGCCTGAAGGCAAGCGGCGTCGATCGCGACTTCAGCTTCATCAACGCACAACGCGGGATGTTCTCGTATTCGGGCCTGACCTCGGCGCAAGTCGACCGCCTGCGCGACGAGTTCGGCATCTACGCGGTCGGCACGGGCCGGATCTGCGTCGCCGCGCTGAACACGCGCAACCTCGACGCAGTCGCCAATGCGGTCGCAGCCGTCCTGAAGTAAAGCGACGCCAGGCAGTCGCCATCACGGCGCTGCCCCTGCCGACATGAAAAACGCGCTCCCCGGAGCGCGTTTTTTTGCCGTTCGGCACTGCGGGCGGTGACACCGCCCGCAGTCGCGTCACTGCATGAACCAGCCGTGGCTGACGACGAACGACTGGCCCGTGAGCGCCGCGCTCGGGAACGCCGACAGGAACAGCACCGTCTGCGCGACGTCCTGCACCGTCGTGAACACGCCGTCCACCGT
>NZ_CADFDB010000022.1 GCF_902832845.1 Burkholderia metallica | reverse complement strand
GAAGCTGGCGACGCGTGCGGATATTGCGCTGCGGGTGGCGGGAGTGGTGGCTGCTGCGGTGTCGGGGGTGGTGGCAGTGATGGATTTTGTTGATGCCAATGAGAGTCGGGAACAAAAGAACTGGAGGTTGGCGAGTCTTCAATCTGTTTCAGGAATGACCGGATTTCTCTCTGCTGTAGTCGCTGGCTGGGCTGCTTTTTCTGTTGCCGGTGGCGGCACTATGGTGTTCGGTCTGAGTTTGACAGGGTGGGGATTGATTCTGGCAGTTGTGCTGGTGGGGATAGGTATAGCGATCGAGTACGTGAAAGGCAGCATTTTTTCTCAGTGGCTTGAAAAAACCTACTGGGGAGTCCTGCCTGTCTCGAGTCGTTATGGAGAGCCCAAAGTCGAGCATGTCGATTTCAACAAAATAATGGCAGGGATGTGATGTTTACGACGAGCAAGAAGCAGCGCCCGCTCACCGAGCAGGATCGTGAGTGGCGTTTGTCCATTAACAAACGCATTGCAGATCCGCATGCATTGATGCGGGTGATTCGGACAAATTCGACGTATCTGGAATTGGTTGATGGTTACTATGGCAATCGTGGATTGATGGGAATAATCGGATTTGTAGCTATCTGCGTAATTGCTGGAATGGATTTTTGGATGCTGGGTGCATCTATAATTGATAGTTATTTAAATTCAAATTGGGATCGTCGTGATGAATTTGAGATGGTGGCGGCATTAATTTTTATAACTACAATGACGATTTTTAGTATTTGGTTAATTGTTGCAATACATAAATGGGTTGGCGAGTGGTTTCGCTACACGCACTATCCAATTCGTCTGAATCGCCGGACGCGCACGGTTTATGTTTTTCGCGGCGACGGTACAGTTCTGAAGACGCGGTGGGATGACGTGTACTTCGCATTGCGCGTGAACGCACAGGCCGCGGGTATTCGCTCGTTCGGCATATGTGGGCTTGTGCTGAAAGACCCCGAAACCGTCGAAGAGATGTTCGTGTTCGGCTATGCATCCAGCAGCAAGGAATACTGCCTGCGCCACTGGGAGTTCATCCGCCGCTACATGGAAGAAGGGCCGCGCGCGGTACTCAACTCCCCTGGACTCGATCTCTATCTCCCGATCGCGGACAAGCGCGAGACGCTGTACCAGGGCTGGATACAACTGGTTTCGCACGATGCATGGAATCCGGTCTTCAAATGGGTGATGTTTCCGTTCCACGTGCTGTTCTTCATCGGTCGTCTGGTGCACCACGCCACGAGCAAGGTGCCGAAATGGCCAGCGGACGTGGAAGCTGAGTGTCGCATTGAACCAGACGATCCGTACGTGCGCGATTCGAGCCTGAATCCACCGGAATATCGGTAATGGCTTAATTCTGGAAAAAGTGATGGCGGGAGTGTGATGTTTACGACGAGCAAGAAGCAGCGACCGCTTACTGAGCGGGACCGCGAGTGGCATTTGCCAGTTAAGCGACGCGAGGCAGATCCGCATGCATCAATGAGGGTGATCCGGTTGAACTCGACGTATCTGGAATTGGTTGACGGATACTGCTCGAATCGGGGGTTAATGAGTTTTATAGGATTGCTGGCGGTAAGTGTATTTTCGTGGGCGTTTTTTTCGATTTGGGGTGTGGTGATTTTCAATAATTATTTGAATCCTGCGTGGAATGGAAGTGACGAATTACAAATGCTAACGTCGCTTGGGGTATGTTCAATTATCTCGATTTCGGTGATTGCTGGAAGCGTCGCATTTCTCATGAAAATCGGGGAATGGTTCAGATACACGCATTACCCAATTCGCCTGAATCGTCGGAATCGCAAGGTCTACGTGTTTCGCGGCGACGGCACAGTACTGAAGGCGTCATGGGACGACGTGTACTTCGCGTTGCGCGTGAACGCACAGGCTGCCGGTATTCGCACGCTCGGCATATGTGGGCTTGTGCTGAAAGACCCCGAGACAGTCGAAGAGATGTTCGTGTTCGGCTACGCATCCAGCAGCAAGGAAAACTGCCTGCGCCACTGGGAATTCATCCGTCGCTACATGGAAGAAGGGCCGCGCTCGGTACTCAACGCACCGGGACTCGATCTCTATCTCCCGATCGCAGACAAGCGCGAGACGCTGTACCAGGGCTGGATACAACTGGTTTCGCACGATGCATGGAATCCGGTCTTCAAATGGGTGATGTTCCCGTTCCACGTGCTGTTCTTTATCGGCCGTCTGGTGTATCGCGCCACGAGCAAGGTGCCGAAATGGCCGGCGGATGTGGAAGCCGAATGTCGCATTGAACCGGGCGATCCGTATGTGCGCGATTCGAGTTTGAATCCGCCGGAATATCGATAACGGCTGAATTCTGCAAAAAAGTGATGGCGGGGGCGTGATGTTCACGACGAGCAAGAAGCAGCGGCCGATCACCGAGAAAGACCTCGAGTGGCATTTGCCAGTTAAGCGACGCGAGGCAGATCCGCATGCATCCATGAGGGTGATTCGGATGAATTCGACGTACCTGGAATTGGTCGACGGTTACTACTCAAATAGGGGCGGGATGGGCGCTATAGGGTTAATGGCGTGCGGAAGTGGAATATTTTTTATTTTGATGATATGGGGTTCAGTTTTGTTCGATAGATATCTGAATAAAAACTGGGATCGACGAGAAGAATGGCAGATGTTATTGGTAGTTAGTTTTTCAACTTTAATATTGCTTTCTTTGGTGATAGGAAGCATTTTATTTCTTAGAAGAATTGGTGAGTGGTTTTGTTATGCGCACTATCCGATTCGCCTGAATCGCCGTACTCGCACGGTCTACGTCTTTCGCGGCGACGGCACAGTACTGAAGGCGTCATGGGACGACGTGTACTTCGCGTTGCGTGTGAACGCACAGGCCGTCGGTATTCGCGCGTTCGGCATATGCGGGCTTGTGCTGAAGGATCCCGAGACCGTCGAAGAGATGTTCGTGTTCGGCTACGCATCCAGCAGCAAGGAATACTGCCTACGCCACTGGGAGTTCATCCGCCGCTACATGGAAGAAGGGCCGCGCGCGGTACTCAATGCCCCCGGACTCGATCTCTATCTCCCGATCGCAGACAAGCGCGAGACGCTGTACCAAGGCTGGATACAACTGGTTTCGCGCGATGCATGGAATCCGGTCTTCAAGTGGCTGATGTTCCCGTTCCACGTGCTGTTCTTCATCGGTCGTCTGGTGCATCGCGCCACGAGCAAGGTGCCGAAATGGCCGGCGGACGTGGAAGCCGAATGCCGCATTGAACCGGGCGACTCGTACGTGCGGGATTCGAGTTTGAATCCGCCGGAATATCGATAACGGCTGAATTCTGCAAAAAGTGATGGCGGGGGTGTGATGTTCACGACGAGCAAGAAGCAGCGGCCGATCACCGAGAAAGACCGCGAGTGGCATTTGCCAGTTAAGCGACGCGAGGCAGATCCGCATGCATCCATGAGGGTGATTCGGATGAATTCGGCGTACCTGGAATTGGTTGACGGCTATTACTCCAATCGTGGTTTGATGTCGATAATCGGTGGTGGGGCTATCTGCTCGTTTGGGTGGGTAATTGTATCTACATGGTATTCCGTGATATTTGACTACTACCTTAATGAAAGGTGGGATGGTCGAGAGAGGTTTGGGGTGATGTCGTCTGCGATATTTGGAACAGTCTTATTTTGTTCGGAGGCGAGTGTCATTGTCATATTTTATCGGTGGATTGGTGAGTGGTTTCGCTATACGCATTATCCGATTCGCCTGAATCGTCGGAATCGCAAGGTCTACGTGTTTCGCGGCGACGGCACAGTACTGAAGGCGTCATGGGACAACGTGTACTTCGCGTTGCGTGTGAACGCACAGGCCGCGGGTATTCGCTCGTTCGGCATATGTGGGCTTGTGCTGAAAGACCCCGAAACCGTCGAAGAGATGTTCGTGTTCGGCTATGCATCCAGCAGCAAGGAATACTGCCTGCGCCACTGGGAATTCATCCGCCGCTACATGGAAGAAGGGCCGCGCGCGGTACTCAATGCACCCGGACTCGATCTCTATCTCCCGATCGCGGACAAGCGCGAGACGTTGTACCAGGGCTGGATACAACTTGTTTCGCACGATGCATGGAATCCGGTCTTCAAGTGGCTGATGTTCCCGTTCCACGTGCTGTTCTTCATCGGTCGTCTGGTGCACCGCGCCACGAGCAAGGTACCGAAATGGCCGGCGGATGTGGAAGCCGAGTGTCACATTGAACCGGGCGACCCGTACATACGCGATTCGAGTCTGAATCCGCCGGCATATCGATAACGAGCGCGCAACCACAACCGCTCTGGCGAAACACCCCGACCCCACGATCCCCATTCGTCCCAGTTGCCATTTCAACTCCATAGGAGACCAAAAAATGCCAAACGTCATCTACGTCGGCGACGCAACGAGCCACGGCGGCAAGGTGCTGACCGGCTCATCCCGCGTCAAGCTGCACGGCCGCGGCGCGGCGCGCAAGACCGACAAGGTTTCGTGCCCGCGTTGCGGCGACAACGAAATCGCCGAGGGCAACGCACGAATGCGCGATGGCGATCTGCCGCTCTCGTTCCATGGGCACAAGACCCGCTGTGGGGCCACGCTGATCGCGTCGAGCAAGGTGACGGGCTGCGCGTGATGGCATTCGACCTTCAGAGGATCGGCCCGGAGCGCGACGTGCCGAGCATTCGGCCGGCCTGGCTGGCATGGACGCTGTTGTTCGTCATCCTGACAGGGGGCGGCGCATTCTGCGTCGTCCGCTTCTGGCCCACTGGCGAACCCACGAACACGCCATGGTTCTGGTGTTGCGTCGTCGTGTTTCCGGCCATCGGCTGGTTGGTCCCGTTTCTCGCTTACCTCGGCGTCCTGCAGGCGCCGCGACGGCGTGCGATCGACTACAACGCAGCTCGGCAGCGTCATGTCGAGTCGGTTTGCCGCCGTGCCCGCGTCCCCCTTCACGTGCTCGGATCGGGATTCGTCTTTTCCGCGCAGGCTCACGACAACCGGGCCGATGCCGTCGTGGAGAAGCGACTCGCGCTGGCGCAGCAAGCCCGTTTCCCGGGGGATCATGAAGTCGTGGCGGCACGCTGGATCGAGCCGGAAGGGGAGGCATGGATACCCGAAGACGATCACGCGGATGCGCAGCGGCACCGTGCGTTGCTGAGCCACCTGTTCGACACGCTGCTTCGCGGGATCGCGCCCACGCTGCGGGCGATGCCCGAACGCACGCCATTGCGGATTCGGCTGGGCGTCGACACGTTGCTTTCGACACCCGAGATCGAGAACGCATGGCATGCCGGCTGGGCTGCGAATCGATTGCGCGCATCGGTCAAGCCCGAAATCGATACGACGGCGCCGGAACTGATCGCGGCCGATCGCTGGATAGACGGAAAAGACGACGAAGGGGCCGATGCGGTCGTCCTGCTGTGCGTCGTGCAACTCAACGCGTTGCTGAATGCGCGTCCGGCGGAAGGGGCAGCCGAAGCAGGCGTGATCCTGCTGCTGGCCTCGCAGTCGGTCACGGCGCGTACCCGGCCGACGACTCAGGCGCTGCTCTTTCGTCCGGAACGACGCGATGAGGCGACGCTGGCGCAGGGTGTGGCCCAGGCACTGCTCTGGGCACGCGTGCGTGGCCCGGAGCTGCTCGACCACTGGATGGCCGGCGGCGCGGAGGCGCCGCTGAATCACGCACTGGCGAGCGCTCTCGATGCACGCGGTATCGGCGCGATGCAGACGCCGAACCTTGACGGCCAGCACGACATCGACCTGCGGATCGGCACGGCCGGCATGGCGGCGCCATGGCTATGCGTCGCCTTGGCGCTGGAGCACGCGCGGGTTTCCGCACGAACGCAGCTGGTCAGCGTTGCCCACGCGGATCACGTGACGGTCGCGGTCGTCGCGCCGAGATTTTGACAGGAGCCGCGATGCGTTTGAATTACACACTGGCTGCTTTGTTCACGGCGCTGATCGGCGCGTCGCTTTTCGTGTTCGGCAAAGGTGAGCGGATCGGGCTGTCGACGATGGAGGAGCGGCTGCTGGCCGTCTGCGCGCTGGCCCTGCTGTTCGTGATCGCGATTGTCGTTTATGCGTTGCTGGTTCGGCGCGCCGAACGCAAGGCTGCAATGCAGGCGGTCGGATCGGCCGAAATTGTCGATGCCGAGGCTGATGGCCGGCCGTCGGCACCGTCCGATCCGTTCGTCGGTCTGCGCAGTGCGTTGCGCGCCCGGTACGGGTTCCGCTGGCGCTACCGTCAGCCGTGGCTGTTGCTGACGGGTGATGATCCGACGATCGCTCGGCTGTTGCCGGAACTGGCGGAGTCCGGCTGGCTGCTCGCCGACGATGCGGTCGTGCTGTGGAGCCGGACAAGTGAGAACGGACTGCCCGACGAGGCGTGGCTGAAGCGCGTGGTTCGCTTGCGCCGTCGCCGGCCGGTGGATGCCGTCGTGTTGGCCGTCGACGGGATGGTGCCGCCGCCCGCGCCGCGCCGCGGCATTGATCGCGATGGCCTGAACCTCGCCCGCATCGCCGATACGTTGCGCTGGGCCGCGCCGGTGTACGTGCTCGACGTGGCCGATGCCGATTCGGCCGCCGGGAGCGGTGCATCGGTGGCGGGCGCCCGGATACCGCGTCCCGCCGACGCCGACGCGATCGGCGCCGCGCTCGATACCGTGCGCAGGCGCCTTGCCGATCTTGCCGTGGCGCAACTGGCACGGAATGCTGCGGATACCTGGGCGGCGACGCTGTCGGCGCGACTCGACACACGCATTGCCCAGCTGGCAGGCTGGATGGCCGGCCTGTCCGGCAATGATGCCCATTCGGCGATCGGAAGGTTTCAGCGCAGGCAGCAGGTCGAAGGTGTGTTTTTCGTAGGCTGTCCGAATGCCGCGCACGACCCGCGCATCGCGCGCGACGTCGGTGAGCCGTTGTGGCGTTATCTCGGTGACGCCGCGCGGGCCGTACCGGGCCGTCGGGTTGGCTGGCACCCGGTGACCGCGTGGTCGATCGTCGCCTTCACGGCACTGGGCCTGTGGACGGCGGGGATGCTGGTGTCCGGCGTGTCGAACGCGCGCGAGGTGCTGCGGACGAAGCAGGTGCTCCGCACGCTGGACGCAGCGCCGGATCCCGCGGCGCGGCTGCGCGCATTGCTGGCGCTGCAGCAGCGTATCGCCTTCTACGAAAGCCGGACGCGGGAGCGCACGCCGCTGATGTCGCGGTTCGGCATGAACCGCGATCGCGAAACGCTCGCGGCGCTGTGGCAACCCTATGCGCGGACGAGCCGTCAGGTACTGGTCACGCCGGTTCAGCAGAACCTCGAGGCCATGCTCGTCGATCTCGGCCAGATGCAGACCGAACAGGTCGACGACCGGACCAGTCGCCTGGCATTCGCCGGCCACGAGGCGCTCAAGACCTACCTGATGCTGGCCGAGCCGGCGCGCGCCGATGCGGCCTTCATGACGCCGCAGATGGTTCGCTATTGGAGCACGGGCGCGAGCCTTCGTCCGGGGGAAAAGCTCGACCTGTCCGGGCGGCTGCTGGGCTTTTATGCCGATCGCCTGAAGGCGCACGACGACTGGCGCATCCGCGCGCGCACGGACCTCGTCAATGGTGCGCGCCAGACGCTGCTGGCGGTCATCGGCGTGAAGAATTCGGAAGATACGATCTACCGGGGCGTCATCGAAGCAGCGGGCAACCGCTACCCGGACCAGACACTCGCGTCGCTCACGGCCGGCACTGACACGCGCGGGCTGCTGCGGGCCACGGCGTCGGTACCGGGTACCTTTACCCGGCAGGCCTACGACGGCGCGATCGCGGCGGCGATCGAGGAGGCCGCGACGCGCAACGAGGCCGCGCACGACTGGGTGCTGGCGGAGCACCCGGTTCGCCATGCGCCGGAGCAGCCGGCGGCCGACCTGAAGGCCGCGCTCACCCGCCGTTATTTCGACGACTACGCGGATCGCTGGCAGGGCTTCATGAACGGGTTGCAATGGGAGCCGGCGCCGACGCTGCCGTCCTCGATCCAGCAGCTCAGGCTGATGGCCGATACGCGGCAGTCGCCGGTGATCGCGCTGATGAAGTCGCTCGAGTATCAGGCAGGAGCGGGGGCGCTGAAGGCGTCGCTGTCCGATACGCTGGTCGACAAGGCCCAGCAGATATTCGGGGGGAAGATCGACGGGCCGCAGATGGCGAAGCCCGATCCCGCCGGGCCGTTGGGCGCGTCGTTCGGCCCCGTGCTGCGCATCGTCGCGCAAGGCGACGACGGCGGCGGCAACGACCTGAGCTTGCAGCGCTTCATGGATCGCGTGACGACGCTGCGCCTGAAACTCCAGCAGATCAACGATAGCCCCGATGCCGACGCGCGGGCGAGGGAGGCAGCGCAATCGCTGTTCCAGGGGCGCGGATCGGAACTGGCCGATACGCACGCCTATGCGCAGCTGATCGCGGCGAGCCTGGGCGCGCAGTGGGCCGGCATGGGCGAAGCGCTCTTCGTGCGACCGGTCGCGCAGGCGACGCAAACGGTGATGCAGCCGGCTCAGGCCAGCCTGAACGACGCATGGCGGAGGACGATCGTCGCGACCTGGAATCGCTCGTTCGCCGGCCGTTACCCGTTTGCGAATACCGGTAACGATGCATCGATTCCCGAACTTGCCCGGTTCCTGCGCCCGCAGGGCGGGCTGATCGGTGCGTTCCTCGGTTCGCAGCTTGCGGGCGTGCTCGAATTGCAGGGCGATCAGTGGGTGCCGGCATCGGCCGGTGGAACGGCCGTGCGCTTCGATCCGGATTTCCTGAAGGCGATGAACCTACTGCAGCGCATGGCGGGCCATCTGCTCGCGCAGGGTGAGCCGCAATATCGTTTCGACCTGCGGCCGGTGCCGACCGTGGGCGTGACCGAAACGACGCTCATGCTCGACGGCCAGCGCATGCATTACTACAACCAGCAGGAAACATGGCAGCCGATGACGTGGCCGTCGAACCGGACGCAGGGGCTCGGTACGTCGTTGCAATGGCAGACCGAATCGGCCGGCGCGAACAAGCAATTCGAATTTGGCGGCCGCTGGGGATGGATTCGCATGCTCGAACGGGCTCGTGTGCAGCCGATCGACAGCGCGACCTTTCTGCTGACGTGGCAGGCCGTTCCGGATACGCGTGCGCCACGAGCGGGGCGGGGGCCGATAGCTGCGGCTGGCGCAGGCGCGCAGGAAGCCGGTGGCGTCGAGCGTGACGAGGGTGACGAAACCGCCGTGGCAGAGCGTGCCGACAGCCTGACGACACAGGAACCGCTGGTGCCGCCTTCCCCCGATGTCGTGTATCCGTTGAGCGTCGTGTTGCGCACGGACGTGGGCAAGGGGCCGCTGGAGTTGCTGACGCTGCGGCAATTTGTGCTGCCGTCGCGCATCTTCGCCGCGCGAGGGCCGGCTGCGGGCAAGTCGACTGCGCGATCGGCGCGGGCCGACGGCCCCCCGCCGCTGCCGAGCGCGTTCATCGATGCGGCAAAGCATGCCGGCACGCCGCTGCCGGAAGGCAGGCGGCCGCTATGAACGTCATCAGAGAGGTATCGGCGCGCATCGTGCTCGTGTACGCGGCCGAAGCGCGTCTCATCCAACCCAACGGTATCGCGAGATCGAGTCAATGAGCAACGGGACCCAGGACAATGAAATCCTCCGCTACTACGAGGCGGAGATGCGCTACTTGCATGACGCGGGCAAGGAGTTCGCGCAGGCGTTCCCCGATCGCGCACGGATGCTGAACATCGATCGTATCGGCGAACGCGATCCGCACGTCGAACGTCTGTTCGAAGGCTTCGCCTTTCTGATGGGGCGCCTTCGCCACAAGCTCGACGACGAACTGCCGGAGCTGACGGAGGGGCTCGTTAGCATGCTGTGGCCGCACTATCTGAGGATGATTCCGTCCTTGTCCATTCTCGAACTGACTCCGTCCGCCGGGGAGCTGCAGAAGCACGAGACGCTTGCTGCCGGGCTGGAGGTCGAGTCCGCGCCGATTCCTGCCGAACCGTCCTCCGGTCGGGGCGACGACGGCGTGCGGTGCGTCTATCGCACGACGCAGGCAGTCGATCTGTACCCGCTGCGGCTCTCCGAGGCGAGCGCGTATGCGCGGGAAGGCGGCCGGTCGGTCCTGCGTTTCCGGTTCGAGATCGAGCCGCAGGCGCAGCGGGCGCGGCTGAGCGTGCCGCGCCTGCGCCTGTTCCTGAACGCGGACCGGCCTGTTGCACTGGCGCTGTACGCGGCGCTCGTCAACGCGCCGGCCGCGCTTCAGGTACGCATTCCCGGCTATCCCGCCGACCGTCCCGGTTCTGCGCAGCCCATGCCGGGCCTCCGTATCGAACCGGCGGGATTCGCGGCTGACGAACGACTGTGGCCGAAAGCCGACAACGCGTTCGGGGGGTATCAGTTGCTGCTCGAGTACTTCACGTTCCCCGAGAAATTCATGTTTGTGGACGTGTCGGGGCTCGACATGCAGGCTATTCCCGACGACGCGCCGTACTTCGACGTCGAGGTGGTACCGAGCCGTCCTTATCCGGACGACCTGCGGTTCTCGGCAGAGAACGTTCGCCTTTTCTGTACGCCGATCATCAACCTGTTCCGGATGGAGGCGGACCCGATCCGCGTCACGCACTTCGAAACGGAGTATCGCGTTCACGCGATCGAGCAGCACGATAGCCAGGTCGACGTGTATTCGGTAGATGCCGTGCAGGGCTTCGAGGGGCAGTCGGGGCAGCGCTTCGAGTACGCGCCGTTTGCATCGTTCCGGCATCGCGGCGGCATGTTGCGCCACGAAATGCCCGAACGATACTTCCACACGAGAATGCGGCGTGGCCCCTCGGGGCGATTCGACACGTGGGTCGTGCTGGGCGGACACGCGTGGGAGCGGCAGGCGGCGCTACCGATGGAGACGCTGTCCCTCACGGTGACCGGTACGAACGGGATGCTGCCGCGCAAGGGGTTGCGCGAAGCGAGCATTACCCGGATGCGCGGCGGCTTCACGAATGTGGAATCGGTACGCAACCTGACGGCGCCGACGCTTCCCGTCTATCCGCCAACCGACGATCGCTTTCAGTGGCGTGTTCTGTCGCATCTGGCGCCGAATTACCTGTCCTTGCTGAACCCGGAGATCCTGCGGGGGGCGCTCGCGCTGTACGACTGGACCGAAGGAGAACTGAACAAACGCCGCATCGAAGCGATCGTCGATGTGCGGCATCGGCCGCTGCAGACGCTGGTGAAGGGCGGGCTGCAACGCGGCGTCGAAATCGAAGTGACGCTCGATAGCGGGGCGTTTGCCGGCGCCGGCGACATGGAGCTGTTCGGGGGCATGCTCAATCGATTCCTTGGGCTGTATGCGACGCTGAACCTTTTCACGAGACTGGTGATCGTCGTACAGCCGACGGGCCGGCGCGTTGTCTGGCCGGACACGAAAGGCGACGGGGCGCCGTTTTGAACCGGCCCGGAAACCCCGCTGGTGCGCGGGAGGCGGACGCGCTGTTGCCGGCATTGCTCGACAGCGCGACGCGGATGAACTTCTATCGCTTCTGCGAATTGCTCGAACTCGCGGCGCCCGATCGAGCGCCGCTCGGTACGACCGATTCGCCCCGGGCGGAACCCGTTCGGTTCCGCTCCCGGGCGCGGATCGGGTTTCCGAATCGTGAAATCGATGCGGTGGAACACGATCCCGATCGTCCGACGGCGCCCCCGGACGTGCGCACGACGTTTCTGGGGCTGTACGGCGTCGATGCGCGGATGCCGTCGTATTTCGTCGATGCAATCGCACAGAATCGAGAGGGTGCGGATGCGCTGTCCCGTTTTCTCGACCTGTTTCATCATCGCATCGCGACGCAGTACTACCGGGTATGGCGCAAGTATCGCTATCCGACCGGATTCAGGCCGCAAGGGGACGATACGGTTTCGCGTTACCTGCTGAATTTCGTGGGTCTCGGCCTGGGCGACCCGGAGATTGCCCGGGCGGTGGGCACCCGCAGGCTGTTGTCGATGCTCGGACTCGCGGCGCAGAAGACGCGGACGGCGGAAGGGCTTGCCGGCGTGCTCCGGCATGCGGTGCCGGATGTGCACGTGACGATCGACGAATGCCATCCGGTGTGGCATCGCGTCGGGATGCACGAACCCGGCGCGCTCGGGGAGGGGTGCCTGCTGGGTCGTGAGTTTTGCGATCGGGCGAATACGGTGCGCGTGGTCATTCGGCCGGAGACGCGCGAATCGGTGCTGGCGCTGATGCCGGGGCACGGTCAGCATCGGGCGCTCATGGCGCTGTTGCGCTTTTATCTCGGTTACGAGGCGAATGCCCATCTCGAGATGCATGTTGCGCCGGAGCTGATGCCGGGTCCGCGGCTGAATTCGACCGAGGTCAGCCTTGGGTACACCAGCCAACTGTCGCCACCCGGCACACATGCATCGACAACGGCGGCGGTGCGTGTCCAGCTCGGTCAATGGACCGGAGGCAGCGCGGATCGGGTTTCCGGATGATGACTTGCTTGCACGCCCGGTATTGGCGGGATGTGATTTCGCGGACGTAACGATAACAGGATGAATTGAATGATTCGAACCTTGATGACTGGCGCGATTACGGCCGCCGCCGTTGCCCTGTCGGGGTGCGGCGTGGGCCAGGCGGTGAAGGATGGCGCGATGGATGCCGCGAAGTGGGTATTCACGACGCAGGTCAAGACGATGAATATCGATCTGGTCAGCCGTGCGTCGCTCAATCCGAACGATGCGTCGCAACCGCTGTCGACCATCGTTCGCATTTATCAGCTGAAATCCGGGCAGACCTTCCGCCAACTCGACTACGCGCAGTTGCAGACCAACGATCTCGATGCACTGAAGGCTGATCTCCTGGTGACCAAGAGCGTTCTGCTACGGCCCGATGCGAGCGTCAGCATCGCCGAGCCCATGCATGTCGACGCACAATTTGTCGGCGTAGTTGCATTCTTCCGCAATCCGGAAGCGGGTGCTGCGTGGAAGCTGTTGATCCCGAAAAAGCAATGGAAAAGTACGGATCCCGTGCGGATCGATGCGTATGACAATGCATTGAATCTGGTTGGGCGGACAGAGGGGCCGAAGCGCAGTACGGCACAGCAAAGCGTGCCGAATGCCGCAAAGCCGAAGCCCGTTGTCGAGGAAACCCGAACGCAAGCGGGCTGACCTGCCTGCCGTGTGCCGGTACAACGGGAATGCGTGGGGCGGAATCCGTCATTCGATCCACGACCAGGCAGTTTCAGGCCCTCGTGTGCCGCACCGCCACCCGCGCAATCGCCCCGATCGCGTCGCTGACGAGCACCGCGAGCAGCCCGACGATCACGCCGCCCTGCAGCACGAATGCGGTATTCGACGTCTGCAACCCCGCGATGATCACGTCGCCGAGCCCGCGCGCGGCGACCGTCGAGCCGATCGTCGCGGTGCCCAGATTGATCACGACCGCGAGCCGGACCCCGTTGACGATCACCGGAAACGCGAGCGGCAGCTCGACCGACACGAGTTGCTGCCAGCCGCTCATCCCCATCCCGCGTGCGGCGTCGACGACGTCGCGCGGCACGTCCTCGAGCCCCGCGATCGTGCTTTCGAACACGGGCAGGAGTCCGTACAGCACGAGCGCGATCAGCACGGGCTTCAATCCGAAGCCGACGGCCGGCACCGCGAGCGCGAGCACCGCGACGGGCGGGAAGGTCTGGCCGATGTCGACGACGCTGCGCGCGACCGGCAGGAAATCCGCTCCCCACGGCCGCGTGACCGCGATGCCGGCCGCGACCGCGACGATCGTGCCGATCACGCTCGACAGCGCGACCGTGCCGAGATGCGCGAGCGTGAGGTCGAGCAGGCTCGCGCGATCGTAGATGACCGGCGCGCCGTTGTCCGCGAACGGCGCGAACAGTCCCTGCAGCCACGCGGGACGCAGCAGCAGGACGAGCAGCAGCGCGAGCGCGGCCGCGCGCGCGACGTACGCGGGAAGCGCCGACCGCCCGGGCCGCTGGGTGCCGCGCGCCGTCATGCGGGCTTCCTCGCGTGCGCACGGATCGCATCGAGCGTGATGCGGCGCGCGTCGCCATCGTCGACCGGCAGCGCATCGACGCCGCGCCACAGCAGCTCGGACACCGCATCGCGCAGCGTGCGCGTCGCGGCGATCGGCTCGCCGTCGGCATGACCGGGTTCGGCTACCGCGTCGATCGGCGTCAGCGCGAGCAGGCGCAGCGGCCGGTCGACGCCCGCGACCAGCTGCTCGACGACGCCGGCCGCCGGCTTGCCGAGAATCTCGGCCGGCGAGGCGACCTGCAAGAGCCGGCCGCCGTCCATCACCGCGATCGTGTCGCCGAGCTTCAGCGCTTCCTCGATGTCGTGCGTGACGATCACGACCGTGATGCCGAGGCGGCGCTGCAACGCGAACAGGTCGTCCTGCGCCTTGTTGCGGATGATCGGGTCGAGCGCGCCGAACGGCTCGTCCATCAGCAGCATCGCGGGCTCGGCCGCGAGCGCACGCGCGACGCCGACGCGCTGCTGCTGGCCGCCCGACAGTTCGTGTGGGAGCTTGCCTGCGAACTCGGCCGGCGCGAGATGAAACAGGTCGAGCAATTCGTTCACGCGCGCGTCGATGCGGTCGGCCGGCCAGCCGAGCAGGCGCGGCACGGTCGCGATGTTGCGCGCGACGCTCCAGTGCGGAAACAGCCCGTGCCCCTGGATCGCATAGCCGATGCCGCGCCGCAACTGCTCGGGCGCGACGGTGGCCGTATCGACGCCGTCGATGCGGATCGTGCCGCTGGTGGGCGCGATCAGCCGGTTGATCATGCGCAGCAGCGTCGACTTGCCGCTGCCCGATGCGCCGACGAGCGCGGTGATCGTGCCGCGTTTCATCGTCAGCGACACGTCGTCGACGGCGACGATGTCGCCGAAGCGTTTGCCCGCACGTTCGATCTCGATCATTCTGCACGCCCTTTCGCGAGCGTGGTCGCGGCTTCGAAGATGACGGCCGCCGCCAGCGCGAGCGCGATCGTCGGGATCGCGCCGAGCAGGACGAGATCGGCGGCCGATTGCCCGATCCCCTGGAAGATGAAGGTGCCGAAGCCGCCGCCGCCGATCAGCGCGGCGACCGCGGTCAGCCCGATGTTCTGCACGAGCACGATGCGCACGCCGCTCAGGATCACCGGCAGCGCGAGCACGAGATCGACGCGCAGCAACTGCTGCGCGCGCGTCATGCCCATCGCGCGCGCCGCTTCGGTCACGTGCGGCGGCACCTGCCCGAGCCCGACCACGACGCTCGATGCGATCGGCAGCAGCGAATAAAGGAATAGCGCGAGCACGGCCGGCGCGACGCCGATGCCGCGGATGCCGAGCGCGGCCGCGAGCGGCACGTGCGCGGCGAGCAGGCCGAGCGGCGCCATCATCAGCCCGTACATCGCGATACTGGGGATCGTCTGCACGATATTGAGCACGGGCATCGCGACGGTGCGCACCGCCGCGATGCGCGCGCACGCGATGCCGAGCGGCACGCCCGCGACGAGCGCGGCGGCCACCGAGCCGCCGGCGAGCGACACGTGCCGGATCGCCTCGCGCCAGAAATCGTCGCTGCGCACCGCGTATTCGCGCATCACGGAGAGGCCGTCCCACCAGCCGCTCGCGAGCGGCACCGAAATCGCCGCTATCGCGACGACGAGCGCGGCGAGGCGCCGCCACGGGCCGAACGCGAGCCGGGCAAGGGCGTCCGCGACGAGCACGGCCCACGCGAACAGCAGCAGCCAGACGCCGGCGGAGGGCGACACGCGCGCGAGTGTGTCGTCGGGCGCGACGACGTGCGCCGCGGCCGCGCCGACCGCATACGCGAGCGTCGCGAGCCATGCGCAACCGGCCGCGAGCCGCCACGCGGGGCGGCTCGCCGTCATCGCCCACAGCGCGCCGACGATCCACAGCGCGGCGAGCACGGCGCCCTGCACGGCCGGCAGTGCGGCGAACACGGACAGGTCGGTGCCGGCCGCGATGCGGTTCGGCCGCAGCACCGCGAACGGCAGGCCCAGCACGCCGACGATCGTCAGGACACCGATCAGGATGCCGACCTTGTCCACCGCGATGCGCCGCGCGGACGCCGCCGCGCGCTGCGTCATTTAACGAAACCCTTCGATTTCAGGTAGCTTTTCGCGACACCGGCGGCCGGCTCGCCGTTGATCTGGATGCGCGCGTTCAGCGTCTGCAGCGTCTTCAGGTCGAGGCTCGCGAACACGGGCTTCAGGTAGTCGGCGATCTGCGGATGCGCTTTCAGCACGGCTTCGCGGATCACCGGCGCGGGCGCATAGACCGGCTGCACGTGCTTGTCGTCGTCGAGCACCGCGAGGCCGCTCGACGCGATCCCGCCGTCGGTGCCGTAGACCATCGCGGCATTCACGCCGTCGGTCTGGTTCGCGGCGGCCTTGATCGTCGCGGCCGTGTCGCCGCCGGACAGCACGACGAGCTGGTCGGGCTTCAGCTTGAAGCCGTATGCCTTCTCGAACGACGGCAGCGCGGAAGCGCTGTTCACGAATTCGGCCGACGCCGCGAGCTTCACCTTGCCGCCGCCGGCGATCCACTTGCCGAAATCGGAGAAGGTCTTCAGGTGCTGCGACTGCGCGACGGGCGCGAGTACGGCGACGCCCCACGTGTTGTTCGCGGGCGCCGGCGCGAGCCAGACGAGATGGTTCGCCGCGTAGTCGAGCTTCTTCGCGGTGTCGTAGCCCTGGTTCGCGTTCTTCCACAGCGGATCGTCGGCCTTGTTGAAGAAGAACGCGGCGTTGCCCGTGTATTCGGGGTAAATGTCGATTTCGCCGCTCGTGAGCGCCTTGCGCACGATCGGCGTGGTGCCGAGCGCGATTTTTTCGGTGACGGCGATGCCGTGCGCCTTCAGCACCTGTGCAATCAGGTTGCCGAGCAGGTTGCCTTCGGTATCGATCTTCGACGACACCACGACGGGTGTGTCGGCGTGCGCGCCGGGTGCGACGAGCGTAGCGGCGAGCGCGAGGCCCAGGATCCGGGCGGGCAGGGCGAGCTTCATACGGGCCATTCTCCAGGACGGGGGCGTACGCCGAAAGTTACTTGACTGAGCCGGCTTTGGCAAACCGCCTGCGGCGGCGTGTCCACAGCCCGTGTGGGGATAACCCGCATCCGTCGTCCCGGCTTGCTACACTCGAATCCGTTCCCGCCTTGCCGACACTTCCTGACATGAAGCCCGAGCTGCTGGTTCTGATCGCGTTGCGCGGCGATGCGCATCGCGAGATCGCCGCGTCGTTCGACGTGCGCTACGCCCCGACACCCGACGCGCGCGAACGCGCGATCGCCGAGCACGGCGGCACGATACGCGCGGTGCTGACCAACGGCAGCACGGGGCTCACCGCCACCGAGATCGATCGCCTTCCACAACTGACGTTCGTCAGCGCGCTCGGCGCCGGCTACGAGCACATCGACGTCGCGCATGCGAAGGCGCGCGGCATTACCGTGGTCACGGGCGCCGGCACCAACGACGATTGCGTCGCCGATCACGCGTTCGCGCTGCTGCTCGCGGCCGTGCGCAACGTCGTGCAGCTCGATGCGAAAACCCGCGCGGGCGTGTGGCGCGAAGGACTGCCGATGCCGCCGAACGTGTCGGGCAAGAAGCTCGGCATCGTCGGACTCGGCAAGATCGGCGAGAAATGCGCGCGCCGCGCGGCCGGCTTCGACATCGAGATCGGTTATCACAACCGGTCGGAGAAGCCCGTCCCGTATCGCTATTTCGACCGCGTCGACGCGCTCGCGCAGTGGGCCGATTTCCTGATCGTGGCGACGCCGGGCGGTGCGGGCACGCGGCACCTGATCGACCGCGCGGTGCTCGATGCGCTCGGCCCGGGCGGGTTCGTCGTCAACGTGTCGCGCGGCAGCGTTGTCGATACCGCTGCTTTGGCAGAGGCGTTGCGCGACGGGCGCATCGCGGGCGCGGGACTCGACGTGTACGAAGGCGAACCGGAGCCGCCGCGCGCACTGACGGATCTCGACAACGTCGTGCTGACGCCGCACATGGGCGGCTGGTCGCCCGAGGCGCTCGATCGCTCGGTGCGGCAGTTCATCGACAATGCCGAGCGGCACTTTTCAGGGCAGCCGGTGTTGACGCCGCTTTGAGCGCGGGGCGGCGGGCGCGGTTCAGGCCGCCTGCGCGCAGAATTCCCAATAGAACGCCGGCAGGTTCGCCGGCTTGTCGGCATCGAGGTCGATCCAGCCGAACTGACGGTGCTCGTCGCTCAGGACGATGTCACGACGATCGACCTCGCACTGGAAGCACACGATGAGCACGCGCTTGCCCGGCACGACCTCGCACGAACGGCTCGCGACGTAGCGGATCGCCGATGCGACGATTCCGCATTCCTCCCACACTTCGCGCATGACGGTTTCTTCCAGCGATTCGCCCGCTTCGGGCCAGCCGCCGGGCAACTCCCATTCGTCGCGCGGATTGCGCAGGAACAGGACGGAGCGAGCGTCGCGGACGATCGCCTTGGCGCTGATCGGGATCATGTGCGTTTTCCGTTGGCATTCGACTTTCGCAGCCTATCGCACACGTCACCTTCTTGCAGCGATCCCCCGCCGGCGCCGACCGGCGCGCAGGCGGGGGACGCTGTGCCGTTAGGCCGGCAGCCGGCGTGCGGCTACGCGCCCGTGGACGACGCCAGCGGCACCGTCACCGACGTACCGGCCGGATCGAGCGTCAGGCCCGTGCCCGGCGTCGGCCGCAGCGTGGCCTCGTTGTCGCTCGACAGCACGACGAGCCCCAGCCGGTGGCCGGCTTCCAGCTTGTAGTCGCGAGGCATGAACGTCAGCTTCAGGTCGTACGGCATTCCGGGCAGCACGGGCTCCGAGTGCCACTCGGACCACCGGTTGCGCGGGTCGGTCCACGCGCGCGTGACGATCGTGGCCGTGCCGTCCGGCGCACGATCGACCAGCAGCGCCGTCACGTTGGCCACCGCGGTGAAGGTCAGCCTCACGCGTGCGGTCGCGGCGCCGGACAGCCGTGTCGCGGCCGTGAGCGGCGCGGTCTCGAAGCGGCTGCGATTTTCGCCGGTCGGCGTGTTCGCCAGCGTCAGCGCGGTGATGCGCGCATCGTCGGTGAAGCGGGCGAGCGGGCCGCCGGTCGGCAGCCGCAGCAGCGTGCCGGTGCCCGCGCCGTCGCCGCCCGCGAAATACGTGACCGGCGTGGCATGGCGTGCGGCCCAGTCCGCTTCCTTCAGCAGCGTGCCGTCCGCCTGCTCGATCACCGCGCGCGGATCGCGTTCGACGCCGTTGTCGAAACCGATCAGATAGCGCGTAAACCAGCGGTTCACTTCCGCGGTCCACGCATCGGCCATCGCCGGCACGCGGGTCGGGTCGGTGTGCTTCAGGCGGTGCAGCCACAGCTGCGTCGGCACGCCCTGGCGCCGCATCGCGAGATGCCACGACGTCGACTGGTCAACGCGCACGTTGTCGTCGGTCAGCCCCTGCGCGACGAGCGCCGGCGCGACCGCGAGCGCGGTCGGGATGTCGCGCGCGGCCCAGAACCGCGAATAGTCGCCGGTCTTGCGGTCTTCCTGCTGCAGCGCCTCGTCGATCAGGTGCGTGCAGCGCTCCGGATGCGCGTTCGTCAGCAGCGCCTTGATGTACACGTCGACGTCTTCGCCCTGATAGCCTTCCGGCGCACGCACGAGCCCGCCCGAGCGGTAGTAGCCGTACATGTTCGTCAGCCCGGCGACCGGCACGATCGCGTCGAGCCCGCGCGTGCGCAGGCTCGCGACCATCTTCGGCAGCGTGCCGTCGTACGACACGCCGTACATGCCGACGTGGCCCGTCGACCAGTTCGCGACGACGGTCTTGCCGTTCGCGTCCTTCGCGCTCGCGTCGCGGCCGAGCCAGCGGATCACCGATGCCATCGCGACCGATTCGTCGCGCGTGAGGATCGTCGGGCAGCCGTCCGAGCCGGCGGTGCCGAGCGAATCCGCGTAGACGATCGTGAAGCCGCGCGGGATGAAGTAGCTCTCGATCCACGAGCGGCCGGCGGCGGCCGCTTCGACCTGCTGCAGCATCCGTACCTGCGGCGCGGCGGCCATGATGCGCGCGGACGTCGATGCGGCCGCGGCCGCCTGCGCAGTGGCGGCGGGGTGCGGCGTGCCGTCGAGCTCGACGTCGACGTTGTGGTCGGGGCTGTCGGCGAGGCCCGCATAGTACGGGCTCGCGAGCACGATCACGGGCGTGCGGGCGCCGTTCGCGGTTTCGGTCGGGCGCACGATGCGCACGTGGATGCGGTCGCGCGTGCCGTCGCCGTCGGAATCGACCGGCGTGTCGACCCACGCGTTCTCCTCGATCGTGCCGCCGGACAGCGACGGCTGCACCTGGCCGTTCGCGATCACGGGCCGGTAGCGGCCGCCGCTGGCCGGATTCGCGTACGGCACGCCGGACGGCGAAATCCGCGATGCCGACGACTGCTTGTCGGCCGCCGATGCGGCGGCCCCCTCCTGTTGGCCTTGCGCGAGCGCGGAGACGCCCGCCACGCTGCCGCCGTCGTCGCCGCCGCACGCGGCGAGCGTCGCGGCCGCAACGAGCGCGGGAAGCCACGCGCGACGCAATCCGGTTCGATGAATGTCCATAGTCGACCTCTTGTTGTGATTGTCCGGAACCGGCCGGCCCGCGATATGCCCCCCCGCGGCCCGGCCGGGTGCTGCATCGGATGAAGCGGAACTGCACCTTCGAAAGCGCCGGGCGCGATGCCCGGGTGTCACGGCCGGCGTCGACGCGCGTCATGCGGCGCGCGACCCGGCAGGCGTCGGGGTCGGGGCGACAGCGCGCCCCGACCGCAAAGCGTCAGCGCGGCGGCCGCTGCGGCGCAGCCGGCACGAGATGAATACAGGAGTGCGAATCAAATGCGGGCATGCCCGATCTTCCTTCAGGTTTCAAATGAAACGGAACGGCACGATGCGATGAGGCGGGGATGGTGCGAACGGCGGTGCTGCAACGGCAGGAAAGCGCGATGCGGGTCGGCAACGCCTGGCCGGATTGCTTTCCGGAAGCTTGCGCAAAACTTATCTCAGTGAAATCCTGGTGTCAAACTTTTTTAGTTTCGGTCAAACAAAGTTATTTCCCGGTTCTCGGGGGCGACTTGCGATCGGTCTAAATTTCCGTGCAATCTGTCCGTAAACGGTAAAAAACGGGTTGAAAGGAGAGAGAGGGCATGACGATTTCAGTGACGGCCGCGAGCGGCATGTCGCTCGCGCAGCGCGGGCAGGAAGCCGCACTCGACGGGCGGCGGCAGACGGACGCGGTGCCGGGCAATCCGCCGGACGCGCCGATTACCGTCCGTGCGCTGGATCAGGACGCGATGCACGCGGCGCGCCTGAAGCAGATGTCGATGCTGGGCGACCTGTCGGCGAAGCTGCGCGACGTCACCGGCCAGCTCGCGACGAGCCTGAACGAGATCGTCGCGAAGCGCCCGGATCTGGCCGATGCGCAGTTCGACTTCGTGACCGACAACGGCAGGATCAAGGTCGTGTCGAAGACGATGACGGACAGCGACCGCGCGTGGGTGGAGTCGACGTTGAACGCGAACGCGGGCCTCGTGCTCGCGACGCGCGAGTTTCACCAGCAGGCCGTCGACTTTGCCGGGCAGGGCGCGGCCGCCGTGGGCGAGACGTTCACGGACGACGATCGCAAGGTGGCCAGCCGGCGCGCCGACGCGGACTTCCTCTTCATGAAGGAGATCAACGCATCCGTCGCGCGCAACCAGAAGTTCGAAGAGGTCGGTGGGCATTTCACCACGCAGGACGGCACGCCGCTGAAGTTCGACCCGTCGGCCGGCAGCGCGCGCGGCACGCTTGCGCTGCTGGATACCGACCGTCAGTTGTCGTCGGGCGCGGCGATCTTCGTCGACGATGCGGGGCACAAGACGTACGGCCGGCGCGCCGGCCTGATCGACGTCGGCTTCGGGGCCGCGTTCGAGGACATCCTGAACGGCCGCGGCAGCGCCGGTTTCCACGCAATCGCATAACGGCGCATGACGTCGAGCCGTGCGCCGCGTGTCTACTCGTCGCGCAGCGCTTCGGCGGGCCGTACCCGCGCGGCGCGCCAGCTCGGGTAGAGCGTCGCGACGCACGACATCAGGAACGCGGCCGCGGCGATCTCGATCACGTCGGTCGCCGCGAGCTTCGACGGCAGCGAACTGAGGAAGTACACGGACGGCGTCAGGAAGCGGATGCCGAGCAACTGCTCGATCGCCGGCAGCACCCACGGGATGCTCACCGCGATCGCGCAGCCGAACGCGACGCCCGCCAGCGTGCCGACGAGGCCGATCGTCATCCCCTGGATCGCGAAGATCTTCATGATCGACCCGGGCGGCGCGCCGAGCGTGCGCAGGATCGCGATGTCGCCCTGCTTCTGCGTGACGGTCATCACGAGCGACGACACGAGGTTGAACGCGGCCACCGCGACGATCAGCATCAGGATCAGCGACAGCATCCGCTTTTGCAGCCGCTCGGCTTCGAACCACGTGCGGTTCTGCCGCGTCCAGTCGCGGATATAGAGGTCGCCCGACAGCGTGCGCGACAGCGCAAGCGCGATCTCCGGCGCGCGCTGCAGATCGTCGAGGCGCAGCCGGATGCCGGTCGGCGCGCGCACGTTGAACAAGTTCTGCGCGTCCCGGATGTGGATGTACGCGAGCGCGCTGTCGTACTGGTAGTGGCCCGACTCGAACGTGCCGACCACGTTGAACTGCCGGAACTGCGGCAGCGCGTCGCCGATGCGCGCGGTGTTGCCGGGCGCGAAGAACGTGATGCGGTCGCCGATCTTCACGTGCAGCGCGTCGGCGAGCGCCGAGCCGAGCACGATGCCCATCCCGCCCGGCGCGAGGGCGTCGAGGCGCCCCGTCTTCAGCTTGCGCGCGATCTCGGACACGCGTGGTTCCAGCACCGGATCGATGCCGCGCAATGCGACGCCCGTCACGCTGCCCGCGTTCGTCAGCAGCGCCTGCGCGTCGACGTAGGGCGCCACTGCACGCACCGCCGGGTTCTGCAGCGATTCGTGCGCGGTCAGCCGCCAGTCGGGCATCGCGCCGGCGGGCGAAAAGATTTCCACGTGCGCGAGCACCGACAGCATCCGGTCGCGCACTTCGGTCCGGAAGCCGTTCATTACCGACAGCACGACGATCAGCGCGGCGACGCCGAGCGCGATGCCGGCCATCGCGGCGCCCGCGATGAACGACACGAAGCCGTCGCCGGCCGAGCGCCGGCCGCCGCGCGCGTAGCGCAGCCCGATCTGCCATTCGAACGGGAGTTTCAAGCGGTTTCCTTTCATTTCGATTCGAATCATGCCGAGCCGCGCATTCTAGCGAACGCGGCGCGACCGCGCGCAGCGGTGGGACGGTGAATCGAAATTCGCGTGGGCGGCAGGTCGTCGGGCGGCGTCGCACGCCGGCACACCGATATTTCCATCGTTTCGGGTCTGATCGATAATGGCGGCCAGCATTCGGTCGAATATTCCAGATAATCAACGGCGCAACCGGGCCGCGCCGTCACAGACCCATAACGATTCGGGGAACGTTGCCGCACCAGGCAGCATGTCCTTGACAAGGAAATAACAATGGATTTGCTGCGCTTCCTGCTGCTCCTGCCGATTCGCGCGGCGGGCTTCGTCTGGTGGCTGCTCGGCTGCGCGCTGCGCCCGCTGGTCGGCGACGTGTCGTGGACGGCGCCCGCGTGGATGGGCGTCACCGCCGCGGCCGTGCGCCGCCGCCCGTGGCATGCGGGCGGCCTCGTGCTGCTCGCGGCCGCGCTCGGCTACGGCGGCTACTGGCTCAAGCATCGCCCGAAGCCGCCCGAGCCCGAAACCGTCGGCTTCACCGTGAAGGCGCCGGCGATCACCACCTACGAGGTGGACGACGCCGACAAGCCGAAGATCACCGTGCATCCGCTCGAAGTCGTGTTCGCGCAATCGGCTGCGCCGATCGAACGGGTCGGCAAGCCGGCCGGCGACGGCATCGAGATGACGCCCGCGCTGAAGGGCGCCTGGGAGTGGGTCGACGACAAGACGCTGCGCTTCACGCCGGCGGCCGACTGGCCGGTCGGCGCGCACGTCGACGTGCGTTTCGCGGTGCACCGGGTGTTCGCGCCGCAGGTGACGATGCGCGACGACCGTTTTGCATTCGACCTGCCGGCGTTCGCTGCAACGTTCGGCAACAATGAGTTCTACCAGAATCCCGACAATCCGGCGGAGAAGCAGGCGCTGCTGCAATTGCGCTTCAACTACCCGGTCGATCCGGCCGAGTTCGAGAAGCGCATCGGCCTCGTGCTGGTCGGCCGCGACGGCAAGCCATCGACGCCGCTGCGCTACACCGTCAGCTACGACAAGATGAAGACGAGCGCGTGGGTCCACTCGCAGCCGCTCGAGATTCCGCGCGATCCGCTGGTGGCACGGCTCGACGTCGACAAGGGCGTGAAGAGCGCGCGCGGCGGCAACGGCACGCCCGACGTGCTGCACGCGTCGGTCGGCGTGCCGGGGCTCTACAGCCTGTCGATCGGCAACGTCGCGCCGACGCTCGTCGACAACGAGCGCTACGAGCCCGAGCAGGTACTCGTCGCGGAAGCGTCGGACGGCGTGCGCAGCGCCGACCTGGCTGCGCGCGCGAAGGCGTGGGTGCTGCCGAAGCGCAAGCCGGGCGTCGAGCAGGCGGACGACGATCCGCCATACGAATGGAACGTGTCCGACATCAGCGACGCGGTGCTGAAGCAGTCGAAGCCGCTGCCGCTCGACGCGGTGCCGACCGAGAACGACTACGCCACGCTGCAAAGCTTCAAGTATCACGCGACGCCGGGCGATCGCATCGTCGTGCGTTTCGCGGGCGACCTGAAATCGGCGGGTGGCTACCTGCTCGCCGAGCCGGTGACGACCACGTTCACGGTGCCCGACTATCCGAAGCTGCTGCGCTTCATGGCCGACGGTTCGCTGCTGTCGATGAGCGGCAGCAAGCGGCTGTCGGTCGTGTCGCGCAACCTGCCGGGGATGAAGGTCGAGATCGGCCGCGTGCTGCCCGACCAGCTTCAGCATCTCGTGAGCTTCAACAACGGCACGTACGCGCGCCCCGAGCTGTCGTACGCGTTCAGCGAGGATCACATCGTCGAGCGCTTCGTGCAGACGCGCGCGTTCCCGGCGGGCGACCCCGGCCACGCGCATTACGAAGGCATCGATCTCGGCCAGTACCTGAAGGGCGGCAAGCGCGGCGTGTTCCTGCTGCACCTGACGAAGTACGATCCGGCCGCCGAAAAGAAGAAAGCCGACGATGCGAAGGACAGCGATGCATCGTCCGGCGACGGCGACAGCCAGGATCAATCCGACAACGCCGATTCGGGCGACAGCAACGGCAACGGCGACGACGGCGACAGCGCACTCGGCGACACGCGCCTGATCGTCGTGACCGATCTCGGGATGCTGGTCAAGAAGGCGCTCGACGGCAGCCAGGACGTGTTCGTCCAGTCGATCCGCACGGGCAAGCCGGTGGCGGGCGCCACCGTGTCGGTGCTCGCGGTGAACGGCCAGGCGCTGTTCACGCAGACGACGGGCGCCGACGGCGTCGTGCATTTCCCCGCGTTCAAGGGCCTCGACCGCGAGAAGCGGCCGCAGTTGTACATCGTGAAGAAGGACACCGACCTGTCGTTCCTGCCGGTGGCCGGCCGCGATCGTCAGCTCGATTTCTCGCGTTTCGACGTCGACGGCGAGCGCAATGCGACGGGCCAGGGGCAACTGTCCGCGTACCTGTTCTCGGATCGCGGCCTGTACCGGCCCGGCGATCCGTTCCACGTCGGCCTGATCGTGCGCGCGGCGAGCTGGGCGCGCAGCCCGGCCGGCGTGCCGCTGCAGGCGGAAATCGTCGACCCGCGCGGGATCACGGTCGAGCGCAAGCCGGTGACCGTCGATGCGACGGGCTTCACCGAGCTCGGCTATACGACCGCCGAAACGTCGCCTACCGGCACGTGGACCGTCAATCTCTACATCGTGAAGGACGGCCAGCCGGGCGCCGAGCCGATCGGCAGCACGACCGTGCAGGTGAAGGAGTTCCTGCCCGACCGGATGAAGGTCGATGCGAAGCTGTCGCAGCAGGTGGTCGAAGGGTGGGTGAAGCCGAAGGGGCTGAAGGGTGTCGTCGATGCGCAGAACCTGTTCGGCACGCCGGCGGAGAAGCGCCGCGTGGCGGCGACGCTGACGCTGCGCCCGGTGTGGCCGTCGTTCCGAAGCTGGCAGGGCTATCGCTTCTTCGACGCCCGCCGCGCGAAGGAGGGCTATACGACGACGCTGCAGGACGGCACGACCGACGACAAGGGCCACGCCGAGTTCGACCTCGATCTCGACAAGTACGCGGACGCGACCTACCAGCTCTACTTCCAGGCGAAGGCGTATGAAGCGGAAGGCGGGCGCAGCGTCGCCGCGAACGCGCAAGCGCTCGTGTCGAACAACGACTGGCTCGTTGGCTACAAGTCGGTCGACGATCTCGGCTACGTGAAGCGCGGCAGCCCGCGCACGGTGCGGCTCGTCGCGATCGATCCGAATGCGAAGGCGATCGACGTGAAGGACTTGCGCGCACAGCTCGTCGAGGAACGCTACGTGTCGGTGCTGACCAGGCAGGATTCCGGCGCATACAAATACGATTCGCGGCTGAAGGAAGTGCCGGTCGACGACAAGTCGCTGACGATTCCTGCAGCCGGGCTCGACTTCACGCTGCGTACCGACAAGCCGGGCAGCTATGCGCTCGTGATCCGCAACGCGGCCGGCGCCGCGGTGAACCGCATCGAGTATTCGGTGACGGGCGATGCGAACGTCACGCGTTCGCTCGATCGCAATGCGGAGCTGCAGGTGAGCCTGTCGAAACACGACTTCAAGCCGGGCGAGCAGGTGGAAATCGCGATTCGCGCGCCCTACGCGGGCAGCGGCCTGATCACGATCGAACGCGACAAGGTGTATGCGCACGCGTGGTTCCATGCGGATACGACGAGCTCGATCCAGCACATCACGGTGCCGGCCGGCTTCGAGGGCAACGGCTACATCAACGTGCAATACATTCGCGATCCGTCGTCCGATGAAATCTTCATGAGCCCGCTGAGCTACGGCGTCGTGCCGTTCTCCGTGAACCTCGATGCGCGCCGCAACGCGGTGTCGGTCGATGCGCCCGCGCTCGTGAAGCCCGGCGACACGGTGAATTTCACCGTGCATTCGGCGAAGCCCGCGAAGGTCGTCGTGTTCGCGGTCGACGAGGGCATCCTGCAGGTCGCGCGCTACAAGCTCGGCGATCCGCTGAAGTTCTTCTTCCGCAAGCGGATGCTCGAAGTCGGCACGTCGCAGATCCTCGACCTGATCCTGCCGGACTTCGAGAAGCTGATGGCGATGGCCGCGCCCGGCGGCGACGCCGACGATGCGATCGGCCGCCAGTTGAACCCGTTCAAGCGCAAGCGCGACAAGCCGGTGGTCTACTGGTCGGGGATCGTCGACGTGAACGGCGACACGCGCCTGAGCTATACCGTACCCGACTACTTCAACGGCAAGCTGCGCGTGATGGCCGTGTCGGTGTCGCCGGACCTGATCGGTACGTTCGAAGGCGCGACGACGGTGCGCGGCGATTTCGTGCTGTCGCCGAACGTGCCGACGACGCTCGCGCCGGGCGACGAGGCCGACGTCAGCGTCGGCGTCTCGAACAACCTGACGGGCGTCGGCAACCAGCCGGTGCCGGTCGCGGTCACGCTGAAGACGGGGCCGCAGTTGCAGGTGATCGGGCCGGCCACGCAGAACGTCGCGCTCGCGCCGCAGCACGAAGGCGTCGCGATGTTCCGTGTGAAAGCGACCGACACGCTCGGCTCGGGTGCGCTGTCGTTCGGCGCGCGCTACGGCGCGAAGGGCGCGCAGCAGCGCGTCGACGTATCGGTGCGGCCGGCCGCCGCGTTCCGCACGCAGCTCGACATCGCGCGGCTCGATCCGGGCAAGAAGGCGAGCGTGCCGAACCTGCGCGCGATGTACGACGCGTATGCGTCGCGCGACGCGAGCATCTCGACCGCGCCGCTCGTGCTGTCCGAAGGGCTGTCGTCGTATCTCGTCAACTTCGAGCACGCCTGCAGCGAGCAGATGGTGAGCGCGGCCGTGCCGCGCGTGTTCGCGGCGAAGTGGCTGTCGGTGCGTGCGCTGACGAGCGCGATGCATGCGACCGATGCCGGCGCCGACGCGACGAACGCGGCGGCGATCGCGCAGTTCCTCGGCGTGCTGCGCAGCCGGCAGAACGCGCAGGGCGGCTTCGGCCTGTGGAGCGCGACGCCCGATGCCGATCCGTTCGTGTCTGCCTACGCGATGCACGTGCTGCTCGATGCGCGCGAGCGCGGCATCGCGGTGCCGAAGGACATGCTCGACGCGGGCAACGCGTATCTGCAGAAGCTCGCGGCGAACGATTCGCTCGGCTCGCTCGACCTGCTGCGGCAGCGTGCGTACGCGGTGTATCTGCTGACGCGCCAGGGCAACGTGACGACCAATAGCCTCGCGGCCGTGCAGAAGCGGCTGCAGGAGGCGTATCCGAACGACTGGAAGAACGATCTCGCGGCCGCGTGGCTCGCCGCGTCGTATCAACTGCTGAAGCAGGACAAGGAGGCCGCCGCGCTGATCGCCGGCCCGCAGGCGCTGCTCGAGCGCAAGCGTGCATCCGACGGCGGTTACGCGACGGGCTACTACGTCGATCCGCTGACGCGCGATGCGAGCGTGCTGTACCTGATCGCGAAGCACTTCCCGGACCGCGTGCGCAAGCTGTCGCCGCGCGCGATGGACAACCTCGCCGCGCCGCTCGTCGACAATCGCTACAACACGCTGTCGTCGGCGATGACGATCCTCGCGCTCGATGCGTATGCGACGTCGAGCGCGGGCCAGCTCGACCAGCTCGCGATCGACGAAGTGCGCACGGGTGCCGCGGCGAAGGACGTGTCGTCGATCCAGGCGAACCTCGTGCGCTCGGGCACGTGGTCGGCCGGTGCGTCGCGCGTCGATTTCGTGAACGGCAGCACGCTGCCCGCGTGGTGGATCGCGAGCCAGTCCGGCTACGACCGCGGCACGTCGACGAAGGCGATCAGGAACGGGCTGGAGATCGTGCGCGACTACACCGACACGAGCGGCAAGCCGCTCGCCAGCATCACGGTCGGTCAGGAGATCGACGTGCACCTGAAGATCCGCGCGACGGGTTCGGCGAGCGTCGGCAACATCGCGATCGTCGATCTGCTGCCGGGCGGCTTCGATCCGGTGATCGCGCCGCCGCCCGTCACCGACACGCAGGACGGCGACGGCAACGGCGACGGCGGCGCGTCGGCGCCGGTGGCCGATGCGCCGTGGCGTTCGCCGATCGGCGTGACGGGTTCGACGTGGCAGCCGCAGTTCGCGGACGTGCGCGAGGACCGCGTGGTGATCTACGGCACCGCGACGACCGACGTGCGCGAGTTCGTCTACCGGATCAAGGCGGGCAACGCGGGCCGTTTCGTCGCGCCGCCGGCCTATGGCGAATCGATGTACGACCGCCGCGTGCAGGCGCAGGCGCCGGGCGGCACGACGCTGACGGTGGAGCGCGTGCGATGACGATGCGGTTGCGACGGCGTGGCCGGCCGCACCGGTTGCGAGGAGCGCCCGCACGTGGCTGACGGCGCTTCGGAGCGCCGGCGAGCGCTGCACGGCGCCGGCCGCTGGCTGCATCGCTGGCAGAACTGGATCGCCGGCGCGCTGCTCGTGTTCGGCGCGCTGGCCGCGTGCCGATTGTGGCCGCATCCGCCGCTGCGCGACTGGAAGCCGTCGTCGGTGGCGGTGGTCGACGCGCAGGGCCGGCTGCTGAGGCTCACGCTCGCGAAGGACGACCGCTACCGGCTGTGGGTGCCGCTCGACCGGATGTCGGCGCAGCTCGTCGAAGCCGTGATGCTGCACGAGGACCGCTGGTTCTGGTGGCACCCCGGCTTCAATCCGTACGGGCTCGCGCGCGGCGCGTGGATCACGTACGTGCGCGGCGGCAATCCGCAGGGCGGCTCGACGCTGACGATGCAGCTCGCCCGCTCGCTGTGGAAGCTGAACACGCGCACGCCGGCCGGCAAGCTCGAACAGGTTGCGCGCGCGGTGCAGCTCGAACTCTTCTATTCGAAACGACAGATTCTCGAAGCGTATCTGAACGATGCGCCGTACGGCCGCAACGTCGAAGGCGCAGGCACCGCGAGCGTCGTCTATTTCGACCGGATGCCCGATGCGCTGACGCTGCCCGAGGCGCTCGCGCTCGCGGTGATTCCGCAGGACCCGGCGCGGCGCGTGCGCGGCGGGCAGGACGAGATCAACCGCGCGCTGGCCGCGTCGCGCAACCGGCTGTATGCGCGCTGGCTGGCGCAGCATCCGGGCGATGCGTCGTTCAAGCCGCTGTTCGCGTTGCCGCTGGCGATGCGGCCGCTGTCCGCGCTGCCGTTCGACGCGCCGCACGCGGTCGACCAGGCGCTCGCCGCACGCAACGCGTGGCGCACGTCCTCGGGCGGCGGGGCAGCCGGCCGCGACGCCGACGCGCGGCTCGTGACCACGCTCGATCTCGACCTGCAGCGCACGCTGGAGCGGCAGATCGCCCGCTACGTGGCGCGCAACGACACGCGCGGCGTGCGCAACGCGGCGGCGATCCTCGTCGATACGCGCGACATGGGCGTGAAGGCGCTCGTCGGCTCCGCGAACTTCTTCGACCGCTCGATCGACGGACAGGTGAACGGCACGCTCGCGCGACGCTCGCCGGGCTCGACGCTCAAGCCGTTCATCTATGCGCTCGGTTTCGACCAGGGCGTGCTGCATCCGCAAACCGTGCTGCGCGACGTGCCGACTGCGTTCGGCCCGTACGCGCCGGAGAATTTCGACGGCCATTTTCTCGGGCCGATCACCGCGACCGACGCGCTGAACCGCAGCCGCAACGTGCCGGCCGTGTGGGTCGCGTCGCAGCTCAAGTCGCCCGATCTGTACGGGTTCCTGAAGGAAGCCGGCGTGCGCCGCCTCGCGAGCGCGCAGCACTACGGGCTCGCGCTCGTGCTCGGCGGCGGCGAGGTGACGATGCAGGATCTCGCGGCGCTGTACGCGATGCTCGCGAATCGCGGCGAGTTCCGGCCGCTGCGGCTGCGCGCGGACGAACCGGCGCCGAGCGGCCGGCGCCTGCTCAGCGCGGAGGCGAGCTACATGACGATGGACATGCTGCGCCAGCATCTGCGCCCCGACGAGACGAGCGGCGCGCAGCCGTCGAGCGTCCCCGTCTACTGGAAGACCGGCACGTCATGGTCGTTCCGCGATGCGTGGACGGCCGGCGTGTTCGGCCCGTACGTGCTGATCGTGTGGGTCGGCAATTTCGACAACTCGACCAATACGGCGTTCGTCGGCGTCGATGCGGCCGCGCCGTTGTTCTTCCAGGTCGTCGATGCGCTGAATGCCGAGCGCACGCTCGTCGAGCCGCCGCGTGCGGTGCCGCCGAAGCTGAAACGCGTGCGGATCTGCCTCGCGAGCGGCGATCTGCCGAACGAGTGGTGTCCGCAGCAGGGCTGGACGTGGTTCATTCCCGGCACGTCGCCGATTCGCGTGAGTACCGTGCACCGGCCGGTCGTGATCGACGATGCGACGGGGAAGGCCGCATGCCCACCGTACGACGGCAAGCGCTCGCATACGGAGATTTTCGAGTTCTGGCCGTCCGATCTGCAGCAGGTGTTCGCGCAGGCCGGCATTCCGCGCAGGCGGCCGCCGCAGAACGCCGAATGTCGCGACGCGGGGCAGGTCGAAGGCGATCCGCCGCGCATCACGTCGCCGTTGCGCGGCAGTACGTATGCGATGCGCGTGAAGCGCACGGAGGACACGCGCATCGCGTTCAACGCGACGGCCGATGCGAGCGCGCATGCGCTGTACTGGTTCGTCAACGATGCGTTCGTCGGGCGCAGTGCGCCGGGCGACGCGTTGTTCTGGCAGCCGCGCACGGCCGGCAGTTACACGGTGCGCGTGGTCGACGATCACGGGCGCAGCGACCAGCGGCCGCTGGGGGTCGGGCTGGAGCAGTAGCGGCGGTCCGCCCGCGCCGATTCAGACGCTGTAGCCGATCCGCAGGACGCCCCACGGCCGTCCGCCGACGACGATGGGCGCGGACACGTCCTTCATCAGCGCGAACTGGCCGTTGCCCATGTCGCGCCGGTAGGTCTGCAGCAGGAACGGCTTGGTATGCGACACGGAGCTGCGCGCCGTCCGGTCCGTGTAGATCCGGCGGTTGCGGCAGTTCGCGGCGTTCCACGCGGCGTCCGCGCGCT
Source organism: Burkholderia metallica (assembly GCF_902832845.1). Classification (GTDB taxonomy): domain Bacteria; phylum Pseudomonadota; class Gammaproteobacteria; order Burkholderiales; family Burkholderiaceae; genus Burkholderia; species Burkholderia metallica. The sequence continues at coordinate 2,824 of NZ_CADFDB010000022.1, read as the reverse complement.
GCGGCAGCGAGAACTTCCGGTTGTGGGTCGGCAGGTAGCACTGCCGGTCGAAGCTCGCGCAATAGACGATGCGCGCGTCGGTCTCGAGCACCGGCTCCTGGAGGGCCGGCAGCACGCGATCGGTGAACGCCGTGAAGCGCGTCATGAACTGCTGCGGGTCGGTGCCGGGAATCGGTTCGTAGTGCGTGTCGAAGAGCGCGTCGAGCGCGATATCGCCGCGGCCGACCGCGTCCTCGAAAAGCTTGCTGATCGCGGCGGCCGTGTTCCGCGCGGTTTCGATGAAGCGCGTGTCGGGCGACTCGATGCCGGTCGCGGCCGTCAGCTCGATGAGCGTCTCGGACACGGACAGCAGGTTGCCGAGCCGGTCCTTGGCCTGCGAGAAGTTGTCGGCCGAGTTCTCGACGCCGGACGCCATCTCGCCCACCTGCTCGTCGAGACGGTGGCATTGCGTCTCGATTTCGTCCGTCAGCGACGCGATCTGTTCGGCCTCGCCGGCGAGCTCGGTGATCGCGTGTCCGGTCGCGTGAACGACGTCGCCGATCGCGCGCGTGCCTTCGCGCACGCGGTGCGCGCGTGCGGCATTGTCGGTTCCCTCCGCGATCAGGTGTTCGGTCTGCTCGGCGAGCCGCGCGAGGGTCGTCTCGATCTGGGCCGTCGCCTGCCCGGTCTTCGCGGACAGGTTCTTGACCTCGGCGGCGACGACGGCGAAGCTGCGGCCCGCGTCGCCCGCGCGGGCAGCCTCGATCGCGGCGTTCAGCGCGAGCAGGTGCGTCTGGCGCGCGATGACGGAGATATCCTCGGATACGGCCCGCACGTGATCGAGCGCGTCGCGCAGTGCACCCATCTGGTCGCTGATCGTGGTGACGCCCTCGACGAGCCCGTGAATGTCGGCGAGCGACGCCTCGATCGTCTGCTGCGACTGACGGACCGCATCCGACGCATTGGCGCTGACGTCGCGCACCTGCTGCGCGGCCTCGGCGATGCGGTGGTTGCCGCGCAGCGTGAGCGCGGCCGATTCGCGCAGCGTGTGGCAGACCTGCGCCTGACGGGCGACGCGGGCGGCCACTTCCTCGACGTGGCCCGACACGTCGCAGATCTCGATGCCGAGCCTGCCGGCCTGCTCGGCGATGTCGCCGACGAGTGCGCGCGACGAACGGCGGCCGCGGCCGATTCCGAAGAAATTCACGTTGCTGGGTCTCCTTGAGAGCGTGCATGCCCGGTTCCTGGCGGATATCGGGTGCGCGCTCCTGACTTGACGGCAGCACGGCTGCGGACTTGAGACCGGGTAAACATCGAGACCGGCATTCCAGACGGTGCGACCGGTGCGGGGCAGCGCGCGTGGGTGCCGCGTTGTCGTGGCGTCCGCATGGCGGTGTGGCGCGAGACGGGCGGCACGTATCGGCCGCCCGTCCGCACGCGCTGCGTCAGAACACGTGATGAATGCCGGCGTTGACGCCGACCGTCGTGCCCGGCAACCCGTACAACGCGCCGCCCGTGATGCCGAGGCCCGTATTCATCGCGCCGTGGTTGTTGACGACGCCGACCTGCGCATACAGGCCCGTTCGCTTCGACAGGCTGTAGTCGGCGCCGACCGCGGCAAGCAGCGAATGATTGTGGGAGTCGTTGCGGTCGGTCGTGTACCACGCGCCGGTATTCAGGTCGAGGGCCGGCGTGACGCGATAGTCGAGACCGGCGCTGTACACGTTGTTGCTGAACGAGCCGGCGACCTTGTAGCTCGTGAACGACGCCTTGCCGGTTACGGGCCCGAACGTGTAGGCGGACCCGATCGTGCGACCGACGAACGCCACCGTACTCGGAACCGGTGTGGGGGACGTACCGCCGTTCCCGTCGTAGAGCGCCGCGTTGAGCATGAAGCCGCCGTTCGTATAGGTGAGACTGCCGGAATACTGGCGTCCCGCCTGGAAGTCGCCGGCTTTTCCGCCGAACCCGAACATCGCGCTGGCCGTCAGACCGGCGATCGTCGGGCTCGTGTACGAAATCGCGTTCGGGTTGAAGAGACCCGTGACGAGCACGTTGTCGACGTACGGAATCAGTGCGGCGCCGAAGTGCGAGACGTTGCGCGGATCCGAGCCGAGTATCGCGAGCACGAACGGCGAGAACTGCAGGCCGACCTTCGTTTCGCCGAATCCGCCGTCGATCCCGACCCACGCCTGCCGGCCGAAGAAGTTACCGTTCGAATGGCCGAACGCGCCGTCCGTGATGTTGAAGCCGCTCTCCAGCTTGAATCTCGCGTGCAGCCCGCCACCGAGATCCTCGGTGCCCGTGATGCCGAAGTTGGTCGGCGTCATGCCCGTGTCGGTCAGTGCGAATTGGCGTCCGGCATTGCCGCCGGTTGCAGAGTCGAGCGATCGGTTCGTATAGAGCAACGCGGCGTCGAGATCGCCGTACAGCGTGACGCTGCTCTGGGCGAAACCGCTCGTGCTTGCCGCCGCGCCGATAAGCGCCGCGCAAATCGTCCATGTCCTGCTCTTCATCGTCTGTCTCCTTTTCGTGGAATTTGTATTAAGTAAAACTAATTGAAACTGCGGTGGCGGAATCGATGCGAGCCGCCGGCATGCCGTGCCGTCGGGGAATGCGCGGCGATGCTTCTCGCCGGCGCGAAGGTAGCCGCGAGCCCTGGGGGAGCGGCGCGCAGCCGCGCTTCGGCGCCGCAGTGAAGTGAGACGCCCGCCGTGGCGGGCGACATCACATCGAGCGGTTCAACTGTTCGAGGATGGCCGGGTTCTCGAGCGTGGACGTGTCCTGCGTGATCGCCTCGCCCTTCGCGAGCGAACGCAGCAGGCGCCGCATGATCTTGCCCGAG
>NZ_CADFDB010000021.1 GCF_902832845.1 Burkholderia metallica | reverse complement strand
CTTCGTGTACTGCCGTCTCGGTACCGCGTTCTCTGCCATGCTCTTCTCCATACAGACTAAAAATTATCAAACTTCTTGCTGTACGTGGAATCGAGGCAGGATCACCTAACGCGGCTCGTCAAGGAGCGGCTCGGCCATGTCGAGCTCGCCGGCCCAGTGATCGCCGTGCGGCTCGTCGCCCGTCGCGTGCAGCAAGCGGCCGCACCGAGCGACTCGCTGTTCCCGGAGCCCGGCGGCACGCCGCAGGATCACGCACGGTTGCTCGAACTGCTGACGGCACGGCTCGGCGCCGAGAACGTGCTCGTCCCAGCTCCCATGGCCGACTACCGTCCGGAGCCGGCTGCTCGATGGGTGCCGATGCGCGACGCGCCGAAGCCGGCACCGCTGCCCGCGGATCTGCCGCGCCCGGCCTGGCTGCTTGCCAAGCCGGTGCCGCTGCTCACGCGCCAGCATCGACCGTTCTACGGCACACCGCTGCGCATTGTGTCGCCGGGCGAGCGCATCGAAGGCGGCTGGCAGGATGGGCAGACCGTGACGCGCGACTACTTCGTCGCCGAGGACGACCACGGCGTCTGCTACTGGATCTACAAGGAGCGGCCGACAGCCAGTGACGAAAGCGAATCCCGCTTTTTCCTTCACGGCCTGTTCGGCTGATCGCCATGGACGCCGGCAGTTTCGGCGCCCTGCCCGCGTACGCGGAACTTCAGGTCGCCTCAGATTTTTCGTTCCTGCACGGCGCGTCGCGCGCGGAGGAATACGTCGCGCGCGCGGCGCAGCTCGGCTACAGCGCGATCGCGATCACCGACGAGTGCTCGCTGGCCGGCGTCGTGCGCGCGCACGTCGAAGCGAAGGCGGCGAACATGCAGCTGATCATCGGCTCGCACTTCCGGCTGACGGCCGCCGACGGCTCGCCCGCGCTCGCATTCACCGCGCTGGCAATGAATCGCGACGGTTACGGCAACCTCTGCGAGTTCATTTCGCTCGGTCGCATGCGCAGCAAGAAAGGCACGTACCGGCTGGCACCGCTCGATCTCGAGCATCCGGAAGCGCCGTACACCCACCTCCGCAGCCTGCCCGACTGCATCGCGATCCTGTCGCCCGACTTCCCGGCAAACGAGCAGCGCCTCGACGCGCAGGTCGAATGGTTCGCACGCGTGTTCGGCGATCGCGCATGGGTCGCGCTGACGCTGCACGCACGCGCGATGGACGACATCCACCGCGGCGCGGTCGAGCGCGTCGCCGCGCGCCACGGCGTGCCGGTGGTGGCCACCAGCTGGCCGCTGATGCACGTGCGGTCACGCAAGCCGCTGCAGGACGTGCTGACGGGGATCCGGGTCGGCCGACCGGTAACGGAGTGCGGGTACGAGCTCGCGCCGAACGCGGAGCGTCACCTGCGATCGCGTCTGCGGCTCGCCAACCTCTATCCCGCCGGCGCGCTCGAGGAAACCGTGCGCGTCGCACGGCGCTGCACCTTCTCGCTCGACGACCTGAAGTACGAGTATCCCGACGAAGTCGTGCCGGCCGGCCACGATCCGATGACGTATCTGCGCGAGCAGACCTACATCGGCGCGCGCGAACGTTACCCCGCCGGCATTCCGGTCGACGTCCAGGCGCAGATCGAGCACGAGCTCGAATTGATCGATGAACTAAATTACGCGCCCTACTTCCTGACTGTCTATGACATTGTGCAATTCGCGCGCAGCAACGGCATTCTGTGCCAGGGGCGTGGCTCTGCCGCGAACAGCGCGATTTGCTTCTGCCTTCACATCACTTCCGTGGATCCCGCTCGCTCCAATCTCTTGTTCGAGCGCTTCATCAGTCGGGAACGTAACGAGGAGCCCGACATCGATTTGGACGTGGCCAACAATCGCCGCGATGAGATCGTCCAATATCTGTATCGCAAGTACGGGCGCGACCGCGCCGCGCTCGCAGCAGCTGTTACGACCTATCGGCCGCGCAGCGCATTACGGGAAGCCGGCAAGGCGCTCGGTGTGGATCCGGCGATCGTCGATCGCGTGGCGAAGCAACATCACTGGTTCGATTCGCGTGCTGATCTGCTGCAGCGCTTTGCCGAGGCCGGCCTCGATCCCGACGCGCCGCTGAATCAGCAGTGGGCCGGATTCGCCGCGCAGCTACTCGGCTACCCGAGGCACCTGTCGCAACATCCCTGCGGTTTCGTACTCAGTCGCGGCAAGCTCACACGACTGGTGCCCATCGAGAATGCTGCGATGGAGAACCGAAGCTGCATCCAGTGGGATAAAGACGATCTCGAAGCGCTCGGCCTGATGAAGGTGGACGTGCTCGCGCTCGGTATGCTCACGGCGCTCGATCGGGCCTTCACGATGATTTCCGAAAAGCGCGGTGAGACCTTTGAATTGCAGGACATTCCTGCCGAGGACAAGGCGACCTACGACATGCTCTGCGACGGGGATAGTATGGGCGTGTTCCAGGTCGAATCGCGCGCGCAGATGTCGATGCTACCGCGCCTGCGGCCGCAGTGCTTCTACGACCTGGTGATCGAAGTGGCGATCGTGCGGCCAGGCCCAGTGCAAGGCGGCATGGTTCACCCGTTCCTACGCCGGCGCCAGGGCCTCGAACCCGTCACGTATCCGTCGCCGGACATCGCCACCGCGCTCGAGCGCACGCTCGGCGTGCCGATCTTCCAGGAACAGGTCATGCAGGTCGCGATGCTGGCCGCCGGCTTCTCCGCCGGCGAGGCCGACCAGCTGCGCCGCGCGATGGCGGCTTGGAAACGCAAGGGAGGCCTCGAGCCGTATCACGACCGGCTCGTTAGCGGCATGCTCGCGCGCGGCTACGACCGCGAGTTCGCCGAGGCGATCTTCGCGCAGATCAAGGGCTTCGGCGACTACGGCTTTCCGGAAAGCCACGCGGCCAGCTTCGCGCTGCTCGTTTATGCGAGCGCCTGGCTGCGCAGGCACGAGCCGGCCGTGTTTCTCACCGCCCTGCTCAACAGCCAGCCGATGGGGTTCTATACGCCATCGCAGCTGCTGCAGGATGCGAAACGCCGCGGCGTCGAGGTGCTGCCGGTCGACGTGACCGTGAGCGGATGGGATTCCGTGATCGAAGGGCCGACGACATCGGCACCGGTGCGCCTGGGCTTTTCGTTACTAGGGGTTCTACGCCGGAACCCCAGAAAATTCCGTCATTCCACATTGTGAACGTCAATCGGTTTGTTGCCTGACGTGCCGAGCGAGTAACTCAGTCGGTAAATGCCTGCCCGAACTGCCGTGCCCGCTTTACATCGTCGGTATGCAAGTAAATCGACGTGGTCGAAATCGACGCGTGACGCAGGTTATCTCGTACGGCGCTCAGCTCAACCCCTCTGGCGATCGCGTGGGTCGCATGGGTGTGCCGCATCCAGTGCGGAGAGGCCCGATGCAGCTTTTCAGCCAGCACCGGATGGTCGTTCTTGATAATCTGCGCGACGAGCCGAAAAAACCGGCGCATGACTTCCCACAGCCGCAAGGGCTTGATGCCGGCATCGGCGTCGTCAAGGCTGCCAATCAGGGACGTGGTCGGATTCCAGTGAGCACGGCTGACAGGAAGCCCCCGCTCCTGCAGATATCGGTCCAGCGCTGTGCGCGCTAGGGGTGTCAGGGTAACGCGGGCTGGCTTGCCGCCCTTGCCGACCACGTGCAGCCAGTGATCACCGGCTGCGTCGACTTCGATGCTGCGCAGTGTGGCGTCAGCCAGTTCGCTGATCCGCAGTCCCGTTGCGTAGCCGAAATCCAGCATGAACCGCAACCGTTGCGCAGCGGGCGCCTGCCAGCCGTACGACCACTCGAGCCCGTTGGCGATGGTGCGCGTCAGCATCCATTCTCCTTCGGTGAAAGCGTGCGAGGTTTCAAGAGCCATGGCGCGCTTGCTGCCGCGTACCTTGATGCCGGAGAATGGGTTGGCCACGACGTAGCGCTGCTCGACCAGCCAGCGGAACATGGCGCTGAGCACGGCAAGCGCATGCGCAATCGAACGGGCCGAGAGGTTGTCGACAAACGGGCGCCAGTCCGTTGATGTGCGCGGCCGCGGTGGCCCGACCCAGCGTTCTCGCGGTGTAGGTCTGCGCAGAAACGCCCTGTAGTCGGTGGCATCCCGGGTGGTCAGCGAAGACAGCGCCTTGCCGCGAGCAACGATGCCCCAGAGAATCAGCCGTTCGGCTTCCTTGCGGTAGGCCCGCTGCGTGGCCGGGGATTCGTGCAACGCGAGCCATGCCTGGATAGCGTCGTAATCGTTGTCGACGCCGAGGATGCAGGCCGACACCGGTGCGCGGAAGGCGCCGGCGGATCCGTCGATCTCGTGCGGTAGCCGTAGTTGCTCCCAAGGCGTCACGACTGACTGCCGATCCGCGATGATCAGTGCGCGGGCCCGCTCCGTGAGCGCCGGGTACGCGGCAAAGAAGGCCTCGATCCTTCTTGCACTGGCCGGCCCGAGACCCGGAATGACGGTCCACCACTGCCGGCGACGCGGAATCCGTACCGTGAGATCGGCCAGGGTCCGGATGCCGGCCGCGTGCAGGGTGCGGGCAGCGCGATTCGGCAGCCAGTGCGCAATGTCGTCGCCGATCTGCGGAGCTGGCGCAGGCATGATGCGCAGTAGCTCGACAGCCTGCGTGGTGGCGCGCGCATGATGCATACGCTTTTGGGCCGGGCATTCGAACAGCGTGGCCAGATCTGCCCGCTGTCGGTTACGGGCATAAAGTGCCAGTTGCCGGCGGATCTGGCCGATGACGCCGCGGGCTGACTGGCTGTGGCTGAGCCGATCTTGCATGTACCGGTGTGCCGCCTCACGCGAGGATGCGCCCTCGTACCAGGCACGCAGCGCTGCCAGTGCATCAGCATCAGGAAAGTCGGTCGGGATGTCGGCGGCGGACGGGCTCGTGGGGCGCGTTTTCATGTCATCGAGTTTAATATGGAAACAATGCCACAGAGATAATAAAGCTTATCTCTGTAGAATGCGGGAGTTCAATATTTCTGTCGTACCCCATGTCGTGATATCACAAAATTGAAGGATCTGACGTTGCGTGGAGAGGATGGTCGATGATCAACAAGAATAAGCTGCTCAGCGTCTTTTCCGACGCCGAACAGGAAGCCCTGTATGGCCTGCCTGATTTCGACGATGCGCAGCGGCTGGAATACCTGGCATTGACCGAATCCGAACTGGCGCTCGCCAGTAGCCGGCCCTCCATACCCGCGCAGGTCTATTGCATCTTGCAGATTGGCTACTTCAAGTCCAAGCACGCCTTCTTCCGCTTCGATTGGGACGAGGTTGAGGACGATTACGATTTCGTGTTGAGCCGCTATTTCCACGGCGAGCCGTTCGAACGCAAGCCGATCACCCGGCACGAGTACTACGCCCAGCGCGAACAGATCGCTGAACTGTACGGCTATCGACCGTGGGTGGCCGCCTTCCTGCCGCAACTCATGCAGCAGGCCGCGCAGATCGTACGTCGCGACGTGACACCGGGATTCGTCGCCGCCGAGCTCATCGTGTGGCTCAATGAGCACAAGATGATCCGGCCCGGCTACACGACCTTGCAAGAGCTAGTCAGCGAAGCCCTGTCCGTCGAACGTCGGCGGCTGGGCGACCTGCTCACCGGCGTATTGGACGAATTGACCCAAACCGCGCTAGACCAACTTCTGGTGCGCGATGATACTCTGTCGAAACTGGCGGCGCTGAAACAGGATGCCAAGAATTTCGGCTGGCGTCAGATGGTCCGCGAACGCGAAAAGCGCGGCACGCTGCAGCCGTTGCACGAAATCGCCAGGACGCTGCTGCCCCGGCTGGATATCTCGCAGCAGAACGTGCTGTACTACGCAAGCCTGGCGAACTTCTATACCGTCCACGACCTGCGCAACCTGAAGGCGGATCAGGCGCAGCTCTACCTGCTGTGTTACGCCTGGGTGCGCTTCCGACAGCTCACCGACAACCTGGTCGATGCGATGGCCTTCCACATGAAGCAGCTCGAGGAAGAAAGCAGCGCGGGCGCGAAACAGTCACTCATCGCCGAGCAAGTAAAACGCCATCGGGAAACGCCGCAGATCGGCCGCCTGTTGTCGCTCTATGTGGACGACAGCGTAGCCGATCCGACGCCGTTCGGCGAGGTGCGTCAGCGCGCCTATAAAATCATGGCCAAAGATGTGCTACAAAACACGGCGCAACGCATGACGGTCAAGCCGCTGAGTCAACTGGCACTACACTGGTTGGCGGTGGACGGCCTAGCCAAACGTATTCGCCGTCACCTGCGCCCCTTGTACGTCGAGCTCGACTTCGTCGGCACCTCCCCAGACAACCCGTGGCTCGCGGCGCTGGCTTGGGTCAAGGGGGCCTTCGCCAAACAGCAGCGCCTGTCACAACGACCGCTCGCCGAATGTCCCGCGGCCACGCTGCCGAAGCGCCTGCGACCGTACCTGCTGATCTTCGGCGCTGATGGTCAGCCGACCGGTTTGCACGCCGATCGCTACGAATTCTGGTTGTACCGCCAGATCCGGAAGCGCTTCCAGTCGGGAGAGATCTATCTCGACGACAGTCTGCAACATCGTCACTTCTCCGACGAGCTTGTTTCGATGAACGAGAAGGCCGACGCGCTGGCGCAGATGGAGATCCCGTTCCTGCAGCAGCCAATCGATGCCCAACTCGATGCGTTAGCGGCCGAGTTGCATGCACAATGGCTGGCCTTCAACCGAGAGCTGAAACAGGGCAAGCTTACGCACCTGGAATACGACAAGGATACGCAGAAGCTGATTTGGCGCAAACCGAAAACCGAGAACCAGAAGGTGCGTGAGCAGGCATTCTACGAGCAACTGCCATTCTGCGATGTTGCCGACGTGTTCCGCTTCGTCAACGGCCAGTGCCAGTTCCTGTCGGCGCTGACGCCATTGCAGCCGCGCTACGCGAAGAAGGTAGCGGACGCCGATAGCCTGATGGCGGTTATCATCGCTCAGGCAATGAACCATGGCAACCATGTCATGGCGCGCACCAGCGACATTCCGTACCACGTTCTGGATAGCACCTACCAGCAGTATCTGCGTCAGGCGACGCTGCATGCGGCCAACGACTGCATCAGCAACGCCATCGCCGCGCTGCCGATCTTCCCGTACTACTCGTTCGATCTCGATGCGCTGTACAGCGCCGTCGATGGGCAGAAATTCGGCGTCGAGCGACCGACCGTGAAGGCGCGTTACTCGCGCAAATACTTCGGACGAGGCAAAGGCGTCGTCGCCTACACGCTGCTGTGCAATCATGTCCCGTTGAACGGCTACCTAATCGGCGCGCACGAGTACGAGGCGCATCACGTGTTCGACATCTGGTATCGCAACACGTCGGATATAGTGCCGACTGCGATCACCGGCGACATGCACAGCATCAACAAAGCCAACTTCGCTATCCTGTATTGGTTCGGGTTGCGCTTCGAGCCTCGCTTCACAAACCTCGATGACCAGTTGCAGGAATTGTATTGTATCGACGACCCGGCGCTGTACGAGAAATGCCTGATTCAGCCGATCGGACAAATCGATCGGCAGCTCATCACCAGTGAGAAGACAAATATCGATCAGATCGTCGCCACGCTGGGCCTCAAAGAGATCACGCAGGGCTCGCTGATCCGCAAACTATGTACGTACTCGCAGGAAAACCCGACACGTCGCGCGATTTTTGAGTTCGATAAGCTCATTCGTACCATCTACACGTTGCGTTACCTGCGCGACCCGCAGCTCGAGCGAAACGTGCATCGCTCCCAAAACCGCCTCGAGTCTTACCATCAGCTTCGTTCGACCATCGCCCAGGTCGGCGGCAAGAAGGAATTGACCGGCCGCACCGACATCGAAATCGAGATCAGCAACCAGTGCGCCCGGCTGATCGCCAACGTCATCATTTTTTACAACTCGGCGATTCTGTCGCATCTACTGACGAAATGGGAGGCCAGTGGCAACGCCAAGGCGCTGGCGCGGCTTACGCAGATATCACCGGCAGCCTGGCGGCATATCCTTTTGAACGGGCACTACACTTTTCAAAGCGACAACAAAATCGACCTGGACGCGCTCATTGCAGGGCTCGAATTGGAGTGATCGAATTTTCGGCGGTTCTGGCTTGGAATCCCTTATTCCTGTTACGGTGGAATACGATGCCACAACCAGGTAATCCTTTACCCCCAGCCGTGGTCAACACCTGGCGACTGAGCGTCGGCACGTCGCTGTTCGTGATCGATATCCTGGCCGACGGCAGCTGGCGACCGGCGTATATTGCGCCAAAGCGGCTGGGTGGCTGGACGATGGATGTGTTGCCGAACATGCCGCCGACGTTAGTCGATATCGCTCCCTCGGTACGCACCTGGGCGCGACAGTACGGCGCGAATGTAACGAACCGGCGCACGCCGGCGCGCCGGTTTCCCGCGCAAACCGCTTCTTCGAACAGGACGCCAGAATGAACATGCTGAAACGTCGTCTCGATGCGACAGACGAAAAGCTGCAGGAGCTGAAAACAGCCCGCAAAGCGGCAGCTAAGGCGCAGCGCCAGCAGGTCAAGCAAACGCGCGCGGATCGCGAGCGAAAGATCATGCTGGCCGGCGAGGCGTTGCTGCGGCGTGTCGATCGCGGCGAGTGGGATGAAGCCGATTTCCGCGCGATGATGGACGATTATCTGTCGCGGCCCGCCGATCGCGCGCTGTTCGAGCTCGACGATGTATAGCCTTTGATGTTCGACGTCGACGCACCGCACAGCCAGGTCGGCAAATGTTGATTTGATTCACGATGAAGGATGCCCGATGCTGCCAACGCTCCGCATGAACCGGAATTTTGTCGAGGCCTTGCTGGCCGAGCGCGCGCCCTGCTTTGCGATGGGACTCGTGGCCGAGGGCCAGACGCACTATGCTTGCCTGGCACTGCGGCCGGTGGATGACATTCCGAACGACGTAACACGCAGCGGTTTCAACTTTGGCCACTCGATACGCGGCACCGACGACTTCGAGGTCGTACACTTCGGCTTAGAGTTTTACGGCTACCGCATCTTCAATGCGCTGATCAATCCGAGCAACTTCATCGCCAGGACAATCCTGTCGCACATGGTCGACACGAAGGCGTTTTTCTTCTTCGCGGTCAACCCGTCAGGCGGTGTGACGGTGTTCAAGTCCGGCATCGGTGAATGCAGCCTGGACAGCATCGAGTCTAATCTCGAGCGGATACTGCGCTCGAGCACGTCCGATGCTCAGTACGACGCGGCGCTGACAACGTTCAGCGACCATCCAGATCCGGTCGGGCCGATGCTGCACTGGGTTTGCCGGGACTGCGAAGATTGTCTCGACCTGTCCCACAATGTAATCGAACTGGGCCCCGCGTAACGGTCCTGATGGTCCGTGTGACCGAGACCGTCATGTCACTCACCGGACGTCGCTCCAACATTCTTCGGCTGGAATAAGCCGATTAATGTTCACAATGTGGAACGACGGAATTTTCTGGGGTTCCGGCGTAGATCCCCTACTACGCGGCATGCGCGCCGAGGTGGCCGGCCGCATCGAGCTCGCGCGCTCGGTACGACCATTCGTCGACGTCGCGGATCTCGCGCGACGCGCGCAGCTCGACCGGCACGACCTGCAGGTGCTCGCGCGCGCGAATGCGCTGCGGGCGCTCGCCGGCGGAAACCGGCGCGATGCATTGTGGCTGGCGGCCGCCGCCGCGCCCGATCGCGACCTGCTGCGCGGCACCGAGCGCGACGATGCGGCGCCGGCGCTGCCGCAGCCCTCCGAGGGTACCGAGATCGTTACCGACTACCGCGCGATGGGCTTCACGCTGGGCCGCCATCCGCTGGCGCTGCTGCGCGATAGCCTGGCGCGCGACCACCTGCAGTCGGCCGAGCAACTGGCGACTCTGCGCAGCGGCCAGCTGGCGCGGGCATGCGGATTGGTCACGGTACGGCAGCGGCCAGGAACAGCGAACGGCGTGCTCTTCATGACACTCGAGGACGAAACGGGCACGGTGAACGTGATCCTCTGGCCCGGCCTGCTGGAGAAGTTTCGAAAGGAAGCGCTCGACGCCGCGCTGCTGGCCGTCTATGGCGTGTGGCAGGCCGAAGGGAAAGTGAGGCACTTGATCGCGAGCAAGCTCGTCGACAGGACCGAGTTGCTCGGCGCGCTACCGACCACGGCGCGCCAGTTCTGTTGATCGACGAGCGGAAGCTCAATCAAACGCGACTTGACGAAGCTAGTCCGGTCATTTTTCGGACTTAAGCAACTGATATGTCCCGCTGTATTGAAGGTGTGTGCCTTCAGGTGGCTGTACCCACACGGCATTTCCTTCGACTGCGGTACAGGCAGAGGACGCAATCATCTGTCCACTTTGATGACGTCCGAAAGGATCGCTCGAGACAGATATAACCAGTCGAGGGAAATTCGAACATACGAGCAGCCGCTGGGACTTCACCGACGACAGCAAAAACGTCCGCTCACTTTGACCTCGATCAATAAGGAATCGACCGGAGCCCCGAACGAATACGGTCGCGTCATCGACTGATGCCGATTCAACATAGTAGCTCCCACGATTTGAGAGATTGCCCTGAAATCCTATGTACGACGGCTTCCCGTCCTCATAACACCAGTTCTCCCAATGAATCGACGAGCAATTCGGAGCCCCCTCGCAACCGCTTGAAATCTCGGCCTTAGGAACAAACGTATCCAGGCACGACCCAGATGCAACGTAGATGACGCCAGTTTCTCCGTGGGCTTCGACGTTCAAATAGACGGGCTTTGATGCGCCGTCAACACAACTCCTCGCGCGCAAAGGCGACAACCCGTCGTTCAATTTAAACGGAGTTGGCTTCATACCCGGTGGATCGCCAATGTGGAAAGCCTTAAAGGGCGCCTCAATCCGAGGCACCCACGGCGGACGAGTACTATTAGGACCCAATCGACACACGGACGCCGCAGATGCAGAGAAGCTTGCCATGCATGCCACTATTACCACCAACCTTTGGTCGTATCGGCCACCGCCCATTTGTCTGGCGCTCCCGTGGATAAGCAAAAAAGCAAAAAAAACGGGCTTGCGGGCAAGAGTACTTCTTGATCTTAATCCTTCATAAATACAGCAGACCACCAACACCGGCAATCCTCGTCACACTACGACCGCAGCCGTCGAACTTTGCCACTCGCATTTCAGGCCGCTATAGCACCGCGTGACGATGTTCGTACAACGTGCACAAGGTCAGACTTATCAATGGTCCAACTGACCAAGAAGCCTTCTTTTACGAGCTCGTCGAGTGCCTTCTTCAAATTCGCGCGAAAGTGGAACAACTCTTTCGTCTGCGAACCGCACTGACGATGAAGGAAACGTACGGAATGCGCGAAAGGCACTGCATGGGTGTGGTAGTACGTATGCAACCATTTCGACAACTCATATCGCAGTCGCTGACGCTGCTCGCGCGCGAGCCGCGTGTAATCGTCATCAGAGAATAGTGCGACGATTTCCGGTTCGACGTACGCCACCCACCTCGTCTTGCCGTCCGTTCCCGTTTCGGTGCCTTCCTTCCACAGAAATTTACGAATCAACGACCCGACAAACCCCTTTTTGTTGCCCGTGAAGCGAACCTTGACTTGCCCGGCTTGCAGCCGCTCCAGTGTCGTCACGAGCCTGTCGTAACACTTTACCGACGTGCCCCAGCCAAGCGACTTCAACAAGCTGTAGCCTGTGAATTCCACCTTCTCGTTCAGCTGAGTATCACGGGCCAGGTGAAGCACTTCAAGAAAGACGTCCGCGTCGTCCTGTCTAAGCTCTTCCCCACTAAACGAAATTTCGACGCCATCAACGCTTGCGATCAGCGCCTTCTCCATTCGGCTACGCGGCGCATTCGATTTGTTCACGTTGAACAGTGCCGAGCGCGCGAGGGCGTTTGGCATCCCACGAACGTTCGCCGGCCACAGTGGAATCTGTGTCGGATGAGATTGCGTTTCCACACCCGCGCTGCTAGCTCGGGCTGCGATCGCTTTCACCTGGTCGACGATGGAATTTGCCATGCGAGAAGTATAAGTACGTGAATTTCGCCATCAAGACCCTTGTCTCGTCTCTCCAGCGATGGTTCAGCAAAAAAACTACGAGACTATCGTGCCTCCAGCGAGGTATCACGGCACGTTCGTCACTGCAGCGATGTTCCTCGTTCCTCCAGCGTGATGCCCCTATCGTGCTTCCAACGTGGTCAATCGTGCCTCCAGCGAGGCAGCACTCGTATCGCCAGCGATGCCACTATCGTTCTTCCAGCGAGCGAGCCTTGCAAAAAACATCTTTGTAATCAATCGGCTACCGCTGTTGTCCACAGCGCCTAATCTTCTTTTAATCTTTTTCTAATCCACCTATCCATCGTTGTAAGCACGATACCTCCGCGCCAACAGAGCCGCGTCGGAACGGCAAATCATCGCTGGATGAACGACACTGCGAGACATAGTGGTCCTCCCAACCATCGCTGGAGAGACGACCCCGCCCTGTCAGCATCGCTGGAAGAACGAGACAATACCGTCAGGCTGCCGCGCTGCAAGGTGAGTACACACTCCCGCGCTCGTGCCCGCCCCATATAGAGCATCGCTGGAAGAACGTCACCCTCCATCGCTCCAGAGACGAGTCCAAGCTACTAGGCAACGCTAGCTTCCATCGCTGCATAAACGATAGCCTTGTACCATGCTCGGTCGCGTGAGCAACGTCCTCCTGCGTCATCAAGGGGACACCCCGTTATCGATTCCAACTCGCTTCCCGCTCTAACAGCCGCGCTATTCCTTCGGAAAGAGAGCCAAAATCTTTTCGCTGATTTCTGCCGCGACGTCCGGCGCCAGCCCCTTCAGCTTCAACTCGATCCGGCCATCTTCTTCAAACGATTTAAACTCGCCCTTCGCTCCGCGGAAGGTCAGTTGCTCACGCGTCGACCTGGGCCGGCGAACCGTCCCTTTCGCAGCAGCTTTACGGCGAGCAGCTACATCGCGGTAACCCATTCCACTTTTGGCCGCTTCGGAGATAAGGTCGAGGGTCTCATCTTCCCCTTTCACCTCCCAGAATTCTCGAATTGCGTTCAGCATTTTGAGAGAAAGAAGTTCGGGATATTCAGCCGCGGCTTGAACTATCTTGCTCGGCAATTGAGAAAGCGACAGAGTCCGGCTTACATGATCTTCCCCGAGCTTCAACGCTTTGGCGAGAGCCGCTTGCGTCGGATAGATTTTCCGCGATAGCAATTCCTTCCATTTGATCGCGTCGTCGAGCGGGCTCTGATCCTTCCGTTCCACGTTAGCAGCGCGGGCTTCCTCATACAGCTCCCGCTCACTGGCTGGTTTCGGCCGGATCTCAAGCCGCAGCGTAGGAAGACCTGCTGTGCGAGCCCCGCGAAGGCGCCTCTCTCCGTCAATTAGTACGAGGTCGCCCGCTTCATCCTGATAGGCACTCGCGGACTGCCCCTGCCCGCGGGCCGCGAGCGACTCCGCCATTTCAGATACCGAAGAAGCTGTATAGATGGCCCTTGGGTTAACAGAATTCGATTTAATTTTGCCAACTGGGACTTCATACGTTTGCCCAATTTCATATCTAGCAGGCTCTTGGCTCGAGCCAACCTCGCCCCCCCGAAGCTGGGAGACAGTCGCCGCAGGCGGCGCCATGCGCGGATCGCCCACGATGGGAGCCAACGAAGCGGCATCTTCCACCGCTGCAACCCGTTCGACCGCGACGGCTTTTTTCTTAAACGTAGCCATTACTTGACCTCCGCACCATTGATCCGTTCGATGATTTCCCGATAGACCGCCTCCATCTCGTCTAGCGCCTTCTTCGACCGATCACGGCCCTTCAGCTCGTGAACGGCCCGCCCGGTCTTGCCCGTCGCACGCCAAGCTTCTCTCTGTGGGATCTGTGAATCGAAAAGTCGAATGTCTTCGCTTTTCAAATATGCTCGCAATTCCGCAGTCGCCTTCGATCCTTCGACCGGCGACACCCGAGTGAGCACCACGTATGCAGGGATCTCCCCGCTTTCATGCCGCGGCCCCATGTCTTTAAGGGTCGCGAAGACATTCAGGGTCGACTCCACCTCTTGTTGATCAGGCCCACACGGGACCAACACGAGATCGGATAACAGTGCGCATTCGAGCATCGTCCGGTAGTTCTGCGCACCGATGTCGACCACGACGAGGGTGTACTTGTTGGCAAGATTTGCCAGCTCTCGTGCTGGATTCGCCGGAAGAGCGAGCACGGGAATGGCTGGTGTAACGCCCTCCTCGTTTCGAATTCGTGACCAGCTCATCGCGGACCCCTGCTTGTCCGTATCGAGAAGAACCACGTCAACGTCGTTCGTTGCAGCTAACGCTGCTATGTGCGTTGCTAAGCGTGTCTTCCCAACGCCGCCTTTTTCCGCCCCAACTGTGATGACCATTTCACCTCCATCGGAAAGTGTTCGTTTCGACGTTCGGAGTTTTATTCTTCAATCAAAATAAGTCAATAAAATCGTTATATTTTTTTGTGATTTTTACGGAATGTGGTCAAGTAACAACGATTGAAATCGAAAATACCACAGGCTTGGCCCGAGCCAAGATCGCAGATCCGATGTTGAATGGTCACATATGAACCTCGGTTCTAAACGGTCTTGGCTCGAGCCAAGACGGGTTTCCATAGGGAGTCTCACAAGATGCCCACGAGTTGGCTCGAGCCAAGATTCCGCGGAAGCACCTTGCTGAGATTGGGGAGGTTACGATTGCCACCAATCCTGAACAGTGCATTCACTCTCTGGACGGCCGATCTTGGCTCGAGCCAAGATCGGTCTGGCCTAGTCAAACGCCCCAGGCAACGGGCATATAGATTGCCCACATACCTTCAAAGCGAGGAGGGCATATGGGGCGGTGGACAAGTGAGCGCGGCATCCGTGCCCGGACGCCAGTAGCCAGAAATAGACGCATGCCGGAATTCATCGAGCCGTCGCTTGGTGTGCTTGCTGCAGAACCCCCAACGTCAGGAGAGTGGGGATATGAGATCAAATTCGACGGCTACCGGATGCTCGCGCGTATCGACGCCGGTGACGTTCGAATCTTCACCAGGAACGGCCACGACTGGACTGCCCGACTACCGCACCTGAGGTCCGCCCTTGAACGATTGCCGGTCAACGGTGCGTGGCTTGATGCGGAGGCCGTCTGGTTCGATACAGAGGGGCGGCCAAACTTCAACGGCCTGCAGAATGCGTTTGATAGACGTCGAACTGCAGGAATTTCGCTTGTCGTCTTCGACCTGATGTGGCTTAACAACAATGATCTCCGGCCGTGGACGTGGCGAGAACGCCGCGCCACGCTAACGAAGCTCGAGGCCGAAATTCTCGGGAACGAGGGGCGCTTCTCTGAGGCGATCGATGCCCACCCCGACGCCATGCTGGCCTCGGCGTGTGCCCTCGGCCTAGAGGGAATCATGGGCAAGCGGGTGGACGCGCCGTATCGCTCGGGAAGATCGGACCGCTGGATCAGACTCAAATGCAGTAAACGCCAGGAGTTCGTCATCGGCGGATTTTCGCGCTGTAAGGGCGCCACCGCGGGCGTGCGAGCGGTTCTGCTCGGCGTGTACGAGGAAGGCGGACAGCTGCGTTACGTCGGGCACGTCGCGCCGCGCTTCGCGCCCCGCCAGGCACGGGTATTTGAAGACCGCCTTGCATCCTTGGGCCGCAGGCGCTCGCCGTTCGTCCGCGCGCCGGAACCCGACGCCGACCGCGAATTCCACTGGCTGAAGCCGGAGTTCGTTGCCGAAGTAGCGTTTCTCGAGTGGACGCCGACCGGACAGTTGCGTCATCCGTCGTTTCGCGGGCTGCGCGCCGACAAACCTGCACGGAGCGTGAGTCGCGAACACCCACTTGAACCGAAACGGGCCCGCAACAGCAAGTGATTTACTCCAAGCAGCAAGATCGATCGGTGCGCCGACATGGACATGAGTGCATTGCGAATTCGCGTTGGCTTGTATATGCTGTGGCATATGCCAGACCGTTTGAATTGGAGGTACCCCATGCCCACCCATGACACCCGCCACGCGCGCCTGTTTCGCAACGGGCGAAGCCAGGCCGTGCGGATCCCGCGCGAATTCGAACTGCCGGTTTCGGAGGTCACCATCCACCGGGAAGGCCGCCGCTTGATCATTGAGCCCGTAGAGGCCGCGCCCTTGCGCGAGCTGTTCGCCCAATGGACCCCGCTGGACGAGACCTTTCCGGACATCGAGGACCTTCCGGCTGAACCGGTCGACATCGAATGACGCTGTATCTGCTCGACACCAATATCCTGTCGAACGTGATCCGCGACCCGCGCGGCGCATGCGCCGCCCGGATCGGAGAAACTCCGCCGGAGCAAGTGTGCACCTCGATCATCGTCGCCGCCGAGTTACGGTTCGGCGTCTGGAAGCGTGGCTCGTCAGCGCTCGCGCAGCGCGTCGAGCAGCTGCTCGCAAGCCTGACCGTGTTGCCGCTGCAGCCCGACGCGGACCGGTGCTACGGGCGGTTGCGGGCCGAGCTCGAGAAGCAAGGCCAGCTGATCGGCGCCAACGACATGCTGATCGCCGCGCATGCGTTGGCCGTCGACGCGGTCCTGGTCACGGACAACACGGCTGAATTCACCCGGGTCGCCGGGCTGCCGGTCGAAAACTGGCTGCGATCGGCGACGTAACGCGGCGTGGCGGCCGCCGGCGGCACGATGGGCGCCACCGACGCACGACACTGCGCCTGAGAACAGAATTGAAGCGGGGATGAACGGATTCGGCGGTGCGGCGATTTTGGCCTTTTCATTGACGGTCGGGTGCCTCGCGCTCGGCTGGAGCCAACCGGCGGTCATTACGTTCGCCGCGTGCATCGTGTGCACGGCCTACGCGTCCCGGGGCGCGCAGTAAGCGCCGCCTGACGGGCCGGCGCATACGGTATCCCAATGGCCGTCCTGCGATACGCAGGCGCGGCGGAGGAGATGGCGAAGTGATACCCCCGATGACGGCCGTCCAGCAGATGTTCCTTGAGTGGTGCATCGGCTACATGAAGTTCCGGATCGCCGACGCGATGTCGGTCGGTCTGATGTCCCTCGAGGCCGAGCGCTACGATGCGCTGTGGACCATGCTGCAAAAGGGGCGATACGGCTTCCTTGATGACGACATGATCGAGATCGGCCGGCGCTTGTTTCCGGACGCCCCCAACGCACCGGACGGTTCCGGGCTTGACGCAGCCTACGAGCGCGTGTGTACGGCGCTCGACGACTGGTTGCCGAGCTTCATCATCCCGCCAGGCCAGATCTCGTTCCTGCCAGATCCCGAACCACCGGATGACGAGCCCGCTGCGTGAGCGGCCGGCCCGGGAAGTAAAGCGCGAGAACCGACGACAGAAGCAGGGTGGGAGATCGGACACGATCTATAAGACTCGGTCAAGAGTCCGTTAAGAATTTGATTGACACGCGAGAAGCGGCCCGTATAATCGCCGAAAACATCCCAGATGGAGGGCGAAATGCCGCTGAATAAGGATTACCTGCAGGGCGCGTACGACGCGTTTGTCAACAGCGCGATCCAACGGGTGGCCCGTTCGGGCGACCAGGTTTACCACTTCAATATCCCGGCGAACGAGCTGAAGGATGCGTTTGGCCTCGAGCGCTTGCGCGACGAGACCGTCACGGAAGTGCGCAACTTCTTCGCGCGCAAGGGCGTGGACGCCGACTATGAACAGGGCGAGGGCTTCGACATCACGCTGGACCTGAATCGCGCGTCGTTGAAACCGGCCAATGCGCGCGACTTGGCGATCGCACTTGAGATCGAAAGCGCTCGCTGACCGAACCTGACCCGGCTGCGGCCGGGTCTTTGTAGCGCATCGTCAATGCCGATAACTCCTATTATCGGCATTGCGTTTAATGTAGAAAAACCCGGAAGAGCGGATTACGAAAGTGTTTGACACGTCTTAAAGACGTGCTATGCTGAGTCATACGTCTTTAAGACGGGTTCTGTTCAGGAGGCTTCATGTCGGTGTTGTACGTGTACCGTTGCCCGGGCTGCGGCCACCGTGGCGAGACGCGCCGACCCGATGACACGCACGACGGCGAGGGTATGGCGTGCCCCCAGTGCGGCGCGATCGTCGCGCTCGAGTGGGACGGAGGCGTGACGCTCGACGGTCTGCCGTCCGGTTTCGCCGGCGACCCGCTCGGCCCGCATCCCGCCGACGCGGCGCCGGCACCGACCGCGGCGGCCTTCAAGGCCCTGCGCGTGCGTGGCCGGCGCACCCAGGCGCAGGCCGCCGCGCTGTTGGGCGTGCTGCCGCGTCAGGTGCAGCGCTGGGAGGCGGGCGAAGCGCCGATACCGGCCACCGCTTGGCCGCTGCTGCGCCGCGCCTGGGGCTATCGCTATCCGAGCGATTTCGCGCCAGCGCCGGGCCCGATGACGCGCGGTTGCGACGCGCTGCGCGATCGCCCGCGCGACACCATCGAGCGCGGCGACGTGGTCGAGCTGCAGCCGGTCGACGGCCCGCGCCTGCGCGCGACCGTGTGTCTGGATCGCGTGCACGACGGCCTCGCCGACGAAGAGAGCTACGGGGCGTATGTGACGGAATTTGTTGGCGCGGCCGACGTGGGCGACGAATACCGCGGCTTCTTCATTCCCGAGCGCGTGACGTTTGCGCGGTCGAACGTGATCCACCTCGAGCAGCGCGCGCCGCGCCGCTGACCGAAACGCCTTCACCAGGAGCGACGATGAAAACTGCCTACGACCTGCTGCTGGACGCACCCGACGACCAGGTGACGCGCTGCCGCTTGGCCTGGAAAGCCGTGGCCGCCGGCGACTGGCAGGACGCCGCGCACTTCCTGCGCAACGCGGCCGAGGAGGCCGGCGCGACCCCGTGGGCGACCGATGCTCGCGCGCTGGCCGAAGCGTGCGCCGCGAAGGTCGCTTCCGCCTGAACGCCCCGATACCGGAGATCACAATGAACGCCAAAACCGAAGCGATCGCCATCGCAGACGCTCAGCTGAGCCGCGCGGGCCTCTATACCCATAGCGGCGTGCTCAACGAGCTGCGAAGCGTGCTCGAGGCCGTGAAAGCCGGCGTGCCGGAAACCGTGGGCTACGGCGAGATCGGGAAGCCGGCCTTCGCACATGGCTGGACTGCTGCGATGGAACATGTCTACGGCGAGCTGGCGGCCGCCCGCGCATTGCTGCGCGAAGTCGACGGAGCCGATCGGGCATCAGGCGAACCGAGCACCGATGTTGACACGGGCCTGCCGCGCGACCCGCGCGCCGTATCGGCGGCTACTTCGGGCGAGGCGCTTCATACCCGGTTGCGGTCGGCGCTACCGGCCGACTATCCGGATAGCTGGGATGTCCTGGCGCCCAGATATCAGGCCGCGTTCGAGGCGGCGGCGAAGGGCGAGAGCGCGCAGCGACACGGTGTGCAGAAGCCGCAGGATTCGAGGGGCGATTCGGTTTCGGGGAAATAACGCGTCTGCGTCACGGCCATCATCAGTTTGAACACCTATACGGGGCACATTAACTGGAAAAGGGTGTGCCCCGATGAAACTCGAAACGGTGACTCTCTGGCTGAAGTGCGCGGCCGCCGGCGCCCAACTGCTGTACTGGAGCGTCAAACTGGGCCTGCTGTTCGGACCGATGCTCCACTGACAACTCCGCCCGCCCCGAGAGGGGCGGGCATTTGGCAGACTTACCGCGCGCGCGACTGTGCCCACAGCGCTTGCCGACCGACAAGGAAGCGAGAGAACGAGACCATGACCGAGATCATCAAGACCTACGACGAGTTGTCCGACTCGCAGCTGGCCGACGCGCAGCGGTTGTTCCCCGGCACGAGCAGCGATGTCCCGTTTCGCTACGTGATCGTGGCCGGCAAGGTCCATCACCGGATCGGCGCGACCAAGCCGATCGCCGTTCGGATCGTCGACGACAGCGGGCCACACTTCTTGCGCACCGATCAAGTTGTCGGCATCACGCCCCGCACGAAGTGGGGGAAAAAGGGCGTCGAGGTTCTGTTGCGTGCCGGCGCCGAGCGCGAGCCCCATACGCTCTGGCTCGCCGTCGATCCCGACTACGTGGCCCGGCAGATTGGCTGGTAACCCGACTCACTCTGACAGGAGCGCGCAATGCGCAAAGAATACGAACTGCAGACCGACGTGCTCGCGACGGTCGTCGCGGCGACCCCGGTCACGTCGAAGCACGCCGCGCTGCTGACCACGTTTGCGACCCGCACCGACTATCGCGGCGCGCGCTACGCGGTCACACGCGACGAGTTCTCTGAACGGCCGGCCCGCGTGATCGATGCCGACGGCCGCGAGATCGCAGCCGACTATCACGCGTGGATCGACGCCCAGCTCGACGCGCACGGCGGCTCGGTGGAGGACGTGTTGCTCGCGCACCGGGATTCCGGCTATCAGTTGGTCGACGTCCCGCCGCTGTTGCACTACTTCGTATTTGACCGTGGCGGTGATCAGGACAATTTCGTGCAGCTCGAAATCTGGGAAGAACAGGAATTCGTCGAGCGTGAGGTGTTTCCGCGCAGCACGCCCTGGCGCGTGCCGGATGTGCATGAATTGCGGTCCGGCTGGCACGACATGCCGGTCGCTCGCTTCGAGCGACGCACGCTCGGCTCGCCGCGCTATCGGCTCGAGGCGGTGATCGACGTGAAGCACTTTGCGGCGCTCGCCGAGACGACTTATAACGAGCGCCGGCAGCGCGACGGCGATCGGGAGTTGGTCGAGCGGAACCTCGACACGGGCGAATCGCGGGTGGCCAGTGTGCGCGAGCTCACGCCGGGCTACGACAACCAACAATGGCGCGGCCGCCGCTTCTTCGACGACTGGGCTGCGTCAAGCGCTGGCCAGGCGGGCGAGCGCGTCTGTCAGCGGTGGGTTTTCAGCACCGAGGACTACACCGATCCGCGTACCGGCCGCGCGATGGATTTCATACCGCGCTGGACCCACACGCGCAAGATCGCGGCGCTGAAGAACACCGCGAAGCTGGACGTATACAGCCTGTACGGGAAGCTGATGCAGTTCGACGAGCGCATCGGCCATCGCTTCGCCTGGTACTTCTACGGTCTGCACGGCAACCTGATCCTGAGCGGGCAGATGGAGCGCGTGCTCGAGGCGGCCGAGGCGGGCCTGATCGTACTGCCCGAGCACGACTACCGGGTGCTGCGGCGCTGGGGCGACGATCAATACGGGTTTTGAGAAAAATGCCAATGAGCGCCGACCTCGACAATTACTTCAAGCTGCGTCGCCCGTGCGAGAACTGCCCGTTCCGCAAGCATGACGCGATCATCCTCGCGCCGGGACGCCTAGAGGGGATCATCGAACGACTGGTGCGCAACGATCACAGCGCATTTCACTGCCACAAGACCGTCCACAACACGCGTACCGGCGGTGTGTGGGATGACGACGGTCACTACGTCGCAAGCGGTCAAGAAAGTATGTGTGCCGGCGCGATGATCTACCTGGAAAAGATCGGTCGATCGACTGTGGGCATGCGCTTAGGTCGCGTGTTGGGCAAATACGATGTGGAACGCCTGTCGCCCGCATTCGGCGACATCATTGACCCCGAACTGACAAGGAAATCCAACGATGAAGACCTATGAAGAACAGCAAGTCCTTGCGCGCCAGGTCGAACAGTGGACTGCCGAGCTGAAGCGGCTGGCAGGCCAGATCGCTGCAGCGAAAGGCGTGCCGAGCGCGATCCTGATGATCACGCCGCAGGATGAGGACTACCACGACGTTGTCCCGGAATTGATCGCCGAGGACGCGTTGCAGGTCCGTACCCATGGATGGCCGGTCGGCTTCGAAGTCGAAATTCTCAATCAGGCTGATTAGGAGTGACCTAATGGCTCGCACTACCAAGAAGAAGCCGCCGGCCAGGCCGGCGCCGCAGTATGTCAACGGCGTCGTGTTCACGCTCGCCATGCGGACGGGCGATGTCGAAGTGATCGGCATACCGTTCGAACACCGCGGACGGACATGGGCGGTTCATGCGATCGTCGGACTCGATGATGTTCAGTGCTTTGCGGTTTCCGACGTCCTGACGGGCATGCATGTGCCGAAGAGTGAGGCGTCGACCATCGACGCGTCGCGCGCGGCCGCGATTGCCACGCTCGACGACATCACGGACGAGAGTTGGGCCAAAGCCTTCGGGTCGGCTCACGCCGAGACGGCCGAGTGACCACCGTCACATCAGGCATCCGGAGCGCCCACGCGGCGGCTCCGGTCCCCGTTCAACCCCGAATTAAGCGCCGCACCAGCGGCATGCACCAACCGGTCCGGAGGACATCATGTTTCGCCATTGGATGGCACGGTTAGCGTGCCTGATGGGGGCGCATCGCTGGGTGCAGCATACCCATTACCACTACATCCTGAACGACAGCGGGCTCCACGCGTATCAATGCGAGCGCTGTGCCAAGGTGCGGTCGTCGAATTTTCCGAGCTGATGAGAAAAGCGACCACCCGTAACCGTCGGCCGCTGACACGGGCGCAGCTGCTGCCGATTCCGGCCGCCGAATTGCGCCGCATCCAGCTGAAGCACCACGTCGCGCTGGCTGCAATGCGCAACGCGCATGACGACGTCGCGCAGTTGGCCACGCTCTTGAATGCGATCTACCTCGCGTACTTCCTCGACCCGGTCGAGCCGGGACCGTATCGTCGGGCCGAGGCAGCCCTGCAGGACTGCGCCGATCGCGCCGTGCGTGGCGAATCGGGCGCGCTGACCGACCTCGAGCGTGCCGCGGTCGAGCACGTGCTCGCGCACCTGGATGCGCAGCTGGCCGCGGTACCGATGCATCGCTATGTCGCCGCGTTCGAGCGACTGCAGCGTGTCACTACGGCCGACACGGTTGTATCCCCCATTCCTGCAGGCTAAACCATGGCAAATCGCCCCCAGGAGCTGACCCAGATGCCGTTGCGCAGCTACAGCCGTACCGAATTCACGGCGCTGCGCGCGCGGGTGAAAGGTCTGCCGCTCGAGACGATCGAGCGCCTGTACTTCGACCGCGATGCCGTTGAGCCGGTCGACGTCGCGCAGCTGCTGCGCACGATGCGCGACGACCTGGTCGCGGCGGCCCTGCGCGATGGGTCGCCGGTATTGAAATCCCACCTGCAGGCGGCGATCGACAAATACGGCGAGCCGCGCCTGACACCCGTGTCGCTGCAGCTGATCGAGCAGGTCGCCGCGCAATGGGCGATCGCAACGCCGCAGGCCGAGCATCCGGTGGGCCGCTGGTTCCGGCCGCTCGTTGCCGCGCGCCTCGAGAGCGAGGGCATCCATACGCTCGGCGAGCTCGTCGCGTTCGTGAATCGCCGCGGCGGGCAGTGGTGGCGATCGGTGCCGCGCGTCGGCATCGGTCGCGCCCGGGTGCTGGTCGCTTGGCTCAAGCGTCACGCAGCGTCGATCGGCGCGGCCGTCGCTGTCGAGGTCGACGCCGGCGACGCGCTCGCGCCGACGTCGGCGAGCGTCACCGCCGGCGCCGGCCAGCTGGCCCCGCTCGAGCGCCTGACACTTCCCGTCGAGTTGTCGGGTGCCAACGGGGCAAACCGCGCTCCTGTGTTCGCGTATCTCGGCGCGGCGCACGACTTGGACGCGGTGCGGGCGTACCTGCATCGATACGACGACCGGCCTGCGACGCAGCGGGTCTACAGGAAGGAGCTCGAGCGCCTGGTGCTGTGGTGCGTGGCAGAGCGCGGCGTCGCGCTGTCGTCGATGAGGGTCGAGGATTGCGAGGCGTACAAGGCGTTTCTCGCCGCACCGGGCGAGCGCTTTACGGGGCCACCGGTAGCGCGCACGAGTCGCCAGTGGCGACCGTTCGCGCCGGGCGGCCTGTCACCGGAAAGCCAGCGTTACGCGGTGCGCGCGATTCGCGCGGCATTCACTTGGCTGGTGGCGGTGCGATACCTGGCTGGCAATCCTTGGGCGGCGGTCGCCGATCCGAGCGTCGTCAGGCGCGTGCGCAAGCTGCAGGTGGAGCGGGCGTTACCGCTCGACCTCTGGACGCGAGTGCGCGCAACGCTGGCCGAACGGAGTGAGCTGCAGGGTCCGAGCGGGCCGCGCTGGCGCGCCGCGCGTGCGTTGCTGCTGCTGATGGGGGATGGCGGCCTGCGGGTCGCCGAGGCGGCCGCGGCGACGCGTACGGGACTCGTCTGGATGCCGGCGGATGACGACGCGCCGGCCAGCTGGTTGCTTGAGGTGATCGGCAAGGGCAACAAGCAACGCTACGTGCCGATCAGCGACGAGTGCGTCGACGCGCTGCGTGCGCACTGGCGTGATCGCGGCCAAGATCTCGACGCGGCGGCCGCGGCGAAGCCGCCCGGGGTGCCCCTGGTGGCGCCGCTGGTCATCCCGCCGACGCCGCGTGCGCGCAAGAAATTCGGCGAACCCGTCGACTGCGAGGAAGAGAGCGCCGGCGTCACAACCGGTGGCGGCTACTCTGTGCGCGGTGCGCGCGGGCTCACGCAATGGGCAATCGGGCAACTGCTCGAATTTATGCCGGACCTGAGCGAGGCCGAGCGCCGCAAGCTATCGAGCACGTCGCCGCACGCGTTCCGGCACACGGTCGGCACCCAGATGCTGGCCGCCGGCGTCGCACTCGAGGTCGTGCAGCGCACGCTCGGACACGCGTCGCTCGGTACGACGTCAATTTATGTGTCGCCTGAAGAGACGCGGATGCGCCGTGAGGCGGCGAAGTACCATGCACGGCTCGCCCGGAAAAACTCCGCGTAGAGAGCACGGTGAGCTGGCCGGTTGCAGGATTCGCCTCCAAAACGGTGAGCAAAAATTCAGTTAGAGCAGCCGACGCAACGTGATCGAAGGAAACCATGACCACCATTGAACAAAAACAATTCCGGCTGCATGTGCCGTTTGAGATGCGCGGCGGCGACTTTTCGCAGGCCACGGGTGCTTCCGTGACGCTATTCGGACATCGCGCGACTTTGTTCGCGGCTCCGACCGTCGGCGAACCGACCGATATGGCCAGGGAGTGGACCCACTGGCTCTTGTTCGACGCGATGAACGAGTCGGACGCTCAGCGCCTCATAGAGACGCTTCGCACGCGAATCCCAGCCTTCTCGGTATTTGCAGGCGCCGTTGGTAATGTCGTTTTGAGCATTCCGGCTTCCGAGCCGCAAAAAGCACCGGCGTCTGCGGTAGGGCGAGCGATCTTTAACGGCCCCGAGATCACACTGGTACCGGCCGACCAAATTTCCTCTCCGCTGTGGGCTGGCGGATATGGAATGGTTCGGTATCCCGCCGCCTTGTTGGAAGGGCTAAACCAGTGCCCGCCCGTGTCCGACGAGCGTTTGTTGGCCGCCCTGGAACTTTGGATGGTGGCGAGTTACGAAAATCTGCCGCGGACGAAATTCCTGACGTACATGACGATCCTCGATTCCCTGTCGACGCAGGCAAAGCGAGACGAGAAGGTTGTCCGATGGATCGAGGAGAAGATTCGAGAGGCGAATGATCTGGGTGATCCGGGTATCGTAGGGGCATTGGGGAACCTCAGGCGGGTATCCCACAAAGCGGCGCTCCGCGCGCTGGTCATTCGTGCGGCTAATCAGGAAGGGCAATCCGGACCGGAAGCCGCCGAGAAAGCGAAGTTGGCCGCCGCGCTGTATGACGCCCGTTCCGAACTCTCTCATCAAGGGGCTGCGGGAAAGATCGATGCCGAGAAGGCGCGCGAGCTCACCGCCTTTGTCTTGCGCGCTGCGATCGGGTCACCTTCGATCCTCGATCCCCACGAACCGGAGCATCAACGAGGTCTATAAAATCAGCATCCAAGCGAGCGAGTCGACGCGGCGTATGAAATTGCCCACGATCGTCGCTTTCTCGTAGAAACCAGCTGCACGAACGCAGCCGCAGCGCTATCGGTACCGGACAGCCATACAGAGGCCGTGGCACAACACGACCAATACAACCACCTGAGGGACCACACATGAACAGCCTGACCTACGAACAGATCACCAAACGCGCCGAGCGCGAGATTCACGACGCGATGCAGCGTGCCGCCACTTGCGAATTCGGCAGCTATGGTCTCGGGCTCGCGGTCGGGGAGGCCCGTGGCGCATTCGCGTTGTGGGAGGCGCTCGTTGACACTCAGGGGACATCGCAGTCCGTCGAAGCTCGCGCGGATCGTGTTCGCCTCGAGAAAATCGCCTATGCGAAGTTGACGCCAGCTGCGTGAGGGCGCTATGCGAGAAGCGAACGATATTTCACTGACGAGCCGTGCCGAACAACACATTGCGACGGTTAGCAGCCTAGCGAGCTATCTTCAGGCGATCAACCGACACATCGACGGCGACACGAAGGTCCTTTTTCGAGGTCAGCGCGAGGAGCAGTGGATGCTCAAGCCAAGCATCGCGCGACACCCTCGCGTGTGGGCCGACACTGAGCAGGCGATGTTGCGGGAGTTTAAGGAGCGGGCGATACCGCATCTCGAATCGACCGTCGATCTCGGCGATGCGGACTGGCTGGCGATTGCGCAACATCACAATATGCCGACTCGCTTGCTCGACTGGAGCGGCAGTGCGCTCGCCGCGCTCTGGTTCGCGATTCATCAGCCGGCAGCGCCGACAAAGGGCCGCAGGCGTGCGCCGGACGCCGCTGTCTGGATTCTTCGATATACCGGAAAGGACCTGATTCGCGACGACGAGCGCTCTGATGCACTCGCTGTCGAGCGCACGCCGCTTCTGAAACCGCGCCACGTGTCGCGTCGGATCGCGGCACAAGATGGCTGGTTCAGCCTGCATCGGGGGCACGTTAACGATGCGCGGATCAGTTTCGTATCTCTCGATACGAACCAGGCATATAAGGATCGGTTGCATTACGTAAGGATCCCTGCGCGTGCGTTCGGGCGAATGCGCACAGAGCTGAAAATCGCCGGCATCAGCCGGGCCGTGTTGTTTCCCGACCTCGAAGGAGTGGCCGGTGTTGTGACGGCGATGCACCTCTATCCTGACGACGAAATTCCGGCTCGACTTGGGTCACTTTAGTGACGTTGATTCGGCCGGTGGACGAAGGCGCGAACAACCTTCATCCGATGTCGGCAAGCGACAGAGCGACGCGGGCCGCGAAGACTGTGGGTATATCGGCCGCCTTCCAATAACGGCCAAGCACGGTGTCCAGCGTCCGGCCGGAACCTATGCAGGCCTATTAAGAAACTCGAAAACAAATGAAGACCATCTGGAAGAATCCCGGGGCATGGCTGGGCTTGGCCGCATTGCTGTGGGCACTTGTGGGCTCGGCATTCGCACACATGTTGGCGCACATCACCGCGTCGGTGGTTGATACGATAAACGTGGTGGTTTGCGTGTTGCTCGCGAGCATCGCGACAGTGCGTGTGCGGGTTCTCTTCAACGAACAGGACGCTTCGTCGCAGCGCGACAATCGGCGCCCCGACCTGCTTCAACTGCGCGTTTCGTATTTCTTGCTATCCATTTTGGTTGCCGCTTTTGCACTTCTTGCAGTCTTGCTGAATGGACTGTTCTTGACGGACCGCTCGCAAGCGGCGTTCGAGGCGCAACGGAATGCATTCCTCAATGACCCGAATGGGTTCTCAGCTGTCCGCGCGTATGCACGGGAAAATTTTGGCAAGATCCTTGTGCTTGGTGACAAGGGCTCTAACTGGGCCAACACCACGCTGTTGATACCTAATGCGTCGGGCGCCAATATGGCGATCCGCGCGGGATACTGTCTGCTGGGCTTCAATGAACCGGTCTTCATGAAGACCTTTTCGCCACCTGGCGAGGTCGATCCCGAGCTGTGGGAACGCGGCATTCTGATGCACGAATTCGGACACTGCGTCGACGTCTCGCGAGATCTCCCTCCGGAAGCGACGAATGGTATTGGACACCGATCGATCGCGCCGCGAGACGTAGCCGCGGTCCACGATCTCGATAGCTTTCTCGTGGTCGAAGATCGCCGGCCGACGGTGCTGTGGCGCGAGGCATTCGCAGACATCTTCGCGATCGGTTACTGGCGTCTGAACGATCCTTCGGCGGCGTCTGCCTTGACCGATGCCCTCTATCGAAAACGGCAAAAATTGGCGGGCGACGACAAGGACCACGCGACTACGTGCTGGGTCAAGTATGCGACTTCGCCTAAGGCGCCACCGCTACCAGTGACCAACCATGGCTTACTGGAATGGGCGGACGCGGTTCGATCGTCCGCACCATGTCACGTGAACGGCTGAGAAAGATCAGGGAGACTGGGTAGCGAGCTGACCGACGCGCTCGGTGGTTTCAAACCGTCGTCTGAATATTTGTTCATACGCACGCCCGACCTCGACCGGCAATACCCGGAGGCCGTGATCGCGAAGCCACGCGAAAGTGTGTCGGCCGTCATTAAAAGACACTTCGCCGGCGACCAGCGAGAGGCTTGGAACGAAAATAGCCTTCCTTCCGATATTCGCCGCCAAAAAAGTACCGACGGCCGAGTACTTGCCGATCTGGGTCGACCCGATTCCGCCTGGACCGACGTAGTGATCCCGCGTCTTGCACCACGACGTGTCTAGTAGGTCGATCGCAATCCAGACTACCGGATCGGGCGTTTCGCCCCAGTCTTCTGCGATTGCGCGCGGAGCCCATACCAGCTGTCGAAAGTCCACAATGGCGTCCATCTTTCACAGTCCCCACCCGGCATTACGCATCGTCGCCTGGCCACCACGGTTGCGGCATGCGATCGACCGCATAGTCGCTGAGATCCTTCCCGACCAACCACTTAGGCCACGGACCACGACCGGACCAAGCCATTCATTCCGCCCCGCCCGATTCGGGGTTGCGAACGCGATAGTCCTTCTCGACGACGCCACGATCACTGCCGGCGTTCACGACGGCTGGGCGTACCCACGTCACCCGATCTTCCAGCCGTCGAATATGACCGCGCCTCAGGTGCGTGCGAGGCGCGGCATGTGAGCCCGATCCTTTCGCGCCGCTCGCCGGCTTGCTCGCCGCGACCTGCAAAACCTTGTACGAAAAAAAAGGCGGCCGCCGCGTGGCCAGCCGTCGCGCGTTCATTGCAGGCTTAGGGTGTATATCGACTGTTCCGACGTTTGCGCAATTCAATACCGCGCAGGCCTGAATTGCCATATGCACTTCGTCGTTAGCGTCATAGGTCATGCGGGCAAACGCCGCATCGACATCGCCATGGCTTTGCGCAACAACGACGTCAAACATTTCCTGAAGTAGAACAAAAGGCTCCGCGAAATGCTCCACCGCGTTGCGATGAAGTCGCCCCGTGCTTTCCTTCACATCACGCATCATCTGGGTCATTCGAGTAGGCGTGTGCCCCTCGGGTATCCGGAACTCCCTCGGCACGAATGTCCCGCCGGCGCCCGGATTCCACGTTTTCAGATCGTCGGAGTAGTAGATCGGATAAACGAAAACACCACCTTCCGGATAGTGCTCACGGAAAAGCGGTATTTCCCTGAGTCCCCGAACGGGCATTTGATTTTCGGTCATCTCCCAACACAGCGCAATCCGCCGTGTAGACAGGCTTTCTGTCACTCCGGCCACGGTCGCAGCTGGCGTGGCGTCCTTGTGCCAAGGTGCCTCGAACACCGTCACCGGGTACGGTAGCCGCAACAGCTCGAGGTGCGTTTCCCGAACATTTTCAGTGTCGATCAGTTCCGCGCAGTTTGGCAGCAGAAACTTTGGCGCCGTCGACAGCATCTGGATCACAGTTTCCAGGCGCGCAGCGGCGATGGTCAGCCCGCCCATTCGGGTGTTCCGTGCGGTCTCCTTCAGATCCTCGATCGCATGTGTGCAGTAGTTAACCGGTGTGATGGCATCCGACATGATGAAGGGAACAGTGAGTGAAAGGCCTATTTTGCTACATGCCCAGACTATAGGCATGTTCGAGCGAATGCGACAGCCGGACGGCGGCGATCGCCGTGTTGGTCACCTTTATCGACACATCGCGGAATGGCTCGGCCCCGAGACCGTCGCGGTGACGGCCTGACCGATGGCGGAGCGGCGTCAGCTGCTGTTGCTCCGCATCGCCTGCCCGATCGAATCTATCGGCGGCGAACCCCGCGACCGCTTCTTCCGCCAAAACTGCACGGCCCTGGGCGACGATGAACGACGAAGGGCAGTACGCTAAAATCCATCCCGAGCACGCCTGCGTGATTGGCTTGCAAACGAAAGAGATCGAGAGGGCACATGTTCAAGGCTACCGTAGGCATTGTGATTGGCGTCGCCTTTCTCATCATTGCGGCGATCATCGGTTGGTCTACTCGAGGTTTCCTGCAGACGGCGATCGCGGTTCCCGGTGAGGTTGTCAGCCTCAACGCCGGCGGGAGTCACCCCCAGATCGAGTTCGTGACGAAAACGGGCGAACGCGTATCGTATCCGCAGGGCGGAATGATCTACGGCACTAAGGTCGGCGATAAGGTCACCGTGCTCTATCAGCCGGAGGCGCCTGCGCGGACTGCCACGATCGACAGGATCGGCGCCGTGTGGAACTGGACTTTGATGGCGACTATATTCGGCGTCGGATTCATTCTCTTCGCGTTGATGAATCTCCCGCCCAAAAAATAACAGCACTGAGAGGATCGGCCGTGTCAATTCTGAGACCCAGCAACTGGAGCTACAAGACGGGTGCGACAGGCGGCGTCAGCATCGAATTCGTCGTCGCCTCCGGCGGCACCATTGTTCTCGCGGACCCTAGCGGAAAAGAGATCGACTTCTATTATGGTGGCGTGGGTGTCGGCATAGGTTTCGGGCTTCGTGTCCCGAAAATCAAACTCCCGCGATTTTCTCTGCCGGAGCTCAAGATCCCGAAGATCGCTGGGCACGAGGTAGGGGGCGCGGGCTCTGCCAAGTCCTTCGACAGCGCCGGGCTCATCTACATGGCGCCGGCGTTCCACGGAACTGAACTCTCCGAGTCTGACTTCCAGGGCGCCACAGTGTACCTCGACGGCGGAGTAGGCATCGGATACGGCAAGGCCGGGTCGGCCATGATCCTCGGCATCAATTCCGCGCAGCTCGCGCTGGGGTTGTCGAATCCCGCCATGGCCTGGCTGGCCGAGATCGCGATCGCGCATGCTCCTGCGGTTCTACTCATGGGTGGCACGACCGTCGGCTTGCAGGCAGGTGCTGGTGCCGGCATTCTCGTCGGCTATCTGCATTAACTAAATCAACGGGCGCGTGCCGGGCCGCGCGGCACATCGCTGCAGCTCCCTACCTGTTTGCGCCGAGCAAATGACCAACTCGACGTAGCTGTTCGTCGGCGCGTACGGTGCGAACAGCGTGTCGAGCGTTCTCGCGAGAACATGTAGCGCAACGTCGCGCAACATGGTGTCGTCGAGCGACACCACCACTTCAACCCCCCGCACGAACGACGGAAACTGATTGTCGAGCGGCATCCACCTGATCGCCGGTTTGTAGTCGAGGCCGGTGATCGCGTCGATACTGCGTTGCGCGACGATGCTCGCGCGCGGAGCGTGCAACCGCAAAAAATCTTTGAATGCCTTCAGTCCGGTTTGCGTCAGATCAAACGGGTGCAGAGACATGCCAGCGACGACTCGCCAAAGCGAGTCGTGTCCGCGCGGCAAGGCGCTAGGCAGAGTCGGACGCGTAAGAAGCCTGATCGGGCAGGTAAGCGCAGCGCCCTCGTGTAGCAGGTCACTGTCGGGCGCGCCGATCGGCAGCCTCGACGGCAGGTCGCCGTTGGTAGCCGTCACATCGACCTCAATCTGCGGATGCTTCGGTAGGACAGGGCCACCGTCTAACCCGACCAGCGAGAGCAGTAGCGGCGCGCGCGCCCGTCCTGCTCCGGCGTAGGGATCGCGAAACGCGGTCCAATAGACGATCGAGGAATCGGCCGGCCGCCCATGACTGAAGGCCTGATATGGCAGCACGGTAGTTCGGGGCGTATGCCCGGACAATGGCGAACTCTTTTCCGATTCGGCTTCCGCCCGGTCGCCCAGATGGACGGCGTCGATCGAGTACACATCGAGCGGGGCGCCGGTCTCCAGCGGTTCGGGCGTTACCGGGTACGCGATCTCGGTGCCCGTCAACTGGATCGGCATCGCATTGCGCGTGAACAGGTTGA
Source organism: Burkholderia metallica (assembly GCF_902832845.1). Classification (GTDB taxonomy): domain Bacteria; phylum Pseudomonadota; class Gammaproteobacteria; order Burkholderiales; family Burkholderiaceae; genus Burkholderia; species Burkholderia metallica. The sequence continues at coordinate 19,543 of NZ_CADFDB010000021.1, read as the reverse complement.
CGACGGGCGTGCAGAACAGCCGGAAGGCGCTAGCGTCAAGGTCAGTCAAGGCCGCCGCGGTGGTCGTCGGCACCCCTGCGTCCCGGATTGCGACGTGCAACGTGAGGCGCTTCGCTGCTGGAGCGCGTGCAGCGCGTCGCATCCGCCCCAGATCGACGTCAACGAAGTCGAACTTCTCGGGGAAGGCGAAAGACTCGACCAGAACTCGGTACGCTTCCGACGTGCTGGTCGATTCTCTCGGGAACAGCCGTTCATTGTCGCTGAAACCTACCGATTCGATCGGAATTTTAGATAATGCCGACCACCGACCGCTTTCCTCGACTTCGACAAACGCGGCGGCGGCCCGAAGCAACAGCGCATCGGCAAGCGCAGCAACCCGCGGTCGATCGCCGACCAGATGAACCCGCACTTGGCCAGACGGGATCGTGTCATCGAAAGTTTCGGTCGGCGACGCGCTCGCGAACGTGATCGAGAGGATGCCGGCCACCTTTTCGGGCAGCCGGGCAACGGCAGGCGCCAATGTGGCGGGGCTGTAGCGCGCAGCGTGAATGCGCAAAGGCGACAGCTTGACATCGTACGTCGTCTGAAACCGGCACGGTGCGGCATTGGCGTCGAGCAACGTGCCGCGGGGCATCACGAGCGGCGTCGTCAACTGGCCGAAGAGGTCCGTCGGATCGAATTGCGCGATCGCACAGGCAGGCATCGTCCGCAAGTACTGCGGGTACAGCACTTCGAGCAGTGATTCGGTGAATTCCGGATAGGTGTCCTCGAGCTTCGCATCGACCCGTGCGGCGAGCAGCGCGAACGTCTGGATCATCCTGTCGACGTGCAGATCGCCTTGCCCATTTGCAATCCCGAGCCTCGCGCCGATCTTTGGATAGCGATGGGCAAATTCCGCGATGCCGCGTAACAGCAGGCCAACCTCGTATTCGTAATGGGGCAGCAGGTTATCCATTCACCTTCCATGCAGCTCAGTCCCCATATACGAGGTTCAAGAAACGCAAAACTTGATCCTTCCGGGGGCAGGCAGTTTAAAATCCACCGACGAATAATATCCTGCCGTTCCTATGCGGGGTTCCGAGGGCACCATGCAACTGTCAGATATTCCAGGTTTCTTTGGGCTACAGAGCAATCGGCTGTTCACCATTCAGACGCCAATGAAGGGGCGATCGGATCTGGTGCTAGTCGATTTCCAGGGCACTGAAGGCTTATCTCAAAATTTCGAGTTTCATGTTCGGCTTGCTTCTCAAGACCCGAATATCGAACTCAAAAAGCTCATCGGCCAGCCCGTGACAATTACGTTACAGCTCACCGACGCATTGGCGAGCTCGGAAGAACGGTATTTCCACGGCTACGTCGGAAACTTTAGTCATCTCGATCACGACGGCAGCTTCACCGTTTATAGCGCCACACTCGTACCCTGGCTGTGGATGCTCTCGCGCAGTCGTGACATCCGCATTTTTCAGGAAGAAAACACCGAGGCCATTCTCGCGAAGGTCTTTAGACAGTACGGCAAGATTGCGTCGTTTGAGTTCCGGTTATCGAAAGCGACGAAGAACCGCAGCTACTGTACGCAGTACCGTGAAACCGATCTTGAGTTCGTTGAACGACTCATGCAGGAGGACGGGCTGTTCTTCTTCTTCGAGCACGCGAAAGACGGTCACAAGCTGGTCATCTCAGACAACTCGATCGCTGCAAAGCCGATCAGCGGCCGCAGCCCCGTGCTGCAGTATACGAAAGGCGAGGCGCTCGACAACCTGGCCGTCGTCACGTCATTCCAGGCTAGCCGGCAACTGGAGTCGAGTAGCGTCGGATTGAAGACGTTCGACTACAAGGTGCCGCACGCACGCCGCTATGTCTCGGGCGGCACCGAGGTGAATCAGGGCGAAGTCCCCGCGTACGAAGTCTACGATTACCTGGGTGAGCATGGCTTTCCGGACAGCGACCGCGGCGAAGCATTGACGCGTTTCAGGACGCAAGCTCTCGCGGCGCACAGCAAGGTTTTCATTGGGACGAGTACGAGCCGGCGGTTGTCGCCAGCGCAGTACTTCGAGCTCGACGACCACTACGATCATGGCACCACCAAGGCCGAGGATCGTCAGTTCTTGCTGACGACCGTCACGCACAGTGGCACGAACAACTACCAGGCCAGCGAGGGTGGTGCAACGTATCAGTGCAGCTTCGTCTGCATCCGCAAAAAGATCCCATATCGCCCGGCGTTCACGATCGAGCGACCCTCAATCATTGGGCCCCAGACGGCCGTCGTCGTGGGGCCGCAGGGCGAGGAAATATACACGGACAACCTCGGCCGCGTGAAGGTGCAGTTCCACTGGGATCGGCTTGGCAAGCGCGACCAGGGTAGCTCGTGCTGGGTGCGCGTCGGGCAACCGTGGGCTGGCCGCGGCTTCGGCATGATCCAGATCCCTCGGATCGGCGACGAGGTGGTCGTCATTTTCCTCGATGGTAGCCCGGACAGGCCCCTGATCATATCGAGCGTCTACAACTCCGCGAACATGCCGCCGTGGGTTCTGCCCGGCAATGCGACGCAAAGCGGGATTCTCACGCGCTCGACGAAGACCGGAAACGTCAACACGGCCAACGCGATTCGCTTCGAAGACAAGAAGGGCGCGGAGGAGGTCTGGTTGCACGCCGAAAAGGATCAGCGCATCGAGGTCGAGCACGACGAATCGCACTGGGTCGGCAACGACCGCACGAAGAACATCGATCACGACGAAACGGTGCACGTAAAGCATGATCGAACCGAAACCGTCGACAACAACGAAACGATCACGATCGGTGTGGATCGTACCGAGCATGTTGGCAACAACGAGACGCTGACGGTCGGCGGCAACCGGAACGAGACGATCAAGGGGATAGAGAACCTCCTGATCGCGCTGACGTCGACCGAGACGGTTGGACTCGCGAAAGCGCTGACAGTCGGCGGCGGATATCAGGTCACGGTCGCCGGCGCGGTCAACACGACCGCTGGCCTTGCGAGTGGCGAGGAAGTAGGTCTGTCCAAGACGACTATGGTCGGTCAGTCCTATACGATCAAGGCCGGTAAGGCTTTTGAGGTCACGGTCGGCAAGTCGACGTTTCGCATGGACGCAGACGGCAACATCACCCTCAAGGGCGTCAAGTTGCTGATAGAGGGATCTGGTCCGATAGAAATCAACGGAAAAGACGTGGATGTGAACTGACACGATGGAGTTCATCAACCACACTCCGTTTCCTGCGCTGGCCTTCGCCGGCGTCGACGCACGCAGCCAAGAATTCCACGTCATGGTTTTGCGGCAGACCCTGACGTGGAACGACCAGCGCGACCTCCATTTCTCTGACGCGCAACAACCGCTGTGTGAGGCAGACGAGTTCTTTGGTTCGGACATGCAGGGCAGTGTTCGACAGGAATCGGACTTGTGCCAGTACAAGCCGCGGTGCGACGTGATCGTTAACGCGACGGCTTATCCGCCCACCAGGGAGGATGGGAGCGTACCGACTAAATTCGGCGTTCGGCTTACCGTGAGTCGACCAGGCTCGCCCGTCCCGTTGCCACCGGAGCCGCATGGACTCAATCCGTTGATGCCAGCTTCGTCGGAACAAATCCAAGCATGGAAAGCGGAAGTCGAACGCGCGCGGGAGATGCCACCGCAAGGTGAGCGCCTGATCGAGAAGACGCTTACCGTGACGGGCAAACGTCACTTTGTTCGGCGGACAGGGTTGCGGCGTCTCGCGGCCGCGCTGGTCAAAATCGGCTCGTTGGGCGTTGTCCGTTTGCCCGCATGGCAATTAACGTCTCCGCAGCCAGCACGCGATATTCCGGTCAACTTGGAGCATGCATTTGGGGGGCAATGCCGTATCGAGATGGGAAACAACGCGGCCGACCGAGTCCCGAAGAAGCAACGGTTGACACCCGACCAGGCGGACGCTCATCCCGATGCGCCGCATGCCCCGGTCGCCCATGATGCGTTTTCAGCCAATGTCTCGGGACAGGGATTCGTCCGCGATTGGTATCTGGATGCGACGGGTCTCAACGCCGTTGCTGCGCCGCAAATCGAATATTCCACGCGACCCGTGACGGTGGCTGACTTCGATTCAGCTCGAAGAGGCAAGCTCGATGAATCGACGCCGATCGTCGCCGGATTCGGTGTTCGCCCGAAAGGGCATCCCGAGCGGGCTAAGTTGGTTGGGACCATCGATCGTGCGTTCATCGAAAGCGACGCGCCATTGCCGGCGGATTTTGATTTTGCCGTCTGGAACGCAGCATGGCCAGATCAGCAAGTGGATGCACTACGAGGCGATGAACAGATTGAGCTGGTGAATTTGTGCACGCAGACCACGCCGCGTGCTACCTGCGACCCCTCGGGCAACGTCACGTTGTCGTTGAAGCTTCTCGGCCACTTGCCGTTTGCACTAGTCCGGTTCGAAGACGGCAGCATCGGGGAGCTGGAGGCGCGACTCGACACCGTGCTGATCGATCCCCAGCGGCGCGAAGTAGCCTGCGTCTGGAGAGCGACGCTGGCGAAGCAGCCCGGCGTGCGTGTCCTCGAACTGCGCATGATCGAGCGCGGCGATGCCGATCTGATGGCGTCTGCGCAAGGTGAGGGGAGAGCGCATGGCTAATCAGCTCGGGGCTCGTAAAGACAGCGCGTTCAAGGCAGTTTCAACCGCTCCATCCATCAACAAGACACCGGTGGGCAGTAGTACGCCCCCGTTGCCGTATCCAGTGACGGAGGATTTGTCGAGCAGCCTGGGCACGGTGCCGAATGTGCGCTTCAACGGCGATCCCGCCTACGTGCTGAGCCAGAGCACGCAGCCGAGCTGTAAGGGGGACGCAGCCGGATCCTGCAACGGCGTGAAAAGCGGGACCGTCAGCGGCGAGGTCGAGCCGGTGAAGGGCTCGAGCACGGTCCGCATCACGGGCAAGCCGGTCATTCGCGAAGGCGATCCATGCACGCTTAATGGCGGAAATTGCCCGGGCATCTATGTGACCCAGTCTGCCCCGAGCGCATCGATCGAAGGCGGCAAGCCGAGCGCCAGCAGTAACCCGCCCGTCAAACCGGAGACCCCCAAGGAAGAAGGGTGGTGGGGGGCGGCAAGTCCGTGGGTACACGGCGTGCTGGGTGTCGCGAGTTTTGTGCCAGGACTCTCAGTTGTGACTGGGGCGGTGGACGCAGGAATCTATGCGGCCGAGGGCAACATGGTCGAGGCCGGCCTATCAGCAGCGAGCATGATCCCCGGCGGCAAAGTGGTGACCACGGCAGGCAAGATCGCAAAAGGTGCGGTGGGCCTCGCGAAGGGGGCGCATGTAGCAGAGGAGGCAGCGAAAGCGGCCAAGGTGGCGAGGGAGGCGGAAGAAGCAGCGAAGGCGGCCAAGTTGGCGAAGGAGGCCGAAGAGGCCAAGAAAGCCCAGGCGGAAGCTGAACGGCTTCGGAAGTTGAAGGAGGAGGGCGAAGCGGCTGAGAAGGGCAAAGACGGCCTCAAGGTCAAGCTGAAGCGGATGAAGGAGCACCTGGTGAAGTGCTTCAAGAAGAACGCGAAAGGCGATCCGAAGGAGTACGACCGTCAATTGCTCGAGCAGGAAAAGGGCTTGAACGACCTGAGTGTGAAGGAGTACCTAGAAGGGCGAGCCCGCTACCAAGAGATAGGGCGAGCGGGTACCGGTGCCGCGCAGGAACAGGCAAGAGCCGCGTACTCGGCCGAATTGGCGGCGAAGTTCGAAAAGGCGCTGGGCAAGCAGGGTATCGCAGGCGAGGCTGCCGCGGAGCAAGCCAAAGCGATGGCGGCTGAACGAATGAAGACACTGGCAGCGCTGCATAATCCAGACATGATCGCGGGTGGTAAGGATGTCGTCACCATGATGGGCGATCGCGGCGTCAACTCGTCCATCGGATCGCAATGGAAGGACCGCGTAGCTGACCTTGACGAAGCGGCGAAAAAAGTCCCTGAAGCGGAGCGAGGCGGGACTAAAATGAACGCTAAGCTCAAGCGATGCCAATAGTGAGGAAGCGCAATGGATAAGTTCATGGAGAATTTCTTGGGGTACAAGGAATTCGGACCGGCAATTGATCGGCGCGACGTGCCAGTGGAAAAGATCGAGAAATTCCGGGGCAAGCTGCCAAATAAACTTCTGGATTACTGGCAGGAGTACGGGTGGTGCGGATATGGTAAAGGGTTGCTGTGGACGGTCGATCCGGACGAATGGGAAGATGAACTAGAAGCGTGGATCGGCGAGACTGAATTCATGGAGCGCGATGCATATTACGTAATCGCGCGTACGGCTTTTGGCGGGCTGGTGCTGTGGGGCGAGAAGACTGGGCAGTCGCTGAAGGTCATCACACCGTATGGCATGATTTTTCCGTCATTCGATGAGGAGGAATACCAAGAGGATGGCCCGGATCTGACCATTCAGCTTTTTTTTAGCACAGCCAGCAAAGAGATGTTTGATCTGCTGGATAGCGAAAAAGCTCCCCTTTTCGAGCGCGCGCTTGAAAAATTGGGGCCTCTCGATCATACGACGATGTACGGGTTCGTACCGGCCCTCGCGCTCGGAGGGACACCGGAGCTCGAGCGCCTCCAAAAGCTCGATGCGCATGTCCATCTGGACATCTTGTCTCAGGTAACCGAAATACAGGTGATGCGGGACATTGGGCAAGATGCTCGGGATGCTGGATTGCTGTAGCAGAAGAATTACAAAATCCGCGCATGATGAAAATCCACCTTGCCAATTTCGGGCTGAAGAACTACCTATGGCCCACTTGTCGCGAGCGGTCCACGATCGCCATGACCGAAGATCGAGATCTGCGTGAATATAGGGCGCGTGGCGATCGGGCGGGCTACATTGCCTTTGCGCTCGCAAACAAGAAATCGACGACCGGGAGTCCTCTCACAAAGGGTACGGCATCGCGCTGGTATGGCCTGCCCAACATCTTCGCTGAGTCTGTAGGCGACATCTGGCTCCATCGTGAAAAGGACGAGCTTTGGTGGTCCGTCTCTAAGTCAGATCCGGCCACAACGACGCTCGGCGCTTCGACCAACCTCTACGTGATGCATAAGCCAGTTGAGCCGTGGTCAAACAAGAACCGTAAAGGGGCTCGTCTGCTATGGAGCGCGATTCATCCTATGGCGCGCAACTTTCTATGGAACCGTGGCACGACGGTGCAATTGACATCGGACAACGTAGCCTACACACAGGCTCTCATCGACGGTGACGATCTCGCGCCATGGCATACGCGGAAAGATTGGAAAAAGGCAGTGGAGGACTCCGGCAAGGGACTTGCAACAGTGCAGGACGTTGTGGCCCGCGCAGCAATGCAGATGGCATACACCGCCATGGGTACCGCAAAGAGTTCAAATGGGCAAGAAGTGACGCGCACATTAAAAAACAAAGAAGTGCTGTTCGCTAACACGTCGGTTTTTGCGGACTACATCCGTGAACTCCTGCTTGAACAAGAAGAAGCTTGCGCGATCACATCGCTGCCACTGCAATACGAAGGGCAGGCCGACGATCCGGAAATGATCTGCTCACTGGATCGGATCGATAGCAACGGTCATTACGAAGCAGGAAATCTGCAGGTGGTGTGTCGTTTCGTGAATCGCTGGAAGAGTGATAGCGATGATGATCAGTTTCGTCGTCTGATCCGACTGCTTCAGAGCAGCGAGCCGTCCGCGTGAAATCCGCCTTCGCTTCCTAACGGCGCTGGGAGACACTGTGGATGCCCCATTCGCGCTGGTGTGCGTCGCCGACCCTCGCGCGCGCCATGTACCTCGCATGCCGCGAAGCGAGCACGCGCATCGGCACTGACCAGGAGAGACGACATGGGCAGCAAGCGATTTCGAAACAAGACGTGCGTGTATTGCGGGCTGGAGCAGGGCGCGAATACGGCGGACCACGTGATCGCGCGTGAGTTCTTTCTCCTTGCCGGACGCGACAACCTGCCGAAGGTGCCGGCCTGTGAGGAATGCAACACGGCGAAGTCGCGCCTTGAACACTATGTGCTGTCCGTGTTGCTGATGGGAGGCGTGCACGGCGATGCGCTCGAGGCGCTTGCCACGCAGCTCGCTCCGCGACTGGCCAAAAACGACGCGTTGCGCCGAACGTTATTTATTGGGCAGCGCGATCGTATGATCCGGCAGCCTGACGGCACCTGGGCCTCAGGGATGTCGGTGCCGTTCGACGGCGAGCAGTTGGCCATCTTGTGCTGCTACATCGCGCTCGGGCTCGCCTGGCACCACTGGCATCTCCAGATTGCACCCCACGCGGTGGCGTCCGCGAATATGTTTACGCGACCGGGGCAGGCAACTTTCGAAGATATGTTGGTTCGATGCGAGGCCGGGGGGCCGAGTCGAACAAACGATCGGAAACGGTGTGTTCGAGTACCGTGGCGTGTATTTGCGCACCAATCCACGCATCACTTTATGGCAGATGAAGTTCTTTGGTGGCGTCGAGCTCGGCAGCTATCATCAGCGAGGTGAGACGGCACGCAGTCTGTTCGTTGCAACCAACGATTCGCCGGATTGGATTGCGGCACGCAACACGCGACGGGTGCCGGGTCGCGCACCGATAGGGCTCGGCGCGGCCGACGGTGACCCTGCCACCTTGGAAAGGGCGAAACCTGAGTGAGGCAACCATTGGCTGCGACGGGAATGTCTGTCTGACGGCGTTAGTATCTGTTATGTAAAATCGTTAGGATTGCTTTCGAATAGAGCGGGCATCATGGAATTGGAACCTCGGAGCATCATTGCAAGGTGGCGCGTGGATATAATGAACTGCTCTCTCTCTTGAGCTATCTCTCAAAGGAAACTCTTCCACATTTATGGCTACCTATCTCGAGCTGAAGGCCCAAGCAGATGCACTGGCACAGCAAGCCGAAGAAGCGCGGCTTGCTGAGCTTGACAGCGTCATCACCACGATGCGGGAACAGATCGCCGAATTCGGCATCACGCCCGACCAACTCTTCGGTCGTCGGCGTTCTGCAGCGCCGCGCGCACGCGCGCCTATCGCACCGAAGTATCGTGATCCGAAGACCGGTGCCACCTGGAGCGGACGTGGGAAGGCACCGCAGTGGATTGTTAATGCGAAGAACCGCAATCGGTTTCTGATTCCGGACACGGAATAGGGGCGCCTTTGATTTCCATGCGTTTTTCCGGTTAGGCGCCTTTAGGCCTGGCAAGGCCTTGCCTTGCGGCCCTAAATATTTATTCCGACAAAACAATGGGTTAGTGTCTACCCTTCGCTAACGAAGCAGAGGGCATCCCCAGACGTGACCGCATTGAAGATGAGCGGTCCCGCGACCGGCGGTACCAGTACACCCCGTCGTTAGGCGCTCCGACTGGTTGGCGGAATGGGGTTATCGGCTGCGATGCTCGGCAAGATCCGCTTTGCGTACAGCGACACGGGAAAATTGAAGGTGCCGCGCAAGTTGATGCCCTCGATATGAGTTGGGGCGATTCGCCGGAGTTGCTCGGTCGCGATCGGCTGCCCCCGGCTAGCTTCGATGTTCTCCAGGGCTCGTTGCATGTGGGTGGTGTTCCAGGCCATCAAGATGTTCGAGAGCAGGGTCAACGCCGACGACACTGCCGCGAGCGATTCCTGGCGCCGAGCTAGCTCCACCGGAATGCGACCGATGTGAATTGCGCGTTGCACGGTATGCACGGCTTCTCCCCGATTCAGGGCATGTTGCAACTCCGACCGGAAAGAGGCATTGGTGAAGTAGTCGATCAGAAAAATACTTCTGAATAGGCGGCCGATGTGAACGCCGCCATCGTACACAGCCTGCCCTCGAGCAGCTGATCCGAATCTGGCAATCGCTTCGACCGCCGTGCATTGGCCAGAGCGAATTGATGCGGCGATCCTCACGAATTCGTCCCACACGTCAACGATGAGACCGAGTCGGACGTCGCGATCCGTGATCCCTGCGAGCCGCGCCGGGATCTCCTGACTGCGAGGCACGTGCAGACGTCGGTCACGAAGGTGTGCCAGGCGAGGGCATAAATCAAAGCCAAGTGCCCGGGATACGCCCATCGCGAAATCGGTGTAACCGTGCGTATCGACGGCAAGTTGAGCTACGTCATTGGTGGCGCTTTGACAGACGACGCCCTCAATTGCTGCGCCTGCTTGTCGCTCATTAAGGATGATGGGTTGATCGTAGAAAATTCCCCAGCGATCCAACACGTGGGTGTACATCCCGATGGATGCCGTACGGCGACGAGGGTCTGCACGTGCTCGCCAAATCGTCCGGGTTGTCTCCAGCGACATCATGTCAGACGATGCGAGATCGGCGCGGCCCCAGTGGGCGGCGATCGGGTGCTCGTGCATGAACTCAATAACGGCGTCGGCGGCTGCACGCAGCATTCGCTCGTCCGCGAGACGCTTCATCATTTGACGAATCGCTTCGGTTGACACCTCCGGGACCATCCGGGAAATATCAGCAGCCGTCAGCGAGGTCCCGTGAGCCAGTATCGCCGAATACACCATCAGTAATTCGGTGCGTGACCGCGGCTCGCGTCTGAGCAGGATCCAACTGAAGCGTGTCGCACTATCGATCTCGAGGATGATCTCGGGAAATTGGCCTGGCGGATGGGCTTCGAAGATCTGACGGCGAAGTTGATCGGCGTGTGCGTCTGGATCCTGCGCAGCCATCGGGTCGAGGTGGACAGCAGTATCAACACGGATCGAACCATTGACCACGGCATCATCGAGTAGGGAGAGGCGCTGTTCGAGCTGTTCAAGGATTGGTCCGAGAAACTCGTTCGGGTCTTGGGGCAGACCCAGGTGTCCATAGTGATTGTTACGCTTTGCCTTCCACTGCTCGGCCGAGATCAGCATGTGCGACTGACTTCTGAATGAGAAGCTGTGGTCGATGAAAACCGAGCCGTTGCGCAGGGCGACGCGGAGCGCAAAGAGGGTGGCCCACTCGAAGGCAATCATGGCCCGCAGCCGATCGTAGCCATCGATCGCCTCGCGCCACGCGCGCCCAAGCCTGATATTGACTCCGTCGGGCAGAAGATAAGCGCGGCGTCGATATAGCACACGTAACAACGAGAGGGCATCGATTACAGGATGAGCACCCTCGGCCTCGAACGGCAGTTGCACGATCCGATTCAAAAGGTTACGGGCGTAGTACCGCTTTCGGACCAGGCACTGCCGGATCTGGCTCCGACGGCTGGTGGGATGCGGTTGCAAAACATCATCTGCAAGCAGACAAAGCTTCTCACCGAGCTGTTCGCGCGAGAGGGTTTCATCATTGGCGAGTGCTTTGACGGCAAGCGCGAACTCGCGGAGTTGATCCGCGGCCTTCATCCGCATTGCATCCACTTCGCGTGACGTGTCGTTGACAACCTTCAGTACCCACCGCCGGAGCATCTCGAGTACCTGATCAGTCGCAATACAGAGGGAATACCGCATGAAACAGGCGGCTTCGATTCGTCGGCTTTGGGGTTCGATTCTCTTGCTGATCGATGGCGGGCGATTTGCACAACGGCGGGCATAGTGGCGCACCATAGCATCGTTGCATTCAACCGGCCAACGCGTTGCCACCTCGTGCATCGTGAGCAAATTGACTTTGTCGAGGATCTCGCTCATCTGATGGGTCGAGTTGCGCAGCGGGACGGCCCACAGCCATCGCTGGAGACTCGAATGTTCTCCATGAGGCTGAGCCAGAACTCGAGCCCAACTCTCGAGTTTTTCCATACCGACGGCATGCTCGAGCGCGCCGTGCAGTTGCCCCTCAATGTCGCGCACGGCCTGGACGACAAACTGCCTGAGCATGCGCTCCGGTGGTATCACTATGCGATGGTCGTAGAACCAACGTTTGAGATCGTTCGTCAACTGTCCGCGTTCCGGGCGGCCGGTGAGTTGTTCCTTGAGCCAACGGATGACATACCGACGTTGATGTTCCGCGACGGCGCGAAAATTGATGGCGTCCCGAGCAAAGCGCTGGTGGTCGGATAAGGTCTTGAGGTTGCCATCGTAAAGTGAACGTAACGTGCCGAGGTCTGGCGGCTTTACATTCAGTTGCCGGCCAAGATGTCGCCAGAGAACCGTGGGGATCTGCTTGTACGAGCCGAGCGGCCGGCCGGTCATGCGCAGAAAACCGATGTGCAACGCGACCGCGAGCCGAAAGAGATCGGTGCGTCTTGAATCGATGGCAACACGCTCTCGCTTGGAGAACGTGAAAAATGTGGCGAGCTCGAACTCGCTCAGCTCGCGCGGCACCTGCCGGATCCCGAGATAAGCCAATCGCCAGTGGTCCATCAGCGACTCCGCATCGATGACGAGAGCGGCCCAGCGTAGCGAGGCAAAAATTGAGGTGCTACGGGGAAAGTCAGGATGGCGGCTTCAGCTGTTGAACGCCTAAGAATGGTGTCGGAACGACAACGAGTTGAGGCAACAAAAACGGCGCGAACAGTCGCCGTTTCGACCGTGCTGATTGTGCCGCCGAGGAGCTTGCACGAAGGGATATCTTCTTGCGACCCCATGTCGTAGCCATTTCAAGATGTCGTAGCGGCGGCTAAATAGATGGAATGGTCGCCTCCCGCCTCAACGGGCCGTCCGGCGCCGCAATCTCGCGTCCAGAGCATGCGACATTGCTGGTTCGGCAGCCCAGCCGCCAAGGAGAACCAAATGGAACCCACAACCATTGCCATCGATCTGGCCAAGCGCGTTTTCCAGATTCATTATGTCGAGCCTGAAACCGGCGCGATTCACAGCAAGGTACTCAAACGTGCGTATTTCGGTGAACGTGATCAGCGATTTCGGATGAAGGTGATCACCGAATCCGGAGGAACGTGATCGCTCATTTCGGTTGAAGATGATCGCTGATCAGCGGTTTCCGAAACGAGTGATCATCGTAGCGAAACAGGTGATCACGTTCCCGAAATGGGTGATCATCTTGCCGAAATGGCATGCCCGTTTCGGGCTGGTGGTGGTGTTGCGCATGACATCAACGACAGGCATTAGCCTTGTTCCTTTTTATAGAGGACAGGCTGATGCCGGCACATCGGATGAGCATGCGCAAATTGAAGGAAATCCTACGGCTGAAGTGGGCGTGTGGCTTGTCGCACCGCCAGATCAGCCGGGCCGTCGGCATCAGTGTGGGCGCCATCTCGGCATATGCGGCGCGCGCCAGCGCGGCGAAGTTGGACTGGCCGGCCGTCGAGCCGCTTGCCGACGATGAACTCGAAGCCCGGTTGAACCTGTCGGCCGACGAGGCGGCCCCGGCCCGGCGCATCGAACCGGACTATGCGGCGATGCACCGCGAACTGCGCCGCAAAGGCGTGACGCTGCAGTTGCTCTGGGAGGAATATGGCGCGGCGCATCCCGGCTGCCGCACCTACCGCTATACCCAATTCTGCCAGCGCTACAAGAACTGGGCCCAGACGCTCAAGCGCTCGATGCGCCAACAGCACCGCGCCGGTGAGAAGCTGTTTGCCGATTTCGCCGGCCATACCATGCCGATTCTCGGGCGCGACGGCGGCATCGACTTCCAGGCTCACATCTTCGTTGCGGTGCTGGGCGCGTCGAACTACACCTACGCCTGCGCGACGCGCTCCGAGGCGATGCCGGATTGGATCGGCGGCCTGATTGACGCGTTGGAATTCTACGGCGGGGTTCCCGAACTGCTGGTGCCCGACAACCCCAAGGCCCTGATCGCCAAAGCTGACCGGTACGAGCCGGTGCTGGGCAACACCACGCAGGACTTCGTCAACCACTACGCAACAGCGATGCTGCCGGCCCGGCCGCGCAAGCCGCAGGATAAAGCGAAGGTTGAAGTCGCGGTGCAAATCGTCGAACGCTGGATTCTCGCGCGGCTGCGCAATCACCGCTTTTTTAGCCTAGCCGAGCTCAACCGCGTGATTGCCCAGCTCGTCGGCGATCTGAACCAGCGCCCGTTCAAAAAACTGGAAGGCAATCGCCGTGAATGGTTTGAGCGTCTGGACCGGCCGGTGCTGCGGCCCTTACCCGCGCGGCGTTACCAGATCGCCGCCTTCATCAAGTGTCGCGTCAATATCGATTACCACGTCGAGATCGATCATCACTATTACAGCGTGCCTCACAAACTGGTACGCCAGGAAGTCGACGTCCGTGTCACCCGCCACAGCGTCGAGATCCTGCATGGCGGCAAACGTGTCGCCGCGCACGCGCGCAGCCGACTTAAAGGCAAACATACGACCGTGGCCGAGCACATGCCGGCGGCACACCGCGCTCATCTGGAATGGTCACCGGGACGCCTGCTGAACTGGGGCGCGTCCATCGGCCCCGGCGCCGCGGCAATCGTCAACCATCTGCTGACCAATCGTCCTCACCCCGAGATGGGCTATCGCGCCTGTCTGGGCTTGCTGTCGCTGGCACGCAAATACGGCAATGAGCGGCTCGAAGCAGCCTGCCAACGGGCGCTTGTGATCGGTTCGCCCACGCGCCGTTCGGTGCTCTCGATTCTCGAATCTGGCCTCGACCGCCAACCACCCGTAGCGGCGCCGCTCACCGAATGGCAATGCCTCGACCACGAAAACCTGCGTGGCTCCGACTACTACCACTGACCCGAAGGAGGTCAAGATGTTGCTGCAGCAAACCCTCTCCCAACTCAAAGCGCTCAAACTCGACGGCATGGCGCGCGCCTTCGAGGAACAGGTGACGCTCACCGCCAGTTCCAGCCTGTCGTTCGAAGAGCGCTTTGGCATGGTTGTCGAACGCGAACTCGCGTGGCGCGACACCCGGCGGCTTGAACGGCTGCTGAAAACCGCCAAACTCAAGAACCCGCAGGCCTGCATTGAGGATATCGAATTCCGGCAAAGCCGCGGACTGGACCAGCGCGTGGTCGCTTCGCTTGCCGGTTGCGACTGGATCCGCAACGCGCAGAACATCATTCTGACCGGGCCGACTGGCGCTGGCAAAACCTGGATCGCTTGCGCCTTCGGGCAACAGGCATGCCGGCAAGGCTTCTCGGTTCTCTATGTACGCGTCGCACGACTGTTCGAGGAGCTGAAGATCGCGCACGGCGACGGCAGCTTTGCGCGGCGGCTCGCGCAACTCGCCAAGATCGATGTCGTCCTGTTCGACGACTGGGGACTGCAGGATCTCGATCAGGGCGCACGCAACGATCTACTCGAAGTCCTCGATGATCGCGTCGGCACGCGTTCGACGATCATTACCAGTCAGTTACCCCTCGAACACTGGCACGCTTGGCTGCAGGACCCCACGCTCGCCGACGCGATTCTCGATCGCCTGGTCCATCAGGCGCACAAACTGCCTTTGAAGGGTGAATCGATGCGAAAGACCAACGCAAAACCATCCGCTACTGCCGCATCGTGATCACCTTCGCTATAATTCTCTGACCGCGCAACACCACCTTCCAGACCGATCACGTTCACCGAAACGTCTGATCACCATCGCCGAAATACGCACAAACGTGCCCAGCTCGCGCCGTTCTTCGCCAACCGGCCGGCGAGTCGCGTCGTTATGGAGGCTTGTGGCAGCGCTCATCATTGGGCCCGGGTCCTGGCACGGCTTGGCCACGACGTGCGGCTCATCGCAGCTCAGTTCGTGCGGCCGTTTGTGAAGTCTAACAAGAATGATGCGGCTGACGCCGCGGCGATCTGGGAAGCTGCCCAGCGTCCCGGCATGCGGTTCGTGGCCGTTAAGACCGAAGACCAGCAGGCCATGCTGGCGATGCACCGGATACGCCAGCAACTGGTCCGGATTCGCGTCATGCAGGTCAACCAACTTCGCGGATTGCTCTACGAGTTCGGCGTCGTGTTGCCTCAAGGCCGTCGTGCATCGATCGAAGCCGCCAAAGCCGCGCTGGCGTCACTGGCCGACGAGTTGCCGGCCATGCTGCTAGACAGCCTGCAGGATCAGCTTTCGCGACTCCGTGCGCTCGATGAGCAGATTGCTCGGATCGAGCAACGCATTCTCAGTTGGCGGCGCAACGACGATGCATGTCTGCGCATCTCGGAGATTCCGGGCGTGGGCGTACTCACGGCAACTGCCGCGGTTTCGGTCATTGGACAGGCAAAAACGTTTCGCTCGGGGCGGGAGTTTGCCGCCTATCTCGGTCTCGTGCCGCGGCAGAACGGTTCGGGAGGCAAGATCAAGCTCGGTGGGATCAGCAAACGCGGTGACGTTTATTTGCGGACGCTGCTGATCCACGGCGCGCGATCGGTCATCTCGAGCTCAAAGCACTTGCCGGAGCGTTTGCGTCAGATGCTGTCCCGACGACCAACGAACGTCGTTGCTGTTGCACTCGCAAACAAGATGGCGCGAACAATCTGGGCGCTGCTGGCGCATGGCCGAACGTATGAGGCAGCACCGTCGCAGTAGTCAAGCTTCAATCCCTTTATCCCATCCACGGTTGCACAGGTGATGCTGAAAGATGGCAAGACAGGTTGGACCGCGCAAGGGCAAGCCTGAGACATTTCTCGGACCTAGAGTCCGCTATTTAGATTAGGAACCTTGCGGCGAAATCCATCGGGGCCGGCAGGCACGTCCTGCGATCGAGTCCGGATATAAGTCCGCAACCACCCTCCTCGCCACGATCAAAATTGCCTTGCAAATGGGAGGCGACCATATAAGAAATGTCGTGTTTTGAAGGGTTCAGGGTTCGTCTCTTTCGGGTTACAGATTTCGCGGAGTCGAAGAGCGGAGCTTGAACGGGCAGGGCGCTTACGCCAGTTCCAGTGTCCCTTGCAGACCGACGGCCAGGTTTGCGGGGTGGTTGCTGCGTCTGTTTGCGCTGAGCAATATCCACAACCACCTGCTCGACATCGGCCTGCGTGAACTCACGCTGCTTCTTTTTACCCGGTTGAGGTGTGTTGCGATTCGTCTTGGTCGAGTCACCTCGATGCGCTCGCGATGGAGCCTTACCAATCCGGCTGTTATCGCGTTGTGCTTGAAGGGCTTGCGCGACCTGCAGCACGTGACTCAAACGCTTGTGTTCGACAACGGCGGCTTGATCGATCTCGGCCAGCCGGTCGTACTGTCTGCAGGGCAGCACGCGACCCTCTGTTCGGAGTTCGATGCGCCCATCCGGGTACTCCCAAACCTCGATCGTTCGGTCGATCAGCTTCCGATTCTCCGGCGTATCGTCCAGCAAATACATCACCCGGTCGTACTGCACCGTCAGCGACTTCGTGACTTTCCTCAGCTCGCGCCATGTCATCACCCAGTCGAGATTCTCATCGGCATGCAGCGGCCGGTGTGCATTGAAGTCGCTCTTCGGAGGCTTTGCGAAACGTGTGATCCTGCCTCGATTCCACGTACAGCAAGAAGTTTGATAATTTTTAGTCTGTATGGAGAAGAGCATGGCAGAGAACGCGGTACCGAGACGGCAGTACACGAAGGAATTCAAGGTTGAGGCGGTGCGGCTGGCTGAGAGCGCCGGTCAACATGAGGCCGCTCGCAGGCTGGGCGTGCCGGTGGCGACGCTGGGGAACTGGTGCCGTGGTCAGCGCGATGGCGGTGCGCAGGCCACAGCGGGGCCGGCGCCCGCTGCTCCGAGCTCAAGTCGTCGACCGGTCAGCGATCTGGAGGCCGAGGTCAGCAGGTTGCGCAAGGAGTTGGCCAGCGCGAAGCTCGACATCGAAATCCTCCGAAAGGCAACGGCGTACTTCGCGAAGGGGTCGCGGTGAAGTACGCCTGGATCGATGCACACCGCGACCAGTACAGCGTGAGCCGGCTGTGCCGGGTGTTGGCCGTCTCGCGCAGCGGGTATTGCCAGTGGTGGGTTCGCGCGCCCAGCGTCAGGGCGCAGGCCGCCGAGGCGTTGGACGTCGAAGTGGCGGCCATCTACCGGGCCAGTCGCGGCAGCTATGGCCGTCCCCGCATCGTGCGGCAATTGCGCGCCCAAGGCCGTCCGGTGAGCGCTGAGCGCGTTCGTCGCAGTTTGCAGCGCCAGGGCTTGCGCCCGGTCTACAAGCGACCGTATCGCGTCACGACGGACTCGACACATAGATTGCCCGTGGCGCCGAATCTGCTGGATCGGCGCTTCGACGACTGGCAACCGAATCAGGCGTGGGTGAGTGACATCACGTTCGTCGCCACCGACGAAGGCTGGGTGTTTCTTGCCGCGATCCTCGATCTGGCAAGCCGACGTATCGTCGGGTGGTCGATGTCGGAGCGAATCAACGCGGATCTGGTCTGCCAAGCACTACGCAGTGCATACTGGCAACGCAAACCCGGGCTCGGATTACTGCTGCATTCGGATAGGGGCAGTCAATATGCCAGTTGGGGGTATCGCAATCTGGCCGCCGAGTTCGGCATGACGGTCTCGATGAGCCGGCGTGCCAACGCGTGGGACAACGCACCGATGGAGAGCTTCTTTAAAACCCTGAAGGTCGAGCGCATTTACCAAACGCGCTACGAGACCCGCGCGCAGGCGCGCCTAGACATCGTCGACTGGATCGAGGGCTATTACAATCGACAGCGCATGCACACGTCGATCGGCTACTGCACTCCCGTGGAATACGAAACCCTACGCGCTGCTGCATGACATGCTGTACGTGAAAACGAGGCAGGGTTAGTGCGTTGTAAGCGGCCATGAAGAGGGGCATGTAAGCGTTGGCGTCGGCCACCGTGTTGATCCCGCGCAATCGCATCTCCTTGACCAAGCGATCCTGCAACGTCAGATGTGCTCGCTCGACTCGCCCCTTGGCCGGACTGCTGTTCGCGCAGAACGTGTCGATGTTCAGCTCAGACATCGCTCGGCCGAAGTGCGTTACGCGGTTGCCGTTCTTGCCAGGTTTGACGTTGCGGAACACGCTGTACTTGTCGCTGTAGAACGCTCCAGGTTTGCCGTGCCGTTCGATATACGCCCGCGTCGCCTCGAAGTAGCTGAAGGTCGATTCGGTCTGCGTGAAGTGCAGCATCATCAACCGGCTCGTCGCATCGTCGACGTACACCAGTAGCGTGCAGGCCGCCGCCCGTTCCTCGAACCACCGATGGTCGCTGCCGTCGATCTGGATCAGTTCGCCCAGGCAGGCCCGGCGTGCTCGTGGCTGATAAACCTTCGGTGGTCGCTGTCGGCGCGGCACCCACAAACCAGCTTCCGTCATCAGCCGCCGTACCGTTTCCTTGGCGAGCTGGATGCCGTGGCATTCCCGAAGCTTCTCGCACGCCAGTGTCGGCCCGAAATCGGCGTAGCGATCCCGGATGATCGTCAGGGCCCGCTGGGCCAACTCCGCATCCAGCCGCCGGTTGCCAGGACCGCCACGCTTGCGCGAGGTCAGGCCCACCGCGCCAGACTCCCGATATCGAATCACCAGCCGCTCGATCTGCCGGACCGTCAGGCCCAGCCGTTCGGCCGCGCGGCCGGGCTTCAGGCCCGAATCCACCACAGCCTGAATCACCTTCAGACGGTCGAGTTCTCGCATGTCCAATGTCACCAGAGCTGTTCGGTGCATCGTCGGCTCCATGATCTGACGGGGAACCGGCAAGCTTACCGAGGTCCAAATGCGACATTTCTTATATGGTCGCCTCCCATTTGCAAGGCAATTTTGATCGTGGCGAGGAGGGTGGTTGCGGACTTATATCCGGACTCGATCGCAGGAC
>NZ_CADFDB010000020.1 GCF_902832845.1 Burkholderia metallica | reverse complement strand
CAGCGCGTACGACTGGAACATCATGTTCACCGGGCGGCGGTACGGCGGCAGCGAGGCAAGATCTTCGCCGTCGACGAAGATCTTGCCGGAGGTGGCGGTTTCGAGCCCGGCGAGCATGCGCAGGAGCGTCGACTTGCCGCAGCCGGAGCTGCCGAGCAGCGCGAACAGTTCGTTCTTCGCGATCGTCAGGTTCACGTTGTCGACGGCCGTGCTGTCGCCGAATTTCTTCACGACGTTTTCGATGCGCACGAAGGCGTCGTTCGGCGACCGGGCCGCGGCGGCCGGTTGGGTCTGTCGTGCAGCAGCGGAAGAGGGTATCGATTGCATGGGAGTCACCATTCGTTCTTCACGGATTGCAGGCGTGAGCGTCCCCTCACGAGGCGCGCAACGCGACTCGCGGACAACGGCTCGTGCCGGATGGAACAGGGCGCGCGGCGCGCGCGGGCGGACTGAGGTCCGCGAATCTCAGGCGGGCAGGCGTACCGCGATGCCTGCGCCGCCGTCATGCATCGCGATCAGTGGCCGGTTTTCAGCTGCGCCCACAGACGGTTCTCGAGGCGCAGGATGTCGGCCGGCATCGGCTTCATCAGCACCATCTTCTTCAGCACGTCTTCAGGCGGGTAGACGGTCGGGTCCTGCGCGACGGCCGGCGTGACGAACTGATGCGCGGCCTTGTTCGCGGTCGGGTAGAACACCGTGTTGGTGATCGCCGCGTTGACCTTCGGGTCGGACACGTAGTTGATCCACTTCATCGCGGCTTCGGGGTGCGGTGCATCCTTCGGGATCACCATCACGTCGAACCACAGCAGCCCGCCTTCCTTCGGATTCGCGAACTTGATGTCGTACGAACGCTTCGCCTCCGCCGAGCGGCGATGCGCGATGCCGACGTCGCCCGACCAGCCGAGCGCGACGCACACGTCGTTGTTCGCGAGGTCGTTGATGTAGCCGGACGAGTTGAACTGGGTGATGTACGGGCGGACTTTCTTCAGGACTTCGAATGCAGCCTGGTAGTCGCCGGGGTTCTTGCTGTTCGGATCCTTGCCCATGTACTGCAGCGTGGCCGCGAACACGTCGACGGCCTGGTCGAGGAACGACACGCCGCAGCCCTTCAGCTTTTCCATGTTGGCCGGGTCGAACACCAGTGCCCAGCTGTCGACCGGCGCCTTGTCGCCGAGCGCCTTCTTCACCGCCTGTACGTTGTAGCCGATGCCGTCGGTGCCGTACGCCCAGGGCACGCCGTACTGGTTGCCCGGATCGGCATCCGAGATCATCTTCATCAGCAGCGGATCGAGGTTCGCGAGGTTCGGGATCTTCGACTTGTCGAGCTTCTGGTATACGCCGGCCTGGATCTGCTTGGCCATGTAGTTCGACGTCGGCACGACGATGTCGTAGCCCGAACTGCCGGCCAGCAGCTTCGCCTGAAGCGTGTCGTCGCTGTCGTAGTTGTCGTACTTGACGTGAATGCCCGTCTGCTTCTGGAAGTTCGGGATCGTATCCGGTGCGATGTAGTCGGACCAGTTGTAGACGTTCAGCTCGTCGGCATGCGCCGACGGGCTGGCGACCGACGTGAACGCGGCCGCGGCGGCGAGGGCGGCGACGGAGCAGGCTTGGCGAAGATAGCAGGCACGCATGGTGGAATTCCCCTGAGTGATGGCGGCGTGCGGCGCCCGCCGCACGCCTGTAGGCAAAACCGTTACGAAATACCCAGTTGCTGGGCGGTTGCATCGACTGCTTTTTTCGCCTTCGATACGAGTTCATCGATTTCCTGACGCGAGATCACGAGCGGCGGCGACAGCAGCATCCGGTCGCCGGTCGCCCGCATGATCAGGTTGCCGTTGAAGCAGAAGTCGCGGCAGATCGTGCCGACGTCGCCGCCGTTCGCGAAGCGGCGGCGTTCGGCCGGCGCTTCGGCAAGCTGCAGGCTCGCGACGAGGCCGTGGCCATGCACTTCGCCGACGATCGGGTGACGCGCGAACGTCTCGCGCATCAGCGCCTGGAAGTACGGGCCCGTGTCGTTCTTCACGCGCTCGACGATCCCTTCGTCGCGCAGCAGCTTCAGGTTCGCGACCGCGACGGCCGCCGCGACCGGGTGCCCCGAGTACGTGAGGCCGTGATTGAATTCGCCGTTGTCGATGATCGGCCGTGCAACCCGCTCGTGGATTCCGACCGCGCCCATCGGCACATAACCCGACGTCAGGCCCTTCGCCATCGTGATCAGGTCCGGCTCGAAGCCGAAGTGCTGGTGGGCGAACCACTCGCCGGTGCGGCCGAAGCCGCCGATCACTTCGTCGGCGACCAGCAGGATGTCGTACTTGCGGCAGATCCGCTGGATTTCCGGCCAGTACGTCGACGGCGGGAAGATCACGCCGCCCGCGCCCTGGAACGGCTCGCCGATGAACGCCGCGACGTTCTCCGCGCCGAGTTCGAGAATCTTCGCTTCGAGCTGCTGCGCACGCGCGAGGCCGAACGCTTCGGGCGTCTCGCCCGGCTGCGCTTCGCCGAAGAAGTACGGCTGGTCGATGTGCACGATGTGCTCGACCTTCGACGGCATCTGCTCGTGCATGTAACCCATGCCGCCGAGCGTGCCGCCCGCGATCGTCGAACCGTGGTAGCCGTTCTTGCGCGAGATCACGTACTTCTTCTGCGGCTTGCCCTGCACGCGCCAGTACTGGTGCACGAGGCGCAGCACGGTGTCGTTGCCTTCCGAGCCGCTATTGCAATAGAAGAAGTGGTTGAAGCCGGCGGGCGTCACTTCCGCGAGCATCGCGGAAAGCTCGATCACCGGCGGGTGCGTCGTCTTGAAGAACGTGTTGTAGAACGGCAGTTCCTGCAGCTGGCGATACGCGGCGTCGGCGAGTTCCTTTCGGCCGTAGCCGACGTTCACGCACCAGAGGCCGGCCATCCCGTCGATGACCTTGTTGCCGTCCGAGTCCCACAGGTAGACGCCGTCGGCCTTCACGATCACGCGGCTGCCCGCGCGGTTCAGCGCGCCCATATCCGAGAACGGGTGGATGTGGTGCGCAGCGTCGAGCGCGCGGTATTCGGCGGTCGTGCGCGCCTGCGTCGCGCGGGGCGCGGCGGCCGTGGCGGCCGGCGCGGCCGGCTGGATCCAGGCAGATTCGTTGCGGTAAGTCATGTTTCCTCCGTGATTCCGTATGGCGGTTGCGCGCGCTTAGACGTGCAGCAACAGATGGCGGCGTTCCCACGAGCTGATCACGCGGAAGAACGCTTCATATTCGGTTTCCTTCAGCGCGAAATACGCCTTCAGGAACTTGTGGCCGAGGATCTCGCCGAGCGGTTCGCACGCGGCCATCAGCGTCAGCCCTTCCTCGAGGTTGCGCGGCAACTGGTACGGCAGTTCGTAGCCGTCGCTGACGAGCGGCTCGGTCGGCTCGAGGCGCTGCGTCATGCCGAGATAGCCGGCCGCGAGCGTCGCGGCGAGCGCGAGATACGGGTTGCAGTCGACGCCCGGAATGCGGTTTTCGATGCGGCGCGCCGCCGGGCCCGAGTGCGGGATGCGGAAGCCGACCGTGCGGTTGTCGTAGCCCCACTGCACGTTGATCGGCGCGGCCATGAAGCGCGACAGACGGCGGTACGAGTTGATGTACGGCGCGAAGATCGGCATCAATGCCGGCGTGTACTTCTGCAGCCCCGCGAGGTAGTTGTAGAACATCGACGTCGCGCCGCCGGTTTCCTCCGACGTGAACAGGTTCCGGCCGGTTTCCTCGTCGACGATGCTCTGGTGCACGTGCATCGCCGAACCCGGCTCGTCTTCCATCGGCTTGGCCATGAACGTCGCGTACATGTTGTGACGCAGCGCGGCCTCGCGCACCGTGCGCTTGAACAGGAACACCTGGTCGGCGAGCGACAGCGCGTCGCCGTGCATGAAGTTGATCTCCATCTGCGCGGCGCCGACTTCGTGGATCAGCGTGTCGATGTCGAGGTTCTGCGATTCGCAGTATTCGTAGATGTCCTCGAACAGCGGATCGAACTCGTTGACGGCCTCGATCGAATACGACTGGCGGCCCGTTTCGGGGCGACCCGTGCGGCCGACCGGCGGACGCAGCGGCAGGTCGGGGTCCTTGTTCATGTCGACCAGGTAGAACTCGAGTTCCGGCGCGACGACGGGCTTCCAGCCCTTCGCCTTGTACAGGTCGAGCACGCGGCGCAGCACGTAGCGCGGCGAGATCTCGACCGGCGAGCCGTCGAAGTGCACGCAGTCGTGGATCACCTGCGCGGTCGGGTCGACGGCCCACGGGATCAGGCGGATGGTCGACGTGTCGGGCACGCACACCATGTCGGGGTCGGTCACACCCGTCAGCGAGCCGTCTCCCGGATATTCGCCGGTGACGGTCTGCACCATCACGGCTTGCGGCAGACGCATCGATTCGCCGGACGTGAACTTGTTGCGCGGCGTGATCTTGCCGCGTGCGATGCCGGCCATGTCGGGGATGATCGCTTCGATCTCGGTGATCCGGTGCTGCTTCAGAAAATCTTCGATGTCTTGCATGTCTGTTCTCGTGAGTTGGGTCGGCGCGCTCAGGCGAGCGCGGCGGCGGCCATCGCGCGCGTGCGGGCAGTGCGGCGGGCGCGGCACGCATCGCCGAAGGCGCGGAAGATCGCGCTCGACAGCGGGTCCTGCGCATGGCGCCATTCCGGATGCCACTGCACGGCGAGGGCGAAAGCCGGTGCGTCGACGACGCTCACGGCTTCGATCAGGCCGTCCGGCGCGACGGCCTCGACGGCGAGGCCGGAGCCGAGCTGCGCGATGCCCTGCTTGTGCAGCGAGTTCACGTGCACTTCGTCGCGGCCGCCGGCGAGCGCGTGCAGCTTGCCGCCGGGCGTCAGGTGCACGACGTGCGCGGGGCCGTACTGCGTGTCCATCGGCGCGTCGTCGTCCTCGCGGTGATCGGCGAGGCCCGGCACTTCATGCACGCGCTGGTGCAGCGTGCCGCCGCAGACGACATTCAGCTCCTGGAAGCCGCGGCAGACGGCCAGCACGGGTACGCCCGCGGCGATCGCCGCGCGCAGCAGCGGCAGCGTGGTCGCGTCGCGGGCCGGGTCGTGCTTCGTGCCGGGCGCGCTCGGTTCGCCGCCGTACCGATGCGGCTCGACGTTCGAGTAGCTGCCGGTAAACAGCAGGCCGTCGACCGTGTCGATTACGTCGTCGACCGACTGGCGCTCGCCGAGCGCGGGCAGCACCATCGCGAACGCGTTCGCGCCGTCGACGATCGCGGCGACGTATTTGTCGCCGACCGTGTGCGACGCGTGCGCACCGATTTGCGTGTGGTCGGCAGTGATGCCGACGAGAGGTTTCCTTCTATCCATGACGTCAATCAGTTATCCGTAGGGTCGTTGCGTACGGCTTGCCGGCTGGGGCGAAACGCTGGCGTGCAACTGCCCCGCAGCCTTGCGCTAGACGCAGGGCCGCTGGTGAATGGGCGCAACGGGATGGCGCGGCGATCCGCGCTGCGCGCGACGATCAGGCCGTCGTTCGTTTCATTGCGAATTGCGACGAATTGCGACGAACCGCGACGCGGCAACGGATGCGCGCACGCGTGCCGTCACCGCATGGACGATGCGGTTGGCGAATCGGCAGACGAAACGAACGACGTAAAGAAAGGAGAGGCGCTACGGCAGCAGCGACGCGACTTCGTCGGTATCGACGGCGACGAATGCGCGTGCGGAAACGGCGTTGTGACGTCGAACGGAACGACGGGACAGGATGGTGTAGATCGACAGGTGAAGCAGGCGAGGACTATGCCAGCCGCAACTGCCGTCGGAAGCGGGCGCCGTGCTGCGCAAACTTCGCACATCGCCTCGATCCCACCTCACCAGAGGGCCACGGACTCTCACGATTACACTCGACTGGTTGTTGAAAGTATTGAACACCTGACCGTTTCGACGCGCGGGGCGTTTAAAATAATCAAGGCGCCGGTTACGCGTTATTTACATTGATGGGCATCAATTTTTGCGTTGCAATAACGCGTTTTGCTGCCGATGAATGCTGGATGACGCTTACCTGAGAGCCAGCATATACGAGCCAAAAACGGCGTCAAATGTTTTTTAACAGTGCTGCATCAGGGCTTTCCCGAGCAGTGCGAACAAAAGATTCGCAAAAGGAATAATCCGCGAGGTGTTCATTATTTCGAACGCCTTTCAGGGTTTTCCCCGCTGATGCGCGGCATAAAGTGATTAGAATATTCAACGGTCGTCCACCGCGTCGTTTCACTTTGTCATCGCACTTATCGTGTCCGAAACCGAATCGATGTCCACCGAAGTCGCCGAGCGCCTGCGTTTCGTGCGCAACAAGCATGGCCTGTCGCAGCGCGAACTCGCGAAACGGGCCGGCGTGACCAACGGCACGATCTCGCTGATCGAGCAGGGCCGCGTGAGCCCGTCGGTCGGCTCGCTGAAGAAGCTGCTCGAATGCATCCCGATGAGTCTCGCGGAGTTCTTCACATTCGAGCTCGTCGAATCGCGTTCGGTCGTATCGCGTCGCGACGAGATGCCGAACCTCGGCAACGACACGCTCGCGTTTCATCTGGTCGGCGCGAGCATGAAGGACCGCAACATGTGCATCCTGCGCGAGATCTACCAGCCGGAGGCCGACACGGGGCCCGAGATGCTCGTGCACGCGGGGCACGAGGGCGGTGTCGTCGTGTCGGGCCGGCTCGAGCTGACCGTCGACGGCGCGACGTGGCTGCTCGACCCCGGAGACGGCTACTACTTCGAAAGCCGTTTGCCGCACCGTTTTCGCAATCCCAGCGCGGACCTGATCTGCGAGGTCGTGTCGGCCAATTCGCCGGCGACCTTCTGAGCTTCGCCCCGCGCGTCACTGCATTCGCTGCCGGCCGGCTGCGCGTCACGCGCAGCGGCGCGTCGCATCGCGAATGCCCAAAAACTGAGGCATCCTGATGAACAAGTTGACTTTGGCTGACTGGCAGGACAAGGCGGCGTCGCTCGCAATCGAAGGGCGCGCATTCATCGACGGCGCGTCGCGCGACGCGCACGGCGGCAAGACGTTCGACTGCGTGAGCCCGATCGACGGCCGCGTGCTCGCGAAGGTCGCCGATTGCGGCGAAGCCGACGTGAACGCGGCTGTTGCCGCCGCGCGCCGCGCGTTCGACGCGGGCGTGTGGGCCGGGCTCGACCCGCGTGCGCGCAAGGCGGTGCTGCTGCGCTGGGCCGCGCTGATGCGCGAGCATCTCGACGAGCTGTCGCTGCTCGAAACGCTCGATGCGGGCAAGCCGATCGGCGACACGACGACGGTCGACGTGCCGGGCGCCGCGTACTGCGTCGAATGGTTCGCGGAAGCGATCGACAAGGTGGGCGGCGAGGTTGCGCCGGCCGATCATCATCTGGTCGGGCTCGTCACGCGCGAGCCGGTAGGCGTGGTCGCCGCCGTCGTGCCGTGGAACTTCCCGATCCTGATGGCCGCGTGGAAATTCGGCCCGGCGCTCGCGGCCGGCAACAGCGTCGTGCTGAAGCCGTCGGAGAAGTCGCCGCTCACCGCGATTCGTGTCGCGCAGCTCGCGTTCGAAGCCGGCATCCCGGCCGGCGTGTTCAACGTCGTGCCGGGCGCGGGCGAACCGGGCAAGCTGCTCGCGCTGCATCGCGACGTGGACTGCATCGCGTTTACCGGCTCGACGGCGGTGGGCAAGCTGATCATGCAGTACGCCGCGCAGTCGAACCTGAAGCGCGCGTGGCTCGAACTCGGCGGCAAGTCGCCGAACATCGTGCTGCCCGATTGTCCCGATCTCGACCGCGCGGCCCGGACCGCGGCCGGCGCGATCTTCTACAACATGGGCGAGATGTGCACGGCAGGCTCCCGGCTGCTCGTGCATCGCGACATCAAGGACGCGTTCATCGAGAAGCTCGTCGCGGCCGCGCGCGCCTACGTGCCCGGCAATCCGCTCGATCCGTCGGTGTCGATGGGCGCGATCGTCGACGGCATCCAGCTCGAGCGCGTGCTCGGCTACATCGAGGCCGGGCGCAGCGAAGGCACGCTCGTCACGGGCGGCGCGCGCGTGAAGCAGGAAACGGGCGGCTTCTACGTGGAGCCGACGGTGTTCGAGGTGAAGCCGGATGCGAAGATCGCGCGCGAGGAGATCTTCGGGCCCGTGCTGTCGGTGATCGTGTTCGACGACGTCGACGAGGCCGTGCGGATCGCGAACGATACCGAGTACGGGCTCGCGGCAGCCGTGTGGACATCGGACCTGACGACCGCGCACGACGTGTCGCGCCGGCTGCGGGCGGGCACCGTGTGGGTGAACTGCTACGACGAAGGCGGCGACATGAACTTCCCGTTCGGCGGCTACAAGCAGTCGGGCAACGGCCGCGACAAGTCGCTGCACGCGCTCGAGAAGTACACCGAGCTGAAGTCGACGCTGATCCGGCTGCGCTGACGCGCAATCGGGCGCGGGCACGGCGCCGCAAGTACGGCGGCGTGCCCGCGGTTCGCCGTGTGCGCGCGTTATGCGGCGCGCAGCGCCGGGTGGAAGCCGGCGGCTTCGATGATCGACTGCACGCGTTCGGCGCCTTGCGCCGATTCGACCTTGACGATCTTCGCGGCGACGTCGATGTCGAGCTTCGCGGCGGGATCGGCGGCCGTCACCGCGCGCGTGATGGCGTTGGCGCAGCCGCCGCAGGTCATGTCCTGGACTTCGAATTCCATCGTGTTCTCCTGAGTGGACGATTGACGAATACCGCCAGCTTGAAGCTTGCCACGGTGGGAAGGTCAAGCGCATTCATGCAGCGTGACACATGCATTGCCGCCTCGGCGCGGCGAGATCGCCTGCCGACGTGACGTCAGACGAATCGGAAGGCCGTCGCACGCGTCAGTCGGAATCTTTCCCGATTGACGCCGACGCGCCGCCGGCTTCCGGAGACGAGCGCCTTGTCCGGCAAGGCTCGACGCATACTTGTGCAGCGCTATCTCCATAAAGGAAGTAAGGGTACGCGATAGGGAAATGCGAATCGATCTTACTATCAGTGCCCTTCGATATTTCATTTCGTTACGCACATGAACCGTTTCGCACTGGGTTTCACCGTGGCCCTGCTGGGCGCGTCGGCCGCCACCGCATTCGCTGCCGACGACGTCGTCAACCTGACGCTGAAGGACCACAAGTTTTCGCCCGATGGCGTGACGATTCCGGCCGGCAAGAAAGTGAAGTTCGTCGTGAAGAACCTCGATGCGACGCCCGCGGAATTCGAGAGCGACGACTTCAAGGCCGAGAAGGTGATTCCTGCCGGCAAGTCGGCCGAGATCCTGGTCGGGCCGCTGAAGGCCGGCACCTACGAGTTTCACGACGAGTATCACGAAGCGCAGTCGAAGACCCACCTGACCGTCAAGTAAGCGAATCCCGCCATGCTGTCTACCGCGCTGATTGTGTTCCGTGAAGTGCTCGAGGCCGCGCTGGTCGTCTCGATCGTGATGGCCGCCACGAAGGGCGTGCCGCGGCGCGGCTGGTGGGTCGGCGGCGGGCTCGTCGGCGGCGTGATCGGCGCGGGCCTGATCGCGGCGTTCGCCGACGTGATCTCGCAGTGGGCGTCCGGCATGGGGCAGGAAGTCTTCAACGCGGGCGTGATGTTCATCGCGACGCTGATGCTGGCCTGGCACTGCATCTGGATGAGCCGGCACGGCCGCGAGATGGCGCAGCACATGGGCGAAGTCGGCCGGGCCGTCGCGGCCGGCAGCCGGCCGCTGACGGGGCTCGCGATCGTGGTCGGCGTCGCGGTGCTGCGCGAAGGCTCCGAGGCCGTGCTGTTCCTGTACGGCATCGCCGCGGGCGATCCCGGGCAGACGCCGCAGATGATCGCCGGCGGGCTGCTCGGCGTGCTCGGCGGCGCCGGGCTCGGTTATGCGATGTATGCGGGGCTGCTGCAGATTCCGCTGAAGCGCCTGTTCTCCGTCACCAACGGGCTGATCGTGCTGCTGGCGGCCGGCATGGCGAGCCAGTGCGTCGGCTTCCTGCTGGCGGCTGGCCTCGTACCGTCATGGGGCGACACGATCTGGGATACGTCGTGGCTGCTGAAGGAGACGAGCATCGTCGGCAAGGCGCTGCATACGCTGATCGGCTATACGGCGCGGCCGGCGGGCATCCAGATCGCCGCGTACGTCTCGACGCTGGTGGCGATCGTCGTGCTGACGCGGCTCGTCGGTCGTCCGCACGTGGCGGTGAGGCCGCCGCGGCCTGTCGTGTGAGTGTTCCGGCGAGTGTTCCGGGTTGCCGGGTTGAAAACGAAAGAAGGGGCGTCATGGACGCCCCTTCTTTCGTTTGCGGTTCGCAGCAGCCAGCGCCCGTGCGCGGCGGCACGCCGGATGCACGCGGCCACGCGGTCAGCGGTGGCTGTCGATCCACGCGCGGGCCCACTCGAGCCCGGCTTCGCGCGCGTCGTCCTCGGTGTCGAACACGCCGAGCACGCCGGACGCTTCCACCAGTTTGTTGTTCTGCGTGATCGTGCCGCTCGCCGCAAAGCGCTCCGGCTGCAGGATCTCGTCCTGCTGCAGGATCGCGTGGCCCCAGATCTGGTAGCCGTGGTAGGTTTGCGCTTCCATTATCGAGTCACCTCCGCGGAGCGGCCGTGCGTGCCGACCTGCAGCACGTTGCCGTCCGGCGTGTATTGCCGCGGGATGGCGGCGTAGTCGAGCGCGTGCGGCGCAGCGGGCGCGGCCGGCTGCATCACCGTCAGGCGCCCCGGTGCGGGCTGCGCGACGGGGCGCGGGGCGGCCGGCTTCCCGGCCGCGGGCGGACGATTCGAACTGGCTTTCACGGCCTGCGCGACGCGGCGCTTGTGCGGCTTCACCGCGGCTTTCGCGGTGGCATTCGCATGTTTCTCCACGCCCTTCGCGGCGCGCGCGTCGGCGCCCGTGCGAGCGGCAGGCGCAGTCCGGGCGTCCGGCGTGCGGGCTGCCGGCTGCCGCGCCTCGGGCGGGTTCCAGACCTCGACGTAATGCTCGGCGGCCCAGCCCGTCGACGCGAACGTCAGCGCCAGCAAACCGCATCCAATCAGTCTTGCCATTGTCTCTCCGTCATATTCGTTGCGGCCCGCGTTCGGCCGGCCGTGCAGGAGAACACCTCGAGCCCGTGCTTCTCGACGATCTGGAGCATCCGGGCCGCGATGCCGCTCGGTCGAGTCCGCCAGGGCCATCCCGGCGACCGGCGTTACTCCACCGTCACCGATTTCGCGAGGTTGCGCGGCTTGTCGACGTCGGTGCCGCGTGCGCACGCGGTGTGGTACGCGAGCAGTTGCAGCGGCACCACGTGCAGGATCGGCGACAGTTGCCCGTAATGCTCCGGCATCCGGATCACGTGCAGGCCGTCGTCGTTGACGATCTGCGTGTCGGCATCCGCGAACACGTACAGCTCGCCGCCGCGCGCGCGCACTTCCTGCATGTTCGACTTCAGCTTCTCGAGCAGCGTGTCGTTCGGCGCGACCGTGACGACCGGCATCGCTTCCGTGACGAGCGCGAGCGGCCCGTGCTTCAGCTCGCCGGCCGGATAGGCTTCCGCATGGATGTACGAGATTTCCTTCAGCTTCAGCGCGCCTTCGAGCGCGATCGGGTAGTGCAGCCCGCGGCCGAGGAACAGCGCGTTTTCCTTGCGCGCGAATTCTTCCGACCACGCGATGATCTGCGGCTCCAGCGCGAGCACGCTGTTCAGCGCGGCCGGCAGGTGGCGCAGCTCCTTCAGGAATTGCGCTTCCTGCGCGGCGTCGACGTGCCCGCGCAGCTTGCCGAGCGTTGCGGCGAGCACGAACAGCGCGACGAGCTGTGTCGTGAACGCCTTCGTCGACGCGACGCCGATTTCGGTGCCCGCGTGCGTCAGGAACTGCATTTCGGTGAGGCGCACCATCGCGCTCGTCGCGACGTTGCACACGGCCAGCGTATGCGTGTGGCCGAGCGACTGCGCGTGCTTGAGCGCCGCGAGCGTATCGGCCGTCTCGCCAGACTGCGAGATTACCAGCACGAGCTGGCGCGGGTTCGGCACCGATTCGCGGTAGCGGTATTCGCTCGCGATTTCGACCTGCGTCGGGATCTTCGCGATCGATTCGAGCCAGTACTTCGCGGTGAGGCCCGAGTAGTAGCTCGTGCCGCACGCGAGGATCAGCAGGCTGTCGATGGCCGCGAACGCGGCGGGTGCGGCGTCGCCGAACAGCGTCGCGTCGAACGCTTCGGTTTGCGGCACGGTGTCGCTGATCGCGCGCGGCTGCTCGAAGATTTCCTTCTGCATGAAGTGGCGATAGGGCCCAAGCTCGACTGCGCCGCCGTACGCGCTGACCACGCGGATTTCGCGCTGCGCGAGCGCGCCGTGGCGGTCGACGATCTTCACGCCGTCGAGCGACAGCTCGCACACGTCGCCTTCCTCGAGGAACGTGAAGCGGTCGGTGCTGCCGGCGAGCGCGAGGGCGTCGGACGCGAGGAAGTTCTCGCCGTCGCCGTGGCCGACCACGAGCGGCGAACCCTGGCGCGCACCGACGACGGTGTGCGGCTGGTCCTTGTGGATCACGGCGATCGCATACGCGCCGTGCAGCTGGCCGACCGCTTCGCGCACCGCGTCGAACAGATTGCC
This sequence comes from Burkholderia metallica, assembly GCF_902832845.1. Lineage (GTDB taxonomy): Bacteria > Pseudomonadota > Gammaproteobacteria > Burkholderiales > Burkholderiaceae > Burkholderia > Burkholderia metallica. Next base: position 68,160 of record NZ_CADFDB010000020.1, on the reverse strand, counting down.
GCGATACAGGCTGTGCACGAGGTGCGCGATCACCTCCGTGTCGGTCTGCGATACGAATTCGTAGCCCTTCGCGCGCAGCGCTTCGCGCAGCGATTCGAAGTTCTCGATGATGCCGTTGTGCACGAGCGCAAGCGCGTTCGACGAGAAGATCGGGTGCGCGTTGTGCGTGACGGGCGCGCCGTGCGTCGCCCAGCGCGTGTGCGCAACGCCGGTGGTGCCTTCGAGGTGCGACTCGCGTACCTGCGCGTCGAGATCGGCGACGCGCGCGACGCTGCGCGCGCGCTTCGGTGCGCCCGGCTCGAGCACGGCGACGCCGCACGAGTCGTAGCCACGGTATTCGAGGCGCCGCAATCCTTCGATCAGCACCGGAACGATATTACGCTGCGCAACTGCGCCGACAATGCCGCACATGAATGAGTCAGTCCTGTAAGTCGACGCGGACGCCGCCGGGCGCCCGCAAGGGGTTCAGCTTTTCTTCTTGACCGGTCGGACGTAGCCGCTCTTCGCGGTCTGGGTCTTCTCGTTCAACGCGAGCAGGCCGTCGGCCACGTCCTTCCAGATCGTCGTGCCGGCCGCGATCGTCACGCCGCGGCCCACGCGCACCGGCGCGACGAGCTGCGTGTCGGAGCCGACGAACACGTCGTCCTCGATCACGGTGCGGAACTTGTTCGCACCGTCGTAATTGCACGTGATCGTGCCCGCGCCGATGTTCACGCGCGCGCCGATGTCGGCGTCGCCGATGTACGTGAGGTGGTTCGCCTTCGAGCCGTGGCCGATCACCGCGTTCTTCACCTCGACGAAGTTGCCGACGTGCGCTTCGTCCGCGAGCCGCGCGCCGGGGCGCAACCGCGCGTACGGGCCGATCACCGTGTGCGCGCCGAGCTCGGCGCCGTCGATGTGCGAGAACGCGTCGATGCGCGTGCCCGCGCCGATCGACGCGTTGCGGATCACGCAGTTCGCGCCGATCGTCACGTTGTCGGCGAGCGTCACGTTGCCCTCGAACACGCAGTTCACGTCGATCGATACGTCGCGGCCGCAGCGCAGCGTGCCGCGCACGTCGACGCGCGCCGGGTCGGCGAGCGTGACGCCGTCGACGAGCAGCGCGTCGGCGATCGTGCGCTGGTGGATGCGTTCGAGCTCGGCGAGCTGCGCCTTGCTGTTCACGCCGAGCGTTTCCCATTCGTCGTCGGGCTGCGCGGTGACGACCTCGAAACCGGCCTCGATCGCGAGTTCGACGACGTCGGTCAGGTAGTACTCGCCCTGCGCGTTCTCGTTCTTCAGCGCGCCGAGCCACATCGACAACTGGGCGGTGGGCGTGACGATGATGCCGGTGTTGATTTCGGCGATCTTCAGCTGTTCGGGCGACGCGTCCTTCTGTTCGACGATGCGCGTGACGAAGCCGGCCGCGTCGCGCACGATGCGGCCGTAACCGGTCGGATCGTCGAGCGTGACGGTCAGAATCCCGTAGCGGCCGTCGCGCGCCGCATCGACGAGGCGCTGCAGCGTGGACGCGCGCGTGAGCGGCACGTCGCCGTACAGCACGAGCGTCGGTTGCGCGGGATCGAGGAGCGGCAGCGCCTGGCGCACCGCATGGCCGGTGCCGAGCTGCTCGGCCTGCACCGCGAACTGGACGTCGGGCGCGGCGACGGCGGCCTGGACCTGCTCGGCGCCGTGACCCACGACGACGACGAGCCGGGACGGCTGCAGCGTGCGCGCGGTGTCGATGACGTGGGAGAGGAGCGGCCTGCCGGCCAGGGGATGAAGCACTTTCGGCAGCGCGGAACGCATGCGCTTGCCGGTGCCTGCCGCCAAAATCACGATATTCATGGCGCCAGCTGTAAGAGGAGTTCGAAGCCGGTCATTTTAGCATGCGGCCCCCGGCGTTCCGGGCCTGTCGCGGCGGGGCGACAGTGCCGGAAAGGGGGCTTGCGGCCCCGATCCGGCAAGCGTTCCGGCCCTGCTTACAGGTCGTCGAACTGGACGATCGAGATCGGTTTCGCGCCGCCCGGCGCCGCGGTGTCGTCGCCCGACGCGCACGGTTCCTCGTCGAATGCGATGTCGCCCTGCGGGTCGGCAACGCCGCTCGCGCGCAGCGACTGGAACGGGTACAGCGTCGTGTCCATCAGGTGCGACGGCACGACTTTCGCGAGCGCGTTGAACATGTTGTCGACGCGGCCCGGGAAGCGCTTGTCCCATTCGCGGATCAGCGCCTTCATTTCGGCGCGCTTCAGGTTCGGCTGGCTGCCGCACAGGTTGCACGGGATGATCGGAAATTCGCGCAGCTCCGCGTATTTCTCGAGATCGGTCTCCTTCACGTACGCGAGCGGCCGGATCACGATGTTCTTGCCGTCGTCCGACTGCAGCTTCGGCGGCATCCCTTTCAGCTTGCCGCCGTAGAACATGTTGAGCAGCAGCGTCTGCACGATGTCGTCGCGGTGATGGCCGAGCGCGATCTTGGTCGCGCCGAGCTCGCCGGCCACGCGGTACAGGATCCCGCGGCGCAGCCGCGAGCACAGCGAGCAGGTGGTCTTGCCCTCGGGCACGAGCCGCTTGACGATGCTGTAGGTGTCCTGGTTCTCGATGTGGAACGGCACGCCGACCTGCTTCAGATATTCCGGCAGCACGTGCTCGGGGAAGCCCGGCTGCTTCTGGTCGAGGTTCACCGCGACGATGTCGAAATCGATCGGCGCGCGCTCGCGCAGGCGCAGTAGCACGTCGAGCATCGCATAGCTGTCCTTGCCGCCGGACAGGCACACCATCACCTTGTCGCCCTGCTCGATCATGTTGAAGTCGCCGATCGCCTGGCCGACCTGGCGCACGATCCGCTTGAACAGCTTGTTGTTCTCGTACGCGTCCTTCTGCTCGCGGCGCGTGAGCGCCGGGCGGCCGGCCGGGGCGGCGGGGGTGTCCGGGGTGGCGGCAGCGGCCGCCGTGTCGTTCATGTGGGGGGCGTTCATGCGCGCTCCTCGTCCTTGATGCGAAAGACTTCGACGCCGACGGCGTCGCAGTCCGGATAAGCGTCCGGTTTTTCGGTACAGACGCGTACCGCGCGCACGGCGTCGTGCGCCAGCAGGTGCGCGGCGATCGCGTCGCACAGCGTTTCCTGCAGGTGGATGTGGCCGCGCGCCACGCATTGCGCGACGCTCTGCTTCATCAGGTCGTAGTCGACGACTTCGTGCAGCCGGTCGTCGACGGGCGTGGACAGCGCGAGCGGCACGAACAGGTCGACGTTGATGACGACGCGCTGCTCGCCGCGCTTCTCGTGTTCGAACGCACCGATGTTGATGTGCACTTCGTAGTCGCGCAGGTAGAGCCTGCGGCAATCCGCGAGGCGGGGGTGCAGGAGAGCGGAAAACATGGTCGTCCCAGTCAAATTGGCGTGCGCACACGCAAAGCGGCGGGCGGCGGCGTCAGGCCGCGCGAGCCGCGCAGTTCATTCATTCGGGCCGGCGGCGGGCGGCACGAGGTGCTCGCCGCCGTCGACGGTCAGCGTCGCGCCCGTGACGCCGGGCGCGCTCGCGAGATAGCAGGCGGCCGCCGCGATGTCGTCCGCGTGCGGCGCGTGGCCGCGCACCAGCGCCGCCACCCGCACCTTCGGCGCGAGCGCGAGCGCGAGCGCCGACGTCGCGCGGTTCAGCGCGGCCTGCATCAGCGCGTGCGACAACTGCGCCGGCGCTGGGTGAAACAGCGCCTGGTCGAGCACGTGGATCGCACAGGCGCGCAGCGCTTCGTGCTCGCGCGCGGCGTCGGGCGTCGCATCGGCGAGCGCGCGGGCCAGCGCGAGCGGCGCCGTCACGTTGCGCGCGAGTGCGCCGGCGAGCGCCGCGCCGTCCACCGTGTGGGCATCGTCGGCGCCCGCGCTGGCGCTCACGAACACCGCGCACGCGGGCCGGCCGAGCGCCGTGCCGCACGCGGCGACGAGCGCGGCGGCGTCGGCTTCCAGGGCCAGATCGGCGTCGAGCACGACCGCGCGGCGGCCGAGCGCCGCGACTTCGGCGACGAGCGCATCGGCGGCCGCGTGCGGCGCGCCGGGGCTGCGCTGCAGCGCGACGTCCCAGCCGCGCCGGGCGAAACCCGTCGCGAGCGCGCGTCCGATCGACGCGGCGTCGGCCGCGCTGCCCAGGGCGCCCGTGACGAGCACCACGCGGTGGGGCGACGTATCGGCTGAAACGGTCATTTACAATGCCGGGATGAACCCGAAAGCTCACGAACCCGCTAGTTTACCTGCTCCCGGCCCCGACGCGCTCGCGCAGTCCGAAACCCTCGCCGCGCAACTGCGCGACGAGATCGCGGCGGCCGGCGGCTGGCTGCCGTTCGATCGCTTCATGGAGCGTGCGCTGTATGCGCCCGGCCTCGGCTATTACAGCGGCGGCGCGCGCAAGTTCGGGCGCCGCGCCGACGACGGCAGCGACTTCGTCACCGCACCGGAGTTGTCGCCGCTGTTCGCGCAAACTTTGGCGCAACCGGTGGCGCAAGCGCTCGCGGCGAGCGGCACGCGTTGCGTGATGGAATTCGGCGCCGGCACGGGCAAGCTCGCGGCCGGGCTGCTCGCGGCGCTCGACGCGCTCGGCGTCGAACTCGACGCGTACCTGATCGTCGACTTGTCCGGCGAGCTGCGCGAACGGCAGCGCGACACGATCGCGGCCGCCGCCCCGGCGCTCGCCGCGAAGGTGCGCTGGCTCGACGCGCTGCCCGAGCGGTTCGACGGCGTCGTGGTCGGCAACGAGGTGCTCGACGCGATGCCGGTGCGGCTGTTCGCGAAGGCGGGCGGCGCGTGGCACGAGCGCGGCGTCGCGCTCGACGCGCGCCACGCGTTCGTGTTCGACGACCGTCCGGCCGCGCCGGCCAGTCTGCCGCCGGTGCTCGCGGGGCTCGACGATGTGCACGACGGCTACGTGACCGAAACGCACGAGGCCGCGCTTGCGTTCACCCGCACCGTGTGCACGATGCTCGGGCGCGGTGCGGTGCTGCTGGTCGACTACGGCTTTCCCGCGCACGAGTACTACCACCCGCAGCGCGACCGCGGCACGCTGATGTGCCACTACCGCCACCACGCGCACGACGATCCGTTCCTGTACCCGGGGCTGCAGGACATCACCGCGCACGTCGAATTCACCGGCATCTACGAGGCGGCCGTCGCCACCGGCGCCGACCTGCTCGGCTACACGTCGCAGGCGCGCTTCCTGTTGAACGCGGGCATCACCGACGCGCTGGCCGCGATCGATCCGTCGGACTTCCACGCGTTCCTGCCGGCCGCGAACGCGGTGCAGAAGCTGATCTCGGAAGCCGAGATGGGCGAGCTGTTCAAGGTGATCGCGTTTTCGCGCGGCATCGACGGCACGCTCGACGCGTTCGCGCGCGGCGACCGCTCGCACGCGCTCTGACGGGAGCCGGCATGCTGCGCTGGCTGATGGCGTCGTTCGTCGCGGTGATGATCCTGACGCGCTGCTGGCCGTGGCTCGGCAAGCTCGGCATCGGGCGGATGCCGGGCGACGTCACGCTGACGCTCGGCGGGCGGCGCTACCCGTTCCCGTTCATGTCGACGCTGGTGCTGACGATGCTGGTGTCGATGGTGGCGCGGCTGCTCTGAGCCGCGCCGACGCGCCGGCGCGCATCCGGTGCGGCGCGCGCTACAGCTCGATTTCGCCGAGAATCCGGTGGGCGAGCGCCTTCGCCTCGTCGAACGCTTCTTCCTCGCTGGGGCTCGTCGAGTGGACGTCGTAGCGCGTGTTCTCGGTGTCGTCGCCGTCGTCCCGCGAGAGGATCACGTAACCCTGGAACTGCCCGTTGCCCGCTTGCTGGGTATGCGCCTTGGCCGTGTAGATACCCTTCGTGAACGTGTTGGTGTCCATCGTGCTCTCCTGCAAAAGGACACTTCATCGTAGCACTGCGGCGCAGCATGTACAGCGCGGCGAATCGGTGACCGAACGGGGCCGGTCACCGCCTTTCCGTCATCGTTCGATCAGCGCGACGACCTCGTCGAGCGTCGGCGCGTGCGCGCCCGTATGCCGGCACGCCGCGGCGCCCGCCGCGAGCGCGAACACGAGATGCTCGCGCCACGACCGCTGCGGCGCGGCCATCAGGCTGAACAGCAGGCCGCCGATCGACGCATCGCCCGCGCCGACGGTGTCGGCCACCTCGACGCGCGGCGGGCGGGCTTCATGCACGTCGCCGTCCGCGTAGAGCGTCGCCGCCTGCGCGCCGCGCGTGACGAGCACCGCCGCGCGCGGGTTCAGCGCACGGACCGCGTCGATCGCGTCGGGGCCGTCGCCGCCGAACAGGTGCCGCAGGTCCTCGTCGGACACCTTGATCAGATCGGCCAGCGCGGCCATTTTCTCCAGTGTCGGCCGGTACGCGGCCGTCATCAGGTTGCGCACGTTCGGGTCGAAGCTGATCTTCACGCCGCGCGCGTGCAGCTCGCCCGCGAGCGCGGCCAGCGTGCCGGCGAGCGGTTCGCGCACGAGGCTGATGCAGCCGAAATGCGCCCATTTCACGTGGTCGGTCCAGCCGGCCGGCAGCCGCGCCGGATCGAACGCGAGATCGGCGCTCGCTTCGCCGATGAAGAAGTACGCGGGCGGTTGCGTCTCGTGGACGATCGCGAGCAGCGGCGGCCGCGCGACGCGCTGCAGGAAGCGCAGGTCCAGCCCGGCCGCTTCGCTCGTGCGCCACAGCACGTCGGAGAAGCAGTCTTCGCCGATCGCGCCCGCGAGCGCGCTCGGCATGCCGAGCCGCGCGACCGCGCGCGCGACGTTCCAGCCGGCGCCGCCCGGCACCGACGTCCATTGCGCGTCGCCCGCGCGCACCATGTCGGTCAGGATGTCGCCCGCCGACACGAAAGCCGGAAACGTGCCGCCGCTCATTGCGTCGGCTCGCTGCGCTGCATACGCGCGAGGGTCGACAGCACGTCGTAGCACGCGCCCATCGTGTGGTAGTCGGTCTTGCCGGCCGGGCTCTTCTCGTCGCTGTACTTGCGGTTGTCGCAGGTAAGGATGCGGTACCAGGCGCCGTAGCGGTGATCGACGAAGTGCGCCCAGCTGTAGCGCCAGATTTCGTCGTACCAGTCCCAGAAACGCTCGCTGCCGGTGCGCGCGCCGAGCATCGCGGCGGCCGCGAAGGTTTCCGCCTGCACCCAGAAATACTTGTTGTGGTCGCAGATCGTGAAATCGGGGCCGAAGCCGTAGTACAGCCCGCCGTGATCGGCGTCCCACGCGTGCGCGAGCGCGGCGTCGAACAGTTCGGCCGCGCGCGGCACGAGCCAGTCGAGCGGGCGGTGCCGCTCGAGGATCAGCAGCAGCTTCGCCCACTCGGTCTGGTGGCCGGGCTGGAAGCCCCACGGGCGGAAGATGTTCGAACTGTCTTCCTTGTTGTAGTCCCAGTCGACCGACCAGTCCGCGTGGTAGTGCTCCCACACGAGCCCGCCCGACAGCGCGGCCTGGCGCTGCGTGACGTGGGTCGCGAGCTTTTCCGCGCGATCGAGGTAGGTGAGGTGGCCGGTCGCCTCGTACGCCGCGAGCAGCGCCTCCGTCATGTGCATGTTGGCGTTCTGGCCGCGGTACGACGACACGTTCCAGTTCGGCGTCGCGTCGTCCGCATAGAGGCCCGCGGCCGCATCCCAGAAGCGGTGCTCGGCGAGTTCGTAGGTGGCGGCGATCAGCGGGCGCGCCTCGTCGATGCCGGCCATCGTCGCGTGCGCGGCCGCGAGCAGCACGAACGCGAGCCCGTAGCAGTGGCGCGAGCCGTCGAGCGTCGCGTGCTTCGCGCCGTCGCGCCAGTCGAGTTCCCAGTCGTAGCCTTGCAGTTCATCGTCCCAGTGCGCGTCGCGCAGGAAGCGCAGCCCGTGGCGTGCGTAGTCTAGGTGACGCGGGTCGCCGAAATGCCGGTACGCCATCGCGTAGTTGAAGACGAACCTACAGCTGCTGACCAGGTGGCGCGACGTGCGGTTGTAGATGCTGCCGTCGTCGCGGAAGTAGTGATGGAAGCCGCCCGTCGGGTCGAACGCATTCGTTGCGTAGAAGCGCAGCGTGTCCTCGATGTGCGACAGCAGGAACGACGGATCGCGGAAGCTCGCGACGAACGGCGCGGCTTGCGTGTGGGCGGCCGGCGCGGCCGTGCAGGGTTGGACCGGGGGCATGTTCATGATTCGGTGACCGTTGCGGTATCGAGTGCCGGGGAGCCGGCGGGCTGGCTGCTGGCCCGCACGATCAGCTCGACGGGCAGGGAAATCTCGGTGCGCTCGGGCGCTTCCGCGAGCAGCAGCTCGACGCCGCGGCGGCCGAGCGCCTCCTTGTCGACCGCGAGCGTCGTGAGCGGCGGGCTCGCGTGCGCGGCGGCCGGGATGTTGTCGAAGCCGACGATCGCGATGTCGTCGGGAATGCGAAGCCCACGCGCGGTGCACACGCGCTGCGCGGCGAGCGCGGCCGCGTCGTTGTATGCGAACACGGCTTCCGGGCGCGGGCCCGGCGCGTCGAGCAGCTGCTCCATCGCACGCGCGGCGCCCGTGTCGGGGTCGAGCCCCGCGTCGATCGTTACTTCGTAGGCGGGATCGAACAGCCGCCCGGCCTCGAAGAACGCGCGCCGGTAGCCGATCGCGCGCTGCGCGATGCTGTAGTGCGCGGGCGAGCCGCCGATGAACGCGATCCGCGTGCGGCCGGTGGCGAGCAGATGGCGCATCGCGAGCGCCGCGCCCGTCGCGTTGTCGATGTTGACCGAGCGCAGCCCGGGCGCCCACAGGTCGATCAGCACGAGCGGCCGGCCGGTCGCGGCGAGCGCCTCGATCGTTTCCGGCTCGATGAAGCCGGCCACCGCGATCGCGTCGGGCGCGTGCGGGCGCATCTGGCGCAGCACGTCGTCGTTCGGCCCGACCGTGAGCAGCGTCGGCACGATACCGCGCTCGCGGCACGCGTCCTCGACGCCGTGCAGCACGTGCGAGAAGAACGGGCTGGCCGGAAAGCGGTTGTGCTGGCGGTGCAGCAGGAAGGTGAGCCGGCGGATGCGCGGCCGCAGTTGCGCGGGATCGTAGCCGAGCCGCTGCGCGATCTCGACGATGCGCGCACGCGTGGCTTCGGACAGGCCCGGCTGGTTTTTCAGCGCGCGGGAGACGGTGCCGATCGAGACCTCTGCCGCCCGCGCCACATCGCGAATGGTGGTACCCATCGTTCGGGATCCGGTTTGTTTAGGGTGAAAGCGATTGTATAGTAAAACACATCGCGGAATTCGGGCCGGATAGGCGGGGAATACCCGCAAATTCGGGGTTTTTAAGCGCTAATCTGCGAAAACGCCGTTACTAAAAATACTAAACAAAACGCGAAAAAGGCAAGGTTGGGTTGAGGGTGTGTGGCGAAGGTGAAGGGGGCGGTAAGCGGGCGGGGGCAACGCGATTGCGCAGCATGTCCGATGGTTTGCGCGGGGCGCGGGGAAGCAGGGAAACCGGGCGTCCCGGAAGCAGGGAAACCGGGAGTCCGGGAGCGCGAGAGGGCGCGTGCCCGAGAAGCCGAGAAGCCGAGAAGCCCGGGGCACAATGAACGGCCCGGCCCCGTGACGTGCGAAGGCGCACCGCCGCTACAAGGAGCGCCGCCATGTCCGCCCACCGCCCACTGCCCACCGTTCAGCGTATCGCGACGGCCGGCGGTTCGCCGCGATCGCGCAGCGCGGCGCGGCCCGCATCGAGATCGACGACCGCGAGCCCGTCCGGCTGCTGCTTCGCGCGCCGCTTCGCGAGCGCGGCAACCGACGCGATTTCGTCGCTGCCGTAGCGCTTGGCGCCGTGCGCGCCGGCCGGCACGCCGACCACGCCGATCGCCATCGTCACGAAGCCGAAGAACGCCGGGTTGCCGTGGCGGTCCTCGCCGCGCAGCCCGCCTGCCTGCCGGTCGGCCTGCGTGTAGAAGAGCCGCGCACCGTCGTTGAAGCGCGCGATCGCGTCGGCGGCGCGTTCGCGCCAGTCGGCGCGCTGGAACAGCACGAGGAAATCGTCGCCGCCGACGTGCCCGAGAAAGTCGCGCTGCGGATCGCACACGCCGGCCAGCACCGTCGCGGCGAACTTCAGCACCTCGTCGCCCTGCCAGTAGCCGTACTGGTCGTTGAACGGCTTGAACTGGTTCAGGTCGACGTAGCACGCATGAAAGCCGGCGTCGCGCTGGAGCAGGCGGTCGATGTGCGCGCTGATCGGGATGTTGCCGGGCAGGAACGTCAGCGGATTCGCGTAGCGCGCGGCCTCGATGCGCATCTCGGTCACCGCGCGCACGAGGCTCTCGCCGGTGCCGAGCCCGACGTAGCGGCCGTGTTCGGTGATCACGAAGCCGTCCGCGAGATAGCGCTGGTCGTGGCTCGCGAGCAGCATCGCGAGCTGCTCGAACGTCGTCGCGTTGTCGATCATCAGCGGCGCGTCGTTCGCGAACTGCAGGCACGGCTTCTTCCCGAATACCTCGCGGTGGTACGGCAGCGCGAAGCGGTCGATGAAGCCGCGGCGATTCACGAGCGCGACGGGCCGCCCGCGTTCGACGAGCGCGACCGCGTGGAGGTCGGGCATCCGGTTGAACAGGTCGAGCACGTCGTTGCTGGTCGCGTCGCGCGGCAGCGCCGGCGCGGGCACGAGCATCTTCGCGGCGATCGTGCCGGCCGGCCGCACGGTGCGCGTCGCGCCCGGAAACACCGCGATGTGCGGCGCGCGGATCGCGTCGCGCGCGGCCGGCGCGACGACCGGCGACGGCTGCGCGTTCGGCCGGCCGAGCAGGAAGCCCTGCACGCAGCAGATGCCCATGTCGCGCACGACGATCAGGTCGCACTCGTTCTCGATGCCTTCGGCGATCAGTTGCGCGCCGCTCGCCTGCGCAAAGTGCTGCATCGCCTTCACGGCTTCGAACTTCAGCGGGTCGCGGGCGATGTCGTGGATGAAGAAGCGGTCGATCTTCACGACGTCCGGGTGCAGGCGCAGCCACAGGTTCATGCTCGCGTTCGCGGTGCCGTAGTCGTCGAGCGCGAACTGGATGCCGGCGTCGCGCAGCGACGCGACCGCCGGCCCGATGTGGGCGATGTCCGTCGACGCGTTCTGCTCGGTCAGCTCGATCACGATGCGCTCGGCGCCGACCCGCGCGCGGCCCAGCAGCAGGCGCGCTCGCTCGCGTTCGCGCGCGAGCTGCAGGATCGTGCCCGCGCTGAAATTGAGGAACAGCTTGCCGTCGCAGCCGAGCGCCGCGAACGCGTCGAGGCAGGTGCGTGCGGCGGCCTGTTCGAGCGCGATGGTCTCGCCTTCGCGGGCGGCCTGCGCGAACAGCGCGGCGGGCAGTTCGAGGTCGGTGCCGCGCGGGCCGCGTATCAGGCCTTCGTAGCCGACGACGGTCCCCGACCCGAGATCGACGATCGGCTGGAAGACGGCGGCGAGCGCGCGATCCGCGATCAGGCGCGAGGTGCTGGCGGCAGCGGAGTCGGAGGGAGGCGGGGGCATGGGCGAGGGCAGCCGAATCGACGGGACGACCGACATAACGGCACCGCCGGCGGAGAATTGAATGAAGATTTCGTGACGCGACGGGCGCTGCTGGTGCATCGCGGCGGATATGCGTGGTGGCTCAGCCGGAAGAGCGGGGCGGCGGGAAGGGAAAGCGCGAAGGTAGGAGGCGGAACGGCGGGAAAGCGGGAAAGCGGGAAAGCGGGAAAGCGGGAAAGCGAGAAGGCGGGAAGGCGAGAAGGCGGGAAGGCGGAACGGCGGGAAGGCGGGAAGGCGGGAAGGCGAGAAAGCGAGAAAGCGAGAAAGCGAGAAAGCGGGGAAGCGGGGAAGCGGGGAAGCGGGGAAGCGGGGAAGCGGGAAGCGGGAGGCGGGAGGCGGTGCTGCGGAAAGGCAGGAGGCAAAACGGCGAACAGCACGACCGCCAGGACAGCGCCACCCGCGGCGGCCGTCCCGGCGCCCGCCGATCGTCAGCGCTTGCCGGCGTTCAACGCGCCGGACGCCCGTGCCGCGTCGCCCTCGTCGTGTTCGCCGCTCATGTCGCGCGCGCCCCAGCGCTGCGCGAGCGCCGCGCACGCCATCAGCTGGATCTGGTGGAACAGCATCAGCGGCAGCACGATCGCGCCGACCGCGTTCGCCGAGAAGATCACCTTCGCCATCGGCACGCCGGCCGCGAGGCTCTTCTTCGATCCGCAGAAGATGATCGTGATCTGGTCGGCGCGGTTGAAGCCGAGCCGCTTGCTGACGAACGCGGTCAGCAACAGCGCGATCGCGAGCAGCACGAGGTTCACCACGAGCAGGCCGCCGAGCGCGCGCGGCGGGATCTGGTGCCACAGGCCCTCGTTGACGGCCTCGCTGAACGCGACGTAGACGACCAGCAGGATCGAGCCCTGGTCGACGAAGCGCAGCACGCCGCGATTGCGGTCGATCCAGCCGCCGATCACGGGCCGCAGCAACTGGCCCGCGATGAACGGCACGAGCAACTGCATCACGATGCTGCCGACGGTGCTCCACGGCGACGCGGCGGCGGCCGACTGCGACGTGATCATCAGCCCGACGAGCGCCGGCGTGACGAAGATTCCGAGCAGGCTCGACGCGGAGGCCGCGCACACGGCGGCCGGCACGTTGCCCTTCGCGATCGACGTGAACGCGATCGACGACTGCACCGTCGACGGCAGCGTGCACAGGAACAGCACGCCCGCATATAGCGTTGGCGTGACGAGCGGCTGCAGCACGGGTTTCAGCGCGAGGCCGAGCAGCGGGAACAGCGCGAACGTGCTGAGCAGCACGACCGCGTGCAGCCGCCAGTGGGTCGCGCCCGCGACGACGGCTTCGCGCGACAGCTTCGCGCCGTGCAGGAAGAACAGCAGGCCGACGGCGATGTTGGTCGCCCAGTTGAACGCGTGGGCGGCCGGGCCGCGGCAGGGGAGGAAGCTCGCGAGCACGACGGTGCCGACGAGCGCGAGCGTGAAGTTGTCGGGAAGAAAACGGGGACGGGCCATCGGGAACTCGATTCGAAAACGACGGAGGCGCGCGTCGCGCGCGCGGATGGCGCCATTGTCCCGGTTGGCGATTCACTACACAAATTCATTGTGTGAATCGATTGATGAATCGGTGGCATGAAAAAACGGCCACGACATCGGCCCCGGTACGCGCAAATCGGCAGAAGAATGTTCCGTCCGGGGCGGGCGTCGAAGTGAAAAAACCTAGCAGTAACATGGTGTTACACCGATGCCGGCGACATAACACTTTTTGGCTCGACACGCTTTCGGCCCGCTCATAAATTACTGCTGAAAGCCTTGGGTCGGCCGAAAGGAGCCGGCGGCGGGCGTGGACAGGCACTGAACGATGACGGAACGGGTGAAACGGAAGATCGGACGATGGGTGGCAGGCGTGCTCGGCGCGCTGCTGATGCCGCTCGCGCTCGCGCAGCCGCCCCACGGCGGTCATGGGTTCGGCGGCCACGGCTTCGGTGGCGGCGACATGCGCGCGTACGGTCAGCCGGCAGGCGGCCTGCCCATCTGGCGCCACGTCGCACCTCCCGCCGGTGCCCGTGCCGGCGGCGTGAGCGGCTACGGCTCCCGCTGGGGGCTGCGGCCGACGCCGTCGTACGGCCATTACGCCGCGCAAAGCCCGTATCGCCCGATCAGTGCCGACGCGCGCCAGATGCCGCGCCCGCCGGGCGGCGGCAACGTGCCGCTGCGCGCCGGTTCGATCCGCGCCGACGTCGCGCGCTACAACGAGGAGCGCGGCGGCCGTCCGATGCCGCCGCCCCGCTCGCAGGAAGAGCCTGCGCATTCGCCGTTTTTCTCCCCGTTCTACCGAAACTGACCGCCCCCGCGCGCGTCCCTCCGCCGGCTGATGCGAATTCGCCACAGTCGCGCACAGATTTCCGCTGATTTTCCCGCTGCATTGCGCTATCTTTCGCGCCCGGTTCGGGTGCGCCACGCCGCCGCCCTGCCGCGCGACCGCGCGCACGCGCGGCCGCCGGCGGGCAGCCGGCCATGGATCAAATCCGCGAAGTTAATGCTGCCGCTATACCCGCAATAAGCGTGCGCAATTTTGACCGGACGAATGATCCGTAAAGATGGCTGCGCCCCATACGACGCAAGCACTCGGCTCCAAACAACAACGCTCGCGCCACCTATCGACTATTCGACAAAACCTGGAGATCCCATGAAAGCACTCGCTCGCCGTGCGTCGCGCACGTCCGTCAAGCTGATCGCCGCGGCCGCCTGCGTGGCCGCGGCCGCACCCGTCCATGCACAATCGAGCGTGTCGCTCTACGGTCAGGTCGACGAATGGATCGGCGCCACCAAGTTCCCGGGCGGCGACCGTGCATGGAACGTGAGCGGCGGCGGGATGTCGACGTCGTACTGGGGCCTGCACGGCGCCGAGGATCTCGGCAACGGCTACAAGGCGATCTTCACGCTGGAAAGCTTCTTCCGCGCACAGAACGGCCAGTTCGGCCGCTTCCAGGGCGACACGTTCTTCGCGCGCAACGCGTACGTCGGCATCGATTCGCCGTACGGCACGGTAACGGCCGGGCGCCTGACGACGCACCTGTTCCTGTCGACGATCCTGTTCAACCCGTTCTACGACTCGTACACGTTCTCGCCGATGGTGTACCACGTGTTCCTCGGCCTCGGCACGTTCCCGACCTACCCGAGCGATCAGGGTGCGGTGGGCGATTCGGGCTGGAACAACGCGCTGTCGTATACGTCGCCGTCGTTCGGTGGCCTGAATTTCGGCGCGATGTACGCACTCGGCAACCAGGCCGGCGACAACGGCTCGAAGAAGTGGAGCGCGCAGTTCAACTACGCGAACGGCCCGTTCGCGGCGACCGCGGTCTACCAGTACGTGAACTTCAACAACGGCCCGCGTGACCTGAGCGCGCTGGTGGCCGGCATGAAGAGCCAGGGCATCGCGCAAGTCGGCGCGACCTACGATCTGAAGTACGTGAAGCTGTTCGGCCAGTACATGTACACGAAGAACGACCAGGTCGCGGGCAGCTGGCACGTGAACACCGCGCAAGGCGGCGTGTCGGTGCCGCTCGGCGTCGGCAACGCGATGGCGTCGTACGCGTACTCGCGCGATGCGGGTGGCCTCGACCAGACGCGCCAGACGTGGGCCGTCGGCTACGACTATCCGCTGTCCAAGCGCACGGA
Source organism: Burkholderia metallica (assembly GCF_902832845.1). Taxonomy (GTDB): domain Bacteria; phylum Pseudomonadota; class Gammaproteobacteria; order Burkholderiales; family Burkholderiaceae; genus Burkholderia; species Burkholderia metallica. The sequence continues at coordinate 53,052 of NZ_CADFDB010000020.1, read as the reverse complement.
CGTCTACGCTGCGTACATGAACGATCACATCAGCGGCCTGTCGACCGGCAACACGTTCGGCGCCGGTATCCGCGCGAAGTTCTGACGCGCACGCGCGAGCGCCGCGCCGGCCGCGCGCGAAAAGCGCGGCCGGGCTGCATGATTTCCCGCCACAACGGCGCCGCCACCCGCGGCGCCGTTTTGCCTTTCTTGACCTTTCTGTTTCCTCGCCTTTGCTACCCTATCTCGTAATTGGACCATTCCCCGTCATTACGAGCTAGTTCGATGGATACCCTCGTCAGCATGAATGTGTTTCGCTACGTCGTCGAAGTGGGCAGCTTCGTCGGCGCGGCCGAACGCATGCAGATGTCGGCTGCGATGGCGAGCAAGCACGTGATGCATCTCGAGCAGCAGCTCGGTGCGCGGCTGCTGCATCGCACGACACGACGCGTCGCCCCTACCGAGGCCGGACGCGAATACTATGAGCGCCTCGTGCAGGCGCTGTCGGAACTCGACGAAGCCGGGCAGGCCGTCGGCGCCGCGAGCGTGGTGCCGCAAGGCAGGCTGCGCGTGACGTCGCTGTCCGCGTTCGGATTGCGCCACGTGATGCAGGCCGTCACCGACTATGCGGGTCGGTTCCCGGACGTGATCGTCGACATGACGTTGTCCGATCGCGTGGTCGACCTGATCGAGGAGGGCTACGACGTCGCGGTGCGCGCGGCGCCGAACGGATTGAAATCGTCGTCGCTGGTCGCGCGGCAGATCGCGACCGCGCACATCCTGCTGGTCGCGTCGCCCGAGTATCTCGAAAAGCACGGCACGCCCGCGACGATCGCCGATCTCGCGCATCACAACTACCTGCGGCGCGACTCGAATTCGACGATGCTCGACGCGCTGGTGATCGACGCGGCCGCCGCGTCGCGCGTGAACCTGAACGGCAACCTGATCGTGAATCACCTCGAGGGGCTGCGTGCAGCCGTGCTCGCGGGCGCGGGTATCGCGCTGCTCGGCACCGAGGTGGTCGGCGACGACATCGAGTCCGGCCGGCTCGTGCCGGTGCTGCTCGATGCGGTGCCGCCGCACGAGGCGCCGATCTATGCGGTCTATGCGAGCCGTCGTCACGTGTCCGCGAAGGTGCGTTCGTTCGTCGACTTCCTGGCCGCGCGTTTCGAAGGGCAGTCGCTGTGCCCGTCGATCGAATCGCGCCTGCGCGTGCTGCCGATCACGCGGATGAAGCGCGCGGTGTGAGCGTGCCGTTCCCGCCGCGGCGGGACGATGAAAAAAACGCGAACCGCTGCGGTTCGCGTTTTTTTATGTCCGACGGCATGCGCGGTGCCGGCGGCCGCGATGGCCGCCGCCGCCGTCAGCGCGGAATGCCGAGTCGCGCCTTCGCGTCGTCGTACTCGCGCTTCAGGCGCTCGACCAGCGCGCTGACGCTCGGCAGGTCGTCCATCAGGCCGACACCCTGGCCGGCACCCCAGATGTCCTTCCACGCCTTCGTCTTGTCGCTGCCGAAATTCATCTTGGTCTTGTCGGATTCCGGCAGCGCGTCCGGATCGAGGCCGGCCTTCTCGATGCTCTCGCGGATGTAGTTGCCGTGCACGCCGGTGAAGAGGTTCGTGTAGATGATGTCCGACGATTTCGCGTTCACGATCGCGTGCTTGTAGTCGTCGATCGCGTGCGCTTCCTGCGTCGCGATGAAGCGCGTGCCCATGTATGCGAAGTCGGCGCCCATCGCCTGCGCGGCGAGGATCGAGCCGCCGTTCGCGATCGAGCCGGACAGCACGATCGGGCCGTCGAACACCTTGCGCACTTCGCCGACGAGCGCGAACGGCGACGTCGTGCCCGCGTGGCCGCCGGCGCCGGCCGCGACGAGGATCAGCCCGTCGACGCCGGCTTCGAGCGCCTTCTGCGCATGGCGCAGGTTGATCACGTCGTGCAGCACGATGCCGCCGTAGCTGTGCACCGCGTCGACGATCTCGCGCGCCGGTGCGCGCAGGCTCGTGATGAAGATCGGCACCTTGTGCTCGACGCACACGCGCACGTCGTGCTCGAGCCGCGCATTCGACTGATGGACGATCTGGTTGACCGCGATCGGGCCGATCACCGCGTCCGGGTGCTTCGCCTTGTGGTCGGCAAGCTCGGCCTGGATCTGCGTGAGCCACTCGTCGAGCAGTTCGGCCGGGCGGGCGTTGAGTGCGGGGAACGAACCGACGATGCCCGCCTTGCATTGCGCGAGCACGAGTTCGGGGTAGCTGACGATGAACATCGGCGACGCGATGACGGGCAGCGTCAGGTTCTGCAGGACAGCGGGCAAGGCCATGTGATGTCTCCAGTCTCGAGGGGCGGCGCCCTGACGCCGATACCCTGCGTTGCGGTCGAACGGTAATTTGAGTGTAGCTGCGAACGCGTTCGTTCATATTAATACGAACGATCGTGCGATTCTACGCGAGCTTAACAAAATGTGCGGCGTGCATGCAATCGAGTGAGTGTTCTCTTTCTATGGTTTCCGGTGCTTACCGCGCTGTGAAGATGCGCGCGCGCTCCTAAAATAGCCGCCATAACAAACCAACGAGAAACAAACCATGTCGTTTGAGGCGTTTGCACCGTTTCGCGTGAGGGTGCAGGACACCGACATCTTCGGTGTCAAAGGAGGCGCGGGCCCGCCGCTGCTGTTGCTGCACGGGCATCCGCAAACCCACATGATCTGGCATCGCGTCGCGGCGACGCTGGCGAATCATTTCACGGTGATCGCCACCGACCTGCGCGGTTACGGCGCGTCGGGCAAACCGCCGAGCGACGCGCAGCATGCGCCGTATTCGAAACGGGCGATGGCGGCGGACCAGGTCGCGGTGATGCGGCATTTCGGCTTCAAGCACTTCCACGTATGCGCACACGATCGCGGTGCGCGGGTCGCGCATCGGCTCGCGCTCGATCACGCGGACGCCGTCGAGCGGATGATGCTGCTCGATATCGCGCCGACGCTCGCGATGTACGAGAAAACCGATCGCGCATTCGCGACCGCGTACTTCCACTGGTTCTTCCTGATCCAGCCGGAGCCGCTGCCCGAGACGCTGATCGGCGCGCACACCGACGCGTACATCGAGCGCGTGATGGGCAACCGGTCCGCCGGCCTCGCGCCGTTCGCGCCCGAGGCGCTCGCCGCGTACCGCGCCGCGCTCGCGCAGCCGGGCGCCGTGCATGCGATGTGCGAGGACTACCGCGCATCGGCGACGATCGACCTCGAACACGACCGTGCGGATCTCGAGCGCGGCAACAAGGTCGCGTGCCCGCTGCGCGTGCTGTGGGGCGCGAACGGGATCGTCGGCCGCTGCTTCGATCCGCTCGACGAATGGCGCCGCGTCGCGCGCGACGTCAGCGGCCGCGCGCTCGACTGCGGGCACTACATTCCGGAAGAGGCGCCCGCCGCGCTGATCGACGAACTGCTCGCGTTCTTCGACGCGCGCGACGCGGCCGCCTGAGCGTGCGGTTGGCCGGCGTGCGCGGCCCGCCGCTCAGCGGTGCGCGCCGTCGTCCTCGACGAGCGGCGGCAGCCGGCGCGGCACCGGCGTCGATTTCACGATCGCGGTGCTCGTCTCGGCGCGCTCCGTCACTTTCGACAGGATGCCGTCGAGGTGCTCGATCGTGCGCAGGTACAGCCGGCAGATGAAGCAGTCGTCGCCGGTGACCTTGTCGACCTCCACGAATTCCGGCATCCGCCGCAGCATCTCCTCGACGAGATGCAGCTGGCCCGGCAGCGGCTTCACGCGGACGATCGCCTGCAGCGTGTAGCCGAGCGCGCGCGGGTCGAGTTCGACGGTGAACGCGGCGATCACGCCTTGCGCCTCGAGCCGCCGCACGCGGTCGGCGGTCGCGGGCGCCGACAGTCCGATCTGGCGGGCCAGTTCGCTGGTGGCGATGCGCGCGTCGTCGGCCAGCGCCGCGAGGATCGCGCGGTCGGTGGCGTCGAGCGACGCGACGGCGGGCGGGGAAAGGCGTTTCGGCATGATCGCTTTTCTTTCGAAGGTGAATCGGTCGATTTACTTCAGTTTAGCCGTGGCTGTCGCGAAAGCAAGTTTCTAGAATCGAAGTCATCCACTCTTCTGAACAGAGGTCACGATGGCTTCGAATGAAATCCGCCGCGGCGCCGCCGAGATGGTCGTCGCGATGATGATGTCCGGCACGATCGGCTGGCTCGTGATGTCGTCGCAGCAGCCGCTGACGAACGTCGTGTTCTTCCGCTGCCTGTTCGGCGCCGCGACGCTCGCGATCGTATGCGCGGCGTTCGGCTTCCTGCGCCGTGCGCTGTTCTCGCCGCGGATGCTCGCGCTGGCGACGCTCGGCAGCGTCGCGATCGTCGCGAACTGGCTGCTGCTGTTCGCCGCGTATTCGCGCGCGTCGATCTCGATGGCGACCGCCGTCTACAACACGCAGCCGTTCATGCTCGTCGCGCTCGGCGCGATTGTGTTCCGGGAGCGGATCTCCGCGTCGACGATCGCGTGGCTCGCGCTCGCATTCGTCGGGCTCGTCTCCGTGGTGCGCGTCGAGCCGGCCGTGCTCGCGGTGCCGGGCGAATATCTGGAGGGCGTCGCGCTGTCGCTCGGTGCGGCGTTCCTGTATGCGATTTCGTCGATCGTCACGAAGCACCTGAAGGGCACGCCGCCGCATCTGCTCGCGCTGCTGCAGGCCGGCCTCGGCGTGCTGCTGCTCGCGCCGTTCGCGCACTTCGGCACGTTGCCGGCGACCGCCGCGCAATGGCTCGACCTCGTCGTGCTCGGTGTCGTCAACACGGGCCTGATGTACGTGCTGCTGTACGGCGCGATCCAGAAGCTGCCGACCGCGATGACCGGCGCGCTGTCGTTCGTCTATCCGGTCGTCGCGATCGTCGTCGATCGCGTCGCGTTCGGCCAGACGCTCGCATGGACGCAGGTGGTCGGCGCGCTGCTGATCCTGCTCGCGGCGGCCGGCGTGAATCTCGGCTGGCGCATCGTGCCCGCGCGTCGCGCGGCGGTCGGCAACTGAAACGATCGTGCGATTCGGCGCTGCCGCGGGGCGTCGCGGCGCGTAGCCGCGGTACGTCGAATCCGCATGTCGGGAACGCATACTACGCATGGACGGCACGGATCGCGCGAGCGAAAAGCCGCGCGCCCGCACGCGTGAAAGATGCTGTAAGAAGTTGTAGGGAAACACCCGATGCGATGCCGTCGCGTCGCTCGTATGATGCGGGCTGTGACGTTGATCACGTTCACAGGATTCCGATCTCATGCCGTTCGCCCGCCAGGCTGAACGGCTTTTTTTTATGCGCCGCTCCGCGCGAGCAGGCGCCGCCGCGCATCGAGCTGCGCGAGCAACGCGCGCCTCGCGTCGTCGTCCGATGCGCGCCACCCCTTGATCTCGTCGCGCGTGCGCAGGCAACCCGCGCACCAGTCGGTGCGCGGATCGATCCGGCAGACGTCGGTGCACGGCGAGCCGACCGTGCCGGCGTGCACCGGCACGTCGCTCATGCGGGCTCCCGCAGCGCGACGTCCGCGACCGGCGCGCCCGTGAGCGACACGAGTTCGTTCGGCGACAGGTTGAACACCGCGTGCGGATGACCGGCGGCCGCCCACAGGCTGTCGAGCGCGAGCAGGTCGGCGTCGATCAGCGTGACCGGTTCGACGAGATGGCCGATCGGGCAGACGCCGCCGATCGCGTAGCCGGTGTTGTCGCGCACGAACTTCGCATCCGCGCGGCCGACCGCGCCCACTTGCGCGGCGACCTTCTTCTCGTCGACGCGATTGACGCCGCTCGCGACCACGAGCACGGGCGCGCCGTCCGACTGGCGGCGAAACAGGATCGATTTCGCGATCTGCGCGACCGAGCAGCCGAGCCCGGCCGCGGCCTCGGCCGACGTCTTGCCGGTTTCCGCGAGCATCACGATGTCTTTCGCATGGCCGCGCTCGCGCAGCAGCAGCGCGACGCGTCGCGCGGAATCGGGGAGGGAATCGAATGAAGCGGGTGTCGTCATGTTGAGGAATCCGTCGAATACCGGGGTCATGCGCAGTTCGCGGCGTCGGCCGCGCTCTGCGCCTTGGCGAGCAATGCGCGACCGGCGCGCGACACGTTGGCGCGGCCGATCGCGGTCGAGATGAAGTCGCCGGCGGCGACGACCTGCGCGAGATCGACGCCGGTGTCGATGTCGAGGCCCTGCATCAGATACAGCACGTCCTCGGTCGCGACGTTGCCGGTCGCGCCTTTCGCGTACGGGCAGCCGCCGAGGCCCGCGACCGACGCGTGAAAGATCTCGATCCCTTCGAACAGCGCCGCGTAGATGTTCGCGAGCGCCTGGCCGTAGGTGTCGTGAAAGTGGCCCGACAGGCGTTCGCGCGGGAACACGCGCGTGACGGCCGCGAGCACGTCGCGCGTGCGCTTCGGCGTGCCGACGCCGATCGTGTCGGCGATGTCGATCTCGTCGCAGCCGAGCGCCGCGAAGCGCTCGACGACGTCGACGACCGACGCGACCGGCACGTCGCCCTGATAGGGGCAGCCGAGCGCGCACGACACGCTGCCGCGCAGCCGCACGCCCGCATCCTTCGCCGCCTTCGCGACGGGTTCGAAGCGCGCGATGCTCTCGGCGATGCTGCAGTTGATGTTCCGTTGCGAGAACGCCTCGCTCGCGGCGCCGAAGATCACCACTTCGTCGGCGCGCGCGGCGAGCGCGTTCTCGAAGCCCTTCAGGTTCGGCGTGAGCACCGAGTACACGGTGCCCGCGCGGCGCTCGATCCCGGCCATCACGTCGGCGCCGTCGGCCATCTGCGGCACCCATTTCGGCGACACGAACGATGCGGCTTCGATGTTGCGCAAGCCGGCGCGCGACAGCCGGTCGACGAGCGCGATCTTCACGTCGGTCGGCACGAAGGTCTTCTCGTTCTGCAGCCCGTCGCGCGGGCCGACTTCGACGATCTTGACGGCGGTGGGGAAGGTCATGGTTGTCTCCTGATTGGTCTGTCGGTTCAGTAGCCGCGTGCGTAGTCGACGATGCCGCCAACATGCTCGCCGCGCTCGAGCGCGCGGATCTTGCCGGCGATCTGCGCGACGGCTTCGTCGCGCAGCGTTTCGGCCGAGCTGTGCGGCGTGATCGTGATGCGCGGCGCGTGCCAGAACGGATGGTCTTCCGGCAGCGGCTCCCGATGGAACACGTCGAGCGTCGCGGCGGCGATCCGGCCGCTCGACAGCGCGTCGAGCAGGTCGGCGTCGACGAGATGCGCGCCGCGCGCGACGTTGACGACATACGCGCCGGGCGCGAGCCGCGCGAACGCGTGCGACGACAGGATGCCGTCGGTGTCGGGCGTGCTCGGCAGCAGGTTGACTAGCACCTTCGCGCCGTCCAGGCATGCATCGAACGCGCCGTCGCCGGCGAAGGTCGTGACGCCGTCGAGCTGCTTCGGGCTGCGGCTGTAGCCGCGCACGGGCAGGCCGAGCGCGGCGAGCGCGAGCGCGACCTGCGTGCCGAGCACGCCGAGGCCGAGCACGGCGACGGTGAAGCCGGCGCGCGCATGCGGTTCGAGCGGCTGCCAGCGGCGCGCGCGCTGCAGCGCTTCGTATTCGTCGAAGCGGCGCAGGTAGCGCAGCACCGCGTGCGTCACGTACTCGACCATCTGCCGCGCCATGCCCGAATCTTCGAGCCGCACGAGCGGCACGTGCGGCGGCAGCGTGCCCGGATGCGCGCGCTCGAGCGCGAGCAGCGCGTCGACGCCGGCGCCGAGGTTGAAGATCGCGCGCAGACCGTCGCGCGGCGTGAAGAATTCGCGCGGCGCGCGCCACACGAGCGCGTAATCGGCGGCGGCCGTGTCGCCCGGCTGCCACGCGCGCAGTTCGGCTTCCGGCAGCGCCTGCGCGATCTCGTCGCGCCACGCCGCGGCTTCCTGGTGCGGGGAATGGAACAGGATCTTCATCGGACGACGGCGCGCGTGCGGGCGACGCGCGCAGCGGGAACGGCGACGGAAGCCGGGCGCGGCGCGCCGGCGGGCGTAGCGGACATGGGGCGTCTCCTGACGACCGGGCGCCCGGCGCGTCGGCGCCCGGCCCCGGTTCCGTGTGAAGCTGACGGGAAGCCCACATTCTACGGTTTCGCGGCGCATCGCGCCGGTGCGCGGGGCGGCCCGGTGCGGGCGGTCGTCCCCCGCTCGCCGGGCCACGCAAAAGCAAAGCACAAAATATTGGTTCGGCCGCCGGGCGCGCCGCGCCACAATCGAATCCCGTTTTCAGGCAAGCGAGGGCAATCATGCGCGCATGCAGCAAATCGGCGTGGCCGCCGCGGCTCGTGACCGTTCCGGGCCTGCACGGCAGCGAAGGCGCTCACTGGCAGACCTGGCTCGAGAGGCAGTTTCCGCGCTCGCTGCGCGTCGAGCAGGACGACTGGGACGCGCCCGATCTCGCGGGCTGGGCGCGCTCGGTACGCGCGTTGCTCGACCGCGAACGCGGCCCGTTCGTGCTGGCCGCGCACAGCTTCGGCTGCCTCGCGACCGCGCATGCGCTCGCGCAGTGGCCGCATGCGGGCGACGTCGCGGGCGTGCTGCTCGTCGCGCCGGCCAGTCCGAAGAAATTCACGTTCGCCGGGCCGTTCGACGCGCGCCGGCTCGCCGTGCCGTCGATCGTGATCGGCAGCGAGACCGATCCGTGGATGCCGCTCGCCGACGCGCGCACGCTCGCGCAGCACCTGGGCAGCGCGTTCGTGAACCTCGGCGACGCCGGGCACATCAACACCGCGGCCGGCTTCGGGCCGTGGCCGCGCGCGAAGTATTTCATCGACACGCTCGTCCACTGCGCGGCGCCGCTGCGCTTTCGCGATACGGACGACGGCTTCGAAGCCGCGCTTGTCGACCGCGCGCTCGCGCACGCGATCTGACGGGTCGGGCAGGCGGCGCGCGCGGCACGGCGAGGGCCGCGCCACGCCGCGGCGCCGGGCTTACACGGCGGAGACGGGCTTGACGGCGGCCGGGTCCGAGTAACTGGGCCGGCCGTTCTCGACGTGGCCGGCGAACCGGCGCGAGAACGTGCCGTTCGCACCGTCGCTCACCGTGACGTCATACCAGTGGTGGCTCGACGCGAGCGCATACTGCTCGACGCGTTCGTCGCCGCCGTGCAGGGTGACCTGCCGCGGCGGCGCGCCGTATGCGTTGTCGGTCAGCGAGAGCGTGACGTGCGCGCCGCCATGGTTGCGCAGCTTCAGGTACAGGTTCCCGTTCGCGACGTCGTAGCCGGCCTTCACTTCCGGCTGCGCCGCATTGCGATGCGGCACGGCCGGGGCCGACACGTTGCCCGAGAACACGCGCACGAAACCGTTCGGCCCGTACACCGCGAACGTGTACGCGCCGTGCGTCGCCGTCAGGTCGAAGTCCGCATGCAGCACGCGGCGCGCGCCGACCGTGTAGCGCCACGGGCCGTCGGTGCGGTTCGTCGCATACACGTGGAAGTGCGCGCCCTGGTTGCCGCGGTTCGCGAACTCGATGCGCAGGCGCGTCCCGTCGATGCTCGCATTCACGTGCAGTTCGTACGGCAGCGCACGCGCGGGCCGCACGCCGGGCTCCTGCGGCTCGACCGGCGACGGCGTCGCGGGCACGGTCGGCGCGGGCTGCGACGTGCACTGCTGGTCGGCGATCGAGCGGTACTGGCTGGTATCGGGCAGCGGCGGGAACGATGCGTCGGACGAACGGAAGTCGAACGCGGCGGTGAGGTCGCCGCACACGGTGCGGCGCCACGGCGTGATGTTCGGCTCGTCGATGCCGAAGCGCTCGCCGATGAAGCGGATCACCGACGTGTGGTCGAACACCTGCGAGCACACGAAGCCGCCCTTCGTCCACGGCGACACGACCGTCATCGGCACGCGCGGCCCGAGGCCGTAGGGCAGGCCGTCGGCCGTGTAGCTGCCGCCGCGGCCGGGATTCACGACCGTGTGCAGCTCGCCGTCGGTCGTCACGGTCGACGCGCCCTGCGCGGCCGACGTCGGCGGCTGCGGCGGCACGATGTGGTCGAAGAAGCCGTCGTTTTCGTCATACATGATGAACAGCACGGTCTTGCGCCAGACGTCGGGGTTCGACGTGAGCGCATCGAGGATCTGCGACGTGTAGTTCGCGCCGTACGCGGGCGTGTATTTCGGATGCTCGGAGAACGCGGCGGGCGGGCACAGCCACGACACCTGCGGCAGCCGGTCGTTGATCACGTCGTCCTTCAGGTTGTCGAGCGTGCGCGCCGTCTGCGCGCGCTGGTACAGCGACGAACCGGGCTTCGCATTGATGAAGTTCGCGAAGTTCTGCAGCACGTTCGTGCCGTAGTTGCCGTTGTACGGATCGTTGCCGGTCGTGCCCTGCTGGTAGATCTGCCACGACACGCCATGCGCTTCGAGACGCTCGGGAAAGGTCGTCCACGACAGCAGCTGGTACGCGGGCGGCCCGTCGCCGTCCACATAGTCGCTGTTGTCGAGCAGCGGGCCGCCGAACTTGCCGGTCGGATCGACCGTGCCCGTCATCAGGTACGAACGGTTCGGGTGCGTCGGCCCCGGCAGCGAACAGAAGTAGTGGTCGCACACGGTGAACGCATCGGCGAGCGCGTAGTGGAACGGGATGTCCTCGCGCACGTGATAGCCCATCGTCATGTCGGTCTTGTTTGCTGGCCACTGGTCGTAGCGGCCGCCGTCGATCGCCGCGTGCGTCTTGTACCACGAGTGGTCGAGATCGCCGACGCACTGCGCGCTCGTCGTCAGCGTGTTCAGCCGGAACGGCAGCACCGGTTTCGACGGATCGGCCTTCGACGGCTGGTACCACACCGGCTTGCCGTTCGGCAGCGGAATCGGGAAGCGGTCGTTGTAGCCGCGCACACCGCGCAGGTGTCCGAAGTAATGATCGAACGAGCGGTTCTCCTGCATGAACACGACGATGTGCTCGACATCGCGGATCGTGCCGGTGCCGCGCGCGGCGGGAATCGCGAGCGCGCGGCGGATCGATTCGGGGAAGGCGTTCAGGGCGACGGCGGCGCCCGCGGATTGTGCGACGGTATGCAGGAAACGGCGGCGGCTCGATGACGTCATGTTGTTTCACCTCGGTTCTGCTGCGGTCGGGGGACGAAAGCGGCGGGATCAGCCGGGCGACGACGCGGCGGCACTCGACGCACCCGCATTGGCCGCGGGCTTCGCGTCGTCGTCGTCATCGGGCGGGTAGTGCACGACGGGCGGCGCGAGCGGCGCGGCATCGGACGCGGCGCGGTTCGCGGCGGCATCGTTGTTGAACGCGCTGGCGGAGCCGGCCGATGCGCCGGCCTGCTGCGATGCGTCGGTCGCGTGTGCGTCGTGCGGCGCGTCGTCGCTGCAGGCGGCGACGAGAGCGGCGGCACAAAGAACGACGACGACGGAAACGCGATGCATGACTTCTCTCCTGGCAGGCTGATCGGGAAACGTTTTCGAGTATGCCGATGCGATGCGACGTTTCGGTGAATCGTTTGCGACCGGCGCGTGATCGCACGATGCTTTCGACATCCTGACCAAGTGCTTTCGCGCGATCGGCGGCACGCAATATTTGCGGATGCGGATGCGGGCAGGGCGCTTTTACGTGGATGCGATCGCGTATGCGGCAGCGTCGCCGTTCATGATGACCGTGTGCAGCCGGTCGCGTTGCGTCAGCGCCGCGGCGTGCGTCGCCGCACCTCGCTGCGCAGCCAGTCGAGCCACGTGCGGATGGCCGCTTCGTGCGGATGGCCGGGGCGCCACACCACGTAGTGCGCATACACGTCGGTCACGCGCACCGTCGACACGCGCACGAGCGAGCCGTTCGCGAGTTCGGGTTCGATCAGCGAGCGGCGCGCGAGCGCGACGCCGCGGCCTTTCAGCGCGGCGTCGATCAGCGCATTCGCATCGGTGAATCGCGGGGCGCGCGCGGATTCGGTGAGGTCGAGCCGTGCGGCCTGAAGCCACGGTTCCCACGGCTGCGCGGGATGGCGCAGCAGCGTCGCGCGCACGAGGTCGGCCGGCGCGCGTGGCGCGATGCCGTCGCGATTGCGGTACGCGGGGCTCGCGACCGGAAAGATCGTCTCGTTCATCAGCTTCTCGGCGACGACGCCCGGCCACGCGCCGGGCCCGTAGCGCAGCGCGACGTCGATACGGTCGCGCTTGCGCAGCGGCGCGAGCGCGACCTCCGGGTGCAGTGCGATCGCGATGTGCGGGTGCGCGGCCGAGAAGCGCGGCAGGCGCGGCGCGAGCCAGCGCTCGGCGACGCTCGGCAGCACGCTGACGTTGAGCGTGACGTCGCACGTGCGCGGGCGGCTGCGCGTGGCGAGGGCCGGCTCGAACGCGCGTTCGAGCACGCTCAGGCCCTGGCGGACCTGCAGCGCGAGCGCGTGCGCGGCGTGCGTCGGCGTCGCGCCGTTGCGCTCGCGCGTGAAGAGCGGATAGCCGAGCTGCGCCTCGAGGGCGCGGATGTGCTGGCTGACGGCGCCTTGCGTGAGCGCGAGCGCGTCGGCCGCGCGCGTGAAGCTCTGCAGCCGCACGGCGGTCTCGAACGCACGCAGCGTCTGCAGCGGAGGAAGGTGGATGCGTCGCATGCGGGTATTAGTAACACTAATGCCCGAGCACGACAATTCATCGTTTGCGGCGCGCGGGCCCGCGTTCCTACACTCGGTTCCGTCTTCCACAGCCCGTCGGGCCACGCCACCATGAACGCATATCGTCTCTATCTTTCGCCGGGCGCCTGCTCGCTTGCCGCCCACATCGCGCTGGAGGAAACCGGCGCGCCGTTCGACGTCGAAATCGTCTCCGTGCGCCAGCAACAGAATCTCGAAGCGCGCTATCTCGCGATCAACGCGAAGGCGCGCGTGCCGGTGCTCGCGATCCCGGGCGAGCCGCGCGTGCTGACCGAAACGCCGGCGATCCTCACGTATCTCGCGCGCCGTCATCCCGACACGCAATTGCTGCCGCTCGGCGATCCGCTGCGCGAGGCGCGGTGCCACGAATGGCTCGCGTGGCTGGTCGGCTGGGTGCACGGCGTCGGCTACGGCGCGCTGTGGCGGCCGGGCCGCTTCATCGGCGATCCGGCGCTGCACGGCGCCGTCAGCACGCACGGGCGCGGCGTGATCGAAGCCGCAAACGACACGATCGAAGCGGCGCTGGCCGACGGCCGTATGTGGGCCGAGCCCGGCGCCCACTCGATCGTCGATCCGTTCCTGTTCGTGTTGTATCGCTGGGGTGTCGCGATCGGGCTCGACATGACGCGGCATCCCGCGTGGACCGCTCATGCGCAGCGCGAGGCCGAACGACCGGCCGCCCGGCGCGCGCTGGCGCGGGAAGCGGCCTGACGCAAGCGCGGCGGCTAGCGCGCGGCGAACAGCGGATAGGTCGCGCCCGCGACCAGCGCGGCCGCGAGCCACACCACGCTCCACGAACCGGCCGCGAGGAGCGGCGGGATCGCGAGCGGCGTCGCGAACAGCCCGAGATAGACGATCGTGTTCGCCATTCCGAGCGCGGTGCCCGCGTGGTTGGCGCCCGCGAGCGTTGCGAGCTCCGTATACGCGACGCCGTGCCACGCCGACACGCAGACGCCGGCGCACACGAGAATCGCGACGATCGCCGCGAGCGGGACAGCCGGGCTGCCGGCCGTCGCCGCGGCGAGCAGCGCGAACGACCCGGCCGCGACGAGCACCGAACCGCGCAGGTACGCACGCCGGTTGCCGTGCCGGTCGGTATGGCGGCCGCTCCACACGCGCATCACCATCGCGCCGAGCTGCAGCGCGACCATCGCCGTGCTGATGCCGGCGAGGCCGAGCCGCCCGAAGTCGTGCAGGAACACCGTCGCGAACGTGAGCACCGCGAATTGCGGTGCGCACAGCGCGCCGATGCCGAGCACGATGCGCCACACGGGGCCGCTCGTCAGCGGGCCGCGGCTGCGCGGGGCGGCACGATGCGCGGGCCCGGTCGCACGTGGCGCGGCAATGGCTGCGGCGGCCGCGACGGCCGGGGCCGCGGGCGGTTCGTGCAGCCAGCGCCAGGTCAGCGCCGCCGATCCGGCGCACAGCAGCATCAGCGCGCCGAATACCGCAGCAAAGCCGAGGTGCGAGGCGAGCGACGGCAGCAGCGCCGCGCCGATGCCGCCGCCCAGCGGCACGGCCGTCTGACGGATGCTCATCGCGAGCCCGCGTTCGCGCTCGCCGAACCAGCGCATCACCGCGCGCCCGCTCGACCCGTTCACGCTGCCGCCGAGCAGCCCGACGCAGCACATCGCCGCGACGACGCGCAGCAGCGGCGGCACGCCGTGCGCGGTCGGAACGATCGTGGCCACCATCAGCGCGAACATCGAGGCCGTCGCGACGAGCCCGGCGAGCAGCACGCGGCGGTCGCCGAAGCGGTCGGCGGCCATGCCCCACGGCAGCTCGGACAGCGCGACGCCGAAGCCGAGCGCGCCGAGCACGAGGCCGAGTGCGTGGTTGTCGAGGTGGTAGGCCGTGCGCATCCAGACGGCCGTGGTCGGAATGCCGGCCGCCGCCGCGGAGAAGCTCATGTTCGCGGCGACGCCGGCGGCCAGCACGCGCCAGCGATGGGCGGGACCGCGCGCAGCGCGGGCGGGCGAGGAGGGGGAAGCGACGTACGAGGTATCCATGACGGCAGGCCCGGTTGGAAATTGACATCGACAGTCTGGCGGCCTACATTCATCCTGAAAATCGGAAAGTTCTTGATGGATCGTTCGATAAAACAGGATGGTTGAGATGTCCGGACAAGACGTTCCGCGCGGCGACGGCGAGTCGTTCGCGCAAGCCGATGCCGCACGGGTGCGGCCCAACTTCGACGTGGCGGCGCTGCGCAGCCTCGTCGCGGGCGTGGATCTCGGCAGTTTTGCGAAGGCGGCCGATCGCGTCGCGCGCTCGTCGTCGGCGGTGAGCGCGCAGATCCGCAAGCTCGAGGAGCAGGCCGGCACGCCGCTGTTCGTGAAAGCCGGGCGCGGGCTGGCGCTGACCGACGCCGGCGACGCGATGCTGCGCTATGCGCGGCGAATGATCGAGCTGAACGACGAGGCGGCCGCGGCGGTGCGCGGGATGAATCTCGACGGCTGGGTGCGCGTCGGGCTGCAGGAGGATTTCGGCGAGGCGATTTTGCCCGACGTGCTCGGGCGGTTCGCGCGCGCGCATCCGAAGGTGCGGATCGAGGCGCGCGTCGCGCGCAATGCCGACCTGCTCGACCGGCTCGACGCGAACCAGCTCGATCTCGCGCTGGTGTGGGGCGACCCGGCATCGGCGGCGCTGGTGGCGCGCGCGGGCGTCGACAGCGAAGCGATCGCGCACGTGCCGATGCAGTGGGTCGGCGCGGCGGGCCCGGGCGCGGGCGGTTTCGGCACGCCGGGCGGCGGCACGGAGGCCGACGACACGGAGGCGCCGCGCGGCGAAACGGGCATCGGCGCGATGGCCGTGCCGGGCGAGCCGCTGCCGCTCGTCGTGTTCGACCGGCCGTGCCGGTTCTTCGGCGCGGCGACCGCCGCGCTCGACCGCGCCGGCATGCCCTGGCGCGTTGCGTTCACGACGCCGAGTCTCGCCGGGTTATGGGCCGCGGCGGCGGCCGGCCTCGGGCTGACGGTGCGCTCGCACTACGGGCTGCCGGCGTCGGTGCGCGTGCTCGATGCGGCTTCGTGCGGGCTGCCGGCGCTGCCCAGCCTGCCGCTGATCCTGCTGCGGCGCACGTCGTCGGCGACGCCGACCGTCGATCGGCTCGCGCGGATCGTGAAGCAGGCGGTGCGGGAGGCGACGGAGGGGGCGGTGCTGGCGGCGTGACAAGACGCTCGCTTTGCGCCGTGGGTTGCGGTGCGGTTCGGCAAGCCCTCTGCCGATCGGTCGAATGGATCGATCGCGTGAACCTGATTACAGTGGGGTTCACTTGAAACGGAGGTCATCATGCAAGACGCGAATACACCCGGCGGCAGCGACGTCGATCGGCGTCAAAGGACAGATGCCGCGATTCACGGCGACAGGGCTTCAGCCGATCGGCGCGTGACGGCCGATGCGCCCGTGCGGTTCGGCGTGCTGCAAGGGCAGGCCCGGATCGCGGACGATTTCGACGCTCCGCTGCCCGATGACCTGCTGGATGCTTTCGAAGGGCGCTGATGCGGTTGTTGCTCGATACGCGCATCTTTTTGTGGGTCGTGACCCACGACCCCAGGCTCAGCGCACGGGTGCGCAGTCTTGGCCGCCGACGGGATTCATGCCGCTGCGATGTCCGGCTCGACTTCGTTCAGTGCCGCCCGGATCGCCGCCAGCCGCGCCCTCAACGCGTCACTCACCGGCACGAACGGCAGCCGCAGCCCGTCTTCGCACCAGCCTTGCGCGGCCAGCACGGCCTTCACCGGCGCCGGGTTCGGCTCCGCGAACAGCGCCGCGACGAGCGGCTGCAGCGCGACCGACAGGCGCCGTGCATCGGCGAGCCGGCCGTCGCGCAGCAGCGCATGGATGCGCACGTGCCATTCGGGCAGCACGTGCGCGCTGCTCGCGATCGCGCCGTGTGCGCCGGCGCACATCGCCGCGAAGTTCTGGTTGTCGTCGCCGGACAGGATCGCGAGCGGCGTGTCGTGCACGAGCCGGCTCATCCGGTCGAGCGTGCCGCCGCACTCCTTGATGCCCGCGACCCGCGCGTCGCGCGCGAGCGCCTGCAGCGTCTCCAGTTCGACGTTCACGCCCGTGCGGTACGGGATGTTGTAGACGAGCACCGGCAGGTCGGCCGCGTCGACGATCGCCTCGACGTGGCGGCGGATGCCGTCCTGCGTCGGCCGGACGTAGACGGGCGGCGTGACGAGCAGCCCGTCGGGCCGCAACGCCGCGAGTTCGCGCGCACGGGCCGCCGCGAGATGCGTCGCGCTCGCGGTCAGCCCGACGACGATCGGCAGCCCGGGCGCCGCTTCGCGCAGCGTCGCGAACACCGCGTCCTGTTCGCGCGCGTCGAGCAGCACGCCTTCACCGGTCGTCGCGCCCGCGACGAAGCCCGCGATGCCCGCGGCCGCATAGTGGCGCGCGAGCCGCGCGAGCGCGGCATGGTCGACTTCGCCGTGATGGAACGGCGTGATGATCGGCAGCCAGATACCTTCGAAACGTGTGTTCATGCAAAGCCTCATGATGGAAACGGAGTGGGAAGGAACCGTTCCGCCGGCGCAGGGCCGGAGCGAGGCGTGCAAGCAAGGAAAGAGAAACGACCTGCGGGCATCCCGTCCGGCATTCGCCTGACGGGACGCGACGTCCCCGTCAGTCGAGGAGTCGTTTTTTCAGTTTCAGCCCGGCCGCGCGCGCACCTGCCGCGACGGCGGCGAGGATCGGAAGCGAGCGCAGGGTAGCGGACATGGAGGAACCGTAAGTGGGCTGAGCGGCGATCTTAACACCGGTTACGATCCGCGCGCGAGCGCGCGCCGCCGTTTAGCAGAATTCGAGATTTGCTTTCCACGACTGATTGGAAAGCGTGCCGCGCGCGGCCGCTAGAATGCCCGCTTACGTTTGGATGACAGCGCGTACGCGTGCCGTCACGCACATTCACCACCACTGGAAACGGGGCATATCACGATGGCAAGCATGAAGGGGATCGGTCGCTGGCTGCACACGGGCGCGGCGGCGGCGCTGGTCGTGGCGGCGACGGCCGCGCACGCGGATACGTCGATCCTGAACGTGTCGTACGACGTGACGCGTGAGCTGTACAAGGACATCAACGCAAGCTTCGCCGCCGCGTACAAGCAGAAGACCGGCGAGACGGTCGCGATCAAGCAGTCTCACGGCGCGTCGAGCGCGCAGGCGCTGTCGGTGCTGCAGGGGCTGCAGGCCGACGTCGTGACGATGAACCAGCCGAACGACATCGACCTGCTCGCCGAGCGTGGCCAGTTGCTGCCGAAGGACTGGCGCGCGCGTTTCCCGGACAACAGCTCGCCGTACTCGACCACGATGGTGTTCCTCGTGCGCAAGGGCAACCCGAAGGCGATCAAGGACTGGAGCGACCTCGCGAAGCCGGGTGTGCAGGTGATCATCGCGAACCCGAAGACGTCGGGCAACGGCCGCTATGCGTATCTCGCCGCGTGGGGCTTCCAGAAGCAGAAGGGCGCGACCGACCAGCAGGCGATCGACTTCGAGAAGGCGATCTTCCGCAACGTGCCGGTGCTCGATTCCGGCGGCCGGGGCGCGACGACGACGTTCACGCAGCGCGGCATCGGCGACGTGCTGGTCACGTTCGAGAACGAAGTCGCGCTGATGGACACAGGCGCGTCGGGCGCGCAGTTCGACGCCGTGTATCCGTCGGCGAGCATCCTCGCGGAGCCGCCCGTCGCCGTCGTCGACAAGGTCGTCGACAAGAAGGGCACGCGCAAGGTCGCGCAGGCGTATCTCGACTACCTGTATACGCCGGAAGCGCAGGAGATCATCGCGCAGCACCATCTGCGCCCGCGCGACGCGAACGTGCTGAAGAAGCATGCGGCCGAATTCAAGCCGCTGAAGACGTTCAGCGTCGAGCAGGTCTTCGGCAGTTGGGCGAACGCGCAGAAGACGCACTTCGCCGACGGCGGCACGTTCGACCAGGTGATCGTCGACCGCAAGTAAGCGCCGCGCATGCCGTGCGCTCCACCGCACGCCGACGACGCAGCCGGCCGCTTCCGCGGCCGGTTTTTTTTCGCCGCGCGGCCGGCGGCGCGGCGGATGCCCGTTCCGAACCGGCACGCATACCCGGCCGCCGCCGCGCGTGCTACGCTCATCGCCTCCCTGCTTCCGGCGCCGCGCGATGAACGTCGATTCGTCCTCCCCAGCTCCCCGCGGCCGTGGCCGCAAGCTCTGGTCGGGCACGCGCCCGGTCGTCGCGTACGGGATGCCGCCGCCCGGCTGGCGCGACCTTTATCACCGCGCGCTGACGGTGAGCTGGCCCGTCTTCTTCCTGGCGCTCGCTGCGCTGTTCCTGCTGCTCAACGGCGTCTTCGCGGTGCTCTACCTGCTCGGCCACGCGTCGATCGCGAACCAGTCGCCGGCCGGGTTCGGCGGCGCGTTCTTCTTCAGCGTCGAGACGCTCGCGACCGTCGGTTATGGCGACATGCATCCGCAGACCGTCTATGCGCACCTGGTCGCGACGCTCGAGATCTTCATCGGGATGTCGGGCATCGCGATGGCCACGGGGCTGGTGTTCGCGCGGTTTTCACGGCCGCAGGCGAAGATCCTGTTCGCGCGCTATGCGGTCGTGCGGCCGTTGAACGGCCGGATGACGCTGATGGTGCGCGCCGCGAATGCACGCCAGAACGTGATTGCCGAGGCGCAGGCGAAGTTGCGGCTGATGCGCGTCGAAGGCACGCACGAGGGCTACACGCTGCGCAAGATCCACGACCTGCCGCTCGTGCGCAGCGAGCATCCGATCTTCCTGCTCGGCTGGAACCTGATGCACGTGATCGACGAATCGAGCGCGCTGTTCGGCGAGACGCCCGAATCGCTCGCCGCGCGCGACGCGTCGTTGCTGATCACGATCGAAGGCTCGGACGAGACGACCGCGCAGGTGATGCAGGCGCGTCATTCGTGGACGCATGGCGAGATCCGCTGGCGTCACCGCTATGTCGACCTGATGCACGACGAGGACGGCATCACGCATATCGACTACACGCATTTTCATGACGTGGTGCCGGTCGATGTCGATACCGACGAACGGGGCTCGCCGGGCGCGGTGGTCGATGCGGGCGCTGCGTCGGGGCCGGCCGCGTAATGGCGCGCGCGGGTGGTCGGGCGGCGCCTGCGCCCGCGTTCGCGCATTACGCGTCTACTCGTCAAGCGTGCAGCAGACGGGCCGCCTCGCGCTGTTCGATCGCGACCGCGCGCCGGAACGCGTCGCGATCCTCGGCGCGCGCGACGTAGTCGCCGAGCACGCCTTCGTGCGGCAGCAGATGCGCGTCGAATGCGATTTTCAGCGTGCTGGCGAGCAGCAGGTCGGCCGCGGTGAAACGGTCGCCGACGAGCCACGGATCATGGGCGAGCGCTTGCGCCAGTGCGCGCTGCACGCGTGCGATGTTGCCCCAGCCGAACGCGACCGGATTGCCCGACGCGCCGGTGAATTTTTCGGCCATCGCCGGTTCGAGGCAGGTCGGCGTGAAGAACATCCATTGGAGGAAACGGCCGCGCAGCGGATCGTCGGGCGCGACGCCGAGCCCGGCACCGGGACAACGGTCGGCAAGATAGAGCAGCACGGCGCCCGATTCGGCGAACGGGACGCTACCGTCGTCGAGCGCGGGCAGCTTGGCCATCGGGTTGACCTGCACGAACGCGTCGCTGCCCTGTTCGTGCGAGCGCAGGTCGATCGGCACGAGTTCGTACACCACGCCGAGCTCCTCGAGCATCCACAACGCCCGGAATGCCCGGGTCTTCGGCCAGTAATAGAGCTTCATCGCGCCTCCGCGTTCGGGTGCAGCTGTCGGTCCGGTGATGCTCAAGCGTACCCGAGCGCCGAAGGTTCGGACAGGGGCGGCCGGTCGACGGCGGCAAGCGGCGGGCGATGGTTGGAGGGGGGTACGTCGAGCGTGGATCGGGCGGAAAGAGGGGCAAAGGCTTATGTTGCAAGGAGGTTTATTCATAACTAGTTATATTTATACTAGTTATGAACGGCGCCTGCAATTTTGATTTGAGCCGGACTTATGCGAATGGCATCGCGGAGCCGGCAGCGTCGGCTCATACGGAAGCACGGCAACACGGCAACACGGCAACACGGCATCCGCCGGCGGTTGCCGACGCATCGCGAAACATGGAATTAATCGGAGAGCCCCACGCATGGCAAACGACGATCGCACCACAATCATTCCAGGACGAACGCCGGAATCTGCGGAGATGGTGGCCGAGATCAAGCGGGCGATGTCGATCACTGCGCGGATCAATCGCCTGACGTTCGACGATGCCGCCGAAGTTCGTGCGTTGTTCGGCGATCTGATCGGCACGCCAGTGGACGACCGCTTCGTCCTGATCCCGCCGTTTTACGCGACGGGCGGTACCGGCATGAAGCTCGGGCGCAACGTGTTCGTCAACCAGAACTGCACGTTCTACGATCTCGGCGGGCTCGAAATCGGCGATGACGTGATGATCGGGCCGAACGTCAGCCTGATCACGTCCGGCCATCCCGTCGAACCTTCCCGGCGGCGCGAGTTCGTCGTCGCGAAGCCGATCGTGATCGGGCGGAACGTATGGATCGGTGCCGGCGCGACGATCATCGGCGGCGTGATGGTAGGCGAGAACGCGGTGGTTGGCGCGGGTTCGGTCGTGACGCGGGACGTTCCGCCGAATACGCTGGTCGGTGGAAATCCGGCGCGGATCATTCGATCGATTGCCGAGTGACGGTGGCTGAGCGCCTCTTCAGCGGCGACGTGAATGTGGACAACCGGCCCCCCGACCACTCGAAACGCTGTGGATGCGAACGGTGAGTGTATCGCTGGAGCCAGCATCGGCGGGACTTCCCGGCATTCGACACCGGTCGCGGGCAGATGCATGAGCCGACATTGCCGATGCGCTGGCCGCACATTCCTGCGCGGCGTCGGTTGTGGATATCCCGGCTCTCAAATCACTCGCCACGCTGTGCTTTTCATCGGTGAGCGTGATGCAGGGTGTGGACAACCGCGACTCCGAACGACGAAAAATGCTGTGCTTCCGAAGGGTGAGTGTTGGCGACCGATTGCGGGTGAGGCTTGCCTGGTGTGGACTTCCGGGAGTCGAGCGCGCGTCGCGCGGGAATTCGGGGCGCCGCGCATTCTAACGGCACGCGCGGGTCGGCGATAGATCCGGGCGCGTATCGCGGTGTGGATATTTCGCAGCCGAATTCACTCGCAGCGCTGTGTATTTCAATGGTGAGCGTCGGTGGCCGATCGAGCGGCGTGCCCGTTCGTGATCTTCGGCATCGCTTCGAGCGGTTGCGCATTCTAACCGCACACGCGATCGCGCGTTCCGTTCGAGTCCGTGCACCGAGTTGGATAGCCGGTCGCCGAAGCCAGTCGACCTGCTGTGTATTTCAGCGGTGAGGGGCGCGTGCGTGCGGCTCGGCCGCGTCTGCGCGAATCCGGAGCCACGGGGCGCAGCGTGGTTGCGGGGCGGCTGATCGCGCCGAAGTGCCGCCTTCGTGCGACAGGGCGCCCGCGCTCACCGTTGAATTTCACAGCGTCTCGACTGCTCTCGGGTTGGGTTGTCCACACTCGAATCGGTGCCCTGGTTCGATCGTCGTGCCGTCGCTCACCGCTGGAATTCACAGTGTTCAGAGTTGTTGCGGATCGGGCGATCCACACCCGATTCGGCACCCTTGTTCGAGCGCGGACCTTCGCTCACCATTGAAATTCACAGTGTTCAGAGTCGTCGCGGATCGGGCTATCCACACCCGATTCGGTACCCTTGTTCGAGTGCGTACCGTCGCTCACCATTGAAATTCACAGTGTTTGGAGTCGTCGCGGATCGGGCTGTCCACACCAGAATCGGCACCCTCGTTCGAGTCCGTACCATCACTCACCGTCGAAATTCACAGGGCTTTGAGTGTCCGCGGGTGGCGATATCCACACCCATACCGGCGTCTCGCTCGACTGCCCAACGGCGCGCACGAAGGCCGCACGGCCATGTGGATATCCTGCCGCCGAATCGACTCACGCCCCTGTGCATCCGGACGCTGAGCGCGAACGTCGCAGCGGCCACGCAGCGATCCAGCGGTGTGGATATCTCCTGCCGGCATCGACTCGTCGCGCTGTGAATTTCGACGGTGAGCGTCGGCGTCCGCATGAACGGCGGACAGATCGAGGTGTGGACATCCGGCGCACGACGCGACTCGAAACCCTGTGCGATCGAACGGTGAGCGCGATCGCCCGCTCGGCCGGCAGCCCCGGCATTGTGGACATCCCGCGCCCGCAATCACTCCGAACGCTGTGCATTCCATCGGTGAGCACGCCGCCGCTTCCCCGCCGAAACCTTGTCGCACGGGCCCCGAGCACCCGCCGCCGTACCAGCGGCCGACGTCCCGCTCGTCACCCGCGATGTCGAGGCAAGCGCCCACCCATCTCGCCCAACCGCCCAACCGCCCAACCGCCCAACCGCCCAACCGCCCAACCGCCCAACCGCCCAACCGCCCAACCGCCCAACCGCCCAACCGCCCAACCGCCCAACCGCCCAACCGCCGCCCACCACCCGGCGCGAAAATTCTCTCAATTCCCTCCCGAAACCTACGCGGTTTTTCTCACTTCGGGGCTGGCCGAGCAAGATGAGAAAAAACTTTCTCGTCTCCCCGCGAAAAAATAGAGCCATCCAGCCGCCTCCGGCCGGCGTCGCCCGACGCCCCGGTGCGCAGCCCAGAACAGCACAATCAGGAGACACCCCCCATGACCGCCCGCCTGCCCGTCGACGGCACGCCCTCCCTGTCCGACTACCGCCTCACCGACAACCTGACCGCGACGCGCGGCCGGATCTTCCTGACCGGCACGCAGGCGCTGGTCCGCCTGCTGCTGATGCAGCGCACCGTCGACGCCGAACAGGGCCTGAATACGGCCGGCTTCGTCAGCGGCTACCGCGGGTCGCCGCTCGGGATGGTCGACCAGCAGCTGTGGAAGGCGAAGAAACTGCTCGACGCCGGCGGCGTGCGCTTCCTGCCCGCGATCAACGAGGAACTCGGCGGCACGGCGGTGCTCGGCACGCAGCGCGTGGAAGCCGATCCCGAACGCACGGTCGAAGGCGTGTATGCGATGTGGTACGGCAAGGGCCCGGGCGTCGATCGCGCGGGCGACGCGCTGAAGCACGGCAACGCGTACGGTTCGTCGCCGCACGGCGGCGTGCTCGTCGTCGCGGGCGACGACCACGGTTGCGTGTCGTCGTCGATGCCGCACCAGAGCGACTTCGCGATGATCGCGTGGCACATGCCGGTCGTGAATCCGGCGAACATCGCCGACATGCTCGAATTCGGCCTGTACGGCTGGGCGCTGTCGCGCTATTCGGGCGCGTGGGTCGGCTTCAAGGCGATCTCGGAAACGGTCGAGTCGGGCTCCACCGTCGACCTCGACGCGCTGCAGACGCGCTGGCCCGCGCCGGAAGGCTTCACGCCGCCGGCCGGCGGCCTGCACAACCGCTGGCCCGACCTGCCGAGCCTGACGATCGAGGCGCGGCTCGCCGCGAAGCTCGACGCGGTGCGCCATTTCGCGCGCGCCAACAGCATCGACAAGTGGATCGCACCGAGCGCACAGGCGAACGTCGGTATCGTCACCTGCGGCAAGGCGCACCTCGACCTGATGGAAGCGCTGCGCCGCCTCGACCTGACGGTGGCCGACCTCGACGCGGCCGGCGTGCGGATCTACAAGGTCGGCCTGTCGTATCCGCTCGAAACGACACGGCTCGACACCTTCGTCGACGGGCTCGCCGAAGTGCTCGTGATCGAGGAGAAGGGCCCCGTCATCGAGCAGCAGATCAAGGACTACCTGTACAACCGCACGGAAGGCGCGCGCCCGCGCGTGCTCGGCAAGCACGATGCGGCCGGCGCGTGCCTGCTGTCCGAGCTCGGCGAGCTGCGCCCGTCGCGCATCCTGCCGGTGTTCGCCGAATGGCTCGCACGCCACAAGCCGGCGCTCGATCGCCGCGAGCGCGTCGTCGATCTCGTCGCGCCGCAGATCCTGTCGAACGAAGCCGACGCGGTGAAGCGCACGCCGTACTTCTGCTCGGGCTGCCCGCACAACACGTCGACGAAGGTGCCGGAAGGCTCGATCGCGCAGGCGGGCATCGGCTGCCACTTCATGGCGTCCTGGATGGAGCGCGACACGACGGGGCTGATCCAGATGGGCGGCGAGGGCGTCGACTGGGCCGCGCATGCGATGTTCACCAACACGAAGCACGTGTTCCAGAACCTTGGCGACGGCACCTACTTCCACTCGGGCATCCTCGCGATCCGCCAGGCGGTGGCCGCGAAAGCGAACATCACGTACAAGATCCTCTACAACGACGCGGTCGCGATGACGGGCGGCCAGCCGGTCGACGGCAGCATCTCGGTGCCGCAGATCGCGCGGCAGGTCGAGGCGGAAGGCGTGTCGCGCTTCGTCGTCGTGTCCGACGAACCGGAGAAGTACGACGGCCATCACGGCCAGTTCCCGACCGGCACGACGTTCCATCACCGCAGCGAACTCGACACCGTGCAGCGCGAGCTGCGCGAGACGCCGGGCGTCACCGTGCTGATCTACGATCAGACCTGCGCGGCCGAGAAGCGCCGCCGCCGCAAGAAAGGCGAATTCCCCGACCCGGACAAGCGCCTGTTCATCAACGACGCGGTGTGCGAAGGCTGCGGCGACTGCGGCGTGCAGTCGAACTGCCTGTCGGTCGAGCCGCTCGAGACGCCGCTCGGCCGCAAGCGCCGCATCGACCAGTCGTCGTGCAACAAGGACTACTCGTGCGTGAACGGCTTCTGCCCGAGCTTCGTGACGCTCGAAGGCGCGGCGCTGAAGAAGGCGGCCGGTGCCGCGTTCGACGAAGCGGCGCTCGCCGCGCGCGTCGATGCGCTGCCGGTGCCGGCCACGCATCTCGATGCGGCGCCGTTCGACATGCTCGTGACGGGCGTCGGCGGCACCGGCGTCGTGACGGTGGGCGCGCTGATCAGCATGGCCGCGCACCTCGAAGGCAAGAGCGCGTCGGTGCTCGACTTCATGGGCTTCGCGCAGAAGGGCGGCTCGGTGCTGTCGTTCGTGCGGATCGCGTCGAGCGACCGGTGGCTGAACCAGGTGCGCATCGACACGCAGCAGGCCGACGTGCTGCTCGCGTGCGACATGGTCGTCGGCGCGAGCGCCGAGGCGCTGCAGACGGTGCGCCACGAGCGCACGCGGATCGTCGTCAACACGCACCGGATCCCGAACGCGTCGTTCGTGCAGAACCCCGATGCGAACCTGCACGCGGATGCGCTGCTCGAAAAGATGCATCACGCGGCCGGCGACGGCTACCTGTCGAGCTGCGATGCGCAGGCGCTCGCCGCAAAGTTCCTCGGCGACTCGATCGGCGCGAACATCCTGATGCTCGGCTACGCGTGGCAGCTCGGCCTCGTGCCGGTGTCGCTCGCGGCGATGATGCGCGCGATCGAGCTGAACAACGTCGCGGTGCCGATGAACAAGCTCGCGTTCTCGATCGGCCGGATGGCGGCCGGCGACGCGGCGGGCCTCGACGCGTTGTGGAACGCGCGGCACGCGGTGGCCGTGCATGCTGCACCGGAGACGCTCGCCGAGCTGATCGCCGATCGCGAAGCGCGTCTGAACGCATACGGCGGCGCGCGCTACGTCGAGCGCTACCGGGCGCTCGTGAACGCGGCGGCCGCGAAGGGCGACGACGCGCTGACACGCGCGGTCGCGACGACGTTCTACCGGCTGCTCGCGGTGAAGGACGAATACGAGGTCGCGCGGCTGTACACGGACGACGCGTTCCGCACCGCGCTCGAAGCGCAGTTCGAAGGCGTGCCGGGGCACGCGTACCGCGTGAAGTTCAACCTGGCGCCGCCGACGGTCGCGAAGGTCGGCCGCGACGGCAGCGTGCCGAAAAAGCGCGTGTTCGGCCAGTGGATGTGGCCGGTGTTCGGCATGCTCGCGCGCGTGCGCAGCCTGCGCGGCACGTGGCTCGATCCGTTCGGCCGCACCGTCGAGCGGAAGATGGAGCGCGCGCTCGCCGACGACTACGAAACGACGATCACGCGTGCGTTCGCCGCGATGACGGCCGGCAATGCCGCGCAGGTCGTGCAACTGGCCGACCTGCACGCCCGCGTGCGCGGCTTCGGTCACGTGAAGGTGCGCAACCTGGCCGGCGTGAAGCGCGCGGAGCGCGAACTCGCGCTGCAGCTCGGCATCGACGCGGCGACGAGCGCGGCCGTGCAGCACGCGCTCGACGAGATGAAGGGCGCGGGGATGCTGAAGGGGATTCCGGTCGTCGTCGCGAAGTAACGCACGCGCGGGCGGATGTGAAAACGGCGACGCAGGTGCGTCGCCGTTTTTCATTGGAGCGGCCGCTGCGGCCGCGGCCGGGCCGTCAGAGAATGCCTTTCTTGCGCGTGGACAGTGCGGTTTCGGACAGGTCGATCTCGCGAAGCAGCTTGGTCAGCGTCTCGTCGGAAATCCTGCTCTCGCTGCGCAGCCGGTACAGCGCGGAGCGTTCCGCGCGCACGGCCGCGATCCGCATCTGCAGTTCCATCGTTTCGGTCTGCTTCGCTTCCGCGCGCGGCGTGGGGCCGTCCTCGGCGAGGGTCGCGAGGCGGCGGCGGTACTGGTCCATCACGCGCGCGGAGATGTCCGCGCAGCGCGCGGCGCCCGATTCGTCGAGATCGGCCGAGATCGCGTCGTGCGACGAATCGATCGCGCGGATCGCGGCCTGGGCCGCGGCCGCGCGCGCCGCGCGTTCCTCGTCGCCGAGCGTGTTGCGCGACGAGCGCACGCCGCGCAGCAGCAGCGGCAGGCCGATCACCGCGACGACGAGCGAGCCGAGGATCACCGCCGACGCGACGAAGATCGCCGTGTCGCGCCCCGGCAGCGGCACGCCGTCGGACAGCGCGACCGGAATCGACAGCACGCCGGCGAGCGTGACCGCGCCGCGCACGCCGCCGACCGTCATCACCGCGATCGTGCGGATGCCGGCCATCGTGCCCGCGAGGCCGTGGCGCGCGGCGCGACGGCTCGCGAACCAGCGCAGCAGCCAGACCCACAGGAAGCGGATCGCATACAGCGCGAGCATCATCGCGCACACGTTGAAGATCATCCGGCCGACGAGCGCGTCGCTCGTGTGATGCGCGTCGACGAGCGTGCGGCCGATGATGTGCGGCAACTGCAGCCCGAGCATGATGAACACCATGCCGTTGAACACGAACTCGATCATCGCCCACGTGCTCTCGGCGCGCACGCGCGACGCGACGGTGCTTTTGCGCGAGAAGCTCGTGTAGTTCATCATCATCCCGGCCGACACGGCCGCCAGCACGCCCGACAGGTCGAGGTGCTCGGCGAACAGGTAGGCCGCGAACGGCACGAGCAGCGTCATCACGATGCCGGGCGCCGGGTCGCCTTCCTGCTCGGCGTTCAGGAAGCGCGTGGACAGCGTGCTGAACACCCACGCCACGATCGCGCCCGTCGCGAGCCCGCCGGCCGCGACGATCACGAACGTGACCGACGCGTCGCGCAGCGAGAACATGCCCGTCAGCGCGGCCGCGATCGCGAATTTCAGCGCGACGAGGCCCGACGCGTCGTTCATCAGCGCCTCGCCCTCGAGGATGTGCATCAGTTGCGGCGGGATCCGGCCCTTGCCGGCGATGCCCGACAGCGCGACCGCGTCGGTGGGCGACAGCACGGCCGCGAGCGCGAACGCGATCGGCAGCGGCAACTCGGGTATCAGCCAGTGCGCGAAGTAGCCCACTGCGAGTACCGTCATGAACACGAGCCCGAACGCGAGCATCAGGATCGCGCGGCGCTGCAGGTACAGCTCGCGCTTCGGAATCCGCCAGCCGTCCGCGAACAGCAGCGGCGGAATGAACAGCAGCATGAAGATTTCGGGATCGAACGTGACGTGCAGGTTGAACTTCGGCCACGCGAGGATCGCGCCGAACGCGATCTGCATCAGCGGCAACGGCAGTTGGAACGGCAGGATGCGCGTGACGGCGCCGGACAGCGCGACGGTCAGCAGCAAAATCAGGACGGTGAAGACGATTTCCATCGATACGGCGAATACGGGGAATGAAACGATCGTACGGAGTGTAGCGTGACAGCGTGACGGGTGCGTTCGAGCGGCCGGTGCGCGCGCACGAAAATGGTGCGCGCGACGTGCGCCACGCCGGTGCGGCAGCCCGGTGCGTCCGCGCGGCGCATGGGTCTTCGGTACCTTGCACGGAGCTTGCTTGATGTTGGCCAGCCGTCCGGCGTCGACCGGGCAACCGAGGGTCCAACCATGACATTGCGCACGCCGTTCGCTTCGCCGGACGCCGCGTTCGAAGGCACTACCAGGAGGAAGGCATGACGATCGTGCAACAGGAGCGTCCGGCCGCCGCGTCGCCGTACCGGTTCGAGCGGGAAGTGAGCTCCGGCTTCGAACGTCTGGCGACGCAGCACCGCGATCTGACGCTCACCACCGTGTTCCAGCCGATTTTCAGCCTGTCGCACCAGCGTGCGGTGGGCTACGAGGCGCTGCTGCGCGCGCACGATGCGCTCGATCGCCCTGTGTCGCCGCTCGACGTGTTCGGCGAAGCCGCGCGCCAGGGCGAACTGCTGCAGCTCGACCGGCTCGCGCAGGCGCTGCATCTGGAGAACTTCACGCTGCTCGGGGCCGAGCGCGAATGGCTGTTCCTCAACGTGCATCCGGGCGTACTCACCGACCCGTTCCAGGCGGCCGCGCTGCTCGCGAACCTGAAGCGGCTCGGCATGCCGCCGCGCCGGGTCGTGCTCGAGGTGCTCGAACAGCGCGCGGAAGACGTCGAGCGGCTGGCCGAGGCCGTGCGCGAATTCCGCACGCACGGTTTCCTGATCGCGCTCGACGATTTCGGCGCGGGGCACTCGAACATCGAGCGGATCTGGCAACTGAACCCGGACATCGTGAAGCTCGACCGGATCATGCTGTCGCACGCGGCGCACCGCACCGGGCTCACCGCGATCCTGCACGGGCTCGTGACGCTGCTGCACGAGGCCGGCAAGCTCGTGCTCGTCGAGGGCATCGAGACCGAGCACGAGGCGCAGATCGCGCTGTCGTGCGAGGCCGATTTCGTGCAGGGCTACTACTTCGGCCGGCCGGCGCCGGGGCTGCCCGACAGTGAGGCCGCGACGGGCTGTATCGGTGAACTGACCGAGCGTTACCGGCAGCAGACCGAGGCGCGCGAGCGGCGCGACGCGCAGCGGCTCGCGCCGTACCTGCGCGCGTTCGAACGCGCGGCCGAGCGCCTCGCGGCCGGCGAGCCGCTCGACGAGGTGTGCTGGAACTTCCTCGCGCTCCACGCGGCCGCACGCTGCTTCCTGCTCGACGCGCACGGCCGGCAGTCGGGCCGCAACGTCGTGCTGCGCGCCGACCGTGCGCTCGCCGAGGCGCGCTTCTCGCCGCTGGCGGATGCGCAGGGCGCGAACTGGCTGCGCCGGCCGTATTTCCGCTCGGCGATCGCCGAGCCGGGGCGCGTGCAGGTCACGCGGCCGTACCTGTCGATCAACGAGGCGCAGCCGTGCGTGACGTTGTCGGTGGCCGTGCGCGTCGGCGATGCGCAGCGCGTGCTGTGCGGCGACATCGACTGGGACGACGACGAAGCCGGCGCCGGCTGAACGCCGGATGCACCGAAGGCGGCGAGCGGCCGGCTGCCAGTGCGACCGCCGGCGCGACTGACCGCGCGGTGGCCGGCACGCTGGCGTCCGTCACGCGGCTCGGCTAGGATGCGCGAATTGTCCAGACGATTCGCGGGTCGCCCATGAACCGAAACGCCGCTTCCTCCGTACTCCTCGAAGTGATCGCCACGACCGTCGGCGATGCGAAGGCCGCCGCCCGCGCGGGCGCCGACCGCCTCGAACTCGTGACCGCGATCACCGAAGGCGGGCTGACGCCGAGCGTCGGCCTGATCGAAGCCGTCGTGGCCGCCGTGCCGATTCCCGTCAACGTGATCGTGCGCCCGCACAGCCGGTCGTTCGTCTACGACGCCGACGATCTGCGCGTGATCGAGCGCGACGTGCGCGCGGCCGTCGCGGCCGGTGCGAACGGCGTCGTGTTCGGCGCGCTCGATGCGCACGGCGACGTCGATCTCGGCGCGCTGGCCCGCATCGCGGCCGCGGCCGACGGCCGCGCGCTCACGTTCCATCGCGCGTTCGACGTGTCGCGCGACCTCAACGCCGCGTTCGACGCGCTGCTGCGCGTGCCGGCCGTCACGTCGGTGCTGACGTCGGGCGGCCATCCGTCGGTGCTCGACGCGGTCGCGACGATCACGCGGCTCGTGCGGCAGGCGGCGGGCTCGACGTGCACGGTGCTGGCGGGCTCCGGGCTCACGATCGACGCGGTCGGCGATTTCGTCCGCGCGACCGGCGTGCGCGCCGTGCATTTCGGCTCGGGCGTGCGCCCGCGCGGCGAGGTGCTCGCGCCCGTCGACGAAGCGCGCGTCGAGCGTGTGCGCGCGGCGCTCGACGGCGCGGCATCGCACGTGTGACGCGCGCGATCAAGTAACGGCAGGACACCGTGGGCGCGCAACGCGCGCACAAACAAGCCGGGACGCATCCCGGCTTCTCGATGAGGCGGACGAATCCGCCGGGCGCTGCGCTTACGCGTTCGCCGACATCGCGTCCGCGTCGCTCGCGCGGATGCCGAGGCGCTCGAACAGCGCGCGATCCTTCTGCGTCTGCGGGTTGCTCGTCGTCAGCAACTGGTCGCCGTAGAACATCGAGTTCGCGCCGGCGAGGAAGCACATCGCCTGCAAGCCGTCGTCGAGCTGCTCGCGGCCGGCCGACAGGCGCACGACGGCCTTCGGCATCGTGATGCGCGCAACGGCGATCGTGCGCACGAACTCGAACGGGTCGAGCGGTGCGGTGCCTTCGAGCGGCGTGCCCTCGATCGCGACGAGGTTGTTGATCGGCACCGAATCCGGATACGGGTTCAGGTTCGCGAGCTGCGAGATCAGGCCCGCGCGTTCGCGGCGCGATTCGCCCATCCCGATGATGCCGCCGCAGCACACGTTGATGCCCGCGTCGCGCACGCGGTCGAGCGTGTCGAGGCGATCCTGGTAGGTGCGCGTCGAGATCACCTGGCCGTAGAACTCAGGCGACGTGTCGAGGTTGTGGTTGTAGTAGTCGAGGCCCGCGTTCGCGAGTTCCTGCGCCTGCTCGTCTTCCAGCATGCCGAGCGTCATGCAGGTTTCGAGGCCGAGTTCCTTCACGCCGCGCACCATCTCGGTCAGCGCGGGCATGTGGCGCTCCTTCGGGTTGCGCCACGCGGCGCCCATGCAGAAGCGGCTCGCGCCGTTCGCCTTCGCCGCGCGCGCGGCGTCGAGCACCGCGTCGACGTCCATCAGCTTCTCGGCCTTCAGGCCCGTGTCGTGGTGCGACGACTGCGAACAGTAGCCGCAATCTTCCTCGCAGCCGCCCGTCTTGATCGACAGCAGCGTCGACAGCTGTACCGCGTTCGCGTCGAAGTGCTCGCGGTGCACCTGCTGCGCGCGGAAGATCAGGTCGTTGAACGGCAGCTCGAACAGCGCGACGACGTCGGCGACGCGCCAGCGCGGCGTGGCCGGAGCGGCCACGGGAATCGCGTCGGGTTGCACGGTGGCGGCAGTCTGGGCTTGGGTCATATCGTTTTCCTGTCCTGGTCGGGGATGAGGGGATCGGGAGATCGGTTTCGGTGGGGTCAAGGCTGCGCGGCGCGCAGCGTCTCGACGAGCGCGGCGACGTCGAGCATCGCCGCGGCGGATTCGGGGGCGGCCGGGCTCATGTGCGGAATGCGGCCGAGCAGCAGTGCGCCGTGCTCGCGGGCGAGCCAGTCGCGCATCGTCGCGACGTTCTCGTCGGGGAACGACATCGCCGGGTCGACGTGATTCGCGACCCAGCCCGCGAGCTTGAGGCCGCGCGCGGCAATGGCGTCGGCGGTGAGCAGCGCGTGGTTGATGCAGCCGAGCCGCACGCCGACCACGAGCACGACCGGCACGCCGAGCGCGACCGCGAGATCGGCCATGTCCTGCGTGTCGTTCAGCGGGACGCGAAAGCCGCCGGCGCCTTCGACGACGACCACGTCCGCGCGCGTCAGCGCTTCGCGATGGCACGCGGCGATCGTGTCGATGTCGAGCGTCACGCCTTCCTGGGCGGCGACGATATGCGGCGCGGCCGGTGCTTTCAGCAGGAACGGCGTGCGCAGCTCGGGCGGCAGCACGACGTTCGCGGCCGCGTCGAGCTGGTCGGCGTCCTCGTTGCGCCACACGCCGTCGCGTTCATACGCGCCGGCCGCGACGGGCTTCAGCGCGGCTGCGCGCAGGCCGTGCCGCGCGAAGCCGTGCAGCATCGCGGCCGATACGAAGGTCTTGCCGATTTCGGTGTCGGTGCCGGTGACGAACAGCGAGAGCGGGGCGGTCATGCTGCGGCCTCCCGCGGGGCCGTTTCGAGCGCGACGTCGGCGCCTTCGCTGGCTTCGATCAGCGCGGCTTCGAGCCGCGCGAGATCGTCGAACGAATGCGCGGCCGACAGCGACACGCGCAGCCGCGACGTGCCGACGGGCACCGTCGGCGGCCGGATCGCGGGCACCCACAGGCCGTGGGCGTCGAGCGCGCGCATCGCCTTGAGCGTCGCATCGTTGCTGCCGATCACGAGCGGCTGCACGGCCGTGTGCGAATCGACCGGCTGCCAGCGCGTATTGCGCAGCAGCGTGCGCGTGCGTTCGATCAGCGCGGCGAGATGCGCGCGCCGCGCGTCGCCTTCGTCGCCCGCGATCACCTTCAGGCTGGCCGAGACCGCGTGCGCGACGGCCGGCGGCGCGGCCGTCGTGAAGATGTAGCTGCGTGCGCGCTGGATCATCCATTCGATTACGGTCTCGTGCGCGATCACGAATGCGCCTGCGACGCCGGCCGCCTTGCCGAGCGTGCCGACGTACACGAGATGCGGCGAACGCAGCGTGGCGGCCGCGAGCGCGCCGCGGCCCTGCGGGCCGAGCACGCCGAAGCCGTGCGCATCGTCGATGACGAGCCACGCGCCGTGGCGTTCGGCCAGCGCGACGAGCTTGGCCAGCGGCGCGATGTCGCCGTCCATGCTGAACACGGTGTCGCTGACGATCAGTTTCGTTTCGGCATCCGATGCATCGAGCAGCGCGGCGAGCGCAACCGTATCCGCATGCGGATAGACCTGCACGTTCGCGCGCGACAGCCGCATCCCGTCGATCAGCGACGCGTGGTTCAGCGCGTCGGAGAAGATCGTTGCGCCTTTGCCGGTGAGCGCGGTCATCGCGGCGAGGTTCGCCATGTAGCCGGTGCTGAAGTACAGCGCGCGCGGCGCGTCGCAGAAGCCGCCCGAGAAGGCCGCGAGGTCGTCCTCGAGCGTCGCGTGCGCGCGCGAATGGCCGCCGAGCAGGTGCGAGCCGCCGCTGCCGGAGCCGTAGCGCTGCGCGCCTTCGGCGAACGCGGCGACGAGCGCCGGATGCGCGGCGAGGCCCAGATAGTCGTTGCTCGCGAAGCCGACGATCTCGCGGCCGTCGACGGTCATGCGCGCATCGCACGCGGTATCGGCGGTGCGGCGTACGCGGCGCAGCCCTTGCGCGTCGAGATCGGCGAGGCCGCGTTGCAGCGTATCGAGCAGCGGGTGCGTCGCGGCGTCCCGCCGGGCCGTCCCTGCGGAAGCGGCGGCCCCGTCGGGGAGCCGCGAACGAAGCGTGTGTGCGGGCGGTCGTGTCATCGGCCGATTTCCTCCAGCGTGGCGTCGAGCGTGTCGCGCGTGCGTTGCGCGAGCCACGCGATGTCGTCGTCGCTCATCACGTACGGCGGCATCAGGTACACGGTCGTGCCGATCGGGCGCAGCAGCAGCTCGCGTTCCAGCGCGCGTTCGAAGAAGCGCCGCGAGAAGCCACGCGCCGCGTCGCCGTCGAGCGCGACGTCGAATGCGAACAGCGTGCCGCGTTCGCGCAGATGGCGCACCTGCGGGTGCGCGCCGAGCGGCGCGAGCGCCGCGCGCAGCGTCGCCGATTTGCTGGCGTTGCTCGCGAGCACGTCGTCGCGCGCGAACAGGTCGAGCGTCGCGACCGCCGCGCGGCACGCGAGCGGGTTGCCGGTGTACGAATGCGAGTGCAGGAAGCCGCGCGTCGTGTCGTCGTCGTAGAACGCGGCGAACACGTCGTCGCGCGTGAGCACGAGCGACAGCGGCAGGTAGCCGCCGCTGATGCCTTTCGACAGGCACAGGAAATCGGGCCAGACGCCGGCCTGCTCGCACGCGAAGAAGGTGCCGGTGCGGCCGCAGCCGACCGCGATCTCGTCGGCGATCAGGTGTACGCCGAATTCGTCGCACAGTGCGCGCAGCCCGCGCACGTATGACGGATCGTGCATCGCCATGCCGGCCGCGCACTGCACGAGCGGCTCGACGATCAGCGCGGCGATCCGGTCGCCGCGTTCGGCGAACAGGCGGCGCACGTCCGCGAGCGCGCGGCCGGCGACGTCGGCGGCCGTTTCGCCCGGCAGCGCGCCGCGCGCATCGGGCGACGCGACGACGTGCGCATGGCGGATCAGCGGGTCGTACGCGTCCTTGAACAGCGCGACGTCGGTCACGCCGAGCGCGCCGATCGTTTCGCCGTGATAGCCGTTCGCGACGCAGACGAATTCCTGCTTGTTCGCGCGGCCGCGGTTGCGCCACGCGTGGAAGCTCATCTTCAGCGCGATCTCGACGGCCGACGCGCCGTCCGACGCGAAGAACGCATGGCCGAGCGTGCGCGCGGTGAGCGCATGCAGCCGTTCGCCGAGCTCGATCGCGGGCTCGTGCGTGCAGCCGGCGAGCATCGCGTGCTCGAGCGTGTCGAGCTGCGCTTTCAGCGCCGCGTTGATGTCCGGGTTCGCATGGCCGAACAGGTTGACCCACCACGAACTGATCGCGTCGAAGTAGCGGCGGCCGTCACGGTCGTACAGCCACACGCCCGCGCCACGCGCGACGGGGATGAGCGGCAGGCGCTCGTGGTGCTTCATCTGGGTGCAGGGATGCCAGACCGCGCGCAGGCTGCGCGCGACCCAGTCGTCGGTGGCTGGCGTACTCAAGGCGACTCCGGGGGACAAAACGGCCGCGCGGCATCGAAGGGATGCCGCGCGGCGGGACACGAAACGCGCTGAGATTAGCGTGTTCCGCGACCCGTTGCACTACCGGTTACAAACGCCGCAAAGCCTTGCTGGGCGGGAGTTCGGCGTAGATCGGGACGGCTCGGAACGGTACGGTTCAGATATCCCGAAATGACCGCAGATGACGACGTTCGAGTGAGCCTTCCCCACCGAAAAAAATCGTGGGGGCGGGCGGTGCGCGACGACGCGGAAATATGGGGAATGATGAGGGGGGTGGGGTGCGGCGACAGCGGGAGATCGACAGATCGAGCGTCTCGCGCTGCCTGATCGACGTGGAGGCGTGGATGATCCGTGGTTGCGCAGCGAGGGCCTCGTCGTTGCTCACGACGAGGTTGAAGACCATCCGCTTGAAGGCTTCCCGCTTGTCGACGCCCCGATGGCGTCGGCGTGACGGGTAATGGACGGAAATGCGGCCGTGCGTTTAGCGCGAAGCCAGCGCCGGCGTACCGGTGTCGCGTGCGTGGGCGTCGTCGTTGTCGGCCGTCTGCGTCGCGTTCCACACGACCCGGTCGTTGACCGCATACAGCCGGCATGCGCCCGCGTCCTGCTTCGCGCAGTTGTCGAGCGCGAGCGCCATCGGGTCGTCGCCGCCTTCGGCCCACGACCATGCGCCTTCCGACGACACCGCGAACGCGCGGCTCGGATGCTGGTTCAGGAAGCGGCGATAGCCTTCGCGGCCGGCTTCGTCGACGTACGGCACCGCGTCGACCGCGTCGATCGACGCAAAGCCGCTCGCCTTCGGCTCGTGCGGGTTCGCGACCGCGTAGCGCACCGACGTCGGCAGGTTCAACTGCGCGAGGAACGCGTTGACGGCCGGCCACCACACGGGCACGCCGTCGCGATCGACGATCAGCCGGTGCGCGTCGTCCTTGTAGCGGCCGAAATCGATGAACTGGGCCTGCGTGCCGTGCGACACGTACGCGTCGTGCATCTGCGCGACGAGCCCGGGCGTCCATACCGAATCGTTGTCGCCGTACAGCCACAGCGACCGCACGGCCGTGTGCGCGCCGTACTGGTCGAACGCGTCGACGAGGTTGCGCTGCCAGCCGTCGCAGAGGTCCTGGCGCAGCCCGCCGGAGAAGTTGATGATGCCGCGCACGCCCGGTGCGGCTTCGGTCCCGTACGCGACCGATACGAGGCCGCCGTGCGACGTGCCGGCGACGACGATGCGCGACGCATCGACATACGGCTGGCGCGACATGTAGCGCACCGTCGCGTCGACGTCGGCCGCTTGCGCGAGGCCGTTCTTGCCGACGTTGCAGCCTTCCTGCTGGTACGTGCCGCCCGACCCCGCGAAACCCTGGCGGTTCGGGGCGATCACCGCGTAGCCGCGGCGCACGAATTCGCGCGCGAACGCGAGCGGCCGGCTGCGCGGCTGAAGATGGAGATCGCCGGTGTTCTTGCCGTGATTGAAGACGACGAGCGGGAACGGGCCGGGGCCGTTCGGCTTGAAGAGCGTGGCCTCGAGCGTGACGGCGCCCGATGCGTCGGCCGGAATGCGCAGGACCTGTTCGTTCAGGTCGGCGGCGACGGGCGGCAGGTTCGAATCGCCGTAGTCGAAGCGTTCGGCGTGGGCGAGCGACCCGCTGGCGCCGGCGCCCGTCCCCGTATTTGCGTTCGGCAGCGTACCGGCCTGAGCGGCCGACAGCGCGCAGGCCGCCATCCATCCCACCAATACCTTGCTGAACGCCATTCGTAAGCCCTGCCATGCAACATGACCAATACGAGGCCATCGTAGCCCGACAAATTCGGGTTGTGCAATGCAGGAATTACCCGGCGTCTGACACAGCAACTATTTGTCAGCGTTCACTTACTTCGCCGTCGACGTAGCGCCAGAAACCGTGCTCGTCGCGCTCGAAACGGCTCGTCTCGTGGAGCCGGTAAGCGCGGCCGCCGACCTTGTAGCGGGCCACGAACTCGACCTCGGCGTGCCGTTCGTCGAGCGGCGCATGGCGTTTGACCGCGAGACCGAGCCAGCGCGGCGCGTCGGGCGCTGCGGGGTCGACGTCGAGGTCGGGCGGGCAGGTGCGCGCGGCCCACGTCGCGCGCAGGTAGTCGGTCGCGCCGAGCACGTACGCGCTGTACCGCGAGCGCATCAACACGAGCGCGCTCGGCGCGGCTTCGCCGCCGTCGATGAAGCGGCCGCAGCAGGCCGCGTAGCGCGGCGCCGGTGCGTTGCCGGCGGGAGCGGGAGACGCGCCGCCGCACGGGCACGCGTCAGGTCGGTTCAAAATCATGCGAAACGGGAATTAACGACGAAAGGTTGTCGGCCGCTCACCAGCTCAGCTCGATACCGTCGTACTGGAAGAAACGGCCGTTGGCCTGCGACACGTCCGCGCCGGATTCGGCGATCACGCGGCGCATGCCGGTCACGCTGGTTTCCGGATCGATCGCGGCCTGCGCGCCGCCCATGTCGGTGCGCACCCAGCCGGGATGCAGCGAAATGCACGCGGCATGGCGCGTCTGCAGCGACGCGATCCGCAGCGCGTCGTTCAGCGCGGCCTTGCTCGCGCGGTACAGCCAGCCGGTCGTGCCGGTCGCCTCGGCGATGCTGCCCATCCGGCTCGACACGACGGCCAGCACGCCGCGCGCGTCCTCGACGAGCGGCAGCACGATCGGCAGCAACTGCATCGGCCCGCGCACGTTCGTATGCATCACCGCGTCGAAATCCTCGGCGGTGACCGTCTCGACGCCCTCGGTGCGCGGCCCGTACACGCCCGACACCAGCACGGCCGCATCGAGCCGCTCGCCGTCGAGCTTCCAGCCGAGCGCCGCGATCTGCTCCGGCTGCGTGATGTCGAGCGCATGCGCGCTCGCGCCGAGCGCGCGCAGCGCGTCGAGCGACGCGTCGTCGCGCGCGGTGGCGATCACGTTCCAGCCGTCGCGCCGGTATTGCCTGACGAATTCGCGGCCGAGGCCGCGCGATGCGCCGACGATCAATACGGTTTTCATGCCCGTCGCTCCTTTGCTTGGCGCCGCCGCGATGGCGGCGCCGGGATCAGATCCGTTCGAAGGCGCGCGGCCGCGCGCCGGCGTTACTTCGCGTCGTCGCACGGCTTCAGCGTGGCGACGACGGCCTGCGCGACGCCTTCGAGCCGCGCGGCGTCCGCCGCGATCATGTCGTTGTCCGGTGCGTGTTGGCCGCCGGCGGTCAGCGCGGCCACGCAGCGCTTGTAGGTTGCGTCGAGCGCGTCGAAGTTCGACACGGCCATCCCGAGGTTGCGCATCCGCCCGTCGTGCACGCCGTACACGAGGCCGTGCACGGTGAGCGACTGGCCGCGCGCCCACGCGTCGTTGACGATCGTCGTGCGGCACACGTTGACCACCTGCTCGATCGCGTTCAGCTCGATCAGGCGGCGGTAGCGCGCTTCGCCCACCGGCCATTCGTCGAGCAGCTTCGCGTGGCGCTCGCGCACGTCCTGCACGTGATGCAGCCAGTTGTCGGCGAGGCCGACACGGCGGTTGAGCAGCGCGGCGTTCACGCCCGAGCAGCCGTAGTGGCCGACCACCATGATGTGCTTCACGCGCAGGATGTCGACCGCGAACTGGATCACCGACAGGCAGTTCAGGTCGCTGTGCACGACCACGTTCGCGATGTTGCGGTGGACGAACACTTCGCCCGGCGGCAGGCCGATGATCTGGTTCGCCGGCACCCGCGAGTCCGAGCAGCCGATCCACAGATACTCCGGCGCCTGCTGGTCGGCAAGGCGCGCGAAGAATTGCGGATCGTCCTCGAGCTTGCGTTTGACCCACGCGTCGTTGTTGTCGAACAGGTGTGAAAGCGGATTGTCTTGGGTGTTCATCGGTGTGGATTCCGTTGGCGGAAATCGGTCGCTATCGGTGCGGTAAATCGGCGTCAGGCGGCGCGCTGCGCGCCGCCCGCGTCATCGTTCCGGTCCGCCGCGCCGAAGCGCGCGGGGTAGCGTGCGCAAAAGCGCAGCGCGGTGTCGTACGGATAAAAGTCGGGCAATTCGCCCTGTAGCAGCTTGTCCTTGCTGGCCTGCCACAGCGCGGGATCGAAAAAGTCCGCGTGATGCTTCATGAAGACGGCGCGCACGCGCGGGTCGCCGAGCAGGAATGGCCCGTAGGTCTCCGGAAAGATGTCGTGCGGGCCGACGGTATACCACGGTTCGCCGGACAGCTCGTCCTCCTCGTTGCGCGGTGGCGGCACGCGGCGCACGTTGCAGTCGGTCAGGTACTCGATCTCGTCGTAGTCGTAGAACACGACGCGGCCGTGGCGCGTGACGCCGAAGTTCTTGTACAGCATGTCGCCGGGGAAGATGTTCGCCTTCATCAGCTCCTTCACCGCGTTGCCGTATTCCTTCACGCCGTGCTCGACGTCCGCGTCGCTGCCGTTCTGCAGGTACAGGTTGAGCGGCGTCATCCGGCGCTCGATGTACAGGTGCTTGATCACGAGATTGTCGTCCTCGTATTCGAGCAGCGACGGCACTTCCTTTTCCAGCTCGCGCACGAGCGCGTGGTCGAGCCGCGCGAGCGGCAGCGCGACGCTCGAATACTCGAGCGTGTCGGCCATCCGCCCGAGGCGGTCGTGGCGCTTCACGAGCTGGTACTTCTCCATGATCTGCGCGCGCGTCGTTTCCTTCGGCGGCGGGAACTGATCCTTGATGATCTTGAACACGTACGGGAACGACGGCAGCGTGAACACGAGCATCACGAGGCCCTTGATCCCGGGCGCGATGATGAAGCGGTCGCTCGAATGCGACAGGTGGTGCAGCAGGTCGCGGTAGAACAGGTTCTTGCCCTGCTTCTGCAGGCCGACCGACGTATAGATCTCCGCCTTCGGCTTGCCGGGCATGATCGTGCACAGGAAGTCGACGTACGCGGACGGCACGCCCATGTCGACGAGGAAATACGAGTGCGAGAAGCCGAAGATGATCATGAGCTGGTCGCGGCGCAGCAGCACGGTATCGAGCGCCAGCACGCCCGGGCGCACGTGGCGGATCGGCACCGCGAACGGCAGCACGCGGTCGGCGTTGATGATGCGGCCGACGATGTACGCGCTCTTGTTGCGGAAGAACAGCGACGACAGCACGTGAATCTGGAAATTCGGCGCTTCGTCGAAGTGGCCGAATTCGTCGTGGATCGCCTGCATCACGCATCCGATGTCGCGTGAAAGGTCGTCGAACGCCGGCTCGAGCTGGAAGTTCGTGACGATCCGCTCGAGCGTGGTCGCGAGCCCGTCGGTGCCCGGATAGTACGCGCGGTAGGTCGGCTTCGCGGCCGGCTCGTCGTTCTCGAGATACTCGGTCGAGATCGCCGGGCGAACGAAGATGAAATCGTTGCTGAAGTACGAGCGGTGCAGGATCTTGCAGCACACCGAATTGAAGAAGGTCTCCGCGCACTCGGGCTGGCGGTGCGACGTGA
The DNA here is from genome assembly GCF_902832845.1 of Burkholderia metallica. GTDB lineage: Bacteria > Pseudomonadota > Gammaproteobacteria > Burkholderiales > Burkholderiaceae > Burkholderia > Burkholderia metallica. Next base: position 11,939 of record NZ_CADFDB010000020.1, on the reverse strand, counting down.
GCAGGCCGATGTAGTGCAGCTTGATCTGCTGCCACACTTCGTCGTCGATGTTCTCCGCGTCGTATTCGTCTTCCAGCACCTCGACGCATTCCTTCACGCGATCGTCGTACGACGTGATCCGCTCGCGCGCGAGCCGCTGCAGCCCGTGCCAGTCGCCGCGCTCGAACAGCGTCTTCGCTTCGACGGCCGCCTCGCGGAAGATCCGGTAATGGCGGTCGAAGTTCTCGAGCATCGTCTGGGCGACGTCGAAACCGATCTGCGAGGACAGCAGTTTGGGGAAGTGATTCATCGCGTGCAGGCTCGTTCGGGAGGGCTGTAAGCACTCGCCATTTTAGCGCCCAAGCGGGCGTTTCAAGGACTTTGCGGCGAGGCGCGGCTGGCCGGCAGGCGGCGGGTTGTCCGCCGTTGGATGCCGTTCGGTGCATCTTCGCGTAAAGATACGGGTACGGGACCGATTCTGGCACGAACTTTTTTTGACGGGCGAAAAGGCGCCGGGCACGCGTTCCGCGCGACGGCGATAGAATCGACGCACCGCCCGCCGCGGCCTGCCGCCGGCGCGCATTCGCACCGATAACGACGAGACGCCCCACCGATGAACGCACTGGAACACCAACTCGACTATCCCTTCGCCGACACGCTGCCCGCTGCGGGCGACACGTTCGAGGTCGCGCCCGGCGTGCGCTGGCTGCGCATGCCGCTGCCGTTCTCGCTCGATCACATCAACCTCTGGCTGCTGCGCGACGAGATCGACGGGCAGGCCGGCTGGACGATCGTCGATTGCGGGATCTCGTCGGACGCGATCCGCGCGCACTGGGAGCGGATCTTCGACGCGCATCTCGACGGGTTGCCTGTGCTGCGCGTGCTCGTCACGCACTGCCACCCCGATCACTTCGGTCTCGCGAACTGGCTGTGCGAAGGCGGCGACAAGGGCCGCTGGAACGTGCGGCTGTGGATGACGCTCGGCGAGTACATGTTCGGCTGCCTGATGGCGGCCGGCAACGGCTCGAACGCGGGCGGCGCGGCGGCGGCCGATCACTTCGCGCGCCACGGGCTCACCGATCCGGCCGCGCTCGACAAGCTGCGCAACCGCCGCAGCTACTACGCGGATCTCGTGCCGGCCGTGCCGCCGCGCTACCGGCGCCTGCGCGAAGGCGACGCGGTGACGATCGGCGCGCGCACGTGGCGCGTCGTGACCGGCTTCGGCCATTCGCCTGAACATTGCGCATTGCACAGCGACGCGGACGGCGTGCTGATCTCCGGCGACATGGTGCTGCCGCGCATTTCCACGAACGTATCCGTGTTCGACCTCGAGCCGGAAGCGAACCCGCTCGCGCTGTACCTGCAGTCGCTCGGCCGTTACGAGACGATGGCGCCCGATACGCTGGTGCTGCCGTCGCACGGCAAGCCGTTCCGCGGCGTGCGCACGCGCATCGCGCAACTGCGCGACCACCACGACGCGCGCCTGGCCGAAGTGCGCGTCGCGTGCGCGGAGAAGCCGATGAGCGCGGCCGACATCGTGCCGATCATGTTCCGCCGTCGCGAACTCGACATTCACCAGATGACGTTCGCACTCGGCGAGGCGCTCGCGCACCTCAACCTGCTGTGGCTCGCGGGCGAACTCGTGCGCGAGCAGGGCGACGACGGCGTGCTGCGGTTCCGTACCGCCGGCTGACACCGCCGCGTTTTCCTCATGTGACGGGTTCGTAGCGCCACCCGTCGCGATGCCATTGCATCGTGTGCGTCGGGTCGAGCGCCGCGAGAAACGCGGTGTCGTGCGACGCGACGACGATCGCGCCGGGGAAGCCGGCCTGTGCCGCTTCGATCGCCCGCACCGATTCGAGGTCCAGGTGATTGGTCGGCTCGTCGAGCAGCAGCAGTTGCGCGGGCGTGCCGCGCCACAACGCGCACGCGAGCGCGGCCTTCAGGCGTTCGCCGCCGCTCAGCCGCCGCGCCGGTTGCGTCGCGCGCGCCGCATCGAGCTGCAGCAGCGCGAGACGGCTGCGCAGATCGCCTTCGGCGAGCGGCGTGTCGAGCAGCCCCAGTTGCTCGACGATCGAACGATCGGAATCGAGCAGCGCGAGCCGCTGGTCGAGATACGCGGCGCTCACATATGTCGTGCATGCGCCGGAACGCGGAGCAAGCTCGCCGGCGAGCATCCGCAGCAACGTCGATTTGCCGCAGCCGTTCGGGCCGGTCAGCGCGATGCGCACGGGGCCGCTGGCCGACCACGTGATCGTGTCCGCATGGCCGGCGATGCGCCACGGCAGTTGCGCGCGGTCGAGCGTGAACAGCTGGCGGCGCGCGCTGACCTCGGTGCCCGGCAGCGACACGAGCACGGGCGCATCGGCTTCGACGCGCGCGGCCGTCTCCTGCACGCGTTCGTCGAGCGACGTCTTGAATGCGTTCTGATGGCCCCGGACCTGCCCCATGATGCTGCGCGCCGCGCCCTTGCGGCGCTGACGGGCTCCCGACGACAGGTTGGCGGTCTTCGCTTCGCGCAGCGACGCGGCCGCGTGACGCTGGATCGTGTCGTGCTCCTGTTCGAGCCTGCGCCTGACGCGCCCGCGTTCGGCACGCGCATTGTCCAGCGCGGACTGCGCGGCCGCCTTTTCCGCGTCGCGCTGCGCGCGGTAGAACGCGTAGTTGCCGCCGTACGAGCGCACGCCTTGCGGCGTCAGCTCGACGATGCGCTGCACGCCGGCGAGCAGCGCACGGTCGTGACTCACGATCACGAGGCCGCCGCGCCAGCCGTCGAGCGCCGCACGCAGCCATGCGCGGCCCTGCGCGTCGAGATGGTTCGTCGGTTCGTCGAGCACCAGAAGGCCGGCGCCCGACAGCAGCGCACCGATGAGCGCGACGCGCGCGAGTTGCCCGCCGCTCAGTGCGTGCGCAGGCATGTCGGCGTGGACGTCATGCAGGCCGGCTGCGTCGAGCGCGGTGCGCAGCCGTTCCGCGAGATCCCAGCGATCGCCGATCAGGTCGAAGTCGTGCGATTCCGCGCGACCGTCGGCGACACGCGCGAGCGCGCCGAGCGGTGCATCGAGCGCGGCAATCTGCGCGACGGTCCGCGGGCCGGCGGCTGCGTTGTCGTCATGCTGCTGCGCGACGTAGACGACCGGCGTGTGCCGCCGGTCGATCGTCCCCGCGCTTGGCGCGCAGCGCCCCGCGATCAGCTGCGCGAGCCGGCTCTTGCCGATGCCGTTGCGGCCGACGATGCCGGTCGGCGTGCGATCGATGGAGAGGTCGAGCGAATCGAACAGCGTGACGCCGTCGTCGAAGCGCAAGGAAACGTGATGAAGCGCGACGAGCGCGCCGGTGGGCGTGGCAGCAGCCATCAGCACCTCCGAAAATGCGTGAAGACCTTCGCGCGCGGCGTGCGTGGCACGGCGGCGAAAACATTTCGGGAAGGCTTAGTTGTTCACTTTGGCTGGCGTCCGGTATGAGGAATGCGCGCGCAGTGTAGCAAGCGCGGCGCGCGGGCCGCAAGCGACGGCCCGACGCACCGTCGCTTGCGCGCCACGCGCGGGGGCGCGTTACTGCACGGCGACGGTCGTGAAGTTCTGCCGCCCGAACGGGCTCACGTGATAGCCGCTCACGTTCGTGCGCGTGAGCGCGGCCGCGGTCGGGTAGCCGAGCGGAATCCACAGCGCCTGGTCGTGGATGATCTTCTGCGCCGCTTCGTACAGCTTCGCGCGCTTGGCCTGGTCGGCGGTCGACTTGCCGTCGGCGATCAGCTTGTCGAGCTGCGCGTCGCAGAAGCGCGCGAAGTTGATGCCCGACTTCACCGCGTTGCAGCTGAACAGCGGCGACAGGTAGTTGTCCGGATCGCCGTTGTCGCCGGCCCAGCCCATGAACAGCATGTCATGCTGGCCGAGCTTCGCCTGCTTGATCAGCTCGCCCCATTCGATCACCTTGACCTCGGCCTTCACGCCGATCTTCGCGAGATCGGCCTGAAGCAGCTCCGCGCCGACCTTCGGGTTCGGGTTCAGCACGCTGCCGGTCGGGCGCGTCCAGATCGTCGTCGAGAAGCCGTTCGGGAAGCCGGCCTGCGCGAGCAGCTGCTTCGCCTTCGCCGGATCGTACGCGTACGGCGCGACGCCCTTCGCGTAGCTCCACGTGTTCGGCGGATACGGGTTGTTCGCGGCCGTCGCGGTGTTGTCGAACACGACCTTCAGGTAGGTCGCGCGATCGAACGCGAGGTTCAGCGCCTCGCGCACCTTGTCGTTGTCGAGCGGCTTCTTCTGCGTGTTCAGCGCGACGAACGCGGTCATGAACGCGGGCGTCTGCACGACCTTCAGCGCGCTTTCGCCCTTCGCGGCGAGCACGTCCTGCGGCTTCGGCGACAGCGCGATCTGGCATTCGCCGGCCTTCACCTTCTGCAGGCGCACCGACGGGTCGGGCGTGATCGCGTAGATCAGCCGGTCGACCTTCGGCCTGGTCCCCCAGTAGGTCGGGTTCACGTCGTAACGGATCAGCGCGTCCTTCGTGTAGCTCTTCAGCACGAACGGCCCGGTGCCGACCGGCTTCGCGTTCAGGTCGGCCTGCTTGCCGGCCTTCAGCAACTGGTCCGCGTATTCGGCCGAGTAGATCGACGCGAAGCCCATCGTCAGGATCGGCACGAAGGTCGCGTTCGGCTCGTTCAGCGTGAACTTCACCGTGCTGTCGTCGACTTTCGTGACCGACTTCACGAGCTTCACGAGGCCCATCGACTGCGCGTGCGGAAAGCCGCTCGTGCCGGCCACCTTGTGCCACGGATTCGAGTCGTCGAGCATCCGCGAGAACGTGAACACCACGTCGTCCGCGTTTAGCGCGCGGCCCGGCTTGAAATAGTCGGTGGTCTGGAACGCGACGTTCGGGCGCAGATGGAACGTGTACGTGAGGCCGTCGGCGCTCGCTTCCCATTTGTCGGCGAGCGCGGGCACGACTTTCTTCGCGGCTTCGTCGTACGACACGAGCGTGTTGAAGATCACGTCGGCCGACGCGTTGGTCGTGACGAGCGAGTTGTATTGCACGACGTCGAAGCCGTCCGGGCTCGATTCCGTGCAGACGGTGAGCGGCTTCGCGGCGGCGAGGCCGGGGGCGGCGAGGGCGGCGGCGAGTGTTGCCGCGGCGAACAGCTTGACCTGCATAGGATCTCCCACGTGGCTTGTGTTTTTTGCTCGGTGACGGGATGCGGGCGCGGCCCGGAAGCGGGCAGGGCCGGCGCGGCTGGCGAATAGCATACCGTCAAAGCGCGCGACGCGTGAAAAAAGGCGTCTGAACGCGGTGAATTGACCGAAAAACGGCCGCGTTCGCGACGGAACGGGTGTTGGGGCGGCGGATTGGGAAGAGTGGGTGCCGGGGGCGGTTCGGGCCTGCCGTGAATCGACGCTTTGAAGGGGCGCTGCGACGGAGAGGTGGTGAGGCGAAGAGGTGGAGGAGCGGAGAGGCGGTGAAGCGGAGAGGGGTTAAGCGGAGAGGGGTTAAGCGGAGAGACGGCCCGCGATGCTTCGCGCGGGCCGGCACTCGCGGCGCGTCAGTGCGTGTCGGCCTTCGGCTTGCGCGGCGCCTTCTCGAACAGACGGTCGTACAGCCAGCGCGGCAGCACGTGCAGCACCTTCGCGACGACGCCCATCTGCCACGGAATCACGCGGAACGCGTGCTGCCGCGCGATCGCCTTGGCCGCGCGGGCGGCGAAGCGGTCGGCATCCATCAGGAACGGCATCCGGTACGGGTTGTGCGCGGTCATCGGTGTGCGGATGTAGCCGGGCGCGATCGTCACGACGCCGACGCCGGCAGGCCGCAGCTCGACGCGCAGCGATTCGAGGTACTTGATCGCGGCCGATTTCGACGCGCTGTACGCGCCGGAGCCGGGCAGACCGCGCACGCCGGCGACGCTCGCGACACCGACCAGCGTGCCGTGCCGCGCGGCCGTCATCGGGCCGACGAACGGCTCGAACGTCGCGACCATTCCGTAGTAGTTGATGTCCATCACGTCGCGGAATGTCGCGAGATCGCCCTGGCCCGTGACGGCGCCCTGGCTGATGCCCGCGTTCGCGATCACGACGTCGGGGCAGCCGTGCGTCGCGATGAACGACGCGGCGGCCGTCGCGAGCGCGTCGGCGTCGCGCACGTCGGCGGAATACACGGAGATGGACAGCTTCGGAAAGCGCCGCGCGAACGCATCGAGGGGCTCGGTGCGTCGCGCGACGAGCGCGAGCATGGCGCCCTGGCGGGCGTATTCCTCGGCCATCGCGAGGCCGAGGCCGCTCGATGCGCCGGTGATGAAGACCTTCAGCGGAGTAGTCATGCCGGCGCGCGGGCGGGGATCAGAGCTTCTTGTCCTGAACCTGCTTCACGAGGAAGTCGAGCACCTGGGCAGTGCCCGGGATGCTGTTCGCGTAAGCGGGGCCCGTCTTGTACTTGCCCTGGACGACGACCGTCGGCACGCCGTCGATCGCGTAGTCCTTCAGCAGCTTGGCCGACTGGTTCACTTCGCCCTGCACGCTGAACGAGTTGTACGCGTCCATGAACTGCTTCTTGTCGACGCCCTGCGTGGCCAGGAAGTCGGCCTGCGCCTGCGGCGTCAGCAGGTAGTTCTTCTGCTTGTGGATCGCGTTGAAGATCGCCGGCGTGACCTTCTCGGAGATGCCGAGCGCGGACACCGCGTAGAACAGCTTCGAGTGCGGGACGAAATCGTCACGGAATGCGACCGGCACGCGCTTGAAGTCGATGTTGTTGCCCTGCTTCTTCACCCAGGCCTCGATCGTCGGCTCGAATTCGTAGCAGTGCGGGCAGCCGTACCAGAAGAATTCGATCACCTCGACCTTGCCGGCCGGCGCGGACACCGGCTGCGGCGACTTCATCACCTCGAAGTCCTTGCCGGCGACCGGTGCGGCGGGCGAAGCCTGCGCGAGACCGGCGGCCAGGCCCAGGGACAGAAGGAGCGTGCTAAGCAGTTTTTTCATGTTGTGAACGTCGAATCAGTTGCTCGGGTTACGGGACGTAACGGGTTCTGAGTGGGCTCGGCCGGTTGCTTACTGCTTCGTGAAACGGATCACCGCCGTGTCGACACCTGCATCGGACAGGCGCTGGCGGGCCGAGTTCATATCCTCGAACTTCGAGAACGGGCCGACCCGCACGCGGAAATACGTCACGCCGCTGACATCGCGCTTCGACACCTTCGACTCGAAGCCCTGGAAGCCGAGGCGCGCGCGCTGCTGCTCGGCGTCGCCTTCGGTCTTGTACGCGCCCACCTGCAGGAAGTAGCCGGTGTTCGCGTCGTTTGCGGTCGGCGGCTTCGCTGCCGCGGCGGCCGTGGCCGACGACGTCGGTTTCGGCGTGTTCGCCGCCTGTTGCTGCTTTTGCGCGGCGGCTTGCTGCGCCTGCTTCTGCGCGGCGAAGCGTGCGAGGTCGTCTTCGCCGCCTTGCTGTTGCTGCTGCGCCTGCTGCGTCTTCTTCGGCGGCGGCACGTTGTCGGCCGGCTTCGGTGCGACGGCGACGCCGTTGCCCGACGATGCATTGTTCGACGCGCTCGGCTTGCCCGAACTGCCGGTGTCGTTCGAGCCGCTCGATCCGTTGGCCGACGGCGGCACTTCGACGATCTGCGGTTCGGGCAGCAGGCCGCCCTGGGTCTGGTTCGCGGCCTGGCCGGGCGCGGTGTTCGGCGGCGCGGACTGCGCGGCCTGCGGCACCGGCTGGCCGGGCGTCTTGCCCTGCAGCGCGCGGTTCGGATCGAACTGCTGCGGCTGGCTCGCGCCGTTGTCGGCCGGCGGCGGCGCGACCTTCGACACGAACGGCGACGGGGAACGCGTGATGTAGAGCGCCACCACCACGGCGATTGCGAGGCCGACGATCAGGCCCAGCACGATTCCAAGAAATGTCCCTCCGGCTTGTTTCGATTGCTTCGAAGTTCGGCGTGGTTGTGCCATTGCTTGAGTCACCTGCAAAAAGAATCGTGAAAAGGCTGCGGCGGGCACCCGACGGCGGGCGCTCCTGCCGCAGCCATTCGCTGCCCGGTCGGGCCGCTTGCTGCGTTACATCTTGACGGGCGCGGACACGCCGAGCACCGCCAGACCGTTCTCGAGCACCTGCCGGGTCGCGGCGAGGAGCGCGGCGCGCGCATTGCGCGGCGCTTCGTCGTCGACCAGCACGCGCTCCGCATTGTAGAACGAGTGGAATTCGCCAGCGAGGTCGCGCAGGTAGAACGCGACCGCGTGCGGCGCCAGTTCGTTCGCGGCGTGCGTGAGCATGTCCGGGTACTCGGCCAGCTTCTGCATCAGCGACGCCGCTTGCGCGCTCGTCAGTTGCGACAGGTCGGCGCCCGGCAGTTGCGCGACGTCGACGTTGTAGCGCGATTTCAGCTCGCTGAGCACCGAGCAGATCCGCGCATGCGCGTACTGGACGTAATAGACCGGGTTTTCGTCGTTCTGTTTCAGCGCGAGGTCGATGTCGAACACGAACTCGGTATCGGCCTTGCGCGAGATCAGGAAGAACCGCACCGCGTCGCGGCCGCGCGTGATGGTCGCTTCGTCGATCAGGTCGGGCGCCGCTTCCTGGCCTGCCGCCGCGCCGCCCGACCATTCGATCAGGTCGCGCACCGTCACGTAGCTGCCCGCGCGCTTCGAGATCTTCACTTCCTGGCCGTCGCGCATCACGGTGACCATCTTGTGCAGCACGTAGTCGGGGTAGCCCTTCGGAATCCCGACGTGCAGGCCCTGCAGGCCGGCGCGCACGCGCGCGATCGTGCCGTGGTGGTCCGAACCCTGGATGTTGATCACCTTCGTGAAGCCGCGCTCCCACTTCGTCACGTGGTACGCGACGTCCGGCACGAAGTACGTGTAGGTGCCGTCCGACTTGCGCATCACGCGATCCTTGTCGTCGCCTTCGTCGGTCGTGCGCAGCCACAGCGCGCCGTCCTGCTCGTAGGTCATGCCGGCCTTGATCAGTGCGTCGACCGTCTTCTCGACGCGGCCTTCGCTGTACAGCGACGACTCGAGGTAGTACTGATCGAACTTCACGCCGAACGCCTGCAGGTCCATGTCCTGCTCGCGACGCAGGTACGTGACCGCGAACTTGCGGATCGCGTCGAGATCCTCGACGTCGCCCGTGCCCTTGACCGGCTCGCCGTCCGACGCGGCGACCGTTTCGCCGCGCAGGAAGTCGCGCGCGATGTCGGCGATGTATTCGCCGTTGTACGCGGCTTCCGGCCAGCCCGCGTCGCCCGGCTTCAGGCCGCGTGCGCGCGCCTGCGTCGAGATCGCGAGGTTGCCGATCTGCACGCCCGCGTCGTTGTAGTAGAACTCGCGGTGCACCGCGTAGCCCTGGCTCGCGATCACGTTCGCGAGCACGTCGCCGAGCGCGGCCTGGCGGCCATGGCCGACGTGCAGCGGGCCGGTCGGGTTCGCCGACACGAATTCGAGCAGCACTTGCTTGCCCTTCTCGCGATCCGACGTGCCGAACGCGCGGCCCTGCTCGAACACGGCAGCGATCACCGCCTGCTTCGCGGCGGCCGACAGGCGCAGGTTGATGAAGCCGGGGCCGGCGATCTCGGCGGCTTCGACGAGCCCTTGCGCGCCCGGCTGGGCGGTGAGGGCGGCGACGATCTGCTCGGCGAGCTGGCGCGGGTTCGTGCCGAGCGGCTTCGCGAGCTGCATGGCGACGTTGCACGCGACGTCGCCGTGCGCGGCGACCTTCGGGCGCTCCAGCGTGATGGCCGGGGCGACGAACGCGGCGTCGGCGCCTTTCAGCGCGTGTGCGACCTGCTTGACGCTATCCGCGAGCAGGGCTTCGAGGGTCTGTTTGTGGGCTGGCAGCATGCTGGTAGAAGGCTTCGTTGGTGGCGGCCGGAAACGCCGGCCCGCCGGCGCGCTTTTTAAGCGCGCGTTTCAGGGATCGCAGAATTTTAACAGGTGCTAATATGCCGCTCAGGCGGCCCGCGTCCGCGAGGCCGGACGCCGGTCTGCCGGCGTTCCCCAACCTCGCCGCGCAGGCACAACAAGATGAAAAGGGAATTGTCATGATTACGTTCAAGAGCAAGGCGGCACAGGATCTCGACGTGCTGAAGGATTTCGCCGTGTATGTGCTGGGTCTCGTCGGCAAGCAGCTGGGCGAGCGCGGTGTGATTACGCACGACGAGCTGGACCACGCGATCGCGAAGCTGGAAGGCGCAGTCGCGCAGGCGAAGCAGGAGCGCGCCGAGCACGCCGGCCATTTCCACGAAGACGAAGCCGACCACGCGCACCACGAAGTGCCGCCGAGCCTGGCGCAGCGCGTCGCACCGTTCCTGACGATGCTGCGCGAAGCGAAGGCCGGCCAGGCCGACGTGCACTGGGGGTTCTGAGCCCCCTCGGTCGCTGATCTGAAGGGGTGGTGAAAGAAAACCCAAAACCCGCTTTCGAGCGGGTTTTTTATTTGTCTAATAAATGATGTGGTTTCTATCTGATATCGAGTGCGACGGTTCGCCGTTTTTGCCAACGGGTCCGTAATCTGCGTCAGCGCGCTCGCCACTGAATCCGGCAACAGCTTCGGTGCAGCGCCGGTTTCGCCTGGCTCAATTTCGCCGTGGTCATTTGAGTGCAGATCCGCACTGTCGGTTATTGATATCCCGGAGGGTTCAAGCTGGAATCGCGCACATACGGGTCGCCCGGTTCAATGCGGCATTCGGCTTCCACATCCGCCGGCCATTTCGGTACCTTGCTCGTGGCGCGATGCACCAGACGGCCGATGAAGAACAGCACGTGGAACGGGAACATCACCCATTTGAAGACCGGATTCCATGCATCGTGCGATACCAGTTGTATCCAGCCCTGGTACAACGTCTCACGCTTGTCCGCGATCGGGAGATAAAGATCGAGTCCGGGTGCGTTGAGTACCGCGCGCGGCCCTTCTTCCATGTAGCGGCGGATGAACTCCCAATGGCGCAGGCAGTATTCCTTGCTGCTGGATGCGTAGCCGAATACGAACATTTCTTCGACTGTCGTCGGGTTCTTCAGCACGAGTCCGCATATGCCGAACGTTCGAATACCGGCAACCTGTGCGTTCACGCGCAAGGCGAAGTACACGTCGTCCCACGACGCCTTCAGCACCGTGCCGTCACCGCGAAAGACGTAGACCGTGCGATTCCGACGATTCAGGCGGATCGGATAGTGCGTGTAGCGAAACCACTCGCCCGCCCATCTATAAAAAGCAACAAAAATAAGATAGAAAATTATCAATGTGATATCAGAAATAATTTCATAGAATATTCTTTCAGACCAATCATTTGAAGCCGATCTATCAGCCCCCAAAAAATCACGCGCCATCGAATACCAACCAGACAAAACCGCCCATAAAAACAGGAGGGCAGCTCCGCTCCCTATAATTGACATCAGCCCACGATTGGAGTGATAGCCATCAACCAATTCCAGATAGGTCGAATTCAACCGGATCGCCATCATCGATGCATGCGGATCAGCGGCACGTTGCTTGATGGACAAGTGCCACTCACGATCCTGCTCAGTGAGTAGACGCTGCTTTTTGCTCGTCGTAAACATCACGCCCCCGCCATCATCTTGTTGAAATCTGCCTGCTCGACTTTGGACTCTCCATAACGACTTGAGACTGGCAGGACGCCCCAGTAGGTTTTCTCAAGCCATTGAGAAAAAAGGTTGCCTTTCACATACTCAATCGCCATACCTATCCCCACCAGCAAAACTGCGAGTATCAATCCCCACCCAGTCAAACTCAGACCGAGAAACATCGTGCCGCCACCAGCCGCAGCAAATGCTGCCCAACCTGCTAATCCTGCAGCAAGAGCACCCATTCCCCCCGAAAGAAATTGGAGATATCTCAAGCCCCATTTTTCTTGACGTGCGCTCTCAGCCGCATCAACAAAATCCATCACTGCCACCACCCCCGACACCGCAGCAGCCACCACTCCCGCCACCCGCAGCGCAATATCCGCACGCGTCGCCAGCTTC
>NZ_CADFDB010000019.1 GCF_902832845.1 Burkholderia metallica | reverse complement strand
CAGGTCGGCCCACGAGATGTTGCGGCCGTACTTCTGCTTGATCGGCCACAGCAGGCGGCGCGCCTTGTCGAGACTCACGTTGTCCGGCCAGCTGTTGAGCGGCGCGAAGCGCTGCTGCCCGCCGCCCGCGCCGCCGCGGCCGTCGGCCGTGCGGTAGGTGCCGGCGCTGTGCCAGGCCATGCGGATGAACAGGCCGCCGTAGTGGCCGAAGTCGGCCGGCCACCAGTCCTGCGACGTCGTCATCAGCGCGTGCAGATCCTTCTTTACCGCCGCGAGGTCCAGCTTCTTGAACGCCTCGGCGTAGTCGAAATCCTTGTCCATCGGATCGGACAGCGGCGAGTGCCGATGCAGGACGTTCAGGTTCAGCTGGTTCGGCCACCAGTCCTTGTTCGTCGTGCCGCTGCTTGCGGCTTGATGGAACGGGCACTTCGATTGATTCGTCATGAATGTTCTCCGTGAATGATCGATGTTGCTTCGGTTCAGTTCGCTTGATATTTCAACAACGGACGCCCGTTCAGCGGCTGCGTGGCGCGCGCGTTGTGCGAGTAGTGCTGCGTAAACGCGGCGATGTCGGCCTGCGACAGTTCCACGGTGTCCTGCAGCACATACCATTCGACGTTCTCGGTGAGCGGCGGTGTCGTCAGCGAGCCGAGGTAGTGGTAATAGCTGTCGAGATCGGCCGGCATCAGCATGGCCGTATCGAACGACGCCAGCGGCGACGCAACGTCGCGTCGCGCCGCGCGCACGATCGACGCGAACTGCGCGTTCTCCGCGCCGGCGCGGTACAGCACGGCCACGACGGCAAGCCGGCCGTCCTGCGCGCGGAACACGAAATGGCCTTCGAGCGGATAACGCCGGCCGTCGATCGTGTGCTCGGCCGGTGCGTGAAAGTGCACCTGGAGCAATCTGAAGTGACGGCCGCGAATGATCACGTCGCTCCGCTTCGGCACGACCTGGACGGTGTGTCCGTTGTCCACGACGGTCGCACCGCCGCGCGCGACCTGCACGACGATCGCGTCGTTCACGCCGGGCAAGCGCTCCGCCTGCACGACGGTGCCCGAGCGAATGTCGATCGGCGATTGCGCATCGCCCGATTCGATCTGCCACGCCTGCTGATGCGCGTAATCGAAGTCGTGCTGATCTTGCGAAGGGGCGCTGGCGGCAGCGTGCGCGCCGCCTGCGATGACGGCGGCGAACAGCGGCAGCGCCGCCCGCCGGATGGCCTTGACGAGCTGCGTCAGGTTGATGCGATGACTCAAACGGGATCCTCGATACAGGAAGGTGAAAGGAGATCGCCCCGCGGCAGCATCCAATGCATGCGTGACCGCGAGCCATTTCATTATTCGTATCGACCCAATGGGTTCCAATCAGACTTGTCTGATTCAGGCTGCACGTCGTGCGCTGTCCATCCGGAAGCCGTTACAGGAACGCACCGAGCCACGCCGCGCCGCGGTTGTCATCGAGACGAGAGAAACCCGCCCGATGTAGGACCAGGCTGATTGTGTCGTCGTGGGCGTCTGCCCACAATGTGTCGGTCGAACGGTTTCAGGGTGATCCGTTCGATACCCATACCCGAAGCTAGTCTTCGTTCCGAACGCCGCCCGATGCGGGCGGCGTCTTTTTTCCGCGCTCGATACGCGGCAAGGAGCGTGGCACGCGGCCGAGCGACAGGGAAGAGTGCCTTGCGGCGGCCGGTGGGCGCGGTCGTGACCGATCGAGTGGACCGAGCGGCCAAGGTAACAACGCTGCCATATGCGAGCGCAGGGCACTCTTCCCTGTTGGCGGCCGCCAACGGGTTCCGCCTGCGGCGCATCGCCGTCGCTGTCGCCGGTCACGGCAACGGGTAGGCGGTACGGCAGTTCGCCTCGCGTCATCCGCGATTCCTGTACACCCCGAGCGGTGCATCACCGACGACACATCTCGATCGAGCGGTGCCGTCGTCGCCCTGTTGTTTTCTTCGTTCACTCGCGCAGCGCTTCGTGCGCGGTCAATTATCAAGGACTCCATCATGAAGACTCGTATTCAAGCCATTCCCGCCGTGATCGCGCTCGTCTGCGCCACCGGCATGACGAACGTCGTCGCGGCCGAGGCCGGCGCGGCTTCGCTGCCGGCCGGCGTCGTCGCCGTCGTGAACAACGCACCGATCGCGCAGAGCGACGTGGACGCGATCGTCAAGGCATCCGGGCAAGCCGATACGCCGGCGCTGCGCGCCGCGGTGAAGCGCGACCTGATCGTGCGCCAGCTGGTCGAGCAGGCCGCCGACAAGGCGAACTACGGCAGCCGCCCCGAAGTGCAGAACATCGTGTCGCGTGCGCGTGCCAGCGCGGCGGCCGATCTGTACCTGCGCGACGCGCTGGGCGCGCAGCGCGTGACCGATGCGCAGGTGAAGGCGCGTTACGACTACATCGTCGCGAACGCGGCGCAGTTCGAATACCGTGCGGAAGTGCTGGCCGTGGCCGATGCCGCGCAGGCGAACGCGGCGGCCGCCGAGCTGAAGAAGGGTACGGCCTTCGACACGGTCGCGAAGAAGTACAACACGACGCCCAACGGCGGCGTGGCCGAGTGGAGCGAACTGAAGACGCCGCTGGCCGAAGGACGTACCGGCGGGCTGCCGATGCCGCTCGCGCAGGCGATGACGTCGCTGAAGCCGGGCGCGGTGTCCGGCCCGATCCGGATCGGCAATGCGTACGCGTTCGTGAAGCTCGACGACAAGCGCCCGGTGGTCGTGCCGACCTTTGACAAGGCCAAGGGTGTGCTGCGACAGCAACTGGAGCAGCAGGCGCGGCAAAGCGCGATGACCGCGCTGGTCGACAAGCTGGCTGCGCAGGCGACGATTCAGCAGTAACGCGCGCGAAAAGAAAGAAGCTCGGCGGGCTCACGGCCCGCCGAGCTTTTTTTATGTCTTCGGCGTTTCGCCTGCATAGGATTGCTTCCGTCGCCCCCTCAAACAATCATTCCGTCGGCACGGCCTGCGCTGCGTCGACATGAATCATGAAGAGTACGGGCGGGGCATCGAGCGTCATGTCGAGTGCAAGTTCGACGATGGCGGGTGTCGGCGCGCTGCAATCGATCGACGAGATCGCCTGCCGGTCGAACCACGCGCAGTGCGCGATTTCCCGCGAAGGCCGGGCGACCGCGTGTGCGTCGAGATCCGCGAGGAACACGTGATGCAGCTTATGCTTGCCGGCGGCGCGAAACAGGTAGCGCAGGCTTCGGCAGGCGAGCCCGGTTTCTTCCGCGAGTTCGCGGCGCGCCGCGTCGCTCAGCGATTCGTCGGGTTTGGGGCGGCCGCCGGGTAGCGCCCAGCGGGCGCGCGATCGGGCGACCAGCAGAATCCGGTCGCCGCGTCGGCACAGGACGGTGGCGCGTTCTCTCATGATGATGTCGTCCAATTGCATGCGGCGCATGCCGCGGTGTGAAAAACGCCGCCTCGGGGAAGCGGCTTCAAGATTGGAAGATCTGCGTTGTGTCGATCGACCGGCGAGCCGTCGCCGGCCGTCCAGCAGCGCTATTGTCGGGAAGGATGTTTCGGCGGGAAATCAGACTGGCCTGATTCGCACGGTCAACCGTGGATCGAACGCGTCGCGCGGCTACTCGGCCAGCGACTCGGCCACGGCCTGCCGCGCCAGCAGCGCAGCGAGCGCCCGTGCCTGCGGCATCCGCGCGATCGTTTCCAGTGCCGCCGCCTCGAGCGTGCGACGCTGTTCGGCGTCACGCACCAGCTCGACGCACGCATCGACGAGCGCGTCATACGGCGCTGCGCGGAACCCGTCCGCATAGTCGGGGTCGACCGCCGTGGTCGGCGACACTTCGCCGACGATCGCCTTGCCGTTGGTCATCAGGTAGAACACGCGCACGATCTCGAAGATGTGCGACGCATAGTGATGCAGGTTCAGCACGACTTTCGCGCGGGTGATCAGCGCGTCGCGCGCTTGCCCGTACACGCCGTACACCGCGCAGACCTTCAGACCGCGCGCGGCCAGCGCGTCGAGCACGACCTGACGCCGCGGCCCGATCGAGCCGTAGAACAGCACGTCGATGTCCTGCTCCACGTTCGCCGGAATGCGGCGCAGCGCCGGATGAAAACCCAGTTTCAGATGGCGCGTCTCGCGTATGCCGACGCTGTGGAGCTTCGCGAGATTGCGCTCGCTGTAGTCCCAGGTTTCGAAGCGCGAGGTCCAGAAATAGATCCGTTCGTTCCAGTCGCGCTCGTCCACGTGAATCTGCTCTGTGTTGACGATGATCGTGTCGGCCGGCACGTGTTCGATAGAACCCGGCTCGGCATGATGGCAGCCGATCATGATGTTGCGCGCGCCGGGCATCAGCACATTGTCGTGCATGTGCACCGCGTGGCCGAGATCGTGCAGCCCGTACGCGATGACTTCCGCGAGTTCGTCGAACGCGGCCGTATGCGGATTGTCCGGCGGCCGCACGACGCAGAGGTTGTAGTCCATGCCGCGCGCCCCGTTATTCGGCGTTGCGGCCGACGAGATCGCGCAGATCGGCCGCGGCCTCGTCGAGCACGGGCCCCCAGTCGGCGAAGGTCCGTTGCCGGTACAGCGACGCGCCTGGATAGAACGGGCTGTCGCGCCGGTCGTGCTGCCAGACCCAGTGCGGGTTCGCATCGAGCAGCACCCACGTGAACTGGCCGAGCGCGCCGCTCAGGTGCGCGACCGACGTGCACACGGTGATCACGAGATCGAGCGCGCCGATGAACGCGGCGGTGTCGTCGAGCGTGTTCCATTCGCGTGTCAGGTCCGTCACCTCGAAGCCGGCCGCGCGCGCCGCTTCGACGTCGTGCTGCGCACCCGGTTGCAGCGAGTAGAACGCGACGTCCCGCTGCAGGTTGCCGAACGCGTCCGCGTACCGTTCGAGCCCGACCCGGCGGAAGCGGTTACGCTGGTGCGTGAGGCTGCCGGTCCATGCGAGGCCGACCTTCAGCCGCCGCTCGCCGGCGAGCGCATGGCGCCACGCGTCGGTGGCCGCGGCGTCGGCATGGAGATAGGGCGCGGGCGTGGCGAGCGTGTCGGCGTCGAGGCCGAGCAGCCACGGAATGCTGAGCAGCGGCAGTTCGTAGTCGTGTTCGGGCAGGCGTTCGATATCGATGCCGGTGTCGAAGACGTCGACGTGATGGCCGAGGCTGCGCTGGATCAGCGCGCCCAGTGCCGGAAACACGTTCCACACGATGCGCCCGCCTTCGCGATGCACGCGCTTCGCGAGCAGCGGCACGTAGCGGCTGAATTGCAGCACGTCGCCGAGCCCTTGTTCGCCCCATACGAGCAGCGTCTTGCCGGCGAGCGATTCGCCGCGCCAGCGCGGCCGCGCAAACGCGGGCAGCGTGCCGCGCAGCTCGCCCGCGCCGCTCCAGCGGGTTTCGTAATCGCGCCAGCCCGATGCGAAGTCGCCGCGCGCAAGGCGCAGCAGCGACAGGTTGTAGCGGCGCGCCGGGTTGTGCGGATCGAGCGCGCAGGTATGCAGCGCATACCGCTCGGCGTCGCCCCACTGCTGCGCCTCCTTGAACATCGTGGCCGCGTTGT
Source organism: Burkholderia metallica (assembly GCF_902832845.1). GTDB lineage: Bacteria > Pseudomonadota > Gammaproteobacteria > Burkholderiales > Burkholderiaceae > Burkholderia > Burkholderia metallica. The sequence goes on along the minus strand of NZ_CADFDB010000019.1, from coordinate 76,426 downwards.
TCATCGCTTGCGGGCTGTCCGGCGCGAGCGACACGGCCCGCGTGGCCGCGCGTTGCGCGCCGTCGAGGTCGAACCGGTCGAGACGCGTGATCACCGCATTCGTCCACGCGCGGGCGTCGTGCGGATCGTCGTCGAGCGCGCCTTCGATGAATGCGTGCTCCTCGTCGGGATCGCCGCCCGTCAGGCGGATCGCGAGCGCGAGATTGTTCTTCAGCGACGGCCATGCGGGCGCCAGTTCGAACGTCTTGCGGTACGGCGCGATCGCTTCCGCGTGACGCCCGGCCATCTGGAGCGCGTAACCGCAGTTGAACGCCGCCGCCGGCGACGCCGGATGCATCCGCCAGTGCTCGGCGGCCAACTCGACGGCACGGGTGACGTCGCCGCGGTCGATCAGCGCCTGCGTGGTGTCGGCGACGGATTCGTCGAGCGTGCCGGGCGCCGATAAGGGCTGAACCGCGTCGTCGTGGTTGTCCTGCTGATGAGGCTGGTCCGCGAGAGTGGACATGTCGTGAGTCGTGATCTGCATGTGAATTCGCTCCGGGAAATCGGTCGCGCATCGGCGCGGCGAACGGTTGCATCGTCAATCGGGGAAGGGGCGCCGAGCGTGCTTGCCGGGACGTTCCGGACGCGCACGCGTCGCGAGGATCGTCATGCCGGTAGGGGCGGAACGCGCGGCGCCGTGACGGGTTCCACTTTATGCAGACGCGGTCGGCAACTGAATCGGACCAGTCCTAAAAGGGCTGATTCGATGTTTCGGGGGCTGTCACGCGGGAAGGGGCGGCGTGTTTGCCGCCGCGCCTGCGGGCAATGCCTCGCCTTTATCCGACGCGCAGCACCGCATCGGCCCCGGCCCCGGCCTGCCGATGTAGGTCTGGTCCTATTTCGCCGCCCCACCACCGGACAATAAGACCCGTCCGATAGAGATTCGCGTCCGACTCGCCTGTAATACGCAGCATCCGCCGATTCCGATCGGCACGAATGAATCTGGCGATGGAGGACAGTCGATGAGTGATGCAGATAATCTGGTGAAGGGCGCGGTGGTCGGGATGATCGCGAGTTCGGCGACCGTCGCACTCGTGCATTTCGTGATCGAAACCGGTACGCGATGGGTTGCCGGCGGCCTGGCGGTGACGCTGGTCACCGCGCTGCTGATGGCGTTCGTGCTGCTCGTGCCGCCGCTGTTCGCCGCCTGGCGCAACCGGGAGGACGCGGTCGATCCGTTCTTCGAGCCCGACGCATTGAAGCCGATTCTGCAAGGCCGAACGGTGGGCATCGTGCTCGGCATCGTGTTCGGGATCTCGGTCGTGACGGGGTGGCAATGATGGCGACGAACGCGCTCGCGTCGATTGCCGTCGAGCCGGCCGTGCGCCCGACCGTCCAGGTCATTTCACTGCGCCGCAGCGACGCGCGCCGGCACGCGTTCCGCGCGAACAACCCCGATCTGGATTTCGAATTCGTCGACGCGATCGACGGTCGCGCGTTGTCGGATGAGGATATCGCGGCATCGGGCCTGTTCGCGCCAGGGCTGCCGTACACTCGCGGCGCGTTCGGCATCGCGATGACCACGCACCGCCTGTGGACCGACATCGCCGCCGGCAGCGAACTCGTGACGATCGCCGAAGACGATGCGATCTTCCGGCCGGACTTCCACGACGCGACGCTGCAATTCCTGCGCGACAACCCCGGGCGTCACGATTTCGTCGCGTGGGGCTACAACTTCGATTCGATCCTGCGCGGGTCGATCTTCAACAGCCGCACGCCGGTGACGATGCGCTTCGACGAAGCGGCACTCACCGACGCGATCGGCGATTTCCAGAACGATCGCGGCCCGGTGCTCGTGATGAACCTGCTCGAGTTCTACGGGATCTGCGCGTACACGATCTCGCCGGCCGGCGCGCGCTTCCTGCTCGATCGCTGCTTTCCGCTGCAACCGGAGGTGCTGTATTCGCACGGGCTAGGCCGGATGATGGGGAACTACGGCATCGATGTCGTGATGAACAAGTTCTACGGCGCGATGCGCAGCGTGGCGACCTTTCCGCCGCTCGCCGTGACGATGAACGCGCGCGAGACGTCGACGATCCAGGTCTGACCGCGCGAAGCGACGATTCGACAATCAACGTGGGTATCACGCGCAGCGCGGATCGGGCGATCCGCTGGGTGAGCCGCTGCCGATGACGATGGCAGCGGCTTTTTTGCGCGTTCAATGCGGATGACGGAACGCGTCAGACCGATACCGTGATACCCGCCGGGCCCGCTTCCCCCACGGGCCGCACCACGATTTCCACATGCTGGCCAAATGCCGCCAGCATCACCATCAGATGATCCAGCGTCACGTTCCGGAGCCGCTCGCGCTGCTCGGGCGTGACCGCCGCCCGGACCATGTCCGCGAGCGCCGCAGCCTCGTCTTCACTCAGGCCGCGCGACGCGATCAGTGCGTTGAGTTTCAGCACGAGCGCGCACTTGGCCGACAGTTCGCCGACGTCGTAGAGGTCGAAATCGTCCGGCATGTTGTCGGTGGTGGTTTTCTTCGCTTTGCGCTTCATCGTGCGTCTCCCGTCGTGACCGGACTTTGCCGCGGCTGCCGTTCCGTCGCGGGTTCGACAGCGGGGAATCCATGCTTGCCGACAGCATCGCTGCCCGCAGCGTCGAGCGGCGTGATCACCAGCCGCTGGTGCGACACCTCGATCTGCAGGCGCTGCTCGGGATCGAAGCCCGCCGCCTCGATCCACCGGCCGGACAGCTTCATCCACAGATGCACGACAGGCGGTGACATATCGGTGAGCCTCAGATGCGGGACGATGCGGCGAGATTGAGACGAGGTCTCACGGTCGACGAAACAGTCTTGGAAAATAAATGGTGCGCTATGATTCGCGTCAGCCATGGGCAACTCCTTGCTTGAGTTGGTTGTGGTCAGCGGCCTGCAGGTGTAGGTGCATCTGCAGGCCGCGCTCGTTTACGCAGCGGAGACCGATCGTCACTTCGTCACATGCGTGGCGCGTCGACACGACCTGAACCTCCTTGCGAAAATGTGCAACCACTGTAGCGAGGTTCGAACGGTTTGGGGCGATGGTTATGTGCGTTTCAGCGGAATTGGCCATTAGGCCTATGGGCCGGATCCTTGCTGCACAACGATTTCGGCGCGTTTGCGCTGGCGGCGCGCATCGTCGATTCATCGCCAATATGTTGAAAAACGTGTCGGACGCTCGCTTCGAGGCACCCGTCGCATACCGCACGACGATCGCATTCGCCGCTCGCGATGACGGTGCATGCACGCGATGCGTCGACGATCCACGCATGCCCGCGCGATACGACGAACCGGCCGCGATCCGTCCACGCGCGGCATCTCTTTAAAACGAGATCGAATCCCAGCGCGAATCGGCTCAGTCCTATTGGATACGGCATCCGCCGGCGTTAAGCTTGGTTTGCGCGGCACCGTGACGCATCTTCGACGGCGGTCGTTGGGCCCGGCCGTAATGCGCGCTACGTCGGTTGTAGCACTACTCCTCACGCTGCCTTATGCGAGCGTCGAACACCGGCCCACGGTCGCCGTGCACTTCCTTCCTTCGTCATCCGGACGAACCGAAGCAAGCAGCCTGCCCGCTTCGCGCCCGCTCCATCGTCACTGCTTCGCCGCCGCCGCCATCGCGAGCGGGTCGGCACGCGGTTCCGCGTCCGCGTCGGCGCGCCGCGCGAGCGCGTTCTCGGCGCTGCTTCGGTACTGTTCGAATTCCCGCGCGAACGCCACCGCGTCGCCGGCCAGCGCCAGCGCTTCCAGCGACGCGCAGAGCCCCGACACGTCGCGCTCGCCGATCATCGCGAACGCGCCTCGCATGCTGTGGATCTCCGCGCGGGCGGCGTTCAGGTCGCCGTATTCGAGCGCGCGCACGATCGCCGCATTGGCCCGCTGCGTCGCATCGGCCAGCGCCGCGAGCAGGTCGCGCGGCAGCGGCCCGCGCGTGGTGGCCGGCGCCGGCAGCAGCGCGCGCCCCGGCCGCCACGGGCCGGTGTATTTCGCGATCGCCTGTTCGAGCGAGCGCAGCGACGTCGGCTTCGTGACGATCTCGTCGATGCCGGCTTCCTTCGACAGCCGCATCTCATCCGGCTCCGCATGCGCGGTCACGGCCAGGATCGGCAGCGCGCGGCCGCGTTCGCGCAGCATCCGCGCGAGCGCATAGCCGTCGAGGCCCGGCATGTTCAGGTCGGTCATCACGATCGCGTAGTCGTGCCGCTCGACGAGGTCGAGCGCCTCCGCAACGCTCGACGCCACATCGGCGCGATAGCCGAGCACGTCGAGCTGATCGTGCACGAGCGAGCGGTTGACCGGGTTGTCGTCGACGAACAGCACGCGCAGGTCCGGCGTATCGCCGCCGGCCGGGGCCGGCTGCAACCCGTGCTGATGGTCGAGCGGCAGCGGCAGCGACACGACGAAAGTCGAGCCGACGTTCGGCACGCTGTCCACCGCGATGCGCCCGCCCATCGATTCCGCGAGCCGGTTGCTCAGCGGCAGGCCGATGCCCGTGCCGCCGAAGCGGCGCGCGATCGATTCGTCGGCCTGCGCGAACGGCTCGAACACGTGTTCGAGCTGCGCGGCCGTCATGCCGATGCCGGAATCGCTGACGCGGATCATCACCGGCGTGCCGTCGGCCGCGGGCGCCGTCACCGACAGCGCCACCGTGCCTCGGTCGGTGAACTTGATCGCGTTGCTGACCAGGTTGACGACGATCTGCCGCACCCGCAGCGGATCGCCCACGTACGGCCGTGCCGCCTGCACGTCGACGTCGACGCGCAGCGCCACGCCTTTCGCACGCGCGATCGGCTCGAACAGCTCGACGATGTCGCGCGCGAGTTCGTCGATGCGGAAGCTGGTCGCTTCGAGCGTCATCCGGTCGGCTTCGATCTTGGTCATGTCGAGCACGTTGTTCAGCATGTCGAGCAGCATCCGCGCGGCCGACGTGACCGCGTGCAGCCGAGACTTCTCGCGATTGCGGTCGGGCGCCTTGTCGAGCAGTTCGAGATTGCCGAGCATCGCGTTCAGCGGCGTGCGGATTTCGTGGCTGATCGTCGCGAGGAACGTCGATTTCGCGCGGTTCGCGCTGTCGAGCGCGCGCTCGGTGTCGGCGCGCGTCGTGATGTCGGAGAAGCCGCACAGCAGTGTGTCCTTGCCGCGGTAGCGCACGCGCACGAAGTTCACGAGCAGGTCGCGCGCGCGGCCGTCGTCGAGCGTTACCGGGAATTCCACGTCGAGTTGCACCGGCGCGCCATCCGCGCCTTGCCTGTAGCGCGCGAGCATGCGCTCGTGCAGCGGCGGCGCGCCGGCCTCGCTTTCGTACAGCTCGTGCATCCGGTTGCGCAGCAGCACCGTGTCGGTGTCGAGCGATACGAGCACGATGCCGAACGGCGACGTCGCGATGATCGCGCGGCTCATCTCGTCGGTTTCGAACACGCGGCGCGAGCGGCGGAACACCGGCGCGAACACTTTCAGGTCGAACGCGATCACGAGCGACCACAGCACGGCCAGGATCAGCGCGGCCACGCCGAACTCGCGCACGATCGTCGGCCAGATCGCGATCGCGATCGTGCGCCATGAGTACGCGTAGACGATCGCGAAGCCCGTGTCGGCGATCCGGTCGCTGATCGTGAACACGCCGTGCAGATAGCTTTCGTCGAAGCGGTCGAGGCCGCGCCGCCACACGTTCTGGGCGAGCGCGTGGCGCATCAGCGCGGCGCCGTCGATCGACGCGCGCGTGCGGTCCTCGTCCAGCAGCACGCGGCCGGACTGGTCGACCAGCATCACCACCGCGTCTTCCGGCGCCTGCTTCAGCCTTTCGTCGAGCACGTTCACGTCGAGATCGCTGACGAACGTCATGAAATGCCGCGGGCCGTCGAATGCGGGTTCGACGAGGCGGAACACCTTCTTGCCGGTGAGCGGGTCGATCGCGGGCGGCTCCCATGCGATGCGCCGCGTCGAGCGCCAGTAGCGCGCGACGGCCGGGTCCGACCAGTCGGCGATGTTGAACGCGAGGCGATCGATCAGCGCGCGCGTGTCGGCCACGCCGATGCGCTCCAGCAAGTCGTGATACGGCATCGACGGCGGCGGTGTGATCGCGAGCACGTTTCGGTCGGGGCTGTACGCGTAGCCCGACAGCGGCATCCCCGATTGCCGCTCGGCGGCGGCCACGGAGATCGTCAGCCGCTCCATCAGTTGAACGTATTCGTCGGATTCGTTGCCGGCCAGCGCGTCGGGCGTCACGGCGACGAAGATGTCGCTCACGTTGCGCAACGGCGACAGCACGACATGGCCGTCGCGCGCGAGCGCCTCGGCCGCACTGTGCGAATGGCGCGGGTGGCTGTTCCACAGCAGCTCCGCGTTGATCACCGAGCGCCGCACCGACGCCTGTTTCGCATCGATCTCGAGTTCGACGAGCGCTTTGTGCGTGGTGAACAGCTCGCGCCGCTTCGCGATGTAGTCGTGTACCGAGCCGTCGAGCAGCACGCTCGTCGCGAACAGGATCACGAGCGACAGCACGGCGGCTCCCCCGTACAGCGTGAAGCGCTGGTAGCGGTGCAGCAGGCTCAGGTCGCGCGCCTCGTCGTCGATCGACGCGAATGGCGCGCTGGCGTCAGCCGGGGACGCGAACAGGTTTCGGATGGGCATGGGACGAATACCGTGAAATCAATGCGCAAATCGGGGGCCGCGCGCGACGCGGACGGCAAAGCCGTTCGCTTAACGCGACGCGTAGCGATATCCGTAAGCCGTGTGGGATGGCAGGCGTTTGCACTGCCGGCTCGGGGAACGAGCCAATTATCAAGATGGCGGGGGTGCCGGTATGTAGGGCAGTCCGAAGCAATGTGCCCAGAGCGGTAGGACTGGTCCTAGTTTGCGACGCGGCCCGCGCGCTGCGTTTATAAAGCGCGACCGGCGCGTGTGTCAAACGATGCCGTGTTTAGGCGAAGCGCCGTGTGGTGTTTTCCTTGCAGAAGTGTCAGGCATCGTCATATTCGGACCAGTCCGAAGAAATAAGTTTTACCGCGTCTGGCTGTCTGATTATCGAACGCACTTGTAAAAAATATATTGGCTCACGTAGCTCGAATCTCGTCTCACACTTTCGTATAGAGGCAATCAACGTGAACAAAACATACCGAACCGTCTGGAATCCGACGACGGGCACATGGGTCGCAGCGGCCGAAACGGCGCGCGCGCGCAAGAAATCGAATTCGACGATGCGTTCGTCAGTAACGGCCGCGGTTGCGGTCATGGCGGGTTTCGGCGGCGGCGCGATTGCGATCGATGCGGAAGCGCAGACCGCGAACGGGAATGGTGCGCTGAATCTGTGCGGAGGAGTGAACGGGGCGGTCGGTCATACGTTCGGCTACTCCGGTCAAACGGTGAACGCGAACTGCGCGCCTATCGCTACTAATAATCCCACCTACCAAGGGCATGCGCCTTCCTTCGTGCTGGGAAACGGTGGTGATCTGAATGGTGCATCCGGGGCCGGTGCAACGGCCAACACAGCTTCGGTGGCAGGCAGCCGGGACGGTCATGTGATGATTTACGGTGCCAATGGTGTTCACATCACGGGCACGACGGATTTTGCCAATGGCGTCAGCATGACGAATAATCGCATCCAGAACCTGGCTGCCGGTACGTCGGGCACGGATGCGGTCAACGTCAATCAGCTGAACGCTGCCATCGCGGCGACGAATGACAAATATGTGGCCTTTAGCACTGGGACATATGCGGCCGACGCGGCCGCCACCGTGGGGGGTAACAGCGCGACGGCTATTGGTCCGAATGCAAGCGCCACGGGGATCTCGTCCGTCGCGCTCGGCGGTAATACGGTAGCAAGCGGCCAGAACGCAGTGGCGCTCGGTACGCTCGCGCGTACGACCGGATCAGAGGCGACGGCCGTTGGTGTGGGCGCTGCTGCCACCGGGACGGCGGCGACGGCGTTGGGTCGCGGCGCGGCGGCCACTGGCAACAACTCCACGGCGCTCGGAACATTCGCATCGGCGGTCGGTGTCGGAAACCTGGCGGTGGGAAGCGGAGCCGCCGTAGCCCAGACCGGCCGGTTTGTTCCGTCGAACATGATTGCGATCGGAACGGGTGCCCGGGCAATCGATGGCGATGTGACGGGTGCGAACGGGGCGATTGCGATCGGCACCAGCGCGACGGCTGGCGGTGTCGGCTCGATCGCGATTGGTACGAACGCGCGGCATTCGGGGTCCTCCGCAACGGTCCTCGGCGGCGAAGCCAGCGCGATGGGCGGCGGAGGTGGGGTCGCGGTGGGTTATGCCAGCATGGCCTCGGGAAGCTCGGGTGTTTCGTTGGGTACCAACGCGACGGCTAGTGCTGCATCGTCGGTTGCACTGGGCACGAACAGTGTGGCGAATCGTGCCAATGCCGTCTCCGTCGGGTCGGCGACGCAGCAGCGCCAGATCATGAACGTTGCCGCCGGAACGGTTGGTACGGATGCGGTCAACTTGAATCAGCTGAATGCCGCGATCGCGGCTGCCGACGACCCCTACGTGAATGTCAGATCGGGTACGTACGCCCCGGCGGTAGCGGCGCAGGCAGGCAATAGCGCGACTGCTATTGGTGCGAATGCGAGCGGCACCGGGACTTCGGCCGTTGCGCTCGGCGGCAGTTCGACGGCATCCGCGGATAATGCGGTGGCCCTCGGTACGCGCGCGGTAGCGACAGGCATAAACTCCATTGCAGCGGGTGTGAGTTCGCGCGCCAACGGGAACAATACGGTGGCACTCGGTTCCCTCGCTGTCGCTGGCACGACCAACGCCACTGCGGTCGGCAGTGGTGCCAACGCATCGGCTGTAAATACGATCGCGCTCGGTCAGAGCTCGTCTGCAAGCGGCCTGTCGGCAGTCGGCATCGGCTTTCGGGCCAATGCACAGGCAGACAATTCGGTCGCGCTCGGCGTGGATTCCGTCGCGAATCGCGTCAACACCGTTTCTGTCGGCTCGGCCAGCCAGCGGCGCCAGATCACGAACGTAGCCGCCGGTACGCAAGACTACGACGCGGTGAACGTTGCCCAACTGAACGCGGCCATCGCGAATGTCGACGGCAACAGCCCGTACTTCAAGGCGAACGGCGCAGGCGACGGCAGCGATGCTGCAAGCGCCACGGGCGTCGGCTCGGTTGCCATCGGCTCGAACGCGAAAACGCTCGTGGCCGGCGGCGTCGCGATCGGCGGCAGCGCCACGGCCAGCATGGCCGACAGCGTTGCAATCGGCAATGACGTGATTGCTGCGCAGGATGGCGTGGCAATCGGCCAGGGTGCACGTGCGCAAAATGCGAACGCAACGGCTATCGGTACGAAATCGGCGGCTGGCCTGAACGGCACATCGCTCGGCACTAACGCGCATGCCGTTACGGACGCAGTTGCGTTGGGCGTTAATGCAACTGCGGCCGGTGGCAATTCGGTCGCGTTGGGTAACGGATCGATCGCTGCGTCCAACACCGTATCGGTTGGCAGCGTCGGCAACGAACGCAAGATCACCAACGTCGCGGACGGTACGCTGTCGGACACGAGCACGGACACCGTGAACGGTTCGCAACTGTTCGCGACGAACACGCGCGTCGGTTCGCTGGAGGATTCACTGAAGGGTGGCGGTGTGATCGACCCAGATACGGGCGAATCGTTGGCGGTGGTGTACGACACTACGGCGAAGGACAAGGTGACGCTGGGCGGCGGCACGGACGGCACGACGCTTGCGAACGTGAAGGCCGGCGTTGCCGACATGGACGCAGTGAACGTGAGCCAGCTGAAGGGCTCGGGCCTGATCGGCGACGATGGCAAGGCGATTGCGGCGGTGACGTACGACCGTAATACGGACGGCACGACGAACTATGGTTCGGTGACGCTGGGCGACGGCACGAACCCGACGCAGCTGAAGCACGTGGCGGATGGCGTGGATCGTCAAGACGCGGTGAACCTGGGTCAGTTGCAGGATTCGGGCCTGGTCGCACCGGTCGATCCGAAGAACCCGGGTGCGGGCGTGACGTCGCTCGCGGTGACGTACGGCACGAACGCGGACGGTTCGGCGAACTTCGACGAAGTGAAGCTGAAGGGTACGAACGGCACGACGCTTGCAAACGTGAAGGCCGGTGTGGCCGACACGGACGCGGTGAACGTGAGCCAGTTGAAGGGCTCGGGCCTGATCGGCGACGACGGCAAGGCGATTGCCGCGGTCACGTACGACCGTAACACGGACGGCACGGCGAACTACAACGCAGTGACGCTGGGCGGCGGCAATTCGACCGGCCCGGTGAAGGTATCGAACGTTGCCGCGGGTGTCGCGGCGACCGATGCGGTCAACGTGCAGCAGTTGCAGCAGAGCGTGGCGAACGGTAACCCGTATATCGGCGGGCGCGGCACGGGTGTCGCCGCGCAGGCGACGGGCCTCAACGCCATCGCACTGGGCCTCGGCTCGGTCGCGGACGAGATCCGCACCGTTTCCGTCGGTAATAGCGCAACGGGCCTGCAACGTCGAATCACGAACGTGCAGAACGGCGAAGCCGACAGCGATGCGGCGACCCTCGGACAGGTCAACGACTTGCTGGGTGTCTCGTCGACGAACACGCAGGCGGCCATCGACAACGTCAACACGACGACCAAGCAAGCGATCCAGGACGTGAACAGCCGACTGGATGCGATCGGCACGCTCGCGGGCACGGATCCGTATGTTCAGGTCGACGGCCTTGGCGACGGCAGCGACAACGCATTTGTTCGTCCGGGCACGTTCGGCGTGGCGATTGGCGCGGAAGCCAGCGCGACCGGCGATACGTCGATCGCAATCGGCGCACAGTCGATCGCAACGGGTTCCGGTGCGGTCGCGCTCGGCGCGGGTGCATCGGCAGCGGCTACGGGCGCGGTCGCATTGGGACACGGCTCGGCGTCCGGTACGAACGCACTCGCGTTGGGCAACGGCACGGGCGCTACGGGCAACAACGCTATCGCCGCGGGCTTCAACGCACGAGCCGCGGGCGTCAACGCCATTGCACTCGGTAATACGGCGCGGGCCAATGCGTCCGATTCCCTGGCATTCGGCACGACCGCGCAGGTTGACCCGCTCGCCACGAACTCGATCGCCATCGGCCGTCAGGCCAACGTCACAAGCACGGCGTTGAACTCGGTCGCGCTGGGCTCCAACTCGGTGGCGGATCGACTGAACTCGATCTCGGTGGGCTCGACGGGGCAGCAGCGTCAGATCATTTATGTCGCGCGCGGTACGGAAAATACGGATGCGGTGAACGTGAGCCAGTTGAAGGACGCCGTGGCAGCCTTCGGCGGCAATGCAGCGGTCGGCGCGGACGGTTCCATCACGAATCCGACGTACACCATCGGCGGCACCACCTATCGCAATGTGGGCGATGCGCTGAATGCGCTGTCCAACCTGGGCGGTGGCACGAATCCGCTGGCGGTGACCTACGGCGTGAATGGCGACGGTACGCCGAACTTCGAAGTGGTCACGCTGAAGGGCACGGATGGCACGACGCTGTCGAACGTGAAGGCGGGTGTTGCCGACACGGACGCGGTGAACGTGAGCCAGCTGAAGGACTCGGGGCTGATCGGCGATGACGGCAAGGCGATTGCTGCGGTGACTTACGATCGTAACGCGGACGGCACGCCGAACCTCGGTTCGGTCACGCTGGGTGGCGGCACGGACGGCACGACGTTGTCGAACGTAAAGGCAGGCGTTGCGGACAAGGATGCGGTGAACGTGAGCCAGCTGAAGGGCTCGGGCCTGATCGGCGACGACGGCAAGTCGATCGCCGCAGTGACGTACGACCGTAATACGGACGGCACGCCGAACTACGGTTCGGTGACGCTGGGTAACGGCACGAACCCTACGCAACTGAAGCACGTGGCGGATGCAACCGACGACGGCGACGCACTGAACCTTGGCCAACTGAAGAGTTCGGGCCTGGTGGGCGACGACGGCAACGGCAACCTGACGTCGTTGGCGGTGACGTACGACAGCGCGACGAAGGACAAGGTCACGCTGGATGGCGGCACGGACGGCACGACGCTCGCAAACGTGAAGGCCGGTGTTGCGGACAAGGACGCGGTGAACGTGAGCCAGCTGAAGGGCTCGGGCCTGATCGGCGACGACGGCAAGTCGATCGCCGCGGTGACGTACGACCGTAATACGGACGGCACGCCGAATCTCGGTTCGGTCACGCTGGCTGGTGGCACGGACGGTACGACGCTTGCGAACGTGAAGGCCGGTGTTGCCGACAAGGACGCGGTGAACGTGAGCCAGCTGAAGGGCTCGGGCCTGATCGGTGACGACGGCAAGTCGATCGCCGCGGTGACGTACGACCGTAACACGGACGGTACGCCGAACCTCGGTTCGGTCACGCTGGGCGACGGCACGAATCCGACGCAACTGAAGCACGTGGCGGACGCAACCGACGACGGCGACGCACTGAACCTCGGCCAGCTGAAGAACTCGGGCCTGGTGGGTGACGACGGCAACGGCAATCTGACGTCGTTGGCAGTGACGTACGACAGCGCGACGAAGGACACGGTCACGCTGGGTGGCGGCACGGACGGCACGACGCTGTCGAACGTGAAGGCCGGTGTTGCCGACAAGGACGCAGTGAACGTGAGCCAGCTGAAGGGCTCGGGTCTGATCGGCGACGACGGCCACGCGATCGCCGCGGTGACGTACAACCGCAACACGGACGGCACGCCGAATTACAACGCGGTGACGCTGGGCGCCGGCAAGTCGACCGGTGCTGTGACGCTGTCGAACGTCGCGGAAGGTGTCGCGGGCACCGATGCGGTGAACGTGGACCAGCTGACGGCAGCCATCAAGGATCTGGATATCGGCGTGAACCCGCTGGCGGTGTCGTATGACACGGTCTCGAAGGACAAGATCACGCTGGCTGGCGGCACGGACGGCACGACGCTTGCGAACGTGAAGGCGGGTGTTGCCGACACGGATGCAGTGAACGTGAGCCAGCTGAAGGACTCGGGCCTGATCGGCGACGACGGCAAGGCGATTGCCGCGGTGACGTACGACCGTAACGCGGACGGCACGACGAACCTCGGTTCGGTCACGCTGGGCGGTGGCACGGACGGCACGACGCTGTCGAACGTGAAGGCCGGTGTCGACGACAAGGACGCGGTGAACGTGAGCCAGTTGAAGGGCTCGGGCCTGATCGGCGACGACGGCAAGGCGATCGCTGCGGTGACGTACGACCGTAACGCAGACGGCACGCCGAACCTCGGTTCGGTGACGCTGGCGGGCGGCACGGAAGGCACGATCCTGTCGAACGTGAAGGCGGGCATTGCGGACAAGGACGCGGTGAACGTGAGCCAGCTGAAGGGCTCGGGCCTGATCGGCGACGACGGCAAGGCGATTGCTGCGGTGACGTACGACCGTAACGCGGACGGTACGCCGAACCTCGGTTCGGTGACGTTGGGCGACGGCACGAATCCGACGCAGATCAAGCACGTGGCTGACGCTACGGACGACGGCGACGCGCTGAACCTCGGCCAGCTGAAGAGCTCGGGCCTGGTGGGCGACGACGGCAACGGCAATCTGACGTCGTTGGCGGTGACGTACGACAGCGCGACGAAGGACACGGTCACGCTGGGTGGCGGCACGGACGGCACGACGCTTGCGAACGTGAAGGCCGGCGTTGCCGACAAGGACGCGGTGAACGTGAGCCAGCTGAAGGGCTCGGGCCTGATCGGCGACGACGGCAAGGCGATTGCTGCGGTGACGTACGACCGTAACGCAGACGGCACGCCGAACTACGGTTCGGTGACGCTGGGCGACGGTACGAACCCGACGCAGCTGAAGCACGTAGCGAACGGTACGGATCGTCAAGACGCGGTGAACCTGGGTCAGCTGCAGGATTCGGGCCTCGTTGCGCCGGTCGATCCGACGAATCCGGGTGCGGGTCTGACGTCGCTGGCGGTGACGTACGGCACGAACACCGACGGTTCGGCGAACTTCGACGAAGTGAAGCTGAAGGGTACGAACGGCACGACGCTCGCCAACGTGAAGGCCGGTATTGCCGATACGGACGCAGTGAACGTGAGCCAGCTGAAGGGCTCGGGCCTGATCGGTGACGACGGCAAGTCGATCGCCGCAGTGACGTACGACCGTAACACGGACGGCACGCCGAACTATGGTTCGGTGACGCTGGGTAACGGTACGAATCCGACGCAACTGAAGCACGTGGCGGACGCAACCGACGACGGCGACGCATTGAACCTCGGCCAGCTGAAGAGCTCGGGTCTGGTGGGTGACGACGGCAACGGCAATCTGACGTCGTTGGCGGTGACGTACGACAGCGCGACGAAGGACACGGTCACGCTGGGTGGCGGCACGGACGGCACGACGCTGTCGAATGTGAAGGCAGGCGTTGCGGACAAGGACGCGGTGAACGTGAGCCAACTGAAGGGCTCGGGCCTGATCGGCGACGACGGCAAGTCGATTGCCGCGGTCACGTACGACCGTAACGCGGACGGCACGCCGAACTACGGTTCGGTCACGCTGGGCGACGGTGCGAACCCGACGCAGCTGAAGCACGTGGCGAACGGTACGGATCGTCAAGACGCGGTGAACCTGGGTCAGTTGCAGGATTCGGGCCTCGTTGCGCCGGTCGATCCGACGAACCCGGGTGCAGGCCTGGCATCGCTCGCGGTGACGTACAGCAAGAACGCGGACGATTCGGCGAACTTCGACGAAGTGAAGCTGAAGGGCACGGACGGCACGACGCTTGCGAACGTGAAGGCCGGCGTTGCGGACAAGGACGCGGTGAACGTGAGCCAGCTGAAGGGCTCGGGCCTGATCGGCGACGACGGGAAGGCGATCGCCGCGGTGACGTACGACCGTAATACGGACGGCACGCCGAACTACGGTTCGGTGACGCTGGGTAACGGCACGAACCCGACGCAACTGAAGCACGTGGCGGATGCAACCGACGACGGCGACGCACTGAACCTCGGCCAACTGAAGAGTTCGGGCCTGGTGGGCGACGACGGCAACGGCAACCTGACGTCGTTGGCAGTGACGTACGACAGCGCGACGAAGGACAAGGTCACGCTGGGTGGCGGCACGAACGGCACGACGCTCGCAAACGTGAAGGCGGGTGTTGCCGACACGGATGCAGTGAACGTGAGCCAGTTGAAGGGCTCGGGCCTGATCGGCGACGATGGCCAGGCGATCGCTGCGGTCACATACAACCGCAACGCGGACGGCACGCCGAACTACAACGCGGTGACGTTGGGCGGTGGCAAGTCGACCGGCCCGGTGACGCTGTCGAACGTGGCGGATGGCGTGGATCGTCATGACGCGGTGAACCTGGGTCAGTTGCAGGACTCGGGCCTCGTTGCGCCGGTCGATCCGACCAATCCGGGCGCAGGCCTGACGTCGCTGGCGGTGACGTACGGCAAGAACGCCGACGGCTCGGCGAACTTCGATGAGGTCAAGCTGAAGGGTACGAACGGCACGACGCTCGCAAACGTGAAGGCGGGTGTTGCCGACACGGATGCAGTGAACGTGAGCCAGCTGAAGGGCTCGGGCCTGATCGGCGACGACGGCAAGTCGATCGCCGCAGTGACGTACGACCGTAATACGGACGGCACGCCGAACTACAACACGGTGACGCTGGGCGGTGGCAAGTCGGCCGGCCCGGTGACGCTGTCGAACGTGGCGGATGGCGTGGATCGTCATGACGCGGTGAACGTCGGTCAGTTGAAGGATTCGGGCCTGGTTGCGCCGGTCGATCCGACCAATCCGGGTGCGGGCCTGATGTCGCTGGCGGTGACGTACGGCACGAACGACGATGGTTCGGCGAACCTCGACGAAGTGAAGCTGAAGGGCGCGAACGGCACGACGCTGACGAACGTGAAGGCCGGCGCGGTGAACACGGCCAGCACGGACGCGGTGAACGGCTCGCAGCTGTACGGCGTGTCGAAGAGCGTCGCGGATTCGCTGGGTGGCGGCTCGACCGTCGACGCCAGCGGCAACGTGACGGCGCCGACCTACTCGTTGACCGATCCGGCGGATGTCACGGCGAAGGCCGACTACCGCAACGTCGGCGACGCGCTGGACAACCTGGATGGCCGTGTTGCGACGAATACGAAGAACATCACGTTGATCAACAACCAGCTGGCCGATTCGGGGCTGGTGGATCCGGTGACGGGTCAATCGATCGCCGCGGTGACGTATGACCGTAACGCGGACGGCACGCCGAACTACAACGCGGTGACGCTGGGCGGCGGCAAGTCGGCCGGCCCGGTGCAGGTGAAGAACGTCGCGGCCGGTACGGACGACACCGACGCGGTGAACGTGGCCCAGCTGAAGAGCGCTGGCCTCGTCGCGCCGGTCGATCCGACGAACCCGGGTTCGGGCCTGACGTCGCTGGCGGTGACGTACAGCACGAACGACGACGAATCGGCGAACTTCGACGAAGTGAAGCTGAAGGGCACGAACGGCACGACGATCACGAACGTGGCGGCGGGTGCGGTGAACTCGACCAGCACGGACGCGATCAACGGCTCGCAGCTGCACGGCACCGCGCAGAGCGTGGCGGACACGATCGGTGGCGGCACGACGGTCGGCGCGGACGGCACGCTCGGGAACACGGCGATCGAAGTGAACGGCCAGAAGTACTCGACCGTGGCGGAAGCCGTGCAAGCGGCGGCGGCCTACGGCGCGACCGATTCGCTCGCGGTGCGTTACGACCTGAATAGGGACGGCACGCCGAACTTCGGTTCGGTGACCCTCGGCGGGTCGGGCGCGGCACCGGTGCGGCTGACGAACGTCGCGGACGGTACGAGCCAGTACGACGCCGTGAACTACGGGCAGTTGAGCGCGCTGAACGACAAGATCGGCAACCTCGACGACCGTGTCGGCGGCCTCGAACTGCGGCCGGGCACCCCGGGTGACGGTAACGGCGGCGGCACGGGCACCAACCCGTACTTCGGCGCGACCGACCTGACCGCGGGCGGCTCGTCGGCGGCGAACCCCGGCACCGGCACCGGCAACGTGGCGGCAGGTTCCGGCGCGTCGATCGGCACCGGCGTGAACAACGGCACGGTGATCGGCTCCGGTTCGACCGTCGGGTCGAGCGGCGGCACGGCGATCGGCGCGGGTTCGGCTGCGAAAGGCGAGAACGCGACGGCGATCGGCCAGGGCTCGAACGCAACCGGCAGCGGTTCGGTGGCGATCGGCTCGGGCTCCGTGGCGAACGAAGCGAACACGGTCTCGTTCGGCAACGGCACCGACACCGGTAACCGCCGGATCGTGAACATCGCCGACGGCGTGGGCGCGAACGACGCCGCGACGAAGGGGCAGCTCGATCGTGCGGTCGGCGGTCTGGGGAGCCAGATCAACGACGTGTCGAAGAACGCGTATTCGGGTATCGCGGCAGCCACTGCGCTGACGATGATTCCGGGCGTGGATCCGGGCAAGACGCTGTCGTTCGGTGTCGGCGGCGCGACCTACAAGGGCTATCAGGCGGTGGCGTTCGGCGGCGAAGCCCGCATCACGCAGAACCTGAAGATGAAGGCCGGCGTGGGTCTGTCGAGTGGCGGCAACACGGTGGGCATGGGCGCGTCGTACCAGTGGTAATGCGCGGGGCGGGGCCATGCGCCCCGCCCGTGCAACGCCGTTCCGATCTTTCTAACCCTCTCATACAAGCGCGTCCGCCTGAGGGCGGACGCTCATTCAAGACCATGACTTCAAAGCTTTTGCGCGTCGCGTCGATCGGCGCGTTCGCGATGGTGCTCGGTGCGTGTACGACGCATTCGGGGTTCACCTATGACATCCGCGCGGTGTCGATTCCGGGCAAGCCGGACAACGTGTTCCGCGTGAGCTGCGACGGGCTGCTCGGCAGCGCCAATGCGTGCGCGCGCGCGGCGGAAGAGTTCTGCCAGGGCAAGGGCTTCACGCCGCTCGAGATGATCGACCGCGTCTACAGCCGTGCGCCGATGAAGGATCCGCGCGAAATCACGTTCATGTGCGGCAAGCCGCAGCCGGTCGCGCAGCCCGCGCCGGCACCGCAGCCTGTGCCGGAACCGCAACCGGTTCAGCAACGCCAGGTGCTGCTGCAGGGCGACGCGAACTTTGCGACCGACAGCGCGGCGCTGACGTCGCAGGCCCGCAACGAGCTCGATCGCTTCATCACGACCAATCGCGGCGTGGAGTTCGCGCGCGTCGCGATCACCGGCTTCACCGATTCGACCGGCAGCGCCGCGCATAACCGCACGCTGTCGGAAGCGCGGGCGCGCACCGTGGTGAACTACCTGCGTTCGAACGGGCTGCAGGCCCGGTCGTTCTCCGCCGAAGGCCTGGGTTCGGCCGATCCCGTCGCGTCCAACGCGACGGCCGACGGCCGCGCGCAGAACCGCCGCGTCGAGATCCGCCTGGACACGCAATGAGGCATTGACGCAATGACGCATCGCGGCGCCGGTTCGCCGGCGCCGCCAGGGCCTTCTCCGGTCACGAGCCGGTGAAGGAACGGGGCGCAATCGACCGCCGCACCCCGTTGTCCCGGCAGGCATGCCAAGCCGCCCGCTCCGACCGAGCCGGCGGCTTTTTCCGTTCACGGCGCGCGTTGCGGCGGCCGCTCCCGTCCGATCTTGGCTGATCGCCCCGGATTCATGCGAAACTAGCGCCCAATTACGATCCAGAAAGAACGGCGCGCATGCGCCGTCGCCGGCAATCGGGTGGCCGTTCGGCCTCCCGCGACAGCGGTGAATACTCGGACGACTATGGGAAGCTATCAGATACGTGTGGTATTGGCCGACGACCATCCGGCAACGCTCGTCGGCGTCCAGCATGGACTGTCGTCGGTGCCGACGATCCGGCTCACCGGCACGGCCGGCAATTCGACCGAGCTGATCGCACTGCTCGATGCAGGGGCGTGCGACGTCCTGGTGTCCGACTACGCGATGCCCGGCAACGCGCACGGCGACGGCATCGCGCTGTTTTCCTACCTGCAACGCAATTACCCGGCCGTGAAGCTGGTCGTGCTGACCATGCTCGACAACGCGGCGGTGGTCGGCGCGCTGGTGCGGCTGGGCATCGCGTGCATCGTCAGCAAGTCGGATGCGATCGACCACCTGATTCCGGCCGTGCATGCGGCCGCAACGGGCGGCACCTACTATTCGCCGTCGGTCGAGAAGGTCGTGCGCACGCTTTCCGCGCATTCGAGCGCACGGATCGTCGATCAGGCGCAGAGCCTGAGCAGCCGCGAGATCGAGGTCGTGCGGCTGTATGCGTCCGGGATGACCGTCAACGAGATCGCGGAGAAGCTCAGCCGCAGCAAGAAGACGATCAGCACGCAGAAGGCGCGCGCGATGCAGAAGCTCGGCGTGGAAAAGGATATCGACCTGCTGCGCTACGCGATCGAGCACGGGATCGTCGCCGCGTCCGGCAGCGAGGGCAAGGCGGTGGAGCAGGAAGACGAAGAGAAAGGGCGCACCGATCCGGCCTGACCGGCGCGCCATGCGCGCCGGCAAGTTTCGGGTGCCGGGTCATTCGTGCAGGCGGGTACGGCCGACCATGCGCCGGCATGGTCACCGCGCCGTCAGCGCGGGTTTTTGTCGATCGCCGGCAGCGGCGTCGCGTAACCGTAGTCGGACACCAGCCCGCACGCGATCGCGTAGCGGACGAGATCGACGTCGCGCTCGATGCCCAGTTTCTGCATCGCCGAACTCTTCTGCGTGCTGATCGTCTTCTTGCTGCGGCTCAATTGCTCGGCGATGTCGTTGACCGACAGGCCCGACGCGAAGAGACGAATCACTTCCAGCTCGCGCGCGGACAGCGCCGGCGCCTTGCCGCCCGAATTGCCGGCGGCCCGCAGGATGCGGTCCATCGACGGCGACAGGTAGCGGCCGTTCGTGTAGGCCGCGTGGATCGCCATCGTCAGGTGGCTCGTCATGTCGGACTTGCTGACCACGCACGCGATGCCGAGGTCGAGCAACGCGCGCAGCGCCACCGCGTTCTCCATCATCGTCATCACGACGACGCGCAGATTCGGGTAACGCTTCAGGATCGCGGAGAACATCGCGAGTCCGTCGCCGTATTCGGTGCCCGGCATCGCGTAGTCGGACACGAGCACGTCGCACGGATGGTTCGCGAGGGTTTCCATCAGTTCGGTCGAGTTGTTGGCGCTCGCGACCACCGCGAGCGTATTCGTCGCGGACAGTTCGTAGCGCGCGCCGATGACCACCGCCGGATGGTCGTCGGCGATCACGATGCGGATGGGGAAGTTTCCTGGCATGTCGGTTGTACCTTCATGTTGCGCCGCGCGGCGGGGGCCGGGCGGCGGAGGTCGGCACGAATGCATGCGCGTCCGGCGTGCAACGCAGGCCGGACGCGATGTCGTCGCGCCGACGGCCGGTAGCGGCTCGTTCGGAACCGTCACTGGCCGTCGGCCGAAAAAGCGGGGGATCGCTCCCCCGCTTCGGGTCGATGGATGCTCCGCACGACGCGGAGCCGTCCGGTCAGAACTCGTAGCCGACCTGCGCACGCACACCTGCATCGCCCGTCGACGTGACGGACACGGCGCCGTTCATCAGCCACTTGCCGTCGCGCGTCCGGTAGGTCGCGCCGGCCGCGATCGCCGAGCCGCTCTTGTAGTTCGCGGCGCCGGCCGCGACGACGGTCTTGCCCGGCTGCGACGGCGTCAGGTTCGGCATTGCCATGGCTGCCGCGACACCGGCGTATGCGTTCTTCGCGACGTCGTTGATCTGCCCTTGCATGCCGTTGATCGCACGATCGAGCTGGCCCTTCGTCGCCGCGTCGCTGGCGTTGACGCCGTCCGCGATGTTCACGAGCCGGCGATTGCCTTCGGCGGTGCCGTCACCGAACGACACGGTGTTCGCCTCGGTCGCCACCGAGCCCGCGCCGATCGCCACCGAACCGCTACCGGTCGCTTTCGAACCCTGGCCGATGGCCGTGCTGCTGTCGCCCGAGGCCACCGCGCCCTGGCCGATCGCCGAGCTGTTGCTGCCCGATGCGTTCGAACCCTGGCCGACCGCCGTGCTGCCGCTGCCCGAGGCGGCCGAACCCTGGCCGATGGCCGAGCTGTTCTCGCCCGAGGCTGCCGAGCCGTCGCCGACCACGAGCGAGCCTTCGCCGCCCGTGCCGGGGCCGACGTTGCCGCCGCCACCACCGCCGCCGCCACCCGAACCGCCGCCGGCTTCGAGGTCGCCGACGCGGCCGTCGAGTCGTGCGTACTCCTGCGCGAACCGCTCCTGGAGGTCGTACAACTGGCTGCCGTTCACGGCTTCCATGCTGCCCGCCGCGATCAGGCCCGGTGCGACGTTGAGCAGCCTGGTTCCCGCCGACCCCCCGAAGGTCACGCTGGCAAGCGAGATGTCGTCATACGTCACGGCTGCGATTTCCCTGCCCGTGTAGTCGATGAGGCCCGTTGCCTTCAACTGCGCGATCGTCACCGCATCGTCGTCGTTCACGCCGTTCGCGACGCCCGACAGCTTGCGTGCGCCAGCCGTACCGACGAAGCTCACCGCGGTGCCGTCGGTGTTCGCGCCGACCGTCAGGTTGGCGCCCGGGCCGGCTTGCTGGACAAGGCCGAGCGTGCCGCTGCCGATCTGGTCTGCCAGCGACGCAACTGCACCTTCGTTCGTCGTCACGCGACCGTCGAGGTTGGTCACCACGTCGCCGACCGAGTGGACCGTGGTCGAACCGCCGCTGCCGTCGCCGACCGTGAAGCTCGGCGCCGAGATCGAACCGTCGGCGTTGACGACGGAACCGCCACCGATCGCCGATGCGACGCTATCCGCGACGCCGTGCAGTTGCGAACCGTTCACCGCGTCGGTGCTCGATGCGGAAACCGCGCCTGCGTCGACGCCGGTCAGCTTGCGTGCGCCTGCCGTGCCGGCGAAGTTCACCGCTGCGCCGTCGGTGTTCGCGCCGACGGTGATGTCCGCGCCTGCACCGGCTTGCTGGACGAGGCCGACCGTGCCGCTGCCGATCTGGTCGGCCAGCGACGCGATGTCGCCTTCGTTCGTCGTTACACGACCGTCGAGGTTCGTGACCGCATCGCCGACCGAGCGGACCGTAGTCGAGCCGCCGTGGCCGTCGCCGACCGTGAAGCTCGGCGCCGAGATCGAACCGTCGGCGTTCACGACGGAACCGCCGCCGATGGCCGATGCGACGCTATCCGCGACGCCGTGCAGTTGCGAGCCGTTCACTGCGTCGGTGCTCGATGCCGAGACCACGCCTGCATCGATGCCAGTCAGCTTGCGAGCGCCTGCCGTGCCGGTGAAGTTCACCGCTGCGCCGTCGGTGTTCGCGCCGACGGTGATGTCCGCGCCCGCACCAGCTTGCTGGACGAGGCCGACCGTGCCGCCGCCGATCTGGTCGGCCAGCGATGCGATTGCGCCTTCGTTCGTCGTGACGCGACCGTCGAGGTTGGCGACCGCGCCGCCGACCGAGCGGACCGTGGTCGAGCCGCCGCTACCGTCGCCGACCGTGAAGCTCGGTGCCGAGATCGAACCGTCAGTGTTCACGACGGAACCCCCACCGATCGCCGATGCGACGCTGTCGGCCACGCCGTGCAACTGCGAGCCGTTCACTGCGTCGGTGCTCGACGCCGAGATCGTGCCTGCGTCGACCCCAGTCAGCTTGCGTGCGCCGGCCGTGCCGGTGAAGTCGACGGCTGCGCCGTCGGTGTTCGCGCCGACGGTGATGTCCGCGCCTGCGCTGGCTTGCTGGACGAGGCCGACCGTGCCGCTGCCGATCTGATCGGCCAGCGATGCGATGTCGCCTTCGTTCGTCGTGACGCGACCGTCAAGGTTGGCGACCGCGCCGCCGACCGAGCGGACCGTGGTCGAACCGCCGGTGCCGTCGCCGAGAGTGAAGCTCGGCGCCGAGATCGAACCGTCAGTGTTCACGACGGAGCCGCCGCCGATGGCCGATGCGACGCTATCCGCAACGCCGTGCAGTTGCGAGCCGTTCACCGCATCCTTGCTCGACACCGAGACCGCGCCGGCGTCGACGCCGGTCAGCTTGCGAGCGCCGGCCGTGCCGGTGAAGTCGACCGCTGCGCCATCGGTGTTCGCGCCGACGGTGATATCTGCGCCCGCGCTGGCTTGCTGGACGAGCCCGACCGTGCCGCTGCCGATCTGATCGGCCAGCGACGCAATGTCGCCTTCGTTCGTCGTGACGCGACCGTCAAGGTTGGCGACCGCGCCGCCGACCGAGCGGACCGTGGTCGAACCGCCGGTGCCGTCGCCGAGAGTGAAGCTCGGCGCCGAGATCGAACCGTCAGTGTTCACGACGGAGCCGCCGCCGATGGCCGATGCGACGCTATCCGCAACGCCGTGCAGTTGCGAGCCGTTCACCGCATCCTTGCTCGACACCGAGACCGCGCCGGCGTCGACGCCGGTCAGCTTGCGAGCGCCGGCCGTGCCGGTGAAGTCGACCGCTGCGCCGTCGGTGTGCGCGCCGACCGTCAGGTCATCGCCGGCAGCTGCTTGCTGGACGAGGCCGACCGTGCCGTTCGACAGGCCGTCGAGCTTGGTGTTGATCGTCGTGATGTCGCCCGTGTTGCGCGCGATATTGCCGTTGGCGGTCGTGAGTGCGCCGTCGAGCGCACCGAGTGCGCCGCCGACCGTCGTTTGTGCACCGCCGTTGGTAAGCGTGTACGTCGGGCCCGTGACGGTGCCCGTGCTCGAATCGATCGTTGCGCCGCCGCCGAGCGCAGCGACGACGGGCGAAAGCTGCGACACGTTTACGGCGTCGGTGCCCTGCGTACCGGCAGCCATGTTGGTGATCTGGCGTTGCAGTGTCGAAGAACCGACCGACACACTGTTGTCACGATCGGCATTCGAACTGGTGCCGATGGCAACTGATTCCGATCCCGACGCGATCGCGCCCACGCCAAGTGCCGACGCGTGATAGCCGGTAGCCGACGCGTATGCGCCGATGGTGGTGCTCGCAGCGCCCGACGCCGTTGCACCCATGCCGAATACGGAGCTATTCGCGCCGCTCGCGATCGAGTTGTTGCCGACGGCAGTTGCACGGTCACCGGTCCCTCGCGCGTTTGCACCGACTGCGAGTGCGCTGGTGCTGACCTGTGCGGGCGTGGCGCCCGATGTCGTGTCGACCTTCACGTAATCGTCGGTGACGACCGTGGCCAGCTTGCTGTTGATCGTCGTGATGTCGCCCGTGTTGCGCGCGATGTTGCCGTTGGCGGTCGCGAGCGCGCTGTCGAGTGCGCCGAGTGCGCCACCGACCGTCGTTTGCGTGCCACCATTGGTGAGCGTGTACGTCGGGCCGGTCACGGCACCTGTTGTCGGGTTGATGGCGGCGCCGCCGCCGAGTGCGGTTACGGCAGGCTGGAGCTGGCTCACGTTCACCGCGTCCGTCGCTTGCGTACCAGCGGCCACGTTGACGACCTGACGTTGCTGCGTAGCCGACCCAACTGACACGGTGTTGTTGCGGTTCGCGACGGAATCCACGCCGAGCGCGACCGAGTTGTCAGCCTGCGCATTGGCCCGGAAGCCGATGCCGACCGCCGACAGGCCGCTTGCGGACGAGCTCTGGCCGAGCACGGTCGCGTTGGTGCCCGTTGCCTGGGCATTGCTGCCGATCGCAGTGGCGTTGACGACGCTCCCGGCGGCGCCATTGCCGAGTGCGACGGCGTTGTTGTTCGCGGTCACGGCCTGATTGCCGATTGCAATCGAGCCCAAGCCGGTAGCTGTGGCGTTAGGGCCCATCGCGACTGAAGCACTACCCGCGGCCGAACTGCTTGCGCCCATCGCAACGCCTGCGCCGCCACCCATCGCGCTCGCATTCGCGCCGACGACCGTCGCGCCGGAGCCCGAGTGGCGCGTGCTTGTCCCGATCATGATCGAGCCCGACCCGGCAGCCGCTGCGCCATTACCGATCGCGATCGACCCCGTGGCGCCGTTCACGCCGCCGTCGGTTACCCGGGCACCCATGCCGATTGCAACGGCATTCGTCGGCGTATAGGTCATCCTCGATACCGTTGCTCCGTCACCCACGGCCAGGTTGCTGTCGCCGATCACGCTCGAAGATGCGCCGAGCGCCATCGAGTGAAGCCCGTCTGCTGACGTGCCCGAGCCGATCGCAACCGAACTGGAACCGCTGGATGTTACGGCCTGCCCGATTGCAACGGCGTTGGCACCCGTCGCAGCCGCCAGGTTGGCGCTCGTGCTGTTGACCTTGAAGTAGTTGTCGGTGAGCGTTGCCGTCGTCCCGATTGCGTCCGTGCCGATCGTGCGCGATGCCGTCACCTTGCATACCCCGGCCGCATCGAGCGACCCGCTCACGCCGTCCTCGGTCGTGCACGCGTCAGCCGCGAATGCGCCGCCGATCGATGCGCCGCCCAGCGCGAGCACTGCCACGGCCTGGCGCGCCGCGCGCGCCGACCCCTTCGAGCGCGAGCGCGCCGTTTCGGCCACGGCCGTCCATGTGCCGGTAGCCGTGTTCCAGATGTTGCGATATGTCTTGTTCATTGACCTACTCCTTTCAGTTCGTCAGGTTGGTAAGCCAATGGTAGGGATCGGTCTCGTCCGAATCTGTCGTCCAAAACCTATTCGGGAAGGGATGTTTGTAAGACGAGTCCTACACGCGCACACGCGCGAACGGGCCGCCGCGACGGGCGGCCATGGAGAGAGCAGGGAGGGAAGTAAAGACAGCCGCCGGACGGCGGCTGTTTCAGGCTTGTGGGGCTTGCGCCGCGCGCCGCCGGAGCGTGTCGCGCGCGAGGCGCTCGGTGCGGTCGACCATCGGCCCGAGCGCGGCCGAATCGCCGGCCTGCACGGCGTCCTGCATGTCGCGCACCGCATCGGCCACCGCGTGCTCGTGGATCGTCGCGAACGCGCCGCGCAGCGAATGCAGCTCCGCCCGCAGCGCGGGCGCGTCGCCACGCGCGAGCGCATCGCGAATCGCCGCGAGCGAACGATCGAGCGTGTCGCCGAACAACCGGTGCACGTCCGGCGGCAACGGACCTTCGGCCAGATCGACGAGCGTGCTTCGCGCGGGCCGGCTGGCCGCCGCCACCTTCGCGAAGCGGCGCACGGTGCGGTCGATCGTGTCGAGCAGCACCGGCTTCACGAGCACCGCGACAATGCCGGCTTCCGCGCAGCGCGCGTGCTCGGCCGCGCTCGCATGCGCGGTGATCGCGATCACCGGCAAGTCGGGGTAGCGCGCGCGCAGCACGCGCGCGAGCGTGTAGCCGTCCATGCCGGGCATGTTCAGGTCGGTCATCACGAGGTCGTAGCGCGTGTCGGCGCAGCGGCGCAGCGCCGACGCGCCGTCGTCGGCCGCATCGGCCGCGTAGCCGAGCGTGACGAGCTGGCTCTGCTGCAGCGTGCGGTTCACCGGATGATCGTCGACGACGAGCACGCGCGCGGCCAGCGCCGGCCGCGCCGCGACGGTGCTGGCGTCCGCGTCGGCGGTGTCGGCGCGGTGCCGCGCGATTTCCGCGTCGGTCGCCGCGCGCAGCGGCAGCGTGACGACGAACGTGCTGCCTTCGCCGGGCGCGCTCTTCACGTCGATCGCGCCGTCCATCATCTGCGTGAGGTGCTTGGTCAGCGCGAGCCCGAGGCCCGTGCCGCCGTAGCGGCGCGTGATCGACGTATCGGCCTGCGTGAACGGCCGGAACAGCGCCGCGCGCTGCGCGTCGGTCATGCCGATGCCCGTGTCGCTCACGCCGATCACGACGGGCGACGCCGGGTCCGCGTCGTCGCGCAGATAGACTTCGAGCGTCACGTCGCCACGGTCGGTGAACTTGATCGCGTTGCCGACGAGGTTCGCGGCGATCTGCCGGATCCGCACCGGATCGCCGACGTAGCGCGACGCGAGCGCATCGTCGACGATGACGTCGTACTGCAGCCCCTTCGCCGTCGCAAGCGGTTCGAACATCGCGCCGGTCTGCTCGATCGCTTCCGCGAGATCGAACGGGATCGCCTCGATCGTCATCTGGCCGGCCTCGATCTTCGACAGGTCGAGAATGTCGCTGATCAGGTTCAGCAGCACCGACGACGCACCCTCGACCGTCTGCAGCCGCTCGCGCTGCGTGTCGGCGAGCGGCTCGCGGCCGATCAGCTCGAGGTTGCCGAGGATCGCGTTGAGCGGCGTGCGGATTTCATGGCTCATCGTCGCGAGGAACGCCGATTTCGCGTCGTTCGCGGCGTCGGCCGCGCGCAGCGCCTCGTCGAGCTTGCGCTCGATGTTCTTCTGCGACGTGATGTCGGAGAAGTTGCACAGCACGACGTCCGCGTCGCGGTAGCGGGTGCGCACGAGATTGACGAGCAGGTCGACGGTTTCGTCGGCGCCGGTCGGCAGCGTGACGTGCAGGTCGGACTGCCACGCGCTCGCGCCGGGCGACGCGTCGAAGCGCGCCAGCAGCCGCGCCGCGAGCGACGGCGCGGTGGCGATGCGTGCGTCGTACGCGCGCATCGTGTCGTTCTGCAGCAGCACCGCGCCGTCGGCGAGCGACAGCAGCGCGATGCCGGACGGCGCGGCTTCGACGATCGTCCGGTTCAGGTTCTCGCTTTCGACCACGCGGCGCGTGCGTGCATCGTCGGGTATCAGCACGCGGCGGTCGAACAGCACCAGCAGCGCCCACACGAGCACGAGCGCGGCCACCATCACCGCGACGTACCAGCCGGCCTGCAGGCCGACCGCGGCGACGAGCGAGCGCAGCGTGAACGCCTGCACGATCGTCCAGTCGGTATCGGGGATCGGCTGGCTCAGCGCGAACAGGCCCTCGGCGTAGGTGGAGCGCGGGCCGCTGCCGGCCGCCGCGCGGGGGCCGGCGGCGACGCGCTTCAGCGTGGCGAGCGTGGCCGCGTCGCTCACGGCCGCACCGGTGCGCAGCAGCGTGTTGCCCTGCGCGTCGGCGATGATCGCGCCGTTGGTCGCGTACTCGGTGGTCAGGCGCGTGCGCAGCACGTCGACGGGCAGCGTCGACACGAGCACCTCGAACGGCTGGCCGCCCGCATAGGCGGCGCCGACGAGCCGGAACACGTCGCGCCGCTGCACCGGATCGTAAGCGGGTGCGAGCCACACGTACTGGCCGGCGGCGGGCGGTTCGAGGCCGGCCGCGACCTGCGCGAGCAACGCCGACGCGCCGGCCACTCCCGCCGCCGGCGAACCCGCGGCGGGGGCCGGGATCACCAGCGCGAAGCGGCGATCGGGGCGGTACACGTAACCCGCGGCGGCGCGGTCGGCGTCGTGGTTCGCGAGATACGCGCCGACGCGATAGGTGAGGTCGCTCGCCATCGCGAGATCGCGCTCGTACGACGCTGCCGGCGTGGCCGGCGACAGGTCGGCGAGCACCAGCATCGACGGGATGCGGTCGCTGCCTTTCAGTTCGAGCCGGCCGTGCCCGGCATCGAGTTCGGCGACGAGCGCCGGGTCGGTCGCGCGCGTGTCGCGGAACGCCTCGTCGTGCGTGACGATCGCGGTCATGCCGGTCATGCGCAGCTTGAATTCGAACTGGACGAGGAAGTGGCGCACGGCGAACGCGGTGTAGCGTTCGTGGATGGTTTCCTTCGCAACGGCATACAGCATTAGGCCGCTGGCGAGCAGGATCGCGATCGTGACGGCGATGCCGCCGCCGTACAGCAGCGCGCGCTGCCGGCGGCCGACCGGCGGGCGGGAAGAGGGCGCGGCGCGGGCGGCCGGCTGCGGGCGATCGGGTGCGGCGCGGTGGTCCATCGGGAGCGGGGAGTCGGCCAGGGTTCCGCCATGATAATGGAGTCGGACCAGTTTCCATGCTGCACGGCGGCAGCGCGGGCCTGCGCGTGCGCGGCCGGGCGTTCAGCGCAGGCCGTCGATGCCGTGCAGTGTGCCGGTCCCGTCGGCCTCGTCGGCCATGTCGGCTTCGTCGTTCCCTCCGGTGTCGCCCGGTTCGCACATCACGAGCCGGTAGCCGACGCCGTACATCGTCATCAGCCGCACGCCGTGCCGGCCGTCGAGTTCGAGCCGGTCGCGCAGCGTGGCGACGTGCGTGTCGACGCGGCGGCTCGCCGTCGCGACGAGCGAGCCCCACACGAGCTGGCTCAGGTGCGCGCGGCCGAGCGCGCGGCCCATGTTCAGGAAGAACGCGGTCGCGATCTGGAAGTGCTTCTCGGTCAGCACGTGCTCTCGGCCGGCGACGCGGATCGTGCGTTCGGCCGCATCGAACTCGAAGCGGCCGACGCGCCAGTGCCGGTGATGCGTGGCCCGGTGGTGCGCCCACCGCAGCCACGTCGACACGCTCGTGACGAGCAGCTCGGGTGACGATGCGTAGGGCAGGTGCTCGTTGGCGCCCGCCGCGAAGCACACGGCGCGCGCCGCTTCGTCGTCGCGCTGGCTGATCGACAGAATCGGCGCGGTATCGGAAAAGCGTGCGCGCAGCGTGCGGATCGCTTCGAGCGTGCGGAAGCACGCCGATTCGCACTGCACGACGAACAGGTCGAACGGCCGCGCGTCGCACGCGGACAGCAGATCGGGCAGATATTCGAAGCGGGTGGGACGGTAGCCGGATTTCCGGAGGATGTCGTCGATGCGCAGACGGTCGTAGCCGTAGCCGGCGCGGCGCAGGCGATCGTCGAACGCGTGGCGGCTCGGATGGTCGATCGTCAGAATTGCGATGGCGAGCGGAGATGCGTCGGTCACGATGCAACGCCTTCGAAAAAAAGATCCCGCCGGGATGGGCGGGACAAATATCGACTATGGAAACCCAACCGCGCGCATCCTGGCAGCGAGCGGCAGGTGAAGCCATTGTCGCGACTTCGATATCGCAAGAACATCGGTCCAGTCCGAAATTGGGCGGTTTTTCGGCATGTTTTTCCGGAAAGCGCGGGCGGGGCCGCGATTTAGGACGGGGCTGACAGTCGTCGGCTGTGTTATCGGACCAAGGGCAGCGTCGTCGTGCCGACAATGTGACGGAACCCGCGTGGCGCGGCGGCGTGATCGTGTCGTTGCGCACGCAACCTTGCCGCCGATGGGCGTGCCGTGCGCGAGATGTCGTGCGTCGGCCGCGCATTTCGTGCATTCCGTGCATTTCGCCTGTCGTCCGTTTCCGCCCTCGATGATGAAACCTTCTCTCCGCGTCGCCGTGCTGTTCGCGTGGCTCGCACTCAGCCTGACCGGCACCGCGTTCGTCACGTCGCGCTTCGTTGCCGACGCGCACGACCGCTTCTTCCAGAATTCGAGCATCGTGATTCGCCTGCTCGCGCAGAAGGCCGCGCAGCACGAAGCGATCCTCGAGACGCTCGGCGCCACCGCGTTGCCCGCGCCGCCGTCGACGATGCTCGACAGCCTGCGCACGCGCATGCCGCAGCTCGACGCACTCGCGCACTGGCGGCGCGGCGCCGGCTGGCTCGGCACGGGCGGCCCGTTGCCCGTCGGCGCACCTGCGCGCGGCGGCGCCGCGGCGTTTGCGCTGACGTTCGACGCGGACGGTGGATACTGGCTCGCCGGCGATACCGGATGGGCGGTGCTGATCGATCCGCGCCGGCTGCTGCAGCCGGGCGACTGGCCCGATGCGCTGTCGTCGGCGACGCTGCAATTGCGTGACCGCAAGTTCGAGCTGTTGCAGCGCCCCGCGCCCGCGACGCCGTTCGGCTGGACGATGCGCGTGGAGAAGCGCCTGCCTGCGCAGCCGCAGGCTTTCGTGCTGACGACCACGCGCACGCTGACCCTAGCCGACCTGCCGTGGCTGCCGATCGCGCTGTGGAACGCGGTGGCCGTGCTGCTCGTCGCGGGCGCGCGCGGCGCGTGGCGCTTGCGGGAAGCGCGGCGGCGCGAACATGCGCGCGAGCGGATCGACCGCTTCGGCCGCCTCGACACGCTTGGCGAGATGGCGGCGGGAATCGCGCACGAACTCAACCAGCCGCTGACCGCGATCGTCGCGCATACGCGCGCGGCCGAACGCATGCTCGACCTGCCGGCCGAACGCGACGGCGTGCGCCGCGCGCTGCAGTCGAGCGTCGCGCAGGCCAAGCGCGCGGCGGCGATCCTCGACCGGCTGCGCGGCGCGATGACGTCCGCCGGCGGCGGACGCGCGCACGCGCTAGATCCCGACGCGGTGATGAATGCGGTGCTGTTCCTGCATCGCGACGAACTCGCGCGCGAAGGCATCGCGCTGCAATGGCACAACGCGGCGCCGCGCGCCGCGCCGGTGGCCGAGCCGGTCGCGGTCGAGCAGATCCTGCACAACCTGATCCGCAATGCGCGCGACGGGCTGGCCGGCATGCCGTTCGGCGAGATCCGCATCAGCGGCGGCCGCGCGGGCCGGCACTATCGTTTCAGCGTCGTCGACAACGGCCCCGGCGTGCCGGACGACGCGCTGCCGCGCCTGTTCGAGCCGTTCTTCACGACACGCGAAAACGGGCTCGGCCTCGGGCTGCCGCTGTGCGACACGCTCGCGCAGCGGCAGGACGGCTCGCTGATGATCCGGAACCTGCCGTCGGGCGGCGTCGAGGCGACGCTGCTGTTGCCGCTGGCAGAGGAGGCCCGCGCATGAACGGGACACAAGCGATGCCGCCCGAAGGGCCGATCGTCGCGATCGTCGACGACGACGAACCGGTGCGCGACGGCCTCGCGCTGCTGCTGCGCACGGTCGGGCTGCCGACGCGCTGCTATGCGGACGCCCACGCGTTTCTCGCCGACGCCGACGACCGCGCGCTCGGCTGCGTGCTGCTCGACCTGCGCATGCCGGGCATGAGCGGCCTCGACGCGCTCGACCGGTTGAGCGCGCGGCGTGCGCTGCCGGTGATCGTGCTGACGGGCCACGGCAACGTCGATGCGTGCCGGCGCGCGTTCAAGCGCGGCGCGAGCGACTTCCTGCGCAAACCCGTCGACGACGACGAACTGATCGACGCCGTGCAGCAGGCGATCCGCCAGCACGAGAACCGGCGCGACGGCGATGGCGAGGAGCAGGCGCGGGCGGCGCGGGTCGCGACGCTGAGCATGCGCGAGCGCGAGGTGCTCGACGGCATCGTGCGCGGCCACAGCAACAAGGAAATCGCGCGTGTGCTCGGATTGTCGCCGCGCACCGTGGAGACGTATCGCGCGAACGTGTTCGACAAGCTGCACGCGGCGTCGCTCGTCGAACTCGTGCGCGACTACGCGGCGTTCGCGGCGGCGTCGCCTCCGTAGCGCTACGGAGGCGTAACCCGTAGGCGAACGGGTTCTGCGAATGCGGTGCGCTCCCTACGATGACGTTTTCCACGAATCATCGAGAAGGACGCATTTTCATGATCAAGTATTTTGCTCTGCCGTCGTCGTTCGCACTGCTGTTCTCGGGTGCCGCATTGGCCGACACGATCGCACCGGAAACGAAGAAGCAGGACCTGAGCGACGCGGGCTACTACGCCACCGCACGCGTGGTCGGCGCGTTCGACAACGCGACCAACATGGAACTGACGAGCCCGCGCGTGACGAATCGCGTCGGCGGCCCCGACGGCAATTCGAGCGTGACGGGCGCGGTGGCGCTCGGCTACCAGTTCGGCAACGGCTGGCGCGCGGAAGGCGAATACACGTTCAAGCGCACCGACAACTTCGTCAGCTACTGGGCGCCGTTCGACGCGAACGCGAACGAGTTCCACGTGTCCTCGCAGCGCCTGATGCTGAACGGCTACAAGGATTTCGATCTGGGCCGCGGTTTCTCGGTGTACGGCACGCTCGGCGTCGGTGTGGCGATCGTGTCGGCCGACGGCTGGCAGACCAACGACACGCGCCGCTTCGCGTCGCGCACGCAGACCAACCTCGCGTATTCGGCCGGCGCGGGCGTCAGCTATGCGATCAACAAGCGCTTCTCGATCGATGTCGGGTATCGCTACGTCGACATGGGCAACGTCGAGACGGGCTACAACACGTTCGCGAACCGCGTGCTCGCGCGCGACGAGCAACTGAAGTCGAAGCTGTCGTCGAACGAGGTGTTCATCGGCCTGCGCGGCCGGTTCTGAACGCGTCCCGATCGGCCCGGTACCGATGGGCCGGCGAGCGCGACGGGCGTTCGCGATGAATCGCGGGATCGATGTGCGTCGCGGCCGCTTCGGGTTCGCGCATCCGGCGCGGCCGTTCGCTCGCCGGTAGGACCAGGCTGACCGTATCGATGCGCCGATCGGGCCTGGTCCGATTTACGACGCGCGGCACGACCGGCGATACTCGCCATCATCGATTCACTCTACGGGAGCGCGGGTCGTCACGGCGGACGTCGTGCAGTGCCGCGTCAACATCATCATGGGCATGCAGGACATCACCGGCGTTTTCGCGCTACCGCTCGCGCATCCATATTCCGACGTGCCGCCGCCGTATGGCCGGCGGCGCACGCCGTTCGTCCCGAGCCGGCGGCCGCGGCCGGGCGTGTTCGATCTGCGCGTGACGCGCGAGGCGCCGCGCGTCGCCGCGGTCCAGGCGGCGGATTTCGGCTCCGAGAATCGCGCGTGGGCGGCGTCGCGTACCTGCCGCCGGTGGCGGCCGACGCTGATGGCGATGCTCGTCGGCCTCGTGTTCGGCTCCGTATGTGTCGCGGCGACGCACATCATCGACAACCGCACCCGCATCCGCACGCGTGCGCCGTCACAGGACACGTTCTACGAGTCGGCGATCTCGATGATGCCGGAGGCGGCCGTTGCGGCGCCGGTCGCCGCCGTCCTCCCGCCGGAAAGCATGCAGCCTGGAACGGATCGGCAGGAATCGTTCGCAATGCGGACGGATAGGCCGGCAGCGCAGGGCGCAGGCGAGGTCGTCACGACCGTCGCGCCCGCCGACGCATCGAAGCCGGCGACGGTGCCGCAGCGCAAGCACGCCCGCATCGCCCCGGCCCGCCCGCAGGCGGCGGCATCGACGGCCTCGGTTGCGCCGGCCGCCGCGAGTGCCGCTGCGCCGAAGGTGCGGGCGGCGGCGCGCCATGACGACGCGGCGCTTGCCGCGGCATCGTCGTCCGGCTCGGCCGCGGCGGTCGGCATGACCGCCGCCGAGTTCACGCGCTGGCTTGCCGCGACGCGCGAACCGGTGCGCCAGTCCGCGCAGATCGCAACCCCCGCCGACACGGGCGTGGCCTTCACCGACCATCCGCGCCTGATCGAACCCTGAGATCCGTGCGACGAGCGAACGGCGCGCTGCTGCGCGCCGGGCTCGCCCTGCGCACGGCCGGACGCCGGCCGCCCGGCCACCGGACGACCCGATTCCGCGTCCCGATCGCGCCGCGTACGGCGAACTGGACACGTCTGCATCGCTGCTGTACTGTTCCGCACAATTCGCGCCAGACCGGCCCGCGCCGGCGCCGCCGGCCCCCTCGCCGGCCGTTGGCGCGATGCGATCTCAATCCGGGGACAGGTCGATGGACACGTTACAGATGATGCGCATTTTCGTCCGGGTGGCGGAGGAGGGCAGCTTCACGAGCGCGGCCCAGCGCCTGGACATCACGACGGCCTATGCCTCGCGGTCCGTCGCGCAGCTCGAAACGCATCTGCGCACGCGCCTGCTCAACCGGAGCACGCGCCGCATCGCGCTGACCGACGCCGGGCAGCGGTATCTCGACCGCTGCCAGCGCATCCTCGGCTATATCGAAGAAGCGGAAGCCGAGGCGGCCGACGCACAGGCGAAGCCGTCCGGGCGGCTGCATGTCCACGCGACGACGAGCTTCGGCCAGGCCTACGTGGTGCCCGCGGTCGTGCGTTACCGGCAGCGCTATCCGTCGGTCGCGGTCGAGCTGACGCTGTCGCAGCACGTGCCCGACATCATCGACGAAGGCTACGACGTGTCGCTGCAACTGAGCGCGACGGAGCTGCCCGATTCGGGGCTCGTTTCGCAGCGGCTCGGCGAGGTGCACAGCGTGCTGTGCGCGTCGCCCGCGTATCTGAAGGAGCGCGGCACGCCGCGCACGGTGCGCGAGCTCGACGGCCATGCGTGCCTGCAGATCGTCACGCCGGTCTTTCCGCGCGATCGCTGGCATCTCGAGGGCCCCGACGGCCCCGAGACGTTCGACCTGCCGTCACCGGATTTCCAGGTGAACATCGCCGATGCGCTCGGCGCCGCGCTGCGCGCCGGCCTCGGCATCGGTTCGCTGCCGATGTCGTCGGCGCTGCCCGCGCTCGCGAGCGGCGCGCTGGTGCGCGTCCTGCCCGACTACCGGCTGCAGAAGCTGACCGTCTACACGCTGTACGCGTCGCGCCAGTATCTCGATGCGAAGATCCGCACGTTCGTCGATTTCCTGCGCGAATGCGTGCCCGAAATGCTGGCCGCCGACGAGGCTGCGCTGAACGCTTCCTGCAAGTCCTGAAGTCGGATCTTCGGCGCGCGACCACGCGGTCGCGCATCGATCGATAAAATAATACGCACTCCTTTATTCGATGCAGATCTTGATGCAGCTGTCGACTGCATCGTCATGACGGCCCCTGGGCATGGATGCCCGGGTAACCGGCATGCCCTTATGAAAGCGCTTGCTTTCGATATCGAACATCGTTGGTTCGGCGCGCGGCGCCGACCCCCTAGAATCGGTTCGACCGGCTTCATCGCATGTACGCGCAAAGCCGCATCCTCTTCATCGAATCCGAAACGACATGGCAGACCCACACTCGACCACCCGCCGCCGGCTCCTGCATGCCGGGCTGGCCATCGCGGCGGGCGCCGCCGTGGCTCCGGGCCTCGCGCTGGCGGGCACGGCCGGCGCGCGCACGTTGCGCATCGGCTATCAGAAAGGGCCGCTCAGCTTGCTGAAGGCGCGCGGCACGCTGCAGGGCAAACTCGCGACGCTCGGCGTGACCGTCACGTGGACCGAGTTTCCGTCGGGGCCGCCGCAGCTCGAGGCGTTGAACGCGGGATCGATCGACTTCGGCGACGTCGGCGAAGCGCCGCCCGTCTTCGCGCTCGCGGCCGGCGCGCCGCTCGTCTACTACGCGCAGACGCCGGCCGGTCCCGCGGCCGAAGCCGTGGTCGTCGCGAAGGATTCGCCGGTCAGGACCTTCGCGGACCTGCGCGGCAAGCGCATCGCGCTGGTGAAGGGATCGAACACGCACTTCCTGCTGGTCAGGCTGTTGCAGGCCGCGAAGCTCGACCGTTCGGACGTCACGCCGGTGTGGCTGTCGCCGTCCGATGCGCACGCGGCATTCGAGAACCGCTCGGTCGATGCATGGATCATCTGGGACCCGTTCCTTGCGGTGGTCCAGCAGGCGTTCGACGCGCGCATCGTCGCGGACGGCACGGGCCTCGTCGAGAACCGCGGCTACTACTTCGCGTCGCGCACATATGCGCAGCGCAACGCCGACGTGCTCGATGCCGCCGTGCAGGAACTGACGACGGTCCAGCGCTGGCTCGATGCGAACCGCGCGCAGGGCGCGGCCGAATTCTCGAAGCTCTGGGGGATTCCGGAGCCCGCCGTCGCGCTCGCGTTCCGCCGCGCGCGCTTCGGCGTCGAGCCCGTCACGCGCGACACGCTCGCATACCAGCAGCGCGTCGCCGACGTGTTCTACCAGGCCGGCATCCTGCCGAAACGCGTCGACGTCAGCCAGGCTGCGCCGCCCGCGCTCGCGTAACGGCGCGGCCGGCCACCGGCCGGGTACGCGCTCAACGGCGGAACGGTAGCGCGACGTCGTCCGGAATCGGGCACACGTACGGCCGGCCGCCGCGCCGCTCGAGCAGCTCCGCCTTCGCCTGCGCGAGCGTGTCCGGCGCGCCGAGCAGGTCGATCGCGGTCGCGGCCATCGTCTTCGCCGCCAGCAGCATCCCCTTGTGCGCGAGCGGTGTCTTGCCTTGCGCGACCCATTGCCACGAATGCGGCGGCGTGCCGAACGCGTAGCAGCTCGTGTGGCACTGCGCGGTCGGCGTGACCCAGCTCACGTCCCCAACGTCGGTCGAGCCGCAGATCGGGCGGCCCTTGCCCGGCTCGTACGGATCGATGCCGTCGAACAGCGCCTTCGGATTGCGCCACGCCTGGTTCAGAGAACGCGACGACGTTTCGATATCCTGAGCAGTCAGCGTCTGGCGCTGGTACGCGTCGGCGAGCGCCGCATCGTCCGCGTCGAAGCCGGCGGTGCCGATCGACTGCAGATGCCGGTACATGACCTGGTTCAGCACGGTGTTTTCCAGCAGGTTCGAGCACGCCTTGTCGAACACGATCTCGAGCCGGCAATCGGTCATCAACGCCGCGCCGCGCGCGACGTTCTTCACGCGCTCGAACAGGTCGGCCGCCTGGTCGTTGCGGGCCGCGCGCACCAGGTACAGCACTTCCGCATTGGCCTGCACGACGTTCGGCGACAGGCCGCCGGTGTTCGTCACCGCGTAGTGCACGCGCGCCTCGGGCAGCATGTGTTCGCGCAGGTAGTTCACGCCCACGTTCATCAGTTCGACCGCATCCAGCGCGCTGCGGCCGAGGTGCGGCGACGCGGCGGCATGCGACGCCTTGCCGGTGAAGCGGAAGTACGCCTGGATGTTCGCGAGCGAACCGGCGGGGAAGATGCCCGTGTACACGTGCGGGTGCCACGACAGCGCGGCGTCGAGATCGTCGAACACGCCGGCGCGCGCCATGAAGGTCTTGCCCGACCCGCCTTCCTCGGCGGGGCAGCCGTAGAAGCGGACGGTGCCGGGCTGGCCCGTGCGTTCCAGATGCGCCTTCACCGCGGCCGCGGCGAGATGCGCGGCCGTGCCGAGCAGGTGGTGGCCGCAGCCGTGGCCGTTGCCGTTCGAGATCTCGCCCGACGGCTGGCAGGTGAGGGCGCCCGCTTCCTGGCTGAGCCCGGACAGCGCGTCGTATTCGCCGAGGATGCCGATGACGGGGCCGCCGTTGCCGGCTTCGGCGACGAACGCGGTCGGGATGTCGGCCACGCCGCGCGTCACGCGAAAGCCGGCTTGTTCCAGCATCCGGACGTGCAGGTCGGTCGACGCGAATTCCTCGTAGCGCAGCTCCGCGAGGTTCCAGATCCGGTCGGACAGCTCGGTGAATTGCGCGCGCTGGCTGTCGATGAAGTCGAGGGCGAGTGAAGTCATGAATTGCTCCTGTGAAGAGGCTGGCGCGGTCAGAATTTCTGCCGGAGGCCAAGGGCGAAGACGGTGCTGCTCATGCCGGGCGCGGACATCGGCGCGGCGCCGAACGACAGCGCCGACTGTCCGGTGTTCCTGAAGCCGCCGAGCCGCACGTACACACCGGTGAGCTTCGAGAACTGGTAGTCGTAGCCGAGCAGCGCGCCGAGCGCGTGGCTCGGCTGGCCGGCGATCGTGCGATACGCGAGATCGGCGCGCATCGCGTGCGGGCCGCGCTGCCAGATCGCACCCAGCGAATAGACCTGCGCGACGAGCGTGCCGGGCGCGGTGGGGCGCATCAGCGTGTACGCGAACGACGCGAGCGTCGGGCCGAACGCATACGACGCGCTGGCCATCACCGAGTCGGTGCGCGGGCCGTCGGGGGCGCCGCCCGGCGTCGACGACGTCGCGGCCCAGATCGCGTTGTAGGCCGCGCTCAGCATCACCGGGCCGCGCGCGAAATTGGCGACGGCGCCCGCATTGCTCGCGATCGGGCTTGCGCCGGCCGCATTGCGAAACGCGTAGAGCACGGTGACGTCGAGTCCGCCGTAGGTCGGCGTCTTGTAGCTGATCGCGTTCTCGATGCGTCCGGGCAGCGATGCGGCGCCGCGCCCGAGGTCGCTGCCGATCAGCGCGGTACTCGCGAACGGCGACAACTGGCCGACGAGATAGAACGGATCGGCCGCTTCGGGCACGATCGCCGGATACTGCTTGCCGAGCTTGACCGTCCCCCAGTCCGCGGAGCCGATCGCGACGTTGGCTTCGCGGTTGTAGAACGACGCCGCGCTTTGCGGGCGGCCGGACATCAGGTCGAAGCCGCTTTCGAGGCGAAAGCTCGCGCGCAGCCCGCCGCCGAGATCCTCGCTGCCGATGAAGCCGAAGCGCGACGTCGACGCGCCGCCGCTCATCAGGCCGACGCTCGTCCGGCTGCCGATGCGCGCGTATTGCAGGAAGCTGTCGAGCGCGCCGTAGATCTGTACGTTGGCACGGGCCGGCGCGGCCCACATGCAGGTTACCGCCGCGCAGCACGCGGCCATCAGGGTTGAATTGCGCACGTTCGTCTCGTGGTGTCGCCATCGTCGGCGCGCGAATCGCAGGCGTGCAACGGCCCGCCCGCGTACGCGTCGACGTCGCGGATTCCTTGGTCTGTTCGGGAGTGGCGGTGCCGGTGCCCGGCGTCGCCGTGAATGAAGCGGTGGGCCGTTCAGCGGCCGTCGTCGTGCGAGTCGGCCGGGCGTTCGCGGAAGCGCCACAGCGCGATCATGCTGACGGCGCCGCACGCGAGCACGTACCACGCGGGCGACATCGGGTCGCCGGTGCGATGCAGGAGCCACGTGACGTTGAATTGCGCGAAGCCGCCGAAGATCGTCACGCCGAAGCTGTAGATCGTCGCGAGCGCGGTGGCGCGCACGCGCGGCGGGAACGCCTCCATGATCAGCAGCAGGAATGCGGAACTGCCCGCGGTGGCGAAGGCCATCACGACGGTGACGATCGCGACCATCAGCCCGACCGACGGCGCGGCGATCAGCAGCCGGAACGCCGGATACACGCACGCGAGCGACAGCAGCCACGTGACGGCGATCATCGGCTTGCGGCGCGGCAGGCGATCGATGATCCACAGCCCCGACACGAGCGCTGCGACGATCATCGCCAGCCCCGACGCGCAGCCGGCGAGCAACGACGTCGCCATCGGCAGGTGCAGCGTGCGCACCGCGTAGGCCGGCATGTAGAACACGAAGATGTAGAGCGTGGACGTGCCGCCGATGATCATCAGCGTGCCGAGCACGACGCGGCCGAGGTAGCGCGTAAACACTTCGCGCGCCGCGCTGCCGCCGGTGTCGCGCGTCGACACGTGCGTTTCGTCGAGATGCCGGCGGATGTAGAAGCCGACCGGGCCGAGCAGCAGGCCGAGCAGGAACGGCACGCGCCAGCCCCAGCTTTCGAGCGCGTCGGCCGGCAGCACGGCCGACAGCAGCGCGCCGCTGAGCGCGCCGAGCAGCGCCGCGACGCCCTGGCTGATCATTTGCCAGCTCACCATGAAGCCGCGGCCGGCGAGCGGGCCCGATTCCATCAGGAAGGTGGTCGACGCGCCGATTTCGCCGCCGGTCGACAGGCCCTGCAACAGCCGGCCGATCACGACCAGCACCGGCGCGACGACGCCGATGCGCGCATACGACGGGGTCAGCGCGATCAACGCGGTGCCCGCGATCATCAGCTGGATCGTCAGCGTCAATGCTGCCCGCCGGCCCGCGCGGTCCGCGTAGTTGCCGATCAGGATGCCGCCGAGCGGGCGCATCACGAAGCCGACGCCGAACGTCGCCATCGCGAGCAGCAGCGGGCCGGCGCCCGAGTCGACGGGGAAGAACGTCTTGCCGATCAGCGCGGCGAAGTAGCTGAACACGGTGAAGTCGAACATCTCGAGCGCGTTGCCGGCCGAGGTGGCGATGATCGTCCGGGTCTGCGCCGAACGGCGGCGCGGGGCCGGCGGCGCGTCGACGAGCGGCGTGGCGGCGTCTTGCATCGGGGGTGTCTCCATGGGTATCGGTATCGTGAGCGCCGCGTGGATCGTCAGGCATCCCGCGAGCGCTGGCCGCATGTTAAGACCGGGCAAAACATCGCGATACGCGCAAATTTTTATCCTGATAACGTTTGTTTATCCCCTGATGCCTTTTGTCTGATCAGGTCCAGTCGGGGTTGGTGTCGTGCAGGAATGCGGCCCGGCCGATGGCCACGCCGTGCCGCAGTGGACGCGGCAAGGGCCAAGTCGGAAATTTTGACAGTAATTGACCGCGCCGAAGAACGGGAGCGCTATGATCTCATTCGCAATTTGACGCGCACACTGGGGAACCCGCATGAGTTCGGCACGCTCGCTCAACATCGGTATCACGATTGGTCTGCATCACGCGACGGAGAGTCTTTGGGTCAACGGCATCAAGCAGAATGCGTTGTACTTGATGAAGCTCTTTCAGCATTCGCCGCTCCGTCATCGGGTGACCCTCGTCAACACGACGAACGTCAGGATTTCGTCGGAACTTCCTTGGGATCTCGATCAGTATCCGGTGTGCTCTTTCGACGATGCGAAAGACGCGCTTGACGTGCTGATCGAGCTCGGCGGGCAGATCGATACGCAGCAAACCGCGTATCTGCAGGCGCGCGGCACGAAGGTCGTGAGCTATTGCTGCGGGCCGGAATACGTGCACATGATGCAGGCGATGATTTTTGGCCGACGGCATGCGGAATCGGTGTTGATCAACCAGCATTACGATCAGGTGTGGATCATTCCGCAAGTGGTCGAGACGAGTGCGAGCTTCTTCAGCGTACTGCGACGCCAGCCGGTTCGCGAGGTGCCGTTCGTGTGGGATCCGATGTGCGTCGAAGAACGATCGGCCGCGCTTCCTCATCGCGGCGAGTATCGTCCGACCGGGCAGCCCAAGCGGTTGTCCATCATGGAACCGAATATCGACGTGACCAAGTTCTGTCTCTATCCGCTGTTGATCGCGGAGCTGGGCTATCGGAAATGCGGTTCGAAGATCGCTTATGTGCATGCGACGAACACGGAGCACCTTGCAAACGGCAGTCCGGAATTCATCGGGATTGCCCATCATCTGGATCTGGTCCGGGATTCGAAGATCAGCTTTGTCGGCTATTACAGCACCCCTCAGTTTCTTTCGGAATTCACGGATATCGTGATTTCCCATCAATGGGGGCTGGCGCTCAATTATTTCTATTTCGATGTGTGCTGGAACGGCTACGCGCTGGTCCATAACGCTTCGCTCGTCAGCGAGCTTGGGTACTTCTATAACGAGAACGATGCGGAGGAAGGGGGCCGGCAACTCGAACGGGCAATCGAGCTTCACGATGAAAACTGGCAGGATTATCGTGACCGGCAGCGCGACATCATCGGTCGTTTCCTGTCGACAAACCCGAAGCAGGTCGAAGCCTATGACGAGCTGCTGCTCGGTCTCTTCGACGCGAATCGGTAGTCCCGCGACAAGAAAAACAGGCGATCTGGATGAGTGAATCCCGGTCGGCGTAGCAGCAGAGGGGAGGGCCCGCACGCATGAACCACAACGTGCGCGGCCTGCTCGCTTCATGGTCAGGTTCGCGGCGCGCTTGCATCGGCGCGCCGGTTCGCCGCCGTCAAACAGCGAAGATCCGGCGCTGGTAGTCGAGGATCAGCCGATCGATGTCGTGGCTGGAACGCCGCGGCTGGCTCTTCGGCTCGAGCCAGAGCCATCGCATCATTCGATAGCGTGCCTCGACGCACATCAGCCACGCGTCCCAGTCCGACCAGTGGCGCAGCAACGGAATGTTGCGGATGTCCCGCAGCCCGTCGCGAATCTCGTACACGTGGAAATGCTCACTCGCGCGCGCGCTCAATTCATCGAACGCGCGTGCGGCTTGCTGCGGATCGGGGTACATGAAATCGTGGATCTCGATGATGACGTGGCTACCGGCGAGTTGTTCCAGTAGCGCACTGTCGAACAGCTCGAATTCCGCGCCCTCGATATCGCACAGAATGACCCGCTCGGCCGGCGCGCCGCCGTGCTCCGACAGGATCGCCGGCAGGTTGCGATCGGCCTGGCCATAAACGGCAACCCGGTCCGCCAGCCCCATTTCCGCAGCCCGATGCTGGATGGCCTGGCGGCGCGGCTCGTCCATTTCGAAACACAGGCTGCGCCCGAACACGTTGTTCCGCACCAGGCCGATGCCGAAAATCCCGTCGGCCGCGCCCAGGTCGATCAGTACCTTCCCGGGCGAGCCGAGCGCTTCCAGAATCGCGCAAACGGCGATCTCGTAGGTGCCGAGCAGGTAGCCGCCGACGGCGACCTCCGCCCATTGACTGACGCCGATGGGATACCCGCGAAGGATGCCGTATTGGACCACCGAGCCGGTCTGTTCACGCAGCAACTGCGACAGATAGTGCAGACGAAGATTCGCGGCCTGAATCGAGCTTTGGTTGAAGTATTGCGCGTGGTCCATTTTTCTCGTTCTCTCGGGTGAGGAAGCGCGTCGGAAAATGCGGCTATCGGCACTTTGGAGAATGCGCCGCAGGTTGATTTGGACAACAATATAGCGTGCTTGCGGGGTAGCGGTACGAACCGGGCAAGCGAAAATTTCGCCGCAACGAATCGACGAGGTCGATGCCGTGAGGCGCCGTCGCGTCGCTGGCCGGCTCGGCTTCCATGATAGATTCCCGGGGCACATGATTCGCACGTACATCGCGCAAGCACGTCGGCGCTGCCGGACGCTGAAACACACGGCAACGGCGCCGCTTGTCGCGAGGATCGGTGGAGACACGCACGCAGGCCCTGCCCCATTCCGAACGCAACTTCTCCGGGAATCCGGTAGCCCGGGGCGTCTTCCGGGACGCGACGCATGCCGTTTTCCCGGGAAAGCTGTCCAGGTCCTCGATCGGTCCGGAGAGCCGAAGACACCTTCCCCAAGAGCCCACACATGAAACTTCACCAGCTCCGCGCGCTCGTGGCCGTCGCCCGCTCGGGC
This sequence comes from Burkholderia metallica, assembly GCF_902832845.1. Classification (GTDB taxonomy): domain Bacteria; phylum Pseudomonadota; class Gammaproteobacteria; order Burkholderiales; family Burkholderiaceae; genus Burkholderia; species Burkholderia metallica. The sequence continues at coordinate 32,917 of NZ_CADFDB010000019.1, read as the reverse complement.
AGCATTCACGAGGCGGCGCGCACCCTGCATCTCACGCAGCCGGCCGTCACGCGTTCGCTGCGCGATCTCGAGGACGAACTCGGGCTGATGCTGATCGCGCGCAGTTCGTCGGGCGTGACGCTCACCGATGCGGGGCACGCGATGCTGCGGCGGGCCGAGCTGGTCGTCAACGAGGTGGCGCGCACCGAGGAGGAAATGGCGCAGTTGCGCGAGAACCGGCAGGGCCGGCTCGCGATCGGGATGACGCCGCTTGCGGGCATCACGGTGCTGCCGGCCGCGTACAACCGTTTTCGCCGCGCGATGCCCGACGTCCAGCTCGAATTCGTCGAAGGCAGCCCCTCGCAGCTGGTCGAGCAGTTGAAGAACGGCGCGCTCGACTTCGCGCTGGGCGCGGGCGCGGATGCGCAGGATTTCACGTCCGTGCGCTGCCAGCATCTCGACACGTTTCCGATGTGGTTCGCGGTGAGCCGCAAGGGCAAGCTCGCCGGTGCGACGTCGCTCGCCGATCTGCAGGATGCGGAGTGGCTGCATACGGGGCCCTCCGCCGAATTCCGCGCGTTTCTCGCCGAGTTGTTCGCACAGGCCGGCCTGCCGGTGCCGCGCCGCGTGACGCGTTGCGCGTCGCAAACCCTGTTTTACGCGCTCGCCGTCAACAGCGACGTGGTGACGGCGTGGACCCAGCTTGCACTGCGCGGCGACGCGTCCGACACGCTGAAGACGCTCGATCTCGTCGGGCAGCCGCCCGCACGCCATCTCTATTTGCTGTTCCGCGACAGCGCGGTGCTCACGTCGTCGGCCGAATACTTCGTCCAGTGCATCGACGAAGCCGTGCAGGCCGAGCGTGCGCATGCGGGCGGAACGAAGCGCGGCACGCGTTCGCGCGCGCCGCGCGCGTGACGCGCCGGCCTACGGCGCGACGCGCGACAGCGGCACCGCTTCGTCGCGCAGCTTCACGGCGTCGCGGCCCGGCGCATCGCCGAACAGGCGCGCGTATTCGCGGCTGAACTGCGACGCGCTCACATAGCCGACCCGGCGGCACGCCTGCCGCGCATCGATTGCCGACACGCACATCAGGCGGCGCGCCTCCTGCAGCCGCAGCATCTTCTGGCATTGCAACGGACTCATCGACGTGACCGCACGGAAGTGATGATGGAAAGTCGACGGGCTCATGTCCACCTGTCGCGCAAGCGATTCGACCGTTATCGGATCGACGTAGTGATCGCGAATCCACGCGACGGCGCGCGAGATGCGCTGCGTCGTCGAATCGGCGTGGCCGACCTGCGCGACACGCGCACCCGACGGGCCGCGCAGCAGCCGGATGATGATTTCGTCGACGATCAGCGGCGCGAGCAGGTCGAGGTCGTCGGGTTGGGCGATCAGTTGCATCAGCCGGACGAACGCGTCGACGATTTCAGCCGGTGCGTCGTGCGTGTCGAGGGCGCCGCAGTCGACGGCCTTCGGCAGCCCGAGCGGAAACACGCGTGGGGTGAGTGCCGCGATACGCGCCGGATCGAGTGCCAGGTGTGCATACAGGAACGGCTCGGCCGGGCTCGCGCGCGTTACGCGGCCGGTGACGGGCAGGTCGGCGGTCGCCACCAGCATCCGCGAGGCGTCGATCACGTGGACGCCGTCGCCGACCCGTATCGACTTCGCGCCTTGCCCGACGATGCCGACGCACGCAGGGTGCACGCCATGGTTCCAGTGCGGCGGCGACGTGCAGGCGCGCGCGACGCGCAGCCCGCGCACCGGCAGCTCGAACGTGCCGTCGTGCGGCGCATAGGCGGCGATCAACGCGGCGAGCGTGGCCGTGGGCGGCCGGCGATTCTGATCGGGCGTGATGCGCGGTAGCGGCGGCGTTCGAGCGTCGGTTTCCATATTGCGTGAGCGGATGGCGGAATGATCGGTGCGAAGCGCGCGGCTGGGCAATCCAGCAGCGACACCTGCACGGCGGTCACATCGTACGGCCAGTCGCCTGCCGGTGATTGCCTAAACCTGTCGGAAATTAGCCCGATCATCCGGATCTGCGCGGCCGGCGACGGCATCGCCGGCCGTCGCGCGGTGTGCAGCGCACAAATTCGGAAATTAAGGCAAAACAATCGCAGGATCGGGCAAGCCAATCTCCGGCGGTTTTCATACCATTGCACCTGCTGAAGGAAACGTGTTCCAGCGGGTCGGGACGATGCGGGCAGGAACGCCGGATGGCCGGCGCATGCCGCCGGTGTCGCCGCTGTGAACCGCTGGAAAAGAATCAGGACTGCTATTCGAATGTTCGTGCATCGGGCCAGCCGAGGCCGGCTTGCGTCCGTTGCATGCCGGCACGCGTTCCGCGCGAGCGTGCCGACCGGCCCGGCGTGGCCGGCGTCGGCGCCGCCGCATTGGCCGGGTCGTCGCGCGTCGGTCGCGCGTCGGTCGCGATATGGCGACGGGTGCGCGCATCAGGGTAGACGACCGCGCAGGGGAATCCGGACAAATGGACCAACTTCAATCGATTCGGGCATTCGTGACAGTGGCAAGGGAAGGCGGATTTCGCCGGGCGGCGACGCGGTTGCGCGTGTCGACGGCGATGGCGAGCCGGCTGGTCGATGCGCTCGAGACGCGCCTGGGCGCGCGCCTGCTTCAACGCAGCACCTGCCACCAGTCGCTGACGGAAATCGGCGAGCTGTATCTCGCGCGCGTCGAGCGGATTCTCGGAGCGATCGACGAGATCGACGGTCGTGTCGTCGCGATGGGCAGCAAGCCGGAAGGCGCGTTGCGCGTCGCCGCCCCGGTCGCGTTCGGGCTCAGCCAGTTGAGCACGTTGCTCGATCGCTTCGTGAACCGGTTCCGTGACGTGCGGCCGACCGTGACGCTGACCGATGCCCATGTCGACCTGACATCGGAAGACATCGACGTCGCGTTCCTGACCGACGGCATGCCGGTGACAGGGGCGCATGCGCTGCACACGCTGGCCGTATACGAATCGTTGCGCGTCGCGGCGCCGGGCTATGTCGACACGCACGGCGGCGCCGCTGCGTCGGGCGACTGGCCGGACATCACGGCGGTGCGGCTCGATCCGCCGGCAGCGGGCGACGACGATGCGATTGCGCTCCGGCCGGATGCGGCGCCCGGCGGCAGCCCGGGCGTCGGTCATCTCGAGATGGCGCGGCGGCTGGCCGTGGCCGGCATGGGCGCCGCGGTGCTGCCCGCGTATCTCGTCGACGCCGACCTCGCGGCCGGCACGCTCGTGCGCGTCGCACCGGTGCGCCCGCTCGCGCCCGTCACGCTGAAGCTCGCGTATGCGCGCACCGCCCATCTGCCGGCCGCCGCGCGGGCATTCATCGAATTCGCCGGCGCCGCATTCCGGCCCGCGAGCTAGCGGCGCGGTCGGCCGTCGCGGCAACGCGTGCCCTTCGCGGCCGCGGGCTCGCGGTTCTTTTTCCGTGGAAGCAGTTCGACGAACGAACGCTCCGCAGGGCGCAACGCACGCCCGCCATACGCGACCGCATCCGCGGCAAACGGTAAGCGACAGCATTCCGGCCGCGCGTGCAGGTCTCGAGGAGATCTGGTGATTCCCATTGAAGGTCGTCTATTTGTGAGAGGTCGCTCCATGCGCGTCGAACGGGTTCCATACCGCTTAATCACTGCTGCAACGGCTGCCGTTTTCCTGGCCGCGTGCGGAAAGAAAGAATCGGCGCCGCCGCCGCAAACGCCGGAAGTCGGCATCGTCACCGTCCAGCCGCAGGCCGTACCCGCGGTGACCGAACTGCCGGGCCGCACCAGTGCGTTCCTCGTCGCGCAGGTGCGTGCGCGGGTCGACGGCATCGTGCTGCGCCGTGAATTCACCGAAGGCTCCGACGTCAAGGCCGGTCAGCGCCTGTACAAGATCGATCCGGCGCCGTACATCGCCGCGCTGAACAGCGCGAAGGCGACGCTTGCGAAGGCGCAGGCGAACCTCGTCACGCAGAACGCACTGGTCGCGCGCTACAAGGTGCTGGTGGCCGCGAACGCGGTCAGCAAGCAGGACTACGACAACGCGGTGGCCACGCAAGGCCAGGCCGCGGCGGACGTCGCGGCCGGCAAGGCAGCGGTCGATACCGCGCAGATCAACCTTGGCTATACCGATGTCGTCTCGCCTGTTTCGGGCCGTGTCGGCATTTCGCAGGTGACGCCGGGCGCATACGTGCAGGCGAGCCAGGCGACGCTGATGTCGACCGTGCAGCAGCTCGATCCGGTGTACGTCGACCTCACGCAGTCGAGCCTCGAAGGGCTGAAGCTGCGTCAGGACGTGCAGAGCGGGCGCCTGAAGACGAGCGGCCCGGGCGCGGCGAAGGTGTCGCTGATCCTGGAAGACGGCAAGACCTATTCAGAGGCGGGCAAGCTGCAGTTCTCGGACGTGACGGTCGACCAGACCACCGGCTCGGTGACGATCCGCGCGCTCTTCCCGAACCCGGGCCGCGTGCTGCTGCCGGGGATGTTCGTGCGTGCACGGATCGAGGAAGGCGTGAACGAGAACGCGTTCCTGGTGCCGCAGATCGGCGTCACGCACGACCAGAAGGGGCAGGCGATCGCACTGGTCGTGAATGCGGCCAACAAGGTCGAGACGCGTCCGTTGACGACGGCGGGCACGTACGGCCAGAACTGGATCGTCGAAGGCGGCCTGCAAGGGGGCGATCACGTGATCGTGCAGGGCGTCGACAAGGTGCGCCCGGGCGCGACCGTGAAGACCGTCGCCGCGCAGCTCGCACCGGCACCGGACGCTGCGTCCGCCATATCGGCCAGCGCCGCGAATGCGTCCGGCGCCGCGCCGGCGAGCACCGCCGCTCATGCTGCCGCGCGTTCGACCGCTGCGTCGGCCGCGCAATAACGAGGAGTCCGTTTCATGGCCAAGTTCTTCATCGATCGCCCGATCTTCGCGTGGGTGATCGCGATCGTGCTGATGCTGGCCGGCATCGCATCGATCTTCAAGATGCCGATCGCGCAGTATCCGACGATCGCCCCGCCGACGATCCAGATCCAGGCGAACTATCCGGGCGCTTCCGCGAAGACGGTGGAAGACACGGTGACGCAGGTGATCGAGCAGCAGATGAGCGGTCTCGACAACTTCCTGTACATGTCGTCGACGAGCGACGACTCGGGCAACGCGACGATCACGCTGACCTTCGCGCCGGGCACGAATCCGGACGTCGCGCAGGTGCAGGTGCAGAACAAGCTGTCGCTCGCGACGCCGAATCTGCCGCAGGTCGTGCAGCAGCTCGGCATGCAGGTCACGAAGTCGAGCAGCAACTGGCTGATGTGGTTCGCGTTCAACTCCGAGGACGGCAGCATGTCGAAGGAGGACCTGACGAACTACGTGGCGTCGCACGTGCTCGATCCGCTCAGCCGCGTGAACGGCGTCGGCCAGACGCTGCTGCTCGGTTCGCAGTTCTCGATGCGCATCTGGCTCGACCCGGTCAAGCTGACCAACTACAGCCTCACGCCGGTCGACGTCAGCGCCGCGATCGGCGCGCAGAACGTGCAGATCGCGGGCGGCCAGATCGGCGGCACGCCGGCGAAGCCGGGCACGATGCTGCAGGCGACGATCACCGAATCGACGCTGCTGCGCACGCCCGAGCAGTTCGGCAACATCCTGTTGAAGGTCAACCAGGACGGCTCGCAGGTACGTCTGAAGGATGTCGGCCGCGCGGCGCTGGGTTCGGAGAACTACACGTTCGACACGAAGTACATGGGGCAGCCGACGGCCGGCCTCGGCATCCAGCTCGCGACCGGTGCGAACGCGCTGGCTACAGCGACCGCGTTGCGGGCCAAGATCCAGGAGCTGTCGAAGTATTTCCCGCACGGCCTCGTCGTCCACTATCCGTACGACACGACGCCGTTCGTGCGCCTGTCGATCGAGGAAGTGGTCAAGACGCTGATCGAAGGGATCGTGCTCGTGTTCCTCGTGATGTACCTGTTCCTGCAGAACCTGCGGGCGACGATCATCCCGACGATCGCGGTGCCGGTCGTGCTGCTCGGCACGTTCGCGATCATGGGCTTGGCCGGCTTTTCGATCAACACATTGTCGATGTTCGGCCTCGTGCTCGCGATCGGCCTGTTGGTCGACGACGCGATCGTGGTGGTGGAGAACGTCGAACGCGTGATGGCCGAAGAGGGGCTGTCGCCGAAGGAGGCGACCCGCAAGGCGATGGGGCAGATCACCGGCGCGCTCGTCGGCGTGGCGCTCGTGCTGTCGGCGGTGTTCGTGCCGGTGGCGTTCTCCGGCGGCTCGGTCGGCGCGATCTATCGTCAGTTCTCGCTGACGATCGTGTCGGCGATGGTGCTGTCGGTGCTCGTCGCGTTGATTCTGACGCCGGCCCTGTGCGCAACGATCCTCAAGCCGATCCCGCAAGGGCATCACGAGGAGAAGAAGGGCTTTTTCGGCTGGTTCAACCGCACGTTCGATCGCAGCCGCGATCGCTACACGGGCGGCGTGAACCACGTGATCCGCCGCTCGGGCCGCTGGCTCGTGATCTACCTGGCCGTGTTCGTCGCGGTCGGCGTGATGTTCGCGCGCCTGCCGAAATCGTTCCTGCCCGACGAGGACCAGGGCTACATGTTCATGATCGTGCAGACGCCGTCGGGTTCGACGCAGGAAACGACCGGCAAGACGCTCGACAACATCAACACGTACCTGACCACCGCCGAGAAGGATGTGGTCGACTCGGTGTTCACGGTCAACGGCTTCAGCTTCGCGGGCCGCGGCCAGAACGCGGGCCTCGTGTTCGTCAAGCTGAAACCGTACGAGCAGCGCCAGCGTGCGGACCAGAAGGTTCAGGCGTTGATCGGCCGAACCTTCGCGCATTACTCGCAGTACAAGGATGCGATGGTGATCCCGTTCAACCCGCCGTCGATTCCCGAGCTCGGTACGGCTGCCGGCTTCGACTTCGAGCTGACGGACAACGCCGGTCTCGGCCACGAAGCGTTGATGGCCGCGCGTGGCCAACTGCTCGGAATGGCCGCGAAGGATCCCGCGCTGGCGCTCGTGCGTCCGAACGGCCTGAACGACACGCCGCAGTACAAGGTCGACATCGATCGCGAGAAGGCGAACGCGCTCGGCGTCACGGCTGCCGCGATCGACCAGACGTTCTCGATCGCGTGGGCGTCGCAGTACGTGAACAACTTCCTGGATACCGACGGCCGGATCAAGAAGGTGTACGTGCAGTCGGATGCGCCGTTCCGGATGACGCCGGAAGACATGAACATCTGGTACGTGCGCAACAGCGCGGGCGGGATGGTGCCGTTCAGCGCATTCGCGACCGGTCACTGGAGCTATGGGTCGCCGAAGCTCGAGCGCTACAACGGCGTGTCGTCGATCGAGATCCAGGGCCAGGCCGCCGAGGGCAAGTCGACCGGCCAGGCGATGGCCGCGATGGAAGCGCTTGCGAGCAAGCTGCCGGAAGGGATCGGCTATTCGTGGACGGGCCTGTCGTTCCAGGAAATCCAGTCCGGCTCGCAGGCGCCGATCCTGTATGCGATCTCGATCCTCGTCGTGTTCCTGTGTCTCGCGGCGCTGTATGAAAGCTGGTCGATCCCGTTCTCGGTGATCATGGTGGTGCCGCTCGGCGTGGTCGGTGCGCTGCTCGCGACGATGTTGCGCGGCCTCGAGAACGACGTGTTCTTCCAGGTCGGTCTGCTGACGACGGTGGGTTTGTCGGCGAAGAACGCGATCCTGATCGTCGAGTTCGCGCGCGAGTTGCAGGCGAGCGGGAACATGGGGCCGGTTCGCGCGGCGATCGAGGCGGCGCGCCTGCGGCTGCGGCCGATCCTGATGACGTCGCTCGCGTTCATGCTGGGGGTGCTGCCGCTTGCGATCAGCAACGGCGCGGGTTCGGCCAGCCAGCACGCAATCGGCACGGGCGTGATCGGCGGGATGATCACGGCGACGTTCCTCGCGATCTTCATGATCCCGATGTTCTTCGTGCGGGTTCGCGCGATCTTCAGCGGCGAGACGGAAAACGTCGACGACGCATGGCGTCTCGTGCAGGGCGACCTGCAGCGCGGTCACGACGACGCACACGATTCGAAGGGGCAGTAACGATGCAAAAACACGCTTTGACCGCTACCGCGGCCGCACTGGCAGCCGCGCTGTTCGCCGCGGGCTGCACGATGGCGCCGCATTACAGGCGGCCCGACGCGCCCGTCGCGCAGGCGTACCCGGCCGGCGGCGTCTACGCGACGCAGCCGGGTGCGGCCGGCGCGCGCAGCGCGAACGGGCAAGCTGCGACCGCCATCGGCTGGCGCGAGTTCTTCGTCGATCCGCGCCTGCAGCGGCTGATCGAGATCGCGCTGAAAAACAACCGCGACCTGCGCGTGTCGGTGCTGAACATCGAGGCGGCGCGCGCGCAGTACCAGATCACGCGCGCGGGGCTGTTCCCGACGCTCGACGCGACGGGCACCGGCAACCGCGAGCGCCTGCCGAATGCACTGACGGTGGCGCCGGGCCGCAACATCACGACGACCTACAACGTCGGGCTTTCGGCGTCGTGGGAACTCGACCTGTTCGGCCGCGTGCAGAGCCTGAAGGATCAGGCACTCGCGCAGTACCTGTCGACCGCGTATGCGCGGCAGGCGTCGGAAATCTCGCTGGTGTCGCAGGTGGCCGACCAGTACCTGACGCTGCTGTCGACCGACGATCTGCTGAAGATCACCGAGAACACGCTGAAGACGGCGCAGGACTCGTACAACCTGACGAAGCTGCAGTTCGACAACGGCACCTGCTCTGAACTCGAGCTGCGCCAGGCGCAGACGGTCGTCGAGACGGCGCTCGCGAACCAGCAGGCACAGGCGCGAGCCCGCGCGCAGGCGTTGAACGCGCTGGTGCTGCTGATCGGCGAACCGCTGCCGGACGATCTGCCGCCGGGCATGCCGCTCGACGCGCAGAACCTGCTGGCGGACGTGCCGGCCGGCCTTCCGTCGGATCTGCTCACGCGCCGTCCGGACGTGATGCAGGCCGAGCAGACGCTGCTGGCCGCGAACGCGAACATCGGTGCAGCGCGTGCGGCGTTCTTCCCGAAGATTTCGCTGACGGCAGCATTCGGCACCGCGAGCCCGACGCTCGGCGGTCTGTTCAAGGCAGGTACGGCGGCATGGTCGTTCGCACCGAACATCGCGCTGCCGATTTTCGAGGGCGGCTCGAACATCGCGAACCTCGATCTTGCACACGTGCAGAAGCGCATCGAGATCGCGAACTACGAGAAGGCGATCCAGTCGGCATTCCGCGAAGTGTCGGACGGTCTGGCCGCACGCGGGACGTACGACCAGCAGATCGCGGCGCTCGAGCGCAACGAGCACGCGCAACAGAGGCGCTTCGACCTGTCGGACCTGCGTTACAAGAACGGTGTCGACAGTTACCTGTCGGTGCTGACCGCGCAGACGGATCTGTATTCGGCGCAGCAGTCGCTGATCAGCGCGCGTCTCGCACGCTGGACGAACCTGGTCGATCTGTACCGCGCACTGGGCGGCGGGTGGATCGAGCGGGCCGGCGAAGCGCCGCGCGCGCCGGATGCGCCGGTCGACTACGACAAGGCGGCCGCACCGGCGCCTGCGTCGGCAGCCGCGACGAACGGGTAAGCGCAAGGAAGGCAGGCGCGGCTTATTGCGCCTGTTTTTCGAACCGGCTGTATGCGGAAGCGAAAACGCCACGGATGGAAGTCCGTGGCGTTTCTTTTTGGTTCTTCGTTGAAAGCGGTGGAGGGTTTGAGCATGCTTGCGTATGTGCGGGACGCTATGCGGAACCGATACGGCGAATGGCGTCTTGCAACGCATCGCCGACGAAGGGTCCGGGCCGGCCTCGGAGGTCGGTTCAAAAACCTTGCTTAGTGCGCCTGAAGCTGTTCCAGCAGACGAGCGAGCAGCCAGGTTCCAGGAATGCTTCGTGAATGTCCGCACGTCGCTCGAAGCGTGTGCGCAGACGGCGAAAATTGCGGAGCCGGGAGTACGGATGTTCGACCACTCGACGATACTTGCCGAGCCCGCGTCCGTGCGCGGTCTGGCAGCTGCGCTGCGCGATCACGGCCCTGATGCCGCGCTCGCGCAGCGCACGTCGGTATCGTGGGCGCTACGCGCTTTCTTTTGGCCGGGTACCTGGCGTGGCGGCAGAAGCCGCTACGCCTTTTTGCGCAGCCTGCGCAGCCGCCCGCGTGGAAAGCGGCGTGACGTTACCCCTGCTTTTCCCAGAGCGTCCGGCCGAAGAACGTGAGCGTGCGATCCCACGCCGTTTGCGACCACACCGGATCGAACTGCGTGCCTGCGATGCGGCCGGGGCCGACGGCCGTCTCGTTCGCGAACGCATGATGCGCGAGATAGCGATGGAATTCGAAACCGACCTTCGCGTCGGTCAGCTTCTTCTCGAGCGCATCGACCTGGTCGATCGCGAAGAACGCATCCTGCGTGCCCCAGTGGCCCATCAGCGGCACCTTGAGCTTTGCCGCGTCGAGGTAGTCGAGCGGCGGGAAGCCGTACCACGTGACGCCCGCGTCCGCATCGGCGAACTGCAGCGACAGCAGCGTGAGTGCGCCGCCCATGCAGAAGCCCGTCACCGCGACACGCGACGCGAGCGTCTTCAGATACGTGACGGCGCCCGGAATGTCCTGCGACGCCGCGTCGCCGAAATCGAGCCCGGTCATCAGGTGGTGCGCTTCCTCTTCCTCGACCGTCGACTTGCCGCGATACAGGTCGGGTACCAGCGCGAAGTAGCCGCAGCGCGCGAGGCGGTCCGCGACGCCGCGGATCTGGTCGTTCAGCCCCCACCATTCCTGGATGACGACGACCGCGGGCGCGCCCTCGGTCTTTGCCGGCGTGGCGAGATAGCCCTGCAGTTCCTGGCCGTCCGGGCGTCGAAACGTGATCATGGAACCGGATGTTTGAGACATGAAACCGCTCCTTTTCGAAAAATGCGATGAGTGCGGCATCGGAGCCGGCCTGCGGGCGCGGCGACGATCGGGCATGCCGGACGTCGTGGTTCCGCTCGCGTTCGTGTCGGCCGGCGCCGACCACGCGGCCATTCTATGCGCAAACTCCGGCCGCCGGCATGAGCGGCTCGGCGCAACACGTCGTTCTCAACGCCGTGTCTGGCGACGGGCATGATTCGCTCGGGGAGTAGATGCTCGAAAAGCAACACCCCGCCCCGATGAACGGGAGCGGGGTGTCGTGCAGACCGTGTGCGTAGCGGGGGAATACGCGGGGACAGGCTCGGTTGAAGGGCGCTTACTGGCCGAAATACACGGAGTCGCGGCCTTCCTGCTTGATCGCGATCGCACGGCCGGTGCGCACGCCGGCGGCGGCTTGCGCGCCGTAGCCGGTTTCATCGGAGTTCGTCGCGCGGGCCTGCGCGGTCTGCAGCGCGCGCGGGTAGTACGGGTCGGAGACCTCGGGCTTGTAGCCGGCCTGTTCGAGCTGGACGAGTTCCGCGCGTACCTGGGCACGCGTCAACTGGCCCGACGGGTTCGATTGTGCGAATGCGCCGTACGAGGCGGACAGGGCGGTTGCGGCGACGACAGCGTAGATGAACGACTTCATGGTGACCTCCGGTTTCATTGATTTGGCGCTTCGCTCGTTGCGTTCAGCGGTTGATTGCATCGTAGCGATCACGTTACCGGTCGGAAATACGCGTTCCAGTGAATGATTATTGCAACTGGGTAAACGATCTGGGCAGACGAATGTTTCGTCTGACGATTGCGGTGCGGTTTCGGGTTTGACGAGGGCGTCGGAAGAGGCTTCGAGTGGTTGATGATGTCGATCGGCTTGACGGCTGAGCATCGATCTATTGAATCGGAATCCGAAGTATTTTCGGCGGCGGCGATCGGCGTCGTTCGATCCGTGTCGTGCATTCACTTCAATGCGGCGTTACTCGGCCGGAACCGTCTGCCGTTTCCGGTATTCGGTCGGCGTGATGCCGACGTGCCGGGTGAACGACCGCCTGAGCGTATCGACGTTCGCGAAGCCGCATTTCGCTGCGACCTGTTTCGGCGTGTCGTGGCCGTTTTCGAGCAATTGACGGGCGGCCGAGATGCGGGTCGCCTCGACCCATGCGGCCGGCGTCATGCCGACTTCCGCGCGGAACAGCCGTGCGAAGTGGCGCGGGCTCATGCCTGCGTGCTTCGCCAGCTCCGCCACCGAATGCTCGAGTTCCGGATTCGCCGCGATCCAGCGCTGGACCTCCTGCAGCACCGAACGTCCGGCGGGGCGCGCCTCGCCCTTGCGGCTGAACTGGAGTTGCCCGCCCGGGCGCTTGAAGAACATGACGAGTTGCGCGGCGACGCGTCGCGCGATCTCGCGGCCGAGATCTTCCTCGACCAGCGCGAGCGCGAGATCGAGCCCGGCCGTGACGCCGGCGCCGGTGCGCAGCTTGCCGTCGCGCACGTACAGCGCGTCCGCGTCGACGGCGAGCGACGGATAGGCTTCGGCAAGTGCGTCGGCGGCAGCCCAGTGCGTGGTCAGGTGGCGCCCTTTCAACAGGCCGGTGGCCGCGAGGATGAACGCGCCGGTGCAGATCGAACCGTAGCGCTTGCTCTGTACGGCCGCCGCTCGCAGCCACGCGAGGACGTCGGTGCGCAGTGCGATCCGGTCGGCATTCGGCGCGCCGGCGACCAGCAGCGTGTCGATGCGCTCGGGAATGTCGGGAACGATCCAGTCCGGCAGCAGTTGCGCGCCGGACGAACTGCGGATCGGGCCGGACTCGCTCGCGATGATCCGCAACGTGTAGAACGGTTTCCCGCATTCGGCGTTCGCTTGCGCGAAGACGTCGAGCGGGGCGGAGACATCGAGCAGTTGAACGCCCGGAACGGCGAAGATTCCCACGACCTTCGGCATGATCGATTGCGTGTGGTGTCGAACGTGACGAGCAGTATAGAGGCGCCGGTGATGTATCGAGCATGAGGCGATGCTTCTTCCCGGCGCTTATTTTGCGGCACGTGCCCCTTGTCCGTCCGTCGCGCAAAATGGCAGGATTTGACGTAATACGTCTATTGATGACAGCTATCGCTCTCCGGAGAATCAAAGGGTGTTTTCAATGGAGGTCGATCATGACTGAGAACGTTGCAGGCATCACCCTTCCGGATAGCCAACTGACGCGTGAAATCACCGAACTCGTTCGCGATACCGCGTCTCCGTTGCTGTTCCATCATTCGAGCCGCGTCTTCTATTTCGCGGCGCTCGCGGGCCGGCGACGTGGGCTCGAATACGATCCCGAGTTGCTCTACTGCGGTTGCATGTTCCACGACATGGGGCTGACGCACGTGCACAGCAGCGCGTGCGAGCGTTTCGAAGTGGACGGCGCGAACGCCGCCCGCGATTTCCTGAAGGGCAAGGGCATTTCGCAGCAGGATATGGACGTCGTATGGACTTCGATCGCGCTGCATACCACGCCGGGCATTCCGCAGCACATGCATCCGGTGATCGCGCTCGTCACGGCGGGTGTCGAGATGGATGTGCTGGGCCTGACGTATCCGGAATACAGCGACGCCGAACGCGAGGCCGTCGTTCGCGCGCATCCGCGTACACGGCACTTCAAGGAGGACATCATCCAGGCGTTCTACGACGGGATCAGGCACAAGCCGCAAACGACGTTCGGCAACGTGAAGGCCGACGTGCTCGCAGACAAGGATCCGCATTTCCATGCAGGCAATTTCTGCAGCGTGATTCGATCGTCCGCGTGGAGCGGTTGACTGGTTTCGGGAGGGTGCACGATCCGGGGTGGTGAGTGGAGATCGTGCGAGAAACATGAAAGGGGTGCAGGTTATTCAGGAGTGCGATTGTATTTGGTCAATTGCACGATCGACTGGCGCCGTCGCCAGGCAAGCGGGGCGGACTGGTGGCGTGCTGTTGGCCACATGGCTAGCGGAAAGGTAGCCGTTTATGGGGTGAGATCCATTGAGCGATCAGATTTTCAACCGAGACGAGTGTCCGATGGCTTCCGCGCTTCACGACGTATCCGACGGCCCCTGTATCGGCATGTGTTCGACACTGTTCAACGACGTCTGCAAAGGGTGGGGCCGAACGACCGACGAAGTTGCGGACCGAACGTTCATGAACGACGACGAGAAACGCGCGATAGGGAAACATATCCGGCGCGAAGGCGCGGCGATGCGTTTCCGTCGCGACGGACGGTGATTCACCAGACACCGCGTCCCTCATGTTGAGCACTGAAATTGCCGAGTATCTTCTGCCGCGATCGAGCCACTCAACCCTAGCCTGGAAGCCGGGTTGGCGAAGTAAGAACAAAAGAAACCGATAGCTAAAGTTGTTACGTGACAACCATACGACACCCGCCTGACTTTATATACTGAACAACCCCATCCCGCCACCGAGGCGAATCGTCGATTCGCGACCCCAGCACATCGCCACCAGATAGCAGGGGCCCCTCGGCCCACCGCCTTCAGAATTGCCCCCTGACACCCATTCCGAGCCCGCCCGCGATCTCCCCCGCGTCTTCCTGGCAAAACGCCTATAATGATTGGGCAAATTGCCGGGAGAGGTCATGAGCACCATTGCTTTCCATCCTTCGGGCGTCGCGCATCCGCGTCAGGCCGAATTCACGATTCTCGAACAGTTACTGGCGATCCGCGTCCGCTCGGGCGCCGACCTTGCCGAGCTGGCGAGCGCGCGCGTCGACGTGTCGGTGATCGACCGGCTGTCCGAGCGCGGGCTGAAATCCGACGAGCTGGCCTTCATCATTCCGCGCCGTACGCTGAGCCATCGTCGCCAGGCGCACGAACGCCTGTCGCCGGAGGAATCCGACAAGGCGATCCGTCTCGCCCGCATCGTCGCGCAGGCGACGGCCACGTTCGGCGACCAGGACAAGGCGATGGCGTGGCTGCGCAACGGGCTCCAGCGCTTCGGCGGCCGCACGTCGCTCGACATGGCGAGCACCGAGCATGGCGCGCGGCTCGTCGAGGAAGCCCTCACGCAGATCGACGAGGGGTACTTCGCTTGACGACGCTGTGGCGGATCAGCAATTTCGCCGACCTGAAAGGCGTCGGCGGATTGCGCGCCGGCGGGCGCTGGCATTTTGCCGGGCAGCCCGTCGTGTATCTTGCCGAACATCCGGCGCTCGCGCTGCTCGAGACGCTGGTCCATTTCGAAATCGCCACGGTCGCGCAACTGCCGAGCGGCTACCAGCTGCTTCGCATCGAGGTAGCCGAATCGGTCGATATCGCCGAAATCGCGGAGGGCGACGCGCCGGACGACTGGCGCACCAACGTCGACTGGACCCGCAGCGCCGGCACCGAGTGGCTGCACACGCAGCCGAGCGCGCTATTGCGCGTGCCGAGCGTCGTCGTGCCGCATGCGCACAATTTCCTGCTGAACCCGCTGCATCCGGCCGCTTCCGATATCCATATCGCCGAAGTCATGCAATCGCCGTACGACACCCGGATTCTGCGGCTCGTCCAGTCGAAACCCGCCGAGTAGGGAAGCGGCGCGATGAAGCCCGCGCCCGGCGCGGGTTCAGCGCTCGTGTGCGGCGCGATCCGCGGCCGCATCGGGCGGCAGCGTCTGCCGGATGCGCGTGACCGTTCGCGTACTGACGAGCCCGAGCATCGCACTGACGTCGGCATGCGTGTGGCCGGCAAGCAACTGGCGGCGCGCATACGTGTTGCGCAGCACGCGCGGGCTCAGGTCCGTCGCATGAAAGCCGATCGCGGTCAGTGCGTGGCGCACCACGAGCAGCAGGAACATGTCGTTCATCGCGCCACCGCCGCGCGGCGCCGGAAACAGCAACGCGGATGCCGGCGTGCCCGCCGAGCGCGTGCGCCACGCGGCGAGCGGCGCCAGCGCGAATTCGGCGAGCGCGATCCGGCGCGCCGGCCGGGCGCGATTGCGCGGCACGGCCAGCGCGGGCGGCCGCGCATCGAGATCGGGCGCGTCGTGGGTCGTCGCGCGTATCTCGGCCGACGTAATGCCGCTCGCGAGCAGCAGCGCGACGATCGCGCGATCCCGGCAGTCGGCCGGCGCGTCGCCCGGCCGAGGCTGCACATGGCGCTGCAGCGCCGCGTCGGCATCGGGCGGCAGGTAGCACGGCTCGGGCTCGCCGTCCGGCCACGCGAGATCGCGTGTCGTCCGGCCGGCCGGATGGATCGTGCGCACGCCCGCTTCGACCAGATGCCGGCCCAGCCGGTCGATCAGCTTCGCATAGCGCACGCGGGTGGACGTGCCGGGCGCGCAGGTGCGCTCGAGCTCCGCCAGGAAGGCCGCGACGTGATCGGGGCCGAACGTGGCCAGCGACACGCGGTGTTCGCTCAGATGGCGCAGGAACCGTTCGAACATCGCGACGTGCTGCACGATCGATCGCGGCGCGAACGGGCGGCGGTCGGCGCCGGTCGCGGCGGTTTCCTGCCATGCGCGAAAGGCGTCGACGGGGTCGTGAATCCAGCGATTCGTGTCCATGCCCGATTTATAGCCGGCCGCGCACGCTTCGGCAATCGTCCGGATGGCCAACGGGCCGGCCGGCCCGATGCAAGCGGTGCGTCAGTGCGCGGTACGCACGTCGTCGATGCCGTCGTTGTTCATCGTCAGGTAGACGAGCACGAGCAACAGCGTGATGAAGAAGCGGAACGCGTCCGGCACCCCGTTCCATTGCTTCGACATCCACATGCCGAACCATTCGCCGCCGACCGACATGAACGCGACCTGCCACGTGAGGAAGCCGAGCGTCAGGCCCGCGATCGCATACGCCTTGGCCGCGCGGAAGGCGGTGTCGCCGGCACGCCGCGCACGCAGCACGCGGATGCCGCCGATCCAGCACAGCACGGCCGTCAGCGTTTCCATCGAGATGATGCCGATATAGCCGGCGTGATGCACCCACGTCGTGCCGATCGCGCGATACATGATGCCGTTGCCGGGGAAGGTCGTATCCATCAGGAACACGTGGTGCACGAACGCGAAATTCGTCGCGTAGTCGGTGATGTTGCCGAACGCGACGAGCGAAGCGAAAAATGCCATGGCAAGGACCATGGCTGCCTTGGACAGACGAATCATCATATTGGACTCCGAAATGAACGGGCAGGCGAAAGCGCGACCGCGCGGCGATGCGCCGGCGTTCGGGGCGATACCTGTGTGAGCGTGTCCGGCGGGGCCGGCGATTGGCGTGCGTGGCACGGCGGCGCGGAGATCGGGACTGGAAAACCTGAAGCCGGGGCGGCGTCGAGGAGACGCACGCGCCGGCTGGATCGAGTGCCCGCGCCAGGAGGGAGCGGCGATTGTCGGTCGAACCGAGGGTGTCGTCAAGCGGGGCCGCGTGCGCGTGCTGCGCTGCCGGCCGTCGCCGTCATGCGTCGCGCGAAGGCGCGGCTGCCGCCGACGTTCCCACCTGCCCGCTCAGCCGTGCCAGTGCGGCGAACGCCAGTTGCGTCGCGATGGCCGCGAGCGTGCCGGCCGCCATCCCGTTGCCGAGCACGATCTGCACCGGCGTGCCGAAATGGCGATACAGGTTCGGCACGAGGATCGGCGCAAGGCCGACGACCAGTGCGGCCGCGAGCGTGTACTGGTTGGCGCGCGCGTGAAGGTCGACGCCGGCGAGCAGCCGGATGCCCATCACGCCGATCATCGCGAACACGACCAGCGCGGTGCCGCCGACCACGGCGGCCGGAATCGCATAGGCGAGCCGCGCGAGCGGCGCGAACAGCGCGATGACGATCAGGATCGCACCGGCGGCAGCCGTCACGTAGCGCGAGCGCACGCCGGTCGTCTGCACGACGCCGATATTCTCGGCGCTGGTCACGATCAGCGGCGTGCCGAACAGCGCGCCGGCCAGCGATGCGAGCGCATCGCCGCGTATCGTCTTCGGCGCGTCGCGCGACAGCGAGACCGGCTTGCCGCACGTTTCGCCCACGGCGACCGTCTGCGCGGTGGCCTCGGCCATCGAGATCGCGGTAAAGATCAGCAGCGGCAGCGCGGCCAGCACGTCGAAGCGCGGCATCCCGAACGGCAGCCATACCGGGTGCGTGAACAGCGGGCCGCGCCATACGTCGGCGAGCGCCGGCATCGCGCCCAGCGCCCAGCCGAGCGTTGCGCCGGCCGTCAGGCCGATCAGCACCGCGAGGCGCCCGAGCGTACCGCGGAACGCCCCTGCGACGGCGACCGTGGCGGCGATCGTCGCGAGCGCGAGGCCGAGCGCACGCGGCTGCGCGAAGTCGGCCGAACCGGGCTGGCCGACGACGATCGTCGCGTAGATCCGGATCAGGTTGACCGACACGAGCAGCAGCATCGCGCCGATGACGATGCGCGGAAAGAGCCGCAGGCAGCGCGTGAAGACGGGCAGCAGCACCCAGTAGAACGCGCTGGCGAGCAGCGCCGCGCCGGCCGCGGTCGGCAGGCCCGATTGCGCGGCGATGCCGGCGAACAGCATCGTCGGTGCGCCGCCGGGCACCATCACGAACGGCATGCGCGCACCGATCGGGCCGGCGCCGAGCGATTGCAGCAACGTACCGATGCCGCAGGCGAAGAACGTCGCGCCGATCAGCTGGACCGTCAGGTCTGCCGGCAGCGCGAGCATTTTCGCGATCAGGAACACGGCCGTGATCGGGGACGCGGCCATCGACAGCACGTGCTGCAGCCCGAACAGCACGAGCTGCCACGCGGGCAGCCGTGCATCGACGGGTGTGGGGATCGGATCGTGCGACACGGCAGCCCCTTCGGAAGCGAACGGCGACGAGCGCCGGAAACCGGCGGTGAACGGAAGCTCAGGTCCGCAGCCAGGGCAGTTGCGCGGCGCTGTAGCGGAACGTCTGGAACACGCTGTTGAGCTGCCCGGGGCCGGTCTTGCGCGCGGCTTCGTCCGGGTATTCGGCGAACCACGGAATGATGTATTCCCACACGACTTCTCCCGCGGGCGTCACTTCGAACAGCCGGCCGGTCGACGATTCGGTGACGTGCGTGTTGCCGTTCGGCAAGCGCTGCGCATTGCCCATGAACGGCGAGTAGAACAGGTTCACGACGTCGTCCGTGTACGACCACGCCACCCGCTGCGTCGCGGGATCGATCTCGACGACGCGCGAGAACACGACGTGCGCGCCATGGCGGAAATTGCCGTTGTCGAACGCGAGGATGTTGCCGTTCGCGAGCGGCACCGGCGCATGCTGGTGCGACACGACGTCGGGCCCGATCCGCAGCTCGACGCGGCCGGTGTCGCGGTTCACGCCGATGATGCCCGACGTCGTGCGCAGGCTCATCAGCACGCGGCCGTTCGCGTCGACCCCGAGGCCGTTGACGAGCGGCCAGTGATAGCGCCCGAAGCCGGCCGCGATCGGGAAGTCCTCGGGCCGCAGGTGTTCGCGCGCATGCCATTCCCAGACGATCTGCCCGGCCCGGTTCACTTCGCGGATCACGTCCGCATACATCACCTCGTCGTCGCCGTGGAGCGTACCGCCCGGCACGCGCCGCGCAAAGGCGGCGTCGACCGGCTCGCACGCGGCATAGAGGAGGTTGCCGTTCGGCAGCCACTGCGCATCGTGATGATGCGCGGGGTCCTCGTAGCGCCACACGGTTTCGCCTTGCGGCGTGACTTCGTAGAAGTCGCCGCCATGCCACATCGACCACGGCGCATAGCGCGATTCGGATCGCGGATGATTGCCGTTGTAGCCGAGGTTGCCGTTCGCGAGGATGACCGCGTGGCGGCCCGGGCGCACGGGCATCTTCCATTGATGAACGACTTCGCCGTCGATGCCGACGAGATAGACGTTGCCGTCGGCCGTCTGCGGCGCGATGAGCGTATAGCCGCCCGCGGACAGGGCGGGATCGTGGGCGATGAGGCCGACGCCGCGGCGGCGCTGGGTAATCTGGTCGACGGTCGTCACTGCGGTCTCCATTCGAATCGGTACGGGTATGCAGCGGAATCTAGACGATCCGGGTGGTCAATAAAATTGAATTATTCTTGACGGCCTGTTCGGAAAAATCTAACGAGGCCTTCATGCGTTCGATATCGCAGGCATTCCGCTGTTTCGACGAGGTCGCGCGACGCGGCTCGATTCGCAAGGCGGCCGACGCGCTGCACCTGACCGCCGCGGCGGTGCATCAGCAGATCCGCAATCTCGAGGAGCAGGTCGGCGTGCCGCTGTTCGACCGGCTGCCGCGCGGCATGCAACTGACGCTCGCCGGCGAGATCGTGATCGCGGCCGTGCGGCGCGGCCAGCGCGACTTCGACAACGCGCTCACCCAGGTCGAGGACCTGCGCGCGCTGCGGCGCGGGCACGTGAACCTGGCGGTGCCCGCGTCGACCGCGGAAAAGCTCTTGCCCGATGCGATCCTCGCCGCGATGCAGCGCTACCCGGGCGTGACGTACAGCGTGCGCTCGGGAAACGGCGAGAGCATCGTGCGCTGGGTCGAGACGGGCGAAGCCGACATCGGCTACGCGCTGCGCCGGCGCACGTCGGCGGGCGTCGTCGAGGTGCGAGCGTTCGCTCAGCCGCTGGGCGTCGTCACGGCGCACGGCCATCCGCTTGCGGCGTCCGGCGGCAAGGTGCGGATGCGCGACTGCTTCGCGCATCCGCTGATCCTGATGACGCCCGACACCGAACTGCGCGCGATGTTCGACCAGATCGATGCACGGCAGCCGCGCAACGTGCGGCCGCTGGTCGAGACGGGTTCGGTGCCGATGGTGCGGCGCCTCGCGGCCGAAGGCGCGGGCGTCGGCTTCCTGATCGCCGAGAACGTCGCGGACGACGTGGCCGCCGGCCGGCTCGCGTGGACGCCGCTCGCCGATGCGGGTGCGCGCTCGTTCAGTTGCATCTACCAGCGGGCCGACATGAGCGCGACCGTCGCGATGGCGATGTTCCTTGAGCTTTTCTCCGAGGCGATCGACACGATGCAGCGCGGACTCGCGTGCGACGGCCGCGCAACCGGCAGGCGTCGTCGGGCGGCCACCTAGCGACATCGGCCGCACCGGCGCATCGCACTGCAATGCAACATGCGAACCCGCGTGCGGGGAAGGGGAACGGCGGCATTGCGCACGCAACGTCCGGTCGCACTACGCCATACCCTTATTGCGGAAAAAATTTTGTTCATGGGACTATCGGACGCGTTGCCGGCGCACCGAGGGGGTCGCGGGCAGTGTGATGTCCATCGCAACGACCTACGAGAGCATCGGCAGACAATGAACAGAACAGCGATTTTTCCGTATGCGTCCGCGTTGCTCGCGGCAGCCCTGCTGACGGCATGCGGCGGCGACGTCGAGAACGAAGCGGCCCGCACGCAGACACCTTCCACCGATACGAGCTGTCTCGCGGTCGACAACAGCGGCGCGACCGTCGTGGTGGGCTCGAACCAGCCGGGCGACCCGTCGCTGCCGGAAGCGTCGTCGGGTTATCGCACCGGGATGAAGCCGGTCTATGCGAAGACCTATCTGGTGGCCACGTCCAACGCGTATGCGAGCGCGGCCGGCTGCGCGGTGCTGAAGAAAGGCGGCACCGCCGCCGACGCGGCGGTCGCCGTGCAGGCCGTGCTCGGCCTGACCGTGCCCGAAGCGACGGGCCTCGGCTCGGGCGGCGTGCTGCTCTACTACGATGCGCGCGGCAAGACGCTGCAGGCGTACGACGGCCGGGAGACCGCGCCGGCCGCCGCGACGGAGAACTACCTGCGCTACGTCGACGACGCGACCGACCATTCGGCGCCGCTGCCGAACGCGCGGGCGAGCGGCCGCTCGATCGGCACGATCGGCGTGCCGAGGCTCATCGAGGCGCTGCAGCAGGATCACGGCCGGCTGCCGTGGCAAAACCTGTTCGGCGATGCGATCACGCTCGCGACCAACGGCTTCCCGATCGGCGGCCGGCTCGCCGACGCGATCGCGGCGAACGCCGCGAACCTGAAGCGCGACCCCGAGGCCGCCGCATATTTCCTGAACGCCGACGGATCGCCGAAGACGCTCGGCACCGTGCTGAAGAATCCCGCCTACGCACACACGCTGACGCTGATGGCGCAGTCCGGCGCGAACGCGCTGTACACGGGGCAGATCGCGCAGGACATCGTCGCGAAGATCGCGACGACGAAGGGCGCGGACGGCTCGACGCTCACGCCCGGCAAGACGACCGTCGCGGATCTGGCCGCGTACCAGGCGAAGCGCCGCGAACCCGTGTGCACGACCTATCGCAGCTACTGGGTGTGCGGGATGCCGCCGCCGTCGTCGGGCGGCATCGCGGTCGCGTCGGCGCTCGGCATTCTCGAGAATTTCGACCTGAAGTCGCTGAAGCCGACGGCGATCGATCTCGAAGGCGGCAAGCCGACCGTCGCGGGCGTGCATCTCGTCACCGAAGCCGAGCGGCTCGCGTATGCCGATCGCGACAAGTACGTGGCCGATACGGATTTCGTGCCGCTGCCGGGCGGAACGTGGGACACGCTGCTGAACAAGCCGTACCTGAAATCGCGTGCGGCGCTGATCGACACGACCAGGAGCATGGGCACCGCGCAGCCCGGCAATCTCGGCGCGGTGCCGCTCGGCGTCGATACGACGCTGATCGAGCACGGCACGAACCAGTTCACGATCGTCGACGGCGACGGCAACGTGCTGAGCGCGACGACGACGGTCGAGTCGAGCATGGGCTCGTTCCACATGACCAACGGGTTCCTGCTGAACAACCAGTTGACCGACTTCTCCGCGAACCCGGTCGACACCGCCGGCAATCCGGTGGCCAACCGGCTGCAGCCGGGCAAGCGGCCGCGCAGCTCGATGGCGCCGACGATCGTGTTCGGGCAGGCCGCCGACGGTTCGCGCGGCGATTTCGTGATGGCGACCGGTTCGCCGGGCGGCGGCACGATTCCGCAATACGTGGTCAAGACGCTCGTCGGCGCACTCGACTGGGGGCTCGACGCGCAGCAGTCGGCAGGGCTCGTCGATTTCGGCGCGAGCAACAGCCCGACGACCACGGTCGGCGGCGAGCATCCGAACGTCAACACGACGAACAACGGCGCGAACGATCCGCTGATCACGGGCCTCGTCGCGCTCGGGCACAAGGTGTCGACGTCCGCGCAGGCGAGCGGCGTCAACACGGTGATGCGCGTGACGGTCGGCCAGTCGCCCGCGTTGCAGGGCGGCACCGATCCGCGGCGTGAAGGCGTCGTGCTCGGCGATACGTTCCGGCCATGATCGGGCGGGGCGCGCACGGCCCCGGTCTGCCTGGATTCACCGACGGGCGGCCGGGGCCGCGCATCGCGAGGGAATCGCAATGACGAACGCGCATCTGCTCGAAATGGACGCCATCCTGTCGGCGCCGGGCTTTTTCGATTTCCTCGGCGAACTGGACGGCGACCGCGCGCTGGGCCGTCGCGATGCCGAGCCGTTCGATGCGCGATGGATGGCGTCGTTCGACGCAATCGACGGCGATCCGGGCGCCGCGATCGAGCGGCCGGCCGTGGATGCGCTGAGGGAAAAGGCGTTCAGGCTCGCGTTCGTCGCATCGGGGAACGCCGACGTGGCGGCGTGCGTGTCCGACGACATCGATCTCGTCGCGAGAAGCCGGTTGTCGGGCCGCGTCGACGACTGGCCGACCCGGTTCCTTTGGGATGCTTATCGAAGCGGCCGGTTTCCCTGCTAGCCGTTTCGCGTGCCGGGTTTCCCGATCCGCGACGATCGTTCGCGTGGCGCCAACCGGTTTCCCCGACTACCGCCCTGAAACGTCGGGATCCCGTTGCAGGGCGTCGATTGTCAAACTCTGTGAGTCAATCGTCAGCATTTGCAACGAAAGTAACAGTCCCCGCAAATCCATCGTTTTGCGCGTCCACGCCGCTACATTGGCTCCACTTGCCGCACGTCGCGGCGAGGCATGCGACGAGCCGCACGAACGCGGCCCGCAGCAACAACGACTTTGGGGAGAATGACCATGAACAAGATTCGTACGATCCTGGTGGGTGCGGCACTGACGGCGATGGCGACTTCGGCTGCGTTCGCCCAGACGGCCCAGACCGGCGCTGAGGGTTCCGCAGGCGTCGGCGCTCAGGTTCAGACGCCGCTGCTCGGCGCCGGCGTGGGCGTGCAGGGCGGTGCCGGCGCGAATGCGGCAGGCTCGGGTTCGGGCGCGGGCAGCGTCGTCGGCGGCGCGCTGAACGGCGTCGGCAAGACGGTCGGCAACGTGGGCACGGCGGCCGGCAACGCGGCCGGCGGTGCGACCCACGCGGTCGGTTCGGCAGCGGGCACGGCAAAGGATGCCGCCGCCTCGGCCGCCCACTCGACGAAATCGCACGTGAAGCACGTCGCAGGCACGGCGAAGAGCCACGCGCAAGGCGCGATGTCGACGGCAGGCGACGTCGCCGGCGGTGCGAAGGCGAAGGCCGGCGAGGCGCTCGACGGTGCGGCGAACTCGGCGCAAGGCGGCGCCTCGGTCGGCTTGAAGGGCTCGGCGTCCGCGCAAGGCGGCGCGCTGTAAGCGTCACGCTTCCCGATACGGCCCGGCCCGCTTCGATGCGGGCCGGGCTTTTTTATTGGCGTGCGCGGCGGCGCGTCGTTCATCGCATCGTCGATGCAGGGCTACGTCGGCGTTCGCCACCGATCCGGCGACGCGACGCGCACGGCTGCACTGCCGGACGCCCGCCGGCAAGCGCCCGCAACGGGCTGCGTGAGCGCCCTGCCCATTGCTCGCCCGCCATGCTTAAATAGCGGGGCTCCCCGGGATACGGGCCGCCGCCATCGCGACGCCGGCCGATACGGGCAGCCTGTCCAATCGGCATCGTGACGACAGACGACACCAAAACGCCGTTCCGGCGAGTCCGGCGCGGCCCGATAACATTCCGAGGCCTCACGTGATGAACATCCTGTTCCGTCTTCTCGCGCTCGCCTGCGCGCTCTGGCTGGCCGCCTGTGCGGCACCGCCCCTGCCGTCCGCCAGCGCGTCCGCCGTCGTACCGGACGCCGGCGAACGCCGCGGGCTCGGCACTGCGTGGGGCGAGTCGGTGCGATCCGAAACCCGACAGGTTGATTTCGAACGCGCGGATCCGGCGAAGCCGACGGATCTCGCGTCGGTCTACTACAACGATGCGCTGCCCGGGCATCCACCCGCGTCCCAGGTTCGCCGGTTGCCGACGCGCGTCGCGCTCGCCAACGGCGACATCGCGCTGTCGTTCACGGACGAAAAGGGCGTGCCGCTGCGTCTCGCGCGCAGCGGCGGCCGCTGGCACATGGCGGGCATCGAGGGTTCGCGCTATCTGATCGTGCTGCGCAACCAGGGGCGTCGTACGTTCGAGGTCGTGTCGACCGTCGACGGGCTCGACGTGCTGTCGGGGCGGCCGGGCAGCTACACGAACGGCGGCTACGTGCTGTATCCGGGCCGCACGCTGACGATCGAGGGTTTCCGCAAGAGCCGCGACGAAGTCGCGGCGTTCCGCTTCGCGGCGGTGCCCGACAGCTATGTCGCGAACTCGAAGTACGGCGATTCCGCGAACGTCGGCGTGATCGGCGTCGCGCTGTTCGCGCAGAAGGAGAACGACGAGGAGGCGCTGCGCCGTAACGCGAATCCGTTCCCCGGCAACGACAACGGCTATGCACCGCCGCCGGTACCGCGTGGAGAGTGACCGCGCGTCGCGTTTTCGTCGGACCGCTCGAAGCGCATCGACGGCGACGAGTCACTGCCGGTCGTCGTGCACCGTGCGTCGAACAGCCGCCGGACCGGATACGGCGGCGCGCAGTCTCCCTATCCGGCGATCGCGCCGCGCGACGCATCGCGTCTGTCGTTTCGTGAACGGCACGTTCATCGAGGCCGAGGTTTCGCGTTAATACCGTCATGCCGCGGTACGATGGCCGTTCGAATTCGCATCGCGTGCGTTTCCACCATCCGGGCCCACGGAGAGCGTCATGTCGTTACCCGCTTTCAGGTACCATCCCGACCCGCCGGCAACGGGCCGCGTAATTCGCTCGGACGCACGTTGCATGTGTTGCGGCGACGCGCGCGGTGAGGTGTATCCGGCCCATGTACGCGGTCGACGAATACGGGCAGTGCATCCGCCCGTGGTGCATCGCCGACGGCTCGGCGCATGCGCGACCAGCCGCACGGTAATCGCTGGCTCCATCGTCATGACACAGAGGAATCTTCGTGAAGTTCATCCACGCGGCAGACATACACCTTGACAGCCCGCTGCACGGCTTGAGCGCGTATCCCGATGCGCCGGCCGCGCAGTTGCGCAACGCGTCGCGCGAGGCGCTGCGCCAGCTCGTGGATCGTGCGATCGAAGAGGAAGTCGCGTTCCTCGTGATCGCCGGCGACCTGTACGACGGCGACTGGAAGGACCACAACACGGGCATCTTCTTCGGCCAGCAGATGGGGCGCTTGCGCAAGGCCGGCATTCGCGCGTTCGTCCTCGGCGGCAACCACGATGCCGAAAGCGAGATGACGAAGAAGCTGACGCTGCCCGACAACGTCACCGTGTTCGGCCACCGCAAGCCCGAAACCCACACGCTGCCGGAGTTCGACGTCGCGCTGCACGGGCAGAGCTTCAAGGACAAGGCCGTCGTCGACAATCTCGCGATCGGCTATCCGGACCCGGTGCCCGGCTACTACAACATCGGCGTGCTGCACACGGCGCTCGAAGGCTATGCGGCGCACGCGAACTACGCGCCGTGCACGCTGGCCGAACTGCACGCGAAAGGCTACGACTACTGGGCGCTCGGCCACGTGCACGAATTCCAGCAATGGTCGGGGCCGTCCACCGTGGTGTTTCCCGGCAACCTTCAGGGGCGCCACATTCGCGAGACGGGCCGCCGTGGCGCGGTGCTCGTGACGGTCGAGCAAGGGCGCACGCAGGTCGAGCGGCTGTATCTCGACGTGCTGCGCTGGGAAGCGGTGTCGGTCGACGCGTCGGACTGCCTGAACGTTGCCGACCTGTCGAGAAAGATCGGCCAGTCGCTGGAAGCGCTGCTGACCGTCGACGCTCACGTGCCGCGCGCGGTGCGGGTGACGGTCACGGGGCGCACGCCCGCACACGGCCTCTTTTTCGGCCGCGCGCCGCATTTGCGCGCGGAAGTGCTGAACCAGATCGGCATCATCGGCAACGAGCGGCTGTGGCTCGAAAAGGTCCGGCTCGCGACGTCGGCGGCCGATCATCAGCCGGGCGAAAGCGAGCCGCTCGAAGCGCTGGAGGACCTGAAGCAGATCCTCGCCGACGCCGCGCGCGATCCGGATTTCCTCGAATTGCTCGAACGCGACCTGAAGCCGTTCGTCGGCAAGGTCCGCAGCGACGTGAAGGAAGAGGTGCCGTTGTTGACGATGGCGCGTGCGGGCGAGTTCACGGCGCTCGTCGAACAGGTCGGGCCCGCGCTGCTCGCGCGGCTGGCGAGGGGGGAATAAGCGATGCGCATCAGCCAGCTCGAACTGATCAAGTACGGCAAGTTCACGGACGAGACGCTGCGTTTCCCGTCGGCCGCAGAGGATTTCCATGTGATCGTGGGGCCGAACGAGGCCGGCAAGTCGACGATCCGCACGGCCGTGTCGGAGCTGCTGTTCGGGATGAAGCTGCAGACGCCGCTCGATTTCCTGCACAGCACGCCCGAGCTGCGGATCGGCGGCATCCTGGAGAGCGGCACGGGCGAGCTCGCGTTCCACCGCGCGCGCGGGCGCACGCCGCTGCGCACGCCTGCCGACGACAAGCTGCCCGACGACTATCTGGCCGCCGTCCTCGACGGCGCCACGCGCGAATTTTTCGAGCAGATGTTCGGGCTCGATCACGGGCGTCTGGTCGACGGCGGCCGGAGCATTCTCGACGCATCCGACAAGCTCGGCCAGGTGTTGTTCGAATCCGCCGCCGGTGTCGGCAGCCTCGGGCGCGTGCGTGAGGAGCTCGACGCGCGTGCGGCCGAACTCTGGGCGCCGCGCCGCAGCGGCAGCGCATTTGCGCTCGCCGAAACGTCTTTTAACGAAGCCGTGGCCGAACTGAAGACGGTCCAGGTCCGCACGCGCGACTGGGTCGAACGCAAGGACGCGCGCGAAGCGATCGAACAGCAGATCGACGCAGCGCGCGCCGAGCAACGCCGGCTCGAAGCGCTGCGCTCGAAGCTCGAACGCGTGCGACGGCTCGCGCCGTACCTGAAGGAGTTGACGGTCAAGGACGCGGCGCTGGCGGAACTGGGCGCGGTCGTCGAGTTGCCGCCCACCGCATACGCGGATCTGCTGAAGGCGCAGGGCGATCTCGCGGCCGAACAGAAGGTGCTCGAGGAACGGCGTGCCGACCTGCTCGCGAAACGGCAGGCGCGCGATGCGATCGACGCCGACGTCGACACGCTCGCACTCGAAGCCGACATCGAAGCGCTCGACCGGCTGCGCGGCACATGCATGAACCATGCGCAGGATCTGCTGCTGCTCGGCGCGGACGTCGAGCGGCACCTGGCCGCCGCATTCGACGCGGCCGCGCAGCTCGGCTGGCCGACTGACGAAGCGTCGCTGCGTGCATCGCTGCCGACGGCGCTGTCGCTGAAGACCGTCGCGAACCTGTTGCGCGAACACGGGGCGCTGCATCAGGCGCTCGCCGGTGCGCGCGAATCGCTCGATGAACGCGCGCGCGAGCTTGCACAGGTGCGGGAACAACAGGCGCGCCTGTCGACCGTCGAGGTGCCGGAAGCGCTGCGCGCGGCGCTGGCCGATGCGCAGGGCTTTCGCAACAGCGGCCCGCGCGAGCAGGCGCTGGAACACGAAATCGCCGCGGCCGAGCGCACGCTGTCGGGCGCACTCGATGCGCTTGGCCAGTGGCGCATGCCGGTCGATACATTGCGCGCGCTCGACGTGCCTTCGGCGGCGCGGCTCGGCGCACTGCTGAAGGAAGACAGCGAGCGGGCGAGCGCGGCGGCGGCGGCCCGCGATGCGCGGGACGGCGCACTCGAAGAGCTCGAGCGGCTCGAACTGCAGGAGAAGCACTTCGCGGAGAATCACAAGGTCGTCACGACCGCCGACGTGCTGGCGGCGCGTGCGCGGCGCGACGGTGCGTGGGGCGATATCCGCAGCGGCGCGGTCGATCTCGCGACGGGCGCACCGGCGGTCGACGACGCGATTCGTCTCGCGGACGAACTCGTCGATGCGCAGCTCGGCGCGACGCAGGCGGCGGCGACGTTGCAGTCGCTGCGTCAGCAGGTCGAATCCGCGCGTGCCGGCGTGACGCGCAGGCAGGCCGCGCTGGACGAGCGCGAGCGCGAACTCGCCGCGCATCGCGACGCATGGAGCGCACTCGCGACGACGGCCGCGGTGCCCGGCATGCCGCTGGCGGCGATGGGCGACTGGCTGGCGAAACGCGACGCGGTGTTCGCCGCGCAGACGGAGCTGGAGCGTCAACGCCGCGAGTTCGACGCGATGCGGGCTGCACGGGTCGGTGCGGAAACGGCGCTGTGTGCGGCGCTGCTGGCGGTATCGCGGGGCAGCGAGTCGGAAGGGCTCGCCGCGCTCATCGCCGTCGCCGAGACGTTCGTGCAGTCGGCCGAGAAAGCGGCCGCGCAGAAGGACAGCCTCGACGATCGCGCGCGGGAAGCCGAACGCGGGTGCGCGACGGCGCAGTCGCGCGTCGGCCACGCGCAGACGGCCTACGACGCGTGGCATGCGCAATGGCGCGCCGCGCTGGCCGACGCGAAGCTGTCCGCGAGCGCGGCGACGCTGGCCGCGGCCGAAGGCGCGCTCGCGCTCGCCAACGCGGTGACGGCGGAACTGGCCGATGCCGATGCGCCGCGCAACCGGATCGCCGCGATCCAAGCGGAGCTCGCCGCGCTCGAGGCGGGCGCCCGGCGGCTGGCCGCGGCGCTCGCGCCGGAGTGGCTGTCGAGCGGCGACTGGCCGGACGTCGCGCGCCGGCTGACGATGCGCCTCGCGGCGGCCAGGGAAAGCGCGCGTGCGATCGAGCGGGCCGACGAGGCCGTGCGGCAGGCCGACGGCAAGGTCGCGGACGCGGCCGCCGCGGTGGCCGGCGCCGACGCGCGCATCCAGCCGCTGTTGCAGCTGGCCGGCGTCGCGTCGATCGATGCGGCGCTGCCGCTGGCCGAACGCTCGGATCGCCAGCGCCAGCTTCGGCAGGCGGTCGATGCCGCGCACGAGGCGCTGGTGCGCGATGGCGACGGCCTGTCCCGTTCCGCGGTCGAAGCCGAGGTCGCGGAACAGGACATCGCCGACGTCCCGGCGCACCTTGAAGCGGTGAAGCAGGCGCTCGGCGACGTCGGCAAGCGGCTGAACGAGCTGTCGCAGCAGCAGGTCGTGGCCGATCAGGCGTTCGGCGCGATCGATGGCCAGGCGAACGCGGCCGTGGCCGAGTCGAAGCGGCAGGAAGCGCTGGCGGCGATGGGCGAGGCGGCCGAGCAGTACCTGGAGGCGGCCACGGCGAGCCGGTTGCTGAAGTGGGCGACGGATCGCTATCGCGACCAGAAGCAGGGGCCGATGCTCCGACGGGCGGGCGAGATCTTCGCCGGGCTCACGCTGGGCGAATTCGCGCGGCTGACCGTCGATACCGAACGGACGCCGCCCGCGCTGTACGCACGGCGGACGAAGGGCGCGTCGGTCGAGGTCGCCGGGTTGAGCGAAGGCACGCGTGACCAGCTGTTTCTCGCGCTGCGGATCGCGGCGCTGGAGCTGCAGCTCGGCAGCCGGACCGCGCTGCCGTTCGTCGCGGACGACCTGTTCATCAACTTCGACGATGCGCGCGCGAAGGCCGGCCTCGATGCGCTGCGCGATCTGTCGACGCGAACCCAGGTGCTGTTCCTGACGCACCACGACCATCTGCTGCCGCTCGTGCGGGACGTATTCGGCGCGCGGGTCAACGTCGTCGAGTTGCCGCGCGCAACGGTCGGCGTGTGATTCGACGCATGCGGGGCTGCCGACGCACGGGCAGGTTCATCGCGAACAGGTAGTATGTGCGGTTCGGAAATGCACGCGGCCGGTTCTGCCGGTCGCGGGTCAGGCCATACGAGGGGGGAACATGAAAAAACTGGTAGCCGCCATCGCATTCGCGGCAGACAAGCATCGCAATCAGCGGCGCAAGGACGAAGAGGCGTCGCCGTACATCAATCATCCGATCGCGCTCGCCGACGTGCTGGCCAACGAGGCCGGCGTCGAGGACGAACGCGTGATCGTCGCGGCCGTGCTGCACGACACGGTCGAGGATACCGAGACGACCGAGCAGGAGTTGCTGCGGTTGTTCGGCAAAGACGTGGCGGACATCGTGATGGAAGTCACCGACGACAAGTCGTTGCCGAAGGAAGAGCGCAAGCGCCTGCAGGTCGAGCATGCGGCGACCATCAGCCGGCGCGCGAAGCTCGTGAAGCTGGCCGACAAGATCTGCAATCTGCGCGACATCGCGCGGCATCCGCCCGCGGACTGGCCGCTCGAGCGCAAGCAGGCGTATTTCGACTGGGCAAAGTCGGTCGTCGACCCGATGCGCGGCGTGCATCCCGGTCTCGAGGCGATCTTCGACGCTGCCTACGACGCGCGGCCGGCGGACTGAGGCTGCCGCATGCGCTCGGCTGGCTCCCTCCGGTCCGCTGCGCGGCAATCGCCGGCCGTGGCGGGCGTCGACGTGGGCGGGGAAAAGAAGCAATGCGATCTCGTGGTCCTGCGCGGATCGACGGTCGTCTGCCGCGAGGAGCGGATCGCGCCCGAGGCGGTGCCCGCGCTGTGTCTCGCCCATGATGTCGTGGCCGTCGGTGTCGACGCGCCGAGTCTGTGGTGGACGGGGAGCGGGCGCAGGGCGGCCGAACAGGCGCTCGCGCGTGAACGGATCTCGTGCTTTCCGACGCCGTCGCGGGAGCAGGCGGTCGCGAGCACGTCGGGTTTCTTCGACTGGATGTTCATGGGAGAGCGCGTCTACCGCGCACTCGCGGATGCCTATCCGCTGCTGACCGGCGCGCACTATGCGGGCGGACGCGCAAGTTTCGAAACCTATCCTTTTGCGATCACCTGCGCGCTGCTGGGCAAGGCCGTGGCGTCGGCGAAGCAGAAACGCAACCAGCGTCGGCAGTTGCTGGAGCGACTGGGGATCGACGTGTCGACGCTGAAGTCCGTCGATGCGCGGGACGCGACCCTGTGCGCGCTGACGGCGCAATACGTCGTCGACGGGAATGCGCACGCGTATGGCGATGCGGAGGGCGGATACATCCGCGTGCCGATCGTCAGCGAGACGATCGTGCTCGATGCACTGGCGTAGTGTCGGCCCGGCGACGGGCGTCGCGAAAAGGTGAGCTTTTGCGGGAGGAGGGCGGCCGGTGTGCCGACGAATGTGTCAGGCTGCGACTACCAGCCGGCACGCGTCGGGACGGCTGCCGCGCGCAACATGACGCCGGTGCGCGACGCGGTCCCGAGCGGCTGTGCTCAATCCTCGAGGATGGCTTTCGGCACGCTGGACAGATCGCAGGCGTGCGCCTGTTCGAAGTAATTTTCTGCGTCGTCGATCATCACGACTGCGACGTCGATCAGTTCGTCGAGCCGCTGCAGCAGCGACTCACGCCACTCGATGTCTTCGTCGCGCTCGGGCGTCTTGTCCAGTTGCTCGATGATCGAGTCGGCCGTCTGCAGGAACGGAATCGCCTGCTGATAGTTCTCGATCGAGACCATCGCCGCGTTGCGCGCGCCGACGAGCCGCTCGCGGTGCTCGTCCGCCAGTTCGGATTCGCCGCAGATTCGCGGCAAGACATCCGAGATGCGTTGCAGAAGCGGCGGAACCTGTTCTTCCAGGATGATGGCGCGCTCGCGCAGCGCTGCATATTCGTCGCGAAGGTCGGCGTCGCCGGGTTGAGTGGTGCTGTCCATCGTGGATATGAGAGCGTGGTTCGGTCGCGGCATGATACTCGACGGCACGCGGTTCCTCGTCCGTTCCGTGGTGCTCTCTATATGGAAGGGGAGCGGTTTGCGTCATCTCTACAGGACGCAGCGAAAACTATTTTCACAAAGGGCTTGCGTGGAAGGTGGCCGGTGCTTAGAATCACGCCTCTTTCGCGCTAACGGAAACGCGGCGCGGAAGAGGGAAGCAGGGT
>NZ_CADFDB010000018.1 GCF_902832845.1 Burkholderia metallica | reverse complement strand
ACGGTGGCCGACGGCAAGGCGACGGTTGCACGCGAAGTCGACGGCGGCGCGGAAACGCTGTCGCTGACGCTGCCGGCCGTGGTCACGACCGACCTGCGCCTGAACGAGCCGCGCTACGTGACGCTGCCGAATATCATGAAGGCGAAGAAGAAGCCGCTCGAAACCGTCAAGCCGGAAGACCTGGGCGTGGACGTCGCGCCGCGCCTGAAGACGCTGAAGGTGGTCGAGCCGCCGAAGCGCGCGGCCGGCGTGAAGGTGCCGGACGTGAAGACGCTGGTCGAGAAGCTGAAGACCGAAGCCAAGGTGCTGTAAGAGGGAGCGCAAAGAAATGACGATTCTGGTGATTGCAGAACACGACAACGCGTCGATCAAGGCCGCGACGCTGAACACGGTGGCGGCGGCGCAGAAGATCGGTGGCGACATCCACGTGCTGGTCGCGGGCCACAACGCGCAAGCGGCTGCGGACGCAGCAGCGAAGATCGCAGGTGTTTCGAAGGTGCTGCTGGCGGATGCGCCGCAACTCGAAGCAGGCCTCGCGGAAAACGTCGAAGCGACCGCGCTGAACATCGCGAAGGATTACTCGCACATCCTCGCGCCGGCGACGGCCTACGGCAAGAACATCGCGCCGCGTATCGCCGCGAAGCTGGACGTCGCGCAGATCTCGGACATCACGGCGGTTGACGGTGCCGACACGTTCGAGCGCCCGATCTATGCGGGCAACGCGATCGCGACGGTGCAATCGAGCGACCCGATCAAGGTGATCACGGTGCGTGCAACGGGCTTCGATCCGGTGGCAGCGGAAGGCGGCAGCGCAGCGGTCGAGAAGATCGACGCGGCGGCCGATGCAGGCAAGTCGCAGTTCGTGAGCCGCGAAGTGACGAAGCTGGACCGTCCGGAACTGACGAGCGCGAGCATCATCGTGTCGGGTGGCCGCGGTCTGGGCAGCGGCGAGAACTACACGAAGGTGCTCGAGCCGCTGGCGGACAAGCTGTCGGCAGCGCTCGGCGCATCGCGCGCGGCAGTCGACGCCGGCTACGTGCCGAACGACTACCAGGTCGGCCAGACCGGCAAGATCGTCGCACCGCAGCTGTACATCGCGGTCGGCATCTCGGGTGCGATCCAGCATCTGGCCGGCATGAAGGATTCGAAGGTGATCGTCGCGATCAACAAGGATCCGGAAGCGCCGATCTTCAGCGTGGCCGACTATGGCCTCGTCGGCGATCTGTTCGCGCTCGTGCCGGAACTGGTCAACGAACTCTGACGGGAATGGCTGCAAGCAGCCATGCGGACGCTTGCAGCCTTCACGACGCTTCACATTTCGAGAGCGCGAAACGACATGTGTGTCGAGCAATCCGAATCATTCGACGCCTGGGTCGGCCGCAGCGAAGAAAGCGCGGACCGGATCACCCACGCGCCAATCCGCCTCCTGCGGGCCACGCTGGATTATGCGGACGCGTCCGCACTGCCGGCCGCCCTGCCGCCGCTGTGGCACTGGCTATACTTCCTGCCTGGCGAGCGCCAATCGAATATCGGCGTCGACGGTCATCCGCGGCGCGGCGGTTTCCTGCCGCCGGTTGCGCTGCCGCGCCGCATGTGGGCCGGCGGACGATTGCAGTTCCTGCGCCCGCTGGCCGTCGATGCGCCCGTGCAGCGCCGGTCGACGATCACGAACGTGCAAAGCAAGTCCGGCCGCAGCGGCCAGCTCGTTTTCGTGACCGTACTGCATGAAATCAGCGACGCACAAGGCGTGGCGATCCGCGAAGAACAGGACATCGTATACCGCGACGCACCGCCGCCCGCGTCGGCCGGCGCACCGGCACCGGCTCCACTGCCCGCACCGCCCGACGAGCAATATTCGCGCATCGTCATGCCCGACCCGGTGCTGCTGATGCGTTTTTCCGCACTGACCTTCAACGGTCACCGGATTCACTACGACCGCCCATACGCGATGCGGGAAGAAGGTTATCCGGGCCTCGTGGTGCACGGCCCGCTGATCGCGATGCTGCTGCTGGAGGAACTGCGCCGCACGCACCCCGACAAGACCGTTCGCCGCTTCGAGTTCAAGGCCGTCAGCCCGTTGTTCGACACCGCGCCGTTCACGGTGAACGGCAAGCTCGAAGGTCGTGCCGCCCGCCTGTGGGCGCGCGGCCCGCAAGGGCAGCTGGCCATGCAGGCCAGCGCCGAACTGGAATAGCACTATGACCATGCAAGCTCGAAAAGGCCCCCTGAGCGGGATGACCGTCGTCACGCTCGAACACGCGATCGCCGCGCCCTTCTGCACCCGCCAGCTCGCCGACCTCGGCGCGCGCGTCATCAAGGTGGAGCGCCCCGGCGTCGGCGATTTCGCGCGCGCCTACGATCACCGCACGCGCGGACTCGCGTCGCATTTCGTCTGGACGAACCGCTCGAAGGAAAGCCTCACGCTGGACCTGAAGCACCCAGACGCGCAGGACGTGCTCGGCGAGCTCATCGCCCAGGCCGACGTGCTGGTGCAGAACCTCGCGCCGGGCGCGGCCGCGCGCATGGGGCTGTCGTTCGACGCGCTGCACGCCCGATATCCGCGGCTGATCGTGTGCGACATCTCCGGCTACGGCGGCGACGGCCCGTATCGCGACAAGAAAGCCTACGACCTGCTGATCCAGAGCGAGGCGGCGTTCCTGTCGATCACGGGCACCGCCGACGAGCCCTGCAAGGCCGGCAACTCGATCGCGGACATCGCGGCCGGTATGTATGCGTACACGGGCATTCTCAGCGCGCTCCTGCAGCGCGGCGTCACGGGCGAAGGCTCGCACGTGGAAATATCGATGCTCGAAGCGCTTGCCGAGTGGATGGGCTTTCCGATGTACTACGCGTACGACGGCCAGCAGCAGCCGGGCCGCAACGGCGCGGCGCACGCGACGATCTATCCGTACGGCCCCTTCACGGCGGGCGATGGTCGCGTAGTCATGCTGGGCCTGCAGAACGAGCGCGAGTGGAAGGTGTTCTGCGAGACCGTGCTGCGCGACCCGGCGCTCGCGACCGACCCTCGCTTCGACGCCAACGTGCGCCGCTCGGAACATCGCGCGGAACTGAAAGCCGTGATCGAAGCGGTGTTCGCCGGCCTGACGGCGCAGGAAGTGATTGCGCGCCTCGACGAAGCTCAAATTGCCAACGCCGCGGTCAATCAGGTGGGCGATCTGTGGACGCACCCGCAACTGCATGCGCGCGCGCGCTTTCGCACGATCGATTCACCCGCCGGCGAACTGCAGGCGCTGCTGCCGCCTGCCACGATCGACAGCTTCGACGTTCGCATGGACGCGGTGCCCGCGCTCGGCGAGCACAGCACGACCATCCTCCGCGAGCTCGGGCGCTCCGACGCCGAGATCGAACGACTACGCGCCGCCGGCGCGATCTGAACCATGTCCACGCCCTCTTCTCCCCTGCATCACGCCCGCAGCTTCCTGTTCGTGCCGGCCACCCGGCCCGAGCGCTTTGCGAAGGCGCTCGAGTCGGCAGCCGACTGCATCGTCATCGACCTCGAGGATGCGGTCGGCATGGACGCCAAGGACGCCGCGCGTGCGCAACTCGCGCAGCACCTGCCGCTGCTGGATTTGGAGCAGCGCTCGCGCACCGTCGTGCGCGTGAATGCCGTCGGTACGCCGTGGCACGACGAGGACATCGCACTGCTGCGCGCCTGGACGCGGCAAGACGTCGTCGTGATGCTGCCCAAGGCTGAAGACGCGAGCGCACTGCGTCGTGTCGCGCAACAGCTCGGCGACGCAGCGCGCATCGTCGCGCTGATCGAATCGCTGGCCGGGCTCGATGCGGTCGATGCGCTGGCGCGCGATCCGCAGGTCGTGCGGCTCGCGTTCGGTCATCTGGATTTCCAGCTCGACCTCGGCATGCGCGCATCGGCAGAGGAACCGGAGCTCGCCTTTGTGCGCAACGCGCTCGTGGCCGCATCGCGCCGCGCGCGGCTACCCGCGCCGATCGACGGCGTGACCGTGCGCACCGACGACGCCGAACGCCTCGCGGCCGATGCCCGGCGCGCGCGCGCGTTCGGCTTCGGCGGCAAGCTGTGCATCCACCCGGCGCAGGTCGCCGGCGTGAACGACGCATTCGGCTATTCGGACGATGAGCACGCGTGGGCGCGCCGCGTGATCGACGAAGCCGGGAAGCACGGCGGCGCGGCATTCAGCCTGGACGGCCGCATGGTCGATCTCCCGGTCATTCGCGCGGCCGAAGCAATCGTCGCGAGCGGTCGGAAATAGACGCGATCGGGGCGGGCGGTCGCGATTCGCGCGCGGCGGCCCCGCCCGGCATCCGCAGGCCGACGGATCAACCACGGCCATCTGCGTGCCCGAAGCAAGCGCCTGCTTCGTGAATCCCCCGGCCGGATCGGGCAATCTAAATGACCCTGTTCCATGCACCGTTCTCCGCTCTCTCCGGCTCCACGAACGCCCAAATCGCATGACACGGGTTGCAGCGATAGTACGTCGCAGCACCGGCCGACCCTGCCCCTGCCGATCCCAAAGGCGGTGGAGCGACTTCCGTGAGCATTCCACTTGCGACGGCAGCGTCACGGTGCCGGGAAGATTGCCGGTATTGAGCGCGTGACACGAATTGCCCGGGTGGGCCGATACCGAGGCAGTGCGCACAAGCCGGCAGCAATCGGGCGACTGCGCCATGGCTCTCGGCTTCATTTCCCCGCATGAGCTTCAGAAACAGACCGCGCGAAATTGCGGCCTGAACACGGGCACTTGCGTCGTTCAACCACATTCGAAGCTGGTGCAAGTCGATATCTCGATCGCGATAGCGGCGAAGCATCGTCTGAAGATCTCGATCCATTGCAATAGCACTCGTTGTACGGAGTAGCCGCTGTATGGTGGTTGCGATTGGCGACAGACCGATAGCCGAAAAATCGACGAGCCGCGACGGATACTGCGCGAAAGCGCCAATAATATCCGATCGAATTCGCGATGATTCCGAGGTCGACGTCTCCGCAGGCGCGACCTGGCCAGCGACGGATGCAACGACACGGTTCGTGCCCTGCTGCTTCGCGCGATCCTCTTCGGCATACGGCCCGGCTCAGCCATGGCCTGACCTCGGCAATCGCCGCGGCCGGCGGATATCGGCCTTTCGCTCACCCGATTGCTTCGCGGGTTCGAATGAACGATGCCATACCGGCCGCCGGCCCCCACGAAAGGTCGTCTGGGGCGTACCCATCCCCCTGGACCATTTTCACGCCCGGCGTCAGACAGTCCACATGGCAGTCAGATCGGCGGCCTTCGTCGCCGGGTTCAGCTCACGCAGCGCGGCCAGCAGCGCGCGCGCCCGTTCGGCACCCAGCACGTCCGTGGTCAGGTCCATGAACTTCGCGTCCTGCTCGTGCTCCGGCATCGGGTTCGTGTCGGTGCCGATCGGGTCGCCGACGAACACGTGCTCGGTGCGGCCGTCCTTGAACGTGACGGTCACGTCGGCCACGAACTTGCCGGGATACTGCTTCTCGAGCGCGGGGTCCTCGGTGATGCGGATGCTGCGCGCGATGTCGATCACGGGCGCCATGTCGACCTTGCCGGCCAGGTAGTCGCGGTGGACCGGGTAGCCGTTGCCCTTGCCGAGCAGCGTGAACGCGGCCTGGATCGGCAGGCTGAACTGCACGTGTTCGATGTTCTTCGGCGCGTATGCGTTGATATTGGCCGTGCCGACGACGACGTTGAAGTGCGGCGTGATCTTCAGGTGGATGTCGGCGATCTCGTCGCGGCGTGCCGCGAACGGCCGCAGCGCATCGATGTACGCGTGCGTGCAGTAGCACGCGCAATACGCCTTCAGCCACACCGTGCCGATCTCGAACGGCCGGTCGACGGCGAAGCGCCGTTCGGCGTCGTCCCCTGCCGTGCGTTGCAGGAAGGTGCGAAAAAAGCCCTTGTTGCCGCTCAGGAACGCGCGCGGGCCGGTGATGCCGGCGCGCGCCATGTCGGCCGCCGCCATCCCGTTGCGCGTGCCGATGCCCGCGTGGATGCGCTTGATCGAGCCGCCGGTCGACGTGTACTCGGTCGTGCCCGACACGTGGCTCAGCGCGATCGCCAGCGCGTGCAGCGTCGTCTCGGCGTCGAACCCGCGCAGCTTGGCCGCGACGGCCGCCGCGCCGAAATTGGACAGCGTGCCGTGCGGGTGATAGCCGCGCTGCAGCAGCTCGGGCGCGGCCAGCATGCCGATGCGCGCATAGACCTCGTAGCCGGCCACCATCGCGACGATGATCTCCTCGAGCGACGAACCCAGTTCCTCGCCGATCGCAAGCGCCGCAGGAATCACGCAGCTGCCGGGGTGACTGTAACTGGGGCCGTGCGCGTCGTCGTATTCGAAACCGTGCCCGTACGAACCGTTGACGAACGCGGCGTCGGCCGCGCTCATCGTCAGTGCCGACGCGCTCACGCGGCTTTTGCCCGGGCGCTGCTGGGCCGTCGCGTATGCGAGCAGCTGCTCGGACCACGGCAGTTTCGAAATGCCGACCTGCAACGCAATCTGGTCGCGCATCAACCGGTTGATGCCGGCATGTGCGCGCGCATCGAGATGCTCGTATTTCAGTTCCTGGATGAAGCGCACCACCGCCTGCTCGAGCGGCGGGCAGTTGTCCGGCGCAACGGGCCGGGTGTCGCGGGTAACAGTCATGGCAGTTTCCTCGGTGATCGAAAGGTGAATGGCCCGGCATGCGCGCGGGCCTCGTCGGTTTATGTGTGGCGATGGGTGCGGCGCTGCCGCCCCACCGAAAATGCGATACCTGCGGCAAGCAACGCGACGACGGCCATCAGCAGCAGCGTCGCCGGGGAGCCGCCGGTCCCTGGTCACGCCGAGCAGGTACGGCCCGGCGAAACCGCCCAGGATTCCGACCGCGCCGATCCATGCAATGCTGGCCGCGGCGGCCGCCACCGCGCCGAAGATGTAGTGGCCGCCAGCAGCGTCGGTGCCACGTATTCGGTCATGTGGCCGGCTTCCTCGTGCAGGTCGCCGCAATCCATCGCACGCGGCATCGGACCCAACGCTCGCGCCGCTTCGTGGGCCGGCACGCGGCCGCCGTAGAACGGCAGCGGCGTACTGCGTCTGCAACGCCATCCGGCACAGTGTGGCCATCGAATCTTCGATCCCTTGCCGGTCGAATTTCGCCATTCTTCCGTCTCCTCGTCGCAGATGGCCCGGCGTGTTCAGAACACGAACACGCCCTTGCCGCCCGCCTGCGCGTCGAACTGCCGGTAAGCGTCGTCGGCCTGCTCCAGTTTCCAACGGTCGGTGAACAGCTTGTCGACGTCCACGCCGTGATTGGCGACGAAGTGGATGCATTCCTTCATCCCGACTTCCGAGAACGTGTAGGACCCGATGATCGTGCGCTGCTTGCCGATCACGTCCTTCATGCCGTCGACGTTGAGGTTGCCGCCCACGGCCACCAGCGCGATGCGGCCCCACGGGCGCGTGCTGCGCACGGCCTGCTGCCTGGGCACGTCGCCGCCTGCGCAATCCATCGCGCAGGTCACGCCGAGGCCGCCGGTGAGCTTGAAGATCTCCTCGATCGGGTCCTGCCGGCTGCCGTCGATCACGTGCGTCGCGCCGAAATCCTTCGCGCGCGCGACGCGGTCGGCCGCGATGTCGACGCCGATCACTTCCACGCCCATCGCCGCGGCCAGCTGCACGGCCGACAGTCCGACCGGGCCCAGGCCGAACACGGCGAGCGTGTCGCGCGCGCTGATGTCGAGACGCAGCAGCGCGCCCCAGGCCGTTCCCGTGCCGCAGGAAATCGCGGCGCCGGTGGCGAACGAGACTTCATCGGGCAGGTGGACCAGCGACGTCACGGGCACCTTCATGTAATGCGCGTGGCCGCCGTGCTTGATGACGCCGTGAATGTCCGCGCCGTGGCTGCACATCTGCGTCCAGCCGGTGCGGCAGTGGTCGCAGTGCATGCAGCCTTCGTAGTGGAACACCGCGACGCGGTCACCGACCTTGAACGCGCGCGGATCGACGCCCGCGCCGACTGCGACCACCTGTCCGCACGGCTCGTGACCGCCGATGATCGGCGTGTCCTCCGACATACCGCGCGATGCGAGATCCTTGAAGCCCAGCGACCGGATCACGTCGGCCGGCTTATTGCGGTAGAAGTGCAGGTCGCTGCCGCACATGCCCGACGCCCTCATCTCGATCACGGCATCGCCCGGGCCGGGCGTCGGGTCCTCGAAATCCAGGATCTCGAGCGTGCGTTCGCCTCTGAAAACTACGCCTTTCATGTCTGTCTCCTGCCTGCAGCGGAATGGGGTCGAACGACGGCGACGTGCCGGCTCAGACCAGATTGATATAGGTGGCCTTCGGGTACAGGAAGCTCTCGACGTGTTCTTTCCCGCCCTTCCATCCATAGCCGCTCATCTTGGTGCCGCCGAAGCCCACGGCCGGATCGATCACGCCGTAGCAGTTGACCCAGACGGTACCCGAGCGAATGCCTTGCGAGACCTTGTGCGCGGTCGACAGGCTGCTCGTCCATACGCCGCCGGCAAGACCGTACGGCGTGTCGTTCGCGAGCTGCAACGCTTCGTCCATCGTGTCGAACGGGATCACCGACGCGACGGGCCCGAAGATTTCCTCGCGGGCGATCGTCATGTCGTTGCGCACATCGGCGAACACCGTGGGCTCGACGAAGAAACCGCCGGCCGGCGCGCCGGCCGGCCGCCGGCCCCCGTGCACGAGCCGCGCCTCCTTGCCGCCGATGTCCACGTAGTGCATCACGCGATCGAGCTGGCGCCGCGAGATCAGCGGGCCGATCTGCGTATCCGGATCGCGACCGTCGCCGATCCGGATGGTGCCCGCGAACGCGGCCATGCGCTGCACGAACTCGTCGTGAATCGCACGCTGCACGAAGATGCGCGTGCCGGCCACGCAGACCTGGCCGGTGTTGGTGAACACGCCCATCGCCGCGCCGGGCACGGCCTTGTCGAGATCGGCATCGGCGAACACGATGTCGGGCGACTTGCCGCCGAGTTCGAGCTGCAGCCGCTTCAGGTTGCCGGCCGACGCGCGCACGATGGCCTGC
This sequence comes from Burkholderia metallica, assembly GCF_902832845.1. GTDB lineage: Bacteria > Pseudomonadota > Gammaproteobacteria > Burkholderiales > Burkholderiaceae > Burkholderia > Burkholderia metallica. The sequence goes on along the minus strand of NZ_CADFDB010000018.1, from coordinate 85,057 downwards.
GCGGTGCCCACCGATCCCGTGAAAGCCACACGATCGACGTCCGGATGTTCGGCCAGCGCCTGGCCGACGTCCTTGCCGTAGCCGGTCACGACGTTGATCACGCCGTCGGGCACGCCGGCTTCCATCATCAGTTCCGACACGCGCAGCGACGACAGCGACGCATCCTCGGCCGGCTTCAGCACGGCCGTGCAACCCGTGGCGAGCGCAGGGCCGTAGATCCACCACATCCCCATCAGCGGGCCGTTCCACGGAATGATGCCGCCGACCACGCCCACCGGCATCAACTGCTTGAGCGCGGTGAAGCCGGGCGCGATCGACATCGGCGGCGTTTCCATCGCGCCGGCGCCGGTTTGCGATGCGTAGAACTGCAGCAATTGCGACAGCCATTCCTTGTAGCCTCGCGTCCGCACGAGCGGCGCGCCCATGTCGAGCGTCTCGATCAGCGCAAGCTCGTCGAAGTGATCGAGGATGACGTCGTGCACACGCAGCAGCAGCTTGCGCCGCTCATGCGGCGTGAAGCGGCTCCACGGCCCGTCGAACGCCCGGCGTGCGGCCCACACGGCGCGGCTCACGTCCTGCGCGTTGCCCTGCGCGATATGGCACAGCACTTCCCCGGTCGCGGGATTGATGGCCTCGATGCGTTCGCCACCGGTAGGCTCGACCCACTGTCCGCCGATCAGCAGTTGCTTGGTGCCGCGCACGAAATCCGGAATACTCGGGTTGAGGCTCACAGATGTCTCCTTCCAAATTGTTCTGGATGACGAAATTTACATGCGGAGCATGATCGACTTGGTCTGCGTGTACGCGTCGATCGATTCCTGGCCAAACTCGCGGCCCCACCCCGATTGCTTGTATCCGCCGAACGCCATGGCCGGATCGGATTCGCCGAAGGTGTTGATCCACAGCCGCCCGGCCTTGAGCGCGCGCACCACCTTATGCGCGCGCGCGACGTCGCGTGTCCATACCGCGGCGGACAGGCCGTAGGTGGTGTCGTTCGCCTGCAGCACCGCATCGTCCTCGTCCTTGAACGGGATGATCGACAGCACGGGCCCAAAAATCTCTTCCTGCGCGATTCGCATGCCGTTGCGCACGTTGTCGAACACCGTCGGCTCGACGAAGTAGCCGGCGCCGCTCCACGGCTGGCCGCCGAGCCGCAACGTCGCGCCGCCTTCCCGGCCCACATCGATGTACGACCGGACACGCTCGCGCTGCGTCGCCGAAATCAGCGGGCCGATCTTCGTGTCGGCCGCGAACGGGTCGCCGGCCTTCCACGCGGCCGCCACCTGCGCCACGCGCTCCGCCACCCGCTCGTGGATGCTCTGCTGCACGAACAACCGCGTGCCCGCCGAGCATACCTGGCCCGAGTTGCCGCAGAAGGTTTTCACCGCGGCCTGCACGGCCTTCTCGATGTCGGCGTCGGCGAACACCACGTTGGGCGCCTTCCCGCCGAGCTCCAGCGTCACTTTCTTCAGGTTCCCCGTGGCGTCGCGCGTGATCTGCTTGCCGACGGCCGTCGAGCCCGTGAACGCGATCTTGTCCACGCCCGGGTGCTGCGCCAGCGCGGCGCCTGCGGTCGCGCCGAAACCCGGCAACACGTTGATGACGCCCGGCGGCAGGTCCGTTTTCTGGATCAGCTCCGCGAGGCGAATCGAGGTGAGGCATGCGAGCTCGGCGGGCTTGAGGATCACCGTGTTGCCGCAGCACAGTGCGTTGGCGAACTTGATCGCGGCCATCAGGATCGGCACGTTCCACGGGATGATCTGGCCGCATACGCCGAGCGGTTCGCGCAGCGTATAGATCAGCGTGCTGCCGTCCGACGGAATCGTGGTGCCGAGCACCTTCGAACACCAGCCCGCGTAGTAGCGCACGATGTCCACCGTCGCGGTCACGGCGGCCTGCGCGAACCACAGCGGCATGCCGTTGTCGAGCGACTCGATCGCGGCCAGTTCGTCGATATGGGCGTCGATCTTGTCCGCGATCTTCAGCAGCGCGCGCGTGCGGGCGTGGGGCGACAACGCGGACCACGACGGTGCATCGAACGCCTTGCGCGCGGCGATCACCGCCGCGTCGACGTCGGCACTGTCGGCCTCGGCGACACGGCAAAGCAGCTGTTCGGTGGCGGGGTTGATCGTCTCGAACGTCTTGCCCGATGCGGCGTCGACCCATTGCCCGCCGATCAGCAGGCGCTTCGCGCCCCGTCCGATCCACGCGAGCGCTTTCGCACGCGCGGTTTGAGCGGCGCTGGTTACAGTCGTCATGACATCTCCGGTTGGTGTAACGGGGTGCATCAGGCCAGCGGTACGTCGACGCGGGTCGACAGCACCGCACTCCGCGGATTGGCGCGGCGCACCTCGGGATTGAAATCGGCAGGCGTCACGCACATGAACAGCGTGCGTCCGTGCTCGCCGCCCGGCGCGCACGCGTAGCCGTTGCGCGCGCCGATGCCGGACGGGCATTCGGGCACGTTCATCTCCTCGCACAGGTTGCCGCCGTCCTCGCGGGCCAAGTACACGCATCCGGTATGGAGATTGCGAGCCGCCTCATTTAACCTGTCGTTAGTTAGATTGAAGGACCCGACACGAGCGCGATACGTGCGCTCGACCGGTCACGCCTGCGGCAGCCGGGCCGACGGAAATTCGGGCTGACGCTTGCCGCGCAAGGCGGCAACGCCTTCCTTGACGTCCGCACCCAGGAAACACAGCATCTCCAGCGCGAGCGAGTTGTCGAATACCGGCCCCGCCACGCGCATCCAGTTGTTGAGCGATTTCTTGGTCGCACGAATCGCGGTCTGGCTGCCGCGCGCGAGGTTGGCGGCAATGGCCAGCGATCGCGACAGCACGTCGACGCGCGGCACGCAAAAGCTGACCAGGCCGATTCGTTCAGCTTCCTTGCCGTCGACGAAATCCGCGGTCATCAGGTAATACTTGGCCTTCGCCATCCCGCACAGCAGCGGCCACACGATGGCCGCGTGATCGCCCGCCGACACGCCGAGGCGTGCATGTCCGTCGGTCAGCTTCGCATCCTCGGCCATCACGCTCACGTCCGCCAGCAACGCGACGACGAGGCCCGCGCCGACGGCCGTGCCGTTGATCGCGGAGACGATCGGCTTGTCGCACGCGAGCATGTTGTAGACGATGTCGGACGCCTCCTTCATCACGCGCATCGTGGCCTCCTGGCTGGCCGCCATTTCCTCGACCACGGAGAGATCGCCGCCGGCCGAGAACGCGCGATCGCCGGCGCCCGTCACGACGACCACCTTGACGCCCGGATCGTCGCCGACGACGCCCCATACCTTGGTCAACTCCCAGTGCATCCGGTTGTTCGTGGCGTTCATCACCTCCGGACGATTGAGCGTGACGAGCAGGACGCCGTCCGGCTGGCGATCGAACAGGAGGAACTGGAAATCTTCGTATTTCATGCTGAACCCAGGGATGTGTGGAACGGCGGGCGGCGTGTGTCGACGCCCGTCGATGAAGTGACCCGCGTCGGTTCGCGGCACCGGGGGAGCGCGCAAGGGATCGTCGAGATACCTTGCAATCTAACTAACAGTTGTTATTCTATTTCGCGTGCGGGGATTTCCCATCAGGGAATGCCCGCATGCGCCGGTCGAGCGCGCGCTTGCCGGTGCGGGATTTTCGAAGCGCGGAACGTTTCGGGCGCAAACATTGCGTACGGCGGCATCAGAGCCAAACCTGACGGTATTCGCAGAAACAGATCAGAACGAGGAGCGAGACACATGAGTCACCCCACCATCGTCCAGCAACTGGCCGATTTCTCGGCCGACGTCGACATCGCCCGGTTACCCGACATCGTCGTGCAGGAATGCAAACGCGACATCCTCGATTCGCTGGGCGTCGCGCTGGCGGGTATCGATCATCCGAGGGGGCGCATCGGCATCGAAACGGGCCGCCGCATCGGCGGCAGCGCGGGCGATGCAACCATCATCGGCACCGGCGAGCGCTCGACCGCGTACGGCGCCGCGTTCGCCAACAGCGAATTGCTCAACGCGCTCGACGCCGACTCCGTGCTGTTGCCGGGCCACGTGAGCCCGTACGTACTGCCCGGCGCATTCGCGACGGCGGAGACGCACCGGCGCTCCGGCCGCGACCTGATCGCCGCCGTGGCCGTGTCGCACGAGATCTCGTGCCGCTTCGGCGCCGCGATGAGCGGCTACCGCGACACCAAAGATGGCAAATCCGCGAATCCCGCATCGGTGGTCGGCTACAGCAGCACCGTATTCGGCGCCACCGCGTCCGCGGGCAAGCTCAAGCGGCTGTCGGCCGCCAAACTGGCCAATGCGCTGGGCCTGGCCGCCGCATCGGCGCCGGTGAATGCGCAACGCGCGTGGTTTACGCACGCCCCCACCGCCACCATCAAGTACCAGCTCGCCGGCGGCCTGACCAACATCGCGCTCACGGCCGCCGACCTGGGTGAACTGGGCCATCGCGGCGATTTGCGCATCCTCGACGACGAGGTCAACGGTTACGCGAGCTTCATCGGCACCGACCGCTGGATGCCCGAGAAGATTACCGACAACCTGGGCGACGAGTGGCGCTTTCCCGGCTTCCAGATGTTCAAGCCCTATCCGCACTGTCGCGTGATGCACGCGCCGCTCGACCTGCTGATCGACATCGTGACCCGCAACGACCTGAAGCCCGACGAGATCGACGGCATCACCTCCTTCGGCGAAGGCTGGGCCTATGTGCTGCCCTGCTTCACCAACCGGGAAATCCTGGAGGTGCACGACGCGCAGTTCTGCTTTTCGCACGGGCTGGCCGTCGCGGCCCATCGCATCCCGCCCGGCCCCCGGTGGCAGGACCCGTCCGTCGTGTTCGACCCGTCCGTGATGGCGCTGATGAACCGCGTGTCGCTGGAAACCCATCCTGCCTATTTCGAGTCGATATCGGCGGACATCTCCAGCCGCCCGTCGCGCGTGGAAGTGCGTGCGCGCGGCCAGGTCTTCGCCGGCGAGAAGACGTTCCCCAAAGGAACGCCGTCGGCGGACCCCGCGACCTACATGACCACCGACGAACTGGTGAACAAGTTCCGCACGTTCGTCGACGGCCTGCTGCCGGCATCGACCATCGACCGGGTAGTCGACAGCGTGCTGAACCTCGAAAAGGTGGACGACTTCGGGACCGTCATCCGCCAGTTCGTGCGATCGTCGGGCAACTGAGCGTGGACAGCAACCTGGAAAATCCGGACATGCCCCGTCATACCGTCAACATGCCGCATGCGGATCGCCTCTACATCGGCGGACGCTGGGTGGCGCCCGCTTCCGCCGAAACCTTCGCCGTGCTCAACTGCGCAACCGAAGAAGTCGTTGCGCACGCAGCCATGGCCACCGAGACGGACGTCGATGCCGCCGTGCGCGCCGCGCGTGACGCGTTCGATCGCGGGCCGTGGCCGCAGTTGTCCCCCGCCGAGCGCGCAACCTGCCTCGAGAAAATCGCCGAGCGCCTCGAAGCGCTGAACGACGATTTCGCGCGCGGCTGGAGCATCGAGTCCGGCGTGCTCTACAGGATTGCCCAGCCGCGCATCGGCCTGTTCCTGAGCGGCGCGTTTCGCCAGTACGCGGCCATGGCGCGCAGCTATCCGTTCGTCGAGCCCGCACGTTCCGTCACCGGACACCAGGCGTACCGCGTTCAGGAGCCGGTGGGCGTCGTCGCGGTCATCGTGCCGTGGAACGGCCCGGCCGGGCTGCTCGCGTACAAGATCGCGCCGGCACTGCTCGCGGGCTGCACGGTCGTCATCAAGAACTCGCCGGAAACACCGAGTTCCGGCCATCTGTTCGCGCAAATCTGCGACGAAGTCGGGTTGCCGCCCGGCGTGGTCAACATGCTGACGGCGGATCGGGCCGTGTCCGAGTCGCTCGTACGTCACCCGGGCGTGGACAAGATCACCTTCACCGGCTCCACCGCCGCGGGCCGGCGCATCGGCGCGGTCGCGGCCGAGCGCGTGGCGCGCGTCACGCTCGAGCTCGGCGGCAAGTCGCCCGCCGTGGTGCTCGACGACTACGACATCGAAACGGCCGCGAAGACGCTCGGTGCGCCGTACTTCAGCTACCTGTCGGGCCAGGTTTGCCACAGCCTCACCCGCATCATCGTGCCGCGAGCGAGGCACGATCAGATGGTCGACGCGCTGGTCGCCGCGGCGCGCGGGATGACGCTGGGCGACCCGCTCGACGACGCCACGAGCATGGGCCCGCTCGCCACGGCGGCCCAGCGCGACGCGATCGAACGACGGGTCGCCCAGGGCGTGTCGGACGGCGCACGGCTGGCAGTCGGCGGCAAGCGGCCCGCGCACCTGCCGCGCGGCTTCTTCTTCGAACCGACGGTATTCGCCAACGTGGACAACCGCTCCCGCATCGCGCAGGACGAGTTCTTCGGCCCCGTGCTGTCGGTGATTCCCGCCGACAGCGAGCAACATGCGATCGACATGGCCAACGACACGATCTTCGGGCTGAATGCCGCGGTGTTCACGCACGACACGCAGCGCGCGCTGCGTGTCGCGCGCCTGTTGCGCGCGGGGTCGGTCGGACACAACGCGTCGCGCACCGATTTCTCGATCGGCTTCGGCGGCTTCAAGCAATCGGGCGTGGGCCGCGAAGGCGGCGTGGGCGGCCTCGAAGCGTTCCTCGAATCCAAGACCGTGGTACTGGACCAGCCGGCCGAGTGAGCGCCGGCATACGAACGATCGCATGACAACAGGAGGAGCAACGGATGAACACTGAATCCAACGACGCAGCGCCGCACGACTGGATGATCCATTCGCGCATCAAGGGGCTGGTCGCGCTGGTGGTCGGCGCGGGCAGCGGCATGGGCGAAGCCAGCGCGAAAACCTTCGCGGCAAACGGCGGCGCGGTCGCCGTTGCCGACATGAATGCGGGCAACGCCGAACGCGTGGCCGGCGAGATCGCGCGTCACGACGGCCATGCCATTGCGCTCGGCCTCGACGTATCGAAACAGTCGGACATCGACGCGGCCATCGCCAGAACGGTCGAACACTTCGGAAGGCTCGACGTCGTCATCAACACCGCCGCGCTGGTGCGTTCCGGGATGCTCGAGGACGTGCCGATCGACGAATGGCGCAGCGGCTTCCAGGTCAACGTGGACGGCGCGCTAATGCTCGCGCGCAGCGCACTGCCGCACCTGAAGAAGAGCCCCCACGCGGCGATCGTGAACACGGCTTCGCTGGCGGGCGTGCACGGCTATTCGCAGGGCGGCGCGTATGGCCCGAGCAAGGCGGCGCTCATCACGCTCAGCCGGCAGATGGCGCACGAGTGGGCGTCGTACGGCGTGCGTGTGAACGTCGTGCTTCCCGGCGTCATCGACACGCCGATGGCGCGCGGCTCGGTGCCGCAGGATCTGCTCGACCAGCTTGCGGCGATGCTGCCGATGAGCCGGATAGGCCAGCCGTCGGAAGTCGCCGACCTGATCGTGTACCTCGCGTCGCCCGCGGCCGGCTACATCACGGCCCAGTCGATCGCATGCGACGGCGGCATGTCGCACATGATGTTCGCGAAACCGATGGGCAAGTAAGCGCGCTTCGCACCCTGCCTGCGCCGTTCGCGGCGAGGGTCCGTCCGGTCCTCGTCGCCCGCGCTCACACGCCGCAACGCGAAGGAACAGGCGACGGGCATCGTTCGTCCGATATCCGCCAGGCCGGCCGCTGCTCGCGGCGGCCGGCTTCCCGCACATCGCTTCCCCTCTCCCAAGACACGCGTGCCGACAGCGTGAATTCGCTCGCAATCCCTGCGATGAAATATTCGGCAACAAGCAGGCGAGCCGATTCACCCGAGAAAATTCGTTCCACCGGACAAAACACGACTGGACACGGACATTCCGTCGCGATCGCTTGAATCCAGCCGCCATAACCTGCAATGAAGCGGCTTCAAGAAAGATATTATGGATAACGGATGATATTCGTTCCGTCTGAATCCATTGAATGAATTGAAGTACGGAACGCTGAATTTCAGCCAATGGACCTTTGCATGAATACACGAATTCGCCTCGGGTTATACCCAATGGAGATTCGATGTCATGCACTCCAATCTACCTAACGTTAGATTGCTGTCGGACTGACGAGAGCCCGTTCGCACCGCACATTGCACATACCGGTACCTCCGTCGCAACCATAAAATCGCCGCACCGCCGAAGCACGCCGACACGAATCGTTTCTTCATCTCTTATTAAATTCGGACATCGAAATGAATGTAAGCCGATCATCAGGTTTGGGTACGACGAAGACCATCCTCGCACTTGGCATGGCGCTCATGCCCGCATGGTCATGGGCGCAAAGCAGCGTCACGCTTTACGGCACGCTCGATACGGGCCTGCTGTTCACCAACAAGACACTCAACTCGATGACCGGTACGAACGGCGGCAAGCAGGTCAGCCTCATCAACGGCGGCCTGGAACCCTCCAATTTCGGTCTGTTCGGGCAGGAAGACCTCGGTGGCGGCCTGAAGGCGACCTTCAGACTGGAAAGCGGCGTGAGCGTCGTCAACGGCGGCTTCGACAACAGCAACGGCAATTTCTTCGGCCGCCAGGCATGGCTGGCCCTCGACGGCAACTTCGGCCAACTGAAGGCCGGCGTGCAGTATTCGCCTTTCGTGCTGGCGATCTACGAGGCTGACCCGCGCAACGCGGGCCAGTTCGGCACGTCGTTCTCCGTCTACGGCGCCAATACGTTCGTCGGCACTTTCAATCCGAATGCGATCACCTATACGAGCCCGAAGATCGCCGGGTTTTCCGCCAGCGCGATGTATGCGTTCGGCGGCGTGCCGGGCGACTATCGCGCGGGGCAGCAGTATTCGGTCAGCGCGCGCTACGAGTTTCACGGCCTGGTCGTGAACGCCGCGATGTACGACTCGAGTTCGGCCAGAAGCACCGCGGCGCTGACGCCCTTCCAGCAACCGTTCCTCGGACGGATGATCGGGCTCGGCTACCACTTCGGCACGTTCGCGGTGAAGGGCTCGTTCACGAGCTACAAGCTGCCGACGACGGTCGTCGGCGGTGTGACGAACGGCGGCACCAACAACGTGTGGAATCTCGGCTTCGACTACTATCCGCTGCCGCAGCTCGATATCAACTCGGGCGTGTGGTACATCCGCGATCCGCAGGACGCGAACAATCACACGCTGCTCGGTGCGCTGACGACGCGCTACTTCCTGTCGAAAGCGACGTCGCTGTATGTGGAGGTCGGCGCGGCGAACAATCACGGCCGGGAAAAATTCGGCCTGTCGATCGACAACGCGCTGTACGGCGCGCCGGGCACGACGATCGGCGCGATCATCGGGATCAACAAGCGTTTCTAGACGTTTCCCTTGCGGCACGATGCAACGCGCATTCCTCTGTTCGGCCGGGGTACGGAACATTCCGGCAGTCTCGCTTGACTCGATTGCAAACCGCCGCGAACGTATGCGGTGCATGTCGATTTCCGTTCGGCATGCATGACATTTCGGCAACGTAGCGCCGGGAGCCTGTCGCAAGAGGATCACGAGTGACGGGCGCTCCGGCCGCGGTTGCGCAACGCGAATGCAATCGGATCATGAAGAATGCGATGACGACGGGAACGCATGCAACAGGCCCGGCCGGCACGACACACACCTGGAACGGCACCGACGGCATCCGGCTCGTGGGCCGTTCGTGGGGTGACCCCGACGGCGCGCCGGTCGTCCTGCTGCACGGCAGCGGGCAGACGCATCACGCATGGAGCGGCATGGGCCGCGCCCTCGCCGCGACGGGTTTTCATGCCGTCGCCTTCGACGCGCGTGGTCATGGCGAGTCAGACTGGTCGCCGACCGGCAACTACAGCCAGGGCGCGATGATTCGCGATCTCGAGCGCGTCGCCGCGATGTTCGACGGCCGTCGGCCGATACTCGTCGGTGCGGGCCTGGGCGGCGGCACGAGCCTGCTCGCGGTCGGCGAAGGTTTTCTCGATGCCGAAGCGCTCGTGCTCGTCAACATTGCGCCATACATCGAACCGGCGGGCGTCTTGCGCCTGCAGTCGTTCATGCGGCAGCCGCCGGAGGGTTTCGCGTCGCCGGACGAAGCCGTCGACGCGATCCGCAACTATCGCTCGCAGCCGGCGCATGCGCTCACGCACGAAAGCCTGACCCGTAGCCTGCGCTACGACGATGGAAAATATCGCTGGCATTGGGACCCGCACTTTCTCGCATGGCCGCGAGACCTGGCGCGCCGTCATGCGCGCTTCGCGGCCAGCGCACGCCGCCTGACGCTGCCGACGCTGCTGGTGCGCGGAGAGGATTCGGAAATCGTCAGCAAGGCAGGCGCACGCGAATTCCTCGACCTGTGCCCGCACGCGGAATATGCGGACGTACGCGACGTCGGCCACACGGTCGCGGGGGAACACAACGACCTGTTCGGCCATACCGTGCTTCGCTTTCTCGAGCGCCGGATGTCGCGCGGCCCGGCTTTGCGCGATCGCGCGGTCGCCTGATCCGGCCGCGTCGTGAAGCGCACGGCGCGGCCGATCCGCTACGCAGCGTCAGGACGATGCGGCCAGCTCGGCTTTGCGGCTGCTTCGCCTGGCTTTCGTCGCGGGCTTCGCACCTGCTTCCGGCTTCACGCCCTCGAAGAACATCGTGCTGAGCTGATCGGCAACCTTGTCCAGCGAGCCCTTCTTCGGGTCGAACCAGGTCTGGACGGAGTTGATGCAACCGAGGACGAACACGCGACACAGCGCGATGTCGACGTCCTCGCGCAGGAATCCTTCGGCGCGCAAGTCGTCGAACACGGCCGTCCACAGCTGCTGATGGCGCTCGCGCCGCTTGACCTGGCGCTCCCGCACCTTGTCCGGAAGCTGGGTCAGCAGCCGGCCGTGCGCAAGCGCGTAGTCGCCGAACTTGATCAGCGCGCTCATCTGCCCGAGCAGCGCCGCCTTGAAGCGGGCTTCGGCCGTCGCATCGGGCGGCAGCGCGTCGAAATGGTCCTTGATGTGCTGCACGATGCTGTCCGCGCCGTGCTCCATCACGACGTCGACCAGTTCTTCCTTCGACGAGAAGTGATAGTAGATGCTGGCTGCCTCGATCCCGGCCTGGTCGGCAATGGCGCGCATCGTCGTCGCGGCATAGCCCTGTGTCGCAAAGGAGCGTGCGGCAAGCCGCAGCAAGGTTTCCCGGGTATCCGCGCTGGGATTTACATTTCGCTTTCGCACGTTCGTGTATCAGCCGTCCGCTGTTATCAAGATGAAATAGGAAATCCGGATGCCGCATGAACGGCGCCCGGCCGGCAGCGTCGTGCAGGACGCTTGCGAGTGATCATCCCGTGCCGTTCCGGTTCGCCGATGGCGGCCGCTGGCGTGCTCCGTCTCCCCGGGGTGCTGCCTGATCCTCTCGGATGCCGCCATGCGGCACAAAACTAATGTTTGAGAGGGTAGCGTATTTTCAGGGCGCGAGCCAGCGAACCCGGACGCGGCTGGTCGGCCCGCCGCGCGTGGCCGGGCGGCCCCGCGATTGCCTGAATCTCTCGCCGGCGGATCGGCGTCGCGAAGCCGCCCGCCGGCTATGGCCGAACCGCATATCGGCCGCACGATCACTGTACGGAACGCGTCTGCCGGCCGCATTGACACGCATGCGCGCAGCGGCGAAGTTTGAAGGCGCGGCAGACCCGACGACCGGTCCGCCCTTCTCCGTTCCGTCAATCATCGCCCTGTCATGCCCTCATCAACCGAATCCGCCGGACGAGCCCCGACCCGACCGGGCAACCGGCTTCCCGGTACCCCCGATCCCATGCATCTGTGGCGTGCGTCCGATGGTGTGCAACTCGCCGGCGATACGTGGGGGCATCCGGATGCCCCGCTCGTCGTGCTGCTCCATGGCGGCGGCCAGACACGTCATGCATGGGGCGGCACGGGCGCGCTGCTGGGCGGCGCGGGCTACTTCTCCGTCGCCTACGACGCGCGCGGGCATGGAGACTCCGACTGGAGCCCCGAGGGCGACTACAGCCAGGACGCGTTCGTCAGCGATCTGCGCGACGTCGTCGATGCGCTTGGCGGGCGCCGCCCGGTGCTCATCGGCGCATCGCTGGGTGGCGGCACCAGCCTGGTCGCGATCGGTGAGCGCCGAATCGATGCGCGCGCGCTGATCCTGGTCGACATCGTGCCGTACACCGAGCCGGCCGGCGTTGCGCGCATCAGGACCTTCATGCAGCAGAATCCGGACGGCTTCGGCTCGCTCGACGAGGTCGCCGACGCGATCGGCCGTTACCGCCCGAACCGATCGCGCCCGGGCAATCACGCCGGCCTGTCGAAGAACGTCCGGCTCGGCGACGACGGCCGCTACCACTGGCACTGGGACCCGCGCTTCCTCGCGGGGACGACCGACCTGCATGCGCGTCATGCGCGCTTCTCGGCCTGTGCGCGCAACCTCGCGCTCCCCACGCTGCTGGTGCGCGGCGGCAGTTCCGATGTGGTCAGCGAGGCGGGCGTTCGCGAGTTTCTCGAACTCTGTCCGCATGCGGAGTACGTGAATGTCGCCGCGGCGGGACACATGGTCGCCGGCGACCGCAACGACGTGTTCGGCCAGGCCGCCGAACAGTTTCTCGCGCGCCACGTCGCCGCCGCATAAGCGCGACGCGCGGGTGCCCGGACGCCCGCGCATGCGGATCGCGCCGATTCAGATCGGCGGCGTTTCAGGCGACGTCGAGAAATGATGCTGGCGTATTTTCCATTCGTCCTGTTGCAGCCCGATCACAAGCGTCGTGCGCAAGCGCGAGCGTGACGTGTTGCCGTCGCCGAGCACGAACGCGAATTCGCCGTAGCCTTGCGCAAGAAAGCAGTCGTCGCTCAACCGGATGAAGTGCTGCTCCACCAGCGCCAGCGTGGCCGACCGGATCACTCCGTCGTACGAAGCGAAGTACGCGCGAATCGCGTCGCGCCCGGCCGAATGGCCGGGCCGGCCGCCAAAGAACAGCGCATCCGCGGTGTAGATGCCCGTCAGCGCATCGGGATTCCAGTCGCGCGCGGCCGCGTTCCAAGCGGCCTGCACGATCGCCAGCGCGGGGCCGGGCGTGCCGGTCGTTCCAACCATCATGTCTTCTCCTTTCCTCGGGGGCGCCGGCCGCTGCCGTTGCCGATTGCATCCGCCGATCCGCCGGTCCGTCATCGTCACCCCTGTGCGCGGCGGACGCCGGCCGGAGCGGCGCTCGTCAGACCATCTGCATCACGTCCGCCGTGGCCGCGCGGGTGGAGCGGAACGCGTTCGCAGGATGCGTCATGTCGGCATAACCGAACCCGATGCCGCAGACGAATTTCCGCTCGTCGCCGATACCGAAATAACGGCGGATGAATCGGGCGTGATGAGCCAGCGCCGCCTGCGCCGTCGTCGCAATGCCGTGCGCCCGCGCCGCCAGCATGAACGTCGCGACGAACGCGCCGCAGTCGAGCGCCGCATACGGCCCCAGTTCGGCCGGTATCGTCAGCAACGCGACATGCGGCGCGCCGAACAGCCGGAAGTTCTCCGCGACCTGCCGCTCGCGCGCCGGCCTGTCGCTGCGTGCGATGCCGAGCGCCGCATAGAGCGCGTATCCGACTTCCCTGCGCCGCTCGCCGTACACGCCGCGATATTCGTCCGGGAACGGTATGTCGGAGTCGATCCCGGGATACTGCGTGGCATGCGCGACGAGCGCCTCGCGGAAGCGCTCGGTCGTGTCGCGCGACGTCACGGTCGCGTGCCACGGCTGCACGTTGCACCACGACGCCGCGCGTTTCGCGATGTCGACGATGCGCTCGATCATGTCGGTCGGCACGGCATCCGGCAGGTACGCGCGGCAGGTGAAACGCCCGCACGAAAGGCGCTCGATCGCTTCCGCGTCGGCGATCGGCCGGACACCCCAATCCTCGTACTCGGCTTGCGCTTGCATGAAACGTCTCCGGTTACCGGCACCTGACGGCGCCATATCGATTCAATATAACTATCATTAGTTAGCTTTCGAAGCCGGCTGGCGTTCGCGTGCGCACCGATGTTCAGGGCTCGCAGTCGACGTCGCTCAGGATGAAGGACAGCGTCTCGGCCGCCGCCTTCAATTCGGGCGTCACGCGCTGGCGGATCGCCGTGATGTCCGGCTCCAGTTCCACGGCCCCGCAATTCAGCGCCATCAGCGTACGGGTGCGGCCGACCACGATCGGCAACGCGATGCCGTAGGCATTACGCTGATATTCGCCGACCGACATGCACACGCCCGACTGCTTCAGATCGTCGAACGCCGCATCGAGGTTCTCGCGGACGGTGTCCGCATCGTTGCCCGCCGCGTCGAGCAGCTCGGCCATCAACGGCTCGCGCGCCGCGTCCGGCAGCCCGTACAGATACGCACGGCCGACCGCGGTCGTCGCCATCGGCAGCAGCGAACCGACGCCAAGGCGCAGCGTCGCGATCCGGGCGCTCGCGCGCCACGCGATATACACCATGTCGAGCCGATGCGGGACCGCGAGCGCGACCGACAGGTTCAGCTTGTCGGCCAGCTTCTGCATCACGGGCGTGACGAGACGCGTGACGGGATTCGCTTCCAGATACGCGTGGCCGATGCTCAATGCGCCGGCACTGAGCTCGAACTGACGCCCGCCGCCCACCCTGCGCAGGTAGCCGATCGAGATCAGCGTCGTGGTCAGCCGCGATACCGTGGCTTTCGGCAGGCCGGTGCGCCGCACCAGTTCCGCGTTGGACAGCGGCGCGCGGGCCGCACGAAACGCGTGGAGCACCTCGAGCCCGCGCTCGACGGTCAGCGTGACGCCCTGTTGCTTGTCGGTCCGGTTCATGTTCGAGTCAGTCGATGACGACCGCCTGCTCCTGCAGATGCTGTGCCGCCGCCACCAGCCGCGGCCCGAGTTCGCGTTCGACCCGCGCGCGCCCGAGCCGCGCGCTGCGACCGATACAGGCGAGCACGAGCGGCGTGTGATCCTGCACCACCAGCGGCACCGCGAGGATCGTCAGGTCCGGCTCCCACTCGCCGAGCGACAGGCAATAGCCGACGTTGTGCACCTGCGAAATGCCTTCGCTGATGCGGCGGCGCAGGTTGGGCCAGTCGCGCCCCGTCTTGCGTTCGATGTTGCCGAGCAGGTAGAAGCGTTCGAGTTCCGGCAACGCGGCCAGCAACGCCCAGCCCATCGGCGACGACGCGATGCGCAGACGGGTGCCCGCGTACAGCTTCAGGTCAACCGACGCGGGCTTGGCCGCGCACGTTTCCAGCACGATCACGTCGAGACGGTCGCGCGTGCCGAGCATCACGTAGGTGTCGCTCGCGTTCGCGAACGCCTGCATCTCGAGTCGCGCGAGCAGTTGAACGTTGGAATGCGCGATCGCCGCGTAGCCGAGCGACAGCACGGGGGCCGCCAGCCGATACTTGCGGCGCTGCGGCGAGTAATGAAGATAGCCGAGCGCGACGAGCGAGCGCAGCATCCGCGACACCGTCGGCGCGGGGATGCCCGTTTCGATCACGAGTTCCTGATTGCCAAGCCAAGGCTCGTGCGGAGAGAACGCGGCCAGGATGGCCAGGCTTCTCGCCAGCGGCACGACCATCGCGCGGGAGGCATTCGCGCCGTCCGGGCTCTCGCCGTCGCCGATCGGCGCATCGTGCCAACTCGCGTTTTCCTGTGCTGCCAGGGGCAGCGCTGCCCGGTGTGCCTGCGGTGACATCGATTGCTCCGTTCGTCTCGATCCGGCTCTGGAAGCGGCCATGAACTGCTCGTCCCGACCGGTCGGGGCGGGACGCCACATGCGGTGGCGGCGCTCGCCCCATGCGACCGTCCGATGGCTTCATTACACGAGCCAACCGGGAAGCGAGTCAATTGTAGCGCCGATATGTTCCGTACTTTGAAACACGAATCGAAGCGACAATCGGGCACCCACGGTCGGGCGCAGGGCTTCCCAACTATTTCGAGACGGAACGCGCGCGGGAAGATCGATCAATGTACGGAACACGGAATCGATTCCGGACACGCGTCGCGCCGCCGCAGCTGGCGCGCGGCCCGCCATCCCCGAACCCGATCGATTCGAGCCATGCCTGCAAGGCAGGCCGCTGGGTGGCGACGGCCTGCCGCATCACGCATCCGGCGACGCGCGGGTTACGCCGCGCCCTTCAACTCGATCAGCAGATCCTTCGCCGCGACGCGCTCGCCCGGCTTCACATGCACGGCCGCGATTTCGCAATCGCGCTCTGCCGCGATGTGGGTTTCCATTTTCATCGCCTCCAGCGCGATCAGCGTCGTGCCGGCCGTTACGCGCTGGCCCGGCCGCACCGCCACCGTCACGACCGACCCCGGCATCGGCGCGGCCACGTGCAGCGGATTCGCCGGATCGGCCCGCTGCAGGCCATGCCGCTCCTTGCCCGCATGCACGACCGTCTTCTGCTCGACGAGCGCCGTGCGCGACTGGCCGTTCAGTTCGAACTGCACCTTCACCACGCCGTCCTGCGCATCGGCGTGCTGCCCCTGCAGCGACACGAGCAGCGTCTTGCCCGGCGAAATGTCGATCGCCACTTCCTCCTGCGGCTGCAGCCCGTACAGGAACGCGGGCGTCGGTACCACCGACGTGTCGCTGTACGCGCGCACGTGCGCGTAGTAGTCGACCGTCTGCTTCGGATACATCAGGTACGACGCCAGTTGCCGGTCGTCGAGCGGCTGCTCGCACGCGGCCTCGGCCTGCTTGCGCACCGCGGCCAGATCGACCGGCGGAATCTGGTCGCCCGGGCGATACGGCGCCGGCGGCTCGCTCTTGAGCACCTTGCGCGACAGCTCCGCCGGGAAGCCGTCCGGCGGGAAGCCCAGTTCGCCCTTGAACAGCGACACGACCGATTCCGGGAACGCGATGTCCTTGTCCGGATTGCGCACGTCGTCCACGCTCAGGTCGTTCGCGACCATCATCAGCGCCATGTCGCCGACCACCTTCGACGTCGGCGTGACCTTGACGATGTCGCCGAACAGCCGGTTCACGTCCGCATACGCGCGCGATACCTCGGTCCAGCGATGATCGATGCCGAGCGAGCGCGCCTGCTCGCGCAGATTCGTATATTGGCCACCCGGCATTTCGTGGCGGTACACGTCGGCCGTGCCCGCGCGAATCTCCGATTCGAACGGCGCGTAGTAGCGGCGCACGCCTTCCCAGTACATCGATGCTTCGTGCAGGCGGTCCGGGTTCAACCCCGGATCGCGCGCGCTGCCGGCCAGCGCGGCCGCGATGCTCGACAGGTTCGGCTGCGAGGTCAGCCCGCTCATCGCGTCGAGTGCGCCATCCACCGCGTCGCAGCCGGCTTCGACCGCCGCGAGCACCGACGCTGCGGCGATGCCGCTCGTGTCGTGCGTATGGAAATGCACGGGCAGCCCGGTTTCTTCCTTGAGCGTCTTCACGAGCGTCGCGACCGCCTGCGGGCGGCAGATGCCGGCCATGTCCTTGATGCCGAGCACGTGCACGCCGGCCTGCTGCAGTTCGCGCGCGATGCCGACGTAATACTTGAGGTCGTACTTCGAACGCGACGTGTCGAACAGGTCGCCGGTGTAGCAGATCGCGCCTTCGCACAGCATCCCGCTTTCGCCCACCGCATCGATTGCGACGCGCATGTTGCGCACCCAGTTCAGCGAGTCGAACACGCGGAACACGTCGACGCCCGCGCTTGCCGCCTGCTGCACGAAGAAGCGCACGACGTTGTCCGCGTAGTTCGTATAGCCGACCGCGTTCGAGCCGCGCAGCAGCATCTGGAACAGGATGTTCGGCACGCGCTCGCGCAGCAGCGCGAGGCGTTCCCACGGGTCTTCCTTCAGGAAGCGCAGCGCGACGTCGAAGGTCGCGCCGCCCCAGCATTCGAGCGAGAACAGCTGCGACAGCTCGCGCGCGTAGAACGGTGCGATCGGCAGCATGTCGGCGGTGCGCATGCGCGTCGCGAACAGCGACTGGTGCGCATCGCGCATTGTCGTGTCGGTCAGCAGCACTTCTTTCCGGTCGAGCATCCAGCGCGCGAACTTTTCCGGTCCGAGTGCGTGCAGCCGGTCGCGCGTGCCGGCCGGAATCGCCACCGCCGTATCGACCTTCGGTAGCACCGGCTTCGACAGCGGCAGCGCCGGCAGCGTGCGGCCGTTCACCTCGGCATTGCCGTTCACGTTCAGCTCGCCGAGATAGCGCAGCAGCTTCGTCGCACGATCGCCGCGCTTCGCGAATTCGAGTAGTTCAGGGGTCCTGTCGATGAAGCGCGTCGTCACGTCGCCCGCAATGAAGGCCGGATGGTTGATCACGTTTTCCAGGAACTGCAGGTTCGACGTGACGCCGCGAATCCGGAACTCGCGCAGCGCGCGATCCATCCGATGAATCGATTCGGCCGCCGTCGGCGCCCACGTCGTTACCTTGACGAGCAGCGAGTCGTAGTACGGCGTGATCACCGCGCCGCCGTACGCGGTGCCCGCGTCGAGCCGCACGCCGAAGCCCGCCGCGCTGCGGTACGCGGTCAGCCGCCCGTAATCGGGCAGGAAATCGTTCTCCGGGTCTTCGGTCGTGATCCGGCATTGCAGCGCATAGCCGTTCAGCGGAATCGCGTGCTGCGCCGGCACGCCGGCCGCACGCTCGACGATCGCGCCGTCGCCGTTCGCGACGTCCTCTGCCAGCCCGATCCGTCCGCCTTCCGTGATGCGGATCTGCGCCTTCACGATGTCGATCCCGGTGATCATCTCGGTCACCGTGTGCTCGACCTGAATGCGCGGGTTCACCTCGATGAAGTAGAACTGGCCGCTGTCGGCATCCATCAGGAATTCGACGGTGCCTGCATGCGTATAGCCCACGGCGCGCATCAGCCGCAGCGCCGATTCGCACAGCGCGTGACGGCCATCGTGATCGAGATACGGCGCCGGCGCGCGCTCGACCACCTTCTGGTTGCGCCGCTGCACCGTGCAGTCGCGTTCGTACAGGTGCACGACCGTGCCGTGCAGGTCGCCGAGCACCTGCACTTCGACGTGCCGCGCGTTGCGCACGAGCTTCTCGACGTACACCTCGTCGTTGCCGAACGCGGCCAGCGCTTCGCGCCGCGCGACAGGCAGCAGGGTCTCGAGGTCCTGAGCACTTTCCAGCACGCGCATCCCGCGCCCGCCGCCGCCCCAGCTCGCCTTGAGCATCAGCGGATAGCCGACTTCTTCGGCCAGCGCCTTGCAAGCGTCGAGATCGTCCGGCAGCGGCGCGGTCGCGGGCATCACCGGCACGCCGGCCGCGATCGCCGCATTGCGCGCGGCCACCTTGTTGCCGAGCGTGCGCATCACGCCGGGCGACGGGCCGATCCAGCGGATGCCGGCGTCGATCACGGCCTGCGCGAACTCGGGGTTCTCGGACAGGAAGCCGTAACCGGGGTGAATCGCGTCGACCTTCGCCTGCCGCGCGACACGCAGGATGTCGTCGATGTCCAGATACGCGGCGAGCGGCTTCTTGCCCTCGCCGATCAGGTAGCTCTCGTCCGCCTTGAAGCGATGCAGCGCGAGCCGGTCTTCCTTCGAATACACGGCCACCGTACGCATGTTCAGCTCGGCGGCGGCACGCATCACGCGGATCGAGATTTCCGAGCGGTTCGCGATCAGGATGGACTGGATGGGGGTAGGCGTCACGGCAGCCATGTGAATAGTGAATGGTTGAATTAAGTTCGCCGACGCGCCGCCCTCCACCCGCTTGCTTCGCTGGGCGGCGCGCGGATCGTTGCTTCGGTCAGGCGCGGGTTGCATCGTCCCGGCTTTCGCCAGCCAACATCTTCGTCATATCGCCCGATAGTCGCTATCGACATCGCGACGACGAACAGCATTCAGCCGACCAGCCGGGACGACGAACAGGAGACCGACCGGCCGGTCGTCAATCGGAACTCGGCGAGGCCGCGCCACGACCTGACCTGCCGCACCTTCAGTCGCGGTTCTCGAAAAACGGCGCGTGATCCATCCAGTCGTAGACCGCACCGGCTCTCGCCCACGCCCAGTTCGCATCGCGAAGCCGGTCGCCGGACCGCACCGTCGATCGAGCGCCACCCGCCCCTCGCTCATGCGCGATCCCGCGCGCGTCGTCCTGCGGTACGCCATTTCGCTTTTGGTCGCCAGTCATTGCATCCCCTTACGTTTGTAGAAGCTTTCCGTGCTTCGGCCACGCCCGTTCGACTCAGGAAAATGCCTGCCTGACCGGCGCGCGCCGAATACGCCGAGGCTCCATCACGCAAAAAGCAGGCCACATCGGATATCCACCCGACGGCCCCGATTCGCGGGGAGATCGTTCAAGGCCGAATTTCAGAATCCATTCAATTTTGAAATTGGCGTTCTGATTTTGAAATTGCGCCCCCCCTGCATCGCGCCGCACGTGGCCCGGGCGTACGGATGAAATCGTTCGACCTGCGCAGGGTCGCGCGGTACTTCGGCACGCTCGCCGGAACCGGTCACGACACCCGGCACGCCGCGCTTCACTGAGCGTCGCGAACCATGTTGCGGGCGATCACGATCTGCTGGATCTGCGTCGTGCCCTCATAGATGCGGAACAGGCGCACATCGCGGTAGAAGCGCTCGATCGCGTATTCGGCCATGTAGCCGGCGCCCCCGAAAATCTGCACCGCGCGATCGGCCACCCGGCCGCACATCTCGGACGCGAACAGCTTCGCGCACGACGCCTCGGTACTCACCGGCAGCTTGTCGTCGCGCCGGCGCGCGGCGTCCACCACCATGCAGCGCGCCGCGTAGATCTCGGCCTTGCTGTCGGCGAGCATCGCCTGCACGAGCTGGAAATCGGCGATCGGCTTGCCGAATTGCTTGCGCTCCATCGCATACGACAACGCCATCGACAGCATGCGCTCGGCCACGGCCACGCACACCGCTGCGATGTGGATGCGCCCTTTGTCGAGCACCTTCATTGCCGTCTTGAATCCCTGGCCCTCTTTCCCGCCGATCAGGTTCGCGGCCGGGACGCGCACGTTGTCGAAGATCACGTCACAGGTATGGGCGCCCTTCTGCCCCATCTTCTTGTCGCGCTTGCCGAAGCTGATGCCCGGCGACTTCGCGTCGACGATGAACGCCGAGATGCCGCCCGAGCCCTTGTCCTCCGGATTGGTGCGCGCCATCAGCGTGAAGATGCCGGCATGCGGCGCATTCGTGATGAAGCGCTTGGTGCCGTTGACCACGTAGTCGTCGCCGTCGCGAATCGCCGTGGTGCGCAACGACGCCGCGTCGGAGCCGGACTCCGGCTCGGTCAGCGCGAACGACGCGATCAGCTCGCCGGTCGCGAGGCGCGGCAGATACCGCTCCTGCTGCTCGGGCGTGCCGTCGAACAGGATGCCCTGCGAACCGATGCCCACGGTCGTGCCGAGCAGCGAGCGAAACACCGGCGACGCCTGGCACAGCTCGAACACCGCGAGCACCTCTTCCTCCATCGTCAGTTCCAGCCCGCCGAAGCGTTCGGGAATGGTGAGGCCGAACAGGCCCATCGCCTTCATGTCGGCGACGATGTCCTCCGGGATTTCATCGGTTTCGGCCACCTGCTCCTCGTTGGGCACGAGACGCTCGCGCACGAAGCGGGCAATGGAGTCGAGCAGGCCGTTGAGCGTTTCTTGATCGCGAATCATGTCGGTACGCCTGAAAAGGTGGAGAAAACGACGAGATCCTGCGCCCGCGACCCACGCGAAACAATCGCCCGGACGAAAACGTTCCGGAGGATGAAATCGTGCCGACGAAGCCGGTATTGGCCCGGCGGCGGCCGCGTCCCGCTCGCCTGCCAAGGTACGGAACAATGTTCGCCGATCCGTTGACCGGCTCACCCGGCGGTTCCATCGTAGGAGCTCGAATCCACTGCCGTCACGTTCGCCATGCCGCTCCAGCCCGATCGCCTGCTGTCCCGCCCGTTCCCGCTCATCGAGCATGCGTACTCGCTGCGCGACACCCAGCTCTACGCGCTCGGCCTCGGCCTCGGCGCCGATCCGCTCGACGCCGGGCAGTTGCGTTACATCTACGAAGGCCGGGACGGTGCATCGCTGCGCGCGCTGCCGACCATGGCGAACGTGCTGGCGTACCCGGGCTTCTGGGCGCGCGACGCGGATACGGGTATCACCTGGCAAAAGATCCTGCACGCGGAGCAGGAAATCAGGATTCACGCGCCGCTGCCGGCCAGCGGCCGCGTCACGGGCACGACGCGCATCACCGGCCTGTGGGACAAAGGCGAGAACAAGGGCGCGTTTCTGCAGCAGACGCGCGACATCGCCGACGCCGACGCGGGCCACCTGCTCGCGACCGTCGTGCAGCTGAGCCTGTTGCGCGGCGACGGCGGTTTCGGCGAAGGCGGCAGCACCGGCCCGCTGCCGGTGCCCCATGCGATGCCGGAGGGCGAGCCCGATCACGTCTGCGAGCTGACCACGCCCGCGCAGCTGGCGCTGATCTATCGCCTGAGCGGCGACCTGAATCCGTTGCACGCCGATCCCGCGGTGGCATCGGCGGCCGGTTTTCCGCGCCCCATCCTGCACGGCATGGCGCTGATGGGCGTCGCCGCGCACGCGGTGCTGCGCACGGTGCTGGCCTACGACGACACGCGCTTCGCAGGCATGCGCGTGCGCTTCACCGCGCCGGCGTGGCCCGGCGACACGCTGCGCACCGAAATGTGGGTACGCGACAAGACGGTTTCGCTGCGCGTCACGGCCGTGGAGCGCAACGTGGTGGTATTGACCAACGCGCGGGTCGACCTGCGCTGAACACGCAATTCTTCAGGAGACACACATGGATCTGGGTTTGACCGGCAAGGTTGCCATCGTCACCGGCTCGGCGCGCGGCCTGGGCGCCGCCACGGCGCGCCGGCTCGCGCAGGAAGGCGCGAGCGTCGTCATCACCGACATCAACGCGGAACTGGCGCAGGCCACCGCGAAGGCGCTGCGGGACGAAGGGCTGGCCGCGCACTGCATCGTGGGCGACATCACCAAGGAAGCCGACGTACAGCGTCTCGTCGACGAAACCGTCGCGCATTTCGGCGGCGTGCACATCCTGGTGAACAACGCCGGCGCGCCGCGCGACAAGTACCTCGTGAAGATGAGCGCGGACGACTGGGATTTCGTGATGAACGTGATGCTCAAGGGCGCGTTCCTGGCCGCGCGGGCCGTCATGCCGCACTTCATCGAGCAAGGTTGGGGCCGCCTGATCAACATCAGCTCGCGCGCGCACCTGGGCAACCCGACGCAGGCCAACTACTCGGCCGCGAAGGCCGGCCTGATCGGCATGGCCAAGGCGCTGTCGATGGAAGAAGGCCGCTACGGCATCACCGCGAACTGCGTGGCGCCCGGCTTCATGGAAACGGAAATGGTGCAGGCGCTGCCGACCTACGAAACGATCAAGGAGCGCGCGGTGGCGGCCCAACCGATCAAGCGCGTCGGCCGCCCGGACGACATCGCCGACGCGGTGGCGTTCCTCGCCAGCGAGCGCGCCGGCTTCATCAGCGGCGAAGTGCTGCACGTCACGGGCGGTCGCTACGGCTGATCGCACGACGGCGGACCACGGCCCTGGCAGCCAGCGCGTGACAGACACGCGATGGCGGCGGAACATTCATGACATTCAAGAGGCAATTCAAATGAAACGAGCAGCCATCGTCGCCCCGCTGCGCACTCCGGTGGGCGCATTCGGCGGAACGTTGAAGGGCGTTCCCGTCGAGGAACTCGGCGCCACCGTCGCGCGTGCGGTCGTGGAGCGCACCGGGCTCGACCCCGCGCGCATCGACGACGTCGTGTTCGCGCAAAGCTACGCGAGCGGCGAGACGCCGTGCACCGGGCGCTGGGTCGCGCTGCAGGCCGGCTTCCCGATCGAAGTGGCCGGCATGCAGCTCGATCGCCGCTGCGGCGGCGGCGTGCAGGCGCTGGCCACCGCGGCGATGATGGTGCAGACCGGCGCGGCCGACGTGGTAATGGCCGGCGGTGTCGAAAGCATGAGCAACGTCGAGTTCTATACGACCGACATGCGCTGGGGCAAGCGCGCGGGCTCGGTCACGATGCACGACCGGCTCGACCGCGGCCGCGAGCGCTCGCAGCCGGAAAGCCGTTTCGGCCGCATCAGCGGCATGATCGAAACCGCCGAGACGCTGGCGCGCGAATACGACATCACGCGCGAAGCGTCCGACCGCTTCGCCGCCCGCAGCCACCAGCGCGCCGCCGCCGCGCAGCAGGCCGGCCATTTCGACGCGGAGATCGTCCCCGTCGCCGTGCCGCAGCGCAAAGGCGATGCGCTGATCGTCAGGCAGGACGAAGGCGTACGCGGCGACACCACGCCGGACAGCCTCGCGAAGCTGCGCACGATCATGAAGGACGGCGTCGTCACGGCCGGCAACGCGTGCCAGCAGAACGATGCCGCGGCCGCATGCCTGATCGTCGCCGAGGACAAGCTCGACGAGCTGGGCCTCACGCCGATCGGCTGGCTGGTCGGCTGGGCGGCCGCCGGCTGCGACCCGGCGCGCATGGGCATCGGCCCCGTGCCGGCGGTGCAGAAGGTGCTGACGCGCACCGGCCTCACGTTCGACCAGATGGACCTGATCGAACTGAACGAAGCGTTCGCGTGCCAGGCGCTGGCCTGCGTGAAAGGCTGGGGCAGCTCGATGGCGGCGCTGGAAGACAGGCTCAACGTGAACGGCTCGGGCATTTCGCTGGGCCACCCGGTGGGCGCGACGGGCGGGCGCATCATGACCACGCTGCTGCATGAAATGCAGCGTCGCCAGGCCCGCTACGGCCTGGAAACGATGTGCATCGGCGGCGGCCAGGGCATCGCGATGATCGTCGAACGCGCATAAGGCAGGAGACTAACCATGAGCCACCCTGAATCCGGCCAGACCTGGCAACCGGGCCAGCGAGAGCTGCAGAACGCCGGCATCGTGAAGCTGATGCGTGCGCTGGACGTGCCGTCGTATGACGAGCTGATGCGCGTATCGATCGCCGAACCCGAACGCTACTGGGACACCGTGATGCGCGAATGCGCGATCGCATGGGACGTGCCGCCGACCGGCTATGTCGACCTGTCGCGCGGCGCGCAGTTTCCGAGCTGGTTCCCCGGCGGCAGGCTCAACTGGGTCAACACGATCTACGCGTGGGCACGGCATCCCGCCACCGCGCAGCAAAAGGCCGTGGTGGCCGAACGCGAGGACGGCAGCGTCGGTACGCTGACCTTCGCGGAACTGGAGCAGCGCGTGCAGGATTTCGCCGCGGGGCTCGCGCGTCACGGCGTCAGGCAGGGCGACCGCATCGGCCTGCTGATGGAAAACGGCGTCGAGGCCACCGTCTCGCTGCTGGCGATCGTGCACCTCGGCGCGCTGGTCGTGCCACTGTTCAGCGGCTTCGGCGTCGACGCGATCGTCGCCCGCCTCTCCGCCGCCGAAGCGCGGATGGTGATTGCCTCCACCGGCTTCTCGCGCCGCACCAAGCGCGTGGACGTGCAAGGCGCGCTGCGCGACGCGTGGCGCCAGTTGCCGCTGCTCGAACACGTGATCTGGAAGCGCGGCGAAGGCGACACCGCGCAGGACGCGCGCGACCTCGACTGGCAGGAGACCGCGGCCGCCGCACCGGAACAACGCAGCGCCGCCGTGTCGGTCACGCCCGATACGCCGTTCATGGTGATCTATACGTCGGGCACCACGGGCAAGCCCAAGGGCGTCGTGCATACGCACGGCAGCTTCCCGATCAAGATTGCGCACGATTCGCTGATTCACTTCGACGTGCATCCCGGCGACGTCTACTGCTGGCCGGCGGACATGGGCTGGATCGCCGGCACGCTGGTGCTCGGCTGCGCGCTGCTGCGCGGCGCGACGCTCGTGTGCTACGACGGCGCGCCCGATTACCCCGACTGGTCGCGCATGTCGCGTGTGGTCGAACGTCACCGCGTCACGCACTTCGGCTCGGCGCCGACGCTGATCCGCGGGATGGCGAGCCACGAGGCACTCGCGCTCGCGGGCGACCGTTCCACCGTGCGGCTGCTGATCACGGCGGGCGAAGGCATCGCGCCCGAGCATTTCAACTGGTTCCTGCAGCGCTTCGGCGACGGCACGGCGCCCGTCATCAACTACACGGGCGGCACCGAAGCGTCGGGCGCGCTGCTCGCGAGCGTCCCGATCCGGCCGATTCCGCCGAGCGGCTTCAATACCGTCTCGCCCGGCGTAGCCGCCGACGTCGTGAACGCCGACGGCCAAAGCGTGACCGGCGAAGTCGGCGAACTGGCGATCCGTGCGCCGTTCGTCGGCATGACGCAATCGTTCTGGCGCGACGACGAACGCTACCTGGAAACCTACTGGCAGACCATTCCGGGTATCTGGGTGCATGGCGACCTCGCGCTGCGCACGCCCGACGGCAACTACTTCATGATGGGCCGCTCCGACGACACGCTGAAGGTCGCCGGCAAGCGGCTCGGGCCGGCCGAGGTCGAGGAAGTCGTGCTGGAGCTGCATGACGTGGCCGAAGCGGCCGCGATCGGCGTGGCGGATGCCGACAAGGGCCAGAAACTGGTGGTCTTCGTCGTGCCCAAGCCCGGCACGGCTATCGCGGCCGCCGAACTGGAAACCCTCGTTTCCGGCCACGTCGACAAGCGCTTGGGCCGCCCGTTCCGGCCCGGCCACGTGCACGTGGTCGCGCAGCTGCCCAAGACGCGCAGCTCGAAGATCATGCGGCGCGTGATCCGCAGCGTGTACTGCGGGCAGCCGCCGGGCGACCTGTCGTCGCTCGACAACCCGGGCGCGCTCGACGAAGTGCGCGCGGCCGCGACCTCCGCCTGACTCAACCGTGAACGAAACATGAAAGTACTCGAAGGCATCAAGGTCCTCGATTTCGGACGCTTCATCGCCGGGCCGTTCTGTTCGGCGCTGCTCGCCGACTATGGCGCAGACGTCATCCGCGTCGACCGCGTCGGCGGCGGCGAGGACCGCTTCATCGTGCCCGTGACCGAACACGGCGAAGGCGCGCTGTTCCTGCAGGTCAACCGCAACAAGCGCTCGATGACGCTCGATCTCGACAGCCCCGAGGGGCGCGACATCGTGCGCAAGCTGGTCGCCGACGCCGACGTGGTGATCGCCAACATGCCGCCCCGCACGCTCAAGAGCCTCGGGCTAGACTACGACAGCCTGCGCGCGATCAAGCCCGACGTCATCCTCGTCGCGTCGAACGCGTTCGGCAACAGCGAGGCCGTGCGCGACCGCGTGGGCTTCGACGGCGTCGGCCAGGCGCTGAGCGGCGCGGTGTACATCGCGGGTACGCCCGACCGGCCGCAAAAGGCCATGGTGCCGGTGGTGGACTTCGCCACGGCGTTTTCATGTGCGCTCGGCGTGATGCTCGCGCTCTATGAACGCCAGCGCAGCGGCATGGGCCAGGAAGTCAGCGCGTCGCTGCTATGCACGGGCCTGAACATGGCCAGCGGCGCGCTGATCGAGGAAGCGCTGCTCGGGCTGGATCGCCAGGCCACGCTGAACCGCGCATCGGGCTACGCGCCGTCCGACATCTTCAAGGCGACGGACGGCTGGTTCATTACGCAGGTCATCGGCCGCCCGATGTTCAAACGCTGGACGCAGCTCGTAGGCCGCCCCGAACTGCTCGACGATCCACGCTTCGCCGACGATACGCGACGCGGCGAGAACGGCGCGCTCCTGAGCGAACTCATGAGCGCATGGTGCGCGGACAAGACGCTGGCCGAGGCGCTCGCCGCGCTGGAGCAGGCGCGCATCCCGGCCAGCCCCGTCAACTCGCCGCGCCAGGCACTGGAGGACGAGACCATCAAGGCCGCCGACGTGATCCGCTGGATGGACTATCCCGGCGCGCCGAAACCGGTGCCGATCTTCGCGACGCCGGTTTCGCTGTCGCGCACGCCGCCGGAAATTCGTATGCGGCCGCCGCTGACCGGCGAGCACACGGATGAAATCCTCGCCGGCATCGGGCTCGATGCGCGCACGGTGGCCGATTTGCGCTCGCGCAAGATCGTCTGACCGGAACCGGTCGCCTCGTCACGCGCACCGCCGTCGCCACGACGGCCGGTGCGCGCTCGCTTCGTTGCCCGCATCGCGCGCCAACCGGCCCGCGCGCGCCCGTCTCCATGCCGGCCCGCATCGATTCGATGTTGCCGAGATCCTCGAGCACTCCGTCGGAGATATGCGACGTGAAGTGCTCGAGTTGCATGCGCTTCCGCACGCTCTTCGGCTTCTTGTTGTAGAAGCGCGCCTCCCGGATCGTCGTGTTGGCCGATGTCGGCCCGAACGCGTGCGTCCAGAACGGGTTCGCCGAGATCTGCGGGTGCCAGGGAAGAACCCGTTCACGTCCTGCGGCCAGTCCGAATGCCGTCCGGGATTCACGCCGCGATGCTCGGTCAGCGGATTGGCCTGCACAACGTCGCGGGTCGGCAACGAGCACGCAGGACATCGAGTGCGCCGTGCCTCGGCACAGGGCGTGGAAGCCGCGTGGCAGTTCACGGTTCATGGCAGCCACGCTTAATGGATAACACTCATGGCACATCACTTCATGCCGCGCCAAACTACCTAACGATAGTTTGGTTATCGAACGCGTGGCGGCGAAATCGCCAATGCGTCGACCGACGACCCAGGCCGTCCGGATGCGAGTGATCGGCGTGACGCGCAAGCGACATGCCGTCTCGACATCCCCCTTCACACGAATCAGACGATCGCATCGGAGACAAGATGAGGAATGCCATGAATGAAATCCCGCCCGTTGGCGGCCTGGATGACGCGCTAGCGGGACGATCCTCGTCGAGGGTCGTCCACGACAGTCTCAGGTCGTGGTACATCCTGGCTATCATCACGCTGGCATATTCGCTCGCGTATATCGACCGCCAGCTCCTCAACCTGCTCGTCGACCCGATCCGGCATTCGCTCGCCATTTCCGATACGCAACTCAGCCTCGTGCAGGGCATCGCGTTCATCTCCGCGTACCTGATCGCATCGCCGCTTTTCGGCCGGCTGGTCGACGTGACCAACCGGCGCAACATTCTGCTGGTCGGCATTTGCCTGTGGTGTATCTTCACGGCCCTGTGCGGCAAGGCCACGACGTTCCAGGGGCTGTTCCTCGCGCGCTTCGGCGTCGGCGCCAGCGAGGCGTGCGTGTTTCCGGTCGCGTTGTCGATGATTGCGGACTGCTTTTCGGCGAAGCGGATGCCGCGCGCGATGAGCGTGTTCATTCTCGGGCCGATGCTTGGCGGCGGACTGTCGCTCGTCGCCGGCGGCCTTGTCATCTCGTTTGCCCGCGACGTCCATCAGCAGTTTCCTATGCTCGCCGGGTTTGAAACCTGGCAGCTCGCGTTCGTGCTGATCGGGCTGCCTGGCATGCTGTTCGCGTTGCTGGTATGGCTGACGGTACGCGAGCCCATGCGCAGCAAGGTCGTCAGCGGGAGTGCGGACGATCGGCAGTTCTCGACCCGGGAATCCATTCAGTTCCTGTGGGCGCGACGCGGATTCTATGCGCGCATCCTGCTCGGCGTCGGTATGCTCGCGATCGTCGTGCTCGGCATGCCCGCATGGATGCCAACGTACCTGATCCGTTCGCACGGCATGCCCGCGGCGCTCGTCGGGTTTCGTTTCGGCGCGCTGGTGGTCTGCTGCGGGATTGCCGGCGCGCTGGCAGGGCCCTGGGTCGTGCGCCGGTTCGAAAAGCGCGGCTACGAGGACGCACCGTTGCGCACGGCTGCGTTCGCGATGATCCCGATGCTGCTCTGCTGCGCGAGCATTCCGTTCGCACCCGGCGCGACGGGGACGCTGACTGCGGCTGCCGGAACCGTGTTTTTCTTCACCTTGCCGACCGGGTGCATGGCCGCGGCGCTGCAACTCGTCGCGCCCAGCCGCATGCGTGGCACCGTCGGCGCACTCTACTCGTTCTTCGCGCAGTTGATCGGCTTCGGGCTCGGGCCGACGCTGATTGCGCTCTTCACCGATCGCGTATTTGGCAATCCGAAGATGGTCGGCAATTCGATCGGCATCATCTGCACGATCGCGGCGGCGCTCGCCGCGTGGCTGCTGTTCGGTGCGCTGCCTCATTATCGACGGTTGCTTGCGGAGGAGCATGGCACGCAGGTGGGCTAACCTGTTCGGGCGTCAGACCGAACTCGCGCGCGACGTCGTCGATGCCGCAGAACGGCGTCGTCAGGTCGTTCGCGCTGTGAAACACACCGCGAACGCGAGCAGCACGATATCCGTGCACGGCGGACGGCAATGTCCGCCGTATTGATCAGGCGCGCCGCGTCGCATGGGCATTTGCGATCGACCACCCATGAAGCGAACGCCGGGCCATGCGACACGCATGGCCCGGCGTTCCGGCAGCGAAAATTCTGTTCTTGCGAGCCGGTTATCCCAAGCGATATAAAGCGATAAAGTATCCGGCGGACGTCGTAAATTCGTTCGCCGCGCATCCTTGCAAGCAGCGCGCATGTGCAATCGTGCGTTGCTTCGTTGCCCACTCGTCGGCACTTCGACAGCCACCGCGCCCCCTGCCCCGACGCGATCCCGCGTGCGATTCGTCACCGCCCCCCTCAAATGCACTACCCGTCCCGGTGCATTTGAACATGACGCGCAACGCGCGGCCTCTCTACACTGAGTCCCGGGATATCGAACGGCTTCACGAATGTGATCCATCGTTGTCCCGATAGTCAGGCAACCCGATTGAACGACGAGGTCGATCATGTTCGAAAAGACGGAAGGCACGGTACAGAAGCTGGCGGGCAAGGCGCAGGAAGCGGTAGGGGACGCCACGGGCAGTGCCGACATGCAGTTCGAGGGAAAAGCGCGTCAGGTGGCCGGCGCGGTTCAGCAAACCTATGGCGAGGCGCTCGAGCAGGTGCGCGACGTTGCCGCAAGCAATCCGATTGCGACGCTGGCGACCGTTGCGGCGGTGAGTTTCGTCATCGGCGCACTGTGGTCGAAGCGCTGATCGGCTGTCGCGAGCCCGACGGCATGCATTGAGGTCATCATCGGAGCATGTCATGGTTTTGCTTTCAAGAATCAGGAAATGGCAGGATGTCGCGCAATTCTCGGTCGCGCGCCTGACCGATTACGCGGGTCTCGCGGCAATCGAATTCGATCTCGCCAGGAAGTACTTCTTGCGCGATCTGATGCTGTACGCACTGCTCGGCCTGAGCGTAACGTTCGGGCTGGCTTTCGTGTGCGTGGCGGCGATCGTCAGCGCCGCACGAACGCCGTACCTGATCGAGACGTCATGGATCGTCGCCGGGTTCTGGGTGTGCGTGTCGATCGCCTCCTTCGCGGCGGTGCGCATGCGTGCCGAGCGCGGCACGTTTTCCGTCCTGACCGACGAATTGCAGCGCGACATCCAGACCATCAAAGAGAGCCTGTGATGAAAAGCCGAATCCCCGACGGTTCGCCGGAATCGAGGCGGCGCGTACTGCTGGCCCGCATGGCAGCGACCCGTGCCGAATTGTCCGCGTCGAACCACGTCGTCGAAATGACACGGCGGGCCCGTCCCGGCGATATCGCGGTATATCCGGCGATGAAACTGCCGACCCTCGGCGGATCGACCGGCGCAGCCGTCGCAGTGGCGCTGGCCTGTCTCGTGATCCTCGGGCCGCGGCGGCTTGTGACGACGGCCGTTCGCACCGGACTGGTCACGTTAATCGGGCGAATGACGCGGGACATCATGCAGAAGTAGACCGGTGCGGACCCGAGCGCATGCCGGCCCGATTGCTTCAGGCCATTTCAGTCGTGCGGCACGGCTTCGCCGGGTAGTGCAAAAAGAAGCGATTCCGTTCCGCGTTTTGTCCTGTATTGCGCGGACCGCCGGGCAGATCCCGTTTCACGAATCTGTCGTAAATCCTAAGGATAAGGAAACATCATGGACGTACATGGTTTGATCGTATGGCTGATCATCGGCGCAATCGCCGGCTGGCTCGCTGGCGTGCTCGTCAAGGGTGGAGGGTTCGGCTTGCTGATCGACATCGTGGTCGGCATCGTCGGCGCGGTGATCGGCGGCTGGCTCGCCGGATTGCTCGGCATCGGCTTCGGTGGCATTCTCGGCTCGATCATCATCGCCGTCATCGGCGCCGTGATCCTGCTGTTCGTGATTCGGCTGTTCAATCGCGCGGTCTGACGGTCGGCCGCACTTTTTTCGTCACCATTCGGCATGCGACGTCGCATGCCGCTTACTGATCTTGCCGCGACAACCGGTGAGTCTCTGGCCGGGATCGAATCCGTTCACTTCGCCGCTCAAGAGAAAGGCCGTGCGACGCACGGCGACGCCGCGTACGAAGCCCGCCTCCCGCAAGCGGCCCGCGCTGTCCAATGACGGCGTATGGGCCTGCTCGTTTTTCTCGTCGCTGCCGGCACCCGGCCGTTTCGTCAATCACGTCACCTGCTCGCTGTATCGTCCGCGCGGCGCGCCGCGCCATGGCCCGCTCGTCGTCATGCTTGACGGCTGCCAGCAGGCGGCCGAGTCGTTCGCGCTCGGCACGCGGGTCGCACCTGACGCCGCCTATTCGGCGCCGATCTCGCGCCGTTCGACGGAGTGGCCGCGGGGCACCATCCGGCTTGCCGCGACGGCCGTCCGGCGGGAACGGACGAGCGGCCGCTGGTTGCGGCCGCTCGTCCCGTCGCGTCACTGAGACGCCGCAGCCGCCGCGCTCGCCTCTTTCGCCTTCTTCGCCGCATGGTGATGGCCGATCGCACATCCCGCCGCCGCACCGACCGCGCCATGATGGCCGGCGACGTGCCCGGCCACCCCACCCACCGCCGCGCCCTTCAGGCATCCAGCCGCCTGAGCCGACATGGAAGCAGCCGACAACGCGACACACACCACTGCGATCGAAAGGAATTTCATAGGGAATTCTCCTTGGAAAAGCGGGACGCCCGCGCAGGCCCATCCTGCGTGAAAGCGCACGCGTCGTTTGCATCAAACATTGGCGACATGCATCACGCGCATGCCGCGTGCCTGTGTTCGAACCGTGCCGGTAGTCGCCAGGGCCGGACGTCTACGTCACGCTGTCAGGCTCCGCCCCGCTCCCCGCCGCATACGCGACGAGCGACGGCTTGCCCGCCGTCGCGGCGCCCGATGCGGCCACGACATCGTGCACGAAGCGCAGTTTCGCGACGACGGCAGGCGCCAGCACGAACGGATAGGCATCCGGCGTCCCCATGCTGCGGTTCAGGCTGTTCAGCGCGTAGGTCAGCGGGAACCAGCGCCGCATCAGGTTGCCGAAGCTCGCTTCGTCGACGGACGTCTGGTCGGCGAGCGTCGGCAGGCTCGTGTCGTCGGGGGCAAGCACGAGCCCGCACGCGGTCGCGGTATCGAGCGTATCGACGATATGCAGGTAGTGCGCCCACGTCTCCGCCCAGTCTTCCCACGGGTGCATCGTCGCGTACCCGCTGACGTACGCGTTCTCCCAGCCCGCAGGTTCGCCGTTGGCATAGTGTGCATCGAGCGCCGCTTGGTAATCGGCGCGCTCGTCGCCGAAACAGGCACGAAACGAGTCGATCCAGCGGCTGCCGCTCACGAGGCGGTCGAAGTAGTAGTGGCCGATTTCATGCCGAAAATGGCCGAGCAACGTGCGATAGGGCTCGCGCATGTCCGCGCGGATCCGCTCGCGCTTCGCGTCGTCTGCTTCGTCGAGGTTCACCGTGATGAGGCCGTTCGCATGGCCGGTCATGACGGGCTCATTCTCCGTCGACGCCTTGAATGCGAAGCTCATCCCGTGTCCCGGTTGCTGCGCGCGCGATTCCACCGGCAAGCCCAGCACCAAAAGCGTATACAGCAGCCGTCGCTTCGCAGCCTCGAGCCGGAACCACAGCAGCCGGTTGCCGGGAGACGACAGGTCGGGGATCGTCTCGGTGAGCACGCATGCGCGGCACAGCGTGTCGTTGCTTTCCGCCGGAATCATCCAGTTGCAAACGTGCTCGATCGCGTAGTTCGCGCATTGCCGATAGCGTTTCCCGAGCGCGGCCGCGTGCAGGCTGCGCCATGTTCCGTCGCCCGCGGGCTCGAACGCGCCGACTTCGCCGACGTCCGGCAGATAGCCGAGCAGTGCATCGCAGCGCTCGCACTTCACGTTCTCGAAGAACACCAGTTGCGAGCATTGGCCGCAGTGGAAGGTTTTCATGATGTGCCGTCCGGGTAGAGGAGGACGTCGCCGTCCGCTATTCGCTCTCCAGCCGCGCGTGCATGCGCAGATAGTCGTTCCGGTATCGCTTCGCGAGCGTCGACTTCTCCGTATCGCGCAGGATCTTTCCGGATATCTGAAAGAAGATCTTCTCCTCTTCCTTCAGATGATCGTGCAATTCTTTGGACAGTTTCCGGGCAGTCGCCAGCCAGCCGCGCGAGTTGGCGTCGCGGCCGCGCAGGTTGTCGACGATCTCGTCCATCCGGTGATGATCGGCAAGCGCATCGCGCGACGGATGAAGCCCGCGGTCGTCCATCAGGATCGGAGCGTACAGAAAGCGCTCCTCGGCGGCCGCGTGCGCGCCAAGCTCGATGCGCAGCTGTTCGAACAGGATGCCCCGATCCGGGTCCGGCCTCGACCGCAACAGTCGGCGCATCAATGCGCGCTGGATCTCGTGGCTTTCGCGCAGGGCATCGAAGATCGTTTCGGACATGCGGGGCTCCCGGGTGGACGGCATCCGGCGCAGTGCGCCGTGGCTCCGACATGGTCACAAACCTGCGCGCGTCGCGACAGTTGCAAATGCACTAGTGCATACCCGTGCGACCTTCGGCACTCGACGCGCAATCAACGACGGGGAACCGTGCATCGCCGAGTACGACGTGACACTCGAATTGCTTCGGAGACGGCCGCTTCCGAGATGCAGTGCTTGCGGCACAGCTCCGCCGGCTTCATGCCAGCTTCGGCTGGCCTTCAAGATGCCGATGATTTGTTCTTCGATGAATCACTTTTTCAGTGCCGTTCCTCTGTGGAAGGGACTCTACCCCGTCACCGTACTGAACGCGGGGAGCAGGGTCTCATCCGCCCCCTTTCTCGCGCCTAAAAACAATGGACCAATTAATTGTCATATTCAATGCCCACCTATTTTTGTTATTCATCGATTAAATTGATTCATATTTCAACATTATCCTTATAAACCATTTTAACCACCCTGTTTACTTTGGCAGCTTCCACAATTAACCAAACGGGGTAATCTGCATTCGCCGTCGCTGCCGCGTGGATCGATACCACCACAAATCCTTGCGGAATAAGGCGATGGCGGCCGCACAACGCAATTCACGCAACGATGTATCCCATTACTTAAAACGGGAGCTTTTATGTCACGCGTAACCGATGTGCTCGTTTCGTTCGATACCGAAACCATTCTCAAAAAATATCCGAATCCCAGCAAGAATCCGGCCGCGCCGACGCTGATCGACTGGCACTATGTCTATATGGTGACCAATCAGGACAACGTCATCTCCGGACAGGCGGGTGGCGAGCTCGACCTGAAAGCGCAGGTCGGCGACCTGATCCGCTGGCGCGAAACGAGCCTGTCGCTGGGCTTCGAGAACCAGGTGGTGTTCTACAAGTTCATCGGCAACGTCGGCAACGATCTGATCTCGACGCCGACGCCACGGGTCGCGGAAGCGTCGATCCCGGTGCCGAACACGAGCAATCCCGAAGTGCCGACGTGCCAGAAGGTCGCGAACTACTACTGGTCGTCGGAATGCCTGAAGGTCGGCCGGGTGACCTACCACTTCCTGTTCCAGATCATCGATCGCAACTGCAAGAGCCAGGGCTGTTTCTCGTGGGATCCGTTCATCTCGATCCATAACTGATCGCGGCACGCGGGCGGCCGCGCGACGGCCGTCCGTGCCGCCCCCCTGTTGCGGAGGGCGTGTTCATGTCTGGTCTTCGTTACGATGTACTCGCGATCGTCGACGCCGTCACGCTGCTGTCGGCCTACCCCGATGCGAGCCGGGATGCCGACGCGCCGACCGCGATCGACGGCCGACACATCTACGTGTTGAGCCCCGGCGACGCGGGGCAGGTCGGCCACAACGACAACCGGCTCTTTGCCGGCCTGTCGCCGGGCGACCAGCTTCACCTGCGCGAAACCGCGCTCGCGCTGCGCGCCGAGGTGACCGTGCTGTTCATCCGGTTCGCGTTGAAAGACGCCGGGATCGTCGCGCCGATCGACGCGAATGTCCGTGACGCCGCCACGCCGGTGCCGGACGGCGACGACCTGCTTCATCCGTCGTGCCAGCCGATGAAAGACCATTTCTGGCGCAGTGAAGTGCTGGCCCCGGGCACTACCACCTGTACGGCGGATTTCGCCGTGCTCGATCGCGACGGTACCGTATCGGGCTACTTCCGCTGGGAAACGACGATCGAGATCGTCGGCGTCCAGTAAGGCTCCTTCCGCAAATGCGGGGCGGCCATGGTCAAGCTGCGGAACTGAGCAGCGTCAGGCCGTCGGCAAGATGTTTCCAGGAGGTGCGCCGAGTTCCAGACGATGGTGTTGAAGCGCGACATAGGCGTCCACCACGGCTAATGTCGAAAGCCTCCCCCACCCTGGAAAACAAGCATTAAAGTCGCGCCGCCGGCCTTGGGACGAGGGGCATATTGTTGCGCACTCACCCAATTTTTTCGATCCCGCGTTCCGCGCACGCCATGCCCCTTTCACGAGCGACTTGCCTCATTGATATCAATCAGTTGCTTCCATTTGTCACATCGTGAAATGCGAGGTGCAGTCTTTTTTGCGCGTTTCAGCCCGCCCCCTTCTCGTAAGTACGACCTTTTTGTGCGTCGGCATCCGTCGCTTATCCCCGGCTGACGCACCCCCATTCCCGCCCAAAGTAACCCCACCAACATCATATGATTGCATTTTCACATGTAATGTGATTCTATTATCACATCTTGCAGACCGCCGCCGACCGCACGCGGCGCACCCCATACCAAGGAAGAGACACAGATGGAGACGATCGCCGTCATCGGCAGCAACATGGTCGACCTCGTGACCTATGTCGCGCGCATGCCCGCCCGCGGTGAAACGCTCGAGGCACCGAACTTCGAGCTCGGCTGCGGCGGCAAGGGCGCGAACCAGGCCGTCGCGGCCGCCCGCCTCGGCGCGCGCGTCGTGATGGTCACGAAAGTCGGCGACGACGTCTTCGCCGACAACACGATCCGCAACTTCGAGCGCGAAGGGATCGACACCACCCACGTGCGCAAGATCGCCGGCGTACCCAGCGGCGTCGCGCCGATCTTCGTCGAACCCGATTCGAGCAACAGCATCCTGATCGTCAAGGGCGCGAACCGCCACCTGAACCCGGCCGACATCTACGCGGCCGCGCCGCAACTCGCCGAATGCGCGCTGATCGTGCTGCAGCTCGAGATCGAGCTCGACACCGTCTATCACGCGATCGAATTCGGCGCGCGGCACGGCATTCCCGTGCTGCTGAACCCCGCACCCGCGGTGGCCGATCTCGATTTCGAGCGGATCCGCACCGTCGAATTCTTCGTGCCGAACGAAACCGAGCTCGCGATCGTGTCGGGCATGCCGGTCGATTCCCGCGAAAGCGCCGCGCTGGCCGCCGAAGCGCTGATCGCGCGCGGCCTCAAGCACGTGCTCGTCACGCTCGGCAGCAACGGTTCGCTGCTGGTCTCGCGCGACGGCGTGCGGCACGTGCCGGGCGTGCCGGTCGACGCGCGCGACACGACGGGCGCCGGCGATGCGTATATCGGCTGCTTCGCGCGCTGCTACGCCGCGTCGCGCGACGCGCTCGACGCGATGCGCTACGCGTCCGCGTACGCCGCGCATTCCGTCACGGGCCTCGGCACGCAGAAGTCGTACGCCGACACCGCGACGTTCGAACGCTTCCTCCGCGACGCCGGCATCTGACCGGCGCCTTCATCGACGAGACAACCGGGAAGGAGACACCCATGGGCCGAGCCCGAATCGAACATACCCCCGACGGCTATTACCTGAACCGCACGCCGCTCTTCGCGTTCACGCTGCTGTGCTGCCTGTTCGCGCTGTGGGGCACCGCCGCGAACCTGAACGACGTGCTGATCGCGCAGTTCAAGAAGTCGTTCTTCCTGTCCGACTTCGAATCCGCGTTCGTGCAGTCGGCGTTCTATCTCGGCTACTTCTTCCTCGCGATTCCGGCCGCGACCGTCGTGAAGAAATTCAGCTACAAGACGACGATCCTCGTCGGCCTGCTGCTCTACACCACCGGCTGCCTGCTGTTCTTTCCGGCCGCGTCGATGGCGAAGTACGGGATGTTCCTCGTCGCGCTGTTCGTGATCGCGGCCGGCCTGTCGTTCCTCGAAACCGCATCGAACTCGTATTCGACGCTGATGGGCCCGCGCGAAGCCAGCACGCGGCGGCTGAACATCTCGCAGACGTTCTATCCGTTCGGCGCGATGGCCGGCGTGTACATGGGCAGCTTCCTGATCTTCAAGGAAGGCGATGCGTCGCACGCGCAGCTCGCCGCGATGTCGGCGGCCGACGCGCACGTGCACCAGCTCGCGATGATCCAGGCCACGCTCGAACCGTACAAATGGCTGATCGTCGTGCTCGCGGCCGTGTTCGTCGTGTTCGCGCTCACGCCCTACCCGGCCTGCAAGGGCAACGGCCCCGGCGCGACCACGCACCGGATCGATGCGCGCGGCACGCTCGCGCGCCTGTTCGGCAACCGGCGCTTCGTCGCGGGCGTTCTCGCGCAGTTCCTGTACGTCGGCGCGCAGGTCGGCGTGTGGAGCTTCACGATCCGGCTGGCGATGCAGATCGGCGGCCTCACCGAGCGCGGCGCGTCGCACTACCTGCTCGCGACGTTCTTCGCGTTTTTCGTCGGCAAGCTGATCGCGACGCTCGTGATGAAGCGCGTCGGGCCGGCCAAGGTGCTGATCGTCTACGGCATCCTGTGCATCGCGTTGCTCGCGTACACGATCAGCGTGCACAACATCACGGCCGTCTATGCGGCCGTGGGCGTGAGCATATTCCTCGGCCCGTGCTGGCCGACGATCTACGGCCTCACGATCGACGGGCTCGGCAAGGACACCGAGTACGGCGGCTCGATCCTCGTGATGAGCATCGTCGGCGGCGCGGTCGTGCCGCTGATCCAGGGGCTGATCTCCGATCACACGGGCGGCAACATGCAGCTCGCGTTCGTCGTGCCGCTCGCGTGCTTCGTCGTGATCGTCTACTACGGCTTCTACTGCCTGCGCCATCTGCCCGCCGCGACGCCCGACGCAGCCACCGCCGGCAACGCGCCCGCGCGCTACGCCGCCCCGCGCAACACGTCGGGAGCGTGAGCATGCGAGGCGAAATCGAACTGCGGCGCGACGACTTCCGCGACCCGCCGCGCACGCTGTATCGCACCGACGGCCTCACCGTCACCGCGTTCGCGTATCCGTCCGGCGTCGAAGCGCTGAAGATCGAGAACCGTCGCGGCCACATCGTCGTGCTGCCGTATCTCGGCCAGATGATCTGGGCCGCCGCGTTCGACGGGCGCGACCTGACGATGAAGCACATGTTCCGGCAGCCGAAGCGCGCGGCGTCGATCATCGATACCTACGGCTGCTTCATGTTCCACAGCGGGCTGCTGCGCAACGGCTGCCCGGGGCCGGACGACACGCATGCGCTGCACGGCGAGATGCCGTGCGCGCCGATGGACCGCGCGAGCCTCG
This sequence comes from Burkholderia metallica, assembly GCF_902832845.1. Lineage (GTDB taxonomy): Bacteria > Pseudomonadota > Gammaproteobacteria > Burkholderiales > Burkholderiaceae > Burkholderia > Burkholderia metallica. The sequence goes on along the minus strand of NZ_CADFDB010000018.1, from coordinate 45,496 downwards.
TCGTCGGCACGGATGCGCACGGCGCATTCGTCGAGGTGACGGGCGAATACGAATACGTGCAGGGTTTCGGCAGCCACTACGTGGCGCGCCCGTCGGTGCGGCTCGCCGAACACGGCGCGCAGATGACGATCGCGATGGACGTGACGAATCTCGGCGGCACGCCGATGGACCTGATGTACATGGCGCACCTGAACTACGCGTACGTGCCGGGCGGCCGCTTCGTGCAAGCGTTGTCTCGACGCGGGCTGCGACTGCGGGACAGCGTGCCCGCCCATGTGAAGCCGACCGCCGCCTGGCGCGACTATACGGCCACGCTTGCGCGCGAACCGGAACGGCTTCATACGCTCGATACGCCCGCGCTGTACGACCCGGAAATCGTGTTCTTCATGAACGACGTGGCAACGGATGCGGACGGCGTCGCGCATTTCCGGCTCGCGCATCCGGACGGCGGCGCGTTTCACACCGCGTACCGCCCCGAGCAGTTCCCTCACGCCACGCGCTGGATCCTTCACAACGCGGATCAGCAGGTCGCCGCGTTCGCGCTGCCGTCGACCTGCGAGCCGGAGGGGTATGAAGCCGAACGCCGCAAGGGCCACGTGGCCGCGCTCGCGCCGGGCGCGACGCGCCGCTTCGAAGTCGTCACCGGCTATCTGAGCGCGGCGGAAGCACGCGATGCGTGACGCGCCGCAGGCCCGCGCGGCGTCAGGTCACGAGCGCGATCCCGTGTTCGCGGATCGTCGTTTCGTAGCGCGGGCTCAGGTGAGCGTCCGAGATCACGTAGTTGAAGTCGGTCAGTTCGGCGAAATAGGCCGCACGCACTTCGTCGAACTTCGTGTGGTCGACGAGCAGGAAGCGGTTCTGCGCGCGCGCCATCACCTTTCTCTTCGCGTCGACTTCGTGGAAGTTGAAGCAGGTCACGCCGCAGCGCTCGCTCACGCCGGCCGCGGAGATGAACGCCTTCGACACGCGCACCGTGTCGAGGATGCCCGTCTCGGCCGTCGACTCGAACACCATGTTCTTGCGGTGATACACGCCGCCGCACAGGATCACGTTGCAGTGCGGCTTCTGCTGCAGCTTCGCGAACACGTTCAGCGAATTGCAGACCGCGGTGAATTCGAGCTCATCCGGAATGAAATCGACGATGAACGGCGTGGTCGAGCCGCAGTCGACGAAGATCGTGTCGCCGGTGGTCACGAACTGCGCGGCCAGCTTGCCGATGCGGCGCTTCTCCTCGGTCTGCCGGTCGTTCTCGGCGCTGACCACATACTCGCCGATGTCGCTGCGCTGCGCGGCGAAGTGACGCGTCACGTAGCCGCCGATCAGGCTCAAGCCGTGCGGGTTGTCCGCGAGATCGCGGCGGATCGTCATTTCGGAGACGCCGAACAGCTCGGCGACTTCCTTCAGATGAATCGCGTTCTGCCCTTGCAGCACGTTCATCAGTGTCCTGATCCGTTCGCCCTTTTTCGTTTCCATGCCAGTATCCTGCTTGCCCGTCGCATCCGTCGCTTGTCGTGCCGGGCGCGCAGGCCCGGCTGGAATGTCGTATTTGTAACAAACCGATGTGAAAACATCAACTTTACGTGTGACCTTTTAGCACACGCTCCGTGGAGTCCTGAAACATGCCGCTTTCCAACGCCCAACTCGCTCAAACCATCGATCACACGCTGCTCGCGCCCGACGCGAGCGACGCGCAGATCCGCGAACTCTGCCGCCAGGCGGCCGAGCATCGCTTTTACTCGGTCTGCGTGAATTCGGCGAACGTGCCGCTCGCCGCGCGCGAGCTGGCCGAGACCGGCGTGCTCGTCTGTGCGGTGGTCGGCTTTCCGCTCGGCGCGGGGCTGTCGGCCGCCAAGGCATTCGAAGCCAGCGCCGCGATCGCGGCCGGCGCCGGCGAGATCGACATGGTGATCAACATCGGCGCGCTGAAGAGCGGCCGCGTCGACGACGTGAAGGCCGACATCGACGCCGTGCACCGCGCATGCGGCGCGGTGCCGCTCAAGGTGATCCTCGAAACGGGGCTGCTGACCGACGATGAGAAGGTGCGGGTGTGCGAGATGTGCCGCGATCTCGGCGTCGCGTTCGTGAAGACGTCGACGGGGTTCGGCCACGGCGGCGCGACGCTCGCGGATGTCGCGCTGATGCGCCGCACGGTCGGCCCCGTGCTCGGCGTGAAGGCGTCGGGCGGCGTGCGCGACCGCGCAGCCGCGCTGGCGATGATCGAAGCCGGCGCGACGCGGCTCGGCACCAGCTCGGGCGTCGCGATCGTCACGGATCAGGCGGGCAGCGGGTCGGCGTACTGACGGCGCCCGCCGCCGGCAGCCTCACCGTCACCGTCGTCCCCTGCCACGCGGCGCTGCGCACGCGGATCTCGCCGCCATGGCGCTCCACGACCGCCTTCGCGAACGCCATCCCGAGCCCGACGCCCTTCGCGTCGGGCTGCCCCGGCAGGCGAAAGCGCCGGTAGCGCTCGAACAGTCTCGGCTGCTCGTCGATCGCGATTCCGTAGCCGTGGTCGCGGATCACGCAGCACACCGACGCGCGATCGTCGGCGAGTTCGACGCTGCATTCGACGCGGGTGTGCGGCGCGCTGTATTCGACGGCGTTCCCCAGCAACTTGACCAGCGCGCGCGACAGCAGGACGGGGTCGCCGTGCACCAGTGCGTCGTCGCAAGGCGGCACGTCGTCGACGTCGATGTGCTTGTCGTTCGCGTGCGACCAGATCTCGTCCCGCGCCTGATTCAGCAGGTCCGCGAGATTGACGAGCTCCAGCGCGTATTCGCCCGCTTCGGCCCGCGATACCTGCGCGAAGCCGTCCGCCATCGCCAACGCATGACGCGTCAGCCTGCCGATCTCGTGCAGGCGTTCGCGCAACGCGCAGTCCGGCGGGCACGCGGCCGGCGCGCCGACGAGCACGACGACCGACGTGAGCGGCGCCCGCATGTCGTGCGAGAACAGCGTCAGCATGTCGTTGCGCTGCCGCTCGAGCACTTCGCGGCGGACGTACGCGCCGCGCAGCCGGGCCAGCGCATCGTTCAACCGCGCGATCTCGGGGCCCTTGCCCGGCACCGCGACGGCCGGTGACAGATCGCCCTGGCTCAGCGCGACGATGCCGCGGCTCAACGCATCGAGCGGCTTCGACAGCGTGCGCTGCGTGCCGCGGACGAGCAGAAACAGAATGACGATGCAGCATGCCGCTTCAGCGGCAGACCACGCCATCCTGATGCCGGCCGCGTCGCGCAGCGCGACGGCGCGCGATCGCGTGACGTCGATCACGCGATCGCGCAGTTGTTCCGCCGGCAGGAGATCGCGCATGATCCGCCGCGCGAAATCCTCCGCGCTCATCGCATAGTCGCCGGTGCGCCCCGCGCGGATCATCGTCGCGACGAGCGGCAGGAGGCTGCCGTCCATCGCATCGTTCAGCCGTGCGAAGTCGTTCGCGAGCGTTGCGTCGGCGAACTGCGGCGCGATCGCGCCGCCGATCAGCGCACGCAGTTGCACGACGCGGCCGCGCGTCTGGAGAATCCGCGCGAGCTGCTCGTCGTCGAGCGGCTCCCGCCGCATCAGCGACGCGACGAACAGCGAGCCGAGCCGCCCGCTGTGTTCGCGCAGGTGGCCGAGCAGGTTCGCGAGCATCAGCGCGTTCGCCATGTCGGGGTGGCGCATCGCGGTGCCCGTCATCATGTCGCGCGCGAGCGCCGCCACGTCGTCGGCGGCCGCGAACATCCGGTCCTGCACGGACCGTACCTGCCACGCCAGGCGCGCTTCCGGCGGCTGCGCGGCGAGCGCATCGACGTCCTGCCGCGCGTCGGCCAGTTCGGCGCGGATCGCGTCGACCGCGTGCAACGCGATTCCGAGCGCGGGTGCGTCGAGCACGCGCGTCCGTGCCAGATGCGCGCGCAGCGCATCGAGCGCGTCGTCGGAGCGCGCCCGCGATGCGCTCACGGCCACCGCATCGGGCGCCGCATCGCGCCGTCGATGCGCGAGCAGCGCATTGACCGGCCAGCGTTCGGCCGAGATCCGGTTCAACGCGACCATCGCGCGCTCGACCTGCTCGAAGTCGCGCAGGTCGAGACACCCTTGCCGGTATTGCCGGTAGCTTTCCCAGACATGCGTCCCGCACGCCACCGCCGTCAGCGCCACGACCAGCGCGAAGCCGGCGTGCATCCATTGCCGGATCGGCAAGCCGCCCGAATTCACGATGCCGGCCCGGTTCGCCATGCACGCGCCTCACGCGCGGCGTCGACCGCTGCCGCAGCAGCCGCGCTAGCCGGCATCGCATTCTCCCAGGCCGCCACGCGCCCCGACAGCGCCGGGCTCGCTGCGCGGCCTGAATGGCGTGCCCATGTCCTGTCGCGTCGCACGTTGGGCGGCCGCCGCCCCCTTGCCGGCGCGGGCCGGCAACCGGCAGGCCACGCAGACCGGATGGCGGCGCAGCGCATGGCGGTACGTCACGAACGACGCGCCGCAATGCGCGCACGGCGCGAGCTCGAGCACGGCGCCGTCGACGAAACGCACGAGCATCCAGGCCCGCGTCAGATCGAGCGGGAGCGCGGCGTCGGCCGCCCCGGCGTGTTCGGCGTAGAGCATGTAGGCCTTGATCAGCGCGTCGAGCCGGGCGCAGCCGGCGTCGTTTCGCAGGAAACGGTAAATGCCATGGAACAGCGACGCATGAAGATTCGCGCGCCACGTCATGTACCAGTCCGTCGAGGACGGCAGCATCCCCTTCGGGGCCGCGACACCGCGCACTTCGCGGTAAAGGCGCGCGAGATGGTCATGCGGCAGCGCACACTCGATTTCCAGCATCTGCAGCCGCGCGCCGAGCCGGATCAGCGTCGCCGCCTGCATCGTCCGTTGCGCGTCGTCGGCGAGGCCGCGCCGCGTGGCCGGATCGTTCACGATGCGACCTCGTCGGGCAGCGCCATGCCGGCCAGCGCCATCGCGGTGTGGAGCCGCACGAGGTCGACCGGCGGCGTCGGCCGGGTCAGCGCCGATATCACGCCGTGCCGGCTCGGCCGCAACGCGCAGATGAGCTGTCCCGACGAAGCGAGATCGTTCATGTGTTTCACCGACAATGCCGCCAGCTCGACGGCGGTCTCGGCGCTCACGCCCAGACGAAACATGCCGATCGCGGGATCCGACCGCAGCAGCCGCTGCGCGAGGCACAGATACGACATGTTCAATTCCCATATTGCGTCACTGTCGTTGGCAAGTTTCATCGTTCACCTCGATTGATGCGCGATCAGGATCAATGAGCCATCGTCAAAATGCGTGCCGATAAAAACGTTTATTCCGAATCGTCATTCCCTTCTTTCAATCCGGCATATCGGAACCGGACCTGCCCGCACGATTGGCGCCGCACGGATGCGGCGGGCCGAGACTCGATGCGGGCGCACCCGAATTCATCTGCATTGCCAACCGTTGCGATTGAGTCTCGGCGATATTTCGTCGAATGTAAACGCGACGTTAGGCGCAAGACAAATGCAGGATAAATCGAGCGAAAGTAAGACTTTAGTATTAAGACTTACGTCTTGTACAATCCGGTTCGCTCATCCTGAATCGACACCGGCCGCCACCCCCACTTCATCGTCCCAATGAAAATTCTGATCGTCGACGATCACGCGATCCTGCGAGATGGCGTGGAAATGCTGCTCCGCCAGGAAGACGGCAGCACGATCGTCGTTCAGGCGGGCGATGCGGACGGTGCGCTGCGCATGCTCGACCGGCACACCGACCTCGACGCCGTCGTGCTCGACCTGAAGCTGCAGGGCATGGACGGGCTCGAAGCCCTTGCGTTGTTCGCGCAGAAACGCCCGGGGCTGCCCGTCATCGTGCTGTCGTCGTCGGAGGACCTGGGCGCCGTGCGCAACGCGTTCGCGCAGGGTGCGATGGGCTACGTCCCGAAGTCCGCGGGCCCGCGCACGCTGCTGTCGGCGATCCGGTTCGCGCTCAACGGCGAACGCTACGTGCCGCCGCTCCTGCTCGACGAGCAGGCCGCGCCGCCGCCGGACGGCGCCGCGAGCGCGGCGCCCGCGTTGCGCGACACGACGCTGACCCAACGCCAGATCGAAGTGCTGCGCCATCTCGCGGAAGGCGTGCCGAACAAGCTCATCGCCGACAAGCTCGGCCTGTCCGAAAAGACCGTCAAGGCGCACATCACCGCGATCTTCAAGGCGCTGAACGTGATCAACCGGACCCAGGCGGCCGCCGCCGGCAGGAAGGCCGGGCTCATCTGAGCGCCTCCGGCCATCGGGCCGCGGCACGCCGGTCGAACCGGCCGTCGATACGGGAAGGTGCCTCCGCGAATTGCCAACCCGACGCAAATCATCTAGATTTTTTGCATCGCCAACGCCCGCGGGATCGTCGATGCCCTCCACGCCTCCCCCCACGGACGGCCGCGCCGCCCCCGACACACCGGCCGGCCACGACGGCCCATTCGATCTCGCCGCGGAGGTAATCGAGCGATGGCAACGCCTCGTCGATCTGATGGCGGAAATCGTCGGCGTCCCGGCCGGGCTGATCATGCGTCATGTCGGCAAGGACATCCAGGTGGTGGTGGCCAGCCGCAACGAAACCAATCCGTTCTATCAGGGCGAATCGGCCGAACTGTCCGGCTCGGGGCTCTATTGCGAAACCGTGATCGACAGCGATCGCTCGCTGGTCGTGCCCGACGCGCGACAATCGCCGCAATGGCGCGACAACCCGGACCTGCGCGTCAACATGGTCTCGTATCTCGGCCTGCCGATCCACTGGCCCGACCGCACGACGTTCGGCACGATCTGCCTGCTCGACTGCAAGGAGAATGCGTACTCCGAACGATACCTCCGGCTCGTCGAGGAATTCCGCGACCAGATCGAAATACAGCTCCAGTTGATCGACGCGCAGCGCATCGCTGAACGCGAGCGCCAGCGCGCCGCCCAGCTCGCGGAAAACTTCCGGCAGCAGAAGGATCTCGCCACCGCGGCCGCGCACGTCAAGTCGCGCTTTCTCGCGGCCGCGAGCCACGACCTGCGCCAGCCCGTCCATGCGCTCAGCCTGTTCGTCGGCGCGTTGCGGCACGTGCAGATGCCTGCCGACGGCGCGCTGCTCGTCGAGCGCATCAACGAGTCCGTCAACGCGATGGACGAGCTGTTCACCGCGATCCTCGACATCTCGCGGCTCGATGCGGGCGTCGTGCCCGTGCATCGCCGGCCGTTCGCGATCGGCACGGTGCTGGAGCGCGTGTGCAGCGACGTCGCCGTCGATGCGCACGCGAAGGGATTGCAGCTGTCGTACGTGCGCAGCAGGGCCGTCATCGATTCCGATCCGGTGCTGCTCGAGCGCATCGTACGCAACCTGCTGTCGAACGCGGTGCGCTACACCGACACCGGACGCATCGTCGTCGGCTGCCGGCCCACGCGCACGCACGTGCGCGTGCAGGTGATCGACACGGGGCGCGGCATCCCGGCCGACCAGCAAGGCCGCGTATTCGACGACTACTACCAGTTGTCCCACCACGACCGCGGGCACGAACAGGGAATGGGCCTCGGCCTGGCGATCGTGCGGCGTCTGGCCGAGCTGCTCGATTGCCCGCTGACACTGCGCTCCGAACCCGGGCGCGGCTCGTGCTTCGAACTGCAGGTGGCGCGCATGCCCGCGACCGTCCTGCCGCCCGCCGCTGTCGCCGACGAGATCACCGTTGACACGGCCGCCGCGGCCGCCCACCTCGTGGTCGTGATCGACGACGAATCGGCCATCCGCACCGGGATGTCGATCCTGCTCGCGCAATGGGGCTACCGGGTCGTCGCGGCCGCGTCGGCGAGCGAGGCCATCGCGCGCCTGGCGTCGGACGACGTGCGCCCGACCCTGCTGATCTGCGATCTGCACCTGCACAGCGACGAGAACGGCATCGGCGCGATCATGCGGCTGCGCGACGAGTACAACACGGCGATTCCGGCGATGCTGATCACAGGCGACACGACCGCGCGCCGCCCCGGCCGGTCGAAGCACGGCGGCTTCATGCTGCTGCACAAGCCGGTGCCGAGCGACAAGCTGCGCGCCGCGATGGAGCGCCTGCTGCGTGCGCGGACGGGCACACCGGCGCGACGCGCGGGGCCGCCCTAGCGTGTGGTTCACTTTCGACGTCGCACGCGATCGCTGAACGGCGAACACGCATGTCGACGGGCGGTTTCGGTGGATGCGGTCGGTTCATCAGACCGAATCGGACGCACGCAACGCCCTCGACCGACCCGAGCCGGCCGTGCCGAGACCGACACGCAACGCGTTCAGCGCGCCTGCGCCTCTTCCGCCAGCCGCCCGACGTAATCCCGCACGAACTGCGCGGCGATGCGCCCCGACCGCGCACCGCGTTCCAGCGCCCACTGCAGCGCCGGTTCGCGCGCCGCGCGGATCTGCTGCGCATCGAACCCGGCTTCGCCGAGCCGGCTTTCGACGACGGCCAGATACGCGTCCTGCGTGAACGCGTAAAACGTCACCCAGATGCCGAAGCGCTCGGACAACGAGATTTTCTCCTCCACCGCGTCGCCCGGATGCAGTTCGCCGTTCTCCGCGCGCGACACGTTCGCGTTGTCGCTCGCCTGCTCGGGCATCAGGTGGCGGCGATTGGACGTCGCATATACGAGCACGTTCGACAGGTCGCTCGCGACCGAGCCGTCGAGCACCGTCTTCAGTTCCTTGTAGCCGGTCTCGCCCGCCTCGAACGACAGGTCGTCGCAGAACACGATGTACCGTTCGGGCCGCGCGCGCACCAACTCGACGATTGCGGGCAGGTCGCCCAACTGCTCCTTGCCGACCTCGATCAGCCGCAGCCCGTGCCGCGCGAACGCATGCAGGCACGCCTTCACGATCGACGACTTCCCGGTGCCGCGCGCGCCGGTCAACAGCACGTGATTCGCCGCGAGCCCGCGCACGAACTGCCGCGTGTTCCGTTCGACGATCGCCACCTGACGCTCGACGTTGCGCAGCGCGTCGAACGCGATGAGCGCGGGGGTCGCGACCGGTTCGAGCGGCGTCGCCTGCGGGCCGCCGTCGAAGCCGCGCCAGCGAAATGCGATCGCCGCATCGAAATCGACGACGGCCGGACGGCCGGTGCCCGCCAGCGCCTCGAGCGCGGTTGCGATCCGTTCGAGTTGATGCACGAGCGCCGGCCCACGCGCGGACCCGCGCGCGTGGGGCAGCGCGGCCATCAGGTTCCGCATGCCGCGATCGCCGCTCATTGCCGCACACCTTGCGACGCGCTCGCCTGGAACGGAAACCGCTGCGCGATCGCCACGCCGACGAGCGCGAGCCCGCCGCCGATCAGGTGATACGGCCGCAACGATTCGCCGAGCAGCACGATCGCGCCGCCGGCCGTCATCACCGGCAACAGGTTCATGAACATCGCGCAGCGGCTCGGGCCGAGCAGCCGCACCCCCTGCATCCACAGATACGGCAGCACCACCGACGCCAGCACGCCCGCATACAGGATCAGCGGCACGCTCGCTCGCGTCGGCCACGCCGCCTGCGCGGGCAAACGCACCAGCATCGGCACCATGAACACGAGCGCGGCGAGCGCCTGCACGTAGGTCGACTGCCACGCCGGCAGCGCACCGATGCGCCAGCGCTTGAGCAGCACGCCGTACAGCGCATACGCGGCCGACGCGGCCAGCATCAGCAGATCGCCCGCATGCACGCCGCGCGCGGCGATCGTCGCCGGGTGCCCCTCGGCGATCAGGTAGACGACGCCCGCGAGCGACAGCCCGCCGCCGCCCACCATGCCGGCGCCCGGCGGATCGCCGAGCAGCAGCGAGCTGAGCAGCATCGTCATCAGCGGCACGAGCGCCGTGATGATCGCCATGTTGGTTGCGCTGGTCGTTTTTGCGGCCTCGTAGGACAGGCTCTGGAACAGCGCCATCGCGAGAAAGCCGAGCACCGCGAGCTTCGGCAGGTGCGCGACGAGCGCCGCGCGATTGCGCCACGCGGGGCGCAGCGCGAATACGCTCATCAACGCGACGGCGAGCAGCAGCCGGTAGAAGGTGATCGCCGACGGGTCGATCGTCGACGCCGACAGCTTCGACACGACCACGTTGCCGGCCCACAGCGCGATCGCGCAGAAGGGAAACAGAAAAGGAGACTTGTTCATCGCGTTTGACGGATTAATATCCTGACAGGGATCTGGCGTGGATGGGAACGCCATCGTGCCCGCCCGTCCAACTGCCTGTCTCACGCCAAAATGTCACGACTTGTCGCCAATCGGACACTCGAGTCCACCCCGCCCGGTGCTCACCTGCGCTTCGAATCGACGCCGATGCCCGTCTCGGCGATGACGGCGACGTACGCGCACGGCACGTCGATCGCGCCGCACCGCCACCGCCGCGCGCAGCTTCTCTATGCGATCGAGGGCGTGATGCACGTGCAGTCCGACGGCGCGTCGTGGGTCGTGCCGCCGACGCGCGGCGTGTGGCTCGAAGCCGGCCTCGACCATACGGTGCAGATGAGCGGCGACGTGCAGATGCGCACCGTGTTCGTCGAGCCGGGCGCGGTCGAGCACCTGCCCGCGCGCAGCTGCGTCGTGGAAGTGCATCCGCTGCTGCGCGAGCTGATCCTCGCCGCGGTCGACATCCCGCTCGACTATGCGCCGGGTTCGCGCCACGATCACCTGATGCACCTGCTGCTCGCCGAGGTGACCGTCGCGCCGCTGCTGCCGCTGTACCTGCCGTGGCCGCACGACCCACGCCTGCGCACGATCTGCGACGCGCTCGTCGCCGCGCCCGACGACCTGCGCACGATCGCCGAATGGGGCGACCTGCTCGGCCTGTCGGTCCGCACGCTGCATCGCGCGTTCCGGCGCGAGACGGGGCTGAGCTTTCGCCGCTGGCGCGAGCAGGCGCGGCTGCTGCTCGCGCTCAAGCGCCTCGCGCACGGCGAGAAAGTGCTGACCGTCGCGATGGATCACGGCTACAGCAGCCAGAGCGCATTCTCAGCGATGTTCAAGCGGCATTTCGGCGTATCGCCGTCGGCGTTTTACGCGTAGCGGCAGCCCTACCGCGCCGCGATCCCCGCGATGAAAAATATGCATGCGGCGGCCGACGCCACCGTGCGCACATGATTCCACCGCGTCCAGTCGTGCACGTAGCGCGTCCACAGCGCCACGCCGTGCGCGGTCGACGGATCGGCCGCGGCGAGCGCATCGTTGAGCGGCACGTTGACGGCCATCGTCACCACGAACATGCCGAAAACGTACAGCACGCCGCCCGCGAGTGCCGCCATCGCGCCCGGCTGATCGCGATCGAGCAGCGCGAGCACGACCAGTGCGAGCGCCATCAGCGTCGTGACGAGGAACAGCGGCATGAACGGCGAGCGCACGATGTCGACGTTGATCGCGTTCATCGCGGCCACGCCGGCATGCGGCGCGATCCGCCCCAGCGACGTCATCACGAACGTCGAGAACGCGAAATACACGCCGGCCATCAGCCCGCAACCGATGGCCGAACCCCACAGCAATGCGGCGCTCGCGAACGCGATCATGATCGTGCGCGCCATACGCCGGTGGCGGCAACCTCGCGCGCATAGTCCGCGAAATCGCGCGCCGGCCGCCCGAGCGTCTCTTCGATGCCGTGCGTCACCGCGCTGTTGCGCCCGTCGAGCACCACGCCGAATAGATCGTCGAGCAGCGCGACGACCGGCTCCGGCACGCCGACCTCGCGCAGCCCCGCGACGAACGCATCGGGCGGAATCTCGCGATAAGCGATCGGCCGGCCGGCGGCCCGCGCGATTTCGCCGACGGCTTCGGCGAACGTCAGCGCGCGCGGGCCCGTGACCTCGATCACGCGGTTCGCGAACCGCTCATCGGTGAGCGCGGCCACGGCCACGTCCGCGATGTCGTCCGCATCGACGAACGGCTCGCGTACCGCGCCGGCCGGCAACGCGACCACGCCCGCCAGCACGCCGTCGACCAGATAGCCCTCGGAGAAATTCTGGTTGAACCAGCTCGCGCGCACCACGCCCCAGCCCACGCCCGACGCCTGCAGCGCGGCCTCGGCGGCCTGCGCGCGCGGCTCGCCGCGCCCGGACAGCAGCACCACGCGCTCGACGCCGCTTTCCCGCGCCAGCCGCGCGAATGCGGCGATCGCGTCCACCGCGCCTTCGACGGCCAGGTCGGGCTGGTACGTCACGTAGGCTGCCGACACGCCTTCCAGCGCGGACGGCCACGTTGCGGGCGCCGTCCAGTCGAAGCGGACGGCCGACGTGCGCGACACCGGCCGGGTGGCGAGGCCGCGCGCGCGCAGCCGGGCGTCGACACGGGCGCCCGTCTTGCCCGAACCGCCGACGATGAGGATGGGAAGTGCCGACATGAGCGTCTCCTTTGACAAAAATACGAGAGTTCCTCGCATTTTCAAAAACACGATAGACTCTCGCATTACCGACGTCAAGTTTTTCCGGAGGCGGCATGAGCCGACAAAAATCGGGGCGGAACGACGGGCCCGAAGCGGCGGCAGCGGACGCGCCGGCGCGCGCGCGACTCGTGCCGACGCAGCAGCGCAGCCGCGAGCGGTTCGAGCGCATCCTCGCGTGCGCGTCGGAAGTGATGATCGAGAAGGGCTGCGACGCATTCCGGATGAGCGACATCGTCGAACGCACGGGCATCTCGTTCGGTTCGCTGTACCAGTACTTTCCGGACAAGGCGGCCGTGATCGGCACGCTCGCGGAGCGCTACAACGCAGTCGGGCACGACTGTGTGCGGCACGATCTGGCCACGATGAAGACGCTCGACGATCTGCACGACACGCTCGCCCGCATCACGGACAGTTACTACCGGATGTTCGTCGACGAGCCGCTGATGCGCGACATCTGGCGCGCGACGCAGGCCGACCGCGCGCTGCAGGAACTCGACCGGGCAGACGGCGAGTTTCTGGCCGCGCTGTTCGCGGATGCGTTGGGAGAAGTGGCGCCCGACACGACATGCGTGCAACGGAGCGCGTTCGCCGAACTGATGATGATCCAGATCGCCGCGGCCGTGCGCCATGCGATCACGCAGCCGCCGAAGGCGGCGCGGCAGACCCTCGCAATGTTCAAGCGGATGCTGCCGCGGGATCTGGCGGTGCTTGAGGCGTAGTCGGGCAAGTCAGGCCGCGCGACCGACACCCTCCCCCGCAGCAGCGGGCACGCACGATACTTCGGATCGCATAATTCTTTCAGGGGAACGGCGATGCTCGACGTAGCGGCAAGATCAGATTCTCGGCGATTTCAGTTGCCTTGCGCATCCTTCATCTCCGGCCTTCTCCGGGAAATATGTCTTGCGGCTTCCTGCATCAATTCGATACGGTCACTTCGACGCGGCGGTTTCTCGCGCGTCCTTCCTTCGAGGCGTTATCGGCCAGCGGATCGGCATCGCTCTGGCCTGCCACGCTGACGCGCTCGTTCGGCACGCCAGCCGCCACGAGAATCTGCGCGACCTGCCGAGCACGAGCTTCTGAAAGCGCCTGATTGGTACCCTGACGCGTCGTACCCGCCGGTATGGCGTCGGTGTAGCCGGCGATACGGACGTGGGCGGTTGGTGCCGACGAGGCAATGGCCCGACCAATCGAAGCCATCATGGAAGCCCACCACGGCGCCACCGTCACGTCGCCGGACCCATACATACCATTGAATCTGAGCGTCAGCGCGTTCTTCGCTACATCGCGGCTCAAATCGACATTTCCGGCAGCAAGTTCATCGCGCAGGCTCGATCCGAGTTGCTCCGTCAGCGCATCGAGCGATGACGTCGCCGAAGCGGGCTGCGTGCCGCCAACCCGATGGCCCACAGCGGCATATCCCGCCGCCGCCAGCGACAACGCAACGACCAGCCCGGCAGCAATCCACCAAGACGATCGCCACACCGGCGCGGGACGCACCCACGGATCAACCACCGTGTGTCGGGGTAGTCGGAAAAGTTCACTCTCACGAACGACACCAAGTCCACTCGTCCTCACGACGTCATGCACACGTTCACGGATGTTCAACAAGCGCATCGCGCCTTCGCTCGCAAAGCGGTAGCGCCCCTGGAATCCGAGATCGAGGATGTTCTGATACAGTTCGATCAGGTCGAGGTGTTCGCGTGGGCTCCCCATCGCCTCATCGATCAATCGAAACACCCGATCGCCGCCCTGCCGATCGTGGCCCAACGCCACCGCCAAGCTGTTTGACTGCCAGTCAACCCCCGTCACCTCGCCGTTTCCCCAACGCGTCTGCATCGCTGCTTCATCGAGTGCGGCGCACAGGCAGTAACTCGCGCGGACCACGTGCTCGGATCGAAGCTTCAGTTCGTTACAGACACGCGTGAACAGCCTGAGCTCGTGTTCCAGCCATTGCCGCCGATGCACAACAGCTTCATGGTCCAGTGCAGCCGGCGTGCTCACCAGAGCAAGCAGCAAGACGCGTGAGGATTCAAGCATCGGATTGACCGCTTGCTCCGCAGCCTTCAGGCGCGCTGCAAATGGCGGAGATGCCAGCACTCCGGCCCGGTTTCTCGAATCGGCGGTCGAAATCGTCACCGTGCAGGTTCCTCGCGGTTCATTGGGAAACGCCTGCCGGGATCACCGGCATCGCGCCGCGCGGCAATCCAGGGGGCGGTCCGCTATCGGACAGGTTGAACACCGGCATCGAGGTTGGGCAGCGGAATGTCTTCAGCACATCGCTCGTCAACGGATTCGCCACGCTTCCCGTGCTCGCAACGTCAAGCACCGCCTTGCGACCATCGAAGTCAAACGCGACGCGGGTACGGCCGGGCGTGGCCGCCTCGACAACCTGCCCCTTCCGGAGCAACCGCATCAGCGCCCACGGTCCGTCAGCCACGATCGTCGACGTATCGGGGCGAATGCGAGGACTGGCGGTGATCTCCGTGTGAACGCCACCACGCGGCCCCGGCCACGACACCGCGAAAGGTGCCACCGGGCCATGCCGGTAGAGCGAGCTCTGGCCGTCGATGTCGAGCGACAGGCTTGTGATCGTGGGATCCAGTTCGGGAATACGGATGTCGGCCTTCCACGTAAGCTGCTTATTGCCTGGATCATTGAAGAAGACGTCGCGAATCGCCTTCGCATGCTCGAACGGCTCCAGATCGGGTCCCTGGACAGGTTCCGTCGCGCCGGGCAGCGTCCGGTAGCGCCACGGCTTCGCCGCCGTGTCGACGAACGGCGCCAGCGTCTTCGTGAAGAAATCGTCGATCACGCCTCCTTGCGCGAACACACGGGTGAAGTCGTCGATGCTGACGTCGCGCTTGCTGTCGGGCGAGAACGGATAGTTGCCCTCGATGGAGAGTCGACACGCGTCGCCAACCACCGCCTGCATCTGCCGGGACAGCAGTTGGCCGATACCCTGGTTGACTTCCCGGGAGCCGTCTGCAGCAAGTTGCAACAGCACTGCCCGGAAAGGCGCGGGCATCGTGTTGGCCGTCATCTTGAGCTTCGCCCCCGTGTCGGTCGCCGGCGGCATGCTGTTGTTCGACAATGCGTTGTCGGAAACCGTGAGCGCCGTGTAGTAATCGTTCACGAGGTTGGCCACGCCGTCGAGGCCCGTCCTTCCGGCCTGCGCGGCCGCCGCCTGGGGACCAGCCTGCGAGTCGGCGTTGCCCGTCACGACCTCGCGCAGCGCTGCGAAATGGTTGTCAACGAGATCGCGTTCGACGCGTTCCGATGCGCGGATGCCAAGTACCTTGTCGCCATTCTGGTTGAGCTGACCGGCCGCCTTCTGAAGAAAAGAACCGTCCGCCCCGGTCACCGGCGCCGTGAGCGTCGTTTCATGCACGGCCGCGCGGGCAAGTCGCGCGAGCGGCGAGTCGGGGGCCGCAAAGCTGCGCAGCACCTGAAGGTTGAATGCGAGGCTCGTGCCGCTCACCGTCCGGATGTCGTTGAGAAACGCGTCCCACTGCTGCGCATATTCCATCAGGTACTCGCGGCGGACAGCATCCGTCAGTGCATCGTCCACCCCGGTCGCATTACTCACGATCTCAGCCGTTTTTTTTTGAGCCTCGCCCAGATACGAGCGACCCATCACCCACGCATCGTCGTCGCGCGCGATCTGGACGAATTCCGGCAGTCGCTTGTCGAACAGATTGCGGTAGCCGTCGAACGTGAAGAGGCCCGGCACGCCGCGCGAGAGCGGCTGGTCGCTCGCCCGCGTGAACACGGTGCCGGCTTGCGGCCCGACGGCCCGCAGCAGCGTGAACTCGTCGGGCGCCTCCTTCAGCATCGCCGCCTTCGCACGCTGGTACAGGCGGTCCGTCGCGTTGCTGCCGTCGAGAAACGCTCGGGCCTGCTGGATCAGTCCGTCGTTACGAATCAACGGCGACTTCACGACGCGGTCGCCTGAAAACAGCTGCTGCACGTGCTCGATCATCGACGCGCGGCCGCCAAAAATCGCCGCGCTGTCGTTTTTCGCCCAATCATCGAGCACCCACGCCTTGACGTCGGCGGCATTGAATTTCGCGTTGTCGTGAAGCATCAGGTAGACGCGCAGCGCGTCGTAGGCCGTCTTCGCGTCCTTGGCCGCAATCGCGCCCGACATCACCTCCTCCATCCGACGCACAATCTGCGGCAACAGCAGATTGTCCTCCAGCGCGTCGTAGGTGCGATGACTTTCCGCCACGATATCGGTCGGAGTGTAAAGACCATAGCGCCACGTACTGGCGGGACCAGACAGGTCCAGGTTCGGGAAAGCCGGCAGGTAGCGTGCCTCCGTCAGCGTATCGGGCACCGCTTCAGGTTTCGGCTCCTTGTAGAGCTGTGTTACCCGGCTCGCCAATGCCTGAACCTTTCGGCCGATCACATCGAGATAGTCGCTGTTATTGCCGAAGCTCACGCGCAAACCCAGCGCGAACCAGACGAACAGCAGCAAGGCAAGCGCATGACCGATCATGCGCAGTAGCCGAAAGCGGTATTCCCAACGCAAGTTGGGGACAACGAGATGGGCCTCCGGGAAGATCACCCGAGTCAGCAAATCGTGCAAGAAAAAGCTCTGGCTGCCCTCCGGGCGTGCCGGTGCAACGGACGCCAGCTTCTGGGTCGACGCAAGACGTTGTACGACCGTACGGTGCTCGGCGACGAACTCGCCGCCGCGTTGTTGCGAACTCGTGAAATACACGCCCCTCAGCGTTGAATGCAACTGAGTGTCGTCATAACGCGAGTCGAGAAACACACGGTCAATCAGGTCGACCATCGGCCCGACCAACGCCGAAAATTCTTCCGGCAATGCGACGAGCTGTCGCCGCTTTACGGGATCGTATTCGTCCTGCAAGCGCATATCGACCGAGCCGGCAAGCCGATCAGCGAGCAGGGCAAGCTCATCGTTGCAGCGTGCACGCAGCCCCTCCGTCACAACCGTCTCCTCGCCGTACGGAAGCGTAAAACCCCAGGTTTGTGCGCGTCCTTCCGAGGTCAGCGTGCCGAAATAGTCGGTGAACCCGGTCAGGCGATCCATCTTCGTCACGAGGAGGTAGACCGGGAACCGAATACCCAGTTCATTGCGCAACTCGGTCAGTCGTGCGCGCAATGCAGCCGCTTCGGCAATACGTGCCTGCTCGTCCACACTCGCCAGCGTCGCAAGATCGACGGTGAGCAGCGCGCCATTAATGGGCGCGCGAGGCCGATGCCGGCGCAGCATGCCGAGAAAGCCCAGCCATTCGGCGCGGTCCAGAGCCTGCCTCGGGTGGCCAGCGTTGGCACGAACCGCAACGACCTTCGCACTTGATTTCGGCGCTGCGGCGGCCCGCGATTCGGTCAAAACAGCGCCGTTCGCAACGTCATCACCTGCTTCCGGCTTCGGATGTCCAGGCCCATCCTCACCAGGCACGCCAGGTGCCGGCTTGTCCGATTTCATACCCGAAGCGTCAACGTCTCCGATTATCGAGGTGCCATGGTTCGTGTAATACCCTGCCGTGTCGATCAACACCGCGTCGTTGGTCAACCACCAGTCCATCGAAGCAGCACGATCCGAGCGTTCCCCGGCTGCGCGTAGCATCTGCTCCGCCACCGGAAATGCGAGACCGCCATTGAGCAATGCGCTCGTTTTTCCCGAGCCGTTCGAGCCGAGTGTGATGTACCAGGGCAATTCATACAGGTAGCGCTTGCCCTGGAGCAGCTTGCGTGGCCCCCGAGCGCCGGTGCGCATCGACTTCAGCCGCGACAACGCACTCGCGACGATTGCTTCAATCTTTTGCAATCGTGGCGCCGCAGGCGACGACTCCTTCTTGCCGCCGGCTCGCAGCACTTTCTCCAGGAACCGCGCGTCGTCGCGCATCTTCTTCCAGAGACTGAATATCCCGTAGACGAGGTACGCCACGAGCACAAGAGCGATCGCGATCAGGCGAGCTGAAACCGGCTCAAACGGTGCGCTGCGTCCGAACGACAGCAGTGGCGACGCATACCAGATCAACAGACACAGTAACGCCACAGACACGACGCTCGTCGGCAATCCCGCAAGCCAAAGCAGCACGCCGGCCAGCAGCAGCGCGATCAGGAGTACGCGCATACCGGCCCCGGCCAGGGGCTTGAGACCGCCAAACGCGACGAATGGCCCGAGAAACCAGATCGTCAACGCAACGATGATGAGCGCGAGGAACGCCAGGAATTGGCGCGATGCGAGAAACGACAGGAACTTCTTCATGTTCAATTCCGGATGCAGATCGGGGGCTAATGCGCGACGACGATTTCGACACGTCGGTTCAGCGCACGCCCCTGGGAAGTACGGTTGTCACCGATCGGCTCGGCGTCGCCCTTGCCAACCGCTTCAAGACGGTTGGCCGGCACACCGGCGGCTTGCAGCATCTGCATCACCTGCGTCGCCCGCTCCTCCGACAGTGCGCCGTTCGACGGGAACTGGCGACTGCGGATCGGCAGATTGTCCGTATAACCCAGGACAGTCACTTTGCCTGGTACTTTCACGATCTCGCCCGCAATCTTCGCGACGAGCGGTGCCATTGCAGGCTTGACTGCGACGCCGCCGGGCTGGAACATCGCATCGCCCCGAAACGTCACCGCGCTGTGGCGCGCATCTTCGTCCACGCTGACCGTGCCTGCCGCGATCTCGTCCTTGAGCAGTTGCTTCAAATGCAGTTGCTGCGGCACGGGTGGCGGTGTCATGCGGCCGATGTCCGCGATCTGTTTCTGGATACCGACACTGTGTGTCGCCAGTTCATACTTGAAGTAGCCGAACAGGCCGAGCAGCGCCACCGACAGCACCGTGGCCGTGATCCATACGGGAAACTCCCAGAACGACATATGCGGCTTGCGCGCATCGCTCTTCCAGTGCGGCGACAGTGCCTGGGGCACCGGCTCGCGCCTCGACATGATCTCGGTATAGATGTGCCGGCGAATCTCGCCATGACGGCGTGCCCCCCCTGCCTCAAACCGGTACCGGCCTTCGAAACCAAGACTCAGAACACGGTAGATGACTTCCAGTAGATCGCGGTGCTCTCGGGGTTCCGACATGAGTCTTCCAATCAGCATGTATATCTTTTCACCGCCGTCGACATCTCGATGAAACGTCGCTGCCAGGCTCGTGTGGACCCATGCCGCCGCCAGCGCTCGATCGTGTGCACAGGCGGTCCGCATCGCCACCTCGTCGAGCGCCGTACACAGGCAATAGCTGGCGCCGACCATATGGTCGCGTCGGATATTGGCCTGTGTGCACAGCTTTTTAAACTCATCGACTTCCTGCCCCAGCAATTCCCGCAATTGCTCGACCGCACTGGAAGACAGCGAATATGGCATGTCGGCCAGTGCCCGCAGCAGCACGCGCGAGGCCTCGAGCAGCGGATTCGTCGCCGCAAGGATGCGGCGCAGACGGTCCTCCGGCATTTCTCCGGACGGGATCGATCCATCTAGCGTGTCGGGATTTTCCAGTCCGTCCGTTTCGTTCGTCACGATACCTGTTCCTTCATGTCTCTCTTACGAAATGCCACTGGCCGGTTTCGGTGTCGTACAGTGCGTCGATATGCTTGGCACGACCTGATGGGCCCCGCGCGCTCGCGAATTGTGCCGATACGTACAGGCGCTACCGTATCCAGCATGCTGAGAACGGTCAGTCCCGGCAGACGAGTCAAATCCAGCACGGTCGCGTGGCCTCACTGCAAGCTCGAAACGAGGTGACAACCGCAGGTGCCACGATGCCCCGCACGGGCAATGGGACGGCCCTCGTCGAGCATGTCCTCGTCGCCCTCCTCGATCACGTTCGGCTGCACGTCAGGATGCCAAGGGCATTCGATCAAATCCCCCTTTCGGGCAAGCGGGATGCCGTCGTAGTCAGCCGTTTCGGACGCGGTCGTTACCCTGCCCCCATGGTCAGTCGTGTCGCCGAGGCGGATGAAATTGATCATGAAATGTTTCCTCGTTTTTTAAACAACTTCGGCTTGCGCAAAGCAACAGGATCAGGCGAACAAGCCATCGCCAGTTTCAGTGGCGATTCTTGAATTCCATGCTGTTGGCTTGCTGGAATAATTTGATCGGAAAATGCGCTCAAGCAGGCGTGACCGGATACGGCTCGTCCGTCACGGTATAACCGAGGTCCCGCAGCTTCTGCTTGACCAGGTCACGTTGCTCCTTCGTGTACGTGGTCTGATCCTCGATCTTGAATGGCAAGTCGAGATTGAGCGTTTTCGCAATGATGTTCAGCGCGTAGTCGCGGGCACGGCTATAGCGCTCTTCCTCTGAAGTCATCGATTGCTCGCCACCACCCGGCAGGTACATGCGAATACCGATGTCATCGAGCGGCATCGGATCATTGAGTACCGGGATCAGTACCGGTACGAATTTGGGGATGCGCCAGGCTTGAAAGTCATAGAAGACGCGTAGAAAGTCCTGCTTACGCTGTAGCCGATCAGTACCAAGCTCCTTGACAACACGCTCCATGCTGCCCGGATCATCCAGTAGCGCGAGACCGAGAATGGCCCCCTGACGCACCCCGTAATGCTTCGCCTCGATATATGGCTTAATGTCGGCGACGCGCTGTTCAACCGGAACATCCATCTGCGCCATAGTTAGCAGAAGATCCTCGTCTACTTCGTCCAGTGGCGACTTCAACCTTGCTTTGAGGATGGGGTAGGCCTCCGGGCGCGGATTCTCGATCAAGCCATACACGGTTTCCCGCCACCCCCCGTGAAAATCCTTTGCCATCAGTATCGCGGACGCTGCAGTTCGAATCTGACGGAGGCAGTGATACATGAAATTTGCCGTTGCAGAACTTAGCTCTGGCGTATCAAGAACTAAATTGATTTCTGGAATGGCTACGTCCTTATATATTTTGCAGTATTTAATCGCGCCATCCCATTTCTCGTGCTTGATCAGATCCGTCAGTGTCGGCATGGTTTTACTCTCCAAGGCAGAGGTGGTTGAAGCGGGAACACCTTGAGCCAACGCTGTACCCGTCGCTCCCAGCGACAAAATCAAGACAACAAGCCATCGTAATTTTCGGTGTCGATGTGTGAGTTCCATGCCGTTGACGTAGTTGGAATGATTTGATTGAAAATCCGCTCAAGCAGGCGTGACCGGATACGGCTCGTCCGTCACGGTATAACCGAGGTCCCGCAGCTTCTGCTTGACCAGGTCACGTTGCTCCTTCGTGTACGTGGTCTGATCCTCGATCTTGAATGGCAAGTCGAGATTGAGCGTTTTCGCAATGATGTTCAGCGCGTAGTCGCGAGCACGGCTATAACGCTCTTCCTCTGGAGTCATCGATTGCTCGCCACCGCCAGGCAGGTACATGCGAATGCCGATGTCATCGAGCGGCATCGGATCATTGAGTACCGGGATCAGTACCGGTACGAATTTGGGGATGCGCCAGGCTCGGAAATCGTAGAAGACACGCAAGAAATTCGACTTGGATTGCCGGTATTTCGTGCCGAGCTCATAGACCATGCGCTCCGTGCTGTCTGGATCGTCCAGCAGAGCCAGACTAAGAACAGCCCCCTGACGTGTCCCGTAGTATTTGGCCTCGAGGTATGGTTTGATGTCGGCAACGCGTTGCTCAACCGGCACATCCATCTGCGCCATAGTCAGCAGAAGATCCTTATCCCTCTCTTCCTGTGGCAACTTCAACCTTGCTTTGAGGATGGGGTAGGCCTCCGGGCGGGGGTTCTCAATCAGTCCGTACACGGTCTCCCGCCATCCGCCATGAAAATCTTTTGCCATCAGTATCGCGGACTCTGCAGTTCGAATCTGACGAAGGCAGTGATACATGAAATTTGCCGTTGCAGAACTTAGCTTTGGCGTATCAAGGACAAAATTGATTTCTGGAATAGCTGCATCCTTGTGGTCTTGGCAATACTGGAGCGCATCATCCCATTTCTCCAGCTTGATCAGGTGCACCAGTGTCGGCATGGTTTTACTCTCCGAGGTAGAGGTGGTTGAAGCAGAAATATCTTGTGCCCGTGTTGTACCCATTCCTCCAAGCATCAGGATCAAGCAAACAAGCCATCGCCAATTTCGGTATCGATTCGTGAGTTCCATGCTGTCGTCCTTGTTTCAATGACCTGATTGAGTATCGCGATACTGCGTGTGGTGACAATCTCTGAATCTTTTTCACTTGACACGATCTTCGGCACCACCTTGCAGCAAAGCATCTTTCCGCCTACGAACCATCCATTTCCAACGTCCAACTGACGGCCGCGCTGCCTGACATTGGGCGCCAGCGGATTAGTGGGCCCTAGACTGGTGTAGACATACATCAAGCTTCGACGAGACCAGTAGTCCTGCATGGCATGGTCTTCTGGATGCTGAGGTGGAAATGGCAGGTTATCGCCTTCCGAATTCGCCGTGCCGGGGTGCCAAAGGCCAAGGAAATGACCGATCTCGTGAGCAAAGGTCTGTACCAACTGATCTGTTGTGGAAGGTCCGGCGCCATGCATTTGCTCAGCAGCCACCAACGCTGTATTCCTCGCCCCCCAACCAATACCGCCTCCAATCATCGAGTCCACGACGTACATATTCAGATGTGCGGCTATGCGGTTCAAACCGGTCACGTCGTTAAACTCATTGATAGCGCCTTGGACGGTCATCACCCCCGCCTGATTCAAATCGATGGTGTCGTCAAGCCATTGCGTGACTTGAAAGCGAATACCGGCTGTACGCCAGATGTCGTTGATGCTGTCGAAGATCGGCTCAATAGTCGAACGCTGCAACGAAGGGGGAACGCGTGGAATTTCAGGATGTCCGTTCTGCCCGATGGATACCAGATGAACGGCCACCGCAACTGTAATTGGATCGTAGTGCTCCACAAACAACCTGTGCAGTAGCGGGCCATCAGAACTTCCATAGCGCACCTCAACCGTCGAGTTTCGCGGATCGACAACTGCGATGGACCGCCCTGTCCTTGCAACACCCGTGAGCTCAACAACATCATCAGCAAGGAACCGAACCCTCACCACGGTTTCATCACTGCTCTTGAGAAACAGCGGCACACCCCTCGCCACATGCACGCGCACCATCCGCACCTGAATGGTTTCCCCCGCCATCAGGCTCACAACCGGGCCGGCACGGCCGTCCACAAAACCCCGCTCGTCCAGTTCCGGTTGCCGTGGATTGAAACGCCCCGGATTCTGGCGAACGAAGCGAACGGGAACGAATCGATGCCCCTCGTAGATCTCGCGAACGAGCGGTTGAGGCGCCGCTGCCGAACTCGCCTTGGCCGGCGATTTTCCCTTGGCTGGCGTTGATGGCGGCACGGCGCATGGCACCATCGTGCCCGGCGGGGCGCTGCCACCACCCGCCGCCAGCTTCGCGACGAAGTCGGGATGGAACTGCTTGATCGTCGAACTGGACAGATCACGATGGAAACCATATCGCAGGCTGGTATCGATCCTGCCGCCGACGATCTCATGGCGTTCAATCTCCCCGTTTGGCACCATCCCGTTGTCCACCTGGAATTGCAGAATCGCCTCCTCGATTTCGACATGATCCAGTTTGTCGTCGGGTGTTTGACTCAAACCGTTGAAACGATACGGCTTGTCGTAGTAACCCATGATCATCAAGCGACGCTTGGCGCCCTGGATGCCCATGGTGGTTCTGCCGTCGGTGGTTTCATCGGCGCTGTAGTCTCGCGGGCGCAGGTGGATCACGGTTCCCAGGATCTGGAGCTCCCCCGCCATACCGGGCTGCAGGCCCGGCAGCAGAATCTGCCCGTTCGGCTCCGTCTTGCCCTCGATTTCGGGATGACCGGGAATACGCAGCTTGTACGGGATACCCGCTAACGCACGGTCTGCCTCGCTACCGCTCACGCCCGGATAGGTCTGGAAGTAGATGCGCAGAGGGCGCTGCGGCAGTTCGACCTTGCACACCGAGCCGCCTGACTTCAGCTTCAGTTCAGGTGGAGGCGCGGACGTTTTCCTGGTGGGTCGTTGGCTCGTCATCGGTGAGTCACAGAAGTTCGATTTTCAAGGATTCGCTGTATTCGGCCAGATGCAGTGTGGTTTCCCCGTCGGCATTGGTGATGCCCTCGATCCGACTGCCATCGGCACGCGTGATGCGATACGGGTGATACGGCGCAATCTGATTGGTACCTTCCCAATGCAGCTTGAAGAATCCTTCGTAGATCTTGCCGAAGCTGTCGGAAAACGGGATTCGCATCGATTCCGCTCCCGCCTTGCTCCACTTCGCGCACTTCTCCTGGATCTGCCCGGTGGTCCCGTTTACGATGCCGTCGGCGGTGATGCGAATGAACGAGCCGCCTACGCCGATCCAGATCTCCTTCGACGCGTTCAGCACGATTTTTCCGTCCAGGCTGGTAACCGTCAGATCCTTCAGCGCCGCGAGCGCCATCGCATCGTCTTGCGCCTGAATCTCGACCTTGCCCTGCGCTGCGACCAGCCGGATACCCAGCTTCGCGGCAAACAACGAGATCGCGCCCTTGATCGAGCCGATCAAGGATCTGCCGGACGACACGCTCACGTCTCGTGCCGCCGTCACTGCGTGGTCCCCCTGGCTTGCAATATGCACGCCTTGCGCCGCGCTCATGCCGATACCCGACGCGCTCGCCAACACGATGTCAGGGCGACTCATTTCCGGAAACAGGTTCTCGCTCGGATCGGCGACATCGCCTTTTATCGCTTCGTTCTGCGTCTTGATCGCCTGCGTCGCATCATGCTGGCTCACCCCGGCTTCCTGCGCGTTGTGCCGCTGCGCCAGATGCGCCATCTCCTCATGCAGTTCCCTCGCCTGGGTCAAGCGAGCCACGGTCTCTGCCATGTCCTTCGCCGGTGCGCTTGCCCCTTCCCGCGCCTCTGTCGTCACCAGCATTCCGCGGTTTGCCCGCATCACCCCGTGCGCTTCCGTCGCCATCTCGAACCCGACGCCACGCTCCTGCTGTCGTCCCGTGCCTCCCTCGATGCGGGTGTTATACCCAAGCACCAACCTCGACTGCGCGTAATCGCTCGAAATCTGGACCTGAAGTTTTCCAGGCGTGTCGTCAACCACTACCTGGTTAGCCTGACTGCCAGTCAGGCTCATGCTGCACCAGCCCATCAACGCATGATTCTTCGGCAACACCCACGGTGGCTGGTTGAACTGGTTCACCTGACGATCCGACACATACGGCTTGTCCGGATCCCCTTCGTGATAGCTCACCGTCACCTCCTGGCCGATGCGCGGCAACGCCACGAACCCGAAGCCGCTCCCCTGCCACGGCGATGACACCCGCATCCAGCAGCTCGAATTCTCGTCACGCGAACCGAGCCGGTCCCACACGAACTGGACTTTCACGCGCGCATAGCCATCGACCCATATCGGCTGGTCAGCAGGCCCCACCACGACGGCCGTTTCCGATCCGCATGGCGGCTTGCGCTTCGGGCGGCTACGAAAAAACGTCGTAGCGGGCTGCAGCACAAAATCCGTTACGCAGTGGTACGGTTCGCCGCCCGTGGCTTCATCGTTGTTACGAATGTCGATCGTCGCGGCGACCACCAGGTATTCCGCATTGGTGCGCGCCTGCGGACACCCTTCGAGGTGAAAGGTGTGGCCCGTCGCTATTCCACGCAGGTTGCCGCGCCCCTTCGCACGCAAGCTCCTGCAACGCTCTGCGTCGACACGCACCCCTGCCAAATATCGCGCCTCCTGAACACAACTGTTCGGCATTCCAGACAGCCCCATCGTCCCTGCCAACGGCTGCGAGTAATCGCCCCACGCATAGTGCTCTGCATTGCTAAATGGAATATCACTCGGACGATCGACTACCGTCGACAGATTTGCACGAGATTGGGTCGAATCGTAATCGATCAAACTCACCGCTCCCGCGGTAAGCCGGCGCGACACCGTCAGGCGATGGATATGCTCTTCGTCGACTTGCTTCCCCGCCGGTGCGTGATAAGAAATCGTGTCATACATGTTTCCGTGCGGCTTGTGTGATCCAGGCGAGTCGCACAGCACCAACGTCGAGCTATCCATGAAGTAGTAGATGCCCCACTCGCACCATAACCGGCTCAGGAATTCAAAATCAGATTCCCACATCTGCCGCACATAGTCGCGCGTCGGGTAAACACCCTTCAATCCAACCGCACCTAACCGCCATTCGTATTTGAACGGATAGAGGCTCGAACCGAGAATCGATTCCGTGATCTCGACGACGTTTTTGTTCTGGAAGATGCGGTTTTCGCGGTTGAGCGTCGTGAGCCACAGCCACGGCCGTACGCTCATCTCGTAATAGGCGTACCGATCGTCCTCGCCGGTAGACGTAAACTCGGTGATCAAGCCGACGATTTCGCGCTTGCCTGCGCCCAGGTTGCCCAGCCCGGCACCGCCTGGTATGCCGGGAGAGAACGTCCCCTTGCCATCGAATTCGATTGAGATGGTGAGTTCCGTTCCGACCAGCTTTTCCGGTTGGATGCGATCACGTGCCTCATAGACGGGCAACGTCGGCATATGCAAGGTCTTGAGTTCCAGCGTGAACTCGGCGAGCGTACCGAGTTCTTCTTGACCATGAAGTCTGATAGGCAGAAGGATTGACCGGCCTGCCACGCCAGGAAGCGCCGCACCCGAAATCGACACGACGCGGGATTGCGTTGGTATGTACATGGACTCCCCTTCTCAAGCTCTATCGATTCGTGTCATGGCAGCGCCATGAAGATCCGCCGAGGGCCGACGCCCATTCCCGACTATCGTGTCCAATTGCCGCCGGTTCGTGATTGCCTCGGGTACCCGGTACCTTCATGCAGGTCAATCGCCCGTCTTCGCCAATCACCCTCTGACGCCCCACAAATCCAGTTTGAGTGATGGAAAATCACCCGCTACGTGCAACGCCAAACCACCGTGACGCACAACCTCCTCCCACAGCGGCCCATCCTGGGTCAACTCGTAGTAGATGTAGCCCGCGTTGAACGGGAGCTGCCGCGGCGGAACAGGCAAGGTCTGGAGACTGATTCCCGGCAAGTGGCTGCGCACGAGGCTTGGCAGCTTGTCGGACGGACCGGCCTTTGCTTGTGCAAGGAACTGCTGCTTCAGCAGGTCAGGCGGCATGGCGGC
This sequence comes from Burkholderia metallica, assembly GCF_902832845.1. Taxonomy (GTDB): domain Bacteria; phylum Pseudomonadota; class Gammaproteobacteria; order Burkholderiales; family Burkholderiaceae; genus Burkholderia; species Burkholderia metallica. The sequence goes on along the minus strand of NZ_CADFDB010000018.1, from coordinate 18,041 downwards.
ATGCACGGCGAGCACGACGGCGGTAAAACCTTGCATGTCGACCGGATCGACCACCGCGTTTCGCATGCCGTGGCCCCGATCCTCGAGTGCAATGCTTTGTGCGCTGCGCACCAGCACGGCGTTGAGCAGTCGATGCGTGTCGTCGACAACCGGCTTCAGGCACAGGTGCGGCGTCGTGTGCTGATAAGGCGGATGTGTATCGAGCGGCCGGCGCGTATCCGTGCGCAGATGCGTCGACAGCTCGCCCGCCATGCCGATCAACAACGCATGGATGTCCGCGGGCGACGTGGTCGGCACGCGCAGCATGTGCTGCAGCAACGGCTCGTACCGGTTCAGGATCTGCAGCAACAGGTAATCCGTGACCGTTGCGGCACTCGCGGTGGTGTCCTCGGTGCCCGCCAGCCGTTGTGCCAGCGCATTCGCGCGCAACCTCGCGAGATCGTGAATCTTCGTGACCCAGCTGGTCAGCAGATCGCTCGCCCCAAAACCCGAAACAGGTGGCACGAGCGTATTGTCGAGCTCGATGCTGCCATCCGCACGAATCGTTTTCACGCATGTGAGTGCGAGGCCGATCCACGCATCACCGAGTTCCTTCTCTGGCAGAAGGCGCAAGCGCAGGTTCGAAAGCTGCACGGACTCGGGTGCGAGGCCGACCGAATTCGTGTCGCGCAACTCAGTGTCGAACACGAGGTAGCGCGCCAGCGAATCCGCAGTGTTCACGAACGTCGTCTCTTCGCAATTCGGCAGTCGGACCGGTACCGCCAGATAGATCACCTGATCGAGATGCTCCGGTCGAATCGTCAACGGAGGCGGCAGCGGCGTGTTACCCGGCGCGTCGAACGGCGAGCCGTCGGCGAACACGCCGGCGGCGGATTTGACGATCACCTTGCCGAGCGCGAGCGATTCCAGATCGAGTGCGTAGTGCGAAAAACCGAAAAAGAACGGCGACAGCGGCGCCGCGCGCATGTGCGCGTACTTCTCCAAATAGCGATCCTGCTGCTGGAACAGTTGCGGACGGAAAAACAATCCTTCCTGCCAGGCGACCTTGGCATACCAGCTCATACGTATCGTCCGTTTCGTTGCGCGACGTGATTCATTTCTTGGCTTCCTCGATCCGGACGGCCTTGGCCTCGAGATCGATCTTCAGTTTCAGCTTCGGCGTGAAGAAGCGGTACCACGCCTTGTCGGGTGCGATCGGCATCGTGTAGACCGTCCGCCACACGGAATTCGGCAAGTCGCGATAAGCCGCAATCACGCCGATGACGGTCGTTGCCGGGTCCAGGCGCCGAGCAATGGTCCGATGCTCGCCAGGCCGCAGTTGTACTTCGTCGCGCTTCACGACGTCGTCGCCCAGTACGGTCTTCTCCTGGGTCTGCAGCGTGAAGAAGTCCGCCGCATTGAAGGCGTTGTCGTTCTTCAGCTCATAGAGGCGCACGACAATCGGCGCCGCCCGTCCGCGGTCGTCCGGATTGACGTCGACCTTCGCGTCGACCATCATGTCAAGCCGGATCGGCTCCTTGGGTTTCGGCTCGCCGCTCGCACAGGCGGAAATCAACACAACACTGGCGAGGGTGGCGGCAGTCAGGATCGAACGCATGCAGATTTCACCTTGATGGACAGCGAGATGCGCCGCGCGCGGAGAAAGCAGCCTTCTCCCAACGCGCGGCACCTCCCGGGCTTACGCTTCCTTGTTGCCCTTGATGTCGAAGCTGGCCGTCACGGCACCGCCGCTGCCGCCCTGCGCGTTCTGCACGACGTACTCCTGCTTCACCTTCGCGAACGACAGCGACACCGTTTCGCGGCTCTTCTCGGCATCCAGCTTGCTGCCCGACGGCTTCACGCGCGTGACGATCACGTCGCTCATCGTGAGCTTCAGGTACTCGAGCGGGTTGCCACCGGCCTTGCGCATCACGAGCGTCGCCTGGTCGATGTGCTTGCCGGTCAGCGCGTACTTCATCAGGTTCGGACTCGCGCGATCGATGTTGTGTTCGAATGTCAGATCCTTGACCGTCGCCTTGCCTGCACCGCCGCCGCTACCGGCATGCATCGTCGATTCCTGCAGGATTTCCCAGTCCCAGTTCAGGATTTCGATCTCGTCCTTGTGCTTGTCGTCGAGCGATTCGCCGTTGATGCCGTCGATCTTCAGGAAAATGTCTTGTGCCATGCCAATGCTCCTTGAGTGAGTGAAAACGGGTCGGGCGCTACGGGAGAGAATGGTCCGACGCCCGATCCAAGAGGGCGAAGCTTCTAAATCAAGCGGCTTCCTTGATCGACGGCAGCTTGGTGACGAGCCGCAGCGAAACCGTCAGCCCCTCGAGCTGGAAGTGCGGACGCAGGAAGAATTTCGCCTGGTAGTAGCCGGGATTGCCTTCGACGTCTTCGACGAGGACTTCGGCTGCTGCGAGCGGCCGGCGCGCCTTGGTGTCTTGCGACGAGTTGGCCGGATCCGCGTCGACGTAGTGCATGACCCATTCATTGAGCCAGCGCTGCATGTCCTCACGCTCCTTGAACGCGCCGATCTTGTCGCGCACGATGCACTTCAGGTAGTGCGCGAAGCGCGAGCAGGCGAACAGATACGGCAGGCGTGCGGACAGGTTCGCGTTGGCAGTCGCATCCGCGTCGTGATACTCGGCCGGCTTTTGCAGCGACTGCGCGCCGATGAAGGTCGCGTGATCGGTATTTTTGCGATGCACGAGCGGAATGAAGCCGTTCTTCGACAGTTCGGCCTCGCGCCGATCCGAGATCGCGATCTCGGTCGGACACTTCATGTCGACCCCGCCGTCGTCGGTCGGGAACGTGTGGCACGGCAAGTTCTCGACCGTGCCGCCCGACTCGACGCCGCGGATCAGCGAGCACCAGCCGTACTGCTTGAACGAGCGGTTGATGTTGACGCCCATCGCATACGCGGCGTTCGCCCAGCCGTAGCGGCTGTGATCCGACCCATTCGTGTCTTCCTCGAAATCGAACTCGTCGACCGGATTGGTCTTCGCACCATACGGCACGCGCGCGAGGAAGCGTGGCATCGCGAGCCCAACATAGCGCGCGTCCTCGGTGTTGCGCAGCGAATTCCATGCCGCGTATTCGAGGTTCTGCGTGAAGATCTTCGTCAGGTCACGCGGGTTCGCGAGCTCCTGCCACGACTCCATCTGCAGCACCGACGGCGCCGCGCCCGTGATGAACGGCGTATGCGCGGCCGCGGCGACTTTCGCGATCGAGCCCAGCAGGTCGACGTCGGGCGGCGTATGGTCGAAATAGTAGTCGGCGACCAGGCAGCCGTACGGTTCGCCGCCGAGCTGGCCGTATTCCTGTTCGTAGATCTGCTTGAAGAGCGGACTCTGGTCCCATGCGATGCCCTTGTACCGGCGCATCGTGCGGTGCAGTTCGGTCTTCGATACGTCGAGGGCGCGAATCTTGAGGTGCTCGTCCGTCTCCGTGTTCGATACAAGGTGATGCAGACCACGCCAGGCCGACTCCAGCGCCTGATAGTCGTCGTGGTGGAGAATCAGATTGATCTGCTCGGAGAGCTTGTGGTCGATCTGCGCGATGATCGCGGCGATGCTCTTGTATGCGTCGTCGCTGATCGTGGTCGATTGCGTCAGCGCCTGCTCGGCGAGCGTCTGGACCGCATGTTCGACTGCTTCACGCGCCTGCTCGGTCTTCGGGCGGAACTCCCTTTCGAGCAGTTGCGTAAAGTCGGATTGAATGGCCGTCTGAGCGTGGTCGGCCTGTGCTTGCTGTTTCGCCATGGTGGTCATCCTCGATCGCTTCGTCGGTCAGTTCGCTTTGTTCCGTTCGGCTTCATCGCCCTCGTGACGCACGGGCCTGGGCGCGGAGGCAAGCGACTCGAGCAGCGCCGGATCCTGCAGCAATTGGGTAACGAGCGCTTCGGCACCCGACTTGCCGTCCATGTAGGTCTGCAGGTTCGCAAGCTGCGTACGCGCTTCGAGCAGCCGGCGCAGCGGCTCGACTTCTCGAGCGATGGCGGCCGGCGAGAAGTCCTCGATGCTCTCGAAGGTCATGTCGACCATCATCTGACCTTCACCCGTCAGCGTGTTCGGCACGGCAAACGCGACGCGAGGACGGATCGCCTTCATGCGTTCGTCGAAATTGTCGATATCGATGTCGAGGAACCGCCGATCCGATACAGCCGGCAGCGGCTCGACCGGATGCTTGCCGGAGAGGTCGGCCAGCACGCCCATCACGAACGGCAGCTCGACCTTTTTCTCCGAGCCGTAGACCTCGACGTCGTACTCGATTTGCACGCGCGGCGCACGATTGCGCGCGATGAATTTCTGCGAACTGCTGGAAGCGGACATGAACAGGTTCTCCTGGACGGTGGTAAGTGGACTGCGCTCAGCAAAGCGCTTCGTCCAAACGGGATGGCAATGCATCGAACGTCAACGCCTGCACAGGCGCTGCGGCTGGATCGGCGACACCGATTGCAATACGTGCAAGCGCGGCGTTCGACGTGAACGCGTCGAGCCAAAGGGCCGACAGGCGAGGCAGCACATGTTGTTCGATAAAACCGATGAGGACTCGCGCACCGGTCTCCTGTACGAGGCAACGGCCGACGATGTAGTCGACCAACGCCTCGTCATAGGTAAGCGCGATTTCATGACTGTCGGCCATGCGCTTCGCCACGCGCCCCAGATGCAGACGGACGACGCGAGCAAGCGCGGCGTCGGCCAGCGGCCGGTAAGGCACGACCGTCACTCGTCCGAGAAAGGCAGCCGGGAAGACTTTCAGCAATTCGGGGACGAGTGCATCCCGTAACCCGTCCATATCGGGCGACAACATTGGATCGGCGCACAGGCCCGCGGTCAGATCGGAGCCGACATTGCTGGTCAGCAGGATGGTGGTATTGCGGAAATCGATGTGGCGACCGTCGCCGTCCTCCATGTAGCCCTTGTCGAACACCTGGAAGAACATTTCATGCACGTCGCGATGGGCCTTTTCGATCTCGTCGAGCAGCACGACCGCGTACGGACGGCGGCGTACCGCTTCGGTCAGCACCCCGCCCTCCCCATAACCGACATACCCGGGCGGCGCCCCTTTCAAGCCCGACACGGTGTGGGCTTCCTGATACTCGCTCATGTTGATCGTGATCAGGTTTTGTTCGCCGCCGTACAGCGCCTCGGCCAGTGCCAGTGCTGTTTCTGTCTTGCCCACACCCGACGGCCCCGCGAGCAGGAACACGCCGAGCGGCTTCTTCGGGTCGGTCAGGCCGGCCCGCGCGGTCTGCACGCGCTCGCCGATCAGGCGCAGCGCATCCGCCTGACCGATCACGCGCGCGTCCAGCGTTTCGGGTAGTCGGCGCACGGCGGCCACCTCGTCCGTGACCATGCGACCTACCGGGATACCGGTCCAATCCGAAACGATCTCCGCGACGATCGCCTCGTCGACTTCCGGAAACACGAGCGGTGCCTCGCCCTGAAGGTCAGCCAGCGCGCGCTCGAGCTCGCGCAGCCGTTCAACGGGCATCGGCGAATCATCGGGCGATCCTGCCGCGCCCCCGCGTGCGGCAAGCAGCGCCTGCGCGGCGGCGACCTGTTCACGCCAACGCATGTCGACCGCGGCCTCCTCCGTTGCCAGCGTGTCGATGCGCACCCGCACATTGGCTAGTGCCTTTTCCGCGTCCAGACCGACGCGGGCCTCCTGCACGAGCAGCGCCTCTTCCGTGCGCGCGGCCGCGAGGCGCTGGCGGACGTCGTCGAGCTCGCGCGGCGTTGCATGTTGCGACAGCGCGACCCGCGCACAGGCGGTATCGAGCAGGCTGATCGCCTTGTCCGGCAACTGGCGTGCCGGAATGTAGCGGTGCGACAACGTCACTGCACCCCGGATCGCATCGTCGCGCACCACGACACCGTGATGCGCCGAGAACGTTTGCGCGAGCCCCCGCACCATATCGATGGCAGCGACCTCGGACGGCTCCGCGACCTGCAGCACCTGAAAGCGCCGGGTCAATGCGGGATCCTTTTCGATATGCCGCTTGTACTCGGCCCAGGTCGTCGCGCCGATCGTCCGGATCGTGCCGCGCGCGAGGGCCGGCTTCAGGAGGTTGGCGGCGTCGCCCGTGCCCGCCTGGCCGCCCGCGCCGATCAGCGTATGGATCTCGTCGATGAACAGGATCACGGGGGCAGCCGACTTCGCGGCCGCTTCGAGTAGCCCCTTCAAGCGGGCCTCGAACTCACCCTTCATGCTGGCACCGGCCAGCAGCGCGCCGACATCGAGGCTGAGCAACCGCACGTCGGCCAGCTTCGGCGGCACGTTGCCCGACGCGATCGCGCGGGCGAGACCTTCGACCACGGCCGTCTTGCCGACGCCGGCTTCGCCGGTCACCAGCGGGTTGTTCTGCCGCCGGCGCAGCAACACGTCGATCATCGTGCGGATCTCGAGCTCGCGGCCGATGACCGGATCGATTTCGCCAGCGCGGGCCAGTGCCGTCAGATCCGTGCAGTACTGCTCAAGCGAACCGCTCTTCGGCGCACCCGGCATCGCGCTGGACGCCTCGCCCGGCGTGGCAGGTAACAATTCGCTGCGGTCATACGGATCATCAGCCGCTTCCGGCGAACCGCCGATCCAGGCCGGAAGCACGTCGGCGAGGCCGTCGACCGGGATTTTGCCGAACGCGGGGGAGATGCCAAGCAGCACACGCCGCAAGTCAGGCGTGGACACGAGTGCTGCGATCAACCACGCACCGCGCACGCGGCGGTCACCGTGTTCGAGCGTCGCAAGCACCCACGCGCGCTCGATTGCCGATTCGATGTGCCACGAAAAATCGCTGATCGAACTTGCGCCCGCCGGCAACGCAGCCAGCGCCCGCGCGAAGTCACGCTCGAGCGTGTCGCGATCAATACCGGCGTGACGAACGATCCGCTGAAGGTCGCCGTCCGGCTGCTGCAGCATTTGATGCAGCCAGTGGATGAGCTCGACGAACGGATTCCCGCGCAACTTGCAGAAACTCGTCGCCGACTCGATGCTCCGGTAAAGCCGAACCCCGAGCTTACCGAACAGTGCTTGGCGCGAAATGGTCATGATGTTCTTAGTTGGTGGCCGCGATGCCCCAAGCATCATTCCCTTGATATCAGGACTGCTACGTAGATGCTTCGACTGATATCGCTGGAAATACTCGATCCATCGCTCTCTCTTAGATCCGATTCAATCGGCCAATTAGAATCGGAGCGGCATTATCGACACGAAATTCAATTTCCGTCAATCCATTCCATTGACCTCAATTACCGAAATCAAGCTGCACCACCCGGAATCCATCGCATCGCCCCCGCCCCAAATCACACACTTTCCCGCGAGCGCCCCAGGCCGACACACTCAGATCAAGACAATCCAAGTCATTGTTATTTTGAGATATTTTCGATATCCCAATTATTTGCAATTTTTCACAAATATGCAGCCAATTGATTTTAATATCTTTTTCACACCAACCGTTACTGCATTTAACATTTCACGATCAATCTCAAAAATATTCACAACCCATCTCGAAAAGTCGATTATCTCCGCGACGATAGACGAACCGCCCGGACTCGTGGTTAAAATGCGAAATTCCAGTCATCGGACCCCCAGATGCGTTCCTTTCGTCAGCCGTGGCGTCGCCAACCGAATATCTCGCACACCGAGCCCGTGCCTGACGGATACCGAGAGCGGCAGACGCCCGGCGTGGAATGCCCATACCTTCCGGATTACGAAGTAATCGACCACCCGTACAACAGCGATGATGTGCTGCGCGAACTCGGTATCGGATGCATGGATGGTGCCGATGCACCGGTACGCACCGTAGCCAACGCCGACGGCGCCGACTCCCTGGTCGAGACGTTGCACGCGCAGTACTGGCGCGCGCTGACCGATCCCCATGCGTCGGTTACCACAGAACTGATGCCACCGGGGGATGAACCGACACCGCACACGCTCGCGCCAGATTCGCAGGTCGATCCGGGCGTACGCGGCGAATGCGATTCGATCGATGCGCTACTGTGTGGCAATCACTCGCTCGAAGACATGTTTGAGCAACTCGATCTGCACGCCGAGCACATCCCGGGCGATGAACCCGTGCCGGAGATCTTGCGACTGTTTGCCCCTCCTGAATTTCACGCAGCGGCCGCGCGGCGGGGGCCGGCCCTGCCGCCTCCGCTCACTCGGCGCGAACACCATGCGCTGTCGGTAGACAGTCCGCTATCCGCCCCTACACGCAAGGACGAGGGATGATCCGGCGCACCGCCTCCGACTCGCCTCAAAACCAACGCTTGAGCGAGCCCCCCCTCGGCGAACGGATCGAGTGCATCTCGACGCGTCTGCGCACGCAGCCGGCCACTGCGTCTCATCGGTGGGCGCTGTTCCAGTTGATGTGCATAACGGGCGAATGGCCGCGAGCGATCCAGCAATTGCAGATGTGGGCAAAACTCGAACCTGGCCAGACGCAAGCCGCACAGGTGTATCGCGACCTGATCCGGGCTGAAAGCTGGCGCAAGCAGGTCGTCGAGGGACGCGCTCGCCCGGGCTTCGTGCTCGAACCGCCAGCAGGAGTCGAGGGTCTGCTGAATGCGCTGCGCCTGGCTGCCGGAGAACAGAACGAGCAGGCCGACGCCGCGCGTGAGGCTTCACTCGATGCCGCGTCGACCGTTCCGGTGCACGTCCTGCACGGAACGGCGAACTGGATCGTCGATAGCGACTCCCGTTTCGGCCCGTTCTGCGAGGTCATCACGGCCGGGCACTATCGCTGGGTGCCGTTCGCCGATCTGGCTGCATGGCGCGTGTCACTGCCGACGAAACTGGTCGATCTGGTATGGGCGCCATGTACGCTCACGCTCGTCGACAGAAGCATCGTCCGTGGCTTCATGCCTGCACGATATCCAGGGTCGGAGAGCGGCGACGATGCGGTGCGTCTCGGGCGCACGACCGTCTGGCACGAGCATGGACGAACCGGCGTTATCGGTCTCGGCCAGAAAACCTGGACCACTGATCAAGGCGACTTCAGTCTCTTCGAATTGGCGAATGCGGAATTCGGCACGCATGTCGCTGACGGTGCCGCCGGCGGGGAGCGAGTCGATGACTGATCGCAAGAGACCGTCATCCGCCCCGGATACGCTGGCTGTTCGCACACCCCGCCGGGCCAACGCGCACCTGATGCCAACCCTGCTCGACCGGCTGCGCGACGACGCGCCGCATCGACACGTCGAAGCCCCTGAGGAATACACGGTCACGCGCAAGCAGATGCGTGACATCGTGCAGCGCGACCTCGCCTATTTGCTGAACACGACCAGCATCGAGGATCAGATCGATCGCGCGCGCCATCCGCATGCGGCCGCCTCGACCGTCAACTTCGGCGTGCCGCCGCTCGCGGGGGCCTTTCTCGCGTCACGTCAGTGGAACGACGTCGAACGCATGATCCGGCAGGCCATTACCGATTTCGAACCGCGATTGATTCCGGATTCGCTGGTGGTATCGCCTCGCCATGCCATCGAGGCCGGCGAGCATCACAATGTCCTCGCGTTCGAAGTCCGCGGACTGATTCACATGGATCCGTACCCGCTCGAATTCATGGTGCAGAGCTCGCTGGATCTCGAAACGAGCGAGATTCGCATCATCGGCATGCGCACCAGCTGAGCCCGGCGCGACACAACGACAACAAAGAGACCACTCCGATGGACCCGCGACTGCTCGACTACTACAACCAGGAACTCATCTACATGCGCGAGCTGGCTGCTGAATTCGCGCATGCACACCCTAAAATCGCGCGTCGACTCGGGATGCAGGCAGGCGAAGTGGCCGACCCCTACGTCGAGCGCCTGATCGAATCGTTCAGCTTCATGGCCGCACGCATGCAGATCAAGCTTGACGCCGAGTTCCCACGCTTCACGCAGCGGTTGCTCGAAGTTATCTACCCGAACTATGTCGCGCCCACTCCCTCGATTGCCGTCGCACGCCTGTATCCGGGCCGGACTGAAGGCAAACTCACCGAAGGGTATCGTATCGCGCGCGGCACATCGTTCACTGCGCGGGTTCCTGATGGAGAAAGAACCGCGTGCCAGTTTACGAGTGGACAAGACGTGACGCTGTGGCCGCTCACGATCACCGACGCACGCCTGACCGGTATTCCGCCCGACATTCCTGCGCTCGAACGTTATACGCCACCGGATACGCAAGTACGAGGCGCGTTACGGATCAAGCTCGCCACGACCGGCGACGTGCATATCGCCGATCTGAAGGGGCTCGATCGGCTTCCCGTCTACCTGGCAGGTGATGAGCAGGTCGCCTCGCATCTCTTCGAACTGCTGCACGCAGGCGGAATCGCTTCCGTGATTGGCGTACCCGGTGAATTCGGCGTACCCGGTCGTCCGCTTGCCGCGGTTACTCAGAGCGCGGTAGAGCACGAGGGGTTGCGCATCGACCAAAATCTGCTTCCGCTCAGCTGGGCGAAATTTCACGGCCACAACCTGCTGCACGAGTACTTTGCATGCCCGGGACGGTTCTGGTTCTTTGCGTTGAACGGCCTCGCCGAAGGACTCTCGCGTATTCGTGGCCGGGAAGCCGAAATCGTCGTCCTGCTCGACCGGGTGCCAGGGCCGCTCGCAAACCTCGCTGACGCTTCTCGCTTTGCGCTTTTCTGCACGCCCGTCATCAATCTCTTCAGCAAACACACCGACAGAATAGAAATCTCGCCGCGCGAGACCGAGTTTCACCTCGTGCCAGCGCGACTGGCGCCGCTCGACTACGAGGTGTTTTCGGTGGAGACCGTGTACGGTCAGGTGGCCCTCACATCCGAAGAGCTTGAATTCCGTTCGCTCTACCAGACACTGAACAACGACGAGGGTAATCACGGGCGTTACTTCTCAACGCGGCGTGAACAGCGCCTCGTGTCCAATTCCGCGCGTCGTTACGGCACGCGTACTCCCTACGTCGGCACCGAAGTGTTTCTCTCGCTCGTCGACCAGAACGAGGCGCCTTATGCCGAAAACCTCCGCTTCCTGTCAGTCGACGCGCTCCTGACCAACCGCGATCTGGCCACGCTCGTGCCGCGCAACGGCGTACGCGATCTGGAGACCGCGGAGTCCACGCCGGTGGAAAGCATCGGCCTCATCCGGCCGCCGAGTCCGCCGCTGCCGCCGTATGCCGAGCGGGAAATGGCGTGGCGCCTGATCCGCCAACTCAACTTCAACTATCTGCCGCTCGACGATCTCGATCACCGCGAAGGCGGTCAGGGGCTTCGCGATCTGCTGCGCCTGTACCTCGCGGAAGGCGACTCCGCGCAAAACCGGCAAGTCGAAAGCCTTGTCGGCGTCAAGACACGCCCGGTGACGCGCAAGCTGCCGGGGACCGGCCCGATGACGTTCGGGCGCGGCATCGAGTGCGCGCTGACGGTAGATGAGACCGGCTTCTCTGGCATGAGCCCCTATCTCTTCGGCACGATCCTCGAGCACTGGCTCGCACGGCACGTCTCGATCAACAGCTTTACGCACACCGAGCTGCATTCGATGCAGCGTGGCCGCATTGCCCGCTGGCCAGTGCGCACGGGCACGCGCGGAGTATTGTAATGAAGCGCGCGACGCTGCCGGTGCTGCTACGCGACAGCACGCTGTCGCCAGAGCTGCTCGAACACTTGCAGGCCGAGCCCTGGCGTTTCGGATTCCTGTCGCTGTTACGGCGCATCGGCGCGAATCCAGCGATCGATCCGATCGGCACCGCACCCCGACCGCGTTTGGAACCGTTCCGACTCGGCCAGCAACCGAGCCTTGCGTTCGCACCGCGCGAAATCGCCAACGCTCAGGAATCCGATGGACGATTGAAGGTGCGACTGTTCGGTCTCGGGACGCTTGGCCCCAATGGTCCGCTGCCGATCCACGTGACCGAGATCGCGAAGGATCGCGAGGATAGCCGGCGAGATACGACGACGGTTGATTTTCTTGACCTCTTCCATCACCGCTTCTTCACGCTGCTCTATCGCGCGTGGGCTTCGTCCCAGTCCACAGCCGGACTTGACCGGAAGGACAACGAGCGGTTTTCGTTTTACATCGCGTGCCTCGTCGGGCAAGACGTCGGCGAAATCAGCCGGCGCCCCCTACCCTCGCACGCGCGTCTCGCCGCCACCGCGCACCTCGTGCGCGAAGCGCGCAATCCGGACGGACTACGCGCCACGCTCGAACGCTACTTCGGCGTGCCGGTCACGATCGCGGAGAACGTGTTTCACTGGATCGAGATCGATCCCGCCGATCTCGGCCGCATGGGTCGTCCTGGAGCGACGGCGACAATGGGACAAGGTGCAATGCTCGGCCGCGTCGCCCCGGATCGACAGCATCGCTTTCGCATTGTGATCGGTCCGGTCGATCTCGACGCCTACCTACGCTTCACGCCGCAGGGCGAGGATCTGCCTCGGCTCGTCGAGTGGGTACGGGCGTTCGTCGGCTACGAGTTGGGATGGGAGCTTGAGTTGCGTATCAAGCCAGAGAGTGCTCCGCCTGCGGTTATGGGCGGCCGGCAGCGCATGGGCTGGTCCGGGTGGCTCGGTCGCCCGTCTCCGCATAAGTCCATTACCGGCATGCGATTCGAGCCCGAACGTTACGTGCGGCATTTCGATCGCCGTGCCACTGATCTCAAGAACCGACCATGAGCAAGAAGCAATCCGCCGCGCCCGGCAAACCGGCCCGGACGTCCGCCGCGAATGTGCCGAATTTCGACTGGCTCACGCCCGTAAGCGATGACTTGCTCTGTGGCCCGGACCTCGAATACGACCACGATTTCGTCGTGCTGTTCTCCCGAGTTGCCCCCAAACAGGACGTACAGTACGGTGCGTTCGTGGGCGCGCCCGATCCGCTCAACTGGAGCGAGATCGAACGGGATTGCCGGCGGCTCATGATGCGCACGAAGGACCTGCGTGTCGCCGTGCTGTATACACGTTGCCGCGTACGTCTCGGTGGTGTCGTGGGCCTGGCAGAGGGAACCGCGGTGCTGGCTGCGTGGGTGCAAGCCTTTCCGGACGATATCCATCCGCAGACGAGCACCGATAACGATCGCGACGCGGCGCTGGAAATGCGAATGAACGCATTGCAAGCGCTATCGGACGCCGAAGGGTTGCTGGCCGATGTCCGGGAAATCGTACTGGTGAAGTCGACCGTTACCCGCCTGCAGGTGCGTGACGTCGAACGCGCCTTCGCGCATCCGCGTCCGGCCGATGCGCTCGCGCCCGAATCCGTCATCCAGCAGTTGCAGGATCTGCGCACGCAGCACCCCGCAACGATCGAAGGCATCGACGATACGATCGCCCATCTCGCCACGATCAACGCGTGGTGCAACAGTCATCTCGAATCCCACCAGCCAGACCTTTCGATGCTGACGCGACTGCTCGACAGATTAGGCACGCCCACGCAGGCCGAATCGGCCGAACCGCCCGATACGATTCCCGCCCCGACCGCGATGCCCGACACATCTTCGCAGGACAACGCGGTAATGCTGACCGCGCCGGCGAATTCCGTATCGGCAAGCGATCCTGAATGTGCCTCGGCGCCAAATAAGTCCATGCCGTCCGACCGCGACTCGGCGCTTGCAACGATTCGAGCCGCACGGGCATGGTTCGAACATCACGAACCGAGCAGCCCGATTCCGGTGTTACTCAAACGCGCCGAACAGTTCGTCGGCAAACGCTACGCCGAAGTCGTCAAGGCAATTCCGGCCGAGCTTCTGGCGCAATGGGAAGACGACGGTTCGTGACCGACCAGAAAACAAGATTGCATCGCTCAACGCACGCGGCCGCCCGAAGGCGGCCGCGCGAAGTGGCATGGCGTGCCGCTTACTTGCTGTAGTCGTACACCCCGCGCCCCGTCTTGCGCCCGAGCCGCCCTGCCGTCACCATCTCGCGCAGCAGCGGGCACGCGCGATACTTCGGATCCCCGAAGTCCTTCACGAACACGTCCATCACCGCGAGGCACACGTCGAGGCCCACGAGATCGGCCAGCGCGAGCGGCCCGATCGGATGGTTCGCGCCGAGCTTCATCCCCGCGTCGATTTCCTCCGCCGATGCGATGCCTTCCGCCAGCACGAAGAACGCTTCGTTGATCATCGGCACGAGAATCCGGTTCACGACGAAGCCCGGCGAATTGCGCACGCCGATCGGCGACTTGTCGAAACGCTCGGTCAGTTCGCGCACGGCCGACGCGGTCGCGTCGCTCGTCTGCAGCCCGCGGATGATCTCGACGAGCGGCATCAGCGGCACCGGGTTGAAGAAGTGCATGCCGACGAAGCGCGACGGATCGGCGAGCGGTGCCGCGAGCGCGGTGATCGAGATCGACGACGTGTTGGTCGCGATGATCGCTTCCGGCCGCGCGACGGCCTCGATCTGCTTCAGGATGCGGCCCTTCAGCTCGACGTTCTCGGTCGCGGCTTCGATCACGATATCGGCCGACGCGAGCTTCGCGTAGTCGGTCGACGTCGTGATGCGCGCCAGCGCCGCGTCGCGCGTGGCGGCGTCGAGCTTGTCCTTCGACACGAGCCGCTCGAGGCTGCCCTTCAGCGTCGCGATGCCCTTCTCGAGCGCGGCGTCGCTCACGTCGATCATCACCACGTTGAGCCCTGCAACGGCGGCGGTCTGCGCAATGCCGTTGCCCATGGTTCCGGCGCCCACGACGCCAACGATTTCGATGGCCATGAAATTTCCTGTGTGTTCGGGTGCTGAGCGTTCGATTATCAGATGTTCTCGAAGATCGCAGCAATCCCCTGGCCGCCGCCGATGCACATCGTCACGAGCGCGTAACGCCCGCCGATGCGTTTCAGTTCGTACAGTGCCTTGACCGTGATCAATGCGCCGGTCGCGCCGATCGGGTGACCGAGCGAGATGCCCGAGCCGTTCGGGTTGACCTTCGCCGGATCGAGGCCCAGCTCCTGCGTGACCGCGCACGCCTGCGCGGCGAACGCTTCGTTCGCCTCGATCACGTCGAGATCGGTGATCTTCAGGCCCGCGCGTTCGAGCGCCTTCTGCGTGGCCGGCACGGGGCCGATGCCCATGTACGCCGGATCGACGCCGGCGTGCGCATACGCGACGAGACGGGCGAGCGGCTTCACGCCCTGCGCGCGCGCGGCGTCGGCGCTCATCATCAGCACGGCGGCGGCCGCATCGTTGATGCCCGACGCATTGCCGGCCGTCACGGTGCCGTCCTCTTTCTTGAACACCGGGCGCAGCTTCGTGAAATCGTCGGCGCTCGCGTCGTGACGCACGTGCTCGTCGGTGTCGAACGCGACTTCGCCCTTCTTCGTGCGGATCGAGATCGGCAGGATCTGATCCTTGAAACGCCCTTCCGCGATCGCGCGCGCCGCGCGACGATGCGATTCGAGTGCGAGCGCATCCTGCGCGTCGCGCGTGATGCCGTACTTCGCCGCGACGTTCTCGGCCGTCACGCCCATGTGGATCGTCTGGAACGGGTCGTGCAGCGCGCCGAGCATCATGTCGACGAGCTTGCCGTCACCCATGCGCTGGCCGAAGCGCGCGGCCGGCACGGTGTACGGTGCGCGGCTCATGCTTTCCGAGCCGCCGCCGATCGCGACGTCGGCGTCGCCGAGCATGATCGTCTGCGCCGCCGACACGATCGCCTGCAGGCCCGAACCGCACAGGCGGTTCACGGTCAGCGCGGGCGTGTGCTGCGCGACGCCGCCATTGATCGCCGCGACGCGCGCGAGATACATGTCCTTCGGCTCGGTGTTCACGACGTGGCCGAACACGACATGCCCGACCGCGTCACCCGGCACGTTCGCGCGCGACAGCACGTCGGCGACCACCTTCGCACCGAGGTCGGTCGGCGAGAAATCCTTCAGGCTGCCGCCGAAATCACCGATCGCGGTACGGACACCGCTCACCACCACGACTTCTTTCGCTGCATTGCTCATCGTCTCACTCCGGTTCGTTCGCGCCCGCAGGCGCGGGGATGCATTGCGTTACATGTTCGGGTAATTCGGCCCGCCGCCGCCTTCCGGCGTGACCCACACGATGTTCTGCGTCGGGTCCTTGATGTCGCAGGTCTTGCAGTGCACGCAGTTCTGCGCGTTGATCACCAGCCGGTCGCTGCCGTCGTCGTTCTTCACGAACTCGTACACGGCCGCCGGGCAGAAACGCCCCTCCGGCCCCGCGTACGTGCGCAAGTTCACGTTCACCGGCACGTTCGCATCCTTCAGCGTCAGGTGCGCCGGCTGGTTCTCCTCGTGGTTCGTGTTCGAGATGAACACCGACGACAGCCGGTCGAACGTCAGCTTGCCGTCCGGCTTCGGGTACTCGATCGGCTGGCATTGCGACGCCGGCTTCAGCATCTCGTGGTCCGCGTGCTTGTGGTGCAGCGTCCACGGCACGTTGCCGCCCATCACCTTCTGCTCGAGCCCGACCATCAGCGTGCCCAGGTACAGCCCCTTGGCCATCCACTGCTTGAAGTTGCGCGCGCGGTACAGCTCCGTGTACAGCCACGATTGCTTGAAGGCGTCCGGGTACGCGTTGAGTTCGTCCGACTGGCGGCCGGCCTGCACCGCGTCGAACGCGGCGTCGGCCGCCAGCATGCCGGTCTTGATCGCCGCGTGGCTGCCCTTGATTCGCGACGCGTTCAGGAAGCCCGCGTCGTCGCCGATCAGCGCGCCGCCCGGGAACACCGTCTTCGGCAGCGACAGCAGCCCGCCCGCGGTGATCGCGCGCGCGCCGTACGACACGCGCTTGCCGCCTTCCAGGAACGCGCGGATCGACGGATGCGTCTTGTAGCGCTGGAATTCCTCGAACGGCGACAGGTACGGGTTCGTGTAGCCGAGGCCCACCACGAAGCCGACCACGACCTGGTTGTTGTCCATGTGATACAGGAACGAGCCGCCGTACGTATCGGATTTCAGCGGCCAGCCGGCCGTGTGGATCACGAGGCCCGGCTTGTGCTTGGCCGGATCGATTTCCCACAGTTCCTTGATGCCGATCCCGTACGCCTGCGGATCGGCGTTCGCGTCGAGCTTGAACTTCGAGATCAGCTGACGGCCGAGGTGGCCGCGGCAGCCTTCGGCGAACAGCGTGTACTTCGCGTGCAGCTCCATGCCGAGCTGGAAGTTCTCGGTCGGCTCGCCGTCCTTGCCCACGCCCATGTTGCCGGTCGCGACGCCTTTGACCGAGCCGTCGTCGTTGTACAGGATCTCGGCCGCGGGGAAGCCGGGGAAGATCTCGACGCCCAGCGCTTCGGCCTGCGCCCCGAGCCAGCGCGTGACGTTGCCCAGCGAAATCACGTAGTTGCCGTGGTTCTGGAAGTTGGCGGGCAGCGCCCAGTTCGGCGTGGTGACCGCGCCTTTCTCGGACAGGAACAGGAAGCGGTCTTCCGTCACCTCGACGTCGAGCGGTGCGCCGCGTTCCTTCCAGTCGGGGAACAGTTCGGTGATCGCGCGCGGGTCCATCACCGCGCCCGACAGGATGTGCGCGCCGACCTCGGAACCCTTCTCGAGCACGCATACGCCGATTTCGGTGCCTTTCTCGGCGGCCAGCTGCTTGAGCCGGATCGCCGCCGACAGCCCGGCGGGGCCGCCGCCGACGATCACGACGTCGTATTCCATCGATTCGCGCGGGCCGTACTGCGCGAGCAAGTCCTGTGTGGTCAAAATCCTGTCTCCTCCTGCGTCCCGACCGTTACGGTCAGAACTGGTCTTCCGTCAACGCGAGCACGCCCTCGTTGCCCTTCGTGCCGACGATCGACGCTTCGAGCGCGCCGGCCTGCACCAGCACGTGCTCCGCATAGCATTGCGCGAGCGCGATCTTCGCGTCGAAGAACGCCGGGTCGCTCGCCCGCTGCGCCTGCGCCGCCACCAGCGCGCGCCCCATCTGCCACCCGCACAGCACCACCCCCGCCAGCTTCAGGTACGGCACGCTGCCCGCGAACACCGCGTTCGGGTCCTGCTTCACGTTCGCCACCACGTAATCCACCACCGATGACAGCGCCTTCGCGCCCTTCTCCAGCTGCGCCTTCACCGAGGCCGCCGCCGCGCCGTCCAGCTTGCCCAGCGCCGCCACCGTCTCGCCGATCTCCGCGATCAGCGCCTTC
>NZ_CADFDB010000017.1 GCF_902832845.1 Burkholderia metallica | reverse complement strand
CCATGAGCTATCACGCCCCCGTCAAGGACATGCTGTTCGTGCTGAAGGAGTTGGCCGGCATCGACGCCGTTGCGCAGTTGCCGGGCTTCGAGGATGCCGGTTACGACACGGCGCAGGCCGTGCTCGACGAATCCGCGAAATTCTGCGGCGAGGTGCTGGCGCCGCTGAACGTCGAAGGCGACCGCAACCCGAGCAGCTGGAAGGACGGCGTCGTGACCGCGACGCCCGGCTTCGGCGACGCGTTCCGCCAGTTCGTCGAAGGCGGCTGGCAGGGGCTGCAGCATCCGGTCGAGTACGATGGCCAGGGGCTGCCGAAGCTGATCGCGACGCCGTGCATCGAGATGCTCAACGCATCGAACCTGTCGTTCGCGCTGTGCCCGTTGCTGACCGACGGCGCGATCGAGGCGCTGCTGACGGCCGGCACCGATGAGCAGAAGCAGCGCTACGTGCCGAAGCTGATCTCGGGCGAGTGGACCGGCACGATGAACCTGACCGAGCCGCAGGCGGGCTCGGATCTCGCGCTGGTGCGCTCGCGCGCCGAGCCGCAGGGCGACGGCACGTACAAGGTGTTCGGCACGAAGATCTTCATCACGTGGGGCGAGCACGACATGGCGGACAACATCGTCCACCTGGTGCTGGCGCGCACGCCGAACGCGCCGGAAGGCGTGAAGGGCATCTCGCTGTTCATCGTGCCGAAGTTCCTCGTCAACGACGACGGCTCGCTGGGCGCGCGCAACGACGTGCACTGCGTGTCGATCGAGCACAAGCTCGGGATCAAGGCGAGCCCGACCGCGGTGCTGCAGTACGGCGACCACGGCGGCGCGATCGGCTACCTGGTCGGCGAAGAGAATCGCGGCCTCGAATACATGTTCATCATGATGAACGCGGCGCGTTTCGGCGTCGGGATGCAGGGGATCGGCGTGGCCGACCGTGCATACCAGAAGGCCGCGGCATTCGCGAAGGAGCGCGTGCAGAGCCGCCCGGTGGACGGGTCGGCGAAGCAGTCGGTGACGATCATCCATCACCCGGACGTGCGCCGCATGCTCGGCACGATGCGCGCGCTGACCGAAGGCGCGCGGGCGCTGGCGTACGTGGCGGCCGCGCACAGCGACATTGCCCACCGCCATTCGGACGAGGCGACGCGCGTGCGTCATCAGGCAATCTACGAGTATCTGGTGCCGGTGGTGAAGGGCTGGAGCACGGAGATGGTGAACGACGTGGCGAGCCTGGGCGTGCAGGTGCACGGCGGGATGGGCTTCATCGAGGAGACGGGCGCGGCGCAGTATTACCGCGATGCACGTATCCTGGCGATCTACGAAGGCACGACGGCGATCCAGGCGAACGACCTGGTGGGGCGCAAGACGATGCGCGACGGCGGCGCGGTGGCGAAGGCGCTGATCGCGGAGATCGGCGAGACGGTGGCGGCGCTGGGCAAGCTGGACGGCGCGGCGGCGGCCTCGGTGAAGGCGCAGCTGGAGAAGGGTGCGAAGGCGCTGTCGTCGGTGGTGGATTACGTGGTGGCGAACGTGAAGCAGGACCCGAACGCGGTGTTCGCGGGCAGCGTGCCGTACCTGAAGCTGGCGGGGGTGGTGCTGTGCGGGTGGCAGATGGGGCGCGCGCTGGTGGCGGCGCAGGCGCAGCGGGCGAGCGACCCGGCGTTCTTCGACGCGAAGATCGCGCTCGCGCAATGCTATGCGGAGCACGTGCTGGTGCAGGCCGGCGCGCTCGAAGCGTCGATCGTCGGCACGAAGGGCAACGAGGGCGTGCTCGCATTGACGGAAGACCAGTTCTGACCGGCTGACGGTTCGATGAAGTGACAAAGGCGCCCTCGGGCGCCTTTCTTTTGATGCCGGCCGGCCCGCATCGCTGCGGGCGGCGTCGGCTTATGCGTATGCGGGGCGCGTCTGGCCGGCCACGTCCTTCAGGTANGCGTCATCAGGCAATCTACGAGTATCTGGTGCCGGTGGTGAAGGGCTGGAGCACGGAGATGGTGAACGACGTGGCGAGCCTGGGCGTGCAGGTGCACGGCGGGATGGGCTTCATCGAGGAGACGGGCGCGGCGCAGTATTACCGCGATGCACGTATCCTGGCGATCTACGAAGGCACGACGGCGATCCAGGCGAACGATCTGGTGGGGCGCAAGACGATGCGCGACGGCGGCGCGGTGGCGAAGGCGCTGATCGCGGAGATCGGCGAGACGGTGGCGGCGCTGGGCAAGCTGGACGGCGCGGCGGCGGCCTCGGTGAAGGCGCAGCTGGAGAAGGGTGCGAAGGCGCTGTCGTCGGTGGTGGATTACGTGGTGGCGAACGTGAAGCAGGACCCGAACGCGGTGTTCGCGGGCAGCGTGCCGTACCTGAAGCTGGCGGGGGTGGTGCTGTGCGGGTGGCAGATGGGGCGCGCGCTGGTGGCGGCGCAGGCGCAGCGGGCGAGCGACCCGGCGTTCTTCGACGCGAAGATCGCGCTCGCGCAATGCTATGCGGAGCACGTGCTGGTGCAGGCCGGCGCGCTCGAAGCGTCGATCGTCGGCACGAAGGGCAACGAGGGCGTGCTCGCATTGACGGAAGACCAGTTCTGACCGGCTGACGGTTCGATGAAGTGACAAAGGCGCCCTCGGGCGCCTTTCTTTTGATGCCGGCCGGCCCGCATCGCTGCGGGCGGCGTCGGCTTATGCGTATGCGGGGCGCGTCTGGCCGGCCACGTCCTTCAGGTAGCGATGCACCGACAGGTCGTCGGCCTGGATCGCGGGCATCTTGCCCGAGATCAGGTCGGCGAGCAGTTGACCCGAGCCGCACGACATCGTCCAGCCGAGCGTGCCGTGGCCGGTGTTCAGGAACAGGTTCGACACCGGCGTGCGGCCGACGATCGGCGTGCCGTCCGGCGTCATCGGGCGCAGGCCCGTCCAGAACGTGGCCTTCGACGTGTCGCCGCCGCCCGGGAACAGGTCGTTCACGCACATTTCGAGCGTTTCGCGGCGCGCGGCGCGCAGCTTCTTGTCGAAGCCGACGATTTCCGCCATGCCGCCGACGCGGATCCGCTGATCGAAACGCGTGATCGCGATCTTGTAGGTTTCGTCGAGTACCGTCGACACGGGCGCCGCCGCTTCGTTGACGATCGGCGCGGTAATCGAATAGCCCTTCAGTGGATAGACGGGGATCTTCATCAGGTTCGACACGAAGCGGGTCGAGTACGAGCCGAGCGCGACGACGTACGCGTCCGCGCGTACCGTCTCGCTGCCGCACTGCACGCCGGCGATCTTGCCGCCGGCGATCGCGAGCGCGTCGATCGGCGTGTTGTAGCGGAACTTCACGCCGAGCGATTCGGCGAGTGCGGCGAGGCGCGTCGTGAACAGCTGGCAGTCGCCCGTTTCGTCGCCCGGCAGGCGCAGGCCGCCCGTCAGCTTGTGCGAGACGGCGGCGAGCGCCGGTTCGGCTTTCTTCAGGTCGGCCGGCGACAGCAGTTCGAACGGCACGTTCGCTGCCTGCAGCACGGCGATGTCCTTCGCCGCGCCGTCGAGCTGCTGCTGCGTACGGAACAATTGCAGCGTACCGCCCGTGCGGCCTTCGTACTGGATGCCGGTGTCGGCGCGCAGCGCCTGCAGGCAGTCGCGGCTGTATTCGGCGAGGCGGACCATGCGGCCCTTGTTGACCGCATAGCGCTCGGCCGTGCAGTTGCGCAGCATCTGATACATCCACTGGAGCTGGAAGCGCGTGCCGTCGAGGCGGATCGCGAGCGGCGCGTGCTTTTCGAACATCCACTTCACGGCCTTCAGCGGCACGCCGGGCGCGGCCCACGGCGCGGCATAGCCGGGGGAGATCTGGCCCGCGTTCGCGAAGCTCGTCTCGAGCGCCGGGCCGGCTTCCCGGTCGATCACCGTGACTTCATGACCGGCGCGCGCGAGGTAATACGCGCTTGCCACGCCCACCACACCGCTGCCCAGAACGACGACTCGCATAGCTGCTCCAGATGGAAGGGACCAGGTCGAGGCCGGGCGCACCTGCGGCTCCGTGTAACCTCTAGCTGATCTAGTTTTTTGCGCTATGGTATTGTCGAATGTGCAGGTTTTGTTATCGTATTTTTCAGGTTTTCAGAAGAAAGAAATGAGAACGCAACGTCAGCCAGTACGCTCGCTCGACAAGCTCGACCGGCGCATCCTGAAACTGCTTCAGGACGACGGCCGGATGGCGATGAAAGACCTCGCGGAACAGGTTGGACTGACCGTCACGCCGTGTATCGAGCGTGTGCGGCGCATGGAGCGCGATGGCGTGATCACCGGCTATCACGCGCGGGTCGACCCGCACCAGCTGGATGCCGCGCTGCTGGTGTTCGTCGAGATCACGCTCGGCCACAAGGGCGGCAACATGTTCGAGCAGTTTCGCCGGGAAGTGATGAAGATCGACGAGGTGCTCGAATGCCATCTCGTGTCCGGCGATTTCGACTATCTGATCAAGGCGCGGATCGGCGAGATGGCCGACTACCGGAAGCTGCTCGGCGATATCCTGCTGCAGTTGCCCGGCGCCGTGCAGTCGAAGAGCTACGTGGTGATGGAAGAAATCAAGGAGACGCTGACGATCGCGGTGGGTGACTGACGCGTCTGCGGCGGGCCGTCGGGCCCTTTATCCCGCCCTTGGCATGCTGCACCCAATACTGTATAAATATACAGTATTGGGTGCAGGCGAATGGGTGGGCACATGGACGATCGATCCGACAACGAATTTCCGATAGCGCCGCCCGTGCCCCGCAAGGGGCGCGGTGCGGTCGACAACCTGCAGGGGCGGTACGAAATCGCGCAGCGCGAAGCGGTCGACGACGGCTGGGCGCACGAGTCGGACGATACCGATTTCGCCGCGCCGCTGCGCACGCAGGTGTTCGAAGAGCGGGCGAAGAGCATTCTGACGCACAACCAGTCGCCCGACATCCCGTTCAGCGTATCGCTCAATCCGTATCGCGGCTGCGAGCACGGGTGCATCTACTGCTTCGCGCGGCCGACGCACAGTTATCTCGGCCTGTCGCCGGGGCTCGATTTCGAAAGCCGTATCTATGCGAAGGTCAATGCGGCCGAACTGCTCGAGCGCGAGATTTCGCGCAAGCGCTACGTGCCGGAGCCGATTGCGCTCGGCGTCAACACCGATGCCTACCAGCCGGTCGAACGCGACCTGCGCATCACGCGCGGCGTGATCCAGGTGATGCACGATCGCGGGTTGCCGTTCGCCGCGATCACGAAGTCGTCGCTGATCGAGCGCGATCTCGATCTGCTCGCGCCGATGGCCGAGCGGGGGCAGGTGATGGCGGCGGTCACGATCACGACGCTCGATGCCGATCTCGCGCGCACGCTCGAGCCGCGCGCGGCGACGCCCGCGCGACGCTTGCGCACGATTCGAGCGTTGCGCGACGCGGGCGTACCGGTCGGCGTGAGCATCGCGCCGATGATTCCGTTCGTCACCGAGCCCGACATGGAGCGCGTGCTCGAGGCGTGCGCGGAAGCCGGTGCGACGTACGCGAGCTACATCATCCTGCGGCTTCCCTGGGAAGTCGCGCCGCTGTTCAAGAACTGGCTTGCCGCGCATTTTCCCGACCGTGCGGAGCGCGTGATGAACCGCGTGCGCGACATGCGCGGCGGGAAAGACTACGACTCGGATTTCTCGAAGCGGATGAAGGGGGAGGGGATCTGGGCCGACCTGCTGCGGCAGCGCTTCCGTCAGGCCGTCAAGCGGCTCGGGCTGAACGAGCGCACGAACGGCATTCTCGATCTGTCGCAGTTTCGCGGCGCGCCGGCCGCGGTGCCGGCGCCGCGTGCTGCCGGTCGTGCCGCCGGCTCGCGGTCGACGCAGTCGCGCGACGACCTGCAACTGAACCTGTTCTGACCGGCGCGCGACGCAGGTCGGAATTGCCGGCGCGTTGGGGTCGTTGCGCTTACTGCGAAATCTGCTTGGCCGCTTCGACCTGGGACTCGAAATACGTCTGGAACGACAGCGCGAGTGCGGTCATCAGCAGGAACGCGCCGATCAGCAGCGAGAAAATCACGACGAAGATCACGGTCCAGCCCGACTGGCTGTGCTTGCCCGTCTCCGCGTTGAATTGTGCGTCCCATTTTTCGTCGGGGCGCAGCCCGTAGACGAGCGCGGCGAGGAACGCCGCCAGCAGCGAGATCGCGCCGGGTACCGCGAGCCACCAGCCGAGGCCTGCGCTGCGCTGCGTCGCGGCGAGCAGGAGGAAGCCCGGGATGCCGACGAGCGTCGCGAGCAGGTGCGCCCAGCCGTACACGTCGCGAAAGCCGTACAGATAGAAGCGGTGCGCGCCGAGCGATCCGAGCAGGAACGCGAGGGCGGCGGTGAGCGTCTTGGAGCGAAAGCGGCGGGACGGGGCGGTGCTGCTGGACATGGATGGCGGCGTATTGTCGTTGGCATGGGCGGCCGGCGGGCCGGCGCGGGCGCGCGGCCCGGCACGCATTCTACGATGCCCGATCGGGGCAGGTCACCCTCGGGCTGCGTCAAGGTGCCGCATAGGTCACGCGGTAGATGGCGCCCGCGTAGTCGTCGCTCACGAGCAGCGAGCCGTCCGGCAGCGGCAGTACGTCGGCCGGGCGTCCCCATGCCGTGCCGTCGGGCCGCAGCCAGCCCGTGACGAACGGAGTCTGGTGCGCATGGCTGCCGTCCGCCGAGACGACGACGCGCATCACGCGGTAGCCCACTTTCTTGCTGCGGTTCCACGAGCCGTGTTCGGCGATGAACACGTTATTGCGATACGACGCCGGAAACATCGGGCCCGTATAGAAGCGCATGCCGAGTGCCGCGACGTGCGCGCCGAGTTTCAGCACGGGTGGCACGTAGCGGGGGCACACGTCGGCGCTGCCGAATTCGGGGTCGGGTGTGTCGCCGCCATGGCAGTACGGGAAGCCGAAGTCGAGGCCGGCGCGCGGCGCGCGGTTCAGTTTGTCGTCGGGCACGTCGTCGCCCATCATGTCGCGCCCGTTGTCGGTAAACCACAGCTCGCCCGAATCGGGGTGCCACGCGAAGCCGACCGTATTGCGTACGCCGCGCGCGACGATCTCTCTTCCGCTGCCGTCCGGCTTCATGCGTGCGATGACCGCGAAGCGGCTGCGATCGGCGAGACAGACGTTGCACGGCGCGCCGGTCGGCACGTACAGCTTGCCGTCGGGGCCGAACGCGATGAATTTCCAGCCGTGATGGTGTTCGGTCGGCAGCGAGTCGGTGACGACGGCGGGGGCCGGTGGGGTGGCGAGCCGGTCGTCGATGTGATCGACGCGCAGGATGCGCGATACCGCGGATATATAGAGTGCGCCGTCACGATAGGCGACGCCGACGGGCATGTCGAGCCCGGACGCGATCACGTAGTGCGCGGTGATCCGGCCCTCTTGCATCGCGAACGCATGCACGCGGCCTTCCCGGGTGCCGACATACAGGATGCCGCGCGGCGACCACGCCATTTCGCGGGCGGTCGGTACCGTGTCGGTCAGCACTTCGACGTGAAAGCCCGGCGGCACGACGAGTTCGCCCACGGGCAACGGCGCGGCAAGCGCCGGTGCACACGTGAGGCAGGCAAGCCCGGCGAACAGCGCCGCAAAACGGTGCTGCCCGCCGCGCATCGAAGCGGCGCGAAGGGGTGGCATGACGGTGTGGAACGTCCCGGACACGACGATTGTAGGCCCGGCGGACAGGCCGTCCGCGGAATTTTTCCGCGTAAGTGTTTGTTGTACCTCTGGTTTCCGGCTATAATCGCGTGTTTCAGTAGTTTCGAACCCGGTTTTCCCGAAGGACATCATATGGTTATCATCCGTCTGGCTCGTGGCGGCTCGAAGAAGCGCCCGTTCTACAACATCGTTGCTACCGATTCGCGCAACCGTCGTGACGGCCGCTTCATCGAGCGCGTCGGCTTCTACAACCCGGTCGCCACGAAGGGCGAATCGCTGCGTATCGCTCAGGATCGCCTGACGTACTGGCAAGGCGTTGGCGCGCAACTGTCGCCGACCGTCCAGCGTCTCGTGAAGGAAGCGCAAAAGGCGCAACCGGCTGCCTAACATGGCACGGTGTGCCGGTCGTGCCGGCTGTGAGGTGCATTGATGGCGGGTCACGATTCCGGTAATGCAAGGCGCGGGCGTGCGTCGTTTGGCGCATTCGTCCGCAAGCCGGTCGAGCGCGACGCTGTCGCGAACGCCGGTCAGGCTGCCGAGCAGGGCAGTCTCGAAGTGGCGCAGGCGTGGCCCGACGATGCCGTCGAGGTCGGGGCGGTAGTCGACGCCTATGGCCTGAAGGGCTGGGTCAAGGTGGCGACGCATGCCGACGCCGGCCGCGGTGGCGATGCGCTGCTCAATGCGCGCCGCTGGTGGCTGGAACGCGGTGCGGAGCGGCTTTCCGTCCGCATCATGCAGTCGAAGACGCACAGCGACACCGTCGTTGCGCAACCCGCGGGCGTCAGCGACCGCGATGCCGCGCTCGCCATGCGCGGCTTTCGCGTGTTCGTGCGCCGGGAAGATTTCCCGGCATTGGCCGCGGACGAATTCTATTGGGTCGACCTGATCGGTCTCGACGTCGTCAACGAGCAGTCGGTGGCGCTCGGGAAGGTGAGCGGGATGATCGACAACGGCGTGCATTCGATCATGCGCGTCGAGTATCCGGCGACCGGCAAAGACGGTCAGCCGACCACCGACGAGCGGTTGATTCCGTTCGTCGGCGTCTACGTCAAAACGGTGGATCAGGCGGCGCGTCGTATCGTCGTCGACTGGGAAGCCGATTACTGAAATGAACCAGGTTATCGAGCGCGCGGTGCAGTTCGACGTCGTCACGCTCTTTCCCGAGATGTTCCGTGCACTGACCGACTGGGGGATCACCAGCCGGGCCGTCAAGCAAGGGCGCTTCGGGTTGCGCACTTGGAACCCGCGTGATTTCACGACGGACAACTACCGCACGGTCGACGATCGTCCGTACGGCGGCGGTCCGGGCATGGTGATGCTGGCCAGGCCGCTCGAAGCCGCGATCGATGCCGCGAAAGCGGCACAGGCGGAGCAGGGTATTGCGGGCACGCGCGTCGTGATGATGTCGCCGCAGGGCGCGCCGCTCACGCACGAGCGTGCGGTGCGGATGGCGCAGGAACCCGGCGTCGTCGTGCTGTGCGGCCGCTACGAAGCGATCGACCAGCGCCTGCTCGATCGTTGCGTCGACGAGGAAATCAGCCTCGGCGATTTCGTGCTGTCAGGCGGCGAATTGCCGGCGATGGCGATGATGGATGCCGTCGTGCGGTTGCTGCCCGGTGTGCTGAACGATTCGTTGTCGGCCGTGCAGGACAGCTTCGCCGACGGCCTGCTCGATTGCCCGCACTACACGCGTCCCGAGGAATACGACGGCGTGCGTGTGCCGGACGTGCTGCTCGGCGGGCATCATGCCGAGATCGAGCGGTGGCGGCGCCAGGAAGCATTGAGGAATACGTTGCGGAAGCGGCCGGACCTGATCGTCCGGGCGCGCCGCGAGAAGTTGTTGAGCCGGGCCGACGAGGCGTGGCTTGCGAACCTCGCACGCGAAGCGAAGGACGCCTCCTGAGGCGGCTGCGCGAGCGGGAATTGGCGGCGCCGTCCATGCGTGTACGGCGCCTGATGTGAATCCATCCTCTATCGGGGCCAGGCCTGGAAGCAGGCGGGTGCTAACGCCGACACGATGGCATAAGGAGTCAGTAATGAATCTGATCGCAAAACTTGAGCAGGAAGAAATCGAGCGCGCGCTCGCCGGCAAGACGATCCCCGATTTCGCCCCGGGCGACACGGTGATCGTGAACGTGAACGTGGTTGAAGGTAACCGCAAGCGCGTTCAGGCTTACGAAGGCGTCGTGATCGCGATTCGCAACCGTGGTCTGAACTCGAACTTCATCGTTCGCAAGATCTCGTCGGGCGAAGGCGTCGAGCGTACGTTCCAGACGTACTCGCCGCTGCTGGCAAGCATCGTCGTGAAGCGTCGCGGTGATGTGCGTCGTGCGAAGCTGTACTACCTGCGCGAGCGTTCGGGCAAGTCGGCTCGTATCAAGGAAAAGCTGGTGTCGAAGGATCGCGCCGCAGCAGCTTCCCAAGAGTAAGAGCTGTAAGGAAAAAGCACCCACCCGGGTGCTTTTTTCATTCTGGCGCGACAATATGCTCGATACGACACGAACCCGAGAGCCCCATTGAATCGCCGCCCCATCATCGATCCCGAGGTCCTGCCGGTCGAAGGCACCGGCGCCGGTCTGCCGGCCATCGATTCCAGCCTGATGACGCCGTCCGGCCTGCGCGATCGTTTCGCGCGCACGCTCGAATGGAGCGTCGAACCCGGCGAGGCCACGCTGCAGGACGGCATCGATCCGCGTAGCGCGGCCGTACTCGTGCCGCTCGTCGCCCGCGAGTCGGGCCTCACCGTGCTGCTCACCCAGCGCGCCGATCACCTGAACGACCACGCCGGGCAGATCAGCTTTCCCGGCGGCCGCCGCGAACCGTTCGATCGCGGTGCAACCGCCACCGCGTTGCGCGAGGCGAAGGAAGAGATCGGGCTGGCCGCGGAACGCGTCGAGATCCTCGGCGCGCTGCCCGACTACCTGACCGGCACGGGCTTCTGCGTGACGCCGGTGGTCGGCCTCGTGCATCCGCCGTTCACCGTGCAGGCCGACACGTTCGAAGTCGCCGAGATTTTCGAGGTGCCGCTTGCGTTCCTGATGAATCCCGCGAACCATCAGGTCCGCGTGTTCCGCTGGGAAGGCGGCGAGCGTCGTTTTTTTGCGATGCCTTATCCGAATGGCGAACCCGGCGGGCAATACTTCATCTGGGGCGCAACTGCCGCCATGTTGCGCAATCTGTACCGCTTCTTGGTCGCAGGCTAGGCACGCACGGCGTCAGGCGCGCGCGGCCGATAGTCGGGCGACCGCGCCGGCAGCCATCCGGCGCTTACGCTGTGCTATCGTTATGCAAAAAATGACATAACTCCGAAGACGGCGCCACGCATGACTTTCTTTTCGGTTCTCCTCGCTCTCATCATCGAACAGGTCCGCGCGTTGTCGCCGAACAATCCGGTGTTCGCGCTGTTCCAGTTTCATGCGGAAACCGTCGCGCATGGTCTCGACGCAGGCAAGCAGAAGCACGGCATCCTCGCATGGCTCGCGGTCGTGCTGCCGTGGGTGCTGATCGTCGCGCTGATCTATTTCCTGCTGTACAAGGTGAGCTTCGTGCTTGCCTTCATCTGGAACGTCGTCGTCGTGTATTTCACGCTCGGCTTCCGCCAGTTCAGCCACTACTTCACCGACATCCATCTCGCGCTCAACAACGACGACGTGCCGCGTGCGCGCGAAATCCTGCAGGAGTGGACGGGCATCGACACGGTCGACATGCCGGTCGGCGAAATCGTCCGCCATACGCTGATTCACGCCGTCGTCGCATCGCACCGCCACGTATTCGGCGTGTTCTTCTGGTACGTGCTGCCGATCGGCCCGGCCGGCGCCGTGCTGTACCGGATTTCCGAATACCTCGCGCGCAGCTGGTCAACGCCGGGCGACGACCGCACGGCGGCCTTCTCGACGTTCGCGCAGCGCGCGTTCTTCGTGATCGACTGGATTCCCTCGCGGCTGACCGCGCTCGGCTTCGCGATCGTCGGCAATTTCGAGGATGCGATCTACGCATGGCGCAACCACACGCGCCAGTGGCCCGACCCGAACGACGGCGTGCTGCTGGCAGCGGGCAGCGGGGCGCTCGGCGCACGTCTGGCGGGGCCGCTCGCGGAACCGTCGAGCCTCGATGCGCTGGCAGTGGGCGACAGCGGCCCGTTGTCGGTCGGTGACGACTGCACGCCGCGCACGCTGCAATCCGCGGTCGGCCTCGTGTGGCGCGCGGTGATCCTGTGGATGATTCTGCTGCTGATGCTGACGCTTGCCGTCTGGGTGTCGTGACGGGGCAGCGCGGTACGCGATGAATGGCAGAAGGCCGGCTCGATGCCGGCCTTTTTGCTGATCGGTCAGTCGTCGCGCGGGTCGCGTACGCCGCCGCATTGCCAGCACGCGGTGAATTGCGCCTCGAGCACCTCGCCGCATTGCCGGCAGCGCCACGGCGCGGCGCCGGCCGACGGGCCGTGCGACGCGGCATCGAGCAGCCGGCGCGCGAGCGCATCGTCGCGTTCGTCGTCGAGCCACAGCTCCGGCGTGCAGGCATCGGCAGGCAGGCCGCCGAGCGCGCCCCTCGCGTAGCAGTTGTGCAGCTCGCAACCGATGCCGGCCACCTGAAGCACGTTGGCCCAATGCTGCGCCGTCGCGAGATCGGGTGCCTTGAAACGCATCGCGGCTCCTGTCGGTGAAAGCCGGCCTGCACGGCGCCGGCTGGCCGTCGCGCGCACCGCGCGATCAGCGGACGATCTGGCTTGCCTCGTGCACGAGCTGCGCGTACAGCGCATGCCGCGACGGCGCGATGCGGCCGTCGGCGACGGCTTCGAGAATCGCGCAGCCGGGCTCGTGCAGATGATGACAATTATAGAAACGGCAGTCGGCGAGCAGCGGCCGGAATTCCGGAAATGCGCGTTCGAGACGGCCTTCGGTCAGGTGGTAGAGGCCGAATTCCTGGAAGCCCGGCGAATCGATCAGCGCGCCGCCGCCTTCCAGCGGGTAGAGGCGCGTGAACGTCGTCGTGTGACGGCCGCTGTTGAGCGCGGCCGAAATCTCGCGCGTGGCGGCTTCGGCATCGGGAACGAGCAGGTTCACGAGCGTCGACTTGCCCATCCCGGACTGGCCGAGCAGGATCGTCGAATGCCTGGAGAGATGCGGCATCAGCTGCGCGCGTGCATCGTCGGGCGAGCCCTTCACCGACAGTTCCAGCACGTCGTAGCCGAGTGCGCGGTAGGGCGCGAGGCGCTCGCGCGCGACCGGCAGCGCGGCTTCGACATCGATCTTGTTCAGGACGACGAGAGGCTTCAGCTCGTTCGCCTCGGCGGCGATCAGCGCGCGGCCGAGCAGATCCTCGCTGAAGTAGGGCTCGGTCGCGAGCACGATCAGCAACTGGTCGAGGTTGGCCGCGAACAGCTTCGACTTGAACTGGTCGGAGCGGTACAGCAGGTTGCGTCGTTCGCCGATCTCGACGATCACACCCTGGTCGGCCGAGGCGAGTTCGTACACGACACGGTCGCCGACCGCGATATCGCTCTTCTTGCCGCGAGGGAAGCATTGCAGCATCGGGCCGCCGTCGTCGGGCGCGACGATGTAGTGGCGCCCGTGCGCCGCGATCACGCGGCCTTCGGCACGTTGCGCGCTCGACGCGCGCGGGGCCGGCTTGCGGGAGGTCGGTCGGCTCATGCGCGCTGCAGCAGGCGGTCGATCCGCTGCGACGCGGGCGGATGCGAATAGTAGAAGGCCGTGTAGACCGGGTCGGGCGTCAGCGTCGACGCGTTGTCCTCGTAGAGCTTCACGAGTGCGCTGACGAGATCGTGCGCGTCGGTCTGGCTGGCCGCGAAGGCGTCGGCCTCGAATTCATGCTTGCGCGACGTGAGGCTGCCGAACGGCGTCGCGAAGAACAGGAACACGGGAATCGCGAGGAAGAACAGCACGAGCGCGGCGCCCGCGTTGCTCGTGTCGAGCGACGGCGTGACGCCGAGCCCCGTGTAGAACCACGTGCGTTGCGCGAGCCAGCCGAGCAGCGCAAGCAGCACGAGGCTCAGCACGAACGACACGAGCATCCGCTTCATCACGTGGCGACGCTTGAAGTGGCCGAGTTCGTGCGCGAGCACGGCCTCGATTTCCTGGCCGGAAAGGCGCGCGAGCAGCGTGTCGAAGAACACGATCCGCTTCGACGCGCCGAAGCCCGTGAAGTATGCGTTGCCGTGCGCGGAGCGGCGGCTGCCGTCCATCACGAACAGCCCCTTCGCCGCGAAGCCGCAGCGCTTCATCAGCGACTCGATGCGCGCGCGCAGCGCGTCGTCCTTCAGCGGCTCGAACTTGTTGAAGATCGGCGCGATGAAGGTCGGGTAGATCAGCAGCACGAGCATCTGGAACGCGACCCAGACGATCCAGGTCCACAGCCACCACAGGCTGCCGGCCTGGTTCATCAGCCACAGCACGACGAACAGCAGCGGCAGGCCGAGCACGGCGCCGAGCAACGCGTTTTTCAGCATGTCGGTGAAGAACAGCCGCTTCGTCATCCGGTTGAAGCCGAAGCGCTGTTCGATCCCGAACTGGCGGTAATACTCGAACGGGACGTCGATGACGCTCGTGATCACGAGCACCGCCGCGACGAGCGCGACCTGCTGCCCGTAGCCGCGGCCGAGCCAGCCGGTGAGGAGGGTGTCGAGCGCGCCGACGCCGCCGAGCAGCGTGAGGCCGACCAGCACGGCCGCGCTGACGACGATCTCAAGCATCGTGAGCCGGGTGCGCTCGACCGTGTAGTCGGCCGCGCGCTGGTGAGCGGTGAGCGGGATGGTCGCGCTGAACTGCGCGGGGACGCCGTTGCGGTGCGCGGCGACGAAGCGGATCTGCCGCGACGCGAGCCACAGCTTGGTGACGACCATCGCGAGCACGGCGAGCGCGAACAGCAGGGTGAACGAAAAGGGTGACATCGAAGGCGCCAAATGGTTCTATGCGAGAATTATATGTTCTTGCGGACCGGGCCCGCTGA
This sequence comes from Burkholderia metallica, assembly GCF_902832845.1. Taxonomy (GTDB): domain Bacteria; phylum Pseudomonadota; class Gammaproteobacteria; order Burkholderiales; family Burkholderiaceae; genus Burkholderia; species Burkholderia metallica. The sequence goes on along the minus strand of NZ_CADFDB010000017.1, from coordinate 102,788 downwards.
TGCGATGCCGGCCGCCCGGGCGGCGCCGCGCGCCGTCCGCCATTTTCCAGGATGACTCATGACCGATACCGCCGCTTCCGCCAGCCAGCCCGCGCTCGTGCGCAACGAGTTGAACCTCGTCTGGCTCGACATGGAGATGACGGGCCTCGACCCGGATAACGACCGCATCATCGAGATCGCTGTCGTCGTGACCAATTCGACGCTCGACATCGCCGTCGAAGGCCCCGTGTTCGCGATCCACCAGAGCGACGAAACGCTCGCGAAGATGGACGACTGGAACAAGTCGACGCACGGCCGCTCGGGCCTGATCGAGCGCGTGCGCGCATCGACCGTGACCGAGGCGGACGCTGCCGCGCAACTTCAGGCGTTCCTCGCGCAGTACGTGTCGCCCGGCAAGTCGCCGATGTGCGGCAACTCGATCTGCCAGGATCGCCGCTTCATGGCGCGCTGGATGCCGGAATTCGAGCGGTTCTTCCACTACCGCAATCTCGACGTCAGCACGCTGAAGGAACTGTGCCGCCGCTGGCAGCCCGCGATCTACAAGGGCTTCCAGAAGCGGGCGATGCACACGGCGCTCGCGGACATCCACGAGTCGATCGACGAGCTGAAGTACTACCGCGAGCATTTCCTGATTCCGGCCGCATCGGCCGCATCGGCCGCATCGGCCGCATCGGCCGCATCGGCCGCATCGGCCACATCGGCCGCGGCCGGCGAGTCCGCGCCGGCCGCCTGAGCGGGCCGGCGCGCGCCCGGCGCCGGGTAGAGGCTCAGCGCCGCGCGCTTTTCGGCCGGAACGCCGCGACCACCGCGGCGTCGGTCTCGACGTACGGGCCGCCGATCAGGTCGATGCAGTAGGGCACCGCGGCGAAGATGCCGGGCACGGTCGACTTGCCGTCGGCGTCGCGCAGCCCTTCGAGCGTTTCCTGGATCGACTTCGGCTGGCCGGGCAGGTTGATGATCAGCGCCGCATGGTCGGCCGTCTCGCGGATCACCGCGACCTGCCGCGACAGGATCGCGGTCGGCACGAAATTCAGGCTGATCTGCCGCATCTGTTCGCCGAATCCCGGCATTTCCTTGGTCGCCACGGCCAGCGTGGCCTCGGGTGTCACGTCACGGCGCGCGGGGCCGGTGCCGCCCGTCGTCAGCACGAGGTCGCACCCCGCGACGTCGACGAGCTCGGCGAGCGTCGCGGAGATCGTCGGCGCATCGTCCTGGATCAGGCGCGTTTCGGCGCGCCATGGCGACGTCAGCGCGCCGGCGAGCCACGCCTGTAGCGCCGGAATGCCCTTGTCTTCGTAGACGCCCGTGCTCGCGCGGTCGCTGATCGACACGAGGCCGACGACGAGCTCGTCCGGGTGGTTACGCTTCGTCGTCATGGTCGTCTCCGGCGTCGTCCGCCGCTTCGTCATCCCCGTCGGGCGTGCCGGCCGCGGTCTTGATCCACTGGAACAGCTCGCGGAAATAGCGCGGCGGTTTTCCTTGCTGCGCTTCCTTGCGGGCGTTGCGGATCAGCGTGCGGCCTTCCTGGATGTCGGCTTCCGGGTGCTGGCGCAGGAATTCGGTCAGTGCGTCGTCGTTCGCGAGCAGCTGTTCGCGCGTGCGTTCGATCCAGTGCAGGCGGGCCGTCGCGGCCTTGTTCACGCCGCGCTGCGCGTCGAGCGCGGTGCGCAGCGCGGCCGTTTCGTCGTCGGTCAGCGAGCGCATCACGCGGCCGACGTACTGGAGCTGGCGGCGCTTGCCCTCGTGATCGGTGATCCGGCGCGCTTCGCGCACGGCGTCGGCGAGGGCTTCGGGCATCGGCATGCGCTTGAGCGCGTCTTTCGGCAGGTCGACGAGGGCCTGGCCGAGCTCCTGCAGCGCGTGCATCTCGCGCTTCAACTGGGATTTGCTGGGGCGATCGTAGCCATTGTCGTCGTCTTCGACGGCATGCTCGATCGGCTGGATTCGGGTTTTGCGTGTCATGGGCGGCATTGTATCGCGGCGCGGACACCCCAAGCTTGTCGGTATCCGGCCCCGGACCTTGCTATGATCGCGGGATACGCAACATTTTGACCATGCGGGCGCCCGCCCGCCACCGGATATCAAGACGATGGCAGCCAATCTCGACGTACAAGCGCGCTATTTCCCGCACACGCAGGACCAGCTCAAAGAAATCGCCTCGGACATCCTTCGCCATGCGAAGGCGCTCGGCGCGACGGACGCCGCGACCGAAATCTCCGAGGGCGACGGCCTGTCGGTGTCGGTGCGCCGCGGCGAAGTCGAAACGATCGAGCACAACCGCGACAAGATGGTCGGCGTGACCGTGTTCATCGGCAAGAAGCGCGGCAACGCGAGCACGTCGGATTTCTCGCCGGGTGCGATCAAGGATACCGTCGCCGCCGCGTACAACATCGCGCGCTTCACGGCCGAGGACGAAGCGGCCGGTCTGGCCGAAGCCGAGCTGCTCGAAACCGACCCGCGCGACCTCGATCTGTACCACCCGTGGGCGCTGTCGGCCGACGAGGCCGTCGAACTTGCCCGCCGCGCGGAAGACGCCGCATTCGCGGTCAGCCCGCAGATCCGCAATTCGGAGGGTGCGAGCGTGTCGGCCCAGCATTCGCAGTTCGTGCTGGCAACGTCGCGCGGTTTCCTGTCCGGCTACCCGTATTCGCGGCACTACATCGCCTGCGCGCCGATCGCGGGCAGCGGCCGCCACATGCAGCGCGACGACTGGTATTCGTCGAAGCGCAGCGCGATCGATCTCGCGGCGCCCGAGGCAGTGGGCCGTTACGCGGCCGAGCGCGCGCTCGCGCGCATGGGCGCACGCCGTCTCGACACCCGCAAGGTACCCGTGCTGTTCGAGGCGCCGCTCGCGGCCGGCCTGCTCGGCGCATTCGTGCAGGCGGTGAGCGGCGGCGCGCTGTACCGCAAGACGTCGTTCCTCGTCGACAGCCTCGGCAAGCCGGTGTTCGCACCGCACATCCAGGTCGTCGAGGATCCGCACGTGCCGCGCGCGATGGGCAGTGCGCCATTCGACGAGGAAGGCGTGCGCACGCGTGCGCGCAGCGTCGTGAAGGACGGCGTCGTCGAAGGCTACTTCCTGTCGACCTATTCGGCGCGCAAGCTCGGCACGCAGACCACCGGCAACGCAGGCGGCTCGCACAACCTCGCGCTGCGCAGCTCGAACACGCAGCCGGGCGACGATTTCGACGCGATGCTGAAGAAGCTCGGCACGGGCCTGCTGCTGACCGAGCTGATGGGGCAGGGCGTGAACTACGTGACGGGCGATTATTCGCGCGGCGCGGCGGGCTTCTGGGTCGAGAACGGCGTGATCCAGTATCCGGTCGAGGAAATCACCGTCGCGAGCACGCTGCAGGAAATGTTCCGCCATATCGTCGCGATCGGTGCCGATTCGATCGTGCGCGGCACGAAGGAAACGGGCTCGGTGCTGATCGAGCAGATGACGATCGCCGGGCAGTAAGCGGCACGCGGCATCGGCCGCGATCAAACGAAAACGCCCGATCGGCTCACGGCCGATCGGGCGTTTTTCGTGGTGCGTGACGTATCAGCCGCGCTTGCGCTCGTAGACGACGAACGCATAGCCGAACGTGTTCGGTGCGGCCGCTTCATGCGCATCGCGCGACACTTCGCGCCACTGCGCGGCGTCGGGCGCGGGGAACGACGCATCGCCGTCGAAGTCGGCATCGATCTCGGTGACGACCAGCTTGTCGGCGAGTGCGAGACCTTCCGCGTAGAGTTGCGCGCCGCCGATCAGGAACGCCTCCGGCACGCCGTCGCGCGCGGCGAGCGCCAGCGCGTCGGCGAGCGACGTGACCGTGTCGCAGCCGTCGAAGCGGCGCGTGGCATCGCGCGTGACGACGATATTGCGGCGGCCCGGCAGCGGCCGGCCGATTGATTCGTGGGTCTTGCGTCCCATCACGATCGGCGCGCCCATCGTCGTGCGCTTGAAGAAGGCGAGATCCTCGGGAAGTTTCCAGGGCAACTGGTTGTCGCGGCCGATGATGCCGTTGCGGGCACGCGCGACGATCAGGGTCAACGTCGTCATGAAGGTCGGGGAAGAGGAAAACCGGAATGGCGCCGATTCTACCGGAACCGCGCCGCGCGCCGGTTCCGGGCGCGCGCATCCGCCTTTCCGCAATGCGCGCCGCGACGCGTTGCCTGAAACGTCGCGGCGACGGAATGAATAAAAAGCGTGCCCGCCGGGGAACGGAGCACAAAACCGGTCCGTGTTGCGAGATCGACGCCGCCGGCGCTGATCGACGCTGCCCGGTTCGTTCAAATCAATACGTCATCCTGATCAAATGAATCGATGCGTGCGTCACTGATGCGTCCGGCCTTGCGCGGTGCCTTCCATCGCGTGCTGTACGTCGTCCGGCTGCGGTGCCGGGAGCGGCACCGGCAACTGCGGCGGCGGGATCTCGTCCCACAGCGTCACCGAAGTCCTGCCGCCCGGCGGCGATCGCGGCGCTGCCACGGTCACGATGCCGAACCCGTTGCCGTGCTGCATGCCCGGTGCGTTTGCCGCAAGCAGCATCGCGCGGTCCGCAGGCGTGCCTTCGTCTGCGCGTGCGGCCGTGGGCGGGCCGGCGGCCGCGACCGCGATGGCCAGCGGCACGAAAGAAAGTAAAAGATGTTTTCGCATGGTCGCTGTCTCCGACGTTTTCCTTATTCAGCGAAATGCATGCCATCGCGCCGTGACCATTGTCGAGCCTGCGATTCGTGCGCAAGCGTTGCGAATTGTGTCGTGAAACGGCTGAAAATGTTTCAGCCGTGAAACGAGGGGGCTCGGGAATACTGCGGATTCAACCGATACGCTTCAAGGATGAAAATCGGCGCATGCATTGACGACCGAACGTATCGCTGCGCAAGTGCTATGTGCAGACGATTGACATGCATCGACTTCCCGAGCATCCGGCCGCATCGCGTGCCGGACTGAAACCGGATTGTCGTATTCGGTGGCTATAGATAAGCTGTCTTGAACAAAAATAACTGGACGCGAGATAAGCGCCATCATGCGAGGCCTTGTCGTTGCCGAGCATCGGCATGGCGAATCGAGCCGCCTTCGGCTGACCCGATTCGAACCTTTCTGCACGTGACCTGCGTGCACGGCAATCGTTAGACGGTTGATGAACGGGGTGAGCATATGGGAGCCGATCAGCGGCACGTGATCTACTATTCGCGCGAACCGAACGACGCGTTGCGCGGCCATTTCGACGAATGCGGCTGGCGTGTCGATCTCGCGGAGACCGTGCGAGATGTGCGGCGCGTCGTGCAGCATGGTGTCGCGACCGCCGGACTGCTCGATTTTTCGCCGGGCTTCAAGCCCTCGGATCTGCGCGAACTCGAATCCTGTCTGAGCATTCAGCACATCGGCTGGATCGCGGCGACGCGTCGCGGCCAGTTGCAGGACGCCACGCTGCGCCATCTCATTCGCGACTACTGTTTCGACTACGTGACGATGCCGTACGAGACGTCGCGGATCGTCGAGACTGTCGGTCATGCGCACGGCATGGTCGCGCTCACCGAGACCGCTGCACCGCCTGTCGGCGCCGGACGCAGCGAAGGCGAGATGGTCGGCACCTGCGATGCGATGCTCGGCCTCTTCAGGACGATCCGTCGCGTCGCGGCAACCGACGCGCCGGTGTTCATCTCCGGCGAATCGGGCACCGGCAAGGAACTGACGGCGGTTGCGATTCACGAACGTTCGTCGCGCGCGCAGGCGCCGTTCATCGCGATCAATTGCGGCGCGATTCCGTCGACGCTGCTGCAGGCCGAGCTGTTCGGCTATGAGCGCGGCGCATTCACCGGCGCGAACCAGCGCAAGATCGGCCGCGTCGAAGCCGCCAACGGCGGCACGCTGTTTCTCGACGAGATCGGCGACTTGCCGCTCGAAAGCCAGGCCAGCCTGCTGCGCTTCCTGCAGGAAGGCAAGATCGAGCGGCTGGGTGCGCACGTGTCGGTGCCCGTCGACGTGCGCGTGATCTGCGCGACGCACGTGGACATGGAAGCGGCGCTGCGTGAAGGGCGGTTCCGCGAAGACCTGTTCCATCGCCTGTGCGTGCTGAGGATCGAGGAGCCGCCGCTGCGTGCGCGCGGCAAGGACATCGAGGTGCTCGCGCGTCACATGCTCGAACGTTTCAAGGGTGACGCGCATCGTCGGCTGCGCGGCTTTTCCCCCGACGCGGTCGCGTCACTGTACGGCTATTCGTGGCCGGGCAACGTGCGCGAGCTGATCAATCGCGTGCGCCGTGCGATCGTCATGTCGGAGGGCCGGATGATCACCGCGGCCGATCTCGAGCTGAACGAGTTCGCGACGCTCGCGCCCGTGTCGCTGCTGGAGGCGCGCGAGGCGGCCGAACGGCAGGCGATCGAGCAGGCGCTGTTGCGCCATCGCGGCCGTTTCGCGGATGCCGCGCGCGAGCTCGGCGTGTCGCGCGTCACGCTCTACCGGCTGATGTGCGCGCACGGCATGCGCGATCGCGGCGATACGCTGGCAGGGTTTTCGGCGCCGTTGCCGGAGCTTCCGCATCACGCTTGCTAAAATTGGCGGGTACGGCCGCCCTCGCGGCCGAAGGAACCCGCATGAAACAGTATCTCGATCTCGTTCGTACCATTCTCGATACCGGCACCTGGCAGGAGAACCGCACGGGAATCCGCACCATCAGCATGCCGGGCGCGATGCTGCGCTTCGACCTGCAGCAAGGCTTCCCGGCCGTGACGACCAAGAAGCTCGCGTTCAAGTCCGCGATCGGCGAACTGGTCGGCTTCCTGCGCGCATCGCGCAGCGCGGCCGATTTCCGCGCGCTCGGCTGCAAGGTATGGGACGCGAACGCGAACGAGAACGCGCAGTGGCTCGCGAACCCGTATCGCCAGGGCGTCGACGATCTCGGCGACGTGTACGGCGTGCAATGGCGCCAGTGGCCGGGCTACAAGGTGCTCGACGCGGGCGCCGACGCGCAGATCGCCGATGCGACGCGCCGCGGCTTCCGGATCGTCACGCGTTTCGACGAAGACGGCGCGCCGAAGGTGCTGCTGTACAAGGCGATCGACCAGTTGCGTCAGTGCCTCGACACGATCATGGAGAACCCGTCCGACCGCCGCATCCTGTTTCATGCGTGGAATCCGGCCGTGCTCGACCAGATCGCGCTGCCCGCATGCCATCTGCTGTATCAGTTCCTGCCGAACGCGACGAAGCGCGAAATCTCGCTGTGCCTGTACATCCGCAGCAACGACGTCGGCCTCGGCACGCCGTTCAATCTGACGGAAGGGGCCGCGCTGCTGGCGCTCGTCGGCCGTCTGACGGGCTATACGCCGCGCTGGTTCACGTATTTCATCGGCGACGCGCACATCTACGAGAACCAGCTCGACATGCTGCAGCAGCAGCTCACGCGCGAGCCTTACGACAGCCCGCGGCTCGAGATTGCAGACCGTGTGCCCGACTATGCGAAGACGGGCGTCTACGCGCCCGAATGGCTGGAGCAGGTCGAACCGTCCGATTTCTCGCTCGTCGGCTACCGCCACCACGAGCCGCTGACCGCGCCGATGGCGGTCTGATCGCGCGATCGATGCCGCGCGCGCGCATCGATCCGCGCGCCGCAGGAACGAGGCCCGACCGGCTGATACCGGTCGGGCTTTTTTGTTTCACGTTTGCGGCACTCACTGGCGATGCCGCTCTTCGTGGCCGCCTTGTGGCGGCGGGTTGCCCGGGTGCGGTGCCTCGACGTGCGGCGCCGGCTGCGGCCGCGGTTCCATGCGCGGGGCGGGCATCGACGGGCGCGGCTCCATGCGGGGCGCCGGTTGCGGCCGCGGCTCCACGTGTGGCGCTTGCGGTTGCGGCCGCGGCACGTCATGGGCGGCGGGGGCCGGCGCCCGGTACTCGTTCACGCGCGGCGGGGCGACTTCACGGTGCGGCGCCGGTTGCGCGAATTCAGCGCGCGGTTGCGGTGCAGGCGCCGCGCGTTCCGGTTGCGGTTGTTCATGCCGGGGCGGCGTCGGGAAATCGGGGCGCGGACGCGGCTGCGGGATCTGCGCCGTAGTGTCGAGCCGGGGCTGCGGCAGTGCACGCGGTGCTTCGTTCCGGGCGCCGGGCTGCGCGCCCTGCGGGCTCGGCACCCCGTCCGGATGCGGTACCGCTGCGCTACGCACGGGCGGCAGCGCATTCTGTCCGGCCGCATGCAGCGCGGTGGGCGGGGCCGGGCGCTGACGCTCCATCGGCGTGTGCGGCTGCATCCACGCGGGCGACGGCGCTTCGGTCGCGTGCGCATTGCCGATGCCCGGCGGCGTGTTGTTCGCCGTCGGCGGATGCGGGACGCCGTTGCCGGGCCCGCGCGCCTGATTCGGCATCGGGTTGCCGGGCGCCGGCGGCATCCCGCCGTTGGCGAAACGCGCTGCGTCGGGTTTTTCGCCGTTCGCCGGCCGTGCGGCGTTCGGCATGCCCGGCATCGGTGCGCTTGGCCGCCCGGCCTGCGCGGCGGCCGGCTGGCCTTCGTGCGGCGCGCGGGCCGGCTGCACGACGGGCCCGTGCGGATTCACGAGCTGCACGTTGTGCATCGCCCATGCGCCGCCGCCGGGCTTGCCTGGAACGCGGACCGGGCGAGCCGTATAGTCGGCCGGCACTTTCGTATTCACGACGGGCGCGCCGGCACCCGGCACACGCCCGCCTTGCTGCGCGAGATGGGCTGCGGCCTGGTCGCGATACGCGGCCGGCACGGCAGGATTGCGCGTCGCGACGTACGGGTGTTGCGCAAGCGCCGCGGGCGGCCGGTAGCTCGCATTGCGCAGCCCGCCGGTGAAGCTCTGGCGCACCGGTGCGATACCCGGCGTACCCGGCGTGACGTGCGCATTGCGCCATTGCAGCGGATCGACGTGCTGCGCGAAGTGCGCGACGGGCTGGCCGTGCACGAACGCGGACGCCGGTACGGCCGTGATCGCGTGCGGCGCGCGGAAGTTGACGTACGTCTTGTTGATGTTGGTGATGTTCGTCACGTTCACGGTCTTGTTCACGTTGACGTTGTTCACGACGATGTTGCGGTTCACGCGGTCGTAGTAGTGCGGGCTCCAGCGGCCCCAGCCCGGATGCCACGCTTCGCCCGGACCGAGCGCGAACCACGCGCAGCCGGCAGCGGCGACGCCGCCCACCGTGAGCGCGACGCTCCAGTCGGGGCCGCCGCCCCCGCCCACGAACGCGACGAGCGCCGGTGCATAGGCCGGCGGCTGGCTGACGACCTGCGGGCCCGGCACCCACGCCCAGCTATCGTCCACGTAGGCCCAGCGGCCGTAGTGATACGGCGCGAAACCCCACGGCGCGTCGTCGACCCACGTCCAGCCCCACGGCGCCTGCCAGATCCAGTGGCCGTCGTGATACGGAGCCCAGCCGGCCGGCGTGTCGTTCGGCACCCATACCTGGCCGTAATTCGGGGTTTCGCGCCACGTGCCGTTCGCGTCGAGATCCTGGTAGCCGGGGACGTCGCGGGACACGTAACGGGCCGACACCGAGCGCTCCTCGGCCGCGTCGCGGCTGGCGGCCCACTGGTCGAGCGCGTCGGGCCCCGGCGCGGCGGATTGCTGCGCGACCTGCAGGTCGGTGCCCGTGAACACGACCTGCTGGCCCGCGGACAGCGGGTACTGCCCGTTGCTGCCGTAGACGGTCGCACTGCCGCTGCGCACCGTGACCGTCGTGCTCGCGCCGTTCGGTGCGACGTCGACGCGATAGTCGCCGGGGCCCGCGATGCCGAGCGCGAGATTCGGCGTGTCGATTTCGTACGATCCGCCGGCCGGCAGAGCGCGAACGTGCGTCGAGACGGTGCCGAGCCCCACTTTCAGCTGGGTGGTCGTGTCGTCGAGGTTCAGCACCGACAGGCTCGTCGATTCGCCGAGCCGTACCGCGGTCGAGCCGACGTGCAGTTCCGAGCGCGCGCCGGCGTCGTTCCAGATCTGGTCGCCGGTCGTCAGGGGCCGGTTCACCGCGGCATACGACCACGTATCGGTGCCGGCCGGTTCGGTCGTCACGGCGCCCGACAGGTAATTGAGCCGCGCGACGCGGCTGGGCGGATCGCCGCCCGGTTGTTGTGCGACGGCTGCGGACGGCGCGGGCGATTGCGCGAATGCGGGGGGCAGTGCCGCAAGCGCAACGAACGCGAACAGCGTGCAGCGGGCGGTGCGCTTGAGCGTGAACAGGGTGGCCATGGTGAGCGTCTTCGTCATGATCGACGGCACGTCGATTCGTGCCGCTGAGTTCACGATATCCGCTCGGCCTGTTTCAATGCGCGGTGTTTTGTAAGTCGAATGGCACGCGATGTAACAAAACCTGTCGATCGCGCGCCGTTGTCGTGAAGACGCAATGCGGGCGTCAAGCGGACGTAAGCCACCCGTCGAAAACCTGCTGTCCGGGCACGGTGACACGCAGCACGCGCGGCCGCGCCGCGCGCTCGATCCAGCCGTGCGCGCAGAAGCTCTCGAGCAGCGCCGCACCGAGCGCGCCGCCGAGGTGCGAGCGCCGCTCGCTCCAGTCGAGGCAGCCGCACGCGAAGCGGCGCCGGCGCGTGCGCTGCTTGGCGACGTCGATGCCCCATTGCGCGAGCGCCTGGGTGCCGAGCTCGGTGGTCTCGATCGCGTCGCCGTCCGCAAGCAGCCAGCCACGCGCGGTGAGCCCGTCGAAGATGCGCACCGCGAGTTCGCCGGCCATGTGGTCGTAGCAGGTGCGCGCATACCGCAATTCGGCGGGGACCGTGCGGGACGGCGACGGCACCGGGCGATGCGGCGCGGCCGCACGGGCGACGTTTGCGAGCGCCTCGAGCGACGCCGCGATGTCGGCCGACGCGATCCGGTAGTAGCGGTGGCGGCCGCGCACGTCGAGCGCGAGCAGGCCGCCATCGGTCAGGCGCGCGAGGTGGGCGCTCGCGGCGGAAGGCGACAGCCCCGCGATCATCGTCAGTTCGCCGGCCGGTCGTGCGCTGCCGTCCATCAGCGCCCACAGCATCGCGGCGCGTCCGGGATCGGCGATCAGCGAGCCGATGCGGCTCAGGCCCGGAAAGTGGTGGTCGTCCTGGTCGGTCATCGTCGTGTCTCGTCTGGCGGGATGATCATCAGTGTAGTGGGCGCGCGCATTCGATGTTTCGCTTTCGGCTGAAATGTCGGATGCACGGATGTCGGCGGCGTCGAGGCTGCGCACCGGGCTGCGACCGCTTGCTGCGCGCGCGTAGAATGGCCGAAAGCGACGGCAGCGGGCCGCCGCACGTGACACGAAGCAACGATGAAGACGATTTTCTGTTTGTTGGCCGCCGCTTTCGTTTGCGCGGCCTGTGCGCAGGGCGGGGCGGGTTCGGCCGGCGAGCGCGGCGGCAGCATCGAGATGTACGGAACGATCGATCAGGGCATCACGGTGCGCCGCTGACCGCCGCCGGGCGCGTGCGCACCCGGCACGGCCCCGGCAGCCGCGCCACGCGGGGCGCCCCGCGGCGCGTTGCTGCAGTGCAACCAACGTATAATGGCCCGATTACAGCGCCCCCGCCGCCTGGAGCCACCAAGATGTCCCAACCGTCCCCCGTACCGGCCGCCCTCGACCGCACCGAAACCGTATTTCGCTTCCTCGCCGAGCCGTCGTCCGTAAACTTCGGCGGCAAGGTGCACGGCGGCGCGCTGATGAAGTGGATCGACGAGGTCGCGTACGCGTGCGCGGCCGTCTGGTCGAGCCGCTATTGCGTGACGGTCAGCGTCGGCAACATCCGTTTCCAGCGGCCGATCATGGTCGGCAATCTGGTCGAGCTGAAGGCGCGCGTCGTCGCGACGGGCCGCACCAGCATGCACATCCACGTATCCGTGCATGCCGGCGATCCGAAGGGCGGCATGCTGCGCCAGACGACCGATTGCCTCGTCGTGTTCGTCGCGGTCGACGAGAACGGCAACCCGGTGCCGGTGCCGCCGTTCGTGCCCGAGACCGACGAGCAGAAGGTGCTCGCGAAATATGCGGCCGACGTGCGGGCCGCGCTCGACAAGCTCGTCGAGATGAAACCGGAAGAGGTGGCGAAGGGCGCGGTCTGAGCGCCGCGGGCGCCGCGCATCGCGGCGCGCCCCCGCGCCATCCTGCCGTTAGCGCGTCCCGATCATCTGCTCGGGGCGCACCCACGCATCGAATTCCGCCTCGGTCAGATAGCCGAGCGCGAGCGCGGCCGCCTTCAGCGTCGTGCCTTCCTTGTGCGCCTTCTTCGCGATCTGCGCCGACTTGTCGTAGCCGATGTGCGGATTGAGCGCCGTCACGAGCATCAGCGATTCGTTCAGCAGCAGGTCGATCCGCGCGCGGTTCGGCTCGATGCCCACCGCGCAGTGATCGTTGAAGCTCTGCGCGCCGTCGGCGAGCAGTCGCACCGATTGCAGCACGTTGTGCGCGATCATCGGCCGGAACACGTTCAGCTCGAAATTGCCGCTCGCGCCGCCGACGTTGACCGCGACGTCGTTGCCGAACACCTGGCAGCACAGCATCGTCACGGCTTCCGACTGTGTCGGGTTCACCTTGCCCGGCATGATCGAGCTGCCCGGCTCGTTCTCCGGAATCGACAGCTCGCCGAGCCCGCAGCGCGGCCCGCTCGCGAGCCAGCGCACGTCGTTCGCGATCTTCATCAGGCCGGCCGCGACCGTCTTCAGCGCACCGTGCGCGAACACCAGCGCATCGGCGGCCGCCATCACCTCGAACTTGCTCGGCGCCGTCACGAACGGCAGCTTCGCGAGCCGGCCGATTTCCTCGGCGACGCGCACCGCGAACTCCGGATGCGCGTTCAGCCCCGTGCCGACCGCGGTGCCGCCGAGCGCGAGTTCGTACAGGTGCGGCAGCGCGGATTCGACGTGACGGATGCCCTGGTCGAGCTGCGCGACGTAGCCGGAAAACTCCTGGCCGAGCGTGAGCGGCGTCGCGTCCTGCAGGTGCGTGCGGCCGATCTTCACGATGTCGGCGAACGCCTTCGATTTTGCGTCGAGCGTCGTGCGCAGCGTGCGCAGCGCCGGCAGCAGGTGATTGACGATCGCATACGCGGCCGCGACGTGCATCGCGGTCGGGAACACGTCGTTCGACGACTGGCCGCGGTTCACGTCGTCGTTCGGATGCACCTTGCGCGCTTCGCCGCGCTCGCCGCCCATCAGTTCGCTCGCGCGATTCGCGATCACCTCGTTGAGGTTCATGTTGGTCTGCGTGCCGGAACCCGTCTGCCAGACGGCGAGCGGGAATTCGCGCGGATGCTTGCCGGCGATGATCTCGTCGGCCGCGGCGATGATCGCGCGCGCCTTGTCGTCGGCCAGCACGCCGAGCGACTGGTTCACGGCCGCCGCGGCGCGCTTGACGATCGCGAGCGCGTGGATCAGCTCGGGCGACTGCTTCTCGGTCGAGATCCGGAAATTCTGCAGCGAGCGCTCGGTCTGCGCGCCCCACAGCCGGTCGGCCGGCACGGCGATCTCGCCGAACGTATCGCGTTCCATCCGCACTGCTTCGTTCATGATCCACTCCTCCAGAAAAGGGGAAAGGCCGCGCGTCGTCGCGCGGCAACAGACGTTATCAGGCGTATCGTGAGGCAGTCGCGCCGCTTGCGCGGCGTCTCGGGGGCTTCAACCGACTAGCATAGCGCCGGCCCGGATTTCGCGTGTTGTCGCGCTCAGTGCGGCGACGCGCTCTTCAGATGAAAGCGCCATGCCATCAGCACGGCCACGCTTGCGAGGCCGGCCGCGAGGCCCCACCAGAGGCCTCGCGCACCGAGGCCGACGTGGAATGCGAACCAGTAGCCGGTCGGAAAACCGATGCCCCAGTAGCCGAGGGTTGCCGCGAGCATCGGGATGCGCGTGTCCTTCAGGCCGCGCAGCGCGCCCGACGCGACGGTCTGCGCGCCGTCGACGATCTGGAACACCGCGGCGATGCCGAGCAGCGACGCGGCGAGCGACACGGTGGCCGCGTTGGCCGGATCGTCGAGGTTCAGGTACAGGCCGACGATCGCATGCGGCGCGACGATCAGCACGATCCCCGACAGCGACATGAACGCGACACCGAGGCCGAGTGCGACGAAGCCCGCATGCCGCGCGGCGACGGGCGCCCCCGCGCCGACCCAGTAGCCGACCCGCACGTTGGCCGCCTGACCGATCGCGAGCGGCACCATGAACGCCACCGAGGCGACGTTCAGCGCGATCTGGTGGGCGGCCAGCGACGTCGCGCCGAGCACGCCGATCGTCAGGCCCGTCGCGAGAAACAGCGTCGACTCGACCCCGTACGTGATCGCGACCGGCCAGCCGATGCCGATCAGTTCGCCCATCATCGGCAGCTTCGGGCGCGCGGCGGTGACGAAATGACGGAAGCGTTGCCGGCCGTGCAGCAGCCAGATCAGCGAGAGCGCGGTGAGCCAGATCGTGATCGTCGTCGCGACCGCGGAACCGAGGAAGCCGAGGCGCGGCAGCCCGAACGCGCCGTGGATCAGCCCGTAGTTCAGCACGCCGTTCACGCCGACGCCGCCGATCGACACCCACAGCAGCCGCCGCGCCGCGCCGATCGCCGGCAGGAAGGCGCGCATCAGCCCGACGCCGATCAGGCTGCCGAGCGCGGCGAAGCGCAGGATGCCCGTATATTCGCCGACGTGATGCGCGAGCAACGGCGGCTCGTGGAACATCAACAGGATCGGTTCGGACAGCGACAGCGCGACGATGGCCGGAATCGCGAGCAGCACGGACAGCACGAAGCCGGTCCAGTAGATGTGCGGCACGCGCTCGTCGGCCTTGGCGCCGCGCGCATGCGCGACGCTCACGCTGACCGACGACAGCACGCCTTGCAGCACCGTCACGATGACGAAGAAGAAGTTCGCCCCGAGGCCGCCCGCCGCGAGCGAATCGGGGCCGAGCGAGCCGAGCAGCACCGTGTCGGTGACGCTCATCGCCATCTGCGAGAGCTGCGCGATCGCGAGCGGCGCGGCGAGGCGCGCGGTATCGGCGGCGTGACTGGACAGGGACGGCGGCGCGGCGGCCGTCCGCGTAAGACCGGAATGCGACATGGAATGGGCGCTCGCGCGGGTGCGGGCCCGCGCTATATGTATTTATTTTGAGAGACGGCTAGCTTACGGCTTTATTCGAACCGTGTCGAACGCGCGCGCCGATGGCCATGTCGCAGGCAGGGGGAACGGCTCGGGTGCTAGGCCTCGCGCACGGCGATGCGCGTGTCGCCGAGCAGCACGACCTGGCCTGCGCGGATCTTGCAGGTCTTGCGCAGCTCGACCGCACCGTCGACTTTCACCGCGCCGGACGCGACGATCAGTTTCGCGGAACCGCCGCTGTCCGCGAGGCCGGTGATCTTGAGAAGGTTGTGCAGCTCGACGTATTCGCCGGTCAGCGTGAAATCCAGATTGGGCATGACGAAGATGGTGCGCGATGCGCGGGAGGAATCGCTCCGCATCATACGGCACCGCGGGCCGGCGCGCGAGCGCGGCCGACGGCCGCCCTCAGTTGTGAGGGAGTGTGAGCGATTCGTCAGCAAATGAAACGGTGGGTAACAGTCTGAGAGATTCGAGAACCGGTCGTGCGGGCCGCGGGTCTTTTGTCGTACCTGCCGCGTGTTGCGGCGGGGCGCATCGGACCGCATCACCGTGGTCCGGGCTCACAACTTCCTGAGGAGAATTGTCATGTCCAAGATTCGTACGATGCTGATCGGTGCCGCGCTGACGGCGTTCGCCACGTCGGCCGCCTTTGCCCAGACGGGCACCGCGGCGCAGGGCGCAGCCGGTGCCGGTGTACAGGCGCAGACGCCGGCTGCGGGTGTCGGCATGCAGGGCGGTGCGGGCGCGAACGCGTCGGGCAATGCGGCCGGCGGTGCGACCGATGCGGTCGGCGCGGCAGCCGACGGCGCGAAGGATACGGGGTCGTCGGCCGTCCACTCGACCAAGAAGCACGCGAAGCATGCCGCGAAGTCGGCCAAGAGCCATGCGGGCTCGGCCAAGACGAAGGCCGGCGAAGCGACCGAAGGCGGCGCATCGGCCGGCGTGCAAGGCGGCGCATCGGCCCAGGGCGCCACGCAGTAAGCGGTGTCCGGCGCCGCGCGACGCCCGTGCCTGGCGGCGCGTCGAGGCGGCCATCCGGCGGCCCGGTTCGCATCGTGCGCACCGGGCCGTTTTCATGGTCGGGCGCGCAGGGGTGCGTCGTTACGGCCGGCGCTGTCCTTGTCCTTGTCCTTGCACCGGCCCCTGCGCCGGCCGCGCGGCAGCCGGGGTGAATACGCTGCGCAGCCATGCGGCGAACCGCGCGAAGACGTCGTACGGCTCCTCGACGAAGATCTCCGGCTTCAGCAGCCGCAGGTATTCCATGATCTGCTGCGCTTCCTGCTTCTGGAACGAGCCGTGCGCGAGCCCGAGCCGCAGCAGCCCGCGCAGTTCGCCGAGCTTGTCGCGCGCGGTGCTGCCGACGCTCATCTCGCAGGCGAGCTTGGCCTCGTAGACCCGTTGCCGCAGCGATTCCGCGAGCCGCCACGCGGGCGTCTGCATCAGTTCCTCGAGGGTCTGGATGTCTTGCGCGGCGCCCTTGATCTGCGATGCGAGCGGATCGACCAGCGACGGGTCGCCCTGCGCTTCGGCGACGATCGCTTTCGCCCAGTCGCGGCACGCCTTCGCGAGCTCGTCCGGGGTCCATTCGGAGCGCGACGCGAAGCCGAAGCCGAATTCGCCGGCCTGTCGCATCAGGATCGCGACGACGTCCGGGAACTCCTTGTCGAGCGTGCGTTTGGCCCACGCGTACTGGCCGCCCTGCAGCATCCGCTGCACCGCGTGCTCGGTCAGCGGCACCATGTTGTCGAGCAGTTTGGCGCGCAGGAAATCCTCGAACGACGGTGTCGCGAACTGCGGGTCGAGTTTCAGCGACACGCGGACGAACGCGTCGTAGTCCTTGCGCAGGGACTCGAGCGTGTCGTCCTTGAGGGAAAGGGTGATCTGGCCCATGAATCGTCTCGATGGCGGCCCGCGCAAGCCGGCGGCCGGCACGGCGCACCGGAGCGGGCGCCGCGTCGACTGACCGGTGCGCGCCGAGGCCGGTGGCGGGTCTTCATCCGTTATATCGACGCGCCGGGCGAAAACTTGAGCACGCGCGACCGAGCGTGTGCTCAGGCGGGCAGCCAGTGCGGCAGCACGACCCCTTGCCAGAAAAAGAACACCGCGAGCCCCGCTGCGATCGTCACGAGCGGGCGGCGGGTCGCGGCCGACACGAGCACGGCGGCGAGCGCGCCGACCAGCTGCGGATTGCGCCACGTCAGCTCGGCCGTGCCGCCGTGCGGCGAGACGACCATCGGCACGATGATCGCGGTCAGCACGGTGACGGGCACGAAGCCGAGCGCGGTCCGCACGAGCGGCGGAAACGCCAGCCGTTCGCCGAACAGGAACAGCGTCGAACGGATCGCGTACGTGATGACCGCCATCCCGAGAATCAGCAGCGCGTAGCTCACGAGGCGGCCTCCGTGCGCGAGCCGGCGCGCGTGCGGTCGTGCAGCAGCGTGAGCGCGACGCCGATCGCGACGCCGGCGGCGACCGCGCCGAGCAGCCCGAGCTTGTACGGCCAGCCCTGCCAGAAGTACGCGAGCGTGCCGGCCGTCACGGCCGCCGCGAAATAACGCAGCGTGCCGAGCTGCGGGACGACGATCGCGATGAAGGTCGCCGCCATCGCGAAATCGAGGCCGAGCGACTGCAGGCCCGGGAACGCCGCGCCGAAGCCGATGCCCGCGAGCGTCCAGACCTGCCAGTTCAGGTACATCGCGAGGCCCGAGCCGAAGAAGTAGTGGGGGCCGATCGTGCCGGGCGGGAAGTGCCGGTAGTGCGCATAGGCGACCGCGAACACTTCGTCGGTCATCAGCGCGCCGAGCGTCGCGCGCCAGCGCAGCGGCAGGTGCGCGACATAGGGCGCGAGCGTCGCGCTGTACAGCAGGTGACGCAGGTTCACGATCAGCGTGGTCGCGAGCACGACTGCGAAGCTCGCGCTGCCCGCGATCAGGCCGAGCGCGATGAACTGGGCGGAGCCCGCGAACACGACGAGCGACATCAGCGCGCCGTGCCATGCGGCGAGCGGGCCGCCGCCGACGAGCGTGCCGAAAATCACGCCGAACGGGGCGGCGCCGATC
This sequence comes from Burkholderia metallica, assembly GCF_902832845.1. Lineage (GTDB taxonomy): Bacteria > Pseudomonadota > Gammaproteobacteria > Burkholderiales > Burkholderiaceae > Burkholderia > Burkholderia metallica. The sequence goes on along the minus strand of NZ_CADFDB010000017.1, from coordinate 84,676 downwards.
ATCATCGGGATCGTGTCGCGCGCGCCGTCGAGCCATTCGTTGAGCGGGCGGCGGGCGGGTGATGCGGGTATTGGGTTCAAAGCGTATGCCTCCATGAACGGGAGGATAGCGGGCAGCGGGTGGGCGGGCTTGTATGTTCTTGCGCTTGCGGACCGGTGCGGGGCCGCTTGCCTGCGCCGGGGAGCTCGGGCGGTATCGGGCGGTATCGGGCGATATGGCGGTGGTGGGCCGGACGCCGCGCGTCAGCTCGCCTGCCAGCGCCCGGGCGGCACGCCGAACATGCGTTTGAAATGCCGCGTGAAGTGGCTTTGGTCGACGAAGCCGCTGGCCGCCGCGACGTCGGCGACGGGCACGCCCGCGCGCAGCGGCGCCAGTGCGCGCTGTAGGCGCAACTGGTTGCGCCATGCATGCGGCGGCATGCCGGTCGTGCGGGTGAACAGGCGCGCCGCGTGGAACGGCGACAGGCCGGCCGCCTGCGCGACTTCGTCGAGCGTCACCGGGCACAGGAGATCGGCGGCGAGCCATTCACGCATCGCGTCGACGCGCGGTTCGTCCGCCGCGAGCGGCGCCGCTCGCGGCAGTGCGTCGGCATGGCGCACGATCAGCGTCGACAACGCGTCGAGCATCGCCGTTTCGGCGGCGAGCGGATCGTAGATGCGCGGTGCGTCGCCCGGTGAGTCGTTCGCCGGCTGCCCGTGCGCCTGCGCGCCGAGTGCGCGTTCGCTGCCGGCCTCCATCATCCGATGCGCGAGCGTGAGCCGGGCCGCGAGATCGGCGTCGCGAATCACGTCGGGCGCGAACCACGGCGCGTCCTGCGGGCGGTCGGCAATCGCACTCGTGAGTTCGCGGATGAATTCGACCGGGATGTAGCTGACGCGATAGCACCAGCCTTCGTCGGCTGCGCGCGAACCCGTATGCACCTCGCCCGGATTGATCACGGGCACGGAGCCGGTTTCGGCGACATGGGCGCTGCCGCGGTAGGTGTAGCGTTCCGCGCCTTCGAGAATCACGGGGATCGTGTACGCGTCGTGCCAGTGGGGGGCGAACGTGTGGTCGCGATAGGTGGCCGTGAGGAGATCCGCATCCGGCAGCAGCGGCGTGCGCCAGTAGCGTGCGGAGTCTGGAAGGCGGGCGGCGGACATGAGCGGGCGCGAGAGCGGTCGAACCGACAGTGTATCGCTCGCGCGCCCGGGCGGGCCTTACTTGACCGGAATCGTCGTGCCGGCCGGCATCGGCACCGCGGTGACGGCGTTCTTCGGGCTGCCGCTGACGACGCGGTCGCTGTAGGTCAGATAGACGAGCGTGTTGCGCTTCTTGTCGACCACGCGCACGACGTGCAGCGTCTTGAAGATGAACGACATGCGCTCGCTGAACACGTCGGTCTGCTGCTTGAGCGGTTCCTTGAAACTGATCGGGCCGACCTGCCGGCATGCGATCGACGCTTCGCTCGGATCTTCGGCGACGCCGAGCGTGCCCTTGATCCCGCCGGTGCGGGCGCGCGACACGTAGCAGGTCACGCCGTTCACGACCGGATCGTCGTACGCCTCGACGACCACGCGATCGGAGCCCGTGACGCGGAAATGGGTGTTGACGCTGCCGACTTCCTCCGCGTGCGCGAGCGGTGCCGCGGCGAACACGGAAAGCAGGAGGGCGAGGGGGGCTGAGCGGAAGAGACGATGCTTCATCGACGGAACCGGATGCGAATGCGGGACAGAGACTCTAGCATGCGCGGGACCGGCCGATGAAAGCCGAGAGAGCGGCCGAAAAACAAAAGGCCCGTCGAATGACGGGCCTTTCGCTATTTGGCTCCCCGACCTGGGCTCGAACCAGGGACCTACGGATTAACAGTCCGGCGCTCTACCGACTGAGCTATCGGGGAATAAATCGGTACATCTGCGTGTGTTGTTTCCAACAAAAAACCCGTCCACTTTCAACGGGCCTTCGTGTTTTTTGGCTCCCCGACCTGGGCTCGAACCAGGGACCTACGGATTAACAGTCCGGCGCTCTACCGACTGAGCTATCGGGGAACAAACAACAACAGCAGAGAAACGAGATTGTATGGAGCGTTCGCTAACGTGTCAATACTTTCGGGCGGCGGAACGCGAAATTTTTTTCGGTGCCGCGGCGCGATCAGCGCTCGAGCAGGTGCAGCTTGTCCTGCACGTCCTTCCACTCGTCCGCGTCGGCCGGTGCCGGCTTGGTCTTCGTGATGGACGGCCAGCCCTTCGCCAGCTCGGCATTCAACGCGGTGAACTGCTGCTGGTCGCCCGGAACGTCTTCTTCGGCATAGATCGCATTGGTCGGGCACTCGGCGACGCACACGGCGCAGTCGATGCACTCGTCCGGATCGATGGCGAGAAAGTTGGGACCTTCACGGAAGCAATCCACCGGGCACACATCCACGCAATCCGTGTATTTGCACTTGATGCAGCCTTCGGTCACAACGTGAGTCATTAAAACGCTCCTGCTTGGCGGTATATATGGGGTGGCGTTTGCGCCAAAACCGGCATTGTAACTGAAGCGCAAAACCCGCATGACGTGGTCGGCTATCCGGCTTATATCGTTTCGTGATTAGTTTATGGCGCGTACTCGGGGGACGCAGAAGGATGTCGACACCGGGGCGTACGCGGGTCGTACGGCCGGGTGACGGTGCGCCGGGAGCAGGGCGCCAGGCGGTTTCACGATGGTCGGGCACGCATTCGGGTAACATGGCCGACAGACCGGGCGGCGCGCGGTGCGCCGGGCCCTGTCTCGATATTGGCGGTGCCGCAAACATGATCATCACTTCGCTGCTCGACACGGATCTCTACAAGTTCACGATGATGCAGGTCGTCCTGCATCACTTCCCCGCCGCAAGCGTCGAATACCGGTTCCGGTGCCGCACGCCCGGCGTCGATCTCGTGCCGTACATCGACGAGATCCGCGACGAGGTGCGCGGCCTGTGCGCGCTGCGTTTTTCGGACGTCGAACTCGACTACCTGCGGCGCATGCGCTTCATCAAGAGCGATTTCGTCGATTTCCTCGCGCTGTTCCACCTGAACGAGAAGTACATCTCGATCACGCCGTCGCCGAAGGGCAACGGCGAAATCGACATCGAGATCACTGGGCCGTGGCTGCATACGATCCTGTTCGAAATCCCGGTGCTCGCGATCGTCAACGAAGTGTATTTCCGCAACACGCAGCGCGAGCCCGACTATCGCGAAGGCCGCGAGCGGCTGCGCGAGAAGATCAAGCTGCTCGGCGCGGAGCCCGAGTTCGCCGACTGCAAGATCGCCGATTACGGCACGCGCCGGCGTTTCTCGAAGGTCTGGCACGAGGAAGTCGCGCTCACGCTGCGCGACGGGCTCGGCCCGCAGTTCGCGGGCACGAGCAACGTGCTGTACGCGATGAAGCACGGCATCACGCCGCTCGGCACGATGGCGCACGAGTACCTGCAGGCATGCCAGGCGCTCGGCCCGCGGCTGCGCGATTCGCAGATCTACGGCTTCGAGATGTGGGCGAAGGAATATCGCGGCGACCTCGGGATCGCGTTGTCGGACGTCTACGGGATGGACGCGTTCCTGAACGACTTCGACATGTACTTCTGCAAGCTGTTCGACGGCGCGCGCCACGATTCGGGCGATCCGTTCGACTGGGGCGAGCGGATGCTGCGCCATTACGAGATGAACCGGTGCGACCCGCGTACCAAGGTGCTCGTGTTCTCGGACGCGCTCGACATCCCGAAGGTCATGCAGTTGTACGAACGGTTCCGCGGCCGCTGCAAGCTCGCGTTCGGCGTCGGCACGAACCTCACCAACGATCTCGGCTACGTGCCGCTGCAGATCGTGATCAAGATGGTCCGCTGCAACGGCCAGCCGGTCGCGAAGCTGTCCGATTCGCCGGGCAAGAGCATGTGCGACGACAAGGCGTATCTCGCGTACTTGCGCCAGGTGTTCGGCATCGCGCAGCCGGTCGAGGAAGACGCGTCGAAGTAAGCGCCGGCCGTTCGGCCAAGGTGCGTGGCGGCAGGGGCGGCCGGTATAATCCGACGGTATTGCACGCCAACGTCACGAGGACCGTTCATGGACACTTCCGCTGCCCGTCGTCAGATCCTCGCGCGCATTCGCGCGGCGCAGGCTCGCGCGGCCGAACCCGACGCAGCGGAGCGCGACGGCGTGGCCGACTACCTCGCCCGTCATCCGCAGGGCCCGCGCCCGCCGGCGCCGGCCGACCTCGTCGCTGCCTTCGTCGACGAAGCGGCGCGGCTGTCGACCACGGTCGACGAAGTCGCGACGCTGGCCGACGCGCCTGCCGCCGCCGCCCGCTATCTTTCCGCTCAGGGCCTGCCGATGCAGGCCGTTGCATGGCGCACGCTGGCCGATCTCGACTGGGCCGGCGCCGGCCTGTCGGTCGAGTGCCGCAAACCGCGCGACGGCGATCTGGTCGGCCTCACCGGCTGTTTTTGCGCGACCGCCGAAACGGGCTCGCTGGTGCTGCTGTCCGGCCCCGACACCTATGCGTCGGCCGGTCTGCTGCCGGAAACGCACATCGCGCTCGTTCCCGCGTCGCGGATCGTCGCCGGTCATGAAGACGCATTTGCACTGATCCGCTCGGAGCGCGGCGAATTGCCGCGCGCGGTCAATTTCGTGTCGGGCCCGTCGCGCACGGGCGATATCGAGCAGACCATCGTACTGGGCGCGCACGGCCCGTACCGCGTTCACGTGATCGTCGTACGGGGCGCATGACGCGCCCGCCGCATCCACTACCACTCGACCAAGGAAGTTCTGCATGAAACGACATGCCGCCTGGGCCGGCATGGCGTCGGGGGTTGCGCTTGGCGCCGTCCCGGCGCTGGCATCGGCCGCAACGCTCGACGGCGCCACGCTGTCTGCCCTGTGGGGTATCCCGTTCGCCGGGATCCTGCTGTCCATCGCGCTGTTCCCGCTCGTCGCCCCGGTGTTCTGGCATCACCACTTCGGCAAGATCGCGGCCGGGTGGGCGATCGTGTTCCTGATTCCGTTCGGGTTCGCGTTCGGCGCGGGCACCGCGTTCGGCACGCTCGTGCACGCGCTGCTCGAGGAATACATTCCGTTCATCGTGCTGCTCACCGCGCTCTATACGGTCGCCGGCGGCATCTGCGTGAACGGCAACCTGCATGGATCGCCGAAGCTGAATACCGCGATCCTCGCGCTCGGCACGCTGCTCGCGAGCGTGATGGGCACGACGGGCGCCGCGATGCTGCTGATCCGGCCGCTGCTGCGTGCGAACGACAACCGCAAGCACGTCGTGCACGTCGTGATCTTCTTCATCTTCCTCGTCGCGAACGCGGGCGGGTCGCTGTCGCCGCTTGGCGATCCGCCGCTGTTCCTCGGGTTCCTGAACGGCGTGAGCTTCTTCTGGACGACCACGCACCTCGCGCTGCCGATGCTGTTCATCTGCGCGGTGCTGCTGACGCTGTTCTTCGCGCTCGATACGTATTTCTACCGCAAGGGCGGCGAGGAGCGGCCGGCCACGCTCGACCCGACGCCCGACAGCGCCAGGCTGTCGATCGACGGCAAGATCAATTTCGTGCTGCTCGCCGCCGTGATCGGCCTCGTGCTGATGAGCGGCGTGTGGAAGCCGGATGTCACGTTCGATGTCTGGGGCACGCACGTCGCGCTGCAGAACCTCGTGCGCGATGTCGCGCTCGCGGTCGTGACGCTCGCGTCGCTCGCGCTGACGCCGCGCTCCGCGCGCGAGGGCAACGCATTCAACTGGGCGCCGATCGAGGAAGTCGCGAAGCTGTTCGCGGGGATCTTCGTGACGATCGCGCCGGTGATCGTGATCCTGCGCGCGGGTGCCGACGGCGCGTTCGCGCAGATCGTCCATCTCGTCACGGGGCCGGACGGCAAGCCGATCGACGCGATGTACTTCTGGGCGACGGGCATTCTGTCGTCGTTCCTCGACAATGCGCCGACCTATCTCGTGTTCTTCAACCTCGCGGGCGGCGATGCGCAGTCGCTGATGACGACCGGCGCGTCGACGCTCGCCGCGATTTCCGCGGGCGCGGTGTTCATGGGCGCGAACAGCTATATCGGCAATGCGCCGAACTTCATGGTTAAGGCGATCGCCGAATCGCGCGGCGTGAAGATGCCGAGCTTCTTCGCGTATCTCGGCTGGGCGCTGGTCGTGCTGATACCGGTATTCCTGCTGACGTCGTGGCTTTTCTTCACGGCGTAAGCTGACGATTTTCAACCCTCGGGCGGGCGGTTCCGGCAGCGCATGGCGCGCAACGATCCGTCCGCCGCATGCGGAGATGGCGATGCAGAAGATCCTGGTCGCGCGTCCGATCTTTCCGGACGTGATCGAACGGCTCAAGCAGTATTTCGACGTCGACTGGAACAACGGCGACGCACTCGCGCCCGACGCGCTCGCCGCGCGTCTGGCCGACAAGGACGGCGCACTGACGGCCGGCGATCCGGTCGGCGCGGCCGCGCTCGCGGCGGCGCCGCGCCTGCGCGTCGTCGCGAACATGGCAGTCGGCTACAACAATTTCGACATGGCCGCGTTCAATGCGGCGAACGTGCTCGGCACCAACACGCCCGACGTGCTGAACGAGTCGACCGCCGATTTCGGCTGGGCGCTGATGATGGCGGCCGCACGCCGGATCGCCGAATCCGAGCACTGGCTGCGCGCCGGCCACTGGCAGAAGTGGGCGTATGACGGTTTCCTCGGTTCCGACATTTACGGCTCGACGCTCGGCGTGATCGGGATGGGGCGCATCGGCCAGGCGCTCGCGCGCCGCGCGCGCGGCTTCGGGATGCAGGTGATCTATCACAACCGTTCGCGGGTCGCGCCCGAGATCGAGGCCGAGCTGAATGCCGAATACGTGCCGAAGGATGCGCTGCTCGCCCGTGCCGATCACGTCGTGCTCGTGCTGCCGTACACGAAGGAGAACCATCACACGATCGGGGCGGCCGAGCTGGCCAGGATGAAGCCCACCGCGACGCTGACCAACATCGCGCGCGGCGGGATCGTCGACGACGCGGCGCTGGCCGCCGCGTTGCGCGACGGGACGATCGCCGCGGCCGGCCTCGACGTGTACGAAGGCGAGCCGACGGTCCATCCGGCGCTGCTCGAGGTACCGAACGTCGTGCTGACGCCGCATATCGCGAGCGCGACCGAAAAGACGCGTCGTGCGATGGCGAACCTCGCCGCCGACAACCTGATCGCCGCACTCGGCGAAGGGCCGCGCGCCGGGCAGCCGCCGAATCCGATCAACCCTGACGTGATCGGGAAGCCGCGCGCATGACGATGACGTTGTTGCTGGCGGCGGTCGTCGTGCTGGCCGTCGCGCTCGCGGTGGCGATCGTCGTGCTCGTGCGCGGCGGGGGCCGTCACGACGATACGGCGGTACTGGGCGACCAGATCGAGGACGCCGCGCATGCGCAGGCGCGGGCGGTCGAGCGGCTCGAACGCGAATTGCGCGGCGAGATCGTCGAGAGCGCGCGCGGCTCGCGCACCGAGCTGGCCGGCAGTTTCTCGCAGCTTCAGCAGATGCTCGCCGCGCAACTGACGAGCGTGGCGACCGTACAGAACAACCAGATCGAGGGTTTCGCGCAGCAGCTCGGCAAGCTCGTGGCCGGCAATGCGCAGCAGTTCGACGCGATGCGCGAGAGCCTGCAGCGGCAGGCGCAGCAGGCGCGCGACGAGCAGACGGGCGCGCTCAGGCTGTTCGGCGACACGCTGCACCGGCAGCTCACGCAACTGACCGAGGCGAACGACCGCCGGATCGGCGAGGTGCGTGCGACGCTCGAGCAGCGGCTGAAGGAAATCGAGACGAACAACGCGGCGAAGCTCGAGGAGATGCGCCGCACCGTCGACGAGAAGCTGCACGCGACGCTCGAACAGCGGCTCGGCGAATCGTTCAAGCTGGTGTCGGACCGGCTCGAGCAGGTGCATCGCGGGCTCGGCGAGATGCAGACGCTCGCGGCGGGCGTCGGCGACCTGAAGAAAGTGCTGACCAACGTGAAGACGCGTGGCACCTGGGGCGAAGTGCAGCTCGAAGCGTTGCTCGAACAGATGCTGACGCCCGACCAGTACGCGAAGAACGTCGCGACGGTGCCGAAGAGCAGCGAACGCGTCGAGTTCGCGATCCGGCTGCCGGGGCGCGAAGCCGGCACGCGCGATGCGCCGCCCGTATGGCTGCCGATCGACGCGAAATTCCCACGCGAAGACTACGAGCGGTTGATCGATGCGCAGGAGCGCGCCGATGCGGTGGCGGTCGAGGAAGCGGCGCGCGCGCTCGAAGCGCGCGTGCGGCAGGAGGCGCGCACGATCGCCGAGAAGTACGTCGCGCCGCCGCACACGACCGATTTCGCGCTGCTGTTCCTGCCGACCGAAGGGCTCTACGCGGAGATTCTGCGTCGCCCGGGGCTGACCGACCTGCTGCAACGCGACTATCGCGTGACGGTGGCTGGCCCCACGACGCTCACCGCACTGCTGAACAGCCTGCAGATGGGGTTCCGCACGCTCGCGATCGAGCAGCGCTCGAGCGAGGTGTGGCAGGTGCTCGGCGCTGTGAAGACGGAGTTCGGCAAGTTCGGCGACGTGCTCGCGCGCACGAAGGCGCAGCTCGAAACGGTCACGCGCTCGATCGAGTCCGCCGAGCAGCGTACGCGCGTGATGAGCCGCAAGCTGAAGCAGGTCGAGGCGCTGCCGGGCGACACGGCGGCGGGGCTGCTGGGTGCGGAAGGCGCCGACGGCGCCGATGCGGACGACGCATGACACGTGCTGCGTGTCGCTGTCGGAAAGAATACGGGCGCCGAGGCGCCCGTATTCTTTTGCAACGTTCACCGGCACGGGGCCGGTGCGGGGTCATTGCCCGGCCAGCGTGTCCAGCGCGTCGCCCGTGACGCGAACGATGCGCCAGTCGGGCAGCACGGTGGCGCCCATTTTTTCGTAGAAATCGATCGCAGGCTGGTTCCAGTCGAGAACCGACCATTCGAAGCGTCCGCAGCGGCGCTCGACGGCCAGCGCCGCGAGGTGGCGCAGCATCGCGGTGCCGAGACCGGTGCCGCGCTGCGACGGCTGCACGTACAGATCTTCGAGATAAAGGCCGCGACGGCCGAGGAACGTCGAATAATTGTGGAAGAACAGCGCATACGCGACGATCGCGCCGTCTTGCTCGGCCACCCGTGCCTCGGCGGCGGGGTGTTCGCCGAACAGCGCGTCGGCGAGATCGGCTTGCGTCGCAACGAACAGATCCGTGAGCTTTTCGAACTCGGCCAGTTCGCGCATCAGCGCGAGGATCGCGCCGACGTCGCGAGCCTCGGCCGCGCGAATCAGCGGCGTGCCGCTCACGCTTCCTCCGGCGGATCGGACAGCACGATCTCGATGCCGCCGAAGCGCGATGCGACCCAGTTGTACGCGTGGCATGCGATCCACAGCAGCACGAAGCCGAGGATCGCGTTCAGCAGCAGCGCGCTCAGGATCGTGCTCAGTTCGACCATCCCGTAGCGGACGTAAGCGACGAGAATGCCGAGCAGCACGATCGGCACGCTGAACGTCAGGTAGACGAGAATCAGCGCCTTGGCGGTCTGCCCCGCGGCGATCGACGAAATTTGCTTCTTCATGTGCGGATTGCCCCCGTAGAAATATACCGATAGTGGAATTCAGATCAGGCCGTCGAACGGCAGGATATCGACCGGGGTGCCCGCGTCGACTGCCGCGGTATCGTGGCCCAGGACGATGAAACAATTGGCGGCCGACAGGCCGCTCAGCGATGCGGAACTCTGCGAGCCGGCCGGTGCGACGTGCCAGTGGCCGTCGGCGGCGCGTGTCGCGATGCCGCGCAGGTAGTCGGTGCGCCCCGTGCGTGTCTTCAGCGCGTGCGTGCTGAGCGCCGTGTACATCGCCGGCGGCTGCGCCTGCGCGCCGGCCAGCGTCAGCAGCGCGGGCCGCACGATCGCGTAGAACGTCACGGCGGACGCGACCGGATTGCCGGGTAGCCCGAAGAACAGCGTGTGACCGGCGCCGTCGGCCGGGCGGGCGAGCGTGCCGCACGCGAGCGGCCGGCCGGGGCGCAGCGCGAGGCTGGCGAACGTCACGTCGCCGAGCGTGGCCATGACGTCGCGCGTGAAGTCGGCTTCGCCGACCGATACGCCGCCCGACGTGATCACCGCGTCGGCCTGCGCGGCGACGGCGTCGCGCAAGGCGGTTTCGAGTGCGGCCGGGTCGTCGCGGACGATCCCGAGATCGATCGCGTCGACATGCAGCCTTTCGAGCATCGCGATCAGCATCCCGCGATTGCTGTCGTACAGGGTGCCGCGGCCGAACGGCGCGCCGGGCTCGCGCAATTCGTCGCCGGTGGAGAAGACGGCGACGCGCACGCGCCGGCGCACCGCGACTTCGGAGAAACCGAACGACGCGAGCAGACCGAGATCGGACGGCCGCAGGATGCGGCCCGCGGCGAGCGCGCAGGCGCCGCGCGCGAGATCCTCGCCGGCCTTGCGGCAGTTCGCGCCGCGCGCGATGTCGTGCGCGGCGAAGTGGATCGTGTCGCCGTCGACGCGCACGCGTTCCTGCGGAATCACGGTGTCGCATCCGGCCGGCATCGGCGCGCCCGTCATGATGCGCACGCATGATCCGGCCGTCACCGCGCCGTCGAACGGATGGCCGGCGAGCGCGGTGCCGGCGATCGTCAGCGCGACGTCGGCTGGCGGCGCCGCGTGCGTGCCGGCACTGCCGTCGAACGCATAGCCGTCCATCGCCGAGTTGTCGTACGCGGGAATGTCGAATGGCGCGTTCACGTCGGCCGCGAGCACGCGGTCGAGCGCATCGCGCAGCGCGACCGTGGCGCACGCGTCGACCGGCACCGCGAAGCGGCACGCGAGCGCCTGTGCGTCCGCGAGCGACAGCGGGGCATCGGAATCGGGTGCGCTTCGGGACGCGGAGGAGGATTGCGTGATCATCAGTCGGACTGCGCCGCAAGGCGTATCGGGTTCGTGGCCGGTGGCGCGGGGAGGATGCCTGGGCGCGGGCTTCGCGTGCGGCGGGCGCCGGGCGGGAACCGCACGGGTGCCGTCAGCGGCGGGCCAGCGCGGCGAGTTCCTGCCAGGAGTTGGCATTGTAAAACGCACGCTCGTCGCGAAACTCGACTTCGACCGTCTTGTGGCGTGCGTACCACGCACGCACCTTGCGGTCGCCGGCCGCGAGCCGGGCGGCGAGATCGTCGGCCAGCGACGTGCGCAGCAGCGCGAACGTCGGCTGCGGCGAGCGCGCCTGCCGGGCGTCGACGGTCACCGCCATCGCGATGTCGGCCTGCCGCGTGTCGAGCGCCGCCAGCAGCCGTGCGACGAGGTCGGCAGGCAGATAGGGCGTATCGCACGGCGAGCACGCGACGAGCGGCGCGCGCGCCGCCCGCATGCCGGCGAGCAGGCCCGCGAGCGGGCCGGGAAAGTCGGGGGTTTCGTCCGCGACGATGCGCGCGTCGAACGGCGCACCGAGTTCGGCATAGCGATCGGCATGGCGATTCGCGCTGATCAGCGTCTCGTCGACCTGCGGCGAGAGCCGGCGCAGCACGTGCAGCGCGAGCGGCGTGCCGTCGAGCAGCTGCAGGCCCTTGTCGACACCGTCCATGCGCGTGGCGCGCCCGCCTGCGAGCAGCAGGCCGGCGATCGAAGGCGGGGTGGAAGCGGGCATCGTCGGAAGGCGGGAAGGGCGGCGCGTCAGCCGCCGATATACGACATTTCGACCCGCTTGCCGCCGCCGTCGGGCAGTGCGTCGGCCGATGCACTGCCGCGCAGTTGCGAATAGCGGTCGGTGCGCGCCTGCCAGATGCGGGCGATCGCGGTCGCGATCTCGGCGTCGCTCGCGCCGCCGCGCACGAGCGCGCGCAGGTCGTGGCCCGTCGATGCGAACAGGCACAGGTACAGCTTGCCTTCGGTTGAAAGCCGCGCGCGCGTGCAGTCGCCGCAGAAGGCCTGCGTGACGCTCGAAATCACGCCGATCTCGCCGCTGCCGTCCGCATAGCCCCAGCGCTGCGCGGTTTCCGCCGCGGTGTGCGGGTCGAGCGGGACGAGCGGGAAGTGCTCGGCGATCCGTGCGACCACGTCCGCCGACGGCAGCACCTCGGTCATGTTCCAGCCGTTCGACGTGCCGACGTCCATGTATTCGATGAAGCGCAGGATCACGCCGGTGCCGCGGAACCGCTCGGCCATCGGCAGGATCTCGCTGTCGTTGGTGCCGCGTTTCACGACCATGTTGACCTTGACCGGCGCGAGGCCGGCGGCCTGCGCGGCGAAGATACCGTCGAGCACGTCGGCGCTCGCGAACTCGGCATCGTTCATGCGCTTGAACAACGTGTCGTCGAGCGCGTCGAGGCTGACCGTCACGCGCGTGAGCCCGGCGTCCTTCAGCGCACGCGCCTTGCGTGCGAGCAGCGAGCCGTTGGTCGTGAGCGTCAGGTCGAGCGGACGGCCGTCATGCGTGGTCAGCCGTGCGAGGCGCTCGATCAGGAATTCGAGATTCTTGCGCAGCAGCGGCTCGCCGCCGGTGATGCGGATCTTCTCGACGCCATGCGCGACAAAGAGCCGCGCCACGCGTTCGATTTCCTCGTGCGTGAGGAGCGCGCTGTGCGGCAGGAACGGGTAGTCCTTGTCGAAGACGGCGCGCGGCATGCAGTACACGCAACGGAAGTTGCAGCGATCCGTCACCGAAATGCGCAGGTCGCGCAGCGGCCTGGCGAATGTGTCGGCCAGCGTGCCGTTCGGGGCGTGCGCGACGCCGGAGACGTCCGGCATCCCGCTGACGTCGGCGAGAGGAATGATGCGTCGGGACATGTTGGAAGAAGTGCGGACCAGACCTCTATTTTAGCCGCAAGCGGCGAGCCGGGCCGGGGGGCGGAAACCCGCAGCGCGGACGTGAAAAAGCCCGCCGGCGGCGGGCTTTTTCGGGTCGGACGACGCGTCGGTCAGTGATGCGTCGTTTCAACCTGCTGCATCGGGGTCGTATCGACCGGAGGCAGCGGCTTGCGTTCGCGCGGCACGCGAGCCGGACGCGGAAGGCGCGATGCGGCTTCCTGCGCGGCGGCGAACTTGCCGGCGTCCGTGTTCACCCAGACGAGACCGGCCTGCTCCAGCACGGCGTCCAGGCTCGCCGAAGCGGGCGCGGCTGCCGGCTGTGCGGGGGCCGGTGCAGGCGCCGGAGCTGCGGCAGCTTCGACCGGCGCTACTTCGATCGGCGCTGCTTCGACACGGGCCGGCTCGACTGCCACCGGAGCGGCTTCGCTCGTCGCGACCGGTGCGGCCTGCTCGACGGGTGCGGGTTGCGGTGCGTCGACGGCGGCAGGCGCTGCCGGCACTTCGAACGCGTCGGTCGGCGAAACCGCGACCGGAGCCGGACCGGCTTCGGTTTCGACAGCCGGTGCGACCGGTGCCGGTTCCGCTGCGTGGGCGACGACTGCCGGCTCGGCCGGTGCAGCCGGGGCTGCTTCGACGTGTACCGGTGCCGGCTGCGGCTCGACAGCGGCCGGCGCAACCGGTTCGGCACGGTGCTCGATCACGGCTTCGACGACGACGGCGCTCGCTGCCGCCGCAACCACGGTGACTGCCGGTGCGGCCGTATGAGCCGGCTCGACGGCAGCCGGTGCTTCCGGCGTCACGGCTTGCACGGTGCCTTCGCCTTCCGCGCCTTGCTCGGCGTGGTCGACGACTGCGCCGTCTTCCTCGCGCTCGCGACGACCGCCGCGGCGGCCGCGACGGCGACGGCGGCGTTCGTCGCCATCACGCGCGCCGGCTTCCGCATCGGCTGCCAGCTCGGCGCCCGGCAGGGCTTCAGCCGCGGCCTTGTCGGCTTCCGGTTCCGGATGGGTTTCGCCACGGGTGACGGTTTCGAGCGTAGCCGCATGCTGGGTCGGCTTGCGGCGCTCGCCGCGCTCGCGACGTTCGCCGCGTTCCTGGCGCTCGCCACGACCGGCTGCGTCGACGCCTTCCGGCAGTTCGGCGCGCTCGCGCGGTTCGCGGCTCTCACGCGGTTCGCGCGGCTCACGGCTTTCACGCGGCTCGCGGCCTTCGCGCGGGGCGCGACCTTCGCGACCCTCACGGCCTTCGCGGTTCTCGCGACCTTCACGCGGTTCACGACCCTCGCGCAGTTCGCGGTTTTCGCGCGGCTCACGCACTTCACGCGGCTCGCGTCCTTCCTTGCCTTCGCGTTCCTGGCGTTGCGACTGGCCACGGCCGGCTGCCGCCTGGTCGCGGCCGCCTTGCGCCTGCTGGGCGCCGCCGCGACGGTTGCGGTTGCGATCGCCGCCGCGTTCGCCGCGCTGCTCGGACTTCTCGGCGCGTTCGCCGCGAGCCGGACGGGCTGCCTGCTCCTTCGCCGGTGCCGGAGCGGCCGGTGCGGGCGCCGGTGCCGGCGACACGCCGAACAGGCCCTTCAGCCAGCCGATGAAGCCGCCGCTTGCCGGCGCGACCGGTGCGGGCGCTGCAACGGGCTCGACCGGGCGCTGCGGTGCGGGGCTCGGGGCCGGACGCTCGGGCGTGATGCCCTTGACCGCGGCTTCCTGCTTCGGCTTCACTTCCGCCGCGCGCTTGCTGTAGCCGGTTTCCGACTCGAGTTCGCGGGCCGCTTCCTCGGCCATCTTCCACGACGCGCGCGGATCGTCGAGGCGTGCGTCGTCGTGACGCAGGCGCTCGAGCTTGTAGTGCGGCGTATCGAGGTGCTTGTTCGGGATCAGCACGATGCCGACCTTGAAGCGCGACTCGATCTTGTTGATTTCCTGACGCTTTTCGTTGAGCAGGAAGGCGGTCACCTCGACCGGCACCTGGCAATGGATCGCCGCGGTGTTTTCCTTCATCGCTTCTTCCTGAATGATCCGCAGAACCTGCAGCGCGGACGATTCGGTATCGCGAATGTGGCCGGTGCCGTTGCAGCGCGGGCAGGTCACGTGGCTGCCTTCCGACAGCGCCGGACGCAGGCGCTGGCGCGACAGTTCCATCAGGCCGAAACGGGAGATCTTGCCCATCTGGACGCGCGCTCGGTCATGCTTGAGCGCGTCTTTCAGGCGCTGCTCGACTTCGCGCTGGCTCTTCGCCGATTCCATGTCGATGAAATCGATCACGATCAGGCCGCCGAGGTCGCGCAGGCGCAGCTGGCGGGCGACTTCGTCGGCCGCTTCGAGGTTCGTGCGGGTGGCCGTTTCCTCGATGTCCGCGCCCTTGGTCGCGCGCGCCGAGTTCACGTCGATCGCGACGAGCGCTTCGGTGTGGTCGATCACGATCGCGCCGCCCGACGGTAGCGGCACCGTGCGCGAGTACGCGGTCTCGATCTGGTGCTCGATCTGGAAGCGGGAGAACAGCGGCACGTCGTCGTGATAGCGCTTCACCTTCGCGACGTTGTCCGGCATCACGATATCCATGAAGGCGCGGGCCTGGTCGTGGATTTCGTTCGTGTCGATCAGGATTTCGCCGATATCGGGCTGGAAATAGTCCCGGATCGCGCGGATCACGAGGCTCGATTCCAGATAGATCAGCATCGGCTGGCCGGCATTGCCGCTCTGCGACGCCGCTTCGATCGCGCGCCACAGTTGCAGCAGGTAGTTCAGGTCCCACTGCAGTTCCTCGGCGCTGCGGCCGATGCCCGCGGTACGGGCGATCATGCTCATGCCGTCCGGGATCTGCAGTTGCGCCATCGTCTCGCGCAGTTCCTGACGCTCGTCGCCTTCGATCCGGCGCGACACGCCGCCGCCGCGCGGGTTGTTCGGCATCAGCACGAGGTAGCGGCCGGCGAGCGAGATGAAGGTGGTGAGGGCGGCGCCCTTGTTGCCGCGCTCTTCCTTCTCGACCTGGACGATCAGCTCCTGGCCTTCGCGCAGGGCATCCTGGATGCGCGCGGAGCGCATGTCGATGCCTTCCTTGAAGTATTGACGCGCGACTTCCTTGAACGGCAGGAAGCCGTGGCGGTCTTCGCCGTAGTTGACGAAGCACGCTTCGAGCGACGGCTCGATACGGGTGATGACACCTTTGTAGATATTGCCTTTGCGCTGTTCGCGCCCGGCTGTCTCGATGTCGATGTCGATGAGCTTTTGCCCATCGACGATGGCGACGCGCAGCTCCTCCTGCTGCGTCGCATTGAACAGCATGCGTTTCATGAACGACTCCAGGCGGCTCCGCTGCCGGCGCCTCGCGGTTGTCAGACGCGAGGGCGGTAACGACGGCAGGCCGCACCTTGTTGTGTTGTCACAAGCACGCTGGAGCGGGAAAGATGGCGGGGAGAATTGCCTGAAGAGGCGCTTGGGCCCGAAAGACGGGGCCGGCGGCCATAGGGCACCTGCGAATACGGTTTCAAAGCACGGCGTTCACACACCGCACGCTGCACAAGCGCGCTAAGCCTGAGTCCGGGCATTGCCACGGGCGCGCGCAATGCGTCGCGCGCGCCGACGGGCGGCAGATGCTGCGGCTTGGGCCGCAGCGGGGAGTATCGAATCCAGCCCGACTTTCCCGCTTGGGGTGTACTTCCCTGGTTTGACGTCGCCAAGCTCCGCACGCTTCGCGGAGCCAAATCGGGCGCAACGCCGTAATATTCGCAACCGGCAGCCTGCGGACGCACTTCGCGCCGTCCGGCTGCCGATCAAATTCTTTTCAACCAACTTTCCGTTACCGCGGCGCCTTGCCGACCGAATCCGCCTGTGGGCGCGATCCTTGCCGGCGAGCGGCGCCGTGCGTGCAACTTGCTGCATCTCTTTGATCAGGGGCGAGCAGCGGACCCCCGGCGCAAGTAAAATAGCGGTTTGCGCTTGCGCCTTGCCCAATTCAGCCGGGGCCGGCCGGTCAGGCCACCCTCAACGTCAGGCTGGGCAAAATTATATTCAGTATGAATGAGTTAGGCAAAATATCCCAGAATTCGCTCGCAAGCGGCCAGGTATCGATGATCGAGATCGACGAAAACTCGGCCGGTCAGCGGATCGACAACTTCCTGCTGCGCGTCTGTAAGGGCGTGCCGAAAAGCCATATTTACCGGATCCTGCGCAGCGGCGAAGTGCGCGTCAACAAGGGCCGGGTCGACGCGCAGTACCGTCTTGCCCACGGCGACGTCGTGCGCGTGCCGCCCGTGCGCGTGGCGGCGGCGGACCTCGCGCGCGCCGATACGCCCGTCGTGCCGCCCGCGAATTTCAACGTGCTGTACGAGGACGACGCGATGCTCGTCATCGACAAGCCGGCCGGGGTCGCCGTCCACGGCGGCAGCGGCGTCGCGTTCGGCGTGATCGAGCAGATGCGCCAGGCGCGCCCGCGCGCGAAATTCCTCGAACTCGTGCACCGGCTCGACCGCGAGACGTCCGGGATCCTGATGCTCGCGAAAAAGCGAACGGCGCTGGTGGGCCTGCACGAGCAGATTCGCGAAAACAGGATGGACAAACGCTATTTCGCATGCGCGCACGGCGAATGGCAGCCTGACTGGGGCCGCCGCCGCGCGGTGAAGGCGCCGCTGTTCAAGTATTCGACCCCGGAAGGGGAGCGCCGCGTGCGCGTGCAGGACGACGGGCTGCCGTCGCATACGGTGTTCAACCTCATCGACCGCTGGCCTGAATACGCGCTGGTCGAAGCGGAACTCAAAACGGGTCGGACCCATCAGATCCGTGTGCACCTCGCGCATCTCGGCCTGCCGATCGCCGGCGACGCCAAGTATGGCGATTTCGCACTGAACAAGGCGCTGGCGCGCGCGAACGCGCAGCCGTCGTTGAAACGGATGTTCCTGCATGCGTACCGGCTGCGGCTCGCCCACCCGCTGACCGGCGAGGCGCTGCAGTTCGATGCGCCGCTGCCGGACGAATGCCGGCGCTTCCTCGACCAACTCAGCGCACTGCGCGATACCGCCTGAACCGCATGGCTCGACAGCAATTTGACCTGATCGTCTTCGACTGGGACGGCACGCTGATGGATTCGACTGCGCACATCGCGCACAGCATCCAGGCCGCGTGCCGCGATCTCGGCCTGCCCACGCCGTCCGACGAGGCGTCGCGCTACGTGATCGGCCTCGGCCTGCGCGATGCGCTGCAGATTACCGCTCCGACCCTCGATCCGTCCGATTATTCGCGGCTCGCCGAGCGCTACCGCTATCACTATCTGCTCGACGACCAGCGTATCGAGCTGTTCGCCGGCGTGCGCGAACTGCTCGCCGAATTGCGCGACACGGGCTATCTGCTCGCCGTCGCGACCGGCAAGGGCCGGGTCGGTTTGAACCGCGTGCTCGATCAGTCGAAGCTGACGAGCCTGTTCGATGCGACGCGCTGCGCGGACGAAACCTTCTCGAAACCCCATCCGGCGATGCTGCACGAGCTGTCCCGTGAATTGGGGCAGGACCTGGCGCGCACCGTGATGATCGGCGACACGACGCACGATCTGCAGATGGCCGCGAGTGCCGGCGCGGCCGGCGTCGGCGTCGCGTACGGCGCGCACACGGCCGAGGCGCTGGCGGCGCTCGCGCCGCGTTTCGTCGCGCCGGACGTCGACGCGCTGGCCGCCTGGCTGCGGGAGCACGCATGAGCGCGGCGCCGGACGCCGTGCGCGTGTGCGCATCGGACGCGCTGGCAGACGGCGGCGCCGGCGTGCGCGTCGATGCGACGCTGCGCGGCGAGCAGGCCGTCGTATTCTTCGTGCGCTACGAGGGCCGCGCGTACGGCTACCTGAACCGCTGCGCGCACGTGCCGATGGAGCTCGACTGGGCCGAAGGGCAGTTCTTCGAATCGTCGGGCCTGTACCTGATGTGCGCGACGCATGGCGCGATCTACGAACCGAACACCGGCAAGTGCGTCGGCGGCCCGTGCCGCGGCGGCCGCCTGCGGCCGGTCGAGGTCGACGAGCGCGACACGTCCGACGGGCGTGCGGTATTCTGGGTGCCCGACGCCGACCTGCGTCCCGCTGTTTCCGCTACGACCGACTGACGACATCACTGCATGGCCGACCAACCGAATTCCCCGCAATCCTCCTCCCTTCCCGACAGCCGTGAACCGAACTGGGAGCGCGCGGCGCTCGAGCGGATCGCGCTGGCGGCCGTCAAGGAGCAGCGCGCGGCGCGGCGCTGGAAGATCTTCTTCCGCTTCGCGTTCCTCGGCGTGTTCGTGCTGCTGGCGTTCGCGCTGATCGATTTCTCGAGCGACGCGAAGTTCACGTCGAGCGGGCGGCATACGGCGCTCGTGACGATCGACGGCGAGATCGCGGCCGGCGTCAGCGCGAACGCCGACGACATCATCACGGCGCTCGACGCCGCGTTCGACGACGACGGCACGGCCGGCGTGGTGCTGCGGATCAACAGCCCGGGCGGCAGCCCGGTGCAGGCCGGGATGGTCTACGACGAGATCCGCCGGCTGCGCGCGAAGCATCCGGACACGCCGCTGTACGTCGTCGTGACCGACATGTGCGCATCCGGCGGCTATTACATCGCGTCCGCCGCCGACAAGATCTTCGTCGACAAGGCGAGCATCGTCGGGTCGATCGGCGTGCTGATGGACGGGTTCGGCTTTACCGGCCTGATGGGCAAGCTCGGCGTCGAGCGGCGCCTGCACACGTCGGGCGAAAACAAGGGCTTCTACGATCCGTTCTCGCCGGAAACGCCGAAGATGGACGCGCATGCGCAGGCATTGCTCGACCAGGTGCACGCGCAATTCATCAAGGCCGTGAAGGATGGCCGCGGCAAGCGGCTGCACGAGACGCCCGACATGTTCTCGGGCCTGTTCTGGACCGGCGAGAAGAGCGTCGAGCTCGGGCTGGCGGACGGTTATGGCACGACCGACACGGTCGCGCGCGACGTGCTGAAGGCGCCCGATCTCGTCGACTATACGGTGAAGGAAAGCCTGACGAACCGAGTCGCGCGCAAGTTCGGCGCGGCCGTCGGCAGTGCCGCGATGAAGGCGCTGACGGCCGGCGGCGCGTCGGTCAGCCTGCGCTGACCTGAAGCGGGCGGGCCGCAATAGGCCGCCCGTCGCGACGCGGTTCGGCCGCCGCGGCTTCAGTTCGCCAGCAGCAGGAAGATCGCAGGGCGCTTGTGCAGATTCGGCGCAGGCGCCTTTTTCCAGTCCGCCACGGTGCGGCTCGCGATCGTCTCGGTCGCGAGGGTCAGGTCGGCTGCGACGCAGATCTGCGTCGACGGCGCGCAGGTCGCGACGAGCGTGTCGAGCATCGCGTGATTCCGGTACGGCGTTTCGATGAAGATCTGCGTCTGGCGCGCCTTGCGTGACAGTTGCTCGAGTTCGCGCAGGCGTTTCGCGCGCGCGGCCGCGTCGACCGGCAGGTAGCCGTTGAACGCGAAACTCTGGCCGTTCAGGCCCGATGCCATCAGCGCGAGCAGGATCGAACTCGGCCCGACGAGCGGCACGACCTTCACGCCGCGCTCGTGCGCGCGGCGCACCAGCAGTGCACCGGGGTCCGCGACGGCCGGGCAGCCGGCTTCCGACACGAGCCCGGCGTCCGCCCCGGCCAGCACGGGCGCGAGCAGCCGGTCGATCGCGCCGGCCGGCGTATTGACGTTCAGCTCGCTGATCTCGATTTCCTGGATCGGACGCGTCGTGCCGATTTTCTTCAGGAATGTACGCGTGGTCTTCGCGTTCTCGCCGATGTAATAGCCGAGCGTCCCGGCGCGGGCCTGCACGGCCGCGGGCAGCACGGCGGCGAGCATCGATTCGTCGCCTTCGCCGAGCGTGTTCGGGACGAGGTAAAGCGTGCCGGCGGTCATGCGCGGTCTCCACGGGTGGTTGCAAAGAGCGGGTAGCCGGCGGCGCGCAGCATGCGCGTGAGCGCGATCAGCGGCAGGCCGACGAGCGCGGTCGGATCGTTCGAATCGATCGCGTCGAGCAGCGCGATGCCGAGCCCTTCGGACTTCGCGCTGCCGGCGACGTCGTACGGCGTTTCCGCGTGCAGGTACGCGTCGAGCTCGGCCTCGGGCAGCGAGCGGAAGCGCACGTGCGTGACGACGTCCTCGACCTGCGCGTCGTCCGTGCGGCTGTCGTACAGACAGAGCGCGCTGTGGAATTCGACTTCGCGGCCCTGCATCGACACGAGCTGAGCGAGCGCGTGCGCGTGCGTGCCGGGTTTGCCGATCTGCAGGCCGTCGAAGGTCGCGACCTGGTCCGACCCGATCACGAGCACGCCGTCCGGCGCGTCGATCGTCGCGGCGACCGCGCGCGCCTTCGCGCCGGCGAGGCGCAGTGCGGTCGCGGCGGGCGTTTCGCCGTCGTGCGGGGTTTCGTCGAGGTCGGGCGACACGACGTCGAACGGGATGCCGAGGCGCTCGAGGAGGGCGCGGCGGTAGCGTGAACTGGAGGCAAGAATCAGCCGCGGCGGGCGGCAAACGGTATCCGGCATGGTCGGTTGGGTCGGTGAGTCGTCGGTTGTGGTGCGGCGTTGCGCGGACGCAAGCTTAAGTGATTGACCGCAAAAGGTAAAACAGGTATGCTTTCCCGCTTTTCGTCGGCAGGCTTCCGCTGTGGTGGCGCCTGCCGGGTCTTCGGAAGTAAAGTACGTCATCCGCGGATGAGCCGTACGCGAGCGGTACCAAGCCGGATCCGCAAGTCAGCCTGTAGGCGGGAGCGCACATGAACACCTCTTCTGGCAAACCGGCGGCGGCGCTTGATCCGCACGCGGTCGACCTGTTCGAATTCGCCCGCAGCGGGCGGCAGGCAGCAGGCGCGGTGCGCCTCTCGCAACTGCCGCGCATGTTAAACGAAGTGCCCGCGGACGCGCCGGATCGCGACACGGTCTTCACGTGGCAGGCGGAAGGGTTCACCCAGAAGGAGTTGCAGGACGATGGCGCCGACGGGCAGCAGCCGTATCTGCGCCTTGCGGTGCACGGCCATGCGTGGCTCGTGTGCCAGCGCTGCATGACCCCGTACGACCAGACGTTCGACGTCGACATGACGTACCGGGTCGTTGCGACCGAAGAAGAAGCTGAAGAATTTCCGCTCGACGACGATGAAGCCGATGTGATCGTGGGCTCACGCCAGTTCGATCTCGTCGACTTGATCGAAGAGGAATTGCTGCTTTCGTTGCCGCTCGTGCCCAAGCACGAGGTTTGCCCGGCAGTTCACGAAAGCCTCGTGTCGGGCGCGAGCGGTCCCGCGGAAGAGACGGACGACACGTCCGACGAAGCCGGGGACGAAGGCAAACGGCCGAATCCGTTCGCAGCGCTGGAAGCGCTGAAGAAGGACGGTGACGGCACCAAGAAACACTAAGCAGTTGTGGCGCGGGAAGGCGTAAAGGCTTTGGGCCAGGGTAGTTAAGCGCCGGATCGGGCTGTGTTAGAATCCGGAAAATTATTTAGGAGTTAGTCATGGCAGTCCAGCAAAACAAGAAGTCGCCGTCGAAGCGCGGCATGCATCGTTCGCACGATTTCCTGACGGCAGCGCCGCTGGCAGTCGAGCCGAGCACGGGTGAAGTGCACCTGCGTCACCACGTCAGCCCGAACGGCTACTACCGCGGCAAGAAAGTCGTCAAGACGAAGAACGACTAAGCGTCAAGTCACGCGTTGCGCGCTACGGTTGCCGTTCGCGTGACAACTGGTTCGCTTGACACTTTCCTGGCTCGACAAAAAGGCGGCATTCAACTGCCGCTTTTTTGTGCCTGAAATTCGTCGCATTCCATGACCGTAAAGCTCACAATCGATTGCATGGGAGGCGACCACGGCCCGTCCGTGACCGTTCCCGCGGCAGTCAAGTTCGTCCGCGCGCATCCCGATGCGCACCTGATGCTCGTCGGCATCGAAAGCGCGATCCGCGCTCAGCTGAAGAAGCTGAAAGCCCTCGACGATCCCGCGCTGACCATCGTTCCCGCCACCGAAGTCGTGGCGATGGACGATCCTGTCGAAGTGGCGCTGCGCAAGAAGAAGGATTCTTCGATGCGCGTCGCCCTCAACCACGTCAAGGAAGGCGCGGCGCAGGCCTGCATCTCCGCAGGCAACACCGGCGCGCTGATGGCCGTTTCCCGTTACGTACTCAAGACGCTGCCCGGCATCGAGCGGCCGGCGATCGCGTTCGCGCTGCCGAACCCGACCGGCTATACGATGATGCTCGACCTCGGCGCGAACGTCGACTGCGAGCCGCAGCACCTGCTGCAGTTCGCGGAAATGGGGCACGCACTCGTGGCCGCGCTCGAAGGCAAGGAGCGCCCGACGATCGGCCTGCTCAACATCGGCGAAGAGATGATCAAGGGCAACGAGACGATCAAGCGCGCAGGCGAGCTGCTGCGTGCCAGCACGCTCAATTTCCGCGGCAACGTCGAAGGCAACGACATCTACAAGGGCACGGTCGACGTGATCGTGTGCGACGGCTTCGTCGGCAACGTCGCGCTGAAGACGTCCGAGGGGCTCGCGCAGATGCTGTCGGACATCATCCGCGAGGAGTTCGGCCGTTCGCTGATGTCGAAGCTGATGGCGCTGCTTGCGCTGCCTGTCCTGATGCGTTTCAAGAAGCGCGTCGACCACCGCCAGTACAACGGCGCGGCGCTGCTGGGGCTGAAGAGCCTCGTGATCAAGAGCCACGGTTCGGCCGATGCCTACGCGTTTGAGTGGGCGATCAAACGCGGGTATGATGCCGTCAAAAACGGCGTGCTTGAGCGCCTCGCGCGCGCGATGGCGGATAATTCAGTGTCGCTCGGCGAAGGCGAACACGACTCGGGCGGCGCGGGCCATGCAAGCCCCGCCGCAGGCCCTCACGCCGAACCTTCCGCTGCGCAATCCTCTAAAGCATAAATGGCCCAATCGACTCTCTACTCCCGCGTGCTCGGCACGGGCAGCTACCTGCCGCCCGACCGCGTCACGAACCAGCAGTTGACCGATCGTCTTGCGAAGGATGGCATCGAGACGAGCGATGAATGGATCGTTGCACGCACGGGTATCCACGCGCGCCATTTCGCCGCGCCGGACGTCACGACGAGCGACCTCGCGCTCGAGGCGTCGCGTCGCGCGATCGAAGCGGCCGGCATCGATCCGCAGTCGATCGACCTGATCATCGTCGCGACTTCGACCCCCGATTTCGTGTTTCCGAGCACCGCATGCCTGCTGCAGAACAAGCTCGGCATCAAGAACGGCGGCGCGGCATTCGACGTGCAGGCCGTATGTTCGGGCTTTGCGTACGCGATGGCGACGGCCGACAGCTTCATCCGCAGCGGTCAGCATCGCACGGCGCTCGTGATCGGCGCGGAGACGTTCTCGCGCATCCTCGACTTCAAGGACCGCACGACCTGCGTGCTGTTCGGCGACGGCGCGGGCGCGGTGATCCTGTCCGCGTCGGAAGAGCCGGGCGTGCTCGGCAGCGCGCTGCACGCGGACGGCAGCTATTCGCACATCCTCTGCACGCCGGGCAACGTGAATCGCGGCGTGATCGAGGGCAGCGCGTTCCTCTACATGGACGGGCAGGCCGTGTTCAAGCTCGCGGTCAACGTGCTCGAGAAGGTCGCGATCGAGGCGCTCGCGAAGGCGAATCTCGCGCCCGAGCAGATCGACTGGCTGATTCCGCACCAGGCGAACATCCGCATCATGACCAGCACCTGCCGCAAGCTCGGCTTGCCGCAGGAACGCATGGTCGTGACGGTCGACCAGCACGGCAACACGTCGGCCGCGTCGATCCCGCTGGCGCTCGACACCGCGGTGCGCGACGGTCGCATCCAGCGCGGCCAGCACGTGCTGATCGAAGGCGTCGGCGGCGGCTTCACCTGGGGCGCGTCGGTCTTCCGCTACTGATCCGCGGCGCGCGACTGCTGCGCGCGGATCCCATCGGCGCGCCATTCGCGTGCGCCGTCCGAATCGATTCAATTGGGGACGATATGAAATTTGCATTCGTATTTCCGGGGCAGGGCTCGCAGGCGGTCGGCATGCTCAACGCATTCGCCGATCTGGCCGTCGTGCGCGAGACGCTTCAGGAAGCATCCGATGCACTCAATCAGGATCTCGGCAAGCTGATCGCCGAAGGCCCGGCCGAAGAGCTGAATCTCACCACCAACACGCAGCCCGTGATGCTGACCGCCGCCTACGCGTGCTACCGCGCGTGGCAGCAGGCAGGCGGCCCGGCGCCGTCGATCGTCGCCGGCCACAGCCTCGGTGAGTACACGGCGCTCGTCGCGGCCGGTGCGCTCGCGTTCAAGGACGCCGTGCCGCTCGTGCGCTTCCGCGCGCAGGCGATGCAGACGGCCGTGCCGGTGGGCCAGGGCGGCATGGCCGCGATCCTGGGCCTCGACGACGATACGGTGCGCGCGGTGTGCGCCGAAGCCGCGCAAGCGGGCGTCGTCGAAGCGGTGAACTTCAATGCGCCCGCGCAGGTCGTTATCGCAGGCAACAAGGCCGCGGTCGAAAAGGCCTGCGAGATCGCGAAGGCGAAGGGCGCGAAGCGCGCGCTGCCGCTGCCGGTGTCGGCGCCGTTCCATTCGTCGCTGCTCAAGCCGGCGTCGGATCAGCTGCGCGACTATCTCGCGAACGTCGACGTGAAGGCGCCGCAGATTCCGGTCGTCAACAACATCGACGTCGCCGTGGTGAGCGATCCGGCCGCGATCAAGGATGCGCTGGTGCGCCAGGCCGCGGGCCCGGTGCGCTGGGTCGAGTGCGTGCAGCACATTGCCGGCACGGGCGTCACGCACGTGATCGAATGCGGGCCGGGCAAGGTGCTCGCGGGCCTGACGAAGCGCATCGACAGCAGCCTGACGGGCGCGTCGGTGTTCGATCCGGCCTCGCTCGACGAAGCGCTCAAGCTGGTGACCGCCTGACGCGGCGCCTTTTCCCAAGAAACGGATATTCGATTCATGGACAAGACTCTCGATAAACAGGTTGCGATCGTCACCGGCGCATCGCGCGGCATCGGCCGTTCGATCGCGCTCGAACTCGCGCGCCTGGGCGCGACGGTGATCGGCACCGCGACGAGCGAATCGGGCGCCGCCGCGATCAGCGCGGCGTTCGCGGAAGCGGGCGTCACGGGCCGCGGTGCGGTGCTGAACGTCAACGACGCGGCCGCCGCCGAGGCGCTGATCGATGCGACCGTGAAGGAATTCGGCGCGCTGAACGTGCTCGTCAACAACGCGGGAATCACGCAGGACCAGCTCGCGATGCGGATGAAGGACGAGGACTGGGACGCGGTGATCGACACCAACCTGAAGTCGGTGTTCCGCCTGTCGCGCGCGGTGCTGCGCCCGATGATGAAGGCGCGTGGCGGCCGCATCATCAACATCACGTCGGTGGTCGGTTCGGCCGGCAACCCGGGTCAGGTCAACTACGCGGCCGCGAAGGCAGGCGTGGCGGGCATGACGCGTGCGCTCGCGCGCGAAATCGGCAGCCGCGGCATCACCGTGAACTGCGTGGCGCCGGGCTTCATCGACACCGACATGACGAAGACGCTGCCGGAAGAACAGCAGGCCGCGCTCAAGACCCAGATTCCGCTCGGCCGCCTCGGCAGCCCGGAGGACATCGCCCATGCCGTCGCGTTCCTCGCATCGCCGCAGGCCGGTTACATCACCGGTACGACGCTGCACGTGAACGGCGGCATGTACATGTCGTAACGATTTTCGTTTACCATCCGCGCCGTATCCTGATTTTCAGGCGGATCGGCGCTTGATCGACCATCAAGCCAACGCGCGTTTTGGCGTCAGCAAACCTGATAAAATGCGCGCACTTGTAAATCTGAACTTTCCCTCGGAGGGGTAATGGACAACATCGAACAACGTGTCAAGAAGATCGTCGCTGAACAACTCGGCGTCGCGGAAGCCGAGATCAAGAACGAAGCTTCGTTCGTGAACGACCTGGGCGCCGACTCGCTCGACACGGTCGAACTGGTGATGGCTCTGGAAGACGAGTTCGGCATGGAAATCCCGGACGAAGAAGCAGAGAAGATCACGACCGTTCAGCAAGCGATCGACTACGCTCGCGCAAACGTCAAGGCGTAACGAGCGCCTTTCGCGCTTGTCCGCCACGTCGCCGCGGTCTTCGCGATTGACGCGCCATCCTGCCGGCCTCGCGCCGGACGGACTAACAGCCACAGGGCTCGCAGGGCTGGTTCCTGTGGCCACTGTGGCTTTTGTTTTTGTCATCCAATAATGGAAAAGAGGTTACCGTGAGCCGCCGTCGTGTTGTTGTTACAGGCCTGGGGCTGATTTCGCCTGTTGGCAATAATGTTGCCGACGGCTGGGCCAATCTCGTCGCCGGCAAGTCCGGTATCGCCACCGTCGCGAAGTTCGATGCGTCGAACCTCGCCTGCCATTTCGCGGGCGAAGTGAAGGGTTTCAGCGCCGAGGAGTACATCCCGGCGAAGGAAGCCCGGAACATGGATACGTTCATCCATTACGGCATCGCCGCCGGCGTCCAGGCCATCCGGGACAGCGGGCTGGAAGTGAACGAAGCCAATGCGGAACGCATCGGCGTGCTGGTCGGTTCCGGCATCGGCGGCCTGCCGATGATCGAAGATACGCACCAGACGTACGTCGATCGCGGCGCGCGCCGGATCTCGCCGTTCTTCGTGCCGGGTTCGATCATCAACATGATCTCGGGCCACCTGAGCATCATGTTCGGCCTGAAGGGCCCGAACCTCGCGGCCGTCACCGCCTGCACGACCGGCCTGCACAGCATCGGCCTGGCCGCGCGGCTGATCCAGGCCGGCGACGCCGACGTGATGGTCGCAGGCGGTGCCGAATCGACGGTGTCGCCGCTCGGCATCGGCGGCTTCGCCGCCGCGCGCGCGCTGTCGACCCGCAACGACGATCCGGCTACCGCGTCGCGTCCGTGGGACAAGGACCGCGACGGCTTCGTGCTGGGCGAGGGCGCAGGCGTGATGGTGCTCGAGGAGTACGAGGCGGCGAAGGCGCGTGGGGCGAAGATCTACGCGGAAGTGTCGGGCTTCGGCATGACGGGCGACGCATACCACATGACCGCGCCGAACATGGACGGCCCGCGCCGCTGCATGGTCGCGGCACTGCGCGACGCCGGCGTGAATCCCGACGAGGTCCAGTACCTGAACGCGCATGGCACGTCGACGCCGCTGGGCGACAAGAACGAGTCCGACGCGGTGAAGGCGGCCTTCGGCGAGCACGCGTACAAGATGGTGGTCAACTCGACGAAGTCGATGACGGGCCACCTGCTGGGCGGCGCGGGCGGCCTCGAATCGGTGTTCACGGTGCTGGCGCTGCACAACAACGTGTCGCCGCCGACCATCAACATCTTCAACCAGGACCCCGAGTGCGATCTCGATTACTGCGCGAATACCGCGCGTGACATGAAGATCGACGTCGCCGTGAAGAACAACTTCGGCTTCGGGGGCACCAACGGCACGCTGGTGTTCAAGCGCGTCTGACGCCGCAATCGCTTGACGAGTCCATTCGATGCTCCGGCCGGGCGTCCGCAGCGCTTTGCGTTGCGGGCCTCGGCCGTGTCGTATCTCGTGCTGGCCGCGTTTGTCGCATCGGCTGCCGCGTCGGTCTACCTGTTCTGGGCGCCGCGCGCGGGCACTGCCGCCGGCGCATGCGTGTCGGCCGTCACGGCCGCGCTGCTGGCCGTGTGCGCCGCGCGAGCCTGTGCCCGCCGGCTGCCGGCCGAGCTTCGGATCGATGCTTTCGGGGAAATCGCGGCGTTTGGTCGCACCGGGCGCCTGCTGGCCCGCGGTCGCGTGACGGGTCATGCGCACTGGAGCAGTCTGCTGCTGGTGCTGTCGGTCGGGCAGGGTGCCCGGCGGGCCCGGCCGCTGCTGATTCCGGCCGATGCGCTCGACGCCGCATCGTTCAGCGCGCTGTCCGTGCTGGCGAGAACGGCGGGCGCGGCGGGGCGGGTGTGACGGCGGCGCGGTTACCGACCGTAACTTGCGCCCCGCGCCGGAACGCTACAATAACGCTCCGCGTTGCATCCCTAGTTAACGGATTTGTCAGGTGAGTGAAAAAGAAATCGATCAGGCTCTGGTCGAGCGCGTACAGAAGGGCGACAAGGCAGCGTTCGAACTCCTGGTCTCCAAATACCACCGAAAGATCATTCGGCTGATCTCGCGCCTCGTGCGGGATCCCGCCGAGGTCGAGGATGTGGCCCAGGACGCGTTCATCAAGGCGTATCGTGCGCTGCCGCAATTCCGCGGCGAATCGGCGTTCTATACGTGGTTGTACCGGATTGCCGTCAATACGGCGAAGAACTACCTTGCGACGCAAGGCCGCCGGGCGCCGACTTCGACCGAGGCCGATGCGGAGGAAGCGGAAACTTTCTCCGACGCAGACCAACTAAGGGATATCAACACGCCTGAATCGATGTTGATGAGCAAGCAGATTGCCGAGACGGTCAACGCTGCAATGGCTCTGCTGCCCGAAGAACTGCGCCAGGCAATCACGCTGCGCGAGATCGAGGGCCTGAGCTACGAAGAGATCGCGGAAATGATGGGCTGTCCGATCGGGACGGTCCGGTCGCGGATCTTCCGTGCACGCGAGGCAATCGCTGCCAAATTGCGTCCGCTGCTCGATACGCCCGAAGGCAAGCGCTGGTAAGCGCGACAGGCGGAGCGACGCGGGTCGGGGTCTAGTTACGGTTAAGAGTCGTGAAGTCACGACGGGGTGTGCAAGATGGGGAGCATCATGGGGTCGGTCAATACGCAGTCGCAAGCGTGCTCGCGCGGCGAGCGCCTTTCCGCGCTGGTCGACGGCGAAATGTTCGATGGCCCGGACAACGGGCAGTTTCTGGCTGAGCTCAACCGCGCGGATCGCGCTGCGTGGGCCCATTACCACCTGATCGGCGATGCGCTGCGCTCGGACGAGCTGGCGCTGTCGCCCGCGCTGAGCGTCGCGTTCACCGCGCGCATGTCGGCTGCGCTCGAAAGTGAGCCGCACCTGCTCGCGCCGGCCGCCGCGCCGGTCGCGCGCAGGCTGCTGTCGCTGCGCCGGCGCGTCGTGCCCGCGTTCGCGGTCGCGGCCGCGGCGGCTACGCTGACGTGGATTGTCGTCCCGCAAATGCAGACGGCCGGTGCGCCCGGCGCCGTCCAGGTCGCGTCGGCCGGTGCGCCGCGAGGCGGCAACCTGCAGCGCGTGACGGTTGCGCAGGCATCGGCCCAGCCGGGGCTGCA
This sequence comes from Burkholderia metallica, assembly GCF_902832845.1. Lineage (GTDB taxonomy): Bacteria > Pseudomonadota > Gammaproteobacteria > Burkholderiales > Burkholderiaceae > Burkholderia > Burkholderia metallica. The sequence goes on along the minus strand of NZ_CADFDB010000017.1, from coordinate 54,666 downwards.
GGACGTCAACATCATCCGCGACGCCAGCCTCGACCAATACCTTGAAGCGCATCAGCAATTCGCGCAGCAGCCCGTCGTCACGGGTTCGATGCCGCTGATCCGCGCAGCCGTGAACACCACGCCAGGCCAATAACCCCGATGCGGACATTGCAGTTGAATCACGCCATCTCCGGATGGAAGCGGCTGCCGGCCCTCCTGCTTTGCGCAGCCGCCCTGTTGTCCGTTCAATCCCTTCCTGCCGGCGCCCAGCAACCGGACGATCCCGTCGCGACCCGCAAGGGTGCCGCCGACTGGCTCGACCGCGTCCAGCAGGCGGCGCAGCAGCAGACTTACGAAGGCACGTTCGTCTACCAGCGCGGCGGGTACGTGCAGTCGTCGCGCATCGCGCACGTCGCGTCCCGCGAAGGCGAGTTCGAGCGCATCGAGACGCTCGACGGCAAGCCGCGCAAGCTGCTGCGTCACAACGACGAGCTGTACACGTTCGTGCCCGAGCGCAAGCTGTGCGTGGTCGAGCGCCGTCAGACGCGCGATTCGTTCCCGTCGCTGCTCGGTGCGAGCGGCGAACACGTGATGTCCGTCTACGACGCGAAGTCGCTCGGCAAGGACCGCGTGGCCGGGATCGACGCGCAGGTCGTCGAGCTCGTGCCGAAGGATGCATACCGCTTCACGTACAAGCTGTGGGCCGACGCGCGCACGGGGCTCTTGCTGCGCTCGCAGACGCTCGACGCGAACGATCACGTGCTCGAGCAAATCGCGTTCTCGCAATTGCAGACGGGCGGTGCGGGGGGCGACAAGGCCGCGATCGCGGCCGGCATGCGCAACCTGAACGGCTGGACGGTCGTGCGGCCGCCGGTCGCGACGGTCGACATGGAAGCGCAGGGCTGGCAGCTCGCGCCGGGTGTCGCCGGCTTCCAGAAGATTCGTGAAGTGCGCCGCCCGATGGCTGCGCGCGACGCGGGCGAGCCGCCGATTCCGGTCGATCAGGCCGTCTTCACCGACGGTCTCGCGACGATCTCGGTCTTCATCGAGCCGGCCGAAAAGAATACGCGCAAGGAAGGCGCGGGCAGCACCGGCGCGACGAACGTGCTCGTCAAGCGCCGCGGCGACTACTGGATCACCGTGCTCGGCGAAGTGCCGCCGGCCACGTTGCAGCAGTTCGCGTCTGCCATAGAATACAAGGCTTCCAAGTAACGCTACGGCTTCCACATGATGAAACTCACGCTGCGCAAATGGCTCGTGGCGGCGACGCTGTCTGCCTGCCTGCCGCTCGTGCCGCATGCCGCGTTCGCGGTGACGGCTCCCGCTGCCAGCCTGCCCGACTTCGCCGACCTGGTCGAGAAGGTCGGGCCGGCCGTCGTGAACATCCGGACCACCGCCAACGTGCCGACGAGCAGTGGCCCGCGCGGGATGCTCCCGCCGGGCTTCGACAACGGCGACATGTCGGAATTCTTCCGGCGCTTCTTCGGCATTCCGCTGCCGCAGGCGCCCGGCAACGGTAGCGGCAATGGCGGCGGCAACCCGAAGAACGCGCCGGCGCCGGACAATCCGCCCGATACCGAGCAGAATCGCGGCGTCGGTTCCGGGTTCATCGTGTCGGCCGACGGCTACGTGATGACCAATGCGCACGTCGTCGACGATGCGGACACCATCTACGTGACGCTGACCGACAAGCGCGAATTCAAGGCGAAGCTGATCGGCGTCGACGATCGCACGGACGTCGCGGTCGTCAAGATCCAGGCATCGAACCTGCCGGTCGTCGCGATCGGCGATTCGAACAAGGTGCGCGTCGGCGAGTGGGTCGTCGCGATCGGTTCGCCGTTCGGCCTCGACAACACGGTGACGGCCGGCATCGTCAGCTCGAAGAGCCGCAACACGGGCGATTACCTGCCGTTCATCCAGACCGACGTCGCTGTGAACCCCGGCAACTCGGGCGGCCCGCTGATCAACATGCAGGGCGAGGTGATCGGCATCAACTCGCAGATCTACAGCCGTACCGGCGGCTTCATGGGCATCTCGTTCGCGATTCCGATCGACGAGGCGATGCGCGTGGCCGACCAGCTGAAGGCGACGGGCAAGGTCACGCGCGGCCGGATCGCGGTGGCGATCGGCGAAGTGACGAAGGACGTGGCCGATTCGATCGGGCTGCCGAAGGCCGAAGGCGCGCTCGTCAGCAGCGTCGAGCCGGGTGGTCCGGCCGACAAGGCGGGCATCCAGCCGGGCGACATCATCCTGAAGTTCAACGGCCGTCCGGTCGAGGCGGCGTCGGATCTGCCGCGCATGGTCGGCGACACGAAGCCCGGCACGAAGGCGACGGTCAGCGTGTGGCGTAAGGGCCAGGCTCGCGATTTGCCGATTACGATCGCGGAGACGCCGTCGGAAACGACCGCGAAGGCCGAGCAGCGCAAGAACGCGCCGCAGAAGCCGCGCCAGGCCAATTCGCTCGGTCTGACGGTCAGCGACCTGACGGCGGAGCAGATGAAGACGCTGAAGCTGAAGAACGGCGTGCAGGTCGACGGCGTCGACGGCCCGGCCGCCCGTGCGGGCCTGCAGCGCGGCGACATCGTGCTGCGTGTGGGCGACACCGACATCACGAACGCGAAGCAGTTCGCCGACGTGACCGCGCAGCTCGATCCGCAGAAGGCGGTCGCGGTGCTCGTGCGGCGTGGCGACAATACGCAGTTCGTGCCCGTGCGGCCGCGCCAGAAGTAACGCGCCGATGTTCACGCTCTACGGCCGCGGCTGGTGCCACCTGTGCGACGACATGCGCGACGCACTGGCGCCGGTGGCGGCCGAATTCGGTGTCGCGGTCGAATATGTCGACATCGACACCGATGCGGCACTCGTCGCCCGCTACGACGAGGACGTGCCCGTGCTGCTGCTGGACGGCGCGGAAGTGTGCCGTCACCGGTTCGACGGCGCCCGGGTGCGCGCCGTCCTGGCAGCCCGGCGTTGAGCGCCGCGCGCCGCTGGCCGGCTTCGCTTCGCAACGGGTGACCGGGGCAGACGCCCGCGGCGGCCCGCTGCACGGCGCGGCGTCCGAAATCCCGCCCGTCCTAGGCCTTTTCGGCTAAAATAAGCCGTTTTTTCACCGACTTACAAGGCGTGCTCCGCAGTCGTCGAGCGCGCCTTTTTCGCTTGATCGGCACTGAATGGATCATATTCGCAATTTCTCGATCATCGCGCACATCGACCATGGCAAGTCGACGCTCGCGGATCGCATCATCCAGGTATGCGGCGGCCTCGCAGACCGTGAAATGGAAGCGCAGGTGCTCGACTCGATGGATATCGAGCGCGAGCGCGGCATCACGATCAAGGCGCAGACGGCAGCATTGTCGTATCGCGCCCGCGACGGCAAGGTCTACAACCTCAACCTGATCGATACGCCGGGGCACGTCGACTTTTCGTACGAGGTCAGCCGCTCGCTGTCCGCGTGCGAAGGCGCACTGCTCGTGGTCGACGCGAGCCAGGGTGTCGAGGCGCAGACTGTCGCGAACTGCTACACGGCCATCGAGCTCGGCGTCGAAGTCGTGCCGGTGCTGAACAAGATCGACCTGCCGGCCGCGAACCCCGAGAACGCGATCGAGGAGATCGAGGACGTGATCGGCATCGACGCGACCGACGCGACGCGTTGCAGCGCGAAGACGGGCCTCGGCGTCGAGGACGTGCTCGAGTCGCTGATCGCGAAGGTGCCGCCGCCGAAGGGCGATCCGGCCGCACCGCTGCAGGCGCTCATCATCGATTCGTGGTTCGACAACTACGTCGGCGTCGTGATGCTCGTGCGCATCGTCAACGGCACGCTGCGCCCGAAGGACAAGATCAAGATGATGGCGACCGGCGCGCAGTATCCGGTCGAGCACGTCGGCGTGTTCACGCCGAAGTCGCGCAATCTCGAGTCGCTGTCGGCGGGGCAGGTGGGCTTCATCATCGCCGGCATCAAGGAACTGACGGCCGCGAAGGTCGGCGACACCGTCACGCATGCGAACAAGGCCGCTGCCGAACCGCTGCCGGGCTTCAAGGAAGTGAAGCCGCAGGTGTTCGCGGGGCTGTATCCGGTCGAGGCGAACCAGTACGACGCGCTGCGCGAATCGCTCGAGAAGCTGAAGCTGAACGACGCGTCGCTGCAGTACGAGCCGGAAGTGTCGCAGGCACTCGGGTTCGGTTTCCGCTGCGGCTTCCTCGGGCTGCTGCACATGGAAATCGTGCAGGAGCGGCTCGAGCGCGAGTTCGACATGGATCTCATCACGACCGCGCCGACGGTCGTCTACGAGGTCGTGCAGAGCGACGGCTCGACGATCATGGTCGAGAACCCGGCGAAGATGCCGGAGCCGGGTCGCATCGCCGAAGTCCGCGAGCCGATCGTCACCGTGAACCTGTACATGCCGCAGGATTACGTAGGCTCCGTGATCACGCTGTGCGAGCAGAAGCGCGGCTCGCAGATCAACATGCAGTATCACGGCCGCCAGGTGCAGCTCACGTACGAGATCCCGATGGCCGAGATCGTGCTCGACTTCTTCGATCGCCTGAAGTCGGTGTCGCGCGGCTATGCGTCGATGGACTACGAGTTCAAGGAATACCGTTCGTCGGACGTCGTGAAGGTCGACATGCTGATCAACGGCGACAAGGTCGATGCGCTGTCGATCATCGTGCACCGCTCGCAGTCGCAGTACCGCGGCCGCGAAGTCGCCGCGAAGATGCGCGAGATCATCCCGCGCCAGATGTACGACGTGGCGATCCAGGCTGCGATCGGCGCGCACATCGTCGCGCGCGAGAACATCAAGGCGCTGCGCAAGAACGTGCTCGCGAAGTGCTACGGCGGCGACATCACGCGGAAGAAGAAACTGCTCGAGAAGCAGAAAGAAGGCAAGAAACGGATGAAGCAGGTGGGTTCGGTCGAGATCCCGCAGGAAGCGTTCCTTGCGATCTTGCGCGTCGAAGACAAATAACAGGACTGATCCTTTTATGAATTTTGCGCTGATTCTTTTTGTGCTCGTCATCGTGACGGGCGTAGCGTGGGTGCTGGACAAACTGGTGTTCCTGCCGCGGCGACGCAAGGCGGCCGACTTGGCGGTCGACGAGTTCGACCGTCAGCAGTCGCGCATCGACAAGCGTTTCGCGGATGAAAATGCGGTGCAGACGCGTTCGAAGCTGCGCGACGAGAAGCTGCGCCAGCCGTGGTGGCTCGAGTACACCGCGAGCTTCTTCCCGGTGATCCTCGCCGTCTTCGTCGTGCGCTCGTTCGTCGTCGAGCCGTTCAAGATTCCGTCGGGCTCGATGGTGCCGACGCTGCTCGTCGGCGACTTCATCCTCGTCAACAAGTTCGAATACGGGCTGCGCCTGCCGGTCACGAACACGAAGATCACGCAGGGCAGCCCGCTGTCGCGTGGCGACGTCGTTGTGTTTCGCTATCCGAAGGACGAGTCGGTCGACTACATCAAGCGCGTGATCGGCCTGCCGGGCGATACCGTCGCGTATCAGGACAAGCAGCTCACGATCAACGGCCAGCCGGTGCCCGAAACGCCGCTGCCCGATTTCTTCGACGACGAGCGCCAGAATTACGCGAAGCAGTTCGAGGAAACGATCGGCAACAAGAAGAATGCGATCCTCAACAATCCGGCCGTGCCGCCGTTCGTGATGGGCGCATATGACTATCCGTATCGCGACAACTGCACGTACAACAGCCGCGGCGTGATCTGCAAGGTGCCGCCCGGCCACTACTTCATGATGGGCGACAACCGCGACAACAGTGCGGACAGCCGCTACTGGGGTTTCGTGCCGGACCAGAACATCGTCGGCCGTGCATTCTTCATCTGGATGAACTTCAGCGACCTGAAGCGCATCGGTTCCTTCAACTGATCGCGGTCGACTCACTCGCAATACGCGATGCACGGGCCGCGTCGCGTATTGCCGAACTACTTTAAGAACCGGCGGTAACACCGCCTCGTCACGCCTTTTCGCGTCCGGCCGTGCCGTTTCGGCCCGACCGGCGCCCGCGTTATACTCCTGCACATGCCCTTATCCCAGTTGGAAAGCCGGCTGCGCTACGAATTTCGCAATGCGGAATTGTTGCGCCAGGCTTTGACCCATCGTAGTCACAGTGCCACGCACAACGAACGGCTCGAGTTTCTCGGCGATTCCGTTCTGAATTGCGCGGTGGCCGCCCTTTTGTTCCAGCGTTTCAGCAAGCTGGACGAAGGCGACCTGTCGCGCGTGCGCGCCAATCTCGTCAAACAGCAGTCGCTGTACGAAATTGCTCAGGCCCTGAATATCTCGGACGGGCTGCGGCTGGGCGAGGGCGAACTGCGCAGCGGCGGGTTCCGCCGGCCATCGATCCTCGCGGACGCGTTCGAAGCCATCATCGGGGCCGTGTTCCTCGATGGCGGCTTCGAAGCCGCCCAGGGGGTCATCAAGCGCCTCTATATCCCGATTCTCGACCATATCGATCCGCGTACGCTCGGCAAGGACGCGAAGACGCTGCTGCAGGAATATTTGCAGGGGCACAAGATCGCGCTGCCGACCTATACGGTGGTCGCGACGCATGGTGCGGCGCACAATCAGCAATTCGAAGTCGAATGCACGGTGCCGAAGCTCGACGTGAAGGTGTCGGGCTCCGGTGCGAGCCGGCGCGCAGCCGAGCAGGCCGCCGCGAAGAAGGCGCTCGACGAAGTGATGGCGGCCGCGCCGATGCTGGCCACGAAACCGAAGCGCTCGAAAAACGCGCGCGGCTCGAAGCACGTCGAACCCGAAATCGTGCCGGGCGTGAAGGGCGTGCAGGAAGCGCTCGACCTGCGCTCGCCGGAGCGCAAGGAGCGCGCGGCGGCGCGCGACGCGCGGGCGGCGGCCGGCGCGGTGCCCGCGGCCGGCGCTGCGAGCGCTGCCGAACCGGCCGTTGCGCCGATGGCCGCGATTCGCGCGGCGCATGTCGACGCGACGGCGGAAAAGGGCGAGCGGGCAGCGAAGCCGGCGGCCGACAAGGCTGCCGACAAGCCGGCCGAGCGATCCGACAAGTCCGCGGAGAAACCTGCTGAAGCCGTGCCCGCTGCGCGTGCGGCCGACAAGCCGGCGGGCCAGCCAGCCGAGCCGGCCGCGTCGTCCGCCGACAAGTCTTCCGCTGGCACTGACCCCGCTTCCCGCGCGGCTGCGCGCACACGCGATGCGGCGGCGCCGGATGCCGAGACGCCGCAGGGCGGCGCGAGCCTCGCTGCCGCGCAGGCGCGCGTGGCCGATGCCGACCACTGAATTGCCCATCGATCGTGCCGCGCGCCGCGCGGCCGTTTCCGAACCTGTCTCCCAAACGATATGAACACTCCCGCTCCTACCGGTTTCCGTTGCGGCATGATCGCGATCGTGGGCCGCCCGAACGTCGGCAAGTCGACGTTGATGAACGCACTCGTCGGCCAGAAGATCAGCATCACGTCGCGCAAGGCGCAGACGACCCGCCACCGCATTACCGGCATCAATACGTTCGACGACGCGCAATTCGTGTTCGTCGACACGCCCGGCTTCCAGACCCGCCACAGCACCGCGCTGAACCGCTCGCTGAACCGGGCGGTCACGTCGACGCTCACGTCGGTCGACGTGATCCTGTTCGTGATCGAGGCGGGCCGCTTCGGGCCCGACGACCAGAAGGTGCTCGACCTGATCCCGCCCGGCATGCCGACGCTGCTGATCGCGAACAAGATCGACCGCGTGACCGACAAGGCGACGTTGTTCCCGTTCATGCAGCAGATGAGCACGCTGCGCGAATTCACCGAGCTCGTGCCGCTGTCGGCGCAGCGCCCGGAAGACATCAAGCGCCTGCTGGACACGATCAAGCCGTACCTGCCGGAAGGCGAGCCGATCTACGGCGAGGACGAGCTGACCGACCGCAGCTCGCGCTTTCTCGCGGCCGAAATCCTGCGCGAGAAGGTGTTCCGCTGGACCGGCGACGAACTGCCGTACACGAGCACCGTGCTGATCGACAAGTTCGAGGAGGAAGGGCGCCTGAAGCGCATCTTCGCGACGATCCTCGTCGAGCGCGATTCGCACAAGGCGATGGTGATCGGCAAGAAAGGCGAGAAGCTCAAGCAGATCAGCACCGAAGCGCGGATGGATATGGAGAAGCTGTTCGACGGCCCCGTGTACCTCGAGACCTTCGTGAAGGTGAAGAGCGGCTGGGCCGACAACGAGGCGGGGCTGCGTGCCTATGGGTACGAATGACGCGCTGACGTCGACCGAAGACGCGGTGACGGCCGGCGCGAACGACGCGCCGCTGCCGGCACCGCCCGAACCGCCGCGCAAGGCGCGGCGCGCGACGTCTCGCACGTCCGATTTCCGCGTCGCCGAGCAGCCGGCGTTCGTGCTGCACAGTTACCCGTATCGCGAAACGAGCCTGATCGTCGACGTGCTGACGCGTGATCACGGCCGGCTCGCGCTCGTCGCGAAGGGCGCGAAGCGCCCGCATTCCGCGCTGCGCGGCGTGCTGCAGACGTTTCAGCCGCTGCTGCTGTCCTGGTCGGGCAAATCCGAGGTGCGCACGCTGACGGGCGCCGAGTGGGTCGGCGGCATGTTGCCGCTCGGCGGCGACGGGCTGCTCTGCGGTTTCTATGCGAACGAGCTGCTCGTGAAATTCTGCGCGCGCGAGGATCCCCAGCCGCCGCTCTTCAATCATTACGTGCTGACCCTCACGCGCCTCGCGCACGGCGAGCCCGCGGTGCAGGTGCTGCGCTCGTTCGAGCGCGTGCTGCTGCGCGAGACCGGTTATGCGATGGCGCTGAACCGCACGGTCGCGCGTCGGGCGGTCGAGCCCGAGCGTCGCTACGTGTTCGATCCCGAGCGCGGCGTGCGCAATGCGGACGACGACGTCCCGTCGCACTGGCCGGTCATTTCGGGCCAGACGTTGCTCGACATGGAGCAGGACGATTACCATCGAGCCCAGACGGTTGCGCAAAGCAAGACGCTGATGCGCTTCCTGCTGAACACCTATCTCGGCGGCACGCCGCTTGCCACGCGTCAGATCCTGATCGACCTGCAAAACCTATGAGCTTCTTCCTGACAACGCCCACCGCCATCGACCTCGGCGTGAACATCGACCACGTCGCGACGCTGCGCAATGCGCGCGGCACGACCTATCCCGATCCGATCCGCGCGGCGCTCGCCGCCGAGGAAGCCGGCGCGGATGCGATCACGCTGCATCTGCGCGAGGATCGTCGTCACATCGTCGATGCGGATGTGCGCAAGCTGCGCCCGCTGCTGAAGACGCGGATGAACCTCGAATGCGCGGTGACGGCCGAGATGCTCGACATCGCATGCGAAGTGCGCCCGCACGACGCGTGTCTGGTGCCCGAGAAGCGCGAGGAGCTGACGACCGAAGGCGGTCTCGATGTCGCCGGCCACTTCGAGGCCGTACGTGCGGCCTGCAAGCAACTGGCCGACGTGGGCGTGCGCGTGTCGCTGTTCATCGATCCGGACGACACGCAGATCCGCGCCGCGCACGAAGCGGGCGCGCCGGTGATCGAGCTGCATACGGGCCGTTACGCCGAAGCGCACGACGAAGCCGAACAGCAGCGCGAATACGAGCGTATCGTCGCGGGCGTGCAGGCCGGTGCGCAGCTCGGCCTGAAGGTCAACGCGGGCCATGGCCTGCATTACACGAACGTGCAGCAGATCGCCGCGATCGACGGCATCGTCGAGCTGAACATCGGCCACGCGATCGTCGCGCACGCGATCTTCGCGGGCTGGGACAACGCGGTGCGCGAGATGAAGGCGATCATGGTCGCCGCACGCGTGGCCGCGCTGCACGGCGGCGCGCGCTGAAGATGCAATACCGCCGCGCGTCGCGCGTGATGACGGGCCCGGCTTCGCCGGGTCGCACCGGTGCGTACTGACATGGCGATCTACGGCATCGGTACCGACATCGCCCAGGTGAGCCGCATCGCGGCCGTGCTCGAACGCACCGGCGGCCGCTTCGCCGAGAAGGTGCTGGGCCCCGACGAGCTGCGAGTGTTCCATGCACGGCGCGCCCGCTCCGAGGCGCGCGGCATCGCGTTCCTCGCGACGCGCTTTTCCGCGAAGGAAGCGTTCTCGAAGGCGATCGGACTCGGCATGCACTGGCCGATGACGTGGCGTGCGCTGCAAACCCTCAACCATCCGAGCGGCGAGCCGTACGTGGTCGCGTCGGGCGAGCTGGCCGACTGGCTGGCCGCCCGCGGCATCACGGCGCGCGTGACGGTCAGCGACGAACGCGACTACGCGGTGTCGTTCGTGATCGCCGAGACGGACGCCGCACCTGCCCCTGTTTCCCGAACCTCCCCCTGACGGAATTTCCGATTCGATGAAAACGACTCCCGGCCCGGTCATGCTCGACGTCGTCGGCACGGCCCTGTCGCGCGACGATGCGCGGCGCCTCGCGCATCCGAATACCGGCGGCGTGATCCTGTTCGCGCGGCACTTCCAGAATCGTGCGCAACTGACCGCGCTGACCGACTCGATCCGCGCGGTGCGCGAAGACATCCTGATCGCCGTCGATCACGAAGGCGGCCGCGTGCAGCGTTTCCGCACCGACGGCTTCACGGTGCTGCCCGCGATGCGCCGCCTCGGCGAGCTGTGGGATCGCGACGTGCTGCTCGCGACGAAGGTCGCAACGGCCGTCGGCTACATCCTGGCGGCCGAATTGCGTGCGTGCGGGATCGACATGAGCTTCACGCCCGTGCTCGACCTCGACTACGGGCATTCGAAAGTGATCGGCGATCGTGCGTTCCATCGCGATCCGCGCGTCGTCACGCTGCTCGCGAAGAGCCTGAACCACGGGCTGTCGCTCGCCGGCATGGCGAACTGCGGCAAGCATTTCCCGGGGCACGGCTTCGCGGAGGCCGATTCGCACGTCGCGCTGCCGACCGACGACCGCCCGCTCGACACGATTCTCAAGCACGACGTCGCGCCTTACGACTGGCTCGGCCTGTCGTTGTCCGCGGTGATCCCCGCCCACGTGATCTACACGCAGGTCGACAAGCGCCCGGCCGGGTTCTCGCGCGTCTGGCTGCAGGACATCCTGCGCGGGCGGCTCGGCTTCACCGGCGCGATCTTCAGCGACGACCTGTCGATGGAGGCCGCGCGCGAAGGCGGCACGCTCACGCAGGCGGCCGACGCCGCGCTCGCGGCCGGGTGCGACATGGTGCTCGTCTGCAACCAGCCGGACGCGGCCGAAGTCGTGCTGAACGGGCTGAAGGCGCGGGCGACGGACGAGTCGGTACGGCGCATCAAGCGGATGCGCGCGCGCGGCAAGGCGCTCAAGTGGGACAAGCTGATCGCGCAGCCCGAGTATCTGCGGGCGCAGGCGCTGTTGAGCAGCGCACTGGCATAAGCTGAGCCGGCGAGGAGTGGGCGCGGGATGCGCCCTTCAGGACGTCGAAACGAAAAGCCGCGCAACTGCGCGGCTTTTTTATGCGTGACTGCCGGCGCGGACCGGGCAGTCGCGGAAATCGAGCAGGCCGGCCACGCGAATCTCGACGCAACTAACGGTCGAGCCCTGCCAGCGCCTGCGCGCATCGCCGCCCGCTCAGTTCACCTTCATCCGCTGCAGCTTGTTGTACAGCGTCTTCGGGCTGATGCCGAGCAGCGTTGCCGCACGGTGACGCGTACCGCCGACCGCGTCGAGCGTCGCGCGGATCAGCAGATCCTCGACGTCGGACAGCGGCGTCCCGACCTTGATCTGCACGCTGCTGCCGTTCAGCGCGGCGCCGGCCGAGAAGCTCGGCTCGCCCGCGCGCAGCGTCTCGATGAAATCGCCCGATGCGTCGTAGGCGAAGCGCACGCGCTCCTGCAGCTCGCGCACGTTGCCCGGCCATTCGTAGGACACGCACTCGCGCACGAAGCCCGGCGCCGCGCGCTTGTCGGTCGTGCTGCGGCCGGTTGCGCGCGCTTCGCGATTCAGTTCGTCGATCAGCGCATCAGCGATCGCGAGCGCGTCGCCGTCGCGCTCGCGCAGCGGCGGCATCGTGATCGACGCCGCATCGAGGCGCAGCCACAGATCCTCGCGCAGCGTGCCGTTCGCGACCGCTTCGCGCGCCGGGCGGCGCGTGGTCGCAATCAGCCGGAAGTCGCTCGCAATCGAGCTCGTGCCGCCGATCCGCATGAAGTTCTGCGAATCGAGCGCCTGCAGCAGCGCTTCCTGCAGCACGAGCGGCAGCGCGGTGATTTCGTCGAGGAACAGCGTGCCGCCGCCCGCCTGTTCGAACAGGCCCGATTCGCGGCGCTCGGCCCCGTCGAACGCGCCGCGCTCATGGCCGAACAGCACGCTGTCGAGCGATGCGCCGTGCCGGCCGGCCTGCGCGATCGTCCGGCAGTCGCACGACACGAACGGCCCCTTGCGGCGCCGGCTCAGGTCGTGCAGCGTGCGCGCGGCCAGCTTCTTGCCGGTACCGGCTTCGCCCGAGAACAGCACGGCCGTTTCGGTGCGTGCGTTGTGCTCGATCATGTCGTACACGTGCTGCATCGCGTCGCTGCGGCCGACCAGCGCGCCGAAGCGGCCGAGATGGCGCAGCGATGCGCGCAACGACTGCACTTCGTCGATCAGCTCGTACGGGCGCGGGATCCGCGCGAGCAGGCTGCGTAGGCGCGGAATGTTGATCGGCTTCAGCAGGTAGTCCCAAATACCGTGACGCAGGCCCTCGATCGCGCTCTCGACCGTCGCGTTGCCCGTCAGCACGATGACGGGCAGCGAGCCGTTCGGCTGTTGCTGCGGCAGGTGCTGGAGCAGGTCGAACCCGCTGCCGTCCGGCAGGTTCAGGTCGACGAGAACGACGTCGGGAATCGACCGGCCAAGCGCCGTGCGAGCTTCGGCGAGCGACGTGGCCGTGTCGACCGAGAAGCCGTCCGCGGCGAGCAGCGCGGTGAGGCCGGACAGACTGTTGGGATCGTCTTCGACAATCAGGGCGTGTGGCATGGTGGACGCAGGTCGAGTCAAGAGAGGCGGGCTGTCGGCCGGCGGGGCCGCAGCCGCATGTCAGATTAAAAACTGATTTTATGCCCCGCCGAACGCGTAACGACCATTATTTTTCCGGCGCTATAAAACAGTTACCGATGATACAAATTGAATATCTTTACCGGTGGCTTTTGTGCTCCAGATGAGAGCAGCCAGAGGCCGCTTGTTGGCGCCGGACAAACAAAAAGCGCCCCGAAGGGCGCTTTGTTCGATGCGGATCGTGCTGGCGATTACGCGCGGCTGCGGTATTCGTTCGTACGCGTATCGATTTCGATCTTGTCGCCGGTGTTGCAGAACAGCGGCACTTGCAGCTCGAAGCCCGTTGCGAGCTTCGCGTTCTTCAGCACCTTGCCCGACGACGTGTCGCCCTTGACTGCCGGTTCCGTGTAGGTGATTTCGCGAACCAGGACCGTCGGCAGTTCGACCGAGATCGCCTTCTCGTTGTAGAACACGACTTCGCAAGCCATGCCGTCTTCGAGGTAGTTCAGCGCTTCGCCCATCATTTCCGCTTCGACTTCGAACTGGTTGTAGTCGGCGTCCATGAACACGTACATCGGGTCGGCGAAGTACGAGTACGTCACTTCCTTGCGATCGAGCACGACGACGTCGAACTTGTCGTCGGCCTTGTAGACCGCTTCCTGGCCGGCGTTCGTCAGCAGGTTCTTCATCTTCATCTTGACGACGGCGGAGTTACGGCCCGACTTGTTGTATTCGGCCTTGGCGATAACCCATGCATCGCTGCCGATCTGCACGACGTTGCCTACGCGGAGTTCCTGTGCGGTTTTCATAAAAAACTGTCCTGATCAAATCAAATAAATAGGTGCCTGAGCGTTGCACAACGGCTGACGGCGCAAGCGGTCCGGTCCGGTGGACGCCAAAAGCGAGCGCTTGCCTGGTCAGCCGTCGGATAACCGCTTATTTTAACTGAGATTTTGCGTATTCCGCCAGCTTTCCAGCGAGATCGCCGACGGCCGCGAGCGCATCGGCCCAGCGGGCCGCGTTGGCGTCCAGTGCGGCGCGGTGCTGCCAGAAATCGGCCCAGTCGGGCGTGCCGGCGCCGTTCCACGCATGCCAGAACCGCTCGAGCGCCGCGCGCGGCGCGGCGGCGAGGCCGGCCGACAGGTGCGCGAGCGCGGCGTCGAGCTTCGGCAGGTGCACGTCGTCGGCCTGCGGGTAGATGTGCCACACGAACGGTTTGCGTGCCCACTGCGCCCGGACGAACGAATCCTCGCCGCGCACGAAATTGACGTCCGCGGCCCACAGCAACGGATCGTAGTCGGCCTGGGGGACGAACGCGAGCCCGTGCGCCGACAGGTTGCCGCTGCGCGCGTGCGTGCCCGCGTCGAACGACTCGACCCCGAAAAAACGCGCGACGGCGGGCGATACGCGGCCGGTCGGCACGAGCGCGACGACCGGCGACGGGCCGTCGCGCCACTGGGCGAGCAGCGCGTCGACGGCCGGGTTTTCGTACGCGAACAGGCTGACGACCGTCTTGCCGGGAGCCGGCGGTGGGCCGCCGGTCGCGCGCCGCCACCATGCATCGCGCGCCGCCGCATCGGTTTCGAAGGCCGTGCGGCGCGCATCGAGGTCGCGCTCCTTTGGCACGCCGCCGGTGCCGGCCGACAGACCGGGAAAGAAAAACGTCTTCAGCAGCGGGTAGCGCGGATGCGGCGACGGCCGCAGATGGAAATCGGCGACCCAGTCTTCGGCGCTCAGGTATTCGAGGTTGATCCATACGGGGCGACGCGCGCGGCGTGCCATCGCCGCGAGATACGCGCCGGGCAGCTCGCACGCGAACGCTTCGATCACGACGTCGGCGATCTCCAGCGCGTCGCCGACTTCCGCGTGCCAATGTTCGATCACGATCGCATCGACCGTCTGCCGCGCCGCGTCGGGATCGACCCCGGGCAGCAGGCGCGCGAACGTGCGGAGATCGTCGATGAACAGGCGGACCTGCCAGCCGTGCTCGTGCGCGAGCTGGCGCGCGACGCGCCAGCAGACGCCGATGTCGCCGAAATTGTCGATCACCGTGCAGAAGAGGTCGCAGGCGATCGGTTCGCCCGGCGCGAGCGGCTCGGCGGGCAGGGGGGCAGCGGTGGTGCGGGGCATCGAAGCGGGCGGTGAATGCTCTAAACTGGCGATTCTAATGGACCCGTTCCGCGTTACAAGGCGCCCGGATCACGCATGACATCCCCTGAAGCTCCCGATACCCCGTTCGAACCGAAGAAGATCCTTGCGCAGTTGCCGCACATGCCGGGCGTCTATCGCTATTACGACGCGGCGGGCGCCGTGCTCTACGTCGGCAAGGCACGCGACCTGAAGAAGCGCGTGTCGAGCTATTTCACGAAGACGCAGCTGTCGCCGCGCATCGCGATGATGGTCACGCGCATCGCACGCATCGAGACGACCGTCACGCGTTCGGAGGCCGAAGCGCTGCTGCTCGAGAACAACCTGATCAAGGCGCTCGCGCCGCGCTACAACATCCTGTTTCGCGACGACAAGTCCTATCCGTACCTGAAGCTCACCGCGCACCGTTTCCCGCGGATGGCCTACTACCGCGGCTCGGTCGACAAGCAGAACCAGTATTTCGGGCCGTTCCCGAGCGCGTGGGCCGTGCGCGAGAGCATCCAGATCCTGCAGCGCGTGTTCCAGTTGCGCACCTGCGAGGATTCGGTCTTCAACAACCGCACGCGGCCGTGCCTGCTGCACCAGATCGGGCGTTGCACGGCGCCGTGCGTCGGCGCGATCTCCGACGAGGATTACGCGATCGACGTGTCGAACGCCGCGCGTTTCCTGCTCGGCCGGCAGTCCGAAGTGATGAAGGAGCTCGAGCAGAAGATGCACGCGTTCGCGGCCGAGCTGAAATTCGAGCAGGCGGCGGCCGTGCGCAACCAGATGAGCTCGCTCGCGACGGTGCTGCACCAGCAGGCGATCGAGGTCGGCAGCGACAGCGACGTCGACATTCTCGCCGTCGTCGCACAGGGCGGGCGCGTGTGCGTGAACCTCGCGATGGTGCGCGGCGGCCGGCATCTCGGCGACAAGGCGTATTTCCCGACGCATGTCGAAAGCGCGCTGACGCTCGCCGAGGGCGGTCTCGGCGACGACGCGGAGTTGGCGGAGGCGCCCGATACGGCCGACACGGCCGGCATGAGCGCCGATGCGTTGCCGGACCAGCCCGTGGAAGAAACCGGCGGCGCGCGTGAGAAGGCGGCGTCGGTCGAAGCCGAGGTGCTCGACGCGTTCATCGCGCAGCACTATCTCGGCAATCGCGTGCCGCCGGTGCTGGTCGTGAGCCATGCGCCCGCGAGCCGCGACCTGCTCGAGCTGCTGTCCGAGCAGGCCGGCCACAAGGTGTCGCTGGTGCGGCAGCCGCAGGGGCAGCGGCGCGCGTGGCTGTCGATGGCCGAACAGAATGCGCAGATCGCGCTGATGCGGCTGCTGTCCGAGCAGGGCTCGCAGCAGGCGCGCACGCGCGCGCTCGCGGACACGCTCGGCTACGACAGCGACGATCTCGCGACGCTGCGGATCGAATGCTTCGACATCAGCCACACGATGGGCGAGGCGACGCAGGCGTCGTGCGTCGTCTATCACCATCACAAGATGCAGTCGGGAGATTACCGCCGCTACAACATCACCGGGATCACGCCGGGCGACGATTACGCGGCGATGCGCCAGGTGCTCACGCGCCGCTACGAGAAGATGGTCGAACAGGCCGCGCAGGCGGCCGCCGCCGACGCAGCGGCCGGCATCGACGGCGAGTCGACGCGCGAGGCCGAGGCGTCGAGCCTGCTGCCGAACATCGTGCTGATCGACGGCGGCAAGGGGCAGGTCGAAATCGCCCGACAGGTGTTTACCGAGCTTGGCCTCGATACGTCGATGCTGGTCGGCGTCGCGAAAGGCGAGGGGCGCAAGGTCGGCCTCGAGACGCTCGTGTTCGCGGACGGCCGCCCGCCGCTCGAACTCGGCAAGGAAAGCGCCGCGCTGATGCTCGTCGCGCAGATCCGCGACGAGGCGCACCGGTTCGCGATCACCGGCATGCGCGCCAAGCGGGCGAAGGCGCGCCAGACTTCGCGGCTCGAGGAACTCGAAGGCGTCGGCGCGAAGCGCCGGCAGCGGTTGCTCGCGCGGTTCGGCGGGTTGCGCGGCGTGGTGGCCGCGAGTGTCGAGGAACTGGCGAGCGTCGAGGGCATCTCGCACGCGCTCGCCGAGCAGATCTACAAGCAGCTTCACTGACGCGGCCGTGCGGCCGGCTGCGTTGCCAGCGTTCTTGTGGCTGGCCGGTCGACACGGCACAATTGCGAATCCTTTACTGTCCCGCAAGCCATGCCGTTCAATTTCCCGATTTTCCTGACGTGGGTACGGATCGTGCTGATTCCGCTCGTCGTCGGCGTGTTCTACCTGCCGGACACGGTGATGGGCGGCGCGCACCGCAATCTCGCGGCGGCGGCGATCTTCATCCTCGCGGCGCTGACCGACTGGTTCGACGGCTATCTCGCCCGCAAGTGGAACCAGACGTCGTCGTTCGGCGCATTTCTCGATCCGGTGGCGGACAAGCTGATGGTGACGGCCGCGCTGCTGATCCTCGTACAGATTTCGCGGGTCGACGCGGCGATCGCGCTCGTGATCGTCGGCCGCGAAATCGCGATTTCGGCGCTGCGCGAGTGGATGGCGCAGATTGGCGCATCGAAGAGCGTTGCGGTGAACCAGCTCGGCAAGTTCAAGACCGCATGCCAGATGGTCGCGATTCCGATGCTGCTGTTCTACGGGCCGCTGCCGCTCGGCGTCGTGACGATCGACACGCGCGTGTGGGGCGAATGGCTGATGTATCTCGCCGCGGTGCTGACGATCTGGTCGATGCTGTACTACATGAAGCTCGCGTGGCCGCAAATTCGCGAGCGCGGCGGCGCGTGAGCCGCGCCGCGTAGCCGGCAGAGCAGGTTTTTTGGAAAAAGGGCTCGAAAAGCCCTTGACACACGAAAGTGCCTTCGACATAATCTCGCTTCTCCGCTGCACGACGAAGTAAGCGTGTGACGGGGACGCAGTAGCGTAGCAATACGCGGGAGTAGCTCAGTTGGTAGAGCGCAACCTTGCCAAGGTTGAGGTCGCGAGTTCGAGACTCGTCTCCCGCTCCAGATTTTTTCTGGCAGCGCGTTGTACGGCAAAGCGCTGCAGATGCAGGACACATGCGGGAGTAGCTCAGTTGGTAGAGCGCAACCTTGCCAAGGTTGAGGTCGCGAGTTCGAGACTCGTCTCCCGCTCCAGATTTTTCTGGCAGCGTGTTGTACGGCGAAGCGCTGCAGGTGCAGGACAATGCGGGAGTAGCTCAGTTGGTAGAGCGCAACCTTGCCAAGGTTGAGGTCGCGAGTTCGAGACTCGTCTCCCGCTCCAAGTCATGGGGAAGCCACGCTTCCCTTTTTATTTGATGGACCTGTGGTCCTCGAATAAAAATCTGTCGCTTGCCTCACGGCATCCGGACAGTCCGCTTTTGGCGCGATAGCAAAGCGGTTATGCAGCGGCCTGCAAAGCCGTTTAGGCCGGTTCGACTCCGGCTCGCGCCTCCAGGTAGGAAAAGAAAAAGCCCCGCTTCGGCGGGGCTTTTTCTTTTTGTGCGCCGATCACGTCCGAGTCGGCCCGTCGGCCGCATGGCGCCCGGCTCTCGGCAGCGCATGGCGACACCAGGTCATCACGACCCGCTCGAACGTGGGAATACATTATTCGACGTTCGAAGCTTCTTCCAAAGCCGCTTTTCCTGACGTTCCAAGCCGAAGAGGGGCAGATGCGCACGTTGTTCGCCTGAGCAGCGAGTCGACCACGCCGTGACGAACAGAAAACCTGCGGAGGAGCGGATCGCCGAAGCCTCGTCAATCCTCTACCGCGCCGCCGATTATTCGCTGGCACCGCGCGTCAGTCGCGCAAATCTCGCGAGGCATAAAAATAAATGGTGAGGCACTTTGTTTCACATAGATCTGTTCGCGTTATGAAATGCGTTTCAAGTTGCGACAAACCAAACATCTTGCGGCTGTCGAATCCGTCTTTGCTGTCCTAAGATCCAGTATCAACATTCACAAAAGTCGTTTTCCATCGTTATTGACAGGTATTCGGTAATCATCAATCGATTTGTTTACTCGTCAGTGGAGCCCGTAATGCCGGCAAACAATCTCAAAGTCCGTCCGCTGGTCGGCGGCATCAAAATTGTGACCGAGAGCAAGATTGGCACTTTAGGCCTGGTTGTGACATATGAAGGCGACCTGTGCTTTGTGACGGCGGGCCATGTATTTGGAAAAAAGGATCAAAAGGTGGGACAGCCGGACGACGCAAATCAGGCGGGCGTTCTGCGCGACAACTTCCTCGAGGACAAGCAGGATATCGCTATCGTGAACGTATTGTCTGGCGTCGATGCAACGCCCAATGAGATATGGACGGACAGCGGTAAAAAGAAGGTGGAGTTCGGTTCAAACGTTCGCCCCATAAAAGACCAGCGTTTGTGGTTGCAGGGGGCATTCTCCGGTCTCGTGAATTGCTCGGTTGCAGAGCCGGATGTGGATATCACGGTGCCGGATACTAACGACAGAGTTGAGCACGTCGTCCTGCTCAATCTGGACGGAGATGCTCAGACGCAACCGGGCGACAGCGGCGCCCCCGTGGTGGGAAAAGGAAAGGACAAAGATGTCTGTTACGGTGTGTACGGAGGGCGAGTCGTGGTCAACAAAAAAACGTATGGATGGTTCACGCCGTTCGAGAACTTGAATTGGGATTAGTCCGGCAGGCGGCGCATGAAGCGAGATTCTCGAACGGGATTCGGCAATGCAATATTGAGATTTCCGCTCAACCATCCACCGGCTGCGCCGGCGTTTCGAGCGTCAACTGATAGAACGCCGCGTCGAGCCACCGGCCGAACTTGAATCCTGCCTGCGTGATTGTGCCCGAGTACACGAATCCGAGCTTCGTATGCAGTGCGATGCTTCCCGCATTGGTCGCATCGATACAGCCGACCACCACGTGCACCTGCGCTTCCCGCGCGCGCCGGACCACTTCGCGCAGCAGCACCTCGCCAAGCCCGCGGCCGCGCTGGTCGCGATGCACGTACACGCTGTGTTCGACCGTGTACTTGAACGCGGGAAACGCACGGAACGTGCCCCAGCTCGCAAAGCCGAGCAGCGTGCCCGCCGCGTCGACCGCGCCGATGACCGGGAAGCCGCCCGCGCGCTTCGCCGCGAACCACGCGACCATCGCTTCCGGCGGACGCGGCTTGTAGTCGTACAGCGCGGTCGAGTTCGCGATCGCGTCGTTCAGGATTTCCAGGATGGCCGGCGCATGCTCGGCCTCGCTGCAATCGATCAGGCGCACGTCGTCGAGCGGGTTCGGGGCATTCATGCGGGCTCCTTCCAGTGGGTAGTCAATCGGTCGCGCGCACGGCTGCTGCGACGACGCGTTCATCAAGGGTTCCGCACGCCGGCGGCGGACGCATCGCAGATCACGACGACATAGTGCGCGGCATGAGAGGACGGGTTGCTGAAAATCAGCGGCTGGTCGAGCCGCATCGCCAGACAGTCGCCTTCGTGAAGTTCGTGGAGCGTATCGCCGTACGTGACGTCGACGCGGCCGCTGACGACCCAAACCTGCTGATGCAGCGCGTTTTCGCGTCCGCCGCTGTCGTACGCGACACGCGCACCGGGCGGGAAATCCACTTCCACGAGCTGAATCGGCGACGGCCACCCGGCAGGCGACAGGTTGCGCCGCACATAGCCGGATGCCGGATCGCGCCATTCGGCCTGCTGCGCGCGGCGTGCCAGCGGCTGCGCGGGCGTGTCGTCCCGGTCGCCGCCGAACAGTCCGGCCAGCGACACGCCGAGCCCGGCCGCGAGCTTGTCGAGCACGACGGCCGTCGGGCTGGCCGACGCGCGTTCGATGAGCGAGATCATCGAACGGCTGACGCCCGAGCGCGCGGCCAGCGCGTCGAGCGTGTAGCCTCGAACGGCGCGCAGGTCGCGCACGCGTCGGGCGATGCGTTCGTTGATGCCGGTGTCGTCGGCCGTGGCGACTGCTGATTCTTTCATGATGGAGATATTTTCCAGCAAACTGGAATTCGATGTCAACGACAGGGATCGCCGCCGGCCGATAGCTCGGCGAAGTCCGGACGGCTTGCCCGACGGGCGCGCGCGGCGTAATATACGAATCGACTACGTTTCGTTTAATTGGGGATATATGGGCATCATCAAGATTTCCGAGCACATGCACGAGCGGCTGCGCTCGACCAGCACGGCGCTGAGCCGCTCGATCAACGCGCAGGCCGAACACTGGCTGCGCGTCGGCATGCTGGCGGAACTCAATCCGGCGCTGTCGTACGGCGACATCTGCCGGATGCTGATCGAGGCCGAAGCGCGGGGCGGCGACGCGGGGCCGGCGGAACCGGTCGAACACGGCATCGAGCAGGTGGCGTAATGGCGAAGCGAGACATCCCGATCCGCGGCGCCGCGGAAATCGCCAAGTCGCGCGAAGCCGCGAAGCTCGCTTCGCAGGTGCTGACGATGATCACCGAGCACGTGAAGCCGGGCGTCTCCACCGACGAACTGGACGCACGCTGCCGCGAATACATCGTCGACGTGCTCGGCGCGATTCCCGCGAACATCGGCTACCACGGCTATCCGAAAACGCTGTGCACGTCGGTCAACCACGTGGTGTGTCACGGCATTCCGACGTCGCGGCCGCTGCGTGACGGCGACATCGTGAACCTCGACATCGCGGTGCTCAAGGACGGCTGGTTCGGCGATACGAGCCGCATGTATTTCGTCGGCGAGCCGAACGAGCTCGCACGGCGGCTCGTCGCGACGACCTATGAGGCGATGCACGCGGGCATCCGCGCGGTGCGGCCGGGCGCAACGCTCGGCGACGTCGGCTACGCGATCCAGCAGGTCGCGCATCGCGAAGGATTCAGCGTGGTGCGCGAGTATTGCGGGCACGGCATCGGCGATGTCTATCACGACGAGCCGCAGGTGCTGCACTACGGCCGCCCGGGCACCGGCGTGCCGCTGCGGCCGGGGATGATCTTCACGATCGAGCCGATGCTCAACGCGGGCAAGCGCGACACGCGCATGCTGGCGGACGGCTGGACGGTCGTCACGAAGGACCATTCGCTGTCGGCGCAATGGGAGCACATGGTCGTGGTGACGGAAACGGGCTTCGAGGTGCTGACCGAGGACGCGAAGCCGCAGGCGTTTGCGGCGTTGTCCGGCACGCACGCCGCCTGATACCGGCCGTGCGCCGCGAAGGGCGGGGCGGCGGCACAGTGAAACGAGCCTCTTTGCGGGGCCCGTTTCGTTTTCGTTCGCGGTCGTGAGGCGCGATTCACATGCGAACGCGGCGACCGGTTGCCCGATGGATGGGCGTGGCCTGGCCGCCGTTTAACCGCGCGTCTTCTGCCATGCGTGTTCGATGAACACGCGGCACAGCGCTTCCATCCCCTCGCGATCTGCCTCGTCGAAGCGCGCGGCGACCGGACTATCGACGTCCCACACGCCGATCAGCGTGCCGTCGGCGGCCACCAGCGGCACGACGATTTCCGATTCCGATGCCGCGTCGCACGCGATATGGCCGGGGAAATCATGCACGTCGCGCACGACCTGCGTCTCGCGCGTCTGCGCGGCCGTACCGCACACGCCCTTGCCGAGCGCGATCCGCACGCAGGCGGGCTTGCCCTGGAACGGCCCGACCACGAGTTCGGTGCCGTCGAAGAAGTAGAAGCCGGCCCAGTTGAGACGGTCGAGCGAGTGGTACACCAATGCGGCGAAGTTGGCCGCGTTCGCGGTCAGGTCGCGTTCGGACTCGACGAGCGCGCGCGCCTGCTCGACGAGCGTCGCGTATTGATCGGCCTTGGAGGCGGTGGGGTCGTTGGACAGCGTGAACATGGCGGGAATGCGATCAGGGTTGGGGAATGCGCAATGCGCGTACCGCAGTTTACGGCACGCACGCGCGGTTTGCAGCGCCCGGACACGCGCGGTCATGCACGGTCATGCACGAAGCGGCACGCTCAATCGGGTTCGAGTTCGGCGAACCGCTCCGCCAGAAAATCGAGCAGCGCGCGCACTGCGGGCAGCAGCCCGCGACGGGACGCGAACACCGCGTGCACGATCTCGCGTCGCGGCGCCCAGTCGGGCAGCACGATCGCCAGTTCGCCGCGCGCCACTTCGTCGCGCACCATCATCGTCGGTAACTGCACGATGCCGACGCCCGCGATCGCCGCCGCACGCAACGCGAGCATGCCGCCCGTCACGAAGCGCGGCTGGTGATGGATTTCCGCATGCGCGCCGTCGGGCCCGCGCAGTCGCCACACGTGCGCGGACTGCGGGGCGCCGTGATCGAGGCTCGGCAGGCGCGCGAGATCGGCGGGCACGGCCGGCGCGCCCTGCTCGCGCAGCAGCGCGGGGCTCGCGACGAGGCACTGGCCGCGCTCGGCCAGCACGCGCAGCGCGAGATCGCTGTCCTCGAGCGGCGGCGGGCGCACGCGGATCGCGACGTCGATCCCTTCGCCGACCACGTCGACGCGCCGGTTGGTCGCTTCCAGATGGATTTCGACGCGCGGACACGCGGCCATGAAGCCGGCGATCATCGTGCCGACCAGCGAATCGAGCAGCACGATCGGGCAACTGACGCGCACGATGCCGCGCGGCTCCTCGTGCAGCAGCGCGATCGCCTCGTCGGCCGCATCGGCTTCGACGAGCATCGCGCGGCAATGCGCGTAATAGGTCTGGCCGACGTCGGTAACCGTGAAGCGGCGCGTCGAGCGCTGGATCAGCCGCATCCCGAGCCGCGCCTCGAGCAGCGCGATGCGGCGGCTCAGCTTCGATTTCGGCATGTCCAGCGCGCGCCCGGCCGGTGCGAAGCCGCCGTGTTCGACGACCTGCACGAAGTAGTAGAGATCGTTCAGATCCCGCGCTTTATCGTTCATGAAATGGAACGCTGAGTGCGATTTCGGCAGTCTACCGGATCGATCGTTCCATCTCTATATTGTGACTCATGGATGCGAAACACGTGTTTCGCCGCAATTCGGAGAAGGCAATGAAGAAGATCCAGGGTGTGTACAGTGCGCCGCGCGGCCATTGGGTCGGCGACGGTTTCCCGGTGCGTTCGATGTTCAGCTACCAGTCCCACGGCGCGCACCTGAGCCCGTTCCTGCTGCTCGATTATGCGGGCCCGGCCACGTTCGAGCCGGGCTCGGTCTCAGCGCCGCGCGGGGTCGGCCAGCATCCGCACCGCGGGTTCGAGACGGTGACGATCGTCTATGACGGCGAGGTCGCGCACCGCGACTCGACCGGCGCGGGCGGTGTGATCGGCCCGGGCGACGTGCAGTGGATGACGGCCGCGAGCGGGATCCTGCATGAAGAATTCCACTCGGAAGGGTTCACGAAGCGTGGCGGCCCGCTCGAGATGGTGCAGCTGTGGGTGAACCTGCCCGCCGCGGACAAGATGGGGGCGCCCGGCTACCAGACGCTGCTGAACGCCGACATCCCGGTGGTCGAGCTGCCGGACGGCGCGGGGCGTGCGCGGATCATCGCTGGTGAGCTCGACGGGCGGCGCGGCCCGGCCCGCACGCATACGCCGATCGACGTGTGGGACGTGCGGCTCGTGGCCGGCGGCCATGCGCGGTTCCCGGTCGCCGAAGGGCGCACGCTCGCGGTGGTCGTGCTGGGCGGCACCGTGCTGGTGAACGGCGAGACGGTCGCCCGCGAAGCGCAGTTCGTGCAGCTCGGCCGCGACGGCAGCGACGTCGAGATCGAAGCGAACGGCGACGCGAAGCTGCTGATCCTGAGCGGCGAACCGATCGACGAGCCCGTCGTCGGTTACGGGCCGTTCGTGATGAACTCGCAAGCGGAGATCCGTACCGCGATCGAGGACTTCAACAGCGGCCACTTCGGCCAGATGCCGGCATGACGGACAGGCCCCGCGTAATGCGGGGCCTTTTTTTCGCGGCGGGGGCGGCGGTCGCGCGGCGACGGCGCTTCGAGGCATAATCGACGATTGCCGCGCGCCGGTCGGCGCGCCCGAATCAGGACCGCACATGAACGCATCCGCACCCGCCGCATCCCCGAGCGCCGCCGATCTCGACTGGCGCTGGAAATCCTTCGACGTGCTGACGGCGCGCGAAGTCTATTCGATCCTCGAGGCACGCAGCGCCGTGTTCGTCGTCGAGCAGAACTGCGTGTATCGCGACATCGACGACGCGGACCAGACCGCGTGGCACCTGGCCGCCTTCGATCCGGCCGGCCGCGTGGCCGGCTATCTGCGCGTGCTGCTGCCCGACGCGCAGCACACCGACGTCCGTATCGGCCGCGTGCTGACGACCGCCGCGTTTCGCGGCGCGGGCCTCGGCAACGGGCTGCTGTCGCGCGCGCTCGAGCATATCCGCGCGCAGTGGCCGGATACGCCGGTGAGCCTGCACGCGCAGGCCCACTTGCAGCGTTTCTACGGCGCATTCGGCTTCGCGCCGAGTTCGGACGTGCACGACGAGGACGGCATCCCGCACGTGTGGATGAGCCGCGCACGCGCGTAATGCGCGCCGCGCCGCGCGGCGGTTAGTGCGCGGCGCGTGCGACCGGCTGCCGGTCCGCGCGCGCGGACCGTTCATCGATCAGGCGCCCGCGCGCGGACAGCCGCAGCCAGTGGCGCAGCGCGATCAGCGCGCCGATCACGCTCATCATCGAGCCGGGAATCCACAGCAGCAGGCCGCCGATCTGCTGATCGCGCAGCGGGCTCAGCCACGTGAACGCGCGGCCGCAGATCGAATAGATCGGATACAGCTCGTGCGGCGTGAAGAAGATCAGCGCGCCGAGCGCGATCTGCGGCGGGATCGCCGCGACGACGATCAGGATCCGGCGCCCCGGCGACAGCCGCGCGGGCGGCGCGGGACGCGGATCGACGACGAGCCACCAGAACAGCAGCCCGTCGATCACCATGCTCCAGTTCATCACGCGATAAAGCCGCCAGTCGAGCATCGCGATGAAGTGGATCGGCGACAGCAGCCAGAAATAGATCAGCCCGACGAACAGCACGACCGCGACGACGGGATGGAACACCACGTCGAGCGTCGCGCGCACGGGCGCCCACGCGAGGGCGGGGCGCACGAAGCGCTGCCGCCAGCGAAACGGGATGCCCGCGCGAATCGCCGCGCCCGGATACGACAGCGCGATGAAGAACGGCCCGAGGTGGTGCAGCACGAGATGCTGCGCACGATGCATGAAGAATTCGTGCTCGAAGAAATAGTCGAGCCGCGTATGCAGTGCGATGTAGAGCGCCGTCAGCCCGAACCAGAACGAGAACTGCCGCAGCGGCGACACCTTCGCCTTCTTCACGCCGCGCGCGAACAGCACGGCGGCGGTCAGCACCGCGATCACCACGGTGGGCGACGGCTCCCACGGATCGAGCCAGTACAGGAGGTTCATCGCGCGCGCATCACTTCGCCTGGGCCGGCGATTTCACGGCGAACGGTGCATCGACCGTTTCGCCGTCGGAGAATTTCAGGCGCAGGTGCACGGTGTCGCCCGGCTTGATCGCGTGCTTCGGCTCCTCGAGCATGAAGTGGTAGCCGCCCGGCGCGATGTCGACCTTGCCGCGCGCGGGAATCGTCAGCTTGTCGACCATCTCCATCTTCTGCGTCGAGCCGTTCGACACGGTCTGGTGCAGCATCGCCATCCCGTAGTCGGGGCTGTCGACGTCGACGAGATCGACCGGCTTGTCGCTCGCGTTCACGAGCGTCACGTAGCCGCCGGCGGGCAGCTTGTTCGGCAGCCAGCGTACCCACGCGTTCTGCGCGGTGATCGCGCCGGCCGCATACGCGTGAGCGCTGGCGCACAGCGTGGCGAGGAGGGCGAGCGTCTTGAGAGTCGTTTTCGTTTTCATGTCGGGATGCATTCAGGCAGGGGAGGCGGTGTCGATGATCCGGCGCACATCGGCGGCGATGGCGTCGGGCGAATCGCGGTCGGTCGCGAGCAGGCGTGCGCGGCCGGTGGCGTCGAAGATGTAGACGGCCGAGCTGTGCGTGACTTCGTAGCCGCCGGACGGATCGCGTTTTTCCATCTGATACGCGACGCGATAGCGTTTCGCGAGCGATTCGATCTGGCGGTCGGTGCCGGTCAGGCCGCGCGCGTGCGCGGCGTCGAACGCGGCGACATAGGACTGCATCGCCTGCGGCGTATCGCGCGCGGGATCGACCGATACGAACAGGATGCGCACGTCATCGGCCTTCGGGCCGAGCCGGGCGAGCACTTCCATCAGCCGCGCCAGCGTTTCGGGGCAGACGTCGGGGCAGTGCGTGTAGCCGAAGTAGACGAGCGCGACGCGGCCGTGGAACGCATCGGCGTCGACCGGACGGCCGTCGCCGCCCGTCAGCGTGAACGACAGGTCGGGCAGGTGGCCGGTGACGTTGGTCAGGTTCCAGCGCGGCTCGTCGTGCGTGCACGCGGCGAGCGCCACGGCGGCGGCGAGGGCCGCGGCCGTGCGGATGAGGCGGGAGAAGCGCCGGTGCGGCGCGGGACGGGCAGACATCATCTCAGGGACTGTTTCCATATGGAACGCGCATGCGTTGCCACGAGAACGGCCGCTCGCGAGGCGCGTGACGCCGCGAATACTGACGTATTCGCAAGGAGCGCAACGCGGCGAGCGGCCGTTCTCGTGGCAACCCCAAATTAAAAAATTCATGTCACGGGAATGCCCGAAATCGCCCGTATGGCGGCGTCGCTCGTCACTTGTTTGGCCCGGCCAAACGGCGCTCCTTACTCCTTGCCCTACGAGCGATTTCGGGCATTCGCATGTGCGTTCCATATGGAAACAGTCCCTGGGGCTCGATCGGACGAAAGGGCAGCCGGCCGGCGCGATGCCATGCGTCGCGCGGCAGGCGGTTGCGACTGTAGCGCAATTCGCGCGCCCGCGTCCTTTCGAAAGCCGTACGGGGCGGGCGAGCGGGGCAATATGTCGCAGTTGACGCCACGGGCTGCACGCGGCCGGCGCTGCGCCGGTTTCGCCCATCTGGACGCGCAGGCGCGGTAAGATGCGCACAATTCCATTCGCGCAGCGGCGGCCCGGTTTGTGCCGGCCGGCCCTCAGACTATCGAATCGATGCAATCCGTTCCGGCTTCCCTGTCCCTGACCGATACCGCGTTCTTCTTCGACTTCGACGGCACGCTCGTCGAGCTGGCGCCGACGCCCGACAGCATTCATGTTCCGTCGTCGCTGCCGACGCTGCTCGGCGAGCTGCAGCGCCGCTCGCACGGCGCGGTCGCGGTCGTGTCCGGGCGCGGCATCGACAGTATCGACTCGTTCCTGAAGATTCCCGGCCTGCCGATCGCCGGCCTGCACGGCGCGGAGCGCCGCGATGCGAACGGCGACACGCAGCGCATCGGCTTCAACGACGAGCGCCTGCTGCGCATCGAGCGCGAGCTGGCGGCCGTCGTCGACCGTCATCCGGGCATGCTGCTCGAAATCAAGGGCGCGGCCGTCGCGCTGCACTACCGCAACGCGCCCGAGCGCGAGGCGGCCGCGCGCGCCGCCACCGAGCGCCTCGTCGCCGACTATCCCGATGCGTACGTGCTGCAGCCCGGCAAGATGGTGTTCGAGATCAAGCCGAAGGGCGTCGACAAGGGGCGCGCGCTGGCCGCGTTCCTCGACGAGCCGCCGTTCGCGGGCCGCATGCCGCTGTTCGCGGGCGACGACCTGACCGACGAGAAGGGCTTCGCGGTGGTCAATGCGCGCGGCGGCCTGTCGATCAAGATCGGCGCGGGCGAGACGTCCGCGCGGATGCGTCTCGATTCGGTCGACGCGCTGCACGAGCAGATCGCCGGCTGGCTCGGTGCGGAGCAGCCGCACGCATGAGTCGCCTCATCATCGTTTCAAACCGCGTCGCGCCGATTTCGGAAGGCGAACCGGCGGCGGGCGGCCTCGCGATCGGCGTCTATGACGCACTGAAGGAAACGGGCGGCATGTGGTTCGGCTGGAGCGGCGAAGTCGTCGCGTCCGGCGCGCCGCAGATCCGCGTCGAGGAGCACGGGCCGGTCACGTTCGCGACCATCGGGCTGTCGAGGCGCGACTACGACCAGTATTACCGCGGCTTCTCGAACGCGACGCTGTGGCCCGCGTTTCACTATCGTACCGACCTGATCCAGTACGACCGTCACGAGTTCGAAGGCTACAGCCGCGTGAACGTGTGGCTCGCCCGGCAGCTCGTGCCGCTGCTGCAGGACGACGACGTGATCTGGGTGCACGACTATCACCTGATCCCGTTCGCACGCGCGCTGCGCGCGGCCGGCGTGAAGAACCGCATCGGCTTCTTCCTGCACATCCCGTTTCCCGCCGCGCAGGTGCTCGTCAACGTGCCGCCGCACCGAGATCTCGTCGAATCGCTCTGTGCGTTCGACCTGCTCGGCTTCCAGACCGAACCCGACCTGCGCGCGTTCTGCGACTACGTCGAATCCGAAGCGGACGGCGCGATCGAGCGCGACGGCCATCTGGCGACGGTGCGCGCATTCGGCCGGACGCTGCGCGCGGCCGCGTATCCGATCGGCGTGCATCCGGACGAAATCGCGTCGCTCGCGCAGGCCGGCGAGCACGGCAAGGCGGTGCGCACGCTCGCCACGTCGCTGCGCGGCCGCAAGCTGATCATGAGCGTCGACCGGCTCGATTACTCGAAGGGGCTCGTCGAACGCTTTCGCGCGTTCGAGAAGCTGCTCGAGCACGAGCCGTCGCATCGCAATCGCGTGTCGTTCCTGCAGATCGCGCCGTCGACCCGCGCGGAGCTGCGCGCTTACCAGGACATCCGGCTGCAGCTCGAAGGGGAGTCGGGGCGCATCAACGGACGCTTCGCGGAGCTCGACTGGGCGCCGATTCTGTATATCCATCGCCAGTACGATCGCCAACTGCTCGCCGCGCTGTACCGGCTTGCGCGGGTCGGCTACGTGACGCCGCTGCGCGACGGGATGAACCTCGTCGCGAAGGAGTACGTGTCCGCGCAGAATCCGGACGATCCGGGCGTGCTCGTGCTGTCGCGTTTCGCGGGCGCCGCACGCGAGCTGACGGGCGCGCTGATCGTCAATCCGATCGATATCGACGGGATGGCCGATGCGCTGTCGCAGGCGCTCACGATGCCGCTCGCCGAGCGGCGCGCGCGTTACACGGACATGATCGCGCAGCTGCGCGAGAACAACGTGTCGGTGTGGCGCGACAACTTCCTGCGCGATCTGCAGCACGCATAGCCGGCGGTTTCCCGTGCGATGAAAAAAAGCCGCGGTGCGTGAAGCACCGCGGCTTTTTTGTCGGCGACGGGCCGGTGCGTCAGGCCACGCGTTCGCCGGTCGGCGTGCCGCCGTCGGCGGCCGGATGATGACGGCCGTGCTGCTTCGCGAGCAGGTCGCGGTACAGGCCGGGGCGGTTGCGCAGCACGTCGGGCGGGCCGTCGTCGATCACCTTGCCGTTGTTCATCACGATGATCCGGTCGAAGTTGCGCAGCGTCGACAGCCGGTGGGCGATCGCGATCACCGTGCGGCCGACCATCAGGCGGTCGAGCGCGCTCTGGATCGCTTCCTCGGACGCGCTGTCGAGCGCCGACGTCGCTTCGTCGAGCAGCAGGATCGGCGCATCCTTCAGGATCGCGCGCGCGATCGCGATGCGCTGGCGCTGGCCGCCCGACAGCTTCACGCCGCGGTCGCCGACGATCGTGTCATAGCCTTCCGGCATCGCTTCGATGAACTCGGCGCAGCGGGCGTCGCGCGCGGCGGCGAGCACTTCGTCGCGCGTCGCATCGGGGCGGCCGTACGCGATGTTGTCGTAGATCGTCCGGTGCAGCAGCGAGATGTCCTGTGGCACGAGCGCGATCGCCTGGCGCAGGCTGTCCTGCGTGATCGTCTTCACGTCCTGGCCGTCGACCTGCACGGCGCCATCCTGCGTGTCGTAGAAGCGCTGCAGCAGCGCGAGCACGGTCGACTTGCCGGCGCCCGACTTGCCGATCAGGCCGACGCGCTGGCCCGGCTCGATATGGAGGTCGAAGTGGTCGAGGATCGCGCGGCGATGCGGATACGCGAACGTCACGCGTTCGAAGTCGACGCGGCCGCCCTTGGCCGACAGCGGCTGCGCGTCGGAGCGGTCCGGCATCCCGTGCGGTTCGAGCAGCGTCTTGACCGCTTCGGACAGGCGCGCGATGTGCTGCGTGACGTCGACGAGCGCGACCGCGAGATCGCGCGTGCCGTGCAGGATCGTGAAGCCGAGCGAGCTGACGAGCACGATGTCGCCCGACGTCGCGCGGCCCTGGTCCCACAGCCACAGCGCCCAGCCGAGCAGGCCGGCGGACAGCATCGCGGTGATCACTGCGTGCAGCAGGCGCAGCTTCTCGAGATAGAGCAGGCTCTGCTGGCGCGCATCCATCTCGGCCTTGACCGTCGCGCCGAAGCGCTTCTGTTCGCGCAGCGTCATCCCGAACGCGCGCACGAGGCCCATGTTGCCGATCACGTCGACGAGCTCGCCGTCGACCGCCGCGGCCTTCGCCGCGAACGCGTGGTGGCGCGCGGAGCCGCGGCCGGCCAGCTTGAACAGCACGACGGACAGCACCGCGGAGCAGCCGAGCAGGCCGGCCGCCATCATCGGATTGACGACGATGATCATCAGGATCGCGCCCACCACCGCGATGCACGGCGGCAGCACGTTCCACGCCATCGTGTTCTCCGACGTGTAGACGGCGTTCGACGTGGCCGTGATGCGGCTCGCGAGCGTGCCGGGCTGCTTCTCCGCGTAGTAGGTGGGTGAATGGCCGATCAGGTACTGGAACAGGTCGCGCCGCAGGTCGCCGGTGACCGCGACGAACGTGTGCGCGGCGAACCAGCCGCCGACGCGCCACAGCAGGTTGTCGGCGGCGATCAGCCCGACGAGCAGCGCGAACGCGCTCCACAGCGGGCCGGGATGATGGCGCCCGGTCGCCAGCACGTCGATCAGGTGCTTGATCGCGTACTGCGAGCCGAGCGCGCAGCCGACGGCGGCCAGCACACTGCCGAGCACGACCAGGTGGGCGACGGGGTGAAGGCGGATGTAGCGGAACAGGAACGCGAGCGGCCGGTGCGCGTAGCTCGACAGCTTCGCGTTGTGGGCGTTGCGCTGGGCAGGGGTGAGATATTCCAAAATATGCGTGCGGTGATTCGGTGATTGAGCGTGGCGGCTGGGTCGCATGCCGACGTTCGCCCGGACTGAATAATCCGGCATTGTAAACAAGGCCGTGCGCTGCGCTGCGCGAATCTTGACTGGGTCAGCGGCCCGCGATCGATTTTGAGATAAAATCCGGCATCCCGTCCTGCCTCATGTGCCGGAATCACGCTGCCGGCAGCCACGGGGGCGAGGAATGCCAAAAGGGCCTTCCACTCTAGAACGGACACCCAAGTCCGCGGGTTGCAAAGTGTTGCACCTTTGTAACAAAGTAAAGTGTTTGAAATGTTGTGCGCCGTATCGGGATTAACCCTAGATAATCGGCTCCGGGTTCGATTCCAGGTTTTTTACGAACCCCTGTCAACGGGTCTTCGTTTCAAACGTTCTATGCCTGTCGCGTCGCCGACGCTCCTTGAGCAGCGCGGGTTCGACGCCCCCGGCAGGCTGATTCGTCCGACGTTCGGGCGACATGCATCCAGCCCGGACCGCCGGCAGGTTGCCGACCCATACCTGGTTTTTAGCCGATTTTTTAGGAGTTACGCATGCGAATCGCCCAAATCGCTCCGTTGCACGAAGCGGTGCCCCCGAAACTGTACGGTGGTACCGAGCGAGTGGTGTCCTACCTCACCGAAGCGCTTGTCGAGATGGGGCACGACGTCACGCTCTTCGCGAGCGGCGATTCGCAGACTTCCGCGAAGCTCGAAGCGTGCTGGCCGCAGGCGCTGCGCCTCGATCCGACGATCCGCGACGTGATGGCCCCGCACATGCTGCTGCTTGAGCAGGTGCGCCGCCGCGCGGAAGAGTTCGACGTCCTGCACTGCCACATCGACTACTACCCGTTCTCGCTGTTCTCGCGCCAGCCGGTTCCGCATCTGACGACGATGCACGGCCGTCTCGACCTGCCGGAGCTGCAGCCGATCTTCAACGCATTCAGCGACGTGCCGGTCGTGTCGATCTCCGACAACCAGCGCATCCCGCTGCCGCAGGCGAACTGGCTGTCGACCGTGTACCACGGCCTGCCGGAAAACCTGCTGACGCCGATCCCGAACGTGAAGCCGAGCTACCTCGCGTTCCTCGGCCGCATCTCGCCGGAGAAGCGCGTCGACACGGCGATCCGCATCGCCGAGCAGGCCGGCCTGCCGATCAAGATCGCCGCGAAGCTCGACAAGGCCGACCGCGCGTATTACGAAGAGAAGATCAAGCCGCTGTTCGCGCTGCCGCACGTCGAGTACATCGGTGAAATCAGCGAGTCCGAAAAGACCGAATTCCTCGGCAACGCGCACGCGCTGCTGTTCCCGATCGACTGGCCGGAGCCCTTCGGCCTGGTGATGATCGAGGCGATGGCCTGCGGTACGCCGGTGATCGCGTTCAAGCGCGGCTCGGTGCCGGAAGTGATCGACAACGGCGTGTCGGGTTTCGTCGTCGAAGACGAACTGTCGGCCGTCGCCGCGCTCAAGCGCCTCGATACGCTGCCGCGCGAGAAGGTCCGCGCTGCGTTCGAAGCACGCTTCTCGTCGAAGGTGATGGCGCAGAACTACGTGAAGGGCTACGAGGAACTGCTGCGCCAGAAGCGCCGCACGGTGCTCCGCGAAGTCAACGCAAGCTGATTGCGGGCCGCCGCCGCGCTGCGGCGGGCGGCTTGTCATCGACGCCCCGTCCGGGTTCCCGGCGGGGCGTTGTCACATCCGCGGCGCGGATCTGTTGTATTCTCGCCGCGCCCGACGCCGCGAACGGCCCCCGAAGCGGCCCGACAGGGCATCCGTCCGTCTGTCCAGACGGTAATGTCCCTATAATGGCCGTGCCGTGAAATCCGGCCCCGAACGAATATCCAGAAGAGGAGAGCAGTCTTGGCGAGAACGAAATCCACGCGCGCAGCGCCGGCCCCCGGCGCCGGTGTGATCTTCGCGTTGCGTGCGATCGGTCTCGTGCTGCTCGCGCGCTGGCTGTTCTCGATGTCCCAGATGGGCTATCGCTCGTCGCTGTCGGCGATGGTGTCGTCGCCCTGGGCGTTCGTCTACCTGCTGTTGATCTTCCTGTTGCTCGCGCTGCCGGGCGCCGCCGCGCGCGCCGAACGGCCGTTTCATCCGCTGCCGCAGTGGCTGCGTCAGGCGCTGCGCGCCTTCGCGCTGATCGGTCTGCTGTTCGCGATCTGGTCGATCGGCATGTTCGTCTGGGCGGACGGCTGGCGCCTCGCGCTGCATGCGGTGACGGCGACCAACGGCTGGCTCGTCGCCGCGCCGGCGCTTTATGCGGCGATCGTGTGGATCTGCCGCCCGCGGCCGCTGTGGCGCACCAACGTGGCCGCGCGTCGCTTCGCGATCGGCCGTTATGCGATTTCGCTCGACGTGCTGACGCGTACCGTGATCGTCTGGATGGAAAGCCGCAAGGTCGGCCAGTACGACGCACGTGAACTGTCGGTGCGCTGGCCCGGCCACGCCGCGCCCGCAGCGGGCGACGGGGCGCCGCACGCGCAGCCGGCCGTCGTGCCGCCGCGTCGCGGCAGCCTGTTCAATCGACCGAAGGTCGAACTGCTGTGGGATTCGCCGGCGGCCGTCGGCCATAACCGGCAGATCGTCATGCGCGCGCCGCTCGCGACCGAAGGCGACCGCGTCGCGGTGCTCGCGCTCGACGCCGCGCTCAAGCAGATCGTCTGACAAGGCCCGCGCGCGGGCGAGAGGGAGGCGTGATGATCGTCCGCTGGTTGCTGGCTGCCGTTCACCTGAGCGCGTTCGGCGTCGCGTTTGCCGCGATCGCGGGGCGCAATCGCGCGTTGCGCCGGCTCATCGCGTCGGCGCAGGCGGCCGACCTGCCCGGTGTATTCAAGGCCGATGCCGCGTGGGGGCTGTCGGCGCTCGTGCTGATCGCGACGGGCCTGACGCGCGCGTTCGGCGGTTTCGAGAAAGGCACCGCGTACTATCTGCACGAACCGCTCTTTCACCTGAAGATGACCGCGCTCGTGCTGATCCTGCTGCTCGAGGTCGTGCCGATGCTCGGGCTGATCCGGTGGCGCATCGCCGCGCGGCGGCAGCAGATGCCCGATCTCGGCCGTGCGCGCACCTATGTGCGCATCGGCCATTGGCAGGCGGTGCTCGTGATCGTCATCGTGTTCGCCGCGTCGGGGATGGCGCGGGGGATCGGGGCAGGCGGGTAGGTCCGATCGACCGGGCGAATCTGCCGCCCGGTCCGTGTGCGTTCAGCGCACGAGGCAGGGACGCTTGTTGTTGAAGGTCCAGCCGGGAATCAGGTACTGCATCGCCGCCGCGTCGTCGCGGGCGCCGAGCCCGTGCTGCTTGTACAGTTCGTGCGCGCGCGCGACCGCATCCATGTCGATGTCGATGCCGAGCCCCGGCCGCTTCGGCACGTCCACCAGGCCGTTCTCGATCTTCAGCGGCTCGCGCGTCAGCCGTTCGCCGTCCTGCCAGATCCAGTGCGTGTCGATCGCGGTGACCTGGCCCGGTGCGGCCGCCGCGACATGCGTGAACATCGCGAGCGACACGTCGAAGTGGTTGTTCGAATGCGAACCCCACGTGAGGCCCCAGTCGCGGCACATCTGCGCGACGCGCACCGAACCCTGCATCGTCCAGAAGTGCGGATCGGCGAGCGGGATGTCGACGGCCTGCAACTGCACCGCGTGACCCATCTGCCGCCAGTCGGTCGCGATCATGTTGGTGGCCGTCGGCAGCCCCGTGGCGCGGCGGAATTCGGCCATCACCTCGCGGCCCGAGTAGCCGTTCTCCGCGCCGCACGGATCTTCCGCGTAGGCGAGCACGTGATGCTGGTCGCGGCACAGCCGGACGGCCTCGTCGAGCGACCACGCGCCGTTCGGGTCGAGCGTCACGCGCGCGTCCGGGAAGCGCTCGGCGAGCGCCGTCACGGCCTCGATCTCCTTCGCCCCTTCGAACACGCCGCCCTTCAGCTTGAAGTCGTTGAAGCCGTAGCGCGCATGCGCGGCCTCGGCGAGCCGCACGACCGCCTCGGGCGTCAGGGCGGCTTCGTCGCGCACGCGCGTCCAGTCGTCGGTCGCGCCGCTGCCGTCGCGGTAGGCGAGCGCGGTTTTCGTGCGGTCGCCGATGTAGAACAGGTAGCCGAGCATTTCGACGCGCTCGCGCTGCTGGCCTTCGCCGAGCAGCGCGGCGACCGGCACGCCGAGATGCTGGCCGAGCAGGTCGAGCAGCGCGGCTTCGAGCGCGGTGACCGCGTGGATCGTCGTGCGCAGGTCGAAGGTCTGCAGCCCGCGGCCGCTCGCGTCGCGGTCGGCGAAGGTGCGCCGCACGTCGTTGAGCACCGCGTGGTAGTTGCCGACCGGTTGGCCGACGACGAGCGCGCGCGCATCGTCGAGCGTGCGGCGGATGCTTTCGCCGCCGGGCACTTCGCCGACGCCCCTGCGGCCCGCGCTGTCCTTCAGGATCACGAGGTTGCGGGTGAAGAACGGGCCGTGTGCGCCGCTCAGGTTGAGCAGCATGCTGTCGTGGCCGGCGACCGGAATCGCTTGCAGGTCGACGATACGCGGCGTGTCGTGGGAGGGCGAGGCAGTGACGGCGTTCATGGGCGGCGGTGGCGAAAGGGTGGTCGGTGCCGTGCGGCAAAAGCTTTGCCGCGCGCGGCGGGAGGTGCGATCATTCGACAACCGACGTGCGCGACGCGCAAGCCCCGCATATCGACGCAACCCCGAAACGGGGTGGAGCGACAACCGGGCCAGCGGAGCGCAGAACGCGAGCGCTGGCCGATCGTCACGCACGGGACCGGGTGGTGCAGCAGGCCGACCTGAGTCGACAGGAGATCCGTGCACCGATCATCAGTCGTCGGATGACTTGTGACGCAGTATAATGAATCATCGGCTTTCGCTCAAACCCCGCGTAAACCCTCGGCTCACATTACGATCATTCAAAAAGGAACCGGCCTCATGTCCACGCTTCCCGCAGCGCCGCGCCGTCGCGCACGCAGCCTCGCACAAGATGTCGTCGACGCGCTGACCGCGCAGATCGAAAACGGCACGCTGCGTCCCGGCGACAAGCTGCCGACCGAAACCGAAGTCATGGCGGCGCAGGGCGTGAGCCGTACGGTCGTGCGCGAGGCGATCTCGCGGATGCAGGCGAGCGGCCTCGTCGAGACGCGCCACGGGATCGGCAGCTTCGTGCTGGAGCCGTCGCGCCGGCAGACGCTCGGCATCGACCCGGCGACGATCACGACGCTGCGCGACGTGCTCGCGGTGCTGGAACTGCGCATCAGCCTCGAAAGCGAATGCGCGAGCCTCGCCGCGCAGCGCGCGAACGATACCGATCTGGCCGCGCTGCGGCGCGCGCTCGACGCGATCGCGACGGGGGCGGGCGGCGGCCGCGGCACGGCGCAGCTCGACTTCCAGTTCCATCTGCAGATCGCGCAGTCCACCGGCAACCGCTATTTCGTCGACATCATGACGCAGCTCGGCACGTCGATCATCCCGCGTACGCGCGTAAATTCGGCCCGCTTCGCCGGCGACGACCTGGAGCGCTACGTCGGCCGGCTGAACCACGAGCACGAGGACATCTACGAGGCGATCGCGCGCCACGACCCGGAAGCCGCGCGCGCAGCGATGCGCACGCATCTCACCAACAGCCGCGAGCGGCTGCGTCGCGCGCACGAGGCGGCCGAAGCCGAGCGCGACACGCAGGCCGGCTGACGCGCGGGGCGGCGCGGCCCGCATGGCCGCCGGCCCGGTTGAATCGCGTCAACATCAGTCGTCATACAAGATGAAGCCCGATGCATCGATTACCGGGGCCGGGCGGCGCATCCGCCGCCGGCCGCCGGCATCGCCGTTCAGCCTCCCTTCGTCGTGATCGTCTTCCACGCGCCGTTCTTCACCTGGTACAGCGTCGACATCCCGCTCTTCAGCGAGCCGTCGTTCGCGAACGAGATGCGGCCGGTGACGCCTTCGAAATCGATCTTCTTCAGCGCGGGGCGATAGGCCTTCGGGTCGGTCGAGCCGGCCGCCTGCATCGCCTTGATCGCGGCCCACGCGGCGTCATAGCCGAACTGCGCGTACGACAGCACATCCACGCCGAAGCGTTTCCTGAAACGCTGTTCGAAATCCTTCCCCTGCGGCAGCTCGTCGAGCGGCCGGCCGTATTCCCACGCCATCGCGCCTTCGGCGGCCGGGCCCGCGATCTTGATGAACTCGTTGTCCTTCACGCCGCCGCCGCCGACGAACTGCGCGTTCAGCCCGAGCTGGCGCATCTGCTTGATGAAGTTCGCGGCGAGCGAATCGAGGCCGCCGAAGAAGATCAGGTCGGGGTTCTTGGCCTTCAGGCTCGTGATCTGCGCGCGGAAGTCGACCGCCTGGTTGCTGGTGAATTCGCGGCCGATGAGGTTCCCGCCGGCCGCCTTCACGGCCTTCTCGAATTCGTC
The DNA here is from genome assembly GCF_902832845.1 of Burkholderia metallica. Lineage (GTDB taxonomy): Bacteria > Pseudomonadota > Gammaproteobacteria > Burkholderiales > Burkholderiaceae > Burkholderia > Burkholderia metallica. Next base: position 16,154 of record NZ_CADFDB010000017.1, on the reverse strand, counting down.
GGCCTCGCCTTGGCCGAACGCGGTGCGGTCGTCGATGATCGCGATGCGCTTTGCCTTCGTCACGTCGACCGCGTACTTGCCCGCGTTGCCGGCGTTCTGCCCGTCGGTCGCGATCACCATGAACATGTTCGCGAGCCCGCGCGACGTGAGCGTCGGGTTGGTCGCGGCCGGATCGATCACCGGGATGCCGGCCTTGTCGTAGACGACCGACGCCGGAATCGTCGTCCCCGAGTTGAAGTGGCCGACCACGACCGACACGTTCTGGTCGACGAGCGCCTGCGCGGCCTGCACGCCGATGCGCGGGTCGGCCTGGTCGTCCTGCACGACGAGGTTGAAGTGCGCGGGCTTGCCGGCGATCTGCACCTTCTGCGCGGCGGCATCGTCGAGCGCGAGCTGCACGCCGTTCTGCAGGTCCTTGCCGTAGCCGGCGTTCACACCCGTGAGCGGCGCGGCGAAACCGACCTTCACGTCGGTCGTATCGGCGGCCTGGGCGGCGTGTTGCGAGAGGAGGGCGAGCGCGGAGGCTACCGACACCGACAGCAGGGAATGACGGAATTTCATGGGGTTCCTCTTGTTCGATACCTGCGAGTGGGTACCGCATGCGCCCGGGCGAGCAGGGCGCGTGCGACGGGCGGGCGGTTCGACCGCTTCTCGGAATCGGGCGGGGAGGTCGGCATCGTGATCCTCGGAAGGTCTCCCGTCAGGCGCCGCGAAGCGCCCCGATCGCCTCGATATATAGGTCGCCGATATGCGTGGGTCTTGGAAAATTGCCGCGCATTCGGTGCGGATTTGCGCATAGCTTCCGCGCGTGGGCGGGCGGCCGGTATCGGGAGTTTCCCGTCGCGGATCGCGCGGGCGCAGAGGAGGAGAGCGAGGGAGAGCGAGGGAGAGCGAGGGAGAGCGAGGGGCGGGGAAGCGGCACGGCCCGCCGGGGCCGTGCCGCGCACGGGATGCCGTCAGTCGGACAGTGCGTCCGATGCGGCTTCGGCATCGTCGTGCGATGCATGCGTGCGGATCAGCGGATCGCTGGTGCTCGGGCGGCCCGTCTCGACGTGGCCCGCGAAGCGGCGCAGGAAGCCGAGCAGCCGGCCGTCGCTGACGGTCAGGTCGTACCAGCCGTGGCTGCCGCGCAGATCCCAGTAGTCGTCGACCTGCTGGCCCGGCGCGAGGTCGAACGTACGCGCGCGGCCGTGGCCGTAGGCGTTCGTGACCTTGAGCCGCACCGCCTTGTGGCCGCGGTTCATCAGGCGCAGCGTGATGTTGCCGTTCGCGACGTCGTAGCCGTAGATCACTTCGGGGTTCACGTTCGCGCTGCCGACGCCGGTCGCAAACGGGCCGCGGAAATGGCAGTAGAAGCCGTTCGGGCCGTACACGTCGAGATCGTACAGGCCGAGCGACGCCGCGGCGCTCCACGTATCGGCGATCCGCTTGCCGGCTTCGACCGTGTATGCCCACGGGCCGTCGACGCGGTTGCGGGACTGCACCTGGAACGCGGCGCCCGCCCGGCCCGTGTTCGCGAAGGTCAGCCGGAACAGGCCGTTCACCGATTCGACGCGGCCGTGCACGAACAGCTCGTACGGCAGCGCCCGCGCCGGACGCAGCCCGGCCTCCTGCGTCGGCAGCTTCTGCAGCAGCGGCGGCACGGGGATGTAGTCGGGATGGCGCAGGCGGTCGGGCGGCGCGTAGCCGCTCGTGTCCGGCAGCGTCGGCCAGCCGGCGTTGGCCGTCGCGAAATCGAACGCGGCGGTCAGGTCGCCGCACACCGCGCGGCGCCACGGCGAGATGTTGCCGGCCTTGACCGGGTATTGCGCGCCGAAACGCGCTTCGATGAATTGCAGCAGCGACGTGTGATCGAAGGTCTGCGAGCAGACCCAGCCGCCTTTCGTCCACGGCGACACGACGAGCATCGGCACGCGCGGCCCGAGCCCGTACGGGCCGGCCATGTGCGACGCGTCGCCGGCGAACACCTCGTTGGTCGTCGCGACGGTCGACAGCCCGTTGTCGCGCGACTGCGGCGCGAACGGCGGCGGGACGTGGTCGAAGAAGCCGTCGTTCTCGTCGTACGTGATGAAGAGCGCGGTCTTGCTCCACACGTCCGGATTCGACACGAGCGCCTTCAGCACCTCCTCGATGTACCACGCGCCGTAGTTCGCCGGCCAGTTCGGGTGCTCGGAATACGCTTCCGGCGCGCAGATCCACGACACCTGCGGCAGCGTGCCGTTCTTCACGTCCTGCTGCAGCACGTCGAACAGCGTGCCGCCGGCGCTGATGTTGGTGCCGGTGCGCGCCTTGTCGTACAGCGGCGTGCCGGGCAGCGCGGTGCGGTACTGGTTGAAGTAGAGCAGCGAGTTGTCGCCGTAGTTGCCGATGTACGGGTTCTGCGTCCAGCCCCACGAGCCTTTCGCGTCGAGCCCCGTGCCGACGTCCTGGTAGATCTTCCACGACACGCCGGCGTTCTCCAGCACTTCCGGATAGGTCGTCCAGCCGTAGCCCTTTTCCTCGTTGCCGAGCACCGGGCCGCCGCCCGTACCGTCGTTGCCGACGTAGCCCGTCCACATGTAGTAGCGGTTCGGGTCGGTCGAGCTCGGGATCGCGCAGTGGTACGCGTCGCAGATCGTGAACGCGTCGGCGAGCTGGTAGTGGAACGGGATGTCGTCGCGCTTCAGGTACGCCATCGTCGTGGTGCCCTTGTTCGGCACCCACTGGTCGTAGCGGCCCTTGTTCCATGCCGCGTGCATGTCCTGCCAGCCGTGCGGCAGGTCCTGCAGGAACTGCATGCCGAGCTTGTCCGCGCCCGGGTGGAACGGCAGCAGTTCGGCCGGGCCGACCGGCTGGTGGAACACCGACTTGCCGTTCGCGAGACGCAGCGGGCGCGGGTCGCCGAAGCCGCGCACGCCGCGCATCGTGCCGAAGTAGTGGTCGAACGAGCGGTTCTCCTGCATCAGGATCACGATGTGTTCGATATCGCGGAGGGTGCCGGTGCGGCGGTTCGCGGGAATCGCAAGCGCATCGCGAATCACGGGCGGGAACAGGTTCAGCGCGGCGGCGCCGGCGGTGCCGGCAGCGACGCGCAGGAAATCACGACGGTTCGATCGGGTCATGGTCGTTATCGTGCGGTAAAGGAGGGAGCCGATTGGCGGGACCTGCTGGAAGGGCGTGCCCGGGTCGCAGGATGCGGCTGCGCCGGGTCGTGCCGCCGCGAGCATAGCGAGGAATCGGTGTCATTCATGTGAAGTCCGGAAACGTTTGCAGGCGCGGCGAAGCGGTGTCGAAGCCGTGTCGGAGCGCGAAACGCCGGCGGTCGCGGCGACGCACGGGTAAGGCGGGAAAGCGGTACGGGTAAGGCGGGAAAGCGGTACGGCGCGGGACGCGCGCCGGTGACGTGCAGGGCGGCGCCGGCGCGTCACGCGCGTCAGGCGTCGGTCACCCACGCGCCGAACCATTCGCTCGGGCGCGCGATCTCGTCCTGCGCGGCGACGAGTTCGAGCTCGTAGCGGCGCGCATCGTAGGTGGCCTTCACGACCGCGTGCACGGCCGCGAGCGTATGCTCGAACGCGGCGCGCACGGAGTCGCCGCGCAGCCGGCAGGCGACGAAGATCGCGCTGGTCAGGTCGCCGACGCCGACCGGATGGCGCGGAAACGCGTACAGCGGACGCTGGCCGATCCACGCTTCGGTTTCGGTGACCGCGAGCATGTTGAAACGATCGGCCGGGCTGTTGCGGTCGTGCAGGTGCTTGACGAGGACGATCTGCGGGCCGCGGCGGATCAGCGCGCGGCACGCTTCGACGGCTTCGGCGACGGTTTCGATGCGCCGGCCGACGAGCTTCTGCAGTTCGGTGTGGTTCGGCGACATGCCGTCCGCGAGCGCCGGCATCTCCTGGACCATGAATTCCTCGACGCCGGGCTCGGGCCGGATGCCGCCCGTCTGGCCCATCGCCGGATCGCAGAAGTACCACGCGTTCGGGTTCATCGCCTTCACGGTGCGGACGATCTCGACGGCGGCGCGCGCCTGCGGCGGCGAGCCGAGGAAGCCGGACAGCACCGCGTCGCAGCGTTTGAGCGCGCCGATCGCGGCGACGCCGTCGACGAGCTGCTCCATCTTCGCGGCATCGATCGCGCTGCCGGCCCAGTGGCCGTACTGCATGTGATTCGACAACTGGACCGTGTTGAGCGGCCAGACGTTGATGCCGAGGCGCTGCATCGGGAATACGGCCGCGCTGTTGCCGGCATGGCCGTAGATGACGTGCGACTGAATGCTGAGGACGTTTTTCATGGGAATCGCCTGCACGCGTTTCAGGGTCACGTCACACGATACCCGAGTTCGTCGCGCGCGCGGAAGTCGCGCGGCCCCGGAGTGTTGCGCGCCGTCGTCAGCGCGACCGCGTAGAATCGCGGGGCGCGAGGCGGCCCGGCCGCCCGCGTGCGTCCCCAATCACCGTGATTCGCCATGCTTTCGATTCGCAAGATGTTGTACGCCGCGCGCGCCGTCGCGCTCGGCGCGTGTGCCGCCGTCGCGTGCGCGATGCCGGCGGCCGCCGCATCGCCCGCCGGCAACGACGGGCCCGTGTACGGCCCGCGCCTGGAAGGATTCGCCTATCCGGCGCCCGTGCATCTGTATATGTTCGTGTCGCAGCGCGAGACCCTCGAGATGGCCTACCTCGACGTGCCGCCCGCGCATCCGAACGGCCGCACCGTCGTGCTGCTGCACGGCAAGAACTTCTGCGCGGCGACCTGGGAGGACACGATCGGCGTGCTGAGCCGTGCGGGCTTTCGCGTGATCGCGCCGGACCAGATCGGCTTCTGCAAGTCGTCGAAGCCCGAGCGCTACCAGTACACGTTCCAGCAACTCGCGCGCAACACGCACGCGCTGCTCGAATCGCTGGGGGTGAAGTCGGCGACGATCGTCGGCCACTCGACGGGCGGGATGCTCGCGATGCGCTACGCGCTGATGTATCCGAAGGCGACCGACGAGCTCGTGCTGGTGAACCCGATCGGTCTGGAGGACTGGAAGGCGCTCGGCGTGCCGCCGCTGTCCGTCGACTACTGGTATGCGCGCGAACTGAAGACCACGGCAGACGGCATCCGCCGCTACGAGCAGGCCACGTACTACGCGGGCAAGTGGTCGCCGTCGTACGAGCGCTGGGTGCAGATGCTGGCCGGGATGTATCGCGGCGCCGGTCGCGACGTGGTTGCGTGGAACTCGGCGCTGATCTACGACATGATCCTCACGCAGCCGGTGGTCTACGAACTCGGCGCGATCCGCGTGCCGACGCTGCTGATGATCGGCGACAAGGACACGACCGCGATCGGCAAGGACGTCGCGCCGCCCGACGTGCATGCGAAGCTCGGCCGCTACCCGGAACTGGCGAAGCGCACGCAGGCCGCGATTCCCGGCGCGCAGCTCGTCGAATTCCCGGCGCTCGGGCACGCGCCGCAGATCCAGGACCCGGACGCGTTCCACAAGGCGCTGCTCGACGGGCTGGAGGCCGTGCACCCGCAGTGACGCGGGAGCGGCCGCGTGCAGCCCGGGCGTGCGCCGTCAGCGCGTTTCGCTCGCGAGTTCGTCGCGGATCTGCGCGGTCAGCTCGAACGAGCGCAGCCGGGCGGCGTGATCGTAGATCTGCGCGGTGACGATCAGCTCGTCGGCGCCCGTCTGTGCGATACGGTCGCGCAGCTTGTCGCGCACCGTGTCGCGCGAGCCGACCGCCGCGAACGACAGCGAATGCGCGACCGTCGCGAGTTCGAGCTCGTTCGCCTCGAGCACGTCGACGGGCGGCGGCAGCTTGCCCGGCGTGCCGCGCCGCAGGTTGATGAACTGCTGCTGCAGCGACGTGAACAGGCGCCGCGCCTCGTCGTCGGTATCGGCCGCGAACACGTTGACGCCGACCATCGCATGCGGCTTCGGCCACGCGGCTGACGGCCGGTACTGCGCACGATAGATCTCGAGCGCGCGCATCAGGTAATCCGGCGCGAAGTGCGACGCGAACGCGAACGGCAAGCCGAGCATCGCGGCGAGCTGCGCGCTGAACAGGCTCGAGCCGAGCAGCCAAACGGGGACGTCGAGCCCCGCGCCGGGTACCGCGCGCACGCGCTGGCCCGGCACCGGTTCCGCGAAGTAGCGCTGCAGCTCGGCGACGTCGTCCGGAAACGAGTCGGCGCTGCCGATCAGGTCGCGGCGCAGCGCGCGCGACGTGGTCTGGTCGGTGCCGGGCGCGCGGCCGAGGCCGAGGTCGATGCGCCCCGGATACAGCGACGCGAGCGTGCCGAACTGCTCGGCGATCACGAGCGGCGCATGGTTCGGCAGCATGATGCCGCCCGAGCCGACCCGGATCGTCTGCGTGGCGCCCGCGACGTGGCCGATCACGACGGCCGTTGCCGCGCTCGCGATGCCGGGCATGTTGTGATGCTCGGCGAGCCAGTAGCGCCGGTAGCCCCAGCACTCCGCATGCTGCGCGAGATCGACGGTGTTGCGGAACGCCTGGGCGGCGTCGGCGCCGGCCGGAATGGGGGCGAGATCGAGTACGGAAAACGGAGTCATCGGGCGGCCTTCGAAGAGGGGGCAAGGTGATGCGCGTACGCAACAAATGCCGAGGATTTTGCCAAAGGGTTCCGGAACGTGCAGGGCGCGGCCCGATACCCATGCGCCTTTCAGGGGTGCAGGGTTGAATTTCGCGGTCGTTGCAAAAATCAATCTAATCGCCGATTAATTACCAATCTTTACGGCGATTGAACGTGAATCCGCATCGACGTACAAATTTGCACGAAACGACTGATTTTCAAGACTGCAATACGCCTGCAAACCGCTTACGCTAACGTGAACGCGGGTATACGCGAGTGGCTCGCCAACTGCGCAGCTTTGCCGAAACAGCACAAGTCCGTTTCTCATAGCGCCGAGCGCCGGGGGCCGCAGACTGCTAAAATCCGGCGCCTGTCCGTTGTGCCAAAGGTCGCCATACGCGTCTTCCCGCATCCCGTCCGGATATCGCGCGGCGTGCACCGCGCGAAACCGGGCACGGCCGGACCCGCAGCACGGGTCGGGCCTCCCCCTACACAGACGCTGCTGGAAAAGGAGTCGGGTCGTGCCCGCGTTCGCCGTTGCCGGAATACCGCATCACGCTCAATCACGTTCACGTGGTCTCCATGGCGTTCAGGTCGCCGGGAGGCGTCACGCATGACGGCTACCGCAACGATGTTCGACTGGCTCCTGATCGTCTTCACGCTGGCCGCGGCCGGTTATGCGCTCGTCGCCGCGTTCGCGCCGCGGCCGCGTACGCCGCGCACGGCGGCGCGCGACGGTTTCGAGCCGGTCAGCGTGCTCAAGCCGCTGTGCGGCGCGGAGCCGCACCTTTACGAGAACCTCGCGACCTTCTGCGAGCAGCGTCATCCGCGTCATGAAGTGCTGTTCGGCGTCGCGTCGGCGGCCGATCCGGCCGTGGCCGTCGTCGAACGGCTGCGCGCCGATTATCCCGAGTGCGACATCACGCTCGTGATCGATGCGCGCGTGCACGGCAAGAACCTGAAAGTCAGCAACCTGATCAACCTGGCCGAGCGCGCGAAGTATGGCCGGATCGTGATCGCGGACAGCGACATCGCGGTGCAGCCCGACTATCTGGAGCGCGTGACGGCGCCGCTCGCCGACGCGTCGGTAGGCGTCGTCACGTGTCTGTATCATGCGCGCAGCGTCGGCGGATTCTGGACGCGGATCGGCGCGCAGTTCGTCGATGCATGGTTCGCGCCGTCGGTGCGGATCACGCACCTCGGCCGCTCGAGCCGCTTCGGCTTCGGCGCGACGCTGGCGCTCACGCGCGACACGCTCGACCGGATCGGCGGGTTTTTCGCGCTGAAGGACGAGCTGGCCGACGATTTCTGGCTGGCCGAGCTGCCGCGCCGCCTCGGGCGCCGCACCGTGCTGTCGGAGGTCGAGGTCGCGACCGACGTGATCGAGCCGTCGTTCGGGCCGCTGTGGCACCGCGAGACGCGCTGGCTGCGCACGATCCGTTCGCTGAACCCGGCCGGCTTCGCGTTCCTGTTCATTACATTTACCGCGCCGTGGCTCGCGATCGGCGCGGCGCTCGCGCTGCGCCTCGACGGCACCTTCGCCGGCTCGCTGGCGGGCGCGGCGGCCGTGGTGGGCGCGTTCGGGCGGCTCGTGCTGCACGCGCGCGGCGAGGACGGCTGGCGCGCGTTCTGGCGCGACCTGCCGCTCGTCGCGGTGCGCGACACGCTGCTCGCGCTCGAATGGCTCGCGGCCGTGTTCGGCACGCACGTCGTGTGGCGCGGCGCACGGATGACGGTGGTCGGCGGCGAGCGCGCGACGGCCGCAGTGGAAGCAGTGGACGGCCGCTAGGGCCGTCGATCGAACCCGGCCCGAGGGCCGGGATGCGTTGCGCGGCGAGGCCGCGCGGCGCGACATGACAGAGAGGCGGGCGCCGGTACGGCGGCCGCGGTTTTTTGACTGGATCGTGGTGACGAATCGAACTATGCAGGCTACCGGAGCATTCATGAAAACGCTGTTCTTGCAGGCCCCTTCGTATGACGGCTTCGACGGCGGAGCCGGCTCGCGCTATCAGGCGAAGCGCGAAATCCGTTCCTTCTGGTACCCGACGTGGCTCGCGCAGCCGGCCGCGCTCGTGCCGGGCAGCCGCGTCGTCGACGCACCGGCCGACGGCCTGTCGGTCGAGGAAACGCTGAAGATCGCGAACGACTACGATCTCGTGATCATCCACACGAGCACGCCGTCGTTCCCGACCGACGCGATGTTCGCGCAGGACCTGAAGAAGATGAAGCCGTCGATGCTGGTCGGCATGGTGGGCGCGAAGGTGATGGTCGATCCGCACAACTCGCTCACGGCGAGCGACGCGATCGACTTCGTGTGCCGCGAGGAATTCGACTACACCTGCAAGGAACTCGCCGAAGGCAAGCCGTTCGCCGAGATCAAGGGCCTGAGCTGGCGCGCGAAGGACGGCTCGATCGAGCACAACGAAGCGCGTCCGATCCTCGAGAACATGGACGAGCTGCCGTTCGTCGCGCCCGTCTACAAGCGCGACCTGAAGATCGACAACTACTTCATCGGCTACCTCAACTATCCGTACGTGTCGATCTACACGGGCCGCGGCTGCAAGTCGCGCTGCACGTTCTGCCTGTGGCCGCAGACGGTCAGCGGCCATCGCTACCGCACGCGCTCGGTCGAGAACGTGCTCGCGGAAGCGAAGTGGATCCGCGACAACATGCCGGAAGTGAAGGAACTGATGTTCGACGACGACACCTTCACCGACGACCTGCCGCGCGCGGAAGCCATCGCCATCGGGCTGGGCAAGCTCGGCATGACGTGGTCGTGCAACGCGAAGGCGAACGTGCCGTACAAGACGCTCAAGGTCATGAAGGAAAACGGCCTGCGCCTGCTGCTGGTCGGCTTCGAGTCGGGCGACGACCAGATCCTCGTGAACATCAAGAAGGGCGTGCGCACCGATTTCGCGCGCCGCTTCAGCGCGGACTGCAAGAAGCTCGGCATCAAGATCCACGGCACCTTCATCCTCGGCCTGCCGGGCGAGACGAAGGAAACCATCAAGAAGACGATCGAGTACGCGAAGGAAATCAATCCGCACACGATCCAGGTCTCGCTCGCCGCGCCGTATCCGGGCACGACGCTCTACAAGCAGGCCGTCGAGAACGGCTGGATGGAAGAGAACAAGACCATCAACCTGGTGAGCAAGGAAGGCGTGCAGCTCGCGGCGATCGGCTATGCGCACCTGTCGCGCGACGAGATCTATCACCATCTCGAGCAGTTCTATCGCGAGTTCTACTTCCGTCCGTCGAAGATCTGGGAAATCGTGCGCGAGATGCTGACGAGCTGGGACATGATGAAGCGTCGCCTGCGCGAAGGCGTCGAGTTCTTCCGCTTCCTGCGCGCGCACGAGGCGTAATCCGTGGCGACGCAGCGGGCGGCGCGGGCGCTGATCTTCACCGCGGACGACTTCGGGCTGCATCCGCGCGTCAACGCGGCGGTCGAGCGTGCGCACCGCGACGGCGTGCTGAACGCCGCGAGCCTGATGGTCGGCGCGCCGGCCGCGGCCGATGCGATCGACCGCGCGCGGCGGCTGCCGTCGCTCGCGGTCGGCCTGCACCTGGTGCTCGCGGACGGGCCGGCCACGCTGCCCGCGCATGAGATTCCCGCGCTCGTCGGCCCCGACGGGCGGTTCGGCGACGCGATGGCGAAGGACGGCTGCCGCTTCTTCTTCCTGCCGCACGTGCGTGCGCAACTGCGTCGCGAGATTCGCGCGCAGTTCGATGCGTTCGCGGCGAGCGGCCTGCCGCTCGACCACGTGAACGCGCACAAGCATTTCCATCTGCATCCGACCGTGCTGTCGCTGATCATCGAGATCGGCCGCGACTACGGGCTGCGCGCGGTGCGGCTGCCGTACGAGACGCGCGCGCCCGCGCTGCTCAAGCCGTGGATCGCGCTCGTGCGCGCGCGGCTCGACCGCGCGGGGCTCGCGCACAACGACTACGTGGTCGGGATCGAGCATACGGGCGCGATGGACGAGGCCGTGTTGCTCGATGCGCTGGCCGCGCTGCCGCAGGGCGTCGGCGAGATCTACTGCCATCCGGCCGAGGCCGGCGACGGCCCGATCACGCCGACGATGGCCGGCTACCGTCCGGTGGACGAACTCGACGCGCTGCTGTCGCCGCGCGTCGCGGCCGCGCTGAAGGCGGCGGGCGTTGCGACCGGCGGCTTTGCCGACGTGTTCGGCCAGCGTGCGGCACGGCGCGGCGCGCAGGTGCCGCGCGCGGCGGGAGCGCGGCCGTCATGACCCGGTGGATCAAATGGCTCGGCTGGCCGCTCGGCATCGGCATCCTGCTCGCGCTGGGGCTGCACGAGGGTGTCGGCGACGTGTCGCAGATGCTGGCGCGCGCCGGTTACGCGCTGCTGTGGCTGGTGCCGTTTCATGCGCTGCCGCTGCTGCTCGATGCATACGCGTGGCACCTGCTGCTCGACAGGCGCGCGTCGCTGCCGTTCCTGTGGTGGATCGCGACCGTGCGCGAAGCGGTGAACCGGCTGCTGCCGGTGGTCGGGATCGGCGGCGAGCTGGTCGGCATCCGGCTCGCGCGCTGGCAGGTGCCCGACGCGAGCCGCGTGACGGCATCGGTGATCGTCGAGGTGCTCGTGACGATCGTCGTCCAGTATGCGTTCGCCGCGCTCGGTCTCGTGCTGCTGCTCGCGACGACGGACAACATGGGCGGCGGCACGATCGGCCTTGCGCTGCTGCTCACGCTGCCGCTGCCGGTGCTCGGTGTCGTGCTGATGCGCCGCGGCGGGATCTTCCATGCGATCGAGCGTTTCGCAGGCCGCCTGCTCGGCGATTCGCACCGGCTGCTGCAGGGCGTCGACGGCAAGCGGCTCGATGCCGACATCGATGCGCTGATGTCGCGCACGGGCCTGCTGTTCAGCGCGTTCTTCTGGCAACTGGCCGGCTACGTGCTCGGCGCGCTCGAGATCTACTGGGCGCTCGCGCTGCTCGGCCATCCGGTGTCGATCGGCGGCGCGATCGCGATCGAGGCGATGACGCAGGCCGTGCGCCATGCGGCGTTCATGGTGCCGGGCGGCCTCGGCGTGCAGGAGGCGACCGTCGTGCTGCTCGCGCAGATGTTCGGCGTCGACCGCGAGACGGCGCTGTCGCTCGCGGTGGTCAAGCGCGGCCGCGAGGTGCTGTTCGGCTGCCTGGCGCTCGGTTCGTGGCAGCTTGCCGAACTCGTGCGCACGCGGCGGCGCATCGATGCGCCGCCGGCCGCGCCGCGCGCGCCGCAGGCGGCGCGCCGCGCGGACCACGCCAAAACCGAAACGACGCATTGAACACGAGACGGGCCGCGCGCCCGTCTCGCGCTTTTGGCGTGGCGCGGGTATCCTTGCCGCGTGTTTTCTCGACGCGCATTTCTTCCGATGAATTTCCGTTTCCGGCTGCTCCCCGTGACGATGCTGGCCGCCGCGCTGGCGCTGACCGGCTGCGACGACAAGCAAGGCAACCTCGACGTGCAACGTATCAGGGACTTCTTCAACGCGATCAAGCCCGCGCCGCTGCTGCTGAAGGGGCTGAAGGTCGGCGAATCGACCGAGGCCGACGTGCGCGGCACGATGGGCAAGCCCGAGACCGAGCGCGACTTCACCGACGGCTCGAAGCGGCTCGAATACCCGCGCGGCCCGATGGGCAACCAGACGTGGTTCGTCGATCTCGATGCGAACGGCCGCTACACGGGCGCGACGCAGGTGCTGACCGCCGAGAATTTCGCGAAGGTGCGCCCCGGGATGAACGAGGACGAGGTGCGGCGCCTGCTGGGCAAGCCCGGCGACGTCGCGCAGTATCCGCTCAAGCCCGAGATCGTCTGGAGCTGGCGCTGGCTCGAGGACGGCGTCAACACCGACGCGTTCTTCAACGTCCATTTTGGCCCGGACGGGCTCGTCTATACGACTTCGCGCTCCGACATCCTGAAAGGGCGGTAAGCGCAACGGTCGTCGGCGCTATATCGAAAAAGCGACCGGAAAATTGCAAAAAGTCCGCTTCCTGGCCGGTTATCCGGTTGTCAGGAAGCGGCTTTTTTCCTTTTGAAACAGCGGTGTAGACCTCGATTGCAAATGGTGGGATGAATTGCTGCAACGCAGCAACCGGATGGCGGGTGATTTGAGGCAATCTATTTCGCTTGCGACTATCCGCGTCAGCCCGACGCGGGACAGGTAGACGCGTCGGCATTCATTCCAACTCTGGAGACGCGCGTGTTCCTTTACGGCTTTGGTCCCGTCCTCTGGGCCGGCACCGTGCAGACCATCGAGCTGTCGGTGCTGTCGCTCGCCACTGCGGTGGTGCTGGGGCTGATCGGCGCGGTGGCGAAGCTGTCGCACAACCGGGTGCTGCGATCGATCGCGACCGGTTATACGACGCTGATCCGCTCGGTGCCCGATCTCGTCCTGATGCTGCTGCTGTTCTACAGCATCCAGATCTGGCTGAACCAGTTCACCGATTTCGTCGGCTGGAACCAGATCGACATCGACCCGTTCGTGGCCGGTGTGCTGACCCTCGGCTTCATCTACGGCGCGTACTTCACCGAGACGTTTCGCGGTGCGTTCCTGTCGGTGCCGCGCGGCCAGCTCGAAGCCGGTGCGGCATACGGGATGAGCGGCGCGCGCGTGTTCGCGCGGATCATGTTTCCGCAGATGATGCGCTTTGCGCTGCCCGGCATCGGCAACAACTGGCAGGTGCTCGTGAAGGCCACCGCGCTGGTGTCGATCATCGGTCTCGCGGACGTCGTGAAGGCCGCGCAGGACGCCGGCAAGAGCACGTTCAACATGTTCTTCTTCATCCTCGTCGCGGCGCTGATCTATCTCGCGATCACGACCGTTTCCAACCTCGTGCTGATCCAGCTCGAGAAGCGTTATTCCATGGGCGTGCGGCACGCAGAACTATGATCGAGATCCTCCAGGAATTCGGCCAGGCGTTCCTTTACTGGGACGGCCAGCGCCTCTCCGGCCTCGCGGTGACGCTGTGGCTGCTCGTCGCGTCGATTTCGCTCGGCTTCGTGTGCGCGGTGCCGCTCGCGGTGGCGCGCGTGTCGAAGAAGAAGTGGGTGTCGACGCCGGTGCGGCTCTACACGTACGTGTTCCGCGGCACGCCGCTCTACGTGCAGTTGCTGCTGCTGTACACCGGCATGTACAGCCTCGAGTTCGTGCGGTCGCACTCGCTGCTCGACGCGTTCTTCCGGAGCGGCTTCAACTGCGCGATTCTCGCGTTCGCGCTGAACACCTGCGCGTACACGACCGAGATCTTCGCGGGGGCAATCCGCGCGATTCCGCACGGCGAGGTCGAGGCGGCGCGCGCGTACGGGATGTCGCCATTCACGATGTACCGACGCGTGATCCTGCCATCGGCGCTGCGCCGTGCGCTGCCGCTGTACAGCAACGAGGTGATCCTGATGCTGCACGCGACGACCGTCGCGTTCACGGCGACCGTGCCGGACATCCTGAAGGTCGCGCGCGATGCGAATTCGGCGACCTACATGGCGTTCCAGTCGTTCGGAATCGCCGCGCTGATCTATCTTGCGGTATCGTTCGCACTCGTCGCGGCGTTTCGCCGCGCCGAGCGCCACTGGCTCGCGTACCTCGCGGCCGCCCGTCATTGATTCACTTCGAGGAGAGCCAGTTGGCCGAGATCATTCAAACGAGCGCAGCCGCTTCCACCAAGCTTGCCGCGGTCGACATCCACAAGCGCTACGGCGACAACGAGGTGCTCAAGGGCGTATCGCTGAGCGCGAAGGCCGGCGACGTCATCAGCATCATCGGCGCGAGCGGCTCGGGCAAGAGCACGTTTCTGCGCTGCATCAATTTCCTCGAGCGGCCGAATGCGGGGCAGATCGTCGTCGACGGCGAGACCGTGCGCACGAAGACCGACCGTGCCGGCGCGCTCGAAGTCGCCGATCACAAGCAGCTTCAGCGCATCCGCACGAAGCTCGCGATGGTGTTCCAGCACTTCAATCTCTGGGCGCACATGAACGTGCTCGAGAACGTGATGGAAGCGCCGGTGCACGTGCTCGGCATTTCGAAGAAGGAAGCCGAGGAGCGTGCGCGCGCGTATCTCGAGAAGGTCGGCCTCGCGCCGCGCGTCGAGAAGCAGTATCCGTCGCACCTGTCGGGCGGCCAGCAGCAGCGCGTGGCGATTGCGCGCGCGCTGGCGATGCATCCGGACGTGATGCTGTTCGACGAGCCGACGTCGGCGCTCGATCCGGAGCTGGTGGGTGAAGTGCTGAAGGTGATGCAGAAGCTGGCCGAGGAAGGCCGCACGATGATCGTCGTCACGCACGAGATGGGTTTCGCGCGCAACGTGTCGAACCACGTGATGTTCTTGCATCAGGGGCGGACCGAGGAAGAGGGCGATCCGAAGGAGGTGCTGGTGCGTCCGCAGAGCGAGCGGCTCAAGCAGTTCCTGTCGGGCAGTCTCAAGTAACGCGAAGGGCGGTTTTCAACCGTGGTACCGGTGTCTCGTCCCGCAGGCGCCACCCGCACGACGCAGGTGGCGATCGTTGCATTGCCGCCCGTGTCGATGTCGGGTGTGGGTCCGATCGTCGATGCGTTGAATCTCGCGAACGAGATCGACGGGCGGCTGCTGTATCGGTGGCAGGTGTGTTCGTGGGACGGGCGGCCGGTGCCGCTCGCGGGCGGTGCGCAGTGGCATGCCGATGCGGCGTTCAACGATGCGATCGCGTGCGACTGGGTGATCGTCGTGTCGGAGCGGTTTCAGCAGTTTGCCGACTATCGGTTGTTTCTCGCGAGTCTCGCGCGGGTGGGGCAGCGTACGCCGGTCGTGACCGGGATCCATCACGGCGTGTGGTGGCTTGCGATGGCCGGGCAGCTTTCCGGGTATCGCGTGAGCGTGAACTGGGAGACGTATCAGCAGTTCGCCGAACAGTTCGAGCGGTCGATCGTCACGCAGCAGATCTTCGAGATCGATCGCGATCGGGCGACCTGTGCCGGGGGGCAGGCGACCGTCGACTTCATGCTGGCCATGATCGGCCGGGAACATGGGGTGGATCTCGCGGAGCGGATCGCCGATGCGCTCGGGGCCGGCACGCTGCGCAGCGGCGAGGAACGCCAGCGGATTCCTTTCGTCACCGCGCCCGGTGAGCGGCATCCTCGGTTGAACGACGCGTTGCTTCTGATGGAAGCCAATGTCGAGGATCCGCTCACTACCGATGAAATCGCTGAGCTCGTGGGCGTTTCTCGCCGGCAACTGGAGCGGCTCTTTCGACAGTATCTCGGGGCGATGCCCTCCAAGTATTACCTCAATCTTCGGTTGCTCAAGGCTCGGACTCAGTTGCAGCGGACTAGCAAGTCGGTTGTGCAAGTTAGTCTTGCCTGTGGGTTTTCTTCCGCTGCGCATTTTTCTAATGCCTATCGGGAGAGGTTTGGCGTGACGCCTCGGGAAGATCGGAGGGCTTGGCTCGAGAAGCAGACCGGCGGAGGTGGGGAGCCTCGCGGGGGCGCGCTTGTCGAGCGTGGGGGGAAGGATTAGGTTTTTTTGGGTGGTTCGCTTGCCAGTTTTCGTGAAGCACCTGTTGTCGTGTCGGTCTATTAGTGTCGCCCCTGCGCGGGGCGGCGGTTACTTTTCTTTGTC
>NZ_CADFDB010000016.1 GCF_902832845.1 Burkholderia metallica | reverse complement strand
GCATCAACAAAATCCATCACTGCCACCACCCCCGACACCGCAGCAGCCACCACTCCCGCCACCCGCAGCGCAATATCCGCACGCGTCGCCAGCTTCCCGCCCGCCACCCGCTCCGCCATCCCCGTCGCGTACTGATTCCGCCACGTCCCGTACGTCTTCGCCACATTCCCCACCCCGGTACCGAGCGCACCCACAAACAGCGCGCCGCCCAGCGTCTCCCGCCAATCCTGCTGCCGCGTCTTCTGAAACGACAGCGCCTTCCTTTCGCTATCCAGCAATGCCTTCCATCCCGCGTACTTGCACACCGCATCGATCGCCGTCAGCGCGCCTTCAGTCGCCGCCCCATACACCGACGCCCCCAGCTTCGCCCGCAGCAACCGGAACTCACGCACACTCCCCGGCGACGTCACCTTCTCCGCCAGCAACTTCACCCTCAACGTCGGATCGCTCGTCGCTTTCAGTGCCTCTCGGATGTCGTCGTTGATGAACACCACCAGCCGCGCCTTCACGTTCCCATCCCGTGCCCGCGCCTCGAACGACGCCAGATTCCCGCTCGCAAAACTCCCCACCACCTGCCGCTCCGCCAGCGTCGTCAATTGCCTCACCTGCTGCGCCGACAGCGGCTTGCCCGACTGCTCCCCCGCATCCACCAGGTTGTCGACGAACAGTTTCGACAGCGTCTTGATCGTGTCCCGCGCCGTTCCATTGATCTCCACCGTGCCCGCCGGCATCTTCAGCGCCACGCCAACGACCGCCATCCACCGCGCCAGCGTCTTCTCCGCCGCGTTCTCGTTGAACTCCCGCAACACGGTCGCCAACGGTCGGGCAATTTGCGTCAGCACGTTCGCCACCGAATCCGGCAACAGTTTCGGCGCGGCTTCCTGCTTCGCCTGCTCGGCTTGCGCCTGGCTCGATTTCGCCGCCGCTTCCTTCTGTTCGGCAGCGCGCCTCAGCGGGTTGTCGAACAGCGCCACGCCCGACGACATCGCGGCCGCGAAAGAGAGCTCTCGGCGAGCGGCTTCCGCTTGCGCCCTGGCCTTGTCCGCCGCCGCCTGCTTCATCCGCGCCTTGGCCTGTGCGACCGGGTCCGATTTGATGAGCGCCTGGCAGCGCTGTGCGTACCGATCCATCAGGGCCTTCCACGGCACCGCCTCCGGATCGAGCGGCGCAGCCGCGAGTGCCTCGATCAGATCGTCCTGACGCAGCACCAGCGCACGCAGCAGCAAATTGGTCTTCTCCGTGATCGCGCCCTTCAGCCAGCGCACGTAAACTTCGCTGCAGCCCGCGATCTCCTGCGTCGCCGCCATGCAGCGCTGCAGCGTCTCTGCGTAGACGTCACCGGCCAACGCATCCTTGCCGTCGTGCGTGCAGTCGAGCTTGTTGGCGAGCTGATTGCTTTGCATCCACGCTGCATGCGCCTTCGCCAACGGTTCGATATGTTGCGTATGCAACGTTTTCTCCGCCTGCTCGTATTCCGTCTTCCACTTGCCGTAGGCGTCGACGTTCAGTTTGACCAGAAACGCATTCCACGATTTCTGCTGCGCGTTCTCCCACCGTTCCGGCGACGGGTGCCGGATGAGTGCGTCCAGTTCCTGCTCGCGCGCAGGATTCCTGGGCGGCGCACTTCCCATCGCCCGACCATGCTCGCGTGCAACCTCGTAACTCACCTTGAGGTAGTCCGCCAGGTCGTCCGCCTGCTGGAACACCTCCCTCTTGACCTTCACATCGTTGGACGCATGCAAGGTCTTGATCGCCACATCGAGTGCGACCAGGTCCCGGTAGGTCGTCGGATACGGGCCATATCCGGCCCCGTACTTCTCCTTCTCCACGCGCGTATCGTTCAACCGTTCCTTGTGCCAGTTGATCAGCGCGGCCAGGTCCTGCGCGACACCGGCCGGATCGTCCACCGCCACGATCGCGCCCAGCAGCTCCGGGCTGCGCCGGCTGCACGCCGCCAGCACACCGTCGGCCTTGCCCGCATGCAAATGGAAACGGGGCACGGAGGACGGCGCGAAACCGTTCGGCACGGATTTGGCCGTCGCGTACTCGCCCACGGTCGTCGCAAGCTCGCTCATCGGCACCGCATGCGGAACCCCGCCCCGCCCGCGTGAAGCGCTCTTCCCGGTCATACCCGGATGCGCGTTCGCCCACGCGCCCGCATCGAACGCCCGCATGTGCAGTTCGCGCAGGCGCTTCCCGTTCGCCCCCTTGTGCGCGTCGATCACGGCC
Organism: Burkholderia metallica; assembly: GCF_902832845.1. Lineage (GTDB taxonomy): Bacteria > Pseudomonadota > Gammaproteobacteria > Burkholderiales > Burkholderiaceae > Burkholderia > Burkholderia metallica. The sequence goes on along the minus strand of NZ_CADFDB010000016.1, from coordinate 150,071 downwards.
TGCGTCCATTGCACGTCGGAATATCCGAGCCAGACGATGCCCGCGTCGCGCGCGTCCGGAATCGCAATGCAGCCCGCCAGTTCCCGATGCCCGGTGAAGTTGCACGGTCTGGCCGATCTCGCGCCGTCCGGCACCGCGGCTTCCGGCGCGATGCGCAGATAGTTGCCGTCTTCCGTGATCCAGTACGCGTCCATCCGGTCGCGTTTCTCGTCGTACACATACAGATAGCCGCTGCGCAGCAGCCGCGCCGTGTATCGCGCACTGCCACCCTGCATCGCCAGGTTCTGCGGCTTGCCGTTGCCCACGCTACGCGCCGCATCCTCGACCTTCAATGGCGCGCTCACCGCCGGCAGCCCGCTGCTGACGGGCGCAACCGCATAGCGCACCGGCATCAGCAGCAAGCCGTGCTTGTCGCAAAGATCGCACTTCGGTTCTGTCGCAGCGGTCATCGATGTCAGGTCCCGTCGAGTAAAAAGTGATTCGTCAATGGCCGATCCGGCGCTACGCCATCGGTCACGCACCCAGACAACGCGCAATGCTCGTCCGGCGTCAGCAAAGCCATCACGTCGGCCCAGCCCATCGATGCGGCGCGGGTTTCCAGCCGCGCCCAGCAGTCGACCAGCTTCGGATGATCGAGAAACGCCGCGCCGTAGCGCACCGCGTACTCGGCATAGCGGACGCAGTCCTCCCGGTCGCGCCAATGCAGCCTGTGCTCGGCCGCCGTCAATGCCGATTCGATTCGCGACGCGATTGCAACCCGCTGCGGCCAGTCGAGTTCCTCCGGGTTATCGAGGCAAGCGACCACCCGATTGATGCTCGCGATTCGCTGGGCCCGCGCCCATACGGCAGCGTCGATGCGCCGGAACTCACCGGCGCGCGCCTCGAACAACACGACAGGGGCCTGCCTGTTCTCATCAGCATGCCGAACTTTCACGTCGAATCTGAACCACCCATCCAGCCAGGGAAACGACCAGCTCGACACGGGCCCGACCAGTTCGTCGAGCGTGCCGGAATCGAGCATCCAGCACAGATGAGCAAACACGCGCGGATCGAAGAAACGCCACAGCGCGCCGCCGGGCGAGCGATTGCCGTGCCGGTTGACCGGCAGCACCAGGAGAAGACCGGCGATGTGCTCCACGAGCGCATCGAGCGACGCGGATGCGTCGATATAGGCGCCGATTCCCGCCGCCATCAACGGCGTGTGCTTCCGGTTCGCGTGCTCCACGTCGAGCACCGCTGCCAGCCACGCAATCTGCCATTCGTCGCACCGACCGAGATCGATGATCGCCGGCAGGCCGGCCGGATCCTTGCCCCAGTTGGTCGGGCTGCACCGCGTCGGGTTCAGCGCGGCAATCATGTCGACGTCGGAAAATGCATCGGGATCGACCAGCAGAAAGCCGCCGCTTGCAAGTGCCGGCGGCTCGCAACGCGAAACGCGGGTGGTAGCTTGCGGATTCGCCATCACGACAACGCCATGCTGTTTTCACCGGCGATCGACGCCGCCGCCTTCGACCCCGCGCAGACGGCAAACGCCGGCAGCTTCCCGGCCGCGCTGTCCGGCCCGTCCCAGGCGAAGTCGGCCATGCGGATCGTCACCTTGTTCGGCGATGCGATGGTGACGTTGCCGTTGTCGAGCTTGATGTACGCGCCACCGCCGTCCGTGAGCATGATCGACTTGCCCGCCTGGACGATCACGTGGCCGTCGCTGCTGGTCACGGTCAGGTTCTGCTGCGACGTCAGCTCCATTTCGTCGCGCTGCGCCTGGAGCCGCACCTTGCCGCGCGCGGCAAACAGCTTGATACCCATCTTCTGCACGAACAGACTGACTGTCTCGCCGGCGGCGACTGTGAACTTGCGCAGCACGCCGATATCGGCATTGGCGCCGGCCGTCATCGTCAGATTGGCGCCGGCACTGTGAATCAGCGTATCCGGCGTAACCGTCGCGATCGACGCATTCGACGACAGCAGCATCACCGCTTGCCTGAGATCGCGAATCTGGTCCTGGAGCACCTGCTGCATCGATCTGGCATCGGCCGCATCGGCCTGCGCGACGGCCGCCGCCTGAGCCAGCCCTTCCATGCGGGCCTGCGCGTCGTTCAGACGCGCGAGCGCCTCCTGCATGTCGAGTTGATCGCCGGCGGCTTTCGGTCGATCGTCGGTGGTGACAAACAGCCCCTTCCCGGCACGAATCGCACCGTATCCCGACGTGCGAAGCTCGAACCCTTCGCCGCGCCGTTGCTTGTTCGAATCGACCAGATAACCGAGATTGAGCTGGCTCTTGCCGGAATGCTCGGTGGACAGCTTGATGCCTTCGCATCCCCGCCAGTCCTCCATCCGCAGCTTGTTGTTGCTCTGCGTCCGGATCACGTTGCGCGACAGCCACCGATCCTGATTCGTGACGAGGTCGACCGCCTGGCTGTGGTGGTGAAACTGGGACAGGTACGGCTTGTCCGGATCGCCGTCGCGAAAGGCCACCACGGCTTCGTCGCCGTGCAGCGCCGGAAAATGAAAGCCGGTCTGCAGGCTGCCGGCGAACGGCTTCGCAAGCCGCAGCGGCACGCTCTCGCCGCCGGGATTCCATTCGTCGAAGTCGAGGTCGAAGCGCACCGTGTAGCGGCCCTGCTGCGTGAGGTACGCATAGTCGTAGTCGCCGGGCGACGTGACGCGCGCGCTCAACGTGCCGTTGATTTTCGGCCACGCCGCCTCGTCGAGCCTGAGCCTGATACGGCGATCCGCGGGAATCGCCTGATAGGTGTTGCGATAGGCGCGCCCGCGCCCGCCCGTGTGAACCGTTTCAACCACGACCTGGCCGGTCGGTGCATCCGGCAACGCTTCGTCGACGCGTAGCACACGCGCCGGCCGCAGTTCGAGAACGTTGCTCTCGCCTTCGTAGATCACCTGCCATGCGATCTCCGCCTCGTGACGCAGTTGCGCCTCCCAGCGCGCGCCCTCCTGATCCAGGTGATGCGTGCCGTAAACGTAGGCTTGCCCGTAAGTCGTGACGTCCTTCTTCGCCACGTTCGCATCGGCCTTGAAGCGCTCCCAGGCCTGATCCGGGTTGTAATCCGCGACAAGAATCGATTGCGGAACCGTCTTCGCGTGCATCTCGAGCGCGAACACGGCCTCGACGCCGGCCTCCAGGCCGGCCGTCTCCCGATAACGCGCATTCAGTTCCGGCGCGTAGACGTAGTGATCGACGTCGTCGGCAAACACGAGCACATCGCCATGCTTGCCCTGCGTGAAGTAGCTGTAGATTCCTTCCTTCTGCATCAGCATGCCGATGTAGGCCAGATCCGACATCTGATACTGGAAACGAAATGCATGCTGCGGATACTGGCGGCGCAGCGCGAACGCGAACTGGTGCCCCTTGAAGCCATGGCGGCGCAGGATTGCCTCGATGATCTGCGGTGCGCTCCGTTGCTGATAGATGCGGCTCGTGCGTGCGAGCCGAAGACGCGCGGTGTGCGCCTCGACGACCAGCCGGTACAGGCTGAAATCCTTCGTCGTCTTCGTTTTTGCGAAGTGCGTCACGCATCCGGCGAACACGCGCGACCGTGTGCCATCTTCCGGGGCGATGGTGAATGTGGCGTCGCGCCCGAGATAGTCGCCGCGAAGGAGGCTGTCCGGATGCGTCAGCTCGATGACGATCCGGTAAGGATCGCCGATACGTTCGGTTGCGGTGAACGACACCACCGACAATTCCCGGCCCGCAGCGCTTCCCGCGACGTCCAGGAAATACGCCTGCCGCCCCGTCACCGCCTCGTGATTCGCTCCGTACCTCTCCACCCTTTCAAGCAGATCCGCCATCGCCCTCGTTTCCCGTTCGCATCATGCTCATGATCGATATCGCGCACGCTGGCGCAACAGCCGGTATATGAATTTTTTCGACGCATGGTAAACAGTTCGGCATCCGTTGTGAATCGACATTCATGGTTTTTTCGCAAATTTCAAAAATTATTTCGAATGAAAATTTCAAGATGAAATTTATGTGCTATTTATCCGAACTTAGAATTTTGATGTACGAATCTTTATCTCGTAATTACCCGACCATTCAATCAATGGAATTTGTACTAGAAAGCAATCGAATACTTTCGATCAGTCACATTCATCGATTGAAATTTCGAGAGTGCGTCTTGCTTGACTCGTACATATCAAGTGATCATCGACGAGTATTGAGACATGTCGGAACGCGAAACCGCTCCGCGTGAGTCGGCGACGAGCACGGACCCCGGCGCATCCGCGTCGTCGGACGGAATCTATGCGTCGCTGTGCGACACGCTCGGCATCTCGCCCACGGTGCCCGTGCAGCCTCTGCATGCGTTCGCGCAGCCCGATATCGTGTCGAGATCGACGGCAGGCGAGCGCTTGGTGCATGCGATTGCCGTACTCATCGACGCCATCGGGAGCACGTCGCAAAAGATCGACGTGCTGGACAAGAGCTTGATCGACTTCCACATCGCCCGACTGGACGCGCGAATCGGCAACCAGATCGACGCGATCCTGCACGACGCCGCGTTTCAGCAAATCGAATCGACGTGGCGCGGTCTGAAATACCTGGTCGATCGCACCGATTTCCGCAAGAACGTACGTATCGAAGTGCTCGACGTCTCGAAGGAACAGTTACGGCATGACTTCGAGGACTCGCCCGAAATCATTCAGAGCGGCCTTTTTCTGCATACGTACGTCCGCGAATACGACACGCCGGGTGGAGAGCCGATCGGCGCCATCATTGCCGGTTACGCATTCGATCGCAGCGCGCCGGACATCGCGCTGCTGCGCGATATCTCGAAGGTTTCCGCCGCGGCGCACATGCCGTTCATCGGCGCGGTATCGCCGCTGTTCTTCGGCAAGCGGACGATGGAGGAAGTCGTCTGCATTCGGGACGTCGACAGTTATCTCGATCGCGTCGAATACCGGAAATGGAAAAGTTTTCGCGAATCCGACGATGCCCGTTATGTCGGGCTCACGCTCCCGCGTTTCCTGGCCCGTCCGCCATACGGCCCGGACACCGTGCCCGTTCGGGCGTTCAGCTATCGTGAAACCGTCAAGGGCGCCGACTCCAGCCGCTACCTTTGGGCAAGCGCCTCGTTCGTGTTCGCCGCGAACCTGGTAAAGAGCTTCGTCCGGAACGGCTGGTGTGTGCAGATTCGCGGGCCTCGCGCGGGCGGCCTCGTGACGGACCTGCCAGTTCATCTCTACGATCTCGGCGGCGGAACCCCGGCGAAAATTCCGACCGAGGCGCTGATTCCGGAAACGCGCGAAGCCGAATTCGCGAACCTCGGGTTGATTCCGCTTTCGTTCTATCGCAACCACGATTTCGCCTGCTTCTTTTCGGCGAACTCCGCGCAGAAACCCCTTTCATACGAGGCGAAGGAAGCAGCGGCGAATAGCCGCATCAATGCGCGACTCCCCTATATTTTCCTGATCTCGCGTATCGCGCATTACCTGAAGCTGATCCAGCGCGAGAACATCGGAACGACGAAAGACAGGCGCCTGCTCGAACTGGAGTTGAATACCTGGATCAAGTCGCTCGTAACGGAAATGACCGATCCAGGCGACGAGCTGCAGACATCGCACCCACTACGGGAAGCACGCGTCAGCGTCGAGGACATCGAAGACAACCCCGGCTTTTTTCGCATCAGGCTGTTCGTGGTTCCGCACTTTCAGATCGAAGGGATGGACATCGGCCTGTCGCTCGTCTCTCAAATGCCCAAGGCAAAAAACCGACGCTGACTATCGGGGCCGTCCTCAAACTATATTTTTCATGCCTATCGAACGACGATGAAGATAACGAGACCGCTGTGGGCCAAGGGAATTTTCATGACGCCCCAGCACTTTCAGCAGCAGGCGTTGTGGAACCACGCGACCGACGAACGCATCGCGCGCATCACGAGCCCCGATCCGTGGGGCGTATGCCGGATTGCGTTCGACACCCAGGCCCTAACGATCGATCGCCTGCAGGTGTCCGCACTCGATCTGCGCCTGCCGGACGGAACCCTGGTCGACAGCGAGTCGGCCGATCGCCTTCCGCCGGCGCGCGATCTGAACGACGTCCCCGCGCAAGCCGATTCGGTTGTCGTGCTCATCGGGTTACCGCTCCTCGATCCGCAAGGCGGCAACTGTATCGACATTGACGAAAGACCTGCGCGGCCGCGGCGTTTTCGGCGGGAGTATCTCCAGGTCGCCGACGTGAACGGCGACAACGTGGAGGAGATCAGCGTAGAACGCCATGCGCTGGCGTTGCTGTTCGATTTCGAGGTGTCGAGCGACTACGTCACCTGCCCGATCGGAAGAATCTCGCGCAACGCGCAGGGGCGTTTCGAGATGGACGCCGCCTTCGTGCCGCCGTGTCTGTTCCTGTCGGCCAGCAGCCACCTTGTCGGCCGCATGACCCGGCTATCCGAGATCCTGCTGGCCAAGAGCGCCAGCCTCGCCGTGCGACGCCGGGAGCGTTCCGATCAGATCGCCGACTACGCGGTCGCCGACGTGTCGCTGTTCTGGCTGTTGCACAGCGTGAACAGTTGTTGGCCCGAGCTTGCACGACTGTGTCAGGCTCCCGATCAGCACCCCGAACGACTGTATGGCACGCTGGCACGCCTGGCCGGTTCGTTGCTGACATTCTCGACAGCGGAAACCCTGCAATCCATTCCTGCCTACGATCATCTCGATCCCGATCCGGTTTTCGCGGAACTCGAATCGTTGATTCGCACGCTCCTCGATACGGTCGTTCCATCGCGTGTCGTACCGATCGCCCTGGAGAAGCTTCGCGGGACGTCATGGTTGGGCAAAATCAACGACGACCGGCTCGTCGAAGGTGCGGAGTATTACCTGTCGGTCCAGTCCGGGTTGCCCGCTCATGCGTTGCTCGAACAGCTACCGCGCCTGTGCAAGGCCGGATCGCCCGACGACGTCGAGCAGATCGTCAACTCCGCGCTGCCCGGCATTCCGCTGCGCGCCATGTCGCGCGTTCCCGCCGCCATTCCGGTTCGCATCGAGAACCAGTACTTTGCTCTTGACGGTGCTCACGCCGCGTTCAAGCGCATGATGGATGCACGGGCATGTCAGTTCTATATCCCCGCGTCGGTACCCGACGTCTCGCTCGAACTTTACGTGGTGCTTCCCGCATGATGCCGCAGCCCGTCGATGCCGCAATACTGCTGCCGGTCGCCTTACGCGATACCGCGATGACCGTCGCGAGTCTCACCCACGAACCGGCACGCCATTCGTTCGCCCCGCTTCGGCATTCGTGCAGCGCACAGGTTGCCCGACTGCGCGACGAAATGACGTCGGCCGGCCATCCGCTGGACGTGATCAAGGACGCCTTGTACGCCCAATGCGCATTACTCGACGAGACGGCATTGCGCAACCTGACCGGAGACGATCGCACCGCCTGGGAGCGCGAACCGTTGCAGGTCGAAGCCTTTGGCCGGAACGACGCCGGCCACGAGGTGATTTCGCGCATCGAACACCGCGTTGCCGAGCCCCGCCCCGTTCTGCCGCTACTTGCGATCTTCCGGGCGATACTGGATCTCGGGTTTGCGGGCAAGCTCGCACTCGGCGAGCGTGGCGCTCATGCCGCGCTTCTGAACGCAATCGATGAGCGCCTCGGCGGCAAGCCGGACACGCACCTTCCCGTCATGATCGATGGCGTCACCGCATGCCGGCCGAGCGGCCGCTTTGGGCCGTTCAGCTGGCTCGCCCTCTCGTTCATCATGGGGGGCATGCTCTATCTCGCGCTCAATGAATGGCTCGGTCGTTCAGTCGCTGAAATCGTGCAGCCATGAACCTGCAACTCACATTCCGGTGCTCTCATACCGGGCAGGTGCCGGACAATTTTCATCTTAACGCGGAGGTGAATGGATGAACCCGATGGGCCCCGGCCTCTTCGAAGCCCTCACCGGACATTTTTCAAACGGTTCCAACATCGCCGATTTCGACGCAGCGACGCAGACGTTTCTTTCCGTACAGGACAACATACAGCGCATCCTGAACAGCCGACGCAACAGTCTTGCGCATCTGCCGGACTACGGCCTGGACGATCTTTCGGAAATCTATCGTCATCTGCCATCGTCTGCGCACCGGCTCCGACATTCAATCGAAGCGACGATTCTCAAGTACGAGCCGCGCGTCAAGTCGATCGATCTCCAGGTCCGGGATGTCGAGCCCGGCATGCTGCTGAGCTTTACCATGAGTTGCCATCTGCATCGGGAAGGGCTGGTACGCTTCGGTACGCATTTCACTCCCGACGGACGAACCCGCCTTCATATGCTCAAGGCCGATCTCGATCGCGACTGACGGAGATGCGCTCCCGGATCGGTCGCAACGTCGCTCTGGACTCCGATGTGTGTCCGCGCAACGGTCCACGATCTGGCGCCGCGCACCGCAACAAGCTGACACTGCGCTTTCATTCGATCCCGCGCGCACACATCGGCCGCGATTGGCCGATATACTATGCGCCTCCCATTTCCCCGCACTCGACCATGCGACGGTTACTCTGGCTGATCGTACTTTCGCTCGGCTTGCCGCACACGGCATCGGCGCAACAGGCGTCGGCGGTGGTCGCCTCCGCGCCCGAGCAAATGGCTGCGTCCGCGCCGCCCGCCGCCTCCGCGCCGCTCGCCGACGCGAACGATCAGCCCAACGAAGCAAACCGCCGCATCACGTCCTACCTGACGAAGAAATTCGGTGTCGCGAAGGAGCGGGCCGCGAAGCTCGCCGATATCGTGAGCGTAACTGCGACGAAATATTCCCTGCCTCCGGCACTCGTTTACGCGATCATTTCGATCGAATCGCGCTTCCAGGAAAAGGCGCGCGGCCAGCATGGCGCGACCGGGCTGATGCAGGTCGTGCCGGCCGCGCACCGCGGCCTGTTGCGCAACGTGAAGGACCTGACCGAACCGAACGCGAACGTCGAAGTCGGGTCGGCGATCCTGTCGGGCTACGTGAGGGCTGCCGGTGGCGATGTGCGGGCCGGACTGAGGAGTTACAGCGGCGGCTCGAACGCGTATGCGGCGAAGGTGATGCAGCGGGTCGATTCGTTCCGTTTCGTGCTCGAACCGGGCGACGACGCGAAGGCCGTGAATTCCGTGAATTCCGTGAACGATACGAAAGCCCGCATGGTGCCGGTCAGCGACAAGTCGGGCACGCAGTGATCGACGGCAAGATACCCGCGCAACCGCCCGTCACGCCTGCGCGAAACGCTCCCGCAAAAACTCGATGAAATGCTGCGTCTTCGCGGGCAGCAGCCGCGTTTCCGTCATCGCATAGACGGGAACCGGCTCGCCTTCCCATGCGGGCATCACGCGGCGCAAGCGGCCGGCGGCCAGGTCGTCCGCGACGATCTCTTCCGACAGCACGATGATGCCGGCGTCGAGCGTGGCCAGGCGCCGCAGCATGCCGACACTGTTCACCGCGAAGCGGCTGCTCACGGGCACCGACACCGTGCGCACGCCATCGTGCAGCGTCCACGTGCCGGCTCTCGCGAGGCCGAGGCACGCATGCCGCGTCAGGTCGTCCGGCATGCGCGGCTCGCCCTCCCGGTCGAGATAGCCGGGCGACGCATACAGGTAGTTCCCGAGCGTAGCCAGCCGCCGCGCGATCAGTTGAGAATCCTCGGATTCGCCCATGCGGATCGCCACGTCGAACGGTTCGCTCACCAGATCGACACGTCGCGACGTCAGCTCGAAATCGAACGTCAGCTTCGGGTAGCGGTTCGAGAACTCGACGATCAGCGGCGCCAGGTAGGTCACCGCGAAATCGACCGGAAACGACGCGCGCAGCACGCCCGTCGGTTCGGCCAGCAGACCGCCGAGCTGCTCGTGCGCAAGCCGCGCCTCGTCGACGATGCGCTTGCAGCGCTCGAAATACAGCCGGCCGGCCTCGGTCAGCTCGATCCGGCGCGTCGTGCGATGCAGCAGCCGCAACCCGATCGCCTTCTCCAGCGCGCCGATGCGCCGCGACAGCGTCGAATTCGGCACGCCCAGCGTTTCCGCCGCGCTGCGAAAGCCCTTCGCCTTCACAACCTCGACGAACAGCGCCATATCGTTCAGCAATTCCACGTCGACTGCTCCATCATTGGATCAATGTTATCCAGATTACCCGGTTTATCCCGAAAAGGAAGCAATGGATGATGACTGCGTGGAGGCGAGGCCCGCGCAACGATGCGCGGCCGGCGCCCGAAGCGGCATCGTCCCGGTGCCGCCGTCCCGAACTTCGAGGAGCAACGCATCATGAGCCAACTGTTCACCCCGGCCCGCGTGGGCCGCTATACGCTGCAAAACCGCCTCGTCATGGCGCCGATGACGCGCAGCCGCGCGGCCTTCGACGGCACGCCCGGCCAATGGGCCGCCGAATATTATGCGCAGCGCGCGAGCCTGGGCCTGATCGTCACCGAGGGCACGCAGCCCTCCGACGACGGGCAGGGTTATCTCACGACGCCCGGCATCTATACCGACGCGCACGTCGCCGGCTGGAAGACCATCAGCGACGCGGTGCATGCGCGCGGCAGCCGGCTGTTCATCCAGCTGATGCACGTCGGGCGCATGTCGCATCCGGACAATACGCCGCATCACCGGCAGGGTGTCGCGCCGTCGGCGATCGCACCGGGCGCGCAGATGTTCACGGTCAAGGGGATGCAGGACATCCCGGTGCCGCGCGCGTTGACGACCGAGGAAGTGCGCGCGACCGTCGACGACTTCCGCACCGCGGCGCGCCGCGCGATCGAGGCCGGCGCCGACGGCGTCGAGATCCACGGTGCGAACGGGTATCTCGTCCAGCAGTTCTTCTCGCCGAATGCGAACACGCGCACCGACGTGTATGGCGGCTCCATCGAGAACCGCGCCCGCTTCGCGATCGAGGTCGCGACGGCGATCGCCGACGAGATCGGCGCCGACCGCACCGCGATCCGCCTGTCGCCCGGCGCCACGCTCGGCGGCGTGGACGAAGGCGAGCAAGGGCCGGACCTGAACCGCTATCTGGTGACCGAGCTCGACCGTCTCGGCCTCGCTTACCTGCACGTGATGCATCACGGCAATGAAGCGCTGCTGGCCGACCTGCGCGCGCTGGAACGGCATGCTGATCCTGAACCGCCCGGGCCGCACGCGCGACGCGATCGGCGCGGACTTGAAGACGGGGCTCGCCGATCTCGAAGCGTACGGGCAGATGGTGCTCGCGAATCCGGACTTCGTGACGCGGCTGAAGACGGGCGCGCCGATGAACGACGCGCAGCGCGAAACGTTCTTCGGCGGCGATGCGCGCGGATATGTGGACTATCCGACGCTGGATGGGGCGGCCGCGGCTTGACGCGACCGCTCGGGGCGAAAGCCGCGGCACGCTGGAACGGGTGCCGCGGCGACCGCCCGCGGAACGCTCGACGTCAAAGCAGCGCGGTGGTCACCTTGGGCACCATCGGCGCGATGCGCAGGCGATGAACCGTCAGGCCCCCTCCCGCGACACGGTCGGATCGGGCGGCTCGGCCAACTCACGCAGCGCCTTGCGTGCCACCGGCACGTCGCGTTTCGACACGACGAGCACATTGAGGCCTAGGCCATCGAGCACCTTGAACAATTTGTCGACGCTCACTGACCGGCCGTTTTCGAGACGCGACAGCACGTCCTTGGAGACGCCGAGCATATCGGCCGCGTCATCGATCCGCATCCGGTTCTGCGCCCGCCGGTTGCGGACGAGCGCCCCCAACGCCGCAAGATCCGGTGCAAGCGGATCGGGCGAGGCAGCGTACGAGCCATAATTCCGGGATACCAGGAACAAAAGCGCCGCCGAACGCGCGCCGGCGGCATCGTTACGTAAATATCGGAACGATTGGCCCTTTCCCCATCAAAACTGCCCCGCCGCCCCCGTCCACCGCAAATAATCCCCGCGCGTCCAGTCGAGCGACACGCCGACGCGCTTCGTCCCCGGCCGGATCTTCGGCTTGTACACCGACAGCGTCAGCGATTCCAGCGCCGGCCATTCGCGAAACGACAGCACCGCGATGTCGGCGACGAGCGTCTCCAGCAGCCGCGTATGCGGCTTGTGCGACAGGAACGCGGCCACGCGCGCGCAATAGCCGTCGTAATCGATCCACTCGCCCTGCTCGCTCGGCTCGCAGCGATAGCCGAGCCGCGCATCGATCACGATCGGCTGCGGCGCTTCATGCTCGTGCGCATGAATGCCGATCCGCGCGGGCACCTTCAGTTCGTCGACGAACACGCTCCAGCCGCGCCCGCGCAGGCGCGGCGTGTCGATCGCCACGAACGGTTCGTCGAACGGCTTCATGATGCGAGCGGCGCGGCCGCGTCGAGCATGATGCGCACGAAGTAGTCGGCGAAGCTGCGGCGCACGACGATCTCGAACGCGTCGTCGCCGGTCGGAATCAGCACGATCGACGACTTGAAGTAGTGCGACTGCGCGCACTGGCCCGGCTTGAATGCGCGCGGATGGAGATCGAGCGGGCAGCCGCGGGCGAGCACGTCGCGCACGCGTTCGCCGCTGATCTCGACGACGGTATAGCCGCTGCCGACGTCGACGGCCGCCGCATACGAACCCTGCACGGCCTCCGCGAGCTGCGCTTCGAGCACGCCGGCCTGCACGGGCCCGTTCGAGCGCACGAGCCACTCGTCGGGGCCGAGCCACAGCACGTCGTACTCGGCGCCGCGCGCGACCGTGTTCGGCTGCGCGGGCGGCCGGCAGCCGACCACGCGCTCGAACGCGGCGACGAACGCCGGATCGCTCAACTCGCCGCGCACGTTGACGAGATCGAGGAACGGCCGCTCGCGCAGCGTGAACTTCTTCGATGCGCGCGCCTGGTGCGGCTTCAGCACGTCGGCCGCGCCGACGAACGGCGACTCGAGCGCGACGCCGCCCGCGCCCGCCACCTGCGTCTGGTTTCTGGTTTCATTCCACATGCTGGCGCACCCCTTCGGTATCGTAGAAAACCGGGCTCGAGATCTTCGCGGTGATGCGCTTGCCGTCGGCCAGCGGAATCACGACGCTCTCGCCCATCTTGTTCAGGCCGCCCTTCACCACCGCGAGCGCGATCGAGCGCTTCAGGATCGGGCTGTAGTAGCTCGACGTCACGTGGCCGATCATCGGCGTCGGATCGACCGCCGACACCTGCGTGTCCTTCGCGACGATCTGCGCGCCTTCCGGCAGCACGAACTGTTCGTCTTCGGTCAGCAGACCGACGAACTGCTTGCGGCCTTCCTTCGCGGTATCCGAGCGCGTGAGCGAACGCTTGCCGAGGAAGTCCTTCGACTTCGCGACGAGCCCGCCCATCCCGAGGTCGTACGGCGTGATCGAGCCGTCGGTATCCTGGCCGACGATGATGTAGCCCTTCTCCGCGCGCAGCACGTGCATCGTCTCGGTGCCGTACGGCGTGATGTCGAACTCGGCGCCGGCCGCCATCAGCGCTTCCCACACCGCACGGCCCGCATTCGCCGGCACGTTCACTTCATAGGCCAGTTCGCCCGAGAAGCTGATCCGCATCACGCGCGCCTTCGCGCCCGCGACGGTGCCGTTGCGGTAGCTCATGAACGGGAACGCGTCGTTGCCGAAGTCGATGTCCTGGCACACCTTCTGCACGACCTTGCGGCTCTTCGGGCCGACCACCGCGAACGTCGCCCAGTGATCGGTGACCGACGACAGCCGCACCTTCATGTCCGGCCATTCGGTCTGCAGCCAGCGTTCGAGCCACGTCAGCACGCGCGCCGCGCCGCCCGTCGTGGTCGTCATCATGAAATGCTGGTCGGCGAGGCGCACCGTCACGCCGTCGTCGAACACCATGCCGTTCTCGTCGAGCATCAACCCGTAGCGGCACTTGCCCACTTCGAGCTTGTTCCACGGGTTCGTGTACATCCAGTTCAGCAGCTTCACCGCGTCCGGGCCCTGGATGTCGATCTTGCCGAGCGTCGACGCGTCGAGGATGCCGACGCTGTTGCGCACCGCCAGGCATTCGCGCTTCACGGCCGCATGGAGATCCTCGCCGTTCTTCGGGAAGTACCACGGCCGCTTCCAGTTGCCGACGTCCTCGAACAGCGCGCCGTGCTCGACGTGCCACTCGTGCACGCAGGTCTTGCGGATCGGGTCGAGGAAATCGCCCAGCTCGCGGCCCGCGAACGTGCCGAACGACACGGGCGTGTAGTTCGGGCGGAACGTCGTCGTGCCCGTTTCCGGAATCGTCTTGCCGAGCGCGCCCGCGAGAATCGCCATCCCGTTGATGTTGCCGAGCTTGCCCTGGTCGGTGCCGAAGCCCATCGCCGTATAGCGCTTCACGTGCTCGACCGACTCGAAGCCTTCGCGCGCGGCCAGCAGGATGTCGGCCGCCGACACGTCGTTCTGGAAATCGACGAACTGCTTCGGCCCGCGCGCCGCGGCCTCGCGGCTGCCGACGAGCCACAACGGCTGCAGTGCGCCTTCGACGGCTTCGGCGACCTGCGGCGCGACCGCGCGCTGCGCGGCCGTGAAGCCCGCCGCCTTCGCGGCTTCCACGCCCGCATCGACCGCCAGCCGCAGCGCGCGCGCCAGGCCGAATTCACCGGCCGCCGCGCCGACGCTCGCTTCCGCCTGCACGGGCTTGCCCGGCAGGAAGCATGCCTTCTCGTCGTTCCAGCACGCCTTGCCGCCCGACTGCGCGAACAGGTGCAGCACCGGGCTGAAGCCGCCCGACATCGCGACGAGGTCGCACGGCAGCGTCTGCAGCTTGCCGCCCACCTGGCCGTTCGAGTGGGACGCGACGTCGACCGACGATACGCGCCACTTGCCCGATGCGCTCGTGACGACGGCTCCGCTCATCACCGTCACGCCCTGCCGCTTCGCGGCGGCCGGCAGCGCGCCGTTCGACGAGGCGCGCGAATCGACGACCGTCACTTTCGCGCCGCATGCCTTCAGGTCGAGCGCGGCCTGATACGCGCGGTCGTTGTTCGTGAACACGACCGCGTTGCGGCCCGGCAGCACGCCGAAGCGATGCACGTAGGTCGACACGGCGCCCGCGAGCATCACGCCCGGCAGGTCGTTGTTGCCGAACACGATCGGGCGCTCGTGCGCGCCGGTCGCGAGGATCACCTGCTTCGCGCGCACTTTCCACAGCAGCTCGCGCGTGCCCTTGCGCATCGACACCGGCAGGTGATCGGTCAGGCGCTGCGTGACCGTCACGAGGTTGTGGTCCTGGTAGCCGAACGCCGTGCTGCGCGACAGGATCGTCACGTCGGGCAGCTTGCGCAGTTCGGCCTCGATCTTCTCGACCCACTGCAGCGCCGGCTTCGCATCGATCTCCGCGCGGCACGACAGCAGGCTGCCGCCGAGTTCGCGCTGGTCGTCGACGAGGATCACGCGCGCGCCGGCCGTGGCCGCCGCATGCGCGGCCGCGAGACCCGACGGGCCGCCGCCGACGACGAGCACGTCGCAGTGCGCGTAGCACTTGTCGTAGCGATCGGCGTCGAGCGCCTCGGGCGCCTTGCCGAGCCCCGCCGCCTCGCGGATCTTCTCTTCGTACTTCGGCCACATCTTGCGCGGCCACATGAACGTCTTGTAGTAGAAGCCGGCCGGCAGGAAGCGCGAGAACTTCTGGTTGATCGCGTACTTGTCGTTCTCGAGCGTCGGCTCGGCGTTCACGCTGGTGGCGACGAGCCCCTGGTACAGCTCGATCTCGGTCGCGCGCGCGTTCGGCACCGTGTACGGGCCCGATTCGAGCTGCACGACGGCGTTCGGTTCCGCGACGTCCGCCGTCACGATCCCGCGCGGGCGGTGGTACTTGAAGCTGCGCGCGACGAAGTGCACGCCGTTCGCGAGCAGCGCGGACGCGAGCGTGTCGCCCTGGAAGCCCTGATACGTGCGGCCGTTGAACGTGAACGTCAACGGAATCGCGCGATTGATGCGGCCACCGGTGCCGAGGCGGTCTTTCTGGCTCATTTGCTCGTGCCCTCTTCGTGTGCGTTGGCGGCAGCTTCACCGCCGAACTTTTCGTAGCCCTTGATATCGTAGGTCACCGTGTCGCGCGTCGCCTTGAACCAGCGGCGGCAGCCCTGCGCATGCAGCCATTGCTCCTTGTGCAGCCCGCGCTTGTTCTCGCGCATGAACACGTACTCGCCCCATTCGCGGTCGGTCATGTTCTCGTTGTTCACCGGGCGCACGATGTCGGCTTCACCGCCGCACGAGAACTCGGATTCGGCGCGCGGCCCGCACCACGGACATTCGATCAGCAACATGTTTTTCTCCTCGTTCAGTGCGCGACGGCGGCAGCGCCGTGCTCGTCGATCAGGTGGCCCGTATAGAAACGGTCGAGCGCGAACGGCGCGTTCAGCGGATGCGGTTCGTCGCGGGCGATCGTGTGCGCGAACACCCAGCCCGAGCCGGGCGTCGCCTTGAAGCCGCCGGTGCCCCAGCCGCAGTTGAAATAGAGGCCCTTCACGTCGGTCTTGGTGATGATCGGGCATGCGTCCGGCGACACGTCGACGATGCCGCCCCACTGGCGGTTCATCCGCACGCGCGAGAACACCGGGAACATCTCGACGATCGCCTGCAGCGTGCTTTCGATGATGTGGAAGCTGCCGCGCTGGCCGAAGCCCGTGTACTGGTCGATGCCGGCGCCGATCACGAGGTCGCCCTTGTCGGACTGGCTGATGTACGCGTGCACCGCGTTCGACATGATCACCGAGTTGACGACCGGCTTGATCGGCTCGGACACCAGCGCCTGCAGCGGGTGGCTTTCGATCGGCAGGCGCACGCCGGCCATGTCGGCGAGCGTCGTCGTGTTGCCGGCCGCGACCACCGCGACCTTCTTCGCCTTGATGAAACCCTTCACCGTATCGACGCCGACCACCGCGCCGCCTTCGCGGCGAATGCCCGTCACCTGGCAGTTCTGGATGATGTCGACGCCGGCGCGGTCGGCACCGCGCGCGAAGCCCCACGCCACCGCGTCGTGGCGCGCGACACCCGCACGGCGCTGGATCGATGCGCCGAGCACCGGGTAGCGGCTGTTCAGGTTGATGGTCGGCTCGATTTCCTTGATCTGCGCGGGCGTCAGGAATTCGGCGTCGACGCCGTTCAGCCGGTTCGCGTTCACGCGGCGCTCGGTGTCGCGCACGTCCTGCAGCGTGTGGGCCAGGTTCATCACGCCGCGCTGGCTGAACATCACGTTGTAGTTCAGGTCCTGCGACAGCCCTTCCCACAGCTTCATCGCCTTCTCGTACAGCGCGGCCGATTCATCCCACAGATAGTTCGAGCGCACGATCGTCGTGTTGCGCGCGGTGTTGCCGCCGCCGATCCAGCCCTTCTCGAGAATCGCGACGTTCGTGATGCCGTGTTCCTTCGCGAGATAGTAGGCGGTCGCGAGGCCGTGGCCGCCGCCGCCGACGATCACGACGTCGTATTCCTTCTTCGGTTCCGGGCTCTTCCACTGCTTTTCCCAGTTCTCGTGATACGAGAGGCCGTTGCGGAACAGGCTGAATATCGAGTAGCGGCTCATGTTAGTGATCCTTCGTTAGCATTCGATGACGTTCACGGCCAGACCGCCGCGCGACGTTTCCTTGTATTTCGTCTTCATGTCGGCGCCCGTCTCGCGCATCGTCTTGATGACCGAATCGAGCGACACGTAGTGCTGGCCGTTCCCCTTGAGCGCCATGCGCGACGCGTTCAACGCCTTGATCGCGCCCATCGCGTTGCGCTCGATGCACGGGATCTGCACGAGCCCGCCGACCGGGTCGCAGGTCATTCCGAGGTTGTGCTCCATGCCGATCTCGGCCGCGTTCTCGACCTGGTCGGGCGTGCCGCCCATCACCGCGGCGAGCGCGGCGGCGGCCATCGAGCACGCGACGCCCACTTCGCCCTGGCAGCCGACTTCCGCGCCCGAGATCGACGCGGTTTCCTTGTAGATGATCCCGATCGCCGCGGCCGTCATCAGGAATTCGACGATGCCGGCTTCGTTCGAGCCCGGCACGAACTTCACGTAGTAGTGCAGCACCGCGGGAATCACGCCGGCCGCGCCATTGGTCGGCGCGGTGACGACGCGCCCGCCGGCCGCGTTCTCTTCGTTCACGGCCATCGCATACAGGTTGACCCAGTCGAGCATCGACAGCGGGTCGCGCAGCGATTCTTCCGAGCGCGCGCGCAGGCGGGCGTTCAGCTCGGCCGCGCGGCGCTTCACGCGCATCGGGCCCGGCAGGTCGCCCTCGACCTTGCAGCCGCGCTCGACGCAGGCGGCCATCGTGCGCCAGATCGCGAGCAGCCCGGCGCGCACTTCGTCGGCGGGGCGCAGCGCGCATTCGTTGCGCATCATCAGCTCGGCGATCGACAGCCCGTGTTCGCGGCACTGACGCATCAGGTCGTCGCCGGTGCGGAACGGATACGGCACCTCGACCGCCGCGCGCACGCCATTCACGCGGTCGCCGTCGCGGTTTACGACGAAGCCGCCGCCGACCGAGTAATACTCTTTCTCGACGAGCAGCTGGCCGTGCTCGTCGAATGCCTGGAAGCGCATCCCGTTCGGGTGCACGATGCTCGTGCCGCTCATCAGCTTGCGATAGAAGCCGATATGCTCCTTTTCGTCGAAGCGGACCGTCTGCTTGCCGAGCAGCGACAGCGATTTCTCCGCGCGAATCGCGGCGAGACGCGGCTCGATCAGGTCCGGATCGATCGTGTCGGGCAGGTGGCCCTCGAGGCCGAGCAGCACGGCCTTGTCGGTGCCGTGCCCCTTGCCGGTCGCGCCGAGCGAGCCATATAGTTCGACCCGCACGCGGCGCACGAAACCGAGCAGGTTCGCGTCCTCCACGTGCGACGCGAAGCGGCACGCGGCGATCATCGGGCCGACCGTATGCGAACTGGACGGGCCGATGCCGATCTTGAACAGGTCGAAGACGCTGACGTTCATCTGGCTTCCTCTGGATGAGACACACGTGAAATGACGTTGGCGCCAGTACATCAAAGCGTAAAATCGGCCGATAGAACAAAAACGGCATCGGCGTGGGATACCGCCGCCAAACCCCGCGCCGGCCGGCCCGGAAGTACGCTTTGGCGATGGTTCGCGACGGAAAACCACAAGTCGGGCGCGACCCGATCGGCGACGCTGGCTCAGGGCCTGTTCCCGCCGGGAACGGGCCCTGACCGCACCGCCCGGCCGTGCCCGGCTGCCGTATCCGCATGACCTGCATCAACAGACTGAGTGAGACCGCCCGCCGGGCGTGAAGAGATTGGCCGCGATGACAACCGACGTACCCGCTTCCCCCCTCGCAGAACCCGCCCCGCGGCGCATCCGCTTCGGCATCGTGCTGCTGCCAAACTTCACGCTGACGGCCTTCTCGGGCTTCGTCGACATGCTCCGGCTGTCGGCCGACGACGGCGACTACAGCAAGCCCGTGCGCTGCGCGTGGAGCGTGATCGGCGAAACCCTCGCGCCGGTGCGCGCGAGCTGCGGGATCCAGATCACGCCGTGGGAGACGTTCGACGCGGCCGAGCCGTTCGACTACGTGGTGGTGGTCGGCGGGTTGCTGCATTCGGGGCCGCAGGCCGGCCCCGAAACGCTCGACTTCATCCGCCGCGCGGCGGCCGGCGGCGCGACGGTCGTCGGCATCTGCACCGGCGTGTTCACGCTGATGCGCGCGAACGTGCTCGACGGCTACCGCACCTGCGTGAGCTGGTTTCACTACTGGGATTTCATCGAGCGCTTTCCGAACGCCGATCCCGACCTGCTGATCGCCGACCGGCTGTTCGTGATCGACCGGCGCCGCATCACGTGTTCGGGCGGCCGCGCGTCGATCGACGTCGCCGCCGCGATCCTGCTGCGCCATTTCGATCACGCGACCGTGCAGAAGGCGCTGCGCATCCTGCTCGTCGGCGAGATGCAGAAGGGCAATGCGCCGCAGCCCCACCCGCCGGGGCTCGAACCCGCGACGCATCCGAAGGTCAAGCGCGCGATTCTCCTGATGGAACAGCATGTCGGGCGCGCGCTGTCGCTCGACGAGCTCGCGAGCAAGCTCGATCTTTCGACGCGGCAGCTCGAACGGCTGTTCAAGGCGGAAACGGGCAAGAGCCCGCAGGTGTTCGCGAAGCAGGTGCGGCTGCGCACGGCCGCGTGGCTGCTGACGAGCTCGGACCGCACGGTGGCCGATATCGCATCGAGCTGCGGGTTCGCCGACGCGTCGCACCTCGGGCGCGAATTCCGCAAGCAGTTCGGCGTGCCGCCGGCGGCGTATCGGGAGCGCGGCGGCGCGGCCGAGACGGACGCGGCAGCCGATACGGCGGCGGCCGGCGCGACCGAGGACATCGTCGACTGAGGGCTCGCGCGGCCGCCGCACCCGATGTGAACGCAGGCCACGCCGGCGCGCGCCCCGCGACGCCACGGGCGTCGTCTCCCCCGTCCCGTCGTCAAGCACGTCCGCCTGGTCACCACGACTTCAACGCCGTGCAATACCGGCAATTGGAACCGGTTCCAATCAAGTTAACCGACGTTCGCCGCTGTTGACCGAGGGTTATCCCGGATGCTGACGCACGTCCAAATTTGTATGATGACCACATCACCTTACAAACCTGAGTGTCATGTTCGAGAAAATTCCCGCCCGTGCGATGAGCGACCACGTCGCACAGCAACTGCTCAAGCAGATCGAAGCCGGCAGTTTCTCGGCCACCGGCAAGCTGCCGACCGAAGCGGTTCTCGCGCAGGAATTCGGCGTGAGCCGCACCGTGATCCGCGAGGCGATCTCGCGGCTGAAGAACGAAGGCGTGGTCGAGCCGCGCCAGGGTAGCGGCGTGTTCGTGAACCAGCACGGCGCGATCCGGCCGCTGCGGATCGACTACGCGGAAGCCGTCGAAGCCACGTCGCTGCCGCATCTGCTCGCGGTGCGCCGCGCGATCGAGGCCGAGGTCGCGGCCGAAGCGGCGCTGCATCACACCGACGAAGACATGGCCGACATCGACGACGCACTGCGCAGGATCGACGATGCGGTGGCCGAAGGCCGCGACGGCGTCGCGGAAGACGTCGCGTTCCACCGCACGATCGCGGCCGTCACCGGCAACCCGTATTTCCTGAAGACGCTGCAGTTCCTGAACCAGTATCTCGAAGCCGGCGTGAAAGTCACGCGGCGCAACGAAGCGACGCGCGAGGACTTCTCGCGCCAGGTGCGCGACGAGCACGCAGCGATCGCCGACGCGATCCGCGCCCGCGACCCGATGGCCGCGCGCAACGCGGCACGCACGCACATGTACAACGCCGCCCGCCGTCTCGCGGAAGCCGGCATCTGCTGAAACCGGCGGCCACAGCGCCGCCCCACTCCCGAATCGATCAAGGTTGACCATGTCACGAAATGTTGGAGTCATCGGCCTCGGCGCGATGGGCCTCGGCGTCGCCCGCTCGCTGCTGCGCGCCGGCCTGCGCGTCCATGCATGCGACGTGCGCGACACCGTGCTGCAGGCGTTCGCCGCGGAAGGCGGCATCGCGTGCGCGAGCCCGGCCGAACTCGGCGCGCAGTGCGACGTCGTCGTCACGCTCGTCGTCAACGCCGCGCAAACCGAAACGGTGCTGTTCGGCGAACACGGCGCGGTCGCGGCGATGAAGCCGGGCGGCGTCGTGATCGCGAGCGCGACCGTCGCGCCCGAATTCGCGGTCGCGCTCGGCGCACGCATCGAGGCCGCCGGCCTGCAGATGCTCGATGCGCCGGTGTCCGGCGGCGCCGCGCGCGCGGCCGCCGGCGAGATGACGATGATGACGTCGGGCCCGACCGCCGCGTACGCGGGCTGCGAGGACGTGCTCGCGGCGATCGCCGGCAAGGTCTATCGCCTCGGCGACGCGCACGGCATCGGCTCGAAAGTGAAGATCATCAACCAGCTGCTGGCCGGCGTGCACATCGCGGCGGCGGCCGAGGCGATGGCGCTCGGCCTGCGCGAAGGCGTGGACGCCGACGCGCTGTACGACGTGATCACGCACAGCGCCGGCAACTCGTGGATGTTCGAGAACCGCGTGCCGCACATCCTGAACGGCGACTACACGCCGCTGTCGGCCGTCGACATCTTCGTGAAGGATCTCGGCCTCGTGCTCGATACCGCGCGCCGCAGCAAGTTCCCGCTGCCGCTGTCGGCCACCGCGCACCAGATGTTCATGAGCGCATCGAGCGCCGGTCACGGCGGCGAGGACGATTCCGCCGTGATCAAGACTTTCCCCGGCATCACGCTGCCGCCCGCCCGCTGATTCGAACGACGTACCCGCCATGACCGCTTCCGCTTCCCGTCCCCTGCTCGGCTGCATCGCCGACGATTTCACCGGCGCGACCGATCTCGCGAACATGCTCGTCAAGAGCGGCATGCGCACCGTGCAGACGATCGGCGTGCCCGCCGACGGCGCCGCGGCCGACGCGGCGCTCGATGCCGACGCGATCGTCGTCGCGCTGAAGTCGCGCACGATCCCTGCTGCCGACGCCGTCGCGCAATCGCTCGCCGCGTACGCGTGGCTGCGCGCGCAGGGCTGCCGGCAGTTCTTCTTCAAGTATTGCTCGACGTTCGATTCGACCGACGCGGGCAACATCGGGCCCGTCGCCGATGCGCTGCTCGATGCGGCCGGCGGCGACTTCACGATCGCGTGTCCGGCCTTCCCCGAGAACGGCCGCACGATCTATCGCGGCCACCTGTTCGTCGGCGACGTGCTGCTGAACGAATCGGGGATGGAAAACCATCCGCTCACGCCGATGCGGGACGCGAACCTCGTGCGCGTGCTGCAGCGGCAGACGAAGTCGCCGGTCGGCCTGATCCGCTACGACACGATCGCGCTGGGCGCGGCCGCCGTGCGCACGCGGATCGACCAGTTGCGCGCGGAAGGCGTGCGCTTCGCGATCGCCGATGCGTTGTCGGACCGCGATCTCTACGTGCTCGGCGAAGCGTGCGCGGGCCTGCCGCTCGTCACCGGCGGCTCGGGCATCGCGCTCGGCCTGCCCGCGAATTTCCGCCGCGCGGAGCAATTGCCCGAGCGCGACGACGCGGCGTCGCTGCCGCGCATCGAAGGCCTGTCGGCCGTGCTCGCCGGCAGCGCATCGAAGGCCACCAACGCGCAGGTCGCCGCATGGCGCACGACGCGGCCGAGCTTTCGCATCGATCCGCTCGCGGCGGCGCGCGGCGAACCCGTCGTCGACCAGGCGCTCGCGTTCGCGCGCTCGCACCTGCCGCAGCCGGTGCTGATCTACGCGACGGCCACGCCCGACGAAGTGAAGGCCGTGCAGCAGGCGCTCGGCGTCGACGCGGCCGGCCATCTCGTCGAAGCCACGCTCGCGGCGATCGCGCGCGGCCTGCGCGATCTCGGCGTGCGCAAGTTCGTCGTCGCCGGCGGCGAGACGTCCGGCGCGGTCGTGCAGGCGCTCGACGTGAAGTCGCTGCAGATCGGCGCGCAGATCGATCCGGGCGTGCCGGCCACCGCCACGCCCGAAGGAAGCGGGGCCAGCGACGCGCAGCCGCTCGGCCTCGCGCTGAAATCCGGCAACTTCGGCACCACGGACTTTTTCGACAAGGCGCTGCGCGCGCTCGACGGAGCCGCACGATGAGCAGCGAAGCCAAACTGCGCGAGGAAATCTGCGTGGTCGGCGCGAGCCTGTATGCGCGCGGCCATGCGGTGGGCAGCGCGGGCAACATCAGCGCGCGCCTGCCCGACGGCTGGCTGATCACGCCGACCGACGCGTGCCTCGGCCGGCTCGACCCGAACGACATCGCGAAGGTCGGCACGGACGGCCAGCCCGTGTCGGGCGGCAAGCCGTCGAAAACGCTCGCGCTGCATCGCGGCATCTACGCACGCAACGCGGAGGCGAACGGCGTCGTCCATACGCATTCGACGCATCTCGTCGCGCTGACGCTCGCGGGCGTGTGGCGCGACACCGACGTGCTGCCGCCGATCACGCCGTACTACGTGATGAAGGTCGGCCACGTTCCGCTGATCCGCTACCGCCGCCCGGGCGACCCGGCCGTCGCGGCCGAAGTCGCGGCGCTCGCCGACCAGGTGCGCGGCGTGCTGCTGGAGCGCCTCGGCCCGGTGATGTGGGGGCCGTCGGTATCGCACGCGTCGTATGCGCTCGAAGAACTCGAGGAAACGGCACGGCTGTGGCTGATGACGCACCCGAAACCCGAACCGCTCGACGACGCGGCGCTCGACGAACTGCGTGCCAGCTTCGGCGCGCGCTGGTAACGACGCGCCGCGCAACGATTTTCCTGCCCGCCGTGTGCGCGGGCCGTTCCGTCAGCACACACACATGATCCGGCGGCGCGCGCGCCGCCGGCAGACAACATCCTGGAGACGACGATGACTGCTCTCGACGCGGCCGCTGGCCGCTCGCCCGCCGCGCCCGCCCATTCGGCCGAACTCGACCGCACCTACAAGAAAGTGTTCTGGCGCATCGTGCCGTTCCTGATGCTCTGCTACGTGGTCGCGTATCTCGACCGCGTGAACGTCGGCTTCGCGAAGCTGCAGATGTCGCAGGATCTCGCGTTCAGCGAAACCGTGTTCGGGCTCGGCGCCGGCATTTTCTTTCTGGGCTATTTTCTGTTCGAACTGCCAAGCAACATGCTGATGCACCGCATCGGCGCGCGCATCTGGATCGCGCGGATCATGATCACGTGGGGCCTGCTGTCCGGCCTGTTCGCGTTCGTGCAGACGCCGACGCAGTTCTACGTGCTGCGCTTCCTGCTCGGCCTCGCGGAAGCCGGCTTCTATCCGGGCGTGATCCTGTATCTCACGTACTGGTTCCCGTCGCATCGCCGCGCGAAGATCATCGCGGTGTTCATGTCCGCGATTCCGGTATCGGGCATCTTCGGCAACCCGCTGTCGGGCTGGATCATGGAGCGCTTTCACGGCGGCTCGGGCTTCCATGGCTGGCAATGGATGTTCATGATCGAAGCCGTGCCGGCCGTGCTCGTCGGCATCGCGACGATCCTGTATCTCGACAACAGCATCCGCAGCGCGAAGTGGCTCGACGAGCGCGAGAAGCAACTGCTCGAAGACGAAATCGCCGCGCAGCCGCAGGAGCAGCAGAAGCACGGCCATTCGCTGAAGGCCGTATTCGCCGACCCGCGCATGTGGTGGATGTCGCTGATCTACTTCGCGTTCGTCACCGGCCAGTACGGCCTCACGTTCTGGATGCCGACGCTCGTCAAATCGACCGGGATCACCGATACGCTGCAGATCGGCTTGTTGTCCGCGATTCCGTTCCTTGTCGCGATCGTCGTGATGAACCTGTTCGGCCACAGCGCGGACAAGCGCCGCGAACGCCGCTGGCACCTGATCGTGCCGGCGCTGATGGGCGCGCTCGGGTTTGCGGTCGCCGCGTCGTACTCGCACAATACGGCGGTGTCGATCGTGTTCCTGTCGCTCGCGGCAGGCGGCGTGCTGACCTGCGCGCCGCTGTTCTGGTCGCTGCCGACCGCGTTCCTCGCCGGCTCCGCGGCCGCGGCCGGGATCGCGATCATCAACTCGGTCGGCAACCTCGCCGGTTTCGCGAGCCCATACGTGATCGGCTACCTGAAGGACGTCACGCACAGCACCGCATCCGGGATGTACGTGCTCGCGGCGATGCTCGTGATCGGCGCGCTCGCCGTGTGGCTCACGCCCGCGAAACTCGTGAATCGCTGACGCGCCGCTCATCGCGCAGCCATTCGACGCGGGGCGCCCGACGCCCCGCCCCATTCATTCACAGGACCCGCTGCCATGCCACGCTTCGCCGCCAACCTCTCGATGATGTACACCGAGCATGCGTTTCTCGAACGCTTCGCCGCTGCCGCCTACGACGGCTTCAAGGCCGTCGAGTACCTGTTCCCGTACGACTTCGCCGCCGAGGACATCCGCGCGCGCCTCGACGCACACAATCTCGAACAGGCGCTGTTCAACGCGCCGCCCGGCGACTGGGCCGCAGGCGAACGCGGCACCGCGTCGCTGCCGGGCCGCGAGGACGAGTTCCGGAACGGCATCGACCAGGCGCTCGACTATGCGCGCGTGCTCGGCAACCGGAAGCTGCACGTGATGGCCGGCATGGTGCCGCCGGGCGCCGACCGCGCGCGCCATCGCGACACCTACCTGGCGAACCTGCGGCATGCCGCCCAGGCCGCCGCCGCGCACGGCATCACGATCCTGATCGAGCCGATCAACCAGCGCGACATGCCCGGTTATTTCCTGAGCCGCCAGGACGACGCGCAGGCAATCTGCGCGGAAGTCGGCGCGCCGAACCTGAAGGTGCAGTTCGACTGCTACCACTGCCAGATCGTCGAAGGCGATCTCGCGATGAAGCTCAAGCGCGATTTCGCGGGCATCGGCCATATCCAGATCGCGGGCGTGCCCGAGCGCCACGAGCCGGACGTCGGCGAACTCAACTACCCGTATCTGTTCGCGCTGATCGATGCGCTCGGCTACGACGGCTGGATCGGCTGCGAATACCGGCCGAAAGCCGGCACGTCCGAAGGGCTCGGCTGGCTCAGGCCGTACCTGTAATTCCCGTATTCCTCTGAGGGTGAAGAACATGAAAGTACTGATCACCGGCGGCGCCGGCTTCCTCGGCCAGCGTCTCGCGCGCAAACTGCTCGAGCGCGGCGAACTGACCGGCCCCGGCGGCCGCAGCGAGAAGATCGACGAGCTGGTGCTGCTCGACGTCGTCGCGGGCAGCGATTTCGGCGACGCACGCGTGACGTCGATCGTCGGCGATATCGCCGATCGCACGGTGCTCGACAGCGCGATCGACACGCAGACCGGCGCGATCTTCCACCTCGCGGCGATCGTCAGCGGGCAGGCCGAAGCCGATTTCGATCTCGGCATGCGGATCAACCTCGATGCGTCGCGCACGTTGCTCGAAGTGTGCCGCGCCCGCGGCCACCAGCCGCGCGTCGTGTTCACGAGCTCGGTCGCGGTGTATGGCGGCGCGCTGCCCGACGTCGTGCAGGACGACACCGCGCTGAATCCGCAATCGTCGTACGGCGCGGAGAAAGCGATCGCCGAACTGCTGCTGTGCGACTACGCGCGACGCGGCTTCGTCGACGGCCGCGTGCTGCGCCTGCCGACGATCAGCGTGCGGCCGGGCCGGCCGAACGCGGCCGCGTCGTCGTTCGCGAGCGGCATCATCCGCGAGCCGCTGAACGGCGAGGAAAGCGTGTGCCCGGTGCCGGGTTCGACGCGGCTGTGGCTGCTGTCGCCGCGCGGCGCGATCGACGCGCTCGTCGCCGGCTGCGAGATCGACGGCGCGAAGCTCGGCAACAAACGGGTGATCAATCTGCCCGGCCTGTCGGTGTCGGTCGATGAAATGATCGCCGCGCTGCGTGAAGTTGCCGGCGACGACGTCGTAAAACTGATCCGCCACGTACCGGACGAGCGCGTCGAGAAGATCGTCGGCAGCTGGCCGGGCCGCTGGGATACGTCGCGCGCGGAAGCGCTCGGGCTGAAGGGCGACACGTCGTTCGCGGACGTGATCCGCAGCCACATCGCGGACGAACGGCGCTGATTCCCGCGCCGCCCGCCGCGCGTGGGCGGCATGGGCGCCCGGTCGCATCAATGCGGCCGGGCGGATTCCCCGATGGGCAACGACGCGCGTTTCGTGCCGCCCGGCCGATGCGTCGAACCGGCCGCCCACTGCCATGCGAGCAAGCCCGGCAGATAGAACAGCAGGTCGCGCACGCGGCGGGCGCCGGCCAGTGCGAGACAAGTCGGCGGGTCGAACCCGAGCAGTCCGCCGATCAGCACGAACCCGCCCTCCTGCACGCCGAGGCCGCCCGGCATCAGGAACGCGATGCTGCTCACGAGCTGGATCAGCGCCTCGATCGCGAGCGCCTGCGCGAAGGTCGGCTCCGCGCCGAGGAAGTACAATGCGAGCCAGATTTCCAGCGCGTAGCCCACGAACTGAAGCGTCTGCCAGATCACGAGATAACGCACGACGATGCCGGTCTTTCTCCAGATCATCCGGATCGACTGATCGGTGCGCGCCGATTCGCCGACGAGCGCCACCACCTTGCCGCTCGTGACACGGTTGAGCACGCGCATCGCGCGCTCGAACGGCCGCGCGTGCTGCACCAGCGCGAACAGCAGCAGCACCGGCACCAGCGCGGCCATGCCGATCGCGAGGTTGCCGGCCACCCGCGCGGCATCGGACGACACGTGCTCGAGCACGTAGCCGATCGCGACCAGCGCGAACACCAGTTGGCTGATCAGCGTCAGCTGCATGTCGGCGACGAGGCTCGCCACCACGGTCGCCGGCCGCACGCCCGCCTGCCGCAACAGGCCGAACGATACGATCTCGCCGCCGATCCGCGCGACCGGCAACAATCCGTTGATCGATTCGCGAATCCACACGAGCTTCAGCATCGTCGCGAACGACGGCCGGCGCGGGCTGCGGATCAGCATCCGCCAGTCCCATGCATTCGCGAGCATCGGCAGGATGTGCGCCAGCGCCGCGAGCAGCAGCCCCGCGCCGGCGATCTGCAGCCGATGCAGGATGTCCAGTGGATGTTCGCGCCAGATCAGCCACACGGCGAGCGCCAGCCCGCCCAGCGCCGCCACCTGCCCCACATGGCGAAGCCGCGCGTCGCCCCGCGCGGCGTTCCGCTCCGCTGCATCGGCGCCGGGGTTAGTCTGCGTCGTCATGATTCGCTCGCCGACGACAGCAGGCCTTCCCGGTCGACGCGAAAGCGCGTGCCGCGCCACACGACGTGCGACGAGAAGAAACTCGACACGAACACGAAGAACTGCAGGAGATCGACGAACGGCAGCCAGATCGCGCCGCGCAGGCCCGCGCCGGTCGCGCGGCTCGTTCTCAGCATCAGCAGCGTGCGCGCGACGAGCGCCGCCACCGCCAGCCAGCACGCGGCAGCCGTGCCGCCGGAGAACGCCAGCGCCAGCAGCGCGAGCGGCACCGGGTGCATCAGCACCGAGCCCGCGTGACCGAGCCGGTCCGCCGCGCGGATCGTGCAGCTCCAGCGCAACTCGTGTGCGTAGAGCTTCGCGAACGTCTCCTCGACACACGCATGCCCGACGACGAACGGCGGGATGACGACCTGCGCGCCTACCTGCCGCACCGCTTCGCCCAGCGCGTGATCCTCGGCCAGGTGATGCGCGAAACGCGTCAGGCCGCCGATGCGGTCGAGCGTTGCGCGCGTGATCGCGATCGTCTGGCCAAAGCACGGCCGCGCACGCCCGATGAAGAGCCCGGTGATCACGCCCGGCAGGAAATGGTAGTTCGTCATCGCGACCGCGACACCGGACCAGAAGCCCGGCGATGCGATGCCGCGATACACGCTCGTCACGATGCCGACATCCGGCTGCTGTAGCGCGCCGACGACGGCACACAGATAATCGCGCTCGACCAGCACGTCGCTGTCGGCGAGACAGAGCACCGAATACTCCGCGTGTTCGAGCATGTTCACGAGATTCGCGATCTTGCGGTTCGGCCCGTACAGCCGCGCATCGGCGACAACCTTGACGTTCGCGTCCGGGTAGCGCGCGCGCAGCGTCTCGACGGCGGCAAGCGCCTTGTCGGCCGCATCGTGCACGCCGAACAGGTGCTGGACCGGGCCCGGATAATTCTGCACGAAGAAGCTTTCGAGATGCTGTACGAGTTGCCACTCGTCACCGTGCAGCGGCTTCGCGACGGTGACGCCCGGATACGCGCGCGGCCGGGCCGCCGCCCGGGAAAAGAACCGGCCGACCAGCACGCTGGCCGTGACCGTGTAGGCAATGCCCAGCAACACGCCCAGCCCGCAGACGATCGACATTGCGCCGGCCAGCGCGTGCAGCACATGCAGCAAAACCATGCTTCTCCCCAGTGGTGACCCGTACGACCACGACACCCCGGCGCAGCCGCGCGCACGCGGGCTCACCCGTGCGCGCCGCCGTATCGATTCCCGTGCAGCCGGATGTGAAGGACGACCAGGCGACGGTACGCGCAATCAGATGACACAACTACCGTGCGGCGATCGATTCCGGTCACGCGCACGTAGCCGCATGCGACGGCGGCCCGAAACGCCGTATCGGCAAGCTTGCGGGCTGAAAGGATCGCGGTGGCGACCGCGATGACGGTCCAGACGCGAAACGTCGTCGTGGTAAAAAATGCTTCGGGTATGCGGCCTGCGAGCAACGACACCAGCACGAAACACTGAATGAACATGCCGGCCAGTGCGGCGATCAGCAGGTGGGCACGCCATCGCCCGATCGTCGAAGATGCCATGGAGAATGAACCTCCCGTACGGACGACACGCATCGATCGGAGATCGATCGAAAGGGCCGCGGATTGACGGGCAAGCACGCGCGGCATGTGCCGGACATGCGTGACCCGGTTCGGGATCCTGGGAACGGATGACACCCGAGAAACGGTGTGGCCGATGGTAGCGGGATTGCCGGAGGCAAACCTTAAGCGTTCTTCAGAATCGCGGAAAGCCGGATGCTGCACCATTACAATCCGTTGCACGCATGCACGGTTGCACTCGTACAATCGCAGGCATCCGCCCCCCGAATCGACCATGCGACTCCTCCTTGTTGAAGACGACGACCTGATCGGCAGCGGTCTCGAGATCAGCCTGAGTCAGGCCGGCTATCACGTCGACTGGTTGCGCGACGGTCACGCGGCCGCCGCGGCGCTCGCGACGACGCGCTTCGCACTCGTCGTGCTCGATCTCGGTCTGCCGGGAAAATCGGGCACCGAACTGCTGCGTGCGTTGCGAGACGCGGGCGATACGGTCCCCGTGCTGGTGCTGACCGCGCGCGGCACCGTGGCCGACCGCGTTCGCGGCCTCGACGACGGCGCGGACGACTATCTCGCGAAACCGTTCGAGCTGACCGAGGTGCTTGCCCGTTGTCGTGCGCTCGTGCGCCGTTCGCAAGGTCGCGCCGGTGATGAAATCGTGTGGCGCGACATCACGATCGACCTGACCGCCCACACGGTGACGCGCGATGCATCGCGTATCGCGCTGACCTCGCGCGAGTGGGCGATCCTGGTTCAGCTCGTCAGCCACCCGGGCGCGCCGCAGTCGCGCGCGCGCCTCGAAGACACGCTGTACGGCTGGCAGGAAGGCATCGAAAGCAATGCGATCGAGGTCCATGTCTCGAACCTGCGCAAGAAGCTCGGCGCGGAACTGATCCGCACCGTCCGCGGCATCGGCTACGTGGTCGACCTCGCATGATCTCCCGCTCGATACGGCGCCGCGTTTCATCGATGGCGCTCGGCTGCGTGACCGTCGTGTGGCTCGTCGCCGTACTCGGCGGCTTCCGCTATGCGACGCGCGAGATCGGCGAATGGGAAGACGCCCGCCTCGTCGAATATGCGTCGCTCCTGGTCGATCTGTCGGCCGCCGACCTCGGCCGCCTCGCCCGTTTTCCGCCGGACGCACGCGTCGAACTGGATCGCGGCAGCGCGAGACCCAGCCCTGAAAGCGATGGCGATCGCCTGCCGCGCGACATCCTGTTCGAGGTACGCGACGCCCGAGGCAACGTGGTCGCATCAAGCCTTCCGGCCGAAGCGGCCGCGTTGCCGGATATCCGCAACCCGCGCGGCGCCCCTGAGACGATCGTCATTCACGACGCGCCGTGGCGTACGCACACATTGCGCGACAACGCGTCGGGGCGCTGGATACGCGTGATGGAGATCGCCAATACGCGCAGCGATCTGGCGACCGGCATCGCACGCGGCATCGTCCTGCCGCTGATCGTCGCGCTCCCGGTGCTGGCGCTCCTCCTCTGGTACCTGATCGGGCGCGGTCTCGCGCCGTTGAAAACGCTTTCGACGCTGATCGGCGCGCGCGACGCGCGATCGCTCGAACCGCTCGCCATCGCGACCGTGCCGGACGAGGTGCGCACGCTGGTCGACGCGATCGACCGCCTGCTGGCCAGGCTGCGGCAATCGATCGTGCGCGAACGCGCGTTCACGTCCGACGCCGCGCACGAACTCAAGACGCCGCTGGCCGCGATCAAGGTCCAGGCCCAGGTCGCGATCGCGTCCGACGATCCGGCTCGCACGCAACTGGCGATGCAGCGGGTCGTTCAAGGTGTCGACCGCAGCGCGCGGCTCGCCGAACAGTTGCTGCTGCTCGCTCGACTCGACGAATACGAACGCATTCCGACGCGCGCCGTCGTCGTTCGCGAACTCGTCGACGCCGCGATCGATCGCCATCTCCAGAAGGCTTCGGACAAGGCCATCGACGTCGTGGCCGGCCACGTATCCGGCCGGGCGATCGATGCCGATCCGATCCTGATCGGCATCCTGCTCGACAACCTCGTCGACAACGCCGTCAAGTACGGCCGCGCGGGCGGCCGCATCGAACTCGCGGTGCATGACGACGGCGGGCGGCAACGCATCGTCGTGCGCGACGACGGCCCGGGCGTCGCGCCCGGCGAGCACGAGCGGCTCGGCGACCGTTTCTATCGCGGCAGCGGCGCGCAGTCGCCCGGCAGCGGACTCGGGCTGTCGATCGTCACGCGCATCACCCAGTACTTCGGCGGCACCGTGCAATTCGGGGCCGGCATCGGCGGCCGGGGCCTCGGCGTCGCGATCACGCTGCCGCCGGCGGACGCGGGCGGCTCGGTGCCGGCCGGCACACCCGACGACCGGTCGTCGCGTGCGATGCCGCGCGCTTAACGTTTCGTTAAGGAAGCATCCGTAGAATTCGCCCGATCGATATCGTCCCCGTCGTACGTCAGGAGTCCGCATGTCCACGCCCGCCCGCTATGACGCCGTTGCGCGCTTTCTTCACTGGCTGATCGTCGCGCTGGTCGTTGCGCAATTTGCGATCGGCTGGACGATGCCCGACGTGCACCGCGATACGCAGCCCATCGGCCTGATCGCCGCGCACCTCCTCGTAGGAACCGCGCTGCTCGCCGCGATGGCTTGCCGCGTGCTGTGGCGCGCGACGCATCGCCCGCCCGCGAGCGACCTGCCGCGCGCGATGCGCGCACTGTCGGGCGTCACGCATTTCGCGCTCTACGCCCTGCTGATCGGGGTGCCGCTGCTCGGCTGGATCAACGCGTCGTCGCGCGCCTGGGGCGTGACGCTACTCGGCATCGTGCCGTTGCCCGCGCTGTCGGCGGCCGGCTCCGGATTCGGCCACGCGATGGGCGGCGTGCACGGCATCCTCGCCTGGGTGCTGTTCGGCGCCATTTGCCTGCACGTCGCAGCCGCACTGGCGCACCGCTTCGTGCTGCGCGATCAGGTCGTGCAGCGCATGCTGCCCTGGTGATCGCCACGCTGGCGGCGCGGTATGCCACCGCGCACATGAACCGTGTTGCCGCCGAGGCCGATACCGTCTTCGTTCCGGTTCATCGCACGACCGGCCTGCCCGCCTGTCGCGCGCGGCTGACGAGATGATCGCGGCGCCGTGCGAAACGGCGCGCGATGACAGGCAGCGCAGCCGGCGCCCCTCTGCCGCGCCGCGCGTGACGAACGGCTGCGGAACTGCCGTGCCGCGAGCACGGCGGACTGAAGTCACACAAGACCATGTCGGCACCTAGTTGCCGGTCGGCGCCGGCATGCCGGCCGCCGGCGCAAGCGCGGCGGCCGCCGCCATTCGGGCCCGGTCCTGCTCGGCCAGCTTCGCTTCCGCCGCCTGGATGTCCGCCGGATACTCGCCTTCGTCTCCCTTCGCCGGGTCGTACCCGGCCGCTTCCAGACGCATCAATTCGTCGCGAACCTGCGCACGCGTCAGCGGCGCAGCCGTTTGTGCGAATGCCGACTGACAGACGATCGCTCCGATCATCGTCAGGACTGCGATATATGTTTTCATCATGAACTCCTTCAATGTTACGCATCGATCAACCTTGTCGAAAACCTTGAATGCCTGACCCGCGGATGCAGGCGGCTGCGTCAGCTCCCGAAATAAATCGTGCAGAAACTCGCGGGGCCGACGCACGCGGCGGCACCCTGACGCGGCGACATCGTCGCCGGCTTGCCCGCTTCGGATGACGTGGCCGGATCGCTGCCGACCGCCGTGCTCGCCTGATGCCCGGGCATCCGTTCGACCTGCTGCTGAAACAGCGGGCTCACGTCCGGATACGACGTATCGGTCACGAAGCGCAGCCCGTTGTTTTCAGCGTCGATCAGTTCCTGCCTGACCTGCGCGCGTGTCAGTCCCTGGGCCGACGCTTGAGTCGCGATACCCGCGAGAGAAATCGCCGCCACGGCGGCGGCCACCAGCCAATGCGTATGCATGTTCCACTCCTCGAGAAGTCAACGAGACGATGTGCTACACCCGTATGACGCCGGAGCGTGTGCGTTTATTCCCGCGCGTCGCGCAGCCCGGAGCACGCGGCTTTCCCGGCGCCGGAAGCGCCTGCGACGGACGTTCATGAAACTGTCATTCTTTCGTCAGCCGGCGTAACCTGACGTAACGCAGCGCGCGCCGCGCTTCGTGCAGACTGACGACACCTTTACGGATCGCCTTTCGATCGACCATGTCCGTCGCTTACGACTATGCAGCCGGCCTGTTGCGCACGCTATACGACCGCCATATCGACAGCGGCGCCGTGCTCGATACGGCCGCGTTTCCCGATGCCGAGCGTTTCGTCCGCGCGTGGGCCGACATCCGGGCAGAGGCATTCGCGGTGGCGCGCGACATGCCGCGCATCCCGCGCTTTCACGAAATCATGCGCGAGCAGTACGACATCTCGGCCAACGACGCGCGCGACTGGCGGATGTTCATCATGCAGGCGTACGGCCAGCCGTTCCCGCGCAACCTGTCGCGCTGCCCGACCGTCGCGTCGATCGTCGCGACGTCGCCGGACGTGCTGTCCGCATCGCTGTCGTTCCTCGCGCCCGGCAAGCACATTCCGCCGCATCGCGGCCCGTTTCGCGGCATCCTGCGCGGCTATCTCGTGCTGTCGATGCCGACGCGCGCGGACGGCACGCCGGCCGCCGTGCTGAAGGTCGACGGCCACGAATACCGGCTCGAGGAAGGACGCTTCCTGCTGTGGGACGACACGTTCACGCACGAGGTGTGGAACGACAGCGACGCGGTGCGGATCGTGCTGCTGCTCGATATCCGCCGGCGCGGGATGCCGCGCTGGCTCACGTGGCTGTCGAATGTGGTGATCGGTATCGTGCGGATCGGGATCCGGATGCGCGGGCGGTCGATTCCGGTCTAGCGCGTGTGACCGGCACGGATGCCCGTCACGCGGTGCGCGGCGAATCGTCCTGCGCGAGTTCCGTCAGGATCGACGTCAGCGCGCGAATCCTGGGTTGCGTCGCGCGCGGCGACGGGTACACGAGAAAATAGCCGAGACCGTTGTCCACGACGTCGCCAAAGGGAGCCACCAGCGTCCCGGCCACGAGCCGGTCCCGGGCCATGCGCGGGTCGCCGATCGCCACGCCGTGCCCCTGCTCCGCGGCCGTGAGCGTCAACTCGAGCGTGTCCAGTACCAGCCCGGTTTCCGGATCGACCTGCGTCGCGCCGACCGCAGCGAGCCAGCAGCGCCACTCGTCATGCCCGCGGGCGGGATGAAGCAACGTGGCCCGCGCAAGGTCGGCGAACGATTTCAATGAAGCGGCCAGCGTGCCGGTACACATCGGCGTCAGCCGCTCCGCAAACAGCGGAACCGACACCATGCCGGCCCAGTGCCCGGCCCCGCGCACGACGATCGCGTCGACGTCGGTTCCGGCGAAATCCGGCGTGTCGTCCGCCGACGTCTGGATCCGCAGTTCGGTCGGCTGGAGTGCGCGATGAATCGCGGGAAGACGCGGCAGCAGCCAGCGGATCGCGAACGTGGACGGCAACCGCAGCGTGAGAACCGGCGCGACGCCGCCATGAACTTCCCGCGTGGCGTGCCAGTTGCGTCAGGACGTCGACGGCCACCGTCAGCAACGCGCCGCCTTCCGCGGTCAGCGCCAGCCCCGACGCATGACGCACGAACAGCGCGCACCCGTAATGCACTTCCAGTTGCTGCACCTGACGGCTCACCGCACCCTGGGTCCTGCACAGATGATCGGCGGCCCGGCTGAAGCTGCCCAGTTCGGCGGCGGCGACGAATGCCTGGAACGCCGTCAACGGCGGCAGCGCTCGCGTGAGTTCGGCAAGCGGGTATGCACGGGCCGCATGCCCGGGTTGCGGATTTTTCGATTGTTCGGTCATCGCTGCATCGCTATCGTGGGTGCATCGGATTCGCAGCGGCTACTGCGTCCCGGCTCGTCAACAATCAGCGGAGAAAGAGCATGGTCTCGTCGTCGGAGGCACTATACACGCAGCAGGTCGACACCTATCTGAAGGCGCTCGAGCGCGGCGACGTCGCGTCGATCTGCGCGCTGTTCACGCCGGATGCACGGATTTTTTCTCCGTTTCTCGGCTGGATGCAGCCGAAACCGTTCTTCGACAAGGTCGTTGCCGCATCCGGACAAAGCCGGATCACCCTGATCGACATCTGCGTCAGCGCGACCGGCGCACGACGGGCAACGGGTTACTTCGTGTACGACTGGGGGCTTAACGACGGCTCGGCGGTGCAGTTCGAATGTGTCGACGTGTTCGAATTCGACGAAAGCGGGCTCGTCGAGCGCATGGTCATCGTGTACGACACGCACCCCGTCAGGGAGACGGTTGGCGACAAGTATGCGTAGTACAACTGCCTGACGCGTGCCGCCACGATCGCGGCACGATTGTTGCCGATTCACCGAATCCTGTCGACCGGGCATGGCGATCGCGTTGTCCGGGCCGCTGTCTTTCGACCCCGCTATATCGCCGACAGCCTGCCGCCGGCATGTGACGCGGCCCTGAAACGCCCGGCGGGATCGCCTAAACTACAGACCGTCCCTTCGCCCCTCTTCCGATCTGCCCGTCATGGCGCACCTCTTCTTCGCCGCGTCGATCCAGCGGCATATCGAAACGCCCGAGCGCGAAATCGATGCGCGCACGGTCGGCGAAGCATTCGACGCCGTTTTCCGCGAGCAGCCGCGATTGCGCGGCTACATCCTCGACGACCAGGGCGCGCTGCGAAAACACCTGTCGGTCTTCATCGACGGCCAGCCGATCCGCGACCGGCAGCGCCTGTCCGATGCGCTCGGCGACGCGAGCCGCGTGTATGTCGTCCAGGCGCTGACGGGCGGATAAAGGGACCCATGCACGGGCGCAGCCCCGATAACAAGCGCTATCGCGCCAAGGCGGACCATCAGGAGACATCGCACATGAACGATCGACTGCTCGTCGCGACCCGCAAGGGCTTGTTCGTCATGCAACCCGACGGTAGCGGCGGCTGGACGCCCGGTGAGCCGCATTTCATCGGCGAGCCCGTCAGCGTGGCGCTCGCCGACCCGCGCGACGGCACGCTCTATGCGGCGCTCAACCTCGGCCATTTCGGCGTGAAGCTGCACCGCAGGCGAGCGGGCGCCGTCGATTGGGAAGAATGCGCGGTTCCCGTCTATCCGCCGCAGCCTGCCGACGAACCGCCTGGCGGCGCCGGCGCGCACGCGGGCAAGGGCGACGCGGACGACGAGCCCCCCGCCCCGCCGCAGCCGCCGTGGACGCTTCAGCAGATCTGGTCGCTCGAAGCCGGCGGCGCCGACGAGCCGGGCGCGCTGTGGGCAGGCACAATTCCCGGCGGGCTGTTCCGCTCCGACGACCACGGCAACTCATGGGTACTGAACCGCACATTGTGGGACCGCCCCGAACGCGCCGAATGGGGCGGCGGCGGCTACGATGCGCCGGGCATTCATTCGGTGATGGTCGATCCGCGCGACAGCCGGCACGTGACGATCGGCATCTCGTGCGGCGGCGTCTGGCAGACCGCCGACGGCGGCGCGACGTGGCGGGTGACCGCCGACGGAATGGAAGCCGACTACATGCCGCCCGAACGGCGCGGCGAGCCCAACGCGCAGGACCCGCACCGCGTCGTGCAGTGCGCGGCGAACCCTGACGTGCTGTGGACGCAGCATCACTGCGCGATCTTCCGTTCGACCGACGGCGCCGAACACTGGCGGCGCATCGAGGCGCAGCCTTCGAGCTTCGGTTTCGCGGTGGCCGTGCACCCGCGCGAGCCGGATACGGCGTGGTTCGTGCCGGCCGTGAAGGATGCGTGCCGGATTCCGGTGGATGGCCGCTTCGTCGTCACGCGCACGCGCGACGGCGGGCGCAGTTTCGAGCAGTTCTCGAACGGGTTGCCGAGTGCGCCGGCGTACGACCTCGTGTATCGGCACGGGCTCGCGATCGACGACACCGGCACGCGCCTCGCGATGGGATCGACCACTGGCGGGTTATGGACGTCCGATGACGGCGGCGAGAACTGGCAGTTGGTGTCTGCGCATTTGCCTCCGGTTTATTGCGTCAGGTTCGGGTGAGCGCACGCGGTGGGGCCGGTTTCCCCGCTCCGGGATGGCAATTTCGGAGCGGGGCGCACAGCCCGCCCGTTACCGCTCGATGTCCGCCTCCCCCATCCGCCCCACCGCGTCCCGCGTCTGCGCAATCTCCGCCGCGAGCCAGTCCAGAAACGACCTGACCTGCGGCTCCCGCTCCCGTCCCGGCCGGCACAGCGCGACGAAGCGCGCGCCTTCGATCCGCACCGCCGGCTCGATCGGCGCCAATGCCCCGTGCGCGACATGCTCGGCGGCCAGCACCGAGCTGAGCAGCGCGATGCCCTGCCCGTGCAGCACCGCCTGCAACGCGTAATGCTCGTCGTCGTAATGGCGAAACACCGCGCGTTCGAGCCATGCTTCGTGGCCTGCCGCACGGCACCACGACGCCCAGTCGACCGACACCGGCAGCGGCGTATCCCACACGGTCTCGATCAGGTCGAGCGGCTCGTCCGTGCGATGCGCATCGAACCCGGCGGCCGCATACGCGCCGAAATACTCGTCGATCAACGCAATCTCGTGCAGCGCCGGAAACGTGCGCGACGTCGCGCGAATCGCGAGATCGATCCGCGCATCGCGTTCGAGATCGGCGAGCGTGTTGCCCGTTTCGACCTTGATGTGCAGTTGCGGATCGATGCGACGAAACCGGCCGAGACGCGGAATCAGCCACATCGCGGCAAACGCGGGCGTGGTGGTCAGCACGAGCGTGCGGTCTTCGGGCGTCTCCGGCCGCACCGCATCGAGCCCGCGGCTCAACGCGAGCAGTGCCTCGTGACTCGTATGAAACAGGCGCTCGCCTTCGTCCGTGAGCCGCACGCCGCTCGCCCCGCGCTCGAACAGCAGCACGCCGAGCCGGCTTTCGAGCGACTTGATCTGATGCGACACGGCGGCCGGCGTCACGGACAGTTCATCCGCGGCAGCCTTGAATGCGCCGAGGCGCGCCGCCGACTCGAATACACGCAATGCGGTCAGGGGAATTTTCGAGAACACGGGGGCCTCGCGGGCCGGATCGGGCCGGGTTGAATTGGATTCAATCGGGGTGAGATTAGGTGAATTGAAGCGGACGTGCAACGCGCATAGCCTTGCGGGACGCCGCGGCACGGTGCCGCGGCGCGTGACGGTCAACCGGAGCAACTACGTGCAAGGCCTACCGCGCAGGATCACGCAGGCGGTGCTCTACGAAGCGATCGCGATTTCGTGCATCTCGCCCGTGATCGCGGCGATCTTCAAGCAGGACCTCGTCTATTCGGGCGCACTGTCGGCAACGATGTCGGCGATCGCGCTGCTGTGGAACATGCTTTTCAACGCGCTGTTCGAGCGCTGGGAAGCGTCGCGCCGGCGGCCGACGCGCACGCTCGGGCGACGCATCCTGCACGCGACCGGATTCGAAGGCGGGCTGATCTTCATCCTCGTGCCGGTCGTATCGTGGTGGCTCGACATCTCGTGGCTCGACGCGTTCGTCGTCGACATCGGGCTGTTTGCGTTCTTCTTCTGCTATGCGTTCGTGTTCCAGTGGGCGTTCGATCGGGTGTTCGACGTACCGGCGGCAACGAAGGAACCGTGAGCCGAGCGCTCACGCGCCGGTGGTGATTTTCGGCAATTGCCAGCCGAAGCGCACCGCCGCCATCCGCAGCGCAAAGCACGCAACACCGCCCAGCACGGCCGCGACGACCGGCGGACAACCGAGCCGCCGGCACGACACGACGCACACCGCGCCGAGCAGCGCCGCGCTCGCATAAATATCCGTGACCAGGACCGCCGGCACCCGCGCGAGCAGGACATCGCGCACGACACCGCCGCCGCAGCCGGTCACGGCGCCCATCAGCGTCGCGATGAACGGGTGAACCCGGAATTCGAGCGCCTTCACCGCGCCCGCGACCGCGAACAACGCGAGGCCGGCCGCATCGAGCGTCGTGAGCAGCGACGGAGAAAACGCGGCGACCCGCTCGTGAAACACGAACGCGAACAACCCGGAAGCGAACGCGAGCGCCGGATAGCGCCAGTCGCTCACGGCGCTCGGCGGCCGTGCGCCGATCAGCAGGTCGCGGATCACGCCGCCGCCGAGCGCGACGACGAGCGACAACACCATGACCCCGAACAGGTCGAGGCCGGCGCCAATCGCCGCATTGGCGCCCTCGATCGCAAACACCACCGTGCCCGCGAGATCGGCGGCGAGCACCACTTGCTCGATGCGCTTCATGCGAAACGACCGTCGGGATGCCGCGTCATCCGGCTGCGGCCCTCGTCGGCACGCATGGAC
Source organism: Burkholderia metallica (assembly GCF_902832845.1). Taxonomy (GTDB): domain Bacteria; phylum Pseudomonadota; class Gammaproteobacteria; order Burkholderiales; family Burkholderiaceae; genus Burkholderia; species Burkholderia metallica. The sequence continues at coordinate 109,574 of NZ_CADFDB010000016.1, read as the reverse complement.
ATGTCGTTCAGCCGCCTGCCGTGTTCGTGTCGCCATCCGGATACATCACGCGTGTTGCGGATCATCGCCGCCTCCTCGATCGGATCGAGCAGTCTAGCGCATCGTCCTCTTGCCATCGCGCCGCGCGTGAAGCCGAATGCAAAAAGCCGGTGGAGGCAGGACGTGCGCCCCGCTTCCACCGGCTCGACGACGCGCCGGGCTCCCGGTCAGGACCGTGAAGCCCCGTGCCCGTCGCTCAATGCACGCCGAGATACGCCTTCACCGCCGGCAGCCCCGGCTTGCCGTCGAGCGTCGTCACGCCGGCGAGCCACTTGTCGAGCGCCTGCGGGTTCGCCTTCAGCCACTCGGCCGCCGCCTTGTTCGGGTCTTCCTTGTTCATGATCGGCATCATCACGTGGTTCTCGATCGACGTCGTGAACTGCAGGTTCGACACGAACTTCGCGACGTTCGGGCAGCGCTGCGAATAATCGGGCGGCGTCGCGGTCAGCACCTTCGCTTCGCCGTAGTTCGGACCGAACACGGCGTCGCCGCCGCTCAGGTAGTCGATCTTCATCTGCACGTTCATCGGATGCGGTTCCCAGCCGAGGAACACGATCCACTGCTTGTCGCGGATCGCGCGATTCACCTCGACCAGCATCCCGGCTTCGCTCGACTCGACCATCTTGAACTTGCCGAGGCCGAACTGGTTGCCGTCGATCATCTTCTTGATCAGCAGGTTGCCGTCATTGCCCGGCTCGATCCCGTAGATCTTGCCGTTGAGCTTGTCCGCGTATTTCTGGATGTCCGCGAACGACTTCAGGCCGCCCTGGTACACGTAGTCGGGCACCGCGAGCGTGTATTTCGCGCCGGTCAGGTTCGGCGTCGCGAGCACCTTGATCGTGCCGGCCTTCGTGAACGGCTGGATGATCGGGTCCATCGTCGGCGACCAGTAGCCGAGGAACACGTCGATCTGCTTGCTCTTGATCCCCGCGAACGTGATCGGCACCGATGCGATCGTCTTCGTCGGGTTGTAGCCGAGCCCCTGCAGCATCGTCGATGCGAGGCCGGTGGTCGCCGCGATGTCGGACCAGCCGACATCCGCGAAGCGCACGTTCTTGCATACGGGCGGATCGGCCGCATACACGGCCGACATCGGCGCGGTTATCCCGACCCCGCACACCGCTGCGATCAATAGGCGCTTCATCTTGCTTCTCCTCAAAGTGATGTCGTTTGCTTGAATGCGGGATCGTTTATTGAAGCCGCGCGCCGCGATCCCGGCGGCGTCGCGGACCGAATCGTGGCCCCGGTTCAGCGCCCCGGCAGCCGGCGCTCGTAGCTCGGCGCATGGCCGAACTGCGCGCGATAGGCCTTGCTGAAATGACATGGCGAATGAAAGCCGCAGACGGTCGTCACGCGCGCGATCGACGCGTCGGTCGTGCGCAGCAGGTCGCGTGCGCGTTTCAGGCGCAGCGTCAGGTAATAGTGGGTCGGCGACACGTTCAGGTACACCTTGAACATGCGCTGCAGATGCCGCTGCGACAGCCGCACGAGCCGCGCGAGTTCCTCCAGCGACAGCGGCTCCTCGATGTTCGCCTCCATCAGCCGCACGACCTCGATCAGCTCGGCGCGCGAGAAGCCGACCCGCGCATCGACCGGAATCGGCTGCGTATCGGTCGAACTGCGGATGCGCTCCAGGATGAACTGCTCGGACACCTGCGCGGCCAGCTGCTGGCCGAAACGCATGCCGACGAGGTTCAGCATCAGGTCGAGCGGCGCGGTGCCGCCGGTGCAGGTCAGCCGGTCGCGGTCGACGACGAACAGCTCGTCGGCGAACCCGACCTGCGGAAACTCGGCATGCAGCGCGGACAGGTTCTCCCAATGCACGGTGCAGCGATAGCCGTCGAGCAACCCGCTCGACATCAGCGCGTACGCACCGGTGCAGATACCGCCGAGCGGCAGCCCGCGTTCGGCGAGGGCCGCGAGCGTATCGCGCGCGCCTTCGTCGACCACGTCGCGGATGCGGATACCGCCGCACACGATCATCACGTCGGGCAGGTTCGTGTAGTCGAGCGCCTGCGTGGGCCGTACCGCGATGCCGTTGCTGGCGTGCACCGGACTGCCGTCGAGCGAGTAGATCGACCACTGGTAGTGATCGGCTCGCCCGACGTAGTTCGCCATCCGAAGCACTTCGACGGCGCTCGAGAACGCGATCATCGAAAAGTTCGGCAGCGTCAGGAAGCCGAAATGGGCGAGAGACGAAACCGGTGAAACGCAGGCGGCGGGCGCCACGGCGACGGCGGACGTCACATCGGTCTCCTGGCGAGGAGGTTGCAGGGGGCTAGCCCCGCGGCGCGAACCGCGGAGGCCGTTATCAAATATTCAGGGTGAGCGGCCGGCGGTGCCGGCCGCCGGAGGTCACGCTTGTGCGTGTGCGGCTTTCACGCGAAACAGCTGCTTGAGGCCCGAGAACAGCGGCGCCTTCACGGTGCCCGGCGCGCGGCCGAAGCTCTCGGTGATGCGGTCGAGAATGATCGCGAGCAGCACGACCGACAGGCCGCTTTCGAAACCGAGACCGATGTCGAGGCGCTGGATACTGGCGAGCACGTCGTTGCCGAGGCCGCCCGCGCCGACCATCGACGCGATGATCACCATCGACAGCGCCATCATGATCGTCTGGTTCACGCCCTGCATGATCGACGGCAGCGCGTTCGGAAACTGCACCTTGTACAGCAATTGCCACGGCGTGCAGCCGAATGCCTGGCCGGCTTCGACGATCTCGCGGTTCACGTGGCGGATACCGAGGCTCGTCAGGCGCACCGCGGGCGGCATCGCGAAGATCACCGTCGACAGGATCCCCGGCACGCGGCCAAGACCGAACAGCATCGCGGCCGGAATCAGGTAGACGAAGGCCGGCATCGTCTGCATCAGGTCGAGGATCGGGCGCACGATCGCGGCAACCCACTTGCTCTTCGCGGCCCAGATGCCGAGCGGAATGCCGAGCACGAGGCTGATGATCGTCGACGACAGCGTGAGGCCGAGCGTGATGACCGTCTGGTCCCAGAAGCCGGTGGCGAAGATCAGCAGCAGCGACGCGGTGGTGAACAGCGCAAAGCGCCAGCCCACCCGCCACAGCCCGACGCCGATGAAGATGGCCATCATCATCCACATCGGGATCGCCTGCAGGCCGTGCTCGACGAATGCCGCGAGCCCTTCGATCGCCTGGCCGATCGCGTCGAACGTCTTTGCGTCGTGGTCGAGCAGATAGTGAACGGACTGGTCGACCCAGGTACCGAGCGGAATCATTTCAGACATGGGAACCTCGCGAACGCGTGATGGCCTTCAGGATGAGCGCACGATCGACCGAGCCGCAGTAGCAGCCGTCGTCGTCGACGACCGGCAGTGCATTCGGGCTCGCGACCACGCGCGCGACGACATGTTCGAGCGACGCGTCGCGCCGGATGCTTTCGATCGGCCGCACCGACGGCGTGGCCTGACCGAGCGCGTCCCGCGTGACGAAGCCGCGGATCTTGCGTTCGGCGTCGAGCACGAACGCGTATTCGGCGCTGCCGTTGAGCGTCGCCGCGACGTTCGCGGCATCGCACTTCGACACGAGCGGCACGGCGCCCGTCTGCATCAGGTCGCCGGCCGTGAGGTAGCGGCTGGTGTCGATGCCGTCGAAGAATGCGCGCACGTAATCGTCGGCCGGGTTCGCGATGATGTCCTGCGGCGTGCCGACCTGCACGAGCCGGCCGCCTTCCATGATCGCGATGCGGTTGCCGATGCGCAGCGCTTCCTCGAGATCGTGCGACACGAACATGATCGTGCGGCGCTGCTCCTTCTGCAGTTGCAGCAGCACGTCCTGCATTTCGCGGCGCTTGAGCGGGTCGAGCGCGGAGAACGCCTCGTCCATGATCATCAGCGACGGGTTCACGGCCAGCGCGCGGGCCAGGCCGACGCGCTGCTGCATGCCGCCCGACAGCTCGGACGGCAGCTTGTGCGAGAACGGCGCGAGGCCGACCTGCTCGAGCACTTCCATCGCACGGCGCTCGCGCTCCTTCTTGCCCATGCCCGCGACTTCCAGCCCGAACGCGGCATTCGACACCACGGTGCGATGCGGCATCAGCGCAAACGACTGGAACACCATGCTCATGTCCTTGCGGCGCAGCGCGGTCAGCGCCGAGCGGCGTGCCGACGCGACATCGAGCCCGTCGATCATCACCTTGCCGGCGCTCGGATCGACCAGCCGGTTCACGAGGCGGATCAGCGTGGACTTGCCGGAGCCGGACAGGCCCATCAGCACGAAAATTTCGCCTTCCTGCACATCGAAGGAGACGTTGTGCACGCCGACGACCTGGCCGGTGCGCTTGAGCACATCGTCCTTCGTCGCGCCGGCGGCGAGCATGTCGAGCGCCTGCTGCGGATTACTTCCAAACACCTTGCACAGACCTTCGACCACGACCTTGGGGGCATCCATCGAAACCTTCTCCTCGTGTAGCGGGGACTCGCACTTGCATAGCGTGCCTACATAGTTGCCAGAAAAAACCCCGACCTGCCGACGAATTACGACAAACGCTTGCGCAAATACGACACGGTCGCCGGCCCCGCCCGGCGGCCCGCAGCACGGGTCGGCACCCGATTGCGGCGGCGCAATACGCGCACGGCCAGCAACGGCGGGCATCGCGCACCGGACTTGTGCGCAGCAGCGCGACGCATATCGCGCCGCGCGGTGCGCCGATTCGCATCGGGCGCGCGTCGCTTTACGACAATTTCACGTCCGTTCGCGCGTCGCTCTGCTCTGACGAATGCGCGTCGCGCGCACCGGCAAAAAGCATGATCGTGCAGAAAGAACCGTGTGGCGACACCGGACGGCGCACGCCGCGATACCGCGTCAACCCGGAAAATCCACGATGGCCGCTGTGATACATTCCCCGCCAACAGGCTGATCGCGACGCAGGCCGCCACGCGGCCCCCGCTGTCAGCAGCGCATGCCGGTTCGCCTGCCGGCCATGCCGACACCGCCTCGATCGGCAAACATCCGGTCGCAGGCCGATAACGATACGAGAGAGGGAGCAAGGCGAGATGAACTGGGCTTTTACCGCAATCGGCTTCATCGTGGGCGGGATTGCCGCATTGATCGGGGACTTCTCCGCCATCAACGGCGCAGTGCTCGGCGCCGCGATCGGGTTCTGCCTCGACAACACGCTGCAACAGCGCAAGCGCAAAGCCAAGGGCGCGACACCCGGCACGTTCGCGATGCAGGCGCCGCCTGCACCGCCGCCGGTTCCGCTGGCCGAGCGCGTCGCGCGCCTCGAAGCGACCGTCGAGACGCTGACCCGTGAAGTCGCGTCGCTGCGCGGCCAGCTTGCCGGCGCGCACGCCGGCTCGGCCACCACCGGCGCGACCGCGCCCACACCCGCGGGCACCGCAACTGCATCCGCATCCGCCACGCCATTCGCCCCTGTCCCGCCGTCGGCTGCGCTGCCGCCGCGCCCGCCGGCCCAGCCGGCAGCCGCACGCGCGGACGCATCCGCATCCGCATCCGCATCCGCATCCGCATCCGCATCCGTATCGGCGCCCTCTTCCGCACCGGTTCGCGCCGCCGCACCGGCGCCGGCCACGACGCCCCGTGCAAGCGAAACACCGGCCGCACCGTCGATCCCGCCCGCACCGCCCCAACCGCGCGAACCCGGCATCGCCGAGCGCGCGTTCCGCGCCGCGCGCGACTGGCTGCTCGGCGGCAACACGGTCGTGCGCGTCGGGATCGTCGTGCTGTTCTTCGGTGTCGCGTTCCTGCTCAAGTACGCGGCCGACAACAATATGCTGCCGATCGAATTCCGCCTCGCGGGCACCGCGCTCGCCGCGGCCGCGCTGCTTGCGGTCGGCTGGCGCGTGCGCGCGCGCCGCGCCGCGTACGGGCTCGTGCTGCAGGGCGGTGGCGTCGGCATCCTGTACCTGACGATCTTCGCCGCGACCAAGCTCTACGCGCTGCTGCCCGTCGGCGCCGCGTTTCCGCTGATGGTGGCCGTGTGCGCGCTGAGCGCGTTCCTCGCGGTGCGGCAGAACGCACTGCCGTTCGCGTTCATGGGCAGCGCGGGCGGCTTTCTCGCACCGGTGCTGCTGTCGACCGGCCAGGGCAACCACGTCGCGCTGTTCAGCTACTACGCACTGCTGAACGCAGGTATCTTCGCGATCGCGTGGTTCAAGGCGTGGCGTCCGCTGAACCTGCTCGGCTTCGTGTTCACGTTCACGATCGGTTCGGCGTGGGGCGTGACGGCCTACCGCCCCGCGCTGTTCGCGAGCACCGAGCCGTTCCTGATCCTCTTCTTCCTGATGTATGTCGGCATCGCACTGCTGTATGCGGTGAAGCGCGAGCTCGCGCTGCGGCACTACGTGGACGGCACGCTCGTGTTCGGCACGCCGATCGTCGCGACCGCGCTACAGGCGTCGCTCGTGAAGGACGTGCCGTTCGGGCTCGCGTGGAGCGCGGTCGCGCTGTCGGCGTTCTACGTCGCGGTCACCGCCTGGCTCGCGCGGCGCCGCGACCGCCTCGCGCTGCTGTTCGAATCCACGCTCGCGCTCGCGGTGATCTTCGCGACGCTGGCCGTGCCGCTCGCGTTCTCGGGCCCGACGACGAGCGCCGCGTGGGCGATCGAAGGCGCGGCCGTCGTGTGGCTCGGCGTGCGCGAGAAGCGCATGCTGCGCTTCGGCTTCGGGCTGCTGATGCAGGTTGCCGCGGCCGGTGCGTTCTTCACGAGCCTGCTCGGGCCGGCCGACACCACCGCGCTGCCCGTGCTCAACAGCCCGTACATCGCGATGCTGCTGATCGCGCTCGCCGGCCTGTTCACCGGCTGGTGGCTGCACGGGCGCGGCGAAGCGCGCGCGTGGCATGCGTGGATGCCCGAGATCGGCGCCGCCGCGGCCGCGTGGGGGCTGCTGTGGTGGGTCAGCGGCGTGCTGCACGAGATCCTCGTCTACGCGAGCCGTCACGTCGACCTGCATGCCGATCGCTTCGTCGTCGATACTACCGCGCTGTTCGCGGCCGGCACCGCGTGGCTCGCGCACGTCGCGCGCCGCCGGCTCGCGTGGCCGCTCGCCGAATGGCCCGCGCTCGCGCTGACGCCGGTGCTGGCGCTGCTCGCGCTGCGCGCGTTCGATGCGCATGAGGCGCCGCTGTCGGGAATGGGCGCGTTCGCGTGGCCCGTCGCGGTCGGCGCGGCGCTTGCGCTGCTGTGGCGCCAGTCGCGCGGGCCGGCGACCGTCGAACCCGCGACAGGCACCGCGCCCGGTCTCGTGCCATCCGTCGCCGCGGGCATCGTCGCGCCGCTGCACACACTGATGTTCTGGACCGTGTGCGGGCTGCTGTCGCTCGAAGGCTTCTGGCGCCTGCGCGCGTACGTGCCCGAAGGCGCATGGAGCTGGAGCGCGTGGGCCTACGGCTTCGGCGCGCTGCTCCTGCTGGTGTCCGGCCCCGGCTCGCGCCTGCGCTGGCCCGTCGCGACGTTTCCGCGCGCGTACCAGGTGTGGGGCGCGGCACCGCTCGCCGCACTGCTGTGGCTGTGGAGCGTCGCCAGCGTGATCAGCGACGGCAACGCGGCGCCGCTCTTCTGGCTCCCGCTGCTCAATCCGCTCGACATCGCGCAGTTCCTGGTGTTCGTCGCATTCGCCGTATGGCTGCGCCGCCTGCGCACGCTCGGCATCGCGTGGCATCCGCGCATCGTCGACTACGTGGCGATCGCAACCGTGTTCCTGTGGTTCAACGCGCTGCTGCTGCGCACGCTGCATCACCGTTTCCACACGGGTTACGACATCGACACCGTGCTGTCGTCGTTCGACATCCAGCAAGTGTTCATGGTCGGCTGGAGCCTGTTCGCGTTCGCCGGGATGTGGCTGACGCGTCGCGACGGCATCGCCCGTGTGTGCGCGCTCGCGTCGCTGCCGCTGATCGTCGTGATGTGGGTGTGGACCTTCTACGCGAACTTCACGCAGGACGGCGGCAGCTGGGCGCGCGTGCCGCTCTTCAATCCGCTCGACCTCGTGCTCGCGGTCGTCTATGCGCTCGCCGCGTCGTGGTTCGTGCGCGCGCGCAAGCTCGGCTGGTCGTTCGGCCAGTACCGCGTCCAACTGCTGAGCGCAGCCGGGGCGACCGCGTTCCTGTGGCTGAACGCGATCCTGCTGCGCACGCTGCATCACTGGGCCGGCGTGCCGTACGCACTCGGCGCGATGGCGGAATCGACGCTCGTGCAGGCGTCGGTGTCCGTGTACTGGACGCTCTGCGCGCTCGCGATCACGATCTGGGCCACGCGCCGCGGGCTGCGCCCGCTGTGGTTCGTCGGCGCCGCGCTGCTCGCGCTCACGGTCGTCAAGCTGTTCCTGTTCGACCTGTCGCACGTGACCGGCATCGAGCGCATCGTGTCGTTCATCGGCATCGGCGTGCTGCTGCTGTTGATCGGCTACTTCTCGCCGCTGCCGCCGAAGGCCGCCGCGCCACGGGACGACGCCGCATGAAACGATTCGCCGCCCTGCTCGGACTGAGCGTGCTCGCGTCGTTCGCCGCGGCCGACGGCGCGCCGGAGGCCGGGCGCGTCGCGCAGCGCTTCTCGCTCGACCTCGACGGCGCCGCCGCGTATTACCAGCTCACCGTGCCGCAGCCCGTCTATGCGGCGAGCCGGCGCGACGATCTCGGCGACGTGCGCATCTTCAACGGCGCGGGCGAGCCGGTGCCGTATTCGCTCGATGCACCCGCCGCGGCCGCACCCGCCGTGCCGCCGCACCGCACGCCGGTGCACTGGTTTGCGCTGCCGCCCGCGCGCGCCGACGACGGCAACGCACCGCTCGGCGTGACGGTCGGCCCGGACGGCGCGCTGCGCGCGGGCGTCGCCGCACCGGCGCGCGCGAAGCATGGCGCGGATCTCGTCGACCTGTCGCATGCGGACGGCAACATCGACGCGCTGCTCGTGCACGTGGGCGACGACAGCTACCAGGGGCGTGTCGCCGTCGAAGCCAGCGACGACCTGCGCAACTGGCGCGCACTCGGCAGCACGCAACTGCTGAAGGTCGGCCACGGCGACGACATGCTGGTGCAGGAACGCATCGCGCTCGACGGCGCGGCGCCGCGCTATCTGCGGCTCGACTGGCTCGACGGTGCGCCCGCGATCGCATCGATCGACGTCGAAACGCACCCGCGCGATGCGCTCGGGACCGATACCGCGTCCGTGCCGCGCCAATGGCGCGACGCCGTACGCGTGCGGGCGGCCGGCACGCCCGGCGAATACCTGTTCGACACCGACGGCGCGTATCCGGTCGACCGCGTGCGCATCGACCTGCCGCAGCCGAACACCGTCGCGCGCGCGACGCTGCAGAGCCGCGCCGACGCGCAGGCGCCGTGGCGAGACGTCGCGGCTGCCGTGCTGTTCCGGTTGCACGGCAAGGCCGGCGAGCAGCGCAATCCGCCGCTCGAGTTCGCGGCGAATACGGATCGCGCGTGGCGGATCGTCGTCGACATGCGCAACGGCGGATTCGGCGGCGGCCAGCCGGCCGTCTCGATCGGCTGGCATCCGGCCGCGCTGACCTTCGTCGCACGCGGCACGCCGCCGTTTACGCTCGGCGTCGGCGCCGCGTCGCTCGGGTCGTCGGCCGTGAGCCGCGATGCGTTGCTGGTCGGCATGGCGCCCGAAGTGCGGCCCGCGCGCGTCGGCGCGGCGTTGCCGGTTTCGGCGGTCGCGCCGGCACCGGCCGCCGACACGGACGCCCCGCGCCGCTACGTGCTGTGGGCGGCGCTCGTCGTCGCGGTCGGCGTGCTCGGCACGATCGCATGGCGCGTCGCGAAAGGCGGCGGCGCTACGCACGGCCGCGACGAGTAACGCCGCGCGGTCATGCCCGGGCCCGTTCGCAGGCCTGCGGCACGATGTCGATCGGCGCAATGAACGGCAATGACACGAGCACGCCGCGCGGCAGCATAAAAAGCGCGTAAACATCGGTTTCGCCGCGATGCGGCGGGGGTGTCTCGAGGGCCTGACACGAGCGGGAGCGCCACACTCCGCTCACGCGACGTTTGCGCGGCAAAACAGGAAAAGACGGCGCGCGGCGTTCAGCCGAACGTGTAGCGTCCGTGCTGACGCGGCCGCCACGGCGACGAGCGGCAGCTCGCGGCACCGGCCGCGCGTCGCGCCGCCCAGCCCGCGCCACGTCGCACGTGCAAGTCGCGTCGGGCCATCACGGCCACACGCGACGGCAACGCGTGCACAAGACGACGCACGGCCGCCACGCGTGCGGCCACGCGCGACGCCGTCGACACGCGACGCACGACGTGCGCGACGGGCCGCTTGCAGAGAATCGCGCTGTCGTAGCACTTGCCGTCGAAGCGCATCACGTCGACGACGTCGAAACCCTGCGCGCCGTAGAACGCGAGCAGGTGCGACGCGGGATGCGGCGTATCGAGCGCGAGCAGCGTATAGCCGCGCAATGCGGCCCATTGCTCGGCGAACGCGAGCAGCAACGCGCCGATCCCGCGGCTCTGGCAAGCCGGGTCCACCGCCACCTGCCGCACGCTCGCGACGCCTTCGCGCCGGTACAGCGAGCATGCCGACGACGGATCGGTCGCATACAGCGTGGCCGTGCCGATCACGCGCCCGCCGCACACGGCGACATAGCACTCGCCCGCTTCCGCGCGACGGCGCGTGACGTCGACGTCCTGGTCGACGCACGTGCAGTTGAGCCCCATCGCGCCGAGCCGCGCGAACGCGCGATGCAGCATCGGCGTGAGTTGCGCATAGCTGTCCAAAGCCGGATCGAAACGCCGCACGATCACCCGATCGGCGCACGCGACAGGCGGCGCGGCAGGTGTGCGTTCGGCGGTTGCGTTCCAGGGTATCGACATCGCCATGCTCCGTGGTTGGGATGCCCGAAGTCTAGGAGCGCGCCGACCGCCCTCGCAAGAAAAAATGTCGTAAAAGTCGGGCGGTTGGCGAGCGGAAGAAACGGTGGCGGCGGTGCGTGCGGCAACGCTGCGCGCGTCGCGGCGAACGCATGACGGAATGCCGTTCGTTGCCCGCGCAAGCAACGCATCGCGCGACGGCACCGCTCACCGGCATGCGCCGTTGACACATGCGGCAACGCCCGCCAGACTCGCGGATTCCTCCTTGCCCCGGGCGCGCTCATGATCACCTGCTACCTTCGCTACGTCGTCGATCCGTACAAGCTCGACCAGTTCGAAACCTACGGCCAGATGTGGATTCCGCTCGTCGAGCGGTTCGGCGGCACGCATCACGGCTATTTCCTGCCGTCCGAAGGGGCGAACAACATCGCGCTCGCGATGTTCTCGTTCCCGAGCCTCGCCGAATACGAGCGCTACCGAGAACGGTCGATGGACGATCCGGCCTGTCAGGCGGCGTTCCGCTACGCGGAGGAAACGCGCTGCATCGTCAGTTACGAGCGCAGCTTCTTCCGGCCGGTGTTCGCGTAACGGGCCACGGCCCGGTACATCGCGCCCCCTTTTCCGGAACGGGACGAAAAAAAGCCCCGCCTGCATCCGCGCGGCGGGGCCAACCCATGTCAGTAGAGACATCATGGAGGAGACGGGCCCATCTTATCGACCGCGGCCCGCCGTCCCAACCAAGCATTTCTGCTATCGATCTGGGCGGGCGCGCACACGATTGCCCCTGCCGCGCGGCATATCGATAGAACGAAAAGTCGTTTTCAGAGTGGCGTCGGGGTCGTTACCATCTGGTTTTAAGCCTGTGCTTAGCCGGGCAAGCCATCCCCAAGGAGCGCCCCTTGACTGCATTCGATCAGCACCGCCGCCCGTTCGTCGTCGGCATTGGCGGGACCACCCGGGCAGCGTCGTCCACCGAACGCGCGCTGTCGTTCGCATTGCGCGGCGCGCAGGCCGCCGGCGCACGTACGCGCCTGTTCGACGGCCCGTTCCTGCATACGCTGCCGCACTACGCCCCCGAACATAAAACGCTGACCGACGCGCAGCGCGAACTGATCGACGCCGTACGCGAAGCCGACGCGATCATCATCGCGACGCCCGGCTATCACGGCGGCGTTTCCGGCCTCGTGAAGAACGCGCTCGACACGCTGGAAGAACTGCGCGCGGACGATCGTCCGTACCTCGACGGGCGCGCGGTCGGCCTGATCGTCACCGCCTACGGCTGGCAGGCGGCCGGCACCGTGCTGACGTCGCTGCGTTCGATCGTGCACGCGCTGCGAGGCTGGCCGACGCCGTTCGGCGCAACCGTGAACACGCTCGAAACGCGCTTCGACAGCGCCGACAGCTGCTCGGATCCGAAGGTCGTCGCCCAGCTCGAAACGGTCGGCTCGCAAGCGGCCGAGTTCGCGCTCGCGTTCGCGTCGCACCGTGCGGCATCGCATGCGGCATCGGTCGATGCGCTCGCGCCCGTGCTGAAGATCGCCAACCAGTAAGTCTCCCGCCTTCCACCGCCCGCGCCCGGCCGACCTGCTTCGCCGGCGCGGGCGGCGCACATCCGAGCGGCCATGCGCCGCGCACGCCGACGCTTCTCCTAGATCGCTCTTTTCCCGCACCCCCGTGCCGATAACGATTCGGCCCGCCGCGTGATTTGCATTGGCCGAAAGATTGGTTCACGCCGCAGGCGGGTTTTCGTACGCTGAACCTCCGCACTCTCTCCGCGCACGCCATGAACCGTACGATCCGCTACAAGGGTTATGAAGTCGCCCCCGCTGCCGCCCGGTTGCCGAACGGGCTGTTCGCCGCCAACCTGACGATCGAGAAGGCGAGCAGCGGCCCGTCGCCGCGCTCCGTGTCGTTCGACGCAATCGATTTCTTCTTCGAGGAAGAACACGCGCTGGCCTACGCGTCCCGCTGGGGTCGCCTCTGGGTCGACACGCACGCGTGATGCACGCGGGGCCGGCCTGCGCATCGCCGCTCGAAAATACGCGTTTACGGAAGGTATGTAAGAATCTTTCGATCCGTAATCGCATAACAATAGCCATGAGTGACACGCTGCAGGAAGAGCACGCAGCCGCAGATCACGCAATGCGCAACTGGACCTTCGAGAGGCAAGGTCCGGTCCGGATCGGTTCCGATGCGCACAAGCAGATGTTCTGCCGCATGCTGCTCGACACACACAACCCGTACAAGCCGGCGGTGATCGACTGGCCAGCGCTCAAGCCCGCCGAGCTCAGGCGGCTCACGTCGCTGCCGATCTGGGACATCGCGGTGCAAACGGAAGGCCGCGCATCGATCCGCGTGGCGACCTATGCGGCCACGATCGGCGATCCGCTGCTGCGCCGCGCGCTCGAGATGGACGGCAACGAGGAAGCGCGCCACAAGGTCGTGCTGTCGAAGCTCGTCGAGGCGTACGGTATCCGGCTCGCGCCCGAGCCGGCTTACCCGGCGCCCACCGATCCCGAATGGTCGTGGATGATGACGGGCTTCAGCGAATGCATCGACAGCTTCTTCGCATTCGGCCTGTTCCGCTCCGCGCAGCGCTCCGGCTATTTCCCGCCCGAACTCGTCGAGACCTTCGAACCGGTGATCCAGGAAGAAGGCCGCCACATCCTGTTCTTCGTGAACTGGTACGCGTGGTACTGGCGCACGATGCCGTGGTGGCGCCGGCCGTGGTTCTTCGCCCGCGTCGCCGCCGTATGGGTGTGCCTGATCCGCGACCGCATGAGCATCGCGCGCGGCATCGACGCCGACGGCGCGGCGCGCGATGCGAATTTTCCGGCAACCGGCACCGCCGACATCGGCGACGCGCTGAACCCGCGCGAACTGATCGCGCTGTGTCTCGAGGAGAACGACCGGCGGATGGCCGGATACGACAAGCGCCTGCTGCGCCCGATGTTCGTGCCGCGGATGGCGCGGCTCGCGCTGCGGTTTCTCAGGAAGTAACGCAGCCGCTGCGGGCAATCGCGCGGTTGCCCGCGGTCGTCCGGTTGCCCGGTTGCCGGTGGTCAGGTCGAGCGATCGGGCAAGGTTATCGGCGATCGAAACGGCGAGGCGGGCTGAATTCCGGCCCGATCCGGACGCGGGCAATCGCATCGCCCCGCGTCCGGGCGTGCAGCGGCGCGACACGCAGTGATCGACGCATTCGGTCTGTTCCGTGCCCCGCGCCGCGTGTCCCGTTCGGTTCGGACTTCAGTAGTGCGCGTTCGTCGTATTTGCATCGCGCGCACCCCGTTACCTGTGCTGTGCGGGCCCGACACCCGCTCGAAGCCCCTCCACCGGACACGGCGCAGGATCGCACCGACGTGCATCCGGCTGCCGAATGTCGCGCATCCGACACATTTATTCCCGCCCTTTTTTCTTCGACGTTTCGGGGCGCGCGGACACATTGTCGCACCCGAAATTTGACGATTCGGGAACGTCGCCGCCGACGCCCGGCCGGCGTTTTTAACACCTCCTCCCCCGCAAGCCCGCAGCAGGAGCAGGTCACGCCTCCCTGATTGATTCGTACCCTCTGCGAACACCGCTGCATTACCACCACGACGGAAATAGTCAATAAGACAAATTCGAAAATGCATGATGGTGAACAAGTTCATCACGCCGTAGCACTTTTTTACAACTTCGACGCGCCAACCCGCCGGGAACGCCCGCCGCGCGGACCATCGCAGCGGACGAGATGCGCAGATCAGCATAGTCCGGTAGTCGGGATTTCCAATTAAAGAGATTGGCAGTTAATTAAATAAATTAAAATCAAACTGCGTGAAAAACATAAAATTAACAAATTAATAAAAATACAATTGAATTATCCGGCAGCGCATTCTCAAAAATTACAAAGATGAAAGAATCCATCATCGCGCAAACGTTTGCCATTTCATTTGTCTTACGTTTGAGACGTTTCCATGTGTAATCCATCGCACATATCGACAGCAACTCATTGATTTTTATGAGAAACATTGGATGTGCAGCAGATGATTCGAATCCTTCATTTATCATTCTTACAACCTTCAAATACATTCGAACCCAATACATCAAAAGACGACTTATTAACCATCCTTTAACTTTACCAACCCGCTATTTGTCACTTTTTAGCAATCTTATAAATCCTCCTCCAATAAACTCCGCCCATCAATTTTGAGATTCGCGCGAACGCACGGAATATTCCTCTAACGAAAGAGACCGGTGTGTGGCGTGCATATTTGGAGGTAGCAGGACATGAACCGCACATACCGCTCGATCTGGAACGAAGCCCTTGGCGCGTGGGTCGCCGCGTCGGAACACGATTCGGCACGGGGAAAGCCGAACAAGTCGGCCGTCGTCAGGGCCGTCGCAGCCGCTGTGCTCGTCGCGGGAACAGCCGGCAACGTCGCGCACGCGCAGTATGTGGCGGGCAATAGTGGGGGCGGCGTCTCCGCAACTGGCGGCCAGGCGATCGCGATCGGGGGCAACAACGGCAGCACGACAACGGCCAGCGGCGCAACGTCGATTGCAATCGGCGCAAACGCGACGGCATCGGGCAACTACTCGCAGGCATTCGGCCAGGCCACGACGGCAACCGGCGCAAGTGCAATCGGTATCGGCTCCGGCGCGAAGGCACTGAACACGGGCGCAACCGCAGTCGGCAACGACACCACGGCATCAGGCTCCAGCGCAATCGCGATCGGCGGCGGCAACAGCTCCGGCACCGGCGGCGCGGTTGCGGCAGGCACGAATGCAATCGCGGTGGGCCGCTTCTCGAACGTCAACTCCGCGACGACGTCGGGTATCGCGATCGGTGCAAACGCAGCCGTTACGTCGGCAGGCAACAACGCGACGGCGCTCGGTTCGGCGGCCACGGCGGGTGGTGCTGGCGCGTCCGCCCTCGGCTATGGCGCGACGGCCGCCGGCACCAACTCCCTGGCGCTCGGCGCAAGCAGCACGGCCAATTACGCGTCCAGCGTCGCGATCGGCGCGGGAAGCGTGACCGGCACGGCCGCGCCGGCGGGAACGGGCTATCTGACGGGCAGCGCTGCGCCACTGTCGGAAGTTTCGGTCGGCAGCTCAACGGCACTGCGCCGTATCACGAACGTCGCCGACGGCTCGGCGCCGCAGGATGCCGTCACCGTCTCCCAGCTCAGCACCGGGATGAGCGTGACGACGAGCGCGATCAGCAGCCTGTCGACGTCGGCTTCGACCGGCATCAGCTCGCTGTCCACTGGCCTGAGCTCGACCAACAGTTCGGTCACCTCGCTGTCGACCTCCACGTCGACTGGCCTGTCGTCGGCTAACAGCTCGATCACTTCGCTGTCCACCTCGACTTCGACTGGTATCAACTCGCTGTCTACCGGCATCAGCTCGGCAAAAAGCTCGATTACTTCGCTGTCGACCTCCACGTCGACGGGCCTGTCGTCGGCCACAAGCTCGATCACGTCGCTGTCCACGTCAACTTCGACTGGCATCAACTCGCTGTCTACCGGTATCAGCTCGGCTAACAGCTCGGTTACTTCGTTGTCAACGTCCACTTCGACCGGTCTGTCGTCGGCCAACAGCTCGATCACGTCGCTGTCCACGTCGACTTCGACTGGCATCAACTCGCTGTCTACCGGTATCAGCTCGGCAAACAGCTCGGTTACCTCGCTGTCGACGTCCGCATCGACGGGCCTGTCGTCGGCTAACAGCTCGATCACTTCGCTGTCGACGTCGACTTCGACCGGCATCAACTCGCTGTCCACGTCCGCGTCGACCGGCCTGTCGTCGGCTAACAGCTCGATCTCTTCGTTGTCCACGTCGACTTCGACCGGCATCAGCTCGCTGTCCACGTCCGCGTCGACCGGCCTGTCGTCGGCCAACAGCTCGATCTCTTCGCTGTCCACGTCCGCATCGACGGGGCTGTCGTCGGCCAATAGCTCGATCACGTCGTTGTCCACCTCGACTTCGACTGGCATCAACTCGCTGTCCACGTCCGCGTCGACCGGCCTGTCGTCGGCCAATAGCTCGATCACGTCGCTGTCCACGTCGACTTCGACCGGCATCAACTCGCTGTCCACGTCCGCTTCGACGGGTCTGTCGTCGGCTAACAGCTCGATCACTTCGTTGTCCACGTCGGCTTCGACCGGCATCAGCTCGCTGTCCACGTCCGCATCGACCGGCCTGTCGTCGGCCAACAGCTCGATCACGTCGCTGTCCACGTCGACTTCGACCGGCATCAACTCGCTGTCCACGTCCGCATCGACGGGTCTGTCGTCGGCCAACAGCTCGATCACTTCGTTGTCCACGTCGACTTCGACCGGTATCAACTCGCTGTCCACGTCCGCATCGACGGGCCTGTCGTCGGCCAACAGCTCGATCACCTCGCTGTCCACGTCGACTTCGACCGGGATCAACTCGCTGTCCACGTCCGCGTCGACCGGCCTGTCGTCGGCCAACAGCTCGATCACCTCGCTGTCCACGTCGACTTCGACCGGCATCAACTCGCTGTCCACCGGCTTGAGCACGGTTTCGACCAAGACGGACAATCTCGGCACCAGCACGGCGTCGGCACTCGGCGGCGGCTCGACGTACGACCCGACGACCGGCAAAGTCTCGGCGCCGGCGTACACCACGTACAACGCCGACGGCACGACGGCGACGGCCAACAGCGTGGGCTCGGCGATCGACAACATCAACAGCAAGGGCATCAAGTATTTCCACGCGAACTCGACCGGCGCCGACAGCACCGCGTCCGGCACCGACGCCATCGCGATCGGCACCGCCGCCGTTGCCAGCGCCAACGATTCGATTGCCATTGGCAACGGCGCCAATGCCGGCGACAGCAATTCCGTGGCACTCGGCGCCAATTCGAAGACCGGCCCGGCCGTCGGCACGAGCAGCGCGACTGTAAACGGCGTTACGTTCGGTGGATTCCAAGGCTCCACGCCGGCCGGCACCGTCAGCGTCGGCAGCGCGGGCAAGGAGCGACAAATCACCAATGTCGCCGCCGGCCAGGTAACGCCGACCAGTACCGACGCGATCAACGGCAGCCAGCTTTACTCGGTCGCCCAACAAGTTGGTTCCGCGACCAGCGCCATTTCGTCGCTGTCCACGTCGACGTCGACGGGGCTGTCGTCGGCTAACAGCTCGATCACGTCGCTGTCGACTTCGACTTCGACCGGCCTCTCTTCGGCCAATAGCTCGATCACATCGCTGTCGACTTCGACGTCGACGGGCCTCTCGTCGGCTAACAGCTCGATCACCTCGCTGTCCACGTCGACTTCGACCGGTCTGTCGTCGGCTAATAGCTCGATCACTTCGCTGTCCACGTCGACCTCGACGGGTCTGTCATCGGCTAACAGCTCGATCACTTCGTTGTCGACTTCGACTTCAACGGGTCTGTCCTCGGCTAACAGCTCGATCACTTCGCTCTCGACCTCGACCTCGACGGGCCTGTCGTCGGCTAATAGCTCGATCACTTCGCTGTCCACGTCGACCTCGACGGGTCTGTCGTCGGCTAACAGCTCGATCACTTCGTTGTCGACTTCGACTTCGACGGGTCTGTCATCGGCTAACAGCTCGATCACTTCGCTCTCGACCTCGACCTCGACGGGCCTGTCGTCCGCTAATAGCTCGATCACCTCGCTGTCGACTTCGACCTCGACGGGCCTGTCGTCGGCCAATAGCTCGATCACGTCGCTCTCGACCTCGACGTCGACGGGCCTCTCGTCGGCTAACAGCTCGATCACATCGCTGTCGACCTCGACTTCGACCGGCTTGTCGTCGGCTAATAGCTCGATCACTTCGCTGTCCACGTCGACCTCGACGGGTCTGTCATCGGCTAACAGCTCGATCACTTCGTTGTCGACTTCGACTTCGACGGGTCTGTCCTCGGCTAACAGCTCGATCACTTCGCTCTCGACCTCGACCTCGACGGGCCTGTCGTCGGCCAACAGCTCGATCACTTCGTTGTCGACTTCGACCTCGACTGGCCTTTCGTCGGTTAATAGCTCGATCACGTCGCTCTCGACCTCGACGTCGACGGGCCTCTCGTCCGCTAATAGCTCGATCACCTCGCTGTCGACTTCGACTTCGACGGGCCTCTCGTCGGCAAACAGCTCGATCACGTCGCTGTCGACTTCGACTTCGACCGGCCTGTCGTCGGCAAACAGCTCGATCGACTCGCTGTCGACTTCGACGTCGACCGGCTTGTCGTCCGCTGACAGCTCGATTACGTCGCTCTCGACTTCGACTTCGACCGGCCTGTCGTCGGCAAACAGCTCGATCACGTCGCTGTCGACCTCGACCTCGACCGGTCTGTCGTCGGCAAACAGCTCGATCACGTCTCTGTCGACTTCGACCTCGACGGGTCTTTCGTCGGCCAACAGCTCGATTGACTCTCTGTCCACGTCGACTTCGACGGGTCTTTCGTCGGCAAACAGCTCCATCACGTCGCTGTCGACCTCGACCTCGACGGGTCTTTCGTCGGCAAACAGCTCGATCACGTCGCTGTCGACTTCGACCTCGACGGGTCTTTCGTCGGCCAACAGCTCGATCGACTCTCTGTCCACGTCGACTTCGACTGGCCTCTCGTCGGCCAACAGCTCGATCACGTCGTTGTCGAC
The DNA here is from genome assembly GCF_902832845.1 of Burkholderia metallica. Classification (GTDB taxonomy): domain Bacteria; phylum Pseudomonadota; class Gammaproteobacteria; order Burkholderiales; family Burkholderiaceae; genus Burkholderia; species Burkholderia metallica. The sequence goes on along the minus strand of NZ_CADFDB010000016.1, from coordinate 90,098 downwards.
TTCGACCTCGACGGGCCTGTCGTCGGCTAACAGCTCGATCACGTCGCTGTCGACCTCGACCTCGACCGGCCTGTCGTCGGCTAATAGCTCGATCACGTCGCTGTCGACCTCGACTTCGACCGGCCTGTCGTCGGCTAACAGCTCGATCACGTCGCTGTCGACCTCGACCTCGACGGGTCTCTCATCGGCTAATAGCTCGATCACGTCGCTGTCGACCTCGACCTCGACCGGTCTGTCTTCGGCTAACAGCTCGATCACGTCGCTGTCGACCTCGACGTCGACGGGTCTTTCGTCGGCCAACAGCTCGATCACGTCGCTGTCCACCTCGACGTCGACCGGCCTGTCGTCGGCTAACAGCTCGATCGATTCGCTGTCGACTTCGACTTCGACCGGCCTTTCGTCGGCCAACAGCTCGATCACCTCGCTGTCGACCTCGACCTCGACTGGCCTCTCGTCGGCCAATAGCTCCATCACGTCGCTGTCGACCTCGACCTCGACCGGCCTCTCGTCGGCCAACAGCTCGATCACCTCGCTGTCGACCTCGACCTCGACTGGCCTCTCGTCGGCCAATAGCTCCATCACGTCGCTGTCGACCTCGACCTCGACCGGGCTGTCTTCGGCTAACAGCTCGATCGATTCGCTGTCGACCTCGACCTCGACCGGCCTCTCGTCGGCCAACAGCTCGATCACGTCGCTCTCGACCTCGACCTCGACGGGTCTTTCGTCTGCCAACAGTTCGATCACGTCGCTGTCCACGTCGACTTCGACGGGTCTTTCGTCGGCTAACAGCTCGATCACTTCGTTGTCGACCTCGACTTCGACCGGCCTCTCGTCGGCCAACAGCTCGATCACGTCGTTGTCGACTTCGACCTCGACGGGTCTTTCGTCGGCTAACAGCTCGATCACGTCGCTGTCCACCTCGACCTCGACGGGTCTTTCGTCGGCTAACAGCTCGATCACGTCGCTTTCCACCTCGACGTCGACCGGCCTGTCGTCGGCTAACAGCTCGATCGATTCGCTGTCGACTTCGACCTCGACCGGCCTTTCGTCGGCCAACAGCTCGATCACGTCGCTGTCGACCTCGACTTCGACCGGTCTGTCTTCGGCTAACAGCTCGATCGATTCGCTGTCGACTTCGACCTCGACCGGCCTCTCGTCGGCCAACAGCTCGATCACGTCGTTGTCGACCTCGACTTCGACCGGCCTCTCGTCGGCTAATAGCTCGATCACGTCGCTGTCCACATCGACCTCGACCGGCCTGTCGTCGGCCAACAGCTCGATCAGCTCGCTGTCGACCTCGACGTCGACCGGCCTGTCGTCGGCTAACAGCTCGATCAGCTCGCTGTCGACCTCGACCTCGACCGGCCTGTCGTCGGCCAACAGCTCGATCACGTCGCTGTCGACCTCGACCTCGACCGGCATCAACTCGCTGTCCACCGGCCTGAGCAACACGAACAGCACGATCCTGTCGCTGTCCACGTCGACGTCGACCGGCATCGGCTCGCTGTCCACCGGCCTGAGCACCACGAACAGCAACGTCGCTTCGCTGTCGACCTCGACCTCGACCGCGATCAATGCCGCGAAGACGCACTACTACAGCGTCAACGACAACGGCACGCAGCAAGGCAACTACGACAACACGGGCGCGACGGGCGTCAACGCCCTGGCAGCCGGCACGAACGCCAGCGCGGCCGGCAACAGCAGCGTGGCAGTCGGCGACGGTTCGAACGCGCAGACGGCAGGCGCGGTCGCGATCGGCCAGAACGCATCGGCATCGGGCGGCAAGGCGGTGTCGATCGGCTCCGGCAACACGGCAAGCGGCGACGGCGCAGTCGCGATCGGCGACCCGAGCATCGCAACGGGTACCGGCGCGGTGGCGATGGGCGCGAACGACACGGCGACCGGCAACGGCGCAGTGGCGCTCGGCAACGCGAACACGGCCAACGGCGCGAGCGCGCTCGCCCTCGGCAGCTCGAACCAGGCGCTCGCCGACAACACGATCGCACTCGGCAGCCAGGCCACGGCCAGCGCCGTCGGCGCGCAGGCCTACGGCTCGGCCGCGAAGGCCACGGCCGCCGACGCACTCGCCTTCGGCACGAACGCGCAGGCCAACGTCGCCAACTCGATCGCACTCGGCGCGAACTCGGTCACGAGCACCGCGAACCCGACGTCGAGCGCCACGATCGGCGGCGTCCAGTACTTCTTCGCGGGCAACTCGCCGGTCGGCGTGGTGAGCGTCGGCGCACCGGGCCAGGAACGCCAGATCACGAACGTCGCCGCCGGCCGGATCTCCGACACGAGCACGGACGCGATCAACGGCAGCCAGCTGAACGCGACGAACAACGCGGTGAATGCGCTGTCGACGTCGACCGCGTCGAACGTCGCGTCGCTGTCGACGGGCATCAACTCGCTGTCCACCGGCCTGAGCACGACGAACAGCAACGTGGCGTCGCTGTCCACATCGACCTCGACCGCGATCAACTCGCTGTCGACGGGCCTGAGCACGACGAACAGCAACGTCAACTCGCTGTCGACGTCGACCTCGACCGGCATCGGCTCGCTGTCCACCGGCCTGAGCACGACGAACAGCAACGTGGCGTCGCTGTCGACCGGCGTGAACAACATCAACAACACGTTGAACCAGCTGTCGACGACGATCAACAACAACCAGACGCGTGCCGCCAACAACAACGGCATCGCGGCCGACATGAACGGTACGGGCAGCGATGCGCCGAAGGTCACTGCCGGCTCGAACTCGGTGGCGATCGGCGCGAATTCGACCGACAGCAACCGCCAGAACGTCGTATCGGTCGGCAGCGACACGCAGCAGCGCCAGGTCATCAACGTCGCGCCGGGTACGCAAGGCACCGACGCGGTGAACGTGAACCAGTTGACGCAGGTGCAGACGACGCTGTCGACGGCACTGTCGGGCCAGCAGGCGCAGATCAACTCGCTGGGTTCGCAACTGCAGCAGACCGACCAGATGGCGAAGCAGGGTATCGCGGCCGTCGGTGCGATGGCGTCGATCCCGCAGCTCGATCGCGACGCCAACTTCGGGATGGGCGTGGGCACGTCGACCTTCCTCGGCCAGAAGGCGATGGCGGTCAGCATGCAGGCGCGCATCACGGAGAACCTGAAGGCGTCGGTCAACGGCGGCTTCAGCGGCGGTCAGAAGGTGATCGGCGCCGGCATGCTGTACCAGTGGAAGTAACGCGTCGCGCCGCCAGGCCGTCCGGCTCGCCAGCCGGACGGCCCGCGGCGGCCCCGACGGCCGGACGAGCCCGCCGCGCGCCCCGTGGCGGGCTTCAGTCAACCCAAGCATTGAGGAAGTAACCGTGAACAAACTCGCTCTTGCGCTCGCACTTTCCGCAACGGCCCTCGCCGCGTGCTCGACCGCATCCGGCCCGACCTTCAGCGCCTCCGAACTGCAGCCGCGCGACGGCGTGCGGACCTTCCAGGTGGATTGCCACGGCCTGCTGTCGGGCCCGCAGACCTGCATGAAGGCCGCCCGCAAGATTTGCGGCGAAGAGCCGGTGCGCGCCGTCGACTCGGCCCGTGCGCTGCGCGACAAATCCGATCCCGCGACGCTCGTGTTCCAGTGCGGCGCGGCGCCGGCCGAAGCGGCGTCGGCCGCCGCGCCGGCGGCAGCCGTCGTCGAACAGGTGAACCTGTCGGGCGACGCGCTGTTCGCGACCGACCACGCGACGCTCGCCCCGACCGCGCGCGAATCGCTCGACCGGCTGCTGAACGAGCGCGCAGACCACACGTACTCGCAGGTCACCGTCACCGGCTTCACGGATTCGGTGGGCAGCGACGACTACAATCTCGCGCTGTCGAAGCGCCGCGCCGAAGCCGTCGCGGCCTACCTGAAGGCACACGGCCTGAAGACCGACGGGCTGACGGTCACCGGCCGCGGCAAGGCCGATCCGGTCGCGTCCAACGCGACGCCCGAAGGCCGCGCCAGCAACCGCCGCGTCGAGATCCGTCTGCAGCACTGAGCGGGCTGCCGCCGCGCGCGGCACCCCGCCCCGGCAGGCCGCCAGCGTCGTGCCGGGCCGGCCCCGACCTTCGCCGGACACGCCGGGCGCCGCTTCGTCGGCGCCCGTTTCCGTTGGGCGGCGGGTATGTCAAAGTTCGTCACGCGACACCAAAAACGACGGTTTCCGTGCCACAATCGCCGCAGACAGCCGCCGGGGCAGCCCGCCCGAATCAGCCCGAACCGCGCGCCGTGCCAGGCGCGCCCGTCGACATGCCGGAATCCGGCTGCCGCCCGGCAAGCCACGTCGCCCGATTCGCCCGCCGCGGCGCACGGTGCACATGCAACCATGACAATCCACGGCGCGCCGCTTCCAGGCCAGACGCTCGACGCGATGCCCTGACGCACGACGCCGCAGAGGAAACCAACCGGTGACGGACATCAACGAAGCCGCCTCGGGCGGCACCCGCAAGCAACGGCCGGCCGTCGGCATCTCGCTGTTTGCGCGCGACGGCCAGGCGATCTGGGAAAACGGCATCCACCAGAACATCGCGTTCCTCGCGATGATGCTGAAGCGCTCGGATCGCGTCGGCCCCGTCTACTTCCTGAACGGCGGCGACGCCAGCGCGCTGCCGGCCGGCCTCGAACTCGACGGCCTCGACATCCCGCTCGTGAAGCCCTCCGACGTCACGCACGAACTCGACGTCGTGATCGAAATGGGCGCGCAGCTGCCGGTCGAATGGCTGCGGCACATGAAGGCGCTCGGCAAGAAAATCGCCGCGTTCTTCTGCGGGCATGTTTATGCGGGGCTGTGCGAAACCCCGATCTTCGGCAAGCCGTCGGGCCACGTCTTCAACGGCGCGCCGTTCGACGAAGTGTGGCTGCTGCCGCAATACGACAAGACGGCCGCGCCGATGCTGCAGACGATCCTGCGGGCGCCGGTCCACCTGATGCCGCATATCTGGTCGCCGTACTTCCTCGAGCGCCGCATCGCCGCGCTCGCCGCCGAAGGCGCGACGTTCCGCTATCGGCCCGGCCGCCGCCCGTGGCAACTGGCGATGCTCGAGCCGAACATCTCGGTCGCCAAGTCCTGCCATTACCCGATGCTCGCGTGCGACGAGTTCTATCGCGCGCGTCCGGACGCGGTTCAACACATGTTCGTCGTGAATTCGTTGCACATGAAGACGCACCCGACCTTCGTGCACTTCGCGAACAGCCTCGATCTCGTGCGCCAGCACAAGGCGACCTTCGAGCCGCGCCTCGACCTGCCGGGCTTCATGGCGCGCCACGCGGATGCGGTCGTGTCGCACCACTGGGAAAACGGGCAGAACTACCTGTATTACGACGTGCTGTACGGCGGCTATCCGCTGATCCACAACTCGACGCTGATCGGCGATGCCGGCTATTACTACCCGGACTTCGATTCTGCCGCGGGCGGCCGCGCGCTGCTCGACGCGTGGCTGCATCACGACGAACGCCTCGACGACTACCGCACGAAGGCCGGCCGGCTGCTGCAGTCGGTCTCGATCGACAACCCCGCGAACCTCGACGCGTTCGTCTCGCGTCTGGTCGCCTGAACCGGAGAATACGCATGTCGGACTCCAATGCCCGTCAAGCGCCCGGCGAGGGCAAACGTCTCGTCGTCGGCGTGTCGCTGTTCGTGCGCGGCGCCGGCCAGTCGCTGTGGGAAAACGGCATCTTCCAGAACTGCCTGCTGCTGATCCTGCTGTTGCGCCAGTCGCCGCTCGTCGCCGAAGCGGTGATGGTGAACGGCGGCGAACAGGTCGCCGATCCGCAGATGATGCTCGGCGAATGGGACGTGCCGCTGCTGTCGATGGACGAAGCGCTGCAGCGCTGCGACGTGCTGATCGAAATGAGCGCGCAATTCGGCGCGGACTACCTGCGCGCGTTCCGCGAGCGCGGCGGCAAGGTCGTCACGATGCGCGTGGGCAACGACTACGTGATCGACATCGAACGCGCGATGTTCGACAAGCCGTCGGGTTTTCTGTTCTCGGGCGCGCCGTACGACGCCGTGTGGACGATTCCCGAATTCGAGCGTTCGTGCCTGCACTATTACCAGACGGGCCTGCGTGCACCCGTCACGATCGTCCCGCACATCTGGCACCCGATGTTGTTCGACAAGGCGCGCGCGACGCTCGGCGCCGGGCTGTCGTTCGGCTATCAGCCGGGCAAGCCGCGCTGGCGCGTGACGATGTTCGAGCCGAACATCTGCATGGTGAAGACGAGCGTCATTCCGATGCTCGTGGCCGAGGAAGCGTATCGCGCGAAGCCCGATTTCCTCGAGTTCGTGCGCGTGTGCAACACGCTGCACCTGAAGGAGCATGCGACGTTCGTCCACTTCGCGAAGAGCCTCGACATCGTGAACCACGGGATCACGACGTTCGAAAGCCGTTACGCGGTGTACGAGTTCATGGCCGCGTACGGCGATGCGGTGGTATCGCACACGTGGGAAAACGCGCAGAACTACCTGTATTACGAGCTGCTGTACGGCGACTACCCGCTGATCCACAACTCGCCGTTCCTCGGCAAGGCCGGGTATTTCTATCCGGACTTCGACTGCCAGGCCGGCGGCCGCGCGCTGCTGAAGGCGTTCGCCGAGCACGATGCGAATCTCGACGCGTACCGCGAGCAGTCGAAGCACGTGCTCAGTTCCGTGAGCATCTACAACCCCGAGAACGTCGCCGCCTATACGGACGCGATCGCCACCCTCTATCGCGACGCGTGACGCGCCGCCCATTCCGGACTCCGACATGAGCACACGCACGACCCTCACCCGCGCCAAATGGCTGATCGGCTGCGCCGTCGCGTCGATTGCGATCTGCGCGCATGCGCAATCGTCGGGCGAATCGGCCGACGCGCTGCTCCGCGACTCGGATACGGTGTTCAAGCAGCTCGACGCCGGTCAGTACGGCGCAGTGTGGACCGACGCCGCCGCGTTCGTGAAGGCGCGCATCAAGCAGGACCAGTTCGCGGCGGACATGCAGCATGCCCGCCAGTCGGTCGGTGCGGTCAGCCGTCGCGGCTGGGCGCAGATCACGCGCATTCGCTACACGAATGCCGCGGCGATGCCCGACGGGCTCTACGCGAACCTCGACTTTGCGACGACGCTCACGAGCGGCGCGACCGTGTTCGAGAAGCTGAGCTTCCGCCTCGAAGACGACGGCCGCTGGCACCTGACGGGCTACGTCCCGCGCCAATCGCAGAATTTCGCGCAATAAGCCGCGCGCCCCACGGAGCCGCCCCGATGAAACTCAATGTCGCGATAACGATGAACGTGCAGCGCGACGCGACCCAGTCGATCTGGTACAACGGCGCGAACCAGCACTGCGTGTACCTGTACATGCTGCTGAAGCGCTCGCCGCTGATCGGCGAGGTCTGGCTCGCGCACGACGACGGCATCACCGACTATCCGCAAGCGCTGATGATGGACGCGTTCGGCGACGCGCTGCGGCCGCTGTCGAGCGTCGTCCACCAGACCGACCTGCTGATCGAGATGAACGCGTTCATCGATTCGACCCACACGGACGCCGTGCGCCGGCGCGGCGGCAAGTGCGTGTCGTACCGCTTCGGCAACGACTACGTGATCGCCGTCGAGACGATCAACTTCGAGAAGAACCAGTGGCGGCCGAACCCGAACCGCGTGCAGTTCGACGAGATCTGGACCAACCCGCAGCACATGCATACGTGCGCCGCGTATTTCCAGGCCGTCTATCGCGCGCCGGTGATCGAGCTGCCGCACATCTGGTCGCCGTATTTCATCGAACGCAGCCTCGACGCCGATCCTGAACTGAAGGCACGCTTCGGCTACCGCAACCACGGCACCGCGAAGCGCATCGCGTTCTTCGAACCGAACCTGAACGTCGTGAAGAGTTCGATCGTGCCGATGCTTGCCGCGAACGCGTGCTACGTCGAGCATCCGGAGCTCGTCGAGCACGTGTTCATGACCAACACGTTCGACAAGAAGGAAAACGTCGCCTTCAAGCATCTCGCGCTCGGGCTCGAAATGGTGCGCGACGGCAAGGCGACCGCCGACGTGCGCGCGCCGTTCGTCGCGTGGGCCGCGCATCACACCGACATCGTCGTGTCCCATCACTGGGAAAACGGCCTGAACTACCTGCTGTACGACGCGCTGTACGGCAACTATCCGCTCGTGCACAACTCGCCGTTCCTGCGCGACGTCGGCTACTACTACCCGGACTTCGAGATCTTCGACGCGGCGCGTGCGATCGCGACCGCCGCGCAGACGCACGACGCGCGGCTCGACGACTACGCGGCCGCGGCCCGCCGCTGCCTGCACCAGGTCGACGCGCTCGCCGACCACAACGTCCACGCGTATTCCGCGCAGATCCGGCAGTTGTTCGCCGACCGCGCGCTCGGCTGACCTCATTCGTCCACACTACCGCGCCATGAACCAGGCCGTCCGCAATTTCGTCGTGATCGATTCGATTCACGGCCCGTTCGTCATCAACCGGCATTGCGCGTTCCAGGCCGAGGCGCTGATCAAGACCGGGCGGCCGCACATCCAGGGCGAGCTCGACGCGATCCTGAGCGTGATCGATCAATTGCCGGACGATGCGATCGCCGTGGACGGCGGCGCGAATGCCGGGCTCGTGTGCGTGCCGATCGCCCATCGGTTGCGCCCGCGCGGCGGCCGCGTCTACGCGTTCGAGCCGCAGCGCACGCTGTGCCATGCGCTCGGCGGCACCCTCGCGCTCAACGAGCTCGACAACGTGCATCTGCTGAACATGGGACTTGCCGGCACCAACGGCACGATGAAGGTGCCCGACGTCGATTACGGGCGCGACGCCGACTTCGGCGTGGTCTCGCTCGTCGACGCGCATGCGGAAGGCGGCACGCCGACGCCGGTCGTCACGCTCGATTCGCTCGGGCTGCCGCGGCTGGATTTCCTGAAGCTCGATGTCGAGGGGATGGAGATCGATGCGCTGCGCGGCGCGCGCCGGCTGATCGAGACACATCTGCCGTGGTGCTGGATCGAATATTGGAAAGTCGGCGAGGCGCCGATCCTCGCGACCTTTGCCGGCCTCGACTATACGTTCTACCGGGCCGACACGCTGAACCTGCTGTGCGTGCCGAACGCACGCTGGGACCGGCAGCGGCTGACCATCTCGCTCGAACCGGTCGCGATCGATACGACGGCCGAAGCCGACATACAGCCCCCGGCAGCGCCTGCCGCCAACGTCGATGCCGACGCGCCCGAAGCGAACTGGAACCGCGCGCTCGACCACGAATCGCGCTGCGAGTGGGGACATGCGATCGCCCGCTGGCAACGCGCGCGCGGCCGCGGGCTCGACGACGATGCGATCGCGCTGCAGCTCGCGTCGTGCTACGGCTTCGCCGGTGCGCCCGACGCCGGGCTCGTGGCGCTCGAACATTTCGGCGATACGGACGCGCTGCCCGACGCGACGCGCGGCCGCATCGAGCTGGCGCGCTCGGCGCTGCTGCTGCGCGCCGGCCGGCGCGCCGAAGCGGCCCGCGCGACCATTGCAAGTGAAAACGTCCTGACGGCCGCACAGTTTGGACTGCCGACGGAGCGGCTCTACCGCGGCCAGCCGCTGCGGGGCAAGCGGCTGCTGGTGCTCAGCTACGGCGGGGTCGGCGACCAGCTCCAGTACGCGCGCTACCTGCACGCGCTCGACACGCTCGGCTGCACGGACGTGACGGTCGTCGTGCCGGACGCGCTGACGGGCCTGCTGCGCCACACGTTCCCGCACGTCGAATTCATCGGCGCACACGGCGCGTGGGTCGACACGTCGCAGATCGCGCACGACTACTGGTGCTCGTTCCTGGTGCTCGCCGCGGAGTTCGGCTACGCACCGGCGCCGACGGGATCGTCGGCGCCCTACCTGTCTTGCCCGCCCGAGCACGTGGCGGCGTGGCGCGAACGCGTGTCGCGCGACGGCCATGCCGCCGGCACGCGCCGCATCGGGCTCAACTGGCGCGGCCGCGACGAAAGCGATGCGCGCTTCCATCGCGCGGCCAGCCTGCGCGACCTCGCTCCGCTGACGCGGCTGCACGGCCACGCCGCGTACTGCATCAATCGCGACCTGTCCGCGCAGTCCGAGCAGTCGGACCTGCCGGTGACGTTCCCGCATCACGCGATCGGCGATTTCAGCGACCTGGCGGCGCTGATGCTCGCACTGGACGCCGTGGTGACCACTTGCACCGCGCACATCCACTTAGCCGGCGCGCTCGGCGTGCCGGCCGTCCTGCTGCTCAGCCCGAAAGCCGACGCACGCTGGGAAACCGGCTCGCGCACCGCGCTCTATCCGGGCATCCGGATCGTGCGCGCCGCGCACGTCGGCAAATGGGACGACGCGGTCGACCGCGCGATGGCGTTCGTGCTCGGGGGATTCGGGAAGGATTGATCGATTCGCCGCGGGCCGGGCGCTGCTGCGTGCCGATGAGGTCGACGCAGGCCGCGCGCCTCGCGCCGTGCCTCGGCCCGTGACCGGTGTGACCGGCCGCTAGACCGGCACCCGATTGCCGCTCTGCGCGGCGAACGCACGACCATGCCGCCGCCCCGTGCGCGCGAGTGCCGCGAAACAGCGCGCCGCCGTCGGGCTCGCGCCGCCGGATTGACTGGCGAGGCTGTCGGTGACGCCGCGCGCGATCGCCGAATCGTCGCCGCATGCGCCGGCGATGACGCCCGCGTAATAGTGCCGCGCCGCCAGTTCGCGGGCGCCGGCGTCGAGCGGCTTCATCCGCCGAATGCGACGCGCAACGGCTGCCAGGCCGTCGAGATACGGCGCGACGTCGATCGGCACCTCGGGCGATTCGGTGCCCAGTTGCCGCAGCATGTCGGCCAGCTCGGCGATCGCGACGAGATCGCGCGCACCGCCCGCCTGCGTGCCTGTTCCGCCTCCGGCCTTCGTCCCCGCCATGCCCACGCCCCTTTGCGATTCGTCCCGGCCACGCGCCGGCCACGCCCGATACCGGCGTGCGTCATGCACGCCACTTCGCCGGTTCCCCGCCGTCAAGCGGCGGCCGGCGACCGCCATGAAAAACGGATGCCCTGCGCCCACGCGACGCCGGCGTCCACGAGGATCTGCCGGTCGCTCTCGCTCTCCACGCCTTCGACGACGACGTGCCGCGCCCCTTCATGCGCGAACGCGATCAGCCTGCGGAACTGGTAGCGCCCGATCGCGTTGCGCTTGATCATCGACAGGATCGAACGGTCGAGCTTCACGATGTCGGGATTGCCGACCACCAGGTTGTTCAACGCGCTGAAGCCGACCCCGAAATCGTCGATCGCGATCCGGCATCCGGCCCGCTGGAAGCGGTTCACGAACGAGCGCCCGGCGACGGGATTCAGCGGCCCCGTCTCCGTGATTTCGACCACCAGCCGCGCCGCGACCGACGGCTCGCGCTCGAGCCGCCTGAAGATCGCCAGCCACCCGTCGTCGACGACCGCGCTCGCCGCCGTCACGTTGCAGCCGAACACGGCCGCCGGATCGGCACGCAGCGCGTCGATCGTCCGGCCGACCACGAGCCGGTCGAACCACCGCATCAGCCCGAGCGCCTCGAGGCGCGGCAGGAACGCGACCGGCGGCAGCGCGTCACGCTCGCCCCAGCGCAGTCTCGCTAGGCATTCCCGGTACAGCACACCACCCGACAGGTCGGCGCGGCATACCGGCTCTTGCGCGAACCCGAGCCGGCTTTCCACGAAACTGCGTACCGACGCGAGGTCGGGATGATCGTCGGGTGCACCGAACACGACATCGATTTCGTCACGCTGCGCTTCCCGATTCGCCTCCAGGCGAGCTTCGACCGCATTCATCCGGCGCTCCGGCAAATGGCGAGCCGCCAATCGCGGCTCGACCTCAACAAACATTGCGGAGCAAGTCGACCTTCACGCGCTCCGCCGCCTACCCGGCCCATCCTGTCATGTCGATCTTTTCCGGGAGCGTACTTTTCGCTTCGGCGCGCCGTCAAATTCGATATTTTTCAACGATATTCAATTAGTGGAAATAAACCATACGCGCGCGATATCGATTGTGCGACAGGTCACACTAACGCAAATTGCGGAATCCAGATCGAGATGCCGTTTATTCTTTTTACCTAAACATCTTGACCTGAATCAATTATCCCGCCATTCACGCATCGCGCAAATCAGGAAATATCCAATTGATCGGATAAATAGCCGTTCGGGACGTATCGCCTTCACTCGCTGCCAGGCCCGCCGCGAAGCCCGCCAGCCGGCTCATCCGGCGCCAAAGATCGTCCGCCGCCCGTCATTCGATCATCGCAGCACTCAATCTCCATGCTGCAAACCCATTATTAAAAATGGAAACCGAATCTAGACGTTTCCAATCGATAAAATCGACTTTAATCATATGATGATTATCGATTGAAACATGTTTAACAATATTTAAGACTTGTTAACCTCTAAAATGATTTCTGACGGACTTCCCTCGGAGCCGTCAATTTCGTGCCTTCAAAACCGTCGAACCAATCGGGTTCGGCGGTTTCTTTTTTAACGGCACCATTTCGTCAGACATAAAGGCGGACCAATCCCGATGGCAGGCTGCGGTGCAACGACATGCGCCGCGAGCAAATCGGGAGGACTTATGCGGCCGACACGCCGATCAGGCTCGCGAGCAGCGCGTCATATTCGGCGACGAGCGCCGGATTCGCCGACGTATAGCGGCCGAGGATCTCGCGCTGGCGCCGCGTGTACGCTTCCCAGTCGTCATCGTGCGTATGCAGCGCGCGCAGCAGCGCCGCGGCGCCCTGCTCCACGTCGTTGTCCGGATAGTAGTAGCCGAGATCGGGGGCGAGGCTCGCGTTGTGCACGAGCGGATAGCCCTGCCAGCACACGTCGAAATAGAAATAGTTGAGCGGATTCGACCATTGGTGCGACACGACGATATCGGTCAGGTCGGCCAGGAACAGCGGCGTCTCGAAGCGCCCGACGAAGCTCGCCTTGCCCGCACGCACGATGTCCAGGTAGTTCATCAGCATCACGAACTCGGGGCTGCCGTGCGCGAGGCGATCGGCGTTCGTCACGTGCGTGAAGCAGATCGCGTCGGGCTCGCGCCGATACACTTCGTCGATGATCAGCATCGGATACACGCAGAACTTCACCACGTCGTGGTTCGGCTCCATCACGGTCAGCCGCTTGCCGGGCTCGCTGCGCGGCCGGTACTCGCCGCGCTCGGGCAGCGACGCGGCGCGCGCGCTCAGGAACATCGGATCCCACACGAACGGCACGACGCGCCCCGGGCAGCGGCGCATCGACTGCAGGAACGGCAGCGACGACGGCGCGATCTGCGGAATCGCCCACACCTCGTCGTAGCCGCGGTTGATGAACAGCGAATCCCACAGCCGGCGGCCGAACAGCATCGATTCCATCACGTTGATGTACTCGACGCCGCAGCAGTAGCTGACGAGCTTCGCGCCGCGCGCCTTCACGTAGGCCGTCTGCTCCGCGTTGATCTGGCCGCCGAGTTCGATCACCACGTCGAGCGCGTCCTTCATGTCGTCGAACGTGCGCGTGTCGAATACGCTGCGATCCCACGGCAGTGCATCGGTGAGCGGCACGTCGGTGGTGTTGACCAGCGTCACGCGGTAGCCGTGCGGCGACGCCATCAGCAGCTTCGCGAGAAACAGCGCGTTCTGCTTGATGCCGTTGATCCACAGGCTTTCGTCGGGGGCACGCAGCCCGATCGTGATACCGATGCGCAGGCCGTTCAGGACAGGGGACGTCATCGTCGGCGGGATGGAAGATTGAATGGGGCTGGAATGAACGCAGTGTAGCGCGCGATGCGCGGCCCGCGTCAAGCGGCGCGCGGCAACCCGGCATTTTAGCGGAGCGCCGGCCGCATACTGTCAGGGATGGTCAGCACGGGGCCGGCGCAGGTGAATCCGAGCAAGACGGCTCGGTCGCGCCGTCGGGCTGCCGCCGGGTGCCGGGCGGCAGCGGCATCCAGGGCGGGCTGCTGCGCCGACGCCGCGATTTCCGGCGGTAAACGCCGCCGAGCGACTACAATCGATTCCTCGAACCCGCCGTCATCGGAGATCAGCTTGGAACAGATCGGGTATTCGTGGCCGACCTTCGATCGGCTCACTCAGCATCTCGTCAAGTCGATCGCCCCGACGAATATTCTGGATATCGGGGCCGGAGGCGGCAAATACGGGCGCCTGCTCAAGCAGGTCGTGCCGGATTGCCGTTTCACGGCGCTGGAATGCGACGAGAACACACATCCGCTCCTGCGCGAGAACGGCTACGACGACATCGTGTCCGCCGTCAGCGACACGCTTTACGAACGAGCCGGCGACACGTACGACACGGTCATTCTGGGCGACGTCATCGAACACATGCGTCACTCGCACGGTCGCGATCTGCTGGAATTTCTCAACTATCGATCGCGATACATCATCATCTCGACCCCCGAGTGCATGCCGATGAACGGCGCGTCGTTCTTCGAGAGCCACAACTCCGTATGGCGGCCCGATTCGTTTACGTGGCATGACTACTGGGCGCACCAGCAATGCGGCATCATGCACTTCTACCTGCTCAGAGGGCACCTCGACTGGCACGCGCCGCGGCTTGATTCCCTCGTGAATTCCGCGAACGCGTCGAACCTGTTCAACACGCGCACCAACGACGGACAGGACGCCACGGACGAAAAACACCGCCAGCCGGTCAACCTCACGCTCCATGACTCGCGGTACATGGAACACGTCGATGGCGACCAGTACGCGGTATTTCGCCCGATGTGATTTCGCGAAGGTGATTCACGATGAACGACAAAGGCGCCATGACGCGCCTTCGTCACGATCGAAGCACCACGCGCGGGCCCGATCGTTTGCCGGCGAACCCGCCGGCGCCCCGCACACAAACGACCGTCAGATCGCCGCAATCGTCGGCGCGACGGCCGCCGGGTCGGTGACGCTGGGCTTGCCGGTTTCCACGTGCCCCGCGATGCGGCGCGTCCAGCCTGCGTTCCCCGCCACCGCGAACTGCAGGTCGTACCAGTGGCTGCTGCACGACAGATCCCAGTGCGCTTCGATGCGCTGACCCGCCGGCACCGTCAGCGTGCGCGGGGCCCCGCCGTACGCGACATCGGTCGCCGTGACCGTGAGCGTGCCGGTACCCGCGTTGGCGATCGTCACGTACACGTCGCCGTTGGCGGTGTCGTAGCACGGCGTGATTTCAGGCTTCGCGCCGGCATCCGCGACGGCCGACCCCGCGAAACGCCGGAAATAGCCGTTCGGCCCCCACACGCTCACGAGGTAGTTGCCGTTCGCGTCGAGCGCCCACGTATCGGTCAACTGCTTGCCCGCTTCGACCGTATAGCGGCGCGGCATCGCGGTCGCGTCGCCGGTATAGACCCAGAAATGCGCGCCCTGCGCACCGGTGTTTGCGAACGTCAGCGCGTAACCCTGCGCCTGCAACTGGCCGGTGACGTGCAGTTCGTACGGCAGCGCGCGCGCCGGCCGCGTGCCGGGCTCCTGCGCCGTCACGACCTGCTGCGCGGTGCTGGCCGGCGCCGTCTGCGACGACGCGCGCGAGCATTGCAGGTCCGCCTGCGCGACATACGCCTGCGTGTTCGGCAGGGTCGGCAGCGTCGTATCCGATTTCGAGAAGTCGAGCGCCGACGTCAGGTCGCCGCAGATCGCACGGCGCCACGGCGAGATGTTCGTTTCCATCACGCCGAAGCGCTTCTCGATGAATTGCAGCACCGACGTGTGATCGAAGACCTGCGAGCAGACGAAACCGCCCTTCGACCACGGCGACACCACGAACATCGGCACGCGCGGGCCGAGGCCGTACGGCAGGTTGTCTGCCGTGTACGTGCCCGTCTGCGTCGAAGTCACGACGTTGTGCCGTTCGAGCGACACGTCCACGGTGCTCATGCCGGAGCCCGGCAGCGTCGGCGCCGACGGCGGCACGACGTGATCGAAGAAGCCGTCGTTCTCGTCGTACATGACGAGCAGGACGGTCTTGCTCCAGACGTCCGGATTCGACGTCAGCGCATCGAGAATCGTCGACAGGTAGTACGCGCCGTACAGCGGCGTGAACTTCGGGTGCTCCGAATACGCGGCGGGCGGCAGCAGCCACGACACCTGCGGCAGCGCGTTCGCCTGCACGTCGGCCTTCAGCTGCGTGATCGGGCGCGTGCTCATCCCGCGCGTCTGCAGCGACGAGCCGGCCGGCGCATTCACGAAGTTCTCGAAGCACGCGAGCATGTTCGTGCCGTAGTTGCCGGTGAAGTTGTCGAATCCGGTGCCCTGCTGGTAGATCTGCCACGAGATGCCCGCTTTCTCGAGACGCTCCGGATACGTCGTCCAGCTGAAGGGCGGCAATTGGATCTTGTCGAACTGATTGTCGATGTAGTCGGTGTTGTCGAGCAGCGGGCCGCCGCCCGTGCCCAGCGGGTCGACCATGCCCGTCATCAGGTACATGCGGTTCGGGTGCGTGTTGCCCGGAATCGAGCAGAAGTAGTGGTCGCACACCGTGAACGCATCCGCGAGCGCGTAGTGGAACGGGATGTCGTCGCGGACGTGGTAGCCCATCGTCATGTTCGACTTCTGCACCGCCCACTGGTCCGCGCGGCCGTTGTCGATCGCGCCGTGCGTCGTCGCCCACGTATGCGGCAGACCGCCGATACATTGCGCGTTGACACCCGGGTTGGTCGTGTCGTAGCGGAACGGCGCGATCACGCTCGTCTTGTCTTCCTGCCGCGGCTGGAACCACACCGGCTTGCCGTTCGGCAGCGTGACCGGGAAGCGGTCGTTGTAGCCGCGCACGCCGCTCAGGTGACCGAGATAGTGGTCGAACGAGCGGTTTTCCTGCATGAACACGACGATGTGCTGGACATCCTGGATCGTGCCCGTCACGGTGTTCGGCTCGATCGCCAGCGCCTTGCGGATCGATTCGGGCAGCAGCGCGGTGGCGGCGGTCGCGCCGGCGAGGCCGGCGGAGAACTTCAGAAAATCGCGTCGCGAATGGGTGGCCATGCGGGTAGCTCTTGATTGGATTTCTGGTGGAAACGACCGGGATCAGGAAGCGGGCGACGACGCAGGCGCGGTGAAACCGGGCGGGCAGCGCATCTGCGCGGTGGCGACGACACCGCCACCGCACGCGGCCTTCTGCTGCGCGACGGGCGCGGCGGGTGCGGTCAGGTCGTCGTTGCACGCGCCGAGGACGGCGGTCAGCGCGATCAGACCGACGACCGCGAAAGGCCGTAGGGCCGACTTTCGCATAACGTCTCTCCGTGGATGTGACGACATGACACGGGCGCGGGTGCGCGCCGGTCATGTCGACGGCGAGATGCTAATAACGACGTATTACACGATGGTGTCGCGCCACGACGCGAGCCGCGTGCACGCAGACGCGGCTCGCGCAGTGGCGGAAGAAAGAGAAAGCACGAGGCGCGTAATGCAATCGAAAGATTCGCATTGCTTCGTTTTTTTCGAAGCGACCGAAGCCGGTCCGTCGCAATACAGGCCATGCAACGAACCGCGAAGCGTCATTTTACGGGCCGGCGGCCGCAGCAGCCAGCCCGCATGCAGCGAAGCAGGCGACGCTCAGCCTTGCTCCATCATCAGCAACTGCGCACCGTCCGCGACCTGGTCGCCGACGCCGTACAGCACTTCCGCGACGACGCCCGCGCTCGGCGCGCCGATCGTGTGCTCCATCTTCATCGCTTCCATCACGATCAGCGGCGTGCCGGCTTCGACTTTCTGGCCGGGTTCGACCAGCACCGCGATCACCTTGCCGGGCATCGGTGCGGTCAGACGCCCGCCGCCCTGCTCCGCGTCGCCCGCATGCGCGATCAGGTTGCGCCATTCGAACGTGTCGGCCGCGCCTTGCGTGAACACGTGGAAATTGTCGCCGTCCGCATACACGCGGCCGCTGCTGCGCACGCCGCCGAGCGTCACGTCGAAATCGAGCGGCGTGGCGCCGCGCGTCCATGCGAACGGTTGCGCGGCGTCACCCTGGATCGCGATGCGCGCACCGGCGCCGTCGTCCTCATACGTGACCGTCGCGTCCGCTTCGCGCTCGACCGCATGCCATTCGAGCGTGCGACGATAGCCGCCGTTCAGCCGCCAGTCCGGCAATGCGCGCCACGGTGACGCCCGCTGCGTATCCACACCGCGTTCGCGCGCGAGCAACGCGGCGCACGCCAGCGCCAGCGCGGCACGCGGCGGCTGTTGCGGCGCGAACAGCGCGTCGTGGTTGCGCTCGATCAGGCCCGTATCGAGATCGGCCGTCGCAAACGGTTCGCACGCGACGATCCGCTGCAGGAACGCGGCGTTCGTATGCAGGCCGACCACCTCGCACGCGCGCAGTGCGCGCAGCATCAAGCCCAGCGCTTCCGCACGATCCGCGCCGTGGACGATCAGCTTCGCGATCATCGGGTCGTAGAACGGCGTGATCGCGTCGCCTTCGCGCACGCCGCTGTCGACGCGCACCGGCGCGCCGATGTCGAACTCGACACCGGCCGGCAACCGCAGGTGCTTCAGCGTGCCCGTCGACGGCAGGAAGCCGCGCGCCGGGTTCTCCGCATAGAGGCGCGCCTCGAGCGCATGGCCCTGCACGCGCAGTTCTTCCTGTTTCAGCGGCAGCGGCTCGCCCGACGCGACGCGCAGTTGCCATTCGACGAGGTCGAGCCCCGTGACCATTTCGGTGACCGGATGCTCGACCTGCAGGCGCGTGTTCATTTCCATGAAGTAGAACGCTTCGCCCGTCATGATGAATTCGACGGTACCCGCGCCGACATAGCCGACCGCACGCGCGGCCGCGACGGCCGCCTGGCCCATGGCCTCGCGCACGTCTTCATGCAGGCCCGGCGCCGGCGCTTCCTCGAGCACCTTCTGGTGGCGGCGCTGCACCGAGCAATCGCGATCGAACAGGTACACGGTATTGCCGTGCGTGTCGCCGAACACCTGCACCTCGACGTGGCGCGGGCGCGTCAGGTATTTCTCGATCAGCACGCGATCGTTGCCGAAGCTGCTCGCCGCTTCGCGCTGGCACGACGCGAGCGCCGCCGGGAAGTCCTCCGAGCGCTCGACCACGCGCATCCCCTTGCCGCCGCCGCCCGCGCTCGCCTTCAGCAGCACCGGGTAGCCGATCTCGTCGGCTTCGCGATGCAGGCGGGCCGCATCCTGATCGTCGCCGTGATAGCCGGGCACGAGCGGCACCGCCGCCGCGTGCATCAGCGCCTTCGCGGCGGCCTTCGAGCCCATCGCCGCGATCGCGTCGACCGGCGGCCCGATGAACACGATGCCGGCCGCGTCGCACGCTTGCGCGAAATCTTCGTTCTCCGACAGAAAGCCGTAGCCGGGGTGGATCGCCTGTGCGCCGGTCGCGCGCGCGGCTTCGATGATGCGCTCGATGCGCAGATAGCTGTCTGCCGCGGCCGAACCGCCGATGTGCACGGCTTCGTCGCACGCGGCCACGTGTTTCGCGTTCGCGTCCGCGTCGGAATAGACGGCGACGCTCGCGATCCCGAGACGTTTGCACGTCGCGGCGACGCGGCATGCGATTTCGCCGCGGTTGGCGATCAGAATCTTGTCGAACATGGCTTCGATGTCGTCCGGAAAGAGGGAATCACGCGCGCGGCGCGATCATTCACGCCACGACGGCGTGCGCTTTTCGAGGAAGGAGGCAATCCCTTCGCGCGCTTCCGCGCCGGCGCGGGTGCGCGCGATCCAGTCGGCGGTCTGCTCGATCAGCGCGGCGTCGAGCGGGCGGCCGGCCACGTCGGCGACGAGCCGCTTGCAGGCCTTCACCGCATCGGGGCCGTTCGCGACGAGCGTCGCG
This sequence comes from Burkholderia metallica, assembly GCF_902832845.1. GTDB lineage: Bacteria > Pseudomonadota > Gammaproteobacteria > Burkholderiales > Burkholderiaceae > Burkholderia > Burkholderia metallica. The sequence continues at coordinate 70,308 of NZ_CADFDB010000016.1, read as the reverse complement.
GCCAGCTTCGCGACCGCGTCGTCGAGCGCGTCGGCCGGCACCGCGTCGTGAATGAAGCCGAGCGACGCCGCACGCGCGCTGTCGAACACCTCGGCCGTCGTGAAGTAGCGGCGCGCCGCGCGCTCGCCCATCGCGCGCACCACGTACGGCGCGATCGTGGCGGGGATCAGCCCGAGCCGCGCTTCCGACAGGCAGAATTTCACGCCGACGGCGGCGATCGCGATGTCGGCCGCGGCAACGAGACCGACGCCGCCCGCATACGCGTCTCCATGCACGCGTGCGATCACCGGCTTGCCGCAGCGATGGATCGCCTCGAGCATCCGCGCGAGCTTGCGCGCATCGGCACGGTTCTCGTCGTCCGAGTAACCGGCCATCTTCTTCATCCAGTTCAGGTCCGCGCCCGCGCAAAACGCCGCGCCTTCCGCGGCGAGCACGATCGCGCGCACCCCTTCGTGCGCGTCGAGCCACTCGAACGCGGTGGTCAGCTCGGCGATCGTCGTCTCGTTGAACGCGTTGCGCACGTCGGGACGCGCGAGCGTGACGGTCGCCACGCGGCCGGCTTCGCTTACCTTGATCGTTTCGTATCGCATCGTTCAGCCCTCCCGGCCGTTACATGCGGAACACGCCGAAGCGCGTCTCGTCGATCGGCGCGTTCATCGACGCGGCGAGGCCGAGCCCGAGCACGTCGCGCGTCTGCGCCGGGTCGATCACGCCGTCGTCCCACAGCCGCGCGCTCGCGTAGTACGGATGGCCCTGGCGCTCGTACTGGTCGCGGATCGGCTGCTTGAACGCGTCCTCTTCCTCCGCCGACCACGAGCCGCCCTTCGCCTCGATGCCGTCGCGGCGCACGGTGGCCAGCACCGACGCGGCCTGCTCGCCGCCCATCACCGAAATGCGCGCGTTCGGCCACATCCACAGGAAGCGCGGGCCGAATGCGCGGCCGCACATCCCGTAGTTGCCGGCGCCGAACGAGCCGCCGATGATCACCGTGAACTTCGGCACCTTCGCGTTCGACACGGCCGTCACCATCTTCGCGCCGTGCCGCGCGATGCCTTCGTTCTCGTACTTGCGCCCGACCATGAAGCCCGTGATGTTCTGCAGGAACACGAGCGGAATCTTGCGCTGGCAGCACAGCTCGATGAAATGCGCGCCCTTCACGGCCGACTCGGAGAACAGGATGCCGTTGTTCGCGACGATCCCGACCGGGTGGCCCCAGATGTGCGCGAAGCCCGTGACGAGCGTCGTGCCGAAGCGCGCCTTGAATTCGTCGAACTCGGAATCGTCGACGATGCGCGCGATCACCTCGCGCACGTCGAACGGCTTGCGCGTATCGACCGGAATCACGCCGTACACGCTCTTCGCGTCGTAGCGCGGCGGTTTCGGCTCGCGCAGCGCCACCGGCGACGCGATCTTCGGCGCGAGATGCCCGACGATGCTGCGCGCGATCGACAGCGCATGCGCGTCGTTCTGCGCGAGATGGTCGGCCACGCCCGACAGGCGCGTGTGGACGTCGCCGCCGCCGAGATCCTCGGCGCTCACTTCCTCGCCGGTCGCGGCCTTCACGAGCGGCGGCCCGCCGAGGAAAATCGTGCCCTGCTCCTTCACGATGATCGACTCGTCGCTCATCGCCGGCACGTATGCGCCGCCCGCCGTGCACGAACCCATCACGACGGCGATCTGCGCGATTCCCGCCGCCGACATCGTCGCCTGGTTGAAGAAAATGCGGCCGAAGTGGTCGCGATCGGGAAACACGTCGTCCTGGTTCGGCAGGTTCGCGCCGCCCGAATCGACGAGGTACACGCACGGCAGCCGGTTCTCAGCGGCGATTTCCTGCGCGCGCACGTGCTTCTTCACGGTGACCGGGTAGTAGGTGCCGCCCTTGACCGTCGCGTCGTTGCACACGATCACGCATTCGCGGCCGGCAATGCGGCCGATCCCGGTGATGATGCCCGCGCCCGGCGCGTCGTCGTTGTACATGCCGTTCGCGGCGAGTTGCGAGAACTCGAGGAACGGCGCGCCCGGATCGAGCAGTTGCGCGATGCGCTCGCGCGGCAGCAGCTTGCCGCGCGCCAGGTGCTTGTCGCGCGCGGCCTGGCCGCCGCCCTGCGCGAGCTGTTCGATCTTCGCGCGCAGGTCGGCGACGACCGCCTCGAGCGCGGCGGCATTCGCGCGGAAGTCTTCCGAGCGCGGGTTCAGTTTCGATTCGATGATCGGCATCGACGAGGCTCCGTTCGCGTGACGTGGGGCGTTACATCGTTTCCGCGAACAGCTCGCGGCCGATCAGCATCCGGCGGATCTCGCTCGTGCCGGCGCCGATCTCGTACAGCTTCGCATCGCGCCACAGGCGCCCGACCGGGTATTCGTTGATGTAGCCGTTGCCGCCGAGGATCTGGATCGCCTCGCCGGCCATCCACGTCGCCTTCTCGGCCGTGTAGAGGATCACGCCCGCGCAATCCTTGCGCACCTGGCGGAGGTGGTCGCTGCCCGCCGAATCGAGATGGCGGCCGACCGCGTACAGGTACGCCCGGCATGCCTGGAACGTGGTGTACATGTCGGCGACCTTGCCCTGGATCAGCTGGAATTCGCCGATCGCCTGGCCGAACTGCTTGCGGTCGTGGATATACGGCACCACCGCGTCGAGGCACGCGGCCATGATGCCCGTCGGGCCGCCCGACAGCACCGCGCGCTCGTAGTCGAGCCCGCTCATCAGCACCTTCACGCCGCCGTTGAGCTGGCCGAGGATGTTCTCCTCCGGCACCTCGACGTCCTGGAACACCAGCTCGCCCGTGTGCGAACCGCGCATGCCGAGCTTGTCGAGCTTCTGCGCGACCGAGAAGCCCTTCATGCCCTTCTCGACGATGAACGCGGTGATGCCGCGCGCATTCGCTTCGACGTCGGTCTTCGCGTAGACCACCAGCGTGTCGCAATCGGGGCCGTTGGTGATCCACATTTTCGTGCCGTTCAGCACGTAGCGGTCGCCGCGCTTGTCGGCGCGCAGCTTCATGCTGACGACGTCGGAGCCGGCGTTCGGCTCGCTCATCGCGAGCGCGCCGATGTGTTCGCCCGATACGAGCTTCGGCAGGTATTTGCGCTTCTGCGCGTCGGTGCCGTTGCGGTGGATCTGGTTCACGCACAGGTTCGAGTGCGCGCCGTACGACAGGCCGATCGACGCCGACGCGCGCGAGATCTCCTCCATCGCGACCATGTGCGCGGTGTAGCCCATGTTCGCGCCGCCGTACTCCTCGGCCACCGTCATGCCGAGCACGCCGAGATCGCCGAACTTCTTCCACAGATCCATCGGAAACTGGTCGGTGCGGTCGACCTCCGCCGCGCGCGGCGTGATTTCCTTCGCCGCGAACGTCGCGACGGCGTCGCGCAGCATCTCGATGTCTTCACCGAGCATGAATTGCACACCGGGCAGGTTGATCATGTCTCCTCCGTCTCCAGAAAGTGGGTGGCATTCACCGATTTCTGAGTTTCGCTCAAATCGAATGAATGCATCGATTCATTGACCAATACAGCGTAAATTTCGCACAGTTTCGCGCGTCGCCCGGTTCGGCGTCAATAGTTTTTTGAGTGACACTCAGATATCATGCGGGAATGACAGCCGAACCCGCCGACACCATGACCGCCACCGTCAAAGCCGACCGCGCCGACACGTCGCGCGCGCCCGCCGGGCGCAAATCCCAGCAACGCGTGCAGGACATTCTGCGCGCCGGCCGGGAAGTGTTCGCCGAAAAAGGTTACGAGCATGCGACGGCCGCCGAGATCGCGCAGCGCGTGGGGGTATCGGAGGCGACGGTGTTCAGCTACTTCCGCGGCAAGCGCGAGCTGTGCGCGCGTGTGATCGCGGATTGGTACGACGAAAACATCGCCGCGTTCGAGGAAGGGATGCCGCAGGACGCGTCGGTGCAGCAGCAGTTCGCGTTCATCGTGCGCACCCACCTGCGGCTGATGCTGGTGAACGGCACGGGCCTGTGCGCGCTGGTGCTGTCGGAAGGTCGCGCGAAGCAGCATGCGCTGAGCGACGAGCTCACCGCGCTGCAGCGCCGCTACACGGCGCCGCTGATGGACGTGCTCGCGCGCGGGCAGGCGGCCGGCCAGGTGCGCACCGACCTGCCGCTGAGCCTGCTGCGCTCGATGGTGTTCGGGCCGATCGAGCACGTGCTGTGGGACGCGATCCTCGGGCACCGCAAGCTCGATACGGAAACGACGGCCACGCAGCTCGTCGACATGCTGTGGGCCGCCGTGCAGCCGCCGGCGCCGGAACAGGCGGCGCTCGTGCGCTTCAGGAACGACGTAGCCGAAGCCGTGCGGCGGCTGGAAGGCGAAAGCACGCGCCGGTGACGCGCGGCGGCGGGCAGCACGCCCGCCCTCGGCGCCGCTTTGCCGCCGGCGCGGGATTCGAAGCGGCTATGACTCGTCGCCGACGCGCAGCGGCGCGCGGCTCTGCTCGTTGTTCAAATGGACGAACTTGCGCAACAGGCGCATCAGTTCCTGCGAATCGTCCTCTCCCATGCCGTCGAACAGGCCGGCACGCAGCTCCTTCACCGACGGAATCAGGTGCGTGAGCAGTTCGACGCCCGCCGGCGTCAGCAGCAGGCGGCGCTGACGCCGCGGCAGCACTTCGCGCACGATCAATCCTTTCGCCTCGAGCCGGACCGCGAGATCCGCGGTCGTCGACGTGTCGAGCGCGACCCGCTGCGCGAGCGTCACCTGATCGAGCCCCGGGCACTCGTAGAGCATCCGCAGCACCGCGTACTGCACCGGCGTCACGTCCCGGCCCAGCTTCTCGTAGAACATCGCAACCGCGATCTGGTGCGCGCGCCGGATCAGATGCCCGGGTTCGTCGTACAGATCGAGCGGGAAAACCGGCAGGTCGGCGGGATTGGTTTTTTCCATGAATGAGTCGATGACATAAGCGGCGCGTGCCGGTTGCACGCGCCGACGGCATGGCGCTGCCTCGCGCCATTTCCCGGGAAAACCAGTATACCGCCCGCCTTGCCCCAGCCAATCTCAATGAGTACACTGAATCTCATTCAGTACACGGAATGAAGAGATGCCGCGTACCGGCGGCATCGACCTGATGGAGACGACGAACGTGTTTCTCAAGAATGCTTGGTACGTGGCATGCACGCCCGATGAAATCGACGGCAAGCCGCTCGGCCGCAAGATCTGCAACGAATCGATGGTGTTTTACCGCGCGGCGGACGGCCAGGTCGCCGCGCTCGAGGATTTCTGCCCGCACCGCGGCGCACCGCTGTCGCTGGGATTCGTGCGCGACGGCGTGCTCGTGTGCGGCTATCACGGGCTGGAAATGGGCTGCAACGGCAAGACGGCCGGCATGCCGGGCCAGCGTGTCGGCGGGTTTCCGCCGATCCGCAGCTTCCCGGCGATCGAGCGGTACGGATTCATCTGGGTCTGGCCGGGCGACGCGTCGGCTGCCGATCCCGCCAAGCTGCCCGCGCTGGCGTGGGCCGAGGATCCGGCGTGGGCCCATGGCGGCGGCCTGTATCACATCCGGTGCGACTACCGGCTGATGATCGACAACCTGATGGATCTCACGCACGAGACCTACGTGCACGCATCGAGCATCGGCCAGAAGGAAATCGACGAAGCGGCGCCGAAGACCACCAGCCACGGCGACGAAGTCGTCACGAGCCGCTTCATGGAAAACGTGATGCCGCCGCCGTTCTGGCGGATGGCGCTGCGCGGCAACGGACTGGCCGACGACGTGCCGGTCGACCGCTGGCAGATCTGTCGCTTCTCGCCGCCGAGCCACGTGATGATCGAGGTCGGTGTCGCGCATGCGGGCCACGGCGGCTACGACGCACCGGCCGACCTGAAGGCGTCGTCGATCGTCGTCGATTTCATCACGCCCGAGACGGACACGTCGATCTGGTACTTCTGGGGGATGGCGCGCAACTTCCGGCCCGACGATCACGCACTGACCGCCGAGATCCGCGAAGGCCAGGGCAAGATCTTCGCCGAGGATCTCGAGATGCTCGAGCGCCAGCAGCTGAACCTCGACAAATGGCCGGACCGCAAGCTGCTCAAGCTCAACATCGACGCCGGCGGCGTGCTGTCGCGCAAGGTGATCGAGCGGCTGCTCGCCGACGAAAACGCATCGAGCCCGCAGCGGCCCGTGATCCCGGTCACGCCGATCTCGGAGGCATCGTGAGCGCCGCGACGCTGACGGTCCGCGTCGCCCGCAAGTGGCAGGAAGCGCGCGACATCTGCGGCTTCGAATTCGTCAGCGACGACGGTTCGCCGCTGCCGCGCTTCGACGCCGGCGCGCATATCGACGTGCATTTGCCGGGCGGCCTCGTGCGCCAATACTCGCTGTGCAATCACCCGGAACACGGCGATCGCTATCAGATCGCGGTGCTGCGCGATCCCGACGGTCGCGGCGGGTCGCGCGCCATTCACGACGAGATCCGGCAAGGCGATACCGTGCGGATCGGCGTGCCGCGCAATCAGTTCGCACTCGCCCCCGACGCGCCGCATCACCTGTTGCTCGCGGGCGGGATCGGCGTCACGCCGATTCTCTGCATGGCGGAACGGTTGTTCTCGTCGGGCGCCGCGTTCGACATGCACTACTGCGCGCGCTCGACCGACCGCATGGCCTTCGTCGAACGCATCGACGCGGCCGGGTTCCGCGATCGCACCCGCCTCCACGTCGACGACGGCGCGCCCGAGCAACGCTTCGACGTCGCCGCCGTGCTCGCCGCTGCGGCCGAAGGCACGCACCTGTACGTGTGCGGCCCGCGCGGCTTCATGGATGCGGTGCTGAACGCCGCGCGCGAGCGCGGCTGGGCCGACGACCGGCTGCACTATGAGTTCTTCGGCGGCGCGGTGGCGTCGTCGGGCTCGGACCGCGCGTTCCAGGTGCGGATCGCGAGCAGCGGCCAGGTGATCGACGTGCCGGCCGAATGCACGGTCATCGCGGCGCTGGCCGCGAACGGCGTCGACGTGCTGACGTCGTGCGAGCAAGGCGTCTGCGGCACGTGCGTGACGCGCGTGCTGCAAGGCGAGCCCGATCACCGCGATGCGTACCTGACCGACGACGAAAAAGCCGCCGGCGACCAGTTCATGCCCTGCTGCTCGCGAGCGCGAAGCGACCTGCTGGTACTCGATCTGTAGACGGACCGCCCGATACGCGGCGGCCAAGCACAATACTGGAGACGAACCATGGAACGACACGCCCGACCACCGTTTAATAGTACGAAATTTCCCGTCGACCGCTGGTGGGTCGCCGCGCTGTCGTCCGAGCTGACGGACCAACCCGTCGCCCGCACGCTGCTCGGCCATCCGGTCGTCCTGTTCCGGCTGCCGTCCGGGGAAGTCGGCGCGCTGGAGGATCGCTGCTGCCACAAGTCGCTGCCGCTGTCGTGCGGCTCGCTCGAAGCGCGCGGCCTGCGCTGCGGCTATCACGGGCTGCTGTTCGACCGCGGCGGTGCATGCGTGGAGATCCCCGGGCAAGACCGGATTCCGGCCAAGGCGTGCGTGTCGTCGTATCCGGTGCAGGAACAGGACGCGATCGTATGGATCTGGATCGGCGCCGACGCGCAGGCTCGACCGACCTGCGCGCCGCCGCGCTACGCGTTCCACGGCGATCCGCACTACCGGTTCGGCGGCGGCCGCTACCATTACGACGCGCCGTATCAACTGATACACGACAACCTGATGGACCTGAGCCACCTCGGTTACGTCCATCTGAAAACGATCGGCGGCAACGCGCCGCTGCACATGGGCGCGGAAACCCGCGTCAGCAGCGACGGCGACACGGTAACGCTGGTGCGCCGGATGCCGGATTCCGAGCCGCCGCCGACCTACACGGCCGCATGGCCGTTCGCGGCGCGCGTCGATCGCTGGCAGGAAATCGAGTTCCACGTGTCGCACATCCGGATCTGGACCGGCGCGATGGACGCCGGCACCGGCGCCCTGCACGATCCGGCGCGCGGCGGCTTTCACATGCGCGGCTTCCACGGCATCACGCCCGAGACGGAAACGACCACGCACTACTTCTGGACCGTCGCGACCAATCCGCAACACGACGTCGAGCGCGTCGCGCAAACGGTCATCGAGCAATCCGCGGCGACGTTCGACGAGGACAAGACCGTGATCGAAGCGCAATACCGGAATCAGTTGCGGTTTCCGGACGGTCGCCAGATCGACATTCACGTCGACGCGGGCCCCAATCGCGCGCGGCGCGTGATCGAACGGCTGCTGCGGCAACCCGAACCCGCGTGAGCATCGTGCCGGCCCGCCAGCGATGCGTGCCGGCCAACGCGGGTATTCCCGGGGATGCCCGCCAGCGCGCGCATTCACCTTTATCCCGTCCGCTGCCGCAGGCTTCTGGTCCATCCCTTTTGATTAGTCCTACTATTTTATGAAGGATCTTTGACGTGAGCGCACCTATCCGCAATACGATCGACGAATCCCCGATGAGCGCGTTCCAGACGATGGCGGTCACGGCCTGCATCGTGCTGAACATGCTCGACGGCTTCGACGTGCTGGCCGTCGCGTTCGCCGCGCCGCACCTCGCGGCCGAATGGAAACTGAGCGGCAAGGAAATCGGCCTGCTGCTGAGTGCCGGGCTGGCCGGCATGGGCGTGGGCTCCGTGCTGATCGCGCCGCTGGCCGACCGCGTCGGCCGCCGGCGCATCATCCTGCTCTGCCTCGCGGTGATCTCGTCCGGGATGCTCGCGTGCGCGGCCACCCACAGCACGCTGCAACTCGCGATCGCACGCGCGTATACGGGGCTCGGCATCGGCGGCATGCTGGCGAGCCTGACCGTCATCAGCGGCGAGTACGCATCGAACAAATGGCGCAGCGCCGCGATCGGCATGCAGTCGACCGGCTACGCGATCGGCGCCACCGCCGGCGGCGTCGTCGCCGGCTATCTGCTGTCGACGTGGGGATGGCGCAGCGTGTTCGCGTTCGGCGGCATCCTGACCTTGCTGTCGATCCCGATGGTGCTCGCGCTGCTGCCGGAATCGCTCGACTTCCTGCTGGCGAGGCGTCCGGACGACGCGCTGCAGAAAATCAACCGCATCCTCGCGAGAATGAAGCGCGCCCCGATCGACGCGCTGCCGGCCGCCGCCCTGTCCATCGACACGGCAAGCCCCGCGTCGGGCTGGACCGCCGTGCTGCGCGCGCCGCTCACGCGCCGCACGATCGCGTTGTGGGTCGCGTTCTTCCTCGTGATGGGCAGCTTCTACTTCGTCGTGAGCTGGACGCCGAAGCTGCTGGTCCAGGCCGGCCTGTCGGCATCGCAGGGCGTCACCGGCGGCGTCCTGCTCAACCTCGGCGGCATTGCGGGCGCATCGCTCTTCAGCCTGCTGTCGACGCGCTTCGGCCTGCGCAACTTGCTGGGCGCGACACTGCTGCTCGGCGGCGTGCTGATGGTCGTGTTCGGCGCGAACACGGGCTCGCTCGGCATCGGGATGACCGTCGCGGTGTTCCTCGGCGCCGTGATCAATGCGTGCGTGGCCGGCATGTATGCGCTGTCGCCGACGCCGTACCCCGCCGAAATCCGCACGACCGGCATCGGCCTCGCGGTCGGCATCGGCCGCCTCGGCGCGATCCTGTCGCCGATGACCGTCGGTGCGCTGCTGGACGACGGCTGGTCGGTGTCCCATCTCTATCTCGCGTTCCTCCTGCCGATGGCCGGCGCGGCAGTCGCCGTCACCCTGGTGGGTACGCGCACCGCGGCGCCGCACCGGCAACGCGACCCGGCGATGCCGTAACACGCGACGCCCGCAGTCTCGCCGACACCCGTCGGCCGCCCGGGATAGCCGAGTCAATAAAAAAATATCAGTACATCTACATACTGTTTGGAGACAGTCATGAAAACGAAACTGGGCGTCGCACTCGCGACGGCGATCGCGCTGGCCGGACCGGCCTGCGCGCAAAGCAGCGTCACGCTGTACGGGATCATCGATACCGGCGTGTCCTACTACAACAACGCCGCGCACGGCGGATCGTTCACGGGCATGCCGACGCTGACCGGCGAAGTGCCGTCACGGTGGGGGCTGAGAGGCACGGAGGATCTCGGCGGCGGCTACCAGGCATTCTTCGTGCTCGAAAACGGCTTCCAGCCCGGCACCGGCGCGCTGAACTACGGCGGGCGCCTGTTCGGGCGGCAGGCGAACGTCGGGGTGAACGGTCCGTTCGGCGCACTGACCCTCGGCCGCCAGATGAACATGTCGATGATCGTGCTGACCAATGCCGACGTGATCGGCCCGTCGATTCATTCGATGGCGGATTTCGATTCGTATCTGCCGAACGCGCGCAGCGACAATGCGATCGGCTACAAGGGCACGTTCCACGGCGTGACGCTCGGCGCCACCTACAGCTTCGGCCGCGATGCGGCCGGGCCGGCGGGGCCGTCGGCGACCGGCTGCGCCGGACAGGTGCCCGGCGACATCGTCGCCTGCCGCCAGTACACGGCGATGCTCGCATACGACGCGAGCAATTTCGGGCTCGCCGCGTCGCACGACGTGATGCGCGGCGGCGGCGGCGCGCTCGCGCCGCTGAACAATCCGGCGTACACCGACACGCGCGACATCGTCGCCGGTTACGTGAAGATCGGCCCCGCGAAACTGGGCGCCGGGTGGATCCGCCGCAACCTCGCGGCGGCCGAACACCTGCAGGCCGACATCGTATTTGCCGGCGGCACGTACTACGCGACGCCCTACCTCGCGCTCGACCTGCAGGGCGTACGCTACCTGCAACGCCGCGAAAACAGCGAAGGCGGCACGAACGCCACGCTGCTCGTCGGCCGCGCGAACTATTTCCTGTCGAAGCGGACGACCGTTTATACGTCGGTGGGCTACATGTTCAACAGCACGCTGGCCGCGAACGCGGTCGCCGCCGGCGGGACGGTCGGCACCGGGATGAATCAGCTCGGCGTGATGGCCGGCATCCAGCAGAAATTCTGAACGCGGGGCGGCGCCCGCGCCTGCTCAGTTCGCGAGCCGGCAATGCAATAGCTTCAACCCCGGCAGCACCGGCGCATCGACATAGCCCTCGTTCACGCAGCTGAAGCGGAACCCCGCCGACGTGACGAACGGCTTGATCTCGCCGCCGGGGAATTTCGGCTTCAGCGCAGCCTGGTCGGCCACGTCGAAATGCGTGTCGAACTGCTCGCCGTCGGCGGTCAGCGCGCCGAAGTACGTGCCGCCCGGGTCGCTGCCCATCCGGATCACGGCGCCGACGAACGCGAGGCGCTTGCCGTCGTATTTCGTCTTCGCGGCGGCCATGTCCTGTGTATACGCCTCGATCACGGCGCCGTAGTGCGCGTCGATCGCGGGTTCGGCGTCCGACGCGGCGCGGGCGGTCTGGTGAACGCCCGCCAGCATCGCGCAGGCGGCAAGCGCGGCCGCCGCGAACGGTGCGGAAATCTTTTTCATGGGTTGTCTCCCGTCAAGCGTGGTGGTTGAAGTCATGGAAGGCGGCGCGGCGCCGGCTGCCCGGCACGACGCCCGATGAATTCGCTTTCGTGGTTTTAGTCGTTCGAATGGCGGAACACGGCTGTGATGCCTTCACCACCCGCATGGTCGTGCGCGGTGCGCAGCGTCGCGCGAAACGCGATGTGACAGGAAGATGACATGGTGCGGCCCCCGGGCTCTCTCATTGAATTTCACTGCGTCTGATTTTGGCCGCTACGGTAGCAGACGGCCGACGGCCCGGCAACCAACGCCCGCCTGCCGCCGAACCTCTCATTACAATTGCAAATGATTCTCATTAAATGTATTATTCGCCTCTTGGTCGCCGCGAAACGCCGCGGCACGCGACACGATCCTTAGCATTCCTTTTCGCATCGATTCATGCCCTCCCGTCGAACGCCCCGCCGCGCCCGGACCTTGCGTCCGTGGCGCACGAGCCTGCCTGCCCTCGTCACCCTGTGCGTCGCGAACGGCACGCATGCGTTCGCCGCCGAACCCGAGGCGGCAGAACCCACCGCCCCGGCGTCCGCCGCCGCGCCCGCCCCGTCGGCCGCGCGCGAACTCCCCGCCATCAGCGTCAGCGCATCGGCCACCGTCGATCCGACGGTCGGCTATCAGCCGCGCACCACGCGCATCGCGGGCGGCGACAACCGGTCGATCAAGGAGATTCCGCAATCGGTCGCGGTGGTCAGCAGCAGCGTGATGCAGGACCAGCAGGCACGCTCGCTCGACGACGTGCTCGGCAACGTCAGCGGCGTCACGCAGACGAACACGCTCGGCGGTACGCGCGACGCGTTCATCAAGCGCGGCTTCGGGTCGAACAACGACGGCTCCGTGCTCGTCGACGGCGTGCGCACGCCGGTACTGCACAGCTATCTCGCGACGATCGACCGCGTCGAAGTGCTGAAGGGCCCGGCGTCACTGCTGTACGGGATGCAGGACCCGGGCGGCGTGATCAACCTCGTCACGCGCAAGCCGGAAGACACGTTCGGCGGCTCGATTTCCGCGTCGCGCACGAGTCACGGCGGCAGCAGCGCGACGTTCGATCTCACCGGCCCGCTCGGCAAGCCGGGCCAGGTCGCGGGCGGCACGCTCGCGTTCCGGCTGACCGGCGAATACGACACGAGCCGCTACTGGCGCAGCTTCGGCCGCCAACGCGACGCGCTGATCGCGCCCGCGCTGTCGTGGCACGACGCGAACACGTCGATCGACGTCAGCTACCAGTACGTCGACTACACGACGCCGTTCGATCGCGGCACCGTGCTCGTGAATGGCCAGCTCGACGATGCGCTGCGCTATCGCCGCTACGAGCAAGCGTGGTCGCAGAGCAGCGGCATCCAGGAAACGCTGCGCGCGCGCATCGAGCACCGCTTCTCCGACGCGTGGCGCGTGCGTGCGACCTACGGCTGGGGCCGCGATCGCTACGACCAGTACATCACCCGCGCCACCGCGTTCAACAGCACGACCGGCGCACTGACGCGCTCGTCCGATGCGAACCTCGGGCGCAACGATTCCGACCAGATCGCGACGCTCGGCCTGCTCGGCAACGTGACGCTCGCCGGAATGAACCACGCGATTTACGTCGGCGGCGAATACGAGCGGCAGCGCAGCTTCCGCGGCGACACGATCCGCGGCAAGGCGACGACCGGGTTCAATCTCTACGATCCCGTGTACGGCCTGCTCGCGCCGGGCGGCACGCCCAACCCGAAGCAAAGCGATTCGCGCTCGGTCGTGCATGCGTATTCGACGATCGTGCAGGATTCGGTGAAGCTCACCGACCGCCTCACCGCGGTGGGCGGGCTGCGCTGGGAAAACTGGCAGCAGGAATCGGGGATGGGCCGACCGTTCGTGTTCGCCGACCGCTCGCACGGCAGCGTGTGGCTGCCGCAGTTCGGGCTCGCGTATGCGCTCACGCCGGCGTTGACCGCCTACGCGAACGTGAGCCGCTCGTTCAAGCCGAACGTCGCCACGAACGTCGCCGCGCCGCTCGCGCCGGAATACGGACGCGTGCTCGAAGCCGGGCTGAAGTTCAGCCTGAAGCCGGCGATCACCGGCACGCTCGCGGTCTACCAGATCGACAAGCGCAACGTCGCGGTCACGGTGGGCGACCTCACGTCGACGATCGGCACCGCGCGCTCGCGCGGGATCGAGCTCGACGTCGCGGGGCAGATCACGCGCCACCTGAGCGTGATCGGCAGCTATGCGTATACGAACGCGACCGATCGCGACAGCAACACGCCGCTCGTCAACGTCGCGCGTCACACGGGCAGCCTGTTCGCGGTATACGACACCGCGATCGCGAACCTGCCCGGCCGCTGGCGCTTCGGCGGCGGCGCACGGCTCGTCGGCACACGCTCCGGCGACACCGCGAACAGCTTCACGCTGCCCGGCTACGTGACCGTCGACGCGTTCGCGGCCTACGAAACGACGATCGGCAAGTTCCCGACACGCTTTCAACTCAACGTGAAGAACCTGCTCGACAAGACCTACTACCCGTCGAGCAACAACAACCTGATCATCGCGGTCGGCGAGCCGCGGCTCGTCACGCTCACGACGACGGTGTCGTTCTGATGGCCTGATGCGTGCATGGGCCGGCCGGTAAGCGGCGGCTCACGCGCACCTTCCGCGTGGGCCGCCGCGCATCAGGCGCAGCGGCGCCCGCGTCGCGAGCATTTGCGGCACGCATCACGGACGCCAGCGATACACGATCATGCTGGTGCCGTTGTAGTTGTCCTTCGTGATCACGTATTCGCCGGTCGAGCGCAGGTACGCGCGGATCCCGTACATCGAGTCGACGTCGTTGCCGACGTCCATCGCCGACGTGTTCGAGTTGGTCAGCGTGGCGACGAGCGCGCCCGTGTCGAGATCGAACACGTCGACGTTCGGCACGGTGTGCACGTAGCCGACGAACAGGTAATGCCCGGCCGCCGCGATCGACTTCGGGTTCGCGCTGGTCAGGTTGATCACCGGGCTCGGCGCGTTCGTGTTGCCGCTCTTCCAGCCGTGATAGACCTCGATGTGCCCGTTCATCGCGGTCCAGTCCCAGTTGCCCGCGAGGCCCTGCGCGAGAATCATCGTGTCGCTGTCCGACTGGTAGACGATGCGCGCAGTCGGCGCCACGGTGCTCGGCACGGGCGTCGTGGTCGCGCGGCCCCACGACGGCTTGCCGGTCGCGTCGAAGCCCGTCATCGGGTAACGCGCGATCACGTTCGAACCGTTCAGCCCGGCCCACACGTCGCCGTTGCCGTCGATGTCGAAACCGGCCGTGACCTGCAGCGTCGTGTTGAACGGCTTGCCCGGCAGCGAGCCGGCCGGATTCGCGATATAGCCGGTCGCCGGCGTGAAGTAGTAGAAATTGAAGTTGCCGGGGTTCTGGCCCGACGCGACGAGAATCCGGTTGCCGCCGACCGTCACGAGCTGGCCGAAGTGCTGGCCGCGCTGGTAGTCGTTCATGTCGAGGCGCGGGTCTTTCGGATAGGCGAGCGGATCGACCGTGTTCGCGACGAACGTGCCGCCCGCCGTGCCCGTGTACACGTTGTTGCCGCTGTAGAAGAAGGCGCCGTCCGTCGCCGGGTCGGGTGCGGCGATCGACTCGAAGTTCAGCGCCTGCAGCTTCCATTGCAGCACGCCCGTCGGGCTGTACGCGTGCAGGTCGGTGCTGCCGTTGCGCCCGAGATCCCAGCCGCCGCCCCACGCGTTGTTGAGCACGTACAGGTTGCCGCCCGAATCCTTGCCGATGCCGACCACGCGTGTGAAGCGCTTGTCGCCCACCTGCCCCTTGATACCCGTGGTCGTGTCGAGATAGCCGCCCTGCACGCCGAACGTGCCGATCTGCTGCGGCGAGCCGGCGAGGCTGTAGATCTTGATGTTCATGTCAGGGCCCTGGTCGCCCACCAGCAACTGCCCCGTCGACGCGTCGAAATAGACCGCCGACGGCCGCGCGCCGGCCGCCATCTGGATCGTGTTCATCAGCGTGCCGGTCGCGCTGTACTGCACGACCACGCCCGCACTCATGCGTGCGACCCACAGGTTGCCCGCCGCATCGAGCGCCAGTGCGCCCGGCCCGGTCACGCCGATGTCGCGCTGCCAGACGCCGTCGGTCGTATAGACGCGCACGCGGTTGCCGTAGAAGTCGCTCGCGTACAGCAGGTTGCCGGCCGTTGCGAGGCCGGTGATCACGTCCGGGTTCGGGAGGCCCGTCCACGTGCTGACCGGGATGCGCAGGTCGCGCTGGTTCGTGCCGCGGTTGTAGCGGCCCACCGAGCCGCTGCCGAAGTTGCGGTTGTAGCCGAGCGCGACGAAGATCGACGTCGCGTTGCCGGTGATCGCGCCGCCCTGGAATTCGTCGTGGATGCCGATCGTGCCCATCGTCTGGCCGTTCTGGTAGAGCGCGACGCCGCCCGCGTTCTCGTCCCAGCGCGACGCCGTGTAAATCACACCCTCGGGCGCGACCCACATCGAGCGCGCGGCATTGCCCACGTGCTGGGCCAGCGTGCCGTACGTGTTCGCGAGCCAGTCGGTCGAATATTGCGCCTGTGCGTAACTCGCCTGCGCCAGTACCGCGATGCACATTCCCAGCAACACCGCCCGAATTTGTTTCATTGACATGAATAATGCTCCCGAACGTTCAATGGTCGACACTGTAAATCGCCGCGTATGAATAATTGGTGATTCCGAATAAAACGCATTCGCCGTCACCGCCCATTATTCACCGCGCTCTTTTTTGCCGTCCGGCGCTTTCCGTCAATGATGCCCCAACCCGTTCACTGCGCCGCAGCGACGTGCCGGCCGCACGATTCCGGCGCCTTTTCCCCGGCATTTTCTTCCGGATTGTTAAATACGAATGCGTCATTTTTTCTGAAACATCCGCACTCCCTTTTTCATTCCCGGAAAACAGGCAAAATGATTACAAATCGAAATTAAAATGAAAGAGAAAAAATATTGTCCGGCGCAATCGCGTCGTCGCGATTCGGCGCAGCGGCATGCAGCGGGAGGAAGGGAGAGAAAGCGGGAAACGGCGGGGAAAGCCGCGCACCGGTCGTACCGGCGCGCGGGCGCGATCGGGTCATGTCGTCTCCGCGAAGAATGGAGGCGACAGCATAGGTACAGGCATGCAACGTCGCCGGCATCGGCTGCCGGCAACGTTGCGTCCGCAACGATCTCTGCGCGTCAGAACTTCTGGCGCAGGCCGAGGCTGACGATGGCCTGCGAGCGCGAGTCGGACGAATGGCCGTTCGCCTTGTCGGACACCGACGCGGTCGCGGCCACCGGCCGGCCGAGCGCGTCGAGCGTCATGCCCGATGCGTGCTGGTACGCGCCGAGCAGATACACGCTGGTGCGCTTCGACAGGTCGTACACGGCGCCGAGCGTGACGTTGTGATACTGCGCACGGTCGTCCACGCCGTCGACATCGCTGCCGCGCGTGTAGCTGTAGCCCGCGAACAACTGCGTCTGCGGGCGCACGTTCCAGCGCGTGAACACGCCCGCGACGTTGAACGTCGCGTGGCCGGTAAACAGCGACTGGCCGCCGCTGCGGTACTGCACGTTGCTGTAGTTCACGCCGACGACGGCCGGCCCGAAGTCGTAGGTCGCACCGGTCGCGATCACCTGCTGCGATTGCGCGCTCGCATAGCCTTCGTTGATCGACGAGTTGAACAGCCCGTCGTCGGTGCTCTGCCATTTGCCGGTGGTCGGGTCGGTCGCGCCCGTCTTGCTGTTGTCCGACCGCTCGTAGCCGACGCCGACGCGCAGCGGGCCCGCCGCGTACGCCGCGCCGACGCTCCACGTATTGCGCTGCTTCATGCTGCCCGGCTGGCCGCCGAAGCCGTATAGCGCGCCGAACGTGAAGCCCGAATAGCTGGCGCTCGTGTACTTGATCGAGCTGTCGACGCGGGCGGTCTGGTCGAGGTCGTCGATGTCGCCCGGGTGCGCGCCGAAGCCGCCGATGAACGACGACGGGCCGACCGGGCTCACGAAGTCGTCGAGCGACGTGTACTGGCGGCCGAGCGTGACCGTGCCGTAGCGGTCGCTGCCGAGGCCGACGAACGCCTGGCGGCCGAACTGACGGCCGCCCTGGCCGGACGTGCCGTTCGTGATGTCGAAACCGTTCTCGAGAACGAACAGCGCGCGCATCCCGCCGCCGAGATCCTCGGAACCCTTGATGCCCCAGCGGCTGCCGGACAGGTTGCCGGTCGTCAGCCCGACACTCGAATGGCCGGTGTACGCGCCCGCGGCACCCACCCGCTCGTTGCTGCGATAGGTGACGCCCGCATCGACGATGCCGTACAGCGTCACGGAGCTTTGCGCGGCGGCGATGCCCGCGAACGAGAGCAGCAGCGGCGCTGCGATCAGTTGCTTGTTCATGGTTGTATGTCTCCGGGCGGTGAACCCGTTGTTCTGGCTGTCGGTTGCGAGTAGCGCGCGGGCGGCGAGGTCCGTCGGCGGTGCGAGGCCGGCGGCGTCCGCGCGCGACGGCGCGGCGGGCATGCCCGCTGCGGCCGCCATGGTAGATGGAACCGGTTTCGGTCGAAAGCGGAATAATGAAAACAGTTTCTTGCCAAAATCGAGATAGTCGACGGGCGGCCGCGTGCACGGTGCGGCGCGCCTGTACACGCCGGGCGGGCGCAGCCGATAATCGACCGCGTACCGTCCCGTCGGGAGCGCCTTCATGCATCCAGCCACCCTGCTGATCTTCGCCGCCGTCGCGTTCGTCGGCATCGCGACACCCGGCCCGACCGTGCTGCTCGCGCTGACCAACGGCTCGCGCTACGGCGTGCGCCGCGCGGCCTACGGCTTCGCGGGCGCGATGCTGTCCGATGTCGTGCTGATCGTCGCGGTCGCCCTCGGCCTCGGCGCGCTGCTGATGGCGTCGGCGTTCTGGTTCTCGGTGGTGAAGTGGGTCGGCGCCGCGTACCTCGCCTACGTCGGCATCCGGCTGCTGATGTCGAAGGGTTCGCTCGACGTCGCCGCCGCGCACGACGGCACGGCAACCGGGCGCAATGCGTCGATCTTCGCGAAGAGCTTCGTCACGGCGGTGACGAACCCGAAGGGCTATCTGTTCTTCTCCGCGTTCCTGCCGCAGTTCCTCGATCCGTCCGCGCCGCTTGCGCCGCAATACGTCGCGCTCGCGATCACGTTCGCGCTGCTCGACGGCGCGGTGATGTTCGGCTACGCGCTGCTCGGCGCACGTGCGGTGCGGCTGCTCGAGCGCGCGGGTGCGCTGTGGCTCGAACGCACGTGCGGCGCGATGCTGGTCGCGCTCGCCGGGTCGCTGGCGCTGTACCGGCGTCATCCCGCATAGGCGCGGATGCCGATGCGAATCGCCAACCCGCCCCGCTCAGGCTTTCCCGGCCTGTCGCTTCGCCAGCTCGAACGCGCCGACCTCGACGCGTGGTACGCGTACCTGACGAACCCCGATGTCTTCCGCCACACGAGCTGGAACCTGCGCTCGCCCGACGATCTGCTGCCGCTGTTCGACACCATCGAAT
Organism: Burkholderia metallica; assembly: GCF_902832845.1. Taxonomy (GTDB): domain Bacteria; phylum Pseudomonadota; class Gammaproteobacteria; order Burkholderiales; family Burkholderiaceae; genus Burkholderia; species Burkholderia metallica. The sequence continues at coordinate 51,368 of NZ_CADFDB010000016.1, read as the reverse complement.
CGGCCGACCCGGATTCGGTGCGCCGTCTCGCCGTGATCGACGACGCATCGGGCGAGCTCGCCGGGACGATCGGCCTGCATACCGTGTCGACCGTGAACCGCTCGGCGGAGATCGCATACGATCTCGCGCCGTCGCACTGGGGGCGCGGCGTCGCGAGCGCGCTGTGCGCGGCCGTCACCGCGTGGGCGTTCGCCGACGGCGGCTTCATCCGCGTGCAGGGTGTCGTGCTGACCAGCAACGCAGGCTCCGCGCGCGTACTGCAGAAGTGCGGCTATCGCTACGAAGGGCTGTTGCGCGCATACAGGATGGTGCGCGGCACGCCGGGCGATTTCGCGATGTACGCGCGCCTCGCGACCGACTGACGCGCCGTCCACGGCTGCGCGCCGGACCGCTCGCGGCTTCGCATGCGCGCGATTGGACGGCCCGCGCCGAATTGGCGACAATCGCCGTTCCGTTCCCCGCCGATCCGTCATGAAAATCGCCGCGCTGTCCGACATCCACGGCAACCTCGCCGCGCTCGACGCGGTGCTCGACGACATCCGCCGTCGCGGCGCCGACGTGATCGTCAATCTCGGCGACATCCTGTCGGGCGCGCTCCATCCGCCCGAAACGGCCGACCGCCTGATCGCGCTCGACCTGCCGACGATCAAGGGCAATCACGAACGACAACTGCTCGCCGGCGATCGCGAATCGATGCGGCTGTCGGATCGCTGGGCGCACGACACGCTGCGCGCCGATCATTTCGACTGGATCGCCGCGCTGCCCGCCCGCATGACGCTCGACGGCGACGTGCTGATGGTGCACGGCACGCCGAACAGCGACCTCGTCTATTTCCTCGAAACGGTCACGCCCGACGGCTGCCGCGCGGCCACGCCCGATGAAATCGCGCAGCGCGCGGGCGACGAGCGGGCATCGCTGATCCTGTGCGGCCACACGCATCTCCCGCGCACGGCCAGGCTCGACGACGGCCGGCTGATCGTCAACCCGGGCAGCGTCGGGCTGCAGGCGTACACCGACGACCTGCCGCATCCGCACCGCATCGAAACGGGCTCGCCGCATGCGCGCTACGCGATGGTGTCGCGCACGGCGGCCGGCTGGAACGTCGAATTTCACGCGGTCGAGTACGACTGGCACACGGCCGCCGCCACCGCGGCATCGCGCGGGCGCGACGACTGGACCGTCGCGCTGCGCACCGGCCGGTGCTGACGCACCCGCCTTGCACGCTACCCTTCATTCACCAGAAAACCGCGCCGCCATGCCCGTTCCGTCGCAACTGCTCTTCCTGCCCGGTGCATCGGGCAGCACCGCCTTCTGGCAACCGCTCGCCGGCCTGCTGGCGCATCCGGCCGAGCGCCGGATCGTCGGCTATCCGGGCTTCGGCGATACGCCGCGCGATCCGGCCGTCGACGATTTCGACAGCCTTGTGCGTCGTGTGCTCGACACGATCGACCGGCCCACCGCCGTGATCGCGCAATCGATGGGCGGCGTGATCGCGATGCGCGCGGCGCTCGACAAGCCCGAATGGATCACGCACCTCGTGCTGACGGTCACGTCCGGCGGTCTCGACATGGCAGCGCTCGGCGCGCAGGACTGGCGCGCCGGTTTCGCGCAAGCCAACCCGCAACTTCCCGACTGGTTCATGACGTTGCGTGCCGACTACTCACGGGAGATCGGCCGCATCGCGCAGCCGACACTGCTGCTGTGGGGCGACGACGATCCGATCAGCCCGGTCGCGGCCGGCCGGCGCCTGCTCGAACGGCTGCCCGATGCGCGGTTGCACGTCGTGCCGGGCGGCCGGCACGATCTCGCGGCCGTGCATGCAGCGACGCTCGCACCGCTCGTCGACGCGCATCTGCAGCGCGTGTGACGTCGCGCGCCCCGGTTTCGACGTCGGCATCCGCTTCGGCACGAACCTCGAACCGCGCCGCTCACGCCCCCGGTTACCCCGCATTGCGCAGCGTGAGCCGCGCCTCGAGCCCGCCGCCGTCGGGCCGGTTGTTCAGCGTGAGCGTGCCGCCCATCGCGAGCGCGAGCTGCTTCGCGATCGCGAGGCCGAGCCCCGTGCCGCCCGTCTCGCGGTTGCGCGACGTCTCCACGCGCCGGAACGGCTCGAACACCGCGTCGAGCTGATCGTCCGGAATGCCGGGCCCGCGGTCGAGCACCGCGATCACCGCGCCGCCGTCCGGCGCGGCGCGCACGTCGATCTCGGCCGCGCCGGCGAACTTCAGCGCGTTGTCGACGAGGTTGCCGACGATGCGGCGCAGCGCCTTCGGCCGCGTGACGAGCGCGAGCGGCGCGCGGCTATGGAGCGCGACGTCCTGCCCCGCATCCGTGTAGTCGCACACGATGCTGTCGAGCAGCGCGTCGACATCGATGCGGCGCGCGGCTTCCTCGGTGCCGTGCAGCGTCCGTGCATACGCGACGCCCTCCTTCACCAGATGCTCCATCTCGATCAGGTCCTGGCGCAGCTTCGCGCCCTGCACGTCGTCGTCCATCACGTCGACGCGCAACCGCATCCGCGTGATCGGCGTCTGCAGGTCGTGCGAGATCGACGCGAGAATCTGCATGCGCTCGGCCATGTACTGCGCGATGCGGTCCTGCATCGCGTTGAACGCGCGGGCGGCGCGCGCGACTTCCGACGGCCCGGTTTCGTTCAGCCGTTCGCCCTTCAGGTCCGGGCCGAGCGCATCGGCGGCCTGCGCGAGCTGCTTGAGCGGCCGCGTCGCGAGCCGCACCGCGAGCCAGCAGCACGCGGCCAGCACCGCGAGCTGCAGCACGAGCACGACCGGCAGCCAGCCCGACAGCGGCACCGTCGACATCGGATGGATGTCGATCGTCAGCGGCGAGCCGTCGGTCAGGCGCAGATGCACCTGCAGATGTTCGCCGTCGCCGGGGATCGCGTTCGCGGTCAGCGGGTAGTCGCCGCCGATGCCGTCGGAAATCGACCGCTCGACGCGCGCCGACAGCCGCGCCTCCGGCGGCGTGCCGGTCTCGCCGGGCCCGAGGATGAACGCATAGCTGCGCCGCGCGAGGCGCGGCAGCCACGCGGCCCGCTCGGCCGGCGGCAGGTGATCGAGCAGCGCGACCGAGCTCGCGACCTCGCGCTCGATGTAGCCCATCATCAGGTTGGTGGTCGCCTGGTCGCGCTCGGTGACGGTGAGCCAGAACGACAGCGTCTGCGCGAGCGCGAGGCCCACGCACAGGATCAGCGCGAGCCGCGCGAACAGCGAGCGCGGCCAGTGCCACGGCATGCGCGCGCTCATGGCGTACCGTCGACGGCGGTCACGGCCGACGAGAACACGTAGCCCTCGTTGCGCAGCGTCTTGATGTAGCGCGGCTCGCGCGCGCCGTCGCGCAGCCGCTGGCGCAGCCGGCTCACGAGCAGGTCGATCGACCGGTCGAACGGATCGGACTGCCGCCCCTGCGTGAGATTGAGCAACTGGTCGCGCGTCAGCACGCGCTGCGGGTGGTCGAGGAACACGCGCAGCAGCCGGTATTCGGCGCCGCTCAGCGCGACCAGCGTGCCTTCGGCGTCGAGCAGGTGGCGCCCGGTCGTGTCGAGCCGCCATTCGCCGAACGCGAGCATCTCCGCCGTTTCCGTCACCTGCATTCCCGGCGGCAGCATGCGCGCGCGGCGCAGCACCGAGCGGATCCGCGCGAGCAGTTCGCGCACCGCGAACGGCTTGGCCAGGTAATCGTCGGCGCCCATCTCGAGGCCGATGATGCGGTCGGTCTCCTCGCCGCGTGCGGTCAGCATCAGCACGGGCACCGTCCGGAACTTGCCCGCGCGCAGGTCGCGGCACAGCGTGAGGCCGTCCTCGCCGGGCAGCATCAGGTCGAGCACGATCAGGTCGGGCGCGCCGCCGTCCAGCACGTTGCGCATCTCGCGGCCGTTCGCGGCCAGCGACACGCGCATGCCGTTCTTTTCCAGATAATCCGCGATCAGTTCGCGGATCGCGCGATCGTCGTCGACGATCAGCACGTGGTCGATCTTGTCCATGTCGGTGTCGGGTTCGAGGTGGGCGGGCACGCGATGTCCGCTGTTATACCGCACGGCGGCCACGCGTTTGTATCTCAATGTATCGCGCCGCCGTGGCGACACACAACATTGCACACGCGCGGCCGGCCGGACACATCGCAGATACGTCGGCGCCGCCTAATGGGGCCTGTCGAAACCCGTCCGGCCGCCGCCCTCGCGCGGCGGCCTCCCGCTCAGGAGAACACCATGCTGCCCCGCCTCAAGACCGCCGCCGTCATCATCGCCCTTGCCGCCACGGCCGGGCTCGCCGCCTTCGCGGGCACCCGCGACGACGCGGCCACCATGCCGGCCTCGCAGGCCGGTACCGCCGCCCCCGATTTCACCGGCATCGACCGCTGGCACAACAGCGCGCCGCTCACGCTCGGCCAGTTGCGCGGCAAGGTCGTGCTCGTCGATTTCTGGACGTACTCGTGCATCAACTGCATTCATACGATTCCGTACGTGAAGGAATGGGACCGGAAGTATCGCGACCAGGGGCTCGTCGTGGTCGGCGTGCACACGCCCGAATATCCGTTCGAGCGCGACGCGGGCAACGTCGCCGACGCGATCAAGCGCTTCGGCATCCGGTATCCGGTCGCGCAGGACAACCGCTACGACACGTGGCGCGCGTACGGCAACCAGTACTGGCCCGCGCTGTACCTGATCGATGCGAACGGCAAGGTCGTCTATACGCGTTATGGCGAAGGCGGGTACGACAAGACCGAGGCGGCGATTCGCGGTGCGCTCGCGCAGGCCGGTGAAGGCGCGAACGGAGCGACGCGCACGCAGTAAGCTGCGCGGGCGCGCGCAGCGGGGGCGCTCACCCGCGCTTCGCGTCGGCTGCGTCGGCCGCATCGATCATCGCTTCGCCGATCGCCAGGTTGCCGTTCGCGACCAGCGCTTCGCCGGCGCCGCGGATATCGGCCGCCGCCTTGTTCTGCGACAGCTTGCGCTTGCCGACGAGCCGCGTGATCTCGATCTGCAGCCCGACGATCGACTGCAGCATCACGTCGAGATAATCCTTCGGCGCGTCGCCCATCTTCCACGGCACCGGCTGCGACGCCTCGTGCGTGCGCGTCAGCCGCGCGACCATGCCGCGCACGAACTTCTCGTCGTCGCGCACCGTGATGCGCCCGTACGCATGCGCGACCAGGTAGTTCCACGTCGGCACCTGCCGGTGCGTCGCGTGCTTGCTCGGGTACCACGTCGGCGAGATGTACGCGTCGCCCGCGCGGAAGATCACGAGCACCTCGTCGCCGTTCGCGACGTCCTGCCAGACCGGATTCGCGCGCGCGACGTGCGCATGCAGCTCGCCGAGCCCGCCGTCGTTCGGCAGCAGTTCGAACGGCAGGTGGTTCGCGTCGAGCCCGCTTGCGCCGTGCGTGATCAGGCTGCCGAACGGATGCCGCACGATCAGCTCGCGCAGTGTGTCAGGGTCGGATTCGTCGAAATGGGCGGGGACGTACATGTCGGCTCCAGGGTCGTGCGGGGTGAGGATGAATCAGGCGCTGGGCCGTCATGCAGCGATTGTGGACCCTAACTGGTTTATGCTGTAGAGCCGATTTGGCACAATTTCAGCAGACCAGAATCATGGCAAGAACGGCCCGGAACAACGACATCCCGTCGCTCGGCACGCTCGATCGCGCGGCCGGCGACCTGAGCCGCCAGCTCGCGCAGGCGCTGCGCGAGGCCGTGCGGCGCGGCGACGTCCGGCCCGGCGACATGCTGCCGTCCACCAGATTACTCGCCACGTCGCTGCAGGTGGCGCGCGGCACCGTCGTCGACGCGTACACGCAACTCGTCGCCGAAGGCTTTCTCGAATCGCGCGGCGGCGCGGGCACCCGGGTCGCGAACGCGCTCGCGGAGGCGTCGCCCGTCCCTGCTCCCGAACCGCCGGCCCGGCGCCGCCCTGCGGCGCGCGCCGGCCTGCCCGAACCGGCCGCCGCCTTCGCCCGCGTCGCCGGCGAATTCCGTCCGCTGCCGGCCACCCCGTTCGCGATCTCGGTGCCGGTCGGCCTCACCGCGCCCGACGACATCTGGCGCCGGCTCGGCAACCGCCTGCGCGCACGCGGCGCCGGCGCGCCGTCCGGCTATGCCGACCCGCGAGGCGCGCTGCCGCTGCGCGAGGCGATCGCCGACTACGTGCGCCGCTCGCGCTCGGTGCGCTGCCATGCCGACCAGATCGTGATCACGAGCGGCACGCAGCAGGGGCTGCATCTCGCGAGCCAGGTGCTGCTCGGCCCGAACGATCAGGCATGGGTCGAGAATCCCGCGTATCGCGGCATCACCGCGCTGCTCGACAGCACCGGGCGGCACGACGCGATGGTGCGGGTGCCCGTCGACGCGGACGGCCTCGACGTCGACGCCGGCATCCGCCTCGCGCCGCATGCGCGCGCCGCGTTCGTCACGCCGTCGCACCAGTACCCGCTCGGCATGCCGCTCAGCATGGCTCGGCGCAATGCGCTGCTCGCGTGGGCGCGGACGCGGCACGCGTGGGTGGTCGAGGACGACTACGACAGCGAGCTGCGCTACGAAGGCCATCCGTTCCCGTCGCTGCAGGGGCTCGATCCCGAGCGCGTGATCTATCTCGGCACGTTCAGCAAGATCCTGTTTCCGTCGCTGAGGCTCGGCTACGTGATCGCGCCCGACGATCTCGTGCCCGCGTTCTGCGGCGCACGCGTGCTGATGGATCGCCATGCGCCGACCGCCGACCAGCACGTGCTGGCCGCGTTCATCGCGGAAGGCCATCTCGATCGCCACATCCGCCGTGTGCGCGGCGTGTATGCGGAGCAGCGCGCGCTGCTGATCGACACGCTCGGCGCGCGGCTGCCGCGCGAGCGCGCGTGGGTGCAGCCGGGCGATCAGGGGATGCACGTCGTGCTGTGGCTCGCGGAAGGAATCGACGATCTCGACGTGGTCGAGCGCGCCGCGCAAGCCGGCGTCGCGGTGCGCGCGGTGTCGCCGATGTTCGCGCCCGGCACGGCCCGCCCGGGGCTCGTGCTGGGCTTCGGCGGATTCGGCCGCGCGCAGATGGAGGCGGCCGCGCAGCGGCTCGCGGACGTCGTTTCGTCGGTGGAATCGCGCCCGCGCGGGCGCTAAAAGGTTGTCGGCGGGCAACAAACGTAATCGTCTGTAAATCCTGCAAGCAAACGGCCGTTTCGGCCGCCGGCGCGCGTGTTCCGTTTGCTAGGATCGCGCGTCTTCCTTCCGCGCCCCTGCCGCCTTGAATCGCTTCGTGCCGTTGCTCCGAAACGCGTGGCTCCGTTGCCGCGCCCGCGTCGCACCGCTCGCCGCCGCCTGCCGCGCCCGCGTGCGCGTGCGCGCGCTGGCCGCCGGCCTGCTGCACCGCCTGCGTCATCCGACCCGCCGCGGCGTCGCGCTGACGCTCGCCGCGATACCGGTGCTGGGCCTGCTGGTGCTGCTCGCGTTCGTCCCGTTCACGCCGAGCATCGGCGACATCCGCAAGGCGCGCATCGACCGCCCCGCGCGCGTGCTGTCGGCCGACGGCCTGCTGATCGCCGAGTTCCGGCCCGTCAACCGCGAATGGGTGCCGCTCAAGCAGATCTCGCCGCACATGGTCGACGCGCTGATCGCGACCGAGGACCACCGCTTCTACGCGCATCACGGCATCGACTGGCGCCGCACGATCGCGGCCGGGCTGCACACGTTCTCCGGCGACCGCCAGGGCGGCTCGACGATCACGCAGCAGCTCGCACGCAACCTGTATCCGGATGAAGTCGGCCGCGCGCCGACGCTCACGCGCAAGGTGAAGGAGCTGATCACCGCGTTCAAGATCGAGGCGGTGTACAGCAAGGACGAGATTCTCGAGACCTACCTGAACACGGTGCCGTTCCTGTACAACGCGTACGGCGTCGAAATGGCCGCGCGCACTTACTTCGGCAAATCGGCCGACCGGCTCGACATCGTCGAAAGCGCGACGCTCGTCGGGATGCTGAAGGGCAACAGCTACTACAACCCGGTGCTGAATCCGGAACGCGCGGTACAGCGGCGCAACATCGTGCTCGGCCGGATGGCGCAGATGCACATGCTGACGCCGCAGCAGCTCGCGAAACTGCGGCGCCAGCCGCTGCGCGTCGACTTCGAGCCGCAGACGGGGCAGCCCGGCCTCGCGCCGCACTTCGCGGTGCAGTTGCGCAAATGGCTGATCGCGTGGGCCGATCGCAACAACTACGACCTGTACTCGGACGGCCTCGTCGTGCGCACGACGCTCGACGCGCGGCTGCAGGACATGGCCACGCAGGCGCTGACGCGGCAGACCGAACGGCTGCAGGCGATCGCCGACGGCGCGTGGCGCGGCCCGTCCGGCTGCGGGCTGCGCAACGACCTGTTCCGCGGCTTCATCCGCCAGACGCCCGACTATCGGCAGGCCCGCGACACCGGCCTTGCCGACGTCGCGGCGCTGAAGCAGCTCGGCGCCAATCGGGAATTCATGCGCACGCTGTGCGCGCGCAAGACGCAGGTGCAGGCCGGCTTCGTCGCGATCGATCCGCGCAACGGCGCGATCCGCGCATGGGTCGGCAGCCCCGATTTCGACAGCGAGCCGTTCGATCACGTCGCGCAGGCACGGCGTCAGCCCGGCTCGACGTTCAAGCCGTTCGTCTATGGCGCCGCGTTCGCGGACGGCATGCGCCCGGGCGATACGTTCGTCGACCGCCCCGTCGCGATTCCGATCGACGGTCGTGCGGTGTGGCGCCCGACCGATGCCGAGCCGCCGACCGACGAGCCGATGACGCTGCGCGACGCGCTCGCGCTGTCGCGCAACCGCATCACCGCGCAGGTGATGCAGCACGAAGGCGCCGCGAAGGTCGCGCAGCTCGCCCGTGCGATGGGCGTGCGCGACAGCCCGCTCGACGCGGTACCGTCGCTCGCGCTCGGCACGAGCCCCGTCACGCTGAAGGAGATGGTGTCCGCGTACGGCACGATCGCGAACCGCGGCGTGTACGTCGCGCCGCAGATGATCACGCGCATCGAGGATCGCGACGGCAAGGTGCTCGCCGCGTTCGGCAGCGCACCGCCCGAACGTGCGCTGCCGGCGCCCGCCGCGCAGACGCTGGTCGACGTGATGCGCGACGTCGTCGATCGCGGCACCGGCGCCGACATCCGTTCGCGCTACGGCATTCGCGTCGACGTGGCCGGCAAGACGGGCACGACGCAGGACAACGCGGACGGCTGGTTCATCCTGATGCATCCGCAGCTCGTGGCCGGTGCGTGGGTCGGCTTCGACGACGGCAGCGTGACGCTGCGCAGCGACTACTGGGGCGCGGGCGCGCACAGCGCGCTGCCGATCGTCGGCACGTTCTACGATGCGGCGCTGCGCGCGCGGGCGATCGATCCGCACGCGCAGTTCTCGCCCGACTTCCGGCCGCGCAGCGCGCCCGCGCCGCGACGGCGCACGCAGCAGCATTCGGGCCTGTTCGACTGGCTGCGGTTCTTCCGCTGATCCGCCGGCGGCGATGCCGGTTTCGCGGGCGACACACGCCGGCACCCGAACCTGAACGCGCCGCCGCCGGCCGGTCGATACCCCGGCCGGCGGCAGATACGGTCGCGCTCAGCCCGCCGCGAGCGGCGCGGCCAGCGCATCGAACTCCGATGCCCACGCCGCCCGCCACGCGGCCTTCGTCGTGTCGTCCACCCACGCGCCGTCGATCCCGTTCAGCATGAATTGCTTCAGCTCGGCCACGGCGAAGCCGAAATGGCTGAACATCAGCTCCCACGCCTCGGCCGGATTGACCTTGTGCAGCGTCGGATCGTCGGTGTTCGGATGGATCTTCAGCCCGAGGCCCGGCATCTTGCGCATCGGATGCCGTTCAGCCCACTGCTCCGGCGGCAGCGTGCGCAGGTAGTACGAATTCGTCGGCACGACGGTGAAGACGATCCCGCGCTCCGCATAGCGCGCGCACAGCTCGGGGTTGTCGACGATCGTGTAGCCGTGATCGACGCGATCGACCTGCAGCAGATCGACGGCCGTCTCGACGTTGCGCCACGGCATCCCGAACTCGCCCGCATGCGCGGTCGTGCGAAAACCCGCCGCGCGCGCATCGCGGTACGCCTTCCAGAACAGCTCCGGCGGCCGGTCGTTCTCGCGATAGTCGATACCGAGCCCCGCCACTTCGTCCGCGCGGTTCGCCTTCATCCATTCGACGATCGCGACCGCTTCGTCCGGATCCTGCTCGCGGTCGATGCTCGGAATCAGGCGTGCGCCGATGCCGAAATCGCGTGCCGCATCGCGGATCGCCGTGACGATCGCGGCCTGCGCATCCGCATACGCGATGCCCGATACGCGTACCGTTCCCGTCGGATTCCAGAAGAATTCCGCGTGCCGGACGTTGTGCGCAGCCGCATCCTCCAGATATTCGTACGCGATCCGCCGCAGGTCGTCGGGCTGCGTGAGCAGGTACTTGTCGAGCGCGCGTAGCACGTGCAGCACGCCGACCGGCTTCTCGCCGCGCGCATAGAACGCGTCGATTTCCGCGCGCTCGATCGGCGCGCCGCTGCGCGCCGCGAGCGCGACGAACGTGTCGTGCCGCACCGCGCCCAGCAGGTGGCAATGCAACTCGACCTTCGGCAGCGCGTGGAAGAAGGCCCGATGGGCCGGCGTGATCTCGATGCCCGTGCGCGCGGCCGGGACGTTGCCTGGTGTTGCGTTCATGTCAGTCTCTTTGTTCGGTAGTGCCAATGCATCGCGAAAGCCGTCTCTCAATGCGGCTTCACGACGGTCCAGAAGTAATAGCCGAGCGGCAGCGCGAGCACGACGAGCCCCCACGACACATCGCGCCGGCGGCCGGCCAGCAGCTTGACGAGCACGTAGCACAGCAGCCCGCCCGCGATGCCGGTGCCGAAGCTGTTCGACATCAGCGTGAGCAGCACCATCGACATCACGGGCAGCGCATCGGTGAAGTCGTCGAAATGCGTATGGCGGATCGTCGCGAACATCGACAGCCCGATCAGGATCAGCGCCGGCGCGGTCGCCTCCTTCGGGATCGCGAGCGCGACCGGCACGAACAGCAGCATCGCGGCGAACAGCACGGCCGCGGCCAGCGACGACAGCCCACTGCGGCCGCCGGCCTCGACGCCCGCCGCCGATTCGATCAGCGCGGTGAGCGCCGGAATGCCGAACACGGGCCCGAGCGTCGCGGCGAGCGAATCGACGAGGAACGGCCGGTTGATGTTCGGCAGGTTGCCCTGTTCGTCGAGCAGGTTCGCCTTCGCGCCGACCGCGAGCGCGGTGCCGAGCGTCGAGAAGAATTCCGCCGCGAAGAACGCGAACAGGTACGGCGCGGCCGCGACGCTCAACGCGCTGCCGATGTCGAGCTTGAACGCGATCGGCGCGATGCTGTGCGGCAGCGACACGAACGACTCGGGCAGGTGCGTGACGCCGAGCGGCACGCCGGCCGCGGCCGCGACGAGGATCGCGATCAGGATCGCGCCGGGCACCTTGCGCGCCTGCAGCACGATCGCGACCGCGAGGCCGATCAGCGCAACGAGTGCGCCCGGCCGTGAGAAATCGCCGAGCGCGAACGCGTTGGTCTTCGCGTTCGCGACGACCATCCCCGCGTTGCGCAGCCCGAGCATCGTGACGAACAGCCCGATCGACGCGCCGAGCCCGAGCTTGATCTGCACCGGAATCAGCCGCACCACGACGCCGCGCGCGCCGAGTATCGTCAGCAGGAAGAACAGCACGCCCGACACGCACGCGATGCCGAGGCCCGTCTGCCAGCCGACGTGCTCCGTCGTCGCGAGCGTTACGCCGATGATCACCGAGCCGCCGATACCGGGGCCGACGAGAAACGGCAGGTTCGCGTAGAGCCCCATCAGCGTCGTGAACAGCACGAACACGATGATCGTCGCGGTCGTCGCCGCGCCGCGCGCCATCCCGCCCGTCGCGAGCAGCGACGGAATCACGACGAGCAGGTACGCGGCCGCGAGGAACGACGTGACACCCGCGATCGCCTCGGTGCGCACGGTCGTGCCGCGCGCGGCGAGCGCGAAGCGGCGTTCGAGCCAGTTGGCCGGCGCGCGCGCCGGGATCGTGTCAGTCGCTGACATGGTGGTTCTCCTGTGATTCCGAATATTGTCCTGTGCCGGTTCACGCAGCGCGGTCTTATACTGCCGCGTACCGTATCCCCGACCGTTATTGCCCGATGTCGTCCGACCGTTCGTCGCTGCTGCCCGCGCTCACGCTGCGGCAGGTCCAGCACTTCGTCGTGCTCGCCCACGCACGCAGCTTCACGCAGGCCGCGCAGGCGCTGTCGCTCACGCAGCCCGCGCTCACCGCGTCGATCCGCCAGATCGAATTCCTGCTCGGCGGCCGGCTGTTCTCGCGCTCGGCCCATCGCCTCACGCTCACCACCGCGGGCGAAGCCGTCCTGCCGCTCGCCGAACGCCTGCTCAACCACGCGCGCGGCACCTTCGACGACATGACGCGGCTCATCGGCGAACGCATTCAGACCGTGCGCATCGCGTTCATCCCGTCGGTTGCGGGCCGCCTGCTGCCCGCGCTCAACGCACTGCGCGACGCGCACCCGACGCTGCGCTTCACGCTCACCGACCTGCCGAACAGCGCACTCGTCGAAGCCGTGCGCGACGGCGTCGCGGATCTCGGCATCGGCGTGCGCGAACCCGACAGCGACGACGGCACGCTGCGCTACCGGCAACTGTTCGAGGACGAGATCGTGATCGTCGTGCGGCGCGACGATCCGCTCGCCCGCGCGAAGAGCGTCACGTGGTCGAAGCTCGTCGATCGCGAACTCGCGGTGTTCGTGCGCGGCAGCGTCAGCGAATCGCTGCATCGCACCGGCGGCGCCGAGAAGCTGCGCCTGAACGTCACGTACCGGATGGAATATACGGAGCCGCTCTACGCGCTCGCGCGCAACGGCCTCGCGACCGCCGTGCTGCCGAGCCTCTACACGATGCATCTGCACGATCCCGAACTCGTCGCGCTGCGCGTCGACAAACCGCGCGTCACACGCGCGATCTCGCTGATCTCGCTCGCCGCGGACGATCGCGGCCCGCACGTGCGCGCGTGCCGCGAGTGGATTGCGAAGCACATCTGACGACGTTCGCCGTCTGCAGGCTGACGACTCGCACTCAGGGCAGCTTCGCGATGCGTTCGGCGAGCGTCGCATAGAAGCGGTCCGCGTCGACCTCGTTGATCCACGTCGCGTTCGCCGCGCGGCCGCTGCGCCCGTTCCAGTCGACGACGGTCTCGCCGAGCGTCCACTGCCCGGTCGTCTCGACCATCACGTTGACCTTGCGCCCGCCGAACAACGTCGGATCGACGAGATAGCCGACCGCCGTCGGGTCGTACATCGGCGCGTCTTCAACACCGCGCCGCTTCTTGTTGTACGCCAGCTCGGCATCCATGATGTCCGCGACGATCGCGCCGCAAAGGTTGCCGAGCGCGCGGAACGGCGCGACGCGCGCCGGCGTGATCGGCGCCTTCACCGCGACGTCGCGCGGCAGCACGACGATCGGCACGCCGCTGCCGAACACGACGTCGGCCGCCTGTGGATCGACGTAGATGTTGAACTCGGCGGCCGGCGTGATGTTGCCGCGCTCGAAGAACGCGCCGCCCATCAGCACGATGTCGCGCAGCGCAGCGCGAATCTGCGGCGCTTCGACCAGCGCGGTCGCGAGGTTCGTCAGCGGGCCGAGCGCGCACAGCGTCACGCTGCCTGGCGCCGCGCGGCTCAGCGTGTCGACGAGATACGACACCGCGTGGCCGGCGGCGAGCGGGGCAAGCGGCGCATGCAGCTCGACGCCTTCGAGCCCGGTCTTGCCGTGCACGTTCGCGGCTGTCACGAGGTCGCGCACGAGCGGCCGCGGGCAACCCGCGTAGACCGGCAGCGACTTCGTGCGGCCGGCCCAGTCGCGGATGATCCGCGCGTTGCGTTCGGTCAGCTCGAGCGGCACGTTGCCCGCGACGGCCGTCAGCGCGCGGACGTCGAGCCGGTCCTGCGCGCCCAGCGCGAACAGGATCGCGATGGCGTCGTCCTGCCCCGGGTCGGTATCGATGATCACCGTGCGGCGCGCGGCGTCGCCGCCGGCCGCGAACGCGCCCGTTTCGGGCAGCAGCGCGGTGCCGGCCAGCGCGGCGGACAGTTTCAGGAACGTGCGGCGGGATGCGATCGGATGGGTCATGGCGTGTCGCTCAGAAAACGTGCCGGACGCCGAGCGTCGCCATCATCTGGCGCGTGCCGGTCGAGCGTGCGTACGCGAAGATCTGCGCATGATCCGCGTCGCCGGCCGCCTGCTGCGCGATCACCGTCAGCGCGACGTCGGTGCGTTTCGACAGGAAGTAATCGGCCTGCAGGTTCACCTGGTGCCATTTCGGCCGCTTGTCGATCACGTCGTACTTGCCGTTCGTGAACGCGTACGCGGCGCCGAGAAAGAGCTGCGGCGTCATCGTGTAGACCACGTTCACACCGAGGTTCTGCAGGTGCAGATGCGAATTGTCGAGGTAATCGTAGCGCACGTCGGTAAACATCGCGGCGAACTGCGCGCGGCCGATCGTATAGAAGCCGCCCGTGCCCGCGATCCGCTGCCGGCTCGCGTACGCCGCCGGCGTCATCGCGCTCTTGCTGAAGATCAGCAGCGGCGACGCATAGTCGTTCGCGATCGCGCCGTCCTGGTTCGTCGCGCTGTACGGATGGTTGTATTGCGCGTAGACCGCGCTCCAGCGCAGCGGGCCTTGTTCGTAGCCGAGCCCGAAGCTGTAGGCGCTGTTGTTCGCGAAGCCCGTCGCGTTGCTGAAGCCGTACAGCGCGGTGAACTTCAGGCCGTGGTAGACGGGGCTCACGTACTTCACCGAGTTCTGTACGCGGATGTCGTTGTAGCCGTTGTCGTTGTCGCCGATGTTCACGCCGTTGCTCGCGATGATCACGGGCCCGATGTAGTCGTGGATCGCGTCGTACTGGCGGCCGAACGTCAGCGAGCCGTAGGTGCGGTCGGCCAGGCCCACGTAGGCCATCCGCCCGAATTCGCGGCCGTTCTGCGCGGCCGTGCCCGTCATCACGTTGAAGCCGTTCTCGAGCTGGAAGACCGCGGACAGCCCCTGCCCGAGATCCTCCTTGCCCTTCAGCCCCCAGCGCGGGTTCTGGTTCGTGCCGGACAGCGCCTGCCAGGCGTTCTTGCCGCCCTGGTTGGTCGCGAACCCGACACCGGCCGAGATGAGACCGTACAGCGTGATGCTGCTTTGCGCACAGGCATGCGTCGCGAAGGCGCCGAGCATCGCGAGCGGGGCGAGCTTGTAGAGAGTTTTCATTCGGGTCGTGTGAGCGGTGGTGGTCCAGGCGCGGCAGGGTTCCGCGAAACTGGCCTCGACTATACGAACCCGGATCGGCAAATAAAAGTTTGCTTTTCTTATGTCTCAATAAAACGGATTTATTCTCATCCGTATCGTTCCCCCCGCTCTCGCTCCCACGCGCCTCACCCGCGCACTCCGCACACTCTCGCGGCCGCCGGCCGGCCGTCAGTCCGCCGTGTCGCCGCTCTTCGGCAGCTTCGACCATGCCTTGCGCCCCGACAACGGCGACCACGCCGGGCGGCTCTTGCGCGCGCTGTCGACCACGACCAGGTAGCGGCCCGCGATCGGCGTGATGTCGCGATCGCGGCGCAGCACCCACAGCGACTTGCCGGCCTCGACACGCGCCTGATAGTCGTCGTCGAGCAGGCCGTGCCGGTCGAAGAACGTGTTCAGCGATGCGGGAATCCGCACGCACCCTTTCGAGTGCCGGATGCCGAGCAGCGCTTCGAGTCGATCGGGGTCGGTCGCATGCATCTGGAAGCGCATCGGCGATACGCCGCCCTTGCCCCAGCCGCGCTCGCCGTCCACCCAGCCGAAATCGTAGATGCGCATGTCGCGGTGCCCGTAGCCGCGGATGCCGTTCTCGTTCGTCGTGCCTTCCGCGCGGAAATCCATGTTGTCGGGCGAGTGATGGAACACGCCGAGCGGCGTCAGGAAATGGTCGTACTGGCCCGGCAGCCCGGTGCCGACCGGCGATGCGCCGATCATCATCCACGCGTTGGCCGGCGTTGCGCGGAAGTAGATGAACAGCGCCTGCACGTTCGGCGCGCGGTCGACCATCGCGACGTATTCGCCGGCGAGGTCGCCGAGATCCGCAGCGGCGAGCGCCTTCTGGAGCCGCTCGCCGTACGCGCGCTGGTCGCCGACCGGCACGTTCAGGCGCCGCGTGACTTCCTGCGAGAAACGCTTGCGCATGTCGATCGCGCGCGCGGTCGCGTTTTTCGCTTCTTCGGCCGACAGCGGCGGATGGCGCCGCGGCGGGGTGGGTGCGGGAGGCTCGGCCTCGCTGGCGGCGGTGGCGGATGCGGCCGACGCGGGCGCTGCGCTGGATGCGCTGGATGCGCTGGATGCGCTGGATGCGCCGGAAGTGCCGGATGCGCCGGATGCAGCCGATGCGCCCGAGGCCGCGCTGGCAGGCTCGGCACGATGTGCTTGCGACGACGCAGGTGCAGGCTGCGCGGCCGACGCCCCCGATGCACCGGACGATGCGTGTGCGGCCGACGCCGAATGCGCACGAGAAGCCGCCGACGCGGGCGGCGTAGCTGATGAGGATGACGTAGCAATGGACGGCGAAGCGTCGGACGCGGCAAAGGCCGGCTGCACGGCAAGAACGGAAATCGGCAGCGCGGCGGCGAGCCACGCGGACGCGGCAACTGCGCGGGCAAGACGGCGCGGCTTCGCAAACGGCCGCGTCAGGCTGAAAAGAATCATGAATTCGAAGCCATCGGCCGATCCGGCCGCCGCATGCTGCTGTTGCGAGCGGCGCATCTTCCGCGCGAGCTATCGACACATCCGGCGCACTCTGTGCGCCCGGCGCCGACGCCTCTTTGCGGGGAGCCGTTCGCTGCTGTAACGCGTACGGTCCGATGGTAGCTAATGAGTCGTCAGGCCCTTCATTTTACGCCCCGTCGCACGATTGCGCAGCGGCAAAACCGCGGTTTCGCGGCGGAATTGCGCTTCGTCACGCTTTGTTTCAACTCGTTGCTTCCTGCGTTTTCGGAACGTGGCAGGCTTGATCGCTGGACGTTCCGGACCGACAAAAGACGGCTTTTTCCAATAACTTCGGATACCGTATTATTTGAGGCAAACCGTCCTCGCAACACACGTGATTCACAACGCCACCGCATCGCACGCATGCCGCACGAACCGTGCGCCACGCGTGCACAACTCCCACTTACTTCGAGATGGTTTCGAGCGCGATGCCTTTCGTGCGCGGCCCCATCAATCCAATCGCGGCCATCACGATCACCATCGCGCCCGCGATGAACGCGAACACGCCCAGCGTGCCGAAGCCCTTCAGCACGGCCGCGATCACGAACGACGAGAAGATCGCCGAGAAGCGGCTCCACGAATAGACGAAGCCGACTGCCCGTGCGCGGATCGACGTCGGGAACAGCTCGGCCTGATACGCGTGGAAGCTGTACGACATGATGTTGCTCGCGAGCGTGAGGCCGATTCCGAGCACGATCAGGAATGCGCCGACCGTCGTCTGGCTGAACAGCAGGCCGCAGACGACGATCGCCGCCGCCATCGCGACGATCACCGACTTGCGCTCGAAGCGGTCCGCGATCACGAGGCCGATCAGCGGGCCGATCGGCGCGGCGAGTGCGATCACGCTCGAATACATCAGGCTCGACGTGATCGTGATGCCCTGCTTGATCAGCAGCGTCGGCACCCAGTTCGCGAAGCCGTAGAAGCCGACCGTCTGGAACACGTTGAAGATCGTCATCATGATCGTGCGGTTGCGATACGGCTGCACCCACATGTCGCGGAAGCTGCCGCGCGGCGGCACGGGCTCGGCGGGCGCGGGCGGCGGCAGCGGCCGGCCGTATTCGGCTTCGACCTTCGCCTCGAGCGCGCGCATGATGCGGTCGGCTTCGTCCACCCGCCCCTGCTGCGCGAGCCAGCGCGGGCTTTCCGGCAGTTCACGGCGAATCCACCACACGAACAGCGCGCCGTGCGCGCCGATCAGCACGACCCAGCGCCAGCCGTCGAGGCCGAACGGTGCATTCGGCACCAGCAGGTACGCGAGGAACGCGACCACCGGCACCGCGACGAAGCCGACTGCCTGCTCGCACGCGAATGCGCGGCCGCGAATCTGCTTCGGCACGAGTTCGGAGATGTACGTGCCGATCGTCACCATCTCGACGCCGAGGCCGAGACCGACGACGAAGCGCCAGAAGTTCAGACCGGCGGCGGTGTCCTGGAACGCCATCACGACGTTGGCCGCCGTGTACCACAGCAGCGACCACGTGAAGATCGCGCGGCGGCCGAAGCGGTCGGCGAGGAAGCCGCATGCGATCGTGCCGATGAAGAGCCCCGAGAACAGCGCGGCGATGAAGCTCGCGACGCCCGTGGTGCCGAACAGGCCGTGCGTCGTCGCGGAGAGGATCCCGCCTTTCACGAGGCCGGGGGCCACGTAGCCGCTGTAGAGCAGGTCGTAGAGTTCGAAGAAGAAGCCGAGGCTCAGCAGGACGACGAGCTTCCACACGGTGCGCGTGGGCGGCAGGCGGTCGAGGCGGGCCGAGATGGAGCCGGGGTCGATGGAGGGGGATGAGGCAGGTGCCTGCCGTGGAAGGCTGTCCGTTGAGGCCATCTTGCGCGCGTCTCCTGATCGTGTCGTATGTTGTTGTCCGGCGACCGTCGAGCCGCCGTCGGGCGAATCGCTGCATTGTACCGGCCCGCCCGGCCTGCGCGGATGCGAGCCGCCCCCGATATCCGGCACGCGACACGACGAACACCCGTTTTCGCACCGGACGATATGTAACTTGCGTAACCGTCTGTCGGCAAGGGAACGGGGATCATGACGGCCATCCGTCACCGTCCGTCCCGTTGCGCCGGTGCCGCCGCCCCGACGGACCGGGCGCGACACGCGATTTCGCGCGGCCGCAACGCATCGGAATCGTCGCAAACGGCGGACGCAATCGGGACAACCACGTCCCCCGCGCCCCGGTAACATGCTACCGGGCCAACCACCGGCTTCCGGGCGCCTTTCGGCGACCGGGACTGTCGGCAAATCGTAAGCATTCCATGTCCATACAACGACTCTCCTTTTACGCCCGCCGGGTCGCGTTGGTCGCGCTGCTGCAGTTCGCGGCGATCGCGACCGCGTCGGCGTTTCCGGCGGCCGCCTCGGCACCGATCGCGAGCGGTGTCGGCGCGCCCGTGCCGGCCATCTCGCTGAACGACGCCGTCGCGCAGCTCAAGCAGATGCAGGCCGAACTGGACCGCATCAAGCAGCAGACCTCGACCGCGTCCAACAGCAAGGAGCTGGACGCGCTCGGCGACTCGACGCAGGAGCTGGGCGCCGACGTCGACAAGCTGCAGAGCGAACTCGTTCCGCAACGTGCGCAGATCCAGGGGCAACTCGACGTGCTGGGCCCGGCCCCGGCCGATGGCGCCGCGCCGGAAGCGCCGGCCGTCGCGAAGCAGCGGGCCACGCTGAACGCGCGCAAGACGCAGATCGATGCCGCGCTGAAGCAGATCGCCGACCAGAAGACCAGCCTCACGAATCTGAACGAGCAGTTCGCGAAGCTGCATCGCGGCCTGCTGAAGAACCAGCTTGCGTTCCGTTCGGGCGGCATTTTCAGCGCGCAGTTCTGGCTGCCGCTGTTCCATCTTTCGCCAGACGACGCCCAGCGGCTCGGGGACTTCGACGACGAAATGCTCGACATGCTGCATTCGTCGTGGGTGCCTGGACAAAAAGCCATCACCGTGCTGCTGCTGATCGCCGCGTTCACGGCGTGGACCGGCGGCCGCCGGGCCATCGAGCACGCGCTCGCGTGGTTCTGCATGAACCGGCTGCCGGCCACCCGCTTGCGCCGCAGCGCGCTGGCGCTGTCGACCGCGCTGTCGACATTGCTGGCAACCGCCCTCGCCGTCCAGATCTTTTACCTCGCCGTCGCGCGCCATTACGAGCTCACGCCGGCGCTGAGCGATCTGTGGGACCAGATCGCGAAGCTCGCGACGACCTGCGCACTGATCGGCGGGCTCGGCCGCGCACTGCTCTGCACCCGGCATCCGTCGTGGCGCCTGCCCGCGATCGCCGATCCCGTCGCGCGCGCGATGAAGCCGTTCCCCAGCATCCTGGCCGCGCTGCTGATGATGTCCGGCACGCTCGAATCGATCAACCGGATCGTCGACACCAGCCTGTCGGTCACGCTGTTCGGCCGCGGTATCGTGTCGCTCGTCGTCGCGCTGACGGTCGGCGCGTCGCTGCTGCGCTCGAACCGCGCGCGCAGCGTGCTGGCGGCGGCCGGCGAGGCGCCCGAGCAGCGTTCGACGCTCGCCGGGCTGATCCATGCCGGCGTCACGCTGGCGATCGTCGCGTCGCTGATCGCACTCGTGATCGGCTACATCACGGTCGCGCGCTTCATCACCTACGAGCTCGTGTGGTTCGAGATCGTGCTGTGCGCCACCTACATCCTGATCCAGTTGACGCGCGACGCGAGCGAAAGCCTGTTCTCGCCGAGCCTGTCGACGGGCCAGCAGATCAAGCACCTGTTCGCGCTCGAAGACCGTCATCTCGACCAGGCCCGCACGGTGCTGTCCGGCTTCGGCACGAGCCTGCTGATGCTGATCGCGGCCATCGCACTGGTGACGGGCGGCTTCGGCACGACGCCGAGCGACCTGCTCGACAGCGCGATCGCGATGATCGGCAGCCAGCGACTGCAGAGCCTGAACATCATGCCCGACCGGATCATGAACGCGGGAATCGGGTTCGCGATCGGCTTCTACCTGCTGCGCTCGCTGCGCCGCTGGCTCGACGGCGAGTTCATGCCCGCGCTCGGCATGGATACGGGCATGCGCGTGTCGCTGATCACGCTGTTCACCAACGTCGGCTACGTGCTGCTCGTGCTGATGACGCTCGGGCTGCTCGGCGTCCGGTGGAACAACCTCGCGTGGATCGTCAGTGCGTTGTCGGTGGGTATCGGCTTCGGCCTGCAGGAGATCGTGAAGAACTTCGTGTCGGGGCTGATCCTGCTGACCGAGCGCCCGGTGAAGGTGGGCGACATGATCAGCATCGCGGGCGTCGAAGGCGACATTCGCCGCATCAACGTGCGCGCGACCGAAATCCAGCTCAGCGACCGCTCGACCGTGATCGTGCCGAACTCGCAACTGATCTCGCAGAACCTGCGCAACGTGACGATGGGCAACAGCACGCAGGGCGTCGCGACACTGGTGCTGACGTTCCCGCTGAACACCGACCCCGAGCAGGTGCGCGACCTGCTGCTCGATGCGTATCGCGAGCACCCGGCGATTCTCGAGAAACCGGCGCCGTCGGTGACGTTCAGCCAGCTCACGCCGGACGGCATCACGCTCAGCGTGACGGGCTACGTATCGAGCCCGCGGATCGCGAGTTCGACGAAGAGCGACCTGCTGTTCGAGATCCTGAAGCAGTTGCGCGCGGCGGAGATCACGCTGTCGAGCCCGCAGATGCTGGTGGTGCAGAACATGCCGACGGCGGGAGACGCATGACGCGGCTCGCGCGCTTGCCGTCGCGCGGATGAACGAAGGGCCGGCGCCGCAACGCGGCAGCCGGCCCTTTCTGCCTATACGCAGCGCCCGTCCGGGCGCCCCGTATCAAACATCGAACTTCACCCCCTGCGCCAGCGGCAGTTGCCGGCTGTAGTTGATCGTATTCGTCGCGCGACGCATATACGCCTTCCACGCATCCGAACCCGACTCGCGGCCGCCGCCGGTTTCCTTCTCGCCGCCGAACGCGCCACCGATTTCCGCCCCGCTCGTGCCGATGTTCACGTTGACGATCCCGCAATCGCTGCCCGCCGCCGACATGAACTGCTCGGCCTCGCGCATGTCGTTCGTGAAGATCGCCGACGACAGCCCTTGCGGCACCGCGTTGTGCAGTTCGATCGCATCGTCGAAGTTGTCGTAGATCATCACGTACAGGATCGGCGCGAACGTCTCGCGCTCGACCACCGCCGATTGCTTCGGCATCCGCACGATCGCCGGACGCACGTAGTACGCATCCGCATGACCGACGTCGACGCGCTCGCCGCCCTTCACTTCGCCGCCCTGCTCGCGTGCATCGGCCAGTGCCTTCTGCATCGCGTCGAACGACGCGCGATCGACCAGCGGGCCGACCAGCGTGCCTTCTTCCAGCGGATTACCGACCTTCACCGACGCATAGGCCTTCTCGATGCGCGGCAGCAGTTGTTCGACCAGGCTGCGATGCACGATCAGGCGGCGCAGCGTCGTGCAGCGCTGGCCGGCCGTGCCGACCGCCGCGAACGTGACCGCGCGCACGACGAGATCCAGATCCGCGCTCGGCGCGACGATCATCCCGTTGTTGCCGCCGAGTTCGAGGATGCCGCGCGCAAGACGCTGGCTCAGCACCTTCGCGACTTCCTGGCCCATCCGCACGCTGCCCGTCGCGCTGACGACCGGCACCTTCTTCGATGCGGTCAGCACCTCGCCGACATCGCGCATGCCGAGCACCAGCTGGCTCAGCCCTTCCGGCGCGACGCCCGGATGCGTCTTCTCGAACTCGCGCAGCGCCTTCCCGAGCAGCACGTGGCACGCGATCGCGGTGAGCGGCGTCTTCTCCGACGGCTTCCACACGACCGAATCGCCGCACACGAATGCGAGCGCCGCGTTCCACGCCCACACGGCGACCGGGAAGTTGAACGCCGAAATCACGCCGCACACGCCGATCGGGTGCCACGTTTCCATCATCCGGTGGCCCGGGCGCTCGGACGCGATCGTCAGGCCGTAGAGCTGACGCGACAGACCGACCGCGAAATCGCAGATGTCGATCATTTCCTGTACTTCGCCGAGCCCTTCCGACGTGATCTTGCCGGCTTCGAGCGTGACGAGGCGGCCCAGTTCGGCCTTGTGCTCGCGCAGCACGTTACCGAACACGCGCACGAACTCGCCGCGCACCGGCGCCGGCACCGTGCGCCACTTGAGGAATGCGTCGTGCGCGGCGTCGATCTTGCGCTCGGCGTCGGCGGGCGTGTCGACGGCCAGCGTCGCGAGCGTCGCGCCGTCGAGCGGCGAACGCGCGGTCAGCGCATTGCCTTTCCACTGGGCGAGATCGATATCGAGCGCGGCAAGAATGTCGTTGAATTGCATCACTTCCTCTTCAGGGACAGATTGATCGGTGCGGCGGCAACGCCGCCCGCGTGATTCGATTGGAGCGCGTTCGCGCGCCCTGTGCAAGCGGATGCACCGCGCGGCAGGCCCGGCCGCACGGCGCGCTCCCGCCTCGCAAGGCACGATCCATGAAACACATTGTCGGTGGCCACAAGTCGGGCCGCTATTGATATTAACTCACCACTTCATTCCGAAAACGCAACAACTCCGCAGATCGGACCGACCGGGTTCCGCGTCGATATCGGACCTCTCCCAAGCCCACGGACGGGCCATCGGACGCGTCGCGACGCGACGCAAGTTGATGACAAAGTGGCATCACCCTGTGCGGAAATATCGTTTGCTGGCCAGTGTATCCGGCACCCACAATCGTCGCGACGTCGAGGTGCAATGCACCCGGCGCGCCGCCGGCCGCCATGACGGCAGCCCGACGACAGACGAACGCGACACGCATCGCGGCCCGGTTCATCCGGCCCGTTCCGGCATCGCATCACCGCTGCCCGGCCGGCGGCCGGCAACGCGTCGCGCGTCGTCACCGAAAAACAATCCCGGAGACAGCGCCCAGCGCCCGCCATGCATTCAGATGCCCGCCCCGATTCACCCCGTCCGTCCGGCTCGCCGCCCGCGAAGCCGTCCCTTCACCGTGCGCTGCAGGCGCGCCATCTGCGGATGATCGCGATCGGCGGCTCGATCGGCACGGGCCTGTTCGTCGCGTCCGGCGCGTCGATCTCGCAGGCCGGCCCCGGCGGCGCGATGCTTGCGTACATGGTGATCGGCCTGATGGTCTATTTCGTGATGACGAGCCTCGGCGAAATGGCCGCGTTCATGCCGGTGTCGGGCTCGTTCGCGACCTACGGCGCGAAATACGTGGACGAAGGCTTCGGCTTCGCGCTTGGCTGGAACTACTGGTACAGCTGGGCCGTCACGCTCGCGGTGGAGCTGGTCGCCGCGCAGCTCGTGATGCACTACTGGTTCCCGCACGTGCCGGGGGTCTGGTGGAGCGCGCTGTTCCTCACGTTGATCTTCGCGCTCAACGCGCTGTCGGTGCGCGGCTTCGGCGAGGCCGAATACTGGTTCGCGCTGATCAAGGTGCTGACGGTGCTCGCGTTCGTCGGCGTGGGCCTGCTGATGATCTTCGGAATCATGCAGGGCGGCCCGAGCGCCGGCTGGAGCAACTTCACGATCGGCGACGCGCCGTTCGCCGGCGGCTGGGCAACGATGCTCGGCGTCGCGATGATCGCGGGCTTCTCGTTCCAGGGCACCGAAATGATCGGCGTCGCGGCCGGCGAATCGGAAAACCCGCGCACGACGATTCCGCGCGCGGTGAGCCAGATCTTCTGGCGCATCCTGCTGTTCTACGTGCTGGCGATCTTCGTGATCGGCGTGCTGATTCCCTATACCGACCCGAGCCTGCTGAAGAGCGACGTGACCGACATCGGCGTGAGTCCGTTTACGCTCGTGTTCCGCCACGCGGGTCTGGCATTCGCGGCCGGCGTGATGAACGCGGTGATCCTGACGGCCGTGCTGTCGGCCGGCAACTCGGGCATGTATGCGTCCACGCGGATGCTCTACAACCTCGCGGTCGAAGGCCGCGCGCCGAGGATCTTCGCGAAGCTGTCGCGCGGCGGCGTGCCGCGCAACGCGCTGTATGCGACGACGGCCGTCGGCGCGTTGTGCTTCCTCACGTCGCTGTACGGCGACAAGACGGTTTACCTGTGGCTGCTGAACACGTCGGGCATGGCCGGCTTCATCACCTGGCTCGGCATCGCGGTGAGCCACTACCGGTTCCGCAAGGGGTTCCTGAAGCAAGGCTACTCGCTCGACCAGTTGCCGTACCGGTCGAAGTGGTTCCCGTTCGGCCCGCTGTTCGCGTTCGCGCTGTGCGCGGTCGTCGCGCTCGGCCAGGATTACCAGGCGTTCCTCTCCGACAAGGTCGACTGGGCCGCCGTCGCCGCGACCTACATCGGCCTGCCGTTCTTCGTCGCGATCTGGCTCGGCTACGCGCTCGTGCGCAAATGCCGCCTGGTGCGCTACGAAGACATGGAAATCGCGCCGTGGATCGAACGCAACGTCGCCCCCGACACCGCACCGAAAACCGATGCCGGCTACGCGGGCTACGTCGCCCGCCCGGCCAACCCGACGCCGGGCGCCTGACCGCCCGGCTCGGTCCGCATCGCACCCGCCGCCGCCGCCCCTGGCGCGGCGGCCTGCGCCAGCCACCCATTCGACGCGGCGCGCGCGTTCAGGCAAGATCGACGCGCGCCGCCTGTTTTCCGCCGTCACGAGTCAACGAAATCGCATGCAGAACTTCTACGAAGCCACCGTTACCCGCCAGCCCTACCCGCAACTGACCGGCACGATCGACACGCAGGTCTGCATCGTCGGCGGCGGCCTCGCCGGCCTGTGCACGGCGCTCGGCCTCGTCGAGCGCGGCGTGCAGGACGTCGTCGTGCTCGACGGCGAACGGGTCGGCTTCGGCGCATCGGGCCGCAACGGCGGCTTCGTGTTCGGCGGCTACAGCCTCGACAATGCCGACCTGCTGCGCACGCTCGGCCGCGACGAAGGGCGCCGGCTGTACCGGCTCACCGTCGATGCGGTCGACCTGATCCGCACGCGGATCGCGCGCTACGGCATCGACTGCGACATCGTCGACCAGGGCGTGATGCTCGCGAACTGGTTCGACGATCCTTCCCGGCTCGACGGCGTGCGCACGCTGATGAAGGACGAACTCGGCGTCGACTGGGAACCCGTTTCGACGGACGCGCTGCGCCAGCGGCTGAAGACGCAGCGCTATTACGGCGGCCTGTTCGAGCCGAACGCGTTCCACTTCCATCCGCTCAAGTACGTGCTCGGCGTCGCGGCGGCCGCGTCGCGCGGCGGTGCGCGCGTGTACGAACGCTCGGCCGCGCTCGGCATCGCGCGCGAAGGCGCCGGGTACGTCGTGCGCACCGCGCAGGGCACGGTCCGCGCGAAGGACGTCGTGTTCGCCGGCGGCGGCTATGCACGCGGCGTGTCGCCGCGCATCGAGCGCGCGGTGCTGCCGATCGCGACCTACGTGATCGCGACCGAGCCGCTCGGCGCGCGCCTGCCCGACGCGATCGACGCGCCGTACGCGATCTACGACACGCGTTTCGCGTTCGACTATTACCGCCCGCTGAAGGACACGCGGATCCTGTGGGGCGGCCGGATCTCGGTGCTCGACCGCGGCCCCGACGCGATCGCCCGGCTGCTGCGCCGCGACCTGCTGCGCGTGTATCCCCAACTCGACGACGTGAAGGTCGACTACGCGTGGGGCGGGCTGATGAGCTACGCGCGGCACAAGATGCCGCAGATCGGCCGCGACGCGGACGGCGTGTGGCACGCGATCGCGTTCGGCGGCCACGGCATGGCGCCGACCACGGTGGCCGGCGAAGCGCTCGCGGCCGCGCTGGCCGAAGGCCGGCCGGTGCCGGAAGGCTTCAACGCGTTCGGGCTCACGCGCACGTTCGGGCTGGCGGGCCTCGCCGCCGCGCAGCTCACGTACACGGCATACCAGGCCCGCGACGCGCTCGCGTCCTGCCGCCGCTGAGCGGCGGCCACGGCGGCCGAAACGGCCCCGACGATTAGAGCGCGAGGTCGGCCGGGCGGGGATTTCCCACATGCTAGAATGCCTTTTCCACGCCGCCGAAGCCACAATAAAGTCACATGAAAGCAGGAAGCAAGGCCGCCACGTCCGACATCCGCGCGCTTGCGTCCGATGCGCGGCGCAAATACGATCCCGAGCAAACCAAGCGCAACATCCTCGATGTCGCCACGCAGGAATTTTCCGCGATGGGGCTCGCCGGCGCGCGCGTCGACGCGATCGCCGAGCGCACCAACACGACGAAGCGGATGCTCTACTACTACTTCGAAAGCAAGGAAGGGCTGTACGAGGCCGTGCTCGAGAAGGTGTACGGCGACATCCGCGCGCTCGAGCAGGAACTGCACGTCGGCGACATGGAGCCGCGCGAAGGCATGCGCCGCCTCGTCGAATTCACGTTCGACTATCACGACAAGCATCGCGACTTCGTGCGTCTCGTGTCGATCGAGAACATCCACGGCGCGAAGTATCTCGAACAGCTCAAGTCGTTCAAGAACCGCAACGTCAGCATCATCAAGACGCTCGAGGAACTGGTCGAGCGCGGCGCGGCGAGCGGCGCGTTCCGCAAGGACATCGACGCATTCGACCTGCACCTGCTGATCAGCTCCTTCTGCTTCCACCGCGTGTCGAACCGCTACACGTTCGGCGCCGCGTTCGGCCGCGATCCGTCGGCGCCGCGCCTGCGCGCACGGCATCGCGACACGATCGCCGACGCCGTGCTGCGCTACGTCGCCGCGTAAGCGGCACCGGCCGGCCGCGCACTAGCGCGCACCGGGCGCGCATCTGCCGCGCCCGTCCCAGCCCCGTGCGTCAGTCCGTCGGCGCGCTCGACGCCAGCGCGATCCGCGCCTTCTCTTCCGGGCTTCCCGTCACGTAATACTTCCTGGCCCAGCTCGAATCGGGCGCCAGCGCGAGCCGTGCATGCGCGCCCGTACCCGCATCGGCGCCGCGCCGTTTCGCATCGATCGACAGCGCCCGCGCGCGATAGTGCTCGTAAAGCCGCAGGAATTCCGCGAGATAGATCGCCGCGATCCGCCGGTCGCGGATCTCGAGCAGGTTCTCGTCGTTGTACTGCTCGGAATTGCGGCTCATGTTCGCCGAGCCCGTATAGACGACCGGATTCGCGCCTTCCGCATCGATCACGATGAACTTGTGATGGATCACGACGGGCGGAAAGGCCGGCGCCGGTTCGCCCGGAAAGAGCCGCAGCTCGGGCTCGAAACCCTGCGGCACGGTGGCCGGCGAGAAATACGCGGCATCGATCACGTCGCGGTTGTCGCGGCTGCGGTGGTACAGCTCGAGGTTCGCGAGCGTGGCCGCATCGAGCGGCTCACCGGCCTGCCGCGCGGCATCGGCCTTCGTCGCGCTGCCGACGTTGATCCTGTTCACCAGCCCGAACATCATCAGCCCGCGGTCGCCGGCCGCGAAGCACGCATCGCGCAGCGCCGCGTCGGTCGGCATGAACAGGCAGAACGACACCGAATGCTTCGCGGCCGCGATCGCGGTGACGATCGTGTCGATCTCGGTGCGCTGCCCCGCCGGCTCCGGCGAAAACGCGAGCCGCACCTGTGCACTGCCGATCGTCACCGGTTCCGACCAGCCCGGCGACAGGCGCGCCGTCTCCGCGATCGACGGATTCCCGGCCAGCGCATGCGCGCGCGCGTCGTACAGCACGGCGAGCGCGGGCGAGTCGAACGCGTGCAGCACGTTCGCCTGCTCCGTGAGCCCCTCGGTCGTGAAGTTCGCCGAGCCGGTCAGCACGCGCGCGGGCGCCGGGTTGGACGGCGCATCGGTCACGATGAACTTGTCGTGCATGATGTGCGTCCTGTCGCGTGGCGCGAGCGTCGCGAGACCCTGCAACGCATCGACGGCCGGCTGGTTCGGCGACGGCAGCGGCGGCTTGCCCTTGCGCGCCGTCGTGTGTGCGTCGTAGACGATCGCGAGCGACGCTTCGCCGTGCGTGCGCCCGAACGCTTCGAACGCGGGCAGCGCCCACAGCGTGTCGGTCAGGTGATAGACGGCCGACACCGCGCGCGACGCGGGGTCGAGCATCTGCGCGAACACCTGCTCCATGTCGTTCGCGAGCCACGTGCGCAGCTTCAGCGCCTGCGCGTCGCTCGGCGCCGCATTCGGCGCGAGGCCCAGCGCCGCGACCTGCTTCGCGAACGCCTGCGAGCTCACCACAGCGCGGTTGAACCACGTGCCGATGCCGTCCTCGACGTGCGCGGGCAGCACGACGTCGCACACGCCGGCTTGCGCGTCGAGCACGTTCAGGTTCGCCGGCGTGCCGACGACCGGATAGACGTCGTAGCGGAACGACGCACCGCGGTCCTGCGGATCGATGCGCGCATCCCACCACATGAATTTCTGGATCGGCGCCTGGTCGGTCGGTGCGTCGCCCTGCGTGTCGGCAGCCGGGCCGTCGAACGTCAGGCGGTTCGGCAGCCAGCTGTTCGGTGCGCGCGTCCTGCCGTCGGCCGACCAGAATCCCGGCGTGCGCCGGATCGCGAAGCCGAGAAAATCGTCGCGCGACTGCGCATCGGCCCAGTCGAAAGCCAGCAGGACGAGAGTGGGGGAAAGATAGCTGCGCACGCTGACGGACATTCGTTGCTCCCTGGCCGCGAGGCCGGTCGAAATGAATGGGTCAGTGTCGGCAGAGGTTCTTCCCGCGGAATGACGGTTCGATGAACCTTGTATGTCGGACGCGCGTCAGTCGCACACGAGCAGCTCGATCCCGCGCGCGGTGAGTGCGCGGCGCACGGCCTTGTCGGGCGCGCGCTCGGTCACGAGATAGCGGGCGGCGGCCGCGCCGTTGATCCGCACCGGCGTCACGCGGCCGAATTTCGAATGATCGGCGACGATGATCGCCGTGCCGGCCGCCGCGATCATCCGGCTGCGCACCTCGGCCGCGAGCCGCGAGTAGTCGGTGCATTCGCCGTCGGGCGTGATGCCGCCGGCGCCGATGAACGCGAAATCGACGTGGTACTGCGCGAGCTGCTGGATCGTGTCGAGCCCGAAGGTGGCGTCCTCGTCGTCGGACAGCTCGCCGCCGAGCAGCGTCACGCGGTTGCCGTTGCGCCGGGCGAGCACGAACGCGGTGCGCCAGTCGTTCGTGTAGATCGACAGCCGGTGCCGGTCGGCGAGTGCGAGCGCGACCGCATGCGGCGTGCTGCCCGAATCGATCAGCACCGACGCATCGTCGGGCACGAATTCGGCCGCGCGCCGCCCGATCGTGCGCTTCGCGTCGGCGTTCGCGGCTTCGCGTTCGGACAGGCTCGGCTCGCGGCGGTCGGCCGCCAGCGCGCCGCCGTGCGTCATCACGAGCAGGCCGCGCGCGGCCAGTGCGTTCAGGTCGCGCCGCACGGTCTCGCGCGACACGTCGAGCGAGCGCACGAGTTCCGCGACCGACAATGCGCCCGACCGTCCGAGCTCCGACAGGATGTATTGATGACGTTGTTCCGCCAGCATCGCGTGTGCGCCCGAGGCGACTGGTAATGGGTAAGCCGGCCATTGTATTACGGCCGTTTGACCGGCATTTGACCGCGGCGGGAACCGGGGCCGGTCGCGTTTCCCGAAAGCGAAATTCTGAATTGCCCGACGCGCGCGAATCGGCACGGCGCCGGTTGCTACACTTTGCGCTTCGCCGAACGACGACCAAGCAAAGGGGCTCGCGCCATGTATCGCAAAGGCAGTGTGATCGAAATCCAGTTTCCGCCCGAACGCCTCAACGACGCGGCCGGCGATCCGTACTGGATCGACCTGACGCTCGACGAAGCGCGCCGGCTCTACGAACAGCTCGCCGCGCGCTTTGCGACCGACGCGCGCGCGAACCAGCCGCTCGACACGTTCTCGATCGACTGATCGTCGCGGCGTCACGCCCGCCGGCCGCCCATGCGCGGCGGCGCTCGCGTCGCCCGCACCGACGGCCGCATGCGCGGCCCACGGCACGAGTGCAGGATTCGACAAGACGCCGGCAGCGCCTGCGCCGATACTGGCCGACTTCACGATTCTGTCCGGCCGCGTCGCGGCCCGCCACGCATGCTGACCTCGATCGTCGCCGCCGCTTTCGTCGCACTCTGGTCCACCGGCTTCATCGTCGCGCGGGCCATCAAGCCCTACGCCGATCCCAACCTGTTCCTGCTCGCGCGTTTCGCGGGCACGGCCGCGCTGTTCGGCGCGGTGGCGCTCGTCACGCGCGCGCCGTGGCCGGCCCGGCGCGAATGGCCGCGCCACCTGATCGCGGGCGCGCTGCTGCAGGGCGTCTATCTCGGCGCAAGCTACTGGGCCGTCGCACAAGGGCTGAACGCGGGCGTCATGGCGCTGCTCGGCGCGCTGCAGCCGCTCGCCACCGCCGTGCTCGCCGTCCCGCTGTTCAACGAGCGACTGCCCGCGCGCGGCTGGCTCGGGATGGCGCTCGGGCTCGCCGGCGTCGCGCTCGTGCTGGCGCCGAAGGTCACGGGCGGCGGCGCGCCGCCGCCGGGCGCGGCGCCCGCGTGGCTCGTCGTCGCCGTCTCGGTGCTCGCGGTCGGGTCGATCACCGCCGGCTCGCTGTACCAGAAAGGCAAGCTCGCGCAGAGCGACCTGCGCACGGCGGTCGCGGTCCAGAACTTCGGTGCGGCGATCGTCGCGGCCCTCTTCGTCGTGCTGCTGCACGAGACGCGCTGGATCGGCGCGCCGGCGCTGTGGGTGTCGCTCGTGTGGGGTGTCGTGTTCCTGTCAGGCGGCGCAGTCACGATGCTGATGTGGATGCTGCGGCGCGGCAACGCCGCGCGCGCGACGTCGCTGCTGTTCCTCGCGCCGCCGCTGGCCGCGCTGCAGGGCTACTGGCTGTTCGGCGAAACGCTTGCGGCGATCCAGCTCGCCGGCTTCGCGCTCGCGCTGGTGGGCGTCGTGCTCGCGCGGCGCTGACGTCGGCCGGCGAGCCCGCATCCGCGTCGCAACCGTGCGCAACCGCACTGCGCGCGGCCTCCCGCACCCGCCCGGCGCACCGTGCACCAACGCGAGGCAGCGCGTCTCGCCGAAGCAACGCGAAACCGCCGGATCGCACGCCCGGCGCGGCGCCGCGCGGCGATTGCGCTTATGATGGGCGCCTTGCATTTCGTTCCGGAACCTCCTTCATGACATCCGCCGATTACGCCAGCCGCCAACGCGCGATCATTGCCGAACTGAACGTCGCCCCGCACTTCGACGCCGAGGCCGAAATCGCCCGCCGCGTCGAGTTCCTCGCGCAATACCTTCGTTCGACCGGCCTGCGGACCTACGTGCTCGGCATCAGCGGCGGCGTCGATTCGTCGACGGCCGGCCGGCTCGCCCAATTGTCGGTCGAGCGCCTGCGCGCCGGCGGCTACGATGCGCGCTTCATCGCGATGCGCCTGCCGAACGGCGTGCAGAACGACGAAGCCGACGCCCAACGCGCGCTCGCGTTCGTCCGCGCGGACGAGGAACTGACCGTCAACGTGAAACCGGCCGCCGACGCGATGCTCGGCGCGCTCGCCGCGTCCGGCCATGCGTTCGAGACGCCGGCCCAGCAGGATTTCGTGCACGGCAACATCAAGGCGCGCGAACGCATGATCGCGCAGTACGCGGTAGCCGGCGCGCGGCGCGGCATTGTGATCGGCACCGATCACGCGGCCGAGTCGCTGATGGGTTTCTTCACGAAGTTCGGTGACGGTGGCGCGGACATCCTGCCGCTCGCGGGGCTGAACAAGCGTCGCGTGCGCGCGGTGGCCCGCGCGCTCGGCGGCGAGGAGCTGATCGTGATGAAGGTGCCGACGGCCGACCTCGAGGAACTGCGCCCGCTGCGCCCCGACGAACACGCGTACGGCGTGAGCTACGACGAGATCGACGATTTCCTCGAAGGCAAGCCGGTCAGCGACCACGTGTACGAAACGGTGCTGCGCTTCTACGACGCTTCGCGCCACAAGCGCGCGCTGCCGTACACGCCGTTCGACTGGCCGGCCGCGTAAGCCGGCCGCCCGCGCGTCAAAAAAACGCCGCGCGCACCGTCACGGCTGCGCGCGGCGGACACCCGGCGGGCACCGTTATGCGTGCCCGCCCGTCTTCTTCGCCTGCAGCGCGCGAATCCGCAGCCGCGCCCCGGTGTCGCTGACCGTCGTGTCGTACATCGCCGCGAGATCGCGTTTGAGCGCGGTACGCGAGCCGCCGTCGAGATACACCATGTGCCCCGACGGATAGAAACGCGCGGACAGGTTCTGCCGCACCTTCTGATCCTCGAGCGGCATCTGCTGCAGGTCGATCACGGTCTGGTAGAACGGCGTGACGAAATCGTAGAGACCGTTCGCCGACAGCACCTTCAGGTCGACGTTCAGCGCCATCACCGCGGCGAGATCGCCTGCCGTATAAAGGATCACGTTCCCCTGCGCATCGATGCCCTGCTGCGCGCCGGTCGGGTCGATGTGACTGAAATCCCAGTTCTGGAACGCCTGGTCGTTCAGGTCGGTGAACGCGGAATTCGACGTGAACTTCAGCTGCTCGTTCAGGTAGCTGTTCCACATCGCCGTATAGACACCCGTCACGGCCGTCATCGTCGGATCGTTGCCGCCCGAGTTCGGGTCGATCTTGCCGGCGATGCCCGACGAGACTCCGGTCACGCGGCCGTCGTACGAGCCGAGCGCGAGCCCCTGCGCATGCAGCAGCGTCGTCAGGAACAGCGAATTGCCGCGCGTGTCGTAGCCGGCGATGTCGAGACTCCACGATTGCAGCGTCGCCGTATCGATGCCCGTGTACTGCGACAGCTTCTTCACGACGGCCGGGTCCGCATGCGGGACCGTGCGCAGCGCGTTCAGGTAGTCGGTGCGCGAGAACTGCGCGACCTCCTCGACGAATGCGCCGAGATCGGTCGGCGCCGGCGTGATGCCGAGCTTCTTGTGATACCACGCATCGGCCGCGGCGGTCGGCAGCGCGCCGACCGGGTTGCCGGCCTGCCGGTAGTCGAGGATCGACGATTGCAGCGTGACGCCGTTCAGGTCGACGCCGTCCTCGTGCAGCTTGTACGCGAGCACGCAACTGCGCGCGGTGCCGTACGATTCGCCGAACAGGTACTTCGGCGAGTTCCACCGGTTGTTCTTCGTCAGGTAGCGCTTGATGAACTGCTTCAGCGAATCCGCATCCTGGTCGACGCCCCAGAAGTTGCGGTTCTTGTTCGGCGCGACGGCCGCCGAATAGCCGGTGCCGACCGGGTTGATGAACACCAGGTCGCTGTGGTCGATCATGCTGTCCGGGTTGTCTTCGATCTGGTACGGCGCGGGCGGCGTGAAGCCCGGCATCGACGTCTTGATGCGCTTCGGCGCGAACGAGCCCAGCAGCACGAACACCGACGACGAGCCCGGCCCGCCGTTGTAGAAGAACGTGACGGGCCGCGTTTCTTCCTTCGCGCCGTCGGCCGTGAACGCGACGTAGAAGAGCTTCGCGGCCGGCTGCGAACTGCTCGGGTCGACCGTCACGAGATGGCCCGCCGTCGCCGTGTACGCGATGCGCTTTCCGTCGATCAGGATCGTGTGATGCGTGATCGCGGCCGCCTCGGTCGTGTCGGTCACCGAGTCGTCGGGGCCGTTGCCGTACGCGACCGGATCGAAGAAAGGCTGGTCGCGGCCGTGGCTGAGCGCGACCGGATTGACGGTCGGCGGCACGCCATGCGAATTGTGGTCGCCGTGATGCAGCGGATACACGCCGCCGGAAGATGCGGAATCGATGCCCATCGTGCTGCTCCTGGAGGTGAAAAAAGACGCGGGCAGGACACCCGCGTCGAACGCAAAGCTGTGTCCCCGCGCGTCAGCTCGACGGCTTGCGCGCGAGGATCGCGGCGAGTTGTGCGCCGTTCGGGCTGCCGAGGCCCGTGCACGCGTCCCAGCCCGACGCGGCCGCATAGGTGCCGTTCGACCCTTTCGTGATGTCGCGCAGCGCGCCCGGATGCTTGTACAGCACCGGATTGATCCAGCCGGCGGGCGCGCCGGCTGCCGCATTGATCCGCGCGATCAGCGCGGCCCACAGCGGTGCGACCGCGCTCGTGCCGCCCATCACCGTGGGCGTGCCGGCCACCGACACTTCGTAACCCGTCTGCGGCGACGCATCGCCGGCAACGTCCGGCACGCCGCGCTTCGCGAGCGGCGTGCTGCCGCCGTCGGTGCGCGCGACGCTCAGCCCCTGCTGCCACACCGGCAGGTCGAACATCGTGCTGACGCCGCCCCCGCCCGCGCCACCGCCCGCGGCTTCGTCGTTCCACGCGACCTCGCTGCGGATGCCCTGGCCCGGCAGCGCGTCGAGCTGCGTGCCGCCGCAGCCGAGCACGTACGGGCTCGATGCGGGGAAATCGACGTGATCGGTGCCGTCCTGCAGCCCGTCGCCCGACCCGCTGTCGCCCGACGCCGCGCACACGGTGATGCCCTGCGCGGCCGCCGCCTGCAGCACGCGGTTGAACGCCTGCGCCGACTGCGCCTGCCAGATCGCTTCCGGGCCGCCCCAGCTGATCGAGATCACGGAAGGCTTGTTGGTCTTGTCGGTAACGGCCGCGTTGACCGCCTGGATGAAGCCCGCGTCGCTGTTCGGCGCGAAGTAGACCGCGATCTTCGCGGCCGGCGCGATCGCGCCGGCGATCTCGATGTCGAGCGCGACTTCGCCGTCCGGGCCGTTCGCGTCGCCGGTCGGCGCGTTGCGGCCGGTGCCGACGTTCACGTCGACGAGCGTCGGCGGCGTCTTGATCCCGAGCCCGCGGAAGTATTGCTGGATGTCTGCCGCGCGATAGCCGCCGCCGAGCTCGATGATCGCGATGCACTGCCCGGCGCCGTCGCCGGCCGGAAAGTCGTACAGCGACGCGAGCTGGATCGGCGTGAACGTGACGGCCGCGGCGCCGCGCGCGGGCCGGAACGGCGGCCGCAGCCGGAAGTGCGGCCGCGCCTGCGGGCGGCTGTCGAGGCCGAGCACCGCGGTGACGGCGTCGCCCAGCTCGTCGGGCAGCGCGATCGGGCCCGAGCGGCCGCGATACTGGCCGATCGAACGATGCTCGAAGCGCTCGAGCTTCACGCTGAACGCCGCTTCGAACTGCTGGATCGTGCCGGACAGCACGACGACGCTTTCGACCGGATCGACGCGATCGACCGTCAGCTGATGACGCTTCGCGAAGGCCTCGGTCTTGCGGATGTCGTCGGGGTTGGCGGAGAAACGCTGCGCGAACGCGTCGCGCGACAGCGGTTTTGCGTGAGCGTCGCCGGTGGCGAGCTGGTGGACCAATGCGTCGAGTTGCCCTTCTTCCTGCCGCCGCAACATGATCGTGACGTGGATACGTTCTGCCGGATCGCACTGGCCGAGACACTTCGATTCGGCGACGATCCGGGGCTCACGGTCGGCTTGAAGATGCCTTGCCATGTTCAGACCCTCCTTGGTACCGCGTTGCACGGAACAGCCAGGAAATCGGACAGGGCCGGTGGAAGACGGTTCCGTTCGGTCAGTCGGTTCGCCGCTGCGCGACGTTAGAGGAAGTGTAGAACAGTCAGATGATTTGCGCGCACGCCCTTCTGCCGCAACGCGTGCGCGCGGGCGACCGGCATCGCGCGCGGTCGCCCCGCTCCATGGGATGGCTGCCGCGCGGCGTCGCTCAGTCCATCGACAAGCGCAGCGCGAAACCGATCAGCGCCGCGGAAAACGTCCAACGCTGCACCGTCTGCGCAAGCGGATGCGCGCGCATCCACACGGCGATCCGCGACGCGCCGAACACGCACGCGAGGTCGAAGCATACGCCGGCCGCCACCAGCAGCGCGCCCAGCTCGAACATCTGCAGCACGACCGGCCCGGCCTCGGGGCGCACGAACTGCGGCAGCAGCACCGAGCAGAACAGCAGCGCCTTCGGGTTCAGCAGGTTGGTGAGCAGGCCCTTCACGAACGACTGGCGCAGCTCGCCCGCGGCGGCCGTGGCATCGCCGTCGCCGAGCGCGAACACCGGCGAACGGAACACCTGAATCGCGACGTACGCGAGATAGAGCGCGCCGCCAT
Source organism: Burkholderia metallica (assembly GCF_902832845.1). Classification (GTDB taxonomy): domain Bacteria; phylum Pseudomonadota; class Gammaproteobacteria; order Burkholderiales; family Burkholderiaceae; genus Burkholderia; species Burkholderia metallica. The sequence continues at coordinate 14,567 of NZ_CADFDB010000016.1, read as the reverse complement.
AGCGGATCACTTCGTACAGCCACGGCGCGCTACGGATCAGCGCCGCGACGCCGCACGCGGACAGCGTCACGTGCGCGGTGCGGGCGAGCGACAGGCCGGCCGCCGCCGCGATCCCGGGCCGCACGCCGCGGCCGATGCTGGTCTGCAGCACGAGCGCCATGTCCGGCCCCGGCACCGCATAAATGGCCGCCAGCGCGGCGAGATAAATCAACAGCAAATGCGTGGAAATCATGGTCTGCCCCCGTCCTCTTACGGCGATATGTTGCCGCCGGAGAGCGAGGGATTATTGGCCATCTTTGGCTCGGGATTGGCGATCCGTAGGGGAATCCGCCACAATCTACCCATCCGCATCAGGAATCCGCCAACATGACCGACCTCGACAAAACCGACCGCGCCATCCTCGCCGCGGTGCAGCGCGACGGCCGCCTGCCGATCGCCCGCCTCGCCGACACCGTGGGCTTGTCGGAGACCCCTTGCGCGCGCCGCCTGAAGCGCCTCGAAAACGACGGCTACATCGAGCGCTATCGCGCGCAGCTGTCGCGCCAGGCGCTCGGCTTCGGCGTCGTGGCGTTCGTGCTCGTGCGGTTCGCGACGCACGACCGCAAGACCGCCGACCGGTTCGAACGGGAAGTGCTCGGCATCGAGCGGATTCTCGCGTGCCACAACGTCGCGGGCACCGCCGACTATCTGCTGCAGGTGGTGGCGCGCGACCTCGACGACTACGGCACGTTCCTGCGCGAATCGCTGCGCATGCTGCCGGGCGTGACGTCGATCGAATCGGCGCTGTCGCTGCGCGAGGTCAAGCACGACGCGGGGTTGCCGGTGCCGTGATGCCCGCCGAACCCGGTGCCCGGTTCGTTACTTCGGCGCCGATCGATGTGGGCCGCGTCAGCCCGCCTCCGGCCGCGCCGTCGTCGCGCTCGTTCACCGTGGCGATGCGGATCGCCTACGCGACGTCGGGCGGCTGGTGCGCGCGCTCGAGATCCTCGAGAAAGGCTTCGACGAGCGGATTCCCGCGCCCGTTGCGCGCGACGACCATGTGGAACGTCACGTCGTAGCGCAGCTGCTCCGGATTGAGCGGCGCGAGCAGCCCCTGCGCGACGTACGGCGCCGCGAAATGCTGCGGCAGATAGCCGAGGTGGTGGCCGGACAGGATCAGCAGCGCGACGGCCTCCATGTTGTCGGCGGTCGCGGTCACGCAGTCGGGCGTCGTCGACATCTGCGCTTCGGGCAGCGGATACGAGCGCCACGCCCATTCGAAGCCCGCGACGTCGGCGGGCGTCTGCGCACCCGCGCCGTCGAACAGCGGATGGCCGCGCCCGCAGTACGCCACCTGGCGCTCGACGAACAGCGGCGTGTAGTGCAGCGACGGCACGCGGTGCCAGAAGTAGCCGACCGCGATCTGGATCTCGTCGCTCAACAGCTTTTCCTCTAGATCGCCCGGCGCGCGCACGGAGATCGAGAAACGCACGGCCTCGTCGCGGGTGCGGAACGCGGCGATCGCCTCGGCGATCCGCGCATTCTGGCTAATCGGCGTATGGCCGATCAGGCCGATGTTGAGCGTACCGACGAGCTGACGGTCCATGTGCCGCGCGGCCATCCCGAATTCGTCGAGCGCCGCGAGCAGCTTGCGGCTCATCGCGTGGAACCGCTCGCCCTTCGGCGTGAGCCGGAAGCCGCTGCGGCCGCGCTCGCAGAGCCGGTAGCCGAGCCGCGTCTCGAGCGACGACAGCTGCGCGCTGATCGTCGACTGCCCGACGTTCAGCACGGCCTGCGCGGCCGATACGCCGCCTGCGTCCGTGACCGCGAGAAATACGCGGATCAACCGCAGATCGAGGGTCGACAGATTCCCCAGCACGCTCATCCCCTTCCATACATCGATGAAAATCGATGTTTACGTCGATATCTTCGCATTCTTCTTTCCCGGCGGAGCGCGTAAAACTGTGCGCCAGGCCGCGTCGCATGATACGGCAACCCCACATCGGAAGAGACAGCCCATGAACGACCACACCCATTTCCGGCCGCTCGGCGGCAATGAAATGCCGCGCTGCGGCGGCATCGCGACGATGATGCGCCTGCCGCACGTGGCCAGCGCCGAAGGGCTCGACGCGTGCTTCGTCGGCGTGCCGTTCGACCTCGGCACCTCCAACCGCACCGGCGCGCGCTTCGGCCCGCGCCAGATCCGCACCGAATCCGTGCTGCTGCGCCCGTACAACATGGCGACGCGCGCCGCGCCGTTCGATTCGCTGCAGATCGCCGACATCGGCGACGTCGCGATCAATCCGTACAACCTGCACGATTCCATCGTGCGCATCGAAGCCGCGTACGACGCGATTCTCGAACACGACTGCAAGCCGATCACGCTCGGCGGCGACCATACGATCGCGCTGCCGATCCTGCGCGCGATCCACCGCAAGCACGGCAAGGTTGCATTGATCCACGTCGATGCACACGCCGACGTGAACGATACGATGATGGGCGAAAAGATCGCGCACGGCACGCCGTTCCGTCGCGCGGTCGAGGAAGGCCTGCTGCACGGCGACAAGGTCACGCAGATCGGCCTGCGCGGCACCGGCTACGCGGCCGAGGATTTCGACTGGTGCCGCGAGCAGGGCTTCCGCGTCGTCCAGGCCGAGGAATGCTGGAACAAGTCGCTCGCGCCGCTGATGGAAGAAGTGCGCGCGCGCGTCGGCGACACGCCCGTCTACATCAGCTTCGACATCGACGGCATCGATCCGGCCTACGCGCCTGGCACCGGCACGCCCGAAATCGCGGGCCTCACGGTGCCGCAGGCGCTCGAGATCATCCGCGGCGCGAAGGGGCTGAACATCGTCGGCTGCGACCTCGTCGAAGTCGCGCCGCCGTACGACCCGTTCGGCACCACGGCGCTGCTCGGTGCGAACCTCGCGTACGAGCTGCTGTGCGTGCTCCCGGGCGTCGCATACCGCGACTGATCCCCGCGCCGTCACCTATTCCAAATCAGAAGATTACAGAGGAGCACACATAAAAATGGGGACTTCCGTCAAGCAACCCAAGCGGGCGGCGCTTGCATCGTTCGTCGGCACCACGATCGAGTGGTACGACTTCTATAGCTACGCGACCGCCGCCGCCATCGTGTTCGGGCCGCTGTTCTTTCCCGGCGAAAACCGCTTCATCAGCCTGCTCGCGTCGTTCGGTTCGTTCGCGGTCGGCTTCTTCGCGCGGCCGCTCGGCGGCGTGATGTTCGGCTATCTCGGCGACCGTTTCGGCCGCAAGCGCTCGCTGCTCGCGACGCTGATGCTGATGGCGGTGTCGACGGTCGCGATCGGCCTGCTGCCGACGCATGCGCAGGCCGGCGTGATCGCGCCGGTCCTGCTCGTGCTGATGCGCGTGCTGCAAGGCATCGCCGTGGGCGGCGAATGGGGCGGCGCGGTGCTGCTCGCCGGTGAACATGCGCCCGAAGGCAAGCGCACGTTCTTCGCCTCGTTCGCGCAACTCGGCAGCGCGAGCGGCCTGATCCTGTCGATGCTCGCGTTCGGCGCGATCAGCACGCTGTCGAAGGAAGACATGATGAGCTGGGGCTGGCGCGTGCCGTTCCTCGCAAGCTCCGTGCTACTGATCGTCGGCTTCGTGATCCGCGCGAGCGTGTCGGAGTCGCCCGAGTTCGAGGAAGTCAGGAAGAGCGGCAACATCGCGCAAAAACCGCTGCGCGAAGCGCTCAAATATTGGCCGCTGCTGCTGCTCGCGATCGGCGCGAACGTGTACGGCATCGCCGGCGTGTATTTCAGCAACATCTTCATGATCAGCTACGCGACGCAGTTCCTGTCGCTCGACCGGTCGATGGTGCTGCATTGCATGACGATCGTCGCCGTGCTGCAGTTCGTCGTGCAGCTCGCGGCCGCGTTCCTCGCGCAGCGCTTCGGCACCACGCGCGTGCTGCTGATCACCGGCGCGTGGGCCGCGATCGTCCCGTTCGCGATGCTGCCGCTCGTGCACATGGGCACGCCGGTGTCGATCACCGTCGGCGTCGGCCTCGCGACGCTCGCGGAATCCGGCTACTACTCGGTGGTCGCCGGCTTCGTCAGTGGCATTTTCGTTGCGCGGATCCGCTACACGGCGATCTCGATCGCGTACCAGGTGTGCGGCGCGCTCGCCGGCGGCCTCACGCCGCTCGTCGCGACCGTCATCGCGCAGAACACCGCGCCGCAATGGTGGCCGCTCGCGATCCAGTACACGAGCGCCGCGCTCCTGTCGTCGCTGTGCGTGTGGCTGATTGCGCGCCGCGTCGGCATCGACGATGCCGGTGCGCCGGGCAACGTGAACGAACCGCTGCCGCGCGGCGTACGCGCCGTGTAAGTTCCCGCGACGGGCAGGCGATTCGCCTGCCCGTTTTCGTTGAATGGTCCGGCGGCGTACCGCACCGCCCCGGCATCCCCCGATATTCATCGCCCGCCGCGACGGTGTCGCGGCAGGGCAGGCGCACGCGGTCGCATCGACGCGCCGCGCGCGACCATGGAGACAAGCCGTCATGAACCGCCCCGACACCCTCGACCTCGACCGCGCCGAACCGGCCGGCCTCGCGATCGAACACCACTCGATCGACTACATCCCGGAACACGAACGCCACGCGAAACTGGGGAGCCAGGGGCCGTTCTGGTTTCTCGGCAATTTCCACTTCTTCACGATCTCGATCGGCTTCGTCGGCCCCGGCATGGGGCTGTCGGCGGGCTGGACGACGCTCGCGGGCGCGCTCGGGATCATGTTCGGCACGATCTTCATGGCGTTTCACGGCTCGCAGGGGCCGGAGATGGGCCTGCCGCAGATGATCCAGTCCCGTGCGCAGTTCGGCTATCGCGGCGTGATCGTCGCGCTGCTCGCGACGCTGTTCGTATTCGTCGGATTCAATGTCGTCAACGTATCGCTGATGGTGGACGGCGTGCACAACGTGTTCGGGATCGACGGCGGCTTCGTCGCCGTCGCGGCGGTCGCGATCGGCGCGCTGCTCGCGATCTACGGCCACGACCTGATGCACCGGACCTTCACGTGGGCGCTGATCGCGACGCTGCCGCTCTATGCGCTCGTCACGCTCGCGCTCGCGTTCGGCCACGCGGCGCCCGCACACACCGCCGTTGCGCCGGCCGCCGCGCCGGGCTTCAACTGGATCGCGTTCGCGACGCAGTTCGCGATCGCCGCCAGCTACAACATCTCGTATGCGCCGTACGTGTCGGACTATTCGCGCTATCTGCCGAAGCATACGAGCCGCGCGAAGCTGATCGCGGTGATCTTCGCCGGCGCGTCGCTGTCGGGCACGTGGATGATCGGCCTCGGCGCGTGGCTCGCGCAGAAGCTGCACGCGGCCGACGCACTGATCGCGATGGACCATGTCGGCGCATCGCTCGTGCCGGGCCTCGGCAAGCTGATCGCGATCGTGTCGCTGGTCGGCTTCCTGCCGATCATCGCGCTCAACGCATACAGCGCGATGCTGACCGTGCTGACCGCCGCCGATTCGATCGTGCCGATCCGGCCGACGCGGCGCGCGCGCGTCGCGTCGATCGTCGCGATCAGCACGTTCGTGCTCGCGTGCGTGTTCGCGATCCGCGGCAACGGCATCGCGCTGCTGCAGACGTTCCTGACGCTGATGCTCTACTTCCTCGTGCCGTGGACCGCGGTGAATCTCGTCGATTATTTCTTCGTGCGGCGCGGCCACTATGCGATCGCGCATTTCTTCACGCCGAACGGGCTCTACGGCGCATGGCAACCGCGCGGCATCGTCGCGTACCTGGCCGGCTTCGCGGCGATGGTGCCGTTCTTCTACATCTTCGATGCCGACGCGAATCGCGAGGTGTTCGTCGGTCCGTTCGCACGCATGCTCGGCGGCGTCGACATCGCGTGGCTCGTCGGCTTGATCGTCGCGGGCGCCGTGTACGCGCTCCTGTCGCGTTCGCTCGACCTCGACCGCGAACGGCGCGTGATTGCCGAGACACCGTCCCCCGAGACACTCGCCGACACGGCCGCGCACGAGCACGCGTGACCTTCATCAGACCGACGATGTGATCCTGCGCCGGGATGTTCGGCGAGTGGATGTCGGACTCGCCCGCTTCAGGTACTCGCTCCATTGCGCGCCGCGGCAACCCTTCGCGCGATGCAGCCTCGTCGATCTGGATCACGCGTACGCCGGCCTTCTCCAGATCGAGCACTTCGTCGCGGATCGCGAGCGCAAGCGGGTAGCACGACACCGGGCGCGGCGGGTCGTCGCGCATGAACGGTCGTGACCGTGCGCTGTCGTCCAGAAGAAACTGGAAGGTCCGGCAGCCACCATAAGGATGTCAAATCATGAAATAAAATGGCATTATTTCGTTCATCCATTAATGTGGCTCATGCGTCTATCGCGGCCCCCTATCCATGCTGGAACGATTCCATCTCGTCGTCATTCGTGAGGTCGAGCGCCAGGGCTCGATGACCGCGGCCGCCAATACGCTGCATCTCACGCAGTCGGCACTCAGCCATACCGTCCGGAAAATCGAGCAGCAGCTCGGTACGCCGATCTGGGACCGGGAAGGTCGCGGCCTGCGGCTCACGCAGGGCGGGCAGTATCTGCTGAAACTGGCGAACCGGCTGCTGCCGCAGTTCGAGCTCGCGGAAGAGCGGATGAAGCAGTACGCAAAGGGGCAGCGCGGCACGCTGCGCATCGGGATGGAGTGCCACCCGTGCTACCAGTGGCTGCTGAAGGTCGTGTCGCCGTACCTGTCGCGCTGGCCCGATGTCGACGTCGACGTGAAACAGCGCTTCCAGTTCGGCGGCATCGGGGCGCTGATCGGTTTCGACATCGACGTGCTCGTGACGCCCGATCCGCTGAACAAGCCGGGCCTGCGCTTCGACCCTGTGTTCGACTACGAGCAGGTACTGGTGGTCGCCGATTCGCACCGGTTCGCGAATGCCGACTACGTGACGCCCGAGCAACTGACCGACGAGATCCTGATCACCTACCCGGTCGAAACCGACCGGCTCGACATCTACAACCAGTTCCTGACGCCGGCCGGCATCGTGCCGCGGCGGCACAAGTCGATCGAGACGACCGACATCATGTTGCAGATGGTGGCGAGCGGGCGCGGCGTGGCCGCACTGCCGAGATGGCTGGCCGACGAATACGCGGACCGGATGCCGGTCGTGCCGGTCAAGCTCGGCAAAAAGGGAATCGCGAAGCAGATCTTCCTCGGCATCCGCGAAGCGGATGCGTCGATCGACTATCTCGCCGCGTTCGTCGCCCTGGCGCGCGAGTCGACGGCGAGCACGCCGCGCATGCTGCGCTAGCCGCGCTCCGAGCCCATGCGCGTCAGGCGGCGCGCGCGCCGATGCGTTCGCCGCGCGCGACCCATGCACCGAACAGCAGGCCGATCGTCGTCCACATGATCACCTGCATGCCGATGGCCGCCACGCGGAACTTCCACAGCACGTCGGCCGGGAACGCGGCCGGCACTTCGTTGATCGACGGCAGCCCGAACTGCACGGCTGCGATGATCACGATGAACACGAGCCCCGCGACGATCGACGCGTTCCATTGCCCGAGCTTCGCCAGCAGATGGCGGCGGACGCTCACCGAGAACACCATCGTCGCGATCGAAATCGCGATCATCAGGAAGAACAGGCCGGTGCGATAGCCGATCGTGTCGGGGTCGCCGACCGACGGCGGATTGGCCGGGTATTTGATGTTCGGGACGATCACGAGCGCGACGAACGCGGCCACCGCGAGCCACGCGGCGAGCGGACGTGCCGGCAGGCGGCTGCCGCGCCCGTACGCAAACGCGAAGACCAGCGAGAACAGCCCGCCGAACGCCGCGCCGTAGGTCACGACGCCCGTCAGCAGACCGAGACCGGCCTGCGTGTGGCGGCTGACCAGTTCGGGCTCCGGTGCGTCGCCCTTGGCGGCATCGAGCTTTTCCTCGAAGGAGATGGCCTGATCGACTTGCGGCTCGCCGACGATTCTGGCGAAACCGAACGTGAGAAGACCGGCGGCGATGCCTGCGAGCATCCCGCGCATGAGCAGCTTTCCGACCATCGTATGCTCCGTGTCAGTGGCAGGGAAAGCCGAGCAGATGGCGGCCGTCGTGAACGAATTCGTGAACGTACATGCCCGGCACGAGCGACGTCGCGCCTTGTTCCGCGCCGACGAAATAAAGCGCGAGCAACAGGATCAGGCCGACGAAAACAGCCCACGGCAACAGTTCGCGGACGGGGATGGGGGCCGGCACGACCGCCGGCTTCAGCACTGCTTCGCTCATGGATGCACCTCAGGGGTATCGCGCCCCGACAAATGTTGGATGGGTACGAAGGCAGGTCTGGCTTCCGGGATCATCGATCACCGGTTACAGTGGCGCGACCGCGCCGGATTTGCACCGGCTTCCGCGTTTCGTATCGGGCGAATTGTACGCGCGAACGTTCGCGTATTGAAGCGGCGGCAGGGGGACTGGTGCGTCCGTCCCGGATCATCCGAACACCGACACGAACATGCACGCCACGCTGCGCCTGATCGCACACGCATCGACCCGCGCGATGCGCACCGGCACGTTTCCCGACGACGATCCGCTCGATGCGCACGGGCTCGCCGAAGCCGCTGCATCGCGCGACCGGTGGACGGGCGCCTCCCGCTCGCTGGTGCTGTGCAGTCCGGCCCGCTGTGCGATGCAGACCGTCGATGCGCTCGGGCTGCACGCCGGCGTCGACGACGCGCTGCGCGACCTCGACTACGGACACTGGCGCGGCAAGCGGCTGCACGATCTCGCACGCGATTTGCCGGACCCACTGGCCGCATGGATCGGCGATCCGTCCGCGTCGCCGCATCGCGGCGAATCGTTCGACGCCGCCGTGCAGCGGATCGGCGCATGGTTGGACGCACTGCCGCGCGGTCGCGACGTCGTCGCGATCACGCATGCGCCGATCGTCCGTGCGGCCATCGCGCATGTGCGGCGCATGGAGCCGCGCGCGGCCATGCGCGTCGACGTTGCGCCGATGTCGTGCACGACGTTCACTGCGTCACCGGATGGCTGGACGTGGGCCACACCGGACGACGACCGGCGCGACAGCGACGCGTAAGCCGCCTTTGCGCTCACTGTGTGAGCGCATCGCCGAGTACCTTACACATCTGTAAGGCATACCGTTCGTGGTCCCGACTGTCATCAAACTGACTGCGAGCCGCAGCTAGGATCGGACGCGATTCCCTTACGAGACGCCGTCATGAATCAACCTGCTTCGTCCGCACCGAACCAATCGGGCTCCGTCGAACGCACCCGGCAGATCGGCTATGCCGTGTTCCTGCTGGTGCTCGTGCTCGGCGCCGTCTATATCGCCACGCACCTGATCGACGACCTGTCGCCGGTCCGCGACGCCAAGCTGTTCCCGTACCTGTTGCTCGGCGCGGCATTGCTGATCGCGCTCGGCTTCGAATTCGTCAACGGCTTCCACGACACCGCGAACGCCGTCGCCACCGTAATCTACACGCACTCGCTGACGCCGAACGTCGCGGTGATCTGGTCGGGCATGTGGAACTTCCTCGGCGTGATGGTCTCGAGCGGCGCAGTCGCATTCGGCATCCTGCAACTGCTGCCGGTCGAGCTGATCCTGCAGGTCGGCAGCGGCTCGGGCTTCGCGATGGTGTTCGCACTGCTGATCGCCGCGATCGTCTGGAACCTCGCGACCTGGTATTTCGGGTTGCCGTCGTCGAGCTCGCATACGCTGATCGGATCGATCATCGGCGTCGGGCTGATGAACCAGCTGATGCACGGGCCGTCCGGCACGAGCGGCGTCGACTGGGGCCAGGCGCTCGGCGTCGGCAAGTCGCTGCTGTTCTCGCCGATCGTCGGCTTCCTGTGCGCGGCACTGCTGCTGCTCGTGCTGAAAAACCTCGTGCGGATTCCGGAGCTGTACAAGGAGCCGCCGAAGGACCAGCCGCCGCCGTTCTGGATTCGCTGCCTGCTGATCCTGACCTGCACGGGCGTGTCGTTCGCACACGGCTCGAACGACGGCCAGAAAGGGATGGGCCTCATCATGCTGATCCTGATCGGCACGGTGCCGACCGCGTATGCGCTGAACAAGGCCGTCACGCCGGCCGAAACGCAGACCTTCGTGGCGGTCGCGAACCAGGCCGCCGCGACGTTCGGGAAGTACACGAACGGCGTCGCACCGTCCGCGAACCCGCGCATCGACGTCGAGCGCTACGTACAGCATCGCGAACTGACGCCGGCCGTGATTCCTGCCGTCGCGCAGTTGTCCACGTCGCTCGCGACCGCGGTCGGCGCGTCGGGCTCGATGGCGGCCGTGCCGCAACGCGACGTCGACAACGTGCGCAACACGATGTATCTGGTCTCCGAAGCCATCCGCCTGATCGAGAAATCCGGACAGCCCGCGTTCGCAGCCGACGACAAGCTCGCGATCGACAACTATCGCAAGCAGCTCGACCATGCGACAAAGTTCATTCCGACGTGGGTGAAGGTGGCGGTCGCGATCGCGCTGGGCCTCGGCACGATGGTCGGCTGGAAGCGGATCGTCGTGACCGTCGGCGAGAAAATCGGCAAGCAGCATCTGACGTACGGACAGGGGGCGTCGGCCGAACTCGTCGCGATGCTCACGATCGGCGCGGCCGACGTGTACGGATTGCCCGTGTCGACAACGCACGTGCTGTCGTCGGGCGTCGCGGGCACGATGGCGGCGAACGGATCGGGCCTGCAATGGGGGACGGTGCGCAGCCTCGTGCTGGCATGGGTGCTGACGCTGCCGGCGTCGATCGTACTCGCCGGCGCGCTTTATTGGTTGTTCCGGTCGCTGGCGTGACCGGTGACGCGGCGGGTGGCCGGCGAGAGCCGGCTGCTTGCTGCCTGACGCAGAAGATTCGACCTCGCCTTTCTCGCCTTTCCGCCTTTCCGCCGTTCAAACTTGAGCGGCATCTCGGGACTACGCGGCCCATGCTTCTCTGCTTCTCCACCTCGACGCGTCGAAGCATCCGGTGCGCCCGTGCCATCACGAGCACTCACCGTCTTCTTTTCCCGAATTGAAGCGCAAGATCTGGAGCGCGCCGGTGCGTGGACATCCGTAGACTGGGCTCATCGACACTTACCGTAGGCTCAACCGCGCAGACGACGTGGCCGAAGCATTTCGCACGGTTGCACGACTGCACGGCGCCCCATCGCTGACGAACGAGGTACGCCCGTGAACATAGCCGACCTGCAACCTGCCGTCGAATCGCTCGATATTGCGCAACGCGTCGACACGATCGACTGGACGACCGTCGCTACCGATCTCGATCGCTACGGATGCGCGCGCGTGCCGGGCCTGATGTCGGCAAGCGAGTGCGCGGCGCTCGCGTCGCTCTATCCGCGCGATGCGCTCTATCGTTCGCGCGTCGTGATGGCGCGACACGGGTTTGGCCGAGGCGAATACAAGTATTTCGCGTACCCGCTGCCGGCTGTCATCGCCGAGCTGCGTGCGACGCTCTACCCGCACCTCGCGCCGATCGCGAATCGCTGGAACCAGGCACTCGGGATGGACGTCCGCTATCCGGCGGACCACGCGACGTTCGTCGACCGCTGCCACGCGGCAGGACAGACGCGACCGACACCACTGATCCTGCAATACGGTCCCGACGACTACAACTGCCTCCACCAAGACCTGTACGGGGAGCATGTGTTCCCGCTCCAGGTCGCGATCCTGCTGTCGGAGCCGGGCCGCGATTTTACCGGCGGCGAATTCGTCCTGACCGAACAACGGCCGCGCATGCAGTCGCGTGCGGAAGTCGTGCCGCTGACACAAGGCGACGCCGTCATCTTCGCCGTCCATGGCAGGCCCGTGCAGGGAACGCGGGGCGTCTATCGCGTCACACTGCGCCACGGTGTCAGCCGGATCCGGAGCGGCCACCGCCATACGGTCGGCATCATTTTCCATGACGCACAGTGACGGTGATCGGGACGAGCACGACGCTGTGATGCCATCCGTCACACCGGCGGATTCGAGCGAGAAGAACTGCACATCCGACGTGCCAATCGCGTGATCGATCAGGACGCTTCGCGGATAGACATCATTACGCGATCAGTTCACTCCCCCGCTGTGACAGATAGCCGTTTCCGCTTCCCTTCGGAGCATCGCCGCACGACGGATCCACGTTTCAGGCAAGTGACGTCGAGCCGAAACATTCACCTGTCGCAGCACAAAATCGACGTGAACCCCGGCCTATCCGCGCGCGACATTTGCCCGCAGCCGGTCGCCCGCATCGGAGGCAAGACGTGCGTAGCCCGGCAACGTCAGCAACGCGAGCACGCCCGCCGCGACGAACGCCCAGCGGAAATCGTCAAGCACGTAGTGCATGCCGGCCGCATCGCCACGCACCAACGCCGCGAGTCGCAGCGACAACGCCCCGAACGCGATGCCCATCCCGATCGTCATCTGCTGCGCCGCGCTCCAGAGCGTGCTGGCTGCGCTCGTCTGCTGAGCCGGGATATCCGCATAGGCCAGCGTCGCGAGTGTCGTGAACTGCATCGATCGGGTCAGCCCATAGACGAATACGACGAACAGCGTGATCGCCAACGGCGTCGACGCAGTCAGCCAGCCACACGCGATCGTGAAAAGGCCGACCATCGTCACGTCGACGAGCGCAACGCGCCGAAAGCCGAAGCGATCGAGAATCCACGACGTTCCCGCCTTCATCCCGAGATTGCCGAGCGCGCTCGCCAGCAGCAGCAGGCCGGACTGGAACGGCGACAACCCGAAGCCGATCTGGAACAGCAGCGGCAGCAGGTACGGCACGGCATTGATGGCCATCCGCGTGATCGAACCGGTGACCACCGTCACGGAGAACGTCGGCACCTTCAACGTCGTGAAATCGAGCAGCGGATGCGCGCAACGTCGCGCATGCCACCACGCGACGATACCGAACAGCACACTCGCGCCCACCAGAAGAGCCGCGCGCGTGAAGTGAACGTCCTGCTGGCCGGCCGCTTCGGTGCCGATCAGCAGACAGGTCAGCGCGCCCCCTGCGAGCACGAAACCGACCCAATCGAGCGGCCGTTGCTCGTCGGCCCGCGTGTTCCGGACGATCAGCCAGGTGCAGACCAGTGCGGCAAGGCCGAACGGGACGTTCAGCAGGAAGATCCATCGCCATGACGCATAGGTGGTGATGAAGCCGCCGATCGGCGGCCCGACGACGGGCGCGACGATGCCCGGCCACGTGATCGTCGCAATCGCCCGCATCAGCTTCGCCTTCTCGGTGCTGCGAACGACGATCATGCGCCCGACCGGGACCATCATCGCCCCGCCGACGCCTTGCAGCAGACGCGCAGCCGTAAACGACACGACACCCTCGGATAACCCGCACAGTATCGACGCGCCGGTGAAGACGACGATCGCGCTGGCGAACACCGTCCGCGAGCCATAACGGTCGGCAATCCAGCCGCTGATCGGGATGAATACGGCGAGCGCCAGCATGTAGGCCGTCATCCCGAGGCTCAGCGCGTTCGGCCCGACGCCGAACGAGCGCGCCATTTGCGGCAGCGCAGTCGCTATCACGGTCGTATCGAGGTACTCCATGAAGAACGTCGCGGCGACGAGATACGGCAAGAAGTCGGTCGTCCGACCACCTTGAACGGGGCTGTCAGTCATGAACGGTGCGGGAGACGGAATACGGAGGATACCGACCGCCCGGGGGTCTCTGGAAGCGCCGGGAATCGGGACGAATCGCGATATTACCCCGAAGGACTTGCACCCTGCTCTGCGGGCTTGTCGCGCGAATGGACTTTATGCGCATAGATTTCTATGACGAATTTCGTCTGCGCGAGCCGACTGACGTTTGTCAGCAGGGTCGACGCAATGCGTCGAAAGAGGGGCGCGGTGAAGGAAACCCTGTGTCGGCATGAATCATTCACCGGCATTTTCGGCGAACTCCGCCCATCGTCTGTCTTTACAACGTCATTGACAATCACAACAACACTGGTCGGGTGCCACCGACCGGGCCAAGGCCTTCGTCGCGAACTGGGCGGCCAAGAAGATTGTCATTGTCTGCTCCTGGTCGATGACGTCAGGTGTCAGCGTGGCCGACTATCCGAGAGGGCGCTCGGCGCAACGGCGAACGATCGAAAAGCTGGACCGTCACCACCACAAACTGATTCCACATTCAGGACGCGGCATAGCAGATTGCATCGACCAACACGTGCGCATGCATTTCCGCCGCTGAAATGCAAAAACCCCCGCCTTTCGGGCGGGGGTTCTTGGCTTAGGGAGCCTGACGATTACCTACTTTCACACGGGAATCCGCACTATCATCGGCGTAGAGTCGTTTCACGGTCCTGTTCGGGATGGGAAGGGGTGGGACCGACTCGCTATGGTCATCAGGCAAAGAGGGTTGTTCTGCTGGCGTGGCCAACAGAACCAATCTGGGAAGAAGCAGTAATTTTGAGTTGTGTGTATCACACACGAGAATCCAACCAGTCCGACGCGCTGTTCTCAGCGCGAGACAGACTTGTTATAGGATCAAGCCTTACGGGCAATTAGTATCAGTTAGCTGAACGCATTACTGCGCTTACACACCTGACCTATCAACGTCCTGGTCT
>NZ_CADFDB010000015.1 GCF_902832845.1 Burkholderia metallica | reverse complement strand
GCACGTTTGAGTACCTTGCTGTGAATCGCGCCGGTTTCAGGCTCGACATAATGAATCTGGAAAACGCGCTTGGCCAGATCGATGGCAATGGTTGTGGGTTCCATTTGGTTCTCCTTGGCGGCTGGGCTGCCGAACCAGCAATGTCGCATGCTCTGGACGCGAGATTGCGGCGCCGGACGGCCCGTTGAGGCGGGAGGCGACCATTCCATCTAAAAAGCTACTACACCCCAAAAGATCGCTAGTTTAGCTTATGTAAAATTGCTGCCTTAAAGCAGCACGCACGACGACTGTCGGCAGTGCGACTCCTCACGGCGCAACACTAAGGTTCACCTAAGTCTGCCCAACTAGACTGCGTGACACATAACTCCTGAGGAGTCGCCACCATGTCAACCGCTACTGGCAAGCCGATCAGACGCTGGCTCAACAAGGTTCCCGAGATCACGCTTGCGTTCTGGATCATTAAGATCATGTCGACCACGGTCGGTGAAACCGCCTCCGACTACCTGGCAGTCAACGCAGGCTGGGGCCAAGGATTAACCCGCGTCCTGATGATGTCCTTGCTTGGAATAGCGCTTGTCTTGCAGATGCGCACGCGCCGGTGCACCCCGTCGATTTACTGGCTCACGGTCGTCCTGGTAAGCATCGTCGGGACGCAAATCACCGATCTGCTGACTGACGGCCTCGGCGTCAGTTTGTATGTCAGCACGAGCGTATTCGCTGTCGCTCTCGCTGCGATCTTCGCGATCTGGTACCGGATCGAGGGCACGTTGTCGATAGACGCGATCGACACGCCGCAGCGTGAGTTGTTCTATTGGTCCGCGATCCTATGCACGTTCGCGCTGGGTACCGCTGCGGGCGATCTCGCGACCGAAGCCTTGGGGCTCGGTTTCTCGCTGGGTGCCGTCATATTCGGCGTGCTGCTCGCACTAGTGTATGTCGCATGGAGCAGCGGCGTCGACTCGGTGCTCACGTTCTGGATTGCGTACATTCTCACGCGACCGTTCGGTGCGTCTCTCGGCGATCTCCTCACGCAATCGCGCAGTTACGGCGGGTTCGGTCTGGGTGCCGCGTCGACGAGCCTGCTGTTCCTGTCCGTGATCTTCGTGCTCGTCGCTGTCGCGCAGTTCAGTGCCAGCAGTCGCGCGCGCGCAGAAGCAGTCAAGTGATTTTCTTAACAAACCTCGATGCGAGGCTCTTTCATGCACGATCGAATCGCACCTTCACGTCTGCTCGTCGCGCTTTCCGCGTGCACCATGCTCGCCCTCGCCACCGGTTGCTCAAAGCAATCCGACAGTCCTGTTGTGACGGCAACAGCGTCCAGCACGACAGATGCGCAGCACGGCGCAACATCGAGCGCATCAAGACTCGGTGACCTATCCCAGTTCCGTGCAATTGCGACCGACGTATCCGCTCTCGTCGCGAAGGGTGATCTCGGGGGTGGCAAGACACGTATCAAGGACTTGGAGCTTGCCTGGGATGGCGCGGAAGCCGGTTTGAAACCACGTGCGGCTACGGATTGGCATGAACTCGACAAGGCAATCGACCATGCGCTCGAAGCACTGCGTACCGATAACCCGACCCAGGGCAATTGCACGGCTGCGATGAGCGACCTACTGAAAACGTTTGACAAGCTTGAGGGCAGGAATTCCTGAGTTGGGTGCAAGTTGCAAGTCGGCCACGCTCGCATTGCTTCGCCTGGCGCTGACGATGCTGCGTGCGTCCGTGGCCGTGACACTCCCGGCTACGTTCATGTTCTACGCCGCGCTCAGTGCTGTCCGTGGCACAGATGATGACAGTCAGGGGGATCGCATTCGGTGGCGACTCTGGAGTGCGCAAGATACTACTTTCACTACTTTCCTCCGATGGAGGTGCTTCGTGGGTGTCGGCACGCCTTGAAAAAAGCTTTGGGAAATACAATTTCCGCCGCTAGGGCGCACTGTTCATGCCCCGTCGCGCGGGTCAGTATGTCCTGAAGGTGAAAGCCGTGAACAGCGCCGGTGTTGAACAGCCAGACACCCTCTACTGGAACCCCGGTGGGTACATGCGCAACGTCGTCGAATTTGCGCCCGTGTTCGCCGCATGAGGAGGGCACCGCGAGAGCACGCGCGGCGGTCCTGCTAATAGGTGTGAGTTGTGCGTGCGTATCTACTTCGGCCGCGCCCGACGCTGTCGGCGCTGTCGGTGACATGGCTATCAAGACCGTCGAAGTCCGGCTGCCCAATGGCGGTGCGTCCTTACCGCCTGGCAATGGGCGGATCTCGCGAACTCGCAATGTGTGATCTGTTACTCCACTGGAATGATAACGCGGCAACCACCGTTGCCATTTCAAGATTGAAAGGCAGAGGTAAGCAAGATGCGCACTGCGTACGGTGCGCTGCTCGCTGCCGATCGGATTGAACGGATCACTCAGCATTTAACCGCAATTAACGGAAAACAATAGCTTAATGTTGAATTTTTAGTTTTCCGAAAAAAATATTCGTCTTTAGATTTAATGGAGTATTGGGCGATTTAAGCCGAAATTGAATTTTCAGAATATATTTCTGGCGATTCTATAATACATAAGTTTATTCATGATCACCTATACCTTGAGTGACCACGTGCCGGTGAACAGCGCTCCGGAAATTACTCCGATAATCGTGAGCGCCACATAAGCGATGTGCAAATGCTGATGCGACGCAAGTCCATGGGTGCCGTACGTCAGGATGCCCAGACTGGCAAGACATGCGAGGGCTCTCACGGGAAATTCAGTTGTTGAACGCATTGTTTCGCTCCTCCAGTGACACTGGCCGCTCCGCGGGGATAATGCAACCAGAACTGTTCATCGATGTTGATGCACGCGCGGATCGTTCGGCGTCGCTACGCTCTAAGCCCGTGCTCGCGCGTGCGCGGAAAGCCGCTCGTCAAGCAGAAGTACACAGAGCGCGACGCCATTCGGACGCTATGTAGAATACTAAAGCGTGGGATAGCTCGATAGCTGCTGAAATCCCTCACATACCGGTCAGCATCTCGGGCGGCCCAGCACTCTGCGACCGGACGTGCTGCGGCGCACCAGTACCTGGGCTTACCGCGACGGCGAGCGGCTTCTACAATTGGAGAACGGATCTGTGCAGCGAGGCAGTAGAGGGCGACAGCGGAGGTTGCTGTGGATTTGCGGTTCTCTTGGGGGTGGTACTTCCTCGCGTTACTTGGTGTGATGGCACTCAGTCTCGCGCTGACGGCACTTCGAGCGGGGGACGCTAACCGGAAGAAGCGCGACGAGCATCATGACGAATGACATGCGATTTATGTAGGCACATGCATCGCGTGACTGGGCGATATTGCGCGTTCCGCCAAAGTGAGCGCTCAATGGCTCTAAGCCTTGTTTAGCAATGGACTTACCAGTGACGCTTTTCACTTTCGCGGTCCACTGCGGGCGAATTTCGTTCACGACGGATATCGACAGGGAAATGCCATCCTGCTCCTGAGCAGCGCGGCTTCTGTTGCTGTTGAAAATCGACGCTCGCGTCGTGAGCGTTCTGAAATCCCGCTACCCTAAAGTTTCGGCATCACACAGCAGCGATTCTTTGCAACTTAAGGATAACTTAAGCATGGCATGGCACCGTGTATAAGTCACGCTGGTTCGAGACGGCGTGATTCTTGTTTCGTTCGTCCACGCAGAGTGACGGTAAACGCGGCAAGCAGCGGTCGAGACTCTTGATGTTCGTTGCTTGCCCATTTACCTCGCTCGTTCGACCCGGTGCGAGTCCGGGTCTTTTTTTTGATCCGACACCTTGCCTGCAACGATGGGCAGACGCGAAACGCCAATATTGTCTCGCGTACCTGCACCCGCGAACAGGCTCATCAACGTCATCGTTAACATTATCTTCAGTTCGGGAGGCGCATGCTGTTTCTACGGCATCGCACATCGTGCGACTGCTCTTTCCAACTCACTGGAGGTCACGACCATGAAGCTCACCATTCGCACCGTCATGCTGGCACTTGCGGTTGTTCCTGCACTTGCGTTCGCGGGACAAGGTCTTACTCGGGCGGAAGTTCGGGCGCAACTCGTTCAGATCGAGCAAGCCGGATACAACCCGGCCCGCAAAGACATTCACTATCCGCAATCCATTCAGCAGGCAGAAGCACGCCTGCACTCGTCCGAGTCGACAGCACAGGCCGATACAACAGGTTACGGTTCCGCACAATCCGCAGGTAGCAACTCGGGACATCCCATCACGACACATGTCTCGCCTCGCTCGATTTATCTGCATCACTGACGGCCTGTTCTGGGTGACGTGTATCGTCCGGGCCGGCGAACTATCGCCGTTCGGACGATACTATTCCCTACCATCAGCATTCCTGGCGAAGCGTAATCGGCACCTTCTCGATATCGTCAATTTGATCGGCAGCGGTCGAGAACGGCACAACACCATAATATGAGGCTACGAGCGTGATCCGCATGAACGCATTGCTCGACGAAAAGAAGCTTCACCTGATATTCGACGCGAGTCTTTGGATCAAGGCCGCTTTCGCGCTTTCGGAAGTACTGGCGGGAGTCATCGCCTACTTCGTCAAGAAGCAGTTTCTGACGACGTTTGTTGTTTGGGTTACTCGAAACGAGTTCGCTGAAGACCCGCACGACCTTGTCGCGAATATTCTGCTTCACGCAATCCAGCATTTGTCGGTAGGCACGCAAAGGTTTGCAGCGCTTTATCTGCTCGCACACGGCATCGTCAAGCTGTGGCTGATCACTGGCTTGCTTCGGCAGCGCCTGTGGTACTACCCGACATCGATAGGGATACTCGGCTTGTTCATTGCGTACCAGCTCTACCGCTTCTCATTTACCCATGCCGGTTCGCTGCTTCTCATCACGATGCTCGACGTCGCAATTATTGTGCTGACATTGCATGAGTATCGGTTCCTGCGAAGGGAGAAAATGCTCACCTCGCCTTCCACCAATGCAACCCGGATACACGGAGACAGGCTAGTCGGACAACCCTACCGACATATGCCTTCGGTAGCTAAGATCGCCAGAACCAAATCGCAGGGGTAGGTGTTATGGCGATCTGGTGTGCTTGTCTAATGCGCGATCCGATATCGGAACCAGGACCGTGGCGATCAGCCCGCATTGTCGGGACGGGTCGGCGAATTTCAGGTCGAGCTCGGCTCCAATCTTGCTGGCGATGGTCTTCACAATGGACAAACCAAGCCCGGATCCGGCCTGCCCACTCCCTAATGCGCGATAGAACGGATCGAAGACGCGATCCCGTTCGGCGAGCGGGATGCCCGGGCCAGTATCTCGGATCCAAATCACCGCGCGCTTGTTGCTTTCCACCACCGATAGATCAATCCGCCCTCCTTCAGGTGTATAGCGAACTGCATTGTCGACAAGATTCTTGACGAGCGCGGTCATATCCAGTTCGGTTGCGCATACGTAGCAGTCGTCGTCTCCCTCCACGCCAATGTCGATGTTCTTCGTCTCGGCCAACGGCAACATGTCTTCAAGGACGTTCCGAAATACGTGCTGGACGGAAACCGAAGAGACCGACGCCCCACCATCGGATGACTGTGCCCGGGCCAGTGCCAAAAGCTGGTCGAGCAGCCGTCGACCGCGCTCGATGCCGCGCCGCAAGACGGCAAGCCGATCCCGTGCTGTGACGGACATGTCGACTTCCGCCATTCGCTCCGCCTGCAACGACAAAGCCGTCAACGGCGATCGCAGTTCATGCGCGGCATCGGCAACGAAACGTCGCTGAGTGTCGACCGACTGCGCAACGCGACCGAGCAAGCGGTTCATCGCTACGACGAACGGTCGAACTTCCGCCGGTATATTTTCGGCCTCGATGGGGTGAAGCTCCCGCTCGTCGCGCTGATCGATCTCGGTCGCCAACAGAACAACCGGCAGAAACATCTTCCGCACCAGATTGGCGACGATCATGAGAAGCAGCGGTACGAGCACAAGAAACGGCATCACGGTTCGTAGGGCCCCGTCCCGCGCGATCTCGTCCCGAAACGCAGACTCCTGTGCGACCGCAATCCTGGTTCCCGATGCCGTGGTACGCACCAGTATGCGAAACGATTCGCCAGAGACATCCAGCGTATGCATGCCATCGGCCAACGTCGGGGGGAGCTGTAATGCCCCTCCTGCGTCTACACCAACCGAAGAGCCGATTCCGTCGCCCAGTCGCTGAACGATCACGCGCGACTCTTCGTCCCCGTCTTTGCGTAGGTTATCTGTGACCGACTGGGTCGGTGAAAGCGAGCCACGATCCATCAGATGAGCCACTTGCCGCAGGACGTCGTCTTGTAGTTCATGCGCTTCGTCGAGCGCAGAGACGAACGAAAAGGCGCCTGCCAAAGCAGCAATGGCGAGAATCAACACCGATAGCGTAAAGGACAGCTTGAACTGAATCGATGCGTTCAGACGTTTTTTAAAACCATCCATCCCACCCCCCTGACGTTTCTGATGATCTCGCCACCGAGCTTTCGCCGAAGCGAATGAATTAGATACTCGACGGCGTTGCTTTCGACCTCCTCGCCCCATCCATAGATGCGGTCCTCCAGATCGTTACGCGACAGGATTGCGCCTGGACGCGTGAGCAACGCGCGCAACAGCGCGAATTCACGGTTGGTCAGTTGGAGTGGCGGGCCGCCATGAACCGAAGCTTCGCGGGTTGCAGGATCGAGCGATACTGCACCGTTGCCCAGTGTCGGTGTGGCCCCGCCATTTTTGCGTCGAAGCACGGCACGCAAACGTGCCAGCAACTCCGCTATCTCGAATGGCTTCAAGACGTAATCGTCGGCACCGCCGTCCAGCCCTCGCAGCCTGTCGTCGAGCGCGTCCCGGGCGGTGACGACCACGACCGGAACAGTATTTCCCATCGCCCGGATGCCAGTCAGTACGTCGAGCCCGTCCTTGCCCGGCAAGCCCAAATCGAGCACTACCAGATCGTAGTGCTGGTTCTCCAGCGCCGTGGATGCGGACGTACCCGTTGTAGCCCAGTCAACCGCGTAAGAAGCATCTTTCAATGCGTCCTGAACCGACTCGCCGATCATCGCATCGTCTTCGATCAAAAGCACCCGCATTCATTTCCCCTTCGTCACAAGCCGATCGAGTATGCAGGCCGCCTCGTTCGCCATTAGCCGCCCGTGCCGCCAACATCGGAAAACCGGTTCATTGGTCCGTCAGTTCTTCCGACCCTGATCTCGCAACCAGTACACGCAATAGAACCGGCAAAACCAGCAAAACCAACGGAAGCTGTACGATGAGCCCAGATATGATCGCCACCGCCAGAGGTTGCTGCATCGCCGAACCCTGACCGAGCGCGAAAGCAAGCGGCAGCAATGCCAGGATCGCAGCGATCGTCGTCATCGCAATCGGCCGCAACCGGTTGCGGCCGGCAGCGAGCAGCGCGACATCGGGCGCCATTCCCTCATCGCGCACGAGCGCCTGGAACTCGGAGACGTAGAAGATCGCGACTTCGGTCACGATACCGACGATCATCGTCATCCCCATCATCGCGGAAATGTTCAGCTCGATGCCCGTCACCCACAGTCCGATGAAAACCGCGCCGGTCGCGCACAGCGGCATAGCCATCACGGCGAGCGCGACGCGGAACCGCTCGTAGAGGAACAGCAGCAGGCCGAAAACCAGCGCCACGGCGGCACCAAACACGGCAAGCAGTCCGCGGAATGCGATCTGTTGTTGCTGATACAGCCCGCCGAGCTCGTAATACACGCCGGGCGGCAACAGATTCGCCTCGCCGAGCGCACGTTGCACGTCCGCGATCGTCGAGCCCAGGTCGCGTCCGTCGATTCGCGCCGTGACGGCTACCATTCGCTTCAGGTTGTCGCGGCTGATCTCCGGCTGACCGCTGACCGTGATGCGATCGGTCACCCGGTCGAGCGGGAACAGGTGCCCGTCAGGCGCGCGGATCTGCAGTTCTCCAAGCCCCGTGCCATTCGTGCGCATCGCATTCGCGACCCACACGCGCACCCCGACCGTCTTGGGTCCCTGCTGGAATTGCGTGGCGACGTTACCCTCGAGCAGATCCGACACTTGCTGCGCGATCGCCTGCGGATCCATGCCTTCCGCCGCTGCCGCATCGGGCCGGATGTGAAGGTCGAGTGCATCGCCTGCCGGATTGATGCCGTCGTCGACGTCGACGATGCCTTGAATTTTTCCGATCCGCGCCGCGACCCGCCTTGCTGTCGAATCCAGCACGTGAGGATCATCCGAATAGATCTTGATCTGCACCGGTTGCGGCACCGCGGTCAGGTCACCTATCAGGTCCTCCATCAGTTGAGCGAGTTCGATACTCACGCCCGGAACGTTTGCTTCGATTTTAGACCGGATCTCCTCCATCACCGTATCGATTGGCTCGCGCGAACCCGACTTCAGGCGCACGAAGAAGTCGCCCCTGTTGGGTTCGTTCAGATCGCCGCCGAGGCCCGCACCGGTGCGTCGGGAATACGTCGCGACGTTCGGGTTTTCGCGAATGATCGTCTCGACTTCACGCATCAGACGATCCGTTTCGGATATGGATGTTCCAGGCGCCGTGTGATAGTCGAGCACGAACCCGCCCTCGTCCATCGACGGCATGAACCCGCTACCGACACGCGTAAACGCCAGCGCGGCCACGATCAGAAGCGGCACCACACCTGCCAGGGCAAGCAACGGCTTGCCGCTTACTCGTTCGATCAGGGCCGCATAGCGGGTGCTCATCCAGTGAGACAGACGCGACTCGCGATGCTCCTCCGCATCGGCGGGCGTCAGCCAGTGATCGCACAGAATCGGAATGGCGAGCCAGCTCACGACGAACGAAATGAACAGCGCACTCGCCATGGTGATCGACAGCGCCTTGAAAAATGCGCCCGTCACGCCCGACAGGAACGCGAGGGGGACGAAGATGATCAGCGTTGCGGCCGACGATCCCGCAAGCGGACGCGTGAATTCGAGGGCCGCGCTCATCACGCGGCCGTGGAATGCATGGGCACCCGCCTCTCGCATGCGGCGCGCGATGTGCTCGATCATCACGATTGCGTCGTCGATCACGAGCCCCACCGCCGCGGCCATCCCGCCGAGCGTCATGATGTTGAAGCCCATTCCGAATACATCGAGCAGCAGGATCGTCGCGCTCATCACGACGGGCACCAGCGCAACGGCGATCGCGGTGATTTTCCAGTTGCGCAAGAACACGAAAAGCGTGAATGCAGCCAGGACCACGCCGATCAGAATCGCGTCGCGCACGCTCGATGCTGACGCGATCACGAGCTGACTCTGGTCATACCAATTCGCCAGGTGCACGCCCGGCGGCATTTGTTTCTCGAAAGCGGCCAGCTTCGCGCGGATCTCCTTGGCCATCGCGACGCTATTCGCGCCCGGCTGCTGGAATACATTGACCAGGACCGCGTCCTGCCCGTCCGCCGTGACGCGTATCCATTGCGGAGCCGTGCCGCGCGACACGGTCGCGATGTCGCCGACACGTACCTGACCGCCGCCCGCAGACGACACGACTGCGTTGCGAAGCGTATCGAGTGACGTAATCGTGGTATCCGCGACAATCAGGTACAGCTTGTAGTGGTCCTCGATCCGTCCGGTCGCCATCAGCACGTTGCCCGCACCGATCGCCTTCGATACGTTCTCGACCGACAGCTTGTACGCCGCGAGCCGGGCGGGATCGATGGCGACTTGCAACTCGTCCTGCGCCCCCCCGGTCACTTCGACGCGCGCGACGCCGTCGACCGACGACAGCAGCGGCCGCAACTGGAACTGCGCGAGATCGCGAAGTTGCGCAAGCGATTGCTGCGACGACGTGAGGCTATAGGCAAGCACCGGGAACACGGTGGGATCCATCCGCTTCACCTGCATCTTCGTACCGGGCGGCAACGACGGCAGGATTTCGGCAATTGCGGACTGCGCCTGCAGCGTCGCCTGCGCCATGTCGGTGCCCCAGTCGAAGTTAAGCGAGATCTCGGCCGATCCCCGGCTGGTCTTCGACTCGACGTCGCGCACGTTGGGCACGCGCCGCAGCGCTTCTTCGACCGGCATCGTGACAAGCGTCGCCATCTGTTCGGCCGGCCGGTCACCCGCATCGAGCGAAACGACCGCGCGCGGGAACGACACGTTCGGAAACAACGAGATCGGTAACCGAAAGGCCGTCAGCGCGCCGGCGACTGCAAGCAGCGCCACGACAAACAGCAGCGATCGTCGATGCATCTGCATCCATTGGCCGAAATTCATTGGCGCGCGCCTCCGGCCATTCGCACTGCCATCCCGTTCTGCAACTCGTAGTTGCCGGTGACAACCAGCGGTTCCGCCGTGTCAAGCGGTCCGTCGACGCCATAGCGGTTGCCGCTTTCCACGCGCACCACGACGTCGACGCGCTGCGCAGTGTGCTTAGGCGTCACCTGGAACACGTAAGCCCCCTTCGTGTCGCTCAGCACCGCGGCGCGCGGCACCACCCACCAGGTCCCGGTCTGCGTCGCAATATCGGCGCTCACACGTGTACCCGGGATAAAGGCGGTGCCGTCGAGCGGTACGTTCGCACCGACGTTCACGAGCTGGCTTTGCGGATCGATTGCCGCGCCCGCCACGACGACTCGCCCCGCTTGATGAGCGTGCTCGAGCGCGGTCGACAGCCCATGCAGCACGACGGAATCGCCCGCGCGAATCGACGCCGCGGCCGACGGGTCAACACCGAGCGTCACGTTCGCTTGCCGGCTCGACGCATTCGCGGCCGCCGCGAGCTGTGCGATCGTCGTACCGGCCTGGATCTGATCGCCCGGGAGCGCGGTCAACTGCGACACGACACCCGCAAACGGCGCGGCGATCGTCACGTCTCCGCCGTGCACCCCCATTTGATGCTGGGCTGCGAGTCCCTGCTGCGCGTCATTCAGCGCCTTCTGCGCCGCGGCAAGCTGCGATTGCGTTGCGAGACCGGCGTCGAACAGCGAGCGCGTACGCTCGAGTTCGCCATGCGCAAGCGTCAGCGCGCTGGTGGCCTGCGATGCCGCCAGTACGGCGGCGGGGTCGGCTTGTACCACGACGAGCGCCGCGCCGCGGGCTACCGTCTGGCCGGGCAGCACAAGCACCTTGCGAATGCGCGCGGCATAAGGCAGGTTGATCGAAGTGACGCTCGACGACGATGCCGCGACGATGCCGTATGCTCGAACCTGCTGCGAAATCGGTTCTCGGTGTACTGCTACGGTATCGACCGATGCAGTCACAGGTTCGTCGGCCCGCACGGGGCTCGCACACGGCACGAGCACGGCAAGTGCGACGGACACGGTGGCTAGACGGCGGGAGAAGGGAAAATCAGGAGCGGGTGACATGAGATCAACGCTGAGTGGAGTCGGTGGAGAATGCGTCCGGGATCGCACTGCCGAGTAGCGCTTGCAGACCGATACGCTGTTCGGCAAGCGCATCGCGTTGGGTTTCCGCATCAATCTGCCTTGTCAGCGCGGCGAGCTGCGCATCGACGTACTGCCCCATCGCGATATCGTGTGCCGCGAACGCGTTCCGTGCGTGCCCGGCTGCTTGCACGAGCGCCGGCAGTGCTGCCTCGTCCTGCGCGAGCTGCTCGGTCGCGAGGCGTGAATCGTTGCGCACATGTGCAATGTCTGCGTACGCAGCATTCAGCCGGACCTGATATTCGTCGCCGAGACGCTGACGAGTCGCCTGTTCAATCGCGATATTGCCGCGGTTGCGGTTGAAGATCGGCAGGCTCAATGCGATCTGGAAGCCGGTCGTATAGATGCCGGACGTGTCACGTGCGCGATCGAATCCGACAGTCAGGCTCGGAAACTGGTTGAGGATCGCGGCGCGGTATTTCTGCTCCTGCGCTTCGTAGCCTGCCTGCAGCGCAATCAAGTCAGGGCGTCGCTTAGGCAACGCTGCCAATGCGGCTTCGAGCGACGCGCTCGCCAGCGGTTTCGTCCTGCTCGAACCGACGAGCTTCAGCTCGACGTCGGGTGCAATCCCCAGCAGCAGGTTGAGGTCATGATGCGTCTGCGCGCGGGCACGAACCATGTCGTCATATTGCTTGCGCGCGTCACTGTATGTCGTCAATGCGACACTCACGACGTCATCGGTCGTGTTCCCGGACTGCCGGGCATGCTCGAGCCGGGTGTAGCGCGTCTGGTCAAGATTGAGCGCCTGCTTCAGCAGCGGCAGTACGGCGTCTTCATAACGAGTCTTTGTATAAAGCTGCTTGGCTTGAGCGACGACTTGCCACTCCTGCCACAACAACCCAAGGTCTGTCTTGCGCACGGTCGCGGTCGCGGACTGCTTGTTGGCGCTTCGCGATACGATCGCCATCAGATCCATGCTCAACCCGTAGTTGAACGCGCGCTCGAGTCCCGCTGCTCCCGGAAAATCGCTCGATACAGACAGCTGTGGATCGGGCAGAAGCCCGGCGGCGAAAGCCTGAGCCTGCGCAATACCTAGGTCGTCGCGCGCAAGCTTCAGATCCGGGTTGTTTGCAACAGCTAGCATCGCAACATCCTCGATGTCGAAGCCGCCGGACGGATCGAAGCGATGCGCCGTGAGCTCGGGTAACGGCATTTTCCCGGGATCGATCTCGAAGCGAGCCAGATCGTGCTGAGACAGCGCGGTCGATACTTGAGAAAGCGGCTTTGCCTGATAGGTCGTGCAACCGGTGATGAAGCCGCACAACGCAACGCACAACGATACCGACTTCCAACGGATCGACAGAGTGTATTCAACCATTGTTGATGCCAAGGTATGAAGACTTGAAAGCGAAATGCAATCGACAGCGCCGCGTAGCGCCGCACATGAAAATTTTCTCGTTTCCCACCTTAAGCGCGCGTTAACGATACGCCGGCCGAGCAACGAATCCCGTGCATCGCATTGATGCTTCAGCGATGCACGGCGCTGCCTCAGTCGAGCGCGTCGTGGTCGTCGCGATCGGCAATGTCGACGGTGGAAGCGAGGACGGTTCCCTTGTTCGCGTCGACACGAACGTCGTATGCCTTGCCGTCGCCGACCACCTCGACGTCGTACACCCAGCCTTGCTTTGAGTTTTCATACTCTGCCCGCGCAGCTTTGCCGTGCACGTGCTGTTCAGCGGCAGTCACTGCCTGTGCGAGCGTTACGGGTGCGTGCACGATCGACATTGCGTCGTTTTCCCCATTGCCGTTCGCAGCATAAGCTGCGGCGACACCCGCTGCGACCAAAACGGCAAGAACAGAAAGTCGGGTATAGCGATACATGTTTCGTCTCCGAGGAAGCGCAGGAAATTGCGCAAGCCTAAGGGTACGTCGAGATACTTAGCCTTACCTTAGCTATGCCGGATTCCGCCGTGAAATTCAGCCTATCCGGCGAGTGCTCGCAAAGAGCACGAGATTCATGAAATCCGATCGGCGTTATATTTCATGAACGAAGTCTCAATCGGATATGTCGTTTTTTTCGATATCAAGTTAACCGCATCTTAAGTTTGGAATGCGAATCTTGAGGTGCCGGATGCGAGTCACTTGCTTTCGCACCGGAAACGCGTAACTTTATAGAGAGACCGATCATGAACGTGAAACTCAAGCTGCTCGCTCTGTCGCTGGCCGTGCTTTCTCCGGTGACGTCATTCGCCCAATCCGGCAATGCATCGCTTACCCGCGCTCAGGTGCGTGCGCAACTGGTTCAGGTCGAAAAAGCCGGCTATTTTCCGTCGCGCAAGGATCCGAACTACCCTGACTCGATTCAGGCCGCCGAGCGGCGCATTTCGCTTGAACGAACCGGCAGCGGTGTCGGAAGCGAGTCTGCTAACCAGGCCGCGTCAGGACAGCATGTGTGGAAGAATGACCAGAGCCAGTTGTACCGGCATCACTGATTCCGGATTCCTGGCAGCCCGATCGCACCGCTTCAGGAGCTTCGGGTCAAGTGCGCTACGCGCCGGAATGGTTCGGCCAGCCACTCCGGAGATCCTGTTGTCCGGTTTGCCCTGCAGCGCGGGAGGCGGAGAATTTGAACCCTCTAGGGTATGCGCATCCACCAAAGTGCGAAATGCCGTCCCGATCGGTCGGCCAGGTAAGCCGCAGCTGTTGCATTAGCGCTGCAATGCCTTCCCGGCGTCACGCACTTGCGCACCCTTCCCCTCCCGCGATGTCGTCGACATCGGTCGCTCCGCCGCGTGTCGAGCGTCATCGATCGCACGATCTTCACGTTCGACCCTTATGCGTTCGAGCGTGACATCCGCGATCGCGATACCGGTACCCTGAACCTTCGCGGAAGCAAAAGCGGGAACCATAGCAAGTACTAAAGCCAGCAAGGCATTGATAGGCGGTTTCATCGATTTATTCCGCGGTCGCGGCTCCTGTCCTTCACATCGTGATGAAATTCGAGTTGTTCTCTGTCGGTTCGACGGCACGGAGTTGCTTCGTTTGACGTCGGGAATGCGGACATCACATCAATTCCCTTCGCATTCCTGCTCGCTGCCCGGGATCGAACTGTATCGGCTCCGTCGCAAAGGGAGCCGAACGACACATGCAACCAGCGTAGCTGGGCAAACTTAGGGAAAGCTTAGGACACTCGCCCCTGGGCTTGAGCGAAAGAGTGGCTGAGCTTGCACGTCCACGTCACCATCTCGATCGCAATCCGGATGCGTGGTGACATACAGCCACGATTGGCGTCCGTCCGGTACTGCACCCGTTAACCATTCCTTAAGCATGCTTCATCATGATCTTTCGAAGCGGGCGTCGAACCGCGACTGTCAGGAGGCTACGGCGATGGGTTCAGCAGTGCGGTATACGGTTCTGGCAGCGACGATGTTCGTGCCGGTACTTGCGATTTCTCAGACGCCGGGCATGCCGCTCACCCGGTTGCGGGTGCACAATCAACTGATCCAGTTCGAAGACGCCGGCTACTATCCATCGAGAAAGGACAACCGGTATACCGCTCTGATCCAGGCCGCAGCAGCGACCATTTCGAGTGAACTTACCGAGAGCCTTGCCCAACAGGCGGCGATCAGCTCCGTACCACAGGTCCATTCGCCTTCGTATGCACTGCTAGAGGGCAATGCCGCGATAACGTCATCGCGATCAACCGAAACGGAGCCGGCATGCGTATTTTGCTGGTAGAGGACGATGCGCTGATTGGCAATGGCTTGCTGCGCGGGCTACGGCATTCTGGATTCGCTGTCGACTGGGTACGGGACGGCGAGGCCGCGTCGACCGCATTGCGCTCGACACAGTACGGTCTGATCCTGCTCGATCTCGGACTCCCCGGAGAGGACGGTTCATCTGTCCTCGCCAGGTTGCGCCAACGCAACGACCCGACCCCGGTTATCATCGTCACGGCCCGCGACACCATTGGCGATCGCGTGGCTGGCCTGGATGCCGGTGCGGATGACTACCTTGTCAAGCCTTTCGCGCTGGAAGAACTGCTCGCGCGAATCCGCGTCGTTTCCCGCAGGCAAACTGGAAGTGCGCAAACTGTGTTCCAGTCCGGCACACTACGGCTCGATCCGGCGCAACACCGCGTCTGGCTCCGAGCCGAAGAAGTGCCGCTTACGGCAAGGGAGTTTGCCATCCTGGAGGAACTTATCCGCCGTCCAAAGGGGATCGTTACTCGAGAGCATCTCGAGGAATGCCTGTACGGATGGAACGAGGAAGTCGAGAGCAACACGGTCCAGGTTCACATTCATCATTTGCGCCAGAAGCTCGGTACGGACATCATCGTGACCGTACGGGGCATCGGCTACCGGATCGGAGTGCCAGGATGAAATCGCTCAGGCGTAGACTTCTGCTCTGGCTCGTGCCCACGACACTGTTAATCGGCGTGATCGCGAGCGCAGCCACGTACTGGGGCGCGTTGACCGAAATCGACGAGCTTCTCAGCGATCAGTTGAAGGCGGTAGCCCGGCACGTGATCGTCGATGCCAACGGCCGCCTGTCACTGACGGGTGTCAGGCAAAGTGACGACGCCAGCCTGTCGGGCCAGCAATCGCACGGCGTATTGCTTGAAATCTGGCGTGGATCGGGTGTTCTTTTCAGCACTGACCCCGACTCGTCGCTTCCCCCGCCTCGAGGCCCCGGACTCGCGGACGTCGCCGGTCAAGGGCAGCTATGGCATACCTATGTGTATCGGAGCGGTGACACCCTGATTCGTGTCGCTCAGGTGCAGCGCGCACGTTGGGAGGCCATTGCCGAGATCGCCATGCACCTTCTCTGGCCGGTTCTGTCGTTACTACCCGTTCTAGCGCTTTTCTTGTGGTTCGGCGTCGGTTACGGATTGAGACCACTTAGGGAGATTGCATCAACGCTCAAACAACGCGACGCCGACAATATGCAGTCGATCGATACCGCGACCTTGCCTAACGAGGTCCGGCCATTGGTCGATTCGATCAACGATCTGCTGTCTCGGCTTGACCTGTCCTTTGCCACGCAGAAGCACTTTATCGCGGACGCAGCCCACGAGTTGCGTACACCGATTATGGGGCTTGGCATTCAAGCGGAGCTCTTACCTCATGCTCAAAGTTCACACGAACGCGATGCAATCGTCGCGCAGATTCTCACCGGAACATCGAGACTGGCTCACCTTGCGGAGCAGTTGTTGACGCTCGCACGTCTTGCGCCGGAAGCATTGGTGGCCCCCTTCGAAAAGTTGGACATCGCGTCGATCGCACTTTCGGTCGTGAGTGACCGAGAGCGCGTGGCGGAAGCGCATCGTGTTGACTTGGGGCTGGTCGCAGCACACGCAGTGATCGTCTGCGGAAACCACGAAGAATTGCGCATTTTAATCAGCAATCTGGTCGACAACGCGATCCGATATGCCGGCGCAGGTGCATGCGTCGACGTCGTCGTTCGCAGCGAGGGCGCTCATCCGATGCTAGAGGTTCAAGATACGGGTCCAGGTATCCCGGACGTCGAACTGACACGGGTTTGGGAGCGGTTTTATCGCGGTGCCGGACAAGTCTCATCCGGGACGGGATTGGGGCTCTCGATCGTTCAACGGATTGCAGAACACCATCATGCCGAAATGAGGATGGCGAACCGGACGGATACTCGAGGGCTCAGTGTTCAGGTTTGTTTCCCTTCCCCTCAGCCAGATTGAATGCACAAAATCCTGCCCCGATTCGCCGCTGTCCAAGCAGATGCTGTCTGTTCTAACACTCGGATTGACGTGTGTCGCTTGGCTCTTTTTGGACCGTCACCGCACTAGCGGCGTAGCCAACCCAAGGCGATTGGACGCGCCAGAAGCCGCCGGTAGATGCAAACCGTTGCCAACGTCAGAGGTTCACCTACGACATCCCATATTGGAGTTGTCACCGTTTTGGCTACCCAGGAGACCATCAGCGCACCAAACATGTCGAGAGGGAAATGGACTCCTAGAAAAACTCGCGCCCAGGCGACAGCGCAACCGCATACCAGTATCACTCCACCCCATCGCCGTGCACCACCAGCCAGCAGTGTTAGCGCGATTGCCGCGAACACGGTCGCGTGATCGCTCGGAAATGAAGAATCTGAAGCGTGCCGAATTGGCGTATAGCCGAGACCAATCATAAACGGTCTCGGATGTTGCCACACCAGGCCGATCAGCTGGTTCGCGCCCAGCCCCACTATCGCGACTGCACACGCATGTATCGCGAGATTGCGCTGTACTTCGTTACCGCACAGCCAAATGGCGGTTAAGAGAATAGGTATTAGATAAATCAAATCGGCAGCAATCAGTATGGCCGACTCGATCAACCACCGCGGTGTTGCCGGCGTGGCGTTGATTATCAGGAAAAGCGACTGGTTAAATGCTTCGAGTGTGTTCATGGCGATGGAGGTGTCTATGGACATCTATCAAGTTCGTGAAACCGCCGGCGGCGCAAACCAGCACAAGCACAGCGGCACCATGACAAGGGCGGCACTGGCTAAAAAGGTGGTCGATGCGCCGAAACGCCCCCACAGACCGCCGGCAATTGCGCTGGCGAGCAGCATGCACACACCACAGGCCAGGTTAAACACGCCGAACGCAGTGCCGCGCAGTGTGGCGGGAGATGTTTCGGACACCATCGCGGCGAGAATGCCCTGAGTGAATCCCATATGCAGGCCCCACACGCCGACGCCGAGGAACATCGACGAGATCGACCTGCCGATGCCGAGCAGCAGATCAGCGGCAATCAGCAGCACCATGCCGGCCGCCAGCAGCGGTCGGCGATCAAGCCGGTCAGAAAGAATCCCGACCGGATAGGCCGACAGCGAATACGCGAAGCTCATCACGACCAATACGCCGGGAATCCACGCTACATCCAGTCCAGTTTGCTGCGCGCGCAGCACGAGGAACGCCTCGCTGAAGCGCGCGAGCGTGAAAGTCGCGCCAATGGTGAGGACAAACCAGTAGCGCGCGGGAAACACACGCAGCGCGCGCCAGTGCAACGGGGAACGAAACGTCCGCTGGACCGGTGTTCGGTTGGGCTCGCGAATACCGAATGCGATCAGACCGATCGCGATAAAGGCTGGCACCACGGCGAACCACAGGACAGTCTGGATGTGGTCCGCCAACCAAAGCATCAGCGCGATCGCGAGCGTCGGGCCGAGGAACGCACCGATCGTATCCATCGACTGGCGCAAGCCGAAGCACGCACCGCGGATTTCCGGAGGCGCCACGTCGGCCACCAGCGCATCGCGCGGCGCGCCCCGGATTCCCTTGCCCACACGGTCGAGCACTCGGGCAGTCACGACGACAGCGGGTGTCCCGGCGAGCGGAAACAACGGTTTCGTCAACGCGGACAGCCCATATCCGAGAAGCAGCAGTCCTTTGCGGCACCCGAGCCAGTCACTGATGGCGCCCGAGAACACCTTGACGATCATCGCGGTCGCTTCGGCCGCACCTTCGAGGACGCCGAGTGCGGCAACGCTCATGCCCATCGTCGTGACCAGATACACCGGCAGCAGCGCATGGACCAGTTCCGACGACAAGTCCATGAACAGGCTCACAAAGCCGAGCAACCAGACCGCGCGGGGAATGACAGTTTTCTCGATGGCGGAGGTGTCAGGGGGCATAGGCAGTAGGAATAGAGGGAAACGGGTGCAACACGTCGTCATTCGCTGACGTGAAGACGAACGCTGCACGGCACTATTTGCTTCTCCAGACACCGCTTCCGGCGGTGCACATCGTCCACGTGGCGGTGTCGATATTGCGCGGCTCGGGAGTCAGCTGAATCTCACCTGCCGGTTCGTCGGACTGCCAGGTCACTTTATCCAGTGCATCGAGGACTTTGCCCGCGGTGATAGCACCTTGGGTACCGGCACAATCCAACCCGAAGCGCGTCATGTCCGCTGAGTACTGCATTCCGGTCCTGGTCTGCGGCGACGCGTAATGCGTTTTCATCCAGACTTGATGAAGCCATAAGAATCCTTTATGACCGATCCGGCATTCATGGAGGGCTGCACGTCGGAGCTGGCGGTGACGGTCACTCGCGCGGCGCTTGCCGCCACGCCCGTTGACCCAGCGATCAGGGCGGCGACCAGCGCACGAATTACCCCCCAGTCGTTGATTGGCCAGCTTTCTGGATTGAGTGGCGTCCGCCATCCCGCCCGGACGGACGGTGTATCGCATGTTGATCATTTTTGCGTCTGCGTTTCGGATGGTATTTCGGGGATGGCCGGCAAGACCAGTACCGCGTGCCGCCCCCCGCTGTTGTCTATCGCCGGGAGGCTCAACGGCGGTGTGCCCGCAGGTAGCAGGTGGGAAATGGCGGCGGCATCTGGCCAATCGGTGGTACTTAGTGTGAGCAGGTACCACGGCTGCCGGAAGGCTTCGTGATACAGCGCGCCGTACCAGACCGGGACGCCACGCGGTTCGCCGGCCGTCCCTCTGTCCGCCATTCGGTAACCGGACTGCCAGAGCCGAAGCACCGTACGGTCCATCGGTTGGTCCGGATCGAATTTCACAAATGTCAGGTCAGCGCTGCGTCCGTCCGACAGCTTCGGTAGCGCCGGCAACAGTGCCACGGATGTCATGGGCAACAGCCACAGCAGCGTGGACTTCGCGGACCATGTCGGGGCCACCCGCCAACCTGCTGCTTCGAGGCGATGTGTAATCGCATCGGAAGCGTCGACCCACTGCAACGGCAGCGCTTCTTCACGATCGCCGCTCAGCTCGGTGCGGCGGGCCGGAAGTTCGCGCCAGCCGCCGTTGATCCATTGCTTCAGCGTCACCCTGGTTTCGTGATTCGCCGGCCGGTACCGGTCGAGCTCGGCCTGCAGATGCCCGGGGTTGGTCCACGGCCCAAAAATTGTCAGCACTGCCGTCACGAGGCAGGCCAGTAGTCCCGGTTGCACCTCGTCGTGCACCTGCCGATAAGTGTAGACGCCGGCCACGATCGCGAACCACGCGAGACCCAGGCTCCAACCGCCCAGCACGTCCGCCAGCCAGTTCTCCCCCAGATACAGGCGAGCCCATCCAGTTAGCGCGACCCAGGCTGCGATGAGCGTGATGACGGCAGTTCGCCAGAGAGGCGCTCGACGGTGGACCAGTAGCCAGCCGAGAAACCCGTAGACGAGAATGTTGAATGTGGCATTGCCGCTTGGTAACGGAGCATGCATCACGTCCACCTGCCAGGCGAACGGTCGCACATAGTCCGACGGCTCGAGCACGGGATTCAAGGCACCGGCGATGGCGACTGTGAGTGTCCAGTAGCCGGCGGTCCGCCAGCACCGTCGCACCATCAGCCAGACAAGTACGACGGCGGCAATCGCCAGCCCCGTACTCCAGGAGCTCAGTTCGACGACACTGGCCATCAGCTTATCAACTGGTGCCGTGCGCAGCGTCTGCAGGAAGCTGTAGATCACTGTGTCGGCCCGCATCAGCGGATCGTGCGCAACCACATCCTGCAGGATGCCCAGAAACAGCCACACGCTGCCAAGAAAGAGCAACGCCAGAACCACCAAAGTTGGCGATTCCAGGCGCTCGGGTCCGATGACACCCGACAGGCGGCTCGCCACGCGCGGATGCCGACGCTCCAGACGTGCCATCGCCTGCTGTGCGCTGACTCGGGCGAACGGCATGCCGCGCCGAATGGCAACGCGCGTCAATCGGACGATCAGCCAGAGCAGCGCAGCCAGCAGAAGCAGCATCGCGGCGAGACGCCCGCTGACCGCCTCGGCGAGCTGTGCCGACGCGCCGAACACGATCCCCGGGCCGATGTGAGCGGGCGACCAGGCCAGCGCGGAGGCGACGTTGATCGGATAGAACTTGTGTCGAGGCATCCGCGCCGCGCCGACCACCAGCGGGACGATTGCGCGCACGGGCGCGAAGAAGCGGGCCATGACGATGCTTTTCCCACCGTGTTTTGCCACGAACTGCTCGCCGCGAGCCCAGGCCGCCTCATGTCCCTTCTCTGCCCACCACGTGCGCAACTCGCCAGCATACCGGCGACCGAATTCATAGCTGATCCCGTCACCTGCCACGGCACCGAGCGCGGCGACACCCAGCGTGACCCACCCATCCAGCACGCCAGCCCCGATCAACGCGCCCGCAGCAAACATCACGACGCCTGCGGGAACGACGGTGCCTACGACGGCGAGCGATTCCGCGCACGCCACGCCGAAGACCGTAGCGAGGGCGAGACCTGGATGAGCCCGAATGCTGACGAGCCAGCCGTGCATATTTGGTTCCGGTCAGATGTGAAGTTCACGGATGCACATCGCTTACCCGTTCGACGACGCAGCCAGTGATTCTGCCAGCGTGTCACGCTCGAAGCGGCCGTAGCGCAACGCCAGCGTGGGCAGCACGATCAGGTTCAGCGCGGTCGAGGTAATCAGACCGCCAAGGATAACAATCGCCATCGGCCCCTCGATTTCGTTGCCCGCCGCACCGCTGGTCAGCGCGAGCGGCAACAATGCCAGCCCCGTTACAAGCGCGGTCATCATGATAGGAATCAGTCGTTCGGAGGCGCCGCGCACGGCCGTGTCGGCATTCCAGGGGATCTCGTCGACGTGTACCAGATGCTCGTAGTGGCTGATCAGCATGATCGAGTTGCGCAATGATATGCCGAACAGCGTCACGAAGCCGACCATGCCACCAAGCGACAGGTCGCCGCCGGTCAGCACCACGCTCAGCACCCCGCCGACCAGGGCGAACGGCAAGTTCACCATCACAAGCAGCACCCCGCGTCGGCTTTTCATTGCGAGGAACAGCAGCAGCGCGATGCCGACGATCGACATCCCGCCATAGGCGAGCAGGTCGCGCTGCGATTGCGCGCGCGCTTCGCTTTCCCCGGAGAACACCGCATACGTGCCCGTTGGCATCACGATCTCGCGATTCACGCGGGCCTGGGCTTCGCGCACGAAATCGCTCACTGCACGGCTGCCGAGCGTCACGGCGACTGCTTGCATGCGCCGGCCGCCATCATGGGTGATCTGGTAGCGGCCGGACACCTGGCTGATCGCCGCCAGCTCACGCAGCGGGACGGCGAGGCCATCTGGGTTGTGCAGCATCAATGCGCCGACATCATCGAGATTCCTGCGAATGCCAGGCGCGAGAACAACCGACACGTCATAGGTCCGACCGCCCTCATAGGTTTGTGCCACCGTGGCGCCCTGGTACGCGCTCTGGATCGCATCAAGCACTTCCACGGGCCTATAGCCCCAGCGGCTCAACTGCTCCGGCTTGAGCCTGACCTCGAGTTCGGGAATGCCGGGCGGCGATTCGACATTCACGCTTGCCACGCCGTAAATCGTTCCCAGCAGCCGGGCGATGCTCTGTGCCGTGCGGTCGATTACATCGAGGTTGTCGCCGAACACGTTGACGACCACGGGCGCCGTCACCCCCGAAATGGTTTCGTCGATGCGCTCGACCAGGAACGTGTTGACCGACGTGGACAGGCCGGGGAAGCGCGACAGCGCGTCCTGAATGCGATGCAAGGTCGAGTTCTGGCCGGACGCGCCCATCGGCTTGAGGTCGACCTCGAACTCGCTGAGCTGTACCCCGACCGGATCGACGACCTCGTTCGCGCGGCCCGCGCGCTGCGCCACCAGTTGCACGCCGGGTACGCGCATCAGTGCCTGCGAAACCTGCTTGCCGACGCGCATCGATTCGGCGAGCGACGTGCCGGGCGCGAGGCCCATGTGCACGATGTAGTGTCCTTCGCGCAGCTCCGGAATGAAGTTGCCGCGCAGGAACGGCAGCGCGGCGAGCGCCGAGACGCACAGCAGCGCGACGACCGCCATCACGGTTCCGACGCGCTGCTCGACCTTCCGCAGCACCGCGGTGTAGCGCGCCTTCAGCCACGTCAGCAAACGGGGTTCATGCGCGGGGAGCGGCCCGCGTGCCAGCAGTGCAAGCGCCATCGCAGGCGTGAGCGTGAGCGCGACGCCGAGCGAAGCGAGCACCGCGAGGATGTACGCGATGCCGAGCGGCGCGAACAGCTTGCCGGCTACACCCGACAGCGACAGGACCGGCAGGAAGATCAGCATCACGATGAAGGTGGCGAACACGACCGCGCTACGCACTTCGAGCGACGCGCGCAGCACCACGCGATAGGCCGGCAGCGGCGCGGGCAGGTTGCGGTTCTGGCGCAGCCGCCGGTAGATGTTCTCGACGTCGATGATCGCATCGTCGACCACCTCGCCGAGCGCGATCGCGAGACCGCCGAGCGTCATCGTATTGAGGCTCACACCGAACGCCGTCAGCACGACGATCGCGATCAGCAGCGAGAGAGGAATCGCGACCGCCGAGATGATGGCCGTCCTCGCATTGAGCAGGAACAGGAACAGCACCGCGATGACCAGCACCGCACCGACCAGCAGCGAGGTCCGCAGGTGACCGATCGACGCGTCGATGAAGCTGGCGGGCCGGAACACGTCGGCATTCAGGTCGAATCCTTGCCGTTCGAGTTCCGGCTTCAGTGCGGCAAGCGACTGCTCGATCGCTTTCGTCACCGTCCGCGTGTTGGTGCCGTACTGGCTTTCGAGCACCAGCATCACCCCGGGCTGGCCCATGATCGACGCCGCGCCGACGGACGGAGCACTGCCCCAGGTCACGGTGGCAACGTCACCGAGGCGTACGGCAGCACC
Source organism: Burkholderia metallica (assembly GCF_902832845.1). Taxonomy (GTDB): domain Bacteria; phylum Pseudomonadota; class Gammaproteobacteria; order Burkholderiales; family Burkholderiaceae; genus Burkholderia; species Burkholderia metallica. The sequence goes on along the minus strand of NZ_CADFDB010000015.1, from coordinate 133,385 downwards.
GTTGCTCCAGCGCAGCACGACACCAGCCAGTTTCGCGGGTGTCGTGATCTGGCCGTCCGCGTTGACGGCGATGCGCTGGTTCGCGTTCTCGATGAAGCCGGCGCCGCGCACGCCGGTCGACAACCGTGCCGCGGCGATCACGTCCTGGATCGACAGGCCGTAGCGCATCAGCTTCGCCGGATCGACCTGGATCTGCAACTGGCGCGTCTCGCCGCCGAACACGATCGCGTCCGCCACACCAGGGACGCTGAGCAACTGCGGTTTGACCGTCCATTGCGCGACGTCGTACAGATCCATCAGCGAGCGGGTTTTCGACGTCAGTCCGATGGTCCGCACTACGCAGGTCGTGGTCGTGAGCGGCAGCAGTCGCGGCGGCTGCACGCCGGCAGGCAAAGTCGCGGCGAGCGCGTTCACCTGCTCGGAGACCAGTTGTCGGACCTGCATCACGTTCGCGCGAGCGTCGAATACGAGCGTGATCGCGGACAGGCCCTGCATCGATTTCGAACGCATCGATTGCAGCCCGACCATGCCGCCGAGCGCGTTCTCGACCGGTTGCGTCACGAGCGTCTCAACCTGTTCACTGGTCAGGCCCGGTGCTTCGGTCTGGACGATGCTCATCGGTGGCGCAAATTCCGGGAACACATCGAGCTTTGCGCGCGTCAGTGAATAGAGGCCGTAGCCGGCCGCGAGCACGGCGAGCGCATACACGATGCCGCGAAAGCGCAGCGAGAACCTGATAATCGCGTTAAGCATGGGCAGTTATCGGATGGATGACAGGCGAACCGACCTTCGGATTCAGTCGTCGCATTCGGGCGGATCCTTGCAGGCCGTTGCAATGCCCTGCGGCTTCTGCTCCTCCGACAGCAGCAACTGCGCACCCTGCGTCACGACGGCATCGCCGGCATGGAAACCCGTCGTCACGTCGAAGCCCTGATCGCCGGCGGATTCGGCTGGCACGGCGCGACGCGTGAAGCGATCGGGTGCCGTGCGTACATAGACCCAGGGCTGGCCGCCGTACCACACGACGGCCCGATCGGGGATCGCCACTGCGGACGCGGCCAGATTCGCGCCGGGCACGTGCGCGCTTGTGCGGGTACCAACCGGTAACGCACGCGCGGCCGCATAGAGCCACGGATTGCCCTGTACCGCCGGATCGCCCTGCGGCGACGACGACAGCTTCTGTGCCGTCACTGGCTGCCCGTCCAGGCCATCGATCGCGATACGTTCGGGAGCGGTATCCGCATCGTCCGGCGGCAGCGTCACTCGCACGACAACCGTCTGCCCGGCGAGCAGTTGCTGAAACAGCCTTGATTGAGGCGCCATCGAGGCATTCGTCAGCACATCGCCGAACTGCTGGCGCATCGTCGCAGCCAGCGAGCGCTGTGCCGCATCGGCGGACTGCAGCTTCGCGCGAGCCGTTTGGGCGGCCGCCTGCGCATCCTGCAGCGCCTTTTGAGAGATGTTGCGATCGTCCGCGAAAAGCGTCCGGCTTCGCTCGTATTGCGCTTGCGATGTTGCCGCCAGTTCACGTGCGGCATCGCGGTCCGCGATGGCGGTTGCCAGCCGGTTGCGCAGATCGAACAACGGCTGCAGATCGACGACCGTCGCATAGGCGGTGTGGCCGGAGCGCATGGCCGCCGCGGCGAGCGTCGTCACCTCGATCCGGCCGGCGCGCTGCTCGTCGGCCGGTACGACGACGACCGTTTCGCCGTTCACGGTTTGCACGGTGGGCTGCGCCGTGGGTGCTGCGGCAACCGGTGGCGATGCTCCTGGACCGAGCGTCCGGTAGATGTACCCCCCGGCACCGGCGACCAGCGCGATGGAAATGACTGAGAGGACGAACAGTCGGCGTTTCATCGCGCACCCTGTTGTAACGGAGAGAGGGTTCGACCGGCGTCCGGCATCAGCGGGCGCTGCATCGCGTCCTCGAGCGCGCCGGCCGCCTGGCGAACCGCGACGGTCGCATCCAGACGAGCGATCTCGCTGGCCTGGTAGTCGGCCTTCGCCTGCGTGAGCGTCAGGCGATCGACGTCGCCGGCCGCGAATCCGGCCTCCTGACTGTCGAGTTGCCTGCGTGCGGCGATTCGGTGCGCATCGGACAGCTGCAACGCATCGATGCTCGATCGATAGCGAGTCAGCGCGTGGTCGAGATCGCCGAGGATCGTGTCCTGCAGCGCGACGGTGCGGGCCGCGGCTTCCTTGCGCTTCGCTTCCGCCTGGGCGATACCGCCCTGATTCTGATCGAAGATCGGTAGCGTGATGCCGGCCAAGCCGAACGCGATCTTGTGCGTGCCGGTGTCGTACGTGTATCCAGGGCCCAGATGAATGTCAGGGTATTGCTTCGCGACCTCCAGCTGCAACGCCGATTCGGCGGCGGCATAGTCGGCGAGCGAACCGAGCAGGTCGGCACGATGCAGGATCGCGTCGCGCCGGGCCTCGGTCGCGGGTGGCGGTGGTGAAGCGCCGTCGAATCCGTCGAAATCGAACGCGACATGCTCGAGCGCGGCTGCCGGTATGCCGATCGCCGCAGCCAGTTGCGCGTGCGCATCCCGTTCGGCTGCTCGGCTGGCTGCCAGATCGACCTGCGCCTGGGTTTGCGCGGCGACGGCCGCATCGACGTCGGGACCCGCGCTTTCTCCGACGGCGCGTCGCTTCGTCACCATCGCGACGATCTGCTGTTCGGCCTCGACCTTGCGCAACAACAGCGCGCTGCGTTCGCGGTCCGCATGAAGCGCCAGGAGCGCGTCACGTACCTGAGCGCCGACTTTCCACGCTTCGTTGCCGATCGCAAGACGAGCGGATTCCGACAGGTGTGACGCCTGATCGATCCGATAGCCGCGCTTGCCCGCGGTCTCGATCGGGATATCGAGTGCCGGCCCGGTTGTGAACGGCGCACCCGGCCCCGGATTCGGCGTCGCCCACTGGAACGGCAACTGAAGGACCGGATTCGGAATCGCGCCGGCCACATCGATTCCGGCCTTCGCGGTTCCCCACTGTGCGCGCGCGACATCCAGCGCCGGACTGTAGTACCAGGCCGCCAGCGTGAGCGTCTCGCGGTTCCAGTGCGGCAGCGGCCACTGCGCTAAGTCGTGCCCAAGCTCGCGCGCGAGGTACGCATGCAGTTCGTCGCTCGCGAGCGTACGGTTCTCGAATTGACGGGCAATCAGTAACGGAGCGATCGGCTGGGGATGGTAGGTCGCACAGCCGCCCAGCAACGCACAGACGATAAGCAGCGCTCCGCGCATAAGGATATCCAGGGTCCATGCCGACCGGGTGTCGGCTTTCGGCCCGGATACTACGCAACCGGTTGTGAAGTTTTTGTCAACAAAGGGTCAGGTCGACCCCGGGCGCACCGGGTTCGGGGCCGGCAGGCATAGCGACACGCGGGTGCCCCGGCCTGGTTCGCTGCCGATCCGAATCGTCCATCCGTGGCGGTCGCAGATCTTCTTCACGATCGACAGGCCGATGCCGAAACCCGGCGCGGCCGTCCGTGCCTGGTAGCCGCGATCGAACACGCGCGGCAGCGCGTCGGCCGGGATGCCGTGGCCGGTATCGTCAATATGCAGCCAGCCGTCCGCGAACGAGAACGCGATCTCGCCGCGATCCGTATAGCGGACGGCGTTATCGATCAGATTCGACAGCACGAGCCTGAGCACGGAGCGGCTGACCTCGACATGCACGCCGTGATCGATATCGATCCTGGTATGGATGCCCTTGGCGTACAGCGTCGCGGCGGCTGGATCGACCGCTTCTTCGATCGCGCCGACGAGGCTCACGGCAGCAATGTCGGCTGGCTGTTGCTCGCGCGCAAGCAGCAGCAGTGCGTCGACCAGATCCTTCATTCCGTCCGCCGCGCGCTCGATCTGCCGCAGGCGGGCGCGCGACTTCGCACCGATGGACGCATCGTGCTCGATCAGTTCGCAACTGGTCTTGATCACGGTCAGCGGTGTGCGCAGTTCGTGGCTGACGTTTCCGGCGAATTCCTTCTCGCGCTCGACCATCTCGGCCATGCGCCGATAGTAGTCGTTGAACGCTTCAGCCAGCTCGCCCACCTCGACCTCGTCGTACTTCCCGGTGTTCAGCGACGCAGCGCCGCCGAGCCGCAGCGATTTGACCTGCTGCGCCAGGCTCGCGACCTGCCGCACCAGCAGCCCCGACAACCAGAACGCGCACCAGATCGTGAGCAGCGCGAACACGCCGGTGCCGGCCATCAATGCGTTGATCACCTGCCGGAATCGCTGCTCGTAAGCACTGAAGTCGTACACGCGGTAGAGGCGGCCCGCGCCGAACGAGACGATCGCGACGTGAATCTCTCGGTCGTCGAGGATGATTTCGTGGGTGCCGTCGGGGAGTTGAGTCACCGAGTCCGGCAGCGTGAGTTGCGGGCGGTCCGCCGCCGATACATAGCCCTTCAGCCGGACATCGAACGGCGGCATCAGCGCAGGGTCGCTGCGATACGAACGAAGCACGCTGGCAAGATCGTCGCTGATCAGCGCTGTGATCAGTCGTTCCTCCTGCGCTTCGGCGAGCGTCTTGACGCCCAAAGCCTGCGCGATGAGCAGTACGATCGTCAGCGCGGAGAAGAAGAGCGCGACCTTCGCACGAAGGCTAAAGCGCACGATCGTCGCCCGCCACGAACCGGTAGCCGAGACCATGAACGGTTTCGATCGGGTCACGTTCACCCTGCGCGGTGAGCGCGCGACGCAACGTGTAGACGTGCGTGCGCAGCGTGTCGCTGTCCGGCAGCGCGTCGCCCCATACTTCGGCTTCGAGCTCCGCATGACCTATCACCCGGCCCGGCGTCTGCATAAGCAGACGCAGCAGATGCAGGCATTTGGGCGGTATCTTCACCGGCCGCCCGGCGCGCTCGACTGTCAGTGTCTTCAGATCGAGGCGGACATCGGCGCAACACAGCGCGGTCTCGGCAACCTGCCCTCGGTAGCGCTTGACCAGCGCGCCGAGGCGCGCGCCGACTTCCTTGAGCGAGAATGGCTTGACGAGATAGTCGTCGGCGCCGTGATCAAAGCCGTCGAGCTTGTCGTCCAGCGTGTCCCGAGCCGTCAGCATCAGCACCGGCGTATCGCGATGGTTTTCTTCGCGGAGCTTGCGGCATAGCGTCAGCCCATCGATCCCCGGCAACGAAAGATCGAGAAGGATTGCATCCCAGGACTGCGACACAGCTAGCTTCAGGCCGGCAGGGCCGTTCAAGGCCATATCGACTTCGTAGCCAGTACTCTCCAGATAGTCGTAGAGATTGGCCGCGATGCTGGCGTCGTCTTCGATAACGAGAACGCGCACGATGTTTTCCCCAAGTTAGCAAGGCGGGTAGATTTTGCCACGGGAGGCGCGTTGACTCTGACATGCATGCTTTGACGATGCTGGCCGGTGATTAGTCCGGTGATTCCCGCATCCACTTCGCCAGCCGCAGGAACTGGTCGGTCACGATTCGGTGATCGCCAAGGATCCGTCATCATATTCAATCTATGCGGCAGTTCCCGGACGCAAATGCACTGCGCAACGACCAGTCGTGCCGTCGAGCGGGCTACTTCAACGCTTGCTGACCCCTAGATATTGCACGGACCCTCTTCACGCTGGTGACCGCAGCGATCGCCTGAGCATACTCGTGACGATGGCAGTGGCCATATGCAGCCGCGATGGTGCTCCTGAACGCACCTGTAAAGTCGGCCGGCTTACTCGTGGTGACCACTAACCGTCGGCCGTACGCAAGCTATGGGCGCATAGGGAGAGGCGAACGCTACGATCACGTATGGGTTTGCTGGCGCGGTGTGCGCTGCAGCCTCAATGAAGGCCGGCGAGGTGAAGATTACTCGCCGAAGATCGAGGTCACCGACACGGCAGACGACCATCAAAGCGCTATATTCGTTCAGCTCGTGCGCGTCGTCGAGAACACTTGGGGTGTTTGCGCCAAATCCGGCACGCTCGAATGCAATCGTTTCGTAACGCGACTACATGAAATCCCGGACGCGCGATACGGGATCAGTGCACCTGAAGCGCCCAATAGCGCTTCAGGCTGATGCACATCGAGATCACGGAGCGACGGACTTACCGGTCGCATCCTTAACCCTGACCTTCCACTGATTCTCGATCTCGCTGACCACCGATTGCGGCAGCGAAATATAGTCAAGGCTGTCGGCAGCTGAAGTGCCATTCTTGAATGACCATTCGAAGAACTTCAACGTTTCCTTCGCCTGTTCAGGCTTGTCCTGCACCGTGTGCAACAGCACGAATGTCGCACCGACCACCGGCCACGCATCCTTGCCAGGCTCATTAGTCAGAATCTGATAGAACGACTTTTTCCAGTCCGCACCGGCAGCAGCGGCTTTGAAGGTTTCGGTCGTCGGCTCGACAACCGCCCCCGACTCGTTCTTCATCGCAGTGTAAATCATGTGATTTTGCTTTGCGTACGCCCATTCGACGTAGCCGATCGTGCCCGGCAGGCGCTGCACGAATGCCGCAACGCCGTCGTTACCCTTGCCACCCGAACCTGTCGGCCAAGCCACCGTCGTGCCCTCCCCGACCTTGCTCTTCCACTCGGGGTTGACCTTCGACAGGTAGTTCGTCCAGATGAAGCTCGTACCCGAGCCGTCGGCACGACGGACTACGGCAATGTCGAGGTCAGGCAGCTTGACCTTGGGGTTCAGTGCAACGATGGCCGGATCGTTCCACTTCTTGATCTTGCCGAGGTAGATGTCGCCGAGAACCGGCCCCGACAGCGTGATCTCGCCTGCCTTGATGCCAGGCACGTTGATCGCCGGCACGACTCCGCCGACGACCGTCGGGAACTGAAACAGGCCGTCCTTCGTCAGTTCGACGTCCTTCAGTGGAGCGTCCGAGCCTGCGAAATCGACGGTCTTCGCCTGAATCTGCTTGATGCCCCCCGACGAACCGATCCCCTGGTAATTGATCTTGCCCCCGCCGGACTTGTGATAGGCGTCCGCCCATTTGGCGTAGATCGGCGCTGCGAACGTGCTACCCGCGCCGGTGATGTCGACCGCATGGACAAGCGACGAAGACAGCATCGCCAGCATAAGAACCGGGATCGCTTTCAGTTTCATTTCCATTCCTTCTGAGTGTGGTAAGCGCGGGAAGATATCGATGAAATGTGACAGTTTTGGGAAGGTCTGACGCGAGACGGATTCTCCGGCTTTATCGATGCCACATTGCTTCGGGTACAACCTCAAAACAGGGCGCGCGACAAGGTTCCCGCCGAACAAATGGACTGCCGCCGCATTACTCTGGTTGCCCCAGCCCGAAGAGAACGCACCAGATTCGACCCTCAATTTATATGTCGTGGAAGAGATCGACAGACTGGAATCTGCCCACCCTATACCGAACATCTCCAATCGAGACGGCGCGCTTCATTCGGCCATGCCACGCATCGCCGGCCTTGTTCGGTGGAGAGAGCCATCGTCATGCCGTTGATACCGCATCAGTTCGACACAGGCAAGACGACACGCACGCCGAACCCCGTTCCGTTCAACCCGATGACGTACGCGAAACTCCCGCCGAGTTTGGTCACGATGCGTGCGACGATTGACAGCCCCAGTCCGCTGCCGCTTTCGTCATGATCCGCGCCGCGAAAGAAGCGGTCGTGCAGTCTGGACAGATTACCGTCCGAGACACCGGGGCCGTCGTCCCGTACCTCAATACGAATCATGCCGGGATCTCGCCACGTCGCGATTTCAACATTCCCTTGCTCCCGACCATACTTGATCGCGTTATCGACGAGATTGTCGAGCAAGACGCGAACCAACGTCGGCGGCGCATGGACGATAGTGCCCTCGTCAGTGCGTGTCGTCAGCGACATCCGTTTTCGATCCGCGCGCGCCTGATGGTCATTCACGCATGTCTGCACCAAGCGTGCGAGATCAACGGGCTCGCCGGGCAACGGGATGGTTTCGTCTAGTCGCGCCAGTGCGAGCAACTGGTCCGCCAGATGGGTGCTCCGGTCGACACCCTCCACAACCCGTTCCATTGCGCGCCTCTGGCGCTCCGGATCACGCGCCGTGAGCGCCACCTGCGCCTGGACCTTGAGTGCTGCAAGCGGGGTCTTGAGCTCATGTGCTGCGTCGCTCGTAAATGCTCGCTCACGATCGAGCGAGCCGCGCAGACGTTCCAACAATGTGTTAAGCGCGGCGACCAGCGGCCGCACCTCGTCCGGAATGCCCTTTGTGCCAATGGCATCGAGCCTGTCAGGTGAACGTGCCACGATCGCCTCGGACAGCGTTCGCAATGGCGTCAGGCTGCGACCGATCGCCAGCCAGATCAATACGGCCATCACGGGCAGCGCGAATGCGAGCGGCCGCGCAACGCGACGTGCAACCTCGGCGGACAGATCCGAGCGGTGCGTACGTTGTTCGAAGATGCGCACAGTCCGGCCGCGCGCAGCATCGGTTAGCACGTAGGCGTGCCATTTCGGATTTCCGGACCGGATCGGGAAGGATGCTGCCGAAGGCAACGTCGGCAGATCGAGTGTGTCCAACCCCTGACTGGCAGCCAGAATGCGTCCGTCTGTTGCGCTCACTTCGTACAGCATCCGTGGGGACGCGTCGTTGTCGCCATCGTCGTCTTCGCCTGCACCGATGACGATTCCCGCAAAGACCGGGAGATCGGTCGCGTCTAGCGCGGCAAACGCCCGGGCGATTTGCTCGATGCGTGTTTCGTCCCATTCCTCGGCTTCGTGAATTGCCTGGCGATAGCTTGAAACCAGCGAGTATGCCCAGACAGCGACGACCCCCGACAGCACCAGCAAGGTAAGCCGTTGCCGAATCGATCGCATCACGATGCCTTCTCCACTACATACCCGACGCCACGAATCGTGCGGATCAGATCAGCACCGAGTTTCTTGCGCAGATTCGAAACGTGCACTTCGATCGCGTTGCTCTCTATTTCCTCGTTCCAGCCGTAGAGACTGTCCTGGAGACGCGCGCGAGAGAGTGGACGGCCCTGATTCGCAAGCAACTCGACTAATAGAGCACATTCGCGCGAAGTCAGCACGATGCGCTCGATTCCGCGTGTCACCGTCAGCAGAGCAGGATCGATCGACATGTCGCCATGCTCGATCGTATCGGTGCTGCGCCCCTGCGAGCGCCGCACCAGCGCCCGGCAGCGCGCGATCAGCTCGGTCAAATCGAACGGCTTGCCAAGATAGTCGTCGGCGCCTGCAGTCAAGCCGCTCACGCGGTCTGCCACCGTATCACGCGCCGTCATCACCATTACGGGGGTATGGTTACGGCGCTTGCGAACCCACTCCAGCAGCTCGATTCCAGACAAGCGGGGCAGGCCGAGGTCGAGCACGACGAGATCATATGGCGTGGTTTCGAGCGCCAGCTGCGCATGCCTGCCGTCATGCGCCCAGTCGACTGTCATGCCGGCCTCGATCAGGCCGTCTTCCACTCCGCTGCCGATCAGCTTGTCGTCTTCCACGAGTAGTACCCGCATGGTGTCGCATTCCCGTTTGTCCAGACATAGCGTCCATTGCGGCACGATAACCGCAGGCACGGGCAGGCATCAAGCGAGTATCGGAAAAATCCAGTCCTTAAGAATTCGTTAACGTCGACGCCATAAGGTCGCGGTCACCGACACCCGACAACGAATCGCTCACCATGAACAGGCTTCCGTTTCGACTCCGTTTATGCGCAACGTTCAGCGTTCTGCTGGCGCTGGCTGCGCCGCCGGTTCACGCCGGCGAGATTAAGATCCTGATGAGAGATATGAAGCACGCGATGCAGGGGGCGATGTCCAGCCGGACGATTCCCGAACTAAGCGGATACGTGACCCGGCTCGAAAGCGACGCGCAGCAAGCCAGCCACCAGTCGTATCGCGATGATCAACCCACTTACGATGAGGGCATGCGCATATTGCGAGACGAATTGACCGAAGTCGATCGGGCCATCCAGGCCAACGATCTGGCAGCTGCCAAGCAGGCACTACGCCGGATCAACGGCACGAGAAAGCGCTATCACGACCTTCTCGGGTAACCGACCCGGGAAAACAGCACCATCATGAAAATCGTCACCCGCTACCCGCTCTCGATCAGCCTGCTGCACTGGCTGCTGGCCTTCGCGCTGATCGGCAATTTGATCGTCGGCCTAATGCTGGACGACAACGAAGACCTCGTCGGCCTGCACAAGTCGATCGGTATCGTCGTTCTCGGGTTTGTACTGATTCGTCTTGCGAATCGGGTCCGCATGCGGCGCGAACTGCCGCCTTCGGTCAATCCGGTCGGCACGACGGCCCGCCTCGCCGAACGTATAGTCCACAGCCTGCTCTATGTGCTGATGTTCGCCATCCCGCTGCTTGGTTGGATGAAGACGAACGCCGCGGGACACACGGCCACCTGCTTCGGATTCTTTTCGTTGCCGACTCTGGTTCCGAAAAACCGTGTGCTGTCGCATTGGCTGGGAGAACTGCATGCACTGACGGCCTACGGGCTTGCCGCGTTGGTCGGCTTCCACGTGCTGGGTACACTGGCGCATCGAGTGATCGGAACAGAAAACATCTTGCTGCGCATCCTGCCTTGGCCCACGCGTACCAGTCAAAATGAGGTTCGAACGGAGGACATCGGCTGATGCCTACGATGGAGCTCCCCTCGACCGGGGTAATCCGACGGCGTAGTCGCAGCCGCGCGATCGACACCCATACAAACCGCACGCTGGCGGCCCTCTAGCCCGTGGACGGTCGAACGACCGGGCCTACCGGTTCTGTAACGTCAAGCATGCGTGCCCCGCTATTCGCCCACGTCCCATTCTTAGCATTCGAATCCGATGCGCCGGTTTGGTCTTCGACGTTCTTGATACCCGGATTATCTTCCGCGGCGAAGCGCATAACCTACACCTCGATCGGCGCCCAAACGCAGTCTCCCCTAGCATCGATTCCGAGTTCATCTCGCCCTAGAACAACTGGTCAGGCCGCCCTCGACTTCTTAAGCATCATTTAATTCTGGCCACCTACGTTGGAATAGTCGCGGCATGAAACATGTCATACCAATCTTTTCGTGAAACACGTTCAGCGCTTTGCGACGGGAGCGTAGTCATGGCAAGCATCGAATTCAAGCGTATCGAGCTCGCTAGTCTGGCAATTGCGACCTTGTCGTCGAGTTGCATGTCGAAGGAATTGCTGGCGCCGACACTGACGATGCGGGCCTCGCAAGGCGTTCTCCCCGCAACGCCGGATATGCCGACCTACCCGGGCATCGTTTCCGACTTCGAGAACAAAGCGCGGCTGGACATCCCCGCAGTCGCTGCCATTATCGTGTTTCCGATCGACAAAACATCGAGCGTGCGGCAATTGTGGCCACCGCCAGGCGTCGCAAACAATCTGTTCCTGCGCTTCGTCAGGGCGTTCCCTCGTGCGCCCGGCATCACCTCTGAGCATCGGCACGCCAGCGGTTTCATCGTCTCACCCGACGGCGACATCCTCACCGATGCTGGGGACATTGCAGGCGGCTCGAGAATCTCCGTCACCGTGGCTGACGAGCGAATATACAGGGCAAAGTTGATCGGTACCGATCGGGCAAGCGGCATCGCGCTGATCCGAATTCGTGAGAAGGGGTTGCCGATCGCCAGGATCGGATTGGTTTCCTCAGTAAAGGCCGGCGAGTGGGTCATCTCGATCGGTTCCCCGTTTGGACTGGGGAACTCGATCGTCAGATGTATCGCAAGCAATACCTCCCGCCTGCTTCCCGATCAATTGTACGTTCCATTGATTCAGACGAATCTTATGGAGAACACTGGCGTCGATGGTAGTTCGCTCTTGAGCTTCAAGGGTGACGTCATCGGTATCGAAACGCCACTTCCAGACGACGGCAACCCGTACCTAGGCCTCGCGTTTGCGATGCCGATCGGCGAAGCCATGAAAGTCGAGCGCCAGTTGAAGTTGCACGACAAGGCAGTCCATCGCGGGCTAGGTGTCGCGGTGCAAGAGGTGGCGGACCCGCTTGCCAGATCGTTCGAATTGACGCGGCCGAAAGGCGCACTCGTCACATCGGTCGACTCGGGTAGTCCCGCTGCAAAAGCTGGAATATGGGCTGGCGACATTGTCGTTCGTATCAACGGTAATGGCGTTCCGGATTCAACACATTTTCCAACGACAGTAGCCAATTTGAGCCACGGCACCGCGATCGATCTTGCCTACTGGCGAGATCTCTCCATACGCCACGCGACGCTGGTCTCGTCGGCGATGGGCACCAACAACTTGTCTCCCAGCGCGTATGGACTGGGCGCACGCAATCTTACTCGCGACGAGGCGCGGACAGCCAGAATCCACTGCGGCGTACGTGTCGAGCAAAGCAGCGGACCGGCAGTATTTGTCGGGATTGAGTCAGACGACATCATCTTGAAAATGGACAACATGCCAGTGACAAGTACTGCTAAATTATATAAAACGATCGCACGCCCTGCTCACAACGTAGACCTCCTTGTCGATCGGACCGGTATGCGAATGTTCGTCACGATGGACGTACGCTGAACTCGCTTCGATACAGGCGCGTCGACATGGAGCACACCTGAGGAGTTAATCATGAAGTACTCGTCCAGAATGGCGATTGGAGTCGCGACAGCGACGATTGCCATCTTCACCCAAAGCGCGTTGTCCGCCGAGCAGGCGTCACTGCCGCTACCCGAACATTCGGGCGCGGTCACCTACCTGTCTGGCGGAATCGGCAGCGATCAATCGGCTGCAATCAAACGGGAGATGGACAAATATTCGCTCGTGCTCGAGTTTGCCGGACACACGAGCAACGGGAACGAGTATCTGGCAGATATCCCCGTCCGAATAACCGATGCGCGTGGCAAGACTGTCCTCTCGACGGTAACTGCCGGGCCGTTCCTGCTCATATCGATACCAGACGGACGCTATACCGTTGCGGCCACGTATCGCGGACAAGTCATGCGGCGCAACGTCGACGTACATGCGTCTTCGCATTCCCGCACGGTGTTCGTCTGGACGAAGTGACGCTGCATCCGGAAGCCGGGCCGATCTGTTCAAGCGCGGTTTCAAGTGCGGCAGCGGCTCGCAAAACAGGATCCGTGGCTCGAAGGAGTTGACATGGACGAGAAGCCGATTGAATCGACAGGACCCGACGTCAATCGCCGTCGTTGGCTCATCGTGACATCCGTTGCGACCGGACTCGGCGGAATTGCAGCGGCAATTCCTTTCGCGGACTCGCTGATGCCACCCGCCAGTGCGCTCGCCGCAGGCGCGCCGGTCAAGGCCGACATCGGCCAGTTGTCTGAAGGGGAGATGTTGACGGTTGCATGGCGCGGGATGCCGGTGTTCGTGGTGGATCGCTCGCCGGACATGCTCGAAAGCGTCATCAAGGCGACTCCGCTTGTCGCGGATCCCGACTCGCTCCACGTTTTCTCGATGCCGTTACCGAACTATTGCAAAAACACCTTCCGCTCGCGGGCGGACCATCGGAACATTCTTGTCGTGGTTGGCGTTTGCACGCACCTCGGTTGTACGCCGGCACCCCGCTTTCAGCCGGGGCCTCAGCCAAACCTGCCCGATAACTGGCCAGGCGGCTTCCTGTGCCCATGCCATGGATCAACGTACGATCTCGCCGGACGGGTATTTCGCGACAAGCCGGCACCGCAAAACCTCGACGTACCGCGTTACATGTTCCTGTCGCCGACGGAACTGCTGATCGGCCAGGACGAACTTGGGATGGCATAGCAACTCCGGATGCCCGACCGAAACGGTGCGCGCTGGCGACCAAAGCATGTCGGAGCAAGCGACAGGATCAACCTGTTGCGTTCGGCGTGATACCGGGTCGACAGTGCCTCGTACAGCGGTGATGTGAAGCCGTGATACTCGGCTGGCGATCAGGGCGGTCGCCTTCGGCGAAGTCTCAAGCGCATAGCCATTGATGAACTCGATGACGATCACGAAGGCGGTGAACGGCCTTTGCGTGACTACAGCAAGATACGCGACGCCCGCAAGCGGCGCATTGAAAGCAGCCCAATGTTTCGTAGCTGCATCGGTAGGGACCCCAGCCGGTGCTCAAGCACGACGGGCCGGACCGTACGAAACCACTGCGCGTAAGACTTCCGGAGGTTGAACATGGGCGCGGTACCGACATGGATCGTCGCACCTTCTCGATCGATCTTGAAACCGCTAAGAATGGCGGGAACAAGACATAATCTTCCTGTTCAGGACCCGAATGTTGCGCAACCGTACCCCCGCGTTGCCCGGTGCGTGAAACATGGCAATCACCTGCGGAATGCCCCCTCCACACCATTGACGAATCGCCGCGTCAGCCAGACCGTCAGTGCACCAATGATAGGCGTCACGGTCAGCAGCGGTCACGCGTTCCGTGCGGCGCAGCCTGGACGCACCGCGTAGCCGAGATCGATCAGTTTTGCGTAGCGCCCCTCCATGATGCCCACGGCCACTGCACTCGGCCAGAACACGCCATAGTGAAGCCACCGACGTTGCACACTGCATCGCACATCGATCTGCGAGCGAGGGAATGCAAATCATCGGTATCCCCGTGGTCACTCGCCAGCCTTCTACAATTTCGAATGACATCCCGATCGCTCAGGCTCGCCGCGGCCTTTCGTATCGGGGCGAATTGATATCGAGTTCAGCGAGTTGAAGTAGCCCATCTGAATTCACATTTCCGCGCCGCACTGTCCTGGCTAGTCATGATGTGACATTTCTCCTACTCTAATTAATGTGATCTCTTCTAGTGGCCATGTGACCGCTCAGACCTTTCGAATCATCCTGCGATTGATTTACAAGAACCCGTCGTACATCAAAACATGAACACCGAAGATCGCAGCAACTTCCAGCAGGCGTTTTGTCACCTGTTTCGATGACCTGCGACTCATTCCGTTCGATCTAACGCCCTCTTCTGGAGACCCGTGATGAAAGGCTCGATGCGCTATGCGGCGGTATTGATGCTGTTGCTGCTCGGCGGATGTCATTCTGCAACAAAAACGTCCAGCACCACCGGCATGATGAATCAGAACGCTGCAAGTGGTCAGGCGATCGGCACGCCGTCGATCATGACCGACGAATTGAACAACCCCAACAGCCCGCTCGCGAAACGAAGCATCTATTTCGATTTCGACAACTATGAAGTAAAGCCTGAATACCAGTCACTGCTGCAGGCACATGCCGACTATCTACGCCTCCATCCAGGCCGACACGTTCTGATTCAAGGGAATACGGACGAACGCGGCACCAGCGAGTACAACCTTGCTTTGGGCGAACGCCGGTCGCAGGCCGTGCTTCGTACGCTGGAAACGCTCGGGGTACCTGACTCACAGATCGAAGCGGTCAGTTTTGGCAAGGAGAAGCCGGTTGCACTGGGCCATGACGAGGCATCGTGGGCGCAGAATCGTCGCGCGGATATCGTCTATCGATGAAGTACAAGCATAGCGGGGGCTTGCCCCCGCTATGTGCATCTCGGGCCGGAACGAATCGTCGTCGACACCGCGATCACAAGCCCATGAAATAGGTCCGGACGTCCATTTCAACAGACCAGAACTGCACGTCGGAAAACTCGCCGAACTCGATCGGTTTTCCGTGGTGAATACAGCAAAATCCGTTCGCTGTCTGGTAGACGATGACCCACTCACGATCGTCGTTCGGATCGTCGTCCCGACTACCCTCCCACGCCTCCTTCCATTGATCGAGATGCAACGTGACCGCGAGTCGTCTACGCAGCACGGCAAGTTCAACGCTCAGCTTCATTCGAAACCTCCATGTCAAATTGATGCCGAACACGCGTTCGATCCAGCCCGATATTGCCACGACCACGTGGTGGCCTGGGAACTAGTCCAGATTGCCGAGAATGTCCTGAAAATGCGTATCGGCGTCCGGTGCGATCACATTCGTCTCCGTCACGCGCGCCACGATCTGGACGCGGATCCTTTCGCCGTGCAATGCATTGTGAATTTCGTTTCTGCAACATACAAGCCGGAGCGTATGGATGAGCTTTCTGCGCAGCCGGCGCCGAGCTGCAAGACCTATAGCAACTGTGATCGATATGCGCGGAACGACGTCGTAATCTTGTATGCTTAAATCAGATCAGCAGCAACTGCTATCATGCCTGCACCGGCTCCGCCACCGACCATTGCACCTATTCCGTCTGTCACGAACGCGGGTGCGCTGATGGGGCACCGGGCAACACCGCCCCGATGACGGCATGTGGAATGTTTCTTCGCGAATTGACGCTTTCGCCCCCAGTATCGATAGTGGTCCGGAACTTTAGATAGCTGAAGACGATCCCCCGGCGCGCAATGCGGAAAATATCATATTGTGCCCGTCCAATGGTCCACACCCGAGACGTTTTCAATATTGCTGATCAATATCGGAATCAGGGCGTCAGTCACGCTGCCTAGATGGACTGGCCCCGCGTGCAGAAGACACACCGTCAGAGGAATACGAAGAGTGTGGAAGGAAACCGAAACCTCTGGCAGGAGGCGGGTCCAAGAGGGTTATCGAATGCGTTGTGACGAACCTTAGGCGCATCCCAATCAAGTTTTCACGGGCGTCTGCCTCCGCGATTCCCACTGTCTACTACCCACTTTCACGGCGTCAATCCGACAGGCTACCGCTCGCAATCATCGGGCAACTGGCATCAGCGAGATAAAATTCTTTGTTCCAAGCTGGAACGGTTACGATTCAAAACTCGGGCCAGCGGAGCGGTCAAGACAACATCTTCGAGAGGTAGAACATACGCACCGGGCCGCGTTAGGAACCTAGCAGCAGTCGAAGCGACATCATGGAGACCAGTACTGCAGCTTCGAAACCTCGATGAGCAGTTCATCGGCACGATCTCGGAGCTTCAAGTGGTTGTAGCGTTCGGCCATACGGCGAATCGACTGAAGCCTCGCGCGCCAATACGCTGGATCCCCGACAGTGGTCCCGTAGGGGAAGTCCTTGCGGTTGGCCTGGAGCGTTTGAATCGCATTCTTTACATGCGCCAATTCTTTTTCAAGCGCTACGTAGCGATCGTCCATGCATACCCCGTCAATTCGTTTTGATGGTGCAAAGCGGTCCGCGGCCGCGCCACGCAAAGGTACGATGCCAATCAAGTTGGGGAATGGAAGGCAGCGACCTTGTTCCGTCCGGTTGCCTTCGCGTGGTACAGCGCCTCGTCCGCTGCCTTGATCACGGCGCCGACCTCCCCCTCCTGCTCCGGCGTCCAGCTTGCCAGGCCAATGCTGGCGGTGACGCGCCCGAATTCGCTACCGGCGTGCTCGAGCGCCAACTCATCGATGGCCACACGAATGCGCTCGGCGATCTGCGCTGCGCCCGTCTGCGGTGTATCGGGCAGGAGCACGACGAATTCCTCGCCACCGTAGCGGGCCGCGGTATCGGTCGGCCGGCGGATGTTCTCGCCGATGCAGCGAGCGACAGCCGCCAATGCGTCGTCGCCCGCCTGGTGGCCGTAGGTGTCGTTGTACGCTTTGAAGCGGTCGACGTCGACAAACAGCAGAGAGAAAACGGATTGAGCCCGGCGCGCGCGGCGCCATTCTTGGTCCAACACCTCTCCGAAGCTGCGCCGATTGTTCAGGCCGGTGAGCCCGTCCGTGCGTGCCAAGAGAACCAGCTCGGACTCGGCCCGCATGCGACGCCGCAGTTGCATGCTGAGCATGACCGACCCGACGATAAATGCGGCGCCGAACGTGGCCACCAGTACGCCAATCGTCACCGCGCGGTGCCGCCAGCGTGCATAGATATCTTGTTCCGCCTCCGCGACCATGATGATCAGTGGCAGCTTAGGCAGGTGCTTAAAGTAGTAGAGACGGCGCACCCCGTCGATAGACGCCGTTTCCGAAAAAGAACCCTCCGGTGCCGCCTCGAAGCGCCGGAAGGTCACGGCTTTGCTAATGTCGCGACCGATAATGCGCACGTCGTACGGGTAACGCATCACCATGATGCCGTCATTGCCGATCAGCGACATCGAACCGTGCTGCCCGAGCGATAGCCCGGCAAACAGCTGACGGAAATACTCCAGGTTGATCGCAATCAGTGCGATGCCGCCAAACGAGCCATCGGGCGTCGAAACCCGCCGCGACAGCACCATGCTGAGCGATCCGCCGCGCAACCGCGACGTGAATGGATCGCTGACGTAAAGCCCTACGTCAGGACTGTCGCGATGGACCGTGAAGTACTTGCGATCAGAAAAATTGCCCTGCCGCGGCACGTCGTTGGTGGAATCCAGGATGATGTTCCCACCCGCGTCGAGCACCAGCATCGAGCCGATAAATTGAGCCGTCATCGCGTGATCGAACAGCACGGCGCGGCGCAGGCTCGCGGATGAACTCATCACGTCCGCGCGCTGCAGGCCGTGAAGTACCGCTTGCAGCGACAGGTCGTAGAGTTCGACGTTGCGCTCGATGTCGCGTTCGGCCATCAGGCCCAGATTACGCGAGGTTTCGCGGGCGCGGTCGAGCGCATCATCGCGGCTCTGCAACAACTGCAGCACGCACAGACCCATCAACGCGCAGGCGATCACGATACCAATAACGACGACAGTATAGGGAGCAGTCGACTTGGATTGCATTAAGGCCCTTGGGTGTGGATTGGGCGCACGTGTTGGCGCGTTTTCCGCATTGTAAAAAACCGATGGGGGCACATCAAGCCCGCGATGACCCGGGTGGATGTCGATGGCGAGGAGCGCGCTGCGGACAATCAGCATCGGGTCGGAGGAGGCAGGTTGATTGACGCCGAGAACCGCGCCTAAGCAGTCTTTCTTCGGCGCACTGCCGACCAGCGTCGCCGACCCCGAAGATCATCGACCATCTGCTCCACGATTCGCGGGCGACCGCGTTCGACGACATGCTGGTGGGGTTGCCGCATCAGTCACGCAGCATCGGCGTCGCCCGTTCGGTTTTCCGGCAAGCGCCCGCCATGGCCTCGACCGGCCTGCTAACGGCGGCAGGCGAAACTTTAGTTGGGAGATGAGCAAGGTTCGTGATTATGCGCTGCGGAGCATAAATACGAACCTTGTTCACGGCTCTGACAAGGAGGCCTGTCGAGCTGGAGGTCGTAGAATTTCGGGTCGACACAACCTGCGGAAGATGACTGGCGACCATCAAGCGACGGGCAGACAGTATCGTCTTGATCTATATAGATATTTATTGGGGGGCGCAAGGCAAAGCCTTATTGGGCCGAAAGGCAGCTGACCGGAAAAAAGCGTGGAAATCAAGAGCACCCCGAATAACGCCGCAGAAAATTTCGTGCTGCGCCCGGCCGCTGCCGGGCACTCGACCTCATCAGCTAGAAATCGCGTGCTGATCGTCGACGTCGTCGCGAGTGTTCGAGTTCGCTCCAGCGATGATTTCCCGATGAAGCCGAGCGGCCGCGACCGGTGAGTCGACGGTGGCATGGAGAGATCTTCCATCCCATAGCTCGACGACCCACTTGTCGTGTACGCGGCAGACACCGATCGTCCAGCCGCTGGCATGCGAATACCCGTAGTCGCTCACCACAGTCCATCCGAGCGCAACCATCGTGTCGCGCTGCTCGAGCATCGGCGCGGCGATCATGCTTGGCTCCGCGGTGCCCGGACCAGGTCAGCGTGCTTGCCGGCAAGCCGGTACGTCGGCCGCGTCAAAGCTTCGCGATCGCGAAAGCCGGCCACTCGAATCAGATAATCCATTCTGGTCTCCGCGCCGCATTGCGGCTGATATTGCCGTAGGCACTGTATATATATCAGGGGTGCGGACGGTTCGCAATATTCGGCCACCGGTGCGGCGATCCAATTCAACGGATTCGGGATTCTGTACCACTGCGGCGCGCCGGTGGACGGTCGTAGGACCGACCGTCACGCATCCGTTCAAGCCGCTCGAGCGCCTCGGCGAACACCGCCAGCGGCGCCGCGCGCAGTTGATCATCGTGCCACCCAATCAATGCCGCGACGAGCTCATCCGTCTGCGGATCCAGTGTCCACACGCCGCAAGTTTTGCCCTGCTTGAGCGCGGCGTTGATACCGCGTTCGGTGGCAACCAGGACCTCCATGCGCAACTCGTGCTTTCGGGCTTCGTCGACGAAGCCCGAAAGCACAACCAGCTGCAGTAGGACAGCCAGTCCGTGCGCCGAGCCGCGGCCCATGCGCAGCGCCTGGAATGCCGCGTGATACTGCAATGCGAGTTCCTCTGCTTTCTGCCGAGGCATCGGCAGCAACAAGGTACGGGCGAGTTTCGCATGTGCGGACGGCTGGTGTCGTCGTGATGAAGGTGCGCGTCGATTCGACATGGCGATCTCTCGTCAAGCCTCTCAATGGGCCTTGGGGGCTGCTCCGAAGACACGGAGCGCGCGTAGACACCAGCGGAGCCACGCCGAGCGCTGGCCCTCCTGATCGTTGAGATGCCGAGTCGGGATCTGCGTGCGGCCTTTGTCTTCGACGATACGGTGTGGATGCATGGTGGTTTTCCTGGAGGGGAGCGAGCTCACTGTTCAGCCAGCTGCTCGAGCTCGTCTAGGTCGTCGAAGAAGTCTTGCTGCCCGGGTATCGGCGCCGGCGGCCGCCGTGCTGCGCGCGGCCGTGGGTGGCCGGCGCGCCTCAACGTTCGCGCGATCGCCTGCAGCTGCGCCCACAGATGGTCCGCCTCGGCAGCCGACAAAGTATCGGCCGCCAGCTCGAGTGCGCCGACGAGTGACTCGAGGTGCGCAGGCGCGGCGGCCAGTGTCGTGCGCGCATCCGTGCGCCGCTGGCCCTCTCGGTAGACCTCGAGCCAGCGCGCGAGCGCTTTGCGCTCGTCGCGGCTCAGCGCATCGAGCAGCTGGGCCGGTATCGGCCCGTCGGCGCGAAACGTGCCGAGCACGTGTTCGCGCCGACGCCCCCTGGTCGGGGGCTGTGTGGGAGGCGCGACGCGCAGTACCTTGATGAGGCGTCCCTGTTCTCGAATGAGCATCGACTCGTCTCTGATTTCACACGATCACGCCAAAGCATAGCGCAACCGCGTGTCGCGTTGATGCCGCGACACGCGGACCTGCCTATCCAGTCTCGCGGCCTTGGGGCCGCGAGAAGGGGCGCTCGCCGCGCGGCGAGCTCGTGCTGCCTCGCGTATCCGCATACCTCCAGCCCCCTGAGCTCGTCGTCCCAAACGCGACCGTAGCCCTTCCCCGTTCCCTTTCAAGGATCCGCTTCGCCGGCCGCGGCACCCGTTCGGTGCTCGCCCTTCGGGCTGCGCTCCGCGTGCGGCTTTGCGTCCGTCCTTGAACGTGCCCGGCTTCGGGCTCCTTTTGTCGCGGGACGGCGAACTCAGGGGACTGGCGGCAGCAGTTCTGCCGACGTCCAGGCACCAAAGCCCGAACCCCTACGCGGGGACAGGGAATCTTGGGGCCCGGTCAGCCTGACAGCCAACCCGTTCCAGCCGCGTCAACCCTTATAGGAGAAAGCTCGTGAACAAGTTCCAGCAACGCCAGCACGACAGTCGCACGCGTCTCGAGGCGCGCGCCAACAAGGCACGCTCCGCGTCCCGGATCGCCTATACCGCTGCCAAAGAGATGGCCTCGGTCATTCCGGCAGGCCAGCCCGTTCTGGCCGGCCACTACTCCGAATCGCGAGACAGGAACTACCGCGACCGCATCCACAAGACGTTCGGGAAGTCGTTCGCGCTCGACGACCGCGCTGATGAGCTGGAACGTCGGGCGGCTGCAGTGGGCAAAGGCGGGGTCTCCAGCGATGACCCGGACGCGGTGGCAAAGCTGCGTGCGCAGCTGGTCGCACTGGAGGATCGGCACGATCGCATGAAGCGCACGAACCAACTGGTGCGTCGCGATGACCGCGCCGGTCTTGCACGCATGGGATACCAGCCCGACGCCATCGACAAGCTCTTTACGCCGGATTTCGCCGGTCGTGTTGGCTTCGCGTCGTACGAGATCACGAATAGCAGCGCGAACATCCGCCGCATTCGTGATCGGATCGCCCAGCTCGAGAAAATCGCCGCGTGCCCCTCGGTCGAGCATCAGGGCGAAGGCTATGTGTACCGCGAGGATATCGAAGACAACCGCGCCGCATTCATCTTCGACGCGAAGCCGGCGAAGAACGTCCGCGAGCTCCTGCGCCGCAACGCGTTCCTGTTCAGCCCCACCAGATCTCCCAATGGTACGTCGGCATACGTTCGCAAGCTGACCCCGGCTGCGATCAGCACGGCGGCTTGGCTGCGCCCGCAGATCGATCAACTTCTCGCTGCTTGCTAACCCACGCTCGGCCCGCGCGAGCGGGCCACGCTATCCGGAGAAAAACCATGGATATGACCCGAACCTACAACGTATTGACGATGTGCAGTGGCTTGGGCGGTGGAGCCAAGGGCTTCCAAAAAGCCCAGTCTCGAGTGGGGGAGCTGATCGCGAATTGGCGCTGTATCGGCGGCATCGACAACGATCCCGCTGCATGTCGCGACTTTCGTACGATTGCCGGCGTCCCGTGCACGCTCATGGACCTCTTCACGCGCGAGCAGTACACCGCGTTCCACGGCGTCGAGCCGCCTGCCGGCTGGCGCGAGGCCACGCCCGAAGACGTGCGCCGCGCGGCCGGCTACCAGCATCCGCACTGCGTGTTCATTTCGTCGCCGTGCAAGGGCGCGTCCGGCCTGTTGTCGGAAACGCTCAGCCGCACGCCGAAATACCAGGCGCTCAACGAACTCACGCTGCGCTGCGTTTGGCTGATGTGTGAAGCGTGGAAGGACGACCCGGTCGAACTCATCGTGTTCGAAAACGTCCCCCGGCTCGCAACGCGCGGCCGCCACTTGCTGGATCAGATCGGGCAGATTCTGCAGCACTTCGGCTATGCGAAGAACGAGACGAGTCACGACTGCGGCCGCATCGCGAAGCGCGGGATGGCGCAGAGCCGGAAGCGCTTCCTGCTCGTCGCGCGGCATACCGAAAAGGTACCGGCGTTCCTGTACGAGCCGCCCCAGAATCGCCTTCAGGGCGTCGGTACGTTGCTCGGCCGCATGCCGCTGCCGGGCGACGTCGAGGCCGCCGGCCCGATGCATCGCGTGCCCTCGCTGCAGTGGAAAACATGGGTGCGCCTCGCCTTCGTCGAAGCCGGCAGCGACTGGCGCAGCCTGAACAAGCTCGCGGTCGAGAACGGTCAGCTGCGCGACTACTTGATCGTGCCGGACATGCACAACGGCGTGCTCGGCGTGAACCGCTGGGAAGAACCGTGCGGCGTCGTGGCCGGCGCGAGCCGTCCGGGCAACGGGAGCTTTTCGGTCGCCGACCCGCGCGGGCCGGCCGACGCCGCGCAATACCAGCAGTACGGCGTGCTCGACTGGAACGACCACGCCGGCACGATCACCGGTCAGAAGTCGCCCGGGCAAGGCACTTTCAGCGTCGCGGACCCGCGCCACCAGGGCCCGGCGAAGCACAACAACGAATTCCGAATCGTGCCCTGGAGAGAAGCCGCCGGCGCGGTCACCAGCGCACACGGTACCGGCCAGTGCGTTCAAGATCCTCGGCCACCGGCCGGCCCCCTGTTCAGCAAGTACAAGGTGACCGAATGGACCGGCCACGCCGGCACTGTTATCGGTGGCGACGATCAGGGCGCGTATGCGGTTGCCGACCCGCGCTCGAGCACCGGCTTCGAAGGCGCCGGCAAGTACAAGGTGACAGCCTTCGACGAGCCGGCCGGCACGGTCATCGCGCGCAGCGACAGCGGACAAGGGGCGTTCGCCGTAGCTGACCCACGACCGGGCATGCGCCGCGAGCGGGGCGACGCCTACCTCACCGGCGGCCACTACGGCGTGGTCGGCTGGGATCAGCACAGCGGAGCCGTATCGGCCGCCGCCGGCCACGACAACGGCCGCTGGTCCGTCGCCGATCCTCGTATGCCAGCGGCGACCGAGAAGACCGTCGCGGTGATCCGCGCACTTGATGGCACGTGGCACCGCCCGTTCACCACCCTCGAGCTGGCGGTACTGCAGTCCCTAGTTGATCCCGAGCAGACCTGGATCGATGCCGAAGAACGCGACTGGCACCGCAAGCAGATTGCGGCGACCGGCAATGTGTTCGCTGGCCACTTCAAGCTGGATGGCGACAGCGATCAGGCATGGCGCGAGCGTATCGGCAACGCGGTGCCGCCTGATGCCGCGGAAGCGATCGCCGAGGTGATGGGCACCACACTGCTGCTCGCCGAATCCGGCGAGACGTTCCAGCTGTCGTCGACGCCGGTTTGGGTGCGTCCGGTTGCGATCGCGCTGACCCTGCCCGGCAGTCTGTAGCGGCCTGTGACCTACGAGCGGCCCGCCGCGGCGGGCCGCATTCTCCGAGGATTCGAGATGAAACAGCACTGCATTCTGTCCCGAGACGAAGTCGAAGCGGTCGCATGGTGGTCGAACAAGGAAGTCAAGGTCTGGGCGGTCGACATCGCGGCCGGGCGCGAACGGCGCCCGGCGTATCGACATACCTATTACGCTCGCGCCCGCACGGCCGACCAGGCGTTCGAGTGTGTGAAGCAAAACCTGCACATCCGGGTGCCTGGTGCGCGGTATCGCGCACGCCTTGCCGGCCCGCGCGAGCTCGGCTGTCACGAAGTGGCAGCCGGGCCCACGCCGCTGGTGCGACACACGATGGCAGTCGGGTTCGATCATGTTGGGTCGTGACGGGCGTTAGCCGGGCGAAGGATGTGCTATTCCAGTCACGCGGCCTTGAGACCGCGAGAGGGGCGCTTGCCGCTGATGAGCCCGCCCTGCTTCGCGTATCCACATGCCTTCGGCCGCTGTGCTCCTCCGTTCCACACGTTCGTGTGGGATTTGCGGCCGACCCTGGGCGCCTCCCTTCGCTTCGCTACGGGCCGGGCTTTCGCGCTGCGCGTCGAGCCTCGCTGCGCGAGTCTCGCCCCCTTCGGGCTTCAATCCCTGACGCAAACGCGACACCCCCTATACAGCCGGGGCTCCGCCCCGATTGGGCGCTCGCCGCGCGGCGAGCCGGTGCTGTCTCAACTTTCCGCATACCGCCAGTCCCCTGCGCTCGCCGTCCCAAACGCGACCGTAGCCCACCGTCGTTCGCATTCAAGGGTGCGCTTCGCCGGCCGCGGCACCCGTTCGGTGCTCGCCCCTCGGGCTGCGCTCCGCATGCGGCTTTGCGACCGCCCTTGAACGCGCCCGCCGGCAGGCTCCTTCAGTCGCGGGACGACGAACTCAGGGGACTGGCGGCAGCAGTTCTGCCGAAGTCCAGGCAGCACCGGCACAACCCCTACGTGGGGACTCGGAATCTTGGGTCCCGGTCGGCCTGAAATGCAACCCAACAGATGTCGGAGGTCACGATGGAAGCGAACCGACTGCACCATTGGATAGTAGTCCTGCAGTGTGCGTACATGGAATACACGTACACGCCATGGGATGGACGCAACTACTACCGACGCACGGTCGACTACCGCCACGTCGTCTGGTGTTGACGGACACCGTCGATTTCCATCTGCCTCGCATCTGAATTTTCAACGGAGAAAGCCATGAAACTCGCAACGACGTTCAGCCGCACTGCCCCAGTCCTTCGTTCGAACACGCCGCTGGATGACGATCAAATCCGGCAGGTCGCACCATCGATCTTCGCGGCCGACAAGCACGACTCCCGGTCGGAGCGTTACACGTACATCCCGACTATCGAGATCCTGACGAAGCTGCGTGAGGAAGGGTTTCAGCCCTTCATGGTCTGCCAAACGCGCGTGCGCGACAGCGGCAAGCGCGAGCACGCGAAGCACATGCTCCGCCTGCGTCATGCCACGCAGGTCACGCAAGCCGACTCACCGGAAATCATTCTCCTCAATTCTCACGATGGTTCGAGCAGCTATCAAATGCTGGGTGGGTACTTTCGCTTCGTCTGCGAAAACGGCCTCGTGCTCGGCGACACGACGCACGACGTGCGCGTCCCGCACAAGGGCAACGTAGTCGACGACGTCGTCGCGGGCGCTTACGACGTACTCGACGGCTTCGACTTGATCCGCGAGGTCAAGGAAGGGATGACTGAAGTGCAGCTCGATGAGCACGAGCAGCACGCTTTTGCCCGAGCCGCCCTCGCCTACCGCTACGACACCACGATTGCGCCGGCGCCGATCACGGAAGAACAGGTACTCCGTCCGCGCCGTACCGCGGATGCCGGTAACGACTTGTGGACGACCTTCAACCGCGTGCAGGAATCCTTGATTCGAGGTGGGCAACCCGGCCGGACCGCGACTGGCCGCCGCACTCGCACGCGGGCGGTCACCGGCATCGACCAGGACGTCAAGTTGAACCGTGCGCTTTGGGTTCTCGCCGACGCGCTGCGCACCCGTAAGAGCTAAGCCCCACGCGCCGGCGATTTCCGTCGGCGCCTCTCCGAACGTTGTCGTGTTCCATTTCTATCGAGGTCGATCATGATGCTTGCCACCGGAAACAACCTCTCCCGCTCTACCGAATCGGTGCGTGCCCGCACCAGCTTTGGCGACGCGACGCCGCCGAAGGTCATCGCCGATACGCTCAACCTCATCGAAACGGCTCAGCTGGTACAGACGATTCTTGGGGAGGCATTTCCCACGACGTCGTTTGCGATCGCCGTCACGAAGAAAGCGATCGGCTCGCACCTGACCGTCGATTGGACCGACGGCCCGCGTGACCTGCAGGTGGCTCGGCTCGTGTTGCCGCTGCAAGCCACACGCGTGGTCGACGGGGGGAAGGTCAAGCGGGTCGAGCACTTCATGCTGACGTCGGCCGGCCGGTTGACGGTTCACTTGGCTGCGGACCGCATCATCCTGTCGAGACAGTTCAGCGATCACGCAATTGCACATGCAATCGAGCGCCTCGCGGTGCGCTACGCAGACTTTTTGGCACCCGACGTCCGGGCGGCTATGACGGTTGAGGATTATCGCGCGGGCCGGCTGCAGCTGCTCGAGATCGTCGGCGTGCACCGGGCCGGCAGCCGTCGATCGGGAGCCAACGTACAGATGGACGTCGACGCGATGCTTGCGGAAACCACAGACGCGCACGGGTTTCCCCGGTCGGTCACGGGCGCACGGCTGTTTGTGCGGCGCGACACCCACTGACCACGGAAGCCGAGCGCTATGGAAACGGTCGAAATGTTCCTGCAGGCGGAACTGCGCCCCACCGTCGATCAGCGCGTCGAACGCGCGCTCGAGGCGCTCGGGGCGCTGTTTTCCGCGAATCGGATGGTGATTTGCCAGTTCAGCGCGGGCAAGGATAGTGGAGTCGTAACGAGCCTCGCGCTGGACGCAGCACGCCAGCATGTTGCCGGCGGTGGCCAGCCGCTTGTCTGCGTGATTACGGCCGACACCCTGGTCGAGTCGCCCGAGATGGTTGAGCACGCGCGTCGGGAGCTGGGGAAGATGGAGGCCTATGGCCGGTCGCACGGATTCGAGGTACGCGTGCTGGTTGTTGCACCGTCACTCGCGACGTCCTGGCAACTGTCGGTCCTCACGGGCCGGGCCCTGCCGAGCTACGCCGGCACGAATTCGGACTGCTCAGTCTCGTTGAAGATCGAGCCCAGCCGCGTCGGTCGCAATCAGTTATATCGCGAGGCACGGAAGGCCGGCTATGCAGAACCCGTGGTCCTGCTCGGCACCCGCTTCAACGAAAGTGAGCGCCGCAAGGCGAAGATGACCGCCCGTGGCGATCGCGCCGATACGCCGGTCCGCAACAGCGACGGCGAACTCACCCTCTGCCCCATCGCCGACTGGTCGACTGAAGATGTCTGGGAGTTTATCGGCGAAGTCTCGTCCGGGCTGCGCCTGACCTACACGGACTTCGAAGAGACGAAGCGGATCTACGCGCATGCCGGCAACAGCAGCTGCGCGATCGTGTCCGATCTCACGTTCGAGGAGGCGTCCGCCGGCAAGCGTGTGCGACGCGGAAACTGCGATGCGCGCACCGGCTGCTGGACCTGCCAGCAAGCCGATGATCGTTCGCTCGCCGAGATGATCCGCTTCGATGGAGATCGGTACGCCTACGCGCGCGGCCTGCAGCAGCTGAACCGCTTCATCCGCGCGATCCGTTACGACTGGTCGCGTCGAAATTGGGTCGGTCGCACAATCCGTGCAGGGTACATCTGCCTCGAACCGGATACGTTTGGTGCGGCTACCGTACGGGAGCTCGTCCGGTATATGCTGACAATCGATCGTGACGAGAGGATCCGCGCTCGACGCGCTGGAACGCAACCGAAATTCCAGACCTTGCCCCTGCCGATGATGATTGCCGTTGACGCAATGCAGTCGCTGCAGGGACTCGCGGCCCCCTTCGCGATCTGGGCCGACTACCGGGACATCTGCGAGCGTGGCGTGAGTAATCCCGTACCGGAAATCGCACCGGCCGCGCCGGCACCGTTGCCCGAGCCGCTTTTTCTGAAGGTCGGCACCGAGTGGGACGATACGGCGGATCAGTGGACCGGGTTTCGAGATCCGCTGATGGAGGCTTTGACGGAGCGCTCGCCGTGCGCGCCGACAGTGTTGGACCTGGGTGATGGAAAGAGCACTTGGCGCGTCCGCACCGGCGATCGCTTCGACGTCGACCTCGAGTCGGCCGAGATGATCCTGGAGTTCGAAGCGGATCGCCTCGCGGCTATGCACGACCGCGGCTTTCATCCCGGCGGGATCACGACCGGCTATCGGTGGTACCTGAACTACGGCGCGCTCACCCTCTCCCATAAGCAGCAACTGAAGCACGATGAAGTGGCCCGTCGCACCGACTTCAAGGATCGGCTCGGACTGAACCTCGGGCACGACGTCGAGCAGCTCCTTGCCTACGGTGTGCGCTTTAGCGAACTTCCCGAGGAAGCGCGGCGGGCTTGGGCGCATAAGGCCACGACGGATGGTGCACAGACTTCCTTGGCGTTCGAGCTCGAGGCGTAGTAGCTGACGCTGATTGGTGATCAACCAACTCGGTTCTCCCATTTCCACGATCCCAATTTTGCGCGGCGGCCGCTTCGCGGCCGCGACACGGAAATCGCGATCGCGCTCGGCGATCTGCGTCCGCCGTCGCGCTCATGTCCGTGACGCAACACCACTCCCGCGCCCGGCGCCTACGCGCTAGCCAAGCGCCTCGCATTCCTTCCGCAGTCGACCTTTGAACCCGGAGCCCACGTTCGCCCGCCGTAGCCTGGCGGCCGGACCATTGCGCCGCGCGCGACGAGTGTCGCACGGCGCCCTGCTCCTGCAAGGGGCTTTCGCGGCATATCCTCGCGCGCTTCGCGCACTCCGGTATTCCACGGTCCCCTTGCCCGCCATTCTCCCGCGGGCGCTCGCCAGCTCCGGGTAGCACGGTTTGCGAGCCGCATCGCTCCGGCTGCCCTTATCTCAACTCTATGGAGCTGACCGTGAGCTATTTGTACAACGGCGACTGCCTGGTCGCCATGCCCAAACTCGCCCCTGAATCCGTCGACTGTATCGTCACGGACCCGCCCTACCTCGTCAATTTCCGCGACCGGAGCGGCCGCTCGATCGCGAACGACGTAAACGGCGACTGGCTGGCGCCGGCGTTCGCCGAAATGTTCCGTGTGTTGAAGCGCGACGCCGTGTGCATTTCGTTCTACGGCTGGAACAAGGTCGACCTGTTTTTCGATGCCTGGAAGGCGGCCGGCTTTCGCGTGGCCGGCCACTTCGTCTTCACGAAGTCCTACGCGTCCAAGGCCGGCCTGGTGAAGTACCAGCACGAATCGGCCTACCTGCTCGCCAAGGGGCGGCCCGCGGCGCCGGCCGCGCCGATCGCCGACGTCATGCCGTTTCCGTACAGCGGCAACCGCCACCATCCGACCGAAAAGCCGGTCGCCGCGCTGCGCACACTCATTTCCGCTTTTACGCAGCCCGGCGACGTCGTACTGGATCCGTTCGCCGGCTCCGGCTCGACGTGCGTTGCCGCCCGCGAGCTCGGGCGCCGGTATATCGGCATCGAACTGGACGCGACCTACTTTGCGGCCGCCAAGGCGCGCCTGACGGCGCCTGTTGCCGGCGCCGCTTTGGCCGCCGCCTAAGACCCGAACAGAGGACTTTCACCATGCGACTGATCGTTTCAGCCTATTCCGGTCTCGAGCAGCTCGACCATCCCCGCACGAACGAGAACGGCGACCCCGTGGACGTGTTTTGTGTTCGCCTCGACGCCGCGGCGCGGTTCCCACACCGCGCCAGCGACCTGGACATGGCGCGTATCTACCGGTATCGCAATTCCTTCGAATTCAGCGCCGGCACCTACGTTATGCACGACATTTTCCGCGAGCGCCTGGCCGAGCTCGCCGATTACCCGGCGATCTCGATCGGCGCCACGCGAATCTGCCATACGAACGGCGCTATCGCAGCAAAGGACGGCCCGTTTAAGGAACTGATCGATTTCTCGATCACGTCGGGAACGATCGGGTCGCGGACTTCCGCGAAGCTGGCCGACGATTTCAGCCGGTTCATCGGAGCGATCGACGCTGACGTTGATCACCTGTTCGCCGAGCTGTACCGCAACTGGTATTTCGCATTCTGCCTAGCCGAAAACTGCGGCGCAGTGCAGCTTTCTTGACCACACGAGCGCCGGCCGCTCGCCGCGGCCGGCACACCAGGAGAACAGCATGCCCCGTTATTTGATTGACGCGATTTTGGCCGCGATCGCAGCAAACGCCTTCGGCCCGGAGATCTCGGACGTGTGGGAATCCAACACGGAAATTGAAGTGCTGCCGGCGTCGTTGCGTTACGCGATGCTGGAAGCGTTCCAGGCCGGCCAGTGCGCCCGGCGATAAATTCATCCGCCGACGCCGGCGCCGGCGTTGCCGGCAGCCGGCCGTTTGCGAGGCTCCCATGACGAAAAACGAAATCGAAATGTTGCTTTTCGCGATCGCACGCATGCATCTGCGCATCGACACACTCGAAACGCGCCACAGCGACCGGCTGGACTTTCACGATTGCGCGGTCTGGTGCATCCGCGACGCGCTCGCGGCGGCATTCGACGCCGGTGTTGTTCACGGCCGCGGTAATGCTGCGACCTGACGTGCGGCCGCCGGCGCGCGCCTGGTGCCGGCGGCGATCTCCAATCGATCATGTTCCACCTCCGGCCTGAACCCGCGGGCCCGGCCGGCGACTGGAACGCGGAAGGCCGTTTCCGTACCGCGAAATGTTCCACTGATACGGGGCGGCCCACCCCGTCCGCATCGAGCGGCCGGCGCGGGCGGGGGACCGCTCGCCCCAGCTGGCCGCGGCGGATCCGCGCCGTTCCGATTATCCAGCCGGCGCGCGGCACCTTGCGCGCCCGGCTTCGCCAGGCACGCAAGCCGCACGCACCCGCGCGCCAGAGATACGGGCTGTCCGCTCCTGGGGCTCGGCCGCCGCTGGCGTCCGGCCCCGGCGCTGGCCGCCCCGCCAGCCGCGCGGCGAGCCGCGCGGAGTTCGCGCTCGGGCCGCGCGTGCGGCCCGGCGCCGGCGACGTCCGGGCTTCGGCAGCCGTCCCCGCGTTCCAGTCTTCCACCGTCGGCGAATCAGCTGCCATCGGGCCGCCTCATCCCGACGCATAGTGCGGCCCGCCGTCACCGCAAGGGTTCGCGTTGCCGCGCGCGGCGCCCGGTCGCCCGGCCTGGCGGCCGAGGCGCTGCGGCCTTGCTCGCGCCCTTGCAGTGCCTGCGCGTCCGCACTCCCCATGCGTCGAGGCGGCTCCGAATGGCAGCTTTTTCCACCCCGACGTAAAGGAGGCTTGTATGAACGCAGTGACCACCGAGATCCCGGCCCTCGCCCACGACGCGGGCGTTCCCCCCGCACCCCCCGAGGCTCACCGAACGGCAGACGACCTGCGCGACATTCCGCTTAAACGGCTGGTCGCGTCCCCCTACAACGTGCGGCGCGTGCCCCCGACCGGCATCAAGGAACTCGCGCTCAATATCTGGAAAGTCGGCCTGCTTCAAAACCTGATCGTGCACCCGATGAAGGTCGGGGCGAGGAAGGCGCAGACGTTTGGCGTCGCTGCTGGCGGCCGCCGTCGCCTCGCGCTCGTCTACCTGCTCGAACACGACTACATCCCCGCCGACCACCCGGTGCGCTGCAAAGTGGTGCCGGTCGAGGATGCCGTGCTGCTGTCCGCGACCGAGAACGAAATGCGCGAGCCGATGCACCCCGCCGACGCGTGCGAGGCATACCGGATTCAGGTTGAAGCTGGCCGGTCGATCGAGGAAATCGCCGACCTGTACGGCGTGCACCCGAAAACCGTGCAGCGCCGCCTCAAGCTCGCGCGAGTGTCTCCGAAGCTGGTCGACCTGTTCCGCACCGGAGAGATCAAGCTCGACCAAATGCAGGCGGTTGCGCTGTCGGACAGTCACGACGAGCAAGAGGCCGCGTGGTTCGACGCCGAGCCGTACAACCGCGACGCGCACGCGATCCGCCGCCGCTTCGTGCGCGACGAACAGTCGTTCGTGAGCAACCGCGTCGCGAAATTCGTTGGCGTCGAGGCGTTCGAAGCGGCTGGCGGTGCAGTGCGACGCGACCTGTTCTCCGCAGCCGAGGATGCGTGGTATCGCGATCATGCGCTGATGCTGCGCCTCGCGACCGAGCAACTGGAAGCACTCGGCGCGTCGGTGCTGGCCGAAGGCTGGGCATGGGTGAAAGCCATGCCGGAACGGGACCATGCCGCGCGGTCGCAATTTCGCCCGGTGCTGCCGCGTCGAACGGAACCGACAGACGAGGTTGCGAAAGAACTGGCGGCGATCGATCAGCGGCTGGCCGAACTTGCTCAATTTTGGGATGCCGACGAGAGAGACGACGATGTCGCCGAGCGCGTCGAGGCGGAAGAAGAAGCGCTGACCGTGCGTCGCGACGAAATCGAAGAGTCACTGCTCGTCTACCATCCCGACGACATGGCGCAGGCTGGCGCGCTTCTCTCGCTCGATGCGAACGGCGAGCCCGTGATCGAGCGCGGACTCGTTGCGCGTGAGCCGGTTGCAGCCGCGACGACCGAAAGTGGCGAGAATGGTGACGACGATGACGACGACTCGTCAGATGGTCAGCCCGCGCGCGTCGGCGCGTCGGCTGTGAAGCCCGCGAAGGGGCCGCACTCCGAACGGCTGACGCTGCGCCTGAACGCGCATCGCACGGCGGCCGTTGCCGCCGCCCTCGAGCAGCAGCCGCACGTCGCGCTCGCCGCGCTCGTGCACCGGCTGCTGGCGGGCGAGTACGGCCACAGTACCGAAGGGAGCGCGCTGGACGTGACGTTCCGTGACCACTCCCACAACCTGACGAAGCATGCGCCGGAACTGGACGACGACCTTGCGTTCACGATGCGGCGAGAGCAACGCCGGGTTTGGGGAGGCGTCATCCCGAATGACAGTGACGCGCTGCTGCGCTGGCTGATCGAGCAGACCGACGAGCGCCTGCTGCTGATCCTCGCGCAGTACGTCGCGGCGAGCGTGGACAGCGTGCGCCCGGATGAGCGGCCGCACGCGATCAACGCACTGATCCCGGCGCTCGGGCTGAATCTCGCGGATGCGTGGCAACCGACGAAGGCGGGCTACTTCGACCACGTTTCGAAAGATCGGATCGTGGACGTCGTGAGCGCGGCCGCGTCACGTTCCGATGCGATGCGCGTGGCGAAGCTCAAGAAGGGGGACGCGGCGACCGAGGCCGAACGGCTGATCGCGGGGCGCGGTTGGTTGCCAGAGCATTTCGCGAAGACCGAAGTCGTGCGGATGAAGCTGTGGGACGTTCCGGCGAAGGCGTCGCATGCCGACGAAAGCGCCGAGGAAGCGGAGGCCGACGAGCCTGCGTTGGTTGCGTCGGCCGACGACGTGAGCGACGGCACGGTCGTAGCGGAAGGTGAAGGCATGCCGCCGCGTGATTGACCTAATCGACGCCAGCGGGTGCGCCGCGCCCGCTGGTGCGGTGTGCCGGTCAGTGTTCTTCGGCGGGCCGTCCGCAGCATGATGATCTACTCCCGAAAGTTCTCACTTTCCGATTCTCTGCCGCTCCCGTAAAGGATCACCTTTCCGATGCTGCGCATGCGCGCCCGTCGCTGTGGCGCATGCGCTGGCGGCACTTCCCTGACTTGCTGCTCGGGCGTCTCCCTCCGCTTCGCTCCGGGCCGGGCTTTCGCGCTGCGCGTCGAGCCTCGCTGCGCGAGTCTCGCCCCTACGGGCTTCAATCCCTGACGTCTGCGCGCCGTGCCGGCGCTGCGCGCTTCGCTTGCTCGTGGAGTACGTGCCCGCTACTCGCGGGCGGACAGCAGGTCTAGCGGCCGGCTACGCCGGCCGAGGGGGCGCGGGACCGGCTGCCCCGCGCCGTGTGCGCGATCCGGCCGGGGAAACCGCGTGGTTGCGCTCCATCCTTTTGCGCCGGGTTAAGCGCGTGGATCTGCCATTGGGAGCCGCCCCTTTTCGACGCATAGCGCGGGCAGGCACGGGCGCAAGGGTAAAGGCTGCGCTTCGCTCCGCCCACGTCCTCACCCGTTCGGTGCTCGGCTACGCCTGCGCTCCGCATGCGGCCTCCGGGCGCGCCCTTGCACCCGTGCCTGCCCGCGCTAAACCCGCGTCGAGGCGGCTCCCAATGGCAGATCCACAACCCGACACAAAAGGACGAAATCGTGAGCACAACCACCCCCGACCGAATCACGCACACACGCGCGGGCGTTCCCCCCGCACCCCCCGAGGCTCACCGCCAGGCAGGCATTCGACACACGAAAAATCGCCTGCGCGTGACCGCCGCGCACTGGCTCGGCTGCCCGGTTGATGCCCCGTTTCGAGTTTTGTACCGCTGGACCCGCCCTGATGACGACGCGCGCGCCGTGCGGCTCGAAACGAGCATCGACGGTCGCGCTCGGCGCATCACCCTGTTTCGCCTTTCGTCCGGCGCGTGGTCGCCGGTTTGGCAATGACCCGGAGATTCACGATGAGCTACGAGACTGACGAACTGATGATCGAAGGTATCACGGAAGGTTTTTTCGCGATTGCGCGCTGCGAAAGTGCTGCGCCCTCCATCGCGGTACATCATGGCGACGACGGCGAACTGGCATTTTCGCTGCCCACGATCGACTGGACCGCGTGGCAAATCAATGTCGCGATCAAGGTCTACGAAAAGGCGTACGCACGGGGCGAGCGCTACGGCGCTGCGAGCGCTCAACGCGTCATCCGTGAAGCACTCGGCATCTTCCATTGACCATTTTGCGGGCGCGCCGACGCTGGCGCGCCGATCGGAGCGAACCGTGAAATTTGATCGCACTCCCGTCGACAGTTTCGATTTTGCCCTCGAAGCGCGCGCGCAACTTACGCTGTTTCGCATCGCTGCAACTGCCGGCAACGAAGATAAGGCCGAGCAATACCTCTGGGATGCTGAAATCTGCGCCCGCGCGAGCGGAGCACGTGCATGCCTCGAAGGGGCCGACATGTCGCTCTTGCTGGCGGGCGAGCCCAGTCTGATTCCGCATTGGGATGACGGTTTCGAAGCCGAGGAACGCGGTCGAGTCGTTTGGTTCGGGGAATGGCTCAACGACATGGACGGGTTGAACGAAACGCGCCCGAGCGTAAGCCTTACCCGGGACGGCTATGTCCCTGCCCTCGAAGTCTCTCATCGGGGCGGCGATTGCGAGCCGAACGCCGGCCATCCGCGCGCGACACTTCAGGAGGCAATCGGTGCCGCCAAGGAAATGGAATCGCGCTGGCACTTCGACGAATGCATCGACTAACCTGCGTGCGTCGCGAACACGGCGCACGTCACGGAGCGAAAGCGATGAACATCACCACTGTTTTGCATATCGAGCAGATCCAGCGCGCGATCAACATTTGGCGCGCCCGCAAACCGAGCGTCGAAGGCGATCCGATCCTGTGTCGCGAAGCGCGGATTCTTGCCGAACCCTACGCGCTGATGATCGTGAACGGCGCTACACAGATCGACGCGACGCACCTGTCCGACACGCAACGCGCCGTGTTCGACGGCGCGTTTTCGCAATAACGCGTCATCGACGCAACCCGCGTCCGTTATAGCGGGACTTCACGAAGGAGATTTGACATGCGCGCTCAGTGGGCGATCACCTACAAGACAGCGACTGGATTCGACGTCGAGATCATCGACGCATGCAGTTACGAAGAGGCTTGGACCCGTGCGGAATCGCTCTTTGGCTCGCAGTTTGTAGAGGTCGAGCGCGTCGCGTGAAAACCGCGCCCGCTTCGACGCGCACTGATCGCGTCGCCGGCCGTCCGGCCGGTAGCCAGAATGCACCTTGAACTTTTGTATCCTATGGGATACTATATAGGCTATGAGAATCGAGCAGACAGACGACTTCGCGAAATGGCTGCGCGGCCTACGTGACCACATCGCGCGCGCGCAGATCGCCAAGCGGATTCAACGGCTCGCGCGCGGCCAGTACGGGGACGTGAAGTCGGTGGGTGACGGGGTGAGCGAAATGCGCGTGCACGTCGGCCCCGGCTATCGCGTCTACTTTGTCCAACGAGGCTCAACGCTCGTCATCCTGCTATGCGGTGGCGACAAGTCAACGCAGCAGCGCGACATTGAGCGCGCTATCGCGCTTTCGGCGCAATTGGGAGATTGACATGGGTATCAAGACAACGCCGTTTGACGCGGCCGAATACCTCGACACGCCCGAGGCGCAGGCCGAATATCTGCGGGTTTCGTTCGAGACTGGCGATTCTGCCGACATTCAGGAAGCCATCGGCACTGTGGCGCGTGCGCGCGGCATGACGCAGATTGCGCGCGACGCGGGCGTTGGCCGCGAAAGCCTCTACAAGGCGCTGGACGAGCACGGCAACCCGGAATTCGCGACGATCCTGCGTGTGGTGCGCGCGCTCGGCCTCACTTTGACGGTGACGACGCCTGTACACGAGCACGCCTGAGCCGGGATTTTTGCGCGGCGTCGCGGGCTGGCGGGCGCTCGCCGCTACGCCGCGACCACCCGCCAGCCCGCGACCAATGCGTTAGCCAGTTTGCGCGCTGCGCAAACGAATCGGGGCAATCCCGCTCCGCGCACACTTCGTGCGTCGCCGGATTGCCCCAACGATCACACCGACGCGCCGTCGGTGACAGCGGCGGGCGGCACGCCCTGGGCGGGTTTCGCCGGCACCGGGGTCTCGCCCGGTTTCGCGAGTGCGACTTTTACCGCCTCGAGCCGCTCTTTCCACTGTTCCGCCGGGATCTCGTCCAGCCCTTCCGCGCGCAGCAGCTCGAGCACCGCCTTATGATTCCGCTCGCGATCCTTGCGGATCATCTCGCGCTGTTGGTCCTGCAGCTTTTTCAGCTTCGCCGCCGCCCTCGCGATCTCGTCTTCGATCGATCGCGGCTTGCGCGCTGTCTTCCCTGCATCTGCCGTCATGGCCTCTATCACTCCATCTTGCCCCTCCCCCTTGCCGCGAAGTGTAACGGAATTCGGCCGCGCAACGTAAAGCACTGAGACCTGATACCCCGCTATCGCACCGCTGCCCCGCGCATCATCCGTCGCGGCGCAATTGCTCGGTGCGCAATTCGCGCGCAGCGGCCGGCACCGTCGCGGCGGCCGACGCAACCGCTCCGAGCGCTGATCCGGCGCCCCCGCATTTTTCCTGCTGTCGCCGCGCGGGGCGTCACCCGCGGTTTTGCGCGGCCGCCGCCCCGCGCGGACCACCTAGCCAGAGCGCAATGCTCGCATTGCGCAGCTCCAGCACGGCGGCCGCCACCGTCGCGGCCGCCGGCCCGAAGGACCGTGCACCGTGCCGGCGCTCCCGTGTTTTTCCTGCTGTCGCCGCGCCGGGCGTCGCCCGCGCCGCTGCGCAGCCGCCGCCCCGCGCGGACCACCCATCCAGTGCGCAATCCTGAATTGCGCAGACCGTGATCGGCGGCCGCCAAGTCGCGCCCGCCGAATACCGCCAAACCGAACGTGATCACAGCGTTTTCTCTCTGGCTGTTGCTCGACACCCCATCGATCCACGACCTAAATCC
Source organism: Burkholderia metallica (assembly GCF_902832845.1). Taxonomy (GTDB): domain Bacteria; phylum Pseudomonadota; class Gammaproteobacteria; order Burkholderiales; family Burkholderiaceae; genus Burkholderia; species Burkholderia metallica. Next base: position 95,542 of record NZ_CADFDB010000015.1, on the reverse strand, counting down.
GCGCACGCCGGCAGGTTTCCCACATATCCACCGGTCCCCGCGCTTCTCCCGTTTCCCACAACCAACACCGTTGTGGAAAACGGCGCGCGGCCGACGCTCTTGCGATGTTGATGCATCGCGACGTCGGTCCGGACCCGTGGATATGTGGAAAACCTGCGTGGCATAACCACCCTCGTCGCTCCGAATTTCTCCCTGTCCGCTCCCCGCCTCCGTTCGACCTCCCTTTTCCGTTTTTTCCCTGTGAGGAACGGATCGACGCTCGCCTCGCTTTTCTCTCTTTCGTGTCGATACTTCAATCTCCCGCTTTCTCCGAAATTTTCACTGTCCTCCACCCAGGCGAACGCCTCAAAGGAACGAAATCCTCGCTCTTGCTGGCTGCGATGCCGATCGCTACGCCTGCTGAAAAACCGGTGATACCCGGACCCGTCCGGGCATCACCATCCAGATACCGTCCGTCCGGGGGGCGACCCGTGGGGCAAGCCCCACCCCCCGACCAGACGGTCACACACCACTCAACTCCGTTGCGGGTGCTTAAAGCCTTGCTGCGCAAGCCTTTAAGCGGTAGGACGCCTAAATTAGAGCTATCGCTAATCGAGAGCCAAAACTCGAAGCCTGATAGAGCGTATGCCGGTATGACGCCCGTAAAACCCTTTTGTTACCGTTCGAACGTCGATCGGAAGCCACCCTGACAACAGATATAGGCGTAATACGCCATTGGCGTCACGGTAGTACACCTAAATTCAATGGAGATCAGTCTGTCCAGAAAACGACAATTAAATCAGTTATTTAAAGACGCGAGGCAGCTGCTGATGGAGAAAACAACGCGAGCAGCAGAGATCGTCGCTAGTATCGGAAAAACTCGTAGCCGTATGACGAAAAAGCGTAACCATGTGCTAACATCTTCACACGACGGAAGCGCGTATCTGCAGCGCAATCCGCACATAACCACGGCCACAAAAAGGTAAGGATCTCTCGCAACGAGGTCTTCATGCCGCGTCTCAAAACGCCGGGAAAAGGTGCGTCCAAACCCATCTCCTTCAAACTCGATCCCGAGTCGGAGCGCTTCTATCGACGCAAGGCTCAAGAGAACGGTGTTTCGCTGTCCGACTACATTCGCAAGCAACTTGCGCTCGGCGTCGTCACCGAAAATGTCTCGCTCATTGACCAGCGTCTCAAGGCGCTCATTCAGCAACTGAGTGGGCACACGCCGTCCGATGACGGGCCCCGAAAATCCGTCCAGGCGCTACCGTCCGAACTGGTTCAAGCGGTGTTCTTCAGCCGCGAAGTCCTGACCAGCATCATCAGCGACAGGAACATCCAGTTCTTCCACCAAGCACAGGATCGCGCCGAGGCCGCCACCAAGAAACTGCTGGGAGAGAGCAATGGCTGATCAACGCTCGCCCAACGGTCTTGCGACTTTTTCTCGGGGAACCGCCCTCTGGTGGCAGCAGGCAAAACTCCTCACCAGCGCGGTCGTGGCGGTGGTCATCGCGGGCATTCTCGTCGGCGCGCTGGCCGGCGGCGCATACCTGTATTTCGTCACGTCGACCGAAACACGCTATTTGGCGGCCAAGCACGTCGAGGCCGAAATCCTCACCGTCGTGCCCATGGCCAACCCGAACGTCTCATTCCACTTCGGCAGCAACGACACGGAATTGCCGCCAGCCGCCGCGCTGTCATTTACCGACGATGCCGCCGAAGAGTTTTTCGTCTATGCGCGAAATGCCGCCCTGTACGCTGTTCTTACCGCTATAGCCGTGACGTTTCTTTCAGTCCTGTTCTGGATGGAGTACGGTCGCGGAAAACTCGCCGAGAAGCAGGTTCGCGGTGCAAGGCTCGTTAAACCGAAAGCACTGGTCAAGGAACTGGAAAGCCGAGACGACGCCAGCCCGTATCGCATCGCCGGCGTGCCGATGCGCAAGAAGGCCGAAGTGCTCGGTACGCTCTTCGCCGGTGCCCAGGGTAGCGGCAAGTCTCAGCAGTTTTTCGCGCTGATGGAGCAGGTCCGCGCCAACAAAAAGCGAGCGATCGTCTATGACCCGTCCGGCGAGTTCACGGCTACCTTTTTTCGGGAAGGCAAGGACATCATCCTGAATCCGCTCGATGCGCGCAGTCCCAACTGGAACGTGTGGCGCGAAATCCAGGGTGAAATCCATTACGATGGGCTGGCAGAGGGGCTTATCCCGATTCCGCCGAACGTTCCGGATCCGTTCTTCGCCATCGCCGGGCGCATGGTCTTCAAGGGCGCGGTCCGTGCGCTCGGTGACGACAATAAGCGAACCAACGCCGCGCTGTACAAGGCCATCGCTCACAGCAATCTGGACGAATTACACGCCATCCTCGCGAACGAGTCTGCTGCCACTTACGTTGATCCGATCACTGAGCGTACGGGCATGAGCCTCAAGATGACCGTGCAGAACCAGCTTGATTGCTTCCGCTACCTGCATGACGAAGGTGAACCGTTTTCGATCCGCGAGTGGATCCAGAATGAGGACGAAGACGACGATTCCTGGCTGTTCATTACCGTCAACGAAGAGCAGAAAACCGCCCTGCTTCCGCTAATCAGCCTCTGGTGTGACATCGCAATCCGCTCGCTTCTTGCGCTCAAGCCGATTCATCGCGAACGCCTCTGGTATTTCTACGACGAGCTCCCTACGCTGCAGAAACTGGAGATCATGAAGCTCGCCGTGACGAACATTCGCAAGTTTGGCGGTTGCTTTGTGATCGGCATCCAGGATTTCTCGCTACTCTTCTTGATCTATGGCGAGCACCTTGCGCGCACGATCATCTCCGGATGTCAGACCAAGCTCCTGTTGCGCGTGACCGACGGTGACGCCGCCAAGGCGTTGGCCAACGCGATCGGGCAGGCTGATCTGGACGAGAAAGAGGAAAGTCTCAATCTCGGGATCGATGAGCGTCGCGACGGTATGAGTGTTTTCGCGCGCCGTAACCTTCGGGATCTTGTCCTCTCTTCCGAGATCTTACGTCTGCCCGACATGGAGGGCTATCTGGTCACACCCAGCGATTACCCCGTCGCACGGGTGAGATACAAATATACGCATCGGCCCGAAATTGCCACACCGTTCATTCCCCGTCGGACTTTTGACACGTGGCTTACTGCACACGCCGCACCCGGTGGCCACGCGGCGCTGTCGCCGCCCGCACCCGGTTCCGCGGCGCCGGCAGAAACTGCACCATCGCCGTCACCCGCGCCAACCGACGCGACTGCGACGTCTTCGTCCGCGGAGCAATCGGTGCCATCCGCAGGCTCGTCTGCCGCGAACAAAATGCCGGCAGCTGCGGCGTCCCGTGCGGATGACGTTGCGGCCACGCCGACCGGCGCTGAATCGGACCCGGCCACTTCGAATCTGGTTGTGCTGGCGACGGGTGAAGTCGTGGACGGCGACACCGGCGAGGTTCACGGTGCGTCGACTCCCCGCGAACCAGGTGCCGGCCAACGGCCGACCGGCCGCGCCGGTCTCGGTGACTTGTTGGGGTGACGCGCGATGATGAGCATGCACAATGTCGGCAGCGCCGGCCAGGCACTCCACTATTTTTCGAAGGATAACTACTACACCACCGATCAGGGGCTCGAGCATTCCGCTTGGTTCGGCAAGGGTGCGGCCACCCTCGGTCTGAACGGGCAAGTCGATCGCAATGTGTTTTTCAAGCTGCTGTCTGGACAGGTCGGAGACCAGCAGCTTGGTCGAGTCGTCCTGGACGAGAATGGCGAGCCCGAGGTTGTACATCGGCCTGGGATCGACTTGACCTTTTCGGCACCGAAGAGCGTCAGTATCGCTGCCGAAGTTTTCGAAGATCGCGACGTCCGCCTCGCCCATGAAGAAGCCGTCAAGGAGGCGCTCGAGTACGTCGAGGCGTATGTCGCGCAGGCCCGCAAAACGGTCGATGGCGAGACGCTTGTCGAACCGACCGGCAACGTTGTAGCCGCCCTCTTTCGCCACAATACGAGCCGCGACCTCGACCCCGACACCCATACTCATGCGCTGGTCATGAACGCCACCCAGCGCTCAGACGGCGAATGGCGATCGCTGACCAATGACGAGCTGTACGTGCAGCAGAAGGTGATCGGCGCCGTCTATACTTCTTCGCTCGCACGCGGATTGCAGAAGCGTGGCTATGCCATTACTGCGCCGGACAAGAACGGAAACTTTGAGTTGGTCGGCATCACCCGAGAGCAGATCGAGCACTTCAGCCAGCGTTCGGCCGCGCGCGACCGATGGCTGCGTGCAAATGGGATCGATCCGACGAGCGCGACGCCGGCGGAGAAGGAGCGCGCGGTGTTGGCCACCCGTGAACGGAAGGTTGGTGTCGACCATGACGCCTTGTCAGTTCAATGGCGTGAGCGCGCACAGACAGTCGACCTCGACTACAGCGTCATCCAGCAGAAAGCACGCGAGGCGCGGGAAGCGGGAACGGATGCACGGGTCGTCAAGTTGTCCGGTATCGAGGCCTTGCGGTTTGCAGCGTCTCACCTTGGTGAGCGCGAAATCGTGCTGAACCAATATGACCTGGTCAAAACCGCGCTGGAGCACGCGGTCGGGCGAACGTCTCCAAATCAGATTCTCGATGCGTACAAGAAGCTGGTCGATCAGGGCAAGATTGTCGACCTTCCGGACGGCAACATCACCACCGAGAAGATGCTCAACACGGAGCGCTGGACGGTCGAAAATGCGCTCGCGCAGCGAGACGCGACGCCGGCGATAGCGCCAGCCGAACTGGTCCGGTCCAGGATCGAACAGGCCATCGCCGCCGCGCGCGTGGAGCGGAACGATCCCACCTTCGACTACACCCCCGGCCAGCGAGGTGCGATCGAGCATGCACTGACTAGCAAAGACCGGATCGTCACGGTTCAGGGTCTCGCCGGCGTGGGAAAAACCACGATGGTCAAGGGAACCGTCCAGGTTGCGCACGAGCAGGGCTGGCTCGTCCGAGGGATGGCGGCTACCGGCCAGGCTGCCAAGCAGCTCGAGAACGATTCGGGTATCAAGGCCGATACGGTGACGATGTTCGAGATCCATGAGCAGCGGCGCCAGGATGATCTGAAGCTGCTGCGCGAGTATGTACCGGACTTGTCGCGGGAGCGCGAGCTCTGGCTTGTCGACGAGTCGTCATTCCTCGCCCAACGGCAAATGGCGCGCCTATTTAAGATGGCGGAACGAGCAGATGCGAAGGTCATTCTCCTCGGAGACCGCCTCCAGCTGCAGGCCATCGAAGCAGGTAAACCGTTTGAGATCCTGCAGGACGAGGGCGTGGCCACCGCTCAGATGACCCAGATCCAGCGCCAGAAGAATCCCGAGCTGCAGCAGGCAGTCGCGATCACCGTGGGCACAGCCGACCTTGCGGTAGATGAGCCCCTCACCGACCTGAACCTCGCTCGCAACGCTCGCGCCTTTGACTTCCTCGAGCAAGCTGGGCGCGTGACAGAACACGACAATCCGCAAGACCTGATCGACCTGATGGCGCGCCAGTACGTCGACCGGGGACCGCGAAGAAATCAAACCATCATCATCACACCGTTTAACGAGGATCGCGTCGAGATCAACAATGCGGTTCGGGCTGAACTGCAAGCGCACGGCGAGCTGGATGTCAACGACTCGGAGCACACCATCCTCCGGTCCGACGGAGACATGACCCGGGCGAAGCAGAAGGAGGCGCAGTATTACACCAGGGATATGACCGTCCGGTTTGGTCGGGACTATCAGAAAATTCTCGCGTCCCGCGGCGAATACATGCGCGTTGAGGGTACTCGACCCGACGAGGGTATCGTCGTTCTCCGGAAGTCCGACGGCTCTCTAATGGAGTGGGAGCCGAAGAAGTACAACCGGGTGGAGGTGTATCTCTCGGAAACGAGGAGTCTTGCCGCGCGTGACGTCATTCGCTTTACCCGCGGCGACGAGCTCGTCAAGAATGGCCACGAGGCGACCGTCGTTTCTGTCCACGAGAACCAGGCGGTCCTACGGCTGGCGGATGGCAAGGAAATTCCCTGGGATCTAGACGCGCAGCGCCATTGGGATCATGCCTATGCGGCGACGGTCCACGCGGGCCAGGGCGCGACCCGCGAGCAAGCCATGCTGCATATCCCCGCACACAAAATGGAGCGTGATCCGGAAGATGCTCGGCGCCAGTCTGACGTCGCGATGACGGTGCGTCGTATTTTCGGTGACCGCAGCTTCTATGTCGGCCTCACGCGGGCCGTTGACGACCTCCAGATTTTTACGACCGACGCAATTCTTGCTCGGGCGGCCGTATCACGCCACCAAGATAAGTCGAGCGCCATCGAAACGCTGCGTGAGCATGAGTTGGCAGAGCAGACGAATGACCGGCCGCAGCGCCAGCGACGCCAGCAAGCTGCCCAGCAGATACAGATCGAGCCGGACTGACGTTGCAGCGCGCCCTGCAGGAACCCGGTTACTTTGCTGGGCTGAACCAGGTCGAGAGACGCCGATCAGTCGCCGGCTAGTTCTCAAACCGCAATAAATCGAATCGAAAGAACGCAGTGGGAGTCTCCAATACCCCTTTCGATCTGCTGACGGCTGATCGATGCAGAGATCGTCGAAAGACCAAGCGGTAAAGGATCCAAAATCGAGGCCGATATCATCGTGTAGGATCAGCAGCGGTACTATGGCCCTGGCGCCCGCGGTCTCACGATGTTGTATAAATTTCAACTAACACCACATCGTATGTTTGCAAAAAAGAATAAATTTATTAGTAGAGGGTCGGTGGCAGTGGTCGCACGAGTCACTGTCGTTTCGGTTTTTGTAACTTGCTTCATGATACCTGCAGGAAACGTAATGTCGAAGACGAAAAGCATCAGCAATCAGCAGTCTAGCGAATTCTGGAAGGAGAAGCTGGGTCTCGAACCTCACCCCGAAGGGGGGTATTTTCGATACGTTTTTGGCTCGGATATTTTTCGAAAAACGGCAAGTGGTACTGAGAGGAAAAATTACAGCGGAATATATTTCATGGTGACGCATGACAGCCCGTCACACTTTCACCAAATGGTATCCGATGAAATTTGGTACTACCACGCTGGCGATCCGCTGACGATGCACTTCATCGATGAGAAGGGTGCATATGGGACAGTTCGTCTCGGCCCTAACGTCGAACATGGCGAGGTACTCTCGACTGTAATGCATGGAGGATGGATTTTCGGGGCGTCGGTTGATTCAGGTGATTACACCCTCGTCAGTTGCGCTGTTGTGCCGGGCTTTGATGATGCTGACTATAGAATTCTTACTCAGGCCGAGTTGCTGGAAAAATATCCGAAATATCGAGATATTATCTTGAAGATGGCGTACCAGAACCTCCCAAAGTGACGCGAGCGCTCGTGTTTCGAGCGCGGCCGGCGGTTCTTTCGTTTGTTTGGCGGATCGATTTGGAAAGGCTTAGTTATGGTAATGGCAAATAGTATCCCGAGATGCCAAGTTGAGGCGATTCTCCCGAAGGATGGCGAAAAGCGATTTTCGGTCGCAAGAGTGCGAGTGAATGATACGGGCATTTCAATGAAACTCCCCGTTGGGAAACTTCTAGAGGCAGACTGGATCGGCAAATTCTCTGCCAATGATGTCGCATTGCTCGCTACCGTAAATGCTAGCGATGTCAATATCCAGAACATCACCGAGCGAGTGCCACACTTTCCATACGGGATTGTTTATCTTACGGCGCTTTTCAGCGTCATGTTGGTCACCACCAATTTAATCGGGGATAGTATTACCACCATCAACCTACCTTTCCTCCACGGGTACAGCGTTCTTTTTCCTACGGCGCTTGTCGTTTTTCCGTTGACATATTGTTTTGGGGCCTGCATCACGGAAACGTATGGCTTCGTCGTAAGCAGGCACGTGATCTGGGGTGCGTTTTTAGTGAACATACCGGTCATTTTGATTATTCTCTCGCTTGAGAAGGCCGGATGGCTAGGCGGCAGCGTTCTTGGGGTGTCCCATCAAATGATGCGAGCGCTTGGCGCGTCGGCAGTTGGATACTTCGCGGGCGAATTGTCTAATTCCCTGGTTGTATCTCGGTTGAAGATCGCACTAAAAGGTCGCGCCTTGATCCTTCGGTTCCTTGCTGCGAACGCCGTCGGAGCAGTTGTCGATAGCGTTTTGTTTGGAACACTCTTGTTTTACGGTGTAGTGCCGCTGATTGTGCTACTCAAGATAGTGCTTGCTCAAATTACGATAAAGATGCTGTACGAAATGGCGTTCTCTGTCTTGTTTTCAAGGATCGTGCTCTGGATAAAGTCGCGTGACGGTGTCGATTACTATGACTATAAAATCAATTTCGCTCGCGGCTAGCGGCCCATTATAATCTCCAGAACCTTTCCGATGATCGCTTGCTCATTTATCAATATCGGGCGGCGCTTAGACGTCGATTCAATGTCGTATCCGATGAGCCTTTCGCCATCTGTCAATTTGACGAAGGTATAAGTTTGTTCATCCACTTCAACAAGTGCCAAGTCGCCGGAATCTAGAGAAGCGTAATCTCCTATAACAAGGGTGGCGTTGGGCGGCAGCGGTTCAGTGCGGCTCTTGGGGGCGAGTGCAATCGCAAACCGGCTCGAATTTGCGTTCGATACCTTGATCCAGAGCTGATCGTGGCGGGGGGCTGCGGATGCTTTTCGAGCGTCGCGTAGACTCCGCTGCTCATAGACGGGCACGAACCCCCTGCTCTCCTCGCCGAAGAGGGACGACATCGGAACGGCGAAAAACCTGGCGATCGCCGAGATCGTGCTCAGTCGCGGATCGATAGTTTCACCAGATAAAAGGCGGCTTAGGGTCCCCCGGTCAAGTTCGATCGCACGCGACAGTTCCGAGTCGTTGACTCCGGCCTCCTGCTGCAGGTGCTTGACGGTTGCCACAAAAGTGGCCGCTAAGCTTGTAAGTTCTTCCTTTTTCTTCACGCGCTATACCCGACCCTATTTTTTGTTCAACGAAGGAGTTGAAAATTTTCAACATCCTGTTACAGTTCGTAACGTCATTTGCTGGTCGACTGATCGGCGCGGGTCTCGGTAGGAGGACAAGATCAAAGGCCTCCCAATGCGCCTTGCAAAATATGTTGTTTTGCAATGCAAGTCATGTTCTAATGCAATGCAATAAAGCGAATGTTGGTGGAAATTGACCCGAACCATCCGAATCGGTAGCTATCGCTTTACTATCCTCCAGTTGAGCACATTGGAGGGTGGGTTGAGCAAGATTACTGAGGCCGAATTTCGGGATGCGGCGAAGAACAACGCTATCAAGCACGCGTCGGTGTTGCGCACGGATAAAGGCTATCTCTTCGTCGTCGAACTGTCGTGGAAGGAGGGGCTGCACACGTTGTACACGTTCCGCAATGAACCGAGGACGTGGGCAAGCCTGGATAGCATGATGAAGTACTTTGAGAAGCACGAGTTGAACGTAAATGTGATCACCCTGCAGTGGAATCCGAAGGGGTGAGCGGTACGAACGAGACGGATCGGGATAAGGGTATTCGGCGTCGGTCTTACCAACACGAGCCAGACACGGCCACTGGGTCACTCGTTCGGAAGCGTAGTGAGTTCTTAGCGCTGCCCGCGTATGACTAGCCGTTTTGTAGTACGCGATCTTGGTCATTGACCGCCGTGGGTTTTGATGTAGACAACAAAGGATGTGCGGCGTTGCGGATCTCCTTACGTCGCAAATTCGGAAATGATCCGAACATTCATGTCTCTGTCGTGCAGTTGTAGTTAATTAAGACGGACATACAGGGTGCGCCAACACCCTATATGCCCTGACCACAAGCAAATAGCTGGGAAAGCTGAGAGAGACCACTCGTGGCTACAGATATTGTACGTCAATCCTTCGGGCTTGACGCGTTCGATGCGTCCCTTTTTCTTGGGACGACGATGCGCTTCTTACCCCTCGCCGGAATGCCACCGGTGAAGAGGGCTTTCCTTCGCTGCGCATGCTCAGACTTCGTTCGCAGCCACGTATTTCGCCCTGCGGGTCCGGTGCCACGCTTCTATTCAGAAGCGCATGCCTTTTGCTCAATGTTGCTCTTTCGGTACGAGTCGCCTTGGCTCGTATCCCGCCTGTCGCTTCCTTCTCTCAGTGCCTCGACTGCAGGCGGTCTCGTAGCGTCTCGGGCCAACCCGGTTCGCTACGTTTTTTATTCCATGCGTCGCCGCCCACTGCGTGCGATGCGCACCTTCTGCGGGGCGCTTGCCGCCGCGATTGCCCTGCTCGCCGCGCCGTCGGCGACCGCGGACGTTTGCAAGGGCAATATCTTCAATGAGGCCGCAGCCCTCTATCACCTGGATCCCGATCTCCTGCGGGCGATAACCTGGGTCGAATCTCGTGGCATGCCCGGCGCGGTTGGGCCGCGCTTGCCCGACGGCCACAGGGCTTGGGGGGCAGCGCAAATCAACGATGTTCATCTTCCCGAGCTCGTGAGCTACGGCGTTACCCAACGCGACCTCCTGAATCCATGTGTGAACCTCAAGCTCAGCGCATGGGTGCTCGCCAACTGCATTCAGGCCAAGGGCGCGACTTGGGCCGCCGTCGGTTGCTACAACACCGGGCCAGGTTCCACGAACACCGCCGCTCAGGCGCGCTATGTCCGGCTGGTGCAGCATGCCTATGCCGGCTACCGCGCCCAGTCGACGCTCGGCAAGGTCTCCGCGGGGGGCACGCGATGATGCGCCTTGTCCCTCTTCTTGGCCTCATTGTCGGGACGCTTGCGCAGGCCTGCTTTGCGTCTTCCCGTCTTCCGGACTACGACGTCACGCAGATCGGTGAACCCGGCTCCGGCCGCTACGTGTTCTGTTCGGGCGACACGTGCCCTGAACCGACGATCAAGCACCGCGCGGCGCCGACGTCTGTCGTTCAAGAGAATCTATCGCTCCCTTCATTGGCGGCGGAAAACCAGCCCATTCGAGCGCTTCCCACGCCGATCGCCACCCACCACCGATCCCGGCACGCGCGAATCCGACATGTCCACCGAGTCGCGAAGGTGGCGAATCGGACGCTTTGCACGGCTGGCGACACCGTCGGCGCGGTGCCGAAGAATTTAGCGGACCGTTAGTCCGCGCAGCTGACCGATTCACCACTCGACCAAGGAGGATGTTAGATAGTAAGTAGTCCGTAATAAATGATTGATTGTCCGTTTAACTACTCTCTCCCTGAATCGTGCTCGCGCTGCCCATAGTGGCGCGAGCACTACACCCGGCCCGCGCTGCTGGCTACCCACCACATGAGGACTAGATGAATACCGCTCAATTCAACCAGCTCGAGATGCTCGAATATCGAGCCGCGAGCGCCCTCGTTGCATTCGAGGATCGCGTGAAGGCGCTGCTGCAGAACCCCGAAGTGCGTGAAACGCTGAACTTCATCGCTGGCGTGATGCTCGCCGTCACGCTGATGATGGTCGCACGCTACGCGTTCGGAACGGACGGCGCAGAGTTCCAGCAAGGGTCGACAACTGTAGAAGGTTGGGCAAAAGGCAACCCCGGTAAGACATGTGCCCTTGCCGGCGTGTTGTGGGGAAGCGTTCGAGCGATGTTCGTGAAGGACTACGGTGCGTTTGTTATTCCGTCCGGTATCGGCATCGCGGTCGGCGTGATCGTCGGCATCATCGACGCAAGCTACACCGCGACGATTTGAGCGGGGGCGGCGATGTCGGATGATCTCAGTCACTACGTGCCCAGTCGCCTTGACGACCCGGAGAAGTTTCTGTTCTTTCGCAAGGATGTAGCAGCGATCGGCCTTACTGGCACGATCGGCGGTGTGTTGCTCAACCACACCTTGCTTGGCCTTGTCGTGGGCGTTGCGCTCGCGGCGGTTTGGCAGAAGTTCAGCTCCGGCCAGCATCCCGGTATGTCGGCTCACGTCATGTACTGGGTATTGGGTCAGCCGGCGCCGAAGAAGTTTCCGCCGTCCGATCTTCGCGAACTGAACGGGTGACGCGATGACCCCCGGTAAAGCCGCCCAATCACGCGAAGCGCTGCAGGCCGAGAACCGCTTTCTGAAGAAAGTACTGCTCGGAAACGGTACCACCAGCGTAGTCATCGCACTCGTCTGCGCATGGCTGGTCGTCACGCAGCGCGTCATCATCATGCCGCCAGCCGTTCGCGGCACCTACGTCATCGGGGCCCGCTACGCGAACGACCAGTACCTCGCCGATCAGGCCGCGTACGTGCTTTCTCTTTCCAAAAATGTCACGCCGACCACCGTCGACAACAACGTACGGATTCTCCTGTCCATGGTCGACGACGATCGGCGCGCCGCGCTCAAGACCGAATGGGAGGCCGACGCGCTGCAGATCAAGCACGACGGCGTGACGAACGTCTTCGAGCCGATGGGGGTTGGTGAGGTGGACTTCCGCAACAAGGCCGTGAAGGTCACCGGCACCTTGACGACCTACATCTCCGGCAAACGCACGAGCTCGGAACAAAAGACCTATGAGGTCTATTTCGGAATCACCGTCTTCGGCCGCTTGGTCCTCCTCGACATCCGAGAAGCCACGCGCGGCAAACAAGGCGTCGAGCCGCTGGTCACAACGGAGACCCCCGCATCATGAAATTTGCCTTCAATCGACTGCCGCTGAAAAAGCGCACGGCCTTCAGGCCGCGTCTCGTGTTTGCCACCGTGATGTTGCTGACTACCGCTAGTGCGCACGCGATCCAGGTCGTCAAGGGAGCGGATCGGCAGCCGCAGCAGGTCTCGATCTCCGCGGCGGAATACAACGTTCTGTCAATGTCCGGGGGGCGCGGCTTTTCGAAGATCGTGCCTGCCGTACCTAACTCGATCTCGTGGACGCAAGACGGCGGGAAGCTGTGGCTCATGCCCGCAAATCCCACCGCGCTGAACGAGTCGATCACGGTATTCGTGATCGATGACGCGGGCACCACCTACCGTTTGTTGCTCGTACCTGGTCCGCGACCGGCCGAAGATATCCGTATCGAACCGCCTGCAGCGCGCTCGACCCAAGCGCTCCACGCATCGGCCTTTCAACGACGGGTGAAACTCATGATGCTGGCGATGGCCGGTGGTCGGGGGGCACCGCAGCTGTCGTACACGTCGGTCGACACTGTCGTGCCGCTCTGGAAGGAGGCTGTGTTGACGCTGGTCCGTCAGTACAGCGACGGCGATTTCATTGGCGAGACCTACACGCTCTCGAATACCTCGCACACCGACATGGCCATCGACGAGCGCGAACTCTACGCGCCGGGCGTGCTCGCCATCGCAATCGAAAGCGCAAACCTGCCGGCCGGCGCCAGCACGATCGTCTATGTCGTTCGTGAGCGGGGCGACCATGAGTGATGTCAATCAAGCAACCAAGCGCCGCCAGCGGATCCTGACGGTGGCCGGCTTCGCCGTCCTGGCTGGCCTTTTTGCCGTTGGCATGCTCTTTACCCAGAGCGGGCCGGCCAATCGTCAATTCACCACGAAGGTTCCGTTCACGAGCCTCGGCGATCAGAACGATCGTAACGCCTGGCGGGCTCACTCGGAGGCACAACTCGCTGAGCTTACTCGCAGGATGTCGAGTATCGATTCGCGCGCCGACGATGCCGTGTCTCAGATGAAAGCCTTGTCGAAAGCGCAGGAAGAGCTCGGAAAGCGAATCGACGCGATGAAGAGCACGCCAGCAAGCACGCCGGCTACCGCGTCAGGAACAACGGCGGACCGCGCGGCGCTGGACAAGCCGATTCCCCTCAACGGAGCCCCGGCCAAGACGGGGGCGCTCCTGAACCCGCCGTTCGGCAAACCCGGCAAGCTCGGTGTCGGTATGGATGGAGGCCCTCCGAAACTCGACATCATTCAATTCAATACACCGACCGGCAAAGGGGCCGACTGCGTCGACCCCCGCTACTCGTCGTTGCCTTTGGATCAGGCGACACGCGCACAGCAGGACTGCCTGAAGGCCAACGGCAAGAAGAAAGTCACTTTCATCCCTGCGACCTCCTTCGTGCGCGTATTCATGATGAACGGCGTAGACGCTCCGACGGGCGGCGAGGCCCAGCACGATCCGCTTCCGGTGTTCCTCCAGGTATTGGATGCGGCCAATCTGCCGAACAGTCGCAAGCTCGACATCACGGAGTGCCGGATTTTGACGCAGGCATATGGCGATGTGTCTAGCGAGCGCACTCACATGCGGGGCGAAACGCTCGACTGCATCTTGAAGAACGGCCGAACCGTGGAAATGCCGATCAAGGGCAACGTGATGGGCGAGGACGGCAAGGAGGGTGTGCGAGGTCGGCTCGTCTCGAAGGCGGGATCGGCATTGGCCATGTCGGTGTTCGCCGGTATCTCGTCCGGGATTGGGCAAGCGTTCAATCAGTCCGCCAACACCCTCAGTAATACCGCCCTTGGGTCGACCTCCATTATCAATCCGAGCCAGGTCGGCCGTGCTGCTATCGGCAGTGGCGTCTCTGGGGGCGCCGACGCTCTTAAGCAGTACTACATCCGCACGGCTGAGAAGCTTTTCCCCGTGATCGAAACGGACGGTGGTCGCATTGTCGAGTTCGCCGTGACAAAGGGAGCCGAATACGACGGCGCCCTCTCCGATATCAGCAACATCAACGATGGCCTGGCCAACGATGGCCGTGCTAACGATGGGGGCTACACCGATGACTGATGAAACGAAGAGCGTGACCGTCGCAGCGTTCGAGGCCGCAATGCAGCGGTGTGCGGACGAAGCGGAGCACGAAGCGTCGTTCACGCAGGATGTAGACGGCAACTACCACCAACCGGAAATGCGTCGGGCGCTTGCCGGTTGGCTCGGCGCGGCTTCGCTCATTGCCGAGCACGTGCGCGGATTCGCCGATATCGCTGTCGATCGATTTCAAGGTGATCCCGCGTTTCAATCGGGCTTCCTGGAATTTCTTAAGCAAGCTGCCGATCTGCTGGACCTCTCCAGCAACGAATTCGGTTCGTTAGCCGTAACCGACGCGAATCCGCTGACATGTGCGGCAGCGTTCGACGACGCGGCACTCGACGGGTTCAACAGTGCGTTGAAGGCAAAGATGGCGGTGGGCAGAGCCCAGGGGCGTGCCGGCTGGTGGAGCGCGCAACGGGATGACCTGTCGACGATGTTGCGCTCGCACGTCGACAAGGGCGACCCCATCGATATCGGCCTGCTCGCCATGATGCACTGGTACAAAGGCGAGGCCGTGGCGCCTGCCCCGGCGCCGCCCGAGATCGTTGCCGCCGGTGAGCTGACGAAGATTTCCAGCAGTCCGGTCATGGGTGGCCAACTCGACATCAGAACATCGGCCGGTGCCATTGGCATTACCGGCTTTCCGAACGAACTTGCTCGCGAGTGCAAGCCCTTGCTCTGGGAACAGGTGGAGATTGTGATCCGTTCCACGGCAGCAGAGCGACCCGCTGCAGCCGTCAAGGTGGGCGCAGGCGCGGATCGCGAGGCCGTCTGTCACGATTCTGCCGCTCCTTCATTGGAGCAGAAAGCGTGAGCCGACTGACGAAAGCCCAGCGCGATCGGCTCCAGCGCAAATACGACGGACGCTGCGCGTACTGCGGAATGCCATTGCCCGATCGGTGGCATGGCGACCATGTAGACCCGGTCGTGCGCGCGGTCGAGACCAAGCGTACCGCGGATGGCCAATGGAAGCTTGTGAGCGGGCCGTCCAGGCATCCGGAGCGTGACGTCGAGTCGAATTACATGCCGTCCTGTCCGCCTTGCAACATCAGCAAGGGGCAGATGTCGCTCGAGCAGTGGCGCCAGTCGCTCATGAAGCATGTCGCCTCCCTCAATGCGTATCACCCGATCTATCGCCTGGCGAAGTGCTACGGGTTGATCGAGGAAACCGGGGCGCCCGTCGTCTTCTATTTCGAGCGTGTAGCCGCGCGTGCGGTGGCTTCCGGAGAACGTCAGTGAACTCTCCACGCCAATATCAACTGATTCCTTGTCCATTCTGCGACCGCGAAGCCGCCATGCGCGTGTCGGAAGGAATGTTCGGTGGGAGCTGCGTCGACCTCGCGTGCCTCGGCTATCAGATGGTGCTGCTCTTTAACGACGCCGCTGCCGCTGCGGCCGCGTGGAACCGACGCGCCGGCTCAGTGCATCCGGACGATGTCGCCGTCGACCTCTTCGCTGCACGGATGAAACGCAAGCTCGCCAAGAAGCGCGAAGAAGGCCGTGGCGGATGGAGCGACCCCGCGACCGTCTCAGCGATGACGCTCGCGCGCGAGCTTATCGAGCTCGTCGCGAAGGGCGATCCCGTGGATCTTGGCAACGTAGCGATGATGCTCGACCAGCGAGGTGCAGACGCGCGGTTCTTGCAGGCCGCGCTGTGGGACTTCGTGCAACGCCGCAAGCCCGCCGAGGACTGACCATGCCGCGCGCCAAATATATGCCGACTGCCAACGATGTACTTGCTGCGATGCGCCCACGTGTCGCCTATGCAGCCTACGCGTTGGCAAGCGAGTTCCACCTGAGCGCGGCACGAATCCGCCCGTTGCTCGAGGCGATGGTCGCGCAGGGCACGCTGTCAATCGCGCATGTTCCGAATTCGCGGGGCTACAACGTCTGCATTGCCGGAGATAGGCGGACTCCGGATTCCCCTGTTGAAAAGTATGTCGGCGTGCCCGCCGCACCGCGCACGCATGTTGTGTTGACCGGCGACTTGACCGTATACGCGGATGAGATCAAGCGCCGCGCCGACCTTTGCATGATGGTGCGGCGATGACCGAGTCCAGCAAGATCAAGTGTCGCGACCGCACGTGGTTGACCCCTCTTCCCTCGTCGGCACCCACGTTCGTCGGCGGCACCTTTTCCTCAACATGCTCAACGATCCAATGAAACAGGCCAAATTCACTTTCGCTCTTCTGATGACGACGTGCATCGCGTGGGGTTGCACCACCCAAGGTACGTCCACCGTGCCGGCGCACGTCGCCGGGCCAAGCTCTGAAGTCGGTGTCACGGCGTCCGCCGCTCAAGGTGCCACGCCGCAGATAAACCCGGCCGATCCGAACGTTGATCCGGGGGTTGCTGCGCTCAAGGCAGCGCTCCATGCACGCTACCCGGCGACCCAGTTTCGCGAGGTCGCCGCCACGCCGTCGGCCGGCATCTATGAGGTCGTGATGGGTAACAAGGTTGCCTACACGGACGTCACCGGGCGGTACTTCCTGTTTGGCCACCTCTTCGACATGGTGACGCAACAGGATCTGACCGTGCCGCTCGAGCAAGCACTGCAGAAGGTGCGGTTCCCGGCCGACCGGCTTCAGGACGCGTTCGTCGAGGTTCATGGTACCGGCCGCCGCAAGCTCGCGATCTTCGACGATCCTGATTGTCCCTACTGCCTCGCCTTGGAGGACGACCTCTCCAAGCTCAAGGACGTCACGATCTACCGATTCATGTATCCGCTCGAATCGATCCATCCGCGGGCCCGCGCGCATTCCATAGCGATCTGGTGCGCCGAGGACAGGCTTGC
This sequence comes from Burkholderia metallica, assembly GCF_902832845.1. GTDB lineage: Bacteria > Pseudomonadota > Gammaproteobacteria > Burkholderiales > Burkholderiaceae > Burkholderia > Burkholderia metallica. The sequence goes on along the minus strand of NZ_CADFDB010000015.1, from coordinate 78,114 downwards.
CACTTGGCACGCGTGGATGCCCCTCGCATTGTCGCGCTGGATGCGCGATCAGGGATCGGCTGCGACTGGCGGCGCTGGCAAGAAACCTGCACCGCCGCGCGTCGAGCCGAAGCTCGTGTCGTGCGCAAATCCCATTGACGCGAACGAAGCGCTGGCCGCAAGCATGGGCATTTCTGGCACGCCGGCACTTGTGAGCGAGGATGGGCGGGTGCTGCCTGGCGCAGCCAGCGCCGAAGCAATCGATCAATGGCTCGGAGCGAAGTGACCATGAACAGCAAGATCAATCTCGTCACGCTTTACGCGGTTCTCGGTCTGACCGGTTGCAGCTTCAGCGGATACGACGCGAGTTCGCAATTCGCCTGCAAGGCGCCCGAAGGCGTGCTTTGCAGCAGCATGTCTGGCATCTATGCCAATGCGATGGCGCATAACCTGCCCGATCAGCGCGTTCATACACGCGCCGGCGCGACGACGAATATCGCACTCGGCAACTATGCCGGAGATCCCGGCACGACATCGAGCGCATCGGGTGCTCCGGTCAGTGCCAGTTCACGCCCCTTCGTTGGCGCCGCCGGGATTCTCCCGAAAGCGCTCGATAGCGGGGCTCCGGTTCACACGGCTTCGCGCGAGATGCGCATCTGGTTCGCGCCGTGGCAAGACGCGGACTCCGACTTGCACGATCAGGAGTACGTCTATCTGATCATCGATCCTGGCCACTGGTCTATCGCGCACAACCAGCAGCGCATCCAGGCCGCGTTCCGGCCGGTGATGCCGCCGACACCTGCGCCGGATGTTGGCAGCAGCGGCAGCAAGGCAGCTATCCCTAGCTCCAACACCGATTCGACGTCGGGTTCGATCTCGAGTGCCGATCGGGTCATGCAGGGAATTCTCACGCCCGCCGGCGCAGTCGACCGTGCAGCGGCTGCGATGCCTGCAGCGACGGACCACTGATTCGGGAGCCATCGATGAGCACCTTGCAGGCCTGGATCGATGACGCGAAATCGCTCGCGCGAACAGCGATCAGCGAAGCAATTCTCGGCACCGAGGATGATCTTGGACCGCCCGCCCCCGTTGCCGCGGACCAGCGGCGCATCGAGACCGTCGGACTTCATAACCTGCTGCCGTATGACCAGTACGACCCCGCCACCGAGCTCTACTACAACACGGATTCGGTTGGCTTCGTGCTCGCGGTTGCACCGCAGACCGGCGCCGACGCGGAGTTGACCCGCAGTCTCCACGGCCTATATGACTCAGTTCCTGCTGGCTATGGGCTCCAATGGATGCTGCTGGGCGACCCCATCATCGAGGAGTCGTTGAACGCCTACGTCGATCTTCGGCGCGAGTACGCCGAAGCGGGACGTGCACCGTCGTTCTATCTGGAACAGGCGGAGCGCCGCGCCGCGTTCATCCGCGGCAAACTCGGCCAGCCGCTGTTTCTTGGCCAAAACTACTCGATCACGGACAAGCGGCTGTTGCTGTCGATCGTGCGCAAGGGTTCGCTCGACGATCTGAAGCTGATCGAAGAAATCCAGAATGTTCGGGACGTCGTCGCTGCGACGTTGAGCTCCGCAAGCCTGGCAAGCCGTACCGCCGAGCCCAACGATCTGCTGCGCTTTCTCTGGCCGATCCTCAACCCCGGTGCGTTCTTTGGCGATGGGGCTGAAACGATCGATCAGACGTACAGCGACGACAAGCCCATACGTGACCAACTGACGGCTTTCGGTCACCACATGCGTGTGAAGGCGAAGCATTTGCTTTATGGAGTGCCGCCCGAGGATGCCGACGAGCCCGACGCACGCATCGCCGTGCGCAGCTTCGGCGTCCATCAGTATCCGAGTAGCAAAGAGCTGTGGGAGATGAACAACATCGTCGGCTCGCTCTTCAACGATGTCCATCAATACCCCTGCCCGTACCTGATCACGCTCGGCGTCCTTCTTCTCGATCAGACTGCCGTCGAGACACGGGCCGCTTTGCGTAGCGCTCGCGCGACACAGAACGCCGAGTCTAAGATCGCGAAGCTGCAGCCGGAACTTGCCCTGCAGAACAGGGACTGGAAGGCCGTCTCGATGCAGCTCACGCAAGGCGGCTCGATGTGTGAGCTCTATCACACGCTGACGCTCTTCGCCCCGCGCAAGAAAATCGAGCAGTGTGTGGCGGCCGCGAAGGGGATCTGGCGCTCGGAGCGCTTCAAGCTGTTCCCGATGCTGACCCAGCAGCTCACAACATTCCTGTCGGCGCTGCCCATGATGCTGACAAGCGACATGCGGGACGACCTCAAGAAGTTTCGGTTGATCACTACCAAGACCACCGTGAACGCGACCGATATGGCGCCAGTGCTCGGCGAGTGGTCGGGTACCAATGGACGAGCCAACCTGCTCTTTTTTGGGCGCCGCGGTACGCCCGCGCTCGTAGACATCTATTCGAGCGGGACGAATTACAACGGCTTCGTTGATGGTACTTCTGGGGCCGGTAAATCGGTGCTCTTGAACGAGATCATCGCAGCGTTTCGCTCGGTCGGTGGAATCGTGCGGATCTGCGACGTGGGCTACTCGTATGAAAAGCAGATCGACATGGGTGACGGGCAGTACATCGACTTCAAGCCTGGGTCGCGAATCGTCATCAATGCGTTTTCCACTGCTGGCATCGATACCGAAAATGGCCTCGATAGCGAGGTGAAATTCATCCGGCCGATTATCGCGCGCATGGTATCGCCGACCGCTCCTATCACCCCGTTCGAGGGCGCGTTGCTCGATGTCGCAGTGCGCATCGTATGGAAGGACTACGGCCAGGAAGGTAGTCCCACGTTAGTGCGAGACGCCCTGCTGAGCCTGAAGGACCAGAACGGGCAACCCGAGCGCATCGCGTACGAGCTTGCCGTGCGTCTCGAACCGTTCTGCAAGGGGGGTGTCTACGGCGACTACGTCAACGGGCGCACCAACGTGCGACTCGACAACGAAGTGGTCGGACTTGAACTCGAGCACCTCAACAGCGATCCCCAGCTGCGCACGGTGATCATGCTCGGCCTGACCAATCAGGTCACCAACGAAATGTACCGCTTTGACCGGTCGCGGCCGAAGCTGTTCCTGCAGGACGAGGGCTGGCAGATCGTCGGTGACGATCAAGAATCGGCCGACTTCATGGAAGAAGGGTATCGGCGTGCGCGCAAGTACGAAGGCAGCTTCTTTTTCGCGACGCAGGGGATCACCGATGCAGGGATGAACAAGGCAACGCAGGCCGCCTTCGACAACTCCGCATGGAAGTTCCACCTCAAGCAAAGCGACGACACGCTCAAGAAGATCGAGAAGGGTGATGTGATGGATCTTTCACCGGGGTTGAAGCGCATGTTGAAGTCGCTGCGTCCGGTGCCGGGTCGCTATAGCGAGTTCGTCCTTGTCGACCCGAACGGGGGCACGCACCTGCTGCGCCATATCCCCGACGAATTCACGTTGGCCATGGCAACCACCAAGGGGCCCGACTACGAATTCATGGAGCAGTTGCGTACCACCGGGACCTCCACCGAGGACGCTATCCGCGCCCTGATCCAAGCCAAACGGAAATGAACATGCGACACGACCTCGTACTCACCGGCCTTATCTCGATCGGCGCCTCGTTGTTGCTAGGCTCCCCGCTCGTCTACTTCTGGACGCAACGCGAAAAAGTTGCGCCGGTCGTCGTGGTCGACGTGCAGAAGCTCATCAGCGATGAGCAAGAAGCGTTGCTGAAAACCTTCAACAACGGCGATCCCGTCCATATGACGGACGACGCGAAGAACAAGGCGACCCAACACGCCGGCGATTACGCAAAGCGCCTGTCGGCCGCACTGGACCAGCTCGGTGCGCAGTGTGGCTGCGTGGTGATCAACAAAGCTGCCGTGCTCGCAGGTGATGCGCCCGATCTCACGGACCTGATCGCCAAGAGGATCGCCAAATGACTCGTCTCCGGTTGATGGTGCCGCCCCGGCTTTCGGCGCGCACGCGTGGAATAGGAACGGCGGGAGAGCGATTCGCGCCGACCGACGTTGGCGATTATCTGGCCGCCTCGACCAGTACTGGTGCGGCGGTACTTGCAAACGTAACGACGCATGTCGTCTTTTGCCGATCGGCGTGCGGGATGGCTGCAAAGGCCGACCTGCGCGGAGATGAACAGTGATCGCGCTCGTCGCCTACTCCAGCGGCCTGGCTCGCTATCGACGGTTTGTTCGTACCGTCGTCGCCCTGACGATCGTGGCGGCCGTCGCATGGGGCCTCACGCCCTGGTATGGGCTGACGTTCAACATGTCGACCAGTCTGCCGGGGACGCTCTACTTTATCCGCAAGGGCCCCTGTCGGCCGCGCCTCGGCGACACCATCGCATTTCGATGGCACGGGGGGGCGACCTACCCCGCAGGACTGACCTTCATCAAACACGTGGCTGGTCTGCCTGGCGATGTCGTGCGCGTGATTGGCCGGAATGTCTGGGTCAATGAGACCTATATCGGCTATGCGAAGCCACTCTCACTTGCAGGGATGGCGCTGTTTCCGACCGAGGACGGTGTGATTCCACCCAGACACTACTTTGTTGCCACGCCGAGCCCTGACAGCCTCGATTCGCGGTACTCGATCGTCGGCACCGTTCCCCAGTACGCAATTGTCGGGGAGGCCTATGAAATTTTTTGACCAATGCCGTGTCCTCAGCACCTCGGCCGGCGCTTCGACTGGAGGCTCAGATGGTTCTGATGATGGCGTTCGGCTTGTTGATATTGGCCGTGTGGATGAGCGTGGCTCTGCTCTTTCTAGGAGTGGGGCTCCTGGCGGCCTACTTTATCGGCATGTTGTTGGAACGCCTCTTGTATTTGTCTTCGAAATGCTGGGCCCGGAGATAAGGCGAGCTGGCTCCCTTGGTGTCGGCCCGCAACTACGGCCGCGTGTGCGACGCACAGCAGTCGCATGGACCTCGGCATTGCTGCTGGCGGTATGTCCACTTTCCGCTATCGCTGAGGACTTGGGTGTCGTTGGCCCGACGTATCCGATTGCAGAGCACGACGCGATTGCGATGCTGAAGCATCGTCTGGTTGAACTGCAAGCCAATGGCGGGCTGGCGGCCATCGAGCGCCGCGCACGTCAGCGCGCGCTGCATGACATCACGTCCCTGCCACCAGTGCCGGGAATTTCGACCGTTAGCGAGTACTCGAGTCGGCTGATTGATCCGACGGTGACCTACGCAAAACCCGTCACCAATGATGAGGGTGCCGTGATCGTCGCAGCCGGCACGCGTATCAATCCGCTTGACATTGTGACGCTGCACGAGCGCCTGGTGTTCTTCGACGGCCGTGATGCGTCGCAGGTAAAGGCGGTCCAGGCCCTCGCGGCCCGCTCCGGCGATTCAATCAAACCGATCCTGACCGCTGGCTCGTGGCTTGAGCTGACGAAGTCGTGGAAACGGCAAGTGTATTTCGATCAGCAGGGGCGACTTAGCCAGCGTTTCGGGATCACCCGCGTGCCGGCCGTGATCAGCCAGCGCGGTAACCAGCTACTTCTTGAGGAAGAGCCCGCGGCTCAGCTGCGTTGACGCTTCGACGAAACCACCTGTTACCTCCCAATCTACCGGAATCGCGATGAACAACTATGACCGTCTGGACTTCTCTGTCGCCCCGGCCGTTATCGACGGCGTTGAGAAAAACTCGGCCGACGACCGCGCTGCTGCTCTTCAGCACTTCACTGTGACAGGCGAGCCGACGCGGTATGTCGTCGACGTCACGAATGATCAGGTCGTGGTTTCAGGAAAGGGTGTGCTCGCAACTTACTACTGGCGCGCGAGCCCCTACGACAGCAGGGTCGCTCGGCTTTCCATTCAACCTGTCCGCCAGATCGTAGGAGACAGCAGCGGGGAAAGCTTTCGTGTTGTGGCGGGTGCTGTAGACGATGTACATCGTCCTCCTGCTGTCCTCGCCGACCATCTGAGCGAGGTCGAAGCTGTCGAGCTGATCGGTCTCATCGAGACGGGTGTGAAGGCGGCCCTCGGTATCGGCGTTGTGCCGACCCATGCCGTCCAGCTGGATGTGCCCGTTCCCCTCTCTGGCACCGTCGAGCAGGCTCGTCGTTCGATCAGTTCGAAGTTGCTCGACATCCTGGCCACGGCGACGTCACGCGTGGTCTGGGTAATCGCTTGGGGCGTAGCCGGTGCTGCGACCGGCGGTGTTGCGGTGGTCCTCCTGCCAATCGTCTACCGCCTTGGCCATCACGTCGGCGCACACCTGGTCGATTTTGCCTTCGATGTGTATCCGGCATTGCGGGAGCTGCTTTCGTGAACATACGCCATCTCCCTCGCCGCTGGATTTTCGCGATCGCGCTGGTTGCCAGCTGCGTCTCGTTCTCGGCGCCGGCCGATGCGGGTCAGTGTGTCGGTCGATTCGCCAATCCGATCACGGATATCTGCTGGGAATGCGCATTCCCGATGGCCATCGGTAGCGTCACGTTCCTCAATATGGGGCAGGACGACACTCCGAACCCGGGCGGATTCCTTTGCTTCTGCAACGGCACGTTCGGCGTCAAGTTCAGCTTCTGGGAGCCGATCCGGCGCGTCGACGTCACGCGCTCGCCATACTGCTTCGTGTCGCTCGGCGGGATCTCGCTGAACCCAGGCATCCACGCGCCGGAGGGCGAGGTGCGCGAGCAGAAGGACGATACCAAACAGAGCTTCTATCAGGTCCACTGGTACACCGATCCGGTCATGTACTACACCGAGATCCTGCTCGACGATCCATGCATGGAGACGGGCAGTTTCGACATGGCGTACATGACCGAAGTCGATCCGACCTGGAGCGACGACGATCTCACCATGCTCCTCGAGCCGGAGACTTACCTGTTCGGCAGTCCGATTGCCCAGGCCGCGTGCGCAGGTGACTGTGTGCTATCGAGCCTCGGTTTCGGGAGCAACCTACTCTTCTGGTGCGCGGGCTGCAACGGCTCGATCTATCCCTTCAACGGTCACGTCCAGGCGCATGTGTCCGCCATCCAGGCGTCGTCGCTGCTGGTCGAGCGGATGACCGCAAAGTTGCATCGCGAAGGCTTGATGTGGGGCACGACAGGTGACGGCGCGATGTGTGGCTACTACCTGCAGCCCGTGATGGACAAGACCCAATACAAGTACACGATGCTCTACCCCGTTGCGCAAACCGACCAGATAAATGGTCAGTGCTGTCAGCCGTATGGCCGCACGTCGGCGCTCTGGGGTGCCGGAAAAATGATCCCGTACACGGGAGAGGACTTCGCGTACGAGATCTTCCGCAAGCGCAACTGCTGCATGGGCGCCAACCTGGGAGATCTCCCGCAATGACACGTCTCCTTCCCTCCTTGGCGGCCGCGGGCACGATCGGGCTAGCTACCATGTCGGTGTCGGCCCAGACCGTCTCGAACGACGCGCTTGCGCGCGAGCAGCAACAGATCGATACGACGCGCCGAGCGACCTTCGATGCGGCAGCCAGCGGCACCGCGCGCTATCGCGGCGCGATGCCATCGTCGGATGCGATTGACGCCGAGATGCGCCGTATCCAGGGCAATCGCGAACGGCAAATGGATCAGGCGGCAGCAAAGGCGGCTCACGATGGCAACGCGTTCCCGAACCTGCCTACGCCGGCGGCGGCCGCCGCCGGTGCAGATCCTCTCGCCGTTGCGAAAAGGTATGAAAGCCGTACGCAGCGCCGTGTAACGGACACCTTCGTCGCGTTTGCGAGCTTCTCCATGCCCGCTGCCTCGCTCGTACGCCTGGTGAAGACAATGAATCAGGCCGGCGGCACTGTGGTGTTCCGGGGCTTCAAGAACGACTCGCTGAAGGCGACGGCCGCTGAGATGCAGCGGCTGGGGATTGCGTCCGGCGGCATCGTCGTCAACCCGAAGGCGTTCACGCAGTATCGCATCGCCCGCGTGCCCGCCTATGTCGTCACACGCGGTGGAGATGCCAACAGTCAGGTCGACAGCAGCGGATGTGCGCTGCCGGCGTCGTACGTCTCCTTGTCGGGCGACGTGACGCCCGCGTACGCCCTCCGCCAGATCGTCGATCACAGCCCTACCTACGCGGGGATCGCCGAGCGATATCTCCGTGCACTGGGGGATGTCGAATGAACGGAATGCGGGCAACCCTGCGCCGAAGCGCACCACTGGCCATCGCGGCCGTCCTGGCTGCGGTCGCCGTGTGCGCTGCTGCGGACGCCCCATCTACCGGGTCTGCGTTTACTGAAGGCCAGTCGTTCGGTAAGTCAGGAATGAACGCGGCTCACGGAAGCATCAGTGGCGGTGGCTCGAACGTGCCGAACTACACGAACCAGGACGGCGAGCTGACGCCGCTGTATGGCGGTGGGCAGGGCAGTCTCGGGCCCGCCGGATCCGGCAAGGAAGCGGATTGCTCGACGCAGCCAGCCAATCCAAGCGCCTACTGGCGTCAGGAATGCGATGCCGTGAATTACCTCGCGAAGAAGCCGCCCAATCGCATGCCGATCACCGCGAGCGATCCGATTGTGACCGGGAGCAAGGGGACCATCAATAACCCCGGCTCTACGACTAGTTCGCAGGACTGCCACAACGTGACGTCGACCGTGCCAGCAACCTACCGGAAGGAAACCTGCGAGCAGGCGGTGGGTACACAAACATATACGTGCAACCGCATCAACGATCCGGTCTGCACCGAACCCTACCAGGGCTGCGCTGCCGGCGGAGTCGTCGAGGGAAGTTTCAACGGCGGGTTTGCCTCGCGCCTGGCATCGAACTCTGCTCTCTGGAACTTCGGCGCGGACACGGGTTATCACGACAACTCGGGCTACAACGGACTTACCGTGTCCGGCTCGATGAGCTTCAGCGTACAGAACCTTGGTCAGATCGGTACCGCAGTCATCAGCCAGATCACGGCAAACAATACGCTGCGCAGCGTCGACATCAACGGCGTAACGGTCTACACCGATGCGCCGGACGGCGGTCGCATTCTCCAATGTGGGGAGGCGACGCTGCCGGCGTCGGCCGGCGGGATTGATGGACGGCAGACTACTGGCTATCTTGCCGCCGCTTCGCCTGGTGTGACCTTCGCTCACAATTTGGTTTACAACGGCATTCGGAGCGTGTGCTCGGATAAAACTGCGTTCACGGCAGACGGCGGCCTCACGGAGTATCGACCGTTCTTCACATTCGGTAGCGAGTACGAGGGGAACCCCTCGACCATTGCGCCCAACACCGATATCCGCTCGTATCTGCATGAGGGCGTCAATACCGTCGAAATTCAAGCGGCGATAGGTGGGTACGGTTTCCAAGGCGGTGGGCAGGCTCGAGTTCAGCTGACGCTGAACCAGATCTGCACCGCGACTTGCACGCCGAACTGGATCAACCAGTGCAGCTCGTTCGAACAGCGGGCGGCACAATGAAGATCCGCGCTCTCACGTTCGCCACGCGTGCGTTCAGCTTCGTCGGCAGTGTAATGACGGCCACCCTGCTCGCCGCGCCGGTAGCGTATGCCGCGCCAACCTGCCAGCGTACAGGTTCAACCTGCATCGAGCCGGCCGGCACACGTGTCATCAACGGGATTCCGCTCTACCAGGATTGCTGGAATTACCAGGATACCTACGAATGCCAAGCCGCTTCCACCGTTAACGACTGCACGCCATTGCAGCAGCAAGGCTGCGGCCTAGTGAACCAGCAGTGTGTGTCGTACAACGACGCGGTGCCGGGAAGCTGCGACACGATGCAGTACACGTACCAGTGTCTCGATACCCCGGCGCACACAACGACCGTCACCCAATGCACGAACACGATGTGCGCACCGGGTGCCGGATGCTTCTCGTCGAGTAGTGGTGCGGACGGCGCGCTCGGCAAGGTCGTAGCAGGGCTGGAAACCGGGCGCGAAGCCGGCGCCTACGGTGTCGGTGGCGGGAACGTGAACATTTTCAAAGGCTACGACAGCAGCTGCTCGATCAAGGTGCTGGGCGGCCTCGAAATCAAGAGCTGCTGCACCAGCAACGGCGGCGGTGCAGCTTACTCGAACAACGCGATTGGAAGCGCCGCAGTTAGCGCTGGATTGTCGGTTGCCGGAACAGCGGCCAAGCAAGGCATCGCGTTAGGCTCGAAATATGTCTTTGACCAACTGTACGAAACGGTCGATAGCTCCATCGTGAACTCCGGTCTCCTGCAGATGGGTGCATGGGCCGATAGGGCGCTGTCTACCTCCGGCACCTTTGGTGCCTACGGCTTCCAGTTCTCGTTCTCCCTGACCAACGGCGTTCAACTGGCCGACTTCAATCCGTACGTATTCGCGGCCGAGATCGCTGCGCAGCTGATCCAGATGTGGCTCGCCTGTTCCCCCGACGAGCAGGTGCTCAGTCTGAAGCGTGGCCAGAATCTCTGTGTCCAGTACAACCAGGGCTGCTCCAAGCGCGTGCTCGGCGTGTGCGTCGAGGAAAAGAAGAGCTACTGCTGTTTCAACTCGCTGATCGCGAAGCTTGTCAACCAGCAAGGCAAGGCGCAACTCGGCATCCCGTTTGCCGGTTGCGGTGGCTTCACGGCCGACCAACTCCAGCGTATCGACTTTTCGAATATCGACTTTACCGAGTTCGTCAATTCGATCCAGTCCAAGGCCGTCGACGAGGATGCGATTCTGCAGCGCGTGCGGCAATCGATCGGAAGCGGAAAAGGGGTATCCCAATGAAGCGCCTTGTCTCCGCAGCGTTTGCTACTGCGATTTTTGCGCTGCCGGTCGCGGCTTTCGCCGGCAGCTACGACGACTTCAGTGCAGTTCTCATCGATGCGATTGATCACGGGTCAGCGTTTGGCGCGCTGCGTGGACCCGTTGCGGGTTCCCTCATCACCAAGTTGCACGCCAACGGCCCGGTCTACGTCACGGCTCGCCCGGTCGGCGACTTGCCGCGGCCTGGCTGCAAGCGTCTGGACGTTCTGTTCGACGTACGCGGCGTCCAGACCGAGGCGGGCGAAACCAGCGGGCGCCTGGACGTGAAGATGAACTACTGCCGCGATCGAATCCCGCCGATCGGCTTGACGCCGGCGGCGCCGTCGCAACCCGCGGGAGATACACCGTGACGCAGCACCGCCCACTGGTTGCAGATTTCAAAACCCTCACGACGCAGGAGCGTTGAAATGTCCATCGAAAGCATGTTTCCCCCTTCGCGTTCCCGCTCGGACTGGGTCCAGGCGCTGCGGGACAGCCTTCCCTGCTACGTGCGGCGCCTCTTCGTGGCCTTCGTCATTGTGCCGGCGGCCTTCCCAGTTGCTGGGCTCGCAGTGCTCAATCTCGGGTCGTTCACTGGTATGGCAAAGACCGTGCTCGAACAGGCTGCTGGAAGCGGCACGAATCCGGACACGATCCGACTGCGGACATGCACCGATACGGCCGCTCGCCACGCGCCGTCGGCCGCCATTTGTATGCACTGGCGCACTGATGACGTGCCCATCGCGACGCTTGCCCCTCAGGTTGGTCACGGCTTGTTCGTCACTTGGCTCGTTGCTGCCGCCATTACGCTTGCTGCGGACCTCGTCTGGTCTGCGCCCTCGCCTCTCGCACTGCGCAGACAACTCGACTCGATCGGACGGCAGCGTGCCGAACGTAGCAACGCAAGCCGCGAAGGAGAGGCGAAGTGAGACTGCAGATCACGATCACCAGCATGAGCGCCGCGCCGGCGCCCGACTTGCCGAGCCATCTTTTTGCTGGCGCCGGCAGTGACCGGGCGACCTTCCGGGTAACGCGCGGCGCCGCACCGTCGCGCGAAGCCATTTCCGTGTTGCTCGAGGACGCCATCGCAGATGTTTGCGTGACGAACTACGATCAGGCGACGGGGCAAGGCAGCTTCGTAGTTGTCGACGGACCGGCGCCGGCGGCCGGTACGACGATCGAGCTCGATGACGACGCGGTCGCGGATACGGTCGACTTGTCTGATCGGACGACCCCCAGCTCGGGGGTGCCAATCCAACGACCCACGATCGAACAGTTTTACGACATGCTCGATCGGCACGACTGGTTTTTCGGTTACTCGGACGATTCCCGGGTATATCGGTACGGAAGCGACAACCTCGAACGGCTGAAGGAAATTGCAGGTTCCCTCGGCGGCGACCATGCCGCGCTTCTCGCAGCTTTCGAAAGGCATCACTTCTCCGGTGCGCCATGGTCGACCCCTAAGTGGGACAAGCCGGCTCGGCCCGCGAGCGGTGTCGTCAATATCCCGACGGCACCCTCGCCGGCGTCGACAGAACCGAGCCAGCAGCAAGATGGCCGATTTTCTGCCGAACTGCGTCACGTGCAGCACGACCACGACTTGCGCGAGTTTGCTGCATATCAGCGACATTGCATTTCGAACGTAGTTGACGCGGCTTTCGCCTGGCGGAACGCACGTCGTGCGTTTATGGGCGCTGCGGCGGTGTTGCACAAGCCCAGGGTTCGAAGTCAATTCCTTTGGATTCTCGGAGGGAGGCGGCGTCAATCCGATGCAGCCGAACAGGTCAAAGCCGCGCAGTCTTTGGGTTTCGCGGAAGTGCAACTCGAGCAGGCACTCGGGCAATTGATGGACGCCGGCTATCACGTCGACGCGCAGCGGAGCCAGCCATGAGCGCATCCCGAGGCTTCCGGCTCGCGGTAGCGATCCTGCTTCCCGCAGCGCTACTGGCGTCGCCGATCGTGGACGCTGACGGGTTGGACTACAAGTCCGCCTGGAGCTGCGACGGGCAGGAAAAATTCAACTGGTACTGCGATGACGACAAGCCTGCGGCGCCGGCGGGTGCGAGCGCGGCCAAACCGGCCGATTCCGACGACTTCGACCAGATCAAGTCGGCCGATGAGATGCGCGAGGCACTGAAGCACCGACTCGACGTCGCGAACATGGACCCGACGCCCGAGCACATCAAGGAGTACATCAAGCTCTGGGAGTACGTCCAGCAAAAGAGCGCGGTCTTTGCCGACCAATGGCGCCGGGTTGTGTGGCAGAACCCGAGTCTCGATTACTCGCTCAAGCGTCCGACTAACAACGTCGCTGTCCATACCTACGACCGGACCCGGGATTCGGACCAGGACGGGCAGCTGCGTGCGCTCGCGCAGAAGCATGGCCTGATTTTCTTCTTCCGCTCGGACTGCCCGTATTGCCACGCGATGGCCCCGACGATTGTGCTGCTCGCGCAGCGCTATGGCATCGACGTGTTGCCCGTTTCGCTGGACGGTCGGGGCATTGGTGAGTTTCCGAACCCGACGCCTGACCATGGGCAGGCGTCGGTCTGGGGCGTCCAGCAGGTGCCCGCCCTCTTCATCGCATCGAAAGAGACGGGCGATCACGCAATGATCGGCTCGGGAACGATGTCCCTCCAGGACATCATCGATCGTATCTTCGTTCTCACTGCCTCGCAGCCTGGGGAGCTCTTCTGATGAAACCGACACGCTGGATTGCCGCACTGACGGCTGCAGTGTTTGCCATCGCCCCAGTCTGTTCGAGCGCGATGTCGATGCAGCAGGTCTTCGACTCGATCAACGCCATGGGCAACGTATCGAGCCCGCGTGCGTTGCAGGGCGAGACGATGGATATGTACAGCGGCGGAAGCGTGTTCATGCGTACGCCACACAAGACTTACCAGCTCGCGAGTGTCACCGCCCCGGAATGGGGCGCCGGTTGCGGCGGGATCGACCTGTTTGCCGGCGGGTTCAGCTTTATCAATAAAGAGCAGTTTGTTGCGCTGCTGCGCAACATCGGCTCGAACGCCTTGGGCTACGCATTCAAGCTTGCCCTCCAGAACCTCTGCCCAACCTGCGACAACGTCATGCAGTCGCTGCAGACCATCGCCCGCGACGTCAACCGGATGAACATCGACTCGTGCCAGGCCGCTGAGGGCATCGTCAATGCGGTGACGCCTGTTGCATGGAAAAAAGAGCAGGCGAACTTGGCCGACACGCTCGGGCCATTCACGAACCTGTATTCGGATATGACCGATGCCTGGACAAATACCGGAAACAGCTCGGCGCAAGCGGCGCAGACGATCAATACGGCCACCGCATCGGATTCCAATCTCGCGGCCAAGCAGCCGTACGGCAACGTGACGTGGCAGGCGCTGCAGCAGCTGCCGGACCTGAGCACGTCGGATCGGGAATTCCTGATGTCGCTGGTGGGGACGGTCATTTTTCCCGACCCGTCGGATTCGGGCGGCACGGAGGTGAATCCTGTCTTCCTGCCGCGAATCGGCAGCCTCACGGTGCAGGAATTGGTCGGTAACGATCCTGCCGCGAACTCCGGCACCACGATCCAAGTGTACGTGTGCGACGAAACGACGAAGTGCTTGAATCCGTCAGTGCAGGAAATTGGCTACACCCCCTTCCGTACGCTCGTACAGCAGAAGCTGCAGGTGATTACGGACGCGATCGCCTCGCGCTCCGCGATCCCGAATCCGGCGGACACGTTTCGGTTTTTGAGCATGACCGACCTGCCGGTCTACAAAATGATCGCGGTCGGCACGCGCCTGAACAATTCGTCTCTGGCCGACCAACTGTTGAGTACCTACCAGTCGCTGATCGCAGCCAAGTATGCCGAAGCCTACATCCATGGATCCGCTGAAGATCTTCGACGAGCAATCGCGCGATACGGGACGGTGAAATCCAGCACGTCGCTGCTCGACGAGGCCACAAAGCTCAACACCAACATCGACACGGTCGAATCGGAAGCACGCAGTGTCGTCATGCAAGCCTTCAGCCAGACGTCGAACGCGTGGCAGCTGGTTGAGCAGCTCCAATCGATCGAGCGTGCGGTACACGCGAATGTGTCGTCGTCGCTTCGAAACTCGTTGGCGTTTGGCCAGACGTTGAACGGCGGGAGCACTCAATGAACATGGAAATCGACACCTATGGAAACGTCGATACCTTGTACTACGTCATGCAGGGTATTGCGTCTTTCATGGGCAGCGGCACCTGGACAGGTCTCATCCGTTACACGCTGTTGTGCGGGGTGGTGATCTGGACGATTGTCGCGCTCGGTCGGAAAGGCTATGAGATCTTCCGCTGGTTCGCCGCCGCAATGCTGATGACGCAGCTGCTGTTGCTGCCGGTTGAAAACGTGTTCATCACCGACGTCAACAACGTGCAGCCTACTCGCGAGGTGGACCACGTCCCGGTGTATCTCGCCGCGGTTGCCCAGAGCTTCACGCTTATCTCTCGAGTGCTGACACAGTCGTACGAAACGATTTTTTCGGTGCCGGATACGCTCACCCTGAAAAAGGGCGATGTGGGTTTCGGAATCTCAGTGCTTCAGAAGGTGAACAAGGCTGAAATCACCGATCCGGGGCTGCACGCCGACCTTATCCAGTTCTTCAAGGAGTGCACGGTCTACGACATCCAGGACGGCGCGATTGATCCGCGGACGATTATGAACGGCACGGACCCGTTCAATACGGTGTTCACGTCGACCAGCCCGGCACGGTACGTGACAACCAACACCCTCACCGCGAATCCTACGACGGACACCTGCTCAGCGACCGGAACCTTGCTGCTGCTGCGCGTACAGGATGCGGAGCAAGCAGCCGAGCAAATGTATGGCAGCGAGATGTATCCGGAGATCGCCGATCCGTCCATGGCGAAGGCGGAATTTGTCAACGCGATCGGCGATTCGTACGGCTTCATCCTCCAATCGTCGCAGAACGCGTCATCGGCGCTGCGACAGGCAATGTTCAACAACGTGTGGCGTCAGGCGGGCGCCGAGCTTCCCGCGATGCTGAGCGATCCGGCGCGCGTCGCCGAGGTCAATGCGTTGATGAGCTCGGCTCAGGCTGCAGTGGCGACGAACGGTTCGCTTGCCTCCATGGCGATTCTGGCGAAGAACACGCTGCCGACTGTTCGCAACTATGCCGAAGCGATCGTCTATGCGGTTTTCCCGCTCATTCTGGTGCTCTGCCTGATCAGCGGCGCTGACGGCGCCAAGCGAATCCTTGCGATGTACGCGAAGACGGTGGCGTGGGTATCTATCTGGCCGGTGCTCTTCGCGGTAATCAACGGGCTGTCCCTGATTCACCTCAGCCATGAGATGCGCTCGATGTCGTTGCAGGCCGGCGTCCCGTTCGGGATGGCGGCGAAGTTCGGCCAGACGTTGCTCGACGAGCAGGCGCTGCTTGGATACATGGTGATTATTACGCCGCCCCTTGCCTGGATGTTGCTGAACTTCGCGTCGGCCGGCGTTGTAGGTGCATTCTCTCAACTGAGTGGCGCGTTGACCGGGTCTGCTCAGCAGATCGGTGGCCAGCAGGCGCAGGGCGACGAAAACATCGGCAACGTGCACATGGATTCGTCGTCGATCGATAACGCGTCGCGCAACGTGACCTCAGCGAACAAGTACGACAACACCGTGCAATCGCGCACCGGGTCGATGAACGTCGATACCGGGACCGGCTCGGCCTTTACGAATTTCGCCAATGGCCTAATCGCTCGCACCGAGTTTCAAAACAGCCTCGGCGTTTCAGCAACTTCCCAGGACGCATTCGAGCGGTCGCTCGGCACCGACACCTCGACGGGTGTCGCGGCAAACCGAACAAATTCCACGTTCGCTGGGCGGGAGCAGCTTGCGTCCAGCACGAATAGCGTCTCGAGCAGCCAGGAGCGTGGAAGCACGCAGCGCCTGTCCGACGATTCCAGCTCAGGTACGCGGGCCTCGTCTAGCCAAACAGGTGAGCGGCGAACCGCACATGATCAGCAATATGCGATAGATCAGTCGCACTCCGTCGACGGCACAACTTCTGCAGGCGCCAAAGGCTCGATCATGCTTGGTGGCGGCTTTGCCAAATCGTTTGGCGATGATGGTGCGCCGGCCGGCAACGCTGGCAGTGGAGGCGGCGGCTCAGCCGGTGGTAGCAGGCGTGGACCTTCCGGCAATGGTCGGCAAGGAAGTAGCAATCCAATCTCGAACTCGCCTCTTTTCAACCAAGCAGAAGAAGACAAACTCGCTCGCAAAGCCGAGTCACTTGGCAAATCGCCGAATGAAGTCCAAGCGATTCGGGATGCGTATCGATCGAAGGTGCGAGCTGCGGACTATGCAAATGGCGGTGGCACGGGGAAAGGGCAGTCGAGTCTGAAGTTCGGTCTCGATGTCTCGGGTGAAGGTGGATATACGAAGTCTTGGCGGAATTCAGACGCACAAAGATTCGTTGATCAAAACAGTAGTTTGGCTGCCTACACCGAGAGCGATCTGGTCTCTCACGAAGGCTCGCAAATGCACAATGACTCCACCGGAATGGAGTCCGGGCAGCACGTTCGCAGCGACCGTTCCGCCTCTCTGACGGACCAGGTTTCATCTGGCTCTCGTGTTGCAGCGGATCTCACTCGCAGCGCAGACGTGCGCCAGCGCGGATCGACGCAAGTTGTTTCGCGCGTAGATACCTCGACCAACCTGATGACGCCTGAGAACCTGCAGGCCGTCGCTGCGCGCAACGGTATGCGATACAGCCAGCTGATGACGCTGCCCTCTCCGCAGATCGCTCAGTTGGTCGCCCAAGATGCAGCGATGCGCGACATCGTTTCGCGCAACTCGACGTTGCCGACCACGGCTCGTGATGGGTCCGCTCTCCCTGCGAGCGGGATCGACGTCGTTCGCCAGGACCAACGCAACCAGTCTGGTGTTGGTGGAAGTGCGCCCGCGTCGTTCCAGCGATTTGCAGGAGCGGTTGGACCAGTGGATACGAAACCCCTGGATGTTGCGACGCCGATGCCCCAAATCGTGACCGACGCCCAGCAGCGTGTGGAGGTTATGCAGCAACGGGTGGCAAGCGAGTCCGCCGCGCCGATCAAGCAGGTGCATGACCACATCGATCCGTCGGCTGACAACAAGCCGCTCATGACGCCCGAGCGGGCGCCGGGCCGCTCGCTTTCCTCTCCGCCGGCGGCGACCCCAGCTTCCGATAGCAAGGGGCCCCTTTCGGCATGGGTGACCTCGATTCAGCCGACCGGGCCGGTTGAAACAACGTCCACCTCGGCACCTATTGAAAACTTTCTGCATCCGCGAACGACGGGAAATGGCCCGACTCTTGAAGCCGCTCGAGCGGCGGGAACAGGCACGGATTCGCCCGCCAATCAACCGCGCCTGTCCGAATCTGACTTCAGGATCGTGACTCTGCCGGCCGGCAATGACCACATGTCATATCGGCAGAGCGATCGTCGAGCGCCCGATGCTCTTGACGGGACATACAGCCGACCGTCTCCAGAGCTATCCAGCCCTGATCAAGAAGCTGTAGCGCGATCCGTCGAACCGATGCGGGATCACCGAATGGTCGACGATGGAAGTCAGGGACGTGGCGTGCCGACCGCTTCAATGAAGCGCAGCGGCGGGGTCTCCGTCGTGGCTCCGCGAACGACGGCCGTTAACTCCGGCTCGCGAGTCGACAACGTCACGCCTGCTAATGCTGGTCCAGTGGGGACTACGCCGGCGCCTACTGCACCTGGAACAGCTGCCCGGAGCAGTTTGACGTCTGGTGGCGTCGGCCTCCCAACCGTCGGGTCACAAGTCGGCGGTGTTGAAAGAAAGATCGAGATCGATCGTGCGCCGGCCGGGCCATCTGCTGCTGGGGCTGTCTCGCCTACGACACCTTCGCCGTACCCCGATCCCGCAATCGCCGGAAGCGACGCACTGGTTCCGAGCGACGAGTCGGCGACCAGCGGCGCCGCCACTTCCCCGAGCGCTCTGGTCTCGCCGACTCGACTAGGGCGCGGTTCAGCCGATGACGAACGGGGAGTCAAGTCGATCCCACGCGCGGACGTTGCAAACGACGATCCCAAGAACCAATGAAAAAGGGGCCTCGCGGCCCCTGACGGTAGTACATCAATCAATGACGCCAATCGCTATGACTCATCTGATTTCTTTGGTCTCTCCAGAACCAATCGTTAGAGAGGTCGCTGCTTGCATTGTTGCTCGAGCGAGCCGTGTTCCAGCCGTCATCAAAGTGCGTACCGGTCATGATGAGATGGCCAAACTTGACTGCAGCTCCCAATTGAGCGAGCACGCCGACGATGCAGGAAAAGAGCGCACCAAAAGCCAAAATGGCGAAGGGCAGCTGCATGACTGTAACCACGACGGCCGAAATCAGCAGCGTGGCCAGATAGCCCCACATGATCTTCCTGTAAATGATTCGGCCGCTTCGCGAAGCGATAAACGACGTGAAAACCGAGAAAATCACTGCCGCCATTACCGCCATGAAATTCGCAAGTACGTAATCCATGATAAGCGTCCCCGTACGCAATTAGTATTGACGTTACGCCTGATTTGGCGTACTGGCAAGTTAATCCTTGATGACGTAATTCGTCGTGGTGTCAATTCATTTACGTCTTTAATTAGCGCGATCTCGACGGTGAGTCGAGTGCGTCTGACCGCGCTCACGTTTCCTGCCCTGATTCTTGCCGCTTGTGCCTCGCCGCACGGTGACGATGCCTGCGCCCGCTCCTATTCCGCGAGCGGACACACCTCCCACGTCGGGAGGTCGGCATGAAGTTTCTCCTCTTCCTCGCGCTCGCGGCCGGTGTCGGCTACTACGTGCTGCATGACGGCCCAACGCCGGATTTCGGCAATTTGTCGTCGTCCGTTGGGCATTATGCGAGCGCTCTGAAACACCCGGCCGAAAACGCCTCACATTCGGAAAGCACCGGCTCTGGCGATCGCGCCTCCGTGCAATTCGCCACTTCGCCAGACGGCCAGGCCGAGGCCCTCGTGCTGAGCGTGATCGATACCGCGCAGTCGGAGCTCGACGTCGCCGCTTACGAGCTCACCAATCGTCGCATCGTTACCCACCTGATCGAGCGCGCCCACGCTGGTGTGCAGGTTCGTGTTGTCCTCGACCGCTCGCAGCTTGACGGCCGCGGCTCGAAGCTCGCGGATCTCGTCGCGGCCGGAATACCGGTTCGTATCGACATGGCCGTACCGCTCATGCACGACAAGTTCATCGTCGCTGATAGCGATACGACCCAGACAGGCTCGATGAACTACACGCAGGCCGGCGCCAACCACAACGCAGAAAACGTCCTCGTCATCTGGCATCACGCCACGGTCGCCGCAGCCGTGCGCAGCGCGTGGACGCGGCTATGGAATGAATCGAAGCCTTACCCAGGGGTTTGACCCAGGAAGCACGCGCGCAAGCTTAATTTTTTCAGGAGAACACGATGCCTCATGTCGATTACGAAGTCGCCTGCCAAACGATCGGGCAACTGATCGCCCACTATGTCGCCGTCATCGCTGAAGAGGAGTCGCGGTCGGAGCCGGATGCGGAGTGCGTCGCGATAGCGGACGCAGAACGCAAGACTCTGGTTGCCGCTCGCGATGCGCTGCATCCGGATGATGCGGTCGCGATCGCTCGTGCACTGGACGTCTACGGCCTGCGTGTTCGTCGATTGAACCTCGGTCACGCCTGACTCCGGAGCCCATCATGGACAATTTTCCGGATGTCGTGATGCAGCGCGCGTATGCGCGCGTGGAGCGCGAGGCGATTGACGGCAGTCGCGAGCAGGCTGAACCGAAGGCGATCCTCATCGGCGGCCAGCCCGGTGCCGGCAAGACAGCCCTCGCGCGTCAGGCGATGGGGGAACTCAACGAACGCGGTGGTGCCGTTTTGATCGACGCGGATCGCATGAGGGAGAACTTGCCGCAGTACAGCCGGCTTCTTCGCGAAGATCCGCGACACGCGGCTGACTTGACGCATGCCGACGCCGGTCGATGGGCTGGCCGGCTAACCACGGCCGCATCCGACGCGCGGCGTGATCTTGTGGTCGACGGGACGATGCGCAACCCCGATAGCCTGCGCAATCTGACACGGCGGCTCAAGGAGCGCGGCTACACGCTGGAGGTTCGGGGCGTCGCTATGCCCGCCGAGGTGTCGCTCACACGTGCGCAGATGCGTACCGAGCGAGAAATCGCGACGACGGGCGCGGGGCGGGTTGTCAATCCCGAGCAGCACGACCAGGCGTATGTCGGCATGGTCGAGACGGTCGCGTTGCTCGAGCGAGAGAAGGCAGTGGATCGAATCTTGATCCTCGATCGGCATCACCGCGAGGTCTACCGCAACGAACTGCATCAGGGTGAATGGCGGGAGCCGCAAGTGGCCGCCGCGTCGATCGTGCATGAGCGCGAGCGTCCGATGACCCGCGACGAGATTGCCCATCACGTTCAAATGCTCGATGACATTCGTGACGCTCGTACAGGGCGAGGTGCGCCGGCACCGGAGATTGCCGACATCTCGCTGCGTCGTGAACAGGCGCTACGCGTCCGGGAGAGGGATGCGCAAGCACTGGCCAACGGGGCGTCTGCGGATGCGCGGCCGGCGCCGGAGCGTGGCTTGCGCGACGTCCTCCGGTCAATGACCCGTGACGTGCCGAACCTCGGTGGCCGCTTCCCCGATCCGGTCGCCGAGGAAATCGCCGCGTCGCGTCATCTGCCCGCGCTCGAGGCCAGGCTTCGCTCGCACGGGATGACTTACCTGACACCGCTGGACGCCGGCGCGTCGTCGGTCGTGCTGGCGGCCGACGACAAGCATGTGGTGCGGCTCGGTACCGGCGATCTTGCCGTTCGGCCAAAAATTCCCGAGGTCTTGCAGCCGGTGGCGAGCGGCACCGAAGGCAATCTGCGATACGAAATCATGCCCCGCGCCGAAATGCGAGGCGTGACATCGGCCGACGTCGCGCGCACCGCCGATGCGCTTCGTCAGCGCGGTTACCACTGGGGCGATCAGGGCGTCGACAATCTGGGCATCGTGGACGGTCGTGTGGTAGTCGTCGATCCGGATGGCATAGAGCCGGTACGCGAACGGGCCATTCTGCCGCCTGCACACCAACCGGATCAGGCAAAGACGGAGGTCGAAGTCGATACGGCGCGCGCGCCGCGCCGGCGTACCGTTGACCACGCACGCGACGCGGAGCGCGGCCGTGCGTTCGACACGCTGGGCCGTGACCAGGCGCTCGCCCTCTTCCCCGAGCTCGACGCGGCCTACCACCACCTCGAAACGCGGACCTCGATCAGCACGGTTCCCCACAGCGAACTCGAACGCGCCAACCTGTCCGAGCAGATCCATCGCGGCCAGCTACCCGAGGGTGACGTGCCGGACGATGTTTCGCGCCGGGCGATCGGCCTTGCGGGCGATCACCACAACCTGATTTTGCGCGATGCGCAGCAGCTGGAGCGCCACTACCGCGGCGAGGTGCTCGCCAACTCGACGCACCACTCGCTGGTCAAGATCGGTCAGACCGTCGGCATCGTCTATCCGCGCGATCGATTGTCCCGCGACGTGGAGGTCGGCGAGCAGGTCGCGATTCAGTATTCGCCAGATAGCGCGCTGCACCAGGTCAAGGAGCGCGATCGCGAAGCAGAACGCGCAGACCGATCACACGACCACCAGCTTTCTATCGAGCGATAGGGGCCGCCATGTCTATTTTCAATCGCCCCCGCCGTGCGCGTCCCGTTCCACATTTTACGCGGCTCTATCTGGCCGAACGTCGACACATTCGCCGTCGGCTGTGGACCAGTCCGAGACTGCTGCGTACCGAAGCCGATTGGGCGACACGTTACGTCGTGCAGTGGCTCGCGCTGTGCTGGTTGGCATGGGCTCCGGCGTTGTTGCTCTGGGGGCGACTGATCTCCAACGGGTTCCACCTGGACTACCCGATCGTCGTCGAGCCGCGCGCGTCGCTGCCGATGTACGCGTTCGCCGGCCTCGTCGCTTCGCTGTTCTACGCGTGGTGGCGACCGTACATCAGCTACGTCGAGTTGCAGGTCAGGCGCCACATGGACGACTGGTACCGCGCTGTATGTGAAGCAGAGCGATCCGGCCGCCTGTATTAGCCCAGCAACGAATCACCGCCATTTTTGACTGTTGATCACACCAAGAGGATGACCATGAAATTCACGAAGAACACGCTCCTGATCGTCGCCTTGTCGGGCACTGCGTTACTTGTCGGTTGCGCGACCACTGGCAACGAGCACCTCGAATCCGCAACGCAATCAAGCGTTCAGGCCCAAATCCAGCAGGGCAAGAGCACGAAGCAGGATGTTCAGGATGCTTTCGGTTCACCGAACAAGACGACGTTCACCGATTCGGGTCTCGAGATCTGGACATACGAGCTGGCTCACGCCACGCCGCACGCTATCAACTTCGTGCCGATCGTCGGTGCGTTTGCACATGGCGCTGACGTGCGGAAGAAGACGTTGACCGTGCTGTTCGATGACAGCGGCGTCGTCAAGAAATACACGTTTGCCGAGACCACCGACGTGGCCAAGGGAGGCATCGGCCAGTAGCGCTTACCCGACCGCAATTTAGTGGCGGGAAGGTGCCATTCCTTACCTTGCGCCTTCCCTTTGACGCCAGCCGGCTCGCCGGCTGGTCTTTTTCCCCGATCTCGCGTTTCAGAAGAGACACCAGTAATGAATCGATATCGCGCATCTTTCGCCGAGCGCCGGCGAGCCGCCGCCTCGATCACATGGCCTGACGGCACGCTGATCCTGACCAATCCTGATCCCGCTGCTCAACGCAAGCTGAAAGGCGTGGTGGTCGCGATGGCGACGGCGGCTTGCCTGTTCTCCGTCACCGGCACGAACGGGCCCTTGCAGTCTTGGGCTCGCTCGCGCGACTACCTCGACATGCGACCTGCGATGGAGTCCGCGTTTAAAGGCGGGAATCGTTCTGCCGGTACGTGGCTTGCCGTTCATTTCAATCGGGACTATCCGAGTTTGCTTCAGGCGGAGTCGGACGCCGGCGAGCCGACAGCGATGTACCTCGTTGCTCGTACGCGCCTACAAAAGCACGCGGATTTAGGCGGTCCGATGGCAGTGGCCGATGCGGATCGGGAGATCGGTATGCGACTCATGCGTCAAGCCGCTGCGGCCGGCAGTCAGGACGCTCTGCGTTATTTGATCAGCGTGTCGACGAACTGAACGCCACGATGGAATCCGACAAATACGCGGCATGTAATGGAGAAAGCTGTATGCATTCGCGTCCCCTCCCTCACCCTCCCGTTCATCGTCGACATGTGGGAATCATGCTAACGGTGTTGGCGCTCGTTACCTGGCTGTTGATTGCGCCCATTGCTTACGTTGATGCGCTCGGATTCTGGAATAGCACGGAACCCTTGTTCATCGCGGCGTTTGTTACGACGTCAATGTTCTTGCCGGCTTTACGCTCGACGCGCACGCGACCGGGCACATGGAGCGCACTCCGTCGTGCGCAACGCGGTTTGCGCAGTTTCGGCATGTTTGTCTATCTGATTTGCATGCTGTTGATGATCATGATCGTCTGGAACTTCGACTCGCCGGCGGCCGGATTGGTCGAATCGGCTTTCGACTTGTGTTTCGACGGGATGGTCGCGGGCGCGACGCTGTACTTCTGGAGCTTACTGGCGCTGCCCGTCTTGCATGGGCTCGCTCGTGCCGAATTGGCGTGGAAGCAGCGAGGCGCATGATGACTGCTCGAACCCGAGTTCTACGCCGTTTCGTCGTGGCCGTGTCGTTGGCATTGCTTGCATGGATCCTGAACGGTGTCCTCGCTTGCCCCGCATACGCCGAGCAGTTTCTCTCGCCGGAGCAAGCTTTCCGAGTTCGCATGACCGAAGAACCTGGCGCGGTTGTCCTCCATTTTGCGATCGCCGACGGCTATCGACTTTACGGCGATCGCTTCCGGGTCGCGAGTGATGACGGTCGGGCGCACCTCGGTGCAATTCAGCACGGTACTGGCAAGGTCGTCGCTGATCCGAGCGCAGGACATCCGGTGGAGGTGTTCGAGCGCGAAGTGACGTTGCGTGTGCCGGTCAATGCTCGCGAGATGTTCGGTCTCACGGTGACTTATCAAGGCTGCGCAATCAACCAGATCTGCTATCCGCCGATGCAGCGCACTTTTCCGGTGATTGCTGCTGCACTGCTGTCGCAGTCGGAGGCGTCGCGATGACGGTCGCCCTTTCTCCCTTCGCGCGGGCACTCAAGGTGCGTGTCCCGTACGCCTATGCGGTCTGTACGACAGACCCCGGTTCGCCAGAGTGGTTCAGCCACCACCGTGCGGCTCAGCACGACGCGATAGCACCCACTCGAGCGTGCGTTGGCGTCCACGACGGGGAATTCCCTCCCCTGACTGCCGATATCCCGATGCTGCGAGACGCCTTCGAGGGTGCCGTGCTCGAGATTCACCAAAGGCAGCACCGTCGGATCGCCGGCGATGTTGCCGAAACAAACCCCTCTGTTCCCGGAATCTTGGCGGAGGACAGGAACAGAGGGCTCCAGGTCCTGCGCGAGCGCAGGCGTAAACGTCCCGTAGACCGGGCACTCGTTGTTAAGCGGGGATTGTAATGAAATTTTCGAAAAGCCCTACACCAAGTGGTTTATCGATCGCGATCGCTGCGGCGCTCGCATCGATGGCTGGTCCTGCGCATGCTCAGACGTCCGGAGACGGCGCGATTGCAAACGGGAATGGTGCCGTCGCCTCTGGCGATTACTCCGTTGCGATCGGCACGGCGGTTACCTCTGCCGGTCCTCGATCGTTGAGCTTTGGTTACGCGTCCACGGCGGCCGGAGCCGATTCGATCGTACTCGGTACTTCGAGCACGGCGCAGACCAATGCGGTTGCGATCGGTAATACGACGGTGGCCAGTACGAATGCAACGGCAATGGGGTCCGCCGCTACAGCTGCGGGTAATGGTTCCGTCGCGATCGGAAACGGCGCCGTCGCCAACAATTCGCAAGATGTCGCAATCGGCTCAGGATCCACCACGGGCGCCGCGCACCCGCTTAGTAGCTTCGGTATTGCTGGTCAGAGCTACTCGGTGGCGGGATCAACGTCCAACGGGGTGGTGAGTTTCGGCGCTCCGCAAAATCCGAGGCAACTGACTAATGTTGCCGCCGGCACCGTTAGTGCAACAAGCCTTGACGCCATTAACGGATCCGAGCTCTATCAAATGGGACAGGCAGTTGGCAGTCTCTCGACTTCGACGAGTCAGTCCGTGACGTCGCTGTCGACTGCGACCGCGAACAATGCCACGGGAGTTGCCGGCGTATCTTCCGGGCTCGCCGCGCTGTCCACGACCGCCTCACAATCTTTAGCGTCGCTATCGACAGGGCTTGCGAGCAATACGGCCAACGTCACGAGCCTGTCGAGCAGCGTAGCCTCACGAGTAGGCTCGCTCTCAACCAGCGTGGCCAGCTCTGGTACGGCGGTGGCCAGCTTATCGACCGGTATTGTGCAGTCGGGCGCGTCGCTGTCAACCGGCCTGGCAAGCAACACGGCTGGCATCACGAGCCTGTCGAGCAGCACGGCATCAGGCTTTGGTTCGCTCTCAACTGGGCTGTCCGACGTCGGCGCGACGGTCGCGAGCTTGTCGACGAGCACAGCTGCTGGGTTCTCTTCGCTGTCGACATCGACCGCTCAAACGGTCAGCAGCCTGTCCACCGGGACGGCCGGCGCGATTGGGTCGTTGTCGACCGGAACCGCGCAGTCTGTCACGTCGCTGTCAACGGGCCTCGCCAGCAACACGGCCAGCGTCACCAGTTTGTCGAGCAGCGCGGCGTCAGGCTTTGGATCGCTCTCGACCGGGCTGTCCGACATCGGCGCGACGGTTGCGAGCTTGTCGACGAACGCCGCTGCAGGGTTCGTGTCGTTGTCGACGTCGACCGCTCAAAATATCAGCAGCCTGTCGACTGGCATGGCCAGCGCGTTAGGTTCGTTGTCGACCGGGACCGCGCAGTCTGTCACATCGCTGGCGACGGGCCTCGCCAGCAACACGGCCAGCATCACGAGCCTGTCGAGTAGCACGGCATCGGGCTTTGGTTCGCTCTCAACTGGTCTGTCCGATATCGGCACGACGGCCACGAGCCTGTCCACGAACACCGCAGCCGGGTTCGCATCGCTGTCGACGTCGACGGCCCAAACGATCGGAAGTCTTTCCACGGGAACGTCGAGCGCGATCGCGTCGCTGTCGATAACGACAAGCCGATCGATCTCGTCTCTTTCGACTGGTCTGGCTGGCGATGGCGCGATACTCTCGGCAATGCAGTCCGGTCTGGCTGCAGGGACCGTTGGTCTGGTTCAGCAAGCAGGCGGTGCCGGCACGGGCGCGATCACGATCGGCGCCAGTACCGGAGGTACGGTGCTCAACGTCGCCGGCAACGCGGGCGCGCGGCAGGTCAAGGGTGTGGCTGCAGGCACAGACGCTACCGACGCGGTCAACCTGCAGCAGCTGCAGAGCGTGGCGGCTCAGACAGGCGCAATCGGCTCGAGTGCGGTCGTCTACGACGATGTGTCCCACACGCGCATCACCTTTGATGCGGCGGGTGTGCCAGTCACTTTGACCAACCTCGCTGACGGCTCCGTGGACGCCGGCAGCACGGACGCGGTCACCGGCCGGCAACTCTATGCCGTGCAGCAGGCGACGAATGCCAACAGCGGTTCGATCGCCGCACTGTCCACTTCAACGCAGGCGGTCACATCGTCGCTTTCGACGGGCGCGGTTAATAGTGCGGCCTTGTTCGGAAGCTTTTCAACCAGCACGGCTGCCACTTTCTCGCTCCTGTCGACTGGCTTGTCCTCGACCAACGTCAGCGTGTCGTCTCTCTCGTCGAGTCTGGCGGCAGGAACCGTCGGGTTGGTCCAGCAGACCGGCGGGACCGGCAGTGGCCCGATCACGGTCGGGGCCAACACCGGCGGTACGGCCCTCGACGTGGCCGGCACATCCGGCCCGCGTCAGGTCAAGGGCGTTGCCGCGGGCACCGACGGCACCGATGCGGTCAACCTGCAGCAGCTGCAGAGCGTGGCGGGCCAGACGGGCGCGATCGGCGCGAGCGCAGTTAGCTATGACGACGCGTCGCATACCCGCGTCACGCTCGGTGCATCAGGTTTGCCCGTGACCCTGAGCAACCTCGCGGACGCCTCGTTGAGCGCGAGCAGCAGCGACGCTGTGACGGGGCGGCAGCTCTATGCTGCCCAGCAGGCGACGAACGCAAACGTCGGTGCGATCGCTGCCCTGTCCACGTCAACGCTGGCGGCAGCGTCCTCGCTTTCCACGGGCATCGCCAGCAACGTCGTCTCGATCGCGAGCCTGTCGACCAGCACGACCACGGCGCTTTCTTCCCTCTCGACCGGCGTCTCCCATGGCCTGGCATCGCTGTCGACCGGCTTGTCCTCGGCCAACGCCGGCGTATCAGCCCTCGCGTCCAGTCTTGCGGTCGGGACAGTCGGGCTGGTTCAGCAGTCCGGCGGTGCCGGCACCGGCACGATTACGATCGGCGCCAGCACGGCAGGGGCTGCCGTTGACGTCACCGGTACCGCTGGCGCTCGCCAGGTCAAGGGTGTGGCCGCCGGCACTGCCGGCACCGACGCGGTCAATCTGCAGCAGTTGCAGAGCGTATCGGTCGCTGTGGGTGCCGTCGGTGCCGGCGCAGTCTCCTATGATGACCCGACGCATTCGCGCGTCACGCTCGGCGCCCCCGGCACCGGATCGCCCGTCCTGCTCACCAACGTCGCAGACGCGGCACTGACGGCCACCAGCACGGACGCCGTGTCTGGTCGGCAGCTCTACGCCGCCAACCAGGCGATCAGCACCAACGCGATCTCGATCGCAACGCTGTCGACCTCGACGGGCTTCGCCGTGTCCTCGTTGTCCACCAGCGTCGCCAACGGCGGGGCGACGCTCGCCGCGCTGCAGTCGGGGCTAGCGGCCGGCACGATTGGGCTGGTGCAGCAAGCCGGCGGTTCCGGCGCCGGCACGATCGCGATCGGCGCAAGCACCGGGGGTACGGCGCTTGACATCGCCGGCACCGCCGGCGCACGCCAGGTCAAAGGCGTGGCCGCCGGGACTGACGCTACCGATGCGGTCAACCTCCAGCAGCTGCAGGGCGTGGCCTCTCAGGCTGGGGCGCTCGGCGCGAGCGCGGTCGTCTACGACGATCCCTCGCATACGCGCGTCACCTTCGGTGCGGCGGGTGCGCCTGTCACCTTGACCAACGTTGCTGATGCGGCCTTGACGGCGAACAGCACTGACGCGGTCTCGGGACGGCAACTGTACGCGACGAACCAGAGCGTCTCCGCCCTGGCCGGCCAGCTCGCAACGGGTACCGTCGGGATCGTGCAACAACGCGGCGGCTCGAGCGCCGGCGCGATTACGATCGGTGCCGGAACCGGCGGCGCCAACATCGACGTCAGCGGCTTGGCTGGTGCGCGCCGCGTCTCCGGCGTGGCAGCGGGTGTGAACGTCACCGACGCGGTCAATGTCGGCCAGTTGAATCAGGTTATCGGTACGGTCAATACGATCGCCGGCAACGCCCTGTCTTACGACGATCCCGCAAAACTTAGCGTGACGCTTGGAGGGCTGGGAGCCGGGGCGGCCGTCACCATTCATAACCTGGCGCCTGGCTCGCTATCAGCGACCAGCGCAGATGCGGTCAACGGGGCTCAGCTCTTTGCGACGAATGCGAACGTCGCCGCCAATACCAGCGCGATCGACGCACTTTCTTCCCGGCTTGGCGCGATCCTCCCGTCGAGGTTCAGTCAGAGCCTTCCTGAGCCCGGTCAGGGCAGCCTCAAATATGCCGCGTTTAACAGCACCGGTGGCGGTTCAGTGGCAACCGGCGCGGACGCGACGGCTATCGGCAGCAATGCGGTGGCCATCGGCGATCGCAGTGCTGCACTCGGTGTGGGTGCCATTGCCCAAGGCAGCGGCTCGATCGCGGTCGGCAGCGGTGCTGACGCGACCGGCGCCAATGCCGTTGCGCTCGGGGCTGGCTCAGTGGCTGACCGCAACGATTCGGTGTCGATCGGAAACGCGGCCACTGGTATGACGCGAACACTCACCAACGTCTCGGCCGGAACGGCTCCGACCGATGCCGTCAACGTCCAGCAGCTGAACGACTCGGCGACGAACCTGAGCAACCGCATCGAACATGACCGGCGGGACGCCAACGGTGGTATCGCCGCGGCTGTCGCGATCGCCAGTCTGCCCCAGGCGCCGGCGCCCGGAAAGAGCATGGTGGCCATCGGGGGCGGGACGTACGGCGGGCAGTCCGCCATGGCGCTCGGCTTTTCAACGTATGCCGGCCACTGGATTCTGAAGGCGAACGGCTCGACCGATACGCGCGGCACCGTGGCCGCCGGCGTAGGCGCGGGATTCGTCTGGTAACCAAGGAGACCACCATGAATTCGAAGCTTCCTGCTGGACCGGACCAGGCAACGAGCATCGGTCTGCGCAATCCCGACGTGCCGATCGCTTTCGAGCGCGCGCTGCAGGCTCGCGTCGACTACGCGATGGCGATCTGCACCACCGATGAAGGATCCGAAGCGCGGGCCGCACTCCTGAAACGGGCACGCTATGGGGCGAGCGATCTCGGCCGAGATCTTGTCTTGGTCGGGGCCGACGATCTCGGTTGCTCGCCGTTGCTCGCCGACGTGCCCGTGTTGCGAGCTGCGTTCGAAAGCGCCGTCAACTGGGCGCAGGTCGATCAGGCCAACGCCGAGGCTGAACTGGCGGAGGCGTTGGCTGAAGCGGAGAGCGAGCTGGCGCGAGAAAAAGCGGCCGACGAGCGACGTGCCAAAACAAAGGCGGCAATCGAAGCCGGCGATTGGCCGGCGCTGGATCTTCCAACGCCCGAAGCGTTCGTGGACGCGCTGACCGCGGGCAAATCGGTGGACGTCGACGGCCACTCGTTCGACTTCGTCAGCGGCGAAGGTCTGTGGTGTACGAATCCGTATGGCGTCGATGCCTATTTCGGAGACGCCATACCGTCGGTTACCTACGCCCGTGAACTGCTCGGTGCGATCGCGCTCGGCACCGTATTCGGCGACGTCCCGCCCGACAGCGATTGAGCCAGCCCATCCCCATACCGGAGCTACCCATGACCGATCAGGTGTTTCGAAGTGGCAAACCCGTGACCGCACACAGCATCGTGTCGGCGGCGATCGCCGGCGACATGACGGCCGACGAGGCCGTGGAACTCGTCCAGTTGCTGATCGAGGCCCGCGCGCGCGGCCTGGATGTCCGAGAGGCGGAGCCCCGCTCTGCCAAAGCGCCCTCGAGGGGCTTGGCGAAGCGCTCAGCCGCCGTTTAAACCAGGAGATCTGGCATGCAGAACTTTGAATTGGACGGGTTGGAATATGAGGCGGGAAGCAATAGTTTCCTTGCGAAACTGCCAGCTGCGCACGAGGCGAAGACACGTCCGCTCTGCCTGTGCTCGACTCCGCCGATTCCGATGTACATCGCACGTTTCGAGGGGCGCTATCAGGTCAAGCGTATGCCCGGTACCGGCGCGAAGCACAAGCTCGGCTGCGACTCGTACGAAACCCCGCCCGGCCTGAGCGGTTATGGCGATGTAGAGGGGGCGGCCATCGTCGAGGATCCGGACTCCGGGGAGGTCACCCTCAAGTTCGGTTTCGCTTTGGCGAAAGGCGCGGCGCGGGAGATGCCGGAGCCCTCTGGCGACGAGCCTGACAGCATCAAGACGGATGGCAAGAAGTTGACCTTGCGGGGCTTGCTGCACTACCTCTGGGAACAGGCCGGCCTCAATCGCTGGTCGCCGGCCATGGCCGGCAAGCGCAACTGGTCGGTGGTCCGCAAGTATCTGCTGTTGGCCGCTGCGGGCAAGAATGCGAAGAAGATGAGCCTCGAGGACATGCTGTACGTCCCCGAGATGTTCGTCGGCGACCAGAAGGACCGCATCGCCCAGCGACGCACGGAGCATCTCGCCCGGATTTCTGTTTCCGAGTCCGGGAAGCCGCACTTCGTGCTGGTGATCGGTGAGCTCAAGGAAATCGCGACCGCTCGCTTTGGCTTCAAGCTGGTCATCAAGCATCTACCCGACTATGGCCTGATGGTCGACGAGAAGACCAAGAAGCGGATCGAGAAAGTCTTCGCGTCGGAGCTCGAGATCTGGTCGGCCACGGAAGGCACCCACCTCATGGTCATCGCCACCGCGAGCCTGTCAGCGGCCGGTATCGCCACCGTCCAGGAAGTGTCGATGATGCTGACCAACGAATCGTGGATCCCGTTCGAATCGCTCGCCGATATCGCGCTGCTGAAGGCCTTGGCCACCCGTCGGTACCAGAAGTGCCTGCGGTACAACCAGACCGCGAAGCATCCAATCGCCACGGCGTTGTTGACCGACGCCGAGCGCGGTACGGCGCTCTACGTTGTGCCTGCCGACGTGTCGTCCGCCTACCAGTCCGAGCTCGACGCGCTTATCGCGGAGTCGGAGCTGGATTCATGGATCTGGCGGCCGGGGACCGAAGTGATGCCCCCGCTTCCCCTGACCGCCTTCGACGCGGCACGCAAGGCCCAACGGCAACCGCGGCCGCTCGCATCGGCACCGGCCACCAATGCCGTAGCGGCACCGAGGCCCGCGACTGCGCGCGAGCCCGAAAACAGAACGCCCGCGGCGGTTAAGGCGCCCGAAACGGAGCTGGATCCGGCTCGGTTGTTCGCCGAGCCTCCGGTCGTCGATGAACCGCTCCCGATGTTTGATGAAGATCCGCCCTATACCGATGAGGATCGTCCGGCGAACTGGTTGTGAGTGCAACTGGTTATGGAGTCGCTCAGTTCCGCTGGACTGAAAGCGATTCTTTTGGAATGTTGTGTATCGCTAACGAATACGGAGGAGTGGGTAGACAAGCCAAAAAAAACGCCCCGAGTGCAATCGGGGCGCGAATAAGACGACGTACGACAGGGACCTTCAGCGTCGCAGGCGTCACACGAGAAGTTTCGGATTCTAGAACAGAAGCGTGCCCTGTCAAGCGTCATCTATGTGACAGCAACTTAACGAATCAGCACATCAGATGATGATCCAGAACAACATTGGCCGTATTGCCGGTGAGGCATTGAAAACAGATGCAACGGCGCTGCCGCTCCGCTACGTGGTAGCGGCCGGCGTCGACCCGGATAACCAGAATTCGAGGGTATCGGGCACGGACTGAACCAGCTCATGACTCGGCTGATTCCCGGTACGTCGCCGATTCTGGCGCACGCTCCGATGAATCCGACCTGTCCGGCCGCCAGCGACGACTGGATGGCTGTGCCTACGCACGCCCGCAGTCGACGCATGGCGCTGCCTGCGCGCGTTTGGCCGACGGATATTCCGTGTCCGGCGCCGGCGAACAGCCCTCGGCTGCTGCGCGAGTTGAAGTTGCGCCTCGGCCGATATCTCGAAACGCCGCAGGCCTGGTTGCCGGCCCTGAATGCGGCCAATGGAAGCCGCCGCCAGCAGCGCAGCGAGCGCCGCATCGCGTGCGTGCAACTGGTGCGAGCGCTCGTCAAATTTTGTGACGTCTCGACGTTGCGTATCGCAGTGCCGGCGCAGAGCGGTTGGGTGGATTTCACCCTGCCCTACCTGGCCGAGCAGGCGGGTCTCTCGGTACGCCGTGCCGAGCGCGCGCTGCGCGACCTGGTCACCGCACGGCTGGTGAAGAGCCGGCCACAATGCGAGGTTGAGGTCAGCGACGAAGGGCCGCGCTATCGCGGGTTGGCGGCGATTCGATACGTCACGCCCGCGTTATTCGAACAATTCGGCCTGGGCAAGTGGTTGCGGCACGAGCGCACACGTGCTCACCTGCGCATGCAGCGCCGGCGGGACGCCGCGCGCAAGCGGGAGCGGAAGGTAGGCGCCGGTGGGGGCCAACTGCTCGCGCAGCTCACCGACAAGCTTGCGGCCGCTCAGGCTAAGGCTGCCGCCCGAGGCACGCTCTCCGAGAGTGATCGTCGCGCCGAGCTCGAGCGCGCGGTCATGATCCGCGCCGGCGAACTCAAAGCTACCTATCCCGACTGGGATCGCGACCGATGTTTCCGGGTCGCGCGTAACCAGCTCACTCCACCCGCCTAGCACCTAGGCGGTTCCCTCTCTCTCCATCGCTACCGCGAGGCCCGCGCTCGTGCAAATCGTGGGCAATGGCGTTTGTCGCTGGTGTTTTGTAGCGGATGGGCGGGCTTGCGGCACTGATTCTGGCGACGCGGCGCTGTGCTACCACCTACAGCAGTGAATAAGTGCATTTATCTGTCGGGACGGCTCGCCGTTAAGTGTCGGGGCTTAGTCAGAACCTATCTCTACCTATACCCCATATCGACCCGCGGCAAGCCGCGGCTTCACGCGGGCCTTGCCCGCTTGCCTGGCTAACCCCACCGAACCACACACGCTGCCCTCCGGCAGGCCGTAAGCGCTACGGCGGCCGACGGCCGCCGCACCGCTAACGGCGCGACAAAAGATTTCGGGGCGCGTCAAAGCCGCACCCCGAAATCAGCGCGCGCGGGTGCGCGCCAATCTGCCTGCCAGCAACATCGACGAACGTCGGCCGCATAGCTAGCAGCGAGGGGAGGGTCGGCCGGGATTCGCGAAATTTTCGCCAAAATCACCTTAATTGTATGATTTAAAAGGGAAATTTCAACATTTCGCCGGGTGGCTGGGCCACGCGACCCTTCAGATCCGAGGGCACGGTCGCAGCCCGAGTGCCGCCTCTTCGAGAGCCGTTGCCAGCACCGGTGACGGTGTCCATTGACCGCCCTGTACTTTGAAGCGCGCCGTCGCATCGACGATCTTCACGTCGCGGCCGTTCCGGCTGCCGCCGGACAAAATGACATCGCCGTACGCGGCCATGCGTTCCATGATCTGGCCAACGTCGAGCGCGCCGTCGGCATCAAAGGTGACGATCATGAAGTCACGATACACGACCCGCGTCGGGACACGGTTCACCAACTGGACGAGCAAGTTTGCGATACGCACCCGCTGCTCGGCAAAGGTCAGCAGACGGTGGTTGTCCGGTTGCCCGAGCATCTCCCAGTAACGCTTGCTAAGCCGGCAGATCGAGTCATCCGCAGCGATCAGAAACGTCCGGGGTGAGTATCCCATCGTGAGCCAATCGGATCAGTTGAGTGAAGGCGCGACGCGTTCCTTAATGCCGTCGTTTCCGGACGTGGTTAGTCCGAAGCTGCGGGAGGCTCGAGGACGTCGAAAGTAAAATGCACACCATGATACTGCTCAGCAGTATAAATGCCGTTCGGCACGTCGGTTGATGGCGTTCGTACGAGCAGCGTCGTCGCAATATCCAGGGTGGCTCCGCACAGGTTGCACAGCAGGCGGGCCGCATCCCGGAAAACCATGCTCTTGATTTTATCGAGCCCGAAACCCAAGGCGGCGATGTGCTCGCAAAGATATACGCCGCCCCATTGATTGTTGTCGAGCTCGTCGATGTGAGACATCCTCATCAACCGATCGAAGCCGTTATCGTCATCGAGGGCGCACGCGGTCCAGAAGTACATTTCCATGGCGACACGCTTCGCCACGACGATTTGCTCACGTGTGATGGACTTCATTGTGGCCTCGACGGGTCGTGCAACTCGCGAACAAGGTACGTGTAATTTTCTATCATAATCGCCATGGTTATTAAAATGGCGTCTATCTGTGCCGATTTAGCATAAGCGTGTTCGGCCTCGACGTCAGGCTTTTCGCGCACCGAACGCTTGATCGAACTGCTGGGCACGCCGGACCTCGTCGCTGTGCAAGTAGGTCGACGTCGTCGAAATCGACGCATGACGGAGGTTGTCGCGCACCATGATCAGTTCGGCGCCCCGGGCCAGCGCGTGCGTGGCATGCGTGTGGCGCATCCAGTGCGGGCTCGCGAGGCGCAGTTTCTCGGCCGTCGCCGGCCGTTCGTCCTGGATCACGTCGGCCGCCAGCCGAAAGAATCGTCGCAGCACGCGCCAGAGCCGTGTGCTCTCGATGCCCGTGCCGTCCTCCTCGAGGTTCGCGACCAGCGGTGTGGCCGGGTCCCAGCGTGTCGGCGTGACCGGCAGTCTGCGCTGTACCAGAAACTGATCCAGCGCGGTTCGTGCCAGCGCCGGCAACGCCACCTTGCCGGGTTTGCCGCCCTTGCCGACCACGTGCAGCCAGTGATCGCCCTGTTCGTCGCGCCGGATGTCGCCGAGCGTGGCGTCGACGAACTCGCTGGCACGCAGGCCGGTCGCGTAACCGAAGTCGAGCAGGAAGCGCAGGCGTTGGGCGGCCGGTGTGCTCCAGCCATACGACCATTCGAGCCCGTCAGCCAGCGCGCGGATCAACAGCCACTCGCCTTCGGTGAAGCCACGGGCAACGTCCAGCCCCGTGCGCGCGGCGGCACCGCGCACCTTGACGCCCGCAAAGGGATTCGCCAGCACGTAGCGTTGCTCGATCAGCCAGCGGAACATCGCCGACAGGACCGTGAGTGCGTACGCCGCCGACCGTGCTGACAGCGGGCCGCTGAACGGCCGCCATTCGATGCTCTGTCGCGGCCGCGACGGTCCCACCCAACGTTCGCGCGGTGTCGGCCGTCGCAAGAATCCGCGGTACGCGATCGCATCGTCGGTCGTCAGTGACGACAACGCCCGGCCGCGTTCGACAATGGCCCACAGAATCAGCCGCTCGGCCTCTTTTCGATAGGCGCGCTGGGTCGCCGGCGACTCGTGCAGGTACAGCCAGGACTGAATGGCTTCATAGTCGTTCGACGCGCTCAGCAGGCAAGCCGCCTGCGGGGCCCGGAACAGTCCGCGCGAGCCATCGACCTCGTGCGGCACACAAATCTGCTCCCACGGCACGATGGTGCTGGCCGATACCGTGACGATCAAAGCGCGCGCGCGTTCGGTCAGGGCCGGGTGTGCGGCGAAGAACGATTCGACCTGTCGCGCGCCAGCGACGCCGAGACCGTCGATCGCCGACCACCAGCGGCGGCGTCGAGGAATCCGCACGGTCAAATCCGCGAGCGTTCGGATGCCGTGGGCCTGCAGGGCTGCCACGATGCGTGGCGGTAACCATGTGCCAATCTCGTCAGATATGTGCGGCTCGGGCACAGGAAGGTACCGCAGAGTGTCGATGGCCCGGGCAACGACGTCCGCCACCGCTTTCGAAGGACGGTCGACAAACGCGGCAGCCAAGTCTTCGCGATGACGAGCTCGCGCAAACGTGACGAGTCGCCGGCGGATGCGGCCGAGGATTCCGCGCGATGAGTCTCCTGCGTCCCGGCGATCACCGAGATAGCGTGCAACGGCGGTCCGCGCGTCCACGCCGGCGTACCAGGCTCGCAGTGCGGCGAGCTCCGCTTCGTTCGGGAAGTCGGAGCCGGTGTCGTCGACGGGAAGGGTCTCACGCGTTTTCATGATCACCAGTTTAGATATTTTTCAAGTATGGGCAGATAATATCCCTTATCTCCTCATTCCTGTTATTACGCTGACAATTTACTTTCAATCATCGCCGTCAGGTACCTGCAGCCGCCGCAATCGGCGAGCGCTTGCCGGCCACTGGGGTACCGTCAAGAAACGGACTTTTTCGTACGCCAAGGCCAAGGCACTGGCGATTTGGCCGCCCGCAACGGCCTGAAGCGCCCTTTCGCGCCGCGTTTGTTGGCGTGCCAGACATAATCACCGGTCAGGTTGATGTGGTTCGACCCGACTGGCCCAGGGTTGAGGTCGCTGGCGCGATAGCGCTGGCGTTGCGTAGCACGTAGTTTTCGGCCAGCGACATGGTGCCGCCCAGCGCCTGGAAATGAGACCAGCTCCCGGGATCCAGGTAAACGATGGTTTGATGTGGTTTGTGGAGTTGATGGACGCCGGCCACCGCTTACTAGATTGGACCCTGATCACCGAAGTGGGTTATCCACGGCAGAACGGCCTTGATGCGGGCCTGCGCGAACTGGGGCGCATCGAGCGCACGCTGCCCACGCTCAAGTGGCTCCAGGACCCGATGTTGCGTCGGCGTGTATCCGCCGCCCGCAACTCGCTCGCACGTGTTGTGTTCTGGCTCTCATACGAGCGATCCCGGATCTCGCCCAGGCGGCAAAAGAACAGATGCGTTAGCAGGTTGCCCTCGACGCACTGCTGTTGTCGCATGGCAGCGACCGCCCGTTCGAAATATACGGTGTTCCACAAGGTGATCGCGGCCACCAGCGTCCGGCGACATCGTGTCGCACCACGAACCGAACGATTACCCCTTGAATCGAAATTCCTTGACCTTCCCAATGTGTGAAGGTCAAAAATGGTCACTGCTGCCGTTTGAATGGCCGTTTCGAGAGGGGAAAACGATGAATATCGGCGAGGTTGCGAAGTCGTCGGGCATTTCGGCCAAGATGATTCGTCATGATGAGGAAACAGGCCTGATTCGGGCTGCCACCCGGACAGGAGCGAACTATCGGGCGTATACGGCGAGGGATGTCCAGGTGCTGCGCTTCGTCTGGCAAGCCCGGCATCTTGGTTTTTCCACGAAGCAGATTGTGGTGCTGCTCGCCCTTTGGGAGGACCGCAGCCGGTCCAGCAGCGAGGTCAAACGGCTCGCGAATGAGCATATTGCCAACCTGAATCTACGCCTTCAGGAACTGGAGGAAATGCGGGATACGCTCAAGCATCTGGCAGCCCACTGCAAAGGGGACTCACGCCCTGACTGTCCGATTCTGGAGAAACTGGCTGGCGAGGCGCATTGGCGACCCGTTGAGCTGACCTGCATCGGAAGATCGTAACTGAAAAGATTCAACGAAGCGGAGATGGAAAATGGAACTGGCAATCAAGGATATGACCTGCGGGCACTGCGCGGGTGTTGTAACGAAGGCGATCAAGGAAGTCGATACGGCTGCACAGGTGACCGTCGACCTTGAAACGCGGTTCGTGCACATCGAGTCGTCACGCGAGGCGGACGAATTTCTTTCGGCGATACAGGAGGCCGGATATAGCCCCTCCGTGCTCGCATGAGCTCGCACATCTGACGGTCGGGCTACGAAATTTCTGACTCAATGGTTTCTCGAGATCCGCCGGGCTCAGTGGTGGATAATCACACCGACGGCCGCGCGTTCCCGCGCACATGTGGAACGAGTACGCTGGTCGGTCGGCGTCGCCGCAGCAGACCGTACCGG
Source organism: Burkholderia metallica (assembly GCF_902832845.1). GTDB lineage: Bacteria > Pseudomonadota > Gammaproteobacteria > Burkholderiales > Burkholderiaceae > Burkholderia > Burkholderia metallica. The sequence goes on along the minus strand of NZ_CADFDB010000015.1, from coordinate 39,292 downwards.
CCAACGTGACCAACGGACGGCACGACCGGCGACGCAATTTGTGCACGATGTGAAAGGCAACACGGAGCACGGAAAATGAGCGAACAGCGTAACCACGGCGAAACTTCTCACGACCATCTGAACGCGAGCCACGGCGTGGGCGGCCACCATGACCATGCTGCGCGAGCCGCGCAAGGTCAGGCCAACGGGGATGCTGATGGCAATCATGCGGCTCACCACGGACATGGTCACGGTGAGATGTCCGAAGGTACGAACGCCGCGCTCAGGGACCCGGTGTGCGGCATGTCTGTCAATGCGGATTCGCCATTCCGCAGCGAGCTTGACGGACGCCCGTACTTCTTCTGCAGTGAGTCATGTCAGAAGAAGTTTCGGGCGGACCCGTTGAGATATGTCAAACCGACGACCAGCACGCCGGTTGAGGCCGCGCCGGCGGGCTCGATATACACCTGCCCGATGCATCCGGAAATTCGCCAGGACCATCCTGGCAACTGCCCGAAGTGCGGCATGGCCCTGGAGCCCCTGTTGCCCAGTCTCGAGGATGAAGAGAGTCCCGAACTGACGGATTTTCGCCGCAGGTTCTGGTGGACACTGCCGCTGACGGCCGTGGTGTTCGTGCTGGCCATGTTCGGCCATCGGCTGGGCTGGATGGAAGCGTCCACACAAAGCTGGGTCGAACTGGTTCTCTCGACTCCGGTTGTCGCGTGGGCGGGCTTGCCGTTCTTCCAACGTTGCATCCGGTCGTTCATCAATCGAAGCCCGAACATGTGGACGCTCATCGGACTTGGTACGGGAGCAGCCTACGTTTATAGCGTCATCGCGACCGTTGTTCCGGGCGTCTTCCCGGAGGCCTTTGCCGCACATGGTCGAGTGGGCGTGTATTTTGAGGCTGCGGCCGTCATTATTTCGTTGACGCTAGTCGGGCAACTGCTCGAACTGAAGGCACGGTCACAGACGTCCGCTGCGATCAAGGCATTGCTGGGACTGGCCCCGAAGACCGCGCGGCGTATCAACGCCGATGGCACAGAAGAGGACGTTCCACTGATTCACGTACACGTCGGCGACCTGCTTCGCGTGCGGCCCGGCGAGAAGGTTCCGGTCGACGGCGTTGTGACGGATGGTTCCAGCTCCCTCGACGAGTCCATGATTACGGGCGAAGCTATTCCCGTCAGCAAGCGAGTGGGTGACCATGTCATCGGTGCGACCATGAATGCCTCCGGAAGCCTCATCATTAAATCGGAGAAGGTCGGCTCCCAGACCGTGCTGGCACAAATCGTCCAGATGGTCGCGCAGGCGCAGCGTTCCAGGGCGCCCATGCAGCGCATGGCTGACAAGGTCGCAGAAGTCTTTGTCGTCGCGGTGGTCAGCGTCGCCATCCTGACGTTCTTCGCCTGGGGATTTTTCGGACCCGAGCCAAGCTGGGTCTACGGGCTGATCAATGCCGTGGCGGTGCTCATCATCGCGTGTCCCTGCGCGCTTGGACTGGCCACCCCCATGTCCATCATGGTCGCGAGCGGTAAAGGCGCATCAAACGGGGTGCTTTTTCGGGATGCGGCTGCAATCGAGAACTTCCGGAAGGTCAACACGCTGATCGTCGACAAGACAGGCACCCTGACCGAAGGTCGTCCTGCCTTCGAACGCTCAATCGGCGTGAACGGATATTCGGAAGACGAGGTGCTCCGGCTCGCGGCCAGCCTTGACCAGGGCAGTGAACACCCGCTCGCCGCGACCATTGTAGATGCAGCCCGTCAGCGACAACTTCCATTCGCGAAGGCGGAAAACTTCGAGTCGAGTACCGGGATTGGCGTGCGTGGAACCGTTGGCGAACGAAAGCTTGCACTTGGCAACACGGCCCTGATGCAGGCCGAGGGTATCGACATCGAAGCACTGACCAGCAAAGCCGATGCACTGCGAACACAAGGGGCGAGCGTTATGTATCTCGCCGCCGATGGGCAACTGGCTGGATTGCTCGCGGTTTCGGACCCAATAAAGGGTACGACATCCGAGGCACTGGCCCGGCTCAAGGAAGACGGCATCCGCGTGGTAATGGCGACGGGCGACGGTGTCGTGACGGCTAGGGCCGTCGCGACGAAGCTCGGCATCGGGGAGTTCCATGGCGAGGTCAAACCTGCCGACAAGCTGGCGTTGGTGACGAAATTCCAGCAAGAAGGCAAGGTCGTCGCCATGGCCGGTGACGGTATCAACGATGCGCCTGCGCTTGCCAAGGCGGATGTGGGCGTCGCGATGGGAACCGGCACCGATGTGGCGATGAGCAGTGCACAGGTGACCCTCGTCAAGGGGGACCTGCGCGGCATCGCGCGAGCTCGGGACCTGTCCGAAGCGACCATCGGGAACATGAAGCAGAACCTCAGCTTCGCATTTGTGTACAACGCGCTGGGTGTGCCACTGGCGGCAGGGGTGCTCTATCCGTTCACGGGCTTATTGCTATCACCCATGATTGCCGCGCTCGCCATGAGCCTGAGTTCGGCATCGGTTATCACCAACGCGCTACGGCTGCGGAACGTGAAAATTTGACTTTTCGCAGATGAAACCGGCGGTATTGACCGCTGCGGTCATGAACGTAACCCATGAAACCAGGGGCACCCCATGTCGCTATCTCGCCGCAAATTCCTGCTGACCTCCGCTGCCGCCGCCACGGCCGTGCTAACCGGATGCGCAGAATGGCCCTCCAGCGGTTCAAAAGAAGTCGCGAACGGAAATGTGAGCCGTACGTCGCGTCGTCTTGTTGTCGACACCCGTTCGATTGAGGTCAACGGCCGTGCCGCGACGGTGTATGGGCTGCATCAGCCGGACGGCACGCGCGGCCTGTTCCTCAACCCGGGCGAACGCTTTGCCGTGGAGCTGGACAACCGCCTGCACGAACCTACCATTGTCCACTGGCACGGGCAGACCCCTCCGTCTGATCAGGACGGCGTAAGCCAGTTCGGCGTGCCGGCGCTTCAGCCAGGCGAGCGACGAGCATATGATTTTGCCGCGCGCCCCGGCACCTACTGGATGCATTCCCATCACGGGTTCCAGCATCAGAAACTGCTGGCTGCCCCTTTGATCGTGCGCACGGCCGATGAGGTCCGGGCCGACCGCCAGGAGGTGACGATCTTCCTGGAGGATTTCCTGTTCCGCGATCCCGCCGAAGTATTCGCAGACCTGCAAAAGGGCAAGGCCGACTCGATGGGGGCCATGACGGGTCAGAAGTCGGGCGAAACGCCCCGCAGCATGGCGCGTATGCCCGGCATGGGGGGTATGGCCGGCAGCAGCATGCCGGGTCACATGCCAGGTCACATGCCAGGCATGAAAATGGATCTTAACGATGTCGACTTCGATGCCTATCTCGCCAACGGCCGCACGCTCGACGACCCGGAAATCATCCGGGTCGAGCAAAGCGGAAGAGTTCGCTTGCGTATCATCAACGGCGCTTCGTCCACGAATTTCCACATTGACCTCGGCTCGTTGCAAGGTACGGTCGCGGCGGTCGATGGCAACGCCGTGCAGCCGCTGACAGGCAGCCGCTTTGGTTTGGCGATGGCCCAGCGGATTGATATTCTCGTTGACCTGCCCAACGGGACCGGAGCCTGGCCGATTCTGGCAGTACGGGAAGGAGCCCGACAACAGACGGGCATTATTCTCGCCTCCAACGGCGTCAATGTCGGCAAGATCGCCGGTATGGCGACAGCCTCCGCTGGACCAGTGAGCTTCGATCAGGAATTGCGATTGTCTGCACTCAGGCCGTTGGCGGACCGTCCCGTCGATTCGCATTCCGTGCTGATGCTGACCGGTTCGATGCAGCCTTACACGTGGGGAATCAACCATAAGGGCTGGGACAATCGCGACACGGTGAAAATAAGCAGCGGGCAGCGGGTAGCCATCACGTTCCAGAACACCACGATGATGGCCCATCCCATGCACCTGCACGGTCACCACTTTCAGATCGTCGCGCTCAATGGCAAGGCGTTCTCGGGGGCGCTGCGTGACACGGTGCATGTCCCGCCGATGGCAAAGGTCACCCTGGCGTTCGATGCCAACAATGCCGGCCGATGGCTGATGCATTGTCACAATCTCTATCACATGGAGTCCGGCATGATCACCGAAGTGGCTTACGTTTGACAGTCGGTCGGGCTACACGGGCTTGCCTCGTAGTTTTTGGAACAGCCGGACCGCTGAACGGAAGCGGAATTCCTTTCCCTTCCAATCCGTCACCAGGCTGACCGAACCAGCAACAGGTGTTCCCGTGTTTTCATGCCGAACCGGGTTAGCGTTCCTGGTTTCCGACACTGGTTTCCGACACGATCTGCGTCAGTTGCAGATAATGTGAGCACGTCACGCTCGCGCAAGCACAGGTCGCTCAATGCAAGTACGGCCGTTGTCAAATGCAAGTCGCTGCGTGTCGCGGACGACGGGCTCCCGCGCCGCGCAACTCGCGTACCAGGCGCGCAGCGCGGCCAGTTCCGTTTGCCGTCACGCCCGATCCCGCAGGCTTTCTGGATGCCGTCTTAATGGAGACCTCAGCGCAGAGGACAGTTCGGTGGTTTGACGTGAAGGTTTTGGCAGGGATAAGACTTCGGCAGCCTGATGGCACTCTGTGTCTTCGATGGGTCTCCAGGCGCCTCTGCAGTCCGGGCCGCCAGATGTGTACAGCCACCAAGGACAAGCAAGGTAGCAAGTGTCACTGCAGAGTAATCTGCAACCTGGCCGAATGGTTTCATGTTGGGCTCCGGAAGGTGGGTTCTCGCAACGTGTCCGTGTCAGGCACGCCGATGAATAGGAGGCGGCGGACGAGAGCAGGCTCCGCGCTACCACCTCGACATGAGCGCGGAATTCGTCAATGCTGGGCCGCCCATTTCGCTTCGAAGCGGTGATGCAGTTCCTTGTTGCGGGCTATGGTTGCCGGGCTCGGCGGGTAGTCGTGCCTGCTCGTCGGCAACAGCCCGTCGTGCCAGGCCTGAATCAGTTCTTGCCGGACCTGCTCTCGGGTCTTGCCCTGCGAAGTCGGGTTCCCGGATTGGCTCACCGCCGAAGCCGGCGGCACAGCGGCAGTGTTCGACACGGGATTGCTGTTTTGAGCAACGTTGGGATAGCTGTGGCCGGCATCGGCAAAAGCCGACGTGGCAGCAGATGCGGCGACAACAATGGCAGCGACCATTCGAATATTCATGTTTTCTCTCCGTTGCGAAACGTGGAGCCGCCATGTGCGACTCCGATGAGACACATTCTGGAGAGGTGGCCCTGATTGAGCCGTGACATGACAATGACCGTTTGGTCACGTCGCGGTCATCATCAAATGCCCCGCCCGAAGGCGCGAAATGCGCGTGCAAAAAAAGAGCCCGGCCAATCAGCCGGGCTTGCAAGAGATGGTCGCCGCACGAGAACAAAAAATCTGCGTGGGCGAACCACCTGCGTGGACGGACGATAAAGGTGTGTCGATTACGTTGTTCCTGGCAGCGGACTCGAGACCAGCACGGCGGCCACCATCAGCACGCTCAGCAGCACGAGGGATTCCACATGCAGCACCATGCCAAATCGGCGAAGCGGCCCGCTCGGCACGGCCTTCGACGGATTTTTCAGTGTCGACATGAGCGTCGGCATCTCGAAGAAGCGATTGTGTCCGCCGAGTGCCGCAGCGACCAGTACGAGCGCAAGCTTGAGCATGAGCACTTGCCCGTAGGTCGACTCCAGCAGATTGGCGGGAACATTGACGCCTCTCCATCCGTTGTAGGCGCCAGTGCTGAATAGCACAACCAGCGCGTAGGTCGACGCGTCGGACAGCGATTGCACGAAAGATGCACTCATCTGCCGTTCGCTTCCCGGTGCATCAAGTAGGCGCGGCATGACGACGTAAGTCGTCACCAGCACAAGGCCAACCCACGCGCTGATGGCGAGCAGATGCAACCAGTCCACCCAGACGGGCAGGCTGAACAGCCCCGTATCCACTGGATGTCCGCCGTTACTGCGCGCAAGCGCTACGCCTGCCAATGCGACCCACATCACGAACGGGAAGCGCGTTTCGTTTCCCGACCGCAGTAACGACAGTACGGCGATACAGAGCGTAAAGAACGCGCCAACCAGCCATGCATGCCCAAAACCGGTTCCTGCAAGCATTGACCATACGGCTGGACCGGCATCCAGCAAGGTCGAATCGCTCATCAGCGCGCAATGCGCCCAGAACGAAAGCGCGCTCGCCAGCAGCGAGACGATGGATGCGGCCCGAAGCGTCGCGACGAGCCGTCGGCCCACTCGGTCTTGCCAGGTCGACTCACCGCGTGCGAGCCATTGGCTACTGAGCAGTGCACCCACGACGATGGCAAAACCGACGTTCTGGATGGCCACAGATACCAGTCGCAGGATGCCGAGGAACCCTTCGTTCATCACTTCACCTTGAACGTGTACGTGCCTTTGGTCTTGTGTGCATCGGCGGTCATCACCGCCCACTGGACCGTGTAGGCACCCGATGCAAGCTTGGGCACGGCAAGAGTCATGACGCGCGGATTGGACGCATCAACCTTGGCCTTTTCCTTGGTGACCGGAGTGCCACTCGCGTCGGCGATCTTGATCGTGCTGAAGTTCGCTTCCAGGTCTTCGTTGAACGTAAGATGCAGCGCGTCCGGCGCCACGTCGACGGTAGCGCCCGATGCCGGGACGGCCATTTCCAGCTTGCCGTGAGCCCATGCCGCGACAGGCACGAGTGCGATAGCGCCAGCCGCGGCGAGGCCGGCCAATTTCCTAAGAGTGAGAGTCATCATGTTCTTGCTCGTATCGAGTCGTCGAGGTGAGGACGCGAAAGATGCGCGCCTCGCCAGTTGCCTTTACTGCTTCTGGAGTTTCACCACGGTCAGCGCGCCGTTCACTTCCTCGGCAACAAAGTCAATCTTGTCGCCAACCTTCACCTCCGACAGCATCGCCGGATCCTTGACCTTGAAGGCCATCGTCATGCCTTCCATGCCGAGATTCTCGAGCGGGCCGTGCTTGATAGTCAGCTTGCCGTTAGCGGTATCGACCTTCTTGATTTCGCCGTGCGACATGCTGTTTTTTGCATCGGTGCTTTGTTTCGCGCCACCGCTCATGTCCATATTGCTCATGTCGCCTGCGGCGTACGCGCCAGCGGAAACGATCAGCGCACAGCCCATCACAATCGAAACAATTGCCTTTTTCATCGTGTTTTCTCCAAGGTTGAGGTAATGAAATTGATGGTCGGGTCATGCCCGACCGTGTGCAATTCAGCTATCCGGCAGTTCGCCGGTGTATTCGTAGGCCACGGTGCCCTTCGGGTGCTTGAACCAGCCCGGGTCGCGGTAATCATTCCGGCCGAGGCCATGACGCACCTTCACGACCGTGAACATGCCGCCCATTTCCAGCGGCCCGAACGGCCCGGTGCCCGTCATCATCGGCAGCGTGTTGTCAGGCAACGGCATCTCCATCTCGCCCATCGCACCGCCAGTACTGCCCATTGCCATGTAATCCGGCACCAGCTTGTTGATGCGCTTCGCGAGATCCTTCTGCGGCACACCGATCAGGTTCGGAACCTGATGCCCCATCGCATTCATCGTGTGGTGCGACTTGTGACAATGGAATGCCCAGTCACCGGGCCGGTTCGCGGTGAACTCAATGGCACGCATCTGCCCCACAGCGACATCGGCAGTCACTTCTGGCCAGCGCGCCGCCGGCGGAATCCAGCCGCCGTCGGTGCCCGCGACCTCGAAGCTGTAGCCGTGCAGGTGAATCGGGTGATTCGTCATCGTCAGGTTGCCGAAACGGATACGCACGCGGTCGCCGGCACGTACCGGCATCGAGTCGATACCCGGGAACACGCGCGAGTTGAACGTCCACATGTTGAAGTCCGTCATTTCATTGACGCGCGGTGTGTAGCTGCCCGGATCGATGTCATACGCGGCAAGCAGGAACACGAAGTCCCGATCGACCGGCATCACACTGCGATCCTTCGGATGCACGATGAATAGGCCCATCATCCCCATTGCCATTTGCGTCATCTCGTCGGCGTGCGGGTGATACATGAACGTGCCGTGCTTCTCGAGCTGGAACTCGTAGACGAAGGTCTTGCCCGGGGGGATGTGCGGTTGCGTGAGACCGCCGACGCCGTCCATGCCACACGGCAGCAGCATGCCGTGCCAGTGGACCGTCGTGTGCTCCGGCAGTTTGTTCGTGACGAAGATGCGAACCTTGTCGCCTTCGACGGCCTCGATGGTCGGGCCGGGCGATTGCCCGTTATAGCCCCAGAGATTGGCCTTCATGCCCGGCGCCATCTCGCGCACGACGGGTTCGGCCGTCAGATGGAATTCCTTCCAGCCGTTCTTCATACGCCAGGGCAGCGTCCAGCCGTTCAGCGTCGTGACCGGTGTGTAAGGGCGACCGTTCGGTGGTACGAGCGGCGGTTGCGTGGTGGCTGTCGCCATGGTCGGCGCCTCGGGCAACGACGCGGCGCCAGCTTTGCTGACCATTGCAGCACCCATGAGCGCTGCCCCCGAGCCGCTGAGAAATTTTCGACGGGACACCATGTTATTTACCTTCCGAATTCATTGCCGGCACAGGTTGCGCCGCGGGAGCTGCCGTCGATTGTGATACGGGCTGCGCTGCGCTTGGGGCGCTTTTCGCAACCGGTCCCTTTTGTGACGGTTCTTTCAACGCCTGTCTGTCGCCGGCTTGCGGCAGACGGCCGCCAACCGCCTGCTGAAGGTCCGTTTCCGCCAGCCAGTAATCCTTCAACGCATCGATGTAGCCGTTGACTGCCCCTACCTGATCGCGGGAATCTGCGAGCAGCTCGAAAACGCTGGCAAGCATGCCGTTGTATCGAAGCATCAGCTCGTCAGAAATGGTCTTGCGAAGCGGCACGACTTCATCGCGATAATGCTTCGCGACGTCGTAGCTGGTGACGTATGCCGAATACGATTCGCGGACCTCGGAACGTGCGTCAATTGCCGCCTGGGCGAGCCGGTTCGCTGACTGCATGTAGATCGCTTCGGCGCGAGCAACCTTGGCACTACCCCAATCGAAGAGCGGAATCTCGACGCTGATTTCGTAGCCGTGCTCATGCCCCTTGTCGGTCTCATAGTTGTTCAGATAACCGACATCGAGGGCATTGATGAAGCGCGTGGCCTTGCTGAGTCCCAGTGACGACGCAACGCCCTGTGTCTGCAGTTTTGCCGCCTGAATGTCTAGACGGTTCTGCATCGCGAAGCTCTCTACGTCCTTGAGGTCCGGCCGCTCCTTCGGCAGGTCAGGCAAGCGGTCCGGCAGTGTGTACTGAGTGCCCAGGCCCCACAGCCCCATGGTTCGCGTCAGCTTCTCGCGTGCAGCCACCGCTTGTTGGCGCGCCTTGGCAGACTGCGCGACCGAATCCGCATAGAAAGCCTGCTCGCGTGCGTAATCGAGCTTGCTGAAGTTCCCGGCCTGACGCATGCGCGAAGCCAATTCCGCGCCGGCATCCGCCGAGTCTTTCACCTGCTCCGCGTACCTGGCCGCCTGCTCGGCAGCCACCGCGTTGACGTAGGCGCGGCGAGTCTCGGCCGCCACCTTGAGCATGGCGTCGGCGGTCTCGAGCTTCGTCTGCTCGAAGCGACGCCCCTCGATATGTGCAGCGAACGGCAACGTCAGGATGCTGAGAACGTTCGCCGAGAACGTGCGGCCGATATTCAGGTCGCCGTTGCCTGCGCGCGTCCGGCTAAACGTGAAACCGGGATTCGGAAGGCGACCAGCCTGTACGAGGTCGGCTTCTGATAGCCCCAGTTCAGCATAGGAAGCCTGAAGACCGCGGTTATTCAGCAACGCGACCTGGACAGCATCGTCCATGTTGAGCGGTTTCGACAGCAGTTCCTGCGTTCGTTTCGCCGTAGCGTCGCGGTCGGCGTCCGTCTTGACGATCACGGCGTCCTTGCCAAGCCGCTCCCTGGCAGTCGACGACACCGTATTGAACCCGCCGTCCCTGGAGAACGTCGTGCACCCGGCGAGAAACACGACGACGGCGATTACTGCCCCCATTCGAGTAGAAACGAATCGTCGCATCATTTGGCGGGTTCCCCGTGCATCGAGTGGTTCGAATGGTTGTTGCCGGCCGGCTGGGTCGGCGTGCCACCGTGCTTCATGCCGCCCATGACAGGTTTGCCCTGGACGGCCTGATTCAGTTGCTGCCAGGTCGGGGTATCCGCGTCGCTATAGGGGCGATATCCCTCGAACGCGGATGGGACGGTAACCGCCGGCACGGAGGCTGCGGCGTCCGTCGGGTCAGGAATTGTTGTCGTGGCGTGCGCGAGCGCCGGCCAGGTAGCCGCCGCGCTCAGCAGCGCTGCAGTGATCAATCGCATAGGTTTTTCTCGTCGTGAGTCACCTGGCGGGTCCACGACCGCCAGTACGGATGACACATCGCAGGTCATTGACCGCGATGGAGAACTAGACGAGAAGGTAGCGAGGAGGTCGTTCGATGCCGTCGGTCAGGAACGACACAACACCGGCGGAAGACGGTAGGGGAATGGCGACGCGGGTAGCGTCCGTAGATACGGCAATAGCGGGAACCGCAGGCAGTCCTGTACCAAAGCAACAAGACGCGCAAGTGGAACACGAATGCGCGTGGCGGCCGCTACCATGGCGATGAGGGGGATGGTCGTCGTCAGCGAGCGCCACACCATGCATTTCATGGTGGTGCGCTGGCGTGGCCTGCTCCGCGTGCGGGGTTGCGCCTTCCCCCGCTTCTGCATGCGCGGCAGCACATTTCATCGAGATAGCCGCGAACGACTGAACCGGAAGGCTCAGTGCCAGCAAGACGACGATGAAGAGTTTGCGCCAGTACGACATGGGAGCGGAGTCTAGCACGCGGTGATTAAGGCTGTAAGTTCGAGTACGTGTCAGGGTGTAACCGATGGCTGTTTCGCCACGCGGTTACGACATACGGGTTCAGCTTATCGTCGAATGGGTGACGACGGCATGGCCACAAAATGACCAAAATTTCATGAGCGGCCCTGGATTGGGGCTGGCCGAGCGCGCCCACCGCCTTCGACACCGGTGCCGATACGGTACGCTTATGCCGTTACATGACAAGTTTGTCATGTCGCCGTCATTTTTCGCGCATCTGGACCACCGTAAGCTCCACGCATCAAACTAACCGCTCGCATCCCCCGACATTCATACGACATAGCCATGCGGATACTTATAGTCGAAGACGAACCGAAAATGGCGTCCTATCTCCGCAAGGGGTTAATGGAAGCGAGCTACACGGTCGACGTCGCCGAAAACGGAAAGGACGGCCTGTTTCTCGCGTTGCACGAGAACTTCGACCTCGTCGTTCTTGACGTCATGCTGCCGGAACTCGACGGTTTCGAGGTCCTCAAGCGTCTGCGGGAGCAGAAGCAAACGCCGGTGCTCCTGTTGACAGCCAGAGAGGCAGTTGAGGACAAGGTGGCCGGCCTTGAGCTGGGTGCCGACGATTATCTGCCCAAGCCCTTTGCGTATGCCGAGTTCCTCGCCCGCATCCGCTCGCTGCTGCGGCGAGCACCACGGAACGCGCGGGAAATGCTGCTGATCGCCGATCTCGAGGTCGACCTCATCAAGCGACGGGTCCGGCGTGGCGACACCCGAATCGACCTGACCGCACAGGAGTTCGCGCTGTTGCAGCTCCTTGCCGAACGCGAAGGCGAAGTGCTCACACGCACCTTCATCACCTCCCAGATTTGGGACATGAATTTCGATAGCGACACGAACGTGGTCGATGCGGCCATCAAGCGCTTGCGGGCAAAAATCGACAACTCGTTCGACAAGAAGCTCATCCATACAATCCGCGGCATGGGCTACGTGCTTGAGGACCGCTCGTGACCGTCCGGACCAGCGGTCGCGCGTCGTATTCGCTGCTCAGGCGATTGACGTTCGCGTTTGCCCTCGTTGCCGGGCTGGTGTTCGCGCTAACCGGAACCTATCTATATAGGTCGCTGTCCGCCGAGTTGCAGCGACGCGACGACATCGAAATCAGCGGCAAGCTGAACCAGTTCCTGCAATTGATTCGCATGAGCGGCTCGACGAGCGCGGTTCGCGCAGACCCTGCGGTCTTTCATGAGGTGTTGCTGTCCCATCCGGGGGTGTATCTCGGCATCTACGACGGACACAATGAGCCGTTGGTCGAACACACCGACAAACCTGGCAGAACATTGAAGGGTGTCGTCACAGAGACACACCCTATCGGTAAGCCGTACGCCTGTTCGCCGGAGGGTATCGGACTTTCCCGGTGCATCGTTGCTGATGAGAAGCTGCGGTCCGGTGAACTCGTACAGGTGTCACTGGTGCGAACGGCAACCGACCGGCAGTCGCTTTGCGAAAGCTACAGAGTCGATATCTTAGTAGCCGTTGCCGTAGGAGCTATCCTGGTGAGTGCGCTCGGCTACGCCGTCGCCCTCCGGGGACTTCGCCCCGTCAAAAGCATCGGCCGCCAGGCATCGAGGATTGAAGCTCACAGTCTGGACGAGCGCCTCGATATTCGTGGTGGACCGGTCGAGCTTCGAGAGCTGGCCGTCTCTGTCAATCGCATGCTGGACCGTCTCGAGCGTGCGTTCGTGCGCCTTTCGCAATTCTCATCAGATCTCGCACACGACATGCGCACGCCGCTGGCGAACATCATCAGCTCTTCGCAAATCACGCTGTCGCGCGCGAGGACGGCCGACGAATATGAGGCACTCATCGATTCGAACATCGAGGAATGCGAGCGCCTGCAGCGGATGATTGAGAACATGCTGTTCCTCGCACGAACGGACAATGCCCAACTGCATCTCAAGGCGGTCGAGCTGGACGCGAGTAACGAACTGCGCAGGCTGGCGTCGTACTTTCAGGGTCTTGCTGAAGACACCGGCGTTCACATTGACGTGGAAGGGAACGCCCCCGTTCTCGCCGATGCAACCTTGTTTAGACGAGCCGTCAGCAACTTGGTATCGAATGCACTCGACCATGCAAGACCAGGCACGGCCATTGAGCTGGCCGTGTCGGCGACTCAGAAATACTCCGTCGTTAGCGTAACAAACCAAGGGCCTGCCATTCCGGTCGAGCAGTTCGACAAAATCTTCGAGCGCTTCTACCGCGCCGACGCATCGCGACACGGTGCCGCGAAAAACGCAGGGCTGGGATTAGCCATCGTCAAGTCGATCATGGAATTGCATCACGGAAAGGTTGATGTTGTAAGCGATGGCGTTCGTACCACCTTCACTCTTTATTTCCCGAGCGACGGTGCTGTACAACATGCACGGTAACGGTAGCCTATCCAGATCATGCCAGCAGTGCGAGCGATATCCCAGATAGTCCTATCGCGATCCTGCGATCCGGGCAATGGCCGACGTCGCGCGGATCCAGTTCGTTAAATCTGCCTGGCAGCTCGGACTCAGCCGATCACCAAGCTGCTGCGCTGCTGCAGCGGCGCGGCTACTTCCTGGTGATTTCCGATGTGCCGAGTGCAATCATCGGGTACATGCGTAATGTGCTGGGCGTGCGCCCGCTCACGGCCACGGCATTGAAACGCTACGACCGCTCGGGCAGCAAGCCGCGTCACCAGAAGCTGCTGCGCGAATATGTGGATATCCGGTGTCCGATGCTGCAACCCACGACGGGCTGGAATCCGTTGCGACGAGCGCCTCACGGGGTGCCCTTCAAGAAACGGATTTTTTCGCCCGACTAAGGCCGTGACTTTATTCTGAGCAGGGATCTAAACGAAGTCGCAGGTCAAATGGATGCTATTTGTAGTCAGCGCATATTGCCCGTATGACCCAGCGAATAGCGGCCGGGCTGTGGCCAGACAGTGAGCCCGTGCGGTTCCATACCGACCGGAATCGTCCGGATGGCACCCGTCGTCGTGTCGATCGCGTAGACCACGTCGTCGTACCGGCCGGATAGCCACAGCGTCTTGCCATCCGCGCTGACATTGCCCATGTCCGGACTGCCACCGCCCGGAATCGGCCAGGTTGCGACAACCTTGCGCGTCGAAAAGTCGAGCACCGACACGCTGCCCTTGCCGTGGCGGGGCCCGTGCACGCGATTGGAGCCACGATTGGCGATGTACAGGCGGGTGCCGTCACGGCTCGGGTACAGCCCATGCGTGCCGACGCCGGTCTTGATGAAACCGGTCTTTGTGAAGCTGTCACCGTCGACCACGAAAACCCCATCGGCCATCATGTCGGCGACATAGAACACCTTGCCGTCCGGCGAGACGCGGATGTCCTGTGGCATGCCCTTCTTTTCCAGCTCGAGGTAGCCGACGACCTTGCGGTTGACGAGGTCGATCTTCGCCAACTTCCCGCCGAACTCACAGGTGAAAAGTGCGTACCTGCCGTCAATTGAAAAATCAGCATGGTTAATGCCCTTGCACTCCGGTACGGACAGGCTCGACTTCAGCGCCATCGTATGCGGATCGCGAAAATCCAGTCGCGCGTGCGCTTCCGCGACCACGATCGCTTCCGTACCGTCCGGCGTGAAGTACATGTTGTAGGGATCATCAACCATGAGTTCCTTGCCGGGTTTGCCCGTCTTCGGGTCGATGGGCGTGAGGCTGCCGTCGGGTCGGCCTTCGGCGTTGTTGGCCACCCACAGCGTCTTCAGGTCCCACGACGGGACGACGTGTTGCGGGCTATAGCCGACGTGAAACCTCTCGACTACCTTGAACGTCGCCGGATCAATCACGTAGACGTCGTTCGAGCGCAGGTTCGGTACATAGATCCGTGGCAACGCATCCGCCACCGCCGCGCTGAGGTGGCCGGCGCCCGCTTCGCTATACAGGTTGCTGGCGTTCACCACGGGTGGCATGCCAGCCACGGTGGCAATAGCCGTTGCTGCGGAGGCGATGCAGGTGACACCTAAACCAGCCAGGGCGACGCCGACAGACGATACGAACAGCGACAAACGACGAGAACACAGATGCATGGTGAGTTCCGTTATCAGGGGGAGTAACAATTGAAGAAAGAGTCAGAGCCCGACGGGTTTATCAGCGTCCCGCCGTCTCTTTTCTGACGGCACTGATGGTCCGTGACACAATCGCATCAGTGCCCAGTTGACCGAGTTCGGCTGTCGAGCGACGCGGGTCGCCGCCGTAGACACCATCTGCCGGTCCGAGTTTCGGACCGCTTCGCAGCCGATCCTGCCGAACCATCTGCGGTCCTACCGCGAGCATCAATGATGTGTCCGCGAGTCCCGCGTGCGTGCCAATCTCGTCATCCCGGTAACCATGCTGACGCAGGATTTCCGAATAACCGTCCGAGCTGGTGCCGTAATATTCCGCCGGCACGAACGCCCGAGACGCAGAGCCGGACCACGCCTTGTTGAGCTGTGCTACTGCTCGCCTGATGTCGTTCTGGTAACCGCCGTGATCACCAAGAAAAACGATGTTCCTGAAGCCATGGACCTTGAAGCTGTTGGCGGCGGACTCCAGCGTTTTTTCGAACACGTCATCCGGCACCGTGATGGTGCCGGGGAAACGCATGTGGGAGGTTGGCGGTGCGTAGCTTCCCTCCGGCACATAGGCTATGACCGGAGCGACGAGCGCATTGCCCAGTCCTTCCGCAATACGCTGGGACAGCACCTTCACGCGCGCGTTGTGCTTGCCAAGCGCGACATCCGGGCCACTTTGCTCCGTTCCCCCGATGGGAATGATGATGGTGGTCTTGCCGGCCTGAATCTGGTCGCGAAGCTCGGTCCAGGTCAGGTCATCGAGGAATACGGTTTTCGGTGTTTGCGCAAAGACGGTCTGCGTGGCAATAAGCAGAGCAGCAGAAGCGAAAGCGCGTCGTAGTGGAAAGCGCATGAAGGGTCCTCATGGAAAATGCGAACTGGGGCTTTGAGATCAGGGCAGCGCGGACGCGGGAACCCAGCGATATAGCGTCGGGATCGACACGCCGAGGTTTCTGGCAACCTCCCGGGGCGGCATGCCGCTCGTCAACAGTTTCCTTGCCGACGCGATCTTGCTGTCGGTCATGCTGCGTTTGCGTCCGCCGCTGCGACCGATCGCCTTCGCTGCAGCGAGACCCGCGCAGGTGCGCTCTGCAACGTGTTCCCGTTCCATCTGCGCGAGACTGGCCATGACGTGAAAGAAAAACCTGCCGGCCGGCGTGCTGGTGTCGATGCTGTCGGTCAGGCTCCTGAAATGCACCTTGCGTGTTTCCAGCTCCCCCACCAAATCGACCAGCCCCTTGATACTACGGCCCAGGCGATCAAGTTTCCAGACCACCAGTGTGTCGCCTGTACGCAATACTTCCAGCGCCGTTTGCAGGCCGGGGCGAATGGTCCGTAATCCGCTGATCTGGTCGTCGTAGATTTTCTTGCAACCGGCTTTCTTGAGCGCAGTGATCTGCAAGGCGAGGTTCTGGTCCTGCGTTGAGACTCGTGCGTAACCAACCAGCATGTTGATGCTCCAGCAGTTGAGATGCGGTCAAGGTCGCGATGTGCACTTCGCGGACGGGGCCGATGACATTCTCGAAACGCGTTGCCAATGGGTGGAAGCGAGAATAGCATATCGAGAAAGGTTTTAGAGAACCGCACACCGTTGATCTTGTGTGGTCGAGATTGTCGTTTTCAGAAGGCGAATGCACAAAAATATCAGGACTCGTCTGCACTACATCGTGATGCCGTCATTTGCCCTCGATTAGTTCTCCAAAAAGCTCTCACACATTAGTCGTTGCTTCGGCCAAGGCCCACCGCCCTTGGGCGGTTATTTCATATACCCGTCGTTCACGGCGGCCCGTGCGCTCATGGTGTGAAGAGAGGTAGCCCTTCTTTGCCATCCCGTGCAGCATGGGGTATAGCGTCCCGGCGCTCATCTCATAGCCGTGGTGGCGCAGTTCCTCGATGATGCCCAGCCCGAACACAGGTCCTTCGGCTGTGTGATGCAGGATGTGTAGGCGGATCAATCCGCCGTACTCACCCAGCGCCGATGCGACGGCCCCCAGTCTGCGCGGCCGGTATAGCGCACCCCATGAGAGAGCAGAAAGGCCTTCACCCGTTGCCAGGCACGCTTCAGGTCGTCTTTGGCGCTCACCCACGTGCGTGCCAGATCCCGGAACGCTTCATCGTCCACAGTGGGCACGTAGACCGATGAGAGGTCACCGGCGCGCAGCGATCGCACCAGCTTGATCGCATCGCGCCGGTCGGTCTTGACCCGCTCGCCCGGTTTCTTCGGAAT
Source organism: Burkholderia metallica (assembly GCF_902832845.1). Taxonomy (GTDB): domain Bacteria; phylum Pseudomonadota; class Gammaproteobacteria; order Burkholderiales; family Burkholderiaceae; genus Burkholderia; species Burkholderia metallica. The sequence continues at coordinate 22,137 of NZ_CADFDB010000015.1, read as the reverse complement.
CAACGATGGGGCGCACACCATGCACCCGAATCCCTTCTGCACGAGCTGACGGTAAAGCCCGTAGCCGCATGGACCGGCCTCGTAGACAACGCAGACGTGCCGTGCCTTTGACTGCAGGCGCCTGCACAGGCGATCGACATCCGCCTGCGTCGTGCCAGTCTTGCCCAGCAGCTCGACTTCACCCGAACCGCGCGCATACGCGACCGTGATCGATTCCTTGTGTACATCGAGACCGACGTACAGCGCAGTGCTATCGTGTTCCATACTGACCTCCGTGCCGGAAATCGCCGGGTGCGGACCTGTCCGCACCATGCGGCTCTGGCAGCAATGCTAACCCGCGTCTGATTCCTCACGGCAGGCCAGCCTTTGCCGCACGGGAGTCATAGTGTCTAGCGCGAAGAGGATCAAGGCGATAGCCGAGGGCAGTGTGAATCCCGCCCATGCCGCGAACGCACCGCTGTAGCCGTGACGGGAGAGGCCCAATGCCATTCCAACTTGGCTGCTGGCTGGTCCCGGCAAAAACTGGCAGAGGGCCACCAGATCGGCATAGGTCCGATCACTCAGCCAGCGGCGTCGATTGACGAACTCATCGCGGAAGTAGCCGAGATGCGCAATCGGCCCGAGGCAGTCGGCCATTGCGGAGTTTCACAAGGCCGCCGCCGCTGCGCGCTACAATCGTCTTCCCCGAGGCGTTGCGCTGCCGCATACCGATTTCTGTCGAGCTCATCCATTCTCCGACTGGAGGTCCGCTCCATGAACCCGAACGAACCGCGAACGCCGGTCTAGCGGCCGGTCAGTTACCTGCTTATCGTCTTCGACCTGTTTGGCGGACAGTTAGAAGAGGCCCAGGCGCTTCACGGCAAGCTGGTGTCGTGCCGCCCACATCCCCACGTACCGGATAACGCAACGCTCGCACGAATCCGACAGATTTACAGCGAACAACGGGAATTCCTCCCCGTTCAGCGCGAACAGTTCAGGCGTTGGCAGTCCGAGGTCTCGACGCCCGAACAGCGCGACATGCTCTCGCATCTAACTGCACGTGCCGATCAGCTATCAGCGCTGCAGGATCAGATTCTCGCGCTGGTCGACGAACTGTCTCAAGGCACCATCGACCGGATCATGGGCATGAGCGATGTCGACCTCGCTGCGGCGGTGTTGTCGGGCCGCTTCAATCTGCCGAAACGCTGATCGGCGAGCACTGCGGGGATTGTCAGGACCAAGGGCACATCGATGACCCAAATTCATGAAACTGCGTACCCAGTCCTTCCGGCTGAACTGGAAGAGGCGGAATTGCGCACGGTCTACACACCCAGCGCGGCCGAGATCCGATTCGTCTTCGGCCAGTTCCGGCAAGCACCCACGCGTGTGCTGATCCTCGTGCAACTGAAGCTGCTGCAGCGGCTCGGGTACATGCCGGTGGTCTCGGACGTGCCGCCAGCGATCATCGACCACATGTGCGCCGCGCTCGGTGCCCGTCCGCTGGCGCGCACAACCCTCGCGCGCTACGACCGCTCCGGCAGCAAATCCCGGCACCAGAAAATCCTGCGCGAGTATGTGCGGATTCAGACCGTCGATCGCGCGGCGAATGATTGGCTCGCGCGGGTGGCGGCCTATGCGGCTCGGACCAAAGCAGAGTTGCCGGACATCATCAACGTGATGCTCGAGGAACTTGTGCGGCGCCGTTTCGAGCTGCCTCCGCTCCCGACACTCTCCCGGATTGCCGGCCACGCACGCAGCCAGCTACACGAAGAAATCTACCGCGCCTTTGTCGAATCGCTCGATGACGCGCAAAAAGCCCGACTCGACGATCTGTTTCTGGTCCGCGGCGGCCGAACGTTCTGGGACGAACTTAAACGTGAGCCGAAACGTCCCGGTCCGCGCGAGGTCGCGAGCTTTCTCGAGCACATCGAGGCAATGAACGCGTTGGCCAACGGCCTGCCGCCCATACCCGACATGCTTTCCGTGCCGAAGCGAATGCAGTTCGTCGTCGAGGCCCGCGCGCTCGACGTCCACGAGATACGAGCGCTGAAGCCGGCAAAGCGCTATGCGCTTGCCGTGCTGTTCGTTCTCGCGCAGCGACAAAAGGCACTCGACGATGTCGTGGAGATCTTCATCAAGACCGTGCGCAATCTCGAGAACACCGGCAAGCTGCGACTTCAGCAGTACCAGCTTGCCCATGCCGACCAGTTGCAGTCACTCGTCAGTCAGTTCCGCGACGTGCTGAACGTGCTCCAGGACGACGAAACGCCCGCGGCCATGCGCATCGCGCAGATGCGTGCGGCACTGAACAACGATCCCGATGCCGTGCTGAACCGCTGCAACGAGCATATCGAACAAGCCGGGAACCACATTTTTCCGTTCCTGCTCATACCGTACCGGAATCTACGCTCACTTCTTTTTCAGTGCGTGGAAAGTCTCTCACTGAAAGCGAGTTCGCAGGACGATGCGCTGCTCAAGGCGCTCGACTGGCTCAAGATGTACCGTTCGTCGCGGCGTGAGTACCTGTTGCTCAGCGATACCGATCTCGCTCAGTTGCCGCTCGGCTGGATCCCCGAGAAATGGGAACGGTGCGTGCTTCCAGACGGTGTGTCCGCGCGCCTGTTGCACCGCAAGTACTTCGAGCTGTGCGTGTTCAGCCAGATCATGCGGGAACTGAATTCGGGGGACGTCTATGTAGAGGGCAGCGACCAGTATGACGACCCGCGTGTGCACCAGGTCTCCTGGGATGAATTCCGCGATGAACTGCCGCGCTACCGCGAACTCGTCGACTATTCGGTCGACAGCCGCACGTTCGTGCGGCAGTTGAAGGATGAACTTGTTACGCTGGCCGACCAGGTCGACGCCGGCTTCCCGGAAAACGATCACGTCGAAACTAGCGAGGAACACGGCCTCATCCTGCACCGCTTGGATAAAAAGCCCGATCCACCGAACAAGTCGCTGATCGTTCAGGCGATGGAGGCGACGATGCGCCCCGTCAGCATCCTGGATATCCTCACCGAAACGGAGCAGTGGCTCGACCTGCATCGCCTGTTCGGACCACTTTCCGGGTTCGAGGCGAAGATCGACGAGCCGCGCAAGCGCTTCATTACGACGCTGTTTTGCTACGGCTGCAATCTCGGGCCAACTCAGACGGCGCGATCAGTCAAGAATCTCAGCCGCAAGCAGGTCGCATGGCTGAATTTGAAATACGTGACCGAGGAGCGCCTCGACAAGGCGATCGTGAAGGTCATCAACGCCTACAACCAGTTCGCGCTACCGAAGTTCTGGGGCTCGGGCAAGCGCGTCTCGGCCGATGGCACAAAGTGGAATCTCTACGAGCAGAATCTGCTGTCCGAATATCACATTCGGTACGGCGGTTACGGGGGCATCGGCTACTACCACGTGTCGGACAAGTACATCGCGCTGTTTAGCCATTTCATCCCGTGCGGCGTGCACGAGGCCGTCTACATCCTCGATGGCCTGATCAAGAACGCGTCCGATGTACAGCCTGACACCGTACACGGCGACACGCACGCGCAGAGCGCGCCGGTGTTCGCCCTTGCGCACCTGCTCGGCATCAAGCTCATGCCGCGCATCCGCGACATCAAGGACCTCACGTTCTTCAAGGCCGATCGGCGCCGGCGCTACAAGAACATCGAGTCGCTTTTCCGCGCGAGCATCGACTGGCCCCTGATCGAGCGGCACTTCCCGGACATGCTGCGCGTGGCGATCTCGATCAAGGCGGGACGGATGACGCCGTCGATGATTCTGCGGCGCCTCGGTTCCGTGAGCGTAAAGAACAAACTGTATTTCGCGTTCCGCGAGCTCGGCCGCGTGATCCGCACGATGTTCCTGCTGCGATACATCAACGATCCTGAAATGCGCCAGCCCATTCACGCGGCGACGAACAAGAGCGAGCAGTTCAACGATTTTGCGAAATGGCTGATGTTTGGGGGCGAGGTCATCGCCGAGAACGTCCGACACGAGCAGCGCAAGGTCATCAAATACAACCAGCTCGTCGCCAATATGGTGATTCTCTACAACGTCCAGTGGATGTCGCGGCGACTCAAAGTCCTGCAGGAAAAGGGGCTGCCGGTCGACGCCGAGGTACTGCAGGCGCTCTCACCGTACCGGAAGGATCACATCAACCGCCTCGGGTCCTATCTGCTGGATCTTCAGCGGCGAGCGCCGCCGCTTGATCCAAGCATTGATTTCTCTTTCGAATCAGCGGCTTAAGGTAATTTTGGCGAAAATTTCACGAATCCCGGCCGACCCTCGAGGGGGGAATTTCAATACGCAACTAACGGTCAAGCGCGTTGCACCCGCCCAAATTACCCTCCCGCGACTCCACACCTCGATGTCTACAAGAACCAGGGCCGCTCACAGCCGAGCGAGGATCCCCGCAATTCTGTTCGGCCCGCGCCTGACCGCGATACTCTGTCGAAAGGGCAACGTTTATGGGAGACGACGATGTGCTATTCGGCCAAGATCCAGGCGAACTATCGCGAGTACGTCCGCCGCTACGGCGCCGACATGGACATTGACACATTCCGCCGCCTGTTCTTCGCGCGCGCGGCTGGGAACGACATCAAGATCCCGAAAGCGGTCGACGCCGCGTTTGACGGTATCGACGAAGAAATCACTGTTGCGATCGCCGCGTACCGAAGCCAGCGAACTCGAAAGCTGGAGACGGATCTGTTCGAGCAGCGCACGCGGCTCGCCGCGGCCGAGAAGAAGCTCGCCGTGAAGATCACGAAGAAGGCCAGCGAGGACGTCCGGATCGCCACGAACAAGATCGATGCGGCAACGCGCGGGCTCGACGACCTTCGCCGGCAGGACCTGCAGGAGCGTGATTCGCGGATCTTCCCCGGTTGGTATGCGCCCGTGCTGATCGAACTCGACGGCAAGCGCATGGTCGTGCCGATGCGGTATCGATGCCGCATACCTGGCTGGACCGAAGCGGACGAGCGTGCCAAGGACGGTTCGTATAACGCCAGGGCCGATTCGCTCAGTACCGCCTGGCGGAAGGTTTTCGGCTTCACGCATGGCCTCTTGCTCGTCGACACTTTTTTCGAAAACGTGAAGCGCGACGGCCAGAACGTCGTGCTGCGCTTCGATCCGACACCACCGCAGCACATGCAGGTCGCCTGCCTCTGGACGCGCACCGAGATCCCGGGAGGCGACGACCTATGGTCGTTCGCGGCGATCACCGACGACCCACCGCCGGAGGTGGCGGCCGCCGGACACGACCGATGCGTCTGAATACTACTAACTATTAAATCATCGTAAGTCGTTGATTTAGTGTGCAACTCCACAACGAACAGTTTGCGGCTCGCTGCAGGCGTCGCCGTGATTTGTGTGCGCTTTGCCGGCATCGCCTGGCCTAGGCGCGACAAGGGTCTCCGGTTTGCCCCTATAAAAATATGGATTTGATTCAATGACTTCCTGTCTGGCCGTTCGTCAGGCTTCGTCCCAAAAATGCGTATGCGACATCAAGCTGCTCGAAATCGAGTGACTGCAGTGCAATGACTTCGATTGCGCAAAGCAGATGTTCCGCGACTTCGAACTCTCCTTCTTCGCACGACCGGGCGAAGACGGCCAGCACGTCGTCCCGCAGCGAACACGACATAGCAGTTGCTCCCGCATTAAAGCAGCTTGGTTTGCGCACGGTGCCACCGGACCAATGCCGCTAATTGCAGTGTTCACCTTCCAACCATGGGAGGGTCAAGGAAAGGATGAGATTCTTGCCATGCGCGTTTCCAGGATATCCGTACTGTCCGAGGAATTCGCCTCGACTATTCGTTCTGGACCACCTGCGTAGGGATTCGTCGTACGTAGTCTTTGGGCAACCGCGTAAATGATCCGCAGTCAGACCAAGCCTTGGTGCCACATCGCCCTAGAAGTCCGACGCGTCGAGTTGAATGGCCTCGCCATAGTTCGGCAATTGATGTCGACTGATAGCACGTGCGATTTGCTCCTGGTGGAGTTCGAATGTCGCGAGCAAATGGTCAGGAGTCGTTGCGCCGGCGCCGAGCTTGTCGCACACGACGGCTGCCGGAAGTCTGACTGCGACGTATCCCCAGCCATGACCATATGCAGAAAAGCGCAAGCCTGAATCGTCGCAGACGAGAGGCCGTGTAAGGCAGGTAATCGAGGCAGGCATGGTGCAGTGTGACGCTTCGTGGCGAATCTTTGAAGTATTGCATCCACGAACAAAAATTCAACTGGCGGACGGGGCACGAAGCCAGTGACACCGTTCGGCGTGGATCATGAGGGGTGCAGAAAACCGAGACGCCCGCTCGTGCGATGTCCACGTAAACCCGGCGGCATGGCTTTTGCTCGCCCGTGCACCTTGAAATTCTGAAAGGTTTGCTCTACACCCGAATCAATAATTCAAGAAATATAAAAATCTGGGTGCCGCACTTCATACAAGAAGTTGCGTCCGCCACCATTTCGATTGGAATCCAGTTCGTACATGCGATCAAGCAATCCGCCTATCAAATGTCGAAATGGAGGAGACCATGGGTCTTAACCGCAGGCAATTTCTCAAACTCACTGGCGGGGCAGCCGCCGGCGTAACCGTGGCTGGGGCTCCATCGGCACAGGCCGCTCAGGTCGACGCCGGACGAACGACGCTGCCCTATACCCCGAAAGTGATCGCACGCGCCGGGCAATTGCGACCAAACGTACCCCTCGCGTTTACCTTTCCGGATGCGTCATCGCCATGTGCGGTAGTCAAGATGCGGACCCCCGTCCCCGGTGGCGTCGGCCCCGATAAAGACATCGTCGCGTTCAGCGTGTTGTGCACCCACATGGGCTGTCCGGTTGCATACGATGGCACCACACGCGAATTCAATTGCCCTTGCCACTTCAGCAAGTTCGATGCTGAAAAAGCCGGTCAGATGATTTCGGGACAGGCAACGGAAAAGCTTCCCTCGATCGTGCTCGACTACAACGCCAGCAATGGCACGGTACGCGCGATTGCAGTGGATGGGTTGATTTACGGCCGCCAAGCCAACCTGCTGTAGAGGGAACGATCATGGCTACCAACAAGGATCGGGTGGCACTGCCGCCCGTTCAGGCCCAGCGCACGAATCTGACCTGCCACTTCTGCATCGTCGGATGCGGATACCACGTGTTCAAATGGCCCGAAAACGTCGAAGGCGGACGAGCACCGAACCAGAACGCATTGGGGCTGGATTTCCGCACCCAGTTGCCGCCGTTGTCGATCGTCATGACGCCGGCGATGCAAAACACGATCACCGACAAGGACGGTCGCCGGTACAACATCATGGTCGTGCCGGACAAGACCTGCAGCGTCAACCGTGGCTTGTCGTCGACACGCGGCGGACAGCTTGCGAAGGTCATGTACAACCCCGATGGTGGCGTCGCCAAAGAGCGCTTGCGCAGCCCTCGCATATATCTGTCCGATCAATGGATGGATACGAGCTGGGAAGACGCGCTCGCGCTGTATGCCGGCCTGACCAAGAAGATCCTCGATCGCGACGGCCCGTCGGTGCTCGCTTTCGATTGCTTCGACCACGGTGGTGCTGGTGGCGGCTTCGAGAACACATGGGGAACGGGCAAGCTGATGTTCACCGCGCTCAAGACGCCGCTCGTGCGCATCCACAACCGGCCGGCCTACAACTCGGAGTGCCATGCCACACGTGAAATGGGCATCGGCGAGTTGAACAACAGCTATGAGGACGCCGAGCTGGCCGACGTCATCATGGCGATCGGCTGCAACTCATATGAAACGCAGACGAACTACTTCCTTGCCCACTGGCTGCCGAACCTGCAGGGGCAGACCATCGACAAGCGCAAGCAGCGCTTCCCCGGCGAGAGTGTCGCAGCCGCCAAGATCATCTTCGTCGACCCGCGACGCACCACCACGGTTGCGATCGCCGAGAAGGTCGCCGGCAAACAGAACGTCTTGCATCTGGACATTGAGCCCGGTACGGATATCGCGCTGTTCGACGGCTTGCTGACCTACGTGGTAGATCAGGGATGGCACGACAAGGCCTTCGTTGCGGAATACACCAGCGCCTTTGACGATGCCTTGAAGACGAACCGCTTGTCGCTGGATGAAACCAGTCGTATTACCGGTGTGCCGGTCGAGCGTCTGAAGCAGGCGGCCGAATGGGCGTACAAACCCAAGGCATCGGGGCACCGCCCGAGGACCATGCACGCCTATGAAAAGGGGATCATCTGGGGTAACGACAACTACCTGATCCAATCTGCGTTGGTCGACGTCGTGCTCGCGACGCACAACGTCGGTCGGCGCGGCACCGGCGTCGTCCGGATGGGCGGACACCAGGAAGGCTACACACGGCCTCCGTATCCCGGCAACATGAAGATCTACGTCGACCAGGAGATCATTCACGGCAAGGGCATGATGTACACGGCCTGGGGCGCGAATCCATTCCAGACGACATTGAACGCGGAAGAACATCGCGCGGTCATCTTGCACCGTGCCGGCATTGTGCGCGAAGCAATGTCGCGCGAGCGTGGCGCTTCGACTGCGCAGCTCGTCGACGTCGCCTATGACGCCGTGAAGAACAAGGGCGGGCTGTTCTTCGCGAACATCAACCTCTATCCGACCAAGCTTGCCGAAGCGGCACATCTGATGTTGCCGGCGGCACACCCCGGCGAGATGAACCTGACGTCAATGAACGGCGAGCGACGCATGCGACTCTCCGAGCGCTTCATGGACCCGCCCGGCTCCGCGATGCCGGACTGCCTAATTGCAGCCGCGATCGCGAACACGCTCAAGCGGATGTACGAGGCCGAAGGGAAGAGCGACATGGCCGCCCGGTTTGCCGGCTTCGACTGGAAAACCGAAGAAGACGCATTCAATGACGGCTTCCGGCAGGCGGGCCAAGCCGGCGTCGGACCAATCGACAGTCAGGGCGGCAAGACCGGCAATCTGGTGACCTACGCGCGGCTTCGCGCGATGGGCAACAACGGTGTCCAGTTGCCCGCCAAGTCATTCGAAGGCGGCAAGCTGATCGGAACCGAAATGCTCTACATGGACGGCAAGTTCGACACGGCCGATGGCAAAGCGCAATTCAAGCCGGCCAAGTGGACTGGCCTGCCGAAGCCGGTGGCGGATCAGAAGGCGAAGTACAAATTCTGGATCAACAACGGCCGCGTCAACGAAGTCTGGCAGACCCTTTATCACGACCAGTACAACGAGTTCGTGCGCGAACGCGTGCCGATGGCTTTTCTCGAGCTCAACCCGGACGACGCGCGTTCGCTCGGCATCACGTCCGGTGACGTCGTCGAGGTCTATAACGATTATGGTTCGACCTACGCGATGGCCTACCTCGAGCCCGCGATCAAGCATGGCCAGACGTTCATGCAGTTCGGGCATTTCAACGGGATCATGGGCAACGTGACGACCCCATGGACGGACCGGAACGTCGTGCCGTACTACAAGGGCACGTGGGCGAACCTGCGCCGGGTGGGGTCGGTTCAGGATTTCAAGGAAACCGTGAGCTTCAAGAGCCGACGTATCGACGCAACCTGAGTGCACTTGGTTGATTTCGGATGCAACGCGGCGCGATGGCGGCTCAACCGCTGTCGCGCCGCTTTTTGTTGCCGGATGGCGGCGTCGTTCGATCGGTGCGCGGAGAGGCTGTGCAATGTTCAATATTTCAACTATGATTGAAACATGGAAACGAACTCTGTCGTCCGCGCCCTCGGCGCCTTGGCTCAGGAATCCCGGCTGGCCGTCTTTCGACTACTCGTGGAAGCGGGCCCCGGGGGGCTGCCTGCCGGTCAGATTGCCGAACGGCTGGGCATCGCTCCCTCGTCGTTGTCCTTTCATATGAAAGAGCTCACCTACGCGAATCTCGTCACGGTCGAGCAGCGTGGCCGCTTCATGATCTATTCGGCCAACTACGCGGCGATGAACGATCTGCTGGGCTTTCTGACCGAAAACTGCTGCGGGGGCAATCCCTGCACACCCATCGGGGCCGGTGGCTGCAAGCCCTCAAAGGAGAACGCGTCGTGAAACGTCTGCACATCCACCTCTCCGTCGAAGATCTGACGGCCAGCATCCGGTTTTATTCGGCGCTATTCGCGAGCCAGCCCACCGTTGAAAAGGTCGATTACGCCAAGTGGATGCTCGACGATCCACGCGTCAATTTCGCGATCTCGCAGCGCGGCGCCGCGCCGGGGCTCGATCATCTCGGCGTTCAGGTCGAGAACGAGGCCGAGCTTGCCGAAATGCACGCACGCCTGAGCGGCGCCGCGGTGCCCGTCGACGAGCAAATCGGCACGGCGTGCTGTTACGCGCGCTCCGACAAGTACTGGGCCGTCGACCCGCAAGGCATCGCTTGGGAGACGTATCAGACGCTCGGAGACGTTCCGACCTTCGGTGAATCGCGCAACTCGCAGTCGGCTGAATCGAATGCCGAAGCTTCTGCTTGCTGTTCCCCTGCACGCGGCAAGCCGATCGGCGTGCCGGTGAAATCATCCTGCTGCTGAGGTCCATCCATGAGCGACAAGCCCTACAACGTGCTGTTCATCTGCACCGGCAATTCCGCCCGATCGATCCTGTCCGAAGGCCTGATGAACCAGCTTGGCAATGGGCGCTTCGTCGCCTTCTCCGCCGGCAGTCATCCGAAAGGCGAGGTGAATCCGTTCGCACTGCGCGAGCTCGCGCGCTGGCATTTGCCAACCGACGGGTATCGGAGCAAGAACTGGGACGAGTTCGCCGCACCTGGCGCGCCAACGCTCGATTTTGTGTTCACCGTGTGCGACAAGGCCGCTGGCGAAGTCTGCCCCATCTGGCCCGGTCAACCGATCATCGCGCATTGGGGCGTGCCCGATCCGGCCGAAGTCGAGGGCTCTGACGAACAGAAGCAACAGGCCATGCACGACGCCGCGCTGACGTTGAAGCGTCGGATCGACCTGCTGCTGTCATTGCCTATCACCGAACTCGACAACGTCGCGCTGCAGAAGTCAGTGCGCGAAATCGGCCAACAGTAAATCCGGATGCTCTGACATGACCACGAATGTACTGATTCTCTGCACCCACAATTCGGCGCGAAGCGTGCTGTCGGAAGGGATGCTGAATCATTGGGCCGCGAAGCTTGGCAAGGACGTGCGCGCGTACAGCGCCGGCAGCGCGCCGAGCGGTCGCCTCAATCCGTTCGCGCTGGAAGCGTTGACGAACGCCGGTGTCGACGTCGACGGATATCGCAGCAAGAGCTGGGACGAGTTCGTCGGCGACGGCGCGCCGGAAATGCGCGTCGTCATCACGGTATGCGACAGCGCAGCGGCCGAGACGTGCCCGTACTGGCCCGGCAGCCCCGTCAACGTGCACTGGGGCTATGCCGATCCGTCGAACGCAACGGGCGGGGACGAAGGCAAGCGCCTCGCCTTTGAACTCACGCGCCAGGCAATCGGCTATCGCATGCTGCAGTTGCTCGCGCTGCCGCTCGATCGCATGAGCAATGCCGGACTCCAGACGGCGCTGATCGAGATCTCGCAAAACTAATCATTCGCATAGCGGTCTGCAGAAACGAGCGACTGCCAACGACCTTAAGACTGAACATCGCCCAATGAATACATCCAACGTCGCCCCACCGGGCAAGGCCGTCGCAAAGCCTGCCATCAATTTCTTCGAACGCTATCTGACCGTCTGGGTTGCGCTGTGTATCGTCGCCGGCATCGCGCTCGGCCAGGTGCTGCCCGGCCTGTTCCAGCAAATCGGCCGGATGGAGTACGCGCAGGTCAACCTCCCGGTCGGGTTGTTGATCTGGGTGATGATCATCCCGATGCTGGTCAAGGTCGACTTCGGCGCGTTGCATGAAGTGCGTCAGCACGTCAAAGGCATCGGCGTCACGCTCATCGTGAACTGGCTCGTCAAGCCGTTCTCGATGGCGTTTCTCGGCTGGCTGTTTATCCGCCATCTGTTCGCGCCGATGCTGCCGGCCGACCAGCTCGACAGCTACATCGCGGGCCTGATCCTGCTGGCCGCTGCGCCTTGCACGGCGATGGTGTTCGTGTGGAGCCGGCTGACGGGCGGCGATCCGCTGTTCACGTTGTCGCAGGTCGCGCTGAATGACAGCATCATGGTGATCGCGTTCGCACCGCTGGTCGGGTTGCTGCTCGGCATGTCCGCAATCACGGTGCCGTGGGCGACGCTGCTCACGTCGGTGGTGCTCTACATCGTCATCCCGGTGATCCTCGCGCAGATCTGGCGCAAGGTGCTGCTCGCGAAGGGGCAGGCGGCATTCGATGCTGCAATGGCGAAGATCGGCCCGTGGTCGATCGCCGCGCTGCTCGCGACGCTCGTGCTGCTGTTCGCGTTCCAAGGCGAAGCGATCCTGAAACAACCGCTGGTGATCGCGCTGCTCGCGGTGCCGATCCTAATCCAGGTGTTCTTCAATTCGGCGCTGGCCTACTGGCTCAACCGCGCTGTCGGAGAGAAGCACAACATCGCGTGCCCGTCGGCACTGATCGGCGCGTCGAACTTCTTCGAACTGGCCGTCGCGGCCGCGATCAGTCTGTTCGGTTTCCACTCTGGTGCGGCGCTGGCCACTGTCGTCGGCGTGCTGATCGAAGTGCCGGTCATGCTGCTGGTGGTGCGCATCGTGAACCAGTCGAAGGGCTGGTACGAGTGCCGCGCTTGATACGAACAGAGAAATCTCGACATGACTGATATCACCATCTACCACAACCCCAACTGCGGCACGTCGCGCAACACGCTGGCCCTGATCCGTAACAGCGGCGAGGAGCCTATCATTATCGAGTACCTCAAGACGCCGCCGTCGCGAGAAACGCTAGTCAAGCTGCTGGCTGACGCGGGCCTGACCGTACGCGAGGTACTGCGTGAGAAGGGCACGCCTTATGCGGAACTCGGCCTTGATGATCCGAAGTGGACCGATGAGCAGTTGCTCGATCTCATCGGGCAGCATCCGATTCTGATGAACCGGCCCATCGTGGTCACGCCGATCGGCACGAAGCTTTGCCGGCCGTCGGAAGCTGTTCTGGACATTCTGCCGAACCCGCAGAAAGGATCGTTCACCAAGGAGGACGGCGAGGTCGTGATCAATGCGGAGGGCAAGCGTGTCTGAGCAACTGAAAGACCTGTCGCAGCTCGACGCAACACATTTTCGCGTGCCGGACGCCGCTGAACTGCGGCCTGCGGCGCCTTCCACTCATCCGCCGCGGCTCCTGCTGCTTTACGGTTCGCTGCGTGAGCGTTCGTTCAGCCGCCTGCTGGTCGAGGAAGCCGAGCGCCTGCTGACGGCGATGGGCGCCGAGGTGCGCGTGTTCAATCCGAGCGGCCTGCCGCTGCCCGATGACGCGCCCGAGAGTCATCCGAAGGTGGTCGAACTGCGCGAGCTGGTAATGTGGTCGGAAGGGATGGTCTGGTGCTCGCCGGAACGACACGGCGCGATGACCGGGATCATGAAGTCACAGATCGACTGGATTCCGCTGTCGGTCGGTGCGGTTCGGCCGACGCAGGGCAAAACGCTTGCGGTGATGCAGGTGAGCGGCGGCTCGCAATCGTTCAACGCGGTGAACCAGATGCGTGTGCTGGGGCGCTGGATGCGCATGCTGACCATCCCGAACCAGTCGTCGGTGGCCAAGGCGTTCGCTGAATTCGACGAAGCAGGCCGAATGAAGCCGTCGTCCTATTACGATCGTGTTGTCGACGTCATGGAAGAGTTGGTGAAGTTCACTTTGCTGACCCGGGACATCGGTCCCTATCTGGTCGATCGGTACAGCGAGCGAAAGGAAAGCGCAGAGGAACTGTCGAAGCGCGTGAACCAGCGGAGCATCTAGAACCCCGTCCAAGGAGTGACAAATGGAGATCCGTCCCGCCACTGTCGATGACCTGGCGTCGATTGAAACCCTGCTGCATCAATGCGGTCTGCCTGTCGTCGGTGTGAGCGATCATTTGCAGGATTTTGTGGTCGCAATGGAAGGTTCGACGATGTGCGGGTGCGGCGGCATTGAGCATTACCGCGACGCTGCGCTTTTGCGCTCCATTGCGGTGGCGGAACATGCCCGCGGTTCTGGTGTGGGGCAGCGTATCGTGTCGCAGCTAGTCGCCGCGTGTCATTCGCTACAAGTCCGGTCGCTAGTGCTCCTCACCACGACCGCGGAGAACTATTTCACCCGTCAGGGCTTCGTGCGCGTTGCGCGCGACGACGTACCGCCCTTGGTGTTGGCGTCGAGCCAATTCCAGGGCGTATGTCCGGGGTCGGCCGCTTCGATGTTGCGAGTTCTGTAGGCTTTGACAGGAACACCGACAGATCGACGCAACATGAGCGACGTACCTTGGTCCGAACCATCTCATCGGGACTGCGCCTCAGCTAGACCGACTTTCACCGGTAAAATGCGGCGAGACCAAAGGGATCCAAGCAAACGGCTTAAACGTCCATCTGAGGGGGCAAAACGACCATCTTTCCAGAAGCTGCCGCCCGCAACATTGCGACCTCCTGACGCAGCGTTTCATTGATTGAGGCCAGCCTCGCGACGTCGGCCAGTGCAGCGTCTCGCTCCATGCGCAGGGCCTTCAACCGCCCTCTTACTTCCTTGACCTCCGCAACCTTGGCGTCGCGCTGCTGCCGAGTGCCCCGACCGACTTGAGCGCGGATCTCTTCGGCGATGTCGGGATACGTGTTGTGGATGAGGCCGGCGCTCACGCCGGCCTCGGTGGCAACTGCGGAGATGCTCAGCTTCAGCCCCTTGTTCTTGACCCGCAGCATCGCCAGTTGCAGTTCCTCCCGCGTCTTCCCTCTGCTCCGGCGACGCGGCGCCGACTCGGTCTGGGGCTCGGCGGGCGTGGTGCCTGCACGGGTGCTCATGCGCCCTCCCGCGCGGCCGTATACGCCTGGGCCTGGTCATCGGTCGGCAGCGCGCAGCCGAGATTGTGCAGCACCTGCTTCGAGCGCTCGACCGCCCGCCGCGCCTTGTCGGCCACGACGGGGCCGCAATCGGTGATCGCCGCTAGCCGCAGGTTGTCCAGGTGGATCATTTGCCACGCAGATGCTTGTCCCTGGTCGATGATGGCCTGCGAGCAACCACCGCACATTGACGGATCGTACACCCCTTGGCCGTGACAGCCGTGCGTGCCACTGATGCACCACGCGTGTCCGGTGCTGCGCAGTTCGACCGACTCGGCCGTTTGTCTCAGGAGCTGCTTGAGGTCTCGTGCGGCACGAGCCCGCGTCTGCATGATCTTCTTGCCGGCGCCCCCGCTAAGCAGTGCATCGGGATGTGCCCAACCTTCCAGCAGCCCCAGCCGCGCCTCGAACATCTCCTCCTCGAACTCACGATATAGCGCGTGATCCTGGTAGGGGCTGGCGGCGTAAAGCTGCGTCCACGACATCGACGCATGTTTGAGTTGCCACTTCAGGAAGACGAGGCCCATTCGCCCCAGACGCGAGTTTGCGACGTTGTAGGCGAAGGTGCGACGGCACTGATGGTTGGCCAGGTCCCACTCCGTCCCGGCAGCCACAGCCAGTTGCTTCAATTGGTAGGCGCAGGAAGTTGAGCTCAGCACCTCGACCCGCGACCCGGTTCCCAAGTGGTCAGAGGCTTTCACGTTCAGGCCCAGAACCAGATGCCGGCCGATTCCACGCACATGGTTCAGGCGGTGCGCGGCCTCAGCCATCTTCATGCCGTTACTCAGGTGACCAGTGAGATCGGGGCCCTGTGCCAGTACGTCTTCGAGCCATCGTGCCTCGTCGGCCAACCGAGCCTGCAGCGGTTCGGCGTAGCGCTGCAGGATCTCGAGCGCGCTGATGGCCTCCGGGGGCACCAGGAAGTCGACCTCGGCTCCGCCGGTCGTCTTGATCTCGCGCGTGCGCACCCAGTGATACGTCACGCCGTTGCGCTGTTCGGTACGCCAACACCCGCTGGTGACGCCGGTGCTCTCCGAGTTTCGCATTCCCGAAGAGATCTGCAGCAGATACAGGACCGCATTGCGGATCGCGGTGAGCGCGGCGCGATTGGGGGCTCCGACTTCACCAGCGTCTCGAGCCCAGAACAGGTCCTCTGCCTGAGCGAGGCTGGCTTCGCAGTGAGCAAAGAGTATGCGCTGCACCGAGCGCGGAATCACAGGGGTCATGCCGGTGCGGCCCGATGGCCCCCGGTCGCCCTCGTTACCGCCACATACGTCCCAGAGGGCAAGCCCCATCCACGGGTGCTCAGGCAACGGGTGCAGGACTTCCATGTGGAATGACCACACGAGGTCGATAATCTGCAGCCGCTTATGCACGGACATCGGCTTGAGCGTGCGCCGCAGATCCGTAATGTGATCAGACAGGTGCAGCGCGCGTACCTGACTGAAGTCGCCCAGCCCCAATTGTGCGAGGTGCCTCAGCACCTGGACGGCCCTGTGGCCAATCTCCGCAATAGAGCTACCCGACCACTGCCGCCCACGGGGGCCGCGTCGCTGGGCGCAGTAGAGTGCCGCCTTGGCATCGTCGACCAGCGCGTTCGGCACATCGTCCGGCCAGACGATCTTCGAGGCCGAACCCTTGCGGTTCTTCGCCTCGACCTCCGACGCGAGGTCCCAGACGCGGTCGCCGAAGCGGCTCACTGGGTGCTCGTGGCCAGCGGCATCAGCCACGGCGGTCACCACGATGGCGTCACGCTCAGCCGGCGGGATGCCGACCAAGCTGATCGGCTGAGCCGCCAGCAACTCGAAGGCCCGCAGGGCACGTGGCGCCGGCATAGAGCCGACCGGCACGACAAGGTCTTCAGCGTGTTCTTGGGGCGTACCAAGGACCAAGGCAGAGGTGTGACTCATGCCCTGGGTCCTGCCCGGCGCGTTCTGCGAGCCTGCAGTCCGACAGCGACGCTCTGCGATGCGTCATCGTGCGGTTCCGGCGCTAAGACACGGCTGCGTGCGCGGCTACTCATGGTCATCTGGTGCTGCCAGTAGGGGTGCAGGCCTGAGGCGGTCCTGGCACGAGCCTGCGCGACCCCGCTGCGCGCGAACTGGCGCTGAGTGAAATCGTCGATATAGGGGATGGCCACCCGGTATCGATCACGCAGGTCCTCGAGCAGGCCGTCGGCCGTGCGCTCCGGACCCAGGGCTTCGTCAAGGTAGTCAAGTTCGGCTTGCGCGAACATCTGGAAGCTGAACAGGCGCCAGAGTTCGTCCACGGTGCCGACGATGGCAAAGCTCGAGCAGAACAAGCACATGACGTAGCGGTCGCAGTGGCTGTGGCCGTCATTCGGCGCGTGCTCGCCGCTGATCGAATCCGAGCACGCAGAGACCGGCGTCGGAGTCGGCAAGGCGCTTGCGCCGTCTTTGCCGAGCCTGAAGGGCCGCACTTGCACTGGCTGGATCTCGGGCCCCCTCGGCGCCTGACCTTCGGTCCGCATCAAAGCAGTGTAGTCGCCGTTCATGAAGCTCGCCGCTTCGGCCTTGCGCGCCGCGTTCATCGACGGGTAGTTCGCCCCGGCGACCCTCGGCGTGTTACCCATCAGGTTGGCAGTGGTCGCGATGTCGCCGTCGGCGGTACGCAGTGCGCGGTCAAAGCGGCTTTTGCGCAGGCGACTAAGATTGAGGCGCAACGGCAGGCCGTCGTCTCCCAGCAGGTTGTGGCGTTGGATGACGCCTTGGATCGCCCTACGGAGGGACCTGCTGTCGAGACAGGTGATGTTGCCCCTCTTTATCGACCCAGCACTTGCTTCAGCGCGATACAACCAGATTCGCTGCTTCAGGGCGGGCGGTGCCTCACACACCAGCTCGCGGGTGCTCGCGATGGCTTGCTGCAGCACAGCGCCTTCAGAGAGGTCGAAACAAAGGTCTTGCTCGGCGGGGGGCTCGCTCGGTTGCGTTGACGCTTGCCGTTCAAGAGCGGCGCGGCCGATACTGGAACGGACCTTTTTGCTGCGGTGCTTGGCAGTGCGCATGCGGATCGTGCCAGGCAGGAATCCCGGCGCCAACGCGTCACGGCACATCTCGAGCAGGGGCGTCGGGTTGAGCCCCTGGCGATGCGCCACCAGCAATAGCCTGAGACCCTGCACGGCACCTTGCTTCAGCGGCAGACGGCCGTGGTGAACATCAACGAGATCGGACTTGATAGCCTTGGCCAGGCGCTCTTGCTCCGCGTCACTCAGGCTAGTTTGCAGACTGTCTTCGCAGCTCCACGGTAACGCACTGTGCCGGAAAAAGCGCGAAGGCTCACCCTCGATGAAGCCCTGTACGAACATTTCGGTGAGTACGGTCTTGACGGCCCGGTAGGTATTGCGCGTCGAACTCGGTCTCCAATCTGCAGCCTGCGCCCGCTTCTGCAGCCAGCCGATGAAGTGCTGGACATGTTGCGGAGACAGGTCCGACGGGAGCTTCGGCCTCGGGGGCACAGATGTTTGCGAACTGCCCGTGAGGTACTCGAACAGGTAATGCAATTGCCCGAAGTACGTGGTGACGGAGGCTGTCGCGCGCGCGCCAGAGAGCAGCATCGCCTTGAGGCAGAAGCCGGATGTGCACACCCAGTCGTCGATGCCACGTCCCAGCCAGTCACGAAGATCGAGCGTCTTGATTCTCTGAGGGAAGCGGGCCTCTCGCCCCAACAGCGTCGCCATGTCGATGCAGGTGTCGTCGGCGCTGGCCCTCGGCGATTCGCGTGACGCCGATGTGGCGCCGACCGGCGCGGCGCGATTCTCGCTGACGTTGTAGTTCTTCGTTCTGCCCATGGCGTGGCTCAGTGTCAAGGATCAACGGTGGATACCTGCGGCGCCGAGGCCAAGGCTTTGCTCACCCCGTAGAGCCTGTCAAACTCGTCCATCATCGCCAGCGCCTCGGCGCCCAACAGCCGCTCGATCTGCTGCAGGTACACCATTGTGGTTTGGACACTCGCGTGACCGAGACGATCGCGGACGTACATGAGCGGCTCGAGCTTGATCTCGGGACGGCTGCGCAACAGCAGCAGGGTATGAATCGCGTAGCTGTGACGCAGCATGAGCGGGCGTACCCGGAAGCCGACCCGGTTGCTGAGATCCGTGCAGACCTTCACCGCGGCTTCCTTGCTGTAGCGCTGGCCGTGGATCGTCAGGACCAGTTCCTTACGCTCCGCCGCTCCTACGAGACCGTTGCGCTCGTATGTCGTGTATGCGTACATGTCCTCCATCAGGCTGTATGGCACGTGCACGACCCGGGCCTTGTTCAACTTGATCTCCATGTCCCGCGGGTCGAGGCGCACTTCGATAAAGGTGCCCGGCTTCAGAGCTTTTTGGGCACTGGGATCAAACACGTACGACAGAGGGAAGGTGCGTGCCTCGACTGAGCGCAGACCAACCCGCGCCATCAGATCGAACAGCAGCCGTTGCGATGCAGAGCGTATCGATTGCCGCGCGATCTTCAGTTGGTCTACTGTCAGGAACGCGGGTTCCTTGTCCCATTCGTTGAGCAGCACTGCCGGACGGCTCAACGTCTTGCGACCGCCAGTGACGTGGGCCAGGTCATGCTCAATGCCGTACACGGCGATATCGGAACAGCCGAAGGGCAAGCGGTCGATCCGCCCGCGCTCATGTGCCCATTGGTACATCGCTGCAACCAACCTCAACCGGTCGTTGACGGTTGCCGGGTCCAGTTTGAGGTCTTGAGCCTGCCAGTCGCGGTAGACACGCACGACGCTCTGCCCAACCGACATGAATGGATCGTTCCAGCTCCAATCGTTCGCCTGCAGAAATCGGGCGAAATCCCAGAGCCGGCGCCCATACGCCTCCCAAGTCTTGGGATCCAGCGTCTTGCCACGCTCGAGCAACCGGTACAGCAGGTAGTCGTGGAACGGCTGCGCGGGCGTCATCGAGTCGTCGAGGATCAAGGGGAATCCCGGCCGCGGTCGTCCGGCGAAGACGAACTCCTCGGTGGCACGTACATACCTCACGCGCCGGCCTCGCGCAACATCTTCACCGCTTGCTTGAATGGCACGCGCCATAGGTGCATCACGAGGTCGACGGCACCGCCGCCGCCCTTGCGTTCCCGCGTGTCGAAGAAGCGAGCGCCGTCGACCAACAACTCCCAGTCGGCGCCGGCAGCAGTCACGTGCACGCGTCGGGTGTTGAAGGCGCGCACAGGAGCGAAGTCCCGATCGAGCTTCGTGTGTTCGGCCATCAGATGAAGCACGTCGAGCACTGCGAGGCCGCGCAGCCGCTCTAGTTCCGAGTTATCCACAGGCCGCATCCCTTCCCCCGGACCCCCATCCCGCTACTCTTCTCAAAGAAATTGAATAGCAGTACAGAGTGCCATGTCTGTCAACACATTTCTTACTAACAAAATGAAGTATTCCTACAGGTGCATCGTGCCAATTAAATCCTCGAACGTCGACGCCTGGCTAGCGCCGGATCCATCCCGGCGTGCTCAGCTGCGCGAGATCCTCACCGATCGCGAACGGCCATACTACGAGCACCAGCTGGCGGCATAGACGCACGGGGGTTGATGGGTCCGAAAGCTGTGGCATACTGTATAAACGTACAGTGTTTTTTGAAGCCGACCCCATGCACCCCGCCCTCGCCCATCCGGAAGCGATTCATCCGAGTCTGTGGAAGGCGTCGCACCTGCCCCGCTCGGGCACACGCGGCGTCGATACCGGGCATCCGACGTTAAGCGCCGAACTGCCCGGCGGCGGCTGGCCAGCCGGCGCGCTGGTCGAACTGCTCGCGCAGCAGCCCGGCATCGGCGAGCTGCGGCTGCTCGCGCCCGTGCTCGCGCGCGGGTCGGGCAAGCCGGTCGTGCTAATCCAGCCGCCGCATGCGTTGCAGCCGCTCGCGCTCGCGTATTGGGGCGTTGATCCGTCCGGATTCGTGGCGCTGCCGGCACCGCGTACGGCCGATGCATTGTGGGCGGCCGAGCAAGCGCTGCGCGCCGGCACCTGCGCCGCCGTGCTGCTCTGGCAGGCGCATGTCCGCACCGACGCTCTGCGGCGCCTGAATCTGGCCGCGCAGAGCGGATCTGCACTCTTTTTCCTGTTCCGGCCGGCGGCCGCCGCGCGCGATGCGTCGCCGGCGCCGCTGCGGCTCGCGCTGGCCCCGAAGCGCGATGGCGTCGAAGTCACGATCGTGAAGCGCCGCGGGCCGGCGCGCGACACGCCGCTTTACGTGCCTTTGTTTCCGTCTCCCATTCTGTTGAACCGCCATGCCCACGTGGATCGGCGTGCATCTGCCGCACCTCAACCTCGAAACGTTCCGGCCGCGATCGCCGGCGCCGTCGTCTGACGATGCGCGCGGCCTGGTCGTGCTCGAGGGCGGCCGCGTCGTGGCGCTCGATCGCGCCGCGCGTGCGCTCGGCGTTGTCGCGGGCATGCGCCGCGGTGGCATGCTGTCGCTCGCGCCGGACGCGCAGATCCGCGAGCGCGACGCCGCGCGCGAACGCGAGCTCGTGCTCGGCGTCGCGTATTCGCTGCTGCAGTTCACGCCGAGCGTCGTCGACGCCGACGAAGCCGTGGTGCTGCTCGACGTGACGGCCAGCCTGCGCCTCTTTCACGGCATCCGTGCGCTGCGCCAGCGCGTGCGCGACGTCGTCGCGTCGTTCGGCGTCACGGCAGCGGTATCCGTCGCGTCGACCGGCCCAGCCGCGTGGATGATCGCCCGCGGCCTGCGCGGCGGGCTCGCGCTTTCCGCACGATCGCTGCGCCGCGCGCTCTCACGCGTGCCGCTCGCCGTGGCGCCCGAGGCACGCCGGTATGCGACCTGGTTCGACGAGCTGGGTTGCGAAACGCTGGCCGACCTGCAGCGCTTGCCGCGCGCCGGGCTGAAAAAGCGCTGCGGTACGCAGTTGCTAGACTGGCTCGACCAAGTCGCCGGCACCGCGCCGGCCGCCTACGACTGGCTCGAAATGCCGCCGTCGTTCGATACGCGCGTCGAACTGACGGATCGCGTCGAGTACGCCGAGGCGCTGCTGTTCGTCGCGCGGCGCCTCATCCTGCAGCTGACCGGCTGGTTGACCGCGAAGCAGTTGGACGTCGCCGCGTTCGCGCTGCTGCTCGAGCACGAGCGCGGGCGGGACGCGATCGCGCCGACCGAGATCGAGATCGCATTGGGCGCCCCTACCCGCTTCGAGGAACACCTTAACCCTGCCTCGTTTTCACGTACAGCATGTCATGCAGCAGCGCGTAGGGTTTCGTATTCCACGGGAGTGCAGTAGCCGATCGACGTGTGCATGCGCTGTCGATTGTA
>NZ_CADFDB010000014.1 GCF_902832845.1 Burkholderia metallica | reverse complement strand
ACCGGACGTCGCTCCAACATTCTTCGGCTGGAATAAGCCGATTAATGTTCACAATGTGGAACGACGGAATTTTCTGGGGTTCCGGCGTAGATCCCCACTATCGCGGCTTCTCGAACGCGACGCTGTGGCCGGTGTTCCATTACCGCGGCGATCTCGCGCGCTTCGATCGCCAGGAGTACGCGGGTTACCTGCGCGTGAACGCGATGCTCGCGAAGCAGCTCGCCGCATTGCTGCGCCCCGACGACCTGATCTGGGTGCACGACTACCACCTGTTGCCGTTCGCGCATTACCTGCGCGAGCTCGGCGTGACGAACCCGATCGGCTTCTTCCTGCACATTCCGTTTCCGTCGCCCGACATGCTGCGCCTCGTGCCGCCGCACGAGGAACTCGTGAAGTTCATGTGCGCGTACGACGTCGCGGGTTTCCAGACCGAGGCCGACAAGCAGGCGTTCACCGACTACATCGAGCGGCGCGGGATCGGTGCGGCGAGCGACGACGGGATGCTGCACGCGCACGGTCGCGTCGTGAAGGTCGCCGCCTATCCGATCGGCGTGCATCCCGATGCGATCGCGCAGGCGGCCGTCCAGTACGGCACACGCAAGCCGGTGAAGATGCTGCGAGAGGCACTCGACGGCCGCAAGCTGGTGATGAGTGTCGACCGCCTCGACTATTCGAAGGGGCTCGTCGAGCGCTTCCAGTCGTTCGAGCGGATGCTCGCGAACGCGCCGGGCTGGCAGGGACGTGTGTCGCTGCTGCAGATCGCGCCGCCGACGCGTTCCGACGTGAAGACCTATCAGGACATTCGCGAAACGCTCGAAGGCGAGGCCGGCCGCATCAACGGCCGCTTCTCGCAGCTCGACTGGACGCCGATCCAGTACCTGAACCGCAAGTACGAGCGCAACCTGCTGATGGCGTTCTTCCGGATGTCGCAGGTCGGCTACGTGACGCCGTTGCGCGACGGAATGAACCTCGTCGCGAAGGAGTACGTCGCGTCGCAGGACCCGGCCGATCCGGGCGTGCTCGTGCTGTCGGAGTTCGCGGGCGCGGCGGCCGAGCTGACCGGCGCGCTCCTCGTCAATCCGTACGACCTGTCGCAGATGGCCGACGCGCTCGAGCGCGCGCTGTCGATGCCGCTCGCGGAGCGGCAGGCGCGCCACGAGGAGAACCTCGCGCGGCTGCGCGAAAACGACCTGTCGGTCTGGCGCGATACGTTCGTCGCCGACCTGCGCAGTGTCGCGGCGGCCGCGTCGGTCACGCGGCGCGCCGGCCGGCGGATTGCGCATGCGTGAATTCGGGCAGGCGCCCGGCACGGACGACGATGCCGCGCGCCGCTTCTTCGTCGTGACCGGCGGCCCTGGCTCGGGCAAGAGCACGTTGCTCGATGCGCTCGAGCAGGCCGGCTTCGCGCGCTCGCAGGAGGCCGGGCGCGGCGTGATCCGCGACCAGATGGCGATCGACGGGCGGGCGCTGCCGTGGCGCGACCCGGCCGCGTTCGCCGAGCTGATGCTGAGCTGGGAGATGCGCTCGTACGAGCTCGCGCGGCATGCGGGCGGGCCGGTGTTCTTCGATCGCGGCGTGCCGGACGTGATCGGCTACCTGCGGCTGACGGGGCTGCCGGTGCCCGCGCATGCGCAAGCCGCGGCCCGCCGTTTCCGCTATCACCCGCGCGTGTTCATCGCGCCGCCGTGGCCCGACATCTATACGCAGGACACCGAGCGCAGGCAGGATTTCGCCGAAGCCCTGCGTACCTACGACGCGATGGTCGAGGGCTACACGACCTATGGCTACCGGCTGGTCGAACTGCCCCGCGACAGCGTGCAGGCGCGCGTGCGTTTCGTGACGGACGCGCTCGACGCCGAATGACGCGCGGGCGTCCGCCAGCGGCGCGCGACGCGCGGCGCCGTCAGGTTGCCGCGTCCGGCCGCGGCGAAGCGATGCGCAGCATGCTGACGGCCGCGGCCACCGCCGCGAATACCGCGGCGACATAGAGCGCAATCGTCGGCCCGCGATCGGGCGCGAGCCCGAAGATCAATGCGACGAGTGCGGCGCCGAGCGTCTGCCCGGTGAGCCGCGCGGTGCTCAGCATCCCGCCCGCGCCGCCGCTGCGTTCGCGCGGCGCCGACGACAGCATCGCGCGGTTGTTCGGCGACTGGAACAGCCCGAAGCCCGCGCCGCACAGCGCCATCCGCCACACGATGTCGACGGTGCCCGGGTGCGCGCCGATCGTCGCGAGCGACAGCAGCCCGGCCGCGAACAGCGCAAGCCCGATTCCGCCGAGGATGCCGGCCGAATAGCGATCCGACAGCACGCCCGCGAGCGGCGCCGCGAACACGATCACGAGCGGCCACGGCGTCATGTAGAGGCCCGTCTCGACCTGCGAGAAGCCGAGCGAGTGCTGCAGCCAGAACGGCAGCGCGACGAACGCGAGCATCTGCGACGTGAACGACGCCATCGACGTATAGATCGACAGCGCGAACATCGGGATGCGCATCAGGTCGACGGGCAGGAGCGGCGCCGGCTGCGACAACTGGCGCTTCACGAAGAAGTAGCCGACGACGAACGCGACGGCCAGCTCGGCCGCGACGTACGCGTGGCCTTCGCCGTGGCCGAGCCCGTCGACGGCCGTGATCAGCAGCCCGAACACGCACGCGTTCATCAGCGCGCTCGGGAAATCGTACGGCGCATCGTGCAGCGGGTTGGACGGCAGCGCGCGCACGCTGCCGAGCACCGCGGCGATGCCGATCGGCACGTTGACCGCGAACAGCCACGGCCACGACGCAACCGACAGGATCGCGGATGCGACCGTCGGCCCGATCGCCGACGACAGCGCCACCACCATCGCGTTGATCGACAGCCCGCGCCCGAGCATCGACGACGGGTAGATCATCCGCACGAGCGCCGCGTTGACGCTCATGATGCCGGCCGCACCGAACCCCTGGATCACGCGCATCACGGCGAGCATCGGCAGCGAGCCCGCGAGCGCGCAGCCGAGCGACGCCGCGGTGAACAGCGCGAGGCCGGCGATGTAGATGCGGCGATAGCCGATGCGCTCGCCGAGCGACGCGAGCGGCAGCAGCGTGATCGTGACCGCGAGCTGGTAAGCGTTGACGATCCAGATCGACGCGGCGTCGGACGCGTGCAGGTCGCGCGCAATGGTCGGCAGCGCGACGTTCGCGATCGCGCCGTCGAGCACGGCGAGCGTGATGCCCAGTGCGACACAGACGATCGCCCAGTAGCGTTGCGGAAGCGGCAGGCCGGTATCGGCGTTCATGGCGGGAGCAGATGCAGGGTTGTCCGCGCGCCCGGTTGCCGGTTGCATGCGCAACCATGCGAAAGGGTGGAGGCGGCGATCAGCGGTCCGGCCGGCGCGACTGCACCGGAGCGGGGCCGGTCGAGTGTATCACCGGGCCGCATTGCGCGACGCCGGCACTCAGCCTTCGAAGTCGAGGCCGCCGAGCCGCACGAGCGGATCGGCCTGCGTGCGCGACAGGAGATCGATGTCGCGGGCGCTTTGCCATGCGCCGAGTTTTTTCGGCAGCGCGGCCAGGTAGTGCTCGAAGCGCTGCGGGCCGTCCGGCTCCATCAGCCGCTCGATTTCGTCGGTATCCCAGGTCAGTTCGAGGTTCAGCGGATGCGCGAAGCCGCTGACGTGCTCGTGCGGCGCGCTGCGGATCTGCACGCGCGTCGGATGTCCGTGGCCGCCGTACGGGACGACGTCGGTCAGTACGTGATCGGCGAAGAAGGCGGCGATCGCCTGCGCGATGCGCGGCGCGAATTCGGTATCGAAACGGCGGGCGGTTTCGGGCTGCATGACGGCGTCTCCTATGTGCCGAAAATCGTAGCATGGCGGCGCCGCGTTTCGTTGGGCGTGATGGCGGTAATCGCGCGTTACCACTTGCTGCATCTATTACGGCCGCATGCCGCCACAATGCATCGCATCCAGTACCACTACGCGTGGGAGTGCATCATGAAAAAAATTGCCGCAGTGTGTGTCCTCGCCGGTTCGCTTGCCGTGGCGGGCCCCGCGTCCGCGCATGGCCGCGACGGCGGTGCCGTCATCGGCGCATTGATCGGCGGGGCGGTGCTGGGCGCGATCGTGACGTCCGCGATGAATCCGCCCGTCGCGTATCAGGCGCCCGCGTACCAGGCACCGGCCTATCAGCCGCCGACGTATTACCAGGCGCCCGCGTATCAGCAGCCTGCGTATCCGACCTACCAGCAGGCGCAGTACCAGGACGCGGGCCCGAACTACTGCTACGACCGCTACCAGCGTGCGTACGTGTGCGGCGCGCCCGTGTCCGGTGGCTACGCGCAGCCGGCCGGCTGGTAAGCGCGCGGGCGAACGGCGTGTGAACGGTCGGCGTCCCGCCGACGTTCGCGTTGCCGCACCGGACGACAAAAGGCCCTCGCTTCATGCGAGGGCCTTTGTCTTGTGCGCGGCGGTCCGCACTTCTGCATGCCGGGTGCGCCACCGGCGGGCCGTGCGCGGATACAAACGGTTGCAATTGCGTGCGTCAGTGGCGATGGCCGCCGCCTCCGCTGCCCCCGTCGCCTCCGTTCCAGTCGCCGCGATGTCCGCCGCCGCGACCCCAGCCGTTGCCGCGGTTGCCGCGGTCGCCGTCCCAGTGGTGGTCGCGCCGACCGCGATCCCAGTCGCGTCCGCCGCCTCCGCCCCAGATATTGACCGTGCCGTACACGGGCGACGGGCTGTACGCGTAGCCCGGCGACGAATAGTACGGCTGCCCGTAGCCGTATCCGGCGTCCGGGGCGACGACGCAGCCGGTCAGCAGGGTGGCGACGCCGGCGACAGCAATGAGCTTCAGCATGATGTTCTCCGTTGATTCCCCTATAAGTACCGCGCAAGCGGATTGCCAGCTGTTTGCAATTGTGTCGTCAAATTACAGTGCAGTAAGGTCATGAGACGAAAGTGTTAGCATCCGGGGCTCATTTGTTTTTGGGGAGTACATCGATGAAATTCGCGATCCGGGCCGTGCTGGCCGCTTTCTGCGTGACGACTGCCGCCGCCTGCGTGGCCGCGCCTGCGTCGGCGCCCGCCGTGCCGGCCGAGTCGATCAAGATGTTTCCGCAGGCAGCGGCCGGCCAGCAGCGCGTCGTGATCGCGCTGCCTGCGCTCGAGAACGAAGGCGATGCGCGCGTCGAGCTGATGATCGGCAAGACGCTGCAGACCGACTGCAACCAGCAGTGGTTCGGCGGCGAGCTGACCGCGGAGGACGTGAAGGGCTGGGGCTATACGTACTACCAGCTCACCGACGTGAAGGGGCCGGCATCGACGCTGATGGCATGCCCGGGCCAGGCGCCGCAGCAACGGTTCGTGCAGGTGCGCGCCGATGGCCAGCTGCTGCGCTACAACAGCCGCCTGCCGCTCGTCGTCTATGTGCCGGACGGCTTCGAGGTGCGCTATCGCGTGTGGCATGCGTCGAAGGACGTGCAGCACGCGGTAAAGCAGTAACGTGCGGAAGCGGAAGCGGAAGCGGAAGCGGAAGCGGCGGCGCGCGGCGGCGGTGTGCTGCCGCTATGCGCTGCCCTTGCCGACGAGCGCGGGCCATGCGGCCAGCGCGGCTTGCGCGACGGCCTCGAGATCGCGACGGCTGGCCCCGTCGCGCGCCTGGATCGACATGCCCTGCTGGACCGTGACGTAATACCGCGCGATCGCGTCGAGGTCCGCTTGCGCGGCGATTTCGCCGGTCGCCACGCCTTGCTCGAGGCGCTCGCGCAGATTCTCCACCGTGCGCTCACGCATCGCGATCAGCGTTTGCCGAACCGTATCGGAACGGTCGGCCGGATGCAGTGCCGACAGCACGATCAGGCAGCCGGCCGGCTTCGAGCGCCGCGTGAACACGCGCGCGGTATCCATCAGGTAGTTCCGCACGGCGTCGTGCGCGCTGCCTGCCTGCTCGACGCCGCCCCAGATCTCCCGTCCCTCCGTTGCGCGGTAGTGCTCGAGCGCCTGCCGGAACAACGCTTCCTTGCTGCCGAACGCCGCATACAGGCTCGGTGACGCGATGCCCATCGCGCTCGTGAGGTCCGTCATCGACGCGCCTTCGTAGCCGAGACGCCAGAATACCTCCATCGCGCGATCCAGCGCCGCTTCCTTGTCGAAGCTTCTCGGTCGGCCCCGCTCAGCCATTGCGTCCGTTCCTTCATTGATATCTGTATCGATCGATAAAATAAATCAATTGACTGTGCCGCGCAACTTGCCACATTCTGTGTCGGTCGCTACATAAATGAGGAAAGGAACCGACATGAACCGACTTCAGGGCAAGCGTGCACTCGTCACGGGCGGCAGCCGCGGCATTGGCGCGGCGATCGCGAAACGGCTGGCAGCCGATGGCGCGGACGTCGCGATTACCTACGAGAAATCGGCCGAGCGGGCGCAGGCCGTCGTCGCCGGCATCGAGGCGCTGGGCCGCCGTGCCGTCGCTATCCAGGCCGACAGTGCCGATCCGGCGGCCGTGCGCGACGCGGTCGATCGTGCGGCGGACGCGTTCGGCGGCCTCGACATCCTCGTCAACAACGCGGGGATTTTCCGGGCCGGCGCGCTGGACGACCTCACGCTCGACGATATCGACGCGACGCTGAACGTGAACGTGCGCGCGGTGATCGTCGCGTCGCAGGCGGCGGCGCGGCATCTCGGGGAGGGCGGGCGCATCGTGTCGACCGGCAGTTGCCTCGCCACGCGCGTGCCCGATGCGGGGATGAGCCTCTATGCGGCCAGCAAGGCTGCGCTGATCGGCTGGACGCAGGGGCTCGCGCGCGATCTCGGCCCGCGCGGCATCACGGTCAATATCGTGCATCCGGGGTCGACGGATACCGACATGAATCCGGCCGATGGCGACCATGCGAATGCGCAGCGTTCGCGCATGGCGATTCCGCAGTACGGCAAGGCCGATGACGTCGCGGGGCTCGTCGCGTTCGTGGTCGGGCCGGAAGGGCGGTCGATCAACGGGACCGGGTTGACGATCGACGGTGGTGCGAACGCGTGAACGCGCGGCCACCCGGCGTGATTCGACCGGGCGGCGTTGCGTTCGTTATCGGCAGCCGAGCCGGTGATGCTCGGTTTCCAAGTCGGCCCGCTTGTCGTAGGCGCGCAGTTCGGTGCGCGGCTTGCCGTCCGGGCCCATCCCGCGCACGACCTTCTGGCCGCGGTCGGGAGCGTGCGTGACGGCGTCGATGCCGGCGGCCAGTTCGCGGCAGCGTGAGTCGGCGGAGGGGGCTTCCGTGCGTGGTGCGGCTGCGGTCGTGATGTTGGCGATGCCGGGGCTGACGTAGCGCTGTGTCGCGGGCGCGGTGACGATATCGGCGGCGATAGCCGTGCCGGTCAGCGCTGACAGCGCGGCGAGCGCCGCGATTGTTCGAATCATGGCGAGAGTCCGGATGCTGAAGAAGGTTCGGAATTCTACGCAATGTGTGGCGCGTGGCCGTGGCGATCGGGCGGGATGCGATCGTGTGTCGCAGGGCAGACCGGCGCTGAAGGTTCTGCGATGCGTGTGCGCTGTCGGCAGGCGGTGCGCATGTCGGCGCAGCACATGTGGAAAGCAAAAAGCCCGCTTGCTTTCGCAGAGCGGGCTTCGGGTATTGGTTGCGGGGGTAGGATTTGAACCTACGACCTTCGGGTTATGAGCCCGACGAGCTGCCAGACTGCTCCACCCCGCGGCGCGAAGTGTACTTGGGCTGAGGTGGAGAGTCAATCGATCTGTTGAGTTGTTTCGAACGGAACCAGCGGATCACCATTAACAAGCGCGATGGTCTGGTTCGTGGGGCGACTGCCGACGTTTCCCGATCTGCTTCGACGTGAGTCGTTTTTTGCGGCCGTCGTTGCGGTATTTGATCGTGGGAACGTGGATGAGACCATGAGGAGGGCGGGTCCCCGAACAGGCGACCGATGCGCACTTCTTTTACCGGTATCCACGATGGAGCGTCGCTAGCGACCGTCAAGTCGCGGACAGGGCACATGGACGTCGGCAATGCCCTATCGTCGAGGGTGCTTCATTTCCTCGGTTTCCATCGATGCGAGTCGTTCTTCACTGGCCGATACGGATTCCATGGCTTCGTTGACGGAAGCCAGTGCATATTCGCAGGCCAGTTTCGTTTCCTCGACAGTCGGCTCCGGCTCTTCGTCGTCGGTGAGCGGAGGGGAGAGCATGTCTTCGAGCATCATCGTCAGCTCGGGCGTGTCCCACGGTTCACCCCTTTGCTCCTTCTTCTTGATGTAGTGCCGGATTTCCGCGTCTTGCTCGGGCGAGAGGGGGAGGTGCCGAAATGTATTGCTAGGGTTGGCGTCAATCATGATGTTTCTCCGAATCTTGGAAACGGCGCCTTCGGACGGTTCCCTGGAATGCGAGTGCAACCGGAAAGCGTTGAAGGAGCCGTTGCCTACTTGCGGCAGTGCGGATCCTGGATCAGTGCGAGGCGGGCTAGAAGCTCGTCCACCTGGAGTTCGAGGATCCTGTTTCGCACGGATTGCGTGCGGAGCTTGTTGAGCTTGACTCTCCAGTACGCGGGATCGTTTACCGACGACTTGTTGACGAACGCATGCTGCGCTTGCTCAAGTAGCCCGATCGCTCGCCTG
The DNA here is from genome assembly GCF_902832845.1 of Burkholderia metallica. GTDB lineage: Bacteria > Pseudomonadota > Gammaproteobacteria > Burkholderiales > Burkholderiaceae > Burkholderia > Burkholderia metallica. The sequence continues at coordinate 156,424 of NZ_CADFDB010000014.1, read as the reverse complement.
ATATGCAGTATTTCGCGTTCCGCTTCGCAGTACCAGCTCATGTTTGCCGCCTTCTGATGATTTTTATCGTGACTTGCTGCTCCTCGAGCGCCCTTGCGTTCATTCGACGACGACGCGCGAGCCGATCTCGAACCGTGCTGCTGCACGGCGCGACGGGTGGGGTGTAAGGGGCAAATGTGGCGCGCCGGCAGGGCGCCACGCAGACTTGGGGAGAGGCCGAGCGGTCAATCTACAATTGGGTGCTCTGGTCAACCCATCATACGCGCATCGCTGTCAGGCAACTGCTTTATTTCGTCTGCGGAGGGAGGGGGGCCGTGGTCCTTCGGCCCGACGACGGGGGCGGTTGGGTGTCGAACGTCGAGGTAGTACGGGAGATGCCGTAGCTGTGCGCATTTGAACTCGCCACCGCTTGCGCAGGGCATAGCCATGTCGCATTGACAGAGCGCCGCCTGGTCGCTGCCGTGACGGAATCTCGATATCATCCCGCTCCAGGAATCGGACTCAATTTCCGGAGAATCCGCGAGCCGCCGAGGCTATGGCCACCTATCTCCGCGAGAATCCGCGCAGGGCTCACTGAGCGAGCTAACGACCCTATGAACGAATCACAAGATATCGAGCGCGCTGAATCTGGGCCTTCATCGGGTGCGATAACGCTCGCTATTGCGACCTTCATCGGACTGTGGCTTCCGTGGATCGGCTTTGCGTACTGGTATGTCGAGGCCGGCGGATTTCACAGCGGAATTTTTGCACCCGGCACGGCGGGCTTCCTTTTGTTTACCGCTGCCACGTGGGTCGTGACCCCCCTCTTTACCTTGATCTACGTCGTTTATGCGATGCGCTCAGCGCTTCGCAATACATACGACCAAATAATGTTCGCCATTGAGTGTCTGATTCTTCTTGGAATGTGGGCGGTTGCGGCATCTCCGTTCGTCGGCCGCTAGGTTGAAGCGTGCGGCACCGCGGCTAACGCTAGAACGAGAGAAGCCCGCCTCCAGTGTTGCAGGATTGCGTTCGGCGTGTGCCATCTGGCGCGCTACAAGCGGTACTACTTCGCAGTGTTCGATTGGACGAGCAAGAACATCCCGTTGTTGTCCGTGAGTGTGTACGGGGCCACGCCGGCCTTTGCGTTCCATACCTGCACGTCAGTGAGCCGGAGTGTTGGTATCCGTGGTGTTGGTATCGGCTGATACCAACAAAAACACCGACACTTTCTCCGGCTGTCACTGAGCAACGTTGGGTAATGAAGGGAGCTAGATGTCCGCCAGACGGACCTGAGCGGGCGATTTCTTGTGAATCTTGGGGATGGTTTGGAACTCGACTGGTCCCCCCGACAGGAATCGAACCTGTATCTAGCGCTTAGGAGGCGCTTGTTCTATCCATTGAACTACGGGGAGAGCCCTATCCGGGCAATCGCGCAAAAAACGCGAACCGGACGGCGGTGTGGACAGCGCGCAGAGTATAGCAAACGCGCGGCGCAACGGCGGGGCGGAATGCACGCCGACGCGCGTGATCGCGTACTCAGCCGCGATCGGAAATCAGCCAATCAGCCAATCGGCGAATCAGAAATCGACGACGACGAAATCTTCCTTGCCCACGTCGCACAGCGGGCAGCGCCAGTCGGCGGGAATGTCGGCGAAACGGGTGCCGGGCGCGATGCCTTCGTCGGGCAGCCCTTCCGCTTCGTTGTACACCCACCCGCAAATCAGGCAGACCCAGCTCTGGTATTCGGTTACTTCGCTCATAACACTCGGGAAAAAATAAAAATCCGGTCATGCCGTCCGCGGCTCGGCCGGCGGACGAAAGGCGCAATGGTACCGGAATTTCTTCGAACGACTGCGCAACGTCGTTTTAAACCGACTAAACGTACGCATTGCGAACAACGCAACCGAAATACCGATGCCGTCCGTGCGGTGTATGCTTCCGGGGCTGTTCAATCATGAGGAGAACGCGATGCTGAACAAAAAGTGGATCGCAGGCGCGGTGTGCGTGGCGGCGATGGCCGTGTCGACGCTCGCGCGGGCCGAGGCGCGTGTGTATTTCGAAGCGCCGAGCGAGGGCGCGACGGTGTCGAACCCGGTGCACGTGAAGTTCGGGGTCGAAGGGATGGATCTGCGGCCCGCCGGCGACATGACGCCGAACACCGGCCATCATCACTTGCTGATCGACGGACAGCCGGTCCCGAAGGGTGACGTGATCCCCGCGACCGAACGCTCGCTGCACTTCGGCAAGGCGCAGACCGAAACCGACCTCAAGCTGCCGCCCGGCCCGCACACGCTGACGCTGCAGTTCGGCGACGGCGCGCACCGTTCGTACGGCCCGGAAATGAGCTCGACGATCAAGATCAACGTGAAGTAATCGCACGTGGCGCGTGCCGGCGCCCGACGCGTCCGGCGCGCAATGGTCGATCGGCCGGCCGCGGCATCCGGCCGGCGCGAGCCCCTTGCCCGGAACCTGCGCCCGGCGTCCGCTACCGGAAGCCGGGCGCACGCGGTGCACGAATCGCATCGCGCCGAGGTGCTTCGACGGACGCCCCAGGATTGCCGCCAAAAGCGCGTTCCAACTGGCATCTCGTCCCCTTTGCCGGCCCCGTCCATCCAGCCATGCCGGTGCCTGCCTCCGCGCCCGGTACAATGGGCGCTTCCGATTTCTCTCTTCGCCGTCTCCCCATGTCGCTCTATTCCATTACCGGCGCGCAGCTCGCGTTCGGTCACGTCGCGTTGCTCGATCACGCGGACTTCTCGCTGGAAGCCGGCGAGCGCGTCGGCCTGATCGGCCGCAACGGCGCGGGCAAGTCGTCGCTGCTGAAGATCGTCGCCGGCCTCGCGAAGCCCGACGACGGGCTGGTCACGCGCCAGCAGGAACTCGTGACCGTCTATGTGCCGCAGGAGCCCGAATTCGAGCCGGGCGCGACGGTGTTCGACGCGGTTGCTTCCGGGCTCGCCCACACGCGCGAACTGCTCGAAGAATACGATTCGATCGCGCACCGCCTCGCGGATATCCCGGAAGGCGCCGAACACGATGCGCTGCTCGCACGGATGAACGCGCTGCAGTCGTCGCTCGATGCGCACGACGCGTGGAACTGGCGCACGCGCGTGTCGATGACGCTCGCGCAGATCGGCCTGGCGGACGTCGACGCGCCCGTCGACGCGCTGTCGGGCGGCATGCAGAAGCGTGTCGCGCTGGCGCGCGCGCTGGTGCTGCAGCCCGACGTGCTGCTGCTCGACGAGCCGACCAACCACCTCGACTTCGACGGCATCCGCTGGCTGGAAGAGCTGCTCGTCGCGCAGCGCGCGGGCCTGCTGTTCATCACGCACGATCGCGCGTTCCTCGACCGCGTCGCGACGCGCATCGTCGACCTCGATCGCGGCCGGCTGCTGTCGTACCCGGGCAATTTCTCCGCGTACCAGACGCGCAAGGCGCAGCAGCTCGAAGTCGAACGCGTGGAAAACGAGAAGTTCGACAAGCTGCTCGCGCAGGAAGAAGTGTGGATCCGCAAGGGCGTCGAGGCGCGCCGCACGCGCAGCGTCGGCCGCATCGCGCGGCTCGTGCAGATGCGCAACGAGCGCGCGGAGCGCCGCAACGCGCAGGGCAACGTGAAGCTCGACGTCGCGCAGGGCGAGAAGTCCGGCAAGATCGTCGCGGAGCTGACCGACGTGACGAAGCGCTACGGCGGCCGCACGGTGGTCGATCGCTTCTCGACGACGGTGATGCGCGGCGACAAGATCGGCTTCATCGGCCCGAACGGCGCGGGCAAGACCACGCTGCTCAAGCTGATCCTCGGCGAACTCAAGCCCGACGAAGGCACGGTGCGCACCGGCACGAACCTGCAGGTGGCGTACTTCGACCAGATGCGTGCGCAGCTCGACCAGGAAAAGAGCCTCGCGGATACGATCAGCCCCGGCAGCGAATGGGTCGAGATCGGCGGCGTGCGCAAGCACGTGATGAGTTATCTCGGCGATTTCCTGTTCGCGCCGGAGCGCGCGCGTTCGCCGGTGAAGTCGCTGTCGGGCGGCGAGCGCAACCGGCTGCTGCTCGCGCGCCTGTTCGCGCGTCCTGCCAACGTGCTGGTGCTCGACGAACCGACCAACGACCTCGACATCCCGACGCTCGAACTGCTCGAGGAACTGCTGGCCGACTACGACGGCACGGTGCTGCTCGTCAGCCACGATCGCGCGTTCCTCGACAACGTCGTGACGTCGGTGATCGCGGCCGAGGGCGACGGCAAGTGGCGCGAATACGTCGGCGGCTTCACCGACTGGCAGATCCAGAGCGAGCGCTCGGAGCAGCTCGCGCAGCAGGAAGCCGCGAAGCGCGCGGTCAAGGAAGCGGCGCCGGTGAAGGACGAGCCGGCGAAGAGCGCCGCGGGCCGCAACGCGCAGCGCACGGTGAAGCTGTCGTTCAACGAGCAGCGCGAACTCGATTCGCTGCCGGAGAAGATCGCCGCGCTCGAAGCGGAGCAGAAGACGATCAATGCGCAGCTCGAGGACGGTGCGATTTTTGCGAAGGATCCGCAGGAAGGCACGCGCCTGACCGAGCGCTTCGCGGCGATCGACGACGAGTTGCTGGCCGCGCTCGAACGGTGGGAAACGCTCGAGGCGAAGCGCAAGCCCGCATAATTCGCGTGACGCGGGGTGCGGCCGTCGCGCGCGATTGCGCAATTGGCGCGCCACGCGGAACCAGTAAAATACCGCGCGTCCCGGGCAGCGCAGCGCACGCCGCGCGCCCGCTTTCGGAGCAGTCCAAGCACACCGTTGTTTCGATTCGCTTTTTTACGGAACTCAACGTTTTGTCCACGACGTTATCCACACGAGGTGTGGACAACGTCCCGATGAATGACGAAATTCAGCGCCTATGTCAACGAAGAAACCCAGCGCGGCCTATAGCGAAGCATCGATCAAGGTGCTCAAGGGTCTCGAGCCGGTCAAGCAGCGCCCCGGCATGTACACCCGTACCGAGAATCCGCTGCACATCATCCAGGAAGTCATCGACAACGCGTCCGACGAGGCGCTCGGCGGCCACGGCAAGCAGATCACGGTCACGCTGCATACCGACCAGTCGGTCTCGGTCGAGGACGACGGCCGCGGCATCCCGTTCGGCATGCACCCCGAAGAGGGCGTGCCGGTCGTCGAGATCGTGTTCACGCGCCTGCATGCGGGCGGCAAGTTCGACAAGGCCGCGGGCGGCGCCTATACGTTCTCGGGCGGCCTGCACGGCGTCGGCGTGTCGGTGACGAATGCGCTGGCGACTCGCCTCGACGTGACGGTCTGGCGCGACGGCAAGATTGCGGAGCTCGGCTTCGCCGACGGCGACGTCGTGAAGCCGCTCACGACGCAAGGCGCGGGCCGTGGCGAGAAGAAGTCGGGCACGCGCGTGCAGGTGTGGCCGAATCCGAAGTATTTCGATTCGCCGAACCTGCCGCTCGGCGAGCTGCAGCGCCTGCTGCGCTCGAAGGCGGTGCTGCTGCCGGGCGTCGAGGTCGTGCTCGTCAACGAGAAGACCGGCGAGCGCCAGACGTGGAAATATGAAGACGGCCTGCGCGGCTACCTGCTCGACGAGATGAACGGCAGCGAGCTGCTGATCCCGCTGTTCGAAGGCGAGCGCTTCGCCGATGCGCGCTCGACCGACGAAACCTTCGCCGAGGGCGAGGGCGCGTCATGGGTCGTCGCCTGGAGCGAGGAAGGTTCGCTCGTGCGCGAGTCGTACGTGAACCTGATCCCGACGCCGGCCGGCGGCACGCACGAATCCGGCCTGCGCGACGGTCTCTACCAGGCGGTGAAAAGCTTCGTCGAACTGCACAACCTGCAGCCGAAGGGCGTGAAGCTGCTCGCGGAAGACGTGTTCGCGCGCGTGTCGTTCGTGCTGTCCGCGAAGGTGCTCGATCCGCAGTTCCAGGGGCAGATCAAAGAGCGCCTGAACAGCCGCGACGCGGTGAAGCTCGTGTCGTCGTTCTCGCGCCCGGCGCTCGAACTGTGGCTGAACCAGCACGTCGAGCACGGCAAGAAGCTCGCCGAGCTCGTGATCAAGCAGGCGCAGGCGCGCACGCGTGCGGGCCAGAAGGTCGAGAAGCGCAAGAGCTCGGGCGTCGCGGTGCTGCCCGGCAAGCTGACCGACTGCGAGACCGAAGATATCGCGCGCAACGAGCTGTTCCTCGTCGAAGGCGATTCGGCGGGCGGCTCCGCGAAGATGGGCCGCGACAAGGAATACCAGGCGATCCTGCCGCTGCGCGGCAAGGTGCTGAACACGTGGGAAACCGAGCGCGACCGCCTGTTCGCGAACAATGAAGTGCACGACATCTCGGTCGCGATCGGCGTCGATCCGCACAGCCCGGACGACACCGTCGACCTGTCGAACCTGCGCTACGGCAAAATCTGCATCCTGTCGGACGCGGACGTCGACGGCTCGCACATCCAGGTGCTGCTGCTCACGCTGTTCTTCAAGCATTTCCCGCAACTGATCGAACGCGGCAACGTGTACGTCGCGCGTCCGCCGCTGTTCCGCGTCGACGCGCCGGCACGCGGCAAGAAGCCCGCGCAGAAACTGTACGCACTCGACGAAGGCGAACTCGAAGCGATCCTCGACAAGCTGCGCAAGGACGGCGTGCGCGAGACGCAATGGAGCATCAGCCGCTTCAAGGGTCTCGGTGAAATGAGCGCCGAGCAGCTGTGGGACACGACGATGAACCCCGACACGCGCCGGCTGATGCCGGTGAAGCTCGGCGAGCTCGACTACGAGGCGACCGTCGCGCGCATGACGATGCTGATGGGCAAGGGCGAGGCAGCCGCGCGGCGCGGCTGGCTCGAGGAAAAGGGCAACGACGTCGAAGCAGACATCTAAGCGGAGCACCTGCGCGGCCGGGCATGACGCCCGGCCCGGCCTCACGCCACTTACGAATACGGAATTCAGATGGACGACAATACTTCCGATCTCTTCGCCGGGTCCGACGCACCGGATGCCGAAGCGCTGACGCTCGGCAACTACGCGGAGCAGGCGTACCTCAGCTACGCGGTCAGCGTCGTGAAGAGCCGCGCGCTGCCCGACGTGTGCGACGGCCAGAAGCCGGTGCAGCGCCGGATTCTCTACGCGATGAACGAAATGGGCCTTGGCCCGGACGCGAAGCCGGTGAAGTCGGCGCGCGTGGTCGGCGACGTGCTCGGTAAATATCACCCGCACGGCGACCAGTCGGCGTACGACGCGCTCGTGCGTCTCGCGCAGGACTTCTCGCTGCGCTACCCGCTGATCGACGGGCAGGGCAACTTCGGCTCGCGCGACGGCGACGGCGCGGCGGCGATGCGATACACCGAAGCACGCCTCACGCCGATCGCGAAGCTGCTGCTCGACGAGATCGACCAGGGCACGGTCGACTTCATGCCGAACTACGACGGCTCGTTCGAGGAGCCGAAGACGCTGCCGAGCCGCATGCCGTTCGTGCTGCTGAACGGCGCATCGGGCATCGCGGTCGGCCTGGCCACCGAAATTCCGTCGCACAACCTGCGCGAAGTCGCGGCGGCGGCGGTCGCATTGATCCGCAATCCGAAGCTCTCGCACGCGGAGCTGATGAACCTGATTCCCGGCCCGGATTTCCCGGGCGGCGGCCAGATCATCTCGAGCGACGCTGAAATCGCGGCGGCGTACGAAACCGGCCGCGGCAGCCTGAAGGTGCGCGCGCGCTGGAAGATCGAGGATCTCGCGCGCGGCCAGTGGCAACTGGTCGTCACCGAGCTGCCGCCGAGCACGTCGGGCCAGAAGGTGCTCGAGGAAATCGAGGAGCTGACGAACCCGAAGCTCAAGCTCGGCAAGAAGACGCTGACGCCCGAGCAGCTCAACACGAAGAAGGCGATGCTCGACCTGCTCGACGCGGTGCGCGACGAGTCGGGCAAGGAAGCGGCGGTGCGGCTCGTGTTCGAGCCGAAGTCGCGCACGATCGACCAGACGGAATTCGTGAACACGCTGCTCGCGTACACGAGCCTCGAATCGAACGCGACGCTGAACCTCGTGATGATCGGCGCCGACGGCCGGCCGGGCCAGAAGGGGCTGCTGACGATCCTTGACGAGTGGGTGAAGTTCCGCCAGTTGACGATGACGCGCCGTTGCCGCCATCGTCTCGCGAAGGTCGACGACCGCATCCACATCCTCGAAGGGCGGATGATCGTCTTCCTGAACATCGACGAGGTGATCCGGATCATCCGCGAGGCGGACGAACCGAAGGCCGCGCTGATGAGCGCGTTCGGCCTCACCGATCGCCAGGCGGAAGACATTCTCGAAATCCGGCTGCGCCAGCTCGCGCGGCTCGAGAAGATCAAGATCGAGAAGGAACTCGAAACGCTGCGCGACGAGAAGGCGAAGCTCGAGGAACTGCTCGCGAACGAAAGCGCGATGAAGCGGCTGATGATCAAGGAGATCGAGGCAGACGCGAAGCAGTACGGCGACGATCGCCGCACGCTGATCCAGCAGGAAAAGCGCGCGACGTTCGAGGCGAAGGTGGTCGACGAGCCGGTGACGGTGGTCGTCTCGCAGAAGGGCTGGGTGCGTGCGCTGAAGGGCCACGGGCTCGACCCGGCGGCCTTCTCGTTCAAGGCCGGCGACAGCCTGTACGCGGCGTTCCAGTGCCGCACGCCCGATCGCCTGATCGCATGGGGCAGCAGCGGCCGCGTGTACTCGGTCGACGTGTCGGTGCTGCCGGGCGGGCGCGGCGACGGCGTGCCGGTCACGTCGCTGATCGAGCTCGAATCGGGCTCGCATCTGATGCACTACTACGCGGCGCCGGCCGATCAGCAACTGCTGCTCGCGTCGAGCAACGGCTTCGGCTTCCTCGCGAAAGTGGGCGACATGGTGAGCCGCGTGAAGGCCGGCAAGTCGTTCATGACGATCGACGCGGGCGCGGTGCCGCTCGCGCCGATGCCGGTGCTGCCGAACGCGACGCAGGTCGCGTGCCTGTCGAGCGGCGGCCGTCTGCTGGTGTTCGGGATGGACGAGATGAAGACGCTGTCCGGCGGCGGTCGCGGCGTGATCCTGATGGCGCTCGACGACAAGGAAACGCTCGTGCAGGCGCTGGCGATCGATCCGGCGGGCGTCGTGCTGATCGGCACCGGCCGCGGCGGCAAGACGATGGACGAGACGTTGTCGTATGCGGGGCTTGCGCCGCACATTGGCAAGCGCGCCCGCAAGGGTCGCACGCCGGAGACGAAGCTCAAGGTCGTCAGCGAGCTGCGTCCGCTGCTCGGCTGACGCCGCGCACGATCGACCGTCCGGCTCGGACGCCATCGAAGGCCGCACTTCCGCTTCGGCGGACGTGCGGCCTTTGCTTTTGGGAGGGGCATTCGGGTAAGCAAGCGTGGCGCTGTCATGCGGAACTTGCAAAATAGTGTGAAATCGCGCCTGGGGTCTGAACCGCGCGGCGACAATCCGGTCGAACACGCCTCGATGCCGCGTGCGACGCGGTCGCTCGCCGCACCCCACTCCTCACAGGATTGCCGTCATGTCCCATGCTGTCGCCGTCGCGCTGTTTCTTCATCTGCTGGCCGTCGCCGTGTGGGTGGGCGGGATGGTCTTCGCCAACTTCTGCCTGCGTCCGGCGCTGTCCGACCTGGCGCCGCAGCTCCGGCTGCCGCTGATCGAAGGCGTGTTCGGCCGTTTCTTCAACTGGGTGTCGGGCGCTGTGATCGTGATCCTGCTGTCCGGCGGTTTCCTGCTCGTGGAATTCGGTGGCGCGCACGCGACGTGGTCGCTGCATGCGATGGCCGGGCTCGGCGTCGTGATGATGCTGATCTTCGGACATATCCGCTTCGCGCTGTTCCCGCGCATCCGCCGGGCGGTGCAGGCGCAGAAGTGGCCGGACGGCGCGCGCGCGGTGAATACGGTGCGCCTGCTCGTTCTCGTGAACCTCGTGCTCGGCGTCGTCACGATCGGCGCGGCGGTGTTGTCGCGCGGGTTCTGACCGGTCGGCGCCGGCCGGCCCGCAGCCGCCGGCGCATCGGTACGTGCCGCTACGCGGCCAGCATCGCATCGAGCAGCCATGCGCCGACCGGGCCGAGCGGCCGGTTGCGCGACCAGACCGCATCGACCCGCACGCGGCGCGGCCAGCCGCGCGCACGCAGCTCGCACAGGCGATCGCGCGCGAAGTGGTCGACCATCCAGCGCGGCAGCTCGGCCCAGCCGAACCCCAGCACGGCCATCTCCAGCAGCATCAGGTAGCTCGGCGCCAGCCAGTGCTGCGTGCCGACGACGATTCGATCGTCGCCGCCGCGGCCTTCCGTTTTCACATAGGTATTGAGGCGCAGTTCGCGCGCATCGCGCAGCGCGGCGTGCGGCACGTCGGCGTCGCCGTATTCGGCGAGCGCGTGCGTGCGCCCGACGAACAGGCCGATCTCCGACTCCTCCGCGATCGTCGCCGCGCCGATATCGGCCGGGTAGGCCGCCCGCGCGGCCATCAGCCCGAGCTGCGCGCGCCCCTGCTGGATCAGGTCGAGCACGTCTTCGTGCTCCGCGATCTGGCATTCGAGCTCGAGCGCCGGAAAGCGTTGTTCGAGCGCCATTAACGTTTCTTCGTAGCGCTTCGACTGGTACGTATCGGAGACGACGAGCGTCAGACGCGCTTCCTCGCCGCGTGCAAGCCGCGCGGCCGTGCGGTCGATCGCCGCGCCGGCTTCGAGCGCCCGCTGGACCTGCGGCAGCAGCGCGCGCCCGGCGTCGGTCAGCGTCGGCGCGCGGGTCGAGCGGTCGAACAATTGCACGCCGAGATCGATCTCGAGGTTCGCGATCGCCTCCGACACGGTCGACTGGCGCTTGCCGAGCTTGCGCGCGGCAGCCGTAAACGAGCCGAGCAACGCGGCTTCGGCGAATGCGAGCAGGGCTTCGGGGGCATGGCGCATGCGGCGCTCCGGGCGGTGATATATCGGTAAAACCGATGATATCAAACTGGATTCATACGGTCGTGCCGATCAAAATGGCCGTCATGAACGAAGTACACGAATCGGAGGGCATCATGAAACAGGTCAATAAAACGGTGACGGAACGGCTGCTGCATGCGCTGACGTTCGAACTGGTCGCGATCGCGCTGTGCGCGCCGATCGGCGCGTGGCTGCTCGACATGCCGGTGTCGCACGTCGGCGTGCTGACGGTGATGGTGTCGCTGATCGCGATGGCGTGGAACATGGCGTTCAACACGCTGTTCGACCGCGTCGAGCGCCGTGCGGGGCGCACGCGCACGCTCGGCATGCGGATCGCACATGCGGTCCTGTTCGAGCTCGGCCTCGTCGCGATGGTGGTGCCGGTTGCGGCGTGGTGGCTGAACGTGAGTCTCGTCGAGGCGCTGCTGCTCGACCTCGGCATCGTGCTGTTCTTCCTGCCTTACACGTTCTGCTTCAATCTCGCGTACGACGCGCTGCGCGCGCGCTGGATTGCGCGCCGGGTCGCGGTGCACGCAGGGTGAGGGCGGGCGAGAGGGGCGAGACGGGCGAATGCCGGCCGCGCTTGGCGGGGCGGCGGCCGTCGCCCATCAGTGCGCGGCGGCCCACAGCCACACGCCGCACGCAACCGCGACCGTGCCGTACACCGCATAGACGGGCACCTTGAAGCGGGCGAAGCACAGCGTCGCGAACGCGCCCGTCAGCCAGTAAACGGGGTCGACCGGCTCGCGGTGCAGGATCCTCACCACGGCGACGACGAGAAACCCCGTGGTCGCCGCACGCAGCAGGCGCATCCCGTGCTCGAAGCGCGAATGGCGCTTGAGCCGGAACAGGTGCTTCTGCGCGAACACGACGAGGCACCCCGACGGGATGAACAGCGCGGCCGTCGCGAGCAGCGCGCCGACCCAGCCGTCGGTGAGGTAGCCGAGAAACGGCACGACGTTCAGCAGCGGCCCCGGCGCGACGGGCGACAGCGCGAACGCCAGCGTGAAGTCGTGATCGGAGATGCCGGTGGCCGGCGTGACGAACAGCGTCTTGAGCACCGGCAGCGCGGAAAAGCCGCCGCCGAACAGCGTCATGCCGGCGCCGGCGAGGCGCGGCCACAGCAGCGTCGCCTGGTAATCGCCGGGCAGCGGGACCGCGAACAGCGTGACGAGCACGCCGAGCAGCACGAGCAGGTTGCGGTCGCGGGTGGACAGCGTGACGTCGACCGCGTCGCGTTGCGGCGGCCCCGTCAGCCAGCCGGCCGCGAATGCCGCGAACAGAATGCCGACGAAAGCGGCCGGATTATGGGCGAAACCGAGCAGAATCGTCGACAGCGCGGCGATCAGCTGTTCGCGCCGCGTGCGCGCGAGCGAGCGCAACTGCTTGACCCACGTGACGCCGATCAGTGCGGCGAGCACCATCCCGAAGTGATTGATCAGCATCGGCACGGCCAGCGAGCGCACGAACGGCGTGCGATAGAAGATCGCGAACAGCGTCATCAGCAGGGAGAACGGCAGCACGCTCGCGATGCCGGCGACCCACGCGCCGATGCGGCCGTGCAGCAACTGGCCGACCTGGATGGCCACGTTGCAGCCGACCGGGCCCGGCACGAGCCACGCAAGCGCGACGAGGTCGCCGAATACGTGAGGCTCGATGCGCCGCAGCCGTTCCACGTAGTGGCGCTCGAGCTGCGCCATCATCGACAGCCCGCCCCACGAGACCGCCGAAATGCTGGCGACGACCTTGAACAGCTGCCACAGGGAAGCCCGCGCCCGTTCGACGTCGGCGGGCGCTTCGAATTCGACGGTTGTCATATTAGTGGTGGGGGCACGGGGCCCGATCTCTCGCGTGTGGCCACGCCGGCGGCCCGCCGGCACGTTGGCCCTCCCGATTGTCCGCCGCGCATCGTGACACTGCCATGCGCGAAAACGCTAGTTCATGAACTAAACAATCGGATCGGAAAACGAAACGATGCACGCCGCGCCAGCCACGGCCGCGTTGCGCTCACGCGCCGGTGCTGCCGGTCGCGCGGTGCGCGATCACGTTCGGCGCGTCGCCGCGCACGCCGAAGCGCGCGATCAATGCGGGAATCGCGTCGGCCGGCACCGGGCGCGAGAACAGGAAGCCCTGCGCCTCGACGTCGCCGAGCGCGGACAGCCACGTGATCTGCTCCTCGGTTTCCGTGCCTTCGACGACGACGGTCAGGCCGAGCGAGCGGGCGAGATGCACGATCGACGACACCATCACGCAGACGCTGCGATCGTTCGGGATCGCCTGCACGAACGAGCGGTCGACCTTCAGCGTGTCGACGGAGAAGCGGTGCAGGTACGACAGCGACGAATAGCCGGTGCCGAAATCGTCGAGGGCGATCCGGATGCCGAGCTTCTTCAGCGCGACGATCTTCTCGGACACCAGCTCCGGATATTCCATCATCGCGGTTTCGGTGATCTCGATCTCGAGCCGGTTCGCGTCGATGCCGGTTTCCTGCAGCGTGCGCGAGATCGTCTCGATCAGGTCGCCGCGCCAGAACTGCACCGGCGAGATGTTGACCGCGAGCGTCAGCGTGTCGTGGCCCTCGTCGCGCCAGCGCGCGATCTGCTCGCATGCGGTGCGGATCACGAAGTCGCCGATCGGCACGATCAGGCCGGTCGATTCGGCGATCGAAATGAATTCGTTCGCGGAGATGATCCCGTGCTCGGGGTGATCCCAGCGCGCGAGCGCCTCAAAGCCGGTGATGTGGCGATGCGTGAGGTCGATCTTCGGCTGGTACGCGAGGAACAGCTGCCCCTCGGCGAGCGCGACGCGCAGTTGCTGTTCCCAGCGCATCAGGTGGTCGGCGCGGTGCGACAGGTGCGGCGCATAGAACTGATAGCAGTTCTTGCCGGCGTCCTTCGCGCTGTACATCGCGAGATCGGCCTTCTTCAGCAGGTCGATTTCGCTTTCGTTCGCGACGGTGTGCAGCGCGATGCCGATGCTCGCGTGCAGCACGAACGAGCTGCCGCGCACGTCGAACGGTTCGCCGAACATCCGGATGATCGCTTCGGCGAGCCGCACCGCGCGCCGCTCGACGTCATCGCCCTTCATCACGACGACGAACTCGTCGCCGCCGATGCGCGCGAGCGAGCCTTCGTCGCCGACCGCATCGGACAGGCGCGACGCGGTCATCTGCAGCACGATGTCGCCAGCGTTGTGGCCGAGCGTGTCGTTGACGGTCTTGAAGTTGTCGAGATCGATGAACAGCAGCCCGAGCCGCGACAGGCTGGCCGGCATCGACACGTCGTTGCGCAGCCCGCGCAGCGTCGCATAGCGGTTCGCGAGGCCGGTGAGCAGGTCGTATTCGGCGAGCTGCGTCATTTCGCGCTCGCGGCCGAGCAGCTTGCCGATCAGGCCCGTCGCGACGCCGAAGAACGCGAGCATCGCGAGCGTGATGAAGCTCGTCATCAGCAGGTAGACGTTGCGCGTGTGGTAGTAGTCCGCGAATTCTTCCGTCTGCGATAGCCCGACCATCACCGCGAGCGGGTAGCCGTCGAGGTGGCGGTACGACACGATGCGCGTCACGCCGTCGATCGGATCGATGATCGTGCCCGTCACGCGCTCGGCGATCGGGTAGACGCCCGATGCCGAAAACGCGCCGGGCGCGTTGCTGACCGAACCCGTGCGCCGCGCGAGCACGCCGCCCGTATCGGACACGACCGCGATCACGCCTTCCTTGCCGATCGCCGCGTTGTTGTAGAAATCGTTCGTGAAGTAGCTCGGGTCTTCCGACACGACGACGATGCCCGCGAAGCTGCCGTCCGGGTTGTTCAGGCGTCGCGTCATCTGCAGCGTCCAGTGGCTCGACACGCGGCCGAGCACCGGCTTGCTGATGAACAGGCGATCGTCGTTGTGCGCGAGGTGGACCTTGAAGTGCTCGCGGTCGGACAGGTTGATCGGCTGCGGGTGCAGCTCGGCCGTGTTCGCGAACAGGATGCCCTTCGCGTTGACGAGCGACACCTGGATCAGCGTGTCGCTCGGCACGACACCTTTCTCGACGGCGCTCGCGAGATTGAAGCGGGCGGGCGACTTCTCGAATTCGAATTTGACGAAGCGGGTGATCTGGTCGACCTGGTGGATCGCCTTGACCGTATGCTGCTCGAGCGCGGACGACAGGATCGCAGCGGAAGCCGCCGCCTCCTTGTACGCGCTGTCCTTTTCCACCGACAGACGCGCGATGATCACGGCCCACAGCAGCGCAAGCGCCAGCATCCCGAGCAGCGGGATCGCAAATAGCGCACGCCGGCGCGATTTGCGCGGCGCGCGCAGCGGCCGGTTCGGCGGCGTGTGGTTGGACCGGGCGGAGCTCATCGAAGAGGGTGGCGTCCTGCTCGCGTGCGCCATCCGTCGGGATGGCCGGCTATGGTTGGGGTTGTCCCGACGTCTGTTCGTTCGCGGGACACGCAACCATGGACAGACCTCCGAAACAACGGATTAGGCCCGATATTACTGGCTGGAACGTTTTTGCGATAGCTGGGCGAAGCGTAGGGGGCGCCGGACGGGCCGGCGCCGTCGCCCATCGCGAAAATGTCACGCGGGTGACAGGAAGGTGCCGTCGACGACCGTGACGACCTGGCCGCCGATCCACGTGGTGCCGTCTTCGTCATAGTTCACGAAGATGCGGCCGTCGCGGCCGATCGCGGTGCCCTGGCGGGCCGTATACGACGGGCCGGGGCGGCGCGACTGCCGCGTCAGCAGCCCGGCCAGTGCGGCGTTTGCGCTGCCGGTGACGGGGTCCTCGCCGGCGCCGAAGGTGCCGCCCGTCATCAGGCAGCGGATTTCGAACGTCGCGGGGCCGCCTTCGGCATGCGGCGCGTAGACTGCGAGGCCGTCCACGCCGTAGCGGCGCGTGAGCGCCTCCAGCGCGGCCGGATCGGGGGACAGGCCGATGCAGGCGTCCGCCGACGTCAGCCGCACGACCAGCCACGGCGCGCCGTTGTCGACCGCGCAGGGCTCGGCGCCCAGGTCGATCGCATCGCTGCGCAACGCCGCAGCCAGCGCCGGGTAGTCCGACCGGTCGAGCGGCGTGACGCGTGCCGGCGGTGCGGCGAACGCCCAGCCGTCGGCCTGCTCGCGCAGCGCGACCTGGCCGACGCCGCACTGCTGGACCAGCCGGCCCGGCGTGCGCGGCCGCGCACCGCTTTCGAGGAACGCATGCGCGGTGCCCAGCGTCGGATGGCCGGCGAACGGCAGTTCGCCCTCCGTCGTGAAGATCCGGACGCGGTAGTCGGCTTCCGGATCGGTCGGCGTGCAGACGAACGTCGTTTCCGACAGGTTCGTCCAGCGGGCGATCGCGAGCATTGCGTCGTCGTCGAGCGAATCGGCGTCGAACACCACCGCGAGCGCGTTGCCCTTGAACGGCACCGACGTGAACACGTCGACCTGCTTGAAGCGCACGAGCCGGCCGGGCATTTCGGTGCCCGTGTTACGCAACTTCGGCGATCAGTTCGATCTCGACGCACGCGCCGAGCGGGATCTGCGCGACGCCGAACGCCGAGCGCGCGTGCTTGCCGGCGTCGCCGAACACTTCCGCGATCAGCTCCGACGCGCCGTTCGTCACGATGTGCTGTTCGGTGAAGTCGAGCGTCGAGTTGACGAGGCTCATCAGCTTGACGATGCGCGTGACCTTGTTCAGATCGCCGGTGTGCGCGTGCAGCGTCGCGAGCAGGTCGATCGCGATGGAGCGGGCGGCCGCCTTGCCGTCTTCCGTCTGCAGGTCCGCGCCGAGCTTGCCGGCCCAGACCTTGCCGTCCTTCTTCGCGATGTGGCCCGACAGGTAGACGGTGTTGCCGCTCTGCGCGCTCATCACGTAGGCGGCGGCCGGTGCGCCGGCGGTCGGGAGTTCGATGCCGAGCGACTTCAGTTTGTCGTAGACGTTAGCCATGTATTCGATTCCTCGTAGAGAGTCGTGACAGGAAAAAGGGGATCAGAGGCGCTCGCGCAGCAGCTTGCCGAGGCGCGCGACGCCTTCCTCGATCTTCTCGGGCGGCACCGTGACGAACGACAGGCGCAGCGTGTTCTGCTGCGCGTTGTCCGCGAAGAACGGCGCGCCCGGCACGAACGCGACGTGCTGGTCGACGGCCGCGGCGAGCAGCTTCATGCTGTCGATCTGCGCGGGCAGGTCGACCCAGATGAACATCCCGCCTTCCGGGCGATTCCACGTGACGCCTTCCGGCATGTGGCGCGCGAGCGCGGCGAGCATCGCGTCGCACTGCGCGCTGTACAGCTCGCGGATCGTCGGGATGTGCTCGTCGAGGAAACCGTCCTTGATCACTTCGTGCGCGATGCGCTGCGTGAGCGTCGGCGTGTGCAGGTCGGTGGCCTGCTTGGCCTGCACGAGCTTGAAGTGGAGCTCCTCGGGCGCAATGATGTAGCCGATCCGCAGGCCCGGTGCGAGCACCTTCGAGAACGTGCCGAGATGCACGATGTGATCGGGCGCCATCGACAGCATCGTCGGCAGCGGTTCGCCGCGGTAGTTCAGCGCGCCGTACGGATCGTCTTCCAGCACCGGGAACGGGCTCGACTGCGCGAACGCGGCGAGCGCGCGGCGGCGCTCGACGGGCAGGCGGCGGCCCGTCGGGTTCTGGAAGTTCGGCTGCGCGTACAGCAGGCGCGCGCCTTGCGTGAGTTCGGGGGTGAGGCCTTCCGGCAGCAGGCCCTGCTCGTCGGTCGGCACCTGCACGTAGCGCGGCTCGTACAGCGAGAACGACTGCAGCGCGCCGAGATAGGTCGGGGTTTCCACGAGGATCGGGCTGCCCGGATCGACGAGCGCCTTGCCGAGCAGGTCGAGCGCCTGCTGCGAGCCGGTCGTGATCAGCACCTGCGACACGCGCACGCCGTAGCGTTCGGCGATCCATTCGCGCAGCGGCAGGTAGCCTTCGGTCGCGCTGTACTGGAGCGCGGCGGCCGGCGCGTCGCGCAGCACGCGGTCGGCGGCGGCGCGCATGCGTTCGGCCGGGAACGTCGCGGGGGCGGGCAGGCCGCCGGCGAACGAGATGACCTCGGGGCGTTCCGTGACCTTCAGGATTTCGCGGATCGCAGAGCTCGTCAGCTTGCGGGCGCGTTCGGAAAGCTGCCAGTGCGGCGGATGCAGGTCGCTCGGATTCATAGTCTCCTCGTTCGGATATCGTGGTCAGTCAAGAAAGGTCGTTCGGGCAAATCGCCTCGATGCTGCCGGGTAGACAGGCACGAGCGCGATCGGGCCTTCGCGGCCGGGTGGGCAAAACCGATCAGGCAAAACGTCCATTATGGCGCACCTGTTCAGCCGGCGCGAGCCGGTTGCGCGGCCGTAGCGACCGCCGAGCGGCGCCCGAGCACCACGGTGGCGATCACCGCGGCCGCGAACAGCCACGTCGACGACGTGACGGTTTCGCCGAACAGCAGCGCGGAAAAGGCGATCGTGAAGAAAATCTGCAGCAACTGCACCTGGCCGACGCGCGCGATGCCGCCCATCGCGAGCCCCGCGTACCACGCGAAAAAGCCGATGAATTGCGAAAAGAGGGTCACGTAGCCGAACGCGAGCCACGTGCGCAGCGCGAGCGGGCCCGGATGCGCGGCATGCTGTATCCACGCGAGCCAGCCGACCGGCAGCACGAGGAACGGCGCGGACACGACGAGCGCCCAGCAGATCACCTGCCAGCCGCCGATCTGGCGCGCGAGGCGCGCGCCTTCCGCATAGCCGAGCGCGCCGATGCCGACCGCGACGAGCATCAGCGCGTCGCCGGCCTGCACGGTGCCGCCGCCGTCGCGCAGCGCGAACGCAATCACGAGCGCGCTGCCGGCCACCGCGCTGGCCCAGAACGCCTTCGACGGCCGCTCGTGCGACAGCCACGCCGCGTACAGCGCGACGAACAGCGGCTGGAGGCCGTTGACCACCGCGCCGTGCGAGGCCGGCACCGATTTCATCGCCCACGCGGAAAACACCGGATACGCGATGATTACGCCGGCCGACGTGATCGCGAGGCTTTTCAGTTGCGCACGGGTCGGCAGCGGCTCGCGGCGCCACCACAGCAGCAGGCCCGCCGGCACCGCGGCGGCGAGTGCGCGGCCGAGCCCGTTGAGCAGCGGATTGAGTTCGGAGACGACGATACGCGTCATCGGCAGCGTGAGGCTGAAAATCATCACGCCGATGAGGCCGAGCAGCATGCCCCGGGTTTCGCGCGAATTCATGTGGTGGGGGGCTCCGTATTGCGGGTGGTTGTAAGCGGAAAGGCGGCAGCGCGTTCAGCGCAGCGTGCGGGCACCGTGCGGCGTGTCGAATTCGGCGACCAGTGCCGGCGGGCCGTCGGTGGCTTCGAGGTCGAGCAGATGGGCGGCGCCGAGCCAGTCGAGCTGCTCGCGGATCGCATCCGCGCGCGGATGGGCGCCTTTGAGCGCCTTCAGCGCGACGCCGTCGCCCGGCAGCGATTCGGCCGGGTGGCGTGCGCTGTCCCACTGGATCAGCGACGGCAGGAGGCCGTCGCCGGCACCCTGCCACGCGGGGAACGCGCCGTCGTCGGGCACCGTGAGGCCCCAGCCGAAATCGCCGCGCCGCATCGCGACGACCGGCGGAATGCGGGCCGGGTACTGGCGCTGCCACAGCGCGAGCTGGCGCGGGCGGTCGACCCGCGCGACCCAGTGCGCGAGAAACGGCCCTTGGGCGAGCCGCGCGTGCATGGCCGGATCGTCGAGCGCGAACAGCCGCGCGCGCGGCGGCTCGGCGCCATCGTTCGGCGCCGGTGCGTCGGGATCGATCGCGATCACTTCGAGGTACAGCCCGCCCCATGCGCCGAACAGCGCATTGTGGGTGCGCATCAGCGGGTGGCGGCCGCCGCCGGCCGGTTCGATGCCGAGTGCGTCGGCGACATGGCGGACGCCTTCGTCGAGCGTGCGCGCGGCGATCACGAGATGGTCGAGTGTCAGGGAACGGGCTGGCATGAACGTCGGTCGGGAAGCGAAAGTGTCACGGTGGGCAGGCGCGGCGCCGGGCGGCGGCCGGACCGGCCGGCGTACCGCCCACGAAGCAGGCTGCGATGCAGGCCGGCAGGCGCGGCCTGCTTCGTGCGGCGGGGCTGAACGGCGGCCGCACGCTCGCCATTTCGGTCAACTGTAATCGTCACTACCGGCACAGTAACGGTACAATCGGCGCGATAGCCTTCGGTACAGTTGGAGCCCCCGCCCATGTCCACCGTCCCACTCGCCCAGATTCCCGCGCCGCACGACACGGCCACGCTCACGCTCGTCGACCAGCTCGTCCAGTGGGCGCGGCGGCGCATCGACGAACGCGTGTTCCGGCCCGGCATGCGGATGCCGTCGATCCGCAAGCTCGCGCTCGACAAGAGCGTATCGCGCTTCACCGTCGTCGAGGCGTACGAGCGGCTCGTCGCGCAGGGCTATCTCGATTCGCGGCGCGGCTCGGGCTTCTACGTACGCGAGCGCACGGCCGCCGGCCCGCAGCCGGCCGACGGCATCGCGCGCGTGGCCGAGGCCGCGCCGGTGCACAACACGATCGACGTCGTCTGGCTGCTGCGCAACATGCTGCACACGGTCAGCCCGGAAAAGGGGCCGGGTCTCGGTTATCTGCCGGGCCGCTGGCTCGACGGCGAACTGATCACCGGCGCGCTGCGTGCGCTCGGGCGCCAGTCCGGCGCGCAGATGCTCGGCTTCGGCACCGCGCAGGGCTTCCTGCCGCTGCGCCAGCAACTGCAGACGCGCCTCGCCGAAGTCGAGATCGGCGCGAAGCCCGAACAGGTCGTGATGGTGTCGGGGATCACGCAGGCGATCGACCTGATCGCGCGGATCTACGTGAAGCCGGGCGATGCGGTGATCGTCGGCGATCCGGCCTGGTTCCAGATGTTCGGCCGCTTCGCGGCGCAGGGCGCGCAACTCGTCGGGATGCCGTACACGCCGGACGGCCCCGATCTCGATGCACTCGAGACGCTCGTGCAGATGTGGCGGCCGAAGATGCTCGTGATCAATTCGGTGCTGCAGAACCCGACCGGCACGTCGCTGTCGGCCGCGCAGGCGTTCCGGATCCTGAAGCTCGCGGAGGCGTACGACTTCCTCGTCGTCGAGGACGACGTGTACGGCGACCTGTGCCCGCCGAGCTACCCGGCCACGCGCCTCGCGAGCCTCGACCAGTTGAAGCGCGTGATCTATCTCGGCAGCTATTCGAAGACGCTCGCGGCGAACCTGAGGGTCGGCTACGTCGCGTGCGCGCCGGAGATCGCGAAGGCCCTCACCGACCAGAAGATGCTGGTCGGGATGACGACGCCCGAGCTCAACGAGCGCGTGCTTTACAAGATCCTGACCGAAGGGCACTACCGGCGCCACGTGGAGCGGCTGCGCGCGCGCCTCGACGGCGTGCGCGACAAGACCGCGCGGATGCTCGAGCGCACGGGGCTTCGGCTCTTCACGATGCCGGCGGCCGGGATGTTCCTGTGGGCCGACACGGGCGTCGATTCGGACGCGCTCGCGGCCGCCGCGCACGAGGCGGGTTTTCTGCTGACGCCGGGCAGCCTGTTTTCGCCGCAGCAGTCGCCGTCGACGTGGACCCGCTTCAACGTCGCGAACTGTGGTGATCCGGCGCTGCAGGGGTTTCTCGCACGCTATATCGACTCGGCCGTGCGGCGCGCGTCGTGACGCGGCGCGCCGGCTCTTGAAATCGCACGCGCCACCCCCAGATAGGCGCGCGAACCGCCGGCACCGGGCGGTCGGCCGTTCGCGGGCCTCGCGGCATCGCGCGCCGACCGTCTGCGCCACAACATCCAAGTTCAAGTAAGAGGAAACAGCATCCATGGCACATGAAACGATGAGCTTTCAGGCAGAGGTCAAGCAACTCCTCCACCTGATGATCCATTCGCTCTACAGCAACAAGGAAATTTTCCTGCGCGAACTGGTGTCGAACGCGTCCGACGCGGCCGACAAGCTGCGTTTCGAAGGGCTCGCGGACAACGCGCTGTACGAGAACGATCCGAACCTGCGCATCCGCATCGGCTACGACAAGGCCGCGCGCACGATCACGATCGACGACAACGGCATCGGCATGAGCCGCGACGAAGCGATCGCGAACCTCGGCACGATCGCGCGTTCGGGTACCAAGGAATTCTTCACGAAGCTGTCCGGCGATCAGCAGAAGGATGCGGCACTGATCGGCCAGTTCGGCGTCGGCTTCTACTCGGGCTTCATCGTCGCGGACAAGATCACCGTCGAGACGCGCCGCGCGGGCCTGCCGGCGAACGAAGCCGTGCGCTGGGAAAGCGCGGGCGAGGGCGATTTCACGATCGACGCGATCGAGCGCGCACAGCGCGGCACGACGATCACGCTGCACCTGCGCGAAGGCGAGGACGAGCTGCTGTCGTCGCACCGCCTGAAGTCGATCATCCAGAAGTATTCCGACCACATCGCGCTGCCGATCCTGATGCAGAAGGAAGAATGGGATCAGGAAAAGGGCGAGATGGTCCTGAAGGACGAGGACGAGACCGTCAACCAGGCGAGCGCGCTGTGGACGCGTTCGAAGGGCGACATCACCGACGAGCAGTACACGCAGTTCTACCAGCACATCGCGCACGACCACCAGGATCCGCTCACGTGGACGCACAACCGCGTCGAGGGCCGCAGCGAGTACACGCAACTGCTGTACGTGCCGTCGCACGCGCCGTTCGACCTGTGGAACCGCGACTACCGCGGCGGCCTGAAGCTGTACGTGAAGCGCGTGTTCATCATGGACGACGCCGAGCAACTGCTGCCGCAATACCTGCGTTTCGTGAAGGGCGTCGTCGATTCGGCGGATCTGCCGTTGAACGTGTCGCGCGAGATCCTGCAGGAAAGCCGCGACGTGAAGGCGATCCGCGAAGGCGTGACCAAGCGCGCGCTGTCGATGCTCGAAGAGCTCGCGAACGCGGAAGACGATGCAGGCAAGGAGAAGTACAAGACGTTCTGGAGCGCGTTCGGCCAGGTGCTGAAGGAAGGCGTCGGTGAAGATCACGCGAACCGCGAGCGCATCGCGAAGCTGCTGCGCTTCGCGTCGACGCACGGCGACACCGACGCGCAGGACGTGTCGCTCGCCGACTACGTGTCGCGCATGAAGCCCGAGCAGAGCAAGATCTACTACGTGACGGCCGACACGTGGCAGGCCGCGAAGAACAGCCCGCATCTCGAAGTGTTCCGCAAGAAGGGCGTCGAGGTGCTGCTGCTGACCGATCGCGTCGACGAATGGATGCTGTCGTTCCTCCACGAATTCGACGGCAAGCCGCTCGCGAGCGTGGCCCGCGGCGACCTCGATCTCGGCGAGCTGAACGACGAGGAGAAGAAGGCGCAGGAGCAGGCGGGCGAGGCGATCAAGCCGGTCGTCGAGAAGATGAAGGAAGCGCTCGGCGACAAGGTGAAGGAAGTGCGCGTCACGTTCCGCCTGACCGATTCGCCGTCGTGCCTCGTCGCGGACGACAACGACATGAGCGGCTACCTGCAGCGGATGCTGAAGGCGGCCGGCCAGAACGCGCCGGCGATGCAGCCGATCCTCGAGATCAACCCCGAGCATGCGCTCGTGAAGCAGTTGAACGCCGACAGCGCCGATTTCGGCGACTGGTGCCATCTGCTGTTCGATCAGGCGCTCTTGGCCGAAGGCGGCATGCTCGACGATCCGGCGAGCTTCGTGAAGCGGACCAACGCGCTGCTGCTGTCGCGCGCCGCGTGAACGCACGCATGCGATTCGACGGCGCTCGGGCCGGCTGGCGCGAGACGCCGCGGCCTGGCTGCACGCTCGACCAGCGCGACTGGCTGACGCGCGGCGGATCGCTGACCGCGCACCTCGCACGGCTCGGCCGCGTGAACGTGCGCGTGACGCGCGAGGCCGTCGACTCCCCGTGGTTCGACGAGCCGGACGCGCTCGCCAGTTCGCCGCGCGCGCCGATGTGGGTGCGCGAGGTGATCCTGTCGGTCGACGGTACGCCGTACGTCGCCGCGCACAGCATCGCGCCGCTCGCGGCCAGCAAGGGCGTGTGGCAGGCGATGCGGCGGCTGCGCACGCGGCCGCTGGCGGAGCTGCTGTACAGCGATCCGCAGGTCGAGCGTTCGGCGCTCGTCAGCCGGCGCGTGATCGCCGGCCATCCGTTGTATGCGCTTGCGTCGCATGCGCTTGGCGGGGCGCGCGCACCGCACGCGTTCGTCGCGCGGCGTTCGGTGTTCCAGCGTCACGGCAAGCCGTTGATGGTCACCGAGTGCATGCTGCCGGCGCTGTGGCGTCATCTCGATGCGCATGGCGACGGGCCGCGCTCAGGCGGGCCGAGCGAGGGCAACTGATGCTGCAGGGCTTTCCGCCGGTCGTCGGGCCGAATACGCACACGATGATCCTCGGCAGCTTTCCGGGCGAAGCGTCGCTCGACGCCGCGCAGTATTACGCGCATCCGCGCAACCAGTTCTGGCGGTTGCTGGGTGCGGTGCTGGGCGAGCCCGGGCTGCACGAGCTGGCTTATGACGCGCGTCTCGAGCGCGTGTTGACGCACGGCATCGGCATCTGGGACGTACTCGATGCGTGCCATCGCCAGGGCAGCCTCGATTCTGCGATCCGCAATGCGAAGCCGAACGATTTCGACTCGCTGCGCGAGCATGCGCCATTGCTCAGGCGCGTGTGTTTCAACGGCAAGACGGCGGGGCGCTTTGCCGACGTGATCGGCGAGGCCGGGTACGAGACGCTCGTGCTGCCTTCGTCGAGCCCGGCGAATGCGATGCTGTCGTTCGAGCAGAAGCTCGAGCAGTGGCGTCGAATCGTCCTTTGAGCCGTCACGCACTGCCGGCGGCATGGCCGGCAGTCGCTCCCGCGCTAGGGGCGGGAGGTGAACGTCACGCGGCGAATACGACTTCGATGTGCCCCGCGATTTCCGAATGACGGTCCGGCCCGACGACGATCCGCACATCGCGCCCGAGCTTCGCCAGACATTCGAGCATCTTCGTTTCGCTCACGCCGCGAAACTGCCCGCGCAGCATGTTCGACAGCTTCGGCTGCGTCATGCCGAGCAACCGGGCCGCATGCTGCTGCGTCCACCGTCGTGACTTGATGATCTCCGCGATCTTGGCGGCGAGCTGGGCTTTCACCCGCATTTCGTCCGCATCGCGCATGCCCAGATCAGCGTAGACGTTTCCGCTGCCCGGTTCGATTTCGGTCATCGCCTTGCTCCTTTTGCGTGTGCTTCGGCGGCTTTCAGCCGTTCGCGCACCAGATCGCGGTCCGGTTTCGGTGTCGCGATGCCGTTCGCCGATTTCTTCTGGAAACAGTGCAGCACGTACACGCTGTTGCCGAGCTTTACCGTGTAGACGGCGCGGTACGTACCGTGGTCTTCCGATTCCACGATCTCGAGCACGCCTGCCGATCCGAATCCGCTCAACGGCTTGGCCTGGTCGTGCTTTCGCCCCGTCTGGGCCAGATACAGCGCATAGCCGAACGTGTCCTGCACGGCTTCGGGCATCGCTTTCAGGTCTTTGCGCGCCGAGCCGAGCCAGTAGAGCGGTTTGGTGTACGGATCCATCGACGAATTTATTCCCATTTGGGTATATTTTCAAGGGGCACAAAGCAACCCGCCATGCCGTTCGTACACGGTCGTTCCGTCAGTGGGCGATTCGCGGCGTCAGGCGTGACACGGGCGGTGAATGCCGGCGGCAGACGTGGGTTGAGCACCGAGGCCCCGGACCAAGGTGTTGAAGGCAAACGCAGGTGCGACGGCCCGGCTTGCGGCCGTTGCTTCGCATTTTTGCGTCGCGGGGGACTCGGGACAATTCAGCCGTTCGATAGAGGCTGTCGTAATGGATCAATGCCGGAGGGGGCGGTTGTCGGGCGCGTGAACGACGAACCGGTACTGCATCGGCAGCATACGCTGCGTAGCGGTGTGGCCTGTTCACGCAGGAGGCGGCCGTTCAATTAACGGCGGGAGGATGCGCGTGTCGCACGTCGCGCGGAGCGCGCGGCGGCGTGCGCGTATCCGCTTTCCCGCTGCCGCGACGCGCGAATGCTATCCTCTCGTCCGCGAAAACCAGCCTCACCCAGCGAGATTCAATCATGACCCGACTGATCAAGCGCGCGTCCGCCGAAGCGCGCGCGTCCAAGCGCAGCAAGCCGTCCGCGTACAACGGCTCCGAAAAGCTCCAGCCGCCGCGCGTGAAGCGCCGCCCGGACATCGACGAACACGACGACGTGCCGGTGCTC
Organism: Burkholderia metallica; assembly: GCF_902832845.1. Lineage (GTDB taxonomy): Bacteria > Pseudomonadota > Gammaproteobacteria > Burkholderiales > Burkholderiaceae > Burkholderia > Burkholderia metallica. The sequence continues at coordinate 130,327 of NZ_CADFDB010000014.1, read as the reverse complement.
GAAGCGCCGCGCAAGCCGCGCTTCGCACCTGTGACGTTCTCGGAAGAGGGCGGCGTGCGCTTCCTGCACTTCGGTACCGAATGGGTGCAGGGCGCGATGCGGATCTCGAAGCCGCTGCATATCGAACTCGAATACGCGCAGCAGATGATGGCGTGGCTCCTGTTCCTCGAAACGCCCGAGCGGATCGTCCAGCTCGGGCTCGGCACCGGCGCACTGACCAAGTTCTCGCACCGGTTCCTGCCGCACGCGAAGGTCGAGGCGGTCGAGCTGAACCCGGCCGTGATCGTCGCCGCGCGCACGATGTTCGCGCTGCCGCCCGACGACGCGCGCCTCGCCGTGCACGAAGCCGACGCATGGGACTTCGTCAACGACCCGGCCAATCGCGGCACGACGGGCGCGATCCAGATCGACCTGTACGACGCGACCGCGCGCGGTCCGGTGCTCGACAGCGTGTCGTTCTACCGCGCGGTGCGCGGCTGCCTCGCCGACGCGGGCATCGCGACGATCAACCTGTTCGGCGATCACCCGAGCTTCGTGCGCAACATGAAGCACCTGAACGCCGCGTTCGATCACCGTGTGATCGCGCTGCCGGAAGTGCACGACGGCAACCGGATCGCGATCGCCTTCTCGGGCCCCGCGCTCGACGTGCCGTTCGCGCAGCTCGACGCCCGCGCGAAGCTGATCGAGGACACGCTGAAGCTGCCCGCGCGCAAGTGGGTGAAAGCATTGAAAGAAACGACCGGCGCACGCGACACCGCGTTCGCGATCTGACGCCGCATGCACCGGCGACAGGCCGGTGCAACCACGCGACAGGGGGCGGATCACCTCGGGTTCGCCCCTGCTTGACCGCGTGCTCGCGGCTCCTATACTGGCGCGAAGCCAGGGGAGCCGCTGCCTACCCGTTTTGCGCTCCTCTCGGCGCCGTACCCGCTCAACAAGATCGATAACCGGGAAAGAAGAGGAGACGTCATGGCTCACGATGCCGACGCCAACCGGGCCGCCAAGCGCTGGCTCTGGCTGCTGGTACTGCCGCTGATCGCGATGGTCTGGGTACCGTCGTACAGCAAGATCGAACCGCAGTTGTTCGGTTTTCCGTTTTTCTACTGGTACCAGCTGCTTTGGGTCTTCATCAGCGCGGTGATTACCGCGTTCGTGTATTTCAAGACCAAGAACGCATGGAAGGCGAGCGGCCCGCACGGAGGTGCGCAATGAATCTCGGCGCTACTTTCGTCTTCGTCCTGCTGTTCATCGGCGTCACGATCATCGGTTTCCTGGCCGCGAACTGGCGGCGCGGCGATCTCGCCCATCTCGACGAATGGGGCCTCGGCGGACGCCGCTTCGGCACGATCGTCACGTGGTTCCTGCTCGGCGGCGACCTCTACACGGCCTACACGTTCGTCGCGGTGCCCGCGCTCGTGTTCGGCGCCGGTGCGATGGGCTTCTTCGCGCTGCCTTATACGATCCTGATCTATCCGTTCGCGTTCGTCGTGTTCCCGAAGCTGTGGAGCATCGCGAAGCGGCACGGCTACGTGACGGCCGCCGACTTCGTCAACGCGCGCTACGGCAGCCGGATGCTGGCGCTCGCGATCGCGGTCACAGGCATCGTCGCGACGATGCCGTACATCGCGCTGCAGCTCGTCGGCATCGAAGTGGTGATCGGCGCGCTCGGCTTCGACACGACCGGCTTCGTCGGCGACCTGCCGCTGATCATCGCGTTCGCGATCCTCGCCGCGTACACGTACACGTCGGGGCTGCGCGCACCGGCGATGATCGCGATCGTGAAGGACGTGCTGATCTACATCACGATTGCCGCGGCGGTCGTCGTGATTCCCGCGAAGCTCGGCGGCTTCGGGCATATCTTCGCGAGCGTGCCGCCCGCGAAACTGCTGCTGAAGGCGCCCGACGCGATGAGCCTGAACGGCTACAGCGCATACGCGACGCTCGCGATCGGCTCGGCGCTCGCGCTGTTCCTGTACCCGCACTCGGTCACGGCGATCCTGTCGTCGTCGTCGGGCAACTCGATCCGCCGCAACATGGCGATGCTGCCCGCGTACTCGTTCGTGCTCGGCCTGCTCGCGCTGCTCGGCTACATGGCGCTCGCGTCGGGCGTGAAGGACATGCCGCAGTACGCGCCGTACTTCAAGGCGTTCGGCCCGAACTTCGCGGTGCCCGCGCTGTTCCTCGAATACTTCCCGTCGTGGTTCGTCGGCGTCGCGTTCGCGGCGATCGGCATCGGTGCGCTGGTGCCGGCGGCGATCATGTCGATCGCCGCCGCGAACCTGTACACGCGCAACATCCACCGCGAGTTCGTGAACCGCAACATGTCGCACGACCAGGAGACGCACGTCGCGAAGCTCGTGTCGCTGATCGTGAAGGTCGGCGCGGTCGCGTTCATCCTCGGACTGCCGCTGACCTACGCAATCCAGCTGCAACTGCTCGGCGGGATCTGGATCATCCAGACGCTGCCCGCGATCGTGCTCGGCCTCTATACGCGCGTGCTCGACCATCGCGGCCTGCTGGCCGGCTGGGCGGCCGGCATCGTGTGCGGCACGTGGATGGCGATTTCGCTGAAGCTCGCCAGCTCGATCTTCACGATCCACCTGTTCGGTGTCGCGATTCCCGGCTACGCAGCCGTATGGTCGCTGGTCGTGAACCTGGTGGTGGCGGTGGTGGTGAGCGTGCTGGTGCGCGTGATGGGCATGGCGCATGCGGAGGATCGCACGCGGCCGGAGGACTATCTCGACGTGGTCGAGAGCTGAGACGGACGGCTTGCGACGGAGAAACGCCCGCCACCTCGCGGTGGCGGGCGTTTTCTTGCGTCAGCCCTTCGCGCGCTGCGCGAGGTCCTCGCGCTGAGACAGGTCCTCGACGTTGACCATCCAGTGCACGCCGAAGCGATCCTTCACCATCCCGAAGCCGAGCGCCCAGAACGTCTTGCCGAACGGCATCGTCACTTCGCCGCCGTCGGCGAGCGCATTGAACAGCTTCTGGCCTTCGTCGACCGTCGCCGGGTTCAGCGACAGCGAATAGCCGGCGTGCACGCCGCCGCCGGGCTGGCTGCAGTCGCCGTCCGAGCACATGATCATCGAGTCGCCGATCGTGAAGCTCGCATGCATCACCTTGTCGGCCATCTCCGGCGTCATCGGGTAGTCGGGATTCGGCGGCGCGTCCTTGAAGTGCATCTTGAACATCGTCTTCGCACCGAGCGCCTTTTCGTAGAACTGAAGGGCTTCATCGGCGCGACCGTAGAACGTCAGGTACGGTTGAACTTGCATCGTTGTCTCCTGTAGTGGGGGAACCGGCCAGCGCATTCGCGCGGGCTCGGCGTCGTGCAAGACTGACTGGGAAAGGGGGCCTCGGGAGGCGGCCGACGCACCCGTGACGTGGATTGTAGTGCGCGTGCTTGACGATGGAATGAAAAATAAAAACGGCCGCGAACAGGACGTTCGCGGCCGTATGCGGCGTGCGTGCTGACGGCTGTTGCCAGTGTTGCTGACAGCCGCTGACGCGTGCGCGGCTCAGCGCAGCGAGTCGATCAGCTTCTCGAGCTTCACCGCATCCGCAGCGAATACGCGGATGCCTTCGGCGAGCTTTTCGGTCGCCATCGCGTCGTCGTTCAGCTGGAAGCGGAACGCGGCTTCGTCGATCGCGACGCGCGCGGCGGGCTTGTCCTGCAGCGCTTCCGGCGACAGTTTGCGCGTGACGGTCTCGTTGCTGTCCTGCAGCTTCTGCAGCAAATCGGGACTGATCGTCAGCAGGTCGCAGCCGGCGAGTTCGGTGATCTGGCTCGTCGTGCGGAAGCTCGCGCCCATCACTTCGGTCTTGTAGCCGAACGTTTTGTAGTACGTGTAGATGCGGCGCACCGACTGCACGCCCGGATCGTTCGCACCGCCGTCCTTCTCTTCATTCCACTCCGCACCGGCCTGCTTCTTGTACCAGTCGTAGATGCGGCCGACGAACGGCGAGATCAGCTGCGCCCCGGCTTCCGCGCAGGCGGCGGCCTGCACGAGCGAGAAAAGCAGGGTCATGTTGCACTTGATCCCTTCCTTCTGCAGCACTTCGGCCGCGCGGATGCCTTCCCACGTCGACGCGAGCTTGATCAGGATGCGTTCGCGGCCGATACCGGCTGCTTCGTACAGCTTGATGAGCTCGCGGCCCTTGTCGATCGAGCGCTGCGTATCGAACGACAGGCGCGCGTCGACCTCGGTCGACACACGGCCCGGGATCAGCTTCAGGATCTCGGTGCCGAATGCGATCAGCAGGCGGTCGATGATGAAATCGGTGCTTTCGTTGCGATGATCGCGGACGGTCTTCTCGAGGATCGGCTTGTACGCGTCCTTCTGGACCGCCTTCAGGATCAGCGACGGGTTCGTGGTCGCGTCCTGCGGCTGGTATTGCGCAAGCTGCTGGAAATCGCCCGTGTCGGCGACGACGGTCGTGTACTGCTTCAGCTGGTCGAGTGCGGTAGTCATGGCGATTCGGAAGAAGGGCGCAAGGCGCCGGGTTCTCACGGGCCGCGCGAGCGCGGCGGCGAAGCGAAGCGGCGCCGGGCGCCGCCTCCGATCCATCATTTTAGGCCCGATTCGTGTCGAGCACGTTTTGGTGTGCGGCACGCCCGCCGCGACGGGCGCGGCGCCGCGTCACGCAGGGCGGCGCGCGTTCAGGATCACCTGCGTGACGATGCCCGCGACGAGCCCCCAGAACGCCGAACCGATCGACAGGAGCGTGAGGCCCGACGCGGTGACCATGAACGTGACGAGCGCGGCTTCGCGCTGCTTCACGTCCTGCATCGCGTTCGCGAGGCCGCTCATGATCGAGCCGAACAGCGCGAGCGCGGCGACCGACACGACGAGCGCCTTCGGCAGCGCCGCGAACAGCGCGGCGATCGTCGCGCCGAAGATGCCGGCGATCAGATAGAACATGCCGCACCACACGGCGGCCGTATAGCGCTTCGAGCGATCCTCGTGCGCTTCCGGGCCCGTGCAGATCGCGGCCGTGATCGCCGCGAGATTGACGCCGTGCGAGCCGAACGGCGCGAGCAGCAGCGACGCGAGGCCGGTCGTCGCGATCAGCGGCGACGACGGCGTCTGATAGCCGTCCGCGCGCAGCACCGCGATGCCCGGCACGTTCTGCGACGCCATCGCGACGACGAACAGCGGAATGCCGATGCTGACGATCGACGCGATCGAGAACGCGGGCATCGTGAACACGGGCTTCGCGAACGCGACGTGAAAGCCGCTGAAGTCGAGCAGGCCGAGCCCGCCTGCCACGGCCGTGCCGACGATCAGCGTCGTGACGATCGCGTAGCGCGGCGCGAACCGCTTGACGATCAGGTAAGTGAAGAACATCGCGAGCACGAGCGCGGTCTGGAACTGCGCGGCGCGGAAGATCTCGATGCCGATTTCGAACAGGATGCCCGCGAGCAGCGCGGCGGCGATGCCGGCCGGAATCTTGCGCATCAGCGTGTCGAACAGCCCGCTCACGCCGACGGCCGTCAGCAGCACCGCGCAGACGACGAACGCACCGATCGCCTCGGGGTAGGGCACGCCGGGCAGCGACGCGATCAGCAGCGCGGCGCCGGGAGTCGACCACGCGACCACGACCGGCGCGCGAAAGCGCAGCGACAGGCCGATCGTCGTCAGCGCCATGCCGATCGACAGCGCCCAGATCCACGACGAGATCTGCGCATCGGTGAGGTGGGCGGCGCGGCCGGCCTGGAACATCAGCACGAGCGAGCTCGTGTAGCCGGTCATCATCGCGACGAAGCCGGCGACGAGTGCCGAGACGGACGTATCGGCGAAAAAGCGGCGGCCGCCGACGCGGCTGGCGCTCGCGGTGGGCGAGGGGTTCATGCTATCTCCGGGGAGAGGCCGCTCGGACGCGGCCTTCGTACTGGGTGGGTATCGTTACTTGCTGAGTGCGCGCATCGCGGTTTCGAGACCCGCGAGCGTGAGCGGATACATGCGATGGCCGAGCAGGTCGCGGATCACCGCGACCGACTGCCGGTATTCCCATAGCCGCTCGGGCTCGGGGTTCAGCCACGCATGATGGGGGAACTGGTCGGCGAGGCGGCGCAGCCACACGGCGCCGGCTTCCGGGTTGTTGTACTCGACCGAACCGCCGGGCTGCAGCACTTCGTACGGGCTCATCGTCGCGTCGCCGACGAAGATCAGCTTGTAGTCGGGCGTGAACTTGTGCAGCACGTCCCACGTCGCGGTGCGCTCCGAGTGGCGGCGCCGGTTGTTCTTCCACAGGTGGTCGTACACGCAGTTGTGGAAGTAGAAGAACTCCAGGTGCTTGAATTCGGCCTTCGCGGCCGAGAACAGTTCTTCGGTACGCTTGATGTGATCGTCCATCGAGCCGCCGACGTCGAGCAGCATCAGCACCTTCACGTTGTTGTGGCGCTCGGGCACCATCCGCAGGTCGAGCCAGCCCGCGTTCGCGGCGGTGCTGCGGATCGTGCCGGGCAGGTCGAGCTCCTCGGCCGCGCCTTCGCGCGCGAAGCGGCGCAGCCGCCGCAACGCGACCTTGATGTTGCGCGTGCCGATCTCGACCGAATCGTCGTAGTCGCGATACGCGCGCGCTTCCCACACCTTCACCGCGGCGCGGTTGCCGTTCGACGGGCCGCCGATGCGCACGCCTTCCGGGTTGTAGCCGCCGTGCCCGAACGGCGACGTGCCGCCGGTGCCGATCCACTTGTTGCCGCCTTCGTGGCGTTCCTTCTGCTCGTCGAGCAGTTCCTTCAAACGCTCCATCAGCTTGTCGAGCCCGCCCATTGCCTCGATCTGCGCCTTCTCCTCCGGCGACAGCTCGCGCTCGAGGCGCTTTTCGAGCCAGTCGAGCGGAATGTCGAACGCTTCGGACGGCAGCGCGGACACGCCGTGGAAATACGCGCCGAACGCCTGGTCGAACTTGTCGAAATACTGCTCGTCCTTGACGAGCGTCATTCGCGCGAGGAAATAGAACGCGTCGATCGACGGCGAGATCAGCCCGGCCTTCAGCGATTCGAGCAGCGTCAGGTATTCCTTCACCGAGACGGGCAGCTTGGCTGCGCGCAGCGCGTAGAAGAAATTGAGCAGCATGGCCGGGCCTTCGCGGGTGAGGAGGAGTTACCGGTTGTGCCGGTTCATGTAGACGAGCCGTTCGAGCAGGCTCAGGTCCTGCTCGTTCTTCAGCAGCGCACCGGCGAGCGGCGGCACGATCTGCTTCGCGTCCACGCCGCGCAACTGGTCGGCCGGGATGTTCTCGGCGAGCAGCAGCTTCAGCCAGTCGAGCAGTTCGGACGTCGACGGCTTCTTCTTCAGGCCCGCCACGCCGCGCAATTCGAAGAAACTCTCGAGCGCCGCGCGCAACAGCTCTTCGCGGATGTCGGGGAAGTGCACGGCGACGATCTTCTGCATCGTCGCCGGGTCGGGAAACTGGATGTAGTGGAAGAAGCAGCGGCGCAGGAACGCGTCGGGCAGCTCCTTCTCGTTGTTCGACGTGATGATGACGAGCGGGCGGTGCTTCGCGCGGACCGTCTCGCGCGTCTCGTACACGTGGAATTCCATCCGGTCGAGTTCGCGCAGCAGGTCGTTCGGGAATTCGATGTCGGCCTTGTCGATCTCGTCGATCAGCAGCACGCTCGGGTGCTCGGCGTCGAACGCCTGCCACAGCACGCCCTTGACGATGTAGTTCGAGATGTCCTTCACGCGCGCGTCGCCGAGCTGCGAATCGCGCAGCCGCGACACGGCGTCGTATTCGTACAGGCCCTGCTGCGCCTTGGTGGTCGACTTGATGTGCCACTGCAGCAGCGGCATGTCGAGCGCGGCGGCCACTTCCTCGGCGAGCATGGTCTTGCCGGTGCCGGGCTCGCCCTTGATCAGCAGCGGGCGTTGCAGCGTCAGCGCGGCATTGACCGCGAGCTTCAGATCGTCGGTGGCGACGTAGTGCGAGGACCCTTCGAAACGCATGGCGGCGCTCTTCTCAATCGGGGAAAAAAACCCAGTATAAGTCAGAAGGGCTGTCGGGTTGGACCGCGCCCGCGTATCGTTGCGGGATTGTGGCGGGGCGCCTTATGGACGCATTCCCCGCCGACGCGGTACAATCTGGCCGTTTTTTTTGGCCTGCGTGGCGATCCGATAAGCAAAACGGCGCGGGCCGTTGCCGCTTCGGCGCCAGTTTCCCCTCAAGCTAGGTTACAAGAGCTATGAACAAATTCGTCGGCAAACACGTCGTTGTCGCAGCGCTCGTGGCGCTCGCGGGCAGCGCGCAGGCGGCCGGTGTGGTCGGCAACCCGAAGGACGGGGCGAGCAAGGTCGCCATGTGCATCGGCTGCCACGGCATCCAGGACTACCGCGCGGCGTACCCGGAGGTCTACCGGGTGCCTGTCCTCGGCGGCCAGAACCAGCAATATCTCGAGAACGCGCTGAAGGCCTATCGCAAGAAGGATCGTCACTTCCCGTCGATGAATGCGATCGCCGGCTCGCTGACGGACCAGGACATCGCGGATCTGGCGGCGTACTACGCGTCCCAGAAGGCCGACTCGAAGGACAACCCCTACAAGTAAAGCGCGCGCCGCCGATCTCTGCGGCGGGACAGGAGCATTCATGAACAACGCATTCAAGACGGCGGCGGTTGCACTGGCGGCCGGCCTCGCGATCGGTACCGCACACGCCGCGGACACCGTGAAGGGCAAGGAACTGGTCGAGTCGCACAACTGCGCCGCCTGCCACGGCGCGCAGATGAACAAGCCGATCAACGCCGAATATCCGCGCCTCGCCGGCCAGCACGCCGACTACCTCGTATGGGCGATGCGCCAGTACCAGATGGGCCTGACGAATCCGCTGCTCGGTCGCAACAACGCGATCATGCAGGCGCAGGTGCAGAACCTGTCGGTCAACGACATGAAGGACATCGCGGCCTACATCGAGTCGCTGAAAGAGACCGATCTCGTGTTCAAGAAGTAAGCGCGACGCGTCCGACGGACGCCCTGCGCAGCAAAAATACCCCGCCGCGGCGGGGTATTTTTTTGTTCGCGCGGCGGTGACCGGCGCCGTCGGGCCGGGCGAGCGCCGCGGCGCTCAGTCGCGCGATGCGCGGCGCAGGATGCGCTGCAGGTACGCGTCGGTATCGGGCGGCGTGTTCGTGCGCTGGGCTTCCCAGATCGTCTCGCCGAGGCATTCCATGATCACGTGCTGCGCGTCGTGGGTCGAGTCGAGCTTGGCCGCGAGCTTGTCGTGCGCGGCGCGGATGCCGGGCGGCTGGTCGATCGACAGCTGTTCGCTGATCGCGAGGTGCATCGACAGGTGCAGGAACGGGTTCGTGCGGCCTTCCTCGGGCGTGTACTCGCGCGCGGCGGCGCCGTCGGCGTCGGCGAGCTCGTCGTGGTATTCGGGGTGCTCGACGATCCAGTCGGCCGCGATCGCTTCCAGCGGCGTCAGGATCTCGCCCGCGCGCTGCTTGCGCCAGGTCTCGGTGAAAAAGCGACGCACTTCGTCGCGGCTTGGATTGAACATGGTGGGGAAACGTCGTGATTCGGACGGCTTGATGCCGCGTCGCGCATTGTACGCCGGGTCGGCGGACGGCGCTGACAGTGGGGCGGAGCCGGCGGTGCGGCGGCAGGAGGCGCAATGCAGCCGGCGTACATGCGCCGCGCCGGCCGGTCGCCCCGCTCCGCTGCCGGCGTCGGGGAACGGGTAAGCGCGGGCTAGGCTCGCCGCCGCCGCGCCGTTACACTCCGACGATTTCCGTCGCCACGCCTTTCGCACCCGTTCCGTCATGACCGCCACTTTCCGCCCGTCGTCCGCCGCCCTGCAGGGCACGCTCTACGTCGCGCTGTCCGCCGCCGCGTTCGGCGCGATGGCGATTTTCGGCCGCTATGCGTATGCGGGCGGCGTCGACGTGCTCGGATTGCTGATCGTGCGCTTCGCGATCGGCGGCGCGGTGCTCGCCGCGATTGCCCGGCATCGCCGGGTCGCATGGCCGCGCGCTCGCGCGCTTGCGCCGCTGGTGGCGATGGGTGCGCTCGGCTACGTCGGGCAGTCGTTCTGCTATTTCAGCGCGCTGCAGCACGCGCAGGCGAGCCTCGTCGCGCTGCTGCTGTACCTGTACCCGGCCTTCGTCACCCTGCTGGCCGCATGGTGGCTCGGCGAGCGCCTCACGCGCGCGAAGGCCGTCGCGCTCGTGCTGTGCGTCGCCGGGTCGGCGCTGATGGTCGGCGGCGGGCACGGCGAGCCGCTCGGGATCGCGCTCGCGCTGGCCGCCGCGGTGATCTATTCGCTGTACATCGTCGGGGGCGCGAAGGCGACGCGGGGCGTCGATCCGCTCGCGACCACCGCGATCATCTGTCTGTCGGCGACCGCGACGCTCGTGGCGATCGCCCTGGTGCGGACCGCGATGTTCGGCGCGCCGCCGCGCTGGCCCGCGACGGCCGGCGGCTGGGCGTCGATGCTCGCGATCGCGCTCGTGTCGACGGTGGCCGCGATGCTCGCGTTCTTTGCCGGGCTCGAGCGGCTCGGGGCCGCGCGCACGTCGATGTTGTCGACGCTCGAACCGGTCGTGACGGTCGCGCTCGCGGCGCTGCTGTTCGGCGAAGCGCTGTCGCCGCTGCAGTGGGCGGGCGGCGTGGCGATTCTGGTGGCCGTGCTGGCGCTGGTGCGCGCGGGCGGCGCGGCCGCCGACGACGCGACGGCGACGTCGAACGCGTAGCCCGGAACGGGAAAGCGGGGGCGTGGCGCGGCGGACTCCGCGTCGCGTTGTGGCAGCCGCGACTGACGGGCCGAATGGCAGCCGACGGCGCGTGCATCGCGCGTCCGAACAACGGGTACGGGGCCGTCCCCGCGGCAGGTCGGCCGCGGCTGCGCGTCACTCGTTCGGCGGCGGTGTCTTCGGCCTGAATTCGCACAGCGGCTCGATTGCGCAATGCCAGCATTCGGGCTTGCGGGCCTTGCACACATAGCGCCCGTGCAGGATCAGCCAGTGGTGCGCGTCCTGCAGGAATTCCTTCGGCGTGAACTTCTCGAGCGCGGCCTCGACGGCCCGCACGTCCTTGCCCGGTGCGAGCCCCGTGCGGTTCGCGACGCGGAAGATATGCGTGTCGACCGCGATCGTCGGCTGGCCGAACGCGGTGTTCAGCACGACGTTCGCGGTCTTGCGGCCGACGCCCGGCAGCCCTTCGAGCGCTTCGCGATCGGCCGGCACCTCGCCGTCGTAGCGGTCGAGCAGGATCCGGCTCGTCGCGACCACGTTCTTCGCCTTGGTCCGGTACAGCCCGATCGTCTTGATGTACTCGGTGACGCCTTCCTCGCCGAGTGCGACGATTTGTCGCGGCGTATTCGCGACCGGAAACATCTTCCGCATCGCCTTGTTGACCGACACGTCGGTCGCCTGGGCAGACAGCATCACCGCGATCAGCAGCTCGAACGGCGTCGAGTATTCGAGTTCGGTGGTCGGATGCGGATTGAGGCTCTGCAGCGTTTCGTAGATCGCGCGTCGTTTGCTGGCGTTCATGGAGCGTTCTGGTCGGGCGGGGCGGACGGGCCGCCCGGGCCGTCGTTGCCTGCGTCGTTCTCTTCGTCGGTGCGAGCCGCGTCCGCCGCGTCGGCGTCGCGCTGCGCCTGCTGTTCGGCGAGCCGTTTGCGGCGCGCTTCCGCCGCATCGATCTGTGCCTGGACGGCTGCGCTCACGCCTTCGGTGTTCTTCGGCCCGGCGCCTTGCCCGGACAGTTCCTCCTTCTTCTTGCGCGCCCGTTCGAGCGCGGCGGCGATGATCGCGCGCTTCTTCGCTTCGGCGTCGTCCGCGGCCGGCGCGCCGGACGGCGCTTCCGCTTGCGCGGCAGCCGGCTTCGCGGCGCTGGCCGCGCGACGTGCCGCGGCGCGCGCCTCGGCGGCCTCGCGTTCGCGGCGCTGGCGCGCGAGCCGCAGGTCATGATGCTCGCGCGCGGCATCGGCCTGCACCTGCGACCATGCGTCCCAGCCGGTGCGATCGCCGGTCACCGGCAGCATCGCGATGCAGTCGACCGGGCAGGGCGGCACGCACAGGTCGCAGCCGGTGCACTGCGACGCGATGATCGTGTGCATCTGCTTCGGTGCGCCGACGATCGCATCGACCGGGCACGCCTGGATGCACAGCGTGCAGCCGATGCACAGGTTTTCGTCGATGAAGGCGACCGCGCGCGGATGCTCGCTGCCGTTCATGGGGTTCAGCGGGATCACCGGTTTGCCGAGCAGGCTCGCGAGGCGCGCGATGCCTTCGGCGCCCCCGGGCGGGCACTGGTTGTAGTTCGCGTCGCCGGAGGCGATCGCCTCGGCGTACGGACGGCAGCCGTTATAGCCGCACTTCGTGCATTGCGTCTGGGGAAGCAGATCTTCGATGCGATCTGCGAGTGTTCTGGAATCGGTCACGGTGACTACGGGCGCTGCGGCGCCGAATGGCTCTCGGCCGCGTCGGGCGCGGCCGGAAAGGTTTGCCAAAGCTCGATTATCGCCGATTTCCCGCATTGCGCTGGACGCCGTCTGTGCGCATAATCGAACCGCTTTTTTGCAGGGGCTCAGCAGGAGGGCGGCCGTCCGCGGCGCGCCCGTTCCAGGGCGGCCGGCGCCAAGGCGGTGGGGGTGTCGGTCCGGATCACGCGGCTCACATAGCAAAACGCCACCATGAATCAGCCAAAAATCAAAAGAGATCCTGAAGGTACTCGCCGTCGAATCCTGATGGCGGCGGCCGAAGAGTTCGCGAGTGGAGGGCTGTTCGGCGCACGCGTCGACCAGATCGCGCGCCGGGCCGAAACCAACGAGCGCATGCTCTATTACTACTTCGGCAGCAAGGAGCAGCTGTTCACCGCCGTGCTCGAACACGCGTTCTCCGCGCTGACGGAGGCCGAGCGCGTGCTCGATCTCGACGGCGTCGCGCCGGTCGAAGCCGTCACGCGGCTCGCGCATTTCGTTTGGGACTACTACCGCGACCATCCGGAGCTGCTCAGGCTCATCAACAACGAGAACCTGCACGAAGCGCGCTACCTGCACAAGTCGACGCGGATCCGCGAGATGATGTCGCCGATCGTCGCGAAGCTCGGCAACGTGCTGACGCGCGGCCAGAAGGCCGGGCTGTTCCGTGCCGACGTCGATCCGCTGCGCTTCTACGTGACGCTGTCGGGGCTCGGCTACTACATCGTGTCGAACCGCTTCACGCTCGCCGCGACGCTCGGCCGCGATTTCACCGATACCGACGAGCGCGCCGAGATGGTCCGGATGAACACCGAGGTGCTGCTCGCGTATCTGCTGCGGCGCTGACGCGCGGGCCGCGCTGAAGCGGTCGCCGGATGCAAAAACGCCGCCGTGCGCAGGCAACGGCGGCGTTTTTGCGTCGGAACGCGACGCGCGTCAGGCGGCCTTGCGCGTGCGCAAGGCTTTTGCGCGCGGGCCGGCGGCGGCCCGCTTGGCGGCCGGTGCGGGCTTGGCGGGCGCCGCTGCGGCGGCCTTGGCAGGCGCCTTCGCGCGGGTGCGCTTCGCCGCGGCGACGCGCGTCGTTTCGGCCTGCGCGCTGGCGCTCGGCACGGCAGCGAGCGTCGTTGCCGCCGGTGCGTCCGGGACGTCCTTCGTCGCGCCGTGCTTCTGCTCGGGCGCATGCTCGCGGATGAAGTCGCGCAGCTGCGGATAGATGATCGTGCGCCAGCGGCGGCCCGAGAAAATCCCGTAGTGACCGCATTTTTCGGCGGTCAGGCTGCGGCGATCGTCTTGCGGGATGCCCGTGCACAGCTCGTGCGCGACGTGCGTCTGGCCGCTGCCCGAGATGTCGTCGAGTTCGCCCTCGATCGTCATCAGCGCGGTGTGCTTGATGTCCTGCGGCCGCACGCGCTCGCCTTCGACATCCCACGTGCCTTCCGCGAGCCGGAATTCCTGGAACACGACGCGGATCGTCTCGAGGTAATACTCGGCGGCCATGTCGAGCACCGCGTTGTATTCGTCGTAGAAGCGGCGGTGCGCTTCGGCATCGTCCTCGTCGCCGCGCAGCAGGCTCTGGTAGAAATCCCAGTGCGATTGCGCGTGCCGCTCCGGGTTCATCGCGACGAAGCCCGTGTGCTGCAGGAAGCCCGGATACACCTGGCGGCCTTCGCCCGGATAGTTCGCGGGCACCGTGTGAATCACGTTGTTCTCGAACCACGCGGTCGAGTGCTGGGTGGCGAGCGAATTCACCGACGTCGGGCTGCGACGCGCATCGATCGGGCCGCCCATCATCGTCATCGTGAGCGGCGTGTCCTCGCCGCGGCTCGCCATCAGCGAAATCGCCGCGAGCACCGGCACCGTCGGCTGGCACACCGAGATCACGTGCAGGTTGCGCGCGCCGATGTGACGGATGAACTCCTGGATATACGCGATGTAGTCGTGCAGGTGGAACGGGCCGGTTTCGACCGGCACCATCCGCGCGTCGATCCAGTCGGTGATGTAGACCTTGTGATCCTGCAGCAGCGTGCGCACGGTGTCGCGCAGCAGCGTCGAGTGGTGGCCCGACAGCGGGGCGCAGACCAGCACGACCGGCTCGTCCTTCAACTGCGTGACGGCGTCGGCGTCGTCCGAATAGCGCTTGAAGCGCAACAGCCGGCAGAACGGCTTCTCGATGATCGTCTGCTCGACGATCGGGATGTTGTGGCCGTCCTTGACGATCTGGTGAATGTTGAACTCGGGCTTCTCGTAATCCTTGCCGAGCCGGTACATCAGTTCGTAGGCGGCGGCCATCCGCGGCGCACCCGGCATCAGCGAGAACGGGCTGGACGGATTGGCGAACGATTTGGACGCGGCCTGGGCCCAGGCCGTCAGCGGGCTCAACATGGCGCGCTGGAATTCGTGCAGTTGGTAAAGCATGCAGACTACTCCCGCGTGGGGGACGGTGCGCAAGGGCGGCGTGGGGCGTCGCGGCGTGCCGTGTGGGTCAGCGACCGGCCATGATGCACTGCAGCCGGACAATCGCGTCGATCATATCGGACAACGATCGGTGGTGCAATGCAACATTTCCCCGATTTTTCATCAAAGTTTTGCGATTTGACGATCTCTGACCATACCGCTCGCGCCCCGCTCAGCGGCCTGTCGCGACGGCCGGCGCGGGCTGGCCGGCTGCGCGCGCCATCGCGTCTTCGTGGTGCATCAGGTTCATCGCGGTATGCACCAGCGCCACGTGGGAGAACGCCTGCGGGAAGTTGCCGACGAGCCGCCCGGCTACCGGGTCGTACTCTTCCGCGAGCAATCCGAGGTCGTTCGACAGTGCTAGCAGCCGGCTGAACAGGCGGTGCGCGTCGTCGATCCGGCCCAGCAGCGCGTAGTTGTCGACCAGCCAGAAGCTGCACGCGAGAAACGTGCCTTCGCCGGGCGGCAGGCCGTCGTCGTACTCGGTCGTGCGGTAGCGCATCACGAGTCCGTCGTGCAGCAATTCCCGCTCGATCGCGTCGACCGTGCCGACGATGCGCGGGTCTTCCGGCGGCAGGAAGCCGAGCAGCGGCATCAGCAGCACGCTCGCGTCGAGCTCGTCGCTGCCGTAGCTCTGCGCGAACGCCTGCTTGCCTTCGTGCCACGCGTTGCTGCAGACGTCGGCGTGGATCCGGTCGCGCAGCGCGCGCCAGCGGTCGAGCGAGCCGGGCAGCCGGAACATTTCCGCCGACTTGATCGCGCGGTCGAACGCGACCCACGCCATCACCTTCGAGAACGTGAAATGGCGGCGGCCGCCGCGCGTTTCCCAGATGCCTTCGTCGGGTTCCTGCCAGATCTTCTCGAGATGGTCGAGCAGCGCGCACTGCACCGACCAGACCGTGTCGTCCGCCTGCAGGCCGCCCACGCGCGCGAGGTGCAGCGCGGCCATCACCTCGCCGAACACGTCGAGCTGAAGCTGGTTCGCGGCGCCGTTGCCGACCCGCACCGGCTTCGAATCCTGGTAGCCGGGCAGCCAGTCGAGCTCCATTTCCGGCAGCCGGCGTTCGCCGGCGATCCCGTACATGATCTGGATCTGTTCGGGCGAGCCGGCCATCACGCGGCCGAGCCACGTGCGCCACGCGCGCGCCTCGTCGTAATAGCCGCCGCGCATCAGCGCGAGCAGCGTGATCGTCGCGTCGCGCAGCCAGCAGTAGCGGTAGTCCCAGTTGCGGTTGCCGCCGATCTTCTCGGGCAGCGACGTGGTCGGCGCCGCGACGATGCCGCCGGTCGGCTCGTAAGCGAGCGCCTTCAGCGTGATCAGCGAACGGCGCACCGCGGCCGCGTAGCGGCCCTGCACCTGACAGCGGCCCGACCATTCGAGCCAGTAGTTCTCGGTGCGCGCGAGCATCGACAGCGGATCGCGCGCGGGCGGCAGCCGCAGGTGCGACGCCGCATAGCCGAGCGAGAACGGCACGCGCTCGTCGGCGCTCACCGTGAATTCCGCGAGCGTATGGAGGTTCTTGCCGGTGAGCGGCACCGGCGTGCGCAGCACGACGGTGTCGGGGCCCGCAATCGCCTTCATGCCGTCCTCGCGGCTCAGTTGCGTGACCCACGGGATCGAGAAGCCGTAGTCGAAGCGCAACACGAGCTCCATGCGCATCTTCATCGTGCCGTGGCGGCCGACGACGATCCGGACCAGTTCGGACCAGCCGTTGCCGGGCGGCATGAAGTCGATCACGGTGACGGCGCCGTCGGCGCTTTCGTAGTCGGTTTCGAGAATCAGCGTGTCGCCGCGATAGCGGCGGGTCGTGTGCGTGATCGCGGCGTCGGCGGCCGGTGCGAGCAGCCAGCGGCCGTGCTCGGGGGTGCCGAGAAGCGCCGCGAAGCAGGCGCCCGAATCGAAGCGGGGCCAGCACAGCCAGTCGACGGAGCCGTCTTTTGCAATCAGCGCGGCAGTGTGGCCGTCGCCGACGAGGGCGTAGTCTTCGATCAGGGCAGGCATGGGCAGGCGATCCTTGGGTATTCGAGTTCACAATGCGGACGGCGGTGTCCAGGCTTCACGCGCTGGCGTCGCGCCCCGTATACTCGGCCGGGCGGCGGAGCGCATGAACAGCCGGCGTTTCGTCCTATCTCAACACTTGAAGCGACTCGACGCAAGGAGGATTCAATGCCCAACCGTTTACGCGAGCGTGACGCACGCGCTTCGACACGAGGGTTCCCGCTTAGGCTCGCTCACTGGATGAAAGGTTTCGCGATCGTGCTTTCGTTGTCCGCGACCCATGCATTTGCGCAGCAATCGTCCGCTCCGGCCGACGGCATCTACAACCTGCTCGTCGGCACCTATACGGGCGGAGGCAGCGACGGCATCTATGTTTACCGCTTCGATACTAAAACCGGCAGCGTCGCACCGGTGTCGTCGGCGAAGACGGTCAATCCGTCCTACCTGTTGCCGAGCCGCGACGGTCGCACCGTCTACGCGGTCAACGAACTGCCCGGCGACGACGGGCCGGCGACGCAGCGCGGCGGCATCAGCGCGTTTAGCTTCGACGCGAAGACGGGCGCGCTGAGCTTCATCGACCGCGTGTCGTCGGAAGGGAACGATCCTTGCTATCTCGCGCTGTCGCCGGACGGCAAGTACCTCGTGACGGCCAACTACTCGGTCGCGAAGGATCCGGGCGGCAGTTTCGCGGTGTTTCCGCTGCGCGAGGACGGCGCGGTCGGCCAGGCCGTGCTGAGCGTGCACCACGAAGGCACGGGGCCCGTGAAGGGCCGCCAGGACGGCGCGCACGTGCATTCGACGGTGTTTTCGCCGGACGGCCATTACCTGTTCGTGCAGGATCTCGGCGCGGACAAGATCTACGGCTACCGCTACACGGTGGACGGCAGCCGCGGGCTGATCGGCCCGACCGACACGCGCTACACGCCGGTGAAGGCCGGCTCGGGCCCGCGCCACCTGGTGTTCAGCGCCGACGGCCGGTACGCGTACGTGACGAGCGAGCTCAACGCGTCGGTCGAGGTGTTCGGCTACCACGACGGCAAGCTGACGCCGATCGAGACGCTGCCGATGAGCGCGCCGGGCTTCAAGGGCAAGGTCGGCGGCGGCGCGATCCATTTGTCGCCGGACGGCCGCTTCCTGTACGTGAGCAACCGCGGCGACGCGAACGACCTCGTGATCTATGCGGTGAACCAGGCCGACGGCCGGTTGAAGCAGGTCGGCCGCCAGTCGAGCCTGGGCAAGACGCCGCGCGAGTTCCTGATCGACCCGACGGGCAAATGGCTGATCGTCGGCAACCAGGACAGCGATACGTTCTACGTGTTCAGCCGCAATGTCGAAACCGGGCAGCTCGGTCCGAATCCGCAGAAGGTGGCGGTCGGCAAGCCGGTCGATTTCAAGCTGGTGCCGGTGCAGTAAACGAAAAAGGGTGCTGCCGATGCAGCACCCCGTTGTTTTACGCGGCGGCCGGTTTCCCGGTGCGCCCGTGCCGGTTGACGGCGGCCGCCCGGGCCGCCGCACTCAGTCGGCCGCGGCCGGCACGAGCACCTCGCGGCTGCCGTTGATGCCCATCGACGACACGAGCCCGGCCGCTTCCATCTGCTCGACGAGGCGCGCGGCGCGGTTGTAGCCGATGCGCAACTGCCGCTGCACCGACGAGATCGATGCGCGCCGCGTGCGCACGACGAACGCGACCGCTTCGTCGTACAGCGGATCGGCCTCCGCGTCCGGCGCATCGCCGAACAGGTCCTGCGTCGCGCCGTCGGCGGCCGGGCCGTCGAGAATCCCTTCCTCGTACTGCGGCTCGCCGAACTGCTTCAGGTACTCGACGATCCGGTGCACTTCCTCGTCGGCGACGAACGCGCCGTGCACGCGCTGCGGATAACCGGTGCCCGGCGGCAGGAACAGCATGTCGCCCATCCCGAGCAGCGATTCGGCGCCCATTTGATCGAGAATCGTGCGCGAGTCGATCTTCGACGACACCTGGAACGCGACGCGCGTCGGGATGTTCGCCTTGATCAGACCGGTGATCACGTCGACGGACGGACGCTGCGTCGCGAGGATCAGATGGATGCCGGCCGCGCGCGCCTTCTGCGCGAGGCGCGCGATCAGCTCTTCGATCTTCTTGCCGGCGACCATCATCAGGTCGGCCAGCTCGTCGATCACGACGACGATCAGCGGCAGCGTCGACAGCGGTTCGGGGTCCTCGGGCGTCAGCGAGAACGGGTTGCCGATCTTCTTTTCCTTTGCCTGCGCATCGCGGATCTTCTGGTTGAAGCCCGCGAGATTGCGCACGCCGACGGCCGACATCAGCCGGTAGCGCTTCTCCATTTCTCCGACGCACCAGTTCAGTGCGTTCGCCGCGAGCTTCATGTCGGTGACGACCGGCGCGAGCAGGTGCGGGATGCCTTCGTAGACCGACAGCTCCAGCATCTTCGGGTCGATCATGATGAGCCGCACGTCCTCGGGCGTCGCCTTGTACAGCAGCGACAGGATCATCGCGTTGATCGCGACCGACTTGCCCGAGCCGGTGGTGCCCGCGACGAGCATGTGCGGCGCCTTCGCGAGATCGGTGACGACCGGATGGCCGGTGATGTCCTTGCCCATCGCGATCGTCAGCTGGGAGGCCGAGTGCTGGTACTGGCGCGACTCGATGATTTCCGACAGGCGGATCATCTGGCGCTTCGCGTTCGGCAGTTCGAGGCCCATGCAGGTCTTGCCGGGAATCGTCTCGACGACGCGGATCGACGTGAGGCCGAGGCCGCGCGACAGGTCCTTCATCAGCCCGACGATCTGGCTGCCGCGCACGCCGAGCGCGGGCTCGATCTCGAAGCGCGTGATGACCGGGCCGGCCGATGCGCCGACCACCGTCACCGGCACCTTGAATTCCTGCAGCCGCTGTTCGATTACCTGCGCGGTCTGCGCGAGGTGTTCGTCGGTGATCATTTCGATGTCGTCGGACGCGGGCTCGAGCAGGTCGAGCGTCGGCAGTTCGACGTTGAACGACGCGGGCGCGTGGAATTCGAACGCGTTCGGACGCGGCTGGATCGCGGGCGTGGCGGGGGCCGCAGCGGCGGTTGCGTCCGGGGCGGACGTCGCGGTGGCCGGTGCTGCGTCCGGCAGCGCAACCGGGGTCGTCGGTGCGGACGTGACCGCGGTCGGGGCCGACAGGTTCGCGCCGGGGATCGATGCCGCTGGTTGCAGCGGGGCGACGGTCGACGGAGCTGCCGATGCCGTGGAGAAGTTCGGTACGAACCCGCTTGCCGGCGACGCGGCCGTGGCGGGTGGGGACGCGAACGTCGTGGCCGCGAGTGCCGCAGGGGCGGATGCGATCGACGGGGGCTGTGTCGCTGCGGTTGCGCCGAAGGATGTCAGCGAGCCGGCTGGAGTGACGGGCGACGCTGCGACCGGTTGTGCCGGAGTCGCCGCGGCCGTGGTTGTGGCGGTCGGTGCGATTGCGCCGGAGTACGTTGCCGTCGAGTCGGACGCGGCCGGCTGCGATGCGGCAGCGTCGGTGGCGCCGAATGTGCGAAACGTGCCGAATGCGGTACCTGTCGATGAGGTTGCCGGATTGACTTGAAGCATCGAGGCGGGCGCGGAAGACGGTGCGGTGATCGCGCCCGGTACGACATGCACGGGCGTCGCCGCGGCGGTTGCCGACGCGGTCGAAGCGGAGGGCGAAGCCGATGTGCCGGCCGTCGACGGCGTCACGGCGAGTGTAACGGACGGGGCGGACGGGGCCGACGTCGAGGTGCGGGGGAGCGAGCCATAAGTCGTGCTCGCAACGTTCACCGGCGCGACAGATGCAGCGATCGGTGTCGAAGCCGCCGGTTGCGAAAGCGAAGCCGACGCACCGCCGGATACGCCGATCGGGGATGCCGGCACGACGGATGCGACGGTCGATATCGATGCGTTCGGTCGCGAAAGCGAAGCGGATACAGCGCCGGTCACATCATCCGAAGAAGACGTAGCGGTGACAGGCGCCATGCTCGATGCGGATGCAGGTGCTTGCGCGGTCGAATCTTGGGCGGCGCCTGCAAGCGGCGAAGCACCGGCAGCCGAAGCCGTTTGCACGGCGGCGAACGGTTGAGCCGTGACCGGCGATTTCGGCAGTTCCGCTGCGACGGCGGTATTCGTCGTGGCAGGTTGCGCGGTCGACGGCGTCCACGTCGATCCCGCTGGCGCGGCGTCCTGAGCGATTGCCGGCCGTTCCACCGTATCCGGCGTGGCGGCGCCCGATGCCGAGCCCGACGAAGCCGCTACCAGGGCTGCCGCAAACGGCCTGGTTTCGGCATGCGTGCGCGATGTCCTGTCGGCGCCCGCCGAAGAGGGAAGGGCTGCGAACGGCACGGTGTTTCCTGCCGGTTTCACGTCGGCGTGCGCTTCGGCGATGCCGTGCCGCTCACGGTCCAATATCGCGCGATCGATTGCGGGAGCCGGTTGCGCGTTGGACTGGTCGTCGTTATCGAGCGATGCAGGAGGGCGACTCACGACGCTGTCGTGAATCGAGTCGGGTTGCGCAGCGGCTGCATTGGCCGGTTCCGGTCCCGTCACGTCGATCGATGACCCGGCGACGGGGTTCCACGCGGATGCGTCGAATGCGGAAACCGGCTGGCTGGCGAGGTCGTCCCACGGCGCGAGGTCGACGGGCGCGTCGAACGACGGTGCGGACGTGAGATCCGATGCCGGCGCGGCAGCGGCATCGTCGATGTGCCGCATCTCGTCGTCGGCGCGATGCGGGAAAGCGGCATCGTCGACGACGGTATTCGACAGCGCATGCGGCGTGACGTCGTCGGACGCCACGGCGCCCGCATCGCCAACCGGTGCCGGGGCAACGGACGCTGGCGGCATGAACGCGTCGAGCACGATCGGTGCATTGTCGCCAACCGCCGGCGCTGCATCTTGCGCGGGCGGAACACGCGCGTCATGCGCCGCGAGGCCGAGGGTCGCGGACGCGATCCCGGTCGACACGGCCGCCGATACCGGCGCGGCACTGCCGGCTGCCGCCGCGGCCACACCGGCCGCGGTTGCGGAAGCGGCCGTTGCGTGTGCTGCGTCGGCCGACTGCGCACCGCCCAGCGTCGCCCATTGCGCGGTGCTGGCTTCGATCGAGCGCAGTGTGTCGTGCACGCTCGGCGCTGGCGTGATCGGTGCGGCGGGCTTTTCATTCCACGCATAGAGCGGCGCGCGCGCCGGCGTTTGCGGCGCCGGACGACGACGTGCGGCATCCGGCGGCAGGCCGGTCGAACCGGCACTCACGGCGGGGCGCACCGGCGCGCGTGGCGGCTGCGCGGCGGCCGGTCGCGGCGCGACGGTGGTGCGGGGCGGGGTCGGCTTCAACGCGGCGGTGGTCGGCCGCACGGCGGTCGGCCGCGGGCGGACGGGTTCGAATCCGGCGGGAAGCGGGGCCGGATCGGGGCGCGGGACTTGCGCGTTCGCTGCCGCGCGCGCGAGGCTGGCGGTGCTGCCGGTCGTCGGCGGCGGCATCGCGCTGGCCGGGGGAATCGGTGCGGGGGGCGTCGGCATGCGCTGCGGCGCGGTCGGCTTCAACCAGCCCGACGGCGCGACGGGTTCCACGTGGGGGCGCGGCGGCGTGCTGCTACGCGGCTTCGGCCGCGGCTGCGGGTCGGGTTTCCACAGGGTCGGACGCGAGTACCGGCCGTTCCGGCGCGGCGCCATCGAGTTGACGGTATGTGCGGTGGTCGGCTGGACGATGTCGTCGTCGCGATGCAGCGCGCTGCGCGGCAGGTCGGCGATGCCGCGCGCATCGTCGTCACCGCCGTCGCGCGACAGCTTGACGCCGAACGACGTGTCGACCCACGCGGCGAACTGCCGCCAGCCGATGCCGGTCAGCCAGGGCAGGCCGGCGAAGAACAGCACGACCATGGCGACCGGCGTGCCGATCGGGCCGAGCACGCGGGCGAAGCCTGCCGAGAACGCATGGCCGAGCGCGTTCGTGTCGGGGCCCGACAGCGGGCTCGTGAGCGTGCAACTCGCGACGAACACGGCGGCGAAGCCGAGCCACAGGCGGATCGAGCCGCGGCCGGCGAGCCCGCCGCCGCCGGGCAGCATCGCCTGCACGAGACGCCAGAAGAGAAGGAGGAACCAGACGGCGGAGATGCCGAACCAGCCGAAGACAACCGTGTGCATGCTTTGAAACAGGAGTGGGGAGGGGCGCGCGGGGCGCGACCCGCCGAGTTTAACCGGCCGGCGAACAAGACTCTAACGCGGCGTGCATCCGATTCACGCCGCGCGACGCGTGTGCGCGGTACACGCGCGTGGCGCGCTGCGCGAAGGCGGTCGGTCGGCCTTCGCGCGCGCGTTGCATCAGGGGCTCCGGTGCGTGAAGGTCAGCGTCGCGCCGGAAGCGGTCACGATCTGCAACTGCTTCGGCTCGCGCATCTGCACGCCGGTCTTGTCGATGTGTGCGAGTGCGTCGAGGTAAGCGGCTTCGAGCTGGCCGCCGAGCGTATTCGGGCAGGCCATCCGCGTGCCGGCGAGCGGCCCGAAGCTCAGCAGGCCGTTCTTGATCGCGTAGGTGCCCATGTAGCGGTTGCAGCCCGAGAACCCGCTGGCGCGCCGGACGCCCGAATCGGTCGACAGCGCGAGCTTGATCGGCTCGCCGTTGTCGCCGTGCGGGATTGCGCGCTGCGTGCCGTCGGCGTTCAGCCAGCTGGTGAGTTCCCAGCTCGTGTCGTCGAGCAGCTGGACGGCGGCCGGGTTGTACGGGTCGGGCGCGGGGGCGGCGGAATCGGGGTGGGTCGGCATCGCGCAGGCGGCGAGAAGCGTGGCAAGCGTCAGCGCGCTGAGCGGCGCGCGCAGCGGGCGAAGCAGGCCGGTGCGTGCGCGTGCGGCCGCGAACAGGTGGGACATGAGCCTCGTTCCTCATCGGATTCTGATCAAGGCGTAAGAGTAACGCACCCGCCCCGCGGCAGGCGAGCCGACACTTCGTGCGTGAAAACGTTCGCAGGCCGCTCGCGGGCGGCCTGCGGCCGCGCGCCGGTGCGGGCAAACGCGTCAAACCGGGGTCGTCGCGCGTGTTAACATCGAAGCCGTTTTCGTCCTCCACCAGAAGCGGGTAATCACATGCAGATCGGTCAGCGGCTCGGTACGCCGCTCTCACCTTCGGCCACGCGCGTCATGCTGCTCGGCGCCGGCGAACTCGGCAAGGAAGTCATCATTGCGTTGCAGCGGCTCGGCGTCGAAGTCGTCGCGGTCGACCGCTATCCGGACGCACCGGGCCATCAGGTCGCGCACCGCGCGCACGTGATCGACATGACGGACGCCGCCGCGCTGCGCGCGCTCGTCGAGGCCGAACGGCCGCACCTGATCGTGCCCGAGATCGAGGCGATCGCGACCGACGCGCTCGCGGCGATCGAGGCGGCCGGTCTTGCCGAGGTGATCCCGACCGCACGCGCGACGCAGCTCACGATGAACCGCGAAGGGATTCGCCGGCTGGCAGCCGAGGAGCTCGGCCTGCCGACGTCGCCGTATGCGTTCGCGGATTCGTTCGACGCGTTTAGCGCGGCCGTCGCGAAGATCGGCATGCCGTGCGTCGTGAAGCCCGTGATGTCGTCGTCGGGCAAGGGGCAGTCGGTCGTGAAGACCGAAGCCGACGTGAAGCCGGCGTGGGACTACGCGATGGCGGGCGGCCGTGTGAACCACGGCCGCGTGATCGTCGAGGGCTTCGTCGATTTCGACTACGAGATCACGCAGCTCACCGTGCGTGCGATCGATCCGGCGACGAATGCCACGCGCACCTATTTCTGCGAGCCGGTCGGCCACGTGCAGGTCGCGGGCGACTACGTCGAGTCGTGGCAGCCGCAGCCGATGAGTGCGGCGGCGCTCGAGAAGTCGCGCGAAATCGCGCACAAGGTTACCGAGGCGCTCGGCGGGCGCGGATTGTTCGGCGTCGAGCTGTTCGTGCGCGGCGACGACGTGTGGTTTTCCGAGGTGAGCCCGCGGCCGCACGATACGGGGCTCGTCACGCTCGCGTCGCAGCGCCAGTCGGAATTCGAGCTGCACGCCCGCGCGATTCTCGGGCTGCCGGTCGATCCGGCGCTCGGTACGCCGGCCGCGTCGGCCGTGATCTACGGCGGGCTCGACGAGCGCGGGATCGCGTTCGAAGGCGTGCGCGACGCGCTCGCGGTGCCGGGCGCCGACCTGCGCCTGTTCGGCAAGCCGGAAAGTTTCGCGAAGCGGCGCATGGGCGTCGCGCTGGCGACCGGCGCGACCGTCGACGAAGCCCGTGAACGCGCGCGGCGCGCCGCGGCGGCCGTCCGGCCCGTGTCGGCGCGCTGACCTCACCAGGATCTGGAGAAAACGATGGCGCCGATCTGGCTGCGTATCGGAAAGCTGGGCGCCGCGCTGGCGCTTGTCGCGAGTCTCGCGGGTTGCGGCCTCGCGGCCGCACCGTGCCGGGTGGCCTCGGCCGGGCTCAAGATCGTGCCGCTCGTCGGCCATGTCGCGGCCGCGCCGACGGACGCGTGTGCCGACGTCATCGATCCGTGAGCGCGACACCCGCGCGATCGCCAACAATAACGAATTGCGCGCCCCGCGAGGGCGCGTTTCCACCCGTCTCGTGAGAGGACCCGCATGATTCGCCAAACCCTTGCCGCGCTCGCGTTTGCCGGCACCGCCGTTTCCGTCGCGCATGCCGCGCAACTGACCGTCGAAGAGATCGACGCCGATTCGCGCCAGTTCACCGTCTACCAGTGCGCGAACCAGAAGCAGCCCGTGCGGGTGTCGTACTGGCTCGCGGGCAATGGCCAGAGCTTCGCGCTCGTGCCGGTCAACGGGAAGCAGATGCTGTTCGTCGATACGGTGTCGGCGTCGGGCGCGCGCTACCAGGCCGGCCGCTATACGTGGTGGACGAAGGGCAAGGAGGCGACGCTGCGCGACGAGATCGCCGACCAGAATTCGCCGCCGCTGCTGGGCGATTGCGTCCAGGTCGAGAAGAAAAAGAAGAAGGGCTGAGCGTCTGGCGGGAACGGGTCCGCCGGGGGCGGTGAACGGCTCCCGGCCCTGTCCGCGCGACGCGCGGGCGGGCAGCAAGCGGGCAGTCCCGGGATCGAACCCCTGAAATTTCCCACCAGCCGATCGGCATAGTCCGACCGGGCCGTCCGCCGGTCGCGCGGGCCTGCCCGGGCCCGCCGCGCGAACCGCCGTTGCGTCCGTTCGCGGCGTTGTCACGGACAGATGGCCGTGCAGTGCTACAATACGGCCCTTTCCGCCGGCATTCGCGCCGAACGGAGTCCGCACGGCCTGGCGTCCAGCGTTCGCATTGAACCGGTCCCAAGCGCCAGAGCGGCGCCGCGCGGCGTGCCGCGGCTCCGTCTATTTCCGAATTGTGATGAGCGCAGGCCCGGCCGGCCTGACGCACGATGTCCCCGCCGCGCCTTTTGAGCGAAACGCCACCATGTCCGATTCTGTCGCCCAGCCCGTCGACGCAACCTTCGATCAATTCGGCCTTGCCGCCGATATCCTGAAAGCCATTGCGGAGCAGGGTTATACGACGCCGACGCCGATCCAGGCGCAGGCCATTCCGGTCGTGCTCGCCGGCCGCGACGTCATGGGCGCCGCGCAAACGGGCACCGGCAAGACCGCGAGCTTCTCGCTGCCGATCATCCAGCGCCTGCTGCCGCAGGCCAACACGAGCGCGTCACCGGCGCGCCACCCGGTGCGTGCGCTGATTCTCACGCCGACCCGCGAACTCGCCGACCAGGTCGCCGCGAATGTGCACGCGTATGCGAAGCACACGCCGCTGCGCAGCGCGGTCGTGTTCGGCGGCGTCGACATGAACCCGCAGATGGCCGAACTGCGCCGCGGCGTCGAGATCCTGATCGCGACGCCCGGCCGCCTGCTCGACCACGTGCAGCAGAAGACCGCGAATCTCGGCCAGGTCCAGATCCTCGTGCTCGACGAAGCCGACCGGATGCTCGACATGGGCTTCCTGCCCGATCTGCAGCGCATCCTGAACCTGCTGCCGAAGGAGCGTCAGACGCTGCTGTTCTCGGCCACTTTCTCCGGCGAAATCAAGAAGCTCGCGTCGACGTACCTGCGCAACCCGCAGACGATCGAAGTCGCACGCAGCAACTCGACGAACGCGAACGTCACGCAGATCGTCTACGACGTCGCCGAAGGCGACAAGCACGCAGCCGTCGTGCAGTTGCTGCGCGATCGCGGGCTCAAGCAGGTGATCGTGTTCTGCAACAGCAAGATCGGCGCAAGCCGGCTGGCGCGCAATCTCGAGCGCGACGGTGTGGTCGCGTCGGCGATTCACGGCGACAAGACGCAGCTCGAGCGGATGCAGGCGCTCGACGCGTTCAAGCGCGGCGAGATCGAGGCGCTGGTCGCGACCGACGTGGCCGCGCGCGGCCTCGACATCGCCGAGCTGCCGGCCGTGATCAACTTCGATCTGCCGTTCAGCGCGGAAGACTACGTGCACCGGATCGGCCGTACCGGCCGCGCGGGGGCGACGGGCGACGCGCTGTCGCTGTGCAGCCCGAACGAGCGCAAGCAGCTCGCCGATATCGAGAAGCTGATCAAGCGTCCGCTCGAAATGCAGACGCTTACGCTCGACAAGCCGGCGCGCGCCCGTCACGACGAGCGCGGCGGCGATCGCAACGGCGAGCGCGGTGGCGAACGCGGCGGCCGCCGCGATCGCGACGAACATCGCGGTGCGTCGGGGCGCCGGTCGGGCGGCTCCGAGCGCGGCCATCACCGTCGCCACGAAGCGCCGGTCGACGATTTCTTCCTGAAGCCGTACGAGCCGTCGGCGGCGGCGAAGCAGCAGGACGACGCGCAGCCTGCGCAGCAGCCCGAGAAGAAGGGGCCGAAGCGTCAGGTCGCCGCGCTGCTCGGCGGGTTCGGGATGCCGCGCAAGCCGTCGGCATAAGCCCGGCGGACGTGACGGTGCGGCGCGCGAGCGCTGCAGGAAAAACGGGTGCATGCGACGAGCGTGCGCCCGTTTTTCATTGGGGTCGCGACGGGATGGGGAATAGGGTCGTGAGCGACGCAGGCGGCACTCGGCCGCTGCCCGCCCGCCGGCCGATCGCCGCACAATCCGCTCGCTGCGGGCGTTAGCCGGCCTGAGGGCCGTAACGCGCTGCCCACGCGGCCGTTGCGGCTGCGTAGAACGCATCGAGCGTCGTGGCGGCGGGTGCGCCGTCAGGCGCGAGGCCCAGATGCGCGGCAGCGGCGTGCAGCGCCGGCAGCGGATCGTCGCGTTCGAGCGCGGTCGCGCCCGTCTGCTTGCTGAGCTTTTCGCCGTTTTCGTCGACGACGACGGGCACATGCAGGTATTGCGGCGTCGGCACGCCGAGGCAGTGCTGCAGGTGGATCTGGCGCGCGGTGGAGTCGAGCAGGTCGGCGCCGCGCACGACATGCGTGACGCGTGCGTCGGCATCGTCGACGACGACCGCGAGCTGATATGCCCATTGCCCGTCCGCGCGTTTGAGCACGAAATCGCCGACTTCGGTCGCGAGATTCTGCGATTGCGTGTGCTGCCAACGGTCGTCGAACGTGACGATCGCGTCGTCGCCGTCCGGCACGCGCAGCCGCCACGCGCGCGCGGGCTTGCCGTGCAGGCCGGTGCGGCAGGTGCCCGGGTACGCGAGCGTCGTGTGGCGCTCGTGCGCGGCGCGCAGCGAATCGGCGATTTCCTTGCGCGTGCAGCCGCACGGATAGACGAGGCCGGCCGCGACGAGCCGATCCAGCGCGCACGTATAGGCCGCATCGCGCGTGCTTTGCCAGACGGGCGGCTCGTCGGGCGTCATGCCGAAATGGGCAAGCGTCGCGAGGATGTCGTCGGCCGCGCCGGGCACCGTGCGCGGACCGTCGAGATCCTCGATGCGCACGAGCCATGTGCCGCCGTGCGCACGCGCATCGAGCCAGCTCGCGAGCGCGCCGACCAGCGAGCCGAAATGCAGCGGGCCGGTGGGCGACGGCGCGAAGCGGCCGCGGTAGGCGGTCATCGGGGCGCGGGCAACGCGCGCTTACGCGGCGCTGGCTGCCGGTACGCAGGCCGGGCACGACTTGCCGGGCACGTAGCTCGGCGACTGTTGCGCTTCCGGCGTGACGACCGCGCGGCACGCGAAACACGTGACGTTTTCGGTGGGCTGGAGTTGCGGGTTCAGCGCGGTGCGGTAGTCGAACACGAAGCAGTCGCCGTGATAGTGCGCGCCGCCGACTTCCTCGAAATACTTCAGGATCCCGCCTTCGAGCTGGTACACGTTCTCGATGCCGATTTCCTTCATGTGGATCGCGGCTTTCTCGCAGCGGATGCCGCCCGTGCAGAACGACACGACCGTCTTGCCTTCGAGGTCGGCGCGGTTCGCGTCGATCACGTCCGGGAATTCGCTGAACTTGTCGATCCGGTAGTCGAGCGCGTCGTCGAACGTGCCGACGTCCACCTCGAACGCGTTGCGCGTGTCGAGCATCACGACCGGGCGGCCCGCGTCGTCGTGGCCGCGGTCGAGCCACGTCTTCAGCGTGCGTGCGTCGACGAACGGCGCGCGGCCGAGCTCCGGCTTGATCGCCGGCTTCTTCATCGTGATGATCTCGCGCTTCAGGCGCACGAGCATGCGGCGGAACGGCTGCGAGTCGGACAGGCTTTCCTTGAACTGCAGCGACGCGAACTTGCCTTCGAACAGCGGATCGTGGCGGATGTACGCGATGAACGCGTCGGCGGCGTCGCGCGTGCCCGCGACGAACAGGTTGATGCCTTCCGGCGCGAGCAGGATCGTGCCGCGCAGGCCGAGTTCGTTGCAGCGGGCGGTGACGAGCGGGCGCCATTGCTCGATCGCGTCGAGCGACACGAAGTGGTAGGCGGCGAGGTTGACGATGGTCATGATGGTCCGACGGGAAAACGACCGCACGGCGGCCCGCAAAAAAGGGTGCGAAGCCGGGGCGTTGATTCGAAAAACCGTATTATCCCGCAAACGGCGCCCAGGCCGGCACCCGGCCATTCGGCCGGTCGCGCGACGTGCGGTCGCGCCCATCGGCCGAATGGCCAGCGCGGGGATTTTTTGGGCAGCCTGCGCGGCGGGGCGGCTACAATAGCGCCCATGTCAGATCCTCGCTTCGTCCATCTTCGCGTTCACTCCGAATTCTCGATTGCCGACGGCATCGTGCGCATTGACGACATCGTCAAGGCGGCGGCCGCAGACGGTCAGGGTGCGCTCGCGCTCACCGATCTCGGCAACGCATTCGGCCTCGTCCGTTTCTACCAGGAAGCCCGCGGCAAGGGCGTCAAGCCGATCGCCGGCTGCGACGTCTGGATCGCCAATCCCGACGACCGCGACAAGCCGTCGCGGCTGCTGCTGCTTGTCAAGGACAAGGTCGGCTACCTGAATCTCTGCGAGCTGCTGTCGAAGGCGTGGCTCACGAACCAGTACCGCGGCCGTGCGGAACTCGATGCGAGCTGGCTCGAAGGCGAGCTTGCGCAGGGGCTGCTCGCGCTGTCGGGCGCGCAACAGGGCGACATCGGGCTTGCGCTGGCCGCGGGCAACGAAGAAGCCGCGCGCCGGCACGCCGAGCGCTGGGCGAAGGTGTTCCCGGGCGGTTTCTACATCGAGCTGCAGCGTTATGGCCAGCCGGGCGCCGAGGCGTACATCCAGCAGGCCGCGACGCTCGCCGCGGCGCTGAAGCTGCCGGTCGTCGCGACGCATCCGACGCAGTTCATGACTGGCGACGATTTCACCGCGCACGAGGCGCGCGTGTGTATCTCGGAAGGCGACATCCTCGCGAACCCGCGGCGCCAGAAGCGCTTCACGACCGATCAGTATTTCCGCACGCAGGACGACATGGTCGCGCTGTTCGCCGACCTGCCGTCGGCGATCGCGAACACGGTCGAAATCGCGAAACGCTGCAACCTGAAGCTCGAGCTCGGCAAGCCGAAACTGCCGCTGTTCCCGACGCCGGACGGCATGTCGCTCGACGACTACCTGGTCCAGCTGTCGAAGGAAGGGCTCGAGACCCGGCTCGTGCAGCTGTATCCGGTCGAGGCGGAGCGCGACGCGCAGCGCGAAACGTACTACAAGCGCCTCGAATTCGAGTGCGGGACCATCACGAAGATGGGGTTCCCGGGCTACTTCCTGATCGTCGCGGACTTCATCAACTGGGCGAAGAACAACGGCGTGCCGGTCGGCCCGGGCCGCGGTTCGGGCGCCGGTTCGCTGGTCGCATACGCGCTCGGCATCACCGATCTGGATCCGCTGCGCTACAACCTGCTGTTCGAGCGCTTCCTGAACCCGGAACGCGTGTCGATGCCCGACTTCGACATCGACTTCTGCCAGCACGGCCGCGACCGCGTGATCCAGTACGTGAAGGAGAAGTACGGCGCGGACGCCGTGTCGCAGATCGCCACGTTCGGCACGATGGCCGCGAAGGCGGCCGTGCGCGACATCGGCCGCGTGCTCGACCTCGGCTACATGTTCACCGACGGCGTCGCGAAGCTGATCCCGTTCAAGCCGGGCAAGCACGTGACGATCGCCGACGCGATGAAGGAGGAGCCGCAGCTTCAGGAGCGCTACGACCACGAGGACGAAGTGCATCAGTTGCTCGACCTCGCGCAGCGCGTCGAGGGCCTCACGCGTAACGTCGGGATGCACGCGGGCGGCGTGCTGATCGCGCCGGGCAAGCTGACCGATTTCTGCCCGCTGTACACGCAGGGCGACGACGGCGGCGTGGTCAGCCAGTACGACAAGGACGACGTCGAAGCCGTCGGCCTCGTGAAGTTCGACTTTCTGGGTCTGACGACGCTGACGATCCTCGACTGGGCCGAGCGCTTCATCCGCCGCCTCGATCCGTCGAAGGCCGACTGGTCGCTCGCGCAGGTGCCGCTCGACGATCCCGCGTCGTTCCAGATTCTGAAGAAGGCCAACACGGTCGCGGTGTTCCAGCTGGAAAGCCGCGGGATGCAGGGCATGCTGAAGGATGCGCAGCCCGACCGCTTCGAGGACATCATCGCGCTCGTGTCGTTGTATCGTCCGGGCCCGATGGATCTGATTCCGAGCTTCTGCGCGCGGAAGCACGGCCGCGAGAAGGTCGAGTATCCGGATCCGCGCGTCGAACCCGTCCTGAAAGAGACCTACGGCATCATGGTCTATCAGGAGCAGGTGATGCAGATGGCGCAGATCATCGGCGGCTACTCGCTCGGCGGCGCGGACTTGCTGCGTCGCGCGATGGGCAAGAAGAAGCCCGAGGAGATGGTCAAGCACCGTGAGATCTTCGCCGAGGGTGCGGCGAAGAACGGCCTCACGCGCGAGAAGTCGGACGAGATCTTCGACCTGATGGAGAAGTTCGCGGGCTACGGCTTCAACAAGTCGCACGCGGCCGCCTATGCGCTGCTCGCGTATTACACCGCGTGGCTGAAGGCGCATCATCCGGCCGAATTCATGGCGGCCAACATGACGCTCGCGATGGACGACACCGACAAGGTGAAAATCCTGTTCGACGATTGCGTCATGAACAATCTCACCGTGCTGCCGCCGGACATCAACCAGTCGCATTACCGCTTCGAGCCGGTTGCCGAAGCCGACGGCAAGCGCTCGCGCACGATCCGCTACGGCCTCGGCGCGGTGAAGGGCAGCGGCCAGAATGCGATCGAGGAAATCCTGCGTGCGCGCGAGGAGAAGGCGTTCACCGACCTGTTCGACTTCTGTGAGCGGATCGACCGGCGCGTCGTCAACCGCCGCACGGTCGAGGCGCTGATCCGCGCCGGCGCATTCGATTCGCTGAATCCGAACCGCGCGCAGTTGATCGCGTCGGTGCCGCTGGCGATGGAAGCGGCCGACCAGGCCGAGGCGAACGCGATGCAGGCCGGCCTGTTCGACATGGGCGCCGAGTCGCCGCACGCGCATGCGCTCGTCGACGAGCCCGCGTGGGACGACAAGCGCCGCCTGCAGGAAGAAAAGGGCGCGCTCGGCTTCTACCTGTCCGGCCACCTGTTCGACGCGTATCGCGACGAAGTGCGCCGCTTCGTGCGGCAGAAGCTCGGCGACCTGAAGGAAGGGCGCGACAAGCTCGTGGCGGGCATCATCGCGTCGCTGCGTACGCAGATGACCCAGCGCGGCAAGATGCTGATCGCGCTGCTCGACGATGGCACGGGCCAGTGTGAAATCACGATCTTCAACGAGCAGTTCGAGGCCAACAAGGCGCTGTTCAAGGAAGACGAGTTGCTGATCGTGCAGGGGCAGGCACGCAACGATGCGTTCACGGGCGGCATCCGCTTCACAGCCGATACCGTGATGGATCTCGAACGCGCGCGCAGCCGCTATGCGCAGGCGGTGCGGCTGACGATGAACGGCAACGCCGACGCGGCCGTGTTGCGCCGCGTGCTCGAGTCGCACGTGTCGAAGGACGATCCGGCGGCTGCGAACATGGTCGAAGCACCCGCGCCGCGCGGCGGCGGGCGCGACGGCGGTCGCCGCCCGCAGGCGCCTCTGCCGAACGGGCTCGCGGTCCAGGTGCTCTACAGCAACGCGCGGGCACAAGGTGAAATGCGTCTCGGCGACGCGTGGCGCGTGAAGCCGAGCGACGTGCTGCTCGCGGAGCTGCGCGCGGCGTTCGACGGCAGCGTCGTCGAAATCACGTACTGAGCGCGCCCGCACCGGACGGCTGTCGCGCCATGCGGCCCGTCGCATCGCCATCGTGCGGTGCGACGGGCCTTTTTTCATCTTCTCGCCAAGCGGGTCTTGGGCGGGTCATCGGGACGCTATACAATCCGGCGCTGGCCGCACGCACGCGGTGTCGATCGTCTTTTCCGGGCGGGCGGCGCCCGGATCGCGCACATGAACGGGGGCGTATCCGTGCGGCGAGCGGCGACATGCGACAGGGCCGGCCCGGAACCGGATAGTGAGGAATGGCCCGTCGCGACGATAAAAAACTGACAGTCACCACACGACCATGGCCAATGGGAACCCGACGCAGCGGATCCTCGTGATCCGGATTGATTTTCTGGGCGACATGCTTTGCACGACGGCGTTTCTCGGCGCGCTGAAGGCGCGCTGGCCCGACGCGGAGCTGCATGTGGTCGCGAACCGCTACAACGCGGCCGCGCTGGCCGGAAACCCCGACGTGGACGTGATCCACACCTACGTGTACAGCCGCCAATGCGAGCGCAACGACCGTCCCGGGCGGATGCGCGCATTTTTCGACCGGGCACGGCTCGTGCGCCGCCTGCGTCGCCTGCGGTTCGACCTCGTGGTCGTGCCGAACGGCGGCATGCATCGCAGCAGCATACAGTTCGCGCGTCAGATCGGCGCGAAGGACTGCCGCTGGCACGATGCCGAGACCGAATTCGACGATCGCAAGCCCGAGCACGTCGCGCGGCGACCGATGTGCCACGAGGCGCTGTCAGGTTTCCGGCTCGTGCCCGAACTCGGCCGCGCCGATCTCGACCGCCTCGCGTTGTCGGTTCATCCGGACCGTTCGCTGCAGGACGCGTGGTATCGGCTGCTCGGCGCGCGCACGAAGCCGCGCGTCGGCTTGTTCGTGACGAACAAGGCGGCCGAGCGACGCTGGCCGATGGACCGCTGGCGCGACCTCGCCGAGCGGCTTGTGCCGCGCGCCGACGTCATCGTGTTCCGCGATCCGGCCATCGGCCATGCCCCCGAGGACGACGCGTGGCGCGACGTGAGCGCGCGTCATGTGGCGCCGTCGTCGGTCGCCGAGCTGGTCGCTGCCGCGAGCCTGCTCGATGCGATCGTCTCGGCCGACAGCGCCCCCGTGCATCTCGCGTCGGCGCTCGGCGTGCCGGTCGCCGCGCTGTTCGAGGACCGTCCCGAGAAATACCTGCGCTGGCATCCGATCGGTGTGCCGCACGTGATCCTGCGCGCCGGCGCGACCGTCGACGCGATCGGAGTCGATGCGGTCGAGCGGGCGGTGCGTCACCTGCTGCCGCAGGCCATCCGTCGCGACGAGCCGCTGACCGACGCGGCGCGTACGCGGCCGGCTGCCGCTGCGCCCGCGGTCATGACAGTCGCTTCCTAATTTCACGGGCGTCGCAGGCATTGCGTACCGCACCGGCTGGGTACCTGCACCTGCACTGGGGGCGACCGGTGACCGGTAATTTGTGAGCGGCGCACGGCGCATCGTGCACGGGGGGAGAGGAAGGGGGGACGGCGACGGAAAACCGGAAACCGATGCCCCCGCGCCCAGGGCCACATCAGTCCACCCGCACGGCCGACTCGCGATGCCGCGCCGGTTGCTGCAAAATCCTGTAAATTGCCAGCCTTGTTCAGCCAGCCGGATACCCCCATCGTCGTGGCCCTGTTTTCTTCCGCCCGCCCGCCCAAAACCATTCTCGTCGCCGCGCCGCGCCGTATCGGCGACGTGCTGCTGACGACACCGCTCGTCCGTTCGCTGAAGGCCCGCTGGCCGGATGCACAGATCGACATGCTGGTGTTTCGCGGTACCGAGGGCGTGCTCGAGCACAATCCGGACGTGCGGCGCGTGATCGTCGTCGCGCAACGTGCGGGATTCCGCGAGCGGCTGCGCGACGCGCTGTCGATGTGGCGCCGCTATGATCTCGCGTGCGCGGCGCTGAGCTCCGACCGGCCGCGTTTCTACAGCTGGTTTGCGGGCCGCAAGCGGGTCGGCCTCGTCGATCCGAACCGCGTGACATGGCTCACGCGAATGATGCTCAACGGCATCGCGATCAATCACCACGAATCCGCGCATACGGTCGTCAGCACGCTCGCGCTCGCTCCCGTGATCGGCATCGAGCCGGTGTCCGAGGTCGTCGCGCCCGGCATCGGCGACGATCCGGCGCGACGCGCGCGCTTCGACGCGTGGCTCGCCGAGTCGCCGGCGATCCGCGACGGCAGGCCGCTGGTCGTCCTGCATCCGTATCCGATGTTCCGTTACAAGCAATGGCGGCTCGACGGCTGGGTCGAAATGATCGGCTGGCTGCGCGGGCACGGCTTCGCGGTCGCGCTGTCGGGCGGGCCGGCCGACAGCGAGCGCGAGTATGCGGAGCAGATCGCGGCCGAAGCGGGCGGCGACGTGCTGAACCTGGTCGGTCGCCTGACGTTCGGCGAAAGTGCGGAACTCGTGCGGCGCGCGCGCCTCTTCATCGGGCCCGACACCGGCGCGACACACGTCGCGGCCGCGACCGGCACCGACACGATCGCGCTGTTCGGGCCGTCCGATCCCGTGCGCTGGGGGCCGTGGCCGCAGCACTGGCCGGCCACCGAGAATCCGTGGCCGCTGCGCGGCTCGGGGCGTCACGGGAACGTCTGGTTGTTGCAGGGGGAGGGCGATTGCGTGCCGTGCCGGCACGAAGGCTGCGAGCGCAAGGTCGACAGCCGCAGCGACTGCCTCGTCAATCTCGGTGCGCAGCGCGTGAAAGCCGCGGCGGCCGAGATGCTCGGACTGAATCCGCAGGGGCCGGCCGAAGCCGTCGTCGATACGTCGCGACTGCATCGCACCGGCTCGGCCTGACGCGCGGCAACCGCGCGTTTTCGGCAGGCGGGGCGCGGCGGGCGCCGCGACGAGCCACCCGTTTCCGTCGAAGCGCGTGCGGTCCGCAGCGGCTGAAGGCGACCGCCGGCGGAGCACAGACCGTGGCGTGTTATGCGCTGCGGCGGATCGCAGACGTCTCGCGCGGCAGTGCTTCGGAGCGTGCGCCGCAGCCGAGCAGGATGCCGGCCAGCAGCACGATCAGGTGCCCTTCGGCGAAATCGAGCAGCAGGGAGTTCGCGAGACTGCCGATCGCAAAGATCGCGAGCCAGCCGAGCAGCAGGTGCCGCGAGCGCGGATCGAGCGCGCGGCTGCCGCGCACGATCTGCACGATCAGATTGACGAACAGCGCGAGGCCCAGCGTGCCGAGTTGCACGGCCATCAGCAGATATTCGTTGTGCGGGTTCGACGTGAGCTGGCCTTCGGCTGCCGTCTTGCCGGCCGTCAGCTTCTCGAACTCCGACTCGAGGCCGCCCGCACCGTAACCGATCAGCGGGCGCTGGCGATACAGCTCGAGCCCCTTCTTGTACCACTCGAGGCGCAGGCCGGTGGACGTGACCGCATCGCTCTGCCGATATTGCTGCACTTCCGATACGACCTTCACGAGCCGGCCGTTGTGGACCGTGCATGCGGCGACCACGAGTGCGATGCCGGCCAGCGCGAATGCGCCGGCGGCGAGCCCCGCGCGCAGGGCCGACTGGCGGCGCAGCAGCAGCACGAAACGCACCGCGACGACGAGGATCAGCAGCAGCGCGATGACCTGCCCGGTGCGTCCCTGCAGCATCACGAACACGTTGACGAGCGACCACGCGGCGACGCCCGCATACGCGGCGCGCGACAGCGCCGTGCGGGCCGCGAGCGCAAGGTCGGCCGCCTGGTAGAACAGCAGCGCGCCGAACATGCCGGCGGCGATGTGGTTCTTGAACACCCAGGCGCGCGACAGCGGCAGCTCGGTGGCGTGCGCGGGCCCGATCGCGGTCAGGCCGAGATAATTGGTGGTCGACAGCAGCAGGATCACGCACAGCGTGCCGAACCAGCAACGCCGCACGATCGGCGCCCAGTTCGAATGACGGAACGCGAGCATGGCGAACGGCAGCAGCAGCAGCTTGTCGTACTTGGCGACCCAGTTCCACGCCTTGTTGTGCGGCGCGACCGTATAGGCGAGGCTCGCGGCCAGCGCGGCCAGGATCAGCAGCGCCGCGAGCGAAGCCTGGTCGGTGACGAACGAGCGCAGGTCGCGCCAGAATTCGGGGGAAATCACGAGCGCGGCGGCGAACAGCCCGCAGAACACGTTGGTCAGCGCGGTCGAGACGGGCACCATGCAGAGTGCGGCGACGGCAAAGGCACGGGCGGCGGTCAGGCGCCGCGAGGCGGGAGCGGAAAACGAAAGCATCGGAACCTGTCGAATGAACGAATGCGGCTTGCGGACAGCGTGCTGCGCGCCGCGCGCCCCGGCGGTAGATCCGGGACGAACGGCGCAGAGTATACGCGAAGCAGGGGGCGTTTCCGTGCGGTTTTCGGGGTCCGATCAGCTGAATGCGCGCTTGATCCGCGAGCGCAACAGGGCACGCTTGAGACGACCTTCTACAACCGGCGTGTCGAGCGCGATCTGCGTACCGACCGGTTCGCCGCGATGCAGGTAGTAGCGGTCGAACGTCGCCTGGGTCATGCCCCATTTGTTCAGGAACTGGCGGCGGCCGTCGTTCTTGACGATCTTGCCCGTGCTCTTCTGCTGGAAGTGGTAGACGAGGCTATCGCCGACGCCGACGAAGATCCGGCAGCCGGCATCCCAGAATTTCATCGAGAAGTCGTTGTCGCTGCTCATGCCGGGCGACAGTTCGCTGCTGTAGCCGCCGATCCGGTTCCACCAGTCGCGGTGCACGAGCGTCGGCGGCCAGGTCGAGCCGAGCCAGTCCGCGCGCACGAGCTTCGGAGCCGCCGCGACGAGGCCAGCCGCGTCGAACTGCTCGGCGTCGCGGCCGAAATTGCTGACCACGACGCACGGGTTACGCGTGTCGACCGGCTCGACCATCGTGCCCGACAGCATGAAGAGGTTGGTCGGCATCTGTTCGATGCGGCGTACGAGCGCCGTGTCCCAGCCGGGGCAGCAGAACATGTCGTCGTTCATGTAGACGACGTAGTCGCGCGTGGCGCGCGCGGCGGCCCAATTCACCGCGTGGCAGATGCCGATGTTGGTCGGCGACGCGGTGTGTTCGATGCCTTCGCTGCGCACCCAGTCAAGCGTGCCGTCCGAGCCGTCGTTTACGTGCACGATGATCTGGTGGTCGTACGCGGAGTGGCGGTGCAGGCTGTCGACGACGAGCTTGAGGTACGGCAGGTTGTTCCAGGTCGGAATGATGATGGAGAACATGGCGGTCGGATTCGGTGGTCGTCGTGGCGGGCGGCGCGCGGCGCCGCCGGTCGGGCGGGCTCGCGCGGCGCGGGCAGCCCGGCATTGTAACGCCGGGCCGGCCGTGTGCCGGGCGCTGGCTCAGCGCGCCCGTTCGTGGCCGAGCTTCAGGAAACGGTAGTACACGGTTTCCGCGTTGAACACGGCGATCATGAAGCCCGCGCGACCGTCGAGGAAGCCGCGCCGCAGCAGGTAGGTGCGCACGAACGCCCACGCGCCGCGCGCGAGCGCCTTGCCGAAGCCGCCGCGCTGGCCGGCCGCGCGCCGCTGGCGCGCGCCGGCCGTCGAATACGCGTCGAGCTTGCGCACGAC
This sequence comes from Burkholderia metallica, assembly GCF_902832845.1. Classification (GTDB taxonomy): domain Bacteria; phylum Pseudomonadota; class Gammaproteobacteria; order Burkholderiales; family Burkholderiaceae; genus Burkholderia; species Burkholderia metallica. Next base: position 91,272 of record NZ_CADFDB010000014.1, on the reverse strand, counting down.
CGTTTCGAAATCCTCGTACGAATAGTGCATCAGCTTGCCGGACAGGCGCTGCGCGGCGCCGTCGAACACGAGGCGCTCGTGCACGAGGTCGTCCGAGAAGCGCGCGGCGCCGCGCCGGAACAGGCGCGGGATCCAGTCCGGATACCAGCCGCTGTGATGAATCCACTGGCCGCAGAAGCTGGACAGCCGGTCGACCGCATAAACCTGCGCGGCCGGCGTGCGGATCGTGTCGCGGATCGATTGCGCGAGTTCCGGGGTAACGACTTCGTCGGTATCGACGGACAGGATCCAGTCGGTGTCGAGTGCGTCGAGCGCGCGGTTCTTCTGCGGGCCGAAGCCCGGCCAGTCGTGCTCGACGATCACGCGCGCGCCGTGCGCCTGCGCGATCGCGACGGTATCGTCGGTGCTGCCGCCGTCGATGACGACGACGTCGTCGGCGAACGACAGCGCGTCAAGGCACTGCGCGAGCCGCGCGGACGCGTTGAGGGCGATGAGGGCGACGCCGAGGGTGGGTTCAGCCATGAAATCGTCGGAAAGGCGGAGAAAACGGTGAGCGGCAGTATACCCGCGGCCCGGCCGCCGCCTGCGCCGGTCATGACCGTGCCGGCGGGGGCGGTGCGGCTATAATGTTGAGCCCTTTTCGGCACCCGCCCGACAGGGGCGCAATCCCGGGCGGCCATGCCCGGGCGCCGCTTCGCGGCTCAAGAAGGATCGCCTTGGAAACCCAGAACACTCTTCGCAAACCGATGGACGGCACGGGCACCTCGCCGGTCACGGTCCTCAAGCGCCTGTGGCCGTACATCCGGCCGTTGATCGGCATCGTCGTGCTCGCCGTGATGACGATGGGCGTCGTCGCGGCCACCGAGGCCGGTATCCCGGCGCTGCTCAAGCCGCTTCTCGATCACGGCTTCGGCGCGCACGGCAGCGACCGCGCGAAATGGTACGTGCCGATCGCGGTGATCGGCCTCGCGCTCGTGCGCGGCGTGTCGCAGTACGCATCCAATTACCTGCTCAACTATGTGTCGAACCGCATCCTGCTGCAACTGCGGCTCGAGATGTTCCAGCGGATGATCCATACGGGCGCGTCGTTCTTTCAGCGCGAAACCGCGAGCACGGTGATCAACGCGATCGTGTTCGAGGTCAACCAGATCCTGTCGGTGCTGACGGGCGTGATGGTCACGCTCGTGCGCGATTCGCTGACGGTGATCTTCCTGCTCGGCTACCTGTTCTACCTGAACTGGCGGCTCACGCTGATCGTCGCGGTGATCCTGCCGGGCATCGGCTGGCTCGTCAGCAAGATCAACCGCCGCCTGCGCCGCCTGAACCGCGAACACCAGACGCTGACCAACGAGCTGTCGTATATCGTCGAGGAGACGGTCGGTGGCTACAAGGTCGTCAAGGTGCACAACGGCGAAGCGTACGAGACCGACCGCTTCACGCAGATGAGCAAGCGCCTGCGCGGCTATGCGATGCGCATGACGATTTCCGGCGGCCTCGCGCAGCCGCTCACGCAGTTCCTCGCGTCGATCGCGCTTGCGGTCGTGATCACGATCGCGGTCGTGCAGTCGTCGAACGACCAGACGACGGTTGGCGGTTTCGTCGCGTTCGTCACGTCGATGCTGCTGGTGATCTCGCCGCTCAAGCACCTGATCGACGTCAACCAGCCGCTGCAGCGCGGGATGACGGCCGCCGAGCTGATCTTCGGGCTGATCGACGAACCGGCCGAGCCGCAGGGCGGCGGCCGGCTGCTGCCGCATGCGCGCGGCGAGATCGAGTTCCGCAACGTGTCGTTCGACTACGGCGCGGCCGAACGGCCGACGCTCGACCGGATCTCGTTCAAGGTCGCGCCGGGTGAAATGATCGCGCTCGCCGGCCCGTCCGGCAGCGGCAAGACGACGCTCGTGAACCTGCTGCCGCGCTTTTTCGACCCGACGGGCGGCGCGATCCTGGTCGACGGCGTGCCGGTTGCCGACTACGATCTCCATGCGCTGCGCAGCCAGATGGCGATGGTCAGCCAGGACGTCGTGCTGTTCAACGATACGATTGCCGCGAACGTCGCGTACGGCCAGACGCCCGACCGCGCACGCGTGCAGGCCGCGCTCGAGGCCGCGAACCTCGCCGATGCGGTCGCCGCGATGCCCGACGGGCTCGACACACTCGTCGGCGGCAACGGGATGCGGTTGTCCGGCGGCCAGCGCCAGCGGCTCGCGATCGCGCGCGCGATCTACAAGGACGCGCCGATCCTGATCCTCGACGAAGCGACGTCGGCGCTCGATTCGGAATCGGAACGCCACGTGCAGGCCGCGCTCGAACGGCTGATGGAAGGCCGCACGACGCTCGTGATCGCGCACCGGCTGTCGACGATCGAGCGTGCGGACCGCATCCTCGTGCTCGAGGCCGGCAAGATCGTCGAAGAGGGCAGTCACGACGAATTGCTGCGCCACGGCGGCCTCTACGCGCACCTGCACCGGATCCAGTACCAGCAGCAGGCGGCGTAACGCGGGGGCATCTGCGCGGTGATGTGGCCGCGCGATGCCGTGTGCTAGTCTTCATCGGGTAGTTCAGGTGGTTTCGTTCGACGTGACAACACGGAGGGAAGGCACGATGAAGAAGATGCACGGGATGATACTGGCCGCGCTGATCGCGGCGGGTTTCGCCGCGCCGGCCGCGATGGCGCAGGATCACGACAACCACGATGACCACGGCGGCCGCGGCATGCAGCGCGGCCACGGCCCGAAACACATGCCGCCCGGCCAGATGCGTCATGAGGATGACGTACCCCCGCGCTGGGCCGACCAGCCGCGCCGCGAGTGGCACAGAGGCGACCGGCTTCCGCCCGAATTCCGCGATCGCCAGTACGTGATCGACGACTGGCGCGGCTATCACCTGAGCCCGCCGCCGCGCGGCTATCAATGGGTCGGCGTCGGCGGCGATCACCTGCTGGTGCAGATCGGTTCCGGCATCGTGCTGCGGATCGGCGACTGACCCGGCCGATCGCCCGACGCGTATCGCGAGGCCGCGATGCGCGTCGCGCAGCCGGTTCGTCGCGTTATTTTGCCGCTGCGTGACGGAACCAGCGGCGTTCGATTTTCGACATCACCCAGCACACGCCCAGCGCGCACACGGTGCCGAGCGTCACCTCGCCGAGCCGTATCAGCGGAATGTCCCACAGCGGGCCGTTGCCCGGAAACAGCAGCACGATCGTCGCGGTCACGCCGCCGAGCCGGGCCGCGCTGCCGACGTTCAGACACCAGCAGCAGACGATCACGACCGCGACGGTAATCGCGTACGCGACGAGGCGGTCGCCGCCGAGCGCCGCGCCGGCGAAGCCGAGCAACCCGCCGACCATCGCGCCGACGAACTGGTCGCGCGACAGCGACATCGTGTCCGAGTAGTTGTGCTGCGTCACGGCGATTGCGGTGATCGACGCCCACACGGCCTGCTCGGAATGCATCGCGCGGCCGATCGCATACGCGAGGCACGCGCCGCACACGGCCTGCAGCGCCATCAGTGCGCCTTGCGCGAGCCGTTCGCCGAACGACAGTCCCTTGAAGAGATCGAAGATCGACTGCTGGATCTGCTGGCGGGCTTCGTTGAGTGTCCTGATCGTATCCATCATGCGTTGGCCAAGGAGCGGGTAACGGCGGCGCGCGGGCGTCAGTGTGCCTGCTCGGGCGATGCGGCGGCCGGCTCGTTCGCGGCCGCGTCGCCGTTCTCGACACGCGTCTCAGGCATCACGAGCCAGACCAGCAGCACCGCGAGCGCACCGGCGCCCGCGAGCCCGAAGAAGCTGACGGCATTGCCGAAGTGATCGGCGACGTAGCCGGCCGCGGCCGTGCTGAGCGTCGCGCCGATCCCGGCCGCGAGGCCGAACAGCCCGATGCACAGGTTGTAGCGGCCTTTGCCGCCCGCGACGTCGGCCGCGATCAGCGGCAGCATCACGCCGAACACGGCCGCGCTGATACCGTCGAGCATCTGCACGGGCACCAGCAGGTACGGGCTGCTCACGCCCGCGAACAGCAGCGCGCGCACCGGCAGCGCGGAGAAGCCGAGCAGCAGGATCGGCCGGCGGCCCCAGCGCTGCGCGGAGCGCCCGACCCACGGCGACAGCATCGCGACGATCGCCTGCGGCACGATGATGCACGCGGCAATCACGAGCTGCACGTTCTCGCCCATGCCGGCCGTGACTTCGCCGGCCGCGAGGTTCAGCATCGCCGCGTTCGACAGGTGGAACAGCACGACGCACGCCGCGAAGATCAGCATCCGGCGGTCGCGCAGCAGTTCGAGCAGCGTTTCGCGCTCGCCGGCTTCGTCGGCGTGATCGTCGGGTTTCGACGACTGCGGGATCACCTCGTGCGTCGGCTGGATCATCGCGAGCGCGAACAGCGCGGGCAGCGCCAGCACGGCGGTCAGCCAGAACACCGCGCGCGCCGAGAAGTATTCGCCGGTGAGCCCCATCAGGCCCGCCGCGACTGCGCTGCCGATCGACGCCCAGCGCGCGTTGCGGCCGAGCCGGTCGCCGAGGTCGGCACGGCCGACGAGCGAGAACGAGATCGCGGCCATCGCCGGCACGAGCATGCAGCTCGCGAAGCCGTGGAACACCTCGGCGGCGATCACCGGCACGATCGTCGGGCTCGACGCGAGCAGCACCGCGGACAGAATGATGGCCGCGATCGCCCATGCGGCCGCGCCTTTCTTGTTCTTCAGCGCATCGACGGCCGCGCCGCCCGGCACCTGGCTGACCATCGCGCTGATCGTGCCGATCGACAGCACCATGCCGATCTCGCCCTGCGTCCACTTGTGCGACGCGAGGTAGGACGCGATGAACGGACCGAACCCGGTTTGAACGTTTGCAACGAAGAAGTTGAGCCAGTCGAGGGACCGCAGACTGCGTACGCTGACGGAATGCTTGATCGTCATCGGGGCGCACTCGCAGACGAAGCCGGTGCCGGAGCAACGGGCGGGTAGACCGCGACGATCGGCTTGTCGGCCGCGTAGGGCGGCGATGCCTTGATCTGTGCGTCGTTCAGGTCGAGTTGCGGGCGCAGCGCCTTGTCGCGCGTGACGAAGCGCAGCGCGCCCCAACTCGCGGCGATCGACCGGCGGTCGGTATTGACGAGGCCGCCGAGGTCGAGCACGACGGCCTGCGGCTGCGCGGCGCGGTCGATCAGCACGTCGACGATGCGGCCGATCTTCGTGCCGTTCGGGCGTTCGACGTCGCTGTCGAGCATCTGCAGCCGCGTCGCGGGCGAGGCCGCGGCCGTGCCGGACAGCGGCACGGCCTTGGGGCGCGCGGCCGGCGGCAGGTCGCCCGACGGCACGTCGAGCACGATCGGCTCCTGTTTGCCTCCCGGCGTGAAGCGGAACACGTTCCACGGGAAGATGACCTTGCGGTCGCCCACGCCCATGAAGCCCTGCAGATTGACGATCATCTCGCGCGGCTTGCCGCTCGCGTCGGTCACCATGTCGACCGCGCGGCCGATCACCTTGCCGTTGCGACGCGCGACTTCGCTGTCGAGCAGCGCATGGATCTGGGTGCGGTCAAGCGGGCGCGTCGCGACGATCGGCGGCGGTGGCGGGGGCGGCGGTGTCGGCGATTCGGGGCGCTGCACGGGCTTCGGCCGCGTGACTTCGCGATGCGGCTTCTTCGGCGCTTCCGGTTCCTCCGGGTGCGTCGGCGCCGGCATCGGCGGTATCGTCAGCGGTTCGCCGGCGGTCTCCTCGACGGGCTCGACGAGCGCCTCGCTGATCGGCGCGGGCGGGTTCTGGACCGGCAGCAGCCCGCAGCCGGACAGCAGCGCGGCGGCGGCGAGGATCAGGAAGGCCGTCGAGGACGGCAACGACTTGCGGGATGCGGGAAACGGAGGTCCGCCGCTCATTGACACTCACTCCATGGGTCGGGGGCGGCCCGAGGGCACGCGGCTGGCGATGGATGGCGGGTGCGGGCGGCGCACCACGCGAGGTGGGATTTTAACGTGTCTTGCTTTCAGGTCCGATTTCAGTGGCGTGCTGAAGGCGGACTGTCGGGGAAAAGGAAGGGATGGCGGGGTGGGGCGGCGGGGTGACGGGAGCCATGCGCGGGGTGCCCGGCACGCCGCGAGTGCGTCCGGCGCGTGCGCCGGACGAAGCAGGAGAAACCGGAAACTCAGGCGTCCGGGTACCACGCATCGGTGAATTCGCTGACCTTGACGTCGGTCAGTTCCGGCCGTGCGGCCAGCCAGCCGCGCACGAGTTCGCGGTCGGCGTCGGTCGTCGTGCCGCGCGGCGCGCCGGAAATCACGTACGCGCCGATGCCTTCGTCCGCCGACGCGACGGTCAGCAGCCCGTTCGCTTCGACGAAGTCGATGAACGCGTCGATCAGCTGGCCGCGTTCGAGATCGGACAGTTCGTTGCGGTAGTGTGCGGTCGCGTTGAACGCGAGCTCCTGGAATTCGGCAATGTGGAGTTTCTTGCGCTGCCGGCGGTTGTGGCGTTGGCTCATGGTGTGCAGTACGTAAAGGGTTGCAGGGGGAATGGTCGGGCAGTGTAGCGCATGACTGAGGGGCGAGTGCGTAAGCATGATGGCAGCTTCGGCGGTAACGCCGCAAATGGCGACGTGCAGTGCGGGGAAGGATCAATCGGGAACAGGTGGGGGCCGTGTACGAGATGGTCATGACCAGAGGAAGATCGATGGCGCGTAAATTTCCAAAATAAATACGTATATGCCCGGAGAAATTGCATGCAGATGAACGACGCCGACGTGCGGGAATTGCGGGATCGATGGCGATCAGGGAAGTACAAGGATTTGCTCGACGCAATCGCGAACGCGTTGCCGGACGACGTATGGGCGCCTTTGTGCGACACCGTGCCGCATTTTGGGGACGGCTCGCCGGCGCTCGACCTGCGCGGCGCCGCGCTACGGGACGGCAAGCTGAAAAACCTGGAACTGGGTGGCAGCCATCTAGGTTTTGCGGTGTTCGATGCCGCGCAGTTCGACGAGGTCGGGTTTCAGTACGCCATTCTCGATGGCGCATCCTTCAGGGGATGCGAATTCCATCTCGCGCAGATGCTTCCCGTCTACGGCGATGGCACCGATTTTCGTCATGCACGATTCCGGAAATCGTTCATTGAATCCGCCAAGTTCACCCATGCCGATTTTTCCGGTGCGACACTGTTCGACGGAAGCTTGAATTCGTCGCAGATAACGGTGTGCAATTTTTCCGGCCTGCTGACCGAACGAAACGACTGGCGATGGAATACGATGACTCGCTGCGATTTCGTGGCAGCACGTTTCGTCGAGTGCAGACTGACGGCGACCCGATTCGGCGGCGCCAGGCTGATCGATGCAGCGTTCGAGAATTGCGATCTGAGCGGGGTGGACTTTCGGGGTGCCGATTTGACGAGCGTGCGCTTTCTCGGTGGCACATTCGGCGACGTGCAGCAGGGCGAGACGACATACCGTACGCGGTTCGACGATACGCCGGAAGCGCGCCGAGCGGTTGCCGCGGGCGGTACGGAGAATCGGCACGCGATCGAATGGTGTCCTGTCACGCCCGATTCGAGCGAACCGATTCCGCCAACCGCTTCACGAAGACTGAAGGGCAGGCCCGGTGACGTCGTACCGCAGAGCGGCTGGTGGGTGAGCCCGGCCCTCGGCAGCGAGCAGGGCCGGCGCTACTTCAACGCGGGAGAGCGGTTTCCGGACATCAAGTCGACGAACTGGGGGCTTGTGATCTGGCGTTATCACGCAGACGATCAAGGTTGAAATGCGCGCGTGTCGATCGCAACCGATATTCGCGCGCCCGACAACCGTCACATCAGCACGATATCGTACTGCTCCTGGCTCAGATTCGACTCCACCTGCAGCGACACCGGCTTGCCGATGAAGTCGATCAGCATCGCGAGATGCTGCGACTCTTCGTCGAGGAACAGGTCGATCACCTGTTGCGCGGCGATCACGCGGAATTCGCGCGGGTTGAACTGGCGCGATTCGCGCAGGATCTCGCGCAGGATGTCGTAGCACACGGTGCGCGAGGTCTTCACCTGGCCCTTGCCCTGACAGGTCGGGCACGGCTCGCACAGCACGTGCGCGAGCGATTCGCGCGTGCGCTTGCGCGTCATCTCGACGAGCCCGAGCTGCGAGAAGCCGTTGACCGTCACGCGCGTGCGGTCGCGCGACAGCGCCTTCTTCAGTTCGGACAGCACCGCGTCGCGATGCTCGGCATTCTCCATGTCGATGAAGTCGATGATGATGATCCCGCCGAGGTTGCGCAGCCGCAGCTGCCGCGCGATCGTGTGCGCGGCCTCGAGGTTGGTCTTGAAGATCGTGTCGTCGAAGTTGCGTGCGCCGACGTAGCCGCCGGTGTTCACGTCGATCGTCGTCATCGCCTCGGTCTGGTCGATCATCAGGTAGCCGCCCGACTTCAGGTCGACGCGGCGCGACAGCGCGCGCTGGATCTCCGTCTCGATGTTGTACAGGTCGAACAGCGGCCGCTCGCCCGTGTAGTGGTGCAGCTTCGGGCTCACGGCCGGCGTGAACTCGCCCGCGAATTCCGCGAGGCGCTGGTACGTCTCGCGCGAATCGACCTGGATGCGCGTCGTGTCGTCGTTCGCGAAATCGCGCAGCACGCGCTGCGCGAGATCGAGATCCTGGTACAGCAGGCTCGTCGCCGGCAGCCGCTGCGCCTGGCTGACGATGGTCGCCCACGTCTTGCGCAGGTACGTGACGTCGCCGGCGAGTTCGTCGGAGGTCGCATCCTCGGCGATCGTGCGCACGATGTAGCCGCCTTTCTCGTCCGCCGGGATCACGGCGGTCAGGCGCGCGCGCACGGCCTCGCGCTCGGCCTCGCTCTCGATCTTCTGCGAGATGCCGATATGCGGCTCCTGCGGCAGATAGACGAGCGTGCGGCCCGCGATGCTGACCTGGGTCGACAGCCGCGCGCCTTTCGTGCCGATCGGATCCTTGATGACCTGGACCATCAGCGTCTGGCCCTCGAACACGATCTTCTCGATCGGCTGGTGCGGCGCGCCCGACTGCGGCTCGCCCGCAAGCCGCGGATGCCAGATGTCGGCGACGTGCAGGAACGCCGCGCGTTCGAGGCCGATGTCGATGAATGCCGACTGCATGCCGGGCAGCACGCGCACGACCTTGCCGAGATAGATGTTGCCGACCCGCCCGCGCGACAGCGTGCGCTCGACGTGAAGCTCCTGCACCGCGCCTTGCTGCACGAGTGCGACCCGCGTTTCCTGCGGCGTGAGGTTGATCAGGATTTCTTCGTTCATGGTGGGTTCAGAAGGCGACGCGCGCGGTGCGGAGCAGCGCGGCAGTCTCAAAAAGGGGCAGACCCATGATACCTGAATGGGAACCGTCGATTCGCTCGATGAATTCGGCGGCGCGCCCCTGGATCGCGTATGCGCCGGCCTTGCCGAACGGCTCGCCCGATTCGACGTAGCGTGCGTATGCGTCGCGCGACGCGGCCGCGAAGCGCACCGACGAGCGCGACAGCGCGGGCGGCAGCAGCTTGCCGTCGGCATCGATCACGGCGACGGCGGTCAGCACCGCGTGTTCGCGGCCCGCGAGGCGCGTGAGCATCGCGAGCGCGTCGTCGGCGTCGGCCGGCTTGCCGAGGATCGCGCCGTCGATCGTGACGGTGGTATCGGCGACCAGCACCGGCGAGGCCGGCTTGCCGCTCGCGACGAGACGCGCACGCGCGGCCTCGGCCTTCGCGATGGTCACGCGCCGCACGTAGGCATCGGCGGCTTCGCCGGGCAGCTCGGCCTCGAGCGCCTCGGCGTCTTCGTCGGGGCGCGGCAGCAGCAGCTCGAAACGCACGCCGATCTGCTGCAGCAGCTCCTGGCGGCGCGGGCTTTGCGAAGCGAGGTAAAGGGTCGGGAAAAGCGCGGGGGGCGTGCTGGACGGCATGGTGTCGTTATCTCGGTGTGCGCGCGCGGCGCGCGTCTCGAGGACGACACGTCATGCGCGGTGGTAGGGGTGATTCTGCGTGATGCTCCACGCCCGGTAAAGCTGTTCGGCGAGCAGCACGCGCACCATTCCGTGCGGCAGCGTCATGCTCGAGATGCGCAGCAGCGTATCGGCCCGCGCTTTCAGTTCCGGATCGAGGCCGTCGGCGCCGCCGATCACGAACGCGACGTCGCGGCCGTCCTGCTGCCAGCCGGGCAGCGCCTGCGCGAGCTGCATCGTGGTCCAGTCGCGGCCGCGCTCGTCGAGCGCGACGACGCGCGCGCCCTTCGGCAACGCGGCCTCGATCTTCTGCCGCTCGGCCGCCATCACGCTTTCGGCGCTGCGGCCGCCCGAACGCAGTTCAGGCTTGATCTCGCGCAACTCGATGCGCAGCTCGGGCGGCATCCGCTTCGTGTATTCGTCGAAGCCGGATGCGATCCAGCCCGGCATCTTATGGCCGACCGCAAGGATGAAAAGCTTCATCGGGACACGTGTAACGACCCAGCGCTCAACGGCGGCGGGCGGCCGTCTTGCGTGCCGGACGGGCGGGCGCGGCTTCTTCTTCGTCCTCGTCGCCGTCGCTTTCGCTGGCCGTCGCGAAGCCGTTGCCCTTGCCGCCGCCGAGCTTCATCCGCACGGGCTTGTCGCCCCAGATTTCCTCGAGGTTGTAGTACTGGCGCAGGGCCGGTTGCAGGATGTGCACGATCGCGTCGCCGCAGTCGACGAGCACCCATTCGCCGGTGTCTTCGCCCTCGGAGCTGACGATGTCCCCGCCGGCTTCCTTGACCTTGTCGCGCACGCTCGACGCGAGGGCCTTGGTCTGGCGGTTGGAGGTGCCCGAGGCGACGACCACGCGGTCGAACAGTTCGGTCAGGTGGCTGGTGTTGAACACCTTGATGTCTTGCGCCTTGACGTCTTCGAGGGCGTCGACGATCACGCGCTGCAGTTTGCGAATATCCATGGAATCAGGAATGGTAGAGGCGATGTTGAAGAATATAGGCCCATACGGCGGCCGGCACATGTTCGGCCGATGCGTCGGGCATTTGCGCATGGCGTGCGATGCATTCGCGCAGGTGCGCACGGATGTCGGTCGCGGCGATGTCGAACGAAAGGGTCGTATCGATCAGCAGGCAGCCGGCCGGCGTGGCCTTCAGCACGTCGGGGCCTGCCTGCCGCGCGGCGATTTCCTGCGCGACGTCCGGCGGCGCCGCGCCCAGGTCGAAACCCGGGCGCGTCGACACGCAGATGTGCGCGTAATCGAACAGCTTGCGCCAGTCGCGCCACGTGTCGAGGCGCACGAGCTGGTCGGCGCCGATCAGCAGCGACAGCGACGTGTGCGGGCCGATCCGTTCGCGCCAGCGCGCGAGCGTCTCGACCGTGTAGGTCGGGCCGGTATGCTCGATCTCGTCGGTGGCGACGGTCACGCTCACGCCCGGCACGGACAGCGAGCCGGCGGCCGCGCGCGTCATCGCGAGCCGGTGCTCGGCGGCCGACACGTCGCGCTTCTGGTACGGCTGTCCGGCGGGCAGCAGCACGAGTTCGGTCAGGTCGAGCAGCGCGGCGAACCGGCGCGCGAGCGCGAGATGGCCGTCGTGGATCGGGTCGAAAGTGCCGCCCAGCAGGCCGATACGACGCGGCAGCGGGGCGGGGCGGGCGGTGGTGTTCAGAAACGCGTCCTTGTGTTGAGGCAGGGTCAGACCCAGTCGCGCGGCACGATGAAGTCGCTGTACAGGCGCGCTTCAGGCGAACCCGGCTCGGGTTGCCAGTTGTAGCGCCAGTTCGCGACCGGCGGCATCGACATCAGGATCGACTCGGTGCGGCCGCCGCTTTGCAGGCCGAACAGCGTGCCGCGGTCGAACACGAGGTTGAATTCGACGTAGCGGCCGCGGCGGTACGCCTGGAAGTCGCGCTCGCGCTCGCCGTACGGCAGCGCCGCGCGGCGCTCGACGATCGGCAGGTACGCTTGCAGGAACGCGTCGCCGACGCTTTGCATCATGTCAAACGAGCGTTCGAAACCGGGCTCCGAGAAATCGTCGAAGAAGATCCCGCCGATGCCGCGCATCTCGTTGCGGTGCTTCAGGAAGAAATACTCGTCGCACCATTTCTTGAAGCGCGGGTAGAGCTCGACGCCGAATGGGTCGAGCGCATCCTTGCAGGTCTGGTGGAAATGCCGCGCGTCGTCCTCGAAACCGTAAACGGGTGTCAGATCCATGCCGCCGCCGAACCAGAACACGGGCGCTTCGCCCGGTTTCGTCGCGATCAGCATCCGCACGTTCATGTGGACGGTCGGGCAGTACGGGTTGCGCGGGTGCAGCACCAGCGACACGCCGAGCGCCTCGAAGCCGCGGCCCGCGAGCTGCGGGCGTGCCGCGCTCGCCGACGGCGGCAGCGCATCGCCCGCGACGTCGGAAAAGCCGATCCCCGCGCGTTCGAATACGCGGCTGCCTTCGAGAATGCGCGTGCAGCCGCCGCCGCGCAGGCGCTCGCCCGGCTCGCGCTGCCACGTGTCGGTGGCGAGCGGCGTGCCGTCGAGCGCGCCGAGCGCGTCGGCGATGCGTGTTTGCAGGCCCTGAAGGTACGTGCGCACACGCGCCACGTCGTAGGTCGAATCGGTCATGTCTGGACTGGGTGCTCCCGCCCGAAGCGGGGGCCGTAAAAAAAGCCTCTGCCGGGCATTCTATCGAACCCCGGCAGAGTGGCCGCCGCCGCGCAGCGGCTAAGCGGCGATGGCGGCGTCAAGCGCTCTTGCGGTTGAGCGCGCGAAAGCCGATGTCGCGGCGGTACTGCATGCCTTCGAAATTGATCTGGTTGATCGTGTCGTACGCATGCTGCTGCGCTTCGCGCACCGAATCGGCGAGGCCGACCACGCACAGCACGCGGCCGCCGGACGTCGTCAGCTTGTCGCCGTCGAGCGTCGTGCCCGCATGGAACGTGACCGCCTGTTCGGTCTCGGCCGGGATCCCGTTGATGCGGTCGCCCTTGCGCGGCGCGTCCGGATAGCCGTGCGCGGCCAGCACGACGCCGAGTGCGGTACGGCGGTCCCAGTCGAGCTCGACCGTATCGAGCGTGCCTGCGATCGCCTGCTCGACGACCTTCGAGAAATCGCTCTTCAGGCGCGCCATGATCGGCTGCGTTTCCGGATCGCCCATCCGGCAGTTGAACTCGAGCGTGCGCGGATTGCCTTCCTTGTCGATCATCAGGCCCGCATACAGGAAGCCCGTGAAGCGGATGCCGTCCTTCTCCATCCCGCGCACCGTCGGCATGATGATCTCGCGCATCACGCGTGCGTGCATCTGCGGCGTGACGATCGGCGCGGGCGAATACGCGCCCATGCCGCCCGTGTTCGGGCCGCGATCCTCGTCGAGCAGGCGCTTGTGATCCTGGCTGGAAGCCAGCGCGAGCGCGTGCTTGCCGTCGACCATCACGATGAAGCTCGCTTCCTCGCCGTCGAGGAATTCCTCGATCACGACACGCGCGCCGGCGTCGCCGAGCTTGTTGCCCGACAGCATCATGTCGACGGCCGCATGCGCTTCTTCCAGCGTCATCGCGACGACGACGCCCTTGCCGGCCGCGAGGCCGTCGGCCTTCACGACGATCGGCGCGCCCTTCGCGTCGATGTACGCGTGGGCGGCGGCCACGTCGGAGAACGTTTCGTACTCGGCGGTCGGGATGCCGTGGCGCTTCATGAACGCCTTCGCGAAATCCTTCGAGCTTTCGAGCTGCGCGGCTTCGCGGGTCGGGCCGAACACCTTCAGGCCGCGTGCGCGGAACAGGTTGACGATGCCGGCCGCAAGCGGCGCTTCCGGCCCGACGAGCGTGAACGCGACGCCTTCGCGTTCCGCGAAATCGGCGAGTTCGTCGAGCGCCGTGATGTCGACGTTCTTCAGGCGCTCGTCCTGCGCCGTGCCGCCATTGCCGGGCGCGACGTAGACCATCTGGACGCGCGGCGACTGCGCGAGCTTCCACGCCAGCGCATGTTCGCGGCCGCCGGAACCGACGACGAGTAGTTTCATGGGATTCCCCGCAGACTAGAAAACAGGGCGGCCGGCACGCTCAGGCGCGCCGGCCGCGGATTCGGTCGGGCCGCCGCCGCGACAGGAGCACGGCGGCCGGCACATCATTCCTCGACGATGACGGCGTTCGTATACACGTCCTGCACGTCGTCGAGGTTCTCGAGCGCGTCCAGGAGCTTCTGCATCTTCGCCGCGTCGTCGCCGGTGAACTCGACTTCGTTCTGCGGCTTCATCGTCACTTCGGCGAGTTCGGCCTTGAAGCCGCCGGCTTCGAGCGCGTCCTTCACCTTCGAGAATTCCTGCCAGTCGCACAGCACTTCGATCGAGCCGTCGTCGTTCGTGTTCACGTCGTTCGCGCCGGCTTCGAGCGCGGCTTCCATCAGCGCGTCTTCCGACGTGCCCGGTGCGAACAGGAACTGGCCGACGTGATCGAACATGAACGCGACCGAGCCGTCGGTGCCCATGTTGCCGCCGAACTTCGAGAACGCGTGGCGGACTTCCGCGACCGTGCGGGTGCGGTTGTCGGTCAGCGTGTCGACGATGATCGCCGCGCCGCTGATGCCGTAGCCTTCGTAACGGATCTCTTCGTAGTTCGCGCCGTCCGCGCCGCCGACGCCGCGATCGATCGCGCGCTTGACGTTGTCCTTCGGCATGTTCGCGTCGGCCGCCTTGTCGACCGCGAGACGCAGGCGCGGGTTCGAGGTGACGTCGCCGCCGCCGAGGCGCGCCGCCACCTGGATTTCCTTGATCAGACGGGTCCAGATCTTGCCGCGCTTCGCGTCGGCCGCTGCCTTCTTATGCTTGATGTTGGCCCATTTCGAATGACCAGCCATACCTTTCTCCGTGCCCGGGCGCGCAGCGCGGGCGATTGTTTCAGTGTGTCGTTGAATCGGCGGCCGTGTCGGCGGGCATGAAGCCGCGGGGCCGCGCGTGTCGAGTGGATCGAGATTTTATCACGCGGCGACCGCCGGATCGGGGCCGCCGCACATGGCCGAACGGCCAGGCCGCGCGTCGCGCGGCCGTGCAGGTGCTCAGTTCTTGGTGCCGAACAGGCGGTCGCCCGCGTCGCCGAGGCCCGGCACGATGTACGCGTGCTCGTTCAGGTGCGAGTCGAGCGACGCGACGAACAGCTTCACGTCCGGGTGCGCGTCCTGGAATACCTGCACGCCCTCGGGCGCGGCGACCAGCGCGACGAACATGATGTTCGCGGCCGGCACGTTGCGGCGCTTGAGCACGTCGACCGCGTGCACGGCCGAGTAGCCGGTCGCGACCATCGGGTCGCACAGGATGAAGATGCGGTCTTCGAGGTCCGGCAGGCGCACCAGGTATTCGACCGGGCGGTGGTCGTCGGCGCGGTACACGCCGATGTGGCCGACGCGCGCGGACGGCACCAGGTCGAGCAGGCCGTCCGACATCCCGATGCCCGCGCGCAGCACGGGCACGATCGCGAGCTTCTTGCCCGCGATCACCGGCGCGTCGACCGCCACCAGCGGGGTTTCGACCCGCTTGGTCGTGATCGGCAGGTTGCGGGTGATCTCATAGCCCATCAGCAGCGTGATCTCGCGCAGCAGCTCGCGGAACGTGCGCGTGGACGTGTCCTTGTCGCGCATGTGCGTGAGCTTGTGCTGGATCAGCGGATGATCGGTGATGAAGAGGTTCGGGAAACGGCTGTCCTGTTTCATGACGGGGTGCCTTGGCGGCAAAAGGGGATCGGGGGGCGGCGGCGGGCACGGGCCGGCCATCGCTTATGGCCGCAATTTTACCAAGGCGCGCCGCGCGATCCGGATATTATCGACGTCTCACGACAATCCGCGTGCCGCGCACGCCCGTTCGCCCGCCCGCCGGCGGCCACGCGGGGCTGTGCCGGCACGCGCGCCACCAGGGAAGCGACGATGGATCTCGGCATTGAAGGAAAGACCGCGCTCGTGTGCGCGGCAAGCAAGGGGCTCGGGCGCGGCTGCGCGGAAGCGTTGGCCGCCGAGGGCGTGAACCTCGTGATCGTCGCGCGCACGCGCGACACGCTGGAGGAAACCGCGGAAGAGATCCGCGCCGGCGCGAACGTGTCGGTCACGGCGGTCGCGTGCGACATCACGACGCCGGACGGCCGCGCGGCCGCGCTCGCCGCGTGCCCGCAGCCGGACATTCTCGTGACGAATGCCGGCGGCCCGCCGCCCGGCGACTTCCGCGACTTCTCGCACGACGACTGGATCCGCGCGCTCGAATCGAACATGCTGACGCCGATCGAGCTGATTCGCGCGACCGTCGACGGGATGATCGCGCGCGGCTTCGGCCGGATCGTCAACATCACGAGTTCGGCCGTGAAGGCGCCGATCGACGTGCTCGCGCTGTCGAACGGCGCGCGCTCGGGGCTGACCGGCTTCGTCGCGGGGCTGTCGCGCAAGGTCGCGGGGCAGGGCGTGACGATCAACAACCTGCTGCCGGGGCTGTTCGACACCGACCGGATCGCGACGACGCTCGCCGCGTCGGCGAAGGCGCAGGGCGTGTCGGTCGACGAGATGCGCGCACGTCGTACGAAGGACATCCCGGCCGGGCGCCTCGGCACGCGCGCCGAATTCGGCGCGGCCTGCGCGTTTCTGTGCAGCGTGCACGCCGGGTACATCACCGGGCAGAACTGGCTGCTCGACGGCGGCGCGTATCCGGGCACGTTCTGACGCCGCTACGCACACCGCGCCATTCACGATGACGACAACCACTGAACGACGAAGGAACCGGAGATGAGCAAACCCCGCATCGCATTGATTGCGCACGACGCGAAGAAGGACGAGATCGTCGCGCTCGCGGGCCAGTATCGCGAGACGCTCGCGCAGTGCCGGCTGGTCGCGACCGGCACGACGGGCGGCCGGATCGCCGCTGCCCACGGGCTCGAAGTCGAGCGCAAGCTGTCGGGGCCGCTCGGCGGCGACCTGCAGATCGGCGCGGAACTGGCCGACGGCCGCGTCGACATCGTCGTGTTCCTGCGCGATCCGATGACCGCGCAGCCGCACGACCCCGACATCACCGCGCTGGTGCGTGCGTGCGACGTGCACGACGTGCCGGTCGCGACCAATGTCGCGACCGCGCGGATGCTGCTCGACGATCTGGCGCGCAACATGCAGGACGTTTGCTAACGACACGGGTATTTTTGTCGCAAGACATGGGCGACCAAGGCTGCCGCACTGGCCTTCAGCGCATCTCGTGGCCGTTTCCTGAGATCGCCGAGCACTTCCGAATCGATTTCTCCGGATTTGACTTGTCGCCTGCCGGCTGCCAGGCGCAGACCCGGGGTGGCAGTCAGGTCCGGCCATCGCGGACAGAACGAGAATTCGTCTGACTCGAAAGGCGACGATTTAAACGTGTGGAAGTGTGACGACCATCATTGGGCGCGATTTCGATCAAATCGCTGCGAGTGGTTCGACGCCGCGAGCCTCGCCCGCGTACTTGGTTCGGCAATTCCGTTTCCCGCGAAAACCCTACCACTGTGAAGGGATTGCGACGACGCGCTGCACGACCGCGCACGACGCGCGAGAATCGTCCGCTGCGACCCGCGCTCGCACGCATCGCGCAGTGGCGATGTCGATGCATTCGCCGGACCGGATTTCCAGATTCCAGACAAACGAGGAGCGAAACGATGCCGAAAGCAATCCGATACGACCAGCCGGGCGGCCCGGACGTGATGAAGTGGGTCGACGTCGAGGTCGGCGAACCGAAAGCCGGAGAGGTGCGCGTGAAGCAGCACGCGGTCGGCCTCAACTACATCGACGTATATTTCCGCACGGGCCTGTATCCGCAGCCGCTGCCCGGCGGCCTCGGGATGGAAGCGGCGGGCGAGGTGACGGCCGTCGGCGAAGGCGTGACCGCGCTCAAGGCGGGCGACCGCGTCGCGTACGTCGGGCAGCCGCCGGGCGCATACGCGCAGGAGCGCGTGATGCCGGCCGAGCGGCTCGTGAAGCTGCCCGACGGGATCAGCTACGACGACGCGGCATCGGTGATGCTGCAGGGCCTGACCGCGCACTACCTGC
Source organism: Burkholderia metallica (assembly GCF_902832845.1). Lineage (GTDB taxonomy): Bacteria > Pseudomonadota > Gammaproteobacteria > Burkholderiales > Burkholderiaceae > Burkholderia > Burkholderia metallica. The sequence goes on along the minus strand of NZ_CADFDB010000014.1, from coordinate 73,300 downwards.
TGCGCCGCACGTATCCGGTGAAGGCCGGCGACACGATCCTGATCCATGCGGCGGCCGGCGGCGTCGGTCTGCTCGTGTGCCAGTGGGCGAAGGCGCTCGGCGTGACGGTGATCGGCACGGTCGGCTCCGACGAGAAGGCCGAACTCGCGAAGGCGCACGGTTGCGATCATCCGATCGTCTATACGCGCGAAAACTTCACGCAGCGCGTGAAGGAGATCACGAACGGCGCGGGCGTGCCGGTCGTCTACGATTCGATCGGCAAGGACACCTACATCGGCTCGCTCGACTGCCTCGCGCCGCTCGGCTACTTCGTCAGCTTCGGCAGCGCGTCGGGCCCGCTGCCGCCGATCGATTCGAAGGAATTCTCGTCGCGCGGCTCGCTGTTCTTCACGCGGCCCACGTTGTTCTCGTACATCGCGAAGCGCGCCGATCTCGAAGCCGCGGCCGCCGAGCTGTTCGATGTGATCCTGTCGGGGAAGGTGAAGACGAGTATCAACCAGCGTTATCCGCTCGCCGAAGTCGGTCGCGCGCATGCCGATCTCGAGGCGCGCAAGACCACCGGCTCGACGATTCTGATTCCCTGATCTGCCTGCTGCGCGCCGGCGCCATGCCGGCACGCGCTTTTTCCGGACGGCGCCTTCGCGCCGTCCGTCCCGCCTTCCGCTTTCCGCCTCCCGCCTCCGATTCCCGCCGCAGCACCCGATTCCCGCGTTTACACGTTTTTTATATCCGCCCCGATACCTTTGACCCGCCCTTTACGTGCGTTCCCATAAGGTTCTAGTCGTCTCACTTCGACGACGGAGAACATAAAAATGGATGCGGTATTTATCGGCGCCCTGGTGCTTTTCACCGCGCTGATCCTGGGTTTGGTCGCAGGTTGCGACAAGCTCGCGCAATACGGTCGCGGGGGGCGAGCATGACCTGGATGCTTTGGCTGGCGGGCGCATCGACGGCCCTGCTGTTCGCGTATCTCGTCTTTGCGCTGCTGCGCGCGGAGGACATCGAATGAACGCGAACAACCTGTTGCAGACGCTGCTGTTCATCGCCGTGCTGCTGGCGGCGGCCGTGCCGGTCGCGCGCTACCTGAGCGCGGTGATGGACGGCAGCTCGCGCGTCGTGCGCGTGTTCGGCCCGCTCGAGCGCGTGCTGTACCGCATCGCCGGCGTCGACGCCGGCAGCGAGATGAACTGGAAGCAGTACGCGATCGCGACGATCGCGTTCAATGCGCTCGGCGCGCTGTTCCTCTACGGGCTGCTGCGCCTGCAGGGCTTCCTGCCCGGCAACCCGCAGCAATTCGGCGCGATGACGGTCGACGGCGCGTTCAACACGGCCGTGAGCTTCGTCACCAACACGAACTGGCAGGACTACACGCCCGAGCAGACGGTCAGCTATCTGGCGCAGATGCTCGGCCTGACCGTGCAGAACTTCCTGTCGGCCGCGACCGGCATCGTCGTCGTGATCGCGCTGATCCGCGGCTTCGCGCGCCACACCGCGCAGACGATCGGCAACTTCTGGGTCGACCTCACGCGCGTGACGCTGTACGTGCTCGTGCCGATGGCCGCGCTCGTCGCCGCGCTGCTGATGAGCCAGGGCGTGATCCAGAACATGAAGGCGTATCAGGACGTGCCGGTGCTGCAGGCGAGCACCTACGCGGCGCCGAAGCTCGACGCGCAGGGCAACCCGGTCAAGGACGACAAGGGCAACCCGGTGACGGTGCCGACCCCGCTCACGAAGCAGACGCTCGCGATGGGCCCGGTTGCGTCGCAGGAAGCGATCAAGATGCTCGGCACCAACGGCGGCGGCTTCTTCAACGCGAATTCCGCGCACCCGTACGAGAACCCGACGCCGTTCGCGAACTTCCTGCAGATCTTCTCGATTCTGATCATCCCGGCCGCGCTGTGCCTCGTGTTCGGCCGCGTGATCGGCGACCGCCGCCAGGGCATCGCGGTGCTCGCGGCGATGACGGTCGCGTTCACGATCGCGGTCGGCGTGGAGGTGAGCGCCGAGCAGGGCGGCAATCCGACGCTCGCCGCGCTGCACGTCGACCAGTCGGCGAACGCGCTGCAGCCGGGCGGCAACATGGAAGGCAAGGAAACCCGCTTCGGGATCGCGCAGACCGGCATCTTCACGGTCGCGACCACGGCCGCGTCGTGCGGCGCGGTCGACACGATGCACGACTCGCTGACGCCGCTCGGCGGCCTCGTGCCGATGCTGCTGATGCAGCTCGGCGAAGTGATCTACGGCGGGGTCGGCTCGGGCCTCTACGGGATGCTCGTGTTCGCGCTGCTCGCGGTGTTCGTCGCCGGTCTGATGATCGGCCGCACGCCGGAATACGTCGGCAAGAAGATCGAGTCGTACGAGATGAAGATGGTGTCGATCGTCGTGCTGCTCACGCCGCTGCTCGTGCTGGTCGGCACGTCGATCGCCGTGCTCGCCGATGCGGGCAAGGCCGGCATCGCGAACCCGGGCCCGCACGGATTCTCGGAAATCCTCTATGCGTTCAGTTCGGCCGCGAACAACAACGGCAGCGCGTTTGCGGGCCTGACGGTCGGCACGCCGTTCTACAACTGGATGACCGCGATCGCGATGTGGTTCGGCCGCTTCGGCACGATCGTGCCGGTGCTGGCGATCGCCGGCTCGCTCGCCGCGAAGAAACGCATCGCGGTGACGAGCGGCACGCTGCCGACCCACGGCCCGCTGTTCGTCGTGCTGCTGCTCGGCACCGTGCTGCTGGTGGGCGCGCTGACTTACGTGCCGGCGCTTGCGCTCGGCCCGGGCGTCGAGCACCTGATGATGTGGCTGGGCGCGTGATGCGCGTCCGCATGGCGACACATTGAAAAGACTGAAGAGCTTGAAGAGATCGCAATGACTCAACATTCCGCAACACGGTCCATGTTCGATCCGGCGCTGCTGCGCCCGGCGATCGTGGACTCGTTCAAGAAACTCACGCCGCGCACGCAGTTCCGCAACCCGGTGATGTTCTGCGTGTACGTCGGCAGCATCCTGACCACGATCCTGTGGATCGCGGCGCTCGCCGGCCAGGCCGAGGCACCGGCTGGCTTCATCCTCGCGATCGCGCTGTGGCTGTGGTTCACGGTGCTGTTCGCGAACTTCGCCGAAGCGCTCGCCGAGGGGCGCTCGAAGGCGCAGGCTGCATCGCTGCGCAGCGCGAAGAAGGACGTGATGGCGAAGAAGCTCAACGAGCCGCATCCAAAGTCGCCGATCCGCATCACCACCGCGTCCGACCTGCGTCGTGGCGACGTCGTGCTGGTCGAGGCCGGCGACGTGATCCCGGCCGACGGCGAGGTCGTCGACGGCGTCGCATCGGTCGACGAATCGGCGATCACCGGCGAGTCCGCGCCGGTGATCCGCGAATCGGGCGGCGACTTCTCGTCGGTGACGGGCGGCACGCGCGTGCTGTCCGACTGGATCGTCGTCAAGGTCACCGCGAACCCCGGCGAGGCGTTCCTCGACCGGATGATCGCGATGGTCGAAGGGGCGAAGCGCAAGAAAACGCCGAACGAGATCGCGCTGACGATCCTGCTGGTCGCGCTGACGATCGTGATGCTGCTCGCGACCGCGACGCTGCTGCCGTTCTCGATGTTCTCGGTCGAAGCGATGAAGGCCGGCCACGTGGTGACGATCACTGCGCTCGTCGCGCTGCTCGTGTGCCTGATCCCGACGACGATCGGCGGGCTGCTGTCCGCGATCGGCGTGGCCGGGATGAGCCGGATGATGCAGGCGAACGTGATCGCGACGTCGGGCCGCGCGGTGGAAGCGGCCGGCGACGTCGACGTGCTGCTGCTCGACAAGACCGGCACGATCACGCTCGGCAACCGCCAGGCGTCGACGTTCGTGCCGGCGCCGGGCGTGACCGAGGAAGCGCTGGCCGATGCCGCGCAACTGTCGTCGCTCGCCGACGAAACGCCGGAAGGCCGCAGCATCGTCGTGCTCGCGAAGGAGCGCTTCAACATTCGCCAGCGCGACATGGGGCAGCTCCACGCGACGTTCCTCGGCTTTTCCGCGCAGACGCGGATGAGCGGCGTCGATCTTCCGGGGCGCGAGATCCGCAAGGGCGCGGCCGACGCGATCCGCCACTACGTCGAAACGCGCGGCAGCCGCTTCCCCGAGGAAGTGCGCCGCGCGGTGGACGACGTCGCGCGCCGCGGCAGCACGCCGCTCGTCGTGGCCGACCTGCATGAAGGCGCGGCGCGCGTGCTCGGCGTGATCGAGCTGAAGGACATCGTGAAGGGCGGCATCAAGGAGCGCTTCGCGGAACTGCGCAAGATGGGCATCAAGACCGTGATGGTGACGGGCGACAACCGGCTGACGGCTGCCGCGATCGCGGCGGAGGCGGGCGTCGACGATTTCCTCGCGGAAGCGACGCCGGAAACCAAGCTCGCGACGATCCGCGAGCACCAGGCGGCGGGGCGTCTCGTCGCGATGACGGGCGACGGCACCAACGACGCGCCGGCGCTCGCGCAGGCCGACGTCGCGGTGGCGATGAACACCGGCACGCAGGCGGCGAAGGAAGCCGGCAACATGGTCGACCTCGACTCGAACCCGACGAAGCTGATCGAGATCGTCGAGATCGGCAAGCAGATGCTGATGACGCGCGGCTCGCTGACGACGTTCTCGATCGCGAACGACATCGCGAAGTATTTCGCGATCATCCCGGCCGCGTTCGTGACGACCTACCCGCAACTGCGCGTGCTCGACATCATGCACCTGACGTCGCCGGCGTCGGCGATCCTGTCGGCGGTGATCTTCAACGCGCTGATCATCGTCGCGCTGATTCCGCTCGCGCTGAAGGGCGTCACGTACCGGCCGCTCGGCGCCGCGTCGCTGCTGCGCCGCAACCTGCTGGTCTACGGCCTCGGCGGCGTGCTGCTGCCGTTCCCGTTCATCAAGCTGATCGACATGACGCTCGCCGCGCTCGGCTGGGCGTGAGCCGGCCGTATTTGAAGGAAACCTCATGAAAACGTTGATTCGTCCGCTCGTCGTGATCTTTGCCGTCCTGACCGCCGTGACGGGCCTTGCCTACCCGGCCGTGATGACCGTGTTCGGCCAGGCGGTGTTCCCGTCGCAGGCGAACGGCAGCCTGATCGAGAAGGACGGCAAGCCGGTCGGCTCCGCACTGATCGGCCAGCCGTTCGACGCGCCGAAGTACTTCTGGGGCCGGCTGTCGGCCACGTCGCCGATGCCGTACAACGCAAGCGGCTCCGGCGGCTCGAACCTCGGCCCGCTGAACCCGTCGCTCGCCGACCAGGTGAAGGGGCGCATCGCCGCGCTGCGCGACGCGGGCACCGACCTGTCGAAGCCGGTGCCGGTCGACCTCGTGACGGCCTCGGCGAGCGGCCTCGATCCGGAGATCACGCCGGCCGCCGCCGCATACCAGGTCGAGCGCGTCGCGAAGGCGCGCAACCTGGCGCCCGACGCGGTCGCGCAGCTCGTCGCCGCGAACACGACGGGCCGCCAGTTCGGCGTGCTCGGCGAGCCGCGCGTGAACGTGCTGAAGCTGAACCTTGCGCTCGACGCGGCGCAGGCCGCGCACTGATCGGGCGCGCGCTGACCGGCGTCCGGCGCGGCCCGCTTCGCGCCGGACGCTCCTTTTCCCGACGGCGCATGCGCCGTCTTTGCCTTTTGCGGCGATTTGGCACAACAATGCTCGTACACGCGCGCATCCGTGCGCTCCGCCTTTCCGACGCATGAATCGTCCCGATCCAGACCAACTCCTCGACAAGCTGCAGCGCGACGAAGAAAAGCAGCGGCGCGGCCAGCTCAAGATCTTCTTCGGCGCCTCGGCCGGCGTCGGCAAGACCTACGCCATGCTGCAGGCCGCACGCCAGCGCCTGCAGGAAGGCGTCGACGTCGTCGTCGGCATCGTCGAGACCCACGGGCGGGGCGAAACCGCTGCGCTGCTCGACGGCCTCGACGTCCTGCCGCTCGCGCGCATCGACTATCGCGGCCGCACGCTCGCCGAATTCGATCTCGACGGCGCGCTCGCACGCCGGCCGCAACTGATCCTCGTCGACGAACTCGCGCACTCGAACGTGCAGGGCGCGCGACATCTGAAGCGCTGGCAGGACGTGTACGAACTGCTCGACGCGGGCATCGACGTGTATACGACCGTCAACGTCCAGCACCTCGAAAGCCTGAACGACGTGGTCGGCGCGATCACCGGCATCCGCGTGTGGGAGACCGTGCCTGACCGCGTGTTCGATGCGGCCGACGAAGTCACGCTCGTCGACCTGCCGGCCGAGGAGCTGCTCGAGCGGATGCGCGACGGCAAGGTCTATCTCGCGCAGCAGGCCGAGCGCGCGGTGCGCAACTTCTTCCGCAAGGGCAACTTGATCGCGCTGCGCGAACTGGCGCTGCGGCGCACGGCCGATCGCGTCGACGCGCAGATGCGCGAATACCGCGCGGACCGCTCGATCCAGCGCATCTGGCAGGCGCGCGAACGGCTGCTCGTGTGCGTCGGGCCGGGCCCGGAGGCACCGACGCTCGTGCGCGCGGCCGCCCGGCTCGCCGCGAGCCTGAAGGCCGACTGGATCGCCGTGTACGTCGAGACGCCGCGCCTGCAGCGGCTGCCCGACGCGCAGCGGCAGCGCACGCTCGACGCGCTGAAGCTCGCGGCCGAGCTGGGCGCTGAGACGGCCACGCTCGCCGGCGCCGACGCGGTCGCCGCGCTGATCGGCTATGCGAAGGTCCGCAACGTGTCGAAGCTCGTCGCGGGCGGCTCGCCGAAGGTCGGGCTCATGCGCCGCTTCGCGCGGCCGTTCGGCGAACAGCTCGCCGAACGCGCGGGCGACGTCGACCTGATGCTGATCCGTGCGACCGCGAGCGACGAGGCGCGCGCCGCGCCGCTCGATGCGCGGGCGCGCGACTGGCGCAATGCGTTCGCGCAGTTCGGCACGCACCGCTCGCCGCCGCGCCACTACGTGTATGCGGCCGCGATCTGCGCGGCGATCACCGTTCTCGCGAGCCTCGTGTCCGAGCGGCTCGACCTGACGAACCTCGTGATGCTGTACCTGCTCGGCGTCGTGTTCTCGGCCGTGAGGCTGGGGCGCGGCCCGGGTGTGCTGCAGTCGTTCCTGTCGGTGGCCGCGTTCGATTACTTCTTCGTGCCGCCGCGCATGTCGTTCTCGGTGAGCGACACGCAATACCTGCTGACTTTCTTCGGGATGCTGCTGACGTCGCTCGTGATCAGCCACCTGACGTCGACCCTGACGCGGCAGGCGAGCGTCGCGCAGCGCCGCGAGCGCCGCACCGGCGCGATCTACGCGATGGCGCGCGAGCTCGGCGCGGCGCTGACGACCGAGCAGATCGTCGAGATCGGCAGCCGGCACGTGGGCGAGGTGTTCCGCGCTCGCGTCGCGTTCCTGCTGCCCGACAGCGCGGACAAGGTGCGGCAGAAGATCGAGGAGCCCGACGCGGCCGTCACGCTGACGGGCGCCGATCTCGACAGCGACGTCGGCCAGTGGGTGTACGACCAGCAGAAGCCGGCCGGGCGCGGCACCGACACGCTGCCCGCGACGGCCGCGCTGTACCTGCCGCTGAAGGCGCCGATGCGCACGCGCGGCGTGCTCGCGGTCGCATCGCGCGAGCCGCGCGAACTCGAGGTGCCCGAACAACAGCGGATGCTCGACGCGTTCGCCGCGCAGATCGCGCTCGCGCTCGAACGCGTTCACTACGTGGAGATCGCGCGCGATGCGCTCGTCAACATGGAGTCCGAGCGGCTGCGCAACTCGCTGCTGTCGGCGATCTCGCACGACCTGCGCACGCCGCTCACGACGATCGTCGGCTTCTCGTCGATGCTCGCGAACGGGCGTGCGACCGCGCAGGGCGGCGACGCTGCGGCGGCCGAACGCGTCGCGCAGCGCGAGGGCGAACTCGTCGACGCGATCCACGACGAGGCGCTGCGCATGACGGGCATCGTCACGAACCTGCTCGACATGGCGCGGCTGCAGGCCGGCAGCCTGCAGCTCAAGCGCCAGTGGTCGCTGCTCGAGGAAACCGTCGGCGCTGCGCTCGCCGCATGCAAGCGCGTGCTCGCGCGCCATCCCGCGCGCGTCGCGCTGCCCGCCGACCTGCCGCTGCTGCAGATGGACGCGGTGCTGATGGAACGGCTGTTCACCAACCTGTTCGAGAACGCGGCGAAGTACACGCCGCCCGATACGCCGCTCGACATCGGCGCCGAACGCGTGTCCGACGACGGGCAGCCGTTCGTGCGCGTGCATGTCGACGATCACGGCCCGGGCCTGCCGGCCGGGATGGAAACGCGCATCTTCGACAAGTTCACGCGCGGCGAGAAGGAATCGGCGACGCCGGGCATCGGCCTCGGCCTCGCGATCTGCCGCGCGATCGTCGAGGCGCACGGCGGTAAAATCGGCGCGCTCAACCGCACCGCGCCCGACGGCCACGTGACGGGCGCGCGCTTCTGGTTCACGCTGCCGGTCGAGACGCCGCCGGCCGCGCCCGCCGTACCCGACGACGAACCCGATGTGCCGGGTGCATCGTCACCATCCGAATCATTGCCAGACCATGAGTGAACCCAGCCTGACCGTCGTCCTGATCGAGGACGAAAAGCAGATCCGCCGTTTCGTGCGCGCCGCGCTCGAGGAGGAGGACATCGCGGTGTTCGAGGCCGAGACGGGCAAGCAGGGGCTGATCGACGCGGCGACGCGCAAGCCCGATCTCGTGATCGTCGACCTCGGCCTGCCCGACACCGACGGCCTCGACGTGATCCGCGAACTGCGCGGCTGGTCCGAAGTGCCGGTGATCGTGCTGTCCGCGCGCACGCAGGAGGAGGAGAAGGTCGCCGCGCTCGACGCGGGCGCCGACGATTACCTGACCAAGCCGTTCGGCGTATCCGAACTGCGCGCGCGGATTCGCGCGCAACTGCGCCGGCGCAACCAGGGCGGTGCGAACGAGTCGCCGAAGGTAACTTTCGGCACCGTGATCGTCGATCTCGCGCTGCGCCAGGTGTGGCGCGACAACGAGATCGTGCACCTGACGCCGCTCGAGTACCGGCTGCTCGCGACGCTCGTGCGCCATGCGGGGCGCGTACTCACGCACCGCCAGCTGCTGCGCGACGTGTGGGGGCCGTCGCACGTCGAAAGCCATCACTACCTGCGCATCTACATGGCGCACCTGCGCCAGAAGCTCGAACGCGACCCGGCGCAGCCCGAGTACATCGTCACCGAGACGGGCGTCGGCTACCGGCTCGTCGGCGCGGCGTGACGCGCGTCGCTGTGCCGCTGCGGTGCACGGTTGCGCCGGCGCGACAGTCTCGCGGCCGGTGCGCGCGTTGCACACCCGGCGCGCATTCCCCGCTATCCTGACCGCTCCGCGAACGAAAACGAGGAGCGTGCAATGTCCGTCCGTCTGGTCGTCATCTGTGCGCTGGCGCTTGCCGCGTCCGGCGCGTTCGCCCAACCGCTGCCGCCCGGGCAGCAACCGTCGTCGTCCCAGCAGGCGATGGCCAATCCCGCGTCGGTCAATTGCGCGAAGCTCGGCGGTCGCCACACGATCCGCAACCTGCCGAGCGGGCAGGCCGGCATGTGCGTGTTCAAGGACGGCCGCGTGTGCGAGGAGTGGGCGCTGTACCGCGACGACCGCTGCGTCGGCGGCGCCACGCCGAAGCGCGTATCGAACTGACCGGGCCTGGCAGATTGCGCCCCTGATCGCCCCCGGCCGCCTCATGGCCGGCCGCCGGCGCCGCGCCGCGTTCGTAAGCATCTTGTTATACTCGGCGCCGCCCGGGGACGACCCCGGGTCATTCGCTTCAACGGGGACGGCCCCATCCGATACGGAGTACGTCGAGATGGCGTGGGTATGGTTGTTGATTGCCGGTTTGCTGGAAGTGGCCTGGGCGGCCGGCTTGAAATCGTCGGACGGGTTCACGAAGCTCGGCCCGTCGGTGTTTACGGTCGTGACCGCGCTGGCCAGCTTCGGGCTGCTCGCGATCGCGATGCGCCAGTTGCCGCTCGGCACCGCATACGCGGTGTGGACGGGCATCGGCGCGGTCGGTGCGTTCGTGTTCGGCATCGTGATGCTGGGCGAGGCGTTGACCGTCGCACGCATCGCAAGCGCGGCGCTGATCGTCGCGGGGCTGATCGGCCTCAAGCTGTCGTCGGCTGCCTGACGAACGCACCCGGGCGCGCATGCGCCCGGGGTGCCGCACCGCGTAATTGCGCCGGCCGCCCGCCGAGCCTGTCTATAATGGAACGTATTCGGGCCTGAATACCGCCGTGCTTCTCGCGGCACGCGGTGCCGGTCGCCACGCGCCGCGCGGCCTGTCTGTCCGACCCGATCCGGTCAATCGGCAAAGCGCACGGAAAGTGCAAGGAGAGGGCCATGATCGAAGCCATTTCGCTCGGCGCGGGGCTCGCGTGGGCGAGCGGCCTGCGCCTGTACCTGACGGTGCTGATCGCCGGTGTGCTGGCGCGGTTCGGCTGGCTCCATCTGCCCGACACGCTGGCCGTGCTGATGTCGCCTTGGGTCATCGGCGCCGCGGCCGTGCTCGCCGTGACCGAATTCCTTGCCGACAAGATCCCCGCGTTCGACTCGCTGTGGGATGCCGTGCACACCTTCATCCGCATTCCGGCCGGCGCCGTGCTCGCAGCCGGCGCGCTCGGCCATGCCGATCCGACCATGCTCGCGGTCGCAGGGCTCGCCGGCGGCTCGCTTGCCGGCGCCGCGCACGTGGCGAAGGCCGGCACGCGCGCGATGATCAACCTGTCTCCCGAACCGATTTCGAACTGGATCGCGTCGTCGACCGAGGACGGCCTCGTGGTCGGCGGGCTCGTGCTCGCGTTCTTCGTTCCGCTCGCGTTCCTCGTGCTGCTCGCCGCGTTCATCGCCGCTTCCGCGTGGGCGCTCCCGCGCCTGTGGCGCGGCGTTTCGGGCGGTTTTCGCGGCATGGCGAACCATATGGTCTCGCGGCTGAACTCGATCGGGGGGAAGCGCGATTGAAGGAGGCGCAACACGCGGCGCCGCCGCCAGCCGGGCAATCCGGTCATGAAGCCCGTGCGCATGCCGGCCGCTTCGGCCTGCGCGACCTGATCCGCCAGGCAGCGCGCATGACCGCGCGCGACTGGCGCGCGGGCGAACTGACGCTGCTCGTGCTCGCGCTGGTGCTTGCGGTCGCGGCGCTGACGAGCGTCGGCTTCCTCGCCGACCGGCTGCGCCAGGGGCTCGAGCGCGATGCGCGCCAGATGCTCGGCGCCGATTTCGTCGTGCGGGCCGATCGCCCCGTCGATCCGTCGTTCGATCGCCAGGCGCGCGCGCTCGGCCTGCGTACCGCGACGACCGCGATCTTCCCGAGCATGATCGCGTCCGCCACCGGCGGGCAGGCAACCGACGCGGCGCCGTCGCGCCTCGCGGCCGTGAAGGCCGTGTCGCCCGGATATCCGTTGCGCGGCGCGGTGGACATCGTGCCGGCCGGCGCCGCCACCGCGCAGAAGGCCGCGGAGATTCCCGCGCCCGGCACCGTGTGGGCCGACCCGGCGCTGCTCGATGCGCTGCACCTGAAGGCGGGCGATACGGTGCGCGTCGGGCTGCGCACGTTCAAGGTCGCCGCATCGATTTCCCGCGAGCTCGATCGCGGCTTTTCGTTCGTCAATTTTTCGCCGCGGCTGATGATGCGCGCGGACGAACTCGCCGCGACGGGGCTCACCGGCTACGGCAGCCGCGTCACGTACCGGCTGCTGGTGGCCGGCGCCGCACCGGCCGTCGCGCGTTTCGAAGCGTATGCGCATGCGCGCGTCGACGGCGGCAAACTGCGCGGCGTCGGCCTCGAGTCGCTGCAGGAGGGCCAGCCGCAGGTACGGCAGACGCTCGATCGCGCACGGCACTTCCTGACGCTCGTCGCGCTGCTGACCGCGCTGCTCGCGGCGGTCGCGATCGCGATGGCCGCGCAGCGCTACATGCGGCGCCACCTCGACGGCTGCGCGACGATGCGCTGCCTCGGCGTGAGCCGGCGCACGCTCGGCGCGCTGTTCGCGCTCGAATTCGCCGGTATCGGCATCGTGTCGGGCGCCGCCGGCGCGGTGCTCGGCTATGGCGGCCACTGGGCATTGCTGGCCGCGCTCGGCGGACTGATCGACGTGGTGCTGCCGCCGCCCACGCTGTGGCCGGCACTGATCGGCATGGGTGCCGCACTCGTGCTGCTGCTCGGTTTCGCGCTGCCGCCGCTCGTGCCGCTCACGCGCGTGCCGCCAGTGCGCGTGCTGCGGCGCGAGTGGGGCGACGCGTCGCGCACCGCGTGGGCCGCGTATGCGATCGGCGTCGTGCTGTTCGCGGGGCTGCTGATCGCGGCTGCCGGCAACCTGAAGCTCGGGCTGATCGTCGCGGGCGGTTTCGCCGGCGCGCTGGTCGGTTTCGCGCTGATCGCGCGGCTCGTGCTGTTCGCCGCCGCGCGCGCGGTGCGCAACGCACGCGTGGCCGCGGGCGTCGGCTGGCGCTACGCGCTCGCGTCGCTGCACCGGCGCGGTACGGCCAGCGCGCTGCAAATCACCGCGCTCGCGCTCGGCCTGATGTGCCTGCTGCTGATCGCGATCACGCGCAACGACCTCGTCGCGGGCTGGCGGCAATCGACGCCGCCCGATGCACCGAACCAGTTCCTGATCGACATCCAGCCCGACCAGCGCGACGACGTCGCCGCCTATCTGGCCGCGCACGGCGTGCGCGACGCGGTGCCGGCACCGATGGTGCGCGGCCGCCTCGTCGCGATCAACGGCAAGCCGGTGAATCCGGACGCGTACCCGTCCGAAGAGGCGCGCCGGCTCGTCGACCGCGAATTCAACCTGTCCTATACGACCGAGCTGCCGTCCGACAACCGGATCGTCGACGGCAACTGGTTCGGCACCGCGGCCACGCCGCAGATCTCGATCGAGGCCGGCCTTGCGAAGACGCTGAACGTGAAGCCGGGCGACGTGCTGCGCTTCGACGTGACGGGGCTCACGGTCGACGCGCCCGTCACGAGCGTGCGCAAGCTCGACTGGGGCTCGTTCCGCGTCAATTTCTTCGTGCTGATGCCGCCGCCAGTGCTGAAGGATTTCCCGGCCGTGTACCTGACGAGCTTCCATTTGCCCGCATCGAACGCCGCGCTGCTCGATCCGTTGATCGCGCGCTACCCGAACCTGACCGCGATCGACGTCGCGCCGATCCTCGCGCAGTTGCAGCGGATGATGCTGCAGGTGGTCGGGGCCGTGCAGTTCCTGTTCGCGTTCACGCTCGCGGCCGGCGTGCTCGTGCTGTACACCGCGCTGGCCGGCACGCGCGACGAACGCGTGCGCGAGGCCGCGCTGCTGCGCGCGCTCGGCGCGTCGCGCGCGCAGGTGAATGCGGTGCAGCGCGCGGAATTCATCGTGGTCGGCTCGCTGGCCGGTGCGCTGGCGTCCGCGGGCGCGATCGCGGTCGGTTGGGTGCTCGCGTCGCGCGTATTCGACTTCCAGCTGGCCGTCGATCCGTGGCTCGTGCCGGCCGGCATCGCGGCCGGCGTCGCGTGCGCCGGTGCGGCCGGCTGGCTGAGCCTGCATAATGTGTTGCGGCGCCCCGCGCTGCAGTCGCTGCGCGACGCATGAGCGTCGCCGGCGGCCCTGACGATTCCGTTTTCCGACTATCCGTATGACCGATGTGAATGACGATGCGCCGTCGCAGCCGACGGCGTTCGAACTCGTGGGCGGCGAAGCCCGCGTGCGCGACATGGTGGACCGCTTTTACGACCTGATGGACCTCGAGCCCGAGTTTGCGCAGATTCGCGCGCTGCACCCGGCGTCGCTCGACGGTTCGCGCGACAAGCTGTTCTGGTTCCTGTGCGGGTGGCTCGGCGGCCCCGATCACTACATCAGCCGCTTCGGCCATCCGCGGCTGCGCGCGCGGCACCTGCCGTTCCCGATCGCGTCGGTCGAGCGCGACCAGTGGCTGCGCTGCATGGCGTGGGCGATGGAAGACATCGGGCTGCCCGAGCCGCTGCGCGAGCGGCTCATGCATTCGTTCTACGACACGGCCGACTGGATGCGCAACCGGCCCGGTTGATCGACCGGTACGCCGCTGCCCGCGCGCGGGACGATCTGCGTCTGGGCGCGCTTACCACGCGGCGCGACACTAGCCGCTTCCCCTCCATCGATACGAGGCTCGCCCGATGACGACCCAAGCGCTGTTTCGCGAAGACGCGTACCTCAAGCAATGCGATGCGGTCGTTCTGGCCGTCGGCGACGACGGCATCCGGCTCGACCGCACCGTGTTCTATCCGCTCGGCGGCGGCCAGGCCGGCGATGCCGGCACGTTGACGCTGCCCGACGGCAGCACGATTGCGATTGCCGATACGCGCAAGGCGAAATTCGACGGCGCGACGCCCGACGACGCCGTGCACGTGCCCGCACCGGAGCAGGAGGCGAGCGTCGCGGCGCTCGCGCCCGGCACGCGCGTGGTCGCGCAGATCGACTGGCTGCGCCGCTACCGGCACATGCGCCTGCATACGGCCGCGCACCTGATGTGTGCGGTGCTGCCGTACGCGGTCGACGGCTGCAGCGTGACGGCAGACTACGTGCGGCTCGATTTCGCGACGTCCGACGCGATCGATCGCGACGACGTCGAGCGGCGCCTCGCCGGCCTCGTGGCCGGCGCGCACGCGGTCACGACCGAATGGATCACCGACGACGAGATGGCCGAGCGGCCGGAGCTCGTGCGCACGATGAGCGTGAAGCCGCCGATGGGCCTCGGCCGCGTGCGGCTGCTGCGCATCGACGAGGTCGACCTGCAGCCGTGCGGCGGCACGCATGTGCGCAACACGTCCGAAATCGGCGAACTGCGGGTCGCGAAACTGGAAAAGAAGAGCGCGCGTACCCGGCGCCTCGTACTGGAGTTTGCATGACGATCGACCTCAGCCCCGCGGGCGCGCCGACGCTCGATCCGCAAGCGCGGGAGATCCTGGATTTCTGGTTCGGCGAGCCGGGCTCGGCCGAATTCGGACAGAACCGCAAGGTCTGGTTCAACGGCGGCGACGCGTTCGACGACGTGCTGCGCACGCGCTACCGCGCACTGCTCGACGCCGCGTGCGACGGCGCATGCGATCAATGGGCCGACTCGCCGCTGGGAGCGCTGGCGTTAATCGTCGTGCTCGACCAGTTTTCGCGCAACATCCATCGCGGCACGCCGCGCGCGTTCGCCGCCGATCCGAAGGCGCTCGCGCTCGCGCGCCGCGTCGTCGCGGCCGGCTGGGACGCGCAGTTGCCGAGCGGGCATCACCGTGCGTTCGCGTATCTGCCGTTCGAGCACGACGAGTCGGTCGACAGCCAGCGCGAGGCCGTGCGCCTGTGCGCGGGCATTCGCGATGAGGCAGGATGCGAGAGCTATCACCGTTTCGCGGTGCTGCACGCGGCCGTCGTCGAGCGCTTCGGCCGCTTTCCGCACCGGAACGCGATCCTCGGTCGTGCATCGAGCGACGAGGAGACGGCGTTTCTTCGCGAGCCCGGTTCGTCGTTCTGACGATGCGCGCAGCGGCGTGACGAGGGGAGGGGGCGGCCCGCGATGTCGTGCGGGCAACCTTGGCGAGCGGGAGCGCCTCTATGTCGGCGGCGGTCGGCGCTTCAGGCGGTGGTGCTGACCGCTCCACGCCCGGGATGAAGGCAGGCACGACAGCGCGTCGTGCCGCGCCGTATTACTGCAGGTGCTCTTCGGGCGTGCGCACGTACACGCGCAGCATTTCCTCGTTGTCGCCCGGGCGCGCGCCCGTCCAGAACAGTTTCCAATCGCTGCCGGGCGCCGGATCGACGGCCCGTACGCCCTGGACGATCATCCACGTGCAGCGCGTCGTCCTGGCGTCGTCGATCGGCGTGTGCTGGATGCCGGAGAAGTAGTACAGCATCGGCGCTTCCGATTCGCCGAGCCCGTGCAGGCTCGCCATGCAGTCGCCGTCGTTCCATTCGAGCGCGAGATGCGCGTTCAGGTCGTCGAACACCGAGCGGTAGCTCTTCGCGACGTCGAGCCATGGCAGCAGCAGCGTGTACACGAGCCCCCACGCGACGAGTGCGCCCGCGCCCCACGACAGCGCGCCGCGCCAGAGGCCCGTCGCGCGCAGCTTCGGCAGCAGCGTCAGCCAGCCGACCGTCAGCGCGAGCGCGCCGGACACGAGCGCGGGCTCGATCGGCATCGTCCAGTCGAGCGGCAGCCAGCGGCCGAGCGGCGCGAGATCCGCGCGCGATGCGGCCGGATTGGCCATCACGGCCCAGATTGCCCACGCGAGTGCGGCGGTCGCGCCGAACAGGATGCGGCTCAGGTAATCCCACGCGAGATGCAGCCGGCGCGGCAGGCGTTCGATGGCCAGCGCGGCGACCAGCGCGAGCGGGGCGAAGAACGGCAGGATGTAGAGCTGGCGCGACGTCGCGGACACGTGCAGCACGACGAGCCCGATGCCCGCGAACATCACCGGCAGCGCGACGCGCGGCGTGCGCCAGTCGCGCCACGCACCGCGCAGGAGCGCCACGATCGCAAGCGGCGCGACCGGGAAGCCCACGAGCAGGAACGCACGCAGGATGAAGAACGGCTTGTCGTTTTCCGCGCCCAGCTCGGGGACGGAGAAACCGAAGAAGCGGCCGACGTTGTTATCCCAGAACCACGTCATGAACAGCGTCTCGGAGCGCAGGAACAGCGCGGTCGGCCAGACGAGCGCGAACGGCGCGAACACGAGCGCGGCGACGCCGAGCGAACGCACGAACGCGCGGGTGCGGCAGGCCGGATAAACCACCAGCGTACCGACCAGCGTGGCCGCGAACACGAGCGGCACGAACAGCCCCTTCGTCATCAGCGCGATGCCGACGCCCGCACCGAAGAGCGGGGCGGCCCAGCGGCCCGACGGCCGGACCGGCAGCCCATGCCGCATCTGCTGCGCGCGCGCGACGTGCTGCGTGACGAGTTCGAGCAGCCCGCAGAAGCCCATCGACGTACCGGCGAACAGCGCGACGTCGGTCAACATGTCGTGCGTGTGCTTGATGACGACGAGCGTGCCCGCGCTCAACACGACGGGGCCGATCACGCGCAGGTCGAACCAGGTGTCCGCGCGGCTGGCGACGCGTGCCGCGCGCGCGATGAAGCCGAATGCGAGCGCCGCGAACAGCGCGCTCGCGAGCCGCGCCGCGTCGTGCAGCGGCATCACGCGCTGCAGCAGCCATGCGAGGCTGGTCGCGACCCACGCGTAAAGCGGCGGCTTTTCCATGAACGGCTGGCCGGCATTGGTCGGCACGACGAAATCGCCGGTCTCGAGCATGTGCTGGATGATGCCGAACGTGTAGGTTTCGTCCTGCTTCCACGGATCGTGGCCGAGCACGCCCGGCAGCGTATATGCGCAGATCAGCGCGGCGACGAACAGCCATGCGCGCCAGCCGAGCAGGATCGAGCGTTCGCGCGGGGCGCCGGCTGCGGGGCTCGGGGCGGCGACAGGCGTGCCGCCGGCGTCGAGCGTTGCAATGACGTCGGCATCGGCGGTCGAGCGGGTGAGCTGGGCCGGAGCGGGCACAGACGTGCGTCGCCGGCTGGGCGCTGCGGTTCCAGGCATGAAAGGAATCTCGGGTCGAGTCGAGCCGGTCCGGCGACATGGGTAGGACCGATTGGGGTCATATCAAGACGAAACGGACAGGTATTCAGGCCACCTGTCTGAATGCCCGCTAGTAGACCATGGATTTGTTACGGCGGATTACCGTTTGTGTCACGAAATTGTGGAGATTTGTGGTGTCGTGACGACGGATGGCTTCGGGCTGCGTTTTTTGACGCGCTGCCGTGCGGAATTACCGGCCGCCGCCGACGTCGAGCAGCGCGCCCGTCGTGTAGGAGGCGGCATCGCCGAGCAGCCAGACGATCGCTTCGGCGATCTCCTGCGCTTCGCCCGCGCGGCCGAGCGGCGTCGTGGCGCCGAGGCGGGCGGCCCGGCCCGGCTGGCCGCCGCTCGCGTGAATTTCGGTCTCGATCAGGCCGGGGCGCACCGCGTTGACGCGCACGCCGTGCGGGCCGAGTTCCTTCGCCAGACCGATCGTCAGCGAGTCGACCGCGCCTTTCGAGCCCGCGTAGTCGACGTATTCGTTCGGCGAGCCGAGCCGGGACGCAATCGACGAGACGTTGACGATCGCGCCGCCGCGGCCGCCGCGGTCGGTGGACAGCCGGCGCGCGGCTTCGCGCGCGCACAGGTACGCGCCGAGTACGTTGGTGTCGAACATCCGCCGCAGCCGGTCGGCCGGCATGTCGGCGAGCGGCATTGACGGCGCGACGATGCCCGCATTGTTGACGAGTGCGTCGAAGCGGCCGAATGCGTCCGCGACGGTGTCGAACATCGCGACGACGTCGGCTTCGTTCGCGACGTCGCCCGCGACGACGCACGCGCGGCCGCCCGCGTCGCGGACCGCCCGAGCGGTGAGTTCGGCCGCCGCCGCGTCGCGCGCGTAGTTGATGCCGACGTCCCAGCCGCGACTGGCCGCGAGCACGGCGGTCGCACGGCCGATGCCGCGGCTCGCGCCGGTGATGAGGACGGCCTTGCGGTCGGAGGGGGCGGTCATCGCGCGCGGGTTCCGGTGACGGTTACTTGGCTGCGTCGGGCGCCCACTTGTCGCGGGCGGGCGGCTGGTAGCGACGCAGTCGCTCGATCAGTTCGACGGGTTCCGATTCGACGCACAGGGCGTCGAAATAGGCCGGACGCATGAAGCCTTCGTCGACCGTGTGGCGCAGCAGCGCGATCAGCGGATCGTAGAACGAATCGATGTTGTAGACCGCGACGGGCTTGCGGTGATAGCCGAGCTGCGCCCACGTGTAAACCTCGAAAAGCTCTTCGAGCGTGCCGGCGCCGCCGGGCATCGCGACGAACGCGTCCGACAGGTCGGCCATCATTTTCTTGCGATGGTGCATGTCGGGCACGACGTGCAATTCCGACAGCCCCGTGTGGCCAACTTCCTTGTCGACCAGCAGTTCGGGGATCACGCCGACCGCACGGCCGCCGGCCGCCATCACCTCGTCGGCGATCACGCCCATCAGGCCGACCCGGCCACCGCCGTAGACGAGCGTGAGGCCCGCGTCGACGAGTGCGCGGCCGAACGCGCGCGCGGCGTCGGCATAGACCGGTCGCACGCCGGGCGACGAGCCGCAGTAAACACAGACTGCCTTCATTGCTTGGAATCCTTGGCGGGGGCTTGCCCACCGGCGACCGGGCTGCCGGCGGGGCGCGGCGAACCGTCGCGCGGCGGCAGGTAGTCGGTGAACTGGCGCTTCGGCAGCTTGCCGGAGACCAGGTCGTCGAACAGCTGGCGCGAACGGCCGCGCAGGTATGGCGCCATCACCGAGATCACGTGCATGCTGACCTGGTGCAGTTCCTCGCGGATCGCGTCCTGGTCGTTGTACTTGCGCGGATGCATCACGTACTGGTACGACAGCCAGTACGTCGAAATGACGGCCATGTTGGTCGCGATGACCTCGATCTCGGCAGGCGTCGCGACCATCTCGGCGTCGGACACGAGCAGCTCGCACATCTCGCGCGCGAAGCGCACCTTGTGGCTGATGATCTGCTTGAAGTGCGTCTCGAGCGTGCGGTTGCGGGCGAGCAGGTCGTTGAGGTCGCGATACAGGAACCGGTAGGTCCACATGAAATCGGCCATGTACTGCAGGTACGACCAGGTTTCGTCGATCGTCGGACGATGATCTTCGGGAAAGCGCAGCCGCCGTTCGATCTGCTGCTCGAACTGCGCGAAGATGCTGTTGATGATGTCGTCCTTGTTGCGGAAATGGTAGTACAGGTTGCCTGGACTGATTTCCATTTCCTCGGCGATCGTCGTGGTCGTGACGTTTGGCTCGCCGATCTCGTTGAAGAGTTTCAACGACAACTCGAGAATCCGTTCGCGGGTGCGGCGGGGAGGTTTCGCTTCCATGTCGTCCGGCCCTGTGTGTGCCGGACTGGCGGGCGCTGCAATCGATGCTGCGTGATTCGTCCGGCGCGGGTTGCTGTTCTATGTCTAGCGGACGATTATAAACCGGGGTTTCGCCGCATCGGGGCATTTCGTGTTCCCGGCCCCGCGCGGCGCATGGTGCAGCGCCGCACGCGGGTGCGGTGCCGGGGGCCCGGGAGGGCCGTCTAGAAGCCGAGCCAGCGTGCGACGACCGGCCCGAGCACGAAGCCCCACGTCGTCACGCAGGCGAACAGCGCGACCGTCACGGCTGCGCTGCCGAGATCCTTCGCGCGCTTGGAGAGTTCGTGGCGTTCGAGCGAAATGCGGTCGATCGCGGCCTCGACGCTCGAGTTCAGCAGTTCGACGATCAGCACCAGCAGCACCGACGCGATCAGCAGTGCGCGCGATGCGGCCGGTACCGGCGCGAACGCGCCGATCGGCAGCATCAGCGCGGCGAGCGTGAGCTCCTGGCGAAACGCGCTCTCTTCGCGGATTGCGACACGAAAGCCGTTCAGCGAATGCTTGAGCGCATACCACGCGCGCGTGATGCCGCGGTGGCGTTTGTACGGGTTCGGCGGCAGCGGCGTCAGCCGATCGTCGGGGCCGAGCGGTTCGTGCGCGTGCACGTCCGCGGCGTCGGCGTGCGGCTCTTCCTCGTCGAACGGGGCGTACCGTTGCGGCGTGGCGTCGGGGGGCGGGGTCTTGTCGTTCAGGTCTCGTTTCAAACGGCGGCACCTTCGGCTGGCGAGTACGCAGTCTTCGGCAGCGGCTTCAGATGCGACGCGAACTGCTCGGACGCCGCGCGCCACGAGAAGCGTTCGGCCCACGCGCGCGCGGTCGTGCGTTCGATCTTCAGCGCCTCCAGGCAGGCTTCCTGCAGGTCTTCGTGCATCGCGCCGGCGCCGCCTTCTCCGAGCACATCGATCGGGCCCGTCACGGGGTACGCGGCCACCGGCGTGCCGCAGGCGAGCGCCTCGAGCAGCACGAGGCCGAACGTGTCGGTGCGACTCGGGAACACGAACACGTCGGCCGCAGCATACACCTTGGCGAGCTCGGTCTGTGACAGGACGCCGAGATAGTTCGCTTCCGGATAGCGCGACTTCAGTTCCGCGAGCGCGGGGCCTTCGCCCGCGACCCACTTCGAGCCGGGCAGGTCCAGGCGCAGGAACGCCTCGACGTTCTTCTCGATCGCGACGCGGCCCACGTACAGGAAGATCGGCCGCGCGGTATTGAGCACCTTCGATTCCATCGGCCGGAACACGTCGAGGTCGACGCCGCGGGTCCACAGCACGACGTTCGTGAAGCCGAATTTCTCGAGATCGTGCTTGACGACCGGCGTCGGCGCCATCACCGCGAGCGACGGGCCGTGGAACCAGTGCAGGAAGCGGTAGGTCGCGGCGAGCGGGATGCCGAAGCGCGCCTGCACGTATTCCGGAAAGCGCGTGTGGTACGCGGTCGTGTACGGCAACTTGCGCGCGCGCGCATAGCGTCGCGCGGCGAGGCCGAGCGGGCCTTCGGTCGCGATGTGCAGCGCGTCGGGTGCGAACGCATCGATGCGTGCGCGCAGCTTGCGGTACGGCAGGATCGACAGGCGGATCTCGGGGTAGGTCGGGCACGGCACCGTGCGGAATTCCAGCGGCGTCAGCAGTTCGACGCGATGGCCGAGCGCGGTGAGTTCGCGCGCCGTGCTCTTCAGCGTGCGCACGACGCCGTTGACCTGCGGTTCCCACGCATCGGTGACGATCATGATCTTCATCGCGGCTTTGTCCTGTAAGTAAGGGGATGTCAGGCAGTGGCCTTGGCCTTGCGCGACGTGGTCTCCGACGGTGCGGTGCGCATCACCGTCCAGTAGACGATCTTCAGTTCGCCTTCCATCGTTTCGACGAGTGCGGACAGGCTTTCGACCCAGTCGCCGTCGTTGCAGTACAGCACGCCGTCGATGTCGCGGATCTCCGCCTTGTGGATGTGGCCGCACACGACGCCGTCGCAGCCGCGGCGGCGCGCCTCGTCGGTCATCACGGTCTCGAACTGCGAGATGAAATTGACGGCGTTCTTGACCTGGTGCTTCAGGTACTGCGACAGCGACCAGTACTGGAAGCCGAGCCGGCTGCGGATCCGGTTGAACCAGCGGTTCAGCACGAGGATCAGCGTGTAGAGCGTGTCGCCGAGGTACGCGAGCCATTTCGCGTGCTGGATCACGCCATCGAACAGGTCGCCGTGCACGATCCACAAACGTTTGCCTGCGAGTGTCGTGTGGAACGCCTCGCCGCGCACCTGGATGTCGCCGAACGCGAGGTCGCAGAACTGACGCGCCCCTTCGTCGTGGTTGCCGGGGATGTAGACGACCTGCGTGCCCTTGCGTGCCTTGCGCAGAATCTTCTGGACCACGTCGTTGTGCGCCTGCGGCCAGTACCAGCCCTTCTTGAGCTGCCAGCCGTCGATGATGTCGCCGACGAGGTACAGGTACTCCGAATCGTTGTGGCGCAGGAAGTCGAGCAGGTACGACGCCTGGCAGCCGCTGGAGCCGAGGTGGATGTCGGACAGCCAGATGGTGCGGTAGCGATGGGCGGACGAATCGGGGTCCTCATGCTGCGTGGCATGCCCGACCGGCCGTTCTTGCGATATCAGCCCGTCGGTGGCGGCGGAGCCGGACAGGAAGGCGGTTGCGGCGCGGGCGCCGAGCGGGTGACGGAACAGGGAGGTCGCAGACGTTTTCTGGCCCATGCATGACTCGCGCCGGTTGACATTACCGGCATTGCGCCATGCGGGCGTGACTGTGCCGTGACAGTCACGAGACGTTCTTATTACGACCGCTGCAGGGTGTTTAGCAGTGAATGAAAGGGCGTTGTGTAATCTGCCGCACTGAACGGCCGATCGTTGTCCGGAAAGGCTGTCGGGCCGGGCAGGGGGCGCCGCGGCGAGCGGTTTTCGTCAGGAGAATGCGGTGCGTCAGCGTGGCATCGCGACGACGCGCGTGCGTGCGATCCGGTCGTGCGGAAACTGGCGGCCGGCATGCAGCCGGGCGGCGCCGGCCCACACGACGATCCACACGGCGGCAAGCGCGAGCGTGACGGGCACCGACAGGCCGAGCAGCGGATGCAGCGCGAGCGGCGGCAGGAACCACAGCCAGCCGAGCGCATAGCGCACGAGCGCATGGCCCGCGCTCAGCGGCCGGCCGCTCGACGATTCGAGCCGCAGCCGCCAGGTTTTCATCGGCAGCGTCTGGCCGCCGTGCGTCCAGAACCACACGAAGTACGTGCCGACCACGAGCGCGATCCACGCGGCGAGCAGGTTGTGATGGACGAGGCCGTTGCGCTGCTGCGTCGCGAGGCTGAACGCGAGCCCGGCGAAGAACACCACGCCGAACAGCAGCACGCCTTCGTAGAGCAGCGCGGCGAGACGCCGCCGCACGGACGGCGCGACGGCCGGGGTGTCGGGTGCGCGGGCGTTCGCCACGGCCGCTCAGGAACCCTTGAACAGCGAAGGAGCGTCGGCGGGCGACACCGGCGCGACGGCGGCCGGCGCGGACGCGGTGCCGGCCGTCGCCGACGCGGGCACCGGCAGCGCGACGGCGGCCGACGCGGGTGCCGGTGCGGCGGCGCTGCTCGCCGGATGCTCGTGCGAATTGACGAGGCGGCGCACGTCGCGGTCGGCGGCGGTCGGCGGTGCGCTGACGACGCTCGGCCGACGGCGGCGTTCCGCGGCCGCAAGACGTTGCTTCTGCTCTTCGGGGAGTTGCTGGTAGGCCTTCCAGGCGCGCTCGCGCGCCTGCGCGGAAAGCTCCTTCGCGCTCTGGTAGTTCTCGCGCGCGACGCGGCGCTGCTCGGGCGTCATCCTGGCCCATTCGGCCATCCGGTCCTGCAGGCGTTTCTGGTCATCGGGCGTCAACTTCGCGAAACGTGACGCGATCTTCAGCCATTTGCGCTTGCGGGCATCGCTGAAGCCGTCCCACTGGTCGGCGAACGGTGCGAGTGCCGCATGCTGGGCCGGCGTGAGGCGCGCCCACGACAGCGGGCCGGTGGCCGCTGGCAGGGGCAGCGGCAGGGGTAGCGGCGGGAGTTCGGTGGTCAGCCCGGTTGCGGCCGGCGCGGACGCGGCCGGACTGGTGGCCGCGACGGTGGTCGTCGCGGGGGCCGGATGGAATCGTGGGTACGTGGCGACGTAGCAAACGGCGATCGCGATGACGCATCCGAAAAATACGGCCAGGCCGCGCTTCTGACTCACCCGTGCGATCCCCTCGTTATTGTCTGTTAGTGAGCGCGCGACAGATACGCGTTGAACCCGTGATCGAGATACGCGTTGAGCGGCAGGTCGTCGCTGAGCATCGCCGCGTCGATGTCGGCGAGTTCGGCGGTGCGCTGCATGTCTTCCCAGTACGCGATGCCGACCAGCCCCGCGAGCAGCAGCGCCAGCGGCCACGCGCGCAGCAGGCGGCGCGCGAACGACGCCTGCGGGCGGCCCGCGGGCGTCGTCCCGTACGCACCAGCCGCGCCGGCGAAGGCCGGCACGAACACCGGCGCGGTCGCGGCTTCGGGCTTCTTGCGCGCGAGCGCGGCCCGGCGTGCGACGGCCAGACGGTCGGTGGTCGCGGCGGGCAGGGCGGCCGCGCGCTCGTCCAGCGCGCGGCGCACCTTCAGCGCGAATTCGTGTTCTCGATTTGCGGGAGCGGAGCTCATAGCGTGATTCCTTTGGCCTTGAGCGCGTGCGCCAGCGCGTGGGTGGCACGTGAGCAGTGCGTCTTGACGCTCCCTTCGGAGCACCCCATTGCGGCGGCAGTCTCGGCGACATCCATATCTTCCCAATAACGCATCAGGAACGCTTCCCGTTGACGCGCCGGAAGTTTCTGGATTTCTTCGTCGATCAGGGCCAGAACCTGCTCTCGTTCGAGGCGGTGCTCGCTGCTTTCGACGCCCGCGTTGTCGTCCGCGGATTCGAGTGTTTCGAGCGGATCGAAGTCGTCGTCGTCGGTGCTGTTCAGCGACGAGAAGAGCGTGACCCACGTGTTGCGGACTTTCTGCCGGCGAAACCAGTCGTGGATCGCGTTCTGCAGGATCCGCTGAAAAAGCAGCGGCAGCTCGGCCGCCGGCCGGTCGCCGTATTTCTCCGCGAGCTTGATCATCGCGTCCTGCACGATGTCGAGCGACGCATCGTCGTCACGCACGGCGTACGCAGCCTGCTTGAACGCGCGCCTTTCGACGCCCGCCAGAAAGTCGGCGAGTTCCTTGTCTGATGCCATTCCGTGAAGGTATGCGCTGCGGACCGCTGCGTGGTGTAAAAGGGCGAAAAATTTCGTAAAACCCGCGGATGCTATCAAATTTTCGCGCCGCTTGGCACCGGGTCGGGCGCCGCACGTTGCGCGCGAGCCGCGACGGCGGGGTGCCGGGCGGCGCCCATGATGCGCTGCGGGATATTTTGCTTGACGACCCATTCGCGACCCGCTATCGTCAACGATTCGCAACATGAAGTGATGGTCTCATTTGAGGCTGGCCCAAGAAGCCTGCCCTTCAACTGGACGCGCCGCTTGAACCCGAGCCACAAGCCCGGCAGAGAGCACCCGATCAATTTTTTGCCGAAAATTCGAAAGGTCAAAATGAACATGCCCAGCGCGGAATTCTCCACGTCGGAACCCCTTTCCCCTCCCGATAGCGACTCCATCGGCGGCACCGTGCTCATGAAGGCACTGGCCGATGAAAACGTCGAATTCATCTGGGGCTACCCCGGCGGCTCGGTACTCTACATCTACGACGAGCTTTACAAGCAGGACAAGATTCAGCACGTGCTGGTGCGCCACGAACAGGCGGCCGTGCACGCAGCCGATGCGTATGCGCGTTCCACCGGCAATGTCGGCGTCTGTCTCGTGACGTCCGGCCCCGGTGTCACCAACGCGGTGACCGGCATCGCAACGGCGTACATGGATTCGATCCCGATGGTCGTGATCAGCGGCCAGGTGCCCACCGCCGCGATCGGCCAGGACGCATTCCAGGAGTGCGACACCGTCGGCATCACGCGTCCGTGCGTGAAGCACAACTTCCTCGTGAAAGACGTGCGCGACCTCGCGGAAACCGTCAAGAAGGCGTTTTACATCGCCCGCACCGGCCGTCCGGGCCCGGTGCTGATCGACATCCCGAAGGACATCTCGAAGACGCCGTGCCAGTACGAGCCCGTCAAGAACGTGTCGCTGCGTTCGTACAACCCGGTCACGAAGGGCCATTCGGGCCAGATCCGCAAGGCCGTGTCGCTGCTGCTCACGGCGAAGCGTCCGTACATCTACACGGGTGGCGGCATCATCCTCGCCGACGCGTCGCGTGAGCTGAACCAGTTCGCGGACCTGCTCGGCTATCCGGTCACGAACACGCTGATGGGTCTCGGCGGCTATCGCGCGTCGGACAAGAAATTCCTCGGCATGCTCGGCATGCACGGCACGTACGAAGCGAACATGGCGATGCAGCACTGCGACGTGCTGATCGCAATCGGCGCCCGCTTCGACGACCGCGTGATCGGCGATCCGGCGCACTTCGCGTCGCGTCCGCGCAAGATCATCCACATCGACATCGACCCGTCGTCGATCTCGAAGCGTGTGAAGGTCGACATCCCGATCGTCGGCGACGTGAAGGAAGTGCTGAAGGAGCTAATCGAGCAGTTGCAGACGGCCGAGCACGGCCCCGACACCGACGCGCTCGCGCAATGGTGGAAGGACATCGAGGGCTGGCGCGCCAAGGACTGCCTGAAGTACGACCGCGAAAGCGAGATCATCAAGCCGCAGTACGTGGTGGAGAAGGCATGGGAGCTGACGGACGGCAATGCGTTCGTGTGCTCGGACGTCGGCCAGCACCAGATGTGGGCGGCGCAGTTCTACCGTTTCAACAAGCCGCGTCGCTGGATCAATTCCGGCGGCCTCGGCACGATGGGCTTCGGCCTGCCGGCAGCGATGGGCGTCAAGATGGCGCACCCGGACGACGACGTGCTGTGCATCACGGGCGAAGGCTCGATCCAGATGTGCATCCAGGAACTGTCGACCTGCCTGCAGTACGACACGCCCGTGAAGATCATTTCGCTGAACAACCGCTATCTCGGCATGGTTCGCCAGTGGCAGCAGATCGAATACAGCAAGCGCTATTCGCATTCGTACATGGATGCGCTGCCTGATTTCGTGAAGCTCGCCGAAGCGTACGGCCATGTCGGCATGCGGATCGAAAAGACTTCGGATGTGGAGCCGGCGCTGAAGGAAGCGCTGCGCCTGAAGGACCGCACCGTGTTTCTCGACTTCCAGACCGATCCGACCGAAAACGTCTGGCCGATGGTACAGGCCGGCAAGGGCATCACCGAGATGCTGCTCGGATCGGAAGATCTGTAACGGCGCGACGCGCGCCCGGCCCGAGGCGGCCGCCTTCACGAAGGGCGGTGCGGCACGCGGCGGCGCGCGGCGCGAGTGAATCGACACGGCACATTCTGGAAGAAGCGAACATGAGACACATCATTTCCGTCCTGCTGGAGAACGAACCGGGCGCGCTGTCGCGCGTGGTCGGTCTGTTTTCCGCACGCGGCTACAACATCGAAACCTTGACGGTGGCGCCGACCGAAGACCAATCGCTGTCGCGGCTCACCATCGTTTCCATCGGCTCCGACGACGTGATCGAACAGATCACGAAGCATCTGAACCGCCTGATCGAGGTGGTGAAAGTGGTGGACCTGACCGACGGTGCACACATCGAACGCGAGCTGATGCTGATCAAGGTACGTGCAGTGGGCAAGGAGCGCGAAGAAATGAAGCGGATGGCGGACATTTTCCGCGGCCGCATCATCGACGTGACCGAAAAGACCTACACGATCGAATTGACGGGCGCGAGCGACAAGCTCGACGCATTCATCCAGGGGCTGGACGCGGGCGCGATCCTAGAGACCGTGCGCACCGGCAGCTCCGGCATCGGACGCGGCGAGCGCATCCTGAAGGTGTGATGCCAGACAGGCACGCCGGGTGCGCCGTCATGTCCCGGCCCGCAGTACTCCATTTGAACGAATTGTTGAATTTTTGAATTAGCGAAGGAACCCATCATGAACGTTTTCTACGACAAAGACGCTGACCTCTCCCTCATCAAGGGCAAGCAAGTCACGATCATCGGCTACGGCTCGCAAGGCCATGCACACGCGCTGAACCTGAAGGACAGCGGCGTGAACGTGACGGTCGGCCTGCGCAAGGGCGGCGCGTCGTGGAGCAAGGCCGAAAACGCCGGCCTGTCGGTCAAGGAAGTCGCGGAAGCGGTGAAGGGCGCCGACGTCGTGATGATGCTGCTGCCGGACGAGCAGATCGCCGACGTGTACGCGAAGGAAGTGCACGAGAACATCAAGCAGGGTTCGGCACTGGCATTCGCACACGGCTTCAACGTCCACTACGGCGCGGTGATCCCGCGCGCCGACCTGGACGTGATCATGATCGCGCCGAAGGCACCGGGCCACACCGTGCGCGGCACGTACTCGCAAGGTGGCGGCGTGCCGCACCTGATCGCGGTTGCGCAGAACAAGTCGGGCGCGGCACGCGACATCGCGCTGTCGTACGCGGCGGCGAACGGCGGCGGCCGTGCGGGCATCATCGAAACCAACTTCCGTGAAGAAACCGAAACCGACCTGTTCGGCGAGCAGGCCGTGCTGTGCGGCGGTACCGTCGAGCTGATCAAGGCAGGTTTCGAGACGCTGGTCGAAGCGGGCTACGCGCCGGAAATGGCGTACTTCGAGTGCCTGCACGAACTGAAGCTGATCGTCGACCTGATCTACGAAGGCGGCATCGCGAACATGAACTACTCGATCTCGAACAACGCCGAGTACGGCGAGTACGTGACGGGTCCGCGTATCGTCACGGAAGAGACGAAGAAGGCGATGAAGCAGTGCCTGACCGACATCCAGACGGGCGAGTACGCGAAGAGCTTCATCCTCGAGAACAAGGCAGGCGCGCCGACGCTGCAGTCGCGCCGCCGCCTGACGGCCGAGCACCAGATCGAGCAGGTCGGTGCGAAGCTGCGCGCGATGATGCCGTGGATCGCGAAGAACAAGCTCGTCGACCAGACGAAGAACTAAGCACCGCGTGCTGTTCCGGCCCTTCGAGTGGAGGGTCGGCATCAAAAAGCCGTCCGAAGGCAGCAGTGCCCCGGGCGGCTTTTGTTATGCTACGGGCTTTGCAATTCACCGAACACAGAACGAATCCATGAACTATCCTCATCCGATCATCGCGCGCGAAGGCTGGCCGTTCATCGCGATTGCAGCCGTCATCGCGTTGTTGATCCATGCCGTCGGGGGCTTCGGCTTCGCGTGGCCGTTCTGGCTGCTGCTCGTCTTCGTCGTCCAGTTCTTCCGCGATCCGCAGCGCCCGATTCCGGCGCAGCCGAACGCGGTGCTGTGCCCGGCGGACGGCCGCATCGTCGCGGTCGAGACCGCGCAGGACCCGTACGCGAACCGCGAAGCGCTGAAGATCAGCGTGTTCATGAATGTCTTCAACGTCCATTCGCAGCGTTCGCCGGTCGACGGCGCGATCTCCAAGGTCGAATACTTCCCGGGCGCGTTCCTGAACGCGGCGATCGACAAGGCGTCGACCGAGAACGAACGCAATGCGGTCGTGATCCAGACGGCGAGCGGCAAGACCGTGACCGCCGTGCAGATCGCAGGCCTCGTCGCACGCCGGATTCTCTGCTACGTGCGCGCCGGCGAGCCGCTGTCGCGCGGCCAGCGTTACGGTTTCATCCGCTTCGGTTCGCGCGTCGACGTGTACCTGCCGCTCGGCAGCCGCGCGAAGGTGTCGATCGGCGAGAAGGTCTACGCGTCGTCGACGATCCTCGCCGAACTCGAACAGTAAGCGGCGAGGCGCACGATGGCCGCATTCAAACCGCGTCGGCCGCGCAACGGCGCCGGCCAGACGCCACGCCCGTTCCGCCGCAACAAGGTGATGGCGTCCGATCAGGCACCGCTCGAGAGCCGCCGCGCCGCGCGCCAGCGGTTCCTGAAGACGCGCGGCATCTACCTGCTGCCGAACGCGTTTACGACCGCCGCGCTGTTCTGCGGCTTCTTCGCGGTCGTGCAGGCGATGAACGTCCGCTTCGAGATCGCCGCGATCGCGATTTTCGTCGCGATGGTGCTCGATGGCATGGACGGGCGCGTCGCGCGCATGACGCACACGCAGAGCGCGTTCGGCGAGCAGTTCGACAGCCTGTCGGACATGGTTTCATTCGGCGTCGCGCCCGCGCTCGTGATGTACGAGTGGGTGCTGAAGGATCTCGGCCGCTGGGGCTGGCTCGCCGCGTTCGTCTACTGCTCGGGCGCCGCGCTGCGCCTCGCGCGCTTCAACACGAACATCGGCGTGGTCGACAAGCGCTTCTTCCAGGGGCTGCCGAGCCCGGCCGCCGCCGCGCTGATCGCCGGCTTCGTGTGGCTCGCCACCGACAACCGCGTGCCGATGAAGCTCGGCTGGCTGCCGTGGGTCGCGTTCGTGCTGACGATCTATGCGGGCGTGACGATGGTGTCGAATGCGCCGTTCTACAGCGGCAAGGCGCTCGACGTGCGTCACCGCGTGCCGTTCGCGGCCATCCTGCTGGTCGTCGTCGCGTTCGTGCTGGTGTCGTCCGACCCGCCGTTGATGCTGTTCTGCCTGTTCGTGCTGTACGGGCTGTCCGGCTACGTGTTCTGGGCCTACATGGCCATCCGCGGGCGCGCGAATCCGGCGCGCTCGTCGCAGCGCGATCACTGACGCGCGTTTTTTTGCCCGGAAACGGCGGCCTGCGGGCCGCCGTTTTCATGTGTCCCCGGTTCGAGCCGGGCCGCCGGAAACCCGGGCGCCGTCCGATTGCGCACCCAGCGGAATGCCGCTATAGTCACCGGCATGACCGCATCGTCCCGCCTCTCCCTCCTTCTAGCCGGCGCGCCGCTACGTGCGCTAGCTTCGGCGCGCCTGCCGCGCTGACCGTTCCCGCCCTCCGTCAAGCCTCGTCTGTTGTTGAGCGTCGCCAGCGGTGGCGCGATCTCGTTACGTTTGACTTCCGTATAAAAAGCCCTGGAGCCCCCCATGACAGACAAGCTGATCATTTTCGATACGACGTTGCGTGACGGCGAACAATCGCCCGGCGCGTCGATGACGAAGGAAGAGAAAATCCGCATCGCGAAGCATCTCGAGCGGATGAAGGTCGACGTGATCGAGGCCGGCTTCGCGGCCAGCTCGAACGGCGATTTCGACGCGATCCACACGATCGCAGGTCTCGTGAAGGACAGCACGATCTGCTCGCTGGCGCGCGCCAACGACAAGGACATCCAGCGTGCAGCCGACGCGCTGAAGCCGGCCGAAAGCTTCCGGATTCACACGTTCATCGCGACGTCGCCGCTGCACATGGAAAAGAAGCTGCGGATGACCCCCGACCAGGTGTTCGAGCAGGCGCGCCTCGCGGTGCGCTTCGCGCGCAAGTTCACCGACAACGTCGAATTCTCGCCGGAAGACGGCAGCCGCTCCGACATGGATTTCCTCTGCCGCGTGCTGGAAGCCGTGATCGCAGAAGGCGCGACGACGATCAACATCGCCGACACGGTCGGCTACGGCGTGCCGGAGCTGTACGGCAACCTCGTGAAGACGCTGCGCGAGCGCATTCCGAACTCGGACAAGGCGATCTTCTCGGTGCACTGCCACAACGACCTCGGGATGGCGGTGGCGAACTCGCTCGCCGGCGTGAAGATCGGCGGTGCGCGTCAGGTCGAATGCACGATCAACGGTCTCGGCGAGCGCGCGGGCAACACGTCGCTCGAAGAAATCGTGATGGCCGTGAAGACGCGCAAGGACTACTTCGGTCTCGACGTCGGTGTCGACACGTCGCAGATCGTGCCGACGTCGAAGCTCGTGTCGCAGATCACCGGTTTCGTCGTGCAGCCGAACAAGGCGGTGGTCGGCGCGAACGCGTTCGCGCACGCGTCGGGCATCCACCAGGACGGCGTGCTGAAGGCGCGCGACACCTACGAGATCATGCGCGCGGAAGACGTGGGCTGGACCGCGAACAAGATCGTGCTCGGCAAGCTGTCGGGCCGTAATGCGTTCAAGCAGCGCCTGCAGGAGCTCGGCGTGTCGCTCGACAGCGAGACCGAACTGAACACCGCGTTCATGCGCTTCAAGGATCTGGCCGACCGCAAGGCCGAGATCTTCGACGAGGACATCATCGCGATCGTGTCCGAGGAATCGGCGTTCGCGCACGAGCAGGAGCACTTCAAGTTCGTGTCGCTGTCGCAGCACTCGGAAACGGGCGAGCAGCCGCACGCGAAGGTCGTGTTCGGGGTCGAAGGCAAGGAAGTGACCGGCGAGGCGCGCGGCAACGGTCCGGTCGATGCGACGTTCAATGCGATCGAGAGCGAAGTCGGCAGCGGTTCCGAGCTGCTGCTGTACTCGGTGAACGCGATCACGACCGGTACGCAGGCGCAGGGCGAAGTGACCGTCCGGCTGTCGAAGAGCGGGCGGATCGTCAACGGCGTCGGCACCGATCCGGACATCGTCGCCGCATCCGCGAAGGCGTACATCTCCGCGCTGAACAAGCTGCATTCGAAGGACGACAAGCTCAACCCGCAGCGCTCGTAAGCGCCGCGCGCCGCGCAGTAACGAAACGCCCCGTGCGGCCTTGCGCCGCCGGGGCGTTTTTTCATTCGGCGCTCATCCGCCGCTCATTCGGCGGCCGGTGCACGGAACAGCCACCGGCGCGTAGCGGGGCGCGGCGCCGGGCTGCGCCGGCGGAACTCGACCGCGATCCCGCGCCGCGGCGCATCGGCGACGAACGCGTCGAGCAGTTCGAGTACGTCGTGATCGATGTAGTCGGCGCGCGTCGCGTCGATGATCACCGCCGCGCGGTCCGGAATGTGCCGCAGGTGATGCTTCACCTGCACCTTGCCGAGAAACGACACGTCCTTGCGGAACGACAGCAGGAAGTGGTCGTCGTGCTGCGCGAGCGTGACGGGGCTTTTCAGGTTCGCGACGGCGACGGCCAGCACGCTGCACGCGAGACCCAGCGCGATGCCGAACAGCAGGTCGACCGAGAGTACGCCGATGATCGTCGCGGCGAACGGCACGAAGGCGGCCGGCCCCTGTTTCATCACCGAGCGGAACAGCGCCGGTTTCGCGAGCTTGAAGCCGGTGTGGATCAGGATCGCGGCCAGGCTCGCGAGCGGGATCAGGTTGATCAGGCCGGTGAGCGCGAACACGCTCGCGAGCAGCAGCATCCCGTGCACGATCGCCGACATCCGGCTTTGCGCGCCCGCATGGACGTTCACCGAGCTGCGCACGATCACCGACGTGATCGGCAGCCCGCCGACCGCACCCGCGACCAGATTGCCGACGCCCTGGGCCTTGAGCTCGCGATCGGGCTGGGTCGGCCGGCGCTTCGGGTCGATCTGCTCGACCGCTTCGAGGCTCAGCAGCGTTTCGAGGCTGGCGACGACCGCGAGCGTGATCGCGACGCGCCACACGTCCGGATTGACGAGCTGCGCGAAGTTCGGCCCCAGCTCCGCATGCTTGAGCGACGCCGCGAAGGCCGCGAACGAGCCGAGTTCGGGCAGCGTCACGCGATGGGCGGCACCCGGCGCGACCGACGGTGCGACGGCGCTCAGTACGAGCGTGGCGCCGATGCCGAGCACGACCACCGCGAGCGGCGCCGGCACGGCGCGCACCAGTGCGAAGCGGCGCAGCGCGGGCGTGCCCCATGCGACCAGCAGCGCGAGCGAGGCGAGCGCGACGGCCGTCGCGGCCCACGCGACCGGCAGGCCCGGCCAGTTCGCAAACGATTGCGCGGCCGTGCCGCCGATCCCGAACGCGAACGGAATCTGCTTCACGATCAGCAGCAGGCCGATCGCGGCGAGCATGCCCTTGATGACGGGCGACGGCACATACGCGGCGAAGCGGCCGGCGCGCAGCATGCCGAATCCGAACTGCAGCACGCCGGACAGCAGGACCGCGAGCAGGAACGCGGAGAAGCTGCCGAGTTGCGCGATCCCTTCGACGACGATCACGACGAGGCCGGCGGCCGGCCCGCTGACGGACAACGACGAGCCGCTCAGCAGCGCGACGACGATGCCGCCGACGATGCCCGACACGAGCCCGGCGAACGGTTCGACGCCGGAGGCGTTGGCGATGCCGAGACAGAGCGGCAGCGCGACGAGAAAGACGACGACGCCGGCGACGATGTCGCGCGGCAGGGTGGACAGGCGCGGGTTCAGTTTCATGGTTGGGGCGATTTCATTGGCGTTGGGGCGGGGATGAATCAGCCGAGCGCGGCGGCGGTTGCGGCCGGCGCCGGTTCGACGTCGGCGGACTGCGCCGCGTAGCCGGAATCGAGTTCCAGCAGGCGGCCGTCGGCGAGCGAAAAGATCCAGCCATGCACGAGCGGCGGCCGTTCGCGGCCGCGCACGATCGGCGATGCGCGCAGCAGTCGTACTTGCTCGAGTACGTTCAGCTCGGCGAGGCGGTCGGCGGCGGCCGTGTCGTCGAGCCCGTCGAGCGTGTCGCGATGGCGGCGCGCGAGTGCGCAGAGCGGCGCGATGCGGCGCGCGACGTGCGGCAGGTCGGACGGCGGCGGCAGCAGCGACGCGCGCACGCCGCCGCACCCGTAGTGCCCGCACACGATCACGTGATCGACCTTCAGCACGCGCACCGCGTACTCGAGCACGCTGGCGGAATTGTCGTCATCGGGATGGAACAGGTTCGCGATGTTGCGGTGGACGAACAGTTCGCCGGGCGCGCAATGCGTGATGGTTTCGGCCGGCACGCGGCTGTCGGCGCAGCCGATCCACAGCACGCGCGGGTTCTGGCCGCGCGCGAGCGCGTCGAAGAAGCCGGGCGTGTGTTCGCGCGTTTCGCGGGCCCAGGCGATGTTGGCAACCAGCATGCTCTTGGGGCGATTCATGAGGACTCCTTTTTGATAAAACCAAACGAATATCGGTGGAAATGACGCGATGTCATGCTTTCTAAATTGAAAGGTTCGATTTCGACTGATATTAGGGGTATGCCCTAGCGCTTCGGGTATGTTGAAACAAATTGTTTCAAATTGGCTTCGCGCAGTGCATTGCATGCACCAATTCGCCGCATGACATGCATCGCGCATGCCTGTTTCCGCGCGCAGGCCCGCATGACGGGGATGTCAGCGGAATGCCATCGGCAAGTTAACGATCGGAAAAGATTTCCGCCGTATTCGCCGAACGATTGGAAAATCGGGAAAAAGGAAAATGGCCATTCACGCAATGATGCGTGAATGGCCATCGTGATAATTGCGTGTAAATGCGTAATGGGTCAGAACAGGTTGCGGCGATCGGGGTCGTGCAGCGGGTCCGGCGTTTTCTGCGTGATGCGCAGGATGCCCTGCGGATCGAAGTAGAAGCTGTACATCATGTACCAGACGTTGTCCTCGAGATACCGGTAGGTCCACACCTCGCGCTTCATCAGCGGGAAGTAGGACGTCTCGACGGGGCGTCCGAAGTTGACGAGCACGTCGGTCTTCGTCCATTTGCCGATCTCCGCGCGATAGAACTCGCTCGGCTGCAGCACCTGGCGCACGTTGACGATCTTGTGGGCCGCGTCGACGTCGGCCGCGACGGTGATTTCGCCCATCGGCTGGGTCGGCCACATCAGGCGCTTGCCGCCGCCGGGCAGGTCGTAGATCTCGCGCGGCGGGCCCATGCGCGCGACGATCGCCGACTCGTCCTGGCCGGCCTGGTATTGCTGCCACGGTTGCGCGCAACCGGCCAGCAGCGCAGCGGCGCCGGCGGCCAGCACCGGCAGGCGCGCGGAAATGCGAATGCGCATGGGATTCTCCAGAACACGGAAACAGGTCCCGTTTTATCACGGACGGCGCGTGATCGCGCATCGTCCGGAAAAAATCGGTGCGGATCGCCGGCGCGCTCGCGCTTGCGGGCGGCGGGGGCGCCGGCCTATGATCCGCGCTTCTCGGGCAGATTGAAGGGCAGGTGGCCGATGCAGGGGTGGAAGCGGTGCGCGCTCGCGTTGAGCGCGGGGTGGATGCTGGTGTCGTCCGCGTTTGCCGGCGGCGAGCCGGTGCGGATCGCGCTGATCGAAGGAATGTCGGGCCCGTTCGCGAATGCGGGCGCGGCGGTCGAGCGCAACCTGCGCTTCGGCGTCGAGCAGGTCAACGCCGCGGGCGGCGTGAAACTGCGCGACGGCGCGCATCCGCTCGAACTGGTGGTGCTCGACAGCAAGGGCAGCCCCGAGGAGGCGCTCGTGCAGCTGCGCGCGGCCGCGGACCGCCATATCGGGTTCGTCGCGCAGGGCAACAGCTCGGCCGTCGCGGCCGCGCTCGTCGCGGCGCTCGACAAGCTGAACGCGCGCGATCCGGACAACCGGATGCTGTTCCTCAACTATTCGGCCGACGATCCGGCGCTGACCGGCGCGCGCTGCAGTTTCTGGCATTTCCGTTTCGATGCGCATGCGGGCATGCGGATGGCCGCACTCGCGGACGTGATGGCGCGCGATCGCGCGCTGCGCAAGGTGTACCTGCTGAACCAGGACTACAGCTTCGGCCACGACGTCAGCACGCTGGCGCGCCAGGCGCTGGCCGCGCGGCGCCCGGACGTGACGATCGCGGGCGACGAATTCCACCCGATCGGCCGGATCAAGGATTTCTCTCCGTACATCGCGAAGATCCGCGCGAGCGGCGCCGACGCCGTCGTGACCGGCAACTGGGGCAACGATCTCACGTTGCTCGTGAAGGCGGCGCGCGAGCAGGGGCTGAACACGACGTTCTACACGTTCTACGGCAACAGCCTCGGCGCGCCGGCGGCACTCGGCGATGCCGGTGTCGGGCGGGTCGTGGCCGTGGCGGACTGGCACCCGAACGCGGGCGGCGCGAAATCCGACGCGTTCTACCGTGCGTTCCGGAACCGTTTTCCGGCCGCGCAGGACGACTATCCGGTGCGGCGGATGAGCCTGATGGTCGAAATGCTGGCCGCGGCGATGAACCGCGCGGGTTCGGCCGACCCCGTCGCGGTCGCGCGTGCGCTCGAGGGCCTGTCGTTCGACGACGGCTTCCACGCGTCGCGGATGCGCGCGCAGGATCATCAGCTGATCCAGCCCCTTTACGTGATGGAGATGGACAAGGTCGGCACGCCGGGCGTGCGCTTCGACAACGAAGGGTCGGGCTACGGCTTCCGCACGGTGCTCGCGGTGCCGGCGCGGCGCACGGAGATGCCGTCCACGTGCTCGATGACGCGCCCGTGACAGGGGCGGCAAGAACGGCGCGGAGTTGTGCTACAATGCGCGCCGGTTGTAAGTCACGGCACGGCCATTCTTCCGTGTCCGCCTGTTCAGTTAGCAAGTAGGAATCAAAGGAAATCACATGTCTGTTGCAGATATCAAGAAGTCGGAAGTCGTTGCTCAGTTCGCCCGCGGTACCAACGACACGGGGTCGCCCGAAGTCCAGGTCGCACTGCTGACCGCACGTATCGTCGAACTGACGGGTCACTTCAAGACCCACGCGAAGGATCACCACAGCCGCCGCGGCCTGCTGCGCATGGTGAGCCGCCGCCGCAAGCTGCTCGACTACCTCAAGGGCAAGGATGCCGACCGTTACCGCGCACTGATCGAGAAGCTGGGTCTGCGTAAGTAATCGAGGCGATTGCCGCCAGCAAGATGCCTGTGTCAGTCCGCTGATACAGGCATTTTGTTTTTGCGCGGTGCGTAGCGTCACACGCACCGCAGGCTGTCCGGCACGTACGTGCGGGGCCGCCGCAACGACTGATACCGGGGTGGGGTTTGTGTCATTCCAGCGCGACGCTGCACGAGCGCTGCGCTGGAATGGCATAAAAAACACACCTTGCTCCGGGTGATTCGGTCGGGACGCCGCCGCGCGGGATGGCCGGCGCGGCGAATGAAATGCATGAATTCAAAGGAGCAACCATGTCCATGTTCAACAAGGTCGTGAAGGAATTCCAGTGGGGCCAGCACAAGGTGCGCCTCGAAACCGGTGAAGTCGCCCGCCAGGCAAGCGGCGCCGTGATCGTCGACGTCGAAGACACCGTCGTGCTGGCAACCGTCGTCGGCGCGAAGTCGGCGAAGCCGGGCCAGGATTTCTTCCCGCTGACCGTCGACTACCTCGAGAAGACCTATTCGGCCGGCAAGATCCCGGGCGGCTTCTTCCGCCGTGAAGGCCGTCCGTCCGAGCACGAGACGCTGACGTCGCGCCTGATCGACCGTCCGCTGCGCCCGCTGTTTCCGGAAGGCTTCTACAACGAAGTCCAGGTCGTGATCCACGTGCTGTCCGTGAACCCGGAAATCCCGGCGGACATCCCCGCGCTGATCGGCGCATCGGCTGCGCTCGCCGTGTCGGGCCTGCCGTTCAACGGCCCGGTCGGTGCCGCGCGCGTGGCGTACATCGACAACGCGTACGTGCTGAACCCGACGCGTGACCAGATCAAGGCATCGAGCCTCGACCTCGTCGTCGCCGGTACGGAACGTGCGGTGCTGATGGTCGAGTCGGAAGCCGACCAGCTGTCGGAAGAGGTGATGCTGGGCGCCGTGGTGTTCGGCCACGAGCAGATGCAGGTCGCGATCGACGCGATCCACGAACTGGTGCGCGAAGGCGGCAAGCCCGAGTGGGACTGGCAGCCGGCGCCGAAGAACGAAGCGCTGATCGCGCGCGTGACCGAGCTGGCGCAGAACGACCTGCTCGCCGCTTACCAGCTGCGCGACAAGCAGGCGCGTTCGGCGAAGCTGAAGGAAGTGTACGCAGCGACGTCGGCGAAGCTCGAGGAAGACGCGCTGGCGGCCGGTACGGCTGCGGCTGACAAGGCCACTGTCGGCAACGTGCTGTTCGACATCGAAGCGAAGATCGTCCGTTCGCAGATCCTGAACGGCGAGCCGCGTATCGACGGCCGAGACACGCGCACCGTGCGCCCGATCGAGATCCGCACCGGCGTGCTGCCGCGTACCCACGGCTCGGCGCTGTTCACGCGCGGCGAGACGCAGGCGCTGGTTGTCGCGACGCTCGGCACGAAGGGTGACGAGCAGATCATCGACGCGCTCGAAGGCGAATACCGCGAGCGCTTCATGCTCCACTACAACATGCCCCCGTTCGCGACCGGCGAAACGGGCCGCGTCGGCTCGCCGAAGCGCCGCGAAATCGGCCACGGCCGCCTCGCGAAGCGCGCACTGGTCAAGTGCCTGCCGAGCGCCGACGAATT
Organism: Burkholderia metallica; assembly: GCF_902832845.1. Lineage (GTDB taxonomy): Bacteria > Pseudomonadota > Gammaproteobacteria > Burkholderiales > Burkholderiaceae > Burkholderia > Burkholderia metallica. Next base: position 34,184 of record NZ_CADFDB010000014.1, on the reverse strand, counting down.
CGGCTACTCGATCCGCGTCGTGTCGGAAATCACCGAGTCGAACGGTTCGTCGTCGATGGCATCGGTGTGCGGCGGCTGCCTCGCGCTGATGGACGCCGGCGTGCCGATGAAGGCACACGTCGCGGGTATCGCGATGGGTCTGATCCTCGAAGGCAACAAGTTCGCGGTGCTGACCGACATCCTCGGCGACGAAGATCACCTCGGCGACATGGACTTCAAGGTGGCCGGCACGGAGCAGGGCGTGACGGCGCTGCAGATGGACATCAAGATCCAGGGCATCACGAAGGAAATCATGCAGGTCGCGCTCGCGCAGGCGAAGGAAGGCCGCATGCACATCCTCGGCAAGATGACGTCGGCGGTTTCGGGTGCGAACACGCAGCTGTCGGAGTTCGCGCCGCGCATGATCACGATCAAGATCAACCCGGAAAAGATCCGCGACGTGATCGGCAAGGGCGGTTCGGTGATCCGCGCGCTGACGGAAGAAACCGGCACGACGATCGACATCTCGGACGACGGCGTCGTGACGATTGCAAGCACGAGCAGCGAGGGCATGGCCGAAGCGAAGAAGCGTATCGAGAACATCACGGCGGAAATCGAAGTCGGCCAGGTGTACGAAGGCACGGTTCTGAAGCTGCTCGATTTCGGTGCGATCGTGAACCTGATTCCGGGCAAGGACGGTCTGCTGCACATCTCGGAAATCGTCAACGAGCGTGTGAAGGACATCAACGACTACCTGAAGGAAGGCCAGCAAGTGAAGGTCAAGGTCATCCAGACGGACGAAAAGGGTCGCGTGCGTCTGTCGGCGAAGGCGCTGCTGAATGAAGCAGCGGCGACGTCGCAGTCGGACACGCCGCCGCAGCAGTAAGCGGACAGGCGTGAAAACGGCCGGCAGTGCGAAAGCGTGCCGGCCGTTTTTTCTGTAGCATCGTTGTGCGGCGCAGCAGCGCCGGCCGGGCGCCCGTGCCCCGTGCGGGCGCGCCATCCGATCCCGATTCCGATCCTGGAGCGACCATCACCATGAAAGCCATCGAAATCACCGAATTCGGTGCCCCCGACGTGCTGAAGCTTGCGGAGCGTCCGCGCCCCGAACCGAAGCGCGGCGAAGTGCTGATCAAGGTGGCGGCTTCCGGCGTGAACCGGCCCGACGTATTCCAGCGCAAGGGTGCCTATGCGCCGCCGCCGGGCGCGTCGGATCTGCCGGGCCTCGAGGTCGCGGGCGAGATCGTCGGCGGCGATCTGTCCGACACCGCGCACAATCCGTTCGGGCTGAAGCTCGGCGATCGCGTGTGCGCGCTGCTCGCGGGCGGCGGCTATGCCGAGTATGCGGTCGCACCGCTGCCGCAATGCCTGCCGGTGCCCGACGGGCTTACCGATATCGAGGCCGCGTCGCTGCCCGAAACGTTTTTCACCGTGTGGAGCAACGTGTTCGACCGTGCGCAGCTCGGCGCGGGCGAGGGTGGCGGGCAAGAGACGCTGCTCGTGCAGGGCGGCTCGAGCGGCATCGGCGTGACCGCGATCCAGATCGCGCATGCGCTCGGCTTTCGCGTGTTCGCGACGGCCGGTACCGCCGACAAGTGCCGCGCGTGCGAGGCGCTCGGCGCCGAGCGTGCGATCAACTACAAGACGGAAGACTTCGTCGAGGTCGTGAAGTCGCTGACGCACGATCGCGGCGTCGACGTGATCCTCGACATGGTGGCGGGCTCGTACGTGCCGCGCGAACTGTCCGCGCTCGCGGATGGCGGCCGTCTCGTGCTGATCGCGCTGCTCGGCGGCGCGAAGGCCGACGTCAACCTGAGCGAGATCCTGCGCCGCCGGCTGACGATCACCGGTTCGACGCTGCGCCCGCGTCCGGTCGAATTCAAGGCGCAGATCGCCGCGCAACTGAAGGCGCGCGTGTGGCCGCTGCTCGCCGACGGCCGCATCAAGCCGGTGATCTATCGCGTATTGCCGGCCGCGGAGGCGGCGCAGGCGCATGCGCTGATGGAAAGCAGCGAGCACACCGGCAAGATCGTGCTCGATTGGGGTACGAACGCCTGATGCCCGTGCGGCCGGGCTTGACATGCGCGGTTTGACCGGTTCAAGCCGCGCGCAGTAAAATCGCCGGTTTGCTTCACCAGATCAAACCAGACGGCCGGTTTTCCGGCGCGTCAATGACCAAGCGGTGACGAGACAGACACGATGTCGAAACAAAGAACGAAGCGTGTGATCGGCAACTGGAAGATGCACGGCCGACTGGCCGGCAACCAGACGTTGCTGAACGAAGTGGTGCAGGGCGTGGGCGCGGTGGCGGCCGAAACGTCGGTCGGCGTGTGCGTGCCGTTCCCGTATCTCGCGCAGGTTCAGGCGCAGCTCGACGGCGGCCGTGTCGCCTGGGGTGCGCAGGACGTGTCGGCGCACGAGCAGGGTGCATTTACCGGCGAAGTCGCGGCTGCGATGGTCGCGGAATTTGGCGCACGCTATGCGATCGTCGGCCACTCGGAGCGGCGCGCGTATCACGGCGAGCGCAACGAGACGGTCGCGGCGAAGACTCAGCGCTCGCTCGCGGCGGGGCTCACGCCTGTCGTGTGCGTCGGCGAGACGCTCGACGAGCGCGAAGCGGGTGCGACCGAGCAGGTGGTCGGTGCGCAGCTCGACGCGGTGCTGGCCGTGCTGACCGCACAAGAGGCTGCGCGCATCGTCGTCGCGTATGAGCCGGTCTGGGCGATCGGCACGGGCAAGAGCGCGACGTCGGCGCAGGCGCAGGACGTGCACGCGTTCCTGCGTGCGCGTCTCGCGGCAAAGGGTGCGGCGGACGTGTCCGTGCTGTACGGCGGCAGTGTGAAGCCGGACAACGCGGAAGAACTGTTCGCGCAGCCGGACATCGACGGTGGCCTGATCGGCGGCGCGTCGCTGAAGGCGGAAGATTTCCTGGCGATCTGCCGGGCCGCGCGCTGAGCGGTCCGCGATCGAATTGAACCATGACGGCGGCCGGTCGGTCCGGTCGCCCGATCCAATCGGGTGGGTGTGATGCTGTTATTCAAGACGCTGATTATTGTGGTGCAGGTGCTGTCTGCACTCGGTGTGATTGGTCTCGTGCTGCTGCAGCACGGCAAGGGTGCCGACATGGGTGCTGCGTTCGGCAGCGGCGCGTCGGGCAGCCTGTTCGGTGCAACGGGTTCGGCGAACTTCCTGTCGCGCACGACGGGCATTCTCGCGACGATCTTCTTCGTCGCGACGCTCGCGCTGACGTACCTTGGTTCGTACAAGTCCACGCCGTCGGCAGGCGTGTTGGGCGCGGTCGCGACCGCGCCGGCATCGGCGCCTGCAGCGTCGGCGCCGGCCGTCGCGGCATCCGCTGCCGCAGGGTCGGCCGCGAGCGCGCCGGGCCAGGATGTCCCGAAATAAAAAGTTAATTTTTTCGCGTTTGTGCGTTGAACAAATCTGGAACTCGGGTTAGAATTTAATTCTTGAAGCGATTCGCGGGAAACAAGCAACACGACCCGAGTTGCATGCAGTGCCGACGTGGTGAAATTGGTAGACACGCTATCTTGAGGGGGTAGTGGCGAAAGCTGTGCGAGTTCGAGTCTCGCCGTCGGCACCAAAGTTACTCAATGCCAGCCGCTTCTAGTGGCTGGCATTTTTCATTTCTGGGGTGTGCTTGCGGTTGTCTTGCGATCGCCTGCACTCCGAAATGATTCCTTCCGCCGGATAGTGGTATTCTCCGGACGCTCAGAACCAACCGATAGAGGATTGCCTTGAACCTCGCAGCCTATTACCCCGTCTTGTTGTTCCTCCTCGTGGGCACTGGTTTAGGTATAGCGCTGGTCAGCATCGGCAAGCTCCTTGGTCCCAACAAGCCGGACGTCGAGAAGAACGCACCGTACGAGTGCGGCTTCGAAGCCTTTGAAGACGCCCGGATGAAATTCGACGTCCGGTACTACCTCGTCGCCATCCTGTTCATCATCTTCGATCTCGAAACCGCATTCCTGTTTCCGTGGGGCGTTGCGCTCCGGGACATCGGCTGGCCGGGTTTCATCGCAATGATGATTTTTCTGCTCGAATTCCTGCTGGGCTTTGCCTATATCTGGAAGAAAGGCGGCCTCGACTGGGAGTGATGGGTTTAATCGCCGGTTTGCATGGGCGGCCACGCTCGGTCGCTCGTCTGGAGTGGAAAGCAAATGAGTATCGAAGGGGTCTTGAAGGAAGGGTTTGTCACCACGACGGCTGACAAGCTGATCAACTGGACGCGTACCGGCTCGCTGTGGCCGATGACGTTCGGGCTCGCATGTTGCGCCGTCGAGATGATGCATGCGGGCGCGGCCCGTTACGATCTGGACCGGTTCGGCGTCGTGTTCCGCCCGAGTCCGCGTCAGTCGGACGTGATGATCGTGGCCGGCACGCTGTGCAACAAGATGGCGCCTGCGCTGCGCCGCGTGTACGACCAGATGGCCGAGCCGCGCTGGGTGATCTCGATGGGGTCGTGTGCGAACGGCGGTGGCTACTACCACTACTCGTACTCGGTGGTTCGCGGCTGCGACCGGATCGTGCCGGTCGACGTCTACGTGCCGGGCTGTCCGCCCACGGCCGAGGCGCTGGTCTACGGCGTGATCCAGCTGCAGGCGAAGATCCGCCGCACCAATACCATCGCCCGTCAATAAAGCCCCGAGCGTCCCCTCAATATGGCAAGCAAAATCGAGACCCTCAAGGCAAACCTCGAAGCCGCGCTCGGCGCGCGCGTGGTGAGCCTCACCGAAGCGATCGGTGAACTGACGCTCGTCGTGAAGGCGAGCGATTACCTCGAAGTCGCAAAGACGCTGCGTGACGATCCGAAGCTCCGTTTCGAGCAGCTGATCGACCTGTGCGGCGTCGACTACCAGACCTTCGGCGACGGCGCCTACGACGGTCCGCGCTTCGCGGCCGTATCGCACCTGCTGTCGGTCACGAACAACTGGCGCCTGCGCCTGCGCACGTTCGCGCCGGACGACGACCTGCCGATCGTGGCGTCGCTGGTCGACATCTGGACCTCCGCGAACTGGTACGAGCGCGAAGCGTTCGACCTGTACGGCATCGTGTTCGAAGGCCACCCCGACCTGCGCCGCATCCTCACCGACTACGGCTTCATCGGTCACCCGTTCCGCAAGGACTTCCCGGTATCGGGCTATGTCGAAATGCGTTACGACCCGGAAGAGAAGCGGGTGGTGTACCAGCCGGTGACGATCGAGCCGCGCGAAATCACGCCGCGCGTGATCCGCGAGGATCGCTATGGCGGTCTGAAACATTAAGGGGGCGTCATGGCAGAAATCAAGAACTACACGCTCAACTTCGGCCCGCAGCACCCGGCAGCGCACGGCGTGCTGCGCCTCGTGCTCGAGCTCGACGGCGAAGTCATCCAGCGCGCCGATCCGCACATCGGCCTGCTGCACCGCGCGACGGAAAAGCTCGCGGAATCCAAAACGTTCATCCAGTCCGTGCCGTACATGGACCGTCTCGACTACGTGTCGATGATGGTCAACGAGCACGGCTACGTGCTCGCGATCGAAAAGCTGCTCGGCATCGAAGTGCCGGAGCGCGCGCAGTACATCCGCGTGCTGTTCGACGAGATCACGCGCGTGCTGAACCACCTGATGTGGATCGGCGCGCACGCGCTCGACGTCGGCGCGATGGCCGTGTTCCTGTACGCATTCCGCGAACGCGAAGACCTGATGGACGTGTACGAAGCGGTGTCCGGCGCCCGGATGCACGCGGCGTACTATCGTCCGGGCGGCGTCTACCGCGATCTGCCTGACGCGATGCCGCAATACAAGGCGTCGAAGATTCGCAACGAGAAGGCGCTCGCGAAGATGAACGAAGCGCGCAGCGGCTCGGTGCTCGACTTCATCGACGATTTCTTCACGCGCTTTCCGAAGTGCGTCGACGAATACGAAACGCTGCTGACCGACAACCGGATCTGGAAGCAGCGTCTGGTCGGGATCGGCGTGGTCAGCCCGGAACGCGCGCTGCAGATGGGCCTGACGGGCCCGATGCTGCGCGGCTCGGGCATCGCGTGGGATCTGCGCAAGAAGCAGCCGTACGAAGTGTACGACCGCATGGATTTCGATGTGCCGGTCGGCGTGAACGGCGACTGCTACGACCGCTATCTGGTGCGCGTCGAAGAAATGCGCCAGTCGGTCCGCATCGCGAAACAGTGTATTGAGTGGCTTCGCAAGAATCCGGGCCCGGTGATGACGGACAATCACAAGGTTGCCCCTCCGTCGCGCGTCGGCATGAAGACCAACATGGAAGACTTGATTCACCACTTCAAGCTCTTCACTGAAGGTTTCCATGTGCCGGAAGGCGAAGCATACGCGGCGGTCGAGCATCCGAAGGGCGAGTTCGGCATCTACCTCGTGTCCGACGGCGCCAACAAGCCGTACCGCCTCAAGATTCGCGCACCGGGTTTCGCGCACCTGGCGTCGCTCGACGAAATGGCGCGCGGTCACATGATCGCCGACGCCGTCACGATCATCGGTACGCAGGACATCGTGTTCGGCGAAATCGATCGTTAATGGTTGCGCCGCCCGCGCGAGCGGGCGGCGAGCGGTAAGTCACACGCGATGCGCGCTGAACCGGCGCGGCTTCGCAAGCTGTCAACAGAGTGAGCGCCAGGTCTGCCGTCCATGCACCCCAGTGTGCGGCAGGTTGTTCGTTCGGTAGGAATTGAAAGAGTCGTGTCTGAAAATGATCTCAGCTGAAGGCCTGAAGGAAATCGATCGAGCGTTGACGAAGTATCCCGCCGATCAGAAACAGTCCGCCGTGATGTCGGCGTTGGCCGTTGCTCAGGAAGAGCACGGCTGGCTGTCGCCCGAACTGATGCAGTTCGTTGCGGACTATCTCGGCATGCCGGCCGTTGCCGTGCAGGAAGTCGCGACGTTCTACACGATGTACGAGCTCAAACCGGTCGGCAAGCACAAGATCACGCTCTGTACGAACCTGCCGTGCCAGCTTGGCCCGCACGGTGGTGCGGAGGCGACCGCCGACTACCTGAAACAGAAGCTGGGCATCGGCTTCGGCGAAACCACGCCCGACGGCAAGTTCACGCTGAAGGAAGGCGAATGCATGGGCTCGTGCGGCGATGCGCCGGTGCTGCTGGTGAACAATCACAGAATGTGCAGCTTCATGAGCCGCGACAAGATCGACCAGCTGCTTGAGGAGCTCTCGAAATGACGTCCCTCCACGACCGTCACATCAAACCGCTGATCCTCGCTGGTCTGAACGGCGAGAACTGGCATCTCGAAGATTACGTTGCGCGCGGCGGCTACAAGCAGCTGCGCCGCATTCTCGAAGAAAAGATTCCGCCCGAGCAGGTGATCGCCGACGTGAAGGCGTCGGGCCTGCGTGGCCGCGGCGGTGCGGGTTTCCCGACCGGCCTGAAGTGGAGCTTCATGCCGCGCCAGTTCCCGGGGCAGAAGTACCTCGTCTGCAACTCGGACGAAGGCGAGCCGGGCACGTTCAAGGATCGCGACATCCTGCGCTGGAACCCGCATGCGCTGATCGAAGGCATGGCCATCGGCGCGTACGCGATGGGCATCACCGTCGGCTACAACTACATCCACGGCGAAATCTTCGAAGTGTATCGACGCTTCGAAGCCGCGCTCGATGAAGCGCGCGCGGCCGGGTTCCTCGGCGACAACATCATGGGCTCGGAATTCTCGTTCCAGCTGCACGCGCACCACGGTTACGGCGCGTACATCTGCGGCGAGGAAACGGCGCTGCTCGAATCGCTCGAAGGCAAGAAGGGCCAGCCGCGCTTCAAGCCGCCGTTCCCGGCGAGCTTCGGCGTGTACGGCAAGCCGACTACGATCAACAACACCGAGACGTTTGCCGCGGTGCCGTTCCTGCTGTCCATCGGGCCGCAGAATTACCTCGAGATCGGCAAGCCGAACAACGGCGGCACGAAGATCTTCTCGGTGTCGGGCGACGTCGAGCGTCCGGGCAACTACGAAGTGCCGCTCGGCACGCCGTTCGCGACGCTGATGGAGCTCGCCGGTGGGATGCGCGGCGGCAAGAAGATCAAGGCCGTGATTCCGGGCGGTTCGTCGGCGCCGGTGATCCCGGGCGACATCATGATGCAGACGGATCTCGACTACGATTCGATCGCGAAGGCGGGTTCGATGCTCGGCTCCGGCGCGGTGATCGTGATGGACGAGACGCGTTGCATGGTGCGCTCGCTGCTGCGCCTGTCGTACTTCTACTACGAGGAATCGTGCGGCCAGTGCACGCCGTGCCGTGAAGGCACCGGCTGGCTGTATCGCGTCGTGAACCGTATCGAGCATGGCGAAGGCCGCCAGGAAGATCTGGACCTGCTGAACTCGGTTGCCGAGAACATCATGGGCCGCACGATCTGCGCGCTCGGCGATGCGGCGGCGATGCCGGTGCGCGGGATGCTCAAGCACTACTGGGACGAATTCGCGTACCACGTCGAACACAAGCACTGCATGGTCGGCGGCCACGCGCACGCGGCGGCAGCCTGAAGCGGACCCGGTTGCGGAATTTGAGCGCACGGTCGGGCGAAGGCGCGAACGGGCGGAAATAGGTTAAGGACCATTCACCATCATGGTTGAACTTGAAATAGACGGCAAGAAGGTCGAGGTGCCCGAAGGCAGCATGGTGATCCAGGCTGCGCACAAGGCGGATACGTACATTCCTCACTTCTGCTATCACAAGAAACTGTCGGTTGCGGCCAACTGCCGGATGTGTCTCGTCGAAGTCGAGAAGATGCCGAAGGCCGTGCCTGCCTGCGCGACCCCCGTGTCGGCCGGCATGATCGTCCACACGCAGTCCGACAAGGCCGTGAAGGCGCAGCAGTCGGTGATGGAATTCCTCCTCATCAATCACCCGCTCGACTGCCCGATCTGCGATCAGGGCGGCGAATGCCAGCTGCAGGATCTGGCGGTCGGCTACGGCAAGTCGTCGTCGCGCTACTCGGAAGAAAAGCGCGTGGTGTTCCACAAGAACGTGGGCCCGCTGATCTCGATGGAAGAAATGTCGCGCTGCATCCACTGCACGCGCTGCGTCCGCTTCGGCCAGGAAATCGCCGGCGTGATGGAGTTCGGCATGCTGGGCCGCGGCGAGCATTCGGAAATCACGACGTTCGTCGGCAAGACGGTCGACTCCGAACTGTCGGGCAACATGATCGACCTGTGCCCGGTCGGCGCGCTGACCAGCAAGCCGTTCCGCTACAGCGCCCGGACGTGGGAACTGTCGCGCCGCAAGTCGGTGAGTCCGCACGATTCCGTCGGCGCGAACCTCGTCGTGCAGGTGAAGAACAACCGCGTGATGCGCGTGCTGCCGTTCGAGAACGAATCCATCAACGAATGCTGGATCTCGGACAAGGACCGCTTCTCGTACGAAGGCCTCAACAGCGAAGAGCGCCTGACGAAGCCGATGCTGAAGCAGGGTGGCCAGTGGATCGAAACCGACTGGCAGACCGCGCTCGAATACGTCGCGAAGGGCCTGAAGGGCATCGCCGCGGATCACGGCGCGAACGCGCTGGCGATGCTCGCGAGCGCGCACAGCACCGCCGAAGAGCTGTTCCTCGTGAAGCAGCTCGCGAACGAACTGAAGACGCCGAACGTCGACTTCCGTCTGCGTCAGCAGGATTTCTCGGCGCCGGTCGACGGCGCACCGTGGCTCGGCATGCCGATCGCCGACCTGTCGAACGTGGATGCCGCGTTCGTCGTCGGTTCGTTCCTGCGCCGCGACCACCCGCTGTTCGCCGCCCGACTGCGTCAGGCCGCGAAGAACGGCGCGAAGCTGCATTTCCTGCACGCGACCGGTGACGACGCACTGATCCCGACCGCGCAGCGTATCGTTGCCGCGCCGTCGGCATGGCTCGACCAACTGGCGGGCATCGCCGCGGCCGTCGCGCAACTGCGCGGCGTCGCGCTGCCCGACACGCTCGCGGGCGTCACCGCATCGCCGGCCGCACAGGCTGTCGCGCAGTCGCTCGCGAACGGCGAACGCCGCGCGGTGCTGCTCGGCAACGTCGCGGTCCGTCATCCGGAATTCGCGAAGCTGCACGCGGTCGCCAAGTGGATCGCCGACAACACCGGCGCCACGTTCGGCTTCCTGACCGAAGCGGCGAACACGGTCGGCGCGCACGTCGTCGGCGCACTGCCGGGCGAAGGCGGCCTGAACGCACGCGAAGCGTTCGCGCAGCCGCGCAAGGGCTACGTGCTGCTGAACGTCGAACCGGAATTCGACACGGCCGATCCGGCGCAGGCGCTTGCCGCGCTGAACCAGGCCGAAATGGTCGTCGTGATGTCGCCGTTCAAGCACGGCCTCGACTACGCCGACGTGCTGCTGCCGGTTGCGCCGTTCACCGAAACGGCCGGCACGTACGTGAATGCGGAAGGCACCGTGCAGAGCTTCAACGGCGTCGTGCGCCCGCTCGGCGACACGCGTCCGGGCTGGAAGGTGCTGCGCGTGCTCGGCAGCCTGCTCGGCCTGCCGAACTTCGAATACGAGACCGCGGAAGAAGTGCGTCTCGCCGCACTCGGCGACGCCGGCGTCGCGAACCGCCTGTCGAACCAGACGTCGGTCGCGCCGGCGCGCGCCGCCGCGAATGCCGCGAACGGCGGCTTCGAGCGCCTGGCCGATGTGCCGATCTATCACGCCGACGCGCTCGTGCGCCGCGCAGGTGCGCTGCACCTGACGGCCGCCGCGAAGGCGGCGAATGCCGCGGCACTGCCGGCCGCGCTGTTCGACAAGCTGGGCTTGAAGGAAGGCGACGCGGTGCGCGTGCGCCAGGGCGAGCGTGCGGTGCAGTTGCCGGCCGTGCGCGACGCGAATCTTGCGGAGACCGTCGTTCGCGTGTCGGCGGCGACGCCTGCCGGCGCAGCGCTCGGCAGCCTGTCCGGTGAACTGGTGGTGGAGAAGGCGTAAATGAGCTTGTTCGATACGATCAACGCGGGCGGGTCCCAGCTTCTCGGCGTCGCATGGCCGACGGTGTGGGCCATCGTGCGCATCCTCGTCGTCTCCGTCGTCATCCTGCTGTGCGTCGCGTACCTGATTCTGTGGGAACGCAAGCTGATCGGCTGGATGCACGTGCGTCTCGGCCCGAACCGCGTCGGCCCCGGCGGCCTGCTGCAGCCGATCGCCGACGTGCTGAAGCTGCTGCTGAAGGAAGTCATTCAGCCGAGCGCCGCCAGCCGCTGGCTGTACCTGATCGCGCCGGTGATGACCGTCGTGCCGGCGTTCGCCGTATGGGCCGTGATCCCGTTCCAGGCCGAAGCGGTCCTCGCGAACGTGAACGCGGGCCTGCTGTACGCGATGGCGATCTCATCGATCGGCGTGTACGCGGTGATTCTCGCGGGCTGGGCATCGAACTCGAAGTACGCGTTCCTCGGCGCGATGCGCGCCGCGGCACAGATGGTGTCGTACGAAATCTCGATGGGCTTCGCGCTGGTGCTGGTGCTGATGACGGCCGGCAGCCTGAACCTGTCGGAAATCGTCGGTTCGCAACAGCACGGCTTCTTCGCGGGCCACGGCGTGAACTTCCTGTCGTGGAACTGGCTGCCGCTGCTGCCGGCGTTCGTCGTGTACTTCATCTCGGGCATCGCCGAAACGAACCGCCACCCGTTCGACGTGGTGGAAGGGGAGTCGGAAATCGTTGCCGGTCACATGATCGATTACTCGGGTATGGCGTTCGCGCTGTTCTTCCTCGCCGAGTACATCAACATGATCGTGATCTCGGCGCTGGCTGCGACGCTGTTCCTCGGTGGCTGGGATGCACCGTTCGAATTCCTGTCGTTCATCCCGGGCATCTTCTGGCTGGTGCTGAAGGTCTTCGCACTGCTGTCGGTGTTCATCTGGGTCCGCGCGACGTTCCCGCGCTACCGTTACGACCAGATCATGCGTCTGGGCTGGAAGGTGTTCCTGCCCGTCACGGTGATCTGGGTGGTCGTGGTCGGCTTCTGGATGATGTCGCCGCTGAACATCTGGGTGAAGTAAAGATCGGACGAAATCATGACGGCTATCCAACACTTCTTTAAGACCTTCTTCCTGACCGAGCTGCTGAAGGGGCTCGCGCTGACCGGGCGTTACACGTTCAAGCGCAAGTTCACCGTGCAGTTCCCGGAAGAGAAGACCCCGATCTCGCCGCGTTTTCGCGGGCTGCATGCACTGCGCCGCTATGAAAACGGCGAAGAGCGCTGCATCGCGTGCAAGCTGTGCGAGGCCGTGTGCCCCGCGCTGGCGATCACGATCGAATCGGAAACGCGCGCGGACAATACGCGCCGCACGACGCGCTACGACATCGACCTGACGAAGTGCATCTTCTGCGGTTTCTGCGAAGAAAGCTGCCCGGTCGATTCGATCGTCGAGACGCAGATTCTCGAGTACCACGGCGAAAAGCGCGGCGATCTGTATTTCACGAAGGAAATGCTGCTCGCGGTGGGCGATCGTTACGAGAAGGACATCGCCGCGGCGAAGGCTGCCGACGCGCCGTATCGTTGATTGTGTTTGCAGTGCCGGCCCGGAGCACGGGCCGAGCCGCCGCGACGGGTGCGGGCGTCCCGCAAGCCGCGCCTGACTATGGCCTAACGATGAACCGGTAATCATGGAATTCACGACCGTACTGTTCTACATCTTCGCGCTGCTCCTGGTGGTATCAGGGCTGAAGGTGATCACTTCGCGCAACCCGGTGGCGTCTGCGCTTTTCCTTGTGCTGGCGTTCTTCAACGCCGCCGCGATCTGGATGCTGCTGGAAGCGGAGTTCCTCGCGATCCTGCTGGTGCTGGTCTACGTGGGCGCCGTGATGGTGCTGTTCCTGTTCGTCGTGATGATGCTGGACATCAACATCGACTACCTGCGCCGCGACTTCAAGCGCTTCGTCCCGATGGCGACCGTGGTCGGCGCGATCATCGTGATCGAAACCGCGCTGATCCTGTGGCGCGGCTACGGCGACACGCAGACGGTGCACGCGATGGCGACGGGCGAGATGGCCAACTGGTCGAACACGCGCCTGATCGGCAAGGTGATCTACACCGACTACATCTTCGCGTTTGAAATCGCCGGCCTCGTGCTGCTGGTCGCGATCATTGCCGCGATCGGGCTGACCGAGCGCAAGGGCAAGGACAGCAAGCGCCAGCGCGTGTCGGATCAGGTCAAGGTGCGTCGCAACGACCGCGTGCGCCTCGTGAAGATGGAAGCGGACAAGCCGCAGCCGGAAACGGCGCAGAGCGAAGCCGGTTCGGGCACCAACGGCTAAGCGGAGGAAAAGAAAACCATGCTGACTCTTGCTCACTACCTTGTGCTCGGCGCGATCCTGTTTGCGATCGCGATCGTCGGGATCTTCCTGAACCGCCGCAACGTCATCATCATCCTGATGTCGATCGAACTGATGCTGCTGGCGGTGAATACCAACTTCGTCGCGTTCTCGCATTACCTCGGCGACGTGCACGGCCAGATCTTCGTGTTCTTCGTCCTGACCGTCGCCGCAGCGGAAGCCGCGATCGGCCTCGCGATTCTGGTGACCCTGTTCCGTAAGCTCGACACGATCAATGTCGAGGATCTCGATCAGCTCAAAGGTTAATTTCAGGCAACGCTGTTATGTCAACGACACTCAATGAAAACCTGCTGCTGGCGATTCCGCTCGCTCCGCTGGCCGGCTCGCTGATTGCGGGGCTGTTCGGGAACGCAGTCGGGCGCAAGGGCGCACACCGGATCACGATCCTCGGCGTAATGATCGCGTTCCTCCTGTCGGCGAAAGTCTTCTTCGACGTGATGGGCGGCGCGAGCTTCAACGCGACCGTCTACGAATGGATGAACGTCGGCTCGCTGAAGCTGGAAGTCGGCTTCCTCGTCGATTCGCTGACCGCGATGATGATGGTCGTCGTGACCTTCGTCTCGCTGATGGTGCACGTGTACACGATCGGCTACATGGCGGAAGAAGACGGCTACCAGCGCTTCTTCTCGTACATCTCGCTGTTCACGTTCTCGATGCTGATGCTCGTGATGAGCAACAACTTCCTGCAGCTGTTCTTCGGCTGGGAAGCGGTGGGTCTGGTGTCGTACCTGCTGATCGGCTTCTACTTCACGCGTGAGAGCGCGATCTACGCGAACATGAAGGCGTTCCTCGTGAACCGCGTGGGCGACTTCGGCTTCCTGCTCGGCATCGGCCTGCTGCTCGCGTTCGCCGGGTCGATGAACTACGGCGAAGTGTTTGCGAAGCGCGCGGAACTCGCGAGCCTGCACTTCCCGGGCACCGACTGGGGCCTGCTGACCGTCGCCTGTATCTGCCTGTTCATCGGTGCGATGGGCAAGTCGGCCCAGTTCCCGCTGCACGTGTGGCTGCCGGACTCGATGGAAGGCCCGACCCCGATCTCCGCGCTGATTCACGCGGCGACGATGGTGACCGCCGGCATCTTCATGGTGTCGCGCATGTCGCCGCTGTTCGAGCTGTCGGATACCGCGCTGTCGTTCATCACGGTGATCGGCGCGATCACGGCGCTCTTCATGGGCTTCCTCGGCATCGTCCAGAACGACATCAAGCGCGTGGTCGCGTACTCGACGCTGTCGCAGCTCGGCTACATGACCGTCGCGCTCGGCGTGTCCGCTTACCCGGTCGCCGTGTTCCACCTGATGACGCACGCGTTCTTCAAGGCGCTGCTGTTCCTCGGCGCCGGCTCGGTCATTATGGGCATGCACCACGACCAGGACATGCGCAACATGGGCGGCCTGCGCAAGTACATGCCGATCACGTGGATCACGTCGCTCGTCGGTTCGCTCGCGCTGATCGGTACGCCGTTCTTCTCGGGCTTCTACTCGAAAGATTCGATCATCGACGCGGTGAAGCTGTCGCACCTGCCGGGTTCGGGCTTCGCGTACTTCGCGGTCGTCGCGAGCGTGTTCGTCACGGCGCTGTACTCGTTCCGCATGTACTTCCTGGTGTTCCACGGCGAAGAGCGCTTCCGCCAGCCGAAGCATCCGGAGTCGCCGATGGGCATGGCAGCCGCGCACGGCCACGACGATCACGGCCATGGCCACGGTCACGACGACCATGCACACGAGCCGCACGAGACCCCGTGGGTCGTGTGGGTGCCGCTGGTCCTGCTGGCGATCCCGTCGGTCATCATCGGTGCGATCGCGATCAGCCCGATGCTGTTCGGCGACTTCTTCCAGCACGGCGTTGCATTCGACAAGGTGATCTTCATCGGCGAAAACCATCCGGCGCTGGCCGAGATGGCCGAAGAGTTCCACGGCTGGGTAGGCATGGGCCTGCACTCGGTGTCGGGCCTGCCGGTCTGGCTCGCACTCGCCGGTGTGGTCGTCGCGTGGTTCCTGTACCTGAAGCGTCCGGAGCTGCCGGCGTCGATCCGCCGCGCGTTCGGCCCGATCTACACGCTGCTCGACAACAAGTACTACATGGACAAGATCAACGAAGTGGTGTTCGCCCGCGGTTCGGTGGCGATCGGCCGCGGCCTGTGGAAGGAGGGTGACGTCGTGGTGATCGACGGCCTCGTCAACGGCAGCGCACGGTTCATCGGCTGGTTCGCCGGCGTGATCCGCTTCCTCCAATCCGGTTACATCTATCACTACGCGTTCGCCATGATCATCGGCATGCTGGGGCTCCTGACCCTGTTTGTAACGCTCGGCGGCAAATAAGGCGGGGGACAACTTAATGCACGCTTTTCCGATTCTCAGTACCGCGATCTGGCTGCCGATCGTTTTCGGCCTCCTCGTGCTCGCGGTGGGTAACGACAAAAATCCGGGGACGGCCCGCTGGATCGCGCTGATCGGTTCGCTGCTCGGCCTCGCGGTCACGATCCCGCTGATTACCGGCTTCGATTCGAGCACGGCTGCGCTGCAGTTCGTCGAGAAGTCGACTTGGATCGAGCGCTTCGACATCGCGTATCACCTCGGCGTCGACGGCATTTCGATGTGGTTCGTCGTGCTGACCGCGCTGATCACGGTGATCGTCGTGATCGCCGCATGGGAAGTGATCACCGAGAACGTCGCGCAGTACCTCGCGGCGTTCCTGATCCTGTCCGGGATCATGATCGGCGTATTCTCGGCGGCCGACGGCCTGCTGTTCTACGTGTTCTTCGAAGCGACCCTGATCCCGATGTACATCATCATCGGCGTGTGGGGCGGCCCGAACCGCGTGTACGCGGCATTCAAGTTCTTCCTGTACACGCTGGCCGGCTCGCTGCTGATGCTGGTCGCGCTGATCTACCTGTACACGGAAACGCATTCGTTCGACCTCGCGACGTGGCAGAACGCGAAGATCGCGATGACGCCGCAGATACTGTTGTTCATTGCCTTCTTCCTCGCGTTCGCGGTGAAGGTGCCGATGTGGCCGGTGCACACGTGGCTGCCGGACGCGCACGTGGAAGCGCCGACGGGCGGCTCGGTC
Organism: Burkholderia metallica; assembly: GCF_902832845.1. Lineage (GTDB taxonomy): Bacteria > Pseudomonadota > Gammaproteobacteria > Burkholderiales > Burkholderiaceae > Burkholderia > Burkholderia metallica. The sequence goes on along the minus strand of NZ_CADFDB010000014.1, from coordinate 17,809 downwards.
GTGCTGGCCGCGATCATGCTGAAGCTCGGCGCATACGGTTTCCTGCGCTTCTCGCTGCCGATCACCCCTGACGCGAGCCACTTCCTGGCGCCCGTCGTGATCACGCTGTCGCTGATCGCGGTGATCTACATCGGCCTCGTCGCGATGGTGCAGGCCGACATGAAGAAGCTGGTCGCGTATTCGTCGATCGCGCATATGGGCTTCGTCACGCTCGGCTTCTTCATCTTCAACCAGCTCGGCGTCGAAGGCGCGATCATCCAGATGATCTCGCACGGCTTCGTGTCGGGCGCGATGTTCCTCTGCATCGGCGTGCTGTACGACCGCGTGCACTCGCGCCAGATCGCCGACTACGGTGGCGTCGTCAACGTGATGCCGAAGTTCGCGGCATTCGCGATGCTGTTCTCGATGGCCAACTGCGGCCTGCCGGGTACGTCGGGGTTCGTCGGCGAGTTCATGGTGATTCTCGCTGCCGTCCAGTACAACTTCTGGATCGCATTCGGCGCGGCATTCACGCTGATTCTCGGCGCGGCCTACACGCTGTGGATGTACAAGCGCGTGTACTTCGGCGCGGTCGCGAACGATCACGTCGCCAAGCTGAAGGACATCGGCCGTCGCGAATTCCTGATGCTGGCCGTGCTCGCCGCGTTCACGCTGCTGATGGGCCTGTATCCGAAGCCTTTCACCGACGTGATGCACGTTTCCGTGGAAAACCTCCTCTCCCATGTCGCGCAGTCCAAGCTGCCGCTGGCGCAGTAATCGCGAGCGGAGGAACTCAAGATCATGCAAAACGCTCCTATGAATGTCCTGTTGCCTGACGCGCTGGTGTTGGCCGCCATCGTCGTCGCTTGGCTGAACGACACCTTTACCGGTGCCTCCGGCCGCCGCCTGACCTATCTGATCGCGGTCGTCTCGTCGGTCGTCGCCGGCGTGTGGTTCGCGGTGCAGGCGCTCGACCCGCAGCAGTACTACTTCTTCTCGAAGATGGTCGTCGTCGACTCGTTCGCGAGCATGATGAAGGCCGTCGTGTCGTTCGGTTTCGCGGTCTCGCTCGTCTATTCGCGCAAGTACCTCGAAGATCGCGACATGTTCCGCGGCGACGTGTTCCTGCTCGGCATGTTCTCGCTGCTCGGCCAGCTGGTGATGGTGTCGGGCAACAACTTCCTGACGCTGTACCTCGGTCTCGAACTGATGTCGCTGTCGCTGTACGCGGTCATCGCGCTGCGCCGCGACGCCGCGCAGTCGAGCGAAGCCGCGATGAAGTACTACGTGCTGGGCGCGCTCGCGTCGGGCTTCGTGCTGTACGGCATCTCGATGCTCTACGGTGCGACCGGCTCGCTCGAGCTGGGCGAGGTGTACAAGGCGGTCGGCGGCAACACTGACGCAGCCGTGCTGATGTTCGGCGTGGTCTTCATCGTCGCCGGTATCGCGTTCAAGCTCGGCGCCGTGCCGTTCCACATGTGGGTGCCGGACGTCTACCAGGGCGCACCGACCGCGATGACGCTGTTCGTCGGCGGCGGTCCGAAGGTTGCCGCGTTCGCGTGGGGCCTGCGCTTCCTGGTGATGGGCCTGCTGCCGCTCGCGCAGAACTGGCAGACCGCGCTCGTGATCCTCGCCGCGCTGTCGCTGATCGTCGGTAACATCACCGGTATCGTCCAGCGCAATATCAAGCGGATGCTCGCGTACTCGGCGATCTCGAACATGGGCTTCGTGCTGCTCGGCCTGCTCGCGGGTATCGTGAAGGGCGACGCGGCGGCGCCGGCGAATGCCTACAGCTCGGCGATGTTCTACGCGATCGTCTACCTGATCACGACGCTCGGCTCGTTCGGCGTGGTGATGCTGCTCGCACGCCGCGATTTCGAAGCGGAAACGATCGACGACTTCAAGGGCCTCAACAAGCGCAGCCCGGTGTTCGCGTTCGTGATGATGGTCATGATGTTCTCGCTGGCCGGCATCCCGCCGACCGTCGGCTTCTACGCGAAGCTCGCGGTGCTCGAGGCGACCGTCAATGCGGGCCTCACGTGGCTGGCCGTGCTGGCCGTGATCACGTCGCTGTTCGGCGCGTTCTACTACCTGCGCATCGTGAAGCTGATGTACTTCGATGCCCCGCAGGATGCGACGCCGATCTCGGGCGACTTCTGCAAGCGCACGATCCTCGTGCTGAACGGCCTGGCGGTCGTCGTGCTCGGCCTGATCCCGAGCCCGCTGCTGACGGCCTGCCTGCAGGCAATTCGTCACACGCTGCCGCTGTAATGTCGGCAGCCGGCTGGTTTATCGTGCTGTTGGCGCTCGTCTGCGCCAACCTGCCGTTCCTGAACCAACGCCTCTTCGCCGTCGTGCCGTTCGGCGCGGCGAAGAAGAGTGCGTGGGTGCGGATCGGCGAGCTGATCGTGCTGTACTTCATCGTCGGCGCGCTCGGCTTCTGGCTCGAGTCGCGTGCCGGTAACCGCTTCGAACAGGGCTGGCAGTTCTACGCGATCACGTTCAGTCTGTTCGTCGTGTTCGCGTTTCCCGGCTTCACGTTCCAGTATCTCGTCAAACGACGCTGACAGGCCCTTGGCCGTCGCGCTCATTCCCGGAGCCCCCGATGGCCGAACTACCCAATCACGACGCCGCACTGACCGAAACCTGCCTCGAAAGCGAGGCGATCTTCGAAGGCGCGTTCCTCAAGCTCAAGCGCGATACCGTCCGTCTGCCGGACGGCAAGAAGGCCACGCGCGAGTACGTCCAGCATCCGGGCGCGGTGATGGTGATCCCGCTGTTCGACGATGGCCGCGTGCTGATGGAAAGCCAGTTTCGCTACCCGATCGGCAAGGTGATGGCCGAATTCCCGGCCGGCAAGCTCGATCCGGACGAAGGCGCGCTTGCATGCGCGGTGCGCGAGCTGCGCGAGGAAACGGGTTATACGGCGCGCGAATATGTGTTCCTGACCCGCATTCACCCGATCATTTCCTATTCGACCGAATTCATCGACCTCTATCTCGCGCGCGGGCTGACGGCCGGCGAACGCAAGCTCGACGAAGGCGAATTCCTCGAGACCTTCACCGCGACGCAGGCCGACCTGCAGGAGTGGGTGCGCACGGGCCAGATCTCCGACGTGAAGACGATCATCGGCACGATGTGGCTCGACAAGGTGCTGTCCGGCACGTGGCCGCTCGGGCAGGTCCTGACGCCCTGAGCGCGGCGTCAGCGGCGGGTGGGGCACCGCGTTACAATCCGGTGACGCGACGCCTTCGCGCCGCGCGATCAGTATTTAGCACGATCGTTCACAAAACCGCTTTTTGCGCTACACTCGTCACACGCCCTGATTCAGCATGAAGGTCCTCGATTTACAGTGCCCGCACGGTCATCGGTTCGAAGGCTGGTTCGCTTCCGCCGATGAATTCGAAGCGCAGTTGTCCCGCAAGCTGGTCGAATGCCCGGTGTGCGGAACGACCGAGGTCAACCGTCTGCCGTCGGCGCCGCGCCTGAACCTGTCGGGCGCGACGCAGGCGCAGCCGGCCGATCCGCGTGCACTGCAGGCGCAGGTGATGCGTGCGCTGCGCGAGGTGCTGGAGAAAACCGAGAACGTGGGCGAGCGCTTCGCCGAGGAAGCGCGGCGCATCCATTACAACGAGGCGCCGGCGCGCAGCATTCGTGGCGTCACGACGCCCGAAGATGCGCAATCCTTGGCCGAAGAAGGCATCGACGTGATGCCGCTGCCGATTCCTGCCGTGCTGAAAGAACCGCTGCAATGACGTATGCAGTGAGTCCTTGCCGGGCCGGACGGCTGCGGACAGGAGACACTGCGCATGGATCTGGACTATTCCCCCGCCGACGACGCGTTCCGCGCCGACGTCCGCGCCTGGCTCGAGGCCAATCTGCCTCACGCACTGCGCGCCAAGGTACTCGATCACAAACGACTCGACCGCGAGGATTTCGCGAGCTGGCACCGGATTCTCGGCCATCGCGGCTGGTCCGCGCCCGCATGGCCGGTCGAATATGGCGGCCCCGGCTGGAACGCGACGCAGCGGCACGTCTGGGACGAGGAGTGCGCGCGGATCGGTGCGCCGACCGTGCTGCCGTTCGGCGTATCGATGGTCGCGCCGGTATTGATGAAATACGGCAGCGAAGCGCAGAAGCGCCACTATCTGCCGCGCATTCTCGACGGCTCGGACTGGTGGTGCCAGGGTTATTCGGAGCCGGGTTCGGGTTCCGACCTCGCATCGTTGCGCACGCGCGCCGAGCGCCAGGGCGACCACTACATCGTCAATGGCCAGAAGACCTGGACGACGCTCGGCCAGTATGCCGACATGATGTTCTGCCTCGTGCGTACCGACCCGGCCGCGAAGAAACAGGAAGGCATTTCGTTCCTGCTGATCGACATGAAGACGCCCGGCATCACGGTGCGCCCGATCGTGATGTTCGACGAGGACCACGAAGTCAACGAGGTGTTCTTCGAGGACGTGAAGGTGCCGGTCGAGAACCTCGTCGGCGACGAGAACCGCGGCTGGACCTACGCGAAATACCTGCTCGGCCATGAGCGCACCGGCATCGCGCGCGTCGGCGCGTCCAAGCGCGAGCTCGCGTTCCTGAAGCGCGTGGCGTCGAACCAGCGCAAGAACGGCAAGCCGTTGCTCGCCGATCCGGTCTTCGCCGCGAAGGTGGCGGCGCTCGAAGTCGAGCTGATGGCGCTCGAGGTGACGGTGCTGCGCGTCGTCAGCCGCGAGACGAGCGGCAAGGGGCCGGGCCCGGAGGCGTCGATGCTGAAGATCAAGGGCACGGAAGTGCAGCAGGCGCTCACCGAGCTGATGGTCGAAGCGATCGGCCCGCTTGCCGCACCGTTCGACGTACCGTTCCTCGACGGCCGGCGCGAGCGCAGTATCGCGGGCGACGACGATGCGGCGCCGCTTGCCGCGTACTACTTCAATTACCGGAAGACGTCGATCTACGGCGGTTCGAACGAGATCCAGAAGAACATCATCGCGCAGATGATTCTGGGGCTGTGATCAGGGAACGGAGACAACCATGGATTTCAGCTTTACCGATGAGCAGCAGCAGTTCGCCGACGCGCTGCGCCGTTATCTCGGCGAGCAATACGGCTTCGAAGCGCGCCAGGCGATCGTGCGCAGCGACGCGGGCGTGTCCGCCACGCAATGGAGCGCGTTCGCCGAACTGGGGTTGACCGCGCTGCCCGTGCCGGAAGCACAGGGCGGCTTCGGTGGCGGCCCGGTCGACATGCTGGTCGTGATGCAGGAGCTCGGCCGCGCGCTCGTGATCGAGCCGTACTGGGCCACGGCGGTCGGCGTCGAGGCGCTGCGCATCGCCGGCTCCGGCGCGGGCGACGATGCGGCGCTGCTGGAGGCGATCGCGCAGGGGCACAAACGTGTGGCGGTCGCGTTCCACGAGCCGCACGCGCGCTACGACCTGTTCGAACTCGATACGCATGCGCGCGAGCAGGGCGGCACGTACCGGCTGACCGGCACGAAGTCGGTCGTTCAGCACGGCGCGCAGGCGGATGCGTGGATCGTGCCCGCGCGCGTCGACGGCGGCGGCATTGGCCTGTTCGTCGTCGAACGGGATGCCGCGAACGCGAAGGTGGCCGACTACCGGACGATCGACGGCCAGCGTGCCGCGACGATCGGATTCGATGAAACGCCGGCGCGGCTGCTGACGGGCGGCGCGCGCGATGCGGCGGCGCTCGAGCAGGTCGCCGATTACGCGACGTTCCTGCTGTGCGCGGAAGCGGTCGGCGTGCTCGACGAACTCAACCGCGCGACGGTCGAATACACGAAGACGCGCGAACAGTTCGGCGTGCCGATCGCGCGGTTCCAGGCGCTGCAGCACCGGATGGTCGACATGCTGATCCATGCCGAACAGGCGCGTTCGCTGACCTACCTCGCAGCCGTACGCTACGCGAGCGGCGATGCCGATGCGCGGCGCAAGGCCGTGTCGGCCGCGAAAGCGCGCGTCGGCGCCGCCGCGCGCTTCGTCGGCCAGCAGGCCATTCAACTGCACGGCGGCATGGGCGTGACCAACGAGGTTGCCGCCGCGCACCTGTTCAAGCGGTTGACGATCATCGAGACGACGCTCGGCGACACCGATCATCATCTTGCCCGCATCGCGGCGCTGCCCGATTTCGCGCAGGCCGACGCGGCATGACGGCGACGCGCGAGCGCGCCTGACAAGGAGACACACAGTGGGCATCAGTTACGAAGACCTGGTGGTGGGCAGCACCACCGAAATCGGCCGCTACACGTTCGAGCCCGACGACATCAAGGCGTTCGCGCAACGCTACGACCCGCAGCCGTTCCATCTCGACGAAGAAGCCGGCAAGGCATCGCATTTCGGCGGGCTCGTCGCGAGCGGCTGGCATACGTGTTCGGTGTTCATGGGCCTGCTCATCAAGAAGCTCGGCCGGGACTCGACCAGCATGGGTTCGCCGGGCATCGACTCGATCCGCTGGCTCAAGCCGGTGCGCGCCGGCGATACGATCACGATGTATCAGAAGGTGCACGACAAGCGCGTGTCGGAGAGCAAGCCCGACCGCGGCATCGTGTCGACGGAGTGGGTCGGCGTGAACGGCGCCGGCGAGACGGTGATCACCGTGCATACCAAGGTGATCTTCGGGCTGCGCGATCCGGGAGGCACGCACGCATGACCGACGTGACGTTGCCGCTGATCGCATCGGCCCAGGCGCTGCAGGCGCGGGTCGGCGCGGAGCCGCTCGCGAGCGGCTGGATCGTGATCGACCAGCGTCGTGTCGACGGCTTCGCCGACGCGACCGGCGATCGTCAATGGATTCACGTCGATCCCGAACGCGCGCGGCGCGAGTCTCCGTTCGGCGGCCCGATCGCGCACGGGTTCTTGACGCTGTCGCTGATTCCGGCGTTGATGGACGACGCGATGCGGGTCGAGCAGAAGATGGGCGTGAACTACGGGCTGAACCGCGTACGGTTCCTGAAGCCGGTGCCGGTCGGCGCGCGCGTGCGTGCGCTGTTCGCGGTAAAGGAAACCGCCGAGGCCGCACGGGGCGGTGTGCAGGTGACGTGGTCGGTGACGATGCAGGTCGAGGGGCCCGATGCGCCGGTGCCGGTCTGTGCGGCGGAATTCATCACGCTGCATTACTTCTGACGCGGGGAGCGGCATGCACGGATGCCGCTCCGCCCGTCACGTGCGCGTCAGTGCTTCGTGTATTGCGTCGCGCCGAACAGCACCTCGCGCGCCTTGTCGTCCTGCAGCGCCTTGCGCATCGATGCGAGCACTTCGACGCCGCGCTGCACGGCCGGTCGCGCGGCGATCGCGTCGTACCAGCGCTTCACGTTCGGCAATTCGTCGAGCACGATGCCCTGGTTCTGCCACGAACGCGTCCACGGGAACGTCGCGATGTCGGCGATCGTGTACGCGTCGCCGGCGAGATATTCGGATTCGCCGAGACGCTTGTCCATCACGTTGTACAGGCGCTTCGCCTCGTTCGTGTAGCGGTTGACCGCATACTCGATCTTCTCCGGCGCATACAGGCGGAAATGATGCGCCTGCCCGAGCATCGGGCCGACACCGCCCATCTGGAACATCAGCCATTCGAGCGTCGCATAGCGTGCGGCCGGATCGGTCGGCAGGAACTTGCCGGTCTTCTCCGCAAGATAGATCAGGATCGCACCCGATTCGAATAGCGAGATCGGCTGGCCGCCGGGGCCGTCCGGGTCGACGATCGCGGGGATCTTGTTGTTCGGGCTGATCTTCAGGAATTCCGGCTTGAACTGGTCGCCCGCGCCGATATCGACCGGATGGACGCGATAGGCGAGGCCCGTTTCCTCGAGCATGATGTGCACCTTGTGGCCGTTCGGGGTCGCCCAGCTATAGACGTCGATCATCGTGAACTCCTTCGTTGCATGCGCGAAAACGGCGCCCGCAGCGCCGCGACAGGCGGTCATTAGAGCATGGATCGACGCGGTTCGCTGGCGACCGAAACGTGCGTGCCGACGCCGGTGCGCGAGTGTGTGCGTGTCGGGTCGCGGGGTGTCGGGAGCGATCTCGTGTCGTCGGGATCGGAAGCGTCGCCGTGCAGCATCGGGGCGCTGCGATGGCGACGCGTCGATTCGACGGCAGGCGCGGCGGATCAGCGCTTGTAGCGGGCCGGGCGTTTCTCGAGAAAGGCGGTGATGCCTTCGAGCGCGTCCGCATGATGCAGCGATGCGACGAAGTGATCGCGCTCGGTGCCGAGATGCGCGTCGAGCGGTTGCATCGTCGCGTCGTCGAGCAGCGATTTGATGCGCGCGAGTGCGTTCGGCGAGATGCCGGCGAGCGCATCGGCCCATGCCAGCGCGTCGGTGAGCGCTGCGCCGGGCGCGGCGAGCCGGTTGACGACGCCGAGCGCGTGCAGACGTTCGGCCGCGACGGGTTTGCCTTCGAACAGGATCTCGGCCGCGATCGGACGTGGCAGCGCGCGCGCGATGAACCACGAACCGCCGCCATCGGGCGTCAGGCCGACACGCGCATACGACATCACGAACTTCGCATCGTGCGCGGCGACGATCAGGTCGCATGCGAGCGCGAGCGAGAAACCCGCGCCGGCCGCGGCGCCTTCGACCGCTGCGATCACCGGCTTCGTCGACGCGTGGATCGCCGTCACCCACGCGGCAAGCTGATCGATGCTGTCGGCCTGGTAGGACGGATCCTTCGAGCGGTTGTCGAGCAGCCGGTTCAGGTTGCCGCCCGCGCAGAAGAAGCGATCGGCTCCGGTAAGCACGACCGCGCGAATCCCGGGATCGCGTTCGGCGGTGGCGAGCGCTTCGACGCCGGCCGCATACATGTCGGGGTGCAGCGCGTTGCGTGCGCCGGGATTGGATAGCGTGAGGACGAGCGTCGATTCGCTCTCGGGCGGACGCGAGGCCAGCAGTTCAGCACTCATGCGAGCGTGTCTCCATCGGATGGCGGGGCTGCGGCACCGTGCGGGTTGCGCGTACTGATGCGACCGACGCCGCAGCGGATGTAATGTTGTCGTGACGAACGAACGCAAAACTTGCTTTAGACTAGCACGAACGTGCTTTTCAGCACGACGAATCCCGATGCGGCCGGTATCGTTGCGGCCGCGCTTCAGCAAGGAAGGAGACCCGATGCTACAGCTGTGCGGTATTCCGTTGTCCAACTACTACAACAAGGTGAAGTTCGTCCTGCTCGAATACGATATTCCGTTCGAGGAGTCGGTGTGCGGTTTGCCGATCAGCGATCCGGCGCATCTCGCCGATTCGCCGCTCGGCAAGATTCCGTTCCTGAAGACCGAAGAAGGCGCGCTGTTCGAGTCGCAGGTGATCATCGAGTACCTGGCGGCGCGCTATCCGGAGAAGGGGATTTTCCCGGCGAGCCCGTTCGCGGCCGCGAAGGTGCGCGAACTGGTCGAGACGCTCGAGCTGTATCTCGAATGGACGGCGCGCGAGGTCTATACGGAGGCGTTTTTCGGCGGCAAGGTCAGCGATGGGACGAAGGCGCACGTCGAGAAGCGCCTGCCGCGCGCGATCGATGCATTCAAGCGGATGACGCAGTTTTCGCCGTATGTGCTCGGCGAGTCGTTCGGCCTGGCGGACATCGCCGCCTCGGTCCATCTGCCGGTCGTCGGCATGGCGACGAAAGCCCTATTCGGACACGATTTCTTGCTCGACGCAGGCATCGACTGGAAGGCCCATGCAAAACAGGTGGGCGAGCGGCCCGCCGCGCAGCGCGTGGCGGCCGAGCGCAAGGCGTATGTCGAAGCGACGAGCGCCGCGCGTTCGTAAGCGCAACTCCCGCGGGGCGGCGTGTAGCCGCCCGTGCGGGGCTTACAGGCGGGCGAGCCGTTCGAGCGCGGATGCGAGCGTGCTTTCCCGCTTCGCGAAGCAGAATCGGACGACGCCCGATTCGTGCGGCGCGTGATAGAACGCCGATACCGGAATGGCGGCCACGCCGATCTCCGACGTGAGCCACTTCGAGAATTCGGCTTCGGGCAGGTCGCTGATCGCCGAATAATCGACGCACTGGAAGTACGTGCCCGTGCAGGGCAGCAGCTTGAAGCGCGTGCCCGCGAGGCCGGCGCGGAAGAAGTCGCGCTTCTTCTGGTAGAAGTCGGCAAGCGTCAGGTACGGCGCCGGGTCGCGCAGGTAGTCGGCGAGCCCGATCTGCATCGGCGTGTTCACCGTGAACACGTTGAACTGATGGACCTTGCGGAATTCCGCAGTCAGCGCGGCAGGCGCGGCGACGTAGCCGACCTTCCAGCCCGTCACGTGATAGGTCTTGCCGAAGCTCGACACGATGAAGCTGCGCGCGGCGAGCTCCGGATAGCGCGCGACGCTCTCGTGGCGCGCGCCGTCATAGACCATGTGTTCGTAGACCTCGTCGGACAGGATCAGTACGCGGGTGCCGCGCACGATCTCCTCGAGCTTGCGCATGTCCGCCTCGCGCCACACGGTTCCTGTCGGGTTGTGCGGCGTGTTGATCAGGATCATGCGCGTTTTCGGCGTGATCGCGGCTGCCAGACGGTCGAACGGGATCGCATAGTCGGGCGCCTCCAGCGTGACGAACACCGGTTTGCCGCCCGCGAGTTCGATCGACGGCAGGTAGCTGTCGTAGGTCGGTTCGATGACGATCACTTCATCGCCCGGATGCACCGCGCACTGGATCGCCGTCAACAGCGCCTGCGTCGCACCGGCCGTGACGGTGATTTCGGTCGCCGGATCGTAACGCCGGCCGTAGACCTGCGCGATCTTGTCCGCGATCGCTTCGCGCAGCGGTGCGACCCCGGCCATCGGCGGATACTGGTTGTGCCCGTTGCGCATCGCAGCGGCAACCGCATCGACGATGCGCGGGTCGCAGTCGAAATCCGGAAAGCCCTGGCCGAGGTTCACGGCGCCTTTTTCTGCGGCAAGCGCGCTCATGACCGTGAAGATCGTCGTGCCCACGTTCGGCAGGCGCGAAGGAAAAACGGGAGTCGTTGGCATGTCTGAAGGAGCGTTCATCGATACGGTCGAAGTCGGGTGGGGTTGCGTGCGTCAGGCCGGCGTGGCGTCGAGCGCGCAGGCCTCGGCAAAGGGGGCCGGTTGCGCGATCCGGAAGCCGAAGTCGCGTGCGGTTCGCTTGGCGAGCTTCAGCAGCGCGCGGTCTTTCGACACGAGCCACTCGGCCTGCGCGGCGCGGGCGAGTTCGAGAAACTTCTGGTCGTCGCGGTCCTTGCATTTCGGCAGCGGCGGCGCGTCGGCGTCGGCGGCCGGCGGCTCGACGAGGCTCGTCAGGCGGGCGACGGTCGCGAGCGCGGCCGCCTTGTCGATCGCGCGGGACTGGAACTGCGGATAATCCAGCACGTACTCGAGTTCGGTCAGGCAGCGGGCGTCGATCACGGCGGCAAGCGTGCCGCGTTCCAGCGCGGCACGGATCGGGCGCGTGGCGGGGTCGTCGAATACGAGAATGTCGATCCAGACGTTCGAGTCGAGCACGACGCGATGCGCGGCATGCGGGGCGAGAGAGCGGGTCATTCGTTACAATCGGTGGTTTTCGTCTGACCGCAAGGCACGGCGTGCCAGCGAGCCTCTATGATAATCGTTCTCTCTCCCGCCAAATCCCTCGACTACGATACGCCCGCGCACGTCCAGTCTTACACGAAGCCTGCATTCGTCGACGACGCGTCCGAGCTGATCGACGGCCTGCGCAAGCTTTCGCCGCAGGACATCGCAACGCTGATGGATATCTCCGATCCGCTCGCGCGCCTGAATTTCCAGCGCTATGCGGACTGGTCGCCGACCTTTACGCCGGCCAACGCGAAGCAGGCCGTGCTGGCGTTCAACGGCGACGTATATGAAGGATTCGACGCCAGATCGCTGTCGTCCGCCGATCTCGACTATGCGCAGCAGCACGTGCGCGTGCTGTCGGGCCTGTACGGGCTGTTGCGTCCGCTCGACCTGCTGCAGCCGTACCGTCTCGAGATGGGTACGCGCTTCGCGAACGCGCGCGGCAAGGATCTGTACGCGTTCTGGGGCGACCGCATCACGCGGGCGCTGAACGAACAGCTCGAAACGCGCAGCGGTGCGGCGCGCGTGCTGGTCAACTGCGCGTCGACCGAATACTTCAAGTCGGTCAAGCCGAAACTGCTGGCCGCGCCCGTCATCACGCCGGTGTTCGAGGACTGGAAGGGCGGCCGCTACAAGATCATCAGCTTCCATGCGAAGCGTGCGCGCGGCCTGATGGCGCGTTTCATCGTCGAGAACCGGATTGCCGACCCGAAGGCGCTGAAGGATTTTGCACTGGAAGGCTATGCGTTCGATTCGGCTGCATCGAACGATTCCACTTACGTATATCGCCGGCGAGTCGGCGAGTGACCCTGCCGGCCGTTCACGAGACGGCCGGCGCATGCATGAGGCCGGGCCGGCGCTACACCGCCTGTTCCGGTCGCCCAAGGAGAGACAGATGGCCCTTTCGATCACCAGCAATTTCGACGCGGGCGCAATCGACGTCGTGTCATGCGACAGCCCTGACGCGATTCGTCTGCGCGTGCGGGGCGACAACCGCTCGGAATTCGCGCAATGGTTCTATTACCGCCTGACGGGCGCGCGCGGCGAGCGCTGCGTGATGACGTTCGAGAATGCTGCCGAATGTGCGTATCCGTCGGGCTGGCGCAATTACAACGCGGTGGCGAGCTATGACCGGGTCGACTGGTTCCGGGTGCCGACGACGTTCGACGGCAAGACGATGACCATCGACCATACGCCGGAATTCGACAGCATCTACTACGCGTATTTCGAACCGTACTCGGAAGAGCGTCACGCGGCATTTCTCGGCGCGGTCCAGCAGTTGCCGCAGGCGAGCGTGACCGAACTCGGCCGTACGGTCGAAGGCCGTCCGATGTCGCTGTTGACGCTCGGTACGCCGGAGACCGACGGTGCGCCGAAGAAGAAGGTGTGGATCATCGCGCGCCAGCATCCGGGCGAATCGATGGCCGAATGGTTCGTCGAGGGCCTCGTCAAGCGGCTGGCCGGATGGGGTGACTGGGCCGGCGATCCGGTCGCGCGCAAGCTGTACGACCGCGTGACGTTCCACATCGTCCCGAACATGAACCCGGACGGCAGCGTGCATGGCAACCTGCGCACCAATGCGGCAGGCGCGAACCTGAACCGCGAGTGGATGGCGCCCGATGCCGAGCGCAGCCCCGAGGTGCTGGCCGTGCGCGATGCGATTCATGCGATCGGCTGCGACATGTTCTTCGACATTCACGGCGACGAGGATCTGCCGTACGTGTTCGTTGCCGGATCGGAGATGCTGCCGAGCTTTACCGAACAGCAGGGCAAGGAGCAAACCGCGTTCATCGAAGCGTTCAAGGTCGCGAGCCCCGACTTCCAGACCGAACACGGCTATGCGGCGAGCAAGTACAAGGAAGACGCGCTCAAGCTCGCGTCGAAGTACATCGGCCATCAGTTCGGTTGCCTGTCGCTGACGCTCGAGATGCCGTTCAAGGACAACGCAAACCTGCCCGACGAGCGAGTCGGCTGGAACGGCGAGCGTAGCGCGGCGCTTGGCGCGGCGATGCTGGCGGCGATCCTGGTGCACGTCGACACGTTTGCGTAAGCTACGGGTCGCCGTATGAAAAAAAGCCGGAGCATCTCAGGATGCTCCGGCTTTTTTGCTTCTGTCGATGCCGCTTCGTCGTATCAGGACTTCTTCGCGGATTTCTTCTTCACGGCCTTCTTCGGGCTGCTCGATTTTTTCGTCGCGACGGCTTTCTTGCTGCCGGTGCGGCCCGAAGCGTTTGCCTTGCCCTTGCCGCGGTGCGACTTGCCCTTGAATTTCTTCGTCGAGGACGAGGAGCGTTCGACGCGCGGCTTCAGCGGCGGAACCGGGTCGTTCCAGCTGAACGCGAGCATTTGCTGACCGACATAGCCGCATCGGAATTTCAGCGGCGTCGGGTCGCTGCCGTTGCTGTGGATGCCGAGTCCGTCGACCGTGACGATATTGTCGACCTTCACGCGCTGCTTGCCCTGGTCGAACGAGTCGTTCCACGGCGTGATCGTCGCGTTGCCGCTGTCGAATGCATTTGGCGCGAAGTCGACGCGGTCGAAGGCCGACGACGTGCTGGCGATGAAGCTGCCGTGCGCTGCACAATCGGCAGCGAGCGGATCGGCATGCATTTCGTTGACGAATTTGTTGATCAGTTCGGAGCGCTGGTCGAGCAGGTCGGCGAATGCCGGTGTCGGAAGCGCAAGTGACAGGCCTGCAATACAGGCTGCCAGCTTGCCGAGCGCCCGGATAATCCGGAGCGACGCAGGAGAGCTGTCCATCTGGTTATTGGTGAGGAGCGAATGAGACATCGGGCACATATAGATGCCCGATGAAGAACCGGAGTTCAATCTTAGCGTAAAAAAGTCGCCCGGCAGTAGACGCCGCATTCTGCCGTACTGCCTGAGCGGCCGCCGGCACGGGATGACGGCGCCGCCGCAAGAAGGCCATTCAGGCGCGCGGGCCGCCGAGGCGATAGCGCCGGACGTCGAAGGTCGTCACCCATGCGGGACGATAGACGGCGATGAGTGCCGTCGCCATCCCGGTGAACCACGCTTCGCCGAGAGCGAGCAGTGCGGTGTTCAGCAGATAGCCGGCGGGAATCACGACGGGAACGCCATCCGCGAGCGCGAGCTGGACACCGGCCGCGGCGGCTGCGACAGCGAGGATTGCGATGGCGGGCGACAGGAATCCCTGGCCGGTGATGAACGACGCGAGATTGTGCGGCAACCATGCAAGCGCAGCGCGCTGCAGCAATGCAGACACGCCGACCGGCAGCGCGCCGTAGACCAGATAGGTCAGGCCGATGCCCTGCCAGGGCGCGTCGAAGATGATCGCCGCAACTGCCGTGATCGCCCCCATCGCGATCAGTGCGAGGGTCCAGTCGAACAGTGTGACGAGCAGCGTCGCGCCGAGCAGGTGCATGACGATGCCATCTTCGAGCCACGCATTCGACGCCCAGAGGACGGCAATGGCGGTGACGAGCGCGAGCCACACGTGCTGGAGCGTGGCGTCCTGCAGGCGTACGAAGGGACGATTCCAGATCGCGAGCGCGAGCAGGGCCACGGCGGCGATCCAGCCGCCGATGCCAACCCAGAGCGGAAGCGGTGTGAAAAGAAAACCCATGCGTCCATATTACTCGTTGAGCATGAAAGGTGGGAATCCGCACACGCCGACCGTCGCAATATCGAGACTGTTTGCCTAGCGTTCGCGCCGGAACCGCGCCGGCGGCTCGGCGGCGACCGGCAGGTCCTGCGCGCCGTCGATCGAGGCCGGCAACGGGTACGGACGATCGTTCCGTTGCGCACGCAGCGGAACCGGGCCGCGTTCGCCGATGGTGGGCTTGCGCAGGCGGTTGCGGTTCGCTAGCAGCATCTCGAGATGGGGCGACAGCCAGCCGTTGTAGATCGCGACCGCGGCGGCGCGGTTGGTGGCGCCGAGCTGCTGGAAGATGCTGGCGAGGTGGATCTTCACGGTGCCTTCGCTGATGCCGAGCGTACGGGCGATCATCTTGTTGGTGCTGCCCATGTGGACGAAGCGCATGATCTGCGCTTGCCGCGGCGACAGGAGACTGCCCAGCGGTCGGCGGGGAAGGGTTTCGGCGAGCGTCTGGAAATGGGCATCGTAGCGCGCCGCAGCAGTGGATGGCAGCAGACGGAGCGCGATCGGCGGGATGTAGTGCCCGCCCAGCAACACGATTTCGAGCGCTCGCACGATCAGGTGCGGCCGCGTGGAATGCGGGATCACGCCCGAGACGCCGTAGTTGAAGAAGCGCTGAATGGCTTCCGGCGAGGTTTCGTCGACCAGGACGGCGACAGGTGTCGGCGAGCATGCGCTGCAGAGCGCCTGGAGTTCGCTGAGCCGGCCGACGTCGAGCCAGTCGATCGCGACCAGGTCGAAACGTTGATTGCGCAGCAGACTGCGCGCCTGGAAACTGTCGGCCGCATCGTTGACGCTGGCGTGACGGTCGATCTGTCGCAACAGGGCCTTCAGTCCGTCACGCCGCTCGGCGTCTGAATTGAGCATCAGGAACCGCATATTCAACCTCCATCATGTGAGCCATTGATCTGCCGTCTGGCATGCGTTGGGTTTGATAATGACAAAGACCTTACACGATGTCTGCTTGTCTGAAAGGCTTAGGAAAAGTATGAAATTTCGGGCGGCTGGATGACGGGCAAGAAAAAAGCCGCTCCGGCGGGAACCGTGAGCGGCTTCGGACCGGCAGGACGTGGGGCCTGCGGTGCGGGGGTCAGTGGAAGTGCGGCTGCGCGGGTGACGCGTCTTCCGGCATTTCCGCGTGGACGATTTCGCCGAGCGGATCGGCATAGAGCGGCACGCCGCAGTCATCGCAATATTCGGGTTCGAAACGGCCCGCGTGCCGCCGGACGTCGGTTACACCGCATTCCTTCAGCAAGTTCACGATTTCTTCGAGCGGTCCTTCGATCGGTGCTTCGCCCTCGAGCGTCGCGCTGTCGGTCGACACGTCGCCGTTTTCGCGGCCGTAGAGCGGCCATACGACGCCGTAAATGACGTCGTTGCTGGCGCGTCGTGTGAAGCCGACACGGTACTCGTCGATACGTCGTTCGCCGAAGCCCGCGACCACCGCGCGCAGCTCTTGCGGTGCCGCACCAAGTGTGTCGAAAAGATAACGAATGGCCGTTCTTACCGTGTGCGGACGGATGCGTTCGTCCGCATCCCGGCAGGCCGAGTAGTACGCGTCCGGAAGCAGGCATTCGAACTCGCAGCCGGGCAGGGCGATCGACAGGTTCGGACCGCCCTGGGCCGTCCATTGCTCGAGGCACTGGCCACGTTCGATTCGGCTGCCGTTTTCTTCTTCCTGCCAGCGGAACAGCGGTGCGCCGACGGGGGCGGCGACGACGGCGAGCAGAAAGCGCGGGTCGGCCAGGATCGGCGAAGTTTCGGGCAGGTCGCCGAAGCCGAGCTTGGGCGTGTGCTGGCCGATCGCCGCATGCGCGAGTTGCTGGGCCAGTCGGTAGGTTTCGACGTGGTGTCGCGGCAGCTGGTCGATGCTGTAGAGGAACGGGGCAAGCCCGACGAGGGTGCCGTTCGCGAGGACGTGAGCCTGCAGGTGGGTTCGCAGCGCTTCGGCGACATCTCCCTTGAGCGGGCCCGACGGGATCATGTAGCGCGTCCATGCGAGAACCGGGACGGCGACCAGCAGCGCATCGAACGGTTGGCCGTCGTGCTCGATCACCATCGACTCGCTGTGCGTCTCGGCCATGTCGGCGAGCGCGCCATAGGCGTCGGGATGATTCTGCTGAAGATGGTCGAGCGCGGCGTCGAGCGTGGTCTGGTTGCCGTTGCGGACAATCTTCGCGAGTAGCGCGTCGAGCTTCGCTTCCCAGAAGCGATCCTCGATGCGGCTGCCCGAGGCGAAGAGCGCGAGCGACAGACCGACCAGTTTGTCGGCATCGGGGGGGAGGCGTTTGGCGATTCGCTGGCGCATATTAAAGACGTATATAGAAAGAGGCGAAGAACCTCACATTCTAGTCCGTTCTTTGCGCGATAAGCGGTCTCGTGCCGAGGCATGGACGGTCGGCCAAATCGCGGCTTTTGTGAAAAAGTTACGCCAACCCCTTGCGCGAATGCCGCGAGCTACCTACAATCACGCCTCTTTCGCGCTAACGGAAACGCGGCGCGGAAGAGGGAAGCAGGGTGGGTGGAGCGCTGGAGTCTGGAGCGCACGGCTGACCTGGAAGTTGAGCCCCGCAGTCGCAACGATCTGATGTAAAAAGTTGTTGACGCGCTGCGAAACACGGTTCATAATCTCGCTTCTCTGCTGCTGAAAACGCAGCGCTGC
>NZ_CADFDB010000013.1 GCF_902832845.1 Burkholderia metallica | reverse complement strand
CCCTTCCCATCCCGAACAGGACCGTGAAACGACTCTACGCCGATGATAGTGCGGATTCCCGTGTGAAAGTAGGTAATCGTCAGGCTCCCTAAGCCAAGAACCCCCGCCCGAAAGGCGGGGGTTTTTGCATTTCAGCGGCGGAAATGCATGCAGCAGCATTTTGCAGATGCGCCAGGACATTGCCACCGACGCGGATCTGGCCCGTTAGCCAGGGAAGACGTTTCAGTGGTCGCGTTGCTGACTCGCAGCCCGAGCGCGCTTGAAGCGCGGCTGCCGCCGGAGTTGTTCCGCGCCCGTCGCAATACCCTGGTCTACCTGCGCGCTATATCCGCAGGGCCGGATCGATGCTCAAACCGTGATCCGCAGGATCGGAAAGAACCTGCCCGGAACGACGCTCGATTCCTTTTCGCCTATTTTTTCCGCCCCGAGCGTCAGATAAAACGGAACCGCATTGGGGTCCGCTTCGATCACGAAGCTCCTTATCCCTCTCGCGGCGCTTTCCCTGCGAACCTCTTCCCACAGTGCACGGGCAACACCCCGACCCATGTGGTCGGGATGGACGAACAGCCATCCGGGCGTCGGGCGATCCGATTCCGATGACGCCCTGACCCAGAACCCGATGATCGTCTCGCCGGATTCCGCGACGTAACCGATCGAACCGTCGATCGTCTCCGGCGCAATCGTGAGATCACGCTGCCAGAGGTCGAGCCAGTCCTTCGGATAGCCCCAATGTGCCTTCGAAATGCGGGCCAGTCGCGTAAGTGCTTCCGCATCCGTAGTACGGGCCACGCGAACGGTAAATGGCGGGTGCATCTCGTCTCCTGTCATGGCGGGCATCTCCGCCGGCGCATCGCTCGCGCTCGCATCGACTCACCCCGCGTTCACTGTTCGCCGGCTCGACGGAAGATCGAGCGATACCGTCCAAACGCACTCACGCTCGCTCGCGGCTACACGATCTGCGAAGCATGCCCGGCGACGACGCGCCAGCCGGCGGGCGTTCGGCGCCACAGCCGAGTATAGGCAAACATGCCGTCGAAGGCCGTGCCGTTGAATTGGCCGGCGAGTACCGCCTTCGTCGTGGTCAGGATCATCTCCTCGATCGCGTATGTATGCATTTCCTGCACATCGAGTTTGTCGAGACGCAGAAGCTTCGCACGATGCGCGGCCAGGTCGTCTTCCTTCGAGATGATCTGGCCGGTCGGAACGGTGAACACCAGATTGTCGTCCAGCAACGCATCGAGCGCGTCGACGTCGTTGGCCAGCATCGCGGCACGCAGCGCGGCTTCGCACGGCTCGATCGTTGTACGAATTGCATCCATTCAAGGGCCTCGCATTGTTTCTGAAGGGGCGCCGCTCATACCGGCGACCAATAGCAGCAAGCAACGTACCGCGCCGGTGGGGCGCGCCTATCGCGCGTTCGACAGCGACTGCCGACGGACCAGTATCAACCCGCAGATGCCGATCGACGCGAGGACATTCAGGACCGGATAGAACGCGACCGCGACATTCCATGTGCTCAATGCCAGCAACGCGAGCGCGTACTTGAGCACGCACGGCGCGAAATACGCGAGGCTCTCGCTCCATGGATCGTGGATCGTCTTGCGGACGGTCGGGCCGAGGCCGGCAAGCTCGATCAGCGTCACCATGCAGATCGAGATCGTCGGATCGTCGGTCAGCAGCCACAGCGGGATGGCCGATAGAGCGGCGACCAGAAAAAACCAGTCGACGCGCGTCCAGCCGCGTTCGCCGCGAAAGATGCTGGCCACAAGCGTCAGAAAGCATGCCACCGCAATCGCCGCCGTGCACCACGCGGACGGCCCAGCCCCTGCGACGAACTGGCCGGCGGCCGCGATCGCCGTGACGAGCGACCACACGAGCCAGGTGAACAGATGCGGACGAACGGTGCGCCGGTAGATCGCGAGCGCGTACGGAATCGCAGCCAGCAACGACACGGCCGTTCCGATCGCGCCGAAGATCGAAGCGGCGCCCTGATCGATATTCGGCATCGACGCCTCCTTGTTCGCCCACGCCCACATCCACGCCGACCAGTATGTGTCCGGACGCGCCGGGGCGCAACGTCGTGCCGACCGCATGTCGCCGCAGGTTTCACGTTGCACGGCACCGGCACGCCGAAGCAGTCGCACGCAAACAAACGGCACCGTGAGCGCGATGTGGCAGGCAAACCCACTGCACGACTGCCGGATGAATAGAAATAACCTCTTCAATGACAAGAAAAACTGTTCTTTCAAATCTCTTTTTGATGACCGACAGTTTGCCGACCGCACGACGCGGCGATTCGCGGCGGTCATCGGCATCGGTCGTGCCCGCCGGCGTCTTGCGTCGGTCGAGTTCAGGCGGAGAACAATGCACACACGCCTGTCGCCAAAACGGAGTCTTGAATGAACCCAACTTCAGCAGAAAACCATCGGCACGCGGACTGGAGACGTCTCGCGACACAAGTGGTTCCGAGAACGCTTGCGCATATCGGCGGCCGTAGCGTGCCGGCGCGAAGCGGGCGGACGTTCGCCGCGATCAATCCGGCCACCGAGGCCGTCATCGCGGAAGTCGCGTCGTGCGATGCACCGGACGTCGACGATGCAGTGCGCGCCGCGCGTAGCGCATTCGAATCCGGCGTCTGGTCGCGCTGTGCGCCGGCGGAACGCAAGCGTGTGCTTTGCCGGCTCGGCGAACTCATCGCATCGCACGGTGCGGAGCTCGCGCTGCTCGACTCGCTCAACATGGGCAAGCGCGTGGCGGATGCGTTCAGCATCGACGTGCCGGCCGCGGGCGGCCTGTTCAGCTGGTACGGCGAAGCCGTCGACAAGCTGCATGGCGAAGTCGCGTCGACCGACCCCGGCAATCTCGCGGTCGTCACGCGCGAACCGCTGGGTGTCGTCGGCGCCGTGGTGCCGTGGAATTTTCCGCTCGACATGGTTGCGTGGAAGGTGGCGCCGGCGCTCGCGGCCGGCAACAGCGTCGTGCTGAAGCCGGCGGAACAAGCGCCGCTGTCCGCGTTGCGTGTCGCCGAGCTGGCGCTCGAAGCGGGCCTGCCGCCGGGCGTGCTGAACGTCGTGCCGGGTTACGGCGAGACCGCCGGGCGCGCACTCGGGCTGCATCCCGACGTGGACGTGCTCGCCTTCACGGGATCGACGAGCGTCGGCAAGAAATTCCTCGAGTATGCCGCGCAGTCGAACATGAAGCAGGTGTGGCTCGAGTGCGGCGGTAAGAGCCCGAATCTCGTCTTCGACGATACGGACGATCTCGACCTGGCCGCACGCAAGGCGTGCTTCGGCATTTTCTTCAACCAGGGCGAAGTGTGTTCCGCCAACTCGCGGCTGCTGGTTCAGCGCTCGATTCACGACGCGTTCGTCGACCGGCTGATCGCACATGCCGCCGCGTTCATGCCGGGCGATCCGCTCGATCCGTCGAGCGGGATGGGCGCCATCGTCGACGAACAGCAGCATCGGCGCGTGCGCGAATGGATCGCGCGCGGTCGAGACAGCGCCACGCTCGCGATCGGCGGAGGCGCGCCGCGCGTCGACGGCAAGGGCTATTTCATCGAGCCGACGATCTTCATCGACGTGAAGCACGACGACGCCATCGCCCGCGAGGAGATCTTCGGGCCGGTGCTGTCGGTGATGGCATTCGATACCGAGGACGACGCAGTCCGGCTCGCGAACGACTCGATCTACGGCCTTGCCGCGTCGGTGTGGACCGGCAACCTGTCGCGCGCGCATCGTGTGTCGGGCCGGCTGCGCGCGGGCACGGTTTCCGTCAACACGGTCGATGCGCTGAGCGCGCAGACGCCGTTCGGCGGATTCCGCCAGTCGGGCTTCGGTCGCGATCTTTCGCTTCATGCGATCGACAAGTACACGGGCCTCAAGACCACCTGGATCAGCTATTGATTCGACGCGGCAGGCCGCAAGCGGCTGCACCGCGCAGCACGGCAACGCTTTTTATCCGCAAAACCTCAAAACCGTAAAACCTCAAAAACGAACCGGAGACTCGCCCATGAATGCGCCCAATTTTCCGCATCGCACGACGCAGGACTATCAACGCAGCGACGCCGCGCATCACCTGCATGCGTTCGTCGACCAGAAGGCGCTGAACGAGGAAGGCGCGCGCGTGATGGTGCGCGGCGAAGGTGTCCATCTATGGGACAACGACGGCAACCGCTATCTGGACGGCATGTCCGGGCTGTGGTGCACCAACGTCGGCTACGGCCGGCCGGAGCTCATCGACGCCGCCGCGCGCCAGATGAAGGAACTGTCCTACTACAACATGTTCTTTCATACGACGCACCCGTCGGTGATCGAACTGTCGGAGCGCCTGTTCGCGCTGCTGGGCAATCGCTTCAGTCACGTGGTGTATACCAATTCGGGATCCGAATCGAACGAGGTGCTGATTCGCACCGTGCGGCGGTTCTGGGACGTGATGGGCAAGCCGCAGAAGAAGGTGCTGATCGGCCGCGTGAACGGTTATCACGGATCGACGGTGGGCAGCGCGTCGCTGGGCGGCATGGCGTTCATGCACGAAATGGGCGATCTGCCGATTCCGAACGTCACGCACGTGGACGAACCGTACTGGTACGCGAACGGCGGCGACCTGAGCCCCGAGGCATTCGGCAAGCAGGCGGCGTTGTCGCTCGAGCGCAAGATTCTCGAGATCGGCGCGGAGCGCGTCGCCGCGTTCGTCGCGGAACCGTTCCAGGGGGCGGGCGGGATGATCTTTCCGCCCGACGGCTACTGGCAGGAGATCGAGCGTATCTGTCGTCAGTACGACGTGCTGCTCTGCGCGGACGAAGTGATCGGCGGGTTCGGCCGTACCGGCGAGTGGTTCGCACACCGCCACTTCGGCTTCGAACCGGACCTGATCTGCATGGCCAAAGGGCTGACCTCGGGCTATATACCGATGGGCGGGCTGATCATGAGCCGGCGCGTCGGCGATGCACTCGTCGACAAGGGCGGTGTCTACGCGCACGGACTGACCTATTCGGGACACCCGGTCGCGGCCGCCGTCGCGCTGGCCAACCTCGACGTGCTCGAACGAGAGGGGCTCGTCGAGCGGACGAAGACCGATACGGGCCCGTATTTGCAGAAGGCGCTGCGCGACGCGTTCGACGGCCATCCGCTCGTCGGCGAGATCCAGGGCGTGGGCGCGGTCGGCGCGATCCAGTTCGCGAAGAACAAGGCGACGCGCGAGCGTTTTGCGAACGAGGCCGACCTGACCTGGCACAGCCGGACGGTCGGGTTCGAGCTCGGGGCGATCGTGCGTTCGACGAACGGCCGCCTGATCGTTGCGCCGCCGCTGGTGATCGATCACGCGCAGATCGACGAACTGGTCGACACGATGCGCAAGGCCGTGGATGCCACCGCGCGCGAAGTGCTCGGAATCGACTGCTGACGAGTTGAGCAACGCGCTTCCGACCGGCTATGGTCAGACGGGCGGGAGCGCATCGAAGCATGGATTCGGCTTCAGCGTCGGCTCGCCCGTGTGCAGCCGCCGGAGCGGCTATCCGAACGGTTGAAGATCGGGCGTACAGCATGGCAGTCCGGTGAGTCGACGTGATGACGTCCGTTGGTTAATAAGGAATGCGAATGTTGTAACCGGTTTGTTACACGATACGCGTTCCGCGTGGGCCACGCATTCCGCTTCATCCTTCAACTGCCGAACCCTCGCACACCACAACAGAAACAAGGAGACGAAATGAGTCAGGGCGAGTCCATTGCTCATCTCGAGGAAAGCACCATCCAGCCGATTCCGCTGACCGAACGGCATGGCAGCGCGAAAGACCTGTTCACGATCTGGTTCGGGTCGAACATCATGATGCTGACGATCGTCACCGGGTCGCTCGCGACCACGGTGTTCAAGCAGCCGTTCTGGTGGGCCGCACTCGCCACGCTCGTCGGCAGCCTGATCGGCGCGGTCTTCATGGCGCTGCATTCCGCGCAAGGGCCGCAACTCGGCGTACCGCAGATGATTCAGACCCGCGGGCAGTTCGGGTCGTTCGGCGCGCTGCTCGTAGTGGCGCTGGTGGTCGTGATGTATGTCGGCTTCTTCGCATCGAACTGCGTGTTCGGCGGGCAGGCGCTGCACAGCCTGAGCGCCGCCATTCCGCTCGACGCGGGCGTCGTGGTGATCGGCCTGATCAGCCTGCTCGGCTCGATCTACGGCTACAAGCTGATTCACGCGTATGCGCGACTGCTGAGCTGGTGCTCGGGCAGCGTGCTCGTGCTGGCATTCGTGTGGATCATTTTCGTGCACGGATTGCCCGCCGATACGTTCTCGAAGCATTCGCTGAATGTGTCGGGCTTCCTCGGCGCGATGTCGGTGGCCGCGTTGTGGCAGATCGCGTATGCGCCTTACGTGTCGGACTATTCGCGCTACCTGCCGCCCGATACGGGGCCGCGCGCGGCGTTCTGGTCGAGTTACTGGGGCTGTGTGCTCGGCTCGTTCTTCCCGATGCTGCTCGGCTGCCTGGTGGGCCTCGCGACGCCTGACGGCGATGTCGTGAGCGGCCTCACCGGCCTCACGCAAGGCATCAGCGTGCTCGTGATCGTCGTGCTGTCGTTCGGCATCGCGGCCAGCAATGCGATGGAGCTGTATTGCGGCGCGCTGTCGGCGATCACCGTACTGCAGACGCTCTTTCCGTCGTGGTCGGGCAAGGCGCGTGCGCGGGCAATCACCGCGATCGTCCTGTGCGGCATCGCGCTCGCGATCGCGCTGTTCGGGCAGGACGATTTCCTTGCCGGCTACACGAACTTCATCCTGCTGCTGCTGTACGTGCTCGTGCCGTGGACCGCGATCAACCTCGTCGACTATTACCTCGTGTGTCACGGCGAGTACGACGTCGATTCGTTCTTCCGGCAGGACGGCGGCATCTACGGGCGCTTCAATACGATCGCGGTCGGCTCGTATTTCATCGGCATCGTCGCGCAGGCGCCGTTCATGGCGACCGATCTCTATACCGGCGAACTGGCGAGCCGGCTCGGCGGCGCGGACGTGTCGTGGATCGTCGGTCTCTCGCTGACGTCGCTCGTCTATTACGCGGGTTGCAAGCTGTTTTCGCGGCCGATGCAGGGTGTCGCCGCGAGCGTCGATGGGGTGTCCCGGTGAGTCCGTGTCACGTTACAGCACGAATGTTCGCAGGCGTTCAACGTGGGCTTCGAGTCCATCAAGGCCGAGATAGTGGCTGAGCTTGCCGGAACGCACGCGAGCGATGTCGGTCGTGAGCTTGCGCAGCAATGCCTCGCTCGCCGCGCGGCAGGCGGCGGCTGCATCGATGCCGCGTGCCGACAGCGCCGCACCAATCAGGCGCGCGCTGTCGGCACCGCCGCTGGCGATACAGCGTGCCATCGCGTCGGCATCCGGCTGCACGCCCGCGTCGAGCAGCGCGCGCGTCAGCGCGGGCGGTATGTCGCCGGATACGGACACCAGCGAATCGGGCTCGACCGGTGCGCCTGATTCGAGCAACGCGGCCGCCGCCGCAAATTTCTGACGTCGCAGCGCATAGTCGGCCGGAATCGAGCTGCCGGCGAGCGCGGTGCGGAGGTCCGCGAAGATCGTCGCGAGTTGCGCGGTGAGTACCGCGTCGTCGCGGTCGATCGCATGTTGCAGTGCGTGACGCGCGAGCACGGGCTGCGCGGCGAGCGTGCCGTCGGCGAGCGGCGTGCGCCAGTCGATCACGGCTTCGCGATAGAACGCGATCAGCTTGTCCGCCAGCGGTGCGGACAGGCCATGATCGCTGCGGCGTTCATCGACGTATTCGAGCAACATGCTGCCGGTGCCCCCTTCGCCGCCGGGTTCCAGCGGATCGGCGTTGAGTTGCAGCGCACCAAAGGCCGCATGCAGATCGGGTGCGACTGTCGCGAGGCCGTCCTCATGCATCGCGCCGCGCCACGCGGGCGGCAGCCCCTGTTTCCACGCGAGCACGTGGCCGTGGTCCTTGGCATCGGGTTCCGTCACGATGTAAATCCGGTCGCAATACTCGCATCCGCCGAACGGCAGCACAGCGATTTTGCCGCTCCACGGCCGCGCGTTCGCTTCGGCGGATTCCTCGGCCAGTTCGAGTTCGTGGTCGATCCAGCCCCGCAGGTCGCGGTAACCGTCGCTGTCGTTGTAGAACAGCTCGCTCCAGCCGATCGCTTCGACATGACCGTTCATCTCGAGCGTCAGGTCGTAGTCGAGGCTGCCACCGGCCGTCATGCGCCACAGCTCGAGCAACGCAGGCGGAATGGCGCCGTGACAGCAGGCCTGGACTGCCGCGATCTGGTCGGCTGGCATCGGCGGCTGCGCGTCGTAGATCACGCGGCCGGCAAACAGCACGATGCCGTGCGCGCGCAGGTCGGCCAGTTCAGCATCGGAAAAGACGGTTGCTTGCATCGGAGCGGGAGCGGTGGTGATGAGTTGGGTGTTTGCCGTCGTTCATGAATAACGAACGGCAGCGGTAGGTCGCATCGTATCAGCGTCGCGTGAGCGTTTCCGTGTCGGCGGTGCGCGCCTGTTGGCGACCGCCTGCCGCATCATGCACTTGCCAGCCCGGGCTCCCACTCCGCCGCATGCACGTCCCGCCGGAATGCGCCGGGGCTCGTCCCCGTCCATTTCCGGAACGCGCGATGAAACGCGCTCGGCTCGGTGAAGCCGAGCTCCGTCGCGATTTCCGCGACGCTGAGCGCGTGCCCGCGCAGCAGCGACTGCGCGAGCGCGCCGCGCAATTCGTCCTTGATGGCCGCGAAGCTCTGCCCTTCGCTGCGCAAGCGCCGCCGCAACGTGGCCGGCGTCGTGCCGAGCCGCACGGCCAGCGTGTCGAAGTCGGGCCACTCGGCGGCCGGCAGCGTCTTCAGTTGCGCGCGCGTCTTCGCGACCCAGCCCGTATCGTGCCGGTAGCGGACGAGCAGGTTGCTAGGCGCGCCGCGCAGGAAGGTCTTCAGCGCCTGCTCGGAGCGGATCGTCGGCAGCGCGAGGTACGCGGCGTTGAACGCGAGCCGGCTGTCGGGCCGGTCGAAATGCACGGGCACGCCGAAGAACTGGTGATAGTCGCCGCGCTGGTCGGGGCTCGGGCACGCGAAGTCGATGCGCTGCAGCGGGATGCGCCGGCCGATCAGCCAGCAGGCGACACCAAGCAGGATCAGCCAGAACGTCCGGTACGCGAACGCCGGGTAGGGCGCGCCCGTCTGCGTCAGCACGATCTGCGCCTGCCCGTCGGCTACGACGAGCTCGCCGTGCGGCTCGTCCAGCACCACGCGCAGGAATTTCAGTGCCCGCCGCAGTGCCTTGTCGAGCGTGCCCGCGTGCAGCACCGCATGGCACAGCAGCGTGAAGCTGCCGCGCCGCATCGGGCGCGCGGCGAGCCCGAAGAATTCGTCGTCGAGGGTGCCGGCGATCGCGAGCCACAGCCGGCCATACTGCTGCGGCGTGACAGGCTCGCGCACGGCGGCCGGCAGGCCGGCGGCGTGCAGCACCGGCGCCGTCGGGATGCGTTGGCGGCGCAGGCACGCGAGCGCGTCGTCGACGAAATCCGGCGAAATCATCTGCGGCCCCATTTTCCTGCGTCCTCCCGACATGGCAAAAGCGATCACGATTCTAGATTCCGTTTGTCATTGATTGCAATGTGCGGGCTGTCTACTATCGATGCATCCCCCGTCGCGCCCCTGGCTCGCCGGCGGCCATAACGCACAGGAGACACGCATGCCTGATGGAGCTACCGCCCGGGCGGTGCCGGCCTACGCCGACGCCGTGGCCCGATTCAGTATCGAGACCGCCGCGCAGCAACTGCACGGCGACCTGGAGCGCGGCCTGAACGCGTGCGTGGAATGCTGCGATCGCCACGCGTCGGCGGATGCGATCGCGCTCGACTGGATCGACGCCGGCGGGCAGCACCGCAGCTACACGTTCGCGCAGATGAAGGCGCTGTCGGCGCGCGTCGCGAACCTGCTGGTCGCGCAGGGCGTCAAGCCGGGCGACGTGGTGGCGGGCCTGTTGCCGCGCACGCCCGAACTCGTGGCGACGATCCTCGGCACGTGGCGCGCCGGCGCCGTCTATCAGCCGCTGTTTACCGCGTTCGGCCCGAAAGCGATCGAGCACCGGCTGCGCATGAGCGACGCGCGCCTGGTCGTGACCAACGTCGCGAATCGCGCGAAGCTCGACGACGTCGCCGATTGCCCGCCCGTTGCGACGGTGCGCGAGCCGGACGAGACGCTTCACGAACGCGACGTCGATTTCCGCGCGGCGCTCGATGCGCAGCCGGACTCGTTCGAGCCGGTGCTGCGCAAGGGGACCGACCTGTTCATGATGATGTCGACGTCGGGTACGACGGGTTTGCCGAAGGGCGTGCCGGTGCCGCTGCGCGCGCTGCTCGCATTCAGCGCCTACATGCGGGAAGCGGTGGACCTGCGTGCGGACGACCGGTTCTGGAACATCGCCGACCCCGGCTGGGCGTACGGCCTCTATTACGCGATCACGGGCCCGCTGGTGCTCGGCCACGCGACGACGCTGTACGAAGGCGGTTTCACGGTCGACAGTACGTACGACGTGATCGAACGGCTCGGCATCACGAGCCTCGCGGGCTCGCCGACCGCCTTCCGGATGCTGATGGCGGCCGGGACGGAAGCGGCGGCGCGGCTGAAGGGCAAGCTGCGCGTGGTCAGCAGCGCGGGCGAGCCGCTGAATCCGGAAGTCGTGCGCTGGTTCGACGCGGCGCTCGGCGCGCCGATCCACGACCACTATGGCCAGACCGAACTCGGGATGGTCGTGAA
Organism: Burkholderia metallica; assembly: GCF_902832845.1. Taxonomy (GTDB): domain Bacteria; phylum Pseudomonadota; class Gammaproteobacteria; order Burkholderiales; family Burkholderiaceae; genus Burkholderia; species Burkholderia metallica. The sequence goes on along the minus strand of NZ_CADFDB010000013.1, from coordinate 177,880 downwards.
CAATCACCACGGCCTCGCGCATGCGGTCCACGTCGGTTCGGCCGGCTTCGCGATGCCCGGCTACCGCGTCGCGGTGCTCGACGAAGCGGGCCGCGAGCTCGGCCCCGGCGAGCCCGGCAATCTCGCGATCGACATCGCCCGTTCGCCGCTGCTGTGGTTCCACGGCTACTGGCGGCAGGACACGCCGGCGATCGCGGGCGGCTATTACCGGACCGGCGACAACGTCGAGCTGGAGCGGGACGGCGCCGTGAGCTTCATCGGCCGCGCGGACGACGTGATCACGTCGTCCGGCTACCGGATCGGCCCGTTCGACGTGGAAAGTGCACTGATCGAGCATCCGGCCGTGAGCGAGGCGGCGGTCATCGGCGTGCCGGACCCGGAGCGCACGGAGATCGTCAAGGCGTTCGTCGTGCTGTCGAAAGATTACGACGGAACACCGGCGCTGGCCGACGAACTGAGCCTGCACGTGAAGCGGCGGCTGTCCGCTCACGCGTATCCGCGCGCGATCGACTTCGTCGACGCGCTACCGAAAACCCCGAGCGGCAAGATCCAGCGCTTCGTGTTGCGCAAGATGGAAGCCGAGAAGGCCGCTCAACCCTGAAGACAACCTGTACGGACTGCGAATGGATATCAAGGATCGCGTTTTTCTGATCACGGGCGCCGGTTCGGGCCTCGGCGCCGCGGTGGCGCGCATGGTGGTCGCGGAAGGCGGCAAGGTCGTGCTGCTGGACGTCAACGAAGAGGCGGGCGCGGGGCTTGCGCACGCACTCGGCGCGGCGGCGCGCTTCGTGAAGACCGACGTGACGAGCGAAGCCGACGGCCAGGCTGCCGTCGCCGCCGCGCGTGACGCGTTCGGCCGTATCGACGCGCTCGTCAACTGCGCGGGCGTCGCGCCGGGCGAGAAGGTGGTCGGCCGCGAGGGCCCGCACTCGCTCGAGCGCTTCGCGCGCGCTGTGTCGATCAATCTGGTCGGCACGTTCAACATGATCCGGCTGGCCGCCGAAGCGATGTCGAAGCAGGACGCCGATGCGGAAGGCGAGCGCGGCGTGATCGTCAACACCGCGTCGGTCGCGGCGTTCGACGGGCAGATCGGACAGGCCGCGTATGCGGCGTCGAAGAGCGGCGTGGTGGGCATGACGCTGCCGATCGCGCGCGAACTCGCGCGCTTCGGCATTCGCGTGGTGACGATCGCGCCGGGCATCTTCGCGACGCCGATGATGGCCGGCATGCCGCAGGACGTGCAGGACGCGCTCGGCAAGAGCGTGCCGTTCCCGCCGCGGCTCGGGCGTCCGGAGGAATTTGCGGCGCTGGTGCGCCATATCGCCGGGAATACGATGCTGAACGGCGAAGTCATCCGTCTCGATGGCGCGTTGCGCATGGCACCGCGCTGACACTGGAGGAAGCGAATCATGACGACTCAGGATCCGATCGTAATCGTTGGTATGGCGCGTACGCCGATGGGCGGTTTTCAGGGCGACCTGGCGGCAGCCAGCGCGAGCGACCTCGGCGCGGTTGCGATTCGCGCGGCGCTCGAGCGCGCGAACGTGCCGGCCGAGCGCATCGACGAAATCGTGTTCGGCTGCGTGCTGCCGGCGGGCCAGGGCCAGGCGCCGGCGCGGCAGGCCGCGCTGAAGGCCGGGCTGCCGCTCGCGGCGGGCGCGACCACGGTCAACAAGATGTGCGGCTCGGGGATGAAGGCCGCGATGTTCGCGCACGACCTGCTGCTGGCCGGTTCGGCGGGCGTGGCCGTCGCGGGCGGGATGGAGAGCATGACGAATGCGCCGTACCTGCTGCCGAAGGCGCGTGCGGGAATGCGGATGGGCCACGGGCAGGTGCTCGACCACATGTTCCTCGACGGGCTCGAGGACGCGTACGAGAAGGGCCGCCTGATGGGCACGTTCGCGGAGGATTGCGCACAGGCGTACCAGTTCACGCGCGACGCGCAGGATGCATTCGCGATCGCGTCGCTGACGCGCGCGCAACGCGCGATCGCCGAAGGGCATTTCGTGTCGGAGATCGCGCCGGTGACCGTGAAGGCCGGCAAGACCGAAACGGTCGTGTCGATCGACGAACAGCCGGGCAAGGCGAAGCTCGACAAGATCCCGACGCTGAAGCCGGCGTTCCGCGACGGCGGCACGGTGACGGCCGCGAATGCGTCGTCGATCTCGGACGGTGCGGCCGCGCTCGTGATGATGCGCCGCTCGGAAGCCGAGCGCCTGGGTCTCACGCCGAAGGCGGTGATCGTCGGGCATTCGACCTACGCGGACAAGCCGGGCCTGTTCGCGACCGCGCCGATCGGCGCGCTGCGCAAGCTGTCGGAGAAAACCGGCTGGAACCTGCGCGACGTCGACCTGTTCGAGATCAACGAAGCGTTCGCGGTGGTGCCGATGGCCGCGATGCGCGATCTCGACCTGCCGCACGAGAAGGTCAACGTGCACGGCGGCGCATGTGCGCTCGGCCATCCGATCGGCGCATCGGGCGCGCGCGTGATGGTGACGCTGCTGGCCGCGCTCGAAACGTACGGCATGAAGCGCGGCATCGCATCGCTGTGCATCGGCGGCGGCGAAGCGACGGCGATCGCGATCGAGCGCATCGCGTAACACGCAACACGCAATCAGCGTGATGCGACGCACGCAACGGGTATCGCACGGGAAACCCCTGTGCGGTGCCCGTTTCCTTTTTGCCGGACCGCGTTGTCGCGCTAGTCGTGCGCGCGCGGCGACACCGCTCCACACGCACGAATCACGAGCTGCACGACCTGCTCGGTCTTCTCGTCGAACGCCTTCTGCGTGAGCGCGCGCTTGCCGCTCAGCGCGCGGATCTGCGCATCGAAATCCGCATAGTGCTGCGTGCTGGCCCAGATCAGGTACATCAGCGCATGCGCGTCGATCGGCGCGAGCAGCCCGCGCGCGATCCAGCCTTCGATCACCTTCACGCGCGTATCGAACCACGGCTTCACGCGTTCCGACAGGATGTCCTGCATGTGCTCCGCGCCGTGGATGATCTCGTTGGCCCAGACCTTCGAGCCGAGCGGGCGTCGCCGCGACAGCGCCATCTTCGCGCGGACGTACGCGCCGATCGCTACGACGGGATCGTCGTCGGCTTCGAACGAACCGGCCGCGCGATGCCAGTCCTCGAACAGGTCGTCGAGCACGCGGCGATACAACGCCAGCTTTGTCGGGAAGTAGTAATGCAGGTTGGCTTTCGGCAGGCCGGCGCGCTCCGCGATCATCGCGGTGCTCGCGCCGTCGAGCCCGCGTTCCGCGAACACGGCTTCCGCGCAGGCGAGCAGATGCGCTTCGTTGGACTCGCGGATGTGCGCCTTGCGTCGCCGCAAAGGCGCGGACGTTTCGTCGCTGTCGGTGGCTTCGGTCGCCGCCTCGTCATGTCTCATCGTTGCCCTCGCGCGGCGGTCGTGCCGCGTTGGGCTTCATTCTAGCCGCTGATCCGCATCGAACGCACGCGTGCGGATTTCACGCAGGCATTGCGATGCTGCGTTGCGGTGGCACGTTTCTCGCTCCATTCATTCACGCAAGAAAGAGATTGCCTTGGTCATTTTGATCGTCTAAAACCTGTCCAATCGGACAGGATTCGACGAGCGGCGGAAACCTTTCGGCACGATTCGTCGGACGAACCTCGCGAGTCTTCAGGGCATGCACCGCGCCGGGGCGGCGTTGCCCCGAAACGGGCAGCACACGCACCGGCACGGACCGGGCCGACGACATCACCGACCCCACAGGAGCGATACGAATGAACGCGGTATCGGAAACAGTGAAGCGGGCAGCTTTCGACACGTCGATCAAGGTCGACGGCAAGCGGTTGTGGGACAGCCTGATGGAAGTCGCGAAGATCGGCGCGACACCGAAGGGCGGCGTGTGTCGCCTCGCGCTGACCGATCTCGACAAGGCCGGCCGCGACCTGATCGTCGGCTGGGCGAAGGCCGCCGGCTGCACGGTGACGGTCGATACGATGGGCAACGTGTTCATGCGCCGCGCGGGCCGCGTGGCCGACGCGGCGCCGGTCGTCACGGGCTCGCACGCGGATTCGCAGCCGACGGGCGGGCGCTTCGACGGCATCTACGGCGTGCTCGGCGGCCTCGAGGTGATTCGCAGTCTCAACGATCACGGCATCGAGACCGAGCATCCGGTCGAGGTCGTGATCTGGACCAACGAGGAAGGCTCGCGCTTCGCGCCCGCGATGGTCGCCTCCGGCGTGTTCGCGGGCGTGTTCACGCTCGAGTACGGGCTGTCGCGCAAGGATGTGGACGGCAAGACGATCGGCGACGAACTGGCGCGCATCGGCTACGCGGGTGACGTGCCGTGCGGCGGACGCAAGCTGCATGCGGCGTTCGAACTGCATATCGAGCAGGGGCCGATTCTGGAAGCCGAGTGCAAGACGATCGGCGTGGTGACCGATGCGCAGGGGCAGCGCTGGTACGAGATCACGTTCACCGGGCAGGAAGCGCACGCGGGGCCGACGCCGATGCCGCGCCGCCGCGATGCGCTGCTCGGGGCGTCGCGCGTGGTCGATCTCGTCAACCGGATCGGCCTCGATCACGCGCCGTTCGGCTGCGCGACGGTCGGCATGATGCAGGTCCATCCGAACTCGCGCAACGTAATTCCCGGCCGCGTGTTCTTCACCGTCGATTTCCGTCACCCGGACGACGCCGTGCTTGCGAAGATGGACGCCGCGCTGCGCGACGGCGTTGCGCGCATCGCGGGCGAGATCGGGCTCGAAACGGAACTCGAGCAGATTTTCTACTACAAGCCGGTGGCGTTCGATCCCGCCTGCGTGGAAGCCGTGCGCGGCGCGGCCGATCGCTTCGGCTACTCGCATCGCGACATCGTATCGGGCGCGGGCCACGACGCGTGCTATCTCGCGCAGGTCGCGCCGACGTCGATGGTGTTCGTGCCGTGTATCGACGGCATCAGCCACAACGAGATCGAGGACGCGACGCCCGCGTGGATCGAGGCCGGCGCGAACGTGCTGCTGCACGCGATGCTGTCGCGCGCATGCGAACCGGTTTCGTGACGCAAAGATCGTAGCAGCCGGCAGGCTGCGTATCGCCTGACCGTAGCATTCCTAAGAAAAACCGCCCCGACCGTGCGTTCGCGGCCGGCGGGGACGGCTTTGTCTCCACCCAGTCGAAGGAACGCGTATGACCACCAAGCCTACCGGCGATATCGCCGCGCATCGCCTGTCGTCCACGCAACTCTCGTGCGAATTTGCCGATATCGCGCCGCTGCTCGATCCGACTGCCGCGGCGGCGGCCGCCAGCCGCTGTCACTACTGCTACGACGCGCCGTGCGTGCACGCGTGCCCCACGCAGATCGACATCCCGAGCTTCATCCGCAAGATCGGCAACGGCAACCTGAAGGGCGCCGCGACCGACATCCTGTCGGCGAATCCGCTCGGTGGGATGTGCGCCCGCGTGTGTCCGACCGAGATCCTGTGCGAAGGCGCGTGCGTGCGCAATCATCAGGATGCGCAGCCGGTGGCGATCGGCGCGCTGCAGCGGCATGCGACCGACTGGGCGATGGAGACCGGCGCGGTGCGCTTCACGCGCGCGCCCGACACGGGCCGCCACGTCGCGGTGGTGGGCGCGGGGCCGGCCGGGCTCGCGTGTGCGCACCGGCTCGCGCTCGCCGGGCACCGCGTCACGCTGTTCGACGCGCGCCCGAAGGCCGGCGGTCTCAACGAATACGGGATCGCCGCGTACAAGACCGTCGACGCGTTCGCGCAGCGTGAAGTCGAGTGGCTGCTGTCGGTCGGCGGCATCACGCTGAAGACCGGCGTCGCGCTGGGTCGCGACATCGCGCTCGATGCGCTGCGCGAGCAGCACGACGCGGTGTTTCTCGCGATGGGCCTCGGCGGTGTGCGTGCGCTTGGGATCGACGGCGAGCAACTGGCCGGCGTGATGAACGCGGTCGACTTCATCGCGCAGGTGCGGCAGGCAGACGCGCTGGAGAACGTGCCGGTCGGGCGGCGCGTGGTCGTGATCGGCGGCGGCAATACGGCCATCGATGCAGCCGTGCAGAGCCGCAAGCTCGGCGCAGAACGCGTGACGATGGTGTACCGGCGCGGCGTGGACGCGATGAGCGCGACGTGGGCCGAGCGCGAGTTCGCGCAGAAGAGCGGCGTCACGCTCGTCACGCACGCGAAGCCGGTGCGCATCGCGGGTGAAAGCGGGCAGGTGACGGGTGTCGAGTTCGAATCGGCATCGGGCGAGCGCTTCGCCGTCGATGCGGACATGGTGCTGAAGGCGATCGGCCAGACGCTGACGCCGGACGGGGTCGACGCTGCGCTGCTGACGGCGGACGGCGCGCGCATCGCGGTCGACGCGGACGGCCGCACCGGGTGGCCCGACGTGTGGGCCGGCGGCGACTGCGCGGCGACCGGCGGCATCGACCTCACGGTGCAGGCCGTGCAGGACGGCAAGCGCGCGGCGGCGTCGATCGACGCCGCGCTCGCGCAGCGCGACGCGAAGGCCGCGTGACGGCGCAGCGCGTCACTCGCCACGAACCCACCGAACACGATCCCACTCTCACGGAGCCGAACATGGCCGACCTTCGCTGCACCATCGCGGGCATCACTTCGCCGAACCCCTTCTGGCTCGCATCCGCGCCGCCGACCGACAAGGCCTACAACGTGAACCGTGCGTTCGAGGCGGGCTGGGGCGGGGTCGTGTGGAAGACGCTCGGGCTCGATCCGCACGTCGTCAACGTCAGCTCGCGCTACGGCGCCGTGCAGTGGAACGGCCAGCGCATCGCGGGGCTGAACAACATCGAGCTGATCACCGACCGTCCGCTCGACGTGAACCTGAAGGAGATCGCGCAGGTGAAGCGCGACTGGCCGGACCGCGCGCTGATCGTGTCGCTGATGGTGCCGTGCAACGAGCGCGACTGGAAATGGATCCTGCCGCTCGTCGAGGATACGGGCGCCGACGCGGTCGAGCTGAACTTCGGCTGCCCGCACGGGATGAGCGAGCGCGGGATGGGCGCGGCGGTCGGGCAGGTGCCCGAATACGTCGAGATGGTCACGCGCTGGGTGAAGGAAGGCACGAAGCTGCCGTGCCTCGTGAAGCTCACGCCGAACATCAGCGACATCCGGATGGGCTCGCGCGCCGCGTACAAGGGTGGCGCTGACGGCGTGTCGCTGATCAACACGATCAACTCGATCGTCGCGGTCGATCTCGACCAGATGGCGCCGATGCCGACGGTCGACGGCAAGGGCACGCATGGCGGCTATTGCGGCCCGGCGGTCAAGCCGATCGCATTGAACATGGTCGCGGAGATCGCGCGCGACCCGGAAACGCCGAACCTGCCGATCTCGGGTATCGGCGGCATCTCGTCGTGGCGCGATGCGGCCGAGTTCATGGTGCTCGGTGCCGGCAGCGTGCAGGTGTGCACCGCGGCGATGCATTACGGATTCCGGATCGTGTCGGATCTGGCCGACGGGCTGTCGAACTGGATGGACGAGAAGGGCTACGCGACGCTCGACGACATCCGCGGCCGCGCGGTGCCGAACGTGACCGACTGGAAATACCTGAACCTGAAGTACGACATCAAGGCGCGCATCGACCAGGATCGCTGCATCCAGTGCGGGCTGTGCCATATTGCATGCGAGGACACGTCGCACCAGGCGATCACGGCGACGAAGGACGGCGTGCGGCATTTCGAGGTGGTCGATTCCGAATGCGTCGGGTGCAATCTTTGCATGCATGTATGTCCGGTCGAGCAGTGCATCACGATGGAGCGTGTCGATTCGGGCGACTACGCGAACTGGACTACGCATCCGAACAATCCGGCGAGCGCGGACGCGGCGGCCGGTGCCGGTGCGGCGGCGCCCGACAAGCATGCGAAGCAGGCTGCCTGACCGGCGTCCGGCGGCGCGGGCCCACCCGCGCCTCCGCCTTTCGTTCCACCCGGGCCGGCATCGCACGATGCCGGCGCCGGTGTTTCTCGTGGAGTGCGCTCGATGAATCACGCAGCGAATCCCGCCGATCCCGATAGCGCCGCGGCGCAGGGCGGCAGCCTGTACAACGACGACCTCGCGCCGACGACGCCGGCGCAGCGCACGTGGAAGTGGTATCACTTCGCGGCGCTGTGGGTCGGGATGGTGATGAACATCGCGTCGTACATGCTCGCGGCCGGGCTGATCCAGGAAGGCATGTCGCCTTGGCAGGCCGTGACGACGGTGCTGCTCGGCAACCTGATCGTGCTGGTGCCGATGCTGCTGATCGGCCATGCGGGCGCGAAGCACGGGATTCCGTACGCGGTGCTCGTGCGCGCGTCGTTCGGCACGCAGGGCGCAAAGCTGCCGGCGCTGCTGCGCGCGATCGTCGCATGCGGCTGGTACGGGATCCAGACCTGGCTCGGCGGCAGCGCGATCTACACGCTGCTGAACATCCTGACCGGCAACGCGCTGCACGGCGCCGCGCTGCCGGTCGTCGGCATCGGGCTCGGGCAGCTCGCGTGTTTCCTCGTGTTCTGGGCGCTGCAGCTCTACTTCATCTGGCACGGCACCGATTCGATCCGCTGGCTCGAAAGCTGGTCCGCGCCGATCAAGGTCGTGATGTGCGTGGCGCTCGTGTGGTGGGCGACGTCGAAGGCGGGCGGCTTCGGCACGATGCTGTCGGCGCCGTCGCAGTTCGCGGCGGGCGGCAAGAAGGCGGGGCTCTTCTGGGCGACCTTCTGGCCGGGCCTGACCGCGATGGTCGGGTTCTGGGCGACGCTCGCGCTGAACATTCCCGACTTCACGCGCTTCGCGCATTCGCAGCGCGACCAGATCATCGGCCAGTCGATCGGGTTGCCGCTGCCGATGGCGCTGCTGTCGGTGGTGTCGGTCGTCGTCACGTCGGCGACCGTCGTGATCTACGGCAACGCGATCTGGGATCCGATCGACCTGACGAGCCGGATGACCGGCATCGGCGTGGGCATCGCGCTCGTGATCCTCACGCTCGACACGATGTGCTGCAACCTCGCCGCGAACCTCGTCGGCCCGGCCTACGACTTCTCGAGCCTGTGGCCGAAGGCGATCTCGTACCGCACGGGCGGGATGATCACCGCGACGATCGCGATCGTGATGATGCCGTGGAAGATCCTCGCGACGACGGACGGCTACATCTTCACCTGGCTCGTCGGCTATTCGGCGCTGCTCGGGCCCGTGGCGGGCATCATGATGGTCGACTACTTCCTGATTCGCGGCACGCGGCTCGACTCGCGCGCGCTGTTCGACGAGCGCGGCGGCTTCAGCTATGCGCGCGGCTGGAACCCGGCCGCGCTGGCCGCGCTCGCGATCGGCGTGCTGCCGAACCTGCCCGGTTTCCTGCACACGGCCTTTCCGGCGTCGTTTCCGAACGTGCCGGCGTTCTTCAACACGCTCTACACGTACGCGTGGTTCGTCGGCCTGGTTCTCGCGTCGTGCGTGTACGGCACCTGGATGAAGTGGCGCGCCGGCCCGCGCGCGCAGATCGCGAACGCATGACGCACCGCACGCGTGCGAGGCAGGCGATGCGGCACCCGACAGTCAACGAGGAGGCAACGAAATGGCAATCCTGATTCGCGGCGGCACCGTGGTCGATGCGGACCGCTCCTATCGCGCGGACGTGCTCTGCGCAGCGCCGGAGGACGGCGGCACGATCCTGCAGATCGCCGAAAGGATCGACGCACCGGCCGGCGCGAGCGTCGTCGACGCGCACGACCAGTACGTGATGCCGGGCGGCATCGATCCGCATACGCACATGGAACTGCCGTTCATGGGCACGACCGCGAGCGACGATTTCTACTCGGGTACCGCTGCCGGGCTCGCGGGCGGCACGACGAGCATCATCGATTTCGTGATCCCGAGCCCGAAGCAGCCGCTGATGGACGCGTTCCACGCATGGCGCGGCTGGGCCGAGAAGGCGGCGGCCGACTACGGCTTCCACGTGGCAGTCACGTGGTGGGACGAGAGCGTGCATCGCGACATGGGCACGCTCGTGCGCGAGCACGGCGTGTCGAGCTTCAAGCACTTCATGGCGTACAAGAACGCGATCATGGCCGACGACGAGGTGCTCGTGAACAGCTTCTCGCGTGCGCTCGAACTCGGCGCGCTGCCGACCGTGCACGCGGAGAACGGCGAACTCGTGTTCCAGTTGCAGAAGGCGCTGCTCGCGCGCGGGATGACGGGGCCGGAGGCGCATCCGCTGTCGCGGCCGCCGGAGGTCGAAGGCGAGGCCGCGAACCGCGCGATCCGCATCGCGCAGGTGCTCGGCGTGCCCGTGTATATCGTGCACGTGTCCGCGAAGGATGCGGTCGATGCGATCGCACGCGCGCGCAGCGAAGGGCTGCGCGTGTTCGGCGAAGTGCTGCCGGGCCACCTGGTGATCGACGAGGCCGTCTATCGCGACCCGGACTGGACGCGCGCGGCCGCGCACGTGATGAGCCCGCCGTTCCGCTCGGCCGAGCATCGCGAGGCGCTGTGGCGCGGGCTGCAGGCGGGGCAGCTGCATACGACGGCGACCGACCACTGCGTGTTCTGCGCATCGCAGAAGGCGATGGGCCGCGACGATTTCACGAAGATCCCGAACGGCTGCGGCGGGGTCGAGGACCGCATGTCGGTGCTGTGGCACCACGGCGTGAATCACGGCCGCATCACGCCGAACGAGTTCGTGCGGATCACGTCGACGAACGCCGCGCAGATCTTCAACCTGTATCCGCGCAAGGGCGCCGTGCAGGTGGGCGTCGATGCCGACCTCGTCGTGTGGGACCCGGCCGCGACGAAGACGATCTCGGTGAAGACCCATCACCAGCAGGTCGATTTCAACGTGTTCGAAGGGATGACGGTGCAGGGCGTTGCCACGCATACGCTCACGCGCGGCGCCCTCGCGTGGGCCGACGGCGAGTTGCGCGCGGTGCGCGGCGCGGGCCGCTACCTGAAGCGGCCGCCGGCGGCCAGCTACTACGAGGCCGCGCGGATCGCGAACCGGCTGCGCGAACCGCATCCGGTCGAGCGCGCCGGCTGAACGGAACGTGTCACGGGGCGTGTTCGTTCGCGCGTCGCGCCCGGCGCGCGTTCGGACATCCCGGTGCGTTCACGGCGGCGGCCGGCCGGCGCGGGACGGCTTGCCCCGCAGGTGGCGGCCGTTCCCCGCTTGCGCATCTTCCTCGCATCCTGTCCGTCCGGTCAATATATGGCACGGCTCGTGCTTTATCCCCTCGGGTTTATCCGTGAAACGGTCCGAATGCTGACTGACCGGTCAAGTTCGGAGCGCACGCGCACTTGAAGCAGGCGGCGCGCCCGAATCTGGGGCAGCGGCCGACCGCGGAGATCCGGGCCCGACGCGCGGCATCGGGATATCGACAAGAGCAACGATCGGAAGGCGGGGTCAAAAGCATGCATATGGAAGAACTGAGTAAATTGTCAAGGAGTACGATGAAAAAGATGGATGCGGCGGTGCGCACGGGCGCCCTGCTGCTTGCGCTGTCGGTGGGCGTGCCGGCGGCCGCCATCGCGCAGGAGGCGGGCACCGTCGCGCAGGCAGGTGCGACGCAGCTTGCCGAGAGCGGCACGGTCACGCCGAACGCGGCGCCGGCACCCGCACCGTCGCCGTATCTGTCGAGTTGGTTTCACCAGAGCCTCGGCGTGATCGGGTCGAAGGATATCCGCTTCGGGCCGCACACGACCAACGACGTGTACCTCGAATACGAATACTTCGGCCGCAAGGGGCCGTTCGATCTGTACGGCTATGTCGACCTGCCGCGCGCGATCGGCGTCGGCAACGGCTACGACTCGGGCTATACGAACAAGGGCTCGCCGCTGTTCAGCGAACAGGAGCCGCGCGTGTCGATCGACGATCTCGTCGGCCGGCATCTCGGATTCGGGCCGTTCAAGGAATGGTATGTCGCGTTCGACTGGATCTACGACCACGGGCACAACACGGCCGGGCGGCAAAACACGCTGTATGCGGGCCTCGGCACCGACATCGATACGCATACGAAGCTGATGCTGTCCGCGAACCTGTACCTGCGCCGGCAATGGGAGAACTACGGCGCGGCCAACCAGAACACGTGGGACGGCTATCGCGCGCAGATGAAATACATCTACCCGATCGGCACGTTTCACGGCGGCAACCTGACCTACGTCGGGTTCTTCAACTACGACTTCGGTTCGAAACTGCGCGAGGAGACGGGCGGCAATGCGCGCACCGACACAGCGTTCGTGTCGACCAACGTGCTGATCTATTCATTCAAGCACTGGCGCTTCTGGACCGCCGCCCGCTATTTCCACAACGGCGGCCAGTGGGGCGGCACCGAGCTGAACTTCGGCGACGGGCCGTTCCAGAACCGGTCGACCGGCTGGGGCTATTACGCGAGCGTCGGCTATCAGTTCTGACGGACTCGAGACGCGATCATGAATCTCACACGAACGAGGCAAGCAATGTGGAAGGGGAAAGTAGCGAAGTGGGCGGCCATCGTCGCCCTGGCCGCGACGATGACGGGCGGCGCGCACGCGGCCGGCGAACGCGCGGAGCGGCCGCGCGCGATCAAGGTGCTGATCGTCACGATGTTCGGGCCGGAAGGCAAAGCGTGGCTCGACCGGATCGGCCCGGTGCGGAAGATCGCGGTGCCGGGGCTGTCGCCCGACTACCCGGCCGTCAGTTGCACGCGCAACGACGTTTGCGTGCTGACGACCGGCATGGGTCACGCGAACGCGGCCGCGTCGATGGCGGCGCTGGTCTATTCGCGCCGGTTCGACCTGCGCAAGACCTACTTCGTCGTGACCGGCATCGCCGGCATCGATCCGGCGCAGGGCACGCTCGGCTCGGCCGCGTGGGCGCGCTACCTGGTCGACTTCGGGATCCAGTGGGAGCTGGATGCGCGCGAGATTCCGGCCGGCTGGAAGTCGGGCTATCTCGGCATCAACACGAAGAACGGGGAAGAGAAGCCGCCGCTCGATTACCGCACCGAGGTGTTCCGGTTGAATGAGGCACTCGTCGACAAAGCCGTCGCGCTGTCGCGCGACGTGACGTTGCACGACAGCAAGGAGGCGGCCGCGTATCGCGCGAAGTATCCGGATGCGCCCGCGAACCGGCCGCCGACCGTGATCCAGTGCGATACGCTCGCGGGCGACACGTGGTTCTCGGGCACGAAGCTCGGCGAGCGCGCCCGGGAATGGACGCGCCTGCTGACCGACGGCAAGGGGGTGTACTGCACGACGCAGCAGGAAGACAATGCGACGTTCGAAGTGATCAAGCGGGCGGCCGCGGCAGGGCTGGCCGATACGCAGCGTGTGGCCGTGCTGCGCTCGGGCTCGGACTTCGACCGGCCGCCGCCGGGCGGCTCGGACGTCGACAACCTGCTCGATTACCAGAGCCAGGGCGGGTTCGTACCGGCGCTCGACAATCTGTACCTCGCCGGTTCGCCGCTCGTGAACGCGATCGTGAAGGACTGGGCTCACTGGAAGGACGGCGTACCGGCCGAGTGACGGCCGTCGTCGGCGGGACACGGGCGCGCATCGGGCGCGCTCCGGCATTTCAATAACATCGAGAGAAAGGAGTACGAGGTGGACATTCTGCGCAGTCTCCTGGGTATGCTGTTCCTGCTGCTGGTTGCCTATCTGCTGTCGAACAACCGGCGCGCGGTGAGCGGCCGGACCATGATCGCCGCGCTGTGCACGCAGCTGGCGATCGGCGCGCTCGTGCTGTTCGTGCCGACGGGCCGCGCGGTGCTGGCGGCGGCCGCGAACGGCGTCAATCGCGTGCTCGACATGGGCAATCACGGCATCGCGTTCGTGTTCGGCGGGCTGGTCGACAGCCGGATGTTCCAGCTGTTCGGCGACGGCGGGTTCGTGTTCGGCCTGCGCGTGCTGCCGATGATCATCTTCGTGACCGCGCTGATCGCGGTGCTGTACTACATCGGCGTGATGAAGTGGATCGTCGCGATCCTCGGCGCCGTGCTCGCGAAAATGCTCGGCGTGAGCCGCATCGAGGCGTGCTCGGCCGTCGCGACGATCTTTCTCGGGCAGAGCGAGATGCCCGCGCTCGTGAAGCCGTTCGTGCGGAACATGACGAGCGCCGAGATCTTCACCGTGATGGCGAGCGGCATGGCGTCGGTCGCGGGCTCGGTGCTGGTCGGCTACGCCGGCCTCGGCGTGAAGATGGAGTACCTGCTCGCCGCGTCATTCATGGCGGTGCCCGGCGGGCTGCTGTTCGGCAAGCTGCTGTTTCCGACGGTCGAGCCGAGCCGCGTGGTGGTCGACGGGCTCGACTTCGACGACAAGCGGGCCGCCAACGTGATCGAGGCGGCGGCGTCCGGCGCATCGGTCGGGCTGCGGATCGCGATCAACGTCGGCGCGATGCTGATCGCGTTCGTGGGGCTCATCGCGCTGATGAACCTGATCGTGGCGGGCGTGGCCGCGTTCGCGGGCTTTCCGCAGATCACGCTGGTGGGTATCATCGGTCACCTGTTCGCGCCGCTCGCGTGGATCATCGGCGTGCCGTGGCACGACGCGGCACTGGCCGGCAACTTCATCGGCGAGAAGCTGATCTTCAACGAATTCGTCGCGTATGGCGACCTGTCGCCGTACCTGAAGGGCGGCGAGCACGTGGCGGCGGCCGGCCTGCAGGTGCTCGACCCGAAGACGCTCGCGATCGTGTCGTTCGCGCTGTGCGGTTTCGCGAACTTCTCGTCGATCGCGATTCTCGCGGGCGGCTTCAGTGCGGTCGCGCCCGAGCGCCGCTCGGAAGTCGCGCGGCACGGCCTGCGCGCGCTGACGGCCGCGACGCTGTCGAACCTGATGAGCGCGGCGATTGCCGGCCTGTTCTTCTCGCTGCATTGAACCGGGCAGCGCGCGCCTAACGATCGAGGAGAAGCAACGATGTTCTTACCGCAGGAATTCATTCGCCGCAAGCGCGACGGGCAACCGCTCGATCGCGACGGGATCGCCGCGTTCGTGCGCGGCGTGACCGACGGCAGCGTGACCGAAGGCCAGGTGGCCGCGTTCGCGATGGCCGTGTTCTTCAACGACCTGAGCACCGACGAGCGCGTCGCGCTGACGCTCGCGCAGCGCGATTCGGGCGACGTGCTCGACTGGCGCGCGCTCGATCTCGGCGGCCCGGTGATCGACAAGCATTCGACGGGCGGCGTCGGCGATGTCGTGTCGCTGATGCTCGGGCCGATGGTGGCCGCATGCGGCGGCTACGTGCCGATGATCTCGGGGCGCGGGCTCGGCCATACCGGCGGCACGCTCGACAAGCTGAGCGCGATTCCCGGCTACGACGTGACCCCCGATACGGATGCGTTTCGCCGCACGGTGCGCGACGTCGGCGTCGCGATCATCGGGCAGACTGCCCGGCTGGCGCCGGCCGACAAGCGCATCTATGCGATTCGCGACGTGACGGCCACCGTCGAGTCGGTCGCGATGATCACCGCGTCGATCCTGTCGAAGAAGCTCGCGGCCGGGCTCGACGGGCTCGTGATGGACGTCAAGGTCGGCTCCGGCGCGTTCATGCCGACCGCGGAGCAATCGGCGGAACTGGCGCGCAGCATCGTCGACGTCGGCAACGGCGCCGGCATGAAGACGACCGCGATCCTCACCGACATGAACCAGTCGCTTGCGCCGTGCGCGGGCAATGCGCTCGAAGTGGCGTGCGCGATCGACTACCTGACCGGCAAGTCGCGTCCGGCGCGCCTGCACGACGTCACGATGGCGCTGTCGGCGGAGCTGCTCGTCACCGGCGGGCTGGCGCACGATGTCGCGGCCGCGCGCGCGAAGCTGCAGCACGCGCTCGATTCGGGTGCGGCGGCGGAACGCTTCGCGAGAATGGTCGTCGCGCTCGGCGGCCCCGCGGACCTGATTGATGCGCCGGCGCGTCATCTTGCGCGGGCGGACGTGATCGTGCCGGTTCCGGCGCGCGCGAGCGGCGTGGTGCAGCGGGTCGATTGCCGCGCGCTCGGGCTTGCGGTCGTCGCGCTCGGCGGCGGCCGCACGCGCGCCGCGGATGCGATCGACTACAGCGTCGGCCTGACGGCGCTCGCGGAGATCGGGCAGCGCGTCGAGGGCGGCGCGCCGCTCGGCTACGTGCATGCCCGCGACGCCGCCGCCGCGGCGCACGCGGTGGAAGCGGTCCAGCGCAGCTACGTGCTGGGCGAGACGGCCGACGTGCCGCCGACCCTTTATCAACGGATCGGCTGACCGGCGGCGGAGGTGGGCGGTTGCGTCAGGTCGCGAGCGTATCGCGACGCCCGGGATGCGGCGGCGCGGATGCACCCCGGCACACGAATCGGAGGCACGGCGAGATGGAAAGAGACGAACTGATCGAACAGGCGAAGGCGGCGCGCGAGCGGGCGTATGCGCCGTATTCGCGTTTCAAGGTCGGCGCGGCGCTGCAGGCGCGCGACGGAACGATTTTTCACGGCTGCAACGTCGAGAACGCATCCTACGGGCTCTGCAACTGCGCGGAACGCACGGCGTTGTTTTCGGCCGTCGCCGCCGGCTATCGTCCGGGCGATTTCGCGCGGCTCGCGGTGGTGGGCGACACGGACGGCCCGATCGCACCGTGCGGTGCGTGCCGTCAGGTGATCATCGAGATCGGCACGCCCGATATCGAAGTGGTGCTGGCCAACCTGAAAGGGGCCGTCGAGGTCACGACGGCCGACGCACTGCTGCCGGGCGCGTTCCGGTTGTAACGGCGCGCGCCGCGGCGCGCCGCCTACGTCACGCGCCGTCGCGCGCGTCGCGGATCGGGATCACCGTGCGCGCGCCGCACTGGCGCAGCAGGTCGCGCAGCTCGTTGATGACCGGGAACACTTCGTGGTTCCAGTCGGCGCCCTGCCGATCGTGCGCTTCCTGCTCGCGCTCGACGATCCAGCGATCCTCGCGGAAGATGCGCTCGGTAAACCAGACCAGTAACGGCCACGCGAGATCGAGCGCGAACGGTATGCCGGGCTTGTGGATCGACAGCAGTCCGAAGGTTCGGTTGGTGCGCTGTTCGGCGTCGAGCGGCACGTAGACGATCCACAGGTCCATCACGAGCGTGCCTTCGCTCGAGCGGATCTGCAGCGTCTGGTACGGATAGCCGGTGCGCACCGTCATCACGCTCTTGTTCGCCTGCTCGCCCGGCTTCTTGCTCGCGCCGAACACGAGCGCCTCGCCCACCGGCTGCTTGCCTTCCATACGCGCAAACGTGTAGTCGACTTCGACCCAGTCGTCGCCGCGGCGCCGGCCGACCGAGCGCGCGCGCATCTGCCCCATCTGCTTGCGGTGCAGGAACTGATGGTTCATGTCCATCAGGTTCTCGTGCATGAACGAGTAGTGGCACTTGACCTCGCGGCCGAAGCGGCGCGTCTTGAACGCGGGGTCGTCCGCCGATTCGAGCGCGGGGAACGGCCGGGTGTCGGCGAGCGTCGCGTCGCCCGGAAACACGAAGATCAGCCCGTGCGCTTCGCGGCACGGATACGCGCGCACGCCGTTGGGCAGGCGCTCGCGGCCGAGGTACGGCACGTCGACGCAGCGGCCGCTGTCGCACGCGTAGGTCCAGCCGTGATAGCAGCAGCGCAGCGTCTCGCCGCTCACGACGCCGGCGTGCAGCGGCACCTGGCGGTGCGCGCAACGATCTTCGAGCGCGTACACGGCGCCGGATTCGGTGCGTACGAGCACGATCGGATCGCCGGCGAAGCGCACGCCGAGCGTCTTGCCGCGTTTCAGCTCGCGCGACCACGCGAGCGGGTACCAGTGATCGGGATGAATCGGCACGCGGCGCAGGTCGCGCACGGCCGTGCCGGAAGAGGGTTCTCCAAGGGTGTCGCTATCGGGGAAGGGCACTGCGTGCATGCGTGACGCCTCCGGGCGGGACTGGAATACGTGGCGCCGCAGGATGCGGCGTTGATCTGGAGAAGTCTACGCGAAGTTGCCCGTTACGGCAGAAGCGATGCGGGTTTGCCCCGGCACGGCGGTGGCGGTTTCGTTGATGCAGCGCAACCCGGGCATAGGACGGCGCGCTTTCCGCACCTGGGCGCGGGGCGGCACGGGCATGGCCGCGCGGCGGGTGTTACCCCGTCACGCGGCCGCCTGCGGGTCACGAGCGCGCATCGCGCCACAGCACCGCGTCGGTACGGTACAGCGCGGGGAAGTGCTGCTTCAGCCCGGCGATCTTCGGCATGTCGTTGTACGCGATGTACGGCGCGTCGGGGTGCAGTTCGAGGTAGTTCTGGTGATAGGCCTCGGCCGGATAGAAGCCCTTGTAGTCCTCCACGCGCGTGACGACGGGCGCCGGAAACACGTGCGCGGCGCCGAGCTGCGCGATGTACGCGGTCGCGACCGCGCGTTGCTGCGCCGTGGTCGGGAAGATCGCCGACCGGTATTGCGTCCCTTCGTCGGGGCCCTGGCGGTTGAGCTCGGTCGGATCGTGCGCGACCGAGAAGAACACCTGCAGCAGCCGGCCATACGTGATCCGGGTCGGGTCGTACACGATGCGGACCGATTCCGCGTGCCCGGTCAGCCCCGAGCCGACGAGCGCGTAGTGCGCGGTTTCGGACGCCCCGCCCGCGTAGCCGGCCGTGACCTGCTTCACGCCCTTCACGTGCTCGAACACGCCCTGCACGCCCCAGAAGCAGCCGCCGGCGAACACGGCCGTCTCGTCGTGCGATGCGCCGGGCGTTTCGTCGAGCGTCGGCGCGGGCACGGTGCGCATCGTCTCGGCGGAATTGACGATGCGTTGGTAGCCGAACAGCGCGGCAGCCGCGACGGCGACGGCGCCGATGCGGCGCAGCATCGCCGCGCGCCGTTGCGGCGCCGGGCCGGGGGAGAAAGTGGTATTCACAGTGTGCTCCTTCGGAAAGCGGTACGGAAAGCGGGAGGCGCGGACGCGGCGCTGGTGCGCCGCGTTCGGCCGGGATTAGCCGAACGTGAACGCGTACGCATTCACGCCGGGATCGAGAAATTCGATCGCGAACGTGCGGTCGGCGATCGCGCCGGGCTGCCGCACCAGCTGGTACAGGCGCTGTCCGCTCACGGTGCCGTCGCCTTGCGCGTCGACGTCGCTGCCGTGAGCGGCGCCGGGCGCCGCGCCGTCGATCGTCACGCGAAAGCGCACCGGCTGGCCGTTCGCACCCGGGCCGAGCACCAGGTGCAGATCGCGCGCGTGGAAGCGGTAGACGATCCGTCCCGACGGTGCGGCGAGCGACGCGCGTTCGGCGCCGACCTGCCACGTGCCGGCGAGGCCCCAGTCGTTGAGATCGGGGTGCGCCGGCGCGTCATAGCGGTGCGCCGCATCGCGCACGACGCCGCCCGGCGACGTGAAGCTCTCCGCGCGGGCGTAGCCGACGTAGGTTTCGGGCGAACGGACGTCCGCGGCGTCCGCTGCCGCGAGCGCGCCGTTCGCGGGTGCGCCGGCGAGCCCGAGCGGCACGTTCAATGCTTCCGGATGGCCGGCCTCGGCGAGCAGCGTCTGGATCGCACGCTCCGATTCCGCGTATTCGCCTTCGCCGAAGTGGTGGCGGCGCACGCGCCCCTGCGCGTCGACGAAGTAGTGCGCGGGCCAGTATTCGTTGTTGAACGCGCGCCAGATCGTGAAGCGGTTGTCGATCGCGACCGGGAAGTCGATGCCGAGGTCGTGCACGGCTTTCTTCACGTTGCCGATGTCGCGCTCGAACGCGAACTCCGGTGCGTGCACACCGATCACGACCAGCCCGTACGGTGCGTACTTGCGTGCCCAGGCGGTCGTGTACGGCAGCGTGCGCAGGCAGTTGATGCACGAATACGTCCAGAAATCGACCAGCACGACCTTGCCGCGCAGCCCGGCCGCCGTCAGCGGCGGCGAGTTCAGCCACTGCACCGCGCCGTCGAGCGACGGCAGCGTGCCTTCGACGGGCAGCGTGGCCGGTGCATGCGTCGTGTCGGCCGTGCGCATCATCGCGCCGCCGGTCATTGCGCCGCCGCCGGCTTGCGCGCTATCGGCTGCCGCGGCCATCATCGCGCCGCCGCGCGCGTCGTCGGCAGCGTTGCCGGTCGCGGGCATCATCGCCGGCGCGCCGTTTGAGCGCCCACCGAGCCGGTCGACGAGCTTCGTTTCGAGCCCGCCGGTCGTAACGGTCGACAGCTGCGCGAGTGCGCCCGTGTCGAGGCCGAGCGCGATCGCGCCGACGCCGGCCAGCAGCGCCGCGCCGATCCCGCGCTTGATCCATTCGCCGGCGCCGAGCGAGCGCTTCATCGCGGCGAACACCTTGCCGCCGATCACGAGCGCGACGCCGAGCGACGTCGCCGCGCCGGCCGCATACGCGACCAGCAGCAGCGTCGTGCCGACGCTGGCGCCGCGCAGCGCGGCGCCGGTCAGCACGAGCCCGAGGATCGGGCCCGCGCACGGCGCCCACAGCAGGCCGGTCGCGACGCCGAGCAGCAGCGACGACGCGGGGCCGGCCGGGCGGCCGTCGCGTTGGGCTAAGCCGGTGAGCCGGTTGCCGGCGGCGACGAGCGGGCGCGTCAGATGCTCCGCGACGCGCGGCATCAGCAGCGTCAGGCCGAATACCGCGAGCAGCACGATGGCGACCCAGCGGCCGGCCTGGTTGGCCTGCGCGACCCAGCCGCCGCCGACGGCGGCGAGCGTCGCGACGACCGCGAACGTGAGCGCCATGCCGGCCAGCAGCGGCAGGCCGGTGCGCACGAACGGCTGGTCGGCGCGCGCGAACACGAACGGCAGCACGGGCAGGATGCACGGGCTCAGGATCGTGAGCACGCCGCCGAGGTAGGCAAGGACGATGAGCAGCATGGTGCGTTCTCCAGTCGATCAGGAGTGGGGCCGGATCAGGCGGCGGCCGGGTGGAAGGTCAGCGCGAGGCCGTTCATGCAGTAGCGCAGGCCGGTGGGCGGCGGGCCGTCGTCGAACACGTGGCCGAGATGGCCGCCGCAGCGGCGGCAGTGCACTTCGGTGCGGATCATCCCGAACGACGCGTCGGTGTCGGTGGCGACCGCGTGATCGAGCGGCTTCCAGAAGCTCGGCCAGCCCGTATGGCTGTCAAACTTGGCGGCCGACGAGAACAGCGCGAGGTTGCAGCCGGCGCACGCAAACGTGCCTTGCCGGTGCTCGTCGTTCAGCGGGCTGGTGTACGGCCGCTCGGTGCCGGCTTCGCGCAGGATCGTGTACTGGGCGGGCGTGAGCCGGCGATGCCATTCGGCGTCGCTGAGGGTGATTTCGAAGGGGGCGGCTGTGCGTGGGGCGGCCGTTTGCGGGGGGGCGGGCGGCGCGGCGAACGCGCGGCCGACCAGCCCGCGGCGGCCGACGGACGACAGGGTCGCGAGCACCGCGAGGCCGGTGGCGCCGGCGAACAGCAGATGTCTGCGGGTGGGCATGATGGGCTCCTGGCAACAGGTCCTGAAAACATGCGCCTATCGTAGTGAGCGGCCGGTGTCGAAGTCCTCACGGAAAGTTAAATGAATCGTGAAGATTGGGGGGTGTTCCGTGGAGTGCGGTGGCATTCGTCGAAGTGCTTGCTGGCAAGGGCCTTCGAATGGGGCGCCGCCGATGTTTCCCGAGTACCGGTTCGTGCCGCGATTTTTAGTGTTCGGTGAGTTGCGCGGCGAATCCGGATTGTGGCTCGCCGATCAAATCGGACTGGGCACGAACGTTGCTAGACTGCGGTCGCTTAAATTCGCCCGGCACTACCCGAGAACGCGCGTTTCGCCGATTTATCGACGGGAGGGCGCTTCATGGTTATCAGATCGGTGATCTCGTGCCAATCGTCCGCAGACGATATTTCAATCGTGACCCACTTGCCGTCCGGGTACGCTCGCGCTTCATCGTAGAGCTTGACCAACTTCGGGCTCCACGAATAACGCCGCTCCTCGAACTTTTCTCGCTCGGCTCTGCCAAGGACCACAAGAACCGAAAACTGCCTGTATGCCGGTATCAACGTGCAGAGGGCCCTCGTCTTCTTGTACCGCAGTGACCAGCCACGCTTCTTTCCCCCGTAAATCCAGTCCGGCTCGAACATGCCGGGGTAGGAGGTTTCAATCCAGCGCTGCAGGTTTCGCCAATGTTCGAAGGCATCCTGGCCGATCCAGTGTCGGATTGCACGCCCGTCGGGCGGTGCGAGCTTGTTGGTGATTCTGTCACCCATCTCGGGAACGTGTTCCATGTCTTGGCAAGGCCTCCTCGCAGGACGGCTGCGCACGCAGCCAACGTGCTTCCACTTTAGATGTCGGGGATCACGGCTTCGAGACTGAACCGGCTCAATGAAATGCTCGAAAAGATCAACGCGGCGCGGCCTTGTTCCGAGCACAACCGGGAACGCTGAAGCCCGTTCTTGGTGTACACGGAAGTGCGGAAACTTGGTTCTTCCGCTCATGCCAGCGACGATCAAGAATGAGGGAACAGCACGGCCAAGCGCAACCGTGATCCTTTGTCCCGTTCTGGTGGGTAAAGCATGAACAAATCGCAGAAGGTCGTCGTCGTCACCGGGGCGTCGCAAGGCATTGGCGCACAAATCGTCGAGGCGTTTCGGCGGCTGGATTATCTGATCGTCGCGACATCCCGTACCATCGAGCCATCGGACGACGACAACATTCTGTGCGTCGCCGGCGACATCGGCGATCGAGCGACGGCCCGACGCGTGATGGCCGAATGCATCGCGCGGTACGGGAGGATCGATACGCTGGTCAACAACGCGGGCATCTACATTGGCAGGCCGTTCACCGAACATACGACGGAAGACTATGCAGCCGTGATGAACGTGAACATGGCGGGCTTCTATCACATCACGCAGCTCGCGATCGCGGAGATGGAAAAGCACGGCAGCGGCCACGTGGTGAGTGTTACGGCAAGCATCGACCAGGTCGCGATCGGCGGTGTTTACTCGGTTCTGGCCGCGCTGACGAAAGGCGGCATCAACGCTGCGACGAAGTCGCTCGCGATCGAATACGCAAAGAAGGGGATTCGCGTGAACGCCGTTGCGCCGGGGAACATCAGGACACCGATGCACGCGCCGGAAATCCACGAAGCGTTGAGCGCGTTCAATCCTGTCGGCCGCCTCGGAGAAGCGAGCGACATTGCCGACGCAATCCTGTTTCTCGATGCGGCACCGTTCATCACCGGCGAGATCCTGCATGTGGACGGCGGGCAGAGCGCGGGCCACTGAGATGGCGATCTGCCGAACGCTCGCGAGATGACCGCACGCACCGCGCAATAAGTGGCGAGCCCCGCGGTGCCCGCGCCGATGACGGCCACGTCCGTGTGGATCGTGCTCATGGCCTGACTGCTGATCGAGCCGCCGGATGCGACGATTGCATCGCGTTTGCCGTCGCGACGCGTCGGTTACGGCCCGCACTCAGTGCAGGTAACGCGCATCGGTTCGTGAATGCATGAAAGGCGCAACATGCTGCTCGGTCGGCTTATTCGAAGCGCTTCTTGGTACACACAAAATTCCGAATTCTTGGTTCTTCAGTTCGTACCATCGATGGGTCAGAATGCGAACGCCAACACGGGGGAGCCGACGATGAATGTCCGTCCGATTCTGATTGCGGTCTTCGCGACATCTGCCATCGTCGCGAGCGCCTTCGCCGCCGCGCATGGGGCCGGTGAAATCGTGAAGCCGAATTTCGAACAAGCGATCCCGAACCTGCCGGGCAAGTCGCTCGTCGCGGTGGAGGTCGAGTATCCGCCGGGTGCCGCCTCCGCACCGCACGTGCACGCGAAGTCCGCTTTCATTTACGCATATGTGGTGTCGGGCACAGTCGAATCGAAGGTGAACGATGGCGACGTGCGTGTGTACCACGCCGGCGAGAGCTGGTCCGAACCGCCCGGTGCGACGCATTCGATCAGCCGGAACGCGAGCAAGACCGAGCCGGCCAAGCTGCTGGCCGTGTTCGTCGTCGACAGCGACGACAAGAAGCTCACCGCACCGATCAGATAACCGCGATCCGAGGGCGCACGCACGCGGGCGGCGAGCATCCGGTTGCGGGGCGAACGTCGACGCGACGTGCGTCGTCGACGAGGAATGCGCGTTGTCGTCACAGTCGGTCGTGGGTTCGAATCGGGCAGCGCCGGCATGTGCATGCACGCCACGCGTATCGCGCAGGCACGGTGCCGTGCCGGACGTGCGCGGGGCGAACCGTATGGCCGTGTCGATCAGGCCCGCGCGCAATACGCAGCAGCATGCACGGCGCCGCGACGATGATCCGCTTCGATGCCGACGCAGTGAACGGCCAATTCGAGTTCCCAAAGCCCATGTCCCAAGTCGATTCGCTGAGCCAGCTTCTGCAAATGATTACCGTCACCGGCCAGCTGGAAGTGCGCTGCGGTTACGGTTCGCCGTGGCAGTTGACCTGGGCCCGAGCCGCCGCGCACGAGATTCCGTACCACATCGTGCTCAACGGGCGCGCCGTGCTCGAGGATGCCGGCACCGGCTCGATCACGGAACTGGCAAGCGGCGACATCGTGCTGTTGCCGCACGGCGCCGCGCACGTGCTGCACGACGGCAGCCGACACGTGCGGTGCGTCACCTGCAACCGTCACGGCCCGGGCGGCCGGACCCGCAGCGGCCACGATGCTTCGGGTGAGCGTCTGGACCTGCTGTGCGGACGATTCTTCATCAGACCGCCGCACGACCGGCTGATTCGCGACTACTTGCCGACGACGCTGACGGTCCGTTACGTGAGCGGCAGCGGCGAGAACGACACCGGGTCCGCATCGAACCAGCTTGCGAGCCTCGTCGAGCTGATGCGCATGGTGTCGGTTGGCGACAAGCCCGGCGGATACGCAACCCTGAACGCACTGACTTCCGCGCTGTTCACGCTCGTGCTGCGCGCAGCGAACGAGTCCGGGCAAGCACCGGCGGGGCTCCTCGCGCTGGCCGGCCATCCGCGGCTGGCGCCGGCCATTTCGGCGATGTTCGCCGACCCCGCGCGACCGTGGAGCCTGCCCGAGCTGGCCGATCTGTGCAACATGTCGCGCGCGACCTTCATGCGGCACTTTCACGACAAGCTCGGCCGCTCCGCCACGGACCTGCTCACCGACATCCGGATGACGCTGGCTGCGAACGAGTTGAAGAAGCCCGCAATGAGCACCGAGGCGGTAGCCGAGTCGATCGGCTACCGATCGGTCGCCGCCTTCCGGCGCGTGTTCACCGACAAGATGGGGATGACGCCGGGGCAGTGGCGGCGTCGGACCGAAGAAGTCGAATGACGCGCTGCATTGTCGGTGTGCAGCGCGAACGAAACCCGTAACGTGCAGACACCGACCGGCGATCGAATGTCGCACACATATGACCTTTGCAGCGCCCGTCTACCTCCGCAGCCTTCCGCATGCCCGGTCCCGACGATGCGAAACGGCATCGGTCATGCGGCTCCGCGGCCGACGAACGGACCGCTTCCGCGTTTGATCCTTTCGAGCATTTTATTGAGCACGCGCAGTCTCGAAATCGGTATCGGCGAACTCTAAAGTGGAGACTCCTCGCTCGTTGATGAACGAGCCGCGCAATGACCGCATCGCGACCGACGCGATCGGACGGCGCGACAGCACTACTCGAATAGTCGAACCGATTTCCTCACCCCAAGGAGTGACCATGAGCAACGGAACTGCCACGACCAACGCCGTGATCGAATGCATCCTGAGCCGAAGTGCGGCGAAATACTACGACCCGGACGCGACGCTGACCGATGACCAGATCCGGGAGCTGGTGAAAATCGGCACGAGCGCGCCGACATCCTTCCACCTGCAGAACTGGCGTTTCATCGCCGTCCGTACGCGCGAAGCGAAGGCGCGCCTGAGCCCGATCGCATGGAATCAGCCGGCGGTCACCGAGGCGGCCGTGACCTTCATCGTCTGCGGGCAGCTCGTCGAAACCAGCGTAATTCCCGAGCGTCTTGCGCCGCTGGTCGAAGCGGGCGTGATGCCCGCTTCGATGGTGGCCGAGTGGGAAATCCCCGCACGCAATCTGTACATGGAGTACCCGCAACGCCGCCGCGACGAAGCCGTGCGCACCGCCACGTTCGGCGCGGCCGCGATGATCTACGCGGCGCGCTCGCTCGGACTCGGTTCGACGCCGATGATCGGCTTCGACCCCGACGGAGTGCATCGCGAGTTCGGGCTCGCCGACGACGAAGTGCCGGTGATGCTGCTGGCAATCGGCGTCGAGCGTCCGGGGAACTGGGCGCAGAAGCCGCGCCGTCCGGTGACCGAAGTGCTGGAGCTCGTCTAGACGACCGCGACCGCGGCAATCGCAACGTACTTCCCGCTTGAAAACCCATTTCGCCCCGGAGCCCCGGGGACGAAGCAACCCGACGGACGGCTCCTGCATGGGCTTTCGTCGATCAGCAAGACCAGTCATTCACGGAGATCATGATGGCAAGGACCGCAGTGCTTACGCCGGAACAGGTGCCGGCAGAATCGAAGCCGACGCTCGCAGCGTTTACCAAAAACATCGGATTCACGCCGAACATGATGGCGAGCTTCGCGCAAAGCCCGATCGCATTCAATGCATGGGCGACGTTGCTCGGTGCGTTGAGCAAGGCGCTCGACGTAAAGACGCGCGACAGCATCGGGCTCGCGGTGTCCGAAGTGAACGGCTGCAACTACTGCCTGACGGTTCACAGCATGACCGCCGAACATATGGCGAAGCTGCCGGCCGACGAAATCATTCTCGCCCGCAAGGGGCACGCGACCGATCCGAAACGCGACGCCGCCGTACAGTTCGCGCGCAAGGTGATCGAAACGCGCGGAAAAGTCGGCGACGCCGATCTGAAAGCCGTGCGCGATGCCGGCTATACGGAGGCGAACGTGATGGAGATCGTCGCGCTCGTGGCGATGTACTCGCTGACGAATTTTTTCAACAACGTGTTCGATCCCGAGCAGGACTTTCCGGCGGTTCCGCCGGCGGGCTCGATCTGACCGTCGCCATGTCGCGCGGCGCCGCGTGTGGGCGGCGCGGCGACGCGATATACGTGTAGCGCCGAGGGCCCGGATACAACCGCGAACGCATGCAGGTAAGTATCCGGGCGTCGCGTTCGCTGCGGCATTTGCAGGAACAAGAAAGTGACACTCGATCATCCCGTTTTCACGCGCTGGCCGGCGCGCCATCCCGATCGGCTCCAGCTCTTCTCGTTGCCGACGCCCAACGGCGTCAAGGTCGGCATCATGCTGGAAGAGACGGGCCTCGCGTACGACGCGCATCGCATCGACATCCTCGCGAACGCGCATCGCGATCCGGCCTTCGTCGCGCTCAATCCCAACGGCAAGATCCCGGCGATCTACGATCCGGACGGACCGGGCGGCCGGCCGCTCGCGCTGTTCGAATCCGGCGCGATCCTGATCTATCTCGCCGACAAGACCGGACGATTCCTGTCGACCGATCCGCACACGCGATACGAAACGCTGCAGTGGCTGATGTGGCAGATGGGCGGCGTCGGTCCGATGTTCGGTCAGGTCGGTTTCTTCAACAAGTTCGCGGGCAGCACGTATGAAGACAAGCGCCCGTTGAACCGCTACGTAGCGGAGTCGGCGCGGCTGCTCGGCGTGCTCGACGAACGCCTTGCGGGCCGCGACTGGGTGATGGGCGCCGATTACAGCATCGCCGATATGTCGTTGCTCGGCTGGGTGCGCAATTTGATCGGCTTTTACGAAGCGCGCGAGCTGGTCGGCTTCGACCGCTTCGTTCACGTGAGCGCGTGGCTCGAGCGCGGTATCGCGCGGCCGGCGGTGCAGCGCGGGCTTCAGGTGGCCGCGGCGTGACGGAACGACGGGAATCGATCGCATGAACATCCTCCATATTGATTTCAGCCCGCGAGCGGAATCGTACAGTCGGCAACTGTCGGCCGCGATCGTCGCGAAGCTGTTCGAGATTTCGCCCGGCGCGAGCATCAGCCGGCGGGACTTCGGTGCCGTTCCGTTGCCGCACGCGACGTCCGCTTACGCGAGCGCACTGTCGACGCCCGCGACGTTGGCCAACCCGCCGAAGGCCGCTCTGGAACTGTCGGAAATGCTGATTCGCGACGTCGAGGCGGCCGACGTAATCGTGATCGGCACGCCGATGAACAACTTCGCGATTCCGTCCGTCTTCAAGGCGTGGATAGACCACGTGCTGCGCGTCGGCCGGACGATGAAGTCGACGCCGACCGGGAAGGCCGGCTTGCTCCGCGATCGTCCGGTGTTCGTCGGCATCGCCGCCGGCGGAATCTTTAGCGGCGAGCGCGAGAATCAGCCGGATTTTCTGACGCCGTACCTGTTGGCGGCGTTCGGCTGCATCGGGCTGACCACGCTGCAGTTTCTCCCGGTGCAGGGCACCGCGTTTCTGTCGCCGGACCAGGCCGCATCTGCAATCGAGCAGGCGCTAGCGGCAATCGACGTCGCGGCGATCCGGGCGGCCGTGTCCGGCCGCTGACCATGGAGCGAAAATCATGAAGATAGTCGTGATCGGCGCGACCGGCCTGACCGGTGCGAAGACGGTTGCCGTTCTGCATGCAGGCGGACACGAGGTGGTCGCAGTGTCGCGCAAACTGGGTGTCGACGTGTTCACGGGCGCCGGGCTCGACGCAGCCGTCGCCGGTGCGCACGCGGTGATCGATCTGTCCGATGCACGCTCGTCCGACGCGACGGCGGCGCTGACGTTCTTCGAGACCGCCGGCCGCAATCTGCTTGCGGCGGAAGCGGCGGCGGGTGTGCGGCACCATGTCGTGCTGTCGATCGTCGGCGCCGACCGCGTACCGGATCAGCGCTATTACCGCGCGAAGGTCGTGCAGGAGAAGCGGGTCGAGGAATCGGGCATCCCGTATACGATCGTCCGATCGACGCAGTTCCTCGAGTTCCTGCGCGGCATTGCCGACGCGCATATGGACGGCGACGTCGTCAGGCTGCCACCGGCGCTGCTTCAACCGATCGCGGCCGACGACGTTGCGGCCATCGTCGCGGAAGTGGCGCTCGCGACGCCGCGCAACGGGATCGTCGAGATCGCGGGCCCCGAGCGTGCGCCGTTCGATGCCATCGTCGCGCGCTATCTGAAGTCGGTCGGCGACCGGCGAAGCGTCATGAAGGACGCGGACGCGCGATATTTCGGCGGGCAGCTCCAGCAGGATTCGCTGGTACCGTCACGCGAAGCGCGCGTCGGTCGTATCGGTCTCGATGCGTGGTTGCGCGGCGCGCACGCTCACGCGCATTCGCCGCAACGCGTCGAAATCAGGCCGGTCGATCGCGGCGATTTCGACGTCTGGTATCCGTTGTGGAAAGGTTATCAACGCTTTTACGACATCGACATTCCGGACGCCGTGACGCGCGCGACGTGGGCGCGCTTCATGGATCCGTCGGAGCCGATGCATGCCGCGCTTGCGGTCGCAGGCGAACAGGTGCTCGGGCTCGTGCACTGGCTGTATCACCGGTCGACGTGGACGACCGACGACTACTGTTATCTTCAGGACCTGTTCGTTGCGGACGACGCGCGCGGCTGCGGCGCCGGCCGCGCACTGATCGAGCACGTCTACGCCGACGCGACACGTCGCAGCGTACCGCGCGTGTACTGGCTGACGCACAAGACGAACCGTCAGGCGATGCAGCTTTACGATCGAGTCGCCGAGCGGTCGGATTTCGTCCAGTACCGAAAACGATTTGTCTGACACAATCGCGCGCCGTCGAACGCGCGTACGGCCGCGCGAAACCGCCATAAAATGCCCGAACGCTTCCGGTGTTTCGAAACCCCATGTCCGACATCGACTGGCTGAGCCATCTTCTGCAAATGATCACCGTCACCGGCCGGGTGGAGGTCCGCTGCGTGTACGGTGCGCCGTGGCACGTCGCGTGGGATCGATCGGCCGCACACGAGATTCCGTACCATGTCGTGCTCGAAGGGCGCGCCGTGCTCGAGGATACCGGCACGGGTACGGTCAGGGAGCTAGCGAGCGGCGACATCGTGCTGTTGCCGCACGGCGCCGCGCACGTGCTGCACGACGGCAGCGGACATACGCCGGGACGCACGCACAATCGCCAGGGCTTCGCCGGAGGGATACTCAGCGAGAACGACGGTCGCGGCGAACGCCTGGACATGCTGTGCGGACGGTTCTTCATCAGACCGCCGCACGACCGGCTGATTCGCGACTACCTGCCGACGACGTTGACGGTACGGTCCGTCGACGGTGGTGGTGACGACGGCAACGGCTCTGTGTCGAACCAGCTCGCCGGTCTCGTCGCGTTGATGCGGATGGAGGCGGCCGGCGAGAAGCCCGGTGGATACGCGATCCTCAACGCACTGACTTCCGCACTGTTCACGCTCGTGCTGCGCGCGGCGAGCGAATCCGGGCAAGCGCCGACGGGGCTGCTCGCGCTGGCCGGCCATCCGCGGCTGGCGCCGGCCATGTCGGCGATGTTCGCCGACCCCGCCCGACCGTGGAGCCTGCCCGAGCTGGCCGATCTGTGCAACATGTCGCGCGCGACCTTCATGCGGCACTTCCAGGACAAGCTGGGGCGTTCAGCCACGGACCTGCTCACCGACATCCGGATGACGCTGGCCGCGAACGAGCTGAAGAAGCCGGCGATGAGCACCGAGGCCGTGGCCGAGGCGATCGGCTACCGATCCGTCGCCGCATTCCGGCGCGTGTTCACCGACAAGATGGGGATGACGCCCGGACAATGGCGGCGTCTCGCGAACGAAACCGAATCGCACGCTTTCCGCTCGGCACGCGACGCCGAATGAACCGCGCCGGCGTTTGATCCTTTCAGGCATTTTGTTGAGCCAACGTAGTCTCGAAATCGGTACGCGCCGCCTCTAAAGTGGAGACTCCTGGTCCACTGACGAACGAGGCACACCATGAACCGCATCGCCAGTCCCGCCCGCGGGACGCTCGCCGCAGCGAACCGGATCGAAGTGGTCGACGTTGCCGGTACGGCGGTGCCGGCGAGCGTCGCCGACATCTCGCCCGCACTCGTGATTGCCGGCGTCGCCAATGTCTTCAAACGCGTCAACGGTACGTCGCCGGCCTTCTCTCCATAGCGCCGTTCCGCACCGACGGTGAACGAAACGGCGCAACACAGCTGGTTCCCGTTCGTGCCGTAACGCCACAACGCAACCCCGCAGACGTTCGATCGCTCGAGCGGCAGCGCGTGAGTTTCGTCGTCAACGAAGTCAGTTCTTACTTGAATCGGATATCCATTATGAGCACGCGTGCAAATCAGTTCCGTCTGCAGATCGCTGAAAAGGGTGTTGGGTCGCTGTCGCTTCTTGCGCTGCTCCGATGGGCGCTGGTCGTCATCTTTCTGTGGTTCGGCGGCATGAAGTTCACAGGGTATGAAGCCAATGGCATCGCACCGTTCGTCGTCAACAGTCCGATCATGAGCTGGCTGAACGCGTCGTTCGGCGTTCAGGGCGCAAGCAATGTGATCGGCGTGCTCGAACTGTCGACGACCACCGCGCTGATCGCCGGTGCGTTCCAGCCCGCGCTGTCCGCGCTGGGTGCGGCGATGTCGACCGCGACCTATCTGATCACGCTGACGTTCTTCTTGAGCACACCGGGCGTCGCGGAAGCGACATCGGGCGGGTTCCCGGCCATCTCGGCATTGCCCGGCCAGTTCCTGCTCAAGGATCTGGTGCTCCTCGCCGCGTCGCTTTGCCTGCTCGTCGCGTCCGTCCGGAGCGCGGGGCCCGGCGTCGACGGGCAGTGACGGGGCCGGCCAGCGACGCATCGGGTGCGGGAACGGCTGGATCGAGGGGTGCGGACGGCCCAAGCAGCCTGCATCGATCGCACGTGCGACATGTCGCTACTGCGCTTTCCCGCAATGTCGTTCGATGATGTCGAACAGTCGTCGGCACGACGTCGCGACATGCTGTTCGGGCGCGGTCGCGACACTGAGCAGCAGGCCGGGCATGGTCCAGGAGGGCGTCGCGAACCACGCGGACAACGGAGACGGCGCAATGCCGACGCTCATCGCTTCCCGGACGATCGCCGTGTCGGGTGCGCCGTCCGGAAGCCTGAGCAGGACGGACAGACCGGCCGTGATCCACTCGGCGTTACGCATTCTCAGCTGCTCGCACAGTGCGTCACGCTGTGCGGAATAGAGGCGCTTGAGCCGACGCACGCGCCGAATGTAGTGGCCGCGCCGCATGAATTCCGCCGTTGCGAGCTGGATCACCGGCGACGGCGCGGGGGCGAGCGTGGCGGTGACTTCGGAGAACGCATTGACGAGTTCGACAGGCGCGACGACGAAGCCGAGCCGCAGCGCAGGGCTGATGGTCTTGCTGAACGAGCCGACATGAATCACGCGTTTGCCTTCGTCGAGGGATGCCATTGCCGGTGCCGGCCGGCCTTCCAGCTGCAACTCGCCGAGGTAGTCGTCCTCGATGATCCATGCGTGGTTCGAGTGCGCCCATTCGAGCATCTGGAGACGCCGCCGCAACGAAAGGGTCGATCCGAGCGGCGCCTGCTGTCCAGGCGTCACGACCGCGAGCGCGGCATCAGGCGCTTTCGCGAGTGCGTAGTCGACGTTGACGCCGTCTGCATCGACCGGCACCGGCACGATCTTCAGGCCGGCCAGCTCGAGACCCTTGCGCGTGACCATGAAGCCCGGCTCCTCCATCCAGACTTTCCTGCCGTCGAGGCCGAGCACGCTCAATGCGAGTCCCAGGCCGGCCACGTAGCCGGACGTGACGAACACCTGCTCCGGATGGCAGTGAAAGTTTCGCGTGATCGCCAGATTGGCGGCGATCTCGGTGCGCAGTTCGAGTTCGCCGCGCGGATCGGGATAGAGAAGCGACGACAAGGACCCGGCCTTCAGCAGGTTCGACGAGCGCGAACGCGAGAACAGCTTCTCCGGCAGCCCTTCGAATGCCGGAATGCCGAGCTGAAAGATCGCAGGCCCTGCATTCATCTCGTCGTAAGCCTTCATGAATGCGCCGACCTGCGGCACCTGCGGTCGCGTCAGCACGACGCGCGATCGTGGCGCAACGCGCGTCCCTCTGGCGCCGAAGGTTTCGATCATTTGCGCATCGGACAAGCGCTCGTACGCGGATTGAACGGTGCCGCGCGCGACGCCGAGCTGCGCCGCGAGGTCCTGCCACGAAGGAAGGCGCGTGCCGGGCGCGAGCAGCCCCGACTCTATCGCTCTGCTGATGCTGATGCGGATTTGTTCGGCCAGGGACAGCTTCGCTGTCCGGTCGAGCTGAATTTGAAAATCGCGATTCATGCGCGTGATACACCCAAAAATGGGAAATCGTGGTTCTACTATTCGTCTCATCGATCGCACGGAACCTTCGATCGATCGTAGCGGGAAATGTAAGGGATGCTGAGTAGTAAAGGCAAACCATTTTTCGATGTCTTGGGCGATGGCGCCCCGGGCAACTTGCTCGCGAACAGGTGGAACCGCAAACCGGCAGCCCGCATTCATTCCTCATATTCCGGATGAGCGTCCCGCTATGACAAACGATCGGTCGTTCCTGCATATTTCTCTCGTCGAGCAGCTATCGCCGACGATGATCAGTATCAGCTGGAGTAATCCCTGTTTGGGCCACTATACGGATCAGGTGTGGCGCGTCGGTCTTGCGCATGCCGAGTCGGTCTGCATGCTTTCCGGTGAGCCGATACGGCCCGGGGATACCGTGTTTCGTCCTCGGACACAGCGCTCGCGTGTGCCGATCAACCACAATCGTATGATCCTGGCCTCCGCCGTGGCCGTCGCATTCCCGGACTCGATCATGTCAACGAATACTGAAACCTGAGTCCCGGGCGCTAGTCGGCGTTCGAGGCAAGTTGCTACGGGCTCGGGGCGAATGGTCAGGCGGATCCGGGTGGTCCCATGCACGTTTTATCCGGGTGAACGTCGTCTCTGTCCATTGAGAGGCGCGCGGCTCAACCGCTAAATTGGCGTCACCCAACCCACCGGGGGACGAGCGGGCAACAGGGTTGCCCCGCACGCCACCCCGCCCGAACCTACCGCCAGCAGAGCGCCACG
Source organism: Burkholderia metallica (assembly GCF_902832845.1). Taxonomy (GTDB): domain Bacteria; phylum Pseudomonadota; class Gammaproteobacteria; order Burkholderiales; family Burkholderiaceae; genus Burkholderia; species Burkholderia metallica. The sequence goes on along the minus strand of NZ_CADFDB010000013.1, from coordinate 143,985 downwards.
TTCGGCCGGCACCCAGGAGACAACGTCATGGCCCATCAGATCACCCTCCGTTTCGAGGACGGAGTGACCCGATTCATCGAGTGCGAGGAGGGCGAGCGCGTGACCGATGCCGCCATTCGCGCCAGGATCAATATCCCGCTCGATTGCCGCGATGGTGTCTGCGGCACCTGCAAGGCGGTGTGCGAGTCCGGCGAGTACGTGCTCGGCGACTGCGTGGACGATGCGCTTGGCCCGGACGAGATGAGCGAGCGCAAGGTTCTCACTTGCCAGATGAGTCCGCTTTCCGACTGCGTGATCCAGATCGCGACGAACGCCGATGTGTCGGGCACGGGCCCGTCTTCCCACAAGGGCAGGATCGTTGCCTGTCAACGTGAGTCGGACAGCACGATCGCCTTTTCGGTCGAACTCGACGATCGGGCGAAGCTCGGCTTCCTTCCCGGGCAGTACGTCAACATCAAGGTTCCGGGCACCGACCAGACACGCTCCTACTCGTTCAGCTCCGGGCCGTCCGAGCAGCACGTATCCTTCCTTGTGCGCAACGTGCGTCAAGGCGTGATGTCGACGTGGCTCTGCGAGACCGCCAAAGCGGGCGACCCGATCGAGTTTCGCGGCCCGATGGGCAGCTTCTACCTGCGCGCGATCGAACGTCCGGTGCTGTTTCTGGCGGGCGGCACGGGCCTCGCGCCCTTTCTGTCGATGCTGAACAAGATCGTCGAAGACGGCGGCAGCCCGTATCCGATCCACATGATTCTCGGCGTGAACACCGACGCGGATCTCGTCCGCGTCGACCAGCTCGAAGGCTATGCACGGCGCCTGCCGAACTTCACCTATGCGTGCACGGTCGCCGACCCCGGGAGTGTGTATCCCAACAAAGGCTATGTGACCCACCACATCGGTGCTGGCCAACTCAACGGCGGCGATGCCGACGTCTACCTCTGCGGGCCGCCGCCGATGGTCGACGCGGTGCGTGATTTCCTCGCCGCCGAAGGGCTCACGCCGCGCAACTTCTATTACGAGAAGTTCGCCGGCACCGGCCTGGTGGTCCAGACCGGCGAGGAGCACATCGCGCCCGTCGACGTCGATGAAGCCTTCGACCTGCGAATGGCGCTCGAACTGGGCGCGGCACAACTGACCATGGGCCGGCTGTCGAGCGAGCAGTTGATCGCGTTCCGCCGGCTCGCCGAAGCGACGGCGCCGTTCGTGTCCGGGCGGCGCTTCACCGATGTGCCGCGCTACATCGAGGCCAATCACGCGTTCCATCTGTTCACGATCGAAGCTACCGGGAACGCCCAGTTGATCAAGCTATATCGGGAGCTCGCGGTGCAGGACTTCATTGCTCGCGCACTGTCGGACGAGATCGAGATCGTTGGCGATATCGTCCAGCAGCACCGCGACATCGTCGCTGCGTTCGAGCTGGGCGACTTGAACGCGGCACGCGACGTGATTGCATTGCATGCGCGCCATTCCAAGGCAACGATGAGCCGGGCGCTGGAGCGCATGGGGAAGGGCAGGGCGGCACCCGAAGCCGCTTCGACGCACGTGGCGGCCCCCGCCCCCGTGCCGGCATTGCCGGTGAGCGCGCCAGGCGTCTGCCCGTTTACGGCTGCGCCCCTGCCGCCTTATTCGCACGAGCTGGACTGGCCCGACGGGCTGGAGCCGTTCAAGGTGGTCGACGACGGCTCGCAAGGCGATCCGTACGAGCATTACCGCTGGATGCGCGAGCATGCTCCGGTGCTGCGTTGCCAGTCGGCGACGTCGGACGTGTGGTTCCTGTCGCGCTATGACGACGTCTATCAGGCGATCCGCAATCCGAAGCTGTTTTCTTCCGAGGTTGTCAGCCCGCCGCCGCTGACGTTCCTCACGCTGTTCGATGCGCCGGCCCATACACGCTTGCGCAAGGTCGTTCAGCCATCCTTCCTGCCGCTGGCGCTCGATCCGTTTGTCGATGCGATCTCGCAGCGTGCGGAGGATCTGCTCGACGCGATGATTGCGAAGGGCGGCGGCGATGCCGTCGACGATTTCGCCATTCCGCTCAGCATCTCGACCATCTCCGCGATGATCGACGTGCCGAACGAGGATGAGGAGAAAATGAAGTTCTGGTCGGACGAAACGTTCAGCTACTTCGGCCGCCTCGCCCGCAATGCGCCGGGGACGGGCACCGACGAACAGAGCGCGCACGCGTTCTTTGCGTACCTGAAGGAAGCGATGGAGCGGCTCGCGCACACGGACAGCCCGTCGATCGGGGCGCATATCGCACGCATGTGGAAGGACGGGTTGTTGTCGGAGAAGGAGGCGAAGGAGCTGTGCGCGTTCGTCTTCATCGCCGGGCACGACACGACGACGATCCTGGTCGCCAACGCCTTCCGCATGCTTGCCGAACAGCCCCGTCTGCTCGGACGTCTGCGCGCAAACCCGGCCGACGCCGACAAATTCGTCGAGGAAGTGGCGCGCTATCGCGGCACCGTCCAGCGCGTCAGCCGCATCACGACCGAGGCGACGACCGTCGCGGGTGTCGATCTGCCGAAGGGCGCGGTGGTGCGCCTGCTGCTGTCGGCTGCGAACCGCGACAGCCGCAAATTCACCGACGGCGAGACGTTCGACATCGATCGCGATTCCAGCGGCCATCTCGGCTTCGGCAACGGCATGCACAAGTGCCTGGGTGCGCCGCTCGCGAGGCTCGAGACGCTGATCGCGACGAAGGCGCTCGCCCGCAAGGTTGGCGCCGTTACGCTCGATCCCACCCGGCCGATCGAGTACGTGCGCGGCAACAACCTGACCAACTCCGGTCCCGCGCATCTGTTCGTGAAGCTAGGCGGGCTGTCGGCGTAACGCGTCGGCGCAAAGCGGATGCGGGGGGCGGCTGCATCACTCCGCTCCCTGCTTGCCGGACGGCAAGGATCGGTTGTGGACGGTCAGCCGGTATTCGGTAGGCCGCAGGCCCGTCTGTTTGCGGAAGAAGCGGCCGAAATAGGCCTCGTCCTGAAAGCCCAGCTCGCTGGCGATCTGCTTCACGCTGAGCGACGAATAGCCGAGCAGTCGCTTGGCCTCGTGGATCGAGCGTGCATCGATTGCCTCGATGGCCGAGACCCCGAACGCGGCGCGGCAAATGCGGGTGAGCTGGCCGGGGGTCACGCCCATCTCGGCGGCGTAGCGGGCGACCGGCCGCCGCTCGCGGCAGTGCTGGTCGAGCAGCGCCCGAAACCGCTCGATCCGCGCGGCCATCGTTCGCTGCTCGGAACTCGCAGACAGCCGGGCGCTCTCGCTGAGTCGCCCGATCTTGACGAACAACGCGATCGTCAGCGCCGCGCCCGCGGTGAACTGCCAGCGCTCGTGACTCTCCGCCTCGTGCCCGATCGACTGAAACAGAGCGTCCAGCGAGGTGCCGCGCTCGGCGCCGGGATTGATCGACAGCACCGTGGGCGTGCGCATGAATTCCAGTAGCTCGGGGGCGGCGCTCATTGCGAGCGATTCCAGCGCAGGCTGCGCGGCGGTAATCACGTGACCGTCGATGTCGCTCCGAAAGTGAAAGCCGTGGACCGAGCGCGCGGGCACGACGACGAGGCAGGGCGCTTCGACTGCCCATGTCCTGCCGTCGATGAAAGTCTCCCCACCGCCGCTCGTGACGTAGAGCACCTGGATCAGCGCATCGTGGACGTGCGCCTTGATCTCGAAGTCGAAACGGCCGGCGCGTAGCGCAATGCGTTCGTAGTGAACCATGTCGACCCAGGGCTGGCCGGCTTCCGCACCATAGAGCGCGAAATGCAAAACGGGTCGAAGGCGCTGTGGGTCATTGGCCATGATGCACGTTATGTCCTGCTAGACGTCGTCTCTGTCCGTTGCTCCGTCGACGCGGGAGGCGTTCAATGGCGCTACGGATTTCGCGCAGCATCGACGAAGCACAATCGGTTGGAAAATTTTTAGGAAGTATAACGACATGAGACAGGAACTTGAAAATCGTGCAGCGGCCTCGACTCCTTCCGGGTTGAACCTGAGCGGCAAGATCTGCGTGGTCACGGGTGCGGGCAGCGGGATCGGCGCCGGAATCGCGCGCGCGTTCGCCGGTGCCGGCGCGCAGGTGGCGCTGGTGGACCGGAATCTGGCCGGCGCCGAAACGCTCGCCGCCGAACTGCGGCAGGCGGGTGGGGTGGCGCAGGCATTCGGCTGCGACGTGTCGGACGAAGCGTCGGTTCATGCGGCCGCCGACGCGGTTCGCGCAGCCCTCGGGCCCGTCAACGTGCTCGTCAACAATGCCGGGCTGCTGCGCGCCGGATCGCTCGAAACGGTCTCGATCGCGGACTGGAATCAGGCGATCGCCGTCAACCTGACCGGCTATCTGCTGTGCGCCCGCGCGTTCGGGCGCGACATGCTGACGGCGGGCAACGGCAGTCTCGTTCATGTCGCGTCGATTGCAGCGGCCAATCCGCAGACCAATAGCGGTTCCTATAGTCCGAGCAAGGCCGGCGTGCTGCTGCTCTCGCGGCAACTGGCGGCGGAGTGGGGCCCGCGCGGCGTGCGCAGCAACTGCGTGCTACCCGGCATGATCCGCACGGCACTTTCGGCGAAGTTCTACGAGGAGCCCGGCTTCGAGGCGCGCCGTGCCGCCGCTACCGCGAGCCGTCGCATCGGCGAACCCGAAGACCTCGCCGGCCCGGCCATGTTCCTCGCGTCCGATCTCGCGGCTTACGTCAACGGTGCCGAGCTGCTCGTCGACGGCGGCCTCGACTGCATGCTGATGGACATGGTCCCGCGCCCCGGTTTCAACGCAACGCCGGCTGCATGACATTCAGCAGTCCATAAAGACGAGGAGATTGGATATGGCCAAGGAGATCAATTGCGATCTGGTCGTGGTCGGGTCGGGGGCCGCGGGCCTCGCCACGGCGATCACCGCAAGGAAGCGCGGCCTCGACGTCGTCGTGCTCGAAAAGGAGCCCGTGTTCGGCGGGACGACCGCGCTGTCCGGCGGCGTGCTGTGGATCCCGCTGAGCAAATACGGCCGGCAGCAGAACCCGGCCGACACCGTCGAGCGCGTGCGCGAATACATGATGAGCGAGACGGGCAGCAACTACGATGCCGCCGCGGTCCGGTGCTTCATCGAGAACGGCCCGAAGATGGTCGATTTTTTCGAGCGCGAGACCGAGGTGAAATTCGTGCCCACGCTCTATCCCGACTATCACCCCGATGCGCCGGGCGGTGCCGACATCGGGCGCTCGATTCTCGCCGCGCCCTATGACATCCGTGGGCTGGGCAAGGATATGCGGCGTCTCAAGCCGCCGCTCGAAACGATTACGTTCATGGGGATGATGTTCAATTCGTCCAACGCGGACCTCAAGCACTTCTTCCGCGCGACGAAGTCGCTGGTCTCGTTCCTCTACGTGGCGCGTCGTCTGGCGACGCACGTCAAGGAACTCGCGATCTACCGGCGCGGGACCAATGTCACGAGCGGCAATGCGCTGGCCGCGCGGCTCGCGCGCTCGGCGCTGGCGCTCGACATTCCGATCCTCACGTCGACGCCCGTGCGGGAACTGCTGACCAAAAGCGGCAAGGTCGTCGGCGTACGCGCGAGCGGCGACGTACGGATCGCCGCCCGGCACGGCGTCGTGCTCGCCTGTGGAGGTTTTCCGCACGATCTCGAGCGTATCGCGCAGGTCTATCCGCATGTGAAGCGCGGGGGCGAGCACCTGTCGCCGACGCCCATCAGCAATACGGGCGACGGCGTAACCATGGCGGAGCAGGTGGGCGGCGTCGTGGATCTCGGCTTCGCCGATGCGTCGGCGTGGATGCCGGTCTCGAAGGTGCCGTTCGGCAAGGGCCGCTGGGGTGTGTTCCCGCATCTGCTCGACCGTTACAAGCCCGGCGTGATCGGCGTGCTGCGCAACGGCCGGCGCTTCACCAACGAATCGAACTCCTACCACGATGTCGGCGCGGCGCTGATGCGCGCGTGCGAAGGCGAGCAGGAGACGGCGATGTGGCTGATCTGCGACAAGGTCGCGCTCGGGAAGTACGGACTCGGCTATGCCAAGCCTGCGCCAATGCCGGTTGGTCCGTTGCTGCGCAACGGATACCTCGTCAAGGGCGGGACGATCGGCGATCTGGCACGCCGTTGCGGGATCGACCCCGATGCGCTCGAAAAGACGGTCGACGCTTACAACCGGGATGCGGTCCGCGGCGAAGACCCGGCGTTCCATCGAGGCAGCACGTCGTTCAACCGCTATCTCGCCGACCCGGACCACAAACCCAATCCGTGCGTGGCGCCGATCTCGGCCGGCCCGTTCTATGCGGTCAAGGTGTTGATGGGCGATCTGGGCACGTTCGACGGCATCAGGACGAGCGTCACCGGCGAGGTGCTGCGCACCGATGGCAGCGAGATCGAGGGACTTTACGCGGTCGGCAACGACCGGCGCAGCGTGATGGGCGGCAACTATCCGGGCGCGGGTATCACCCATGGGCCGAATATGACGTTCGGCTATGTGACGGGGAACGCCATCGCCGATAAAGCGGCGGCGGCAGCCGGCATGGAGGAGGTGCGCGCATGAACACCCGTGCAATGTATTTGGCCAAGCCGCTCGTGGATTTCCGGGTCTACACGATCGCGCTGCGCAAGATGCCCGAGTTTCTCGAAGTGTTCGACCGGCTTGCGATGCCGATCCTGCTCGACACGCTTGGACATCCGCTCGGCTTCTGGACGAGTCTCGCCGGGCCGCAGAATCAGTTCACCCACCTGTGGGGATACGACGATCTGGCGGACTACGAACGACGGTGCCATGCACGCGATACGCATCCGGATTTCCCCGCCTATCTGAAGGCATCGGGCCATCTGATCACGGCGCAGGAGACACGGCTGATTCGTGCCGCCGCGCTGAATAGTGTGGCGACCGGTCCGACACCGGGTTGATCGCACCTTTGAGCGGTTTGACCCGGAACTTGTGATGCAACCGTGCTTCGGCGGGTTGTTGCAAACGCTGGCCGCATCGTGCGTGCGGGTACGGCATCGAAATATAACGACATCAGTATCTGGAGACATTAGATGGAAGCACCTGATCGTGCCGGCGTTCCGGCGAGTTGCCGCTGGCCGTCGATCGGTTCGCAGGAGGGCAGCAATGCAATCCAGTGAGCGTATCGTCGATACCCAGGCCTTCATTGACGGCCAACGGTTCTCACCCTTTCAGTGGCTCGTTCTCGTACTGTGCTTTCTCGTCGTCGCGGCCGACGGTTACGACACGGCAGCCATCGGCTTCATCGCGCCGTCGCTCGTGCAGGAGTGGGGCATTGCGCGAGCCGGGCTCGGGCCGGTGATGAGCGCGGCGTTGATCGGGCTCGGCATCGGCGCGGTACTGGCTGGCCCGCTCGCCGACCGGCTCGGACGCAAGACCGTGTTGGTGCTCTCCGTGGCGTTTTTCGGACTGTGGAGTCTGGCAGCGGCATTGGCCAACTCGATCGAGTCACTGACCGTCCTGCGCTTCTGCACGGGCCTCGGACTCGGCGCGGCCATGCCGAACGCCGTCACGTTGATGTCCGAATATGCGCCGACGCGCGTGCGTGCAGTCGTTGTCAACGCAATGTTCTGCGGTTTTTCCGCCGGACTCGCGCTCGGAGGATTCGCGTCTGCATGGCTGATTCCTCATTTCGGCTGGCAAAGCGTGCTGATCGCAGGCGGCATCGGGCCGATCGTGCTTGCCGTGTTGTTGATCCTGCTCTTGCCGGAGTCCGTACAGTTCATGGCGGTCCGTCGGAACGCCGACGCGAAAATAGCGCGCATCCTCGGCCGTATCGCACCGGCCGGCACGCTCGACGGTTGCCGCTTCGTTGCCGCGGAAGGCGGCGTAGCCACGAAGTCCGGATCGGCGATTCGCGTCGTCCTGTCGCGACCGTACCGCTTCGGGACGCTGATGTTGTGGCTCGCGTACTTTACGGGCCTGCTGATCTATTACCTGCTCACCAACTGGTTGCCCACGCTGTTTCGCGACACCGGCATCTCCGGCGCGCGTGCAGCCCTGATGACGTCGCTGTTCCCGCTTGGCGGCGTGCTGGGGAATCTTTGCGTCGGGTGGTTCATGGATCGCCTCAACGCCCATCGCGTGATCGCGGCAACGTATGTGCTTGCAGCAGTCATGGTTCTGCTGGCGGGCCGAGGTCTCGGCCACCCGTTGTGGCTTGGCACGCTCATTTTCCTGATCGGTACGTTGGTCACGGGCGCAGTCACGTCGATGTCCGCACTCGCCGCTGCGTTTTATCCGACCCACGGTCGGGCCACGGGCGTCGCGTGGATGCTTGGCGTGGGGCGCATCGGGGGCGTAGCGGGTGCACTGTTCGGTGCCGTGCTGATGGGCTTCGGCTGGCAATTCGGCTCGGTGTTCAGCCTGCTTGCGCTGCCGGCGCTCGTGTCGGCTTTCGCGCTGTTCCTGATGATCGGCCGCGGCGCCGCCGTTTCGCAGGCACGCGTCCGGGAATGCGAGCCGATGCACTAGTCAAGGCCGCGCTTTTTAGACGGATGAATACAGGAAACATCGGTTATGAAAACGAAAGTAGCAATCATCGGCGCCGGGCCGTCCGGCCTGCTTTTGGGACAGTTGCTGCAGCAGGCCGGCATCGAGAACGTCATTCTCGAACGTCAGAGCGGCGACTATGTGCTCGGACGAATCCGCGCCGGTGTGCTTGAACAGGGCACGGTAGACCTGTTGCGCGAAGCGGGCGCGAGCGAGCGCATGGATGCGGAAGGGTTGGTTCATGACGGCATCGAACTCGTTTTCGACGGGCGACGTGACCGGATCGACCTGAAAGCGCTCACAGGTGGCGCGTCGGTATTGGTCTATGGCCAGACCGAAGTGACGCGCGATTTGATGGCGGCGCGCAAGGCCAGCGGCGCGACCACGATTTACGAGGCGGTCAACGTTCAGTTATGCGATGTGAAATCGGACTCGCCCTATGTCACCTTCGAAAAGGATGGCGAAACATTTCGCGTGGACTGCGATTACATTGCGGGCTGCGATGGCTTTCATGGTATTTCGCGCAAAACGATCCCGGCTGACGTGCTCACGCATTACGAGCGCGTTTATCCGTTTGGCTGGCTTGGCCTGCTCTCCGATACACCGCCCGTCAATCACGAACTGATCTATGCCCATCACGAACGCGGTTTCGTTCTGTGCAGCCAGCGTTCGACCACGCGCAGCCGCTACTACCTGCAAGTGCCGTTGACGGAGCGGGTGGACGACTGGTCGGATGAGCGCTTCTGGGAAGAGCTCAAGCGCCGCCTGCCCAATGATGTGGCCGGCAACGTCGTGACCGGCGCTTCGCTGGAGAAAAGCATTGCGCCGCTGCGCAGCTATGTGGTCGAGCCGATGCAGTACGGCAGGTTGTTCTTGCTCGGCGACGCCGCGCACATCGTGCCGCCGACCGGCGCGAAAGGCCTGAATCTGGCTGCGAGCGACGTGAACACGCTGTATCGGATCATGAATCGCGTTTATCGCGACGGCAGAACGGATCTGCTGGAAAAATATTCCCGGATCGCGCTGCGCCGAGTGTGGAAGGCGGAGCGTTTCTCGTGGTTCATGACGAACCTCCTGCACGAATTTCCGGAGCGCGACGCCTTTGACAAGCGCATGCAGCGGACGGACTACGACTACTACACGACTTCCGGAGCGGGACTCAAGACGATCGCCGAAAACTACGTGGGTTTGCCGTACGAGGCTATCGAGTGACGGCAGCGATGCCGCTCGCTTGATTCACAGTCGTCGATGGAGTCGTATCCCGGCGGCGCGCCTGGCGCGCCGGGATTCCACCTTCATGACGACTTCGCCGATCCCGGGGGCAAGGTGACGTCTCATGCGCGAACAGCGACCCGATACCGGGTGGTCTGTCGATAGACGGCGCCCGGGTGGAGGATCGCGTCGTCGCGCAGCGCGGCCATGTTGACCTGATCCGGAAAGCCGCCCGCTTCCAGGCACAGCGCCGCGTGTCGCGCGCACTGCGTGCCGCTGCTCACGCGCACGCCGTCGAGATAGTTTCCCGTATAGAGCTGCAGCCCCCGCTGATCGGTCGACACGGTCAATTCGCGTCCGCTTTCCGGATCGTAGACGCGTGCGACCGGACGGACCTCGCGCGCACCGTCGCCGACGACGAAGCAGTGGTCGAACCCGCGCGCACGGGCCAGTTGCGCATTCGGCCAGTCGAGGCGCGCGCCGATCGGTGCGCTCTGCCGGAAATCGAACGCGGTGCCCGTCACGTCGGCCGTGCCGGTGGGGATCAGCGCATCGTCGACTTCGAGGAACGCATCGGCGTCGATGTGCAGCAGATGGCCGCGCACGTCGCTGCCCGGGCGCCCGTTCAGGTTGAAGTAGCTGTGGTTCGTCAGGTTCAGCGGCGTCGGGGCGTCGGTCCAGCCCGCATAGTCGATCGTCAGCGTGCCGTCGTCGTCGAGCGTGTAGCGCACCTGCACGCGCACGTTGCCGGGGAATCCGGCGTCGCCTTCCGGCGAATCGAGCCGCAACGTGAGCCCGCCGCTGTCGTCGGTCACGTCCCAGCGTGCGCGATGAAAGCCGTTCGCACCGCCGTGCAGCAGATTGCCGTTCTCGTTGCGGTCGAGCGGGTAGTCGACGCCGTCGAGCGCGAAGCGCGCGCCGGCGATCCGGTTCGCCCAGCGCCCGATGGTCGCGCCGAGGTAGACACCGGATGCGAGATACTCGGCCGGCGTATCGTGCGCGAGCACGATATCGGCAACGCGCCCCGTGCGGTCGGGGGCGAGCCACGACACGACGGTCGCGCCGAGATCGCTGACGCACACACGCATCCCGTGCGCGTTGCGCAGCGTGTAGCGCCGCACGGGTTCGCCGTCGGGCAACGCGCCCCACGGCTCGGAATGCACGCGGGCAGCGCCCGGCGTCAGGTGTGAGGAGTCGATATCGATATGCATGGGAATGTCGGATGGGCGGCGGGCGTCAATGCGGGGCGGCCGCACGTTCCTGGTATTCGCGCGGGGTGCAGCCCAGCTCGCGCCTGAATACTGCGTACATGTACTGAAGCGACGTGAACCCGCACCGGATCGCGACTTCGGCGCTCGACGCCTGCCTGCCGGCGAGCAGCGCCTGCGCGGCCTCGAGTTTGTGGCGCAGGATTTCCTGGTGCACGGTGCGCTGCAGTTCGCGCCGGAAATGCTCTTCGAGCAGCGAGCGCGAGACGCCGACGTAGTCGGCGACCTGTTCGGTCTTGATCCCCTGGCACGCGTACTGGCGAATGAAATGCCGCGCGCGCATCACGTGCGGGCTCGCCAGCGGCTGGTGGCGCGTCGACGCGAGCACGTTGATGCCGACCGGCGGCACGAGAATGCGCTGGCCGGGAAAGCGCGCGCCGCGCAGCATCCGGTGCAGCAGGTGCGCGGCGGTACGGCCCATTTCCTCGGTGCCCTGGATCACCGACGACAACGGAATGCGCGTCAGCGTGCGGGTGAGCGGATCGTTGTCGATGCCGATGATCGCGACCTGTTCCGGCACCGCGATGCCCGCGATCAGGCATGCCTGCAGCAAATGCCGCGCACGCGCATCGGTGACTGCGATCACGCCGACGGGCTTCGGCAGCGCATGCAGCCAGCCGATCAGTTGCTCGATCGCGTGATTCCAGCCCGACGCGCTCGTCGACAGCCCGCGGTAGATCGATGCATCGAGCCCGTCGGCGCGCGCGAGCCGGTCGAATGCGAGCTCGCGCTGCTGGGCCCAGCGATTCTCCTGCGCGACCGGCAGGCTGTACATCGCGAAATGCGCGAGCCCCGCGCCGATCAGGTGCGTGTATGCGAGCGACACGAGCTTCGGGTTGTCCGTCGCGATATAGGGGACGTCGCTCGGATACAGCGCCGGATCCTCGTACGACGAGCCGACCGCGACGACCGGCAGCGGCGAGCCGGCGAGCGCGTCGGCGACGGCGGGATCGTCGAAGTCCGCGATGATGCCGTCGCCGTCGAAGCGTTCGATGCCGGTGAGCCGGCAGCGAAAGTCGTCTTCGAGGAACAGGTCCCACACGACGCGCGTCGTGTGCAGGTACTGGCCGATGCCGCTGATGATTTCGCGGTCGTAGACCTTGTTCGCGTTGAACAGCAGCGCGATGCGATGCGGTGTCTGGGCGGAAGGGGCGCGTGTCATCTCGATCTCGGGGCACGTGCCGCGGGGGCGCCGTGCCGTTGTCTCCGGGGCGCGCCGAAGGCGGCGGCGCGCGTGATGTTCGGCGATTGTAGGACGGAACGCGCGCCGCACGCTTGCGGCTGGCAAGAAACATCAACGGTGCTGCGCAATTTCGCAATTGCCGGCCGGCAGGTGCGCGGGCACGATCCAGCCAACCGAATTCGGCCGCGTGCGTCGCCGCGACGCGCGTTGCGCTGCAACAAGACCCTGCACGGAGACGCCATGTCGTATTTCGAACACATTCCCGCGATTCGCTACGAAGGCCCGCAGTCGGACAATCCGCTGGCCTATCACCATTACGACCCCGCGAAGCGCGTGCTGGGCAAGACGCTCGCCGAGCATCTGCGGATCGCGGTGTGCTACTGGCACACGTTCGTCTGGCCGGGGCACGATATCTTCGGGCAGGGCGCGTTCCGGCGGCCGTGGCAGCAGCCGGGCGATGCGCTCGAGCGGGCGCGGCAGAAGGCGGATGCGGCGTTCGAATTCTTCACGAAGCTCGGCACGCCGTTTTATACGTTCCACGACACCGACGTCGCGCCGGAAGGCGACAGCCTGCGGGAATACGCGGCCAATTTCGCGCGCATGGTCGACTATCTCGGCGAGCGTCAGCAGGCGAGCGGCGTGCGGCTGCTGTGGGGCACCGCGAACCTGTTCTCGCACCCGCGCTTCGCGGCCGGCGCCGCGACGAACCCGAACCCCGACGTGTTCGCATGGGCCGCGACCCAGGTATGCCATGCGCTCGACGCGACCCACCGGCTCGGCGGCGAAAACTACGTGCTGTGGGGCGGGCGGGAAGGGTACGAGACCTTGCTCAACACCGACCTGAAGCGCGAACGCGAGCAGTTTGCCCGTTTCCTGTCGATGGTCGTCGAGCACAAGCACCGGATCGGCTTCAAGGGCGCGCTGCTGATCGAGCCGAAGCCGCAGGAGCCGACCAAGCACCAGTACGACTACGACGTCGCGACGGTGCACGGCTTCCTCGTTCAGTACGGATTGCAGAACGAGATCCGCGTGAACATCGAAGCGAACCACGCTACGCTCGCCGGGCACTCGTTTCATCACGAGATCGCGAATGCGTTCGCGCTCGGTGTATTCGGCAGCGTCGACGCGAACCGCGGCGATCCGCAGAACGGCTGGGACACCGACCAGTTCCCGAACAGCGTCGAGGAGCTGACGCTCGCGTTCTATGAAATCCTGCGCCACGGCGGCTTCACGACCGGCGGAATGAACTTCGACGCGAAGGTGCGCCGCCAGAGCGTCGATCCGGAAGACCTGTTCTACGGCCACGTCGGCGCGATCGACGTGCTCGCGCTCGCGCTCGAACGCGCGGCCGTGCTGGTCGAGAACGACCGGCTCGACGCATTGCGCCGGCAGCGCTACGCGCAGTGGGACGACGCGTTCGGCCGCAAGATCCTGTCCGGCGGCTATACGCTCGAATCGCTCGCGGCCGATGCGCTCGCGCGCGGCGTGGCGCCGCAGCATGCGAGCGGCGCGCAGGAGCGGCTCGAGAACATCGTGAACCAGGCGATCTACGGGCTGCGCTGACGCCATGTACATCGGACTCGATCTCGGCACGTCGGGCGTGAAGGCGGTGCTGCTCGATCGCGACGGCGCGGTGCGCGCGAGCGCGAGCCGCCCGCTCGCGGTGAGCCGGCCGCGGCCGCGCTGGTCGGAACAGGCGCCGCTCGACTGGTGGGATGCCGCCTGCGGCGTGCTCGCCTCGCTCGTCGCGGAGGCGGGCGCCGCGGGCATCGATGCGCGCGATATCGCCGCGCTGGGGCTGACCGGCCAGATGCACGGCGCGACGCTGCTCGATGCGCAGGGCGCCGTGCTGCGCCCCGCGATCCTGTGGAACGACGGCCGCGCGGACGCCGAGTGCGCGGAACTCGAACGGCTCGCGCCTGCGTTGCGCGCGGTGGCCGGCAACATCGCGATGCCGGGCTTTACCGCGCCGAAACTGCTGTGGGTACGTCGCCACGAACCTGACGTGTTCGCGCGCATCGCCCATGTGCTGCTCCCGAAGGACTATCTGCGCTACCGGCTGACCGGCGCGTTCGCGACCGATCCGTCGGATGCGGCCGGCACGCTGTGGCTCGACGTCGCGAAGCGCGACTACGACGACGCGTTGCTTGCGGCATGCGGGCTGTCGCGCGCGCAGATGCCGGCCGTGTTCGAAGGCAATCGCATCACCGGCACGCTGCTGCCGGCCGTCGCACGCGCGCTCGGGCTGCGCGAGATTCCGGTGGTGGCCGGCGGTGGCGACAACGCGGCCGGCGCGGTGGGCGTCGGCATCGTGCGGCCCGGCGATGCGCTGCTGTCGCTCGGTACGTCGGGCGTGTATTTCGCGGTGTCGGACGGGTTTCGCGCGAATCCCGAATCGGCCGTGCACAGCTTCTGTCATGCGCTGCCCGACACCTGGCACCTGATGTCCGTGATGCTGAACGCGGCCGGCTGCGTCGACTTCACCGCGCAACTGGCCGGCTACGACGGCGTGGCGGCGCTGCTCGACGATGCCGAGGCGAACGCCCGCGCGAGCCGCCCGTGGTTTCTGCCGTACCTGAGCGGCGAGCGTACCCCGCACAACGACGTGAATGCGAAGGGGGTGTTCCATGGGCTCACCCCGGATACGCGGCGCGCGGATCTCGCGAACGCGACGCTCGAAGGCGTCGGCTTCGCGCTGCTCGACGGCATCGACGCGCTGCATGCGGCCGGGCTCGCGCCCGACGGCATCACGGTGATCGGGGGCGGCTCGCGCAGCGCGTACTGGACGCAGATGCTCGCCGACCTGAGCGGCCGCGCGCTGACGCTGCGTGCGGGCGGCGAAGTGGGGCCGGCGCTCGGCGCCGCGCGCCTCGCGCGGCTCGCGCTCGAACCGGACGCGCCGCTGGGCGACGTATGCCCGCAGCCGCCGGTCGTCGCCGTGCGCGAGCCGGACAGGGAACGCCACGCGTGGTATCGCGACGCGCGGCGGCCGACGTTTCGCGCGCTTTACCGCGCGCTCCAGCCGGTGTTCGCGGCCGGTGCGTGACAGGCCGGTTGCCCGGCATTCGTAGAGCAGTCCAATAAAGAGGAGTGGAGACATGAGATCCGTGACGCGTCGTACCGTATTGAATTCGCTTGCCGGCGCCGCCGCGCTGGCGCTCTTCACGTTGGGCATGCCGCTCGCGCATGCGAGCAAGGACAAGCCCGAAATCGGTTTCTGCATCGACGACCTGCGCGTCGAGCGCTGGTCGCGCGATCGCGACTATTTCGTCGCGGCCGCGACGAAGCTCGGCGCGAAGGTGTCGGTGCAGTCGGCCGATGCAAGCGAGGAGCGGCAGATTTCCCAGATCGAGAACCTGATCTCGCGCGGTGTCGACGTGATCGCGATCGTGCCGTTCAATTCGAAGACGCTCGGCAACGTCGTCGCCGAAGCAAAGAAGGCCGGGATCAAGGTCGTGTCGTACGACCGGTTGATTCTCGACGCGGACGTCGACGCGTACATCTCGTTCGACAACGAGAAGGTCGGCGAGCTGCAGGCGCAGGGCGTGTTCGATGCGAAGCCGAAGGGCAACTACTTCCTGCTCGGCGGCGCGCCGACCGACAACAACGCGAAGATGCTGCGCGAAGGCCAGTTGAAGGTGCTGAAGCCCGCGATCGACCGCGGCGACATCAAGGTCGTCGGCCAGCAGTGGGTGCCCGAATGGAGTGCGTCGACCGCGCTGCGGATCGTCGAGGATGCGCTGACCGCGAACAACAACAAGATCGACGCGATCGTCGCGTCGAACGACGGCACGGCCGGCGGCGCGATCCAGGCGCTCGCCGCGCAGCATCTGGCCGGCAAGGTGCCGGTGTCCGGGCAGGACGCGGATCTCGCGGCGGTCAAGCGCGTGATCGCCGGCACGCAGACGATGACCGTCTACAAGCCGCTCAAGTTGATCGCGAGCGAGGCGGCGAAGCTGGCGGTGGATCTCGCGAAGGGCACCAAACCCGCGTTCAATGCGCAGTACGACAACGGCAAGAAGAAGGTCGACACGGTGCTGCTGCAGCCGACGCTGCTGACCAAGCGCAACGTCGACGTCGTCGTGAAGGACGGCTTCTATACCCAGGCGCAGCTGGCGAGCCAGTAACGGCGCGACGCGCGGGCGGCCCCGGCGCGCCCGCGCGCATCCTGCGAGGCATGAACGAATGACGGAACCCTTGCTGACGATGCGCGGCATCGTCAAGGAATTCGACGGCGTCAAGGCGCTCGACGGCATCGACCTCACCGTGCGGCCCGGCGAATGCGTCGGGCTGTGCGGCGAGAACGGCGCGGGCAAATCGACGCTGATGAAGGTGCTGTCGGGCGTGTATCCGCACGGCACCTGGGACGGTGAAATTCGCTGGGAAGGCGCGCCGCTCGCAGCCTCCGGCGTGCGCGACACCGAGCGTGCGGGCATCGCGATCATCCACCAGGAGCTGATGCTCGTGCCCGAGCTGTCGGTCGCGGAGAACATCTTCCTCGGCAACGAGATCGTGCTGCCCGGCGGGCGCATGCACTACGCGGCGATGATCCAGCGCGCGGAGGCGCTGTTGCGCGAGTTGCGGATCGATTCGATCAACGTCGCGCAGCCGGTGATGAACTACGGCGGCGGCCATCAGCAGCTGATCGAGATCGCGAAGGCGCTGAACAAGCACGCGAAGCTGCTGATCCTCGACGAGCCGTCGTCGTCGCTGAGCGCCACGGAAACGCGGATCCTGCTCGACATCGTGCGCGACCTGAAGCGGCGCGGCGTCGCGTGCGTGTACATCTCGCACAAGCTCGACGAGGTGGCGGCCGTGTGCGACACCGTCGCCGTGATCCGCGACGGCCGCCATGTCGCGACCGAGCCGATGCGCGCGCTGACGACGGACCGCATCATCGCGATGATGGTCGGCCGCGAGATCCGCGACCTGTATCCGCGCGAGGTGCATGCGATCGGCGACGTCGTGCTGGAAGCACGCAACGTGACGTGCCGCGACGTGACGAACCCGCGCCGCAAGCGCGTCGACGACGTGTCGTTCAGCGTGCGGCGCGGCGAGATTCTCGGCGTCGCCGGGCTCGTCGGCGCGGGGCGCACCGAGCTGATGCAGGCGATCTTCGGCGCCTATCCGGGCGCGTGCACGGCGACCGTGCTGGTGAACGACCGGCCGCTGTCGATCCGCTCGCCGGCCGATGCGATCCGCGCGGGCATCGCGATGGTGCCCGAGGACCGCAAGCGCCACGGCATCGTGCCGCAGCTCGGCGTGGGTCACAACATCACGCTGGCGGTGCTGCGGCGCTTCGCGGCGCGCGGGCGGATCGACGCGGCGGCGGAACTCGATGCGATCCGCACCGAGATGCAGCGGCTGTCGGTGCGCGCCGCGCATCCGTTCCTGCCGATCGCGAGCCTGTCCGGCGGCAACCAGCAGAAGGCGGTGCTGGCCAGGATGCTGCTGGCCGAGCCGCAGGTGCTGATCCTCGACGAACCGACGCGAGGCGTGGACGTGGGCGCGAAGGTGGAGATCTACCGGCTTATCTTCGCGCTCGCGAAGCGCGGCGTCGCGCTGATCGTCGTGTCGTCGGAGCTGCCCGAGGTGCTCGGCCTGGCCGATCGCGTGCTGGTGATCGGCGAAGGCGAGCTGCGCGGCGATTTCGTCAATCGGGATCTCACGCAGGAACAGATTCTCGGCGCCGCGCTGACACCCGCGCGGCGCCCCACCGAACCTACCGCAGCGAGTGCGACATGAATTCCGAACTTTCTTCCTCGACCCCGGCGACGCCGGATGCCCCGGCCCGTGGTTCAGCAGGCCGCACGGCGGGGCTGCCGCTGCGTCAGCTCTTTGCGCGCTACAAGCTGCTCGCGCTGCTGCTGGCGGTCGCCGCGATCTGGGCGTTTTTCTCGGTGCTGACGGACGGCGCGTTCGTCACGCCGCGCAACGTATCGAACCTGCTGCGGCAGATGTCGATCACCGGCATGCTCGCATGCGGGATGGTGTTCGTCATCATCGCGGGCGAGATCGACCTGTCGGTCGGCTCGCTGCTCGGGCTGCTCGGCGGTGTCGCCGCGATCCTCGACGTCAACCGCCACTGGCCGGTGGCGGCGACGGTCCCGGCCGTGCTCGCGCTCGGCGTGCTGATCGGGCTCTTCAACGGCTGGTGGTCGACCTATCGGCGCATCCCGTCGTTCATCGTCGGGCTCGGCGGGATGCTCGCGTTTCGCGGGGTGCTGCTCGGCGTGACGGGCGGCTCGACGATCGCACCGGTCTCGGACGGCTTCGTGTTCATCGGGCAGGGCTATCTGCCGCGCCTGGCGGGGGATGGCCTCGCGATCCTGCTGTTCGCGCTCGTGTTGCTGCTGGTGGTGCGCCAGCGCGGGACGCGGCGGCGCTACCGGCTTGCGGTTGCGCCGCTGTGGCAGGACGTCCTGAAGATCGTCGGCGCCGGTGCGGTGCTGCTTGCGTTCGTGTCGATGCTCGACCGTTACGGCGGCATCCCGGTGCCGGTGCTGCTGCTGCTCGCGCTGCTCGGCGTGTTCTCGTGGATCGCGACGCAGACGGTGTTCGGCCGGCGCATCTATGCAGTGGGGTCGAACCTGGAGGCAACGCGGCTGTCGGGTGTCGATACCGATCGCGTGAAGCTCGCGATCTTCGGGCTGATGGGCCTGATGTGCGCGTTCGCCGGCCTCGTCAACACGGCGCGGCTGGCGGCGGGGTCGCCGTCCGCCGGCACGATGGGCGAACTCGATGCGATCGCCGCGTGCTTCATCGGCGGCACGTCGATGCGCGGCGGGTCGGGCACCGTCTATGGCGCGCTGATCGGCGCGCTCGTGATGGCGAGCCTCGACAACGGCATGTCGATGCTCGACGTCGACGCGTACTGGCAGATGATCGTCAAGGGTGCGGTGCTGGTGCTGGCCGTGTGGATCGACGTGGTGTCGCGGTCGAACCGGCGGTGACGGCGCGCGCGGCCATCGGTCAACGAGAGGACGACATGAAACGCAACCCCTTTTGCATGTCCGGCAGTTCTGCGCAGGCGGCCACGCCGCTCGCGCAGCCGGAGATCGAACCCGCCCGTGAGCCGGTACTCGGCCTGGGCGATCCGCGCGACCGGCGCATCGTCGCGGATGCGCTGCGCGCGCTGCTGCGCGAGCGCGCCGAAGCGCTTGCGTTCGCGATGCGGATGGCCGACGAGCGCGATCGGCCGAGGCCCGACGCGAGCGACTTCGCACTGTCCGACATCATCCGGCTGGCGCGTGTCGTCGAGCGGGCGGAGCGATGCGGCAACGCCGCGAACGCGCCCGCGCCCGTCATCGCGCGCTGACGCGCCACGCGCGACGCGGGGCGCGGTCCGTGCGCGCCCGCTGCCGGCTACGACGCCGACAACCTGACCGACACGCCCGCCGCCGTATAAACCGGCGTGGCCTTGAACCCGTCGACCGTCACCGTCGAGAACTTCGCGGCTGTCGCTGCGCCGTCGATCAGCGCGATGGTGTCGCCGGCCTTCGGCGTGTAGCCGTTCACGAACTTCACGTGCAGCGTGCCGCCCGCGACGGTGAGCGGGCCGCCCACGCGCAGGCGGCCGCCACCGTTGCCGTCGACGTCGAGTTCGAGCGTCGTGCCGTCGAGCTGCGTATAGCGGGCCGCGATCGTCACCGGCGCGCCGGCGGCGATCTTCACGCTGCCGCCCGGGCCGACGTACACGTCGCCCTTGCCGAACGCGGTCGTCGACGCGGCCGCCAGCGTGCCGCCGCTCACCTGCGTGCCGCCCGTATAGCTGTTGTTGCCCGCGAGCGTCAGCGTGCCGGTGCCTTGCAGCGTCAGCTTGCCGGCGCCTACGACGTCGTTACGCCACAGATCGGCGGCATTGAACCCGCCCTGCGACGCATCCATCGACACGATCACGTTGCCGTAGAACGCGCCGTAGCCGTCGGCCGCCGCGAACAGGTTCAGGCGGCCCCAGCCTTCCGCATCGTCCATCACCGGATAGCCGGACGGCAGTTCGGTGGTTTTCAGCACGACGCGCCGCTGGTCGGCGCTCAGGTACGGAAAGCGCGTCTGCAGCAGGACTTCCGCGCCCTTCGGCACGACCGGCGGCGCGTCCGTCGATTCGATCGCGGCGAAGCCGAACGTCATCCGGCGCAGGAACGCGGCCTTGTTCGTCGCATAGTCGGCGAACCGGTCGGTTGCCGTCGTCGCGGCGTGCGCGAACGCGGGGAACGTCGCGGCGGTCGTGCCCGTCAGTTGCTGCAGCGCCTGATGGGCTTGCGCGGTCGCCGCCTGCGCGTCGCCCGCATACGCGGTCAGGTTCGCCGCGCTGACGGCCAGCGCGAGCATGCGCCCGCCGATCACGTCGAGCGGCGAGTGCATGCCGGCGATGATGCGGTTCTCGCCGAGCTCGAGGCCGCGGCTGACCATTTCCTGGAAGCGCTCCGGTACGAGCCACGCCATCGTCGTCGCATCGCGCATCGCTTCGGCCGAGTGGCCGCTGATGAAACCGCCGTCGGTCGCGGGCGTCGTGCTTTCCGCCGGTACGAGCGTCGGCGCGACCACGACGCTCGAACTCCAGCGGTACGGCCGTGCGTATTTGAAGAAGCGCTTGGCGGGTTCGGTCGACGCGTTGTTGCCCATTTCGTTCAGCAGGTCGACGACTTTCCCGAAGCTCGCGTTCGTGCTGCTGCCGACGCCGACGTTGTTGCCCGAGTCGTTGTACAGCACCGACGTCGCGTCCGACGGAATGCTGGTGATGCTGGTCGTCTGCTGGGCCGCGGTGCGCCACGCGGCGGTGAGCGGACCCATGCCGTCGGTCACGCTGAAGCCCTTGCCGCGCCGGTCGTCGTAGTACGCGGCGTCGGCCTGCTGCGGCGTGCGCGCGGTCGTCGCGTTGACCACGTACTGCACGTTGGCCGACAGCACCGCGTCGTTCACGATCGTGCCGCACGGTGTGCCGCTGCCGGGCAGGCCGGAGCATGCGGACGGCGAGATGGCCGGAAACGCGCCGACCGCCGGCGCGCTCACGCCCGCGTCGACCAGCATCGTCGACGGCTGCCAGAGATCGAGGAAGCGGCTCACCACGCGCACCGCGGCGTTGGTCGACAGCGTCGCATAGCGCGCATCGCCGCGCTGGTTGGTCGCGATGTTGTCGACGAACGCGGGTACGCTCGGCACCGGCGCACTGTCGACGAAACCGGGGTCGGCCGGCGGCGCCGGAACGGCTGCCGCTATCGTGCCGGTCGACGCCACATCGTCGCCGCCGCCGCAGGCAGCCAGTACGATCGCAGTCGACAATGCTGCGACGTGCAGCGGGAAACGGCTTCGTGACGCAAACATGCAAGACTCCATCCTGATGGTCGAAGATGGCGAATTGTGGTGATGGATCGTTACGCGACGGTTAAGGATTTGTTTCGCGACGTGCTCGATGCGCGAAAATTCCCACTATCTGGTTAATTTCCGGTGCTGAACATGTCGGGCGCCGGATTCGATGCGCAATCGGTCGTCCGTCACCGGCCGACGCACCGCGCAGACGCGGCCCGCGACCGGTCATGCCGAGCGCGCGAACGGCTCCGTTTCCGCGCAGCACACGCGGTTCCTGCCTTCGCGCTTCGCACGATAGAGCGCCATGTCGGCCTGATGCGACAGCGCATGCACGGACGCGGGCCGCGCGCGATGGCCCGTCGCGCTGCCGATGCTGACGGTGAAGGCCGGAACGGCTTCCGCAAATCCGTCGAGCCGGTTGCGTTCGACGTCGCGCCGAATGGCTTCCGCGACCTGCGCGGCGCCGTTCTCGTCGGTATCCGGCAACACCGCGACGAACTCCTCGCCGCCGTAGCGCGCGGCAAGATCACCGCGCCGCCGCGTATGCGCGCGGATGCATTCGGCGAGAAAACGTAGCGCGGTGTCGCCTTGCGCATGCCCGTGCCGGTCGTTGTACTGCTTGAAGTGATCGGCATCGATGAACAGGATCGACAGGCTGCCGCTGCTGCTGCGCTGCAGCCGGCTCCATTCGTCGGCCAGCGCGATGTCGAGCGCGCGGCGGTTGCACAGGCCCGTCAGCGGATCGGTCCGCGTGAGGTCCGTGAGCTGCGTCTGCTTGCGCAGGTTGTCCCGCAGCGCGAACGCAAGCAGCCATACGACCGCGCAGAACAGTGCGCTGATCAGGGTGGCGGATACGCCGACCGTCCACGACAGGCGCGTCATGCCCGCCAGCACGTCGTGCTCGGCCGGCGCGACGACGGCGATCAGCGGCGTGCCCGGCACCCGCTGGTACGTATACAGCCGCGTGATGCCGTCGATGCTCGAACGCGCGGGATAGAAGCCCGATTCGCTGTTCACCATCCGCACGAAGGTCTTCGAGCGGCGCAGGTGATTCATCTGCCCGTCGCTCAACGGCGGATTTCTCGCGAGGATCGTGCCGTCCGCGCGCAGAATGGCGCTGACCCCGTGCGGCCCGACATCGAGACGGGACAGCAGCTGCTCGAAGTACGCGAGGTCGATGGCGACCACCGCGATCCCGTTGAACGCGCGATCCGGCCGGTCGATGCGCCGCGACAGCGCGATGGACTCCTTGCCGCCGCGCGAGCGCGCGCGATAGGCCTCGGACACGTAGAGGCCGACGGCGTCCGAATCGCGATGCACGGTGAAATAGTCGCGATCGCTGAAATTCCAATGGTGGGTCGTGCCGCAGCATCCGTCGATCAACCGGCCGCGCGCGTCGGTCACGCCCATGCCGGTCACGTACTGGGCTGCCGTGCGCTCGAACAGCAGGTCGTGCCGCAGCCGGGCATCCATCCGCCGCACCGCGGGCTTGCCGAGATCGGACGCCAGCGCGACCAGCGCGTTGTTCGACGTTTCGACGGTGCGCGCGATCTGGCTCGCCAGCACCGCGGCGACGTTGCGCGACGTCTCGTGTGCGTGTTCGACCACTTCGCTGCGTCCGGCCCACAGGGTCGCCGCGCTGATCGCGAGCGCCGCAAGCGACATCAGCGTGCCCAATGCGCCGACGACCAGATGGTTGCGTCCGGCCCAGTCGGCAATGTTCTCGATCGAAGTGAATGCGGGCATGCTACGCGCTCGTAGGGGAGGCCGGCTGCACGTGATCCGGCGCGGGTCAAATCCGGGTTAACGGCACGGTTAACCGAAAATCGAGGCCGCGCATCGCGCCAGGGTCGACGCGGGCGATCGCGCACGGGCGCGCAAACGTATGCGGCCGGGCGCGCCGCCGCGCCGATTGATAACCAATCAACATCAATTCTTCCAAAAATTGCACTTATCGTTTGGCCGGCGCCGAGCGAACATGCCGGAAAACGACAATCGATCCGCCTCTTCCGCATTCTTCCGAATCTTCAGGAGACACCCCGATGCACCCCTCGTCCAGCCTTCCGGCCGAACGTTCGAAGGCCGCCGCGGTCTTCCGCGTCACGGCCGGGAATTTTCTCGAGCAGTTCGACTTTTTCCTGTTCGGCTTCTATGCCACGCAGATCGCCAACGTCTTCTTTCCCGCACAAAGCGAGTTCGCATCGTTGATGATGACGTTCGCGGTGTTCGGCGCCGGTTTCCTGATGCGGCCGCTGGGCGCCGTCGTGCTGGGCGCGTACATCGACGAAGTCGGCCGCCGCAAGGGCCTGATCGTCACGCTGGCGATCATGGCGAGCGGCACCGTGCTGATTGCGTTCGTGCCGGGCTACGCGACGATCGGCCTGCTGGCGCCGGCGCTCGTGCTGCTCGGGCGCTTGCTGCAGGGCTTTTCCGCCGGCGCCGAACTGGGGGGCGTATCGGTCTATCTCGCCGAACTGGCCACGCCCGGCCGCAAGGGGTTCTACACGAGCTGGCAGTCCGCCAGCCAGCAGGTCGCGATCGTCGTCGCGGCGGGACTCGGCTTTGCGCTCAACCATTGGCTCAGCGCGTCGGCGATCGCCGCATGGGGGTGGCGCGTGCCGTTCTTCGTCGGCTGCATGATCGTGCCGTTCATCTTCATGCTGCGCCGGAACCTGGAGGAAACCCGGGAATTCAACGCACGCACGCATCGCCCGGGCATGAAGGAAGTGTTCGGTACGCTGGTGCAGAACTGGGGCGTCGTGGTGGCCGGCATGATGCTGGTCGCGATGACCACCACGAGCTTTTATCTGATCACGGTCTATGCGCCGACCTTCGGCAAGACGGTGCTGCATCTGAGCACCGCCGACAGCCTGCTCGTGACGCTCTGCGTCGGCGTGTCGAACTTCGTGTGGCTGCCGATCGGCGGGGCGCTGTCCGACAGGATCGGCCGCCGGCCGCTACTGGTCGCCATGACGATGCTCGCCATCGTGACCGCCTACCCGGCGCTGTCGTTGCTCGCTCACGCGCCGTCGTTCGTCAACATGCTGCTCGTCCTCCTGTGGCTCTCGTTCATGTACGGGATCTACAACGGCGCGATGGTCGTCGCGCTCACGGAAGTGATGCCGGTGCAGGTGCGGGTCGCGGGCTTCTCGCTCGCATACAGCCTCGCGACGGCCGTGTTCGGCGGCTTCACGCCCGCCATCTCGACCGCGCTCATTCACATGACGGGCGACAAGGCGGCCCCGGGCTACTGGATGAGCTTCGCCGCGGTGTGCGCGCTGCTCGCGACGTTCGCGCTCTATCGTCGCCACGCAGCGACGCTGACGCCCGCGCATTGATGCCCGGTTCATCCGGACGGTTCACCCGTACATACGAATCCGCACGACCCACACCACGATCATGAAAAATCTGCTCCGGAAATTTTGCACGACCGCGCTCGTCCTTGCCGCCGCGGTGGCGGCCAACGCGCAGGCCGCCGAACTGCACGTGATGAGCTCGGGCGGCTTCACCGCCGCGTACAAACTGCTCGGCCCGCGGTTCGCGTCCGCGACGGGCAATACGCTCGATACCGCGCTCGGCCCGTCGATGGGCAAGTCGCCCGAAGCGATTCCGAACCGGCTCGCGCGCGGCGAGCCCGCCGACGCCGTGATCATGGTCGGCTACGCCCTCGACGAATTGATCAAGCAGGGCAAGGTCGTGCCCGGCTCGCGGGTCGAGCTGGCCGATTCGCGCATCGGCATGGTCGTGCGCGAAGGCGCGGCGAAGCCCGACATCAGCTCGGCCGACAAACTCAGGCAGGTGCTGCTGCATGCGACGTCGATCGCCTATTCGGACAGCGCGAGCGGCGTGTATATCGAACGGGAGCTGTTCAGGAAGCTCGGAATCGAGGATCAGGTGAAGTCGAAGGCGAAGATGGTTCCGCGGATTCCGGTGGCGTCGGTCGTGGCGAACGGCGACTACGAAATCGGCTTCCAGCAGGTGAGCGAGCTGTTGCCGGTCAAGGGCGCAACCTTCGTGGGCAAGATTCCCGAGTCGCTGCAGTCCGTCACGCGCTTCGCCGCGGGCATCCCCGTTGGCGCGCAGCATCCGGCCGAAGCGAAGGCGTTGCTCGACTATCTCGCGTCGCCCGATGTGCAGGTGGACGTGCAGTCGACCGGACTCGATTCCGTTTCCGCTGCCGCTCACTGAATCCGAACGACGGGAAGGTTCGCGTCAGCACGCCTTCCCGTTACCGTCGGCCTCTGCCGCCACCGCCGCGGGGTCTTCAGCGGCTCCGTCACGCGAGGCGGACCCGGCCGCGGTGAGCACCCGTGCAAGACGCTCGCGATCGCACGCGCGTTCCCACGTCGAAACGAAGATGACCGCGCACGCATTGCTGATTACGCTCGTCAGCGCGCGCGCCTCCGACATGAAGCGATCGATGCCGATCAGCAGGGCCACCCCGGCAACCGGCAGGTCGGGCATGACGGCGAGCGTGGCGACCAGCGCCACCAGCCCGCTGCCGGACACGCCGGCCGCGCCCTTGGACGTCAGCAGCATGACGGCGAGCAGCATCGCGATCTGCGACGCCGACAGCGGCACGTCGCACGCTTGCGCGATGAACAGGGCTGCGAGCGTCAGATAAATCGCGGTGCCGTCGAGGTTGAAGGAATAGCCTGCCGGCAGCACGAGCCCCACGACGCCCTTGTCGCACCCGAGCGACTCCAGCTTGACGATCAGGCGAGGTAGAACGGGTTCCGAAGAGGACGTCGCGAGGACGATGAGCAACTCTTCTCGCAGGTAGCGCAGCAGTCGCCACAGCGCGAAGCCGTGCAGCCGCGCGAGCGGGGCGAGCACCAGCGCGACGAACAACGCGCAGGCCACGTAGAACGACAGCATCAGCTTCGCCAGCGAGCCGACCGAGCCGATCCCGAAGCGGCCCACCGTGAAGGCCATCGCGCCGAATGCGCCGAGCGGCGCGAGCCGCATGATCATCGCGAGCACGCGAAAGAGGATCTGGGCGACCCCGTCGATCAGTGCAAGAACGGGCCGGCCGGCCCGCGGATGGGCGTTCAGCGAGAAGCCGAACAGCAGCGACAGCAGCAGCACCGGCAACACGTCTCCGTTCCCGAACGCGCCGAGCATCGTATCGGGGATCACGCTCAGCGCGAACGCCACGAGCCCGCGTGGTTGCGCTTCCCTTACGTACGGCGCGAGGATGCTCGAATCGAGGTGGTGGACGTCGATGTGCATGCCGGCGCCCGGTCGCAATACGAACGCGGTGACGAGGCCGATCGCGAGCGCGGCGGCGGTCAGCAGATAGAAGAGCGCCAGCGCCCGGACGATCGTGCGGCCGATTGCCTTTCCGTTCGCCAGCGACGTGATGCCCGAGACGATCGTGCAGAAGACGATCGGTGCGATGGTCATCCGGACGAGGCCGACGAAGGCGTCGCTGAGGGGCTTGAGCATCGCGCCGGCTTCCGGCCAGACGTGCCCGACGCTCACGCCGAGCATCATCGCGAGCAGGACCTGCACATAAAGCGATCCGAGCAGCCTGGCCAACCTCACGGTACGGTCTTCCTTCGTGTTGCTTCTGTCGTTGTCATACGGATGCGCCGCCATCTGCGGCACCCGCACGTTTCGTCTCGATGATCATCCGATGAAACGCTTCGGCGGCCGGTGTGAGCGGGCGCCCGCGTCGTTTCACGATGCCCACGCGTCGTTTGACGACCGGCTCGACGAGCGGCACGCTCGTGAGCACGGGATGGTCGTGCCCGGGCATCGCCATCGACGGCACCGCGGCGACGCCGAGCCCCGCTTCGATCAGGCCGAGCAGGGTCGTCACGTGGCGCGCTTCGCACACGCTCGGCCCGCGCGGCGCCACGGCGGCAAGCGCCTGGTCGAGCAACAGGCGGTTGCCGGACGTTTTGTCGACCGACACGTAATCGTGCTCGTAGAGTTCGTTCCACGTCACGCGCTTCCTGAGCGCGAGCGGATGGTCGCGGCGGCAGGCCGCGACGAAGCGCTCCTGGAGCAGCACCTTGAACTCGATGTCGGCCTCCTGGCTGCCCATGAAGCTCACGCCGAAATCGGCCTCGCCGCTGATGACGGCGCCCAGTACGTCGTTCGCGCTCGCGTCCAGCAGCTTGACGCGGATGCGCGGAAAGCGGCGATGATAGCGCGCGATGATGCCGGGCAGAAAGTAGTAGGCCACTGACGGTACGCATGCGATGGTCACATGGCCCAGCCGGCTCGACGACACGTCGCGAATGCCGAGCAGGGCCGCGTCGAGATCGTCGAGCAGTTGTTCGGCACTCTGGGCGAACACGCGGCCGACGGTGGTGAGCGAAACGCTGCGCGTGGTGCGCTCGATGAGCCGCACGCCGAGCGCTTCCTCGAGCTTGTCGATCCGGCGGCTCAACGCGGGCTGCGAGAGGCTGACCGTCTCCGCGGCCTTGCGGAAACTGCCCGTTTCCACGACCGCGCGGAATGCCTGCAGGTCGGTTAAATCGAAATTGATTGCCACGGGTACATCTCCGCATGTCAGATGCGGAGCATTTTGCCCGATTCCGCCGCGACTGCCGCGCGGCGGGCGGCGGGCGATGCCGGTTCGATCGCCGTTTGATGCGCGATGCCGGCCGCGATCCGCGAGCCGGCATCGACACTGCGTCAATACGTCAGACCGTATCCGAACGGATACAACGGATGCGCAGTATCGTGCGGCACGTCTTCCCGCTGGGCGACGACTTCAGCCATCGACGACGGCAACTCGAACGGCAGCTTCCCTTGCGGCTGACCTTTCCCGGTCAGCACGTCGAACAGGGCGGCGTCCGTCACGCCGAAATTGGCGAGAATCGCGGTGGCCTTGTCCTGCACGTTGGTCAGGATCGCGGGACGATCCATGTAGACCGACACGATCGATTGCGGCGCAAGCGCGGCCTGCTTGATTGCCTCGTAGTCCGCATTGCCGTCGACGAACGCGAGACTGCCCTCGTGCTGCATCGAACCGAACATGTAGTTCGGGTGCAGCCTTTCGTATGGCGTGCTCACGCGGAGAATCGCGACGTCCGCGGCCTGCGGCGTATCGACGACCTGATACCCATACTGTCGTGCGATCGCGGGGTCGATGCCGTACAGCCAGACTTTCTTGCCCGATGCCGTCATCGGCAGCAGCTTGCCGTTGTTTTGCAGCAGCACCATCGAGCGGCGCTGGGCGTCGAGCGCCTGGGCCTGGAACTCGGCGTTGCCGACGATCTTGCCGGCCGCGGCCGCGTCGACGTACGGATGGTCGAACAGGCCTTGCTGGAACTTCTGCAGCAGCACGCGATAGGCCGACTCCGACAGGCGATCTTCCGACAACTGTCCGCGGTTGACGGCATCGATCAGGTCGGACGGATCGTCGTCGCCGCCGAACTGGTCGATACCGGCATTGACCGCCCGCACGAAACGCTGCACGCGGGTGGCGCCTTCCATTCCCCACGGCATGCCGAGCCCGGTAAACGACGGCGCCCCCGACGACACGCCGTTGATGCAGTTCGCGTCGCAGTCGTCGGCGATCAGCCAGTCCGACAGGATCACGCCCTTGAAGCCGTATTTCCCGCGCAGCAGGTCGGTCAGCAACGCCTTGTCGTACGCGCCTCCGACGGGCTCCAGCGTGATGCCGTCGACCGTCACCGTCGTGTCCGGTTCGGAATAGGTTGGCATAACCGAGCCGACGTTGGCGGCAAACGCGCCTTCGAACGGTTTCAGGTGATACGCAAAATTGTTGCCCGGATAGGTCGCATAGCGGCCGTAGTAGTTGTGACTGTCGAACCCGAGTTTCTGCGCGCCATAGCCGGCCCAGTGCTTGACGACCGCGATCACGCTATTGGCCTGAACGCCGCTGCCGCCGCCCTGAAACCCTTCGATATACGCCTGCACCTGCGCGCGCGCGAGATCGGCGTCTTCGCCGAACGTGCCGTTGATGCGCGACCAGCGCGGCTCGGTCGCCAGGTCTGCCTGCGGCGACAGTGCTTCGGTGATGCCGACCGCGCGGTACTCCTGGCGCGCGATATCGCCGAATTTCCGCGTGAGCGCCGCGTCGCCGATCGCGGCGAAGCCGAGCGTTTCCGGCCACTGCGAGAAACCGCTGCCTCCGGCGCTGGCGCCGAGCGTGTACTGGAAATGGTTGCGCGGGTCCGAACTGATCGACACCGGGATGCCGAGCCGCGATTGCTCCGCCAGCGTCTGAATCTGGTTGTACTGGTCGGCCATCGTCTGCGCATCGGCACTCATGCGCGTGATGTAGGTGTTGATGCCCCGCTGATCGATCAGCGACTTGAGCGCCGCCAGATCGTACGCGGAGCCGGTGCCCGAACCGGTCGTATCGTTCAGCACCGGTGCGGTGCCGTGCATCATCAGGCCGGCCTTCTCGGCCAGCGTGAGGCGGCCGACCAGGTCCCGTGCACGCACTTCGGCACTCAGCCGCCAGTCTTCGTACGGTTCGAGCTGGCCGTTCTTGTCCATGTCCTTGAACTTCAGGCCGTCGCGGGTGAGTACGTTCAACGTCGTGTAGCCGAAGTCCTGTTGCGTCACGGGCGTGGAAGTCGAGTCGACGCCGCCACAGGCAAACAGCCCGACGGTGACTGCGGCGCCCGACGCGGTCAGAGCCGATCGGCGAATGGCGGATCTCGTGAAGCGTTGCATTCATGTCTCCTGAATCGGTTTTTTTAGGGGCGGCCGTGAAGCATTACAAATAGCCGCTCGCCACTTTACCGATCTGTTTCAGGTGACGTTTTGCCGCCGGGTGCAGTTCTTGTCCCGATGGAGCACGACGTGCAGTGCGGTGTGGCCGACGGGCATCCATGGCAGGGTCTGCGCGCACGCGAACGCGAGTGCCGCCGCAGAACACGAGGGCGTCGACGTCGGTTTGGCGCCGGTGCCGCGTCCCGCGGCGGCCGCCGCACATCCGCACAATCTTGCGCGTGACGTGTACTGCATCGATGCGCACGGAACGACCGATCCGGAGAGGCCGCGTATGCGAATGCGCGGCACGGGCAGGGCGACGCGGATTTTCCGCGCGATCCGATGCTCTCCGATGTAATGGCAAAATATGCCAATTCATGCTGTTTTGTGGCTTTTCATCCGGATGTCATTTCGCGTAGCGATAGTGCGGAACGGGCACCGGTCCCGGCATCGACCGGCGCAAGCCGGCCCGTTCGCCCCACTCCCGGGGAGCCGTCCATCGGAGACGGCGAGCGGCAACCGAAGCGTTCGCTCCCGGCGGCGGGGCGCGTGTCATCCGCACAGAAGGAACATCCAATCGTGAACGCCATCGCAGCGGCAGATTCTCATGACGTGATCGTCGTCGGCGCCGGCATCGTCGGCCTCGCTCATGCCTATACGGCGGCGCTCAAGGGGCTGCGCGTCTGCGTGATCGAGCGCGATGCCGCATGCACGGGCGCGTCGATCCGCAATTTCGGCTTCGTCACCGTCACCGGGCAGCGCGCCGAACACAGCTGGCGCCGGGCGCGCGGGAGCCGCGAAGTCTGGGCTGACATCGCGCCGCAAGCCGGAATCGACGTGCTTCACCGGGGCCTGCATCTGATCGCGCGTCGCCCCGAGGCGATGAGCGTGCTCGACGCGTTCATGCAAACCGGCATGGCCGACGGCTGCCGGGTCATGACGTCCGGCGACGCGGCAGCCGTCGCGCCGGAACTGCAGCTGGACGGTGCGCACGGCGTCCTGCACAGCCCGCATGAGCTGCGCATCGAGCCGCGCACCGCGATCGCGTTGCTGGCGTCGTGGCTCGCGGAACGTTTCGGGGTGCGGTTTCGCTACGGCGAGATGGTGCATGAAGTCCGCACGCCGTCCGTGCGGACGTCGCGCGGCGTGCTGCATGCGGAGCGCGTGATCGTCTGCGGCAATGCGGACAGCCGCCACCTGTACGGCGACTGGTTCGCGCGGCATGCAGTACGGCTCTGCCAGTTGCAGATGCTGCGCGTGCGGCCGCGTCGCCCGCTGGCGCTGCGCGCCGCGGTGATGAGCGACCTGAGCCTGCTGCGTTATTCGGGCTTCGCGGCGTTGCCCGACGCCGGCGCGTTGCGCGCGCGCCTGAATGCGGAGGAGCCCGTGTGCGTCGGTCACGGCATTCATCTGATCGCGGTGCAGAGCGCGGACGGCAGTCTCGTGGTCGGCGATTCGCACGAATACGGCGCCGCACCGCTGCCGTTCGCGGCGCAGGCAATCGATGCGCAGATCCTGCGCCTGCTGCACGAGACGCTCGACGTGCCGGAACTGGACGTGATCGAACGCTGGACCGGCAGCTATCCGTCGGCAGCCGATGCCGATTGCGTGATCGACGCGCCGGACGACGCCACGCGCGTCGTCGTCGTGACGAGCGGCGCCGGCATGAGCACGGGCTTCGGGATCGCGCAGGACGTGTTTGCCGCGTGGTGATCGCGTGAGCAGGCGGGAGGGGCGGTCGCGGGGCGCTCGGAAAGCGTGGCCGATGACGGTGTGTTTAGCGAAGCGGTCGAATCGGAAATTTGTCTAGTCATTCTGATCGAAAGATCGTACGGAATGCACCATATTCGTGCTGCGAATCACCGCAGAGAGGCACGCCGGAGCCGCGTAATTAGGGGATTTCCCGCGTTTTCCCGGTTTTTTTTGATCAACGCTTGTCGCTGCGTTTTTCTTCTTGCATGCTTGTATAGACAAATTCCTGAGGCGGCTTGCATGTCCGAGGGGATGACGATCTTCAACGCAAGGAGAACTCTCGTGAACGGCAAGCACATCAAGTGGGCAGTCAGGACGATCGGCATCATCGCGGCGGCAGCGGCCACGCTTTCGGCGCCGGTGCAAGCGAAGGAGTGGAAGACCGTGACGGTGGCGCTCGAAGGCGGCTACGCGCCGTGGAACCTCACGCTGCCGGGCGGCAAGCTCGGCGGCTTCGAGCCCGAACTGCTCGCCAACGTGTGCGAGCGCATCAAGGTGCAGTGCAACATGGTCGCGCAGGACTGGGACGGGATGATCCCGGGGCTGCAGGCCGGCAAGTTCGATGTCCTGATGGATGCGATCTCGATCACGCCGGAGCGCGAGAAGATCCTGCTGTTCTCGCGTCCGTATGCGGCCACGCCCGCGACGTTCGCGGTCACCGACACGAAGATTCTGCCGAAGGCGGCGCCGGGCGCGCCGATCGTCAAGCTGTCGGGCGACGCGAATGCCGACAAGCCCACCGTCGATGCGCTGCGCAAGCAGCTGAAGGGCAAGACGATCGGCATCCAGTCGGGCACCGTCTACACGAAGTTCATCAACGACAGCTTCAAGGACATCGCGTCGATCCGCGTGTACAAGACGTCGCCCGAGCGCGACCTCGACCTCGTCGCCGGCCGCATCGACGCATCGTTCGACGACGTCACGTACTACGCGGCGAACAACGCGAAGAAGGACAACGCGTCGATCGTGCTCGCCGGCCCGAAGCTCGGCGGCCCGATCTGGGGGCCCGGTGAAGGCCTCGCGTTCCGCAAGCAGGATGCCGACCTGAAGACGAAGTTCGATTCGGCGATCGGCGCCGCTCTCGCGGACGGCACCGTGAAGAAGCTCGCCGACAAGTGGTTCAAGACCGACGTCACGCCGTAAGCGCGCGTCCGGCCGCCGACGCGCACGCGGCATGAGCGACGCGCGGCGGCGCACATCCTGCCGATCCAATCAACGCTTGCCGGGAGGCACGCATGGCGATCCTTGAAATGCTGGGCTTCGGAACCGAAGGCTGGGGCGGCGTGCTGCTGCTCGCCGCGCTGATGACGGTCGCGCTGACGCTTGCCGCGCTGGCGGTCGGCGCCGTGATCGGCGCGGCGATCGCGGCCGCGAAACTGTCGCGCTACCGCAGCGCCCGCCTGCTCGGCGACCTGTACACGACGGTGTTTCGCGGCGTGCCCGAACTGCTCGTCATCTACCTGTTCTATTTCGGCGGCTCGACGCTCGTCACGGCCGTCGGCCAGTGGTTCGGCGCGGAAGGCTTCATCGGTGTGCCGCCGTTCGTGATCGGCGCGCTCGCGGTGGGGATGATTTCCGGCGCGTACCAGGCCGAGGTGTATCGGGCGGCCGTGCTCGCGGTGTCGAAGGGCGAGCTCGAAGCGGCGCGCTCGATCGGCATGCCGCGCGGCATGGTCCTGCGCCGCATCCTGATTCCGCAGGTGCTGCGCTTCGCGTTGCCCGGCATCGGCAACGTGTGGCAGTTGAGCCTGAAGGATTCGGCGCTGATCTCGGTCACCGGGCTCGCCGAGCTGTTGCGCACGAGCCAGATCGCGGCGAACTCGACCCATCAGTATTTCGTGTTCTTCGTCGCGGGCGGCGCGCTCTACCTGGTCATGACGGGGCTGTCGAATCGCGTGTTCAACCGGGCTGAAGCGATCGTCGGCCGGTCGTTCCGCCGCAACTTCGCACGCAACTGACGGAGCGCACATGTCACTCGATTTCGATTTCCTGTTCGACACGCTGCGCCAGTTGCTCGCGGCGGTGCCGACCACGCTCGGCCTGTTCTTCGCATCGCTCGTGCTCGGCGGCCTGCTGTCGCTCGTGATCGTCACGATGCGCGTGTCGCCGCGCTGGCTGCCGAACCGCTTCGCGCGTGCGTACATCCTCGTGTTTCGCGGCTCGCCGCTGCTGATCCAGATGTTTCTCGTGTACTACGGGCTCGGCCAGTTCGGCGTGATCCGCGAAAGCTTCATGTGGCCGCTGCTGCGCGAGCCGTACGTGTGCGCGGTGCTCTCGCTCGCGCTGTGTACGGCCGGCTATACGGCCGAGATCCTGCGCGGCGGGCTGATGGCCGTGCCGGTCGGGCAGATCGAGGCAGGCTATTCGATCGGCCTGTCGGGCTTCGCGCTGCTGCGCCGCGTGATCGGCCCGATCGCGCTGCGCCAGTGCCTGCCCGCGTATTCGACCGAAGCCGTATTGCTGGTCAAGTCGACCGCGCTCGCGAGCCTCGTGACGGTGTGGGAGGTGACGGGTGTCGCGCAGCAGATCATTCAGCAAACCTACCGGACGACCGAAGTGTTCGTGTGCGCGGCCCTCATCTACCTCGGCCTGAACTTCATCGTCGTACGCGTGCTCGGTGCGCTCGAATGGCGGCTGTCGGGCCACCTGCGCGGGCCGAAGCCGTCCGGCGCGCCCGCCGCCGATGCCAGCGCCGCCCGGCGCGTCGCATCCTGACCGCATCCTTCCTTCCAGGAGAATCCGATGAACACCGCTGCTCCCGTCGCCCTGTCGGTCAGGAACATCCACAAGTCGTTCGGCGATCACCACGTGCTGAAGGGCATTTCGCTCGACGCGCACGAGGGCGACGTCATCTCGATCCTCGGTGCGAGCGGATCGGGCAAGAGTACCTTCCTGCGCTGCCTGAACCTGCTCGAAACACCGGACGACGGTACCGTCGCGCTCGCCGGCGAGGAACTGAAGATGAAGCGCGCGCGCGACGGCAAGCTGCATCCGGGCGACCGGCGCCAGGTCGACCGCATCCGCTCGCAGCTCAGGATGGTGTTCCAGAACTTCAACCTGTGGTCGCACATGACCGTGCTCGACAATCTCGTCGAAGGCCCGCTGCGCGTGCAGAAGCGCAGTCGCGCGGAAGCGGTCGAGGAGGCCGAGGCGCTGCTCGCGCGCGTCGGCCTCGCGGACAAGCGGGGCTACTACCCGGCCCACCTGTCCGGCGGCCAGCAGCAGCGCGTCGCAATCGCGCGGGCGCTCGCGATGCATCCGAAGGTGATGCTGTTCGACGAACCGACGTCGGCGCTCGATCCGGAGCTGGTCGGCGAGGTGCTGCGCGTGATGCGCTCGCTCGCGGAGGAAGGGCGCACGATGCTGGTCGTCACGCACGAAATGGGCTTCGCGCGGCACGTGTCGAACCGCGTGATGTTCCTGCATCAAGGCGAGGTCGATGCGGACGGCACACCGGGCGAGCTGTTCGGCGGCCAGTGTTCCGAGCGCTTCCGCCAGTTTGTGTCGAGCCATCATGACCGCGCCGCGAACTGAGGCCGCCATGACCGTCTTCCGTTCGGCACGGCCGCTCGACTGGCGGCAGATCGCAGCGGTCGCGGCCGGCGCGCCGCTCGCGCTGACCGACGACGCGCGCGGCCGTGTCGTCGCGGCGCGCGAACTCGTCGACGCGATCGTCGCGCAAGGCATCCGCGCGTACGGCGTGAACACGGGCGTCGGCGCGTTGTGCGACGTGATCGTGTCGCCGGCGCAGCAGGGCGCGCTGTCGCGCAACATCCTGATGAGCCACGCGGTCGGCGTCGGCGCGCCGCTCGGTGCGGCGGAGACGCGCGCGATCATCGCGGCGGCGATCAACAACTATGCGCACGGCCATTCGGGCGTGCGCGCCGACATCGTCGACCAGCTGGTCGCGCTGCTCGAGCACGATTGCCTGCCGGAAGTGCCGGCGCACGGTTCGGTCGGCTACCTGACGCACATGGCGCACGTCGCGCTCGTCTGCATCGGGCACGGCCACGCGCGTCATCGCGGCGAACGCGTGCGCGGCGACGAAGCCTTGCGCCGCATCGGCCGCGAGCCGCTGGTCCTCGGCGCGAAGGAAGGGTTGAGCCTGGTCAACGGCACGCCGTGCGTGACGGGGCTCGCCGCGCTCGCGCTCGCGCGTGCGGAGCGCTTGCTCGACTGGGCCGACTGGGTCGCGGCGACGAGCTTCGAGAATCTCGGCGGCCAGCTCGCCGCGTTCGATCCGGCGTCGCTGGCGCTGCGCATTTCGCCTGGCATCGGGCATGTCGGCGCGCGCCTGCGCGCGATGCTTGCCGACAGCGCGATGCTCGCCGCGGCGACCGGGCGGCATACGCAGGACCCGCTCAGCCTGCGCACGATTCCGCACGTGCACGGCGCGGCGCGCGACGTGCTGGCGGTCACGGCGGACGTCGTCGACCGCGAGCTTGCGTCCGTTACCGACAATCCGATCGTCGCGGGCACGCCCGATGCGCCGGCCGTCCATTCGCAGGCGCATGCGGTCGGCGCGGGCATCGCGCTCGCGATGGACAGCCTCGCGGCCGCGATGGCACAGGTCGCGGCGATTGCCGAGCGGCGGCTCGACCGGCTCGTCAATCCGCTCGTGAGCGGGCTGCCGGCGTTTCTTGCGGCGCCGGGCGGCACGTGTTCGGGGTTCATGATCGCGCAGTACACCGCGGTCGCGCTGGTCGCGCAGAACCAGCGGCTTGCCGCGCCCGCGAGCCTCGACGGCGGCATCACGTCGGGCTTGCAGGAAGATCATCTGTGCCATGCGACGCCGGCCGCGCTGAAGACGCTCGACATCATCGAGAACACCACGCGCGTGCTCGCGATCGAGTTGCTGGCCGCCGCGCAGGCGTACGATTTGCAGGAGAACGGCGCGGCGCGGGCGGCGCCGACCGATGCGCTGTGGCGCTACGTGCGCGAACGCGTGCCGGTGTATCACGACGACCGGCCGCTCGCGGACGATTTCGCGACCGCGGCCGCGATCGTCGCGGGTGTACCGCCGTCGCTGGCGTGACGCATCGGCGACGCGACGGCCGGCAGGTCATTCAATCTGCATTCAACCTTCATTCGATCGAGGGCGCATGAACGAAGCGGGACGATACACGGCTGCCCGGCCGGGCAGCGAACCGGGCGACGACGTGCCGGCGCGTGCGCTGCCTGCGTACCAGCAGATCAAGCGCTACGTGGTCGACCGGATCGCGAACGGCGACTGGAAGCCCGGCAGCGCGATTCCGACCGAAGCCGAGCTGGTCAAGGAGTTCGGCGTGGCGCGGATGACGGTGTCGCGTGCGCTGCGCGAGCTGACCAGCGAACGCGTGCTGACCCGCATCCAGGGGGCGGGTACCTTCGTCGAGCGCCGTCATTACGAATCGACGGTGCTCGAGATCCGCAATATCGCGGACGAGATCGCCGAGCGCGGCCATCGGCACACGGCGCGCGTGCTGACGATCGAGCGCAGCGACGACCCCGAGGCGATCGAAGCGCTCGGGCTTCGTACGGGGCCGGTGTTTCATTCGCGCATCGTGCATTGCGAGGAAGGCGAGCCGATCCAGTTCGAGGATCGCTACGTCAATCCGGCGCTGTTTCCCGCCTATCTCGAGCAGGATTTCACGGTCGAGACGCCGAACCACTACATGGTGCGGCTCGCGCCGATCCAGCGCGCGGAGTTCCGCATCTACGCGCAGAAGCCCGATGCGCAGGTGCGCCGGCACCTCGTGATGGAAATCGGCGAACCGTGTCTGCTGCTGCGGCGGCGCACGTGGGTGGGCGGGCAGGTGGCGACGTCGGTGCAGCTGTGGCATCCGGCGTCGCGGTTTCATCTGGCGGGGAAGGTGTAAGGCGGCGAGCTTGTTGTGGTGATTTGACGTCATTGCCTGACGGCGACCTGATGCGCATGTCGTGTGCGATCGGTGTTCAGGCCGCTCGCGCGTGTCGGTTGACCGCGTATGCGAGCCCGAGATGCTAGCGCTTCGCGCTATGTCGCGCTCTCTTGCTCGCGTCGGTATCTATCACAGCGCGCGCATTGTCGATCGTCGCAATTTTCTCCTTGTCCTGATGCCGCGCCTCTTTCATCGGAGGAGAACCGCGCGAGCGACACACTGTACGTGCGTGCATGTTCCGGTGGCCATCGGCCGCGACACTGCGCGCAAGTCGCAGCCCCTCCGCTGCGCCGGGCCGACGATGCGTAGCCCGACGATCCGTGTACTGATCCCTTATTACGAGACCTTGCGGCGCCTCGAGCGATCCTCCGAACCCGTTCGCTTTCCGAACGGAGTAGCCGATGAAAGACGAGAGACCGCTGCGACGCGAACGAACGAATTGTGGTCACACCGTGAACCGTGATGCGAGGTGCGAAACGGGCGGCAAACGTCCGATGGATGCGCGCGTTTCGGCCGGGGAAGGATGCTCGCAGGCGAAGCCAGCCTGATCAGGCGGCGCTTATGGTTTTTGCGGCCTTGTCGAGTGAGCGGTGGCTGTCGTGTTTGCTTTGGAAGCATCTGCCCGTGATGCAATAACCGCTCGTCAAGGCAGCGCGACGAATGCAAAAAACAGTGTTGGAAGATCGCGGGGAGGAGAGTCATCGCGCGGCAGAATGCGGCCGCGATGCTCGACGGCGCAGAGCGATTTATATAGGAATCCGGAAGTGATAGCCGCTCGGTATCGGCAGACTTCGTCTTGAACAAAGCGCGCCCGCTGCTCTGGGCG
Source organism: Burkholderia metallica (assembly GCF_902832845.1). Classification (GTDB taxonomy): domain Bacteria; phylum Pseudomonadota; class Gammaproteobacteria; order Burkholderiales; family Burkholderiaceae; genus Burkholderia; species Burkholderia metallica. The sequence goes on along the minus strand of NZ_CADFDB010000013.1, from coordinate 105,349 downwards.
GCTGGAATAAGCCGGCGACACGTCGACGCGGCCTGCTCGCGCCGCGCACTTTCGCGCTGTGCGCGCACGCGTGCGACCTGACCTGTGCGCGACCGAATGCCCGCGGCAAGCGCACGATCGTTGCCGCCGCTGCGCACTCGCGCACTCGCGTACGAATCACGCGCAGCGACGTGCCGCGCGATTCGCCGCCCGGAGCGCCGACGTTACGGTGCGTCGTCGCCGACCTTACGCGCAACGCGCTGCAGCAGCCCGTCGAGCACGGCCATCTCGACGGGCTTCACGAGGTGCTCGTCGAAGCCGGCGTGTTCGGTGCGTGCGCGGTCGGCCGCGCTGGCATGACCGGACAGCGCGACACAGGTCGCGTCGCGCAGCGCGTCGAGCTTGCGCAGTTCGTGCAGCAGCGTGAAGCCGTCAATGTCGGGCATCGTCAGGTCGAGGATCATCAGCTGCGGTGCGTAGTCGCGGGCGAGCGCCAGCGCGTCGTTCGCGTTGTAGGCGACGCGCGGCGCGTGCTCTTTGACCTGCAGCAGCACGGCGAGCGTGTCGGCCGAATCGCGATTGTCGTCGACGATGACGATGCGCAGCGGGCGGGTGCCCGGCTGCTTGACCGGCGCGGGCACGTCGACGGGCGCCGCGCGGGTCATCCGGTCGATCGGCAGCCGCACCGTAAACGTCGCACCTTGACCGAGCCCGCCGCTTTCGGCCGAGATTCGCCCGCCATGCAGTTCGACGAAGGTCCGGCAGATCGCGAGCCCGAGCCCGAAGCCTTCGGCCGGTTGCCGGCTCGACCCGCTTTCCTGTTCGAACAGGTCGAAGATGGTTTCGAGCGCGTCGCGCGCGATGCCGACGCCGTGGTCGGCCACGCGGATCGCGACGACCGGCCCTTCGACGCGTGCGCCGACTTCGATGCGCCCGCCGTGCGGCGAGAACTTCGACGCGTTGTCGAGCAGGTTGTGCAGCACCTGAACGAGCCGCGCATCGTCGCCGTGAAGCGGTACGGCATCGGGCGGCAGGTCGACGCGGATGTGCTGGCCGCGCGCGGCCAGCTTCGGCTGGATGCTTTCCACGCCGCGGCACACGATGTCGCGCACGGTCGTGGGCCGGTCGTCGAGTTCGACCTTGCCGGCCGTGATGCGCCCGACGTCGAGCAGGTCGTCGACGAGCCGTGTCAGTTGCGTGACCTGACGATTCACGGCGTCGCCGCACTGGGCGAGCGCGGGCGCCGGATCGGCGAGGCTCTGCAGCACGCCGACCGAATGGCGCAGCGGCGCGAGATGGTTGCGCAGCTCGTGCGCGAGCATCGCGATGAACACGCTGAGCCGCTGCGTCGACGCCTCGAGTTCCTCGAGCCGCTTGCGTTCGGTCATGTCGCGGGTGATCTTGATGAAGCCGCACAGCTGCTTCGTGTGGTCGTGCACGGGGGTGATCGTCACGCTCGCCCAGAACTGCGAGCCGTCCTTGCGCACGCGCCAGCCTTCGTCTTCGAAGTGGCCGTTCGTGGCCGCTTCGTTGAGTCCGTACGACGGCCGGCCGGCCGCGACCGCGTCGGGCGGATAGAACCGCGAGAAGTGGTGGCCGACGATCTCCGCCGCGCGATAGCCCTTGATGCGCTGGGCGCCCGCGTTCCACGTCGCGACGTTGCCGTGCGGATCGAGCATGAATACCGCGTAGTCGGTGATCGACTCGACCACCGTCTGGAACCGGAACTCGGCGAAACGGTGCTGCAGGTCGCGCGCGTCGGATTGCCCGTGCGGCGGCAGGGGCGAATGGGGATCGGCGTCGTCTTGCTTCATCGGAGCGGCTGGTCGAAGGAGAGCGGGTAAACGCCAACCGGCCGCCGTCGGGGCGCCGGCGGCGGCAATACGAATCGGATTGGCACCCCGGAAGCATAAGGGAACTCGCTTCGGCTGATCAATGGGTGCGCATCGGTTGTGCGGTCGGCCGAGCCGGCGGCCGGCGACCAGGGGCCGGGCGGTGAGGCGCGCGACGGGGCATGGCGATTGCACGGCCTGCCAGTCCGCGTGCCGTTGCGCGGACGCCCGGCCGCCCGCGGCCACGCGCCTGGAAAGGAGAACGCGATGAACAGTACGCTGAACCCCGACAACGAACCGGCCGGCCCCGACGACGGCAACGCCGGCCGCGGCCGCGACGGCCGCGCGCTGGGCCCGGGCGACTCGTCCGACAGCGGCAGCGACACGGCCGGCGCACGGCGTCATCCGTTCGACATTGATTCGCCGCTCGACGATCACGCGCTGGAGCGCGGCGATGCCTCGCTCGACAGCGATACGGACCGCGCGGGCACCGGCGAGCGCGCGTCGGCCGACGGCGATTCGACGCTCGACGAAGACGCGGACATCCGGCCGGACCGCACCGAGCGGTTGAGCGAGCTCGGTCGTACTGACGATCCGGACGACCGGGGCGAGCAGGGCGACGACGGCACGCCGTGACATCCGGCACGCAAAAACTGCAATCGCATTGCAGTTTGGCGCGTGCGGCCGCGCGTCGACGTCGCGAGGCGCGTGAGTCCCGCATCGGCGACGGTATCGGCACGCGTCTTGCGTTCGACCGGACCGACGCGCGTCGCGACGCGGCATGGGCCGCGCGCGGCGCACATGCGATCAAGGAGGGACACGATGCAACGACGATATCCGGGACGGCACGGCGAGCGCGGTGACCCGTCCGACTGGCAGGCGCGCGACGAACGCGCGTACCGCGGCGCCGGCGAGCGCGGGATGCGGGACGACCCGGCGCGGTGGCCGGAAGACGACGAAGCGGCGTATCGCCGCTTCGCGAGCGAGGACGTCGGGCCGGAAGACTGGGGCAGCGAATGGAGCGAGCGCGACGCGCGGCCGGTCGGCCAGCGGCGCGGCAGGGCCGACGCCTGGCAGCGCGGGTTGCCGCGTGAGCCGCATGAACCGGAATACGGCTCACGCGAGCATCGCGCGCAGGATCGCGAATGGCGGGAAGGCCGGGACCGCGGCGACGCCCCGGAATTTCGCGGTCGGCACCGCACGGGCGGGTACGCCGGCGACCGGACGTATGGCGATCCGCGCTACGGCGGCTCCGACCCGTCGCGTTTCGGCAGCGAAGCCGAACGCGATGCGCTGCGCCGGCGCCGCGGGCCGAAGGGCTATACGCGCACGGACGAGCGGATCCGCGAGGACGTGTGCGAGCGGCTCGCCCATGCGCTCGACATCGACGTGAGCGACGTCACCGTGCAGGTCAACGAGGGCCGCGTCGAACTGGACGGCACGGTGCCGGCGCGGTGGATGAAGCACGGGATCGAGGATCTGGCCGACGGCTGCATGGGCGTGCGCGACGTCGAGAATCGCGTGCGCGTGCGCCGCGACGGCGAGCACGATACGGGCATGGTGCTGCATCCCGAACAGCGGACCATTACGCCGACGCAGCCTGCCGTGCTCGATCCCGAGCCGGGCACCGTCGGTCGCGACCGCGAACGCAATCCGCCTCACTGAGCGGCCCGCCTTGGAACGCGCGCGGCTTCGTGTTCCGCGAGGCGAACGACGCGATGCCGGACATCGGGCGGCGGTTCGGGCGGTTCGCTGCGCACCGTAAGCCTGGCGAGAACGATGACTCGCCCGCCCGGTGCGCAAGCGCTCGAGGCGCGCGGCGGTGCGATCGCGTTCGAGCATGTCGACTTCGGCCGCGAGCCGGGCCGGTTTCCAAGCGTACGTGACCCAAGCCCGCGGCGACGGCCGACCTGATCGCGGCGTTGCGCGCACTCGCGTTTTCCTCTGGAGAAACCCATGCCGAACCCGATATCCGGCACGCTGACCGGGCGCCGCGCCGGTAGCGCGTTCGTGGACCGCGCGGTCGCGGTCGCCGCCGTCGAACTGCTCCTTCCGAGCCTGTCGGCCGCGCTGCAGAGCGATTTCGTCGGCGACAGCGGCTGCCTGCACATCGTGGTCATGGACCCGGCGCTCGGGCCGGGCGATGCGGCGTTCGACGATGCCATCCTGTACGAGTTCTCGCTTCCCGACCCGAAGGACTGGGACGCCGACTATCGCGCGTACGCGCGCGCGAAGGCGCGGCTGTCGTGGGAAACGGGCCGCGACGGCCACGTCGTGCAGGCGCTGGAGCCGTACCGGCTGCGCGCGGGCGACACGAACCTGTGGGGCAGCGTCGCGCTCGCCGGGATCGTGGTCGGCGTGGCGGGCGCGCAGCCCTGGTTCGACGAGGCGTTCGCGGGCTGTATCGCGCACTGCCTGCGCGCGCTCGCGAAGCGCCGCGCGCAGGCGACGCCGGACGCGCTGGCGATCTGAGTGCGGTCGCCGGCGCCGCTTTTTACAGCCGGTTATAAAAAAATCCGGCGACCGCGCACCGGCCTGCATGGCGGCGCGGGCGCACGCAAGCCGGCATGGTTTTCGCTGGGTCTCCTGCATCGACGCCTGTCGCGGCAAGCGTCACGGTTTGTCTCGGTCGGTTCTGGTTCGGATGCGCCCGGATGTCCCAAAGGAGAGGCAGGTGAACGACGTCATGCACGATCCGGCGCGAGCATCGCTCGCCGGCCGCACCGCACGCGCGCCGGGCGCGGCGCGCGCAGGGCGCACGCCCGGTGCGACCGGCCTGCCGCGCGTGGTCGTGTCGAATCAGCCGGGCGTCGCGCCCGGCCGCTGTATCGAAAACAAGCTTGGCGCGGTCCGCCAGCGTTTCGCCGAACTGTTCGAAGCAAACGGCGCGGCGCTGGCGGATTTTTTTTGCTGCCCGCATCACCCGCGGGGCAGCGTGCCGGCCTGTCCGATCGACCGCGTGTGCCGCAAGCCGCGCCCGCGCAGGTTGCGTCGCGCGCTCGCCACCCTGGGCGGCGTCCCCGAATGGAGCCGGTTGATCGGCAACATCCCGGACGACGTCGAGGCCGGCCGCGCCGCGCGGTACGGCACGATCCTCGTCGACTGCGGTCGCGAGACCGAATCGCGCATCGACGCCGTGCGCACGGCGCAGCATGGGGGAGAACGCGACGAACTCAAGGCGGACATCGTCATGCGCGAGGCCGTGCGGCGGCGCGGCACGCGGCGCGCGCCGCCGCACGTCGCGGAGCGGATCGCGACGTCCATCGCGATGCCCCCGGTGTCGCCGTACCGGCGCCTGCGCGGCGCGCTTCATTTCCGGGTTCCATTCGTATGACGTCCAATCCTGCCGATTTCGATCTCGTGTGCGGCCCGCGGCGGATCGCGGTATTCCGCGCGCTGCAGCTCGGCGACATGCTGTGCGCGGTGCCGGCGCTGCGTGCGCTGCGGCACGGCGAACCCGATGCCCGGATCACGCTGATCGGGCTGCCGTGGGCGCGCGAGTTTGCGTCGCGCTTTTCCGACTACATCGACGGTTTCATCGCGTTTCCCGGTGCGCCGGGGCTCGACGAACAACCGGTGCCCGACGCGGCCGCGCGTGAAGCGTTCGTCGCGGAATGCCGCGCGCGGGACTTCGACCTGGCGATCCAGCTGCACGGCAGCGGCACGCACACCAATGCGATCGTCGCGTCGCTCGGCGCGACGCGCACGGCCGGCTTCATGCCGGCCGACGGCGGCGCGACGCCGCTCGACTGCACGCTCGTGTGGCGCGACTGCGAGCCGGAGGTCGCGCGCTACCTGACGCTGATGCGCAAGCTCGGCTATGCGGAGCGGGGGGACTTCCTCGAATTCCCGCTCGGCGGCCTGGACGATGCTTTATGGCAGGTGCTGTGCGACGAGCATGCGCTCGAACCGGGGCGCTACGTGATCGTCCATCCCGGTGCGCGGATGGCGTCGCGGCGCTGGCCGGTCGAACGCTTCGCGCTCGCCGCGCGGCAGCTCGCCGACGAGGACTGGCAGATCGTGCTGACCGGCACGCGCGCGGAAATGGCGCTGGCCGGCGCGTTCGCCGAGCACCTCGCGCGGCCGTGCGTGAACCTCTGCGGCCGGACGCCGCTCGGCGCGCTCGCGGCACTGATCGGCCGCGCACGGCTGCTGCTGTGCAACGACACGGGCGTAGCGCGCGTCGCCGCGGCGCTCGGCACGCCGAGCGTGGTCGTCGCGTGCGGCAGCGACACGACCCGCTGGGCGCCGCCCGACGGCGAGCGGCATCGCGTACTCGCGAACTATCCGGCGTGCCGGCCCTGCATGTTCGACACGTGCCCGCACGGGCATGAGTGCGCGACGGCGATCGGCGTCGGCGACGTGATCGAGCGGGCGGGTGAACTGCTCGCGCAGGAGGCGCGTCATGTCACGTAGGCGGTTGCGCGTGCTGACCTGGCACGTGCATGGCAATTACCTGTATTACCTGTCGCAGGCGCCGCACGATTTCTTCATCGTGACGAAGCCGCACAATCCGCCCGGCTACGCGGGCCGCGTCGGGCGCCTGCCGTGGGGCGACAACGTGCACGAGGTGCCGGCGGAGTGCGTGCGCGACACGACGTTCGACTGCGTGCTGTACCAGCATCTGCGCCATTACCAGCACGACCGGATGCGGCTGCTGAGCGAGGCGCAACGTGCGCTGCCGACGTTGTTCGTCGAGCACGATCCGCCGCGCGAGCATCCGACCGATATGCTGCACCCGGTGCAGGACCCGGACGTCCTGCTCGTGCATGTGACGCCGTTCAACGCGCTGATGTGGGACAACGGCGTGACGCCGACACGCGTGATCGAACACGGCGTGCTGATGCCCGAGAACGTCGAGTATCGCGGCACGTTGCCGAAAGGCGTGACGGTCGCGAACGACCTGGCGCGCCGCGGCCGCCGTGTCGGTGCCGACCTGTTCGAGGTCGTGCGCCACAGTGTGCCGCTCGATCTCGTCGGGACGGGCTCGAAGGAACTCGGGGGGATCGGCGAGGTGCCGAACCCGGCGCTGCCGCACTTCCTGTCGCACTACCGGTTCTTCTTCAATCCGGTCCGCTATACGAGCCTCGGGCTCGCCGTGATCGAGGCGATGATGATCGGGATGCCGATCGTCGCGCTCGCGACGACCGAGATGGCGCAGCTCGTCAGGAGCGGCCACAACGGGATGGCCGATACGCGGCCGGCCGTGCTGATCGATGCGATGCGCATGCTGATTCGCGATGCCGAGCTCGCGCGCGAGTGGGGGGCCGTCGCGCGACGCGATGCGTGCGAACGCTTCGGCATCGAGCGGTTCGTGCGCGACTGGGACGCCGCGCTGTGTGACGTCGCGATGTGAGCCGCGCGCATGCGGCGCGGGTTCGGCGATTCGACGCGTTCTATACGTACTACACGTTCGATGTGCTCGATGTGCTCGACGTACCCGCTGCACGCACCGCGTTCCGTTCGTGTTCGGGCAGCAGCGCGAGCCGGTTGTACAGCGTCTTCAGGCTGATGCCTAGCGCCTTGGCCGTGCGCGGTTTGTCGCCGTTGAAATGCCGCAGCGACGCGACGATGAAGCGCTGCTGCGTGTGCGCGAGCGTCGTGCCGATATGCAGCGTGATCGCGTTCTGGCGCAATTCCTCGCGCGGCGGCGCGCGGCGCGGCAACTGCAGTTCGATCTGTTCGTCCGCGAGGATGAACGCGCGCTCGAGCGTATTGCGCAGCTCACGCACGTTGCCCGGCCACGTATAGGTTCGCAACGCCTTCATCGCCTGCATGGACAGCCGCTTTCGGGTGCGGTGCCGCGCGTTCAGCCGATCGACGATCTGCAGCGCGATGTCGTCGACGTCGTCCTCGCGCTGCCGCAGTGCGGGCACGTGCAGCGCAACCGTCGCGATCCGGTAGAACAGATCTTCGCGCAGCCGGCCGCTGCGTACCGCCTCGACGGGATCGTGATGGGTGGCGGCGATGATCCGCACGTCGAGCGGAATCGATTCATGACCGCCGACACGCACGATCGTGTTCGACTCGAGCGTGCGCAACAGCTTGACCTGCAGCTCGGCCGGCATTTCGGCGATTTCGTCGAGAAACAGCGTGCCGCCGCGCGCGGCTTCGAACATGCCCACATGCTGGGCAACCGCGCCGGTGAAGCTGCCTTTCTCGTGACCGAACAGTTGCGACTCCGCAATGTCGTGAGGAATCGCGCCGCAATTGACGGGAACGAACGGGCCGCGGCGGCGCGGGCTCATATCGTGCAGGAGCCGCGCGACGATGTCCTTGCCCGCGCCGCTTTCGCCGACGATCAGCACGCCGACGCGCGTCGCGGCCACGCGCGAGATGTTCAGCAACAGGGTCTGGATCGTACGCGAGCGGCCGACGAGCCGCGCGCCGTCATCGACGGATTTCGCCATGGTGTGCTATCGAGCGGAAGATTTGACCGAATGCGTCGAGACCAGGTGAAGAAATGACGTGGCACACGTCACGCTTTCCGGTATCGAGAATACATTTTATAGCGACGGTGTGACATTGAATCTGGCAATGCGGCTCGCGCCGCCGGATAGATTTATTCGATCGACGACGAATGCGCAACACGGTTCTTCTATACTGCTAAGCACTCGCTACCGGGCAGGAGTGCTTGCCCGGTCGTTCATGTGCAGCGCAGCGCAGGCCGCGTGAGCGAGGCGGCCTGCATTGCGCTGCGCGCCCGTCGCGGTGTGCCGGCCGATGCGTGTGTCGGGCCGCCACACGAGGAGCCACGATGCCCTACGTGCTGATCGTCGAAGACGATGCCGATACGCGGGCGATGCTTGCGGCGCTCGCGCGCACGCAGCAGCTTGCCTGCGATACGGCCGCGACACTCGAAGAAGCGCGCACGCTCGTGTCGACGCATACCCCCGATCTCGTGCTGTGCGATCTCGTGCTGCCGGACGGCAACGGGATGGATCTGTTCGATGCATTGCCGAAGCGTTCCCATTGCGAAATGGTTCTGACTACCGGCCATGCAAGCCTCGAAACCGCGATCGACGCGTTGCGGCGCGGCGCGACCGACTACCTGGTGAAGCCGCTGAACATGCAGCGGCTGAACAGCATCTTCGCGCGCGTGCCGCGCACCACCGCACTGCATGAGGAAATCGCCGAGCTGCGCTCGGAGCTGCAGCGCCTCGGCCGCTTCGGCCGCATGCTCGGCAGCTCGCCCGCGATGCAGGCGGTGTACGACGCGATCGGCCGCGTCGCGCGCACCGAGGCGTCGGTGCTGCTGACCGGCGAATCGGGCACCGGCAAGGAGCTGGCCGCGCAGACGGTGCACGACCTGAGCCTGCGCCGGCGCGGCCCGTTCCTCGCGGTGAACTGCGGGGCGATCGCCGCGAACCTCGTCGAGAGCGAGATGTTCGGCCACGACCGCGGCAGCTTCACCGGCGCGGAGCGTCAGCACAAGGGCTTCTTCGAACGCGCGGATGGCGGCACGCTGTTCCTCGACGAAATCACCGAGATGCCGCTCGAATCGCAGGTCAAGCTGCTGCGCGTGCTGGAGACGGGGCGCCTGACGCGGCTCGGTTCGACGCGCGAGATCGACGTCGACGTGCGGATCGTCGCGGCGACCAACCGCGACCCGGAAGCCGCGATGGCGGACGGCAAGCTGCGGCCCGACCTGTTTCACCGGATCAACGTGTTTCCGATTCCGCTGCCGTCGCTGCGCGAGCGCGGCGACGACATCCCGATGCTCGCCGACGCATTTCTGCAGCGCTACAACGAGGAAACCGGTCGCACTTTGCGTTTTTCGCCGGCCGCGCGCGAAGCGCTGAAGTGCTACGCGTGGCCCGGCAACGTGCGTGAGCTGCGCAACTTCGTGCAGCGCGCGGCCATCTTCAGCGACGCGGACGTGATCGACAGCCTGCCGCCGCCGATCATGGACGAACTGTCGAACATGGTCGATTCGCATGAAGATCGCGTGACGGTGCCGTTCGGCACGTCGCTCGAGGAAGTCGACCGCAAGCTGATTCTCGGCACGATCGAGCAATGCGGCGGCGTGAAGGCGCAGGCGGCCGAGGTGCTCGACGTCAGCCTGAAGACGATCTACAACCGGCTCGCGCAGCTCGAAGGCGAAGCGGACAAGCCGGATTCCTGATGCCGCCGCGATCGCGCTCATGCTCCATTTCGCTCATCAGGACGCGCATCGCGTTCGAGTTGGCGACGCCTGCGCTCGACGTGCGGCGGGATCGCACGGCGCGTCGGCAGGTTTCGCGTCAGGCCGGCGAACGTGTGCGCGATCGTGCGTTCGCGTCGCAGGCGGAGCAAGCGCCGCACGGTTTGCCGCAGCGCGGCCCGCGCCGGTCATCCGAGCCACGCGGTCCGCACGTCGTTGCGGGCGGCCATGCGTGTGCGGGTGTGCACGTCGCGCGGCGACGACGGGTGAGGATGGACCGTCAGGCGCGGGGCATACGCGAGTCATCCTCCGGCGCGGTAAAGGTCGAGCGCGAACAGTGCGTCCTCGCCGCCGAGAACGTCGCCCGCGTTCACGAACGCATCGCGCCGGAAGGCCGTCGCGTCGGTGGGCAGCCCGACGCGGGCATCGAGCGGGCGTTCGGCCATCAACTGGCAGGTCGGGTCTTCGCGCGTGTCGGGGCCGACGAGCAAGCGCACGGTGATGACCGCGACGTGCGGACAGGTATCGAGCAGGTTCGCGGCTTGCTAGGGCCAGCCGGGCGCTCACTCTGTGTCGTCGTCGCAAAACGCGACGTGGCGCGTGCGCGCGGCGGCCACGCCGGGATTGGCACTAGCCGGCGCATGCACGAGTACGACGCGGGGAAAGCGGCTGCGGATCAAGGCGGCGGTGCAGGCGACCGATGCATTGTCGACGACGACGATCGCGGGCCGGTCGGGCAGCGGCGAGCGGTGCGCCGGCGTGCGCGCGAGTTCGGTCGTGTGCCGGAAGGTCGGCACGACGGCGGTCATGCGCGGTTCCGGCGGCGGCAAGCCGTCGCGCGCGGGCGTGACGCGAACGTAACGTCGCGTTCGAGCCGCCAGCACGTTTGGGGTCCATGGAGATTGGCGCGCATATGAGGATCGAACAACGCAACCAGGCTCGCATGTGTGGCGACGGCGGGAGCTTTCGCGGCGGCGCCATCTGCGCGGCGGCCGCCCGGGGCGCCGGGCCGTGTGAGCGCGTGACGGTGTTCGTCGTGGCGCACATGCACGGCCTCGTCGGCGTTGCGCGAGCCCGCGCGGCGAACCGACGGCGGCGCGCGTGTATTGCGCGGTGCAATCCCGGCCAAGCCGGTGACGACGACCGACCCGGGCGCGGCCGCGAGCAGGCGAGCGTGACTGAAGGCGGCGACGGCGAGGTGGGGCGACAGAACGCGCCTGCCTGTCGGCGCATTCATGACGATGACGAGAGGATCTCCGTGGGTGGACGGCCGCTCGGGCGGCTGCAGCGGGCAAGCATGCACCGTGCCGGCCCACCGTCTCCCGAAGGCGCCCGAACCGTCGCGATCCGGCAGGAGCGTGTCCGATGATCGAAATGGCCCGACCGCAAGCCGGCAATTACGCGATGGCCGCGATGCTCGTCGCGATCGCGACCGTACTGCAGGCGCTCGCGATCCGTTTCGGCGGCATGAATCTGCCGTTCGTGCTGTATTACCCGCTGCTCGCCGGGGCCGCGTGGGCGACGTCGTTCCTGTTCGGCGTCGTGTCGACCGTCGTCAGCGGAATACTCGTGTGGACGCTGTTCCTGTCGGATTCGTCCGCCTATACGGCGCCGTTGTCCAACCGGCTCGTGCAGCTCGGCACGTTCATGGTGGTCGGGCTGCTGGTGTGTGCGCTCGCGGCGATGCTGCGCAATACGCGGTTCACGAACGATCGCGCGCGCCGGCGCGAGGCGGCCGCGCGGCAGCGGCTCGAAGCCGTGCTGCAGGCATTGCCGCACGGGGTGGTCGCGGTCGACGCGAAAGGGCGGCTCACCTACGTCAACGCGGCGGCGGCCGAGCTCGTCGGCTGCCGGCCTGAAGATGCGACGGGGCGGCCCGCGCGCGACGTGCTGCGGATCGTCGATCACGAGGGCCGCCGCGTACAGACGACCCCGCTCGATCGCGCGCTCGGCGGTGCCCATGCGACGTCCGACCGGCACTGGCTGCAGGCTGCCGGCGGCGGCCTGCCGGTTCCAGTCGTCGAAGTGGCGTCGCCGCTCGGCGATACGCACGGCAACATCGACGGCGCGGTGATGCTGCTGCGCGACGCCGGCGCGGACCGCGCGCGGGCCGATGCATCGTGGCTTCAGCACGCGGTCGTCGACGCGTCGCCCGACGCGATCGTCGGCGTCGACGGCGAGGGTCGCATCGTCAGCTGGAATCCGGCCGCGCAGCGGATCTTCGGCTATGACGCAGGCGATGCCTGCGGCCGGCCCCTCGAGACGCTGATCGCGATGCGCTGGCTGCGGCGCAGCCGGTTCGCCGAATCGTTCGACGACATGCGCGCGGGAGGCGGGCCGGTCGATCTGCTGTGCGTGCGCCGCGATGGACGGCGGTTTCGCGCGACCGTCTCCGCGTGCCCGGTGGATGGCGAAGCGCGCGCGCGCGTCGCACTGTCGCTGACGCTGCGCGAGACCGGTGCGCAGCGCCGGCACGACTTGCGCGCGCAGCGCTCGCTGCAGGGCGCGCGCGATGCACGCGACCAGGCCGATACGTCGAACCGGCTGAAGGACGAATTGCTGGCCACGGTGTCGCACGAACTGCGCACGCCGCTGAACGTGATCTACGGCTGGGTCGAGGTGCTGCGCAATTCGGCCGACCACGCGTTGCAGCTTCAGGCAATCGACGCGATCGACCGCAGCGCGCGCTCGCTCACGCGGATGGTCGGCGACATCCTCGACGCGTCGTCGCTCGCGACCGGCAAACTGCGGCTCGATGCGGCGCCGGTCGACATCGCACGGCTGTTCGCCGATGCCGTCGGCGCGTTCCAGACGGCCGCGTCGTCGGCCGGCGTCGCGCTCGAATTCGATTGCGATACCGGCACGTTCATCGTGCCTGGCGACGCCGAGCGGTTGCGGCAGATGCTGTCGAACCTCGTGTCGAACGCGCTGAAGTTCACGCCGGGCGGCGGCAGCGTGCGGGTCGAGCTGGTGCACGACGGTGCGCACGCGGTGTTGAAGGTGACCGATTCGGGGCAGGGGGTCGTACCGGAGTTCGTGCCGTACGTATTCGACATGTTCCGCCGCGCGGACGATTCGCCCGCGTCGTCGCGGCGCGGGCTCGGGCTGGGGCTGTCGATCGTGCGGCATATCGCGCAACTGCACGGCGGCAGCGTGGCGGTCGAAAGCGCAGGGCGCAATCTCGGCACGACGTTCACGGTGACCCTGCCGACCGGCTGGAAACCGACCGGTGCGATGGCGTGGGGCCACCCGCAGCCGGGCGTGCGGCACGAAACGCTGCGGCTCGCCGCGCAGCGGATCCTGATCGTCGACGACGATGCGACCACGCGCGCGAGCCTCACCGCCGCGCTGACCACGTTCGGCGCGGCCGTCACGGTTGCTTCGTCGGGCCGCGAAGCGCTGGCGATGGCCGCCGACCTGCAGCCCACCGTCGTGCTGTCCGATCTCGCGATGCCCGACGGCGACGGCTTCTGGCTGCTCGATGCGCTTCGCAACGGGGCCGGAAACGGTCATGCGGACACGCGGAACATGTGCGTGCTCGCCGTCACCGCGCACGCGGGCCAAGCGGACGAGCGCCGCGCACTCGAGGCCGGTTTCGACGGCTACCTGTGCAAGCCGGTCGACGTGCGCGAACTGGCGCACAAGATCATGCGCGTGACGCAGCGCGACGGTTGACGCGGCACGCACGCCGCCGTCGCCGACACGCTCACCGACACCCTACCGTCATCACTGCCTGCCGTCACCGTACACGGTGAGCGGCGCGTCGGCGAGCGCCTGCGTAATGACGTTCGACACGACGCTGCCGCCCGCCGGATACATGTGCGGGCCGTACGCGTTGAAGATCTGCGCGATCCGCACGTCGACGCCGTACCGGCGGTAATCGTTCATTTCCAGCGAGTCCATGAACAGCGTTGGCGCACAGCGACGCACGCTCACTGATCAACGCGATTCCTTGCATGGCGTTGCGCCCGGTATTGGGGCCGCGCGAATGGGCTGCCGTTGTCCTCCCCCCGGCAAGCGCCATACCCGCGACGTCGGCCGAGAACCCGCCCTCCGATGCGCCGAAAAAATTACAACGGATTGGATGAAAGGGCGGCCGATCGCGACGGCGCGCGCGCGTGCGGCGCCCATGCAGCGGCACGCGACTTGCGCTCTCCCGTCGACCCGCCGGCACGCCCGGCCAGACGAAAGGAGGTCACGATGAAGGTATTCCCGCTGCAAGCCCGCGCGTTGCGTTTCCGTGGTCGCATCGCGACGCGTACCGGCATGGCGCTCGCGATCGCCGCCACGACGGCATGCGCGGTCATCGCGCCGAACGTGTTCGCCGCCGGCGACGACAGCGCCGCATCGACGTCCACGTCGCATTCGACGACCGGCATGAAGATCCACGACGCGACGATCACGACCAAGGCGAAGGCCGAACTGGTGGGCGCGAACGGCCTGTCGTCCGGCGACATCCACGTGAAGACGCGGCACGGCATCGTGACGCTCACCGGCAGCGTGCCCGACGAGCAGCAGCGCACGCAGGCCGGCAGCGTCGTGAAGCAGGTGGACGGCGTGCGGGACGTGCGCAACCAGCTGACGATCCGCGCCCAATGACCGCGGCCGCGCCGCACAAGGAGTCCACCATGAACTGCATGCTCAAACCGGTCGGCGAACAGACGATCGTGATCACCGGCGCGACGAGCGGCATCGGCCTCGTCACCGCGCGCAAGGCGGCGCGCCGCGGCGCGAAGCTGGTGCTGTTCGCGCGCAACGAGGAGGCGCTCAACACGTTGTGCGACGAGCTTCGCCAGCATGGCGACCTGGCGGTGGCGGTCGCGGGCGACGTGGGCAATCTCGAAGACGTGCAGCGCGCGGCTGCGAAGGCGGTCGAGACCTACGGCGGCTTCGATACGTGGATCAACAACGCCGGCGTGTCGATCTTCGGGCCGGCGTCCGCGGTGCCGCTCGACGACCAGCGCAGGCTGTTCGACACCAACTACTGGGGTGTCGTGCACGGCTCGCTCGTCGCGGCTGACCACTTCCGGCGCAAGAGCGACTTTCACGGCGGCGCGATCATCAACATCGGCAGCGAGGCGTCGGACGCACCGGTGCCGTTGCAGAGCGCGTATGCGGCGTCCAAGCATGCGGTGAAGGGCTTCACCGATTCGCTGCGGCTCGAGATGGAGGGCGACCATCTGCCCGTGTCCGTCACGCTGATCAAGCCGGCCGCGATCGACACGATGTTCGTGATGCACGCGAAAAACTACATGAACGTCGAAGCGAAGCTGCCGGGGCCGATCTACGACCCGGAACTCGTGGCCGACGCGATCCTGTTCGCGGCCGCGCATCCGCGCCGCGCGCTGTTCGTGGGCGGCGCGGCCAAGTTCACGTCGGCGAGTGCGTACCACGCGCCGCGCCTGTTCGATCGCATCGCGTCCCGGCTCTTCTGGCGCAGCCAGCGCACGGACCGCCCGGCCCGCCCGCGCGACGACAACGCGCTGTACGCGCCGCGCCATGCGCTGCACGAGCGCGAAGGCATGGACGGGCCCGTGTTGCGCGGCTGCGCGTACAACACGGTGGTCCAGCGGCCGAAGGTGGCCGGTGCGGTCGCACTCGGCGCGGCCGCGCTCGTGGTCGCCGCGCTGACGCGGTCGCGCCGTGCGTCGTCGTGATGCCGATGCTTTTCCGAAGGATTGCCATGACATCCCGACAGCATACGGGCCACGAATACAGCTGCTCGTGCGTGTACGAAGGCGAGCGCATCCGCCAGGACCACGACAACGGCGGCCATCAGGGCGGGCATGGCAATGGGCCCAGCCCGATCGGCGTGCGGAAGGCGCTGACGGGCAATGGGCTATCGGGCCGGCAAGGCAGCGGTCGACGGGTGCGCGGAATGCCCGCGCGCGGCCCTGGACGGGCTCGACATGCTCCGCCGCATTCCCGCTCGCGAGTACGGCACGCCGGCCTTGGCGTCGAAGGAACCCGGCCGGCTGATGTGAGAACGGCCGCACCGCGCCACGGCCGGTCGCGTGCGGCCTAACTACCGTCACGAGGAGGACGACCATGACGATGATCGTCGCAGGCCGCTTCACGACGTTCAACGAAGCGGAAGGTGGAGCGCGCCACCTGTACGAGCGCGCATTCGGTTCGGATGACGTATCGATTTTCTTCCTGAATCCGGGTGGCCAGCACGCGCGCTTTCCGATCGGCGGCGACGTGTACGCCGATTCGGCGGCGAAACCGGGCGGGCGCGGCGCGATGATCGGCGCGATCCGCGGGTTGCTGATCGGTGCCGTCGTGGGGCTCGTCGTCTATGCGATCGGCGTGCGCTACTGGTTCGTGCCGGCCGTCGGCGCGCTGGCCGGCGCATATCTCGGCGCATTCGGCGGCGCGCTCGGCCGCATGCGCGGCGAGCAGGCCGAAGGCAAGGGCACGCTCGCGCACAGCGAAACCGGCGTGATCCTCGCGGTGCGCGTGGCGCCCGATACCGCGACCACCGCGGAAGACGTGCTGCGCGCGTCCGGTGCGAAGTCGGTCGAGCGTGTCGACGGCGACTGGCAGGACGGCGAGTGGCGCGACTTCGATCCGGTGCGCCGGCCGGGCGAACCCGCATCGGGGGGCGAGACGCGCTGATGCTTGCACCCGTATGCAGCGTCGCATGCGTGCCGCGCGCGGCACGCCGCTTGCGACGTCTCGACGACACCGTTCAGGGAGGAACGCATCCATGACTACCGCACAGACCCCGCCGCCGCAGCACCAGGATCACCAGCCGGGCACCGAGCGCGACATGCATCCGCGGCCGCGCGACGACGCGGCGGACTACGTCGGCAGCGGCAAGCTCGCCGGGAAGGTCGCGCTCGTGACGGGCGGCGACAGCGGAATCGGGCGCGCGGTCGCGATCGGTTTCGCGAAGGAAGGCGCCGACGTCGCGATCGTCTACCTGAAGGAGTCGGACGATGCCGCGCATACGAAGCAGTTGATCGAGCAGGCCGGCCGGCGCTGCGAGGCGATCGTGTGCGACGTCGGCGATCGGCGTCAGGCGTACGACGCGGTGGCGCGCACGGTCGAGCGGCTCGGGCGGCTCGACGTGCTCGTGAACAACGCGGGCGAACAGCATCCGCAGCCGGGCATCGAGGCGGTGACCGAGGAACAGCTCGAACGCACGTTCCGCACGAACGTGTACGGGACGTTCTTCTGCACGCAGGCGGCGCTGCCGCACATGAAGCCCGGCGCACGCATCGTCAATACCGCGTCGGTGACCGCCTATCACGGCAATCCGACGCTGCCCGACTACTCGGCGACCAAGGGCGCGATCGTCGCGTTTACGCGCTCGCTGTCGGCGGAACTGGCCGAACGCGACATCCGTGTCAACGCGGTCGCGCCCGGGCCGATCTGGACGCCGCTGATTCCGTCGACGTTTACGGCCGAGCAGGTCGCGAAGTTCGGTTCGAACGTGCCGCTCAAGCGGCCGGGCCAGCCGGACGAACTGATCGGCTGCTACGTGCTGCTCGCGTCGGACGGCGCGAGCTACATGACGGGGCAGACGCTGCACCCGAACGGCGGCTCGATCGTCGGCGGCTGACGGCCGCCTCACGCCACGTGCAAGGAGAACATCGATGAAACGACCCCACTGGACGATCGCGGCGCTCGCCGCGGGCGTGCTCGCCACCGCCGGGCTCGCCCGCGCGCAGATGCCGAGCGAGCCGCCTGCATCGAACGGCCACGTGCCGGGCGGCGTGATCAATCCGTCGCCGGGCGCAAGCGCGGGCTCGGGCGACGCGCGGATCGCGAAGGCGCCGCAAGGCGGCGATGCGGAATTCGTCGACAAGGCCGCGATGGCCGGCAAGGCCGAGATGCAGGCCAGCCAGCTCGCGCTGAAGCAGGCGCAGTCGCCGGCCGTGCGCGCGTTCGCGCAGCGGATGGTGACCGACCACGGCAAGGCGAACGCGCGCTTGAACGAGATCGCCGCGCGCAAGGGCATGAAGCCGCAGGTCGAACAGATCCAGGACCCCGACGTCGAGGCGCTGCGCGGCAAGAGCGGTCACGATTTCGACGTCGCGTACGTCGCGGCGGTCGGCCCGGCTGCGCACCGCAAGGCCGTCGCGCTGTTCGAGGGCGAGGCGCGCGACGGCCGGGACCCGCAGTTGCGCGCGTTTGCGAACACGACGCTGCCGACGCTGCGGCATCACCTGAGCATGGCGCAGGCGCTCGAACGCAAGGTGGGCGCGCAATAACGCGTGCCCGTTCAACCCCGGGCTGCGCATGCGGCCCGTCTTTTTGGAGAGTGAGTCATGGCCCATCGGCAACCGAAGCATGAAGGCATCCACGAATTGCTGTGCCAGGCATACGAGACCGAGCTTGGCGGCGCGAAGATCTACGAGGCCGCGCTGCAATGCGCGACCGACGAGGATCTGCACAAGGAATGGGAGAAATATCATCGCGAGACGCTGCACCACCAGGAGGTGCTGCGTGAGGTGTTCGAGACGTTGGGCCTGGACCCCGACGCGCAGACGCCGGGGCGCAGCGCTGTGTCGGCCATCGGCAAGGCGCTCGTGCATACGATCGAGCAGGCGCAGAAGAAGGCCGATCCGGGCGTTGCGCAGGTCGTCGCGGCCGAGTGCGTGGTGCTCGCCGAGACGAAGGATCACCTGAACTGGGAGCTGATCGGCTATGCGGCCGACCAGTTGTCGGGCGACGCCGCGAAGACGCTGAAGGCCGCGCACGACGAGGTCGAGGCCGACGAGGATCATCACCTGTATCACACCCGCGGCTGGGCGCGCGAGATGTGGATCGCATCGATGGGCTTCAAGGCCGTGCTGCCGCCGCCGGAAGAAGTGAAGAAGGTCGAGTCGGCCGCCGAGGCGGCGCGCGCCGAACGGTCGCGCGGCAAGATGATGTAAGCGCGGCGGGCCGGGCGCTGCGGCGCCCGCGTTCGGCCGCGGCCGCGCGTCGTCGCTCCGGCGCGCTCATCGCGGCTCTGCGGGCGCGCCGCGCCGGTCGCGGTGGTTGGCGTCGTGGTCATGGTCGGGTTCGCCGGCCAGCCGCGACGCGGTGCGCAGCGCGTCGACGAGGGTGCGATATGCGTGCTCGCGCGAATCGGCGCCGCGCGTGCGCAGCACGTACGACGGGTGATACGTGGCGACGACGAGCCGGCCCTGCGCGGTGCGAATCGGCGCACGCGCGCGCTCGAGCGTCGCGTCGTTGTCCTGCAGCACCGCGCGCAACGCGGTGGCGCCGAGTGCGACGATCACGCGCGGCCGTACCGCGTCGAGTTCGCGCTCGAGCCAGTAGCGGCACGCGGCCACTTCGCGTTGCGCAGGCGTCTTGTGCAGCCGCCGCTTGCCGCGCGGCTCCCATTTGAAGTGCTTGACCGCGTTCGTCAGGTAGCAGCGCGCGCGGTCGAGTCCGGCTTCGTCGAGCGCGCGGTCGAGCATGCGGCCGGCCGCGCCGACGAACGGCAGGCCCGTACGGTCCTCCTGGTCGCCCGGCTGCTCGCCGACCAGCATGATCGTCGCATCGACGGGCCCGGCGCCCGGCACGGGCTGCGTCGCGTGTTCCCACAACGTGCAGCGGCGGCACGCGTCGAGCGTGGCCGGCGCGGCGTCGTCAGCGGAGGGCGGCGTTCGCGTCATGTCGCGGCGCCCGGGTGGGCCGGCGCGCGGCATGCCGCCCGCGCACACGGGATGAAACCGATACGAACACGCAGCGTCACACGCATGAAGGGCTCCGGTACGGCGAATGCGACAGGTGCAGCAACCGGCGTACCGCGTCGGGCGAGCTGTGCGCACGGCTTGCGGAGCGGGCGTGTCGAAGACAGGAGAAACGCGATGCAACCCGAGTTCGGCGACGATCCGGCCGCGGACGACGTACTGCTGTGGCGCGCGCCCGACAGCGTGCCGACGCGTGCGCACCGCGTGCTGGTGGTCGACGACTATCGCGACGCGGCCGATGCGCTGCGCCTGGTGCTCGAGGCGTGCGGCTTCGAATGCCGGATTGCGGACGACCCGTTCGCGGTCTGCGGCATCGCGCGCGACTGGCAGCCGTTCGCCGTCGTGCTCGATATCGCGATGCCGGGTCTCGACGGGCTGCAACTTGCGGCGCGTCTGCGCGGCGATCCGCGTACCGCGGACATGTTGCTGATCGCGTGCAGCGGGTTGGCGTCGCGACGCGATCGCGAGGAGGCGAAGGAAGCCGGGTTCGACGCGCACTGCGCAAAGCCGCTGACGCCGCACCGGCTGCTGGCCTATCTGGAAGCGGCGAGCGGCCGCGCGAAACCGGACGGGGCGGTTACACGGCGCTTGTAAAAAAGCCGCCGGGCCGGCGCGGCCGTCAATGTGCGTCGCGGCGGGCGGCGCGGGCGGCGCGCGCGGCCGAGCGGCCCGCGACCACGGCCAGCGCGCCGGCGAGCGCGAGCAGCACCGCGCTCAGCGCAAAGGTCGCGCGGTAGCCGTGCAGGTCGAACAGCATCCCGCCGGCCGTCGCGCCGAGCCCGATCGCGAGCTGCACGACGGCCACCATCAGGCCGCCGCCGGCTTCGGCATCGTGCGGCAGTGTGCGCGCGAGCCACGTCCACCAGCCGACCGGCGCCGCCGTGCCGAGCAGGCCCCAGACGCCGAGCAGGCAGGCGGTCGCCGCCGTCGAGCCGCCGAACACCGTCAGCGCGACCGCAATCGCGGCCATCAATACGGGCGTGGCCGCGAGGGTCCGGTAGAGCCCGTTCTCCAGGAACCTGCCGATCAGGACCGTCCCCGCGACGCCCGCCACGCCGACGACGAGCAGCAGCAGCGACAGCGTGACGGTGCCCGCGTGCGTAACGGTTTCGAGGAACGGACGCAGATAGGTGAACAGCGCGAACTGCCCCATGAAAAACAGGCTGACCGCCGCCATGCCGAGCGCGACCGGCCGGCGGGCCAGCAGCCTGAGCGCATGGGCGGACCTGCCGCGCGGTGCGGACTGCATCGACGGCAGGCTGACGAGCTTCCAGCCGAACGCGATCGCGGCGACCGGCACGACGCTGAAGAATGCCCAGCGCCACCCGACGATTCCGCCGAGAAAGCTGCCGAGCGGCGCCGCGACGACCGTCGCGAGCGCGTTGCCGCCGTTGACGATCGCCAACGCACGCGGCACCTGCCGCGCCGGCACGAGGCGCATCGCGGTGGCGGCCGACATCGACCAGAAGCCGCCGATCGCCACGCCGATCAGCGCGCGGCCGGCGATGAATGCGGCGTAGTCCGGCGCGAAGGCGACGACCGTGCCGGACACGATCGTCAGCAGCGTCAGCACCAGCAGCAACGGCTTGCGATCGCGCCGGCCGGCGAGCGACGCGATGAACAGGCTCGTCACCAGCGCGAACGCGCCCGAGACGGAGATGGCCTGGCCGGCCTGGCCTTCGGTGACGTGCAGGTCGCCCGCGATCGGCGTGAGCAGGCTGACCGGCATGAATTCGGACGCGACGAGCGCGAATGCGCCGACCGACATCGCGAGGACGGCGCCCCATGCGGCCGCGCCGTCAGGTGCCGTGCCGCGATCGGGTGTGGAAACGGATTGCATGACGGAACCGGATCGGATCGAAAGGGGGGCGCGCTCAATCGCAGCGCGTCGTCGTGCCGTGCACGGCCAGCTGCGTGCGCGCATCGTCGTTGCGCGCCGCGTGCACCGTGGCCGCGGCGGCCTGCGCGTCGTCGACCCAGGTGCGCGGGTTCATGTGCGCGGGATTGAAGCCCGCGGCCGCGTAGCGCTGCATGTCCTCGCGGACCTGCTCGCGCGTGAGGCCCGGCGCGGATTGCGCGAACAGCGGGCCGGATGCGAAGAGAGAAACAAGCGAAACGAGCGCGGCGACGGCGGCGGAGGCAGCGGGAAAACGGGTAGGCATGACGGGCGGCTCCGGAAAGCGGGTGGTCGGTGCGTCGTGGCTCGGCCACGGCGCGTTCGGTCGATGGCTTCGCAGTCTAGCGACCGATGCCGGATCGATTAAGTAGCGCGGCACGCTTGGACTTATTAGCCAGCCAGATGAATCGCGCGCGGCGGTGCTACGATGGGCGTCCGTCCCGACAGTAGCCTTTCGACATGGCGCGCGACAATCTGAACGACGTGCTCGTTTTTCTCGCGGTGGCCCGCGAGCGCAGCTTCACGCGCGCGGCCACGCGGCTCGGCGTGTCGCAGTCGGCGCTGAGCCAGACCGTGCGCGATCTCGAAGCGCGGCTGGGCGTGCGGCTGCTCACGCGCACGACGCGCAGCGTGTCGATGACCGAGGCGGGCGAAGCGCTGTTCCGGACGGCGTCGCCGCGTATCGACGAGATCTCGGCGCAACTGGCCGCGCTGTCCGATTTCAGGGACAAGCCGGCCGGCGTGGTGCGCATCACGGCCACCGAGCATCCGATCGACACGATCATCTGGCCGAAGCTCAGGACGGTATTGCCCGAATACCCGGACATCCGCGTCGAGCTGTCGGTCGACTACGGGCTGTCGAACATCGTCGAGGAGCGCTACGACATCGGCGTGCGGTACGGCGACCAGGTGGCGAAGGACATGATCGCGGTGCGCATCGGCCCGGACGTCCGGATGGCGATGGTCGCGGCGCCGTCGTATCTCGACGGGCGCAAGCCGCCGAAGAAGCCGCAGGACCTGCTCGATCACGACTGCATCACGCTGCGGCTCGCCACCGCGAAGGGCCTCTATGCGTGGGAGCTGAAGAAGGGCAGGAACGACGTGCTGGCCCGCGTGAACGGCCGGATCACCTGCAACACGCAGCCGCACATGGTGCAGGCGGCGCTCGACGGCTTCGGCATCGCGTTCGTCACCGAGGACGTCGTGCTCGCGCACGTGCGCAACGGCGACCTGCGGATCGTGATGCCGGACTGGTGTCCGGTGTTTCCCGGCTATCACGCGTACTACCCGAGCCGCCGCCCGGCGTCGCGTGCGTTCACCCTCGTGATCGACGCGTTGCGGCATCGCGCGTAGCGCGCCGCCTCCGGCGTGTTCGCGGCCCCTTCCGGCAAAAAAAGACGCCCCGCGTAGGCAGGGCGTTCGAAACGGATGCGCCGGCGAACCGGCGCCGCATCATGGCGCGGTCAGTGACGGTCGCGCGCCCGCGGATCGTTCAGATCTTCGGTCGGGTCGGTCAACCCGAGTTCGTCGCCGGCGCTCCAGTACGGCGTGCTGCCGTAGAACTCGTGCAGCGGCGCGGCCCATTGCGGGTCGGCCATCGCCGGCCAGTGGTCTTTGTCGAACCCCGGCGCATTGCGGATGCGTTCGGACGACACCGACAACAGGAAGCACTTGCGTTCGGTGTCGAGCGTCAGCGCGCTCCACGGAATCGCGTGCAGCTTGTCGCCGATGCCGAGGATGCCGCCGCTCGACAGCACCGCGTACGCGACGCGGCCGGAGCGCACGTCGAGCATGATGTCCTTGATCTTGCCGACGTCGTCGCCGTCGGTCGTATAGACCTTGTTGCCTTCGAGCGTATCGGCCGCCATTACGTCCGGGCCGGGGCCGGCCGCCGTTGCGGCGCCCTTGCCGATGATGCGGGTCTGACCTTGATCGGGAGTGTGCATGGTTTCCTCCAGGCTGCATGGGGCGCGACCGGGCTCGTCAGTGACGCGGGCCGCGCGGGTGGTCGGGACGGTATGAAGACGCGCTGCACGCCGTCACGTCTGCTTCGGTTGCGACACGCCTTCGAGCGTGTTCGCGACGTCGTTGCGTTCGGGGCCGGCCGTGCGCGTCGCGATGTCCGCGAGCGACAGCATGCCGACCAGCCGCTTGTCGTGATCGACGACGGGTAGACGGCGCAGTTGCGCATCGGCCATGTAGTGCTGGACCTCGTCCAGCGAATCGTCGTCGAAGCACCATTCGATCGGCCCCGACGCGATTTCGTGCACCCGCGTCTGCGGCGGCTTGCCGGCCGAGATCGCGCGCACCGCGAGATCGCGGTCCGTCACCATCCCCACCAGCCGGTTGTTGTCGCATACGGGCAGCGCGCCGATGTCGTAGCGCTCCATCAGTTGCGCGGCATGACGGATCGAATCGGTCGGCGCGATGCGCACGACGTCCTGCGACATGATTTCGTTGACGCGATGCATGCAATTCTCCTGCGGGTTGAAGGGGTGGATGGGGCGGCCGGGTCGGCGCGCGCGTGGCGAATCCGGCTCCGGCAACGGATTCAGCAAGCCGCGTGCCGTGCACGCTCACGCGTCGTCGCGTTTGCGCTTGTCCTGCCGTGATCCTTCGTCGTGCTTGCCGGGCGCCGTGTCCGGATCGATGCGCGTGACGCCGCCGGTCGCGGGCGGGTCGCTCGCCGGAAACGTGTCTTCGAGCTGCTTGTCGATATGACGTTCCGAATGGCGCGTACGTGTGTGGTCGTGGTCCTTGAGCGGCGGCGACGGATCGCGGTGCTGCTCGTGCGCCGGCGCGTCGCGGCCGGAACGGGTCGAATCCTTCATCGCGAGCCTCCATGTCGATGCGGTGACGTGTTCTATCCGCAACGGCCGTGCCCGCGCGTGCGACGCGGCACGCGAATTGCCACGTCGATCGCGACGATGACGCGCGGCCCCGCAGAGGTTGGCCGCGCCTATCGAGCGGGAGGCACGAAGATGATTCCGAAACGACGACCACGCGTGCGTTACGAGATCAACGTATGCGGCGGCGGATTCGATTCGGTGAAGAGCCACTTCAACGGATGGAAGCATGAACCGCTGATCTACCGGCCCGAGCGCCGGATGTTCGAGGGCAAGGCCGACGTGCGGCCGCTCGGCGACGAGACGTTCGGCTCGACCGAGCCCGCGCGTTTCGCGCTGCAGTGTGCGTGCGAACCGGCCGACCCGTACGCGCTCGCGGCGCGCGTGCGCGACGACGGCCGCGAGCTGTGGCTCGTGATGGCCGCGTACGACGCGTAACGGCCTGCTTGCAAGTTTTGCAGCGGACGGTGTAGCGAATGCACGCCACGGCATGCAGGTCACGTCACGCCACCGTACGTCGTGCGGCGCCGCACGCTCGCGCGCAGCGCGGCGGAATTCGACGAGATGACGGCACGCCGCTCACCGGCCGCCTGCGCGGGCGACTTCCAGTTTCAATCGGCTATGAGCCGTCGATCCGAGGAGGAATTCGATGAACACGATCCAGACGAGGCGCGCGATTCGCGCGGGCCTCTATGCATTTGCCGCGGCGTGCACGCTCGCGGCATGTACGCAGTCGATGAACGGCCCCTACGGCACGCACGGCGCACCACCCGCGCCACCGGACGGTCGCGGGGCCCAGACGACCACGACGATGCCCGACGCGAATACGCGCTACGACAAGCGTCCGTCGCCGGGCAACACGATGCCGCAGGGCAGGGCCGGCGGTGAGCCGGCCGACGGACCGTCGTCGGGCCGCAGCGGCGCGCAGGGCGACCAGCCGCTGCCGGGCACGCCGCCGCCGATGCAGTATTGACCGGGCGCCGGCCCGTCACCCCACGGTGCGCGCGGTATCGCGTGCGCTGTGCGGATCGCCGCGTGCGGCCGGTCGCAGGCGGCATGCTGGCCGCCGTCGAAGGGGTGAAGGGGCACTGGCCGGTCATGCGTTCGCGCAGGTAAGGATCGACACCTATACGGCGCTCGCCGCGGTCGCGCAGGCGGCGGGCGAAACGGAAATCCGCGCGTGCCGCGAACGGATTCCGCAACAGGCGCGCGACATGGCCGCGTGGCGGCTGCGCCACCTGCCGGCGCTGACGGCGGCCTTTCCCGGCCGTTCGTCCGTAGACCGCATCGATGCGACGCGATGACGGTCGACAGTCGAGCGCCGGGCGTGTTATCCGGCGCGCGCAAGGCGTGCCCCCAAACTTGCCGCCGGCTTGTAAATAAGCGCCCCCGGCCGGCCGCGCCACGCGGTGCGATCCCGCGACAGCCGCGCCTGCCGCGCTTCGCCGGGTTGGCACGATAGCTGCATGACTTCCGCAGACGACCTGCTGTTGTACCGGCCGCTCAACCGGCTTTCGAAGCCGCGCTTGCTCGCCGTGCGCGCAGCGGGTCGAGGCATTCTTCTTGCGCATCGCACGCGGCCCCGGTGTCGCCACGCGCAGGACATTGCGCCGCCCGTCCCGCGCCGCTGCGGTGTGGTGACGTCGAAGGCCGGGTGTTTCAACCAACCGCGCGCGTGCCGTCGCTTGACGGCGATGCGCGCGCCCACGAGAGGAGCACGACCATGCCAGCCAAATCCCAGGCCCAGCAGCGCGCGGCGGGGGCCGCCCTGTCGGCCAAGCGCGGCGACACGAAAATGAAGGACCTCAAGGGACCGTCGAAGTCGATGGCCAAATCGATGAGCGAGAAGGAGCTCGAGAAAATGGCCTCCACGCCGGTCCACGGCAAGCCGAAACACAAGCACGACGCATGACGTGACCGATGCCGACGTGCGTCGGCGAGCGCTGTCATCCAGGAGGGTTCCATGCTTCGATACGCCATCATCTTCTTCATCATCGCGATCGTCGCGGCCGTGTTCGGCTTCGGCGGCATTGCCGCCGGCGCGGCGGAGATCGCGAAGATCCTGTTCTACATCTTCGTCGTGATCTTCCTGGTCACGCTGCTGCTGGGCGTCGTCCGACGATGAGCCACGCGCCCGACCGCTCGCAGCGCATCGAGGAACTCGAGCATGCGCTCGCGAACAGCTTCCCGTCGGAGTCGACCGTCGTCGTGCATGCGGACGATGCATCCGGGCGGCTGACGATCCAGGTGTCGTGGGTGCGCGAGCCGGCGGACCCGAGCGCGCGCGAATGGCGTTGCACGGTCGATCTGCGGCTCGATCCGGACGTGATCACGCGCTACGCGTCGCTCGGCGAAGCCGACCGCCTGCGCGTGCGCACGCAGCTGTGCGACAGCGCGCGGCGCGCGGTGGACGAGCGCAAGCCGCGCGTCGACGATGCGGCGATCGAATGCGACGTGGCGCTCGACGTGACGCGCGCCGAATTCGACGCTGCGCTGCGCGCGCCCTGATGCCACGGCCGGCCAGCGGGTGCTGACGCGCCCGGCCGCGCCGGCCTTTTCCTGCTGTCCGCATGCGCGCGCCGCAGCGACCCCGCGTGTGTGGCGGCTGTCCACCCGAATACTACGAGGACCGATCGATGACCCGTTCCCCATCCGGCAAGAAACCGGCCGCCAAGCCCACGCAGCCGTCCGACAGCGCGAAATCGCGCCAGCTCGACGAGCACCGCGCGCGGCCCGACCAAGAGGCGCTGCGCACCAACCAGGGCGTGCGCATCGCCGACAACCAGAACACGTTGCGCGGCGGCCCGCGCGGCCCGTCGCTGCTCGAAGACTTCATCATGCGCGAGAAGATCACGCACTTCGATCACGAGCGCATTCCGGAGCGGGTGGTGCACGCGCGAGGCTCGGCCGCGCACGGCGTGTTCCGCGTGTACGAGCCGATGGCCGACTACACGAAGGCCGCGTTCCTGCAGGACCCGGCCGCCGAAACGCCGGTGTACGTGCGTTTCTCGACGGTGCAGGGGCCGCGCGGTTCGTCCGACACCGTGCGCGACGTGCGCGGCTTCGCGGTGAAGTTCTATACGGAAGAGGGCAACTACGACCTCGTCGGCAACAACATGCCGGTGTTCTTCATCCAGGATGCGATCAAGTTCCCCGATTTCGTCCACGCGGTGAAGCCGGAGGCGCCGAACGAAATGCCGACCGGCGCGTCCGCGCACGATACGTTCTGGGATTTCGTGTCGCTCGTGCCGGAAACCACGCACACGGTGCTGTGGCTGATGTCCGACCGCGCGCTGCCCGCGAGCTACCGCGCGATGGACGGCTTCGGCGTGCACACGTTCCGCTTCGTGAACGCGGCCGGCGACGTGCGGTTCGTGAAATTCCACTGGCGGCCCGTGAGCGGCGCCTATTCGCTGCTGTGGGACGAAGCGCAGCGGATCGCCGGCCACGACCCGGATTTCAACCGGCGCGACCTGTGGATGGCGATCGAGCGCGGCGACTATCCGGAGTTCGAACTCGGCGTGCAGATGATCGATCCGGCCGATGCGGATACCTTCGACTTCGACCTGCTCGACCCGACCAAGCTGGTGCCGGAAGAGCTGGTGCCGGTGCGGCCGATCGGCCGGATGACGCTGAACCGCAATCCCGACAACTTCTTCGCGGAAACCGAGCAGGTCGCGTTTCACCCGGGCCACGTGGTGCCGGGCATCGACTTCACGAACGATCCGCTGCTGCAGGGGCGCCTGTTCTCGTACACGGATACGCAACTGAGCCGGCTCGGCGGCCCGAATTTCCACGAGATTCCGATCAACCGGCCGGTGTGTCCGTTCGCAAACAACCAGCGCGACGCGATGCACCGGCAGACGATCAACGTCGGCCAGGCGTCGTACGAGCCGAATTCGACGAGCGGCGGCTGGCCGCGCGAGACGCCGCCCGCGCCGGCCGGCGGCGGCTTCGAAACCGTGCACGAGCCGCTCGAAGGCGACAAGGTGCGCGTGCGCAGCGAATCGTTCGCCGATCATTTCTCGCAGCCCGCGCTGTTCTACCAGAGCATGACGGAGATCGAGCAGCGGCATATCCGCGACGCGTACTGCTTCGAACTCGGCAAGGTCACGCAGCCGCAGATTCGCGAACGCGTGGTGAACGAGACGATCGCGCGCTTCGACGCGGGGCTGGCCGCGCAGGTGGCCGAACGGCTCGGGCTGCCCGCGCCGCCCGCGGCCGTGGCGCCGGCCGTCGCGCAGCGTTCGCCCGCGCTGAGCCTGATCGGCCGCTCGAAACCGGGCATCCGGTCGCGCAAGATCGCGCTGATCGCGACCGCCGGCGCGAGCCAGGCGCTCGTCGAGCAGGTGCGCGATGCGCTACTGGCCGAGCACGCGGTACCGACGATCGTTGCGCCAACGCTGGCGCCGGTCGGCGGCCTCGTGCCGCAGGCGACGCTCGTCGGCATGCCGTCGGTGATGTTCGACGCGGTATTCGTGTGCGGCGGCGACGACGATGGCGGCGACCTCGCGCACAGTGCCGACGCGCGGCATTTCGTGCGCGAAGCGTTCAAGCACCTGAAGCCGATCGCGGCCGTCGGGTCGGGGCGGCAATTGCTGGGCGCCGCGCACCTGCCGGACCCGGCCGAAGGCGTGTGCGTCGGGCAGAGCGCCGATCTCGACGCGGTGCTGAACGCGCTGTCCGACCACATCGGCCAGCATCGCGTATGGGCACGCGAGCAGCAGGCGGCCGAGTTGCCGGCGTAGCGCCGCGGCGATGCCGGTGCGCTGCGCGCGCGCCGGCATCGTGCGCAGCGGCCGTCGGCCCTGACGGTTGCAGGCGGCGACGGACGCCGCGAGGAGGACATCGATGGCACGCATGATCTGGAAAGGCGCGATCAGCTTCGGGCTCGTTCACGTGCCCGTGCAGCTGTTCCCGGCCACGCGCACCGTGAAGCCGTCGTTCCGGCTGCTCGACAAGCGCTCGATGGACCCGGTCGGCTACCGGCAGATCAACAAGCGCACCGGCAAGGAAGTCACGCGCGAGGACATCGTGCGCGGCTACGAGTACGAGAAGGAGCGCTACGTCGTGCTGACCGACGACGAGATCCGCGCGGCGAACCCCGAATCGACGCAGACCGTCGACATCGTCACGTTCGTCGACGCGGATGCCGTGTCGTTCCTGTATCTCGACACGCCGTACTACCTCGTGCCGGACCGCAAGGGCGAGAAGGTCTACGCGCTGCTGCGCGACGCGCTGAAGGACAGCGGCAAGATCGGTATCGCGCACCTCGTGATACGCGACCGCCAGCATCTCGGCGCGCTGATTCCGGTGGGCCCGCTGCTCGCGCTCGATACGCTGCGCTGGCAGGAGGAACTGCGCCCGCTCGACGAGTTGTCGACGCCGGTCGAGGACGCGAAGCGCGCGGGCGTCAGTGCGCGCGAACTCGCGATGGCGAAGAAGCTGATCGACGACATGGCCGGCTCGTGGACGCCGGACGAGTATCACGACACGTTCCGCGACGACATCCTCGAGCTGGTCGAGCGCAAGGTGCACGCGGGCCGCATCGAGGAAATCGAGGACCGCCCCGCGCAGACGGCGCGCACGGCGACCAACGTGCTCGACCTCACCGAGCTTCTGAAGCGCAGCCTGAAGGGCGGCGGTGCGCGTGGATCGCGCACGGGCGACGACGAGGACGACGGCGAGGACGCGCGGCCGCCTGCGCGTGCGGCCGGCGCGCGGCGCAAGCCGGCGGCGAAAGGGGCCGCGAAAGGGGCGGCGAAAGCGGCCGCGAAAAGTACCGCGAAAGGCGCGACGAAGACGGCATCTAAACGCGCGGCCGCGAAGCACGGCGCGAGCGCCACGCACGCGGCGAAGAAGACCGCCGTGCGCCGCAAGCACGCCGCGTGACGGCGCCGCACGGAGGGTGACGTGATGGCCGGCAAGCTCGACCCCTATCGCCGCAAGCGCCGCTTCGATGCGACGCCGGAGCCGCAGGGCGCGCACGGGCGGCGGCGCGCGCATGCCGACGCGAATGCGCGGACGGCCCGCGATACCCCGAAGGCCCGGCCTGCGCGGAAGTCGGGCGCGGCCGCGCGCACGGCCCGGCCGCTGCGCTTCGTGATCCAGGAGCACCATGCGCGGCGGCTGCACTACGACTTCCGGCTCGAACTCGACGGCACGCTGAAGTCATGGGCCATACCGAAGGGGCCGAGCGTCGACCCGTCGGTGAAGCGGCTGGCCGTGCACGTCGAGGATCATCCGCTCGAATACGCGTCGTTCGAAGGCGAGATCCCGGCCGGGCACTACGGCGCCGGCTCGGTCACCGTATGGGACGAAGGCACGTGGACGCCCGATGGCGGCATCGCACAGGCACGCGCCGGCTATCGTGCCGGCAAGCTGACGTTCCGGCTCGACGGCACGAAGCTGCACGGGGGCTGGGCGCTGGTGCGCAGCGGGCGGCAGCAGGGGCGCCAGGAGCAATGGCTGCTGATCAAGGAGCGTGACGACGACGCACGCGATGCGCAAGCATTCGACGTGGTCGCGCAGCGGCCGGGCAGCGTGCACGGCTCGCCCCCGGCGTCGGCTGCGGCGCCGCATGACGGCGGGGCGAGCACGACCGCGGTCGATCCGTCGCGCGTGGAAGGCGCAGTGCGCGCCGCGTTGCCCGACCGGATCGCGCCGCAACTCGCGACACTGGTCGATACACCGCCCGCTCAGGACGACTGGCGCTACGAAGTGAAATTCGACGGTTACCGGATCCTGGCGCGGATCGCGGGCCGCGGCACGCGGCGGCACGTCACGCTGATGACGCGCGAAGGTCGCGACTGGACCGCGAAATTGCGCGTGCAGCGCGACGCGCTCGCCGCGCTCGACGTCGACAACGCGTGGCTCGACGGCGAGGCGGTCGTGCTCGGCGAGAATGGCCTGCCCAATTTCCAGGCACTGCAGAACGCGCTCGGCGCGGGCCGCTCGGAGGCGGTGACGCTGTTCGTGTTCGACCTGCCGTATCTCGACGGCTACGACCTGCGCGATGCGCCGCTCACCGCGCGTCGCGCGCTGCTCGGGCCCTTGCTCGCCGGCAGCGATCCCGCGCGGCTGCGCGATTCGCCCGACCTCGGCGACGACGTCGCCGCGCTGTTCGCGAACGCGTGCGACACGGGGCTCGAAGGGCTGATCGGCAAGCGCGCGGATTCCCGCTATCGCGGCGGCCGCTCGTCCACGTGGATCAAGCTGAAATGCCGGCGCCGGCAGGAGTTCGTGATCGGCGGCTACACCGAGCCGTCGGGCAGCCGGCACGGCTTCGGCGCGCTGCTGCTCGGCGTCCACGAGCCGCCCGCGGGCGGCAAGCGGCAGCGCGGCGCGCCGCCGTTGCGCTATGTCGGCCGCGTCGGCACCGGCTTCGATACGCGCATGCTCGACCGGCTCGCCGCGCTGCTGCGCCGGCACGAGCGCGCGACGCCGCCGTTCGATCCGCCGCCGCGCGAACGTTCTCGCACGCGTGTCCACTGGGTCGAGCCGACGCTCGTCGCCGAATGCGAATTCGCGGAATGGACGGGCGACGGCATCGTGCGGCAGGCTGCGTTCATCGCGCTGCGCGAAGACAAGCCGGCGCGGCAGATCGTCCGCGAAGTGCCAAAGCCAACCGGAACGGAGACGACCATGAACGAACCGCGCGCAGCGCACGAATCTTCCCCGCCGGCAAGAAAGACGGACACGGGGCGCAGAAGCGCGCGCTCGTCCGCGTCTTCAGGAAAGTCGCACGACGAGGCCGCCGACCACGTCGGCCGCGTGCGCATCACGCACCCCGACCGCGTGCTCGACCCGCAAAGCGGCACGCGCAAGATCGATCTCGCGCATTACTGGCAATGGGTCGCGCCGTGGCTGCTGCCGGATCTGAAAGGCCGGCCCGTGTCGCTCGTGCGCGCCCCGGGCGACATCGGCGGCGAGCTGTTCTTCCAGAAGCATGCGGAGCGCCGCGAGATTCCGTTCGTCACGCAGCACGACGGGCTCGACCCGGGCCACGGGCCGCTGCTGTCGATCGACAGCGTCGACGCGCTGCTCGGCGCCGCGCAGATGGGCACGATCGAGCTGCACACATGGAACGCGCATGCGTCGAACATCGAGCGGCCGGACCGCATGGTGTTCGACCTCGATCCCGATCCGGCGCTGCCGTGGCGTGCGATGATCGACGCCGCGCAGCTCGTGCGCGGGCTGCTCAACGCGCTCGGGCTCGTGTCGTTCTGCAAGACGAGCGGCGGCAAGGGGCTGCACGTCGTCGTGCCGCTCACGCGCCACGCGGGCTGGGACGACGTGAAGGCATTTTCGCGCGCGGTGGCGCAGCACGTCGCCGGCACGCTGCCCGAGCGCTTCACCGCGACGATGGGGCCGCGTCACCGGCGCGGCAAGATCTTCGTCGACTACCTGCGCAACGGGCGCGGCGCGAGCACGATCGCCGCGTACTCGGTGCGCGCGCGGCCCGGGTTGGGCGTGTCGGTGCCGCTCGACTGGGACGAGGTGCCTGCGACGACCGGTGGCGCGCAGTGGACGATCGACACGCTGCACGAACGCCTCGACGCATTGACGCGCGACCCGTGGGAAGGTTATGCGAACGCGCGTCAGCGCATCACCGCGGCGATGCGCGCCAAGCTGGGCGCCGATGCGTGAGCCTGAGCGCGGGTGCATCAGCGCCGCTGCTGCAGCCGGTGGTACCAGTTCATCAGCGGCGTCGCCGAGATGCCGTGCGCGATCACCGATGCCGACACCACGGCCAGCACCGGCGCCGCGAGCGGGCGCACCACATTCGACGGCCCGTGTTCCAGCGCATACAGCAGGTAGTAGAACGAACCGATCCCGCGGATGCCGAACCATGCCATCAGCCGCCGCTGCGCATGCGTCGCGGGCGAGCCGGTGAGCGTGGCGAGCACGGCCAGCGGGCGCACGACGACGAACAGCATGGCGGCCAGCATCGCGGCGCCCACGGTGATCAGCGGGCCGGGCAGCGTCGCGAGCACGCTGCCGATCATCGTCATCACGACGGCTTCCGCGATCCGTTCGAGTTCGATCGTGAACCCGAGTACGGATTCGGTCATGAACGCATGCGCTTTGTCCGGATGCTGCTCGGTGGCGACGACGTCTGC
Source organism: Burkholderia metallica (assembly GCF_902832845.1). Classification (GTDB taxonomy): domain Bacteria; phylum Pseudomonadota; class Gammaproteobacteria; order Burkholderiales; family Burkholderiaceae; genus Burkholderia; species Burkholderia metallica. The sequence continues at coordinate 71,835 of NZ_CADFDB010000013.1, read as the reverse complement.
CGAATCGATCCGGCCGATCACTTCGCGCGGCATGCGGTCGCCGCTCGCACGATGCTCGACGCGGCGCATCGCGACGCCCGCCGCGAATGCCGCGATGAAGCCGAACGTGTGCGCGAGCTGCGCGGCGCCGAACGACAGCACGATCAGCGCGAGCGCGAAGAAGCCCTCGAGGCCGAGCGCCTGTGCATGACGCGTGCGCAGCCAGCCGATCGTCTTGGTGGCCGCCCAACCGAGGCCGCCGCCGATCGCGGCCGCGCCCGCGATACCCCACAGCGTGACGAGCGCGAACGCGCCGGACAGCGGCGGCAGTCCCTCCGTCGCGTCGCGTGTACCGCACAGCGCGAGCCCCGCCAGCGCGAACGGAAGCGCGACGCCGTCGTTCAGGCCGCCTTCGCCTGACAGCGCGAAGCGCACCAGGTCGCGATCGCCCGGGTCGTGCACCTGCACGTCGTGCGCGAGCACGGGGTCGGTCGGCGCGAGGATCGCGGCAAGCAGCAGCGCGGGGCCCCAGTCGAGCCCGAGCGCGAGCACCGCGCATGCGGCGAGCAGCGGCACCGTGACGATCATCGCGAGCAGCCCGAGGCGGCACGGCACGAGCCATAGCCGGTCGGTGAGCGGCACGCGCAGCCGCAGCCCGATCGCGAACAGCGACACGAGCAGCGCGACTTCGACGATTTCGCGCAGCAGCCGCGCGTCGCGTTCGAGATCGAGATGCAGCAGACCGGCGCCGGCGGGGCCGAGCGCGACGCCGAGCGCGAGATAGATCATCGCGGTGCTGCACGGCAGGTGGCGCAGCGCGGACGCCGCGAGGCCCATGCCCATCAGCACGGCGCCGACGATCAGGTACCAGAGCGTTTCGTGCATGTGTACGGCTATCGATGGTTGGCAGGACGGGCGCGCAAGCCGCTCAGGGCTTGCGGCCGAACGCCTCGCGCAGTTTCCGCTTCGCGCGTTCGAGGGTCGCGCGGCGCGTCTTCGGCAAATTGCGGCCCGCCCGGTTCACGTAGAAATTCAACATCGACATCGCCGACTGGAACGGCGACGCCTTGCGGCGGCGGCTGTGTTCGGCCGAATGCTTCAGCGACGCGGCGATGGCGGCCGGATCGTCGGATTTGAAGATGTCGGGCTCGATGTCGAGCGCGTCGCTTGTTTGCGTGACTTCGCCGGACCAGCGCTTGCGGTGGGTCGGGGCGGTGCTGCGGGCGCGGCCCGGGCGTCGCGTGCGGCGCTTGCCGTGCGCAGCGGAAGCGGAAGGCATAACGAGGACTCCGTAAAAGTGACAGACGGTGGCGGACACAGGGGTCCGTACGCGGTACAGCGACGCAAGCCGCGTGCCGCGCCAGCTTGCCGACGACGGCATGCGCGTTGCCGAGTCGATGGGGCAGGAATGTCCGCCTCGTGATCGAAGTGACCGACGCGATGCCGGACGCCGCAAGTCGCCTGCAGTAGCGCAGTGTCGCCGCCGACTGCCGCCGACCGCCGACGTCCGGCGGACTCTGGAAGCGCGACACCCGCGCGCGTCGGGGCGCGCAAGCATTCGCCGGGTCTGCCGCGCGCATCCCGTCGGCACGATCGGCACGCCGCTTGCTGCAAGACCGGCTCGGCACGACGCGTGCCGCATCACTGACGGAGGATTTCATGAGCGGAAGGCTGGAACATTGCAAGGTGGCGATCCTCGCGGTCGATGGTTTCGAGGAAGCCGAACTCGTCGAACCGCAGCGCGCACTGGCGGCCGAAGGCGCGCAGGTCGACGTGATTTCGGAGGAAGCGGGCGAGATCCAGGGCTTCAGGCACGTCGAGAAGGGCAAGCGCGTGAAGGTCGATCATACGTTCGACGAGGTGCGCGAGGGCGATTACGACGCGGTCGTGCTGCCCGGCGGGGTCGTGAACGGCGACGCGATCCGGATGGTGACGGCCGCGCGTGAGTTCGTGACGGCGGCCGTCGGCGCCGGCAAGCCGGTCGCGGCGATCTGCCACGGCGGCTGGCTGCTCGTGTCCTGCGGCCTCGTGGAAGGCCGCACGATGACGAGCTGGCCGAGCCTGCAGGACGACATCCGTCATGCGGGCGGCAAGTGGGTCGATCAGGAAGTCGTACGCGACGGCCCTTTCATCACCAGCCGCAAGCCCGACGACCTGCCCGCGTTCAACGGCGCGCTGATCGATTCGCTGGCGCCGCAGGCGGCGTGAACCCGCGTCGGCCAGCGATCGGCCGGCGGTCGACGGCGCGGCGTTCGCGCGGCGGCATTACAAATCGTTGAAAACATTGCACCGCTGCCCGCGCGAGATGTGCGGGCCTGACGGGCGGCGCGCGACTCAGCGGGCGACCGCGACCGCTGAATTGACCGGCACGACGGGCGCGTCGCCGGCGAGCGGCGGCGCATGCAGGAACCGGTCGATCACGCCGGCTTCGAACAGCAGGCAACAGGTCGAGCCGCCGAACTGGAAATAGCCGATCTCGTCGCCCTTGTCGACCCGCTGGCCGGGCACGACGTCGATCACGCAGGACGATACGTCGCCCATGCCGACGAACACGGCCGCCACGGTGCCGATGCCCGGATCGTCGCACGCGATCGCGACCACCGCGCGCGTCGCGACGGCCGTCATGTAGCCCTGCGAGTCGTTCAGCCCGGCCGGGTCGGGGCCTTCCGCGTCCGCGACGGAGTAGTAGGTGCCGTGGACCCGGTACGCATGCGTGACGACGCCGCGCACCGGTGCATGCCAGCGATGGTAGTTGTATGCGCTCAGGTACGCCTGATACAGGTCGCCGCCGACGAAGCGCTCGGCGAGCGACAGCCATGCGGGCGTGAAGATGTCGCGCAGCGAATACGGCTGCTCCTTGAACCAGAACCGGTCGCGCAGCTTCACGTTCGATTCGGTGTGATACGGGGCCGCCTCGCACGGGCTGACGATCACGTGCGGATCGTCGGGAGCCGCGACGGGGCGCGCGCCGTCGCGAAAGCGCCGCGTGAAGAAGTCGTTCCACGACGTGAAGCCCCAGTACGGCAGGTCGTCGCGATACTGGAACTGCGACAGCCCGACGCGCTCGCGCGCGGCGTCGCAGAACCAGCCGTCGGGTGCCGACGTGTCGAGATGCGCGCGCGAGTGCGGGCCGCCGAGGAAGTCGCACCATACGTTCAGCATGCGTTGCAGATGCGCGTTGACGGTGGCGTCGCGAAACAGCGCATGGCCCGACGGCATGCACATCGGCCAGTCGAGAAACGCGTTGATCGGGCACACGATCAGGCTCGCTTCGCTGAACGGCGGCGTGTAGGTCATCAGGAAATCCAGCACGGTCATCAGCTCGCCGACGGATGCATAGCCGAGCCGATGGCCCGCCTCCGCCGCTTCGTCGATCGCGCGCACGACGCTCATGCGCAGCAATGCGTCGTCGTCGAACAGCCGTGCGAATTCCTGCACGGCCGGCGTACGCAGCCGGTCGCCCGCATGCGCGCGCGCATCGGCTGCGACCTTGTCGCGGAAGGCGGCCATGTGTGCTTCTTCGCGGGCCATCCATTCGCCGAGGCGGTGGCGCGTGGCAGGCGGCGTGGGGCGGTCGGTCGGCATGGTCGTCTCCGGGCGATGAGCTGGACCCGACGGATGGAGCAATCCGCCTGCCCGGCGCGGGCATCGGTCTTGCGGGTCGGCTGCTTGATCGTTGAGACGGGAGAGGAGCACGAACGCGACTTCGCAGGCACGGCCGCCGAAGCAGGCCGAATCGATCGACGAGGGGCGCGCGGGCGCGAAGCGCACCGTGGCGCCCACGCGCGAGCGCAACGCAGGAGCGGCGTCGCGCGGCACGCGGCCGGCGCGGAAGCCGGCAACGAAGAGCGGGCCGGTGACGGCCGGCACCGCGGGTAAAGGCGACGAGACGGCTCAGCCGTTGTGGGAGGACGACGGCGGGCCGTTGCCGCCGGAAGAGTGGTCGTGAAAGGGGGAAAGCGGGTCGGTCGCTCGATGTGATCGGACGAACGCGACGGCAGTGAAGCGCGCCGTGGGTTCATTGTCGGGCGGGAGAGTTGCACGTCATGAGCCGGGATTCGTTCCGGCAACGCCGCTGGCTTGCACGCACGCGCATTGCAACGCCTGACCCCGCTCATGGCGGACCGCGCAGGCTCGTGGCATCGATTGCGTTCACCGTGGCCGGCGCGCGCATCCGCGCGACCAGCGGGTGGTGATCGGATGTGTGCCGCACCGCCGACCGTATGCGCGCGCTCGCCGCGCTCGGCGAAGCGCGTGTGCGAGCGCGGTGGCGATGAGCCGGGGCGCTTTCGGCGCAGGCCACGCAGCCGGGCACGCAAGCTGCTCCTTCGTCGGTGGCGCCGGCATACGGGACCGAACCCCGTGCCATCGCGCGCGGCGGGCTCGCGCGTGCGCCGAGATCGAGACTCGTATCCGGGAGACGCCATGCAAGCAGCAGACGATTCACCCCGCGCCCGGTCGGGCGCACCCGACCGGACCGTGTCCGACCCGCGAGCGGTCACGGTCGAGCATCCCGTCACGCGCGCGTTCGAACGGTTTGCGTCGCGCGTGACCGTCTGGGCCGGTTCGCCGGTCGCATTCGGCAGCGCGGTCGCCATTACGGTGCTGTGGCTCGTCACCGGGCCGCTGTTCCACTATTCGGACGCGTGGCAGCTCGTCATCAATACCGGGACGACGATCATTACGTTCCTGATGGTGTTCCTGCTGCAGCGCAACCAGAATCGCGACAGCGTCGCGATGCATCTGAAGCTCGACGAACTCGTCGCCGTCACGCATGCGGCAAGCGACCGGCTGATCGGGATCGAGGACGCGTCGGAAGAAGAACTGCGCGCGATGGCCCAGACCTACCTCAACCTGGCGAAGCGGGTCGCCGAACGGGGTGACGACAATGAGCCCGGACGCGATGGGGAGCCGGCCGACCGCTCGCCTGAATCCTGACGCGCGGCTACGCGACGGCGCAGCGGCTGGCGCGGGATTCGCGGACGCTTTTTCAAGCGCTTGTCATTTCTGTCCGGCGTCGCGGTGTGAACCCGCGGCGCCCGCGATGCACCGGCCGCCGCCGACGCAAACGCCCGGGGAACGGCACATGCTTGACGTTGCGACGATACCCGGTCGTTCGGGGGCTGCCCTACGGTGCCAACATGAATACCGGAACATCTTCGAACCCGTTGTTGAATCTTGCGATCGCCGTTGCCTGCGGCGCGGCTGCGACGCCTCATCCGGAGCACGGCCGATGACCGAACGCCTGTCCCCCGACGACACACCTCCGCACGCGGAGCCCGGCGCGCACGACGCGCTCGAACATCTGCTCGGCAGCCTGCACCGGCACGGCTTCCTGCATGTCGCCAACGAAATCGTCAGCGCGAACGCGCAGCTGGCCGGCACGTTCGTCGACGCGCTCGACAAGCCGGGCATGCAGAGCGGCGTGCAGAATCTGGCGGTGCTGGTGACGGCGCTGTCGCGCATTCCACCCGAGCAGTTCGGCAAGGCCGCGTTCGCGGCCGCCGACGCGCTGCATCACGTCGGCGCGTGGCAGCCGTCGCAGCACGAACACGTCGCGCCCGGTGTGCGCGGCGTGTACCGGCTGCTGCACGACGAAGCGCTGTGGGATGCGATGACCCCGTTGCTCGAAGGTCTGAAGGTGTTCGCGCAGGGCCTCGCGCGCGACCCTGACACGCGCGTCGCATCCGGCGCTCGGGCTCGCCATTTGCCTGATCGCTATGGATAAGGCCGGTCTGTGCAACGACCCGCGCGGCGGCTGCCTGGAGCGACGTTAGATGCGCGAGGGCATCCTGTCTGCGGTTTCCATGATCAGGTATCCGAAACTCATGAGACTGATTCCCCGTGTCGCCATCGCGTCGAACCGACGTCATCCATCCGATAAGTAGTCCGGATGGTTTTGAGGGTCAGGTCAATGTGTCGATTCGGCCACGATCGCGATGCCGAAGCGTTCCTGCTCAGGCGTCGGCGCCCTTGCACTGCATCTTCGCGATACGTTGGTCCGGCCGGGTGCGGTAGAACACGAAATTCGTCGCTCCCGGCCCCTGACTGCCGCCTTCCTCTTCGACGTAGGTTTCCGCAAACACCGGCACGGCAGCGCTGCCGATGCTGACCCGGTAGAACACGTTATCTTGCACGTTCGGCGCCGTGGTGCCGTAGTCGAACGCACATCGGCCGGCGATGCGCTTGACCTTGGCATCGCCGCCGAACTGACGCAGCAGAATGTCCTGCGTGTCGTCGCTCGGGTAGAACTTGCGCAATGCGATCGACAGGACGGCGGCCGCGTTGCCGTTGAGTACGACGCCGACGTGGCCTTCGTTGTCCTTTTTGACGCCGGCTTCGTCACCGGCCTTGCCGTCCGGGACATCCACGTCGCCGAAGCCGGCGAGCAGCAGGCTGCCGCCACGGTAGTGCGTGGTGTCGGGGGAGTGGCTGTCCGGATTGCCGAGCGGCTTCGCGTCGCTCCAGTGCACACCGGGCACGTCGTCGAACGCCGTCCAGGTTGCCGGCTTGGCACCGCCGAATACGCTCAACAGCGCTTGCAGCGGCAATACCGCGGCCGTTTCCGGCGCATGGGCGGCCAAGGACGCCACGGACGCGGGTGCCGCCGCCGGGCTGGCGGACGGCGCGGCGCGCTGGCACGCGTTCAGGTCGATCAACAGGACGCCGGCGCATAGCGCACGCAGGATGAGGGACGGGGGTCGCATGGGCAGGCGTTGCATCAGGCGCTCCGGGTTTGCGCGGCGGTCAGCGCGAGGCAGCCGATGATGCGTGAACGGCAGCACTCGCGCACGGCGCGGCGGGCGATCCGCAGAGGGCGGTGTTCAAGACATGGCGCACATGGGTTTGCCTGTCGCGCGCATTACGGGCGGGTATCAATTGCCGAGCCGCACATTTTTGAAACGTGTTCATTTCCCAGATATCAGGATCGGAAAATATATCGAGAAGTAAAAACACGGCGGCCGTTATGCCCGCGCCGATTGCGTCAGTTACGCTGATCGCGATTCTAGTCAAAGTAGATCGACTAGTATACATTCATCATGTCGCGCCTCTCGATTGATGAAGAAGCGCACCCGATACCCGTCGGGTGCCGGGGCCGCGTGTTCGGGGCGGTACGAGTGCGTGCACAACGACCGGACCGACATCGATGAGGGACTTGCCCGCAATGCGCTCGCGGCATGTCCGACTTGCACGGGATTGCTGACATCGTTCGTCGATCTCGGCAGCCTGTGCGATGTGCGCTGGATTAACGGTTGGCCCCAAAGACGGCCGAGTGCCGATTTCCTTTTCTACTGCGACGCATCGCATTCACGGTCGCGATCAGGACCTCCCAAAAATGACCCAGCCTTCGAGACACCGTTCGATGCCGACCAGCGCGATCAAGAAAACCTCTGTTCTGTTTGCCTCGCTCAACCGGGCGATCGCCGATATGTCGCGTCTATGCCCGTCGGCTGTTCGCGCGACAGCCGGGCTGCTGCTTGTCGCCGGCGTGCTATCGGGGTGCGCGCCGCTGTCGGCGTCTGCGCCGGCCGATCCGCAACAGCAGTTTGTCGCAGAGCAGCGCAATGCGAATGCGTTGTACAGCCGGAAGATGTTGGCCTACAAGCCGATGTTCGAGAATCCCGGCGGCTATGGCCGCGCGCAGATACTGGACGCGTACGAGGCGGTCCTCCAGCAATACTCCGTCGCTGCAATCGCGTATGCCCGCACCATCTATCCCGACGCCCGACAGACGCTGCCGCCTTCCCTGCAGCCGTTGCCGGCGCCGTCGGGGCCGGTCACGCTGGCAGTCGTCAATCGCGACTACGAACATGTGCTCGGAATGGACGCTGCGCTGTGGGAGATGGATAGGGCGGCGAACTTTGGCCGGCCATCCAGGTTGCCGATTCCGAAATACACCGGCCCTGTGCTCATCATGCCGCCTGCGCCCCCGTTTCCGCCCCTGCAGGATGTGCGCGATCCGAAATTCGCACGGCTCGTGACCATGACGAAGAAAATGGACGACGCGCAGAAGGCAGACCTCGCACGAGAGCAAGCCGCGATCGCGAAACAGTATGCCGACCAGGCCGCGTGGAGGGCGCAACACCCGATGGGCCAGTACGATCACATCGATCCGAGGACCGGACTGCCGTATGCGCCCCCGCAACAGGACACGCAGCGCTGGTGCATGATGAACGGCGGCCGGGTGCCTTGCTGAAACCGCTGCGAGCAGCGGCATGGGCGGCCGGAGTGGATGCCGGCCGGGCGCGCACGCGCTACGCACGTGGGACGCGATGCGCGTATCGGCTCGGGGAGGGCGTTTGCTGACGCCGCACGGGTTGCGTATCGCAATCAGCCGAGGTCGTAGCGGCGAAGTTATCCCGTATTGCCGAAGCCCGCATCCGAAAGGCTGCGGATTCGTCTGGCTTCGTGGCAGCTGACGATGTTTTGCCGGTTCGCCCAGCGCGTCGCGTCGCAGTGCGCATGTCCTCGGACCTTCCATACATCGTGCGCGACGGTAACGAGCAGTGCGGGCGGCGATGCTAAGATGCGGCCCAGTCGTCAGGAGATGCATGAATGCGCGCGAGCAAACGCCAGCAGGTGGTCGACAAGGCAGGTGAGCTGTTTTCCCGCCACGGCTTTCATCCGGTCGGTATCGACTGGATCATCGCCGAGGCGGACGTTGCCCGCATGACGCTCTACCATCACTTCGCGAGCAAGGACGATCTGATCAAGGCGGTGCTGGAGCAGCGCTACACGTTCATCATGGAGAGCATCGCCGCCAAGCTTGACCGCATGCCGCATGCCGCTGCGCGCCTGAAGGGAATTTTCGACTGGTACGGCACGTGGTTCGGCAGCCCGGAGTTCGCGGGCTGTCTGTTCGAGCGTGCGCTGGCCGAATTCGGCGCGACCTGCCCGAAGGTGACCGACGTGGCGGTGCGCTATCGCGATGACCTGCTGGCCCTCATGGAGCAATTGCTGTCGGAGCTCATTCCGCGTCGCCGCGCACGTCAGCTTGCAGGCGTGTACGTGATGTTGCTGAGCGGGGCGACCGCGGATGCGCGTGCGATCGGGGATGCGCGTGCTGCCGCGCGTGCGTGGCAGGCGGCGGAGATGCTGCTGAACGAATCCAGAGCCGCAACGGAAAGCACGCGCAAGCGCCATAGCCGCGACGCTTGACGGTGTGCGAACCGTGCGTTCGGCGCGTGCTTCATCGAGCTGCGCCGCGTCGCACGACCGGCCGGCAGCGGGCAGCGACGGCAGGCACGCGCGATGACTGCCTCATCGATCGAGCACGGAACCGGCCAGCGTGGCTGCGAACATCAGCAACACGAGCGACGAGCATCGCAACACGATCGAAGCCAGTCGACCCTCCGTCCGGTTCATGAGCAGAAGCCGCCCCGACCGCGACCATAGCAGTCCGATCGGAATCAGGGTGATCAGGAATACGCCGGTCGACAACAGGAAGACATCGAGCGATCTGAATGCCGACTCCGGGAAAATCGCGCTTGAAAACAACAGGGCCTTGGGATTCATCAAGGTCGCCACGAAAAGCCCCCGGAAGCCCAACGGCGCCGAGTCGGTCGTGTCGAAGTCGGCACCTTTGAACCACATCTTCACCGCGAGGTAGAAGATGAACAGGGCGCTGATCAACTTGACGCAACTGACGATCCACGGATATCGCGCCGCCAGCGACCAGAGAAAAAATCCCCATACGGTGATTGCCGTCACATAACCTGCCGCCTCCGCCGCGACCAGTCTGCACGCCCCGCGCAGATTCAGCTTGAGCCCGGCGGAAAGCAGCAGCGTGTTCGTCGGCCCGGGCACCAGCAGCACGATGGCGGCGTAGAACGACATTTGCAGCATAGGACTCGATGTCAACATGGACTAGCCTCGTTTTTCCAACGACAGCGTATTGCCTGGAAACCCTTAGAGTCCGGCTTGAATGCCACGCTGGGCCGACGATCACCCTGCCTGATATCGCGGCGCCGGCTGTACAAAAGAAACCTTGTTTTCGCGATCCCGCCGGACCAGATCGACGTCGAAATCGGTCCCGGCAGGATCGCGCCGGCAAAGCAGAAGATGGCAGACAACGCGAAGATGTCGGCCCCCGGTAACCGTCAGCTCGATCGGGTGCCTCTGATATTGCGCAGATAGTCGTAATTGGTGGGCAGCGTCGCCGACAGCGCTGCTTCCTCGCGCTTGAGATTCTGGAATTCGGCGAGCGCCTGCTTCATCCACGCATCGTGGTACACGAGCTTCGGATGGGATTTCTGCGGCATCCAGTTCAGGCCGGTGAACATGCAATAGTAGTTGCTGTTGGTCCAGAAATTCGCAAACTCCAGATCGAAGTTGCCGTAATAGTTGCGCTCGTCGACCGTCACCGGCGGGCAGACGACGAGCCCCGCGTGGTACGCGTCGAGTTTTTCGCGCAGCGAATCCGAAATCGTGAGGTCGTGCTTGTTGGCCCGCCAGAAATCGGAGTCGTTGCGCTGCGTCGTGAAGTAGTGGGTCTGGATGAAATCCCGGCAGTCGTCGAACATCACTTCGATCTTCTTGTTGAATGCGTCCGCGAGGCGGGGGTCCAGGGTGGCGTCCGGGAAATGCGCTGCGAACTGATAGATCGCCGCATAAATGAAGTAGAGCCCGGTCGACTCCAGCGGCTCGAGAAAGCATGACGCGAGCCCGATCGACACGCAGTTCTTGACCCAGGCTCTGCGGTTGCGTCCGGTGCGGAATTTGATGTGGTTCAGCTTGACCTGATCTTCCCTGACACCCCAGAGCTTCAGGAAATCCTCGGTCGCGGTGTCCTTCGAACTGAAGCTGCTCGAGTAGACGTAGCCCGATCCAAACCGGCCGAGCAGCGGAATCTTCCAGGTCCAGCCGTTGCTCATCGCAATCGCCGACGTATACGGCTCGACACCGTTGGCTTCGTCGTCGTGGACGATCGACGCCGCAACCGCCGAATCGCACAGCAGGTATCGCGACATGTCGATGAACGGCTCCTTCAACGCGCGGTTGATCAGAAGTCCCTTGAACCCCGAGCAGTCGACAAAAAAATCCGCGGTGATTTCGGCACCCGACTGGAGTCGCACCGACCGGATGCCGCCATCTTCATTCAGCCGCGTCTCGACGACTTCGCCCTGGATATGTTCGACCCCCCAGTTTACCGACAGGTCTCTGAGGTAATTGGCGACGAGATGCGCATCGAAATGCCATGCATGGCTCATGCGCGAGTTGCCGTCGCGATCCTTCGGTGAAAGCTTGGCGTCCAGCAGTGTCGACTTGTTGTAACAGGCGTACGCGAACGGTTCCGACGTCTGTCCCGTATTTTTCAGGTGCGCCCAATAGTGGGAAAGAGGAATGCCGTTGACCTCTTTCAATTGCCCGAACATGTGATAGAAGTAATCGGCCGGGTCGCTTTTGGTGTTCCAGCCGATGAATTTGATCGCCGACTTGAACGATGCATTGCAGTGCGGCATCCAGTCCCGTTCTTTCAGCCCCAGAAAATCGAAGAATACTTTTTGCAGATTTGGAATGGTTGCTTCGCCTACGCCGATTTTTGGAATGGTGGGTGACTCGATCAGCGAGATTTTGACCTCGTGGCCATACGCTTTGGAAAGATAGGCGGCAGTCATCCATCCCGCGCTCCCTCCGCCCACAATCAGGATGCTTTTCATCAAATTCCGCATAAGTCCTCTCGTTTGACTGGAGTCAGGCTGTTTAGCTTGGCGGCGCAATCCGATTAGTCATTGTCGTTTTTATTGGCATTTGCGCAGTCTATGCTAACGCCACTATTTACGGTTACTGACAGGTTTGACAGGAAAAATCCAGAGGATGATTGTTTTTGAATCTGAAACGGTTGTTTATTTATTTGATGTATCGGAATCTGCGTTCATGAGTGTGACAGTGTTAAATGAAATTCGGGCGGCGGCGGGAAATTGGTGCCGTTTGGCGATCTTGAAATAATCAATGGAATTGAACCGAAAATTTATTACAAGGTAAATTGCGTATCTGTTTTTGAATAATTGAATCCGGTGATCAATAAATAATAAAAACCTGTCAAACGTATCAGCTTGTTTTAAATGGTCGTCGGTCTATTCTGGGTTCCGATCAATTGGCCGCCATCGCAGAAGTCCATTCGGGTTTAAATCCTATGGGAAGTGTCATGAGCAATCCGATCAGGAATGCTGCCGTCGTCGGTGGCGGCGCGGCGGGCTGGATGGCCGCTTCGTATCTCGTCACGCCATGCCGGCAGCCGGCGAACCTCACGCGCGTCGAGTCAGCGGCGATTCCCCGGCCCCGGCCGGCACTCGCGCCGCGGGAGATCCGGTAGTGGAGCGCACCCTGGACCGGGTAAGCGCACCGGCGGCCATGCACGCCGCCGTCGCGGCCTGCGATCCGCTGCGGGCGCGCGCGCTCGTGCTGCGACTGCCGGGCCTGAACCGTCAAAAGGATGTGCCCGGCATCGTCGGGCTGTTGCGCGAGTTCCTCCCGGTGCGCGGCGTGCCCGCCGGCTGGGGCTTCGTCGAAGCGGCCGCCGCGATGCGGGACATCGGATTCTTCCTGGGGTCGCTCAAGCGGCACGGACACGAGCCCGTGGACGTGGTGCCCGGGCTCGAGCCGGTGCTGCTCGAACTGGCACGCGCGACCGACCTGCCGCCGCGCGAGACGCTTCTGCACGTGACGGTCTGGAACCCCGCGGCGCCCGACGCGCAGCGCAGCTACACCGGGCTCGACGACGAAGCGCACCTGCTCGAGAGCGTGCGCATCTCGATGGCGGCCCTCGAGGCGGCCATCGCGTTGACCGTCGAGCTTTACGACGTGCCGCTACGCTCGTCCGCGTTCGAGCCAGGGTGCGTCGAGCTGGCGGCCTATCTTCAGAAAATGGTCGAGTCGATCGTCTACGCTTACCGCTTCATCTCGCCGCAAGTCTTCTACGACGAGCTGCGCCCTTTCTACGAACCGATTCAAGTGGGGGGTCGCAGCTACCTCGGCCCCGGTGCGGTGGAAATGCCCCTCTTCGTGCTGGAGCACGTGCTGTGGGGCTCGCAATCGGACCACGCGGCTTATCGGGAATTCAAGGAGACGTACCTGCCCTATGTGCTTCCCGCGTTCAGGGCGATCTACGCCCGGTTCGACGGGAAGCCGGCGCTCGTCGACCGCGTGCTCGGCGACGCGCAGGCGGCCCGCGTGCGGGGCGAGCCCGTCGGGGCAGGGCTCGCGGCCCTCGAGCGGGTCTTCGAAATCCTGCTGCACTTCCGCGCGCCGCACCTCAAATTGGCCGAGCGGACGTACGAGGCCGGGCAAAGCGGCCCGTCGATCGGCAGCGGGGGGTACGCGCCCAGCATGCTCGGCGATCTGCTCACGCTCACGCGTGACGCGCGGTCCCGCGTGCGCGCCGCGCTCGACGCGTGCTGACACCTCACCCGCAGTCCCGTGTGTTTCATCTCACCAGGAGAGTGGCCCCCATGACTCAGCAGAGCCCCGCGAACGGGCGTGACAGCAACCACTTCGACGTGATCATTCTCGGCTCGGGCATGTCCGGCACCCAGATGGGGGCGATCCTGGCCAAGCAGAAGTTTCGTGTCCTGATCGTCGAGGAGTCGTCGCACCCGCGGTTCACGATCGGCGAATCGTCGATCCCCGAGACGTCGCTGATGAACCGCATCATCGCCGATCGCTACGGCATTCCGGAGCTCGACCACATCACGTCGTTCTATGCGACGCAGCGTTACGTCGCGTCGAGCACGGGCATCAAGCGCAACTTCGGCTTCGTGTTCCACAAGCCCGGCCAGGAGCACGACCCGAAGGAGTTCACGCAGTGCGTGATTCCCGAGCTGCCGTGGGGGCCGGAGAGCCATTATTACCGGCAGGACGTCGACGCCTACCTGTTGCAGGCCGCCATCAAATACGGCTGCACGGTCCGCCAGAAGACGAGCGTGACCGAATACCACGCCGACAAGGACGGCGTTGCGGTGGCCACCGCCCAGGGCGAACGATTCACCGGCCGGTACATGATCGACTGCGGCGGGCCCCGCGCGCCGCTCGCAACCAAATTCAATCTCCGCGAAGAGCCGTGCCGCTTCAAGACGCACTCGCGCAGCCTTTATACGCACATGCTCGGGGTCAAGCCGTTCGACGACATCTTCAAGGTCAAGGGGCAGCGCTGGCGCTGGCACGAGGGGACCTTGCACCACATGTTCGAGGGCGGCTGGCTGTGGGTGATTCCGTTCAACAATCACCCGCGTTCGACCAACAACCTGGTGAGCGTCGGTCTGCAGCTCGACCCACGCGTCTACCCGAAAACGGACATTCCCGCGCAGCAGGAATTCGACGAGTTTCTCGCGCGGTTCCCCAGCATCGCGGCGCAGTTCCGCGACGCCGTGCCGGTGCGCGACTGGGTCAAGACCGACCGCCTGCAGTTCTCGTCGCGCGCCTGCGTCGGCGACCGCTACTGCCTGATGCTGCACGCGAACGGGTTCATCGACCCGCTGTTCTCGCGGGGGCTCGAGAACACCGCGGTGACCATCCACGCGCTTGCGGCGCGACTCATCAAGGCGCTGCGCGACGACGATTTCTCCCCCGAGCGCTTCGAGTACATCGAGCGCCTGCAGCAGAAGCTGCTGGACCACAACGACGACTTCGTCAGTTGCTGCTACACGGCGTTCTCGGACTTCCGCCTGTGGGACGCGTTTCACCGGCTATGGGCGGTCGGCACGATCCTCGGGCAGTTCCGGCTCGTGCAGGCCCACGCGCGGTTCCGTGCGTCGCGCGACGAGGCCGACCTCGATCACCTCGACAACAACGCCCCGTACCTCGGGTTCCTGTGCGCGGACATGGAGGGCTACTACCAGTTGTTCAACGACGCCAAAGCCGAGGTCGAGGCCGTGAGCGCCGGGCGCAAGTCGGCGGGGGACGCCGCGGCGCGGATTCACGTGCTCATCAACGAACGGGAGTTCGCGAAGCCGATGTTCGGCTTCGGGTACTGCATCACCGGGGCGCGGCCGCAGCTCAACAACTCGAAGTACAGCCTGGTGCCGGCGATGAAGCTGCTGCACTGGACGCAGACCAGCGCGCCGGCCGAGGTGAAACGGTATTTCGACTACAACCCGATGTTCGCGCTGCTCAGGGCGTACGTCACGACCCGCATCGGCCTGGCGCTGAAGTAGTCGACCGACCCCGGAACGAACATGATCGAAGACGTTCAATTGAAGCAAGCGGAGGCCGCCGTGCATCCCGCGGGGATGTACGACGCGACCACGCGCGTGGCGGCTAGCTGGTACGTCGCGATGCGTTCGGACCGCCTCAAGGACAAGCCGGTGGCGTTGACGCTCTTCGGCCGGCCGTGCGTCGCGTGGCGCGGCGCGACGGGGCGGGCGGTGGTGATGGACCGCCACTGCGCGCACCTGGGCGCGAACCTGGCCGACGGGCAGGTCAAGGACGGGTGCATCCAGTGCCCGTTCCACCACTGGCGGTACGACGAGCAGGGCCAGTGCGCGCACATTCCCGGCCACAGCCAGACGGTGCACCGGCTGGAGCCCGTTCCGCGCGGGGCGCGCCAGCCGACACTGGTCACGGCCGAGCGGTACGGTTACGTGTGGGTCTGGTACGGCTCCCCGCAGCCGCAGCACCCGCTGCCCGACATCGCCGCGGCCGACGTCGACAACGGCGACTTCATGCACCTGCACATCGCGTTCGAGACGACCACGGCGGTCTTGCGGATCGTCGAGAACTTCTACGACGCGCAGCACGCGCACCCCGTCCACGCGCTCCCGATCTCGGCCTTCGAGCTGAAGCTGTTCGACGACTGGCGCCCGTGGCCGGAGGTCGAGCCGCTGGCCCGGGCGGGCGCGTGGTTCGGAGCCGGGATCGACTTCACCGTGGATCGGTACTTCGGGCCGCTCGGCATGCTGTCGCGCGCGCTCGGCCTGAACATGTCGCAGATGAACCTGCACTTCGACGGCTATCCCGGCGGGTGCGTGATGACCGTCGCGCTGGACGGCGTCGCCAAGTACAAGCTGCTCCAGTGCGTGACGCCGGTGAGCGACGGCAGGAACGTCATGCACATGCTCATCTCAATCGAGAAGAGGGGCGGCCCGTTGCGGCGCGCGCTCGACTTCGTGCTGTTCGGACTCCAGACCAGGCAGGCCGCAGGCTACGACGTCAAGATCTGGAACGCGATGAAACCGGACGGCGGCGGCGCGTACAGCAAGTACGACAAGCTCGTGCTCAAGTACCGCGCGTTCTATCGCGGCTGGGTCGATCGCGTCGCCGCAAGCGAGCGGCCCGGCGTGAATCGGCGGCCGTAGCCGGCCGGGCCGCGTCGTTCCGTCGGACGCTCGCGGGCCGGAGAGGGGGAGACGCGTGCGGGTCTGCCGAGGTGCGTGCCTGCTCGGCATTCAACGCATCGGCGGGAAACACGACGCGATTCTTCGATGCGGCGGGTGCCCGGTGCCCGGCGCGCGCCCGAGCCTGGCGCCCGCGCGCCCGCACGCTCCCCGCACGAGCCCGCGTTTTAATTTCAGGGGCCAGACCGCAGAGCCCCGCCATCATTACCTCGCCTCCGGATCACACTCCAAAGTTAAATGAAATGTGATCCCTGCCCGCCGCAAAATTTTGCACAATGGCGGCAGCGCGGCCGGTTGCCGCGATTCCCCCCCCGTGAACCCGGCCTGCCGGACCGGGGCCGGCCCGACCCGAAACCCGACCCCGGCACCGATGTGCCGCCGCCCGCTGCCATGGAACAACCGAAACGCATCCTGATCGTCGAGGACGATGCCGACATCGCCGACGTGCTGAGCCTGCACCTGCGCGACGAGCGCTACGAAGTCGTGCACAGCGCGGACGGGGCCGAAGGGCTGCGCCTGCTCGAACAGGGCGGCTGGGATGCGCTGATCCTCGACCTGATGCTGCCGGGCGTCGACGGCCTCGAGATCTGCCGGCGCGCGCGTGCGATGACGCGCTACACGCCGATCATCATCACGAGCGCGCGTTCGAGCGAGGTGCACCGGATCCTCGGGCTCGAACTCGGCGCCGACGACTACCTGGCCAAGCCGTTCTCGGTGCTCGAACTCGTCGCCCGCGTGAAGGCGCTGCTGCGGCGCGTCGATGCGCTCGCGCGCGATTCGCGGATCGACGCGGGCACGCTCGACGTCGCGGGGCTGGCGATCGACCCGATCGCGCGCGAAGCGAGCGTGGACGGCGCGCGCATCGACCTCACGCCGCGCGAATTCGACCTGCTGTATTTCTTCGCGCGCCACCCGGGCAAGGTGTTTTCGCGGATGGACCTGCTCAATGCGGTATGGGGCTACCAGCACGAAGGCTACGAGCACACGGTCAATACCCACATCAACCGGCTGCGCGCGAAGATCGAGACCGATCCGGCCGAGCCGGTGCGGATCCTCACCGTGTGGGGCCGCGGCTACAAGCTCGCGGCGCCGGGCCAGCGGGACGCATGATGAAGCTCACGCTCACCCAGCGGCTGTCGCTCGTGTTCTCGGTGCTGCTGCTTGCGTGCTCGGGCGCGTCCGCGTGGCTGCAGATCCGCGCGAACGACATGCGCGAGCAGGAAGTCGTGCAGGGGCTGTCGCGCGACCTGGCCGCCAATATCGTCGACAGCGTGACCCACAGCGCGCCGCTGATGGATGCGAACGGGCTGCGACCGGACGCCGTGCGCACGCTGTTCGGCCAGTTGATGGGCGTGAACCCGAGCGTCGAGGTGTACCTGCTCGACAACGCGGGGCGCATCAAGGGCGACGATGCGCCGCCCGGCCACGTGAAGCGCGACCGCGTCGATCTCGCGCCGGTGCAGCGCTTCATCGCGGGCGACCCGCTGCCGATTCTCGGCGACGATCCGCGCAGCCCCGACGCGCGCAAGGTGTTCAGCGCCGCGCCGCTGCAGCGCCCGGGGCAGCCGCCGTCGGGCTACATCTACGTGGTGCTGCTCGGCGAGGCGCACGACCGGCTGGCCGCGCGCGTCGACGCCGGCAACGTGCTGCGCACGACGCTGTGGTCGATGGCGCTCGTCGCGCTGCTCGGCCTGCTCGCGGGGCTCACCGCGTTCAGCTTCATCACGCGGCCGCTGCGCCGGCTGACCGATGCGATGCGCCGCTTCGACGCGAACGGCACGCCCGACACGCAGCCGCCGGTGCCGCGCTCGCCGCCGGGCCGGCGCGGCGACGACATCGTCGTGCTCGAATCCGCGTTCGCGCAGATGGCCGACCGGATCGGCGAACAGTGGCGCGCGCTGACGCACCAGGACCAGCAGCGGCGCGAACTGATCACCAACATTTCGCACGACCTGCGCACGCCGCTCACGTCGCTGCACGGCTATCTGGAAACGCTGTCGCTGAAGGCCGACACGCTCGCCGACACCGAGCGGCGGCGCTACCTGTCGATCGCGCTCGCGCAGAGCGCGAAGGTCGGCCGGCTCGCGCAGGCGCTGTTCGAGCTCGCGCGGCTCGAATCGGGCGGCGTGCAGGCCGAGCGCGAGCCGTTCTCGCTCGTCGATCTCGTGCAGGACGTGTTCCAGAAGTTCGAGCTGACCGCGCAGGCGCGCGGCGTCGCGCTGCATGCGCGGATTCCGCCGCGCGTGCCGGTCGTGTCGGCCGATCTCGGGATGATCGAGCGCGTGCTGACCAACCTGCTCGACAACGCGCTGCGGCACACGCCCGCGCACGGCGAGGTCGAGGTCACGCTCGCGCCGCACGGCGACCGGGTGGTCGTGACCGTTGCCGATACCGGGGAAGGGATTCCGGCGGCGCGCCGCGAAGGGCTGTTCGAGCGGCCGCAGCGGCCGACGAGCGGCGCCGCGATGACGCGCGGCGGGCTCGGGCTGCTGATCGTGCACCGGATGCTGGCGCTCAACGGCAGCAACATCCGGCTGGTCGACCGGCCCGGGCGCGGGGCCGTGTTCGAGTTCGCGCTGGCGGTGGCCACGCCCGCGGCGGGCGACGGCCGCTGAGCGCCGCCCACGCCCGTACCCGCGGGGTTCACGCGCCGCGCTTGCGCCGCACGTCACTCGGCGTCATGCCGGTCCAGCGCTTGAACGCGTGGCGAAACCCCACCGCGTCGCTGAAGCCGAGCGTCAGCGCGATGTCTTCGGTGCTGAGCGTGGTCGTGCTCAGATAGTCGATCGCGAGCGCCTTGCGCACGCTCGCCAGCAGTTCGCTGTACGACGTGCCTTCGGCCTCGAGCTTGCGGCGCAGCGTGCGCGACGTGATGCACAGGATCGCCGCGATTGCGTCGAGGTCCGGAAACTGCCCGGGCGTGCGCGTGAGTTCCTGGTACACGCGCCGCGTGACGCCGGCCTGGCTGCGCAGCTCGTCGAGCAGGCTCGCGCAATGCGACGACACCTGCGCGGCAGTGATCGGATTCGCGAGCTGCGGCGCGCGCGCGAGCCATGCGGCCGGGTAGCTGAGCACATGATGCGGCTGGTCGAACGCGATCGGGCATTCGAGCGCGTCGGCCAGCCGCGCCACGTGCGCGGGCTGCGGCTGCGCGTACTGCGCGCGCGCCGGCACGCACCACGCACCCATCACGTCCTTGATGATCGTCACGTGCAGCGCGAACTGCATGTCGATCAGGAACCGGTACAGCGGCTCGTCGAGATCGGGCAGCGCGACTTCGTGCCGGTCGGGAAACAGCCACGACGCGGTGTCGCCCTGTTCGACCCAGCGGATCGCGAGCATGCCGTTCGCGAGCCGATGATATTTGACGGCCGAGTCGAACGCATGCGCGAGCGATTCCGAACACAGCATCGCGTAGCCGTACATCCCGTAGCTCGACGCGTGCAGCCGCTGGCCGACGCGCACGCCGAGATCGGTGCCGTCGTAGCGGGCGAGCGCGTTGCGCGCGGCCGTGAGGAACTGCAGCGGCGACGTGAGCGTGAACGGGTCCGCGACGGCGGCCGGCGTGAGGCCGGTGCCGTCGAGCACGGCGGCCGGGTCGAGGCCGGCTTGCGCGGCCACGTCGAGCAGCACGGCGAGCTTGGCCGGCGTGAAGCGCTGCTCGCGCAACGCGTGGGTCGTCTCGATGTCCGGCAGGCGCGCTGCGCGGACGGGGGGCGGGTTCAAGGGCGCATTGCGCGGCATGGGAGCATCCTGCGTCCGAATCGATATCGTTTGCGGCACGCAATTCTGCGCGGGATCGGTCCCATCCGCCACAGGGTTCACCCTGATGCGCGCCGGCGCCACCCGGCGCGGCGGCCGCCGGCATCGGCCCGCGTCAGCCGGCCTGGAACACGCCGGCCTGCCACGCGAACGGCTTCGCGAGCCGGTTCCACGTGTTGATCTGCGCGACGATCAGCGTGAGCGTGGCCAATTCGTCTCGATCGAAGTGCGCGCGCGTCGCGTCGACGAGCGCGTCGTCGATCGTGTGTTCGCTGATCAGCGTCAGCGCTTCCGCCCAGCGCAGCGCGGCCTGCTCCTTCGGGCTGTAGAGATCGGGCGTCTCGCGCCACACGGCCAGCAGATGGTAGCGCAGCGGATCGTCGCCGGCGTGGACGCCTTCCTTGACGTGGCGATCGAGACAGTACGCGCAGCCGTTGAGCTGCGACACGCGTGCGCGCACCAGTTCCACGAGCCTGACATCGTGGCCGGTGCGGTTCGTATAGTCCTCGACGTTGAGCACGACGTCGAGCAGCCGGGCGGGGAGTTGTCCAAACGAGATGCGTTCTGGCATGGCGATTGACCTTTGAATGTGCGGGGCAGGATCGTTGGGGGAACCGGCCGTGTTGCTTGCGCCGGCATCGCGTGTGTCAGAACGCTGCGCGATATACGCAGGAATCCTGATTGTCAGGTGGCGGGACCGAGCGGCGAGACAAGGTGACGATGCGCGCACGACCCGTTGTGCGGATGATGCGTATCGGCGGCATCGGCTGCGGCGCGCGGCCCGTTCGGCCGTGGCGAACCGGAAGCGAAGCGATCGTATCAGGCGCGAGCGGCGACAGGAATCGCCCGATCCCGTATGGTGCTCATGCTGATGAGCCGATAGTGGGGCGGTCGACACAGCCCGAACCGATGGTTTCGTGCGTTTTTGTCTAGACAAGAACGCCCCCCGCCTGTCCGTTTCGATCATCTTTCGGCCGCCCGGATCATTTTCAAACTGCGCCGCGCGGGCGATAGTCGCCGGTCAGGCGATGGTCCGCGCTTCTCCGGCGTGCAGGCCGTCGTGCGAACGGCGCGGCCGGCGCGCCGTCCCCCGTGGAGTGAGACATGACGAACAGACACTGGATCGGGTCGTACGGCTCGATCCCCGCCGAGATCGATCCCGATCGCTTTCCTTCCGTAACCGCGCTGCTGGGCGACGCGATGCGTCGTTTCGCCGATCGCCCGGCGTTCCACTCGTATGGCCGCACGCTCAGCTATGCGGACGTCGACCGCCTGTCGACCGCGCTGGCCGCGTATCTGCAGCAGGTCGTGGGCGTACGCAAGGGCGATCGCGTGGCCGTGATGCTGCCCAACGTGCTTGCGTTCCCGGTCGCGTTCGTCGCAGTCGCGAAGATCGGCGCGATCCAGGTCAACGTGAACCCGCTCTACACCGCGCGCGAGCTCGAACATCAGCTGAACGACTCGGGCGTCGAGGTCGCCGTGGTGTGCGGCGGGTCGATGGGCACGTTCGCGGAAGTGGTCGGCGGCACGCGCGTGCGCACCGTGCTGAGCGTCGGGCGCGGCGATCTCGGCGTGGTCGACGCGCCGGCCGGCGCATGCGACGCGCTGCCGCCCGGTTCGATCGCGCTCGCGGACGCGGTGGCCGCCGGCGAGTCGCTTGCGCTCGAACCGGTCGCGCTCGACGGCGCGGACTTGCTGCTGCTGCAGTACACGGGCGGCACGACCGGACTGTCGAAAGGCGCCGCGCTGTCGCACCGCAACCTCGTCGCGAACATCGAGCAGTTCGGCGCGATCGTGCCGGCCGCGCGCGCGCCGGGCGAGGAGGTCGTGGTCACGGCGATCCCGCTGTATCACATCTTCGCGCTGACGGTGAACTTCCTGTCCTACTTCGCGATCGGCGCGCAGAACTGGCTGGTCGCGAACCCGCGCGACATGGACGGCTTCATCGACGTGCTGAAGGCCGCGCGCCCGACGGTGTTCGTCGGCGTGAACACGCTGTACGCGGGGCTCGCCGCGCATCCGCGCCTGCCGGAAGTCGACTGGTCGCGGCTGAAGCTGTCGGCCGGCGGCGGCGCGGCCGTGATCGACGTGATCTCGTCGCGCTGGAAGGCGGTGACGGGCAACTTCATCCGCGAGGGTTACGGGCTGTCGGAAACGTCGCCGGTCGTGTCGTTCAACCCGCAGTCGATCGACTCGTTCACGGGCACCACGGGCGTGCCGCTGCCGTCGACCGACGTGAAGCTGCTCGACGACCAGGACAACGAGGTGGCGATCGGCGGCGCGGGCGAGATCTGCGTGAAGGGGCCGCAGGTGATGGGCGGCTACTGGCAGAAACCGGACGCGAACGCGGCCGCGTTCACGGCCGACGGCTATTTCCGCACCGGCGACGTCGGCGTGTTCGACGAGGCCGGTTTCCTGCGGATCGTCGACCGCAAGAAGGACATGATCATCGTGTCGGGCTTCAACGTGTACCCGAACGAGGTGGAAGCGGTCGCGACCGCCGTGCCGGGCGTCGCCGAATGCGCGTGCATCGGCGTGCCGGACGCGCGCACGGGCGAGGCCGTCAAGCTGTTCGTGGTGCTCGCGCAGGATGCCGCCGTCACGGAAGCGGAACTCGTCGCGCATTGCCGTGCGAGCCTCGCGGGCTACAAGGTGCCGAAGCTCGTTCGCTTCGTCGACCGGCTGCCGAAGTCGACCGTCGGCAAGATCCTGCGCCGGGAACTCAGCCGCACCGACTGATGGCGTCGGCGCGCCGCGCAGGGCCCCGCGCGCCGAGGGCCAGGAAGGCTCCGCGCGAACCGCTCAAGTACAATGCGAGCGGTTCGTTCGACGGGGACGCGATGACCGTTTCAGATTCACTTTCCGCCCAGCCGGGGCCCGAGCCCCGGCCCCGGCGTGCGCTGCCGTCGCCGAGCGCGACGGTGCCGATCTCGCTCGTCAACGGTTTCCTCGCGAGCGCGGGCGCGCAGCGCGACGTGGTCGAGCGCTACCTGCGCGGGGCCGGCATTCCGGTCGAGCTGCTCGGCGAACCGCATGCGCGCGTGACGGAGGAGCAGTTCTCGACGCTGTACCGTACGCTCGCGATCGACCTCGACGACGAAATGCCCGGCATCTTCTCGCGCCCGCTGCGCGGCGGCACGCTGAAGTACCTGTGCCTGAGCCTGCTCGATGCGCGCAACCTCGAAACGGCGCTGCACCGTTTCGGGCAGTTCTTCCATATCCTGCTCGACGATTTCTTCGTCGAATCGAAGCGCGACGGCCTCGTCGCGCAGGTGCTGCTGCGCCCGAACGACGCGATCGGCCCGATCGGCGCGCTCGGCCAGGAGCTGATGCTCAAGCTCGTGCACGGCGTGTGCTCGTGGCTGATCGGGCAGAAGATTCCGCTGCTGCAGATCGAGTTCGCGTGCCCGCGGCCGCGCCATGCGGTCGACCACCTGTACTTCTTCACCGGCGCCGTGCAGTTCGATTCCGAGCGCACGCTGATGCGCTTCAGCGCGGACTACCTCGACGCACCGATCCGGCAGAGCAAGCGCAACCTGCGCAAGTTCCTCGCGCGCGCGCCCGGCGACTGGATCTTCGAATCGTTCAGCGAACAGCTCGTGTGCCATCGCGTGCGGCAGTTCCTGTCGGCGGCGTTGCCCGACCTGCCGGTGATCGACCACGCAGCCGAGCACCTGCATTGCTCGGTGCGCACGCTGAGCCGCCACCTGGCCGCCGAAGGCACGACGTTCCAGGTGCTCAAGGACGAACTGCGGCGCGACATCGCGATCCAGCGGCTCACCGATACGCCGGACACGATCGCGGCAATCGGCGCCGACATCGGCTTCGACGATCCGAGCGCGTTCCACCGCGCGTTCCGGCACTGGACCGGGAGCACGCCGGGTACCTACCGGCGGCGGGCATAACGGGTCGCTTCGAGTTTCAAGGTAGCCGGTTCCCATAACCGGATACCTTCGCGCGCTCCCATGGACGGCTCCCCGAGCCGGAGGATTTACGAATCGGCGGGACAGGCAGGACGCCCGCTGCCGAAGCTGCGCACCGTGCTCGCGATGCGCGCGGCAAACTGCTCGATCATCCGTTGCTGCACGCGCACCATGTCGGCATAGCTGCCGGGGGCGGCTTCGTTGAGCCGCGTGCTGCACGAAATGCGCGCGCCCGGCGTGTCCTGCTGCACACCGACGACCCAGTCGGCTTCGAACTGCGCCATGCTGCCGGGCCACGCGTCGAAGCGGCGCACCTGCGTGCGAATGCTCATGACGGTCTGGTTCGACGGACGCGGCAGGCCGGTGACGTTGCGCGCACCCAGTTGCGCGACGAGCGCCGAAGCAAGCGCCGCGCGCAGCTCGTCGCCGAGCGGCGCGACCCAGCGTTCGTTGTCGAGGATCACCGCGGTGCCCGTGCCGTTGCGCACGACCATCTGCTGCTGGTCGAGCTGCGCGGGAATGCCGACCGGCAACACGTTGATCGCCAGCGGCGCGGCGGCGCGCGCGGTTGTCGACGTCGCGGATGGGGATAGGGACGCGGCCGGCGTAACGAGCGTGTAGTAATGCACCGGGTTCGACGCGCAGCCGGTCAGCGCGATCACGGCGCCGGCGCCCACGGCGATCGCCGTGGCGCGAATCGGGAAACTCATGGTTGTCGTGGCTCCTGCTGGACAGGCGAGGTGGAAGGGTCGACGGGCGCGATCGGCGCGGGATCGGCCCCGGTTCCCCGGAGCAGCGCTTCGGGGCGGCGGCCCAGCATGTCGGCCAGCGTGCGCAGCGAGCGCGCGGTACGCCGGACTTCGGTCAGCGTGTTCGCGAGGTTCTCCTGGAGCGGGCCGTCGTCGGCGATGCCCTGGCGCAACGCGCCGAACGTCTGGTTCGCCTGGTCGAGCGCGCGCGTCGTCGACGGCAGCAACTGGCCGTTGACCTGCGTGAGCGTCGCATCCAGGTTCGTCAGGCTTGAATCGACATGCTTGCCGATCGAATCGAGCGGCATCCTGTTGATCTTGTCGACGATGTCGGCGACTTGCTCCGGCAGCTTGTCGAACGTACTCGGCAGGGTGGGCAAGGTCAGCGGCGTGGCATTCGCATCGAACGGCACCTTCGGCGCGTTCTTCACGAAATCGAGCGAGATGTAGAGCTGCTCCGTCAGCAGGTTGCCGGTACGCGCCTGCGCGCGCAGCCCGTGCTCGACCAGGCCCGCGAGAAACTGGGCCGCGCGCGGATTGCCGTTGCCTTCGGTCTTCTGCAGTTTCTCGACGACGGGGCCGAGCCGATACGGATACACCTTGACCATCACGATCGACTGGAAGCGCCGCGTGGCGCGGTCGAAGTCGAGCTGGGTCGACACGACCTTGCCGATGTCGATGCCGGAGAATTCCACCGGCGCGCCGACCGCGAGCCCGCGCAACGGATGCTCGAAACGAAGCCGAATGAGTTGGGACGGCCCGTCCGGCGCAGCCATCGCGGCGGTTTCGGTGTCGGCGAGCGCAAACAGATGGCCTGCACGGGCGGCCGCCGCGTCGCTGTCTTCCGGTGTCGCGAACGCGATGCCGCCGCCCACGATCGTCGCGACCGACTGGGTCTTCAGCTTCAGGCCGTTCGCGTCGAGCGACAGATCCATGCCGCTCGCGTTCCAGAAGCGCGTATCGGTCGTCACCAGTCGATCGTACGGCGCATCGACGAACACCTGCAGGTTCATGTCGCGGCGCTGCATGTCGAGCTTGTACGACGCGACGTGGCCCACCATCAGATGGCGGTAATAGACCGGCGAGCCGATATCGAGCGAGCCGAGATCGGTGGCGCGCAACGCGAAACTCGTCCCCGGCGTGCCGTTGATGACGGTCGGCGGCGTTTCGAGCCCGGTGTAGGCTTTGCGTGCTTTGTCCGAGCGGCCCGTGTCCATGCCGATGTACGCGCCGGAGAACAGCGTGTCGATGCCCGAGACGCCGCTCATGCCGACGCGTGGCCGCACGACCCAGAACCGCGTGTCGTCGCGAACGAGGTTGCGCGCGTTCTTCACGAACGACACCGTCGCGACCACGTGCGAGCTGTCGTCGCTCAGCGAAATCGCGGTCACGGTGCCGATCACGACGTCCTTGTACTTGACGGGCGTCTTGCCGGCTTCGAGGCCTTGCGCGGTGTTGAACGTGATCGTGATTTCCGGTCCGACGGACCACCACGCGTGGATCACCATCGACAGGCCGATCAACGCCGCGACGAGCGGCACGAGCCAGACGAGCGACGGGCGCACGCGGCCGCGGGTCACGGGCGGATCGCGGGGTTCGAGGCCTTGCGGGCCGGATGCAGGATTCATGCTTCTTCGGCGTCCCAAATGAGGCGTGGGTCAAAACTCATCGCGGACAGCATCGTGAGCATGACGACCAGCCCGAAAAACAAAATGCCGGCGCGCGGCTCGGCCTCGGACAGCGGACCGAACTTCACCAGCGCACAGATGATCGCGATGACCAGCACGTCGAGCATCGACCAGTAGCCGACCAGCTCGACCGCGCGATACAGCACGGCCCGCTCGCGCATGGCCGACACGCTGCGCCGGCCGGTCGTGACGAGCAACGTGCCGAGCGCGAGAAACTTCGCGCACGGCACGACGACGCTCGCGATGAAGATCACTGCCGCGATGCCGTACGAGCCGGCCTTCCAGAACACCACGACGCCGCTGAGGATCGTCGATTCGCTGTGGCTGCCGAGCAGCGTGGTGCGCATCACCGGCAGCAGGTTCGCCGGGAGGTAGAAGATCAGGCCGGCGATCAGGAGCGCCCATGCGCGCACGAGGCTGTCCGGGCGGCGCGCGTGCAGTGCGGACCCGCACCGCGGGCAGCGTTGCGCGTCGGCCGCATGCGAATGTGCATGCTGCGCGGCTAACGCATGCGTGCGGCAGACGAGGCCGCACGCATGGCATCCGACCATGCCCAGCTGGCTGGCGCGCACGGGCAGGCTCACGGGCGGTCTCCGGCAGGTGCCACCGGCACGACCCAGTCCCACAGCTGGCGCGCGTCGTGACCCGCGATCAGCGGGATCAGCACCATCAGCACGGCCGTGGCCCACAGGCCGGCGCCGGGAATGATCTGCATGATGCTCGACAGCTTGATGATCGCGATCAGGATGCCGAGCAAGCCGACCTCGATCATGCTCCACGGACGCAGCGCGACGAGCAGCCGCATCAGCGGGCCGAACGCGGGCGCGCGCCGTCCCGCACGGGCAAAGGCCAGCAGCCAGATCAGCGTGGCGATCTGCAGGAACGGCACCACCACGATGGCGAGCGCCGTCGGAATCGCGATCGGCGCGGCGAAGCCCTGCGCCAGCGCGAGCGCGGATTGCCACAGCGTGGCCTCGCTATGCAGCCCCTGCACGCTGATCCGCATGATCGGGCAGAGATTGGCGATGGCGAACACCACGCCGGCGGCCACCGCCAGCGCGAACCAGCGGTCGATATCGAGCCAGCTCGACCGGAACAGCACGGCCGCACAGCGTTCGCAGCGCGCGACCTCGTGCCGTGCCAGCGCGCGGCGTCGATAGACGCTGTCGCAGTGCTCGCAGGCGATCAGGGTTGGAAACGTGTCCATGGGTTCGGGTGGCGCGTGCATGCGGATTCGATGACTTGCCGCGCAGTGTGCTCGGCGTCGATGGACGTTTTTGTGCGGATTGATGGAGAAACGATGGAGCCGCGCTTTCGGGCGGCGGATCGGCTTCGCCGGGAGACGGATTGCGACGCAGTGCGTGGATGCGCTGCATCCCTTCGAGGGCGACACCGCCACGCCGCGACCGATTTCAGTGCGGTATCCATACGCGCATCGAGCCTCGTCTATTTCGTGATTCGCGCAAAGTCGATACGCGCGATGTGAAGCGCGAGAATCATCGCGGACCAGTTCGTCGGCCGGCCATTTCGCGCGCTGGGCCGGAAAATCTCGTCGCCCGGGTGGATGGGCATGCCGCTAGCCGCGCATGTTCCGGGCCGTCTCGCACATCCTTTATGCCAGCTTTGATAGCCATAATGTCCGCCGGTCGAATCCCGCCACGACAGCACCACCGTGCCGGACGTCGGTCGATCGAGAAAATCGATCGTCGCGCTGTACGTGGACCGAACGGTCAACGTCATTTTTTGACGTATGTCAGCCGCGTAGTCCTTGCGCCGCAAGCCGAACGGCAAACTGTCGCTGCATGCGGTGAGCGAGTGCATGATGCGCTGCCAGCGTTCCGCCGGTTCGATCTCGTCGACCGGAACCGGCCTTGCGCGGCCAATCGGTGAATCGTCGCTTCTTTCCGGCTCGCCGACGTGGCCGGCGATCGAAGCAAAGACGTGTCCAGGATTTCTCATCGTGCACCTCCCATGCGCGCATGCCGTTGCCGGTTCCGGTCAGTCCGTTCGGCGCGCCAGCCTGACGAGGTCGACGATCGTGGCGACCAGCGCGGCGAACAGCACGGCCGCGAGTATCAGATCGCTCGGCGTCTGCCGTATCACGACCGCGAGCGGGTGGTCGATCGCCGCGGACAGAACGGCGACGATCAGGCCGTAGACGACGAACCATCCGGACGCGATCGCCAGCACGACGGCGACCGTCAGGAGGCCGGCGATCCGCGCGGCGCGCCACCGCGTTCCGTGACGCGCGTTCACTGCGCGCTGCGCAACCGGTAGCCGACGCCGCGCATCACTTCCGGCGTCCCGGATGCGCCCGCGCATTCGAGCTTCTTGCGCAACCGGCTGATGTGGCTGTCGACGGTGCGCTCCAGCGCATCCACATCGGCGAGGCATGCGTCGATCAGTTCGCTGCGCGTGAACACGCGGTTCGGCGAGCCGGCCAGGTGCGCGAGCAGCCGGAATTCGGTCAGCGTCAGCATGACGCTGGTTTCGCCGGTGTCCGTGCGGATCGTGGTCAGGTAGCTTTGCGTGTCGATTTCGAGGTTGCCGACCTTGATGAAGCGTCCCGACGCGGCTGCTTCGATGCGGCGCAGGATCGCGCGGATGCGTGCGACCACCTCGGCCGGATTGAACGGCTTCGTGATGTAGTCGTCCGCGCCGAAGCGCAGCCCCTGCAGGCGATCGATCTCGCGATCGAGCGCGGTGATGATGACAATCGGTGTGTCGCAGCGGCGGCGCAGGTCGACCAGGACTTCCCAGCCGTCCTTCTGCGGCATCCTGACGTCGAGCAGGATCAGGTCGGGTTTCAGCACGGGCTGCACGTCGAGCACGGCCTGGCCGTGACCGACGCGATAGGTGCGAAAGCCGTCGTGAGCGAGGTACGCGTCGAGGATCTCGGCGATCTCCGGATCGTCTTCGGCAATGAGTATCAGAGGGTTCATCGGGTTCACTGAAAGTGAGCGTGACCGGTCGGCGGGCCGGCGGCGCGGCACGTGCGCCGCCGGACTTCACCGTGCTTTCAGTCGTCGCGAACGGATCGGCGACGGCTCATGGCTCAGTTGTTCGCCACGCTGTTGGCGGGAGGCACGTCGGTGTCGGTCAGGCCGCCACCGAGCGCCTTGTAGAGCGCGACCGCGTTGTCGAGTTCGGCGGTGCGCAGATCCAGCAACGCCTGACGCGCGGCGTACAGCTGCCGCTGCGAGTCGAGCAGTTCGAGCCGGTCCTCGATGCCGGCGCGATAGCGCAGGTTCACGAGATCGGTCCGGCGCTCGGCGCTCTTGACGACCTTCGTCTGCGCATCGATCTGGCGGCTGAAGGTCTCGCGCCCGGCGAGGCCGTCGGCCACTTCGCGGAACGCGGTCTGGATCGAGCGTTCGTACTCGACGACCGCGCTGGACTTGCGCACTTCCGCGAGATTCAGCTCGGAACGCAGCCGGCCGCCCTGGAAAATCGGCAGCGTGACCTGCGGCGCGAAGCTCCACACGCGCTGGCCGCCGTCGAACAGGCTGCCGAGCCCCGGGCTGAGGAAGCCGATCGACGACGTCAGCGACAGGCGCGGGAAGAACGCCGCGCGCGCCGCGCCGATGTCGGCGTTGGCGGCGACGAGATTCTGTTCCGCTTGCTGGATGTCCGGCCGGCGGTACAGCAACTCCGACGGCAGCCCGGCCGGCAGGCGGGTCATCACCGGCTGCCGTTCCAGCGACAGCGGGTCGGGCAGGTTCTTCGGCAGGTCGGTGCCGACCAGCAGCCGCAGCGCGTTGTTCGCCTGCTCGACGGCGCGCGCACGCGCTTCGAGATCGGCGCTGGCGCTCGCGACCTGGCCTTCTGCCTGCGCGATGTCCACGCCGCTGGCCTGATCCGCGAGCTTGAGCCGGCGCGCGAGGTCGAGCGACTGGCGCCAGTCGTTCAGCGTGTGCTCGGACAGCGCGCGCTGTTCCTGCGCGAGCCGCTCGGCGAAATACGCGTTGGCCACCGAGCCGACGAGCGCGATCTGCACCGCACGGCGGCCGTGATCGGTCGCGAGGTAGCGCGCGAACGCGGCATCGGACAGCGACTTCACGCGGCCGAACAGGTCGATCTCGAACGCGCTGACGCCGACGTTCACGCCGTACTGGTTCTGCGTGTTTTCCAGCAGCGGCGGGTTCGACTGCGAATCGGCCGCCGTGCGCTGGCGCGTGAAGCTCGCGCCGGCGCCGATCGACGGCAGGCGCGCGGAACGCTGGATGCCGTACTGCGCTTCGGCGGCCTGCACGTTCAGCGCGGCCAGGCGCAGGTCGCGGTTGTTCTCGAGCGCGAGCTCGATCAGGCGCTGCAGGCGACGGTCGCCGAACATCGTGCGCCAGCCGAGATCGGCCGCGTTCGCGTGCTGGTCGGCCGCGACAGCGGTCGTATAGGCGGTCGGCACCGGCATCTCGGGCCTGACCAGCTTCGGCGCCATCGAGCACGCCGACAGCGCGAGGGCGGCGGAAGCCGCGGCGGAAAGAATGAGTAATCGCATGGCATCAACCTTCATGTTCGTGGGTCACGGCGGCGGGCTTCTTGCCGGATGCGCGCCATGCCGAGAGGCGTTCCTGGATGCTCATCACGAACACGTAGAAAACCGGAACGAAGAAAATGGCCAGCACGGTGGCGGTCACCATCCCGCCGAACACGCCGGTGCCGATCGCGTGCTGCGTTTCGGCGCTCGCGCCGGTCGCGATCATCAGCGGCACGACGCCGAGGCCGAACGCGAGCGAGGTCATCAGGATCGGGCGCAGACGCAGCTTCGATGCCTGCACGGCCGACTCGATCAGCCCCATGCCTTCCTCGCGCAACTGCTTCGCGACTTCCACGATCAGGATCGCGTTCTTCGCCGACAGGCCGATCACGGTGATCATCCCCACCTTGAAGAACACGTCGTTCGGCAGCCCGCGGAGCATCACCGCGGCGAGCGCGCCGATCAGGCCGAGCGGCACCACCAGCATCACCGACAGCGGCACCGCCCAGCTCTCGTAGAGCGCCGCGAGCACCAGGAACACGACGACCATCGACAGCGCCATCAGCATCGGCGCCTGCGACGCCGACTCGCGCTCCTGCAGCGACTGGCCGGTCCACGCGACCGTGAAGCCCGGCGGCAACTGCGCGGCCAGCCGCTCCATCTCGGCCATCGCCGCGCCGCTGGAGTAGCCGGGCGCCGAGCCGCCGGAGATCCGCGCGGACGGATAACCCTGGAAGCGCACCAGTTGCAGCGGGGTTTCCGACCACACCGGACGCACCACTTCGGACAGCGGCACCATGCCGCCGGTCGCGTTGCGCACGTAGAGCTTCATCACGTTCTCGATCTGCATGCGCGCCGGCGCATCGGCCTGGATGATCACCTGCTGCATGCGACCCGCGTTCGGGAAGTCGTTCACGTAGGTCGAGCCCATCGCGGCCGACAGCGTGTCGCTGATGGTCGTGAACGACACGCCGAGCGCTTCGGCCTTGTCGCGGTCGATGTCCAGCTTCACGCTCGTGCCGGGCGGCAGGCTGTCCGGATAGACGCCGGTCACCACCTTGCTTTGCGCGGCCAGTTCGAGCAGCCGGGTTTCAGCCGCCTTGAGCGCCGCGTAGCCCTGGTTCGCGCGATCCTGCAGGCGCATCGTGAAGCCCGAGCTGGTGCCCAGCCCGTCGATCGCGGGCGGCAGCAGGCTCATGACCGTGCCTTCCGTCACGCCGCCCATCGCGGCTTGCGCGCGCATCGCTTCGTCCATCGCGTTTGCGTCGCCGCGCTTGTCCCAGTCCTTGAGCACCGCGTAGTTCAGTGCCGCGTTGGAGCCGAGGCCGGAGAAGCCGTAGCCGATGATCGAGATGCTCGATTCGATGCCCGGACGCGACGCGAGATGCTTCTCGAGCGTCTTGACCACGTCGCCCGTGCGCTCGACGGTCGCATCCGCCGGCAGCAGGAAGCCTGTCATGAAGTAGCCCTGATCCTCTTCGGGCAGGAACGACGACGGCAGCATGCGGAAGCCGAACACCAGCGCGGTGGCGATCGCGACGAACAGCAGCATCACGCGGCCCGTGCGGCCGACCAGCCGGCCGACGCGCGTTTCGTACCAGTTCGTCAGGCGCTCGAAGCGGCGGTTGAACCAGCCGAAGAAGCCGCGCTTCTCGTGATGGCCATGCTCGACCGGCTTGAGCATCGTCGCGCACAGGGCCGGCGTGAGCGTCAGCGCGAGCAGCGCCGAGAACATGATCGACACGGCCATCGACATCGTGAACTGCTGATAGATCACGCCGACCGAGCCGCTCGACATCGCCATCGGCAGGAACACGGCCGTCAGCACCAGCGTGATCCCGATGATCGCGCCGGTGATTTCCTTCATGGCCTTGATCGTCGCGTCCTTCGGCGACAGGCCTTCCTCCACCATCAGGCGTTCGACGTTCTCCACGACGACGATCGCATCGTCGACGATGATGCCGATCGCGAGCACCATGCCGAACATCGTCAGCACGTTGATCGAGAAGCCCGTCATCAGCATGACCGTGAAGGTGCCGAGCATCGCCACCGGCGCGACGATCGCCGGAATCAGCGTGTAGCGCACGTTCTGCAGGAACAGGTACATCACCAGGAACACGAGCACCATCGCTTCGATCAGCGTGTGAATCACCTTCTCGATCGAGATCTTCACGAACGGCGCGGTATCGAACGGGATCGAGTAGGTCATGCCGGCCGGCATGGTCTTCGCGATCATGTCGAGCTGTTCGCGCACGGCCTCGGCGGTCTTCACCGCGTTGGCGCCCGGCGCGAGCTGCACGCCGGCGAAGGTGGCCGGTTTGCCGTTCTCGCTGTTGACGAACGTAAACGACTGCGGGCCGAGTTCGACCCGCGCGACATCGCCGAGCACGACCTTCGAGCCGTTCGCGTTCGCGCGCAGCACGATCTTCGCGAACTGCTCAGGCGACGTGAGCTGGCCCTGCGCAGTGAGCGGCACCGTCACGCGCTGGCCCGGCAGCGCGGGCGCCGCGCCGAGGCTGCCCGGCGCGATCTGCACGTTCTGCTGGCTGACGGCCGTCGTCAGGTCGTTCATCGACAGGCCGTAGGTGATCAGCTTCTGCGGGTCGACCCAGATGCGCATCGCCTGTTCGGAGCCGAACAGCTGCACCTTGCCGACGCCCTCGACCCGTCGCAGGTCCTCGACGACGTTGCGCGCCATGTAGTCGGCCAGCGCGTTTTCGTCGTAGCGGCCGCTGTCCGACTTCAGGCCGACGAACAACAGGAAGCCGGTGGACGCGGACTCGACGATCACGCCGTTCTGACGCACGACGGGCGGCAGGCGCGGCTCGACCGACTTGAGCTTGTTCTGCACGTCGACCTGTGCCATCGCCGAATCGGTGCCGGGCTTGAAGGTCGCGGTGATCTTCGCCTGGCCGGACGTATCCGATGCCGATTCGAAGTACAGCAGGTTCCGCACGCCGGACAGCTCGCGCTCGATCAGGCTCAGCACGCTGTCGTTCATCGTCTGCGGCGTGGCGCCCGGGTAGGTGGCGGTAATGGTGACGGTCGGCGGCGCGACCGACGGATAGCGCGCAACCGGCAGTTCGGGGATGGCGATCAGGCCCAGCAGAATGATGAAGAGGGCGATCACCCACGCGAAGACCGGGCGCCGGATGAAGAATTGGGACATGACTGGAGGCTCCCCGTGACTCAGTGCGAGGAAGCGGTCTTGACCGCTTCAGGCGCCTTCCAGGCGGTCGCCGTCACGGTCGCGCCGTCGCTCAGGCGCTCCATGCCTTCGACGACGACCTTCTGGCCGGCCTGCAGCCCGGACTTGATGCGGTAGCTGCGGTTCGTCAGCTCGCCCAGTTCGACGGCCTTCAGGTGCGCCTGGCTCTTCGCGTCGAGCACCCACACCTGCGGCTTGCCGCCTGCGCGGACGATCGCCTGCTGTGGCACGGTCAGCGCGTTGTCGAAGTGTCCGCGCGGGATGCGGGCACGCACGTACATCCCCGGCAGCAGCTCGCGCTTAGGGTTGTCGACCAGCACGCGCAGCAGCACGTCGCCGGTGCCCGGATCGACGTTGACGCCCGAGAACAGCATGCGGCCCTTCACGTCGTAGCGCGAATCGTCGTCGCGCAGCACGTCGACCGGCAGCCCGTTGCCCGCCGTGTCCGGCTGCGCCGCGAGCGCGCCGCGCAGCGATTCGAGCGACGCGGCCGGCTGGCGCACGTCCACGTAGACCTGGTCGATCTGCTGGATGCGCGCCATCGGCTGGCTGTCGCTGCTCGCGACCAGCGCACCTTCGGTCACGAGGGCCTGGTCGATGCGGCCCGTGATCGGCGCTTCGACGGTCGCGAACTTCAGGTCGAGCTGGCGTCGGGCGAGCGTCGCGCGCGCCTGCGCGACGTCGGCGGCGGCCTGGTCGCGTTGCGACACCGAATCGTCGTAGACCTGGCGGCTGATCGCGTCGGCCTCGACCAACGGCTTCAGTCGCGTGGTCTGCACCTTCGCGCGTTCGAGCGCGGCTTGCGCGCGTTGCAGGGATGCGGCGGCGGTGTCCATGTCGGCCTTGAACGGCGCCGGGTTGATCTGGAACAGCGGCTGGCCGGCACGCACTTCCGTGCCCTGTTCGAACAGCCGTCGCTGCACGATGCCGCTGACCTGCGGCCGGATCTCGGCGATCCGGACGGCCGCGACGCGGCCCGGCAGGTCTTCGGTCAGGTCGAGGGGGGCGCCGGCCAGCGTCATCGCCGCAACCGGGGTGGCCGGCGCGGCGGCCTGCTGTTCGGAGGGCCCGCAGCCCGCCAGCATCGCCGCCACCAGCGCGCACACGGCGCTGTAGCAGCCTCGTTTCTGAATCTTCATGTGGACTCCTTGGGACGCAGGCACCCGACGGCCCGCATTTTCGGATCGCAGTGTGCGTGCGGCCGATGGAGTTTTTTGTGCGGAAAGATGGAGGTTCGATGGAGGGAGCGAAAGATTCGCGGGCGGGGGATGCGGGGGCGGGTGGGGGCGAAGAAGGCGGGGTGCCGGCGCGGGCGGGGCGGCTGGAGCGGACTAGGTGGCCGGGCTGGCCAGGTGGCGGCGGGAAGCGGGGCGGGCAGCGCCGGCATCCTCGGGCCGTCGTAATCATCTGATCAAATAAGTGGCGGCGGCCGGGCATGTTGCGGGCATCGTCGACCCCGTATGCCGGGTGGCGTGACGGCGCCGCATGCGTGGACGCGGCAGGCGCGCGCCTCGTTCAGCGATGGCGGGCGTCTGCGCGAGGCGGCGCGGCGTCAGGCCGGCGCACGCGCGCCCCGGTCGCGCGCCGGTGCGTCAGCGTGGATCGGAATCGACGCGGCGCGGCGCGGCGGCCGGCGCGTCCTTCCGGTTCGGTGTCGCGATGCGCGGCGATGCGGGGTTGTCGGGCCAGCGCAATTCGAACGCCGTGCCGCCGCGCGCGGTCGGGCGGCACGAGGCGTCGCCGCCGTGCGCCTGCGCGATGGCCGCGACCACGGCCAGCCCCAGGCCGCTGCCGCCCTTCTGGCTGGAATGCGTATCGTCCACGCGCCGGAATGCATCGAAAATATGCGCCGCGCAATCGGCCGGAATGCCCGGCCCCTCGTCTTCGACCAGCAGGCGGCACGCACCGTTTTCGACGCGCGTGTGGATGCGGATCGCGCCGGGTACCGCATAGCGCCGCGCATTTTCCAGCAGCGCGAGCAGCGCCTGGCGCATCCGGAACGGGTCGCAGTGCACGGGCCGCGTATCGAGTTCGAGCACCATGTGTTGCCCGGCCGCGGCCAGCGACGCGTCGAACATCTCGACGACCGCCTTCACGTGCGCGGCCAGGTCGGTCTCCTGGATGCTGACGCTCAGGTGCCCGCTTTCGGCGAGGCTGATCACGCGGAGATCCTCGATCAGCCGCGTCAGTCCCTCCGCCTGCGTCAACAGGCTGCGGAACAGCGTCTCGCCCGGCTGGAAGACGCCTTCCGCCAGCCCCTGCAAGCGCCCGCGCAGGACCGTGATCGGCGTACGCAGCTCATGCGCGATCGCGGCATTCCAGAACGCCTGTTCGTCCGTCATGCGCTGCAACTGGGCGGCGAGCGCATTGAAGTCGTCCGCGATCAGCGCGGCTTCGCGAATCGATCGATCGCCGGCGACGGCACGCGCGGTCAGGTCGCCCGTCGCGACGCGGCGAATGCTGTCCGCGACCGAGTTGAGCGGCACCAGAATGCGATGCGCGAGCCGCGTCGACATGACGATCGCGAATACCAGGCCGATCAGGAGCGTGACGCCCAGCCATAGCAATTCGGTGCTCGACGGAATCCAGCTCACCTGATTGCAGATGTCGCTCCAGTGATGGAGCAGCGAGTAGTAGAACGCGTAGGTCATCAGCACGACGATCAACATGATGCCGAGCGCCAGCTCCGCCATCGACACCGCGATCTTGCGGCCCAGCCCGCCGAGCTTCATTTCGTGCTCCGGAACATGGCGTTGCATCGGTTCATCGCGAGAAGGTCGTGCGGTGCGATTGCCGTGGCGTCAGGGGCGTGGTGTGAACGGTTTGGCGAGGGCGTGTACCGGGCGGGGGCGGCCGAAGCGACGCGAAAGGGCGGGGTGTGCGCCTGAGTGTCGGTGGTTTCGGCTGGCGGTGTGCTTGAGACGGAGTGTCGCCCGAGACCGGAACAGGCCGCGTTCGTATCGACGGGATCGTGCCCGATCGACGCGGATAGCGGCCGAACAGCTCGACTCGCGCGGGACGGGATGGGTTTTTCGTTCATGGTGTCCGCTCCGGATACGGCTATTCACGCCATCGAACCGCAATATTAGCGCACGAAATCGCGCCGCCGGACGACATGACAGTGCGTGGTCGGCAGCGCAGCGTCTTCGATCGGCCGCGCGCGTTGCCGATGAGTCGAGCGATCCACGCACTTTCGAGGCAGGGGAATACCCTGCTTTTTTTCACGATCCGTTGTTATGTATCATGACCTACAGTAGTCAACGTTTTCTATTTCAGGAATATCCCGGCCGGCCTGATCGGACGGGGTTCGATGGACGGCGTGAGGTCGAGCTGGCGAACACGGACCCGGGAAAGCAATGCAGCATCGAACCGAAGCGGTACTGGAAGATTGATGATGGATTTCACGTCTCCTGACATCGGGTTGTCCGTCGCGCTGCTCGCCTGGGCGAGCGGCACCTATGGGCTGAAGTTCGTCCGCAAGCGCAATCCGTTGCTCGGCGTCGCCTGGTGGGTCGTCACGGCGTCGTCCGTCAATGCGCTGGTATTCATGGCGACGGGCTGGTCATGCGTATCCGGCGTCGCGCATTTCCTGGACACGTTCACGAGAGGGTTCGGCATCCCGGTGATCGCGGCGGCCGGGATGATGGCCGTCACGCACGAATACCGGCCGGCTCCCGAGCAGGTCGTCATGTTGTTCGGGATTGCCGTGGTGGGAACGATCGCGCTGACGACACTCGAATTCGTCGACGTCGTCCTGCCGTATTTCTATGTCGCGATGTGGGCGTCGCTGACGTTCTACCTGGTTTATGTCGTCGTGCGGCTGTGGCGTGCAGGGAAAGCGTTTCACGCGATCACGACGACGCTGGCGCTCGTGCTGTCGCTGATCGTCGCGTACGTCGACGACCTGTACGGGATGCCCGGCAATGCGTACGGCGCCGGATTCGGCTTTCCCGTGCTGGCGTTGCTGACGTGGTCGTACTTCTCGGTCGCGATCTATTACGCGTACTGCGCGCTCGAACGAAGCCGTCATGTCGAAAGGGGCGGGGCGACAAGCTTGCTCCGGTGGCATCGATTTACCTCGTTCGAATAGGAATCCTGACATGAATGAGGATGCGGACGTGTGTGCAACACCCGGCGCGGGTCGGTCGGAGCGTGCGGTGAAGTCGACGCCTTCGCGCGGAAAGAAAGCCGATGGCCAGACGCGGGAGCGCTTGCTGCAAGCTGCACGCACGATCTTCGCCGAACGAGGATATGCGGCGGCGAGCATCGAGCGCATCGCCGCTTCGGCGGGCTACACGCGCGGCGCGTTCTATTCGAATTTCCGCGACAAGACCGTCGTGCTGCTCGAACTGCTGAAGCGCGATCACGAAGCCGTCGAGCGTGAACTGGTGCGCATCGTCGAAGCGGGCAACGACCGCGAAGCGACCGAGCGGGCGATGCACGCGTACTTCAGGCAGCGCTATCGCCAGCCTGACGCGTGCGTGATGTGGATGGAAGCGGCGCTCCTGTCCGTGCACGACCGGCCGTTCCGCGCGCGATTCACTGCATTTCTGAACGAGCGGCGGGAACGGGCGGCCGAGCGTGCCTCCGCGCTTGCCGAGCGCGCCGACGTGCGGTTGCCGTTGCCGGTCGAGCTGCTGACACTCGGCCTGACGGGGCTGGGCGACGACGTGCTGCCCGACGGCGCGAGCGGACGATGGCACCTGACCGACGCATGGGTCGACGCGGCGGTGACGCGGGTGTTCGCGCTCAGCCCGTGCGGCGAGCAGACGGGATGACCACGCGCCATCGTGGCGTGACGGCGCAACGACACACTGACGAGGACGGAAGGAACATAGAAATGAATCGCAAACCCAGGCCGGATTCACAGACCCGGCGCAACCTGTTGCGCGTCGCGGCGGTGGGCGCTGCGTCGCTCGCGGCCGGCGAAGTGTCGCTCGCGCGAGCGGCCGACGCAGTCGCCGGAAGCGACGGCGTGCTCGACGTCGCGATTATCGGCGCGGGGCTCGCGGGGCTGACTGCCGCGCGCGACCTGAAGCGCGCCGGATGCGCATCGTTCGTCGTGCTCGAGGCGCGCGATCGCGTCGGCGGGCGCACCTACAACCACGACCTCGGCGGCGGGCGAATCTCCGAGGCCGGCGGCCAATGGTTCGGCCCCGGCCAGACGGCGATCGTCGATCTCGCCCGCGAGTTGCAGGTGGACACCTTCGATACCTACTACGCGGGCAACACCGTGTACCTTGCGGACGGTGCGCGGGTGGCCCAGGACACGCACGGCACGGTGGGCGGCAACCCCGCGATCGCGGCCCGGCTCAACGCGATGGCGAAGCACGTGCCGTCGGCGGCACC
Source organism: Burkholderia metallica (assembly GCF_902832845.1). GTDB lineage: Bacteria > Pseudomonadota > Gammaproteobacteria > Burkholderiales > Burkholderiaceae > Burkholderia > Burkholderia metallica. The sequence goes on along the minus strand of NZ_CADFDB010000013.1, from coordinate 32,369 downwards.
GTGGAAAGCGCCGAATGCGGCGGCGCTCGACCAACTGTCGCTGGGCGCGTGGCTCGCGCAGCAAGGGCTGACCAACGAGGAGAAATTCTCGTTCAGCCTGGCGGCCCGGTTGTCGCTCGGCACGGCGCCCGCGCAGCTGGGGCTACTGCACTACCTGGCGACGATCAACAGCGCGAATAGCGATTACGACCAGCTCGAGTCGATCAAGGGCGGTGCGCAGGAATCGCGTTTCGTCGGCGGATCGCAGGTGCTGAGCATCAGGATGGCGAACGAACTCGGCGAACGGGTGAAGCTGTCGTGCCCGGTGCGCAGGATTTCCGGCTGGAATCGCGACGTCGTCGAGCTGGCGACCGACCACGGCGTCGTGCGCGCGCGCCGTGTGATCGTCGCGTTGAATCCGGCGCTGTGCAACCAGATCGTGTTCGACCCGCCGCTGCCGGACGGGCGTACGCAGTTGCAACGCCGGTGGCCCGCGTATGCGCCGATGCGCAAGACGGTGCACGTCTACGACCGGCCGTTCTGGCGGGACGACGGCTGCAACGGGCAGATCATCCCGGTCGACAGTCCGCTGCTGTGGGCCTACGACAATTCGCCGCCGGACGGCTCGCTCGGCGTGATCAACGGTTTCATCGCACCGGGTGCGCTCGCGAGCGACGCGAAGGTGGCCGAGCAGACGCTTTCCGCGATTTACGCGCAGGCGCTCGGCGACAAGGCGCTGCGCCCGACGCAGTTCCACGATTACGACTGGGGCAAAGTGGACCCGTGGTCGCTCACCTGCATTCATCCGATTCCGCCCGGCTTCTGGACGAAGTGGGGCGAGTACCTGCACCCGCCCCTCGGGCGGCTGATCTGGTCCGGAACGGAGACGGCCGACCTCTGGGCCGGCGCGATGGATGGCGCGGTGCGCTCGGGGCATCGCGCCGCATTGCAGGTATTGGGTGCGCTCGCGCATCGGACGACGGAGGCTTGAGTGAAGCGAGCATGGATCATCGGTGTGGTCGTGGTGGCTGCGGTGTCGGCGGCGGGCGTGCTGTTCGGGCGCGATCTGTACGGCTATTACCGCTTCGGGAAAGCGCTGGATCGCGGAGTCGACGCGCTCAGGGCCGACGCCGGCCCGTGGCCTCAGCCGCAGGAGACGTGTTTCATCTGTCACGGCCCGCGCGGGCAGTCCGGCAACGGTCGCTATCCGGCGCTGTCCGGCCAGCCGGCGGCCTATATCGAGGCCCAGTTGCGCGCATTCGCCAGCGACCGCCGGCCGGACCCTTACATGGGGCCGCTTGCGCGCGGCATGGACGAGCAGCAGATGAAGCTGCTGGCCGCGTATTTCGCACGGCAGGCGCCGGCGCAGAACGAGAAGATCCGGGTCGACGCGGCGCTCGCGGCGCGCGGCACGGCGCTGGTGCAGGCCCGCAGTTGCGTCGCCTGTCATGGTGCGGGGCTGACGGGCAACGAACGCGCGCCGCGCCTCGCGGGGCAGGGCGAGGCCTATCTGGCGGACCAGCTCGTCGCGTTCCGCGCTGGCAGGCGGCATGACGAAACGGGGGCGATGAACGGGGTGGCCGCCGCGCTGTCGGACGAGGACATCCGGGCCGTCGCGCATTATCTGGCGAGCATCGCGCCCGCGCATGCCGCGGCCGCGACTGCCGACGCGGCGGAGCACGCGCTGCGTCTCGCGCATCACGACGAGGCGGATCTGGTGAAGCAGATCACGGCCATCAAGGCCGGGAATCGTGCCGATGCGGCCGATGCGACTGGTGGGATGCATGCGGCGGTTGCGAGGTTGTCCGGCGACGACATCCGTGCGGTGGCGTATTACCTGGCCAACGTGTCCTCGAGGCACGACGGCGGCGTCAGGTAATGTGCGTGGGCGCCGCGGCTGCGACGACGCGGGCGGCGCTCGCACTGCGGCGCAACTCGGCTCGGGGCGGGACGGCCGGGGCTGCCGCCGCACGCCATTCGCAGCTCATCCGGCGCGGCGAATGCCGGCCGTCGCGCTGGCCGCCCTGCGGCGGCGCCCCGGATGGAAATTGGTGTCGGCATCGGGTATAGTCGTTCGCGACCGGCGAAATGCCGGTCCTATCACATCAGGAGGGCGGAAACGCCCGGATCACGACGGAAGCGATGACAGTGCCTATTGAGCAATCGACCAGGAAACGGCGCACATCGAGTGCTGCACCCACCGGCGCACAGCCTGAAAGCCTGCGGGCCCAGGGCGTTCGGACGCGCAAACTCATCGTGCGCGTGGCGCGGAAACTTCTGCTCGAGGGCGGTGCGCTGGAGTTTTCCCAGCGCGCGGTCGCGCAGCGCGCCGGCATCAGCGTCAGCAACCTCCAGTACTACTTTCCGACCCGGCTCGCCGTGCTGCGCGCGGTCATGGAGCCCGAGATCGACGCATACCTGAGCGCGCTGAAGCGCGCGCTCGAAAGCGGCGCATCGCCGCGCGACACGCTCGATGCATTGCTCGGGATGGCGCTCGAGAATGCGAAGGACGTCAAGGGCACGGCCCTGTGGACCCACTTCATGTCGTTCGCGTCGATCGATCCCGAATGCGCGCGGCTGATCGACGAATGGTATGCGTCGCTGACGCAAGCCATCACCACGCTCGTCCGCTCCGTGAATCCGGGCCTCAAGGCGGCGGACGGCGAGCACGTGGCGATGCTGCTCGTCGCGATGGCCGACGGGCTGGCGCTCCAGTACACGATGGGGCGGCAGACGGAGGGGCTCGATGCGAGGTTCCTGGCGTCGGTGCACAGCCTGGTGGACGGCAAGGCGCCGGGCGGCAAGAGCCGGTAGCGGCCTGCCTGACCCCGTGACAACGAGACAGGGCCCGTGCCCTGTCTTTTTTTTGCAGACGCTGCACGCGATTCCGCGTCGTCCGGCGGTCTGGCGATGACGACGCGCAGGGCGGTCATTCAGCAGGCCCGCGACGTGTTGCCGGGCGTTCCGTGGAATGGCGCGAGCGGGCGCGATTCCGCCACGCGCTGATCGACCTCTTTTGTCGGGAAGCGTGCGCGGACTGGCTCAAGGACGGGGCGGCCTCGCCCTCGACGCGTACCGGATGGTCGAACGTCGTAATTAATTCGTCATCCATATCAATCAATTCCCCGATGGTCGCGCCGTGTCTGCGACTTCTCGCGTGAATTCGTGTCGCCAAGCATAACGAGCGCGCGTGCCGCACTGAAGTTTATTTTGTGAATCGCCCCGTATTCGTACGATGAATGCTTGCACCGAACCGCGTCGTGAGCCAGCGTGCGCGACGCTCCGAAGGCAGGGTTATCCCCTGTCTTTTTTTTATTTTGTTTATATGTATCATGACCTACGTTTGTCACATATTCCTACAAATGGATTGCAGGGTTCGTCGACTTTCCCGGCGCCGCAAGCGGGGCAGGGAAGGCGGCCGCATTCCAACCGGTTCGGAACGACGTGCCGAACGGGCCGCCTATCGTTCGTCATCCTGATGGACGGCTCCCGAGTGACTTTCATTGCAGTAGCCAACACACCATGCCAAAGAAGTCTTTCCCCAATGGAGCAGCCGATCAGCATCGGCGGCAGTGGCTCAAGTACGCGGGTGCGTCAGCCGCGGCCGTGGGCACGCTTGCGATCGGCGCACGACAGGCGAGCGCAGGCGAAGGCGGCACGTCCGGCAATCCGGGCGACGTGCTCGACGTGGTCATCATCGGCGCGGGGCTGGCGGGCCTGACGGCTGCGCGCGATCTGCGCCGGGCCGGTTGCGAATCGTTCGTGGTGCTCGAGGCGCGCGACCGTGTCGGCGGCCGGACCCTGAATTACGACGTGGGAGGCGGGTACGTCACCGAGGTCGGCGGGCAGTGGATCGGACCGGGCCAGACCGCCGTCGCCGATCTTGCCCGCGAGCTGGAGGTCGGCACGTTCCCGAGCTACTACGAAGGCAAGACGGTCATCCTGGGCGGCGAAGGCCGCGTGGCGGTCGACCTGAAAGGCACGTTCGGCACCGACGAAGCCATTGCGGCGAAACTCGGCACGATGTCGCGCGACGTGCCGTCGGGCGCGCCGTGGACGTCGCCGCGCGTCGCCGAACTGGACAGGCTGTCGGTGGCCGACTGGATGGTGAAGCAGGACATCAAGCCCGAGGACCGGATCGGCTGGGACGGCTCGTGCACGCTGTCCGGCGGCGTTCCGCCGGTCAGGATGGGACTGCTGCACTTCCTGTCGATGATCAATTCGGCGTCTTGCGACTACACGCAGCTCGATTCCATCAAGCACAGCGCGCAGGAAACGCGCTTCGTCGGCGGTTCGCAGATCCTCAGCACGAAGATGGCCGCGCAACTGGGCGACAAGGTGCACCTGTCGACCCCGGTGCGCCGGATCTCCAATTGGGATCGCGACGTCGTCACGGTGCATACCGATCGTGGAGACGTGCGTGCGCGCAGGGTCATCGTGGCCATCCACCCGGCCCTGTGCAACCAGGTGCAGTTCGAGCCGCCGCTGCCCGAGAAGCGGGCGTCGCTGCAGCGGGCGTGGCCCGCTCACTCGCCGGCGCGCAAGACCGCGATGGTCTATCGCCGTCCGTTCTGGCGCGAGAAGGGGCTCAACGGCCACATCTTCCAGGCGGGCGGCCCGGTCATCTGGGCGTACGACAACTCCCCGCCCGGCGGCGAGATCGGGATCGTCAATGCGTTCGTCCGGAACGCGCTGGTGCCGTCGGACCGGAAGGCGGCGCAACGCATGCTCACCGAAATCTATGCGCAGGCGTGGGGCGACGACGCGCTGTCGCCCGTGTCGTATCACGACCACGACTGGAGCCGCGTCGACCCGTGGACGATCACGTGCGTGTCCGCGATTCCGCCGGGCTTCTGGAGCGCGCATGGCGACGGGCTGCATGTGCCGTGCGGCAACCTGATCTGGTCGGGGACCGAAACCGCGAACATCTGGGCGGGCTACATGGACGGCGCCGTGCGCTCGGGCCACCAGGGCGCATTGCAGGCGCTGAACGGCCTGCGCCGCGCATAGGAGCGCCATCATGAAAAAACGCATTCTGCTCGCCCTTGCGGGGCTCGTCGCCGTGTTGCTCGTCGTCTTCGGGCCATCGCTGCTGGATATGTACCGCCTTCAGCAGTACGTCGCCGCGTCGGAAGATGCGTACCGCGCGGACGGCGGCCCGTGGCCGCACCAGACCGACACGTGCCTGGGCTGTCACGGTGTCAACGGCACGTCGCTCGAGCAGGGCTATCCGAGCCTCGCGGGGCAACCGGCGTCCTACATTGCGGCCCAGCTTCACGACTTCGCGAGCGGCAAGCGCGCGAACCCGAACATGGCGCCGCTCGCGATGAGCCTGAGCGCGACCGACATCAAGTCGCTGTCCGACTACTACGCGCGGCAGCCGGCCCGCCGCAACCGCTACTTCGAGGCCGATCCGCAACTCGCCGCGCACGGCAAGCAACTGGTCGAGAAGGCGGCGTGCGCCGCGTGTCACGGCGCGGGCCTGACGGGCCAGGCCCAGTTCCCGCGTCTGGCAGGCCAGGGGCACGACTACCTGCTGAAACAGATGGACGCGTTCGCCGCCGGCACGCGCACCGAAGCGACCGGCACGATGCAGCGCGTCACCGCTGCCTTGTCGCCGAAAGACCGCGAGGCCGTCGCTCAGTACCTGGCGAGCTTGAACCCGGAGAAGGAATGATGAACCGCATGCAACCGGAATGGAGTGTTTGATCATGGACAGCAGATCGCTCGTGCTTTGCCTTGCCAGCGGGTTGCTGGCGACCACCACCGCCATCTATGGGTGGAAGTTTCTCAAGAAGCGCAATTACCTGCTCGGGATCGAGTGGCTCGTCGTGACCGTTTCTTCGTCGAATGCGTTGATCTATTTCGCGACGCAGTACGAGACGTCGGGGCTCATCTCGCATTTTCTCGATGCGTTTTCGCGGGGCTTCGGGATGCCGATCGTCGCCGTCGCGGGCTTGATGGCCGTCACGCGCGGCTACAAGCCTTCGGGGTGGCAGGACGTCGCGCTGTTCGGGCTTTCCGTTGCCGGCACCGTCGTGCTCGTGTCCGGCATCTTCGCGAGGGAGCTGCCGTATTTCTACGTCGTGATGTGGGGATGGCTGACGATCTATCTTGCGGGGTTCGTCCGGAAATTGCTGGCGGCGGGCGAGCGGTTCCATGCGATGACGTCGGCCATCGCGGCGGTGACCTCGCTCGCGATCGCATGCATCTACGATTTCTATCCGATCCCGGGAGACGCACACAACGTCGTGCTCAATTTCTACGTGCTCGCGCTGGTGACGTGGTCGTACCTGACGGTCGTGCTCTATTACGGCTATTGCGCGCTGGAGCGCGCGGGTCAGGCGCGCGACGCGAGCCGGTTCCGTTCGACGCGGAACGGGGGGCGTCGCCTCGCGTAAGCGCGCGGGCATCGGCCTTGGCGTATCCCTGGATCGTCATGGGATGGTCTCGACATCGATCCACCGTCAACCTGAATGCATCGTTATCCGAATTTATTTTTTGGATCGACGGGCGGCGGGACGGCGCTGTCAATGACACGTCAAGGTCGTCAAGGTAATCGTCACATGAATGAGGCGCGCTTGCCCGTCGCCCGACCTTTCGTTTTGCCTGCCGCGCGGCTCGCCGGCGGCGTGCGGCGGCTCGCGGACGGCTTCGCATGGTCGGCCGGAAGAGCGGCTGTCGTCCCGTTTTGTCCACGCATTGCATCCGTATCGGGAATACCCTTTCTTTTTATTTTTCTCTAAATTTATCATTATTACCTAACATTGTTATTCCGATCTACTTTTGAAACCGTACGGAGCACCCGCGAGTAGCGCGGCGGCGCACCAACAGGAGGTGACAGATGGACGATGACAAGCGCAGGGCTTTCGCAGAGGACGGCGCGGTTCTGATCGAAGGTCTGCTGAACGACGAACAGCTGGCCCAATGCCGGCTCGCGTTCGACTGGGGGATCGAAAACCCGGGACCGATGGCGTCGAGCCTCCTCGACGGCACCGAATTCCGGTCGCACGTCGACAACGCGAATCCGTACGCGAAGGAGCGTCTCGACGCGCTGGTCGACACGCTGCCGCTCGGTCGACTGTTCGCCGACCTGTGGGGATCGAAGCACGTGTGGTACTTCGCCGAGGAACTGTTCCTGAAGCAAGGCGGCAAGGGCGCGCGCTCGCTGTGGCACCAGGACACCTCGTACCTGCCGTGGGCGGGGATGCACTTCGGCAACGCGTGGATCAGTTTCGAGGCTGTGCCCAAGCGCAACGCGCTGGAGATCGTCCGGGGTTCGCATCGTGGTGTGCGTCACGACGGCACCACGTTCCAGAACGTCGACGATCCCACCGAGCCGCTGCATGGCGGCGGCGTGTGGCCGCGGATGCCCGACATCGAAGCAGAGCGCCGCGCCGATCCGGGCAAGTACGACATCCTGTCGTGGGCCACGAAGCCCGGCGACGTGCTGCTGCTGCACCCCGGCGTGCTGCACGGCGGCGGCGTGGTCGATCCGGATTTCCCCGATCGCCACACGCTCGTGCTGCGCTTCTTCGGCGACGACGCCACCTTCAGCCCGTTGCCGGACAACAGCGTATCCGGCTTCACGCCGGCCGGCGTGCTGTTCGTGGACGAACTCGCGTCATTGAAGGCGGGCGACCCGTTTCGCGCGCCGTGTTTCCGTCAACTCGTCTGAATCCGGAGCATTTCCGTCATGGCAACAACCAGCAAGCGTCAAGCGATCATTCCACCCGGCTTCCAGGCGTGGTACGACACCTACCATTTCGCCCCGGCCACGCGGGTGGGCGACACGATCTGGGTCTCCGGCCAGGTCGGCATCGGCGCGGACATGCGTGCCGGCAACGGCGTGCAGGCGCAGGCGCGGATCGCGTTCGAATCGCTCAAGGCGATTCTCGTCGAGGCCGGTGCGAGTCTGGCCGACGTGGTCGAACTGACGACCTTTCATACGGATCTGCGCGCCGACGTGGAAGCGTTCGCGGCCGTGAAGGACGAATACTTCCCGGATCGCTATCCGTCGTGGACGGCGGTCGGGGTCACGCAGCTCGCGCTGCCCGAGCTGTGCGTCGAAGTGCGGGCGGTGGCGGTGGCCGGTTCCGGCGCGGCCTGAGCCGGCGGGCGGGCCGTCGACCCGGCCCGCGCGGCGGCTGCGACGAAAGGAAGGATTCGCAGCCTCCTCACCCGGCAGAAAGGTATTCGAATCATTTCGTATTACTTACAACATGGCGCGCAACGACGAACGGCAAGTCGAGCGCTTCGCGGCCGCGGAAGTCTCGCGGCGGCTGGACGGCAAGCGGCATGTTCGCCGCGAGCACGCGCAGTGACACGCCAGTCGCCCGCCGGCCGCGCACCCGGTGAATGAAAGCAGAGTCTCGGAAGGAGAGCATGATGAAGAAGCACACGATCGGAACCGTGTCCGCGATCGCGGCCGCGTTGTTGATGATGGCCGGCAGCGCGATGGCCGACGACCTCACCGCGGTGGGGGCCGAACGCGGCGCGAGCAAGGACGGGTCCATTCCCGCCTTTGCCGGCAGGCAGGAGCCGCAGTCGGGCTGGGAATACGGCAAGACCCGCGGCGATTTCTGGAAGCACCGGAGCGAGAAGCCGCTCTACTCGATCGATGCCGCGAACGTCGACAAGTACGCGAGCATGCTGTCGCCGGGCCAGATTGCGTTGATCAAGCAGCGCAAGGGCTACCGGATGGATGTCTATCCGGCGCACCGCGAGTGCCAGCTGCCGGAGTTCGCCGAGCAGAACACGAAGGCCAACCTCACGGCCGCGAAGCTCGCGTCGGACGGCGAGACGCTCGAGGCGGCCGTGTTGCCCGGCGTGCCGTTTCCGCAGCCGAAGACCGGCGCCGAGGCGATCCTGAACTACGAGAACCGCTACCGCGGCGTCGGCATCGAATGGCCGCTGGACGTCACCACCATCTCGCCGCGGCCGGGCGGCGGCGACTGGATCGACGGGATCGGCCCGCAGGTCTTCTACATCGCGTCGGGCAAGACGGGCAAGAGCGGGCCGAAGGACGTCGACCAGCTCAGCCTGGCCGCGTACTTCTCGGCCACGTCGCCGGCCGCGCTCGCCGGGCAGGCCTTCGTGCAGCGCCAGTATTTCAACAAGGATTCGGAAACCTACTACTACTTTCCGGGCCAGCGCCGCGTGAGGCGCATGCCGGCCTATACGCACGACGCACCGCTGATCGGTTTCGAGAACCAGTACCTGATCGACGAAGCCAACATGTTCAACGGCTCGATCGACCGCTTCAACTGGAAGCTGGTCGGCAAGCGCGACATGCTCGTTCCGTACAACGCGTTCGGCATGTACAAGTTCAAGAGCAAGCTGCACGACGTCGCGACACCGGACGGCATCGCGTCGGCGAACCGGCGCTACGAGATGCATCGCGTGTGGGTCGTCGAGGCGACGGTCAAGCCGAGTGCACGCCACGTCGCGTCGAAGAAGGTGTTCTATCTCGACGAGGACAGCTGGCTCGCGCTCGTCGGCGAAGACTACGACGCGCAGGGCAAGCTGTGGAAGGTGCGCGAGAGCTACCCGATTCCGGTCTGGGAACTCGGCGGCGCGTGCGACAACGAGCCGATGGCGCAATACGACCTGCTGAACGGGCGCTATCTGCTCGATTCGTCGACGATCGGCCAGGGCAAGGACATCCGCTGGTACCAGGAGATCAACGATCCGCGCTTCAAGTCCGATTTCTTCACGGCTGAATCGCTGAGATCGGTCAGCGAGCGCTGATTGCCGTAGTCATATAAAAAACAGGTCCGACGTGCGCGCGCGCCGTCGGCATCCGGTCTGGAGATGGGTGGGGCGATGAAAGCAAGCCATATCGTTAGATGTACTACGGTGTCGGTTGCCGTGCTGGGTGCGGCGACGTCGACTGCGTACGGGTACGAGTTCACGCTCGGGGACGGCAGCGTCCAGGGATCGTGGGTGACCAATCTCACCGCGGGCGGCGGCATCCGGACCAAGAGTCCGAGCTGTTCGCTGACCGGAGACCCGAACGCGTACGGTTGCGGCGCGGCCGCCAATACGAACCAGTGGGGCTATGGCGACGAAGGCGACCTGAACTACCGCAAGGGGCAGCCTTTCAGCACGTACGTGAGTGCGACCAGCGAGCTGCTGCTGAAGATGCCGGGCGAAGGGCTCAAGTTCATGGTGCGCGGCACCGGAATGTACGACTTCCTTGCGGGACGAACCGCCAGGACGCCGCTGTCGAGCACGGCCGCCGCCCAGGTGGTGTACAACGCGCAGCTGCTGGATCTGTGGGCGCAGAAGGATTTCACGATCGACGGGCACAGCGCGCACGTCCGGCTCGGCAACCAGGTGATCAACTGGGGCGAGAGCATGTTCGCGCAGAGCGGCATCAACGCGACCAACTCGCTCGATACGCAGAAGCTGCTGATCCCCGGTTCGCAGCTCAAGCAGGCGCTGCTGCCGGCGCCGATGCTGAGCCTGGCGGCCGATCTGTCCCATGGCTTCAGTACCGAGGCGTATTACCAGTTCCAGTGGAACGGCAACCGGATCCCGCCGGTCGGGTCGTACTGGTCGCTGGCGAACGTCGTCGGCCGCGGCGCCGAACCGTTCACGATCAACGCGAACAACCCGAACGTGGCCGGCCCGGGCGTGGGCACGATCGCCAACGCGATCGGCGGCGGGGCCGCGGCGGGCAACCAGGACACGCTGAACGCGATCAAGAACGGGCTCGTGAACGGCGCGTTCGCCGGGCCGCCGTTCAACGACCTCGGCATTCCGGCGTCGACGCAGCTGCCTGCGAAATACCGGCCGCAGTTCGGCGTGAAGTTCAATTACTCGCCGCGCTCGTTCGATGCGAACTTCGCGTTCTACTACCTTAACTACACGGACAAATCGCCGGTGCTGTCGACGCTGGCCAACGGCACCGCGCAGTGGTCGTATCTGCAGAACCGGCAGCTGTTCGGCGCGAGCGCGAACTTCGGGGTCGGGCCGTGGGCGATCGGCACCGAGCTGTCGTACCGGCCGCGCGATGCGGTCGCACTGTCGAGCTGCTACGGCGCGGGCGGCCCGACCGACCTGATCACGAACGGCGTGCAGGGCGTCGACTGCCAGCAGTGGGCGGACAAGAAGAAGCTCCAGCTCGACGTGAACGGGATCCTCGCGCTGACGCGCAGCGAGTATCCGTTCCTGAAGCTGATCGCCGCGGATTCCGCCGCGCTGACCTGGGAACTCACGTGGATCTACTACCCGGGCCTCGGTTCGGACGTCACGCGCACGGTGGGCGGTCAGCCGGTCACGCAGGTGCCGGCAACCGGCTATTTCCCGTGGCTGAACAACAACTCGGGCCTCGGCTACCCGATCACGCAGGGGCAGGGCACGTCGAGTTCGGTCGGCGCGACGATCGACTTCAACTGGACCTACGACGGCTCGCTGATTCCCGGCTGGCAGGTGACGCCGGGCGTGACGTTCAGCACGGGCCTGTACGGCTACACGCCGACCTTCACCGCCAACTACATGCAGGGCGCGAAGTCGGTGAACGTCTACGTGCTGTTCAACCAGAATCCGCCGACGTGGCAGGCGGGCATCAACTTCGCGGCGTTCTTTGGCGGTCATAAGTCGGTCGGCAATCCGTATGCGGACCGCAATTTCGTCGGTATGTTCGCCACGCGGAACTTCTGACGGATGCAGGTGGAAGCGAGCGCGCGCGTCGGGCAGCGCCGGTCAACATGAAGGGGTCATGCAGTGCTTAATCGTCTGGTCAGCCGCCTTGAAAGGCTTTTCTTCGGTCATCGCGCGATCGTGCTCGCGGCGATCGGCCTGTTCACCGTCGCGATGGCCGTGTTCGCGATGCAACTGCGCATGGATGCCGGCTTCGAGAAACAGATGCCGATCGGCCACGAGTACATCCGCACGTTCCAGCAATACCGGAACGATCTGCTCGGCGCGAACCGGATCACCGTCGTCGTGCGCGCGAAGCATGGCTCGATCTGGACGCCGGACGGCCTGACGCGGCTGTACAAGGTGACGCAGGCGGTGACCTACCTGCCGAACGTCGACCGGATCGGCGTGCGCTCGCTGTGGACGTCGAACGCGTTCGTCAACGAGATCACCGACGAGGGCTTTCGCGCGGAGCCGATCATCTCCGGCACGATCACGCCGGATCAACTGACGCCGGCAATCGTCGAGAAGATCCGCCGCGCGACCACGCTCGGCGGCTATGTCGGCACGCTCGTGTCGCACGGCGAGGACAGCGCGATGATCACGGCCGAGCTGAACGAGCGCGACAGCGCGGGCAAGGTGCTCGACTATGTCGCGTTCAATCACCTGCTCGAAACGAAGATCCGCCAGCCGTTCGAGGATGCCGGCTATGAAATCCAGATCATCGGCTTCGCGAAGCAGATCGGCGACATCGCCGACGGCGCGAAGGCCGTGCTCGGCTTCTGCGCGATCGCGCTGCTGCTGACCGCGCTCGCGGTGTACTGGTATTGCCATTCGCTGCGCTTCACGGTGCTGCTGATCGCGTGCTCGCTGACGTCGCTGGTCTGGCAGTTCGGCACGCTGAAGCTGCTCGGTTTCGGTCTCGACCCGCTCGCGGTGCTGGTGCCGTTCCTGGTGTTCGCGATCGGCGTGTCGCACGGCGTGCAGCAGGTGAACTTCATCGTGCGCGAGATTTCGCACGGGCACAGTTCGTACGAGGCGGCGCGGCGCAGCTTCAGCGGGTTGCTGATCCCGGGCGTGCTCGCGCTGATCACCGCGTTCGTGTCGTTCATCACGCTGCTGCTGATTCCGATCCCGATGGTGCGCGAGCTGGCGATCACCGCGTCGCTCGGCGTGGCCTACAAGATCGTGACGAACCTGATCCTGCTGCCGGTGGCCGCGTCCTGCTTCAACTTCACGAAGCGCTACGCGGACAGCGCGCTCAAGCGCGGCGAGCGGCGCTCGGGATGGCTGCGCCCGCTTGCGCGCATCGCGCAGCCGAAGTATGCGGGCGCGACCGTCGCGCTGACGCTCGCCGTGTTCGCGCTGGCCGCGTGGCAAAGCCGCGACCGCGTGATCGGCACGCTGCAGCCGGGCGCACCGGAACTGCGTGCCGATGCGCGTTTCAATCGCGACGCGACCGCGATCGCCGGCAACTACGACATGGGCCTCGACTGGCTGACGGTCGCGATCGAGTCGACCGGCAAGGCCTGCGACAACCCGGCAGTCGGCCTGTACGAGGACGATTTCGCGGCCGCGATGCGCACCGAGCCGGGCGTGGTGTCGGTGCAGTCGTACTCGGGCATGCTGCGCGCGTACAACCAGGGCTACAACGAAGACTATCCGAAGATGAACGTGGTGCCGATCGACCCGGAGAACTACGGGGCGGTGTCGGTCGACGTCGGCCGCGTGAAGGGCTTCATGAAGGCCGACTGCTCGATGTCGGCCGTGCACCTGTTCCTGACCGACCACAAGGCGACGACGATCAACCGGATTCTCGACGACGTGAAGCAGTATCGCGCGTCGCATCCGTTCCCCGGCATCACCGTGCGCCTCGCGGCCGGCAACGCGGGCGTGCTGGCGGCGACCAACGAGGAAGTCGCGGGCAGCGAGCTGCCGATGATGCTGTACGTGTACGGCGCGATCCTGATCCTCGTGTTCCTCGCGTACCGCGACTGGCGCGCGATGATCGCCTGCTGCGCGCCGCTGTCGGTCGCGACCTTCATCGGCTACTGGTTCATGAAGGAACTGCAGATCGGGCTGACGGTCGCGACGCTGCCGGTGATGGTGCTGGCGGTGGGGATCGGCGTCGATTACGCGTTCTACATCTACAACCGGCTGCAGGTGCATCTCGCGAGCGGGCAGACGATCGTGAAGGCGGTGCAGCACGCGCTGCTCGAAGTTGGGGTCGCGACGATCTTCACGGCGATCACGCTCGCGATCGGCGTGGCGACGTGGAGCTTCTCCGCGCTGAAGTTCCAGGCCGACATGGGCAAGCTGCTGGCGTTCATGTTCATCGTCAACCTGCTGATGGCGATGACGGCGCTGCCCGCGCTGGCCTCGGTGCTCGAGCGCCGGTTCCCGCGCCGCAAGCCGGCCCGTGCGCCGGGGCTCTTCAGCCACTGACGCCCGCCCACTCTCATGGAGATCTCCAGATGATCAAGACGCTCGTTGCCTGTATCGGGCTGTGCGCGGCCATGGCCGCCTTCGCGCAATCCCGCGGAACCGTGGCGGATTGGGCCGCGAAGCCGGCCCACGCGTGGCCCGCGCCGACACACATGATGCTGACGGACGCGACGCGTGCCGGCTCGCGGGTCGTCGCCGTCGGCGATCACGGCGTCGTGGTGCTGTCCGACGACGACGGCAAGACCTGGCGGCAGGCGCGGCGCGTGCCGGTTGCCGCGACGCTGTCGGCCGTCGCGTTCGCCGATGCGCGGCACGGCTGGGCCGTGGGCCAGTGGGGGACGATCGTCGCGACCGACGACGGCGGCGAAACCTGGACGACGCAGCGTATCGACACGTCGGTCGACCAGCCGCTGTTCTCCGTGCTGTTCACGTCGCCGCAGGACGGGCTCGCGGTCGGCCTGTGGTCGCTGATGCTGCAAACCCATGACGGCGGCAAGACCTGGGTGAAGGTGACGCTGCCGAAGCCGCCGGGCGGCGGCAAGGCGGACCGCAATCTCTACCACGCGTTCGCCGATCACACGGGCGCGCTCTACATCTCGGCCGAACAGGGCACGGTGCTGAAGTCGACCGACGGCGGCGCGAACTGGAATTACCTGCAGACGGGCGGCAAGGGTTCGCTGTGGACCGGCGTCGCGATGCCGGACGGCCGCGTGGTGGTGGGCGGCCTGCTCGGCAGCCTGTACCAGAGCAGCGACGGCGGCGCGAGCTGGACGGCCGTCGACAGCCGGACGCGGAGTTCGATTACCGACCTGGTGGCGACGGGCGACGGCCTGATCGGCGTCGGGCTGGACGGCCTGATGTTGAAGCAGCGGGCGGTTATGGCAACGGTCGAGGTCGCGCAGCGCCCGGATCGCGCGACGCTGACCGCCGCGCTGCCGGCCAAGCGCGGCACGCCGATCCTGTTCTCGCAGGACGGCGTGTTGACGTCGCCTCAATGACGACGCGAAGTGCGCGGGACGACTGTTCACCGCACGAATTGATGGAGCACCCGATGATCGATTCGAAGTATGGAATGCGCGATGATTCGACCGGCGATGCAACGCGAGTCGACGCGACACGGACCGATACCGACCGTGCGCTGCAAGCGTACCGTCCCATCGGCGGCTGGATCGAGCCGCCGGCCGACCTGCAACCGCCGCTCGAAGGCGATGTGGATGCGGACGTGGTCGTCGTCGGCGCCGGCTTCGCGGGTTTGTCCACCGCACTGGAACTGTCCGCACGCGGCGCCCGCGTCGTCGTGATTGAACGCGAGTTCGCGGGGTTCGGCGCGAGCGGGCGCAACGCCGGCTATCTCGCGGGCGGGCAGGGGCTCGAATACGACCTGTTCGTGAAGCGCGTGGGGCGCGAGCAGGCGAAGCGGATCGTCGGCTTCTACGACGAGGGTGTCGCCTACGTCGAGCGCAAGCTCGTCGAGTACGGGATCGACTGCGACTACCTCGCGTCGGGGATCATTCGCGCCGGCGTGCATCGGTCGCAGGAGAAGCGCTTGCGCGAGAACATGGAAGCCGGTATCGCGCTCGGCTCGCCCGCGCAGTTTCTCGACGGCGCGGCGATGCGCGCGCGCGGCATTCCGCCGGCGTTCCTGTTCGGATGCCACGTCCCCGGCGGCGGCACGCTCGACCCCGGCAAGTACGTGCTGGGCCTGCGGCGTGCCGCGCTGGCCGCGGGCGTGCGGCTCTACGAGCGCACCGCGCTGCTCGACTTCGACGCGGGCGAGACCGTGCGGCTGCGGACGGCGCGCGGCAGCGCGAGCGCGCCGGTCGCGGTACTCGCGACCAATGCGTACACGCCGCAACTCGGCCTGCTCGGCAACCAGGTGATGCCGCTGCGCGTATCGGCGCTCGAAACCGCGCCGCTGTCCGATGCGCAACTGGCCGGGCTCGGGTGGCCGAATCGGGAAGGGATCGTGACGCCCCATCTGACGATGGAGAGCCACCGGCTCACCGCGCGCAATACGCTGTTGCTGACGACCAAGCGGCTGGATTACGCCTATGGCTCGCGAACGCCGAACGTGCCGGACGATGCCGCGTATCGCGCGCTGCTGGCGACGCTGCACGCGCGTTTCCCGCGACTGGGCAGCTTGCCGGTGCGTGCGTGCTGGAGCGGCTATATCTCGTTGGCCGGCGATGCGTTGCCGGTGGTCGGCGCGACCGGCGCGCACCGCAACGTGTTCTACACGGCCGGATGCTCGGGGCACGGCGTCGGTACGCAGTCGTTGATCGGGCAGGTGCTGGCCGACCGGATCAACGGAGCGGATTCACCGCTGCTCGACGCGCTGACGCACCGGACGCCCGCGATGCCGCCCGAGCCGCTGCGCTGGTGTGCGATCAAGGCGGTGCTGGGCATCGCGAACCTGCTGGACGAAAGGGTGAACCGTCGCGCGCGGCGCGCGTAGGGATGCGCGCTGTCATTGCCACGATGCAACGCATGCCGGGACGGATGGCGAAAACACCACGCTGATGACGAACACGATGACCGATACCAGAGCGCACCGCGGCGGCATCAGGCGCCGCGAGCAGAACACCGCTTCGCCCGGAAGCGATCTCGACGGCTTGCGGGCGCAGGGCCTGCGCACGCGCAACGCGATCATCCGGGTCGCGCGGGAACTGCTGCTCGAAGGCGGCCCGCTGACGTTCTCGCAGCGGGCGGTCGCGGCCGGCGCCGGCATCAGCGTGAGCAATCTGCAGTATTACTTCCCGACCCGGCTGGCCGTGCTGCGCGCGGTGATCGAGCCGGTCATCGATGCGTATCTCGGCGAGCTGAAGCGCTTGATCGACAGCGATGCATCGCCGGACGACGTCGTCGAACGCGTGCTGGCGCGCTCGCTGCGCGATGCGAAGGATGCGCAGTACGTCGCGTTGTTCCGGCATTTCGTGTCGTTCGCCGCGATCGACCCCGAATGCCTGAAGCTGTTCGACGACTGGTACGTCACGCTGACGCGCGAGATCGCGAAGCTGTTGCGCGCCGTCAATCCGGCGTTCGACGCGGACGACAGCCTGCACGTTGCCACGTTGGTGATTGCGATGGCCGACGGGCTGACGCTGCAAACCGGAACCGCGCGACTGACGGAGCAGCTCGACGCGATGTTCATGGAGAAAGCCCGTTGCCTCATCTACGAAAGGCCACGCGATTAGGAAACAACCCGCCGCCAACGGAGGCGACGATGGCGATCAATCGGGAACGATGGCGGTCCAGTGCAGCACTTCCAGCGCGGCCGCGACATGCAGGCGCTGCTGCGCGAGCGGGCGCGGCAGCAACGACTCGGCGCGCTCGAGCCGGCGCAGCAGCGTGTTGCGGTGTACGTGCGTTTTCTCGGCCGCGTCGGTCACGCTGCAGCCTTCCGCGAGGAACGCGCGCAGCGCGTCGCGCAGCGACTTGTCGGCGGTGGCCAGGCCACCGAGCGTATTGGTAACGAACTGCTGGAGGGATTCCATATGATGGGTCATCAACGCGATCAGGCTCATGCTGTCCGCATGTACGACGCCGACGCCCGCGTGCAGCCTGCCGAGCAGCCGCTGTGTCGCCAGCGCGTCCAGGTGGCTGCGCCGGAATCCTTCCATGCCGCTCCCGGCGGTCGCGACGGCCATGTGCACGCCGGGCAGCGCACCGACCGCACGCTGCAGCGAAGCCATGTCGAGCGGTTTGCCGTCGTGATACGTCCAGACCCACAACGTGGCCGTGTTGGCGACGACGACCAGTGCGTTGCGCGTACCCGCGCATTGCGTGAGCGCGTCGGCCGCCCGCTCCAGCAACCCCAGTTCGATATCGGCCTCCTCGCTCCAGATGATCGCGGCGTGATGGCGCTGCTCGAGCGTGTAGCCCAGCCGCCGGCTGGCCTCCTGCGCGCTGATGGCCGTACCTTCGACGATCTGCGTGACCAGTTCGCGGCGATCGGCGTGCGTGCCGCGCAGCCGTGCCTCGCGTTCGGCGCGCATGAACTCGGCCATGCCGATCATGTTGGTGTCGATGAAGGCCGCGATCGAACGCGACGATACGGCCAGGAGCTCGCGCAGCTCGGCCGGGTCCTGCGTCAGCGTAAACGCGAGATCCATCCAGCGTTGCCACACGACGCTCTGCGACGAACGGGCCGCGACGAACACGAGGTCGGTGAGCCCGCGCCGCACCAGCTCCTGTGCACTACTAAGCATGTCGGCGGAAAGAAAGCGCGATACCGGCGCGCAAGGGTTCTCCAGGTTGGCGGTGGCCCAGTGAATCAGCCCGTTGCGGTTGATGCGCCGCACGGCCGCGGCGAGCACGGGGTCGCTCATCGTCGGGCTGGCCGCCACGTTTTCCTTGTCCAGCTCCTGCAGCCATTCCGTCTGCACATTCAGCGCGATTTCGGCGCCCTGGCGCATCAGTTCCCGGATGCGTGGCGAGGGCAACGGCCAGGTCGGCAGGGCGGTGGGCTGGGACATGATGGAGTGCTATCGAAGCGAAGAGGTGCAAGTTGCACTCATTGTATTCGCATCCGGTGCATTCGACACCTTGTTTGACCCGATCCGGTTCATGAAAATGACGACACATAGCGCATTCGACGCACACAGGAGACAAGTCGTGACCGTCCATACCCTTCCGTCCAGCGAGCACGTCGACGTGCTCATCGTCGGCGCCGGCCTGTCCGGGATCGGCGTCGCCCGTCAACTCGAAACGGACCGTCCCGGCACGTCCTACATCATCCTGGAAGCGCGCGCCGCGACCGGCGGCACGTGGGACCTGTTCCGCTATCCGGGCATCCGTTCCGACTCGGACATGCACACCTACGGTTACGGTTTCAAGCCGTGGGCCGACAAGAAGGCGATCGCCGGTGCCGACGCGATCCTGTCGTACCTGAGAGAGACCGCGACCGAATACGGGATCGACCGTCACATCCGCACGAACCACAAGGTGATCGAGGCGTCGTGGTCGAGCGCGAAAGCGGTGTGGAGCGTCGAAGTCGAGCGCGTCGATACCGGTGAGCGCAAGACGATCGTGGCCAGGTGGTTCTTCAGCGCCGCCGGGTTCTATCGCCACGACGAAGGCCATATGCCGAAGCTCGACGGGATCGAGCACTTCGCCGGCCCGGTGGTTCACCCGCAGCACTGGCCGGAAGATCTCGACTACAGCGGCAAGCGCGTGGTGGTGATCGGCAGCGGCGCCACCGCCGTCACGCTGTTGCCGGCGATGGCCGAGAAAGCCCGGCACGTCACGATGCTGCAACGCACGCCGACCTACGTGGTGAGCCTGCCGTCGGAAGACCCGATCGCCAATACGCTGCGCAAGGTCATGCCGCATACGTGGGCGTATGCGCTCGTGCGGCGCAAGAACATCGCGATCGGCCGCTTCATCTGGCATTTCTGCCGCACGCGGCCGAAGGCGGCGCGGCGCCTGATCCGTTACCTGAACAAGCGCCAGCTGCCGAAGGGCTATCCGGTCGACGTGCACTTCAACCCGCCGTACAACCCGTGGGACCAGCGTTTGTGCGTGGTGCCGGACGGCGATCTCTTCAAGTCGATTCGCGACGGCCGTGCGTCGGTCGTGACGGACCGCATCAAGACCTTCACGGAAACGGGCATCGCGCTGGAATCCGGGCAGACGTTGCCGGCCGACATCATCGTCACGGCGACGGGGCTCAACATCCGGTTTTTCGGCGGGATCAAGCTGACGGTCGACGGCGAACCGGTGGATCTCCACAGCAAGGTGGCCTTCAAGGGGATGATGCTCAGCGGCGTGCCGAATTTCGCGTTCTCCATCGGCTACACGAATTCGTCGTGGACGCTGAAGGTCGGGCTGCTGGCCGAACATTTCTGCCGCGTGCTCGCGCACATGGAGCGCGGCGGCTTCGCGACCTGCGTGCCTGAGCTGCCGGCCGCCGACATGCCGACGCGGCCGCTGCTCGATTTCGGCGCCGGCTACGTGCAGCGCGCGATCGCCAGCCTGCCGCGCCAGGGCCCGGGCGTGCCGTGGGTCATGTCGATGGACTATCACCTCGATGTCGAAATCTTGCGGCACGGCTCGGTCGAAGACCGCTGCCTGCGCTTCCGGCCGGCGCCGGCCGCAGGCGGCTCGGATCGTGTCGAGTCGCGTCGCGCCGTCGGAGCCTGATCATGACGATACACACCATGGAAGCGAACCAGGACGCATTCTGCGACCTGCCGGGCGGCGTGCGTCTGTGCTACCGCACCTACGGGCCCGACGACGGCGAGCCGTTGCTGATGATCGCGGGCATGACGCTGCAGCTGACCTTCTGGCCGCCCGCGCTGATCGACGCGCTGATTCAAAGCGGCTATCGCGTGATCGTGTTCGACAATCGCGATGTCGGCCGCTCGTCGCGGATTCCGCGGCCGGGGCCGAGCGTGCTCCGGCAATTTCTCCGCAGGCCGGTCAAGGACGGCTACGACCTCGAAGACATGGCGCAGGACACGATCGGCCTGCTCGACCACTTGCAGGTGGCGCGCGTGCACGTCGTGGGCATGTCGATGGGCGGCATGATCGGGCAGGTGCTCGCCGCGCGCTATCCGCAGCGCGTGCTGTCGCTGGTCTCCATCATCTCGACGACCGGCGCGCGTAACGTCGGCCAGCCGGCGATGTCCAGCATGCTGATGCTGACCGCACCGCCGCCGCGCACGCGCGAAGCGGCCGTCGAGCAGTACAGCCGCATCATGGCGCACATCGGCACGCAGACGTATCCCGCCGACGACGCCGCGCGGCGCGCGTACGCGGGCCATGCGTGGGATCGCGGCCAGCAGGCGCGCGATCACGAGAGCACGACCCGTCAGATCGGCGCGATCATCAATTCAGGAGACCGTACAGAAGAGATTCGCCGGATTCAGGCGCCGACGCTGGTCGTGCACGGCGATCGCGACCTGCTGGTCGCGCCCAGCGGCGGCGTCGCGACCGCCGCCGCGATCCCGGGCGCGGACATGGTCATGGTGCGCGGCATGGGGCACGACATCCCCGACGGCGTCGTGCCGCTGCTGACGAGCCTGATCGACGGCCACATCCGGCGCCGTGCGGCCAGAGCCGCGGCGCAACCCGTGAGCGCAGGCAGGCACATCGCGTGAGCCAGTTCGCGCGCGGCACGCGATTCGCGCGCGACGTCGAGCGTGAAGTCGAGACCGGGCGCGTAGACGCTCAGGCGCGTGAATCGCGCGAAGACCAAAAAACATCTTGCAAGACGCTTGTCGTGACGCGACGGAATCGCACGATCGACGAGCGGGAGGAGACACCATGCACCAAGGTTACCCGACTGACCTCGCGGCCCGCTTCGAGCGCCAGCGCCGCGCGTTCGCACTGGAGCCGAACCCGACATTCCCCATCCGGCTGGCGCGCCTCGACCGGCTGGCCGCGTGGCTCGACGCGCACGAGCCTGAAATCGTGCGCGCGATCGACGCCGATTTCCAGGGGCGCTCCGCGCACGAAACGCGGCTGACGGAGGTATTCATCGTGCGCGCGGGCATCCGGCATGCACGCCGGCACCTGAAGCACTGGATGCGGGCGCGCCGCGTGCCGACCGCACTGCATTTCCGGCCCGGCCACAACCGGCTGATGCCGCAACCGCTGGGCGTGACGGGCATCATCTCGCCGTGGAACTACCCGCTGCAGCTTTCGCTCGGGCCGGCACTCGCGGCGCTCGCCGCCGGCAATCGCGTACTGATCAAGCCGTCCGAGCTCACGCCCGCGCTGTCCGACCTGCTCGTGTCGATGGCGCGCGACACCTTTGCGCCGGACGAACTGGACGTCGTGGCCGGCGACGTCGAACTCGGCAAGGCGTTTGCCGGCCTGCCGTTCGATCATCTGTTCTTCACCGGCTCGACCCAGGTCGGGCGTGTCGTCGCGCAGGCGGCCGCGGCCAACCTGACGCCCGTGACGCTCGAGCTCGGCGGCAAGTCGCCGGCGATCGTCGATGCGTCGTGCAACGTCGCGGTGGCCGCACAGCGGCTTGCGTTCGGCAAGCTGCTGAACGCGGGCCAGACCTGCGTCGCCCCCGACTACCTGCTGGTGCCCGCCGGCACGGCCGACAGCATCGCGTCGCAACTGGCGCGCGCCATCGCGCGCCTGTATCCGACGCTCGCGGCCAATCCCGACTACACGGCGATCATCAGCGAACGCCACCGTGCGCGCCTCGCCGACATGGTCGACGAAGCGCGGCGCGCGGGCGCGCGCATTCTCGAAGTCAATCCGGCCGGCGAATCGTTCGGCGCGTCGTCGCGCAAGTTCGTGCCCACGATCGTGATCGGCGCACCGGCCGATACGCGGCTGATGAACGAGGAGATCTTCGGCCCGGTTCTGCCGATCGTCGAATACGCGAGCCTCGACGATGCGCTCGCCTACGTTCAAAGCCGCGCGCGCCCGCTGGCGCTGTACTGGTTCGGCGACGACGCGTCGCGCCGCGATCGCGTGCTGCGCGAGACGGTGTCCGGCGGCGTGACGATCAACGACTGCCTGTGGCATCTGGTGCAGGAGAACCAGCCGTTCGGCGGCGTCGGGCAGAGCGGCATGGGCGCGTACCACGGCCAGTGGGGCTTCGATACCTTCAGCAAGCTCAAGCCGGTGTTTCACCAGACCCGCTGGAACGGCGCGGTGCTGTTCCATCCGCCGTACGGCCGCGTGTTCGACCTGCTGTTGCGCACGCTGTCGCGTCTCGCGTGACTTCCGAATCCTGTATCGAGAGAAATGCCATGAATCAACAGTTCGACTACATCGTCGTGGGCGGCGGCTCGGGCGGCAGCGTGGTAGCAGGGCGCCTGACCGAAGACCCGAACACCAGCGTCTGCCTGCTGGAAGCGGGAGGGCGTGGCGACGGGCCCGTCATCAACATTCCGGCGGGCATGGTCGCGATGCTGCCGACCCGCCTGAACAACTGGGCGTTCAAGACGGTGCCGCAGCGCGGGCTCGACGGGCGCGTCGGCTACCAGCCGCGCGGCAAGGCGCTGGGCGGTTCGTCCGCGATCAACGCGATGGTCTACATTCGCGGCCATCGCAGCGACTACGACACGTGGGCCGCGCTCGGCAATCCCGGCTGGTCGTACGACGAAGTGCTGCCGTACTTCCGGCTGAGCGAACACAACGAACGCATAAACGACGCGTGGCACGGCAAGGACGGCCCGCTGTGGGTCAGCGATCTGCGCTCCGACAACCCGTTCCAGGCGCGCTTCCTGGCGGCGGCCCGGCAGGCTGGCCTGCCGCTGACGGACGATTTCAACGGCGCGCAGCAGGAAGGCGTCGGCATCTACCAGGTCACGCAGAAGCAAGGCGAACGGTGGAGCGCGGCGCGCGGCTATCTGCTCCCGCACATCGGCAAGCGCGCCAATCTTGCCGTCGAAACGCACGCGCAGGTGCGGCGCATCCTGTTCGAGGGCAAGCGCGCAGTGGGCGTGGAAGTGCTTCAGAACGGCACGCTGAAGACGTTTCGCGCGCGACGCGAAGTGGTGCTGGCAGCGGGTGCGCTGCAGACACCGCAACTGCTGATGCTGTCGGGCGTCGGCCCGGCGGACGAGCTGGCGCGCGTCGGCATCGACACGCTGCACGCGCTGCCCGGCGTCGGCCGCAACCTGCAGGATCACCCCGACTTCATTCTCAGCTACCGCACGCGCAGCCTCGACACGATGGGCGTCTCGGTGGGCGGCAGCGTGCGGATGCTGCGCGAGATCCTGCGTTTTCGCCGCGAGCGGCGCGGCATGCTGACGTCGAATTTTGCCGAAGGCGGCGCTTTCCTGAAGACGCAACCGGGGCTCGCCGCGCCCGACATCCAGCTGCATTTTCTGATCGCGCTGGTCGACGACCATGCACGGCGCATGCATCTCGGCCACGGGCTGTCGTGCCACGTGTGCCTGCTGCGCCCGCGCAGCCGCGGCTCGGTCACGCTGCTCAGCCGCGATCCGGCCGACGCGCCGCTGATCGATCCCGCGTTCCTCGACGATCCGCGCGACCTGGAGGACATGGTGGCGGGCTTCAAGATCACGCGCGGCCTGATGGAAGCGCCCGCGCTCGCGGAGTGGATCACGAAGGACATGTTCACGCGCGACGTGCACAGCGACGACGAGATCCGGGCGGTGCTGCGCGCACGCACGGATACCGTCTATCACCCGGTCGGCACCTGCCGCATGGGACAGGACGCGCTGGCCGTGGTCGATCCGCAGTTGCGCGTGCACGGCCTCGACGGGCTGCGCATCGTCGATGCATCGGTGATGCCGACGTTGATCGGCGGCAACACCAACGCGCCCACCATCATGATCGCGGAGAAGGCGGTCGACATGATGCGTGGCGTCAGCCGGGTGGCGTCCGCGTCGCACGGGGCAGCGGCGCAAACGCACCCGTTGACGACGTCGGGCATCGAGACCGGTCGATAGGGCGGCAGTCCGGCTGCCGCCCGCGCCGGACTTCCGCTCGACCCAACACAGACGGGCCACGCTGACGCCCTTGATTACCCGCAGTTTTGACGAAGAGTTGCCGAACCATGTCTGCCATCCGATCGCCGTTCTGGCCCGCGCACCTGGCCACGCATCAGGTCCCGCCCGCGACCCACCTGTTTCGTCTCGCGGAGCGCGCGGCGGCGCGCCATCCCGACAAGCCGTTCATCCTGTTCTACGACACGCCCGTCTCGTTCGCGCGCTTTCAGCGCGAAGCCGAGCACGTGGCAGGTTTCCTGCAGCAGCGTTGCGGGGTGAAGGCGGGCGACCGCGTGCTGCTGTACATGCAGAACAGCCCGCAATGGATGATTGCGTACTACGGCATCCTGCGCGCGAACGCGGTGGTCGTGCCGGTCAATCCGATGAACATGACCGACGAGCTCGCGCATTACATCGAGGACAGCGGCGCGAGCACGGTGTTCGTCGCGCGGGACCTGTACCCGCGCATCGCGCCGCTCGCGGGCGCCGCAGGCGGCCTCGCGCACGTCGTCGTGGCGACGTATGGCGACTACGTCACGCAGCCTTCAGCCGTCGCGTTGCCCGATTTCGTGGCCGCGCCACGCCACGTCGACGGGCCCGGCGTGGTCCACTGGCGCGACGTGCTCGCCGAGAAGCGGGCGCCGGGCGAGCTGACGGCAGGCCCCGACGACATCTGCCTGATGCCCTATACGTCCGGCACGACGGGCAAGCCGAAAGGCTGCGTGCACACGCATCAAAGCGTCATGTGCACGGCGGCCGGCTTCGTCGACTGGTTCGACGATCCCGAAGACGCGATTCACCTCGCGGTGCTGCCGCTGTTCCACGTCACCGGCATGCAGGGCGGGCTGAACGGCCCGTTGTACCGCGGCTCGACCGTGGTCGTGCTGCCGCGCTGGGATCGCGATGCCGCGGGCCGCGCGATCGGCCGCCACCGCGTGTCGGTGTGGCAGTCGATCTCGACGATGATGGTGGATTTCCTGTCGAACCCGAACCTGTACGAATACGACCTGTCGAGCCTGCGCTCGATGCGCGGCGGCGGTGCGGCGATGCCGGACGCGATCGCGCGCAAGCTCAAGGAATCGGTCGGGCTCGATTACGTCGAAGGCTACGGGATGTCGGAGACGATCGCCGCGACGCACATCAATCCGCCGGCGCGCCCCAAGCCGCAGTGCCTCGGCATTCCGGTGTTCGACGTCGATGCGCGAGTCGTCGATCCGGTCACGTTCCAGCCGGTGCCGCAAGGGGAGGTGGGCGAGATCGTCGTGCATGCGCCGCAACTGATGCAAGGGTACTGGCGCAATCCGGAGGCCACGAAACAGGCGTTCGTCGAGATCGACGGCAAGCGTTTCCTGCGCACCGGCGATCTCGGCCGCATCGACGCGGACGGCTATTTCTTCATGGCCGACCGGCTGAAACGGATGATCAACGCGTCGGGCTACAAGGTGTGGCCCGCGGAAGTCGAGACGACGATGTACCGCCATCCGGCGATCAAGGAAGTGTGCGTGATCGGCACGCGCAGCGCGCATCGCGGCGAGACCGTCAAGGCATTCGTCGTGCCGGACCCGGCGTACCCGGACGGCGTGACACCCGACGACGTAATCGCATGGGCGCGCGATCATATGGCGTCCTACAAGGTTCCGCGCATCGTCGAATTCGTCGAGTCGCTGCCGAAGTCGGGGTCCGGAAAGATCATGTGGCGCGAACTTCAGGAAAGGGAAGAAGCGGCTGCTGCCGCTCAAGGAAACGCAGTGACATGACGTGCGTGCGATGTGTCGTTTCGCGCTCGGTCACACGGGGTGCATGCGTCGCGCGTCGACATGAATGCAGTCGCCACGAGGGCGTTCCCTCGTGTTTCGGGTCGATTTTGTTTTTGTCATGTCGACCTATCATTACTAATATGGACTACTGTTGGGGCGGCCCGGTTTTCGGTATCGCGCGAGCGGGACTGTCCCGGTTCATAGAATGGTTCTCCACGCGAGAACCGGCATGGTATGCGGAGAAAGAGAATGACGAACGATTCATACAAGGTCATGCGCTTCACGGCATGGAGCGCGATCATCGGCGGCTTGCTGGCCTATGCGAACGTGGGGCTGGTATCGATGGTGGCCGGCACGGATACCGGGATGTTGCTGCACGGCGCGACGATGCTGAGCCTGCCGTCCGACACGCGTGACCTGTTTCGCCTGTCGATGCTGGCCGACGTGTTCGGCTTCTACCTGCCGGTGCTCGTGATCGGCGGGTACTTCCTGCACGTATTCAACGAGGAACTCGGCGCGCTTGGCTACATGGTTGCGTTCGGCATCGGGTTGTATGCGGTGCTCGGCGTGACCGGTGCGGCACTTCAACTGTCGGTGCTCGGTCCGCTGGCGCAAGCGTATGCGGGCGGAGACGACGCAACCCGGGCTGCCACCGCTGCCGCGTGGGCGACGGTCGCCAACGGTACGCAAAGCGGGCTATGGTGGTCCGAAGGCCCGCTGGTGTTCTTCTGGGCGCCGATCGTCGCGAACCATCTGAAGAAGGCCGGATGGCAAGGGTCGTTCCTGTTGAAGATCGTCGCGTGGTTTTTCGCGATCATCTTCGTCTCGGGGTTCTTTCCGGAGTTCGAAGCCGTGACGGGCGCAAGCGAGATCGTCGTCGTGCTCGTGCTGCCGCTGTGGATGCTGTGGTTCGGCTGGCAATTGATGCGGCGTGCCGGCCGGAGCGTCAACGCGGGTGTGACGGTCGCGGGGTAAGGGGTCGATCGCTGCGATGCGGGGGCGGCCGGACATCGTCGGGAGGGACACTGCACCACACGGGGCGCACATTGCCGCACCGCCGCTAGGGCGAATACACTGACGCCTTCGCCGTATGCGTCGCGCAGCGCCGACCGTCGGCTCGGGAATCGCGGAGAGCCCCCTCATGAGCATCGCCGTTCGTCGAAACCGGATCGCCATCCACCTGTGCCGGGGGCTGATCTCGGGGGTGTTGATTGCCTCGATCGCCACCATCACCGGTTGCGCGGCGCCGGCGGCTGAAGACACGTCCATCGCCGCCGATCTGCATGAAACCATCGTCAAGATCCCGGTCGACGAAGGGGCGAGCACGCGGGACATCGTCGCCACCACCTACATGCCGGACGGCCCCGGGCCTTTCCCGCTGATCGTGCTGAGCCACGGCAGCCCGCCGGACCCGCGCGACCGGCCGAAGGTGCGCCGCTATCGCGCGCTGCCGCAGATCCGGACGTTCGTGCAGCACGGCTTCGCGGTCATCGTGCCGATTCGTCGCGGGTACGGGGCGACGGGCGGGGTCGACGCAGAGGACGCAGGCACGTGCCGGCATCCCGATTACCTTGCTGCGGGGCAGCAAGCCGCGCGCGACGTGCTCGCGGCGGTGCGATACGCGCAGACGTTGCCGCAGGTGGATCGCAACCGCGTCGTGCTGGTCGGGCAATCGGCGGGCGGCTTCGCGTCGCTGGCGGCGGCAAGCTACGCGCCGCCGGGCGTGGTCGCGGTGGTGAACTTCTCGGGTGGGCGTGGGGGCAACCCGACGACGCATCCCGGCATGCCGTGCGATCCGAAGCAGATGGCCGACACGATCGGGCATTTCGCGAGCACGACGCGTGTGCCGGTGCTGTGGCATTACGTGGAGAACGACAAGTATTTCGCGCCGGAGGTCGTGGCGAGCTGGTTTGCCGCGTTTCAGGCGGCCGGTGGGCGCGGGCAGATGGTGGTCGAGCCGGCGTTCGGCAAGAACGGGCACGGGATGTTCGCGGTCAAGGAGGCGATTCCCATCTGGTTGCCGCACTTCGAGGCGTTTGTCGGGCCGCTGGTGGCGGTGAAGCAGGGAGGCTGATCCGAGAGGGGGGGGGCGAATCGGGTCGGAGGGGGCACTACCGGCCTTTTGCAGCGTTCGCGGCCGATCTGCGCGCGGCCCCCCACGTTCCCGATAACGGGCCACGCGTGTCGCTCAACGGGCGTTGATCGACTTTAGTTCGAATCGGGAAAAATCGTATTCTTCCCAGGATACCGGGCACAGTGCGACGGCTGTTTCGAAATTTTTCGCTGCGTCATCGGTTTTGCCGTTTGCCAGGTTCATCTCGCCAATATAAGTTTCGGCTTCACATTGGCGTATTTTGAGTGTATTCGCGTCGCCACTGGCCGCCGCTTTCCTGAGTTGGTCTGCGTTTATTTTCGAGAGGAAAAAATCGATGATCGGACGGGGCCATGCGGTCTGATCCCGTAATTTCGACGTTTCGCTTTCCAGGCTTGGCCGGTCATCCGTTTTCTGTCGCTGCGATATCAGATGCTTCAGGATGAGCATGTATTCCACGGATTGAGAACTGCTTGATTCCCTGTTGTTCTCCAGCCATCTGTCGGCGTCACGCAATGCAGTTGCGTAGCGCGTCGTATAGAAATTCAATTTGATGTCGTTTTGAACGGCATCCCAGTTTTGCGGATCGAGTTGCAACGACTTGTCCAGATTGCGACGCGCATCGTCATATCTCCCCATCGACATATACACTTGCCCGAGGTTCATGTAAGTGGTTGACGAGCTGTTGTCCGCCGCGAGCGACGCATTCAGCTTGTCTATCGCGGCTGCGTACAACCCCATATCCGCGAACGCCATCGCATAACTATCCTTTATCTCGATGCTTTTCGGATCGAGGCGCATTGCCTTTTCCAGATCGGCGAGCGCATGCTCGAAATCCAGTTTTTGTTTGTAGGCGCTCGCCCTGGAGGCATAGATTTTAGGATCCGATGGATCGAGGTCAATCGCGTCCGTAAAAGCGGTTATCGCCTTGTCATATTTCTCGGAGAGCTTGTACCCGAGGCCGGCAAGGTGATAGAGGTCTGTCGCAAATTTATAGTGAGTGCCGGTGTTTTTTATGATCGTTGCAGCGGCGACTGCGTCATCTGCGGATTTTTCCCGCTCGTGCATTGCGCTGTAGACAATGTTCCGGCCCAGGAACGCATCAAGCAGCGGGTAGGCGTCCAGTGCGGCGGTGTAATACTCGATGGCGAGCGGATAATTGTCTTCCTTGAACGCGGCTCGCCCAAGCTGAGCGAGCGTGATGGATGTCCGTTGTGCGTTCGTGGAGTCAACCGACGACGGTGGCGGCACGGTGTTCGGGATCGTCAACTCGGCGGTTGGACTGGCCGATGCGCCGGTTACGAAGGTCGAAGTCAATAACGTTGCCAGAAGAATGGACAGGAGCGGTCGGTTCATGCGTCGGTTCGTATTCTTGTGCGTGTAGCTGGAAGCAATGCGCGGGCGTGTTGCCGGTAGGTCTGTTCCGCCGGCTGACGTGAGAAAAAATGACCCGCTCAGCCGGCGACGGACGGGAATATATCGATCGACCACGCCTGATCGCGGATGGCTACGCATTCCGGTACCGGTCAGCTTTGGCCGGTTTCGCGGCGACGCACTCGATGGCGAACACTATCCCGAGATCGAGTACGGCGTTGTCAATGAAAGTCAAACGCAGGGCGGCAGCCACTGCGTTGCAGGTCGATTATCGGAAATCCTGTCGGGTGTCACCATTCATGAAAAATGCGTCGTTGAAGTTGAGGCGATTTTTCAGCAAGAACGGCGTCGAGCAACCCACCGTTTCCGATCGCCGGTCAGGCGCGCCGAGGCAGGAGAACCAGGTCGGCCGCTTCCTCGGCATCTTTGAGTAGCGTCTTGCGCGGCGCGCCCATCTGTGCACGCATGGTCAGCCCGCGCGCCAAGTCGGTGACCTGGGTTGCGCGCGCGGTGACGGGGAAGTCGGACGGGATTTCTCCCGCACTGATACCGTCCCGGAAACGGCGTTCCACGAGCGCCACGCCGCCCTCGACCGCGGTCTGCAGGAACCGCTGAACCTCAGCGTCGTTTACGAGCGGCGCGACGCATATCATGAGGCAGCCCCGGGCAGACCCTTTCTCGGTCGCACTTTCGACGGCATACCTCAGAAAACCCGTGATCGAGTCGCGAAGACCCGGTGGCGAGAGGAGTGCCTTCGCGGCCGATGCGCCCTTTCGTTCCGCGTACATCTTGAGGGCGCGCAAGAATATCGCCCGCTTGTCCCCGAAGACGGCATACAGACTCGGTCGTCCCACACCCATCCCGGCGACGAGATCGTCAATCGTCACGCCGTCGTAGCCTTTCGACCAGAACACCGGAATCGCCTTTTCCAGCGCCCCCGTCTCGTCGAAGCTGCGCGGTCGGCCCACCGGCCTGGCGGTATTTTGAATCATTTGGTTTAAAACTCCTTGACAACGTCCGCTGCGCAAATTTATAACTGAATAGTTCTAAATTATCAAGCCGATCTCGGCCTCGTGGGGCCTTGCGACTCGACCGTCACCCTTTAACACGGAGATGCCCATGGAACATTCAATTGCGCTCGTCACCGGCACCACCTCCGGGGTCGGTTATGAGGCGGCCCGCTTGCTCGCCGCCCACGGCTACCGCCAAGTCATCGTCACCGGGCGCAGCCTGGCCCGGGTTCAAGCAACGGCCGCTCAGCTCGCGGCTCAGACCGGGACGCAGGTATTCACGCCGCTGGAGCTGGAACTGGACGAGCCGGCCAGCGTTCAATCCGCCCTGGCCGAGCTCGTCAAGCGAGGTCGGCCGATTGATTTCCTGCTGCTCAATGCCGGGATGGTCCCGGGTAAGGAGCGGGTGATCACCGCGGCGGGCGTCGAGGCTTCTCAGGCGCCGCTCATCGGCCATCATCAGCTCACGGTCGGGTTGCTCCGCGCCAACCTGCTGAGCCCCAACGCGCGGATCGTTATCGCCAGCGCGGAACCTGCCCGGGGGGGCGTACCCATGTTCAGATACACCGACGTGGACGCACTCGCCGCCAAGTACCACGGAGGCGACCTGACCGCCGCGATGGAAGCGCTGCTGCGCAACGGGCCTCACGTGAAATATGTGCCTAACAATGCGTATGCCGACGCGAAGCTCATCGTTGCCTGGTGGGCTGCGGCGCTCGCGCGCCGGCTGCCCTCCGGCATGGCCGTGTTCGCCGTCTCGCCCGGTGCGGCGACCGCCACCAACGTGGGGCGAAACGCCGGCTGGGCGGTGAAATATCTGATGATCCCGATCGTGAACCTCATCCCCGGCATGAATCAGACGCCGGAGACTGCGGCCCGTCGGTACCTTCAGGCGTCGGCGTTCGGAACCGACGTCTCAGGGCAATTCTTCGCGTCGGCCAAAGGGAAATTCACAGGCCCGATCGAGGCGCAGCGCCAGCCGCACCTCCTTGATGGCGCGAATCAGGAAGCCGCGTGGCAGGCGGTCGCCAATGTCTCCGGCGTCAACTTGTCGAACCTCGCATCGTTTGCGCCAAGCGTCGTACAAAGCGGTTCAAAACTGGCAAGACAACCCTGACGGAGGAAAGCACCAGGGAGCGGTAGGGAGAAAACGAGCGGTCATCATCGGCGGGACGAGCGGCATGGGGCTCGCGACGGCGAAGAGGCTCGTCGATGGGGGGCACATATGCGGCGGCAAGGGCGCCCGACGGCCCGAAGGGCATCGCCCAATCTGGCCCCCTTGACCCGCCCCGCGCGGCACGCCAATTGCTCGCCCAATCGCCGAAACCAGCCAACCCACCCCCGCGCAAACCCGCACCCAGCCGGCTTTCCCCGTCCACTTTCCCCAATCCCGTGGCCGATTTTGTCACCACATGGGCCGGATATGACAATGAGAATCGACCGCCCCGGCATTAGGATGGCTCACGTCGTCGCCAGGGCCTGGCCGGTTTGGCCGCATCGAGCCCTGTTGCGCCCCTCATATACCGTCTGATTGGAACATCGACCATGAGCTATCACGCCCCCGTCAAGGACATGCTGTTCGTGCTGAAGGAGTTGGCCGGCATCGACGCCGTTGCGCAGTTGCCGGGCTTCGAGGATG
>NZ_CADFDB010000012.1 GCF_902832845.1 Burkholderia metallica | reverse complement strand
GCAGCGCTGCGTTTTCAGCAGCAGAGAAGCGAGATTATGAACCGTGTTTCGCAGCGCGTCAACAACTTTTTACATCAGATCGTTGCGACTGCGGGGCTCAACTTCCAGGCCAGCCGTGCGCTCCAGACTCCAGCGCTCCACCCACCCTGCTTCCCTCTTCCGCGCCGCGTTTCCGTTAGCGCGAAAGAGGCGTGATTCTAAGCACCGGCCACCTTCCACGCAAGCCCTTTGTGAAAATAATTTGAAAAAGCCCCCGTGCGCTCGCGCACGGGGGCTTCGGGCTCGACGACCGGACCAATCATGCCGGCCACCGAAACCAACCAGTAGCCGGCCACCCATACCGGCAGCCCAACCGATCAGCGATGCTTGAACGTCGGCTTCCGTTTTTCGACGAATGCCGCCATCCCTTCTTTCTGGTCCTCGGTCGCGAACAGCGAATGGAACAGCCGACGCTCGAAGTGGACACCTTCGGCCAGCGTCGTCTCGTACGCACGGTTGACCGACTCCTTGACCATCATGACTGCCGGCAACGAAAACTCGGCGATCGTCGTCGCAGCCGCAATCGCTTCGTCGAGCAGCTTGTCGGCCGGCAGCACGCGCGATACGAGCCCCGCGCGCTCCGCCTCGGCCGCATCCATGAAGCGGGCCGTCAGGCACATGTCCATCGCCTTCGCTTTCGACACCGCGCGCGGCAGACGCTGCGTGCCACCCGCGCCCGGCATGACGCCGAGTTTGATTTCCGGCTGGCCGAACTTGGCCGTATCCGCTGCGAAGATGATGTCGCACATCATTGCCAGCTCACACCCGCCACCCAGTGCAAAGCCCGAAACCGCCGCAATGATCGGCTTGCGGATCTCGCGGACCGTCTCCCAGTTGCGCGTGATGTAGTCGCCCCGGTACACATCCATATAGGAATAGGTCGCCATCATGCCGATGTCCGCGCCGGCTGCGAACGCCTTCTCGCTCCCGGTCACGACGATCGCGCCGATGCCATCGTCCGCATCGAACGCCTTCAGCGCGTCTCCCAGCTCATCCATCAGCGCATCGTTCAGCGCGTTCAGCGCCTTCGGACGGTTCAGCGTAACCAGCCCGACACGCCCCCGGGTCTCCACCAGGATGTTCTCGTAAGCCATCTATTTCTCCTCGATCAATGAAATGAGAAACGCCTCGCACATGCGAATAGTTTGATGCTACCATTCTCCGACCAACCGGTCGGTTAATTAATCGATCCAACCCCTCTCAACGTCCATCAGGCTGCCGCCATGACCCATGCACTGTTCACGAAGCACGAAGACACGCTGAAGCACGCACTCGCCGCCATCGAGAGCCGCGGGTACTGGAGCCCGTTCGCCGAAATGCCGAGCCCCAAAGTGTACGGGGAAAGCGCGAATGCAGATGGCGAGGCCGCGTTCAAGTCGCACCTCGACAAGACGTTCGCGCTCGACCAGCCGGCGTCCGGCGAAACGGTCGGTGCAGAGCGGTCGCCGTACGGCATCGCCTTGGGCATCCGGTATCCGAAGTCGACGCCTGACGAACTGATCGCCGCCGCCGCGGCCGCGCAACGCTCGTGGCGCGAAGCCGGCCCGAGCGCCTGGGTCGGCGTCAGCCTCGAAATCCTCGCGCGCCTGAATCGCGCAAGCTTCGAGATCGCCTACAGCGTGATGCACACCACGGGGCAGGCATTCATGATGGCGTTCCAGGCTGGCGGCCCGCACGCGCAAGATCGTGCGCTCGAGGCAGTCGCGTATGCATGGGACGAACTGCGCCGCATCCCGGCCGATGCGCACTGGGAAAAGCCGCAAGGCAAGAACCCGCCGCTCGCGATGCACAAGCGCTATACGATCGTCCCGCGCGGCACGGGCCTCGTCCTCGGCTGCTGCACGTTCCCGACCTGGAACGGCTACCCGGGCCTGTTCGCCGATCTGGCAACCGGCAACACCGTGATCGTCAAACCGCATCCGGGCGCGATCCTGCCCCTCGCCATTACCGTGAAGATCGCTCGTGACGTGCTGCGCGAAGCCGGATTCGATCCGAACGTCGTCACCCTCCTCGCGACCGAACCCAACGACGGCGCACTCGTCCAGGATCTCGCGCTGCGCCCCGAGATCAAGCTGATCGACTTCACCGGCAGCACGCAGAACGGCACGTGGCTCGAACGCCATGCTCACCAGGCACAGGTCTATACCGAGAAGGCAGGCGTCAACCAGATCGTGATCGATTCGACCGACGACCTGAAGGCCACCGCCAAGAACATCGCATTCTCGCTGGCGCTGTACTCCGGCCAGATGTGCACCGCGCCGCAGAACATCTACGTGCCGCGCGACGGCATCCGGACGGCGGACGGCCATGCGAGCTTCGACGAGGTCGCACAGGCAATCGCCGTCGCCGTGCAAAAACTCACCGGCGACCCGGCACGCTCGGTCGAACTGATCGGCGCGATCCAGAACGAAGGCGTGACCGCACGCATCGACGACGCCCGCCAGCTCGGCCGCGTGCTCGCCGACAGCCTGACCCTCCAGCACCCCGCCTTCCCCGATGCCCGCGTGCGCACGCCGCTCGTGCTGCAACTCGACGTGGCCGATCGCGAGAAATTCACGCAGGAGTGGTTCGGCCCGATCTCGTTCGTGATCGCGACCGACTCGACCGCGCAGTCGCTCGATCTCGCCGGCGAAATCGCGGCGGAACATGGCGCACTGACGCTCTCCGTCTACAGCCTCGACGAGGCGACCGTCGAGGCCGCGCACGACGCGGCGGTGCGCGGCGGTGTCGCGCTGTCGATCAACCTGACGGGCGGCGTGTTCGTGAACCAGTCGGCGGCGTTCTCGGATTTCCACGGCACGGGCGCGAACCCGGCCGCCAACGCGGCACTGGCCGACCCGGCGTTCGTTGCCAACCGGTTCCGCGTGGTGCAAAGCCGCGTCCATGTTGCGCCGAAAGCGGTACCTGCGGAAGCCGGCCAACCGGCATAACCCGAATGGTCGACGTGCAAACGCCGTCACGTTCTCTACCATGAACGAATCCGCCACCCGGCGGGTTCGTTGCTCATCGATACGACCATGACAGACGCCTTTATCTGCGACGCGATTCGCACCCCCATCGGCCGCTACGGCGGCGCCCTGAAAGATGTCCGCGCCGACGACCTCGGTGCGGTGCCGCTCAAGGCGCTCGTCGAACGCAACCGCAACGTCGACTGGACGGCGATCGACGACGTGATCTACGGCTGCGCGAACCAGGCCGGCGAAGACAACCGCAACGTCGCGCGCATCTCGGCGCTGCTCGCGGGCCTGCCGATCGACGTGCCCGGCACGACGTTGAACCGGCTGTGCGGCTCCGGGATGGACGCGATCGGCACGGCTGCACGCGCCATCAGGGCAGGCGAAGCGCGGCTGATGATCGCCGGCGGTGTCGAGAGCATGACGCGCGCGCCGTTCGTGATGGGCAAGGCTGCGAGCGCTTTCGCGCGCCAGGCCGACATCTTCGACACGACGATCGGCTGGCGCTTCATCAATCCGCTGATGAAACAGCTGTATGGCGTCGATTCGATGCCCGAGACCGCCGAGAACGTCGCGGTCGATTACAACATCAGCCGCGCCGACCAGGACCTGTTCGCACTGCGCAGCCAGCAGAAGGCCGCGCGGGCTCAGCACGACGGCACGCTCGCCGAAGAAATCGTCGAGGTCACGATTGCGCAGAAGAAAGGCGATCCGGTCGTCGTGTCGCGCGACGAACATCCGCGCGAGACGTCGCTCGAAGCGCTGGCGAAGCTCAAGGGTGTCGTGCGCCCCGACGGCTCGGTGACGGCCGGCAATGCATCGGGCGTCAACGACGGTGCGTGCGCGCTGCTGCTCGCCAATGCGCAGGCAGCCGACCAGTACGGCCTGCGCCGCCGCGCACGCGTGATCGGCATGGCGACAGCCGGCGTCGCACCGCGCGTGATGGGCATCGGGCCCGCGCCGGCCACGCAGAAACTGTTGCGCCAGCTCGGCATGACCATCGACCAGTTCGACGTGATCGAGCTGAACGAAGCGTTCGCATCGCAAGGTCTCGCGGTGCTGCGCATGCTCGGCGTCGCCGACGACGATCCGCGCGTGAACCCGAACGGCGGCGCAATCGCACTGGGCCATCCGCTCGGCGCATCGGGCGCCCGCCTCGTGACCACGGCGCTCCACCAACTCGAGCGTACGGGCGGCCGCTTTGCGCTGTGCACGATGTGCATCGGCGTCGGCCAGGGCATCGCACTCGCGATCGAACGCGTGTAACCCGCGCGCCGCCCGCCTATAACGAAGTCATGAAGGAGACACTGCATGTCCTATCAGGCGATTCAGCTGGATATCGATCAGGCCTCGAACGTGGCCACGATCACCCTCAACCGCCCCGACAAGCTGAACAGCTTTACGCGGGCGATGCATCGCGAGCTGCAGTCGGCGCTCGATGATGTCGAGGCAGCCGGCGCGCGCGCACTGATCCTGACCGGTGTGGGGCGCGGCTTCTGCGCGGGCCAGGACCTGGCCGATCTCGACTTCACACCGGGCGCGTCGACCGACCTCGGCGCGCTGATCGACGAGCACTTCAATCCTCTGATCCGCCGCCTGCAGTGTCTGCCGATTCCAGTGATCGCCGCCGTCAACGGCACGGCGGCCGGCGCCGGCGCGAATCTCGCGCTCGCATGCGATCTCGTGTTCGCCGCCCGCTCGAGCAGCTTCATCCAGGCCTTCGTCAAGATCGGGCTCGTACCCGATTCGGGCGGCACGTGGTTCCTGCCGCAGCGCGTCGGTATGGCACGTGCGCTGGGGCTCGCGCTGACCGGCGACAAGCTCGGTGCCGACCAGGCCGAACAATGGGGCTTGATCTGGCGCGCGGTCGACGACGACGCACTCGCCGCGACGGTCCGTCAGCTCGCCACCCAGCTCGCGCAGCAACCGACGCTCGCGCTTGCATCGATCAAGCAATCGATGCGGGCCAGCGTCACGAATACGCTCGACCAGCAACTCGACGTGGAGCGCGACCTGCAGCGCAAGCTCGGCCAGTCGCACGACTACGCGGAAGGCGTGCAGGCCTTCATCGAGAAACGCGCGCCGCGCTTCGAGGGGCGTTGACATGACGACCCCCATCGCCACGCTCGATCCCGATTCGCTCGCCCGCGCCACCGCGCGCGCCATGTACGACGCCGACGCATGCAGCCGTGCGTTCGGAATGGAAATCGCCGAAGTCCGCGCGGGCTACGCGCGTCTGCAGATGCGCGTACGGCCCGAATTCCTGAACGGACATCAGACCTGCCATGGCGGGATCATCTTCACGCTGGCCGATTCGACGTTCGCGTTCGCGTGCAATTCGTACAACGTGAACACCGTCGCGGCTGGCTGTTCGATCGAATTCCTGCGCCCCGTGCACGGCGACGACGTGCTGACGGCCGAGGCGATCGAACAGGCTCGCGCCGGCCGCCAAGGCATCTACGACATTCGCGTCACGAACCAGACC
Source organism: Burkholderia metallica (assembly GCF_902832845.1). Classification (GTDB taxonomy): domain Bacteria; phylum Pseudomonadota; class Gammaproteobacteria; order Burkholderiales; family Burkholderiaceae; genus Burkholderia; species Burkholderia metallica. The sequence continues at coordinate 191,309 of NZ_CADFDB010000012.1, read as the reverse complement.
GGCGAAACCGTCGCGATGTTTCGCGGCAAATCCGCCCAGATCAAGGGCACGGTCATCCCGGAAGACCGCTGACGTCCACGGCTCGCACATAACAAACACTGGAGACATGCATGACTACCCCGCTACCGCTCGAGCCGATCGAGACCGCCTCACGCGACGAGCTGACCGCGCTGCAGCTCGAACGCCTCAAGTGGTCGCTCCGGCATGCGTATGACCACTCTCCCGTCTATCGTCGCAAGTTCGACGACGCGGGCGTCCATCCCGACGACCTGAAGACGCTCGCCGACCTGTCGCGCTTCCCGTTCACGACGAAGAGCGACTTGCGCGACAGTTACCCGTTCGGCATGTTCGCGGTGCCGCAGGACCAGATCTCGCGCATTCATGCGTCGTCGGGCACGACCGGCAAGCCGACGGTCGTCGGCTATACGACCGGCGACATCGACACCTGGGCGAATCTCGTCGCACGCTCGATCCGTGCCGCCGGCGCGCGGCGCGGCGACAAGGTGCATGTCAGCTACGGCTACGGCTTGTTCACGGGCGGGCTCGGCGCGCACTACGGCGCCGAACGCGCCGGGCTGACCGTAATCCCGTTCGGCGGCGGCCAGACCGAGAAGCAGGTACAGCTGATCCAGGATTTCCGACCCGACATCATCATGGTGACGCCGAGCTACATGCTGTCGATCGCCGACGAAATCGAGCGCCAGGGCCTCGATCCCGTGCAGAGTTCGCTGCGCATCGGCATTTTCGGCGCGGAACCGTGGACCAACGACATGCGCGTCGCGATCGAGCAGCGAATGGGCATCGACGCGGTCGACATTTACGGGCTGTCCGAAGTGATGGGCCCCGGCGTCGCGTCCGAATGCGTCGAGACCAAGGATGGCCCGACGATCTGGGAAGACCACTTCTATCCGGAAATCATCGACCCCGAAACCGGCGAAGTGCTGCCGGACGGCGAACTCGGCGAGCTCGTGTTCACGTCACTGACGAAGGAGGCGCTGCCGATCGTCCGCTACCGGACCCGCGACCTCACGCGGCTGTTGCCCGGCACGGCCCGCACGATGCGCCGGATGGAGAAGATCACGGGTCGTTCGGACGACATGATGATCGTGCGCGGCGTCAACGTGTTTCCGACGCAGATCGAGGAACAGTTGCTCAAGCAGCGCGCGCTGGCACCGCACTATCAGATCGTGCTGACGAAGGAAGGCCCGCTCGACGTGCTGACGCTCAACGTCGAGCCCTGCCCAGAGACCGCGCCCGATACGGCGGCGATCCATGCGGCAAAACAGGCGCTCGCGTACGACATCAAGTCGCTGATCGGCGTAACGGCCGTGATCAACGTGTTGCCCGTCAACGGGATCGAGCGTTCGGTCGGCAAGGCGCGACGCGTCGTCGACAAACGCAAGGGCTGACGCCGGACGCCGCGCATGCATGACGCGTGGTGAATCCGCGCTTGCAAATGAAACACCCCCGATCGGCCAACGCCGATCGGGGGTGTTTCATTTCAGGGCGCCATTGGCGCATCCGCCGACGCGACAAGCGCATCACGAAAACCGGTGTCGCACCTGTGCCCCGCAATCGGAGCGATCCGCCCCACGCACACCATCGCGCCCACCAGCACCGCGGTTCGATGCATCAACGGCGCGCCCCGGGCCCTACTGCCTCACGTCACGAATTCGGGAACAGCAGCCACATCCGGCCGACCTGCTTCATCCGCCCGGCCTGATCGCCTGCATCGTCACCGAGCCCCCAGAAATAGTCGGCCCGCACGCCGCCCTTGATCGCCGAGCCCGTATCCTGCGCGAACACGAGCCGGTTCATCGGCGTATTCGTGAGCGGGCGCGTGGTCTGCAGGAACACGGGGGTGCCGAGCGGGATCGACGACGGGTCGACGGCGATCGAACGCTCGGGCGTCAGCGGCACGCCGAGCGCGCCGATCGGGCCGTCCGCGCCACCGTGCAGTGCATCTTCCTTGGTCGGCATGTCACGGAAGAACACGAATCGCGGGTTCGTGTCGAGCAACGCGTCGACCCGGGTCGGGTTCGCCTTCGCCCATGCCTTGATGCCCTGCATCGTCGCCTGGGCGGGCGTCAGCTCGCCGCGATCGAGCAGCCACTTGCCGATCGACCGGTACGGCTGGTTGTTGGTGCCGCCGAAGCCGACCCGCATCACCGAACCGTCGTCGAGCAGCACGCGTCCCGAGCCCTGCACCTGCAGGAAGAATGCTTCGATCGGGTCGTCGACCCACACGAGTTCGTTGCCGTTCAGAATGCCGGCGCGTTCGAGCTGAGCGCGCGCCGGCAGCGCGGCGCCCGCACGATAGCCGGCCGGCCAGCGATAGAGCGCGTACTGATACGGACCGCGCCGCACGCGCGAACCATGCAGCAGCGGCTCGTAATAGCCGGTCACGAGCCCGTCGAGCGTCCCGTCGGTGTTCGCAAACTGGAATGGCGTGAAATAGGTTTCGAAGAACGCCCGCGCGCTGCTGACATCGAGCTCGTCGAGCCGGTCGGCCGCCGCACACGCGCGCTGCCAGGCCGGCTGGCGCGCGAGCCGCGTGCAGTTCTGCCGCAGCGCGGCCGTCGCGCCGATCAGCGAATCGTCCTGCCAGCCCGGCACCTGCTGCCACGCGACCGGCGTGAGCCGCTTCGCGGCGACCTGCCCCGGCACGATCGCCGCGCCGGTCGGCGGCTTCAGCGTGGAGGTGCGCGTCGGCGCACCGCCGCACGCGGCAAGCAGCGCCGCCGCGGCCGCCGCCGCAACCCACCCGGCCAGCCGGGGCCCAAACCACATACAATGTCCGTTCTTGATGGAAACCGCCATGTCAGATTTTCTCGACCAATATCCGATGCTCATCTTCGCGCTCGAAGCCTTCGTCGCGCTTGCCCTGCTGATCTTCATCGTCGTGTGGACGTCGTCGGGCAGAAAGAAGCACGCCCGCAACCACGATCGCCAGCCGCGCTGACGCGCGCCGCACGCTCAATGCAGCGTGCGCGGCATGTGCAGGGCGAACTCGTCGACCGGCGCCTCGAAGCGCTCGCCGTCCTCCGCCACGCAGAAGTACGCGCCGCGCATCGTGCCGACCGGCGTCGCGATCACGGCCCAGCTCGTGTACTCGAAGTGCTCGCCCGGCTGCAGCAGCGGCTGGTGCCCGACGACGCCGAGCCCCTTCACTTCCTGCACGTGGTTCTCGCTGTCCGTGATGATCCAGTGACGCGCGATCAATTGTGCCGCGACCTGCCCCGTGTTGCGGATGGTCAGCGTGTACGCGAATGCGTATTGACGGCGATCGGGGTCGGATTGTTCCGGCAGGTAGCCGGTTTTCACCGAAACGGTGAACTGATACTGACTCATGGTGTTTCCGCTGGAAGATGACTGACCGTGCCGGCATGGGCAACGGGGCCGCGGGCGCGCCGCATTGGTTCGGCATTCTATGCGCATTCGGGCCGCGACCGCACGGCCCGCCGCCGCGCACCGGGTCGCCGGACGGTAGAATGTCGGTTTTGCGCCGCAACGTCCCCGCTCCCCTGCCATGACCCAATTCCGCATCGCCCCCAGCATCCTGTCGGCCGATTTCGCTCGGCTCGGCGAAGAAGTCCGCAACGTGGTCGCCGCCGGCGCCGACTGGATCCACTTCGACGTGATGGACAACCATTATGTGCCGAACCTGACCATCGGCCCGCTCGTGTGCGAAGCGATCCGCCCGCACGTGCAGGTGCCGATCGACGTGCACCTGATGGTGCGCCCGGTCGACCGGATCGTGCCCGATTTCGCGAAGGCCGGTGCGAACCTGATCAGCTTCCACCCGGAAGGCTCCGATCACATCGACCGCACGCTGTCGCTGATCCGCGACCACGGCTGCAAGGCCGGCCTCGTGTTCAATCCGGCCACGCCGCTGAACTACCTCGACCACGTGATGGATCGCCTGGACTTCGTACTGCTGATGTCGGTCAACCCGGGCTTCGGCGGCCAGTCGTTCATTCCGGAAACGCTGAACAAGCTGCGCGAAGCACGCGCTCGCATCGACGCGTACATCGAGCGCACGGGCCGCGAGATCCTGCTCGAAGTCGACGGCGGCGTGAAGACCGACAACATCGCGGAAATCGCGGCGGCCGGCGCGGACACCTTCGTCGCCGGTTCGGCGATATTCGGCAAGCCCGACTACCGCAAGGTGATCGACGAGATGCGCGCCGCGCTCGCTACCGTCGAGCGGAGCTGACGCCGTGGCCGACTCGTCGCTCGCCGGCCATGCGCCGGCCGGAGCCGCGCCGCAAGCCGCTCCGATCCGCTTCGCTGCGCCGCGCATCGATGCGGCGCTGATCGACCTCGACGGCACGATGGTCGATACGGCCGACGATTTCACGGCCGGCCTGAACGGAATGCTCGCGCAGCTCGGCGCACCGGCCACGTCGCGCGACGAGGTGATCGGCTACGTCGGCAAGGGCTCCGAACACCTGATCCAGAGCGTGCTGAAGCCGCGCTTCCCGGCCGATGAAGCGCACGCGCGCTTCGACGACGCGCTGGCGATCTACCAGACCGAATACGCGAAGATCAACGGCCGCCACACGCGCCTCTATCCGGACGTGGCCGCCGGCCTCGACGCGCTGCGCGCGGCCGGCATCCGGCTCGCGTGCGTGACGAACAAGCCGCACCGCTTCGCGGTCGAGCTGCTCGAGCAGTACGGGCTGGCCGACTGCTTCGGCATCGTGCTCGGCGGCGACAGCGTCGCACGCAAGAAGCCCGATCCGCTGCCGATGCTGAGGGCCTGCGACGCGCTCGGCGTCGCACCGGATGCGGCGGTCGCGATCGGCGACTCGGAAAACGATGCGCTGGCAGGCCGCGCGGCCGGGATGGCGACGCTGACGGTGCCGTACGGCTACAACCATGGCAAAGCTATACAAACGATAAATTCGGATGGTATAGTCGATTCGTTGCTGGTCGCAGCTCGCGCAATTTCCGCGCACAACGCCGGCCGGCCAACCCTCTGATTATTTCTTCCATCCGCATGTTTCTGAATAAAAAACGGAGTCTGAGCAGCATCGACCGGGGAGCCTGGCCCTGGCGTCGCTGGTCGCGCTAACCTCTTCGATGAGGTACGCTGAAGCACGTCTTCAGCGCCGTTTTTTATCTCGCTGCGCATCCGCGCGCCGATCGTCGCACCACCTCGAGTTCCACCGCGCCCGAACGCTTGCGTTCAGGACCGGCCGCAGGCTCGCGACGTTCACGCCCGGAGTGCCGGCCGGCAACAGGCACTTCTCGATCGACCGCCCTTTCGCCGACGGCAACCCGCGCAGCGTCAAGTGATCCCTGGCGCACGCGCCGCTCGTCCCGAACAGGACCGGAACATGACCGAACTCGAATTTCAATCGCTCGCGAACGAAGGCTACAACCGCATCCCGCTGATCGCGGAAGCACTCGCCGATCTCGAAACGCCGCTGTCCCTCTACCTGAAGCTGGCGCAGCCCGAACGCTCGGGCGCCAACTCGTTCCTGCTCGAATCGGTGGTCGGCGGCGAACGCTTCGGCCGCTATTCGTTCATCGGCCTGCCCGCCCGTACGCTCGTGCGTACCCGCAACGGCGTGTCGGAAGTCGTGCGCGACGGCCAGGTCGTCGAGACGCACGACGGCGACCCGTTCCAGTTCATCGAATCGTTCCAGGCGCGCTTCAAGGTCGCGCAGCGCCCGGGCCTGCCGCGCTTCTGCGGCGGCCTCGCCGGCTACTTCGGCTACGACGCGGTGCGCTACATCGAGAAGAAACTCACGCATACCGCGCCGCGCGACGATCTCGGCCTGCCCGACATCCAGTTGCTGCTGACCGAGGAAGTCGCGGTGATCGACAACCTCGCCGGCAAGCTGTACCTGATCATCTACGCGGATCCGGGCCAGCCCGAAGCGTATGCGAAGGCGAAACATCGCCTGCGCGAGCTGAAGCAGCGCCTGCGCACGACCGTGCAGCCGCCCGTCACGTCGGCGAGCGTGCGCACCGAGACGTTCCGCGAGTTCAGGAAGGACGACTATCTGGCCGCCGTGCGCCAGGCGAAGGAATACATCGCGGCCGGCGAACTGATGCAGATCCAGGTCGGCCAGCGTCTGACGAAGCCGTACCGCGACAATCCGCTGTCGCTGTATCGCGCGCTGCGTTCGCTGAACCCGTCGCCATACATGTACTACTACAACTTCGGCGATTTCCACGTGGTCGGCGCGTCGCCGGAAATCCTGGTGCGCCAGGAAAAGCGCGGCGACGACCAGATCGTCACGATCCGGCCGCTGGCCGGCACGCGCCCGCGCGGCAACACGCCCGAGCGCGACGCGGAACTCGCGACCGAGCTGCTCAACGATCCGAAGGAGATCGCCGAGCACGTGATGCTGATCGACCTCGCGCGCAACGACGTCGGCCGCATCGCGGAAATCGGCTCGGTGCACGTGACCGACCAGATGGTCATCGAGAAATACTCGCACGTGCAGCACATCGTCAGCTCGGTCGAAGGCAAGCTGAAGCCCGGCATGACGAACTACGACGTGCTGCGCGCGACGTTCCCGGCCGGCACGCTGTCCGGTGCGCCGAAGGTCCGCGCGATGGAGCTGATCGACGAGCTCGAGCCGGTCAAGCGCGGGTTGTACGGCGGTGCGGTGGGCTACCTGTCGTTCTCGGGCGAGATGGATCTCGCGATCGCGATCCGCACGGGCCTGATCCACAACGGCAACCTGTACGTTCAAGCGGCGGCCGGCGTCGTCGCGGATTCGGTACCCGAATCCGAATGGCAAGAGACCGAGAACAAGGCGCGCGCGGTGCTGCGTGCGGCCGAACAGGTCCAGGACGGCCTCGATAGCGACTTCTGACCGGAGACTGACCATGCTGCTCATGATCGACAACTACGACTCGTTTACCTACAACCTGGTCCAGTACTTCGGCGAACTCGGCGAGGACGTGCGCACCTACCGCAACGACGAAATCACGCTCGACGACATCGCGCGCCTGAATCCCGACGCGATCTGCCTGTCGCCCGGCCCGAGCAACCCGCAGCACGCAGGCATCACGCTCGACGTGCTGAAGGAATTCGCGGGCAAGAAGCCGATCCTCGGCGTGTGCCTCGGCCATCAGGCGATCGGCGAGGCCTTCGGCGGCCGCGTCGTGCGCGCGAAGACCATCATGCACGGCAAGGTGAGCAAGATCGAAACCGACTGCCGCGGCGTGTTCGCGGATCTGCCGAAGCATTTCGACGTCACGCGCTACCACTCGCTCGCGATCGAGCGCGAATCGCTGCCCGACTGCCTCGAGGTGTCCGCATGGACCGACGACGGCGAAATCATGGGCGTGCGCCACAAGACGCTGCCGGTCGAAGGCGTGCAGTTCCATCCGGAGTCGATCCTCTCCGAGCATGGTCATGCGCTGCTCGAGAACTTCCTGAAGCAAGCGCGCGCCGCGGCCGCGCAAGCGGCCTGACGGGAGCCTCACGATGACGATTACCCCGCAGGAAGCGCTGCAGCGCACGATCGAACACCGCGAAATCTTCCACGACGAGATGCTGCACCTGATGCGGCTGATCATGCGCGGCGACATGTCGCCCGTGATGGCGGCCGCGATCATCACCGGGCTGCGCGTGAAGAAGGAGACGATCGGAGAAATCGCCGCCGCCGCGACCGTGATGCGCGAATTCGCGAACCACGTCGACGTGCAGGACAACTCGAATTTCGTCGACATCGTCGGCACGGGCGGCGACGGCTCGCACACGTTCAACATCTCGACCGCGTCGATGTTCGTCACGGCCGCGGCCGGCGCGAAAGTCGCGAAGCATGGCAACCGCGGCGTGTCGAGCAAGTCCGGCAGCGCCGACGTGCTCGAGGCGCTCGGCGTGAACATCGACCTGCAATCCGACCAGGTGGCCGCGTCGATCGCCGAGACCGGCATGGGCTTCATGTTCGCGCCGAACCATCACCCGGCGATGAAGAACATCGCGGCCGTGCGCCGCGAGCTCGGCGTGCGCACGATCTTCAACATCCTCGGCCCGCTGACCAATCCGGCCGGCGCGCCGAACCAGCTGATGGGCGTGTTCCACCCCGACCTCGTCGGCATCCAGGTGCGCGTGATGCAGCGCCTCGGCGCGCAGCACGTGCTGGTCGTGTACGGCAAGGACGGGATGGATGAAGTGTCGCTCGGCGCGGCGACCCTCGTCGGCGAATTGCGCGACGGCAAGGTGCACGAATACGAGATCCATCCGGAAGACTTCGGCCTGCAGATGGTGTCGAACCGCACGCTGAAGGTCGAAAATGCCGACGAATCGCGCACGATGCTGCTCGGCGCGCTGGACAACCAGCCGGGCGTCGCGCGCGAGATCGTCACGCTGAACGCGGGCACCGCGCTCTATGCGGCCAATATCGCCGAATCGATCGCGGACGGCATCCAGCTCGCCCGCGAAGCGATCGCGAGCGGCAAGGCACGCGCGAAAGTCGACGAACTCGTGCGCTTCACGCAGCAGTTCAAGCGCTGACTCCCCTTACGAATCAAGCAGGAATCTACATGAGCGACATTCTCGACCGAATCATCGCCGTCAAGCGCGAAGAAGTCGCGGCGGCCATGCGCAGCGCGCCGCTCGAGGCATTGAAACTGGACGCCTCCACACGCGACCTGCGCGACTTCGTCGGCGCACTGCGTGCGAAGCATACGGCCGGCCAGGCGGCCGTGATTTCCGAAATCAAGAAGGCAAGCCCGTCGAAGGGCGTGCTGCGCGAGCATTTCGTGCCGGCCGACATCGCGCGCTCGTATGCGGCGCACGGCGCCGCGTGCCTGTCGGTGCTGACCGACGAACAGTTCTTCCAGGGCAGCGTCCGCTATCTTGAAGAGGCGCGCGCGGCCTGCACGCTGCCGGTGCTGCGCAAGGACTTCATCGTCGATGCGTACCAGATCATGGAAGCGCGCGCGATGGGCGCCGACGCGATCCTGCTGATCGCCGCCGCGCTCGACACGCCGCTGATGCAGGATCTCGAAGCGTATGCGCACTCGCTCGGCCTCGCGGTGCTGGTCGAAGTCCATGACCGCAACGAGATGGAGCAGGCGCTGACGCTCAAGACCCCGCTGCTCGGCATCAACAACCGCAACCTGCGCACGTTCGAGACGTCGATCCAGACCACGCTCGACATGCTCGACATGATTCCGGCGGACCGCATCGTCGTGACCGAATCGGGCATCCTGTCGCGCACCGACGTCGATACGATGCGCGCAGCGAACGTGAACACGTTCCTCGTCGGCGAGGCGTTCATGCGCGCCGACCAGCCGGGCGAGGAGCTCGCACGGATGTTCTTCTGATGGCGATCGAAAAGGAAATCAAGCTCGCGCTGCCGGCCGGCCAGGCCGACGCCGCGCGACGCTTCTTCGAGACGCTGACCGGCGAACCGGGTGAGGAGATCGCGCTCGCGAACGTCTACTACGACACGCCCGATCTCGCGCTGGCCCGCTCGAAGAGCGCGGTGCGCGTGCGCCGCACGCCGCACGGCTGGCTGCAGACGTTCAAGACGGTCGGCAGCGCCGAAGGCGGCCTGCATCGCCGCCACGAATGGGAACTGCCGGTCGCCGGCGACGCGCTCGACATCGACGCGCTCGTCGCGGCCTGCGACGTGCCGGAAGCCGCCGCCGCGCTGAATGACGCGGCCGGCGCGCTGTCCGCGCTGTTCCGCACGGATTTTTCGCGTACGCTGTGGCGCATCGCAATCGGCGGTGCGACCGTCGAAGCCGCGGTGGACCTCGGCGAGATCGTCGTCCAGGCGGAACACGAAACGCGCCGCGAACCGATCAGCGAAATCGAACTCGAACTGATCGACGGCCCGGAAGCGGCGCTCGCAACGCTCGCCACCGAACTGCAGCAGGCGCTGCCGGGCCTCGTTCCCGAAAACATCAGCAAGGCGCAGCGCGGCTACCGGCTGCGCGCGCAATAAACACGCATCACGCATGGCAACCCGCAAGACTTCCCGAGCGCCGCAACAGGCGTCGCTGTTCGACGATCCCGTGCCGGAAACGGCACCGGTCGCCCCTCCGTCCCCGCCTTCCGAGCCGCCCGCGGCCGGACGCAAGCCCGCCAGGAAAGCCGCTGCGCCGGACATGACGCCATCCGCGCCGCAGCCCGTTGCCGCCGACGTTCCGCACCTCGCCGCGCAGTTCGACGCGCTGCCGTCCGTCTGGCGCGACGTGCTGAAACCCTTTACCGACAGCGACGCATACGCGCCGCTGTGCCGCTTCGTCGACGACGAGCGTGCAGCCGGCAAGACGGTCTACCCGACCGACGTGTTCCGTGCGCTGCGCCTGACGAGCCCGGACGACGTGAAGGTCGTGATTCTCGGCCAGGATCCGTACCACGGCGACGATCGCGGCACGCCGCAGGCGCACGGGCTCGCGTTCTCGGTGCCGCCGGCCGTGCGCACGCCGCCGTCGCTGCGCAACATCTTCAAGGAAATCGCCGCGAACTTCGGCCACGACACACCGCGCCACGGCTGCCTCGACACGTGGGCGCGCCAGGGCGTGCTGCTGCTCAACACGGTGCTGACGGTCGAGCGCGGCGCGGCCGCAAGCCATGCGAAGCGCGGCTGGGAGCAATGCACGGACACGCTGATCCGCGAACTCGCCAGCCGCCATCGCGGGCTCGTGTTCATGCTGTGGGGCGCCCACGCGCAGGCCAAGCGCGCGCTGTTCGATGCCAACGCGCATTGCGTGCTCGAGGCGCCGCACCCGTCGCCGTTGTCCGCGCACCGCGGCTTTCTCGGCTGCCGCCATTTCGCGCTCGCGAACGACTATCTGGTCGATGCGGGCCGCGAACCGATCGACTGGCGCCTGCCGGAAGTCGCCGAAACGCTCGCGTAGCAACCTTCGGCGACGCGTTCGCCGGCCCGTATGCGAAAACGCCGCGCCCCTTTCGGGACGCGGCGTTTTTTTATCGCTCGATGCAGCGGGTGCGTCGCACCCGCGTCGACCTTACGCGGCGGCGATCGCTTCGCGTGCGCTGGCAAGCGCGGCGCTCTGCGAATCCGGGCCCAGGTTCAGGCCTTCCGCGAAGATGAAGCTCACGTCGGTCATGCCGACGAAGCCGAGGAACGTGCGCAGGTACGGCGTCTGGCTGTCGTTCGGCGTACCGGCGTACTTGCCGCCGCGGGCCGTCACCACGTGAACCTTCTTGCCCTTGATCAGACCTTCCGGACCGTTCTCGGTGTAGCGGAACGTGACGCCTGCACGTGCGATCCAGTCGAAGTACGTCTTCAGTTGCGACGAGATGCCGAAGTTGTACATCGGTGCGCCGATCACGATGATGTCGGCGGCTTGCAGTTCGGCGATCAGTGCGTCGCTCTTCGCGACGATCGCATTCTGTTCCGCGGTGCGCTGGTCGGCCGGCGTGAAGAACGCGCCCAGCACCGATTCGTCGAGGTGCGGCAGCGCATCGGTCAGCAGGTCGCGAACCACGACCTTCGCGCCGGGGTTCGATTGTTGCAGCTTTGCCGTCAGTTCGTTGGCCAGCAGCGTGGATTGCGCACCTTGCGAACGCGCGGCGGAATTGATTTGCAGAATGGTCGTCATGTCAGGCTCCAGGGGGTTGCGCTTCGGTAGCGCGAGTGACGCCATTGTGCGTGGCCGCATGACCGTGAAAAAGCGGGTTCAGGGCGACGGATTGTTGCAGCAGCGAAACAATCCACAATCGCGCCCCGATACCCGCATCGGTACGCTCACCCCTTCATCCACGCTTCCCGGGCTTTCGATACGGCCGCCGGCTTCGCGGCTGCCGTCAGCCGGTAGCGCGTGACTTCCGGGCCGTCGAGCTTCAGTTTCGCGGTGCGCAGCTCGTCGCGGCGGAACGCGTGAACCTCGACCTTGTCGCCCGGCCGGTAGCGCGCGAGCAGCGCATCGAGGTTGGTGCCCGTGACGCGCAGCCCGTCGACCGCGATCAGCGTGTCGCCGGCCGACAGCCCCGCGCGATGCGCGGCGCCGCCTTCGTAGACCGCGGCGAACGTGCAGTCCGCGCCGCCGCGCACGCGCGCGCCGATCGTCGGCTTCGCGGCTGCGCCGGTCGCGACGTCGGGTGCGAGCGTCACGCCGAACGGTGCGAGCAGTTCGGCGAGCGGCAGGTCGCGCTTGCCGTGCACCGCATCGGCGAACAGGCGGCCGAGCGCGACGCCCGTCGCTTCCTCGATCAGCGCCTCGACTGCGTTTTCCTCGACGCCCGCCTGCTTGCCGCGATAGAAGTCGCGACCATAGCGTTGCCACAGCAGGCGCATTACGTCGTCGAGCGACTTCTTGTTGCGCGTCTGCGCGCGGATCGCGAGATCGAACGCGAGCGCGACGAGCGAGCCCTTCGTGTAATAGCTGACGATCGCATTGGTCGCGTTCTCGTCCTGGCGGTAATACTTGATCCACGCGTCGAACGAGCTTTCCGCGACGCTCTGCTTCAGGCGCCCCGTGCCGCGCAGCACACCGCCGATCGTGCGGCCGAGCGCCGCGAAATATTCGTCCTGCGACATCAGCCCGCTGCGCACCAGCATCAGGTCGTCGTAATACGACGTGAAGCCCTCGAACAGCCACAGCAGCGACGTGTAGTTCTCGCGCGTCAGGTCGTACGGCACGAACGCCGCCGGCTTGATGCGCTTCACGTTCCACGTATGGAAATACTCGTGGCTGCAGAGGCCGAGATACGTGCGATAGCCTTCGGTCGTTTCGGGCCGCCCCTTCACCGGCAGGTCGGTGCGGTTGCAGATCAGCGCGGTCGACGCGCGATGTTCGAGGCCGCCGTAACCGTCGCTGACCGCAAGCGTCATGAACACGTAGCGCTCCATCGGCGCCTTCTTCGATTTCGGCTCGAACAGCGCGATCTGCGCTTCGCACACGCGCTTCAGGTCGCTGCGCAGGCGCTCCAGGTCGAGCTGCGTCACGCGCCCCGCGATCACGATGTCGTGCGGCACGCCGTGCGCGTCGAACGTCGCGAGCGCGAATTCGCCGATCGTCACCGGATGATCGGAAAGCTCGTCGTAGTTCGAAGCGCGGTACGCGCCGAACCCGTAGCGCTTCGTGCCGCGCGCCTCGGGCAATGCGGTGCCGACGCGCCACGTGCGAAACGCCGCGCCGGCCGGTTTCGCGATGTCGACTTCGCACGGCGCGTCCTCGCGGCCGGCCACGCTCAGGAACACGGCGGTCGCGTTGAAGAAGCCGCCCGATTCGTCGAGATACGCCGAGCGCACCGACAGGTCCCATGCATACACGTCGTAACGCAGCGTCAGCGCGCCGGTCACGGGGGCGGCGTGCCACGTGTGCTTGTCGGTCTTCGCGATCCGCACCTTGCGGCCCGCGTCGTTGAATGCGCCGAGCGTCACGATGTTGCGCGCGAACTCGCGCACGAGATAGCTGCCCGGAATCCACACCGGCAGCGAGAAGCGCTGACCTTCGGGATCGGGATCGGCGACCGTCACCGACACTTCGAACAGGTGTGCGGCAAGATCTTTCGGGACAATCGAATAGCGGATCGGCTGGGTCATCGTGGCAATCGGTCGGTCGAATACGGCGGCGAAAACGAAGAGAGGCGCCGGCAGATCATGCGGGCGCCCCTCGCTGGCCGGGCCACGCGGCCCGGCAGCTGGTCGGTTACTTGCTCGACGCGAGCGCCTGGTTGAGCTGGTCGGCCGACACGGCGCCCGGCAGGCGGCGGCCGTCCGGCAGGAAGATCGTCGGCGTGCCGGTGACGTTCATCCCGCGGCCGAGCGCAAGGTTCTTGTCGAGCGCGGTGGTGTCGCAGGTGCCGGCGCCGGACGGCGCGCGGTGGTCGAGCATCCAGCCCTGCCACGTCTTCGCGCGGTCGGTCGCACACCAGATCGCCTTCGACTTCGCGGTCGAATCCGGCGACAGCACCGGGTACAGGAACGTGTAGACGGTCACGTTGTCGACCGACTGCAGCGTCGTCTCGAGCTTCTTGCAGTACGGGCAGTTCGGATCGGAGAACACCGCGATCTTGCGCGCGCCGTTGCCCTTGACGACCTTGATCGCATTCGCGAACGGCAGGCTCGCGAAGTCGATCTTGTTGATGTCGGACAGGCGTGCGTCGGTCAGGTTCTTGTGCGTCTTGGTGTCGACGAGATCGCCGAGCAGCACGTAGTCGCCCGCCGCGTCGCTATAGATGATCTGCGAGCCGAGGTTCACTTCGTAAAGGCCGGCGACCGGCGATTTCGACACGCTCTTGATCGGCGCGTCGTTGCCGAGGCGGGCCTGCAGCGTGGCTTTCAGCTTGTCGGTGGTCTGGTCGGCCTGCGCGGTGCAGCCAAGCGTCGCCATCGTGACGGCCAGCGCCAGCGACGCGATGCGGATGGTTTTTTTCATCTAGATCTTCCTTCAGCTCAATCGGTGTGCACGGCACAGTGTACGCCGTAACGGAACCGTGTCCGACCGGCGAAGCGGCCGAAGGTTCGATCAGCCGAGCGCGGCCGACACGAGCCAGCGCTTCACGAGCGGCTGCGCGCCGACGAACGCCATGCCCGCGTTGCGCACCGCCTTCGCGAGCGTGCCTGGCACCGCGAACAGCCGCTGCAGCCCGTCGGTCGCGACCATCAGCGCGCGGATGTCCTCGCGGCGCGAACGCTCGTAGCGACGCAGCAGCACCGTATCGCCGAGGTTGCGGAAGCTCTCCTTGCCCGCGATCGCGTCGGCGAGCGCCGCGACGTCGCGCAGCCCGAGGTTCATCCCCTGCCCCGCGAGCGGGTGGATCAGGTGCGCGGCATCGCCGACGAGCGCGACGCGCGGCGCAATCAGCTTGTCGACCGTCTGCAGCGCCAGCGGGAAACCGGCGGCCGGCGTCACGCACTCGAGCGTGCCGACCTGGCCGTGCGACACGCGCTCGACCTCGGCCGCGAGCTGCGCCGGATCGAGTGCGAGCAATGCGTCCGCGTGCGCGGTGTGCGCGGACCAGACGAGCGACACATGGCCGTCCGGCAACGGCAGCAGCGCGACGATCTCGCCTTCGTGGAACCACTGGTAGGCCGTCTCGCGATGCGGCAGCGACGCCTTGAAGTTCGCGACGACGCCCGTTTGCCGATAATCGCGCCGCTCGACCTTGGCCCCCATTTGCGAGCGCACCCACGAATGCGCGCCGTCGGCGCCGACGACGAGATCCGCTTCCAGCACCTGCCCCGACGACAGCGTGAGCACGGCCGCGTCGTCGCGCACGTCGAAGCCCTGCGCGCGCGCATCGAACCACGTGAGGTTCGGCTGGAACCGCAGCGCGGCGTCGAGCGACGCCTCGACCAGCGACGATTCGGCGATCCATGCGAGCTGCGGCACGGAAGCCTGATACGCGGAGAAATGCAGCTCCGCGTGGGCATCGCCGTACACGCGCATGTCGTAGACGGGGGCGAGCCGGCCGTGGTCGAGCGCCTGCCAGACCCGCAGCCGCTCGAGCAGCGCCTGCGAACTGGAGGACAGCGCGTAGACGCGCGTGTCGAATGCGAGATCGGCGGGGCGCGGCGTGGCCGGCTGGGCGAGCAAGGCTGTCTTGTAGCCGGACTGGGTCAGCGCGAGCGCGGCCGTCTTGCCGACGAGCCCGCCGCCGACCACGGCGACGTCGAAGGTGTGGTGGGCAGTCATGGCGGGCATTATAGCCGCGGGGCCAAACCCTTACGCGGCCGGACTTTGCGGGAAATCAGCAGAATCGCGGGCGGCCGGCGCGGCGTGGCGGCCCCGCCGCATCGGCCGTTCGGCGCGCCCCCGGAATCCGGGGCGTCGGCACGGTACAATAGCGTCTTTGACCGTCGGCCAGCCGCGCTCCACGCGCCGGCCGCCCTTTTTTCCCGCGCCGCCGTGCCCTGTCCGGCCGCGCCGCCTTACCCGTCCGAAGGATTCCATGAGTCTCAAATGCGGCATCGTCGGCTTGCCCAACGTCGGCAAGTCCACCCTGTTCAATGCGCTGACCAAGGCCGGCATCGCCGCCGAGAACTACCCGTTCTGCACGATCGAGCCGAACGTCGGCATCGTCGAAGTGCCCGATACGCGCCTGAAGGCGCTCTCCGAGATCGTCAAGCCGGAGCGTGTCGTGCCGGCCGTCGTCGAGTTCGTCGACATCGCGGGCCTCGTCGCGGGCGCGAGCAAGGGTGAAGGCCTCGGCAACCAGTTCCTCGCGAACATCCGCGAAACCGATGCGATCACGCACGTCGTGCGCTGCTTCGAAGACGAAAACGTCATTCACGTCGCCGGCAAGGTCAGCCCGATCGACGACATCGAAGTGATCAACACCGAACTCGCGCTCGCCGACCTCGGCACCGTCGAGAAGGCGCTCACGCGCTATTCGAAGGCGGCGAAGTCGGGCAACGACAAGGAAGCGGCGAAGCTCGTCGCGGTGCTCGAGAAAGTGCGCGCGCAACTCGACCAGGGCAAGGCCGTGCGCGGTCTCGCGCTGTCGGACGACGAAGAAGCGCTGATCAAGCCGTTCTGCCTGATCACCGCGAAGCCGGCGATGTACGTGGCCAACGTGAAGGACGACGGGTTCGAGAACAACCCGCACCTCGACGCCGTGCGCAAGTACGCGGAAAGCGAAAATGCGCCGGTGGTCGCCGTGTGCGCGGCGATCGAGGCGGAAATCGCCGATCTCGACGATGCGGACAAGGAAGCGTTCCTCGCCGACATGGGCATGGAAGAGCCGGGGCTCGACCGCGTGATCCGTGCGGGCTTCAAGCTGCTCGGCCTGCAGACGTACTTCACCGCGGGCGTGAAGGAAGTGCGTGCGTGGACGATCCACATCGGCGACACGGCGCCGCAGGCGGCCGGCGTGATCCACACCGACTTCGAGCGCGGCTTCATCCGTGCGCAGACGATCGCGTTCGACGACTACGTCACGTACAAGGGCGAGCAAGGCGCGAAGGAAGCCGGCAAGATGCGCGCGGAAGGGAAGGAATATGTCGTGCACGACGGCGACGTGATGAACTTCCTGTTCAACGTCTGAGCGTTGCGCAACGACGCGCTCCGCGCGTCGCGACAGGCGAACGACGCCTGCAATGAACTGAACCCCAAGCGTTGGATACAGATCCGGCCCTTGGGGTTTTTCATGTCGAGACGCGTCCGGCCATTTCCCCGAGCCGCCGCGACGACGGCAAAAAAAACCGACCGGCAAATGCCGGTCGGGTAATGAGGTTGTCCGGGCAGGCACTCAGGCGCCGTCGGGCCGTGCCGCTCGCGCGATCACGTCGCCGACACGCGCCGCCCTTCGCTCGCCTGCGCATCGCGCCCGCGCTTGTTCAGCCACGACGCGAACAGCACGATCAGTGCGAGCACGGCCGTCGCACCGACTTCCATCCGGTGATCCTCGCTCACGAGCATCACGGTCAGCGTGCCGCAGATGAACAGGATCACCAGCCACGTAAGCCACGGGAACAGCCACATCCGCAGCGTCAGGTCCGCACCGCTCGATTCGAGCGTCTTGCGCATCCGCAATTGCGAAATCGCGATCACCAGATAGACGAGCAGCGCGATCGCACCCGACGTCGCCAGCAGAAAGCCGAACACCTGCTCCGGCATCAGGTAGTTCGCGATCACGGTCAGGAAGCCGAACGCGGTCGACGCGAGCACGGCCGCACGCGGCGTGCCGGTCGAATCGGTGCGATGCAGGAACGCAGGCGCGTCCTTGCGCTTGGACAGCGAGAACAGCATCCGCGACGCGGTGTACAGCGCCGAATTCAGGCAGCTCGCAACCGACACGAGCACGATCACGTCGATGATCGCCTTCGCGTTCGGGATGCCGATCAGCTCCATCGCGCGCTGATACGAGCCGTGCTTCGGCAGCAGCGGGTCGTTCCACGGCACGATGGCCGCGACGACGAGAATCGAGCCGAGATAGAACAGCGTGATACGCCAGATCACCGAGTTGGTCGCGCGCACGATCTGGCGTTGCGGGTTGTCCGACTCGGCGGCCGCGATCGTCACGATCTCGGTGCCGAGGAACGAGAACATCGTCGTCAGCATCGCAGCGAGCACCGCGCTCGCGCCGTGCGGCATGAAGCCGTCGTGCACGAACAGGTTCGACACGCCCGACACGGCCGGAGCGGGAATGATGCCGACGATCGCCGCGCCGCCGATGCACAGGAACACGACGATCGCGACGACCTTGATCAGCGCGAACCAGAATTCGAATTCGCCGTAGTTCTTGACCGAGAAGAGGTTGGTCACCGTCAGCACCAGCGTGATGCCGAGCGCGAAGACCCAGGTTGCGACGCCGGGGAACCACGCATTGAGGATGGTCGCGGCGGCGGTCGCCTCGATCGGAATCACGAGCACCCAGAACCACCAGTACAGCCAGCCGATCGAGAAACCGGCCCAGTGGCCGATCGCGCGATCGGCATAGGTGGAGAACGAACCGCTGTCCGGATGGGCGACGGCCATTTCGCCGAGCATGCGCATCACCAGCACGACCAGCACACCGGCGATCGCATACGCGAGGATCGACGCCGGGCCGGCTTCCGCGATGGCATGGCCGGAGCCGACGAACAGGCCCGCGCCGATCACGCCGGCAATCGACATCATCGTCACGTGCCGCTGCTTCAGGCCCGTACCGAGGCCCGTGTTGCTTCCACTCATCTGTCTCTCTCCAAAAAACGGTTCCGGTATGGCCGGGTATCGCGTGAAGGCAGCACGGGGGATTGTGGTTCTTGAGCCGGGCCGGGTGCGGCGCCTGCACGGAATGCAGGCGGCGGAGCCGGACCGGGGGCCGTTCCGGAACGGTGCGCAATGCAGTCTGCGAAGCTGCAGGTGCGATGCGGCGCGGCGAGTGCCGGCGCATCGCGTGCGCCCTTTCCGTCGGCTTGGGTCAACTGCCTTCGAAGCGAAGGAGTGTAAGCACCAAACGGTTCTTCACTAAGAACCAATTGAAGAATTTCGATGGAACCACTTGTTGCATCGACGCCGATCGATGCAACGCTTGCAGCCGTTCGCGGCGGCTCCCGAGCCCGCGCAATGCCTCGGGCGGCACCGGGCAGCAAGCCGCAACCGGCACGTCAGCGCACACCGCTCGCCATTTCGTCGCGCCATCTGGCGGGGACGACAGCCAGCCATTCTCGCAGCAACAGATTTTTCACGGCGTCCGGACGGGCCGCCGACAGCCGCACCAGCACGATCGGCCAGCCGACGTAGTGATCCGTCACGTAATAGATGTCCGGTTCCGATTCGATCAGCCATGCGCGCTCGTCGGGGCCGACGCCCTTCACGACAAGCGTGTCGCCGTCCTCCCGCAGCCGCGCGAGCATCTTGCCCTTCACCTTGAGTGCCGGCGTGCCGTACGACGTGCCCTCCTCGACGCCGCGCCATGCCAGCGCGATCTGCCGGACTTCGTCGAATGTCATCGCGCCTCCCGACTGCCCGTCTTCGGTTCAAGATCCGGCCACCGTACCGTAATTGGCGCCGGCGAGCGCGGAAAGAGTGCGACTATCCGCGCACCGCGCGTGCAGCCGTCGACGTACGGCCCGTCGTCGCGACGATCGCGAACGCGATCGCATTCGCGGCGGCGCTGGCCAGGATCGGCACCAGATAGCCGCCGCCCGCGTCGTAGATGAAGCCGGCCGCGGTCGGGCCGATCAGCGTGCCGAATGCGACGCTCGTATAAAGCACGCCGATGATCCCGCTCACGTTGCGGCCGCCGAAGGCGTCCATCACGACCGCCGGCAGCACCGCGACCCAGCCGCCGTAAAACACGCCGAACACGAGGGCGAACGCAGCAAGCGTCGCGACGGTACCGGCCCCCGCCCAGGCGACGAGCGCGACGGCCATGCCCGCGAACATCGCGAGCAGCGATGCGCGGCGGCCGAAGCGGTCGGCGAGGCCGCCGAGGAAGAAGCGCCCCGCCGTGCTGCCGACGCCGATCGCGCCGAGCAACAGCACGGCCGTCGATGACGCGACGCCGTGATCGAGCGCGTACGGCACGAGATGAACGAACGGGACGAACACGCCGAACGAGCAAATGAGGCATGCCGCGTAGAGACTCGCGAACGGACGCGACATGACGGCTTCGCGCACCGTCGCGCCGGCCGGCACCGAAGCAGCGGCCGGCGTGCGGCCGGCGGCCGCGCCGGACACCGACGCCCGCGCATCGCGCCCGGCGCTCGCCGCGCCGCCGCCTTCGACGGGCACATGCGCAGGCGCCCCGTCCGGC
Organism: Burkholderia metallica; assembly: GCF_902832845.1. Taxonomy (GTDB): domain Bacteria; phylum Pseudomonadota; class Gammaproteobacteria; order Burkholderiales; family Burkholderiaceae; genus Burkholderia; species Burkholderia metallica. The sequence continues at coordinate 171,169 of NZ_CADFDB010000012.1, read as the reverse complement.
AGCAGCCCCCGCCCGCGCGGATCGTTCTCGATCAGCAGCGACATGCCCGCGCCGATCACGACCGCGATCACGGCCAGCGTGAAATACGCGCCGCGCCAGCCGACGTGCGCGATCAGCGCAGACGCGAGCGGCGGCATCACCAGCGTGCCGACGCCGATCCCGGCCACGGCGAGCCCCGATGCGAAGCCACGCCGGCGCACGAACCAGCGCTGCACGGCGCCGACGGCCGGCACGTACGCGCAGCCGACGCCGAACCCGACACCCAGCCCGTACGCGACATAGACCTGCACCAGCGTGTGCGCGGCGCCGGCGGCCGCGAGTCCGGCGCCGGTCAGCAGCATCCCGGCGACGGCAAGCCGCCGCGAGCCGAAGCGGTCGGCGAGCGGCCCGCTGACGATCCCGAAACCGAAATACAGGAAGCCGGCGAGCGAAAACACGAGTGAAATCTGCCCGCGCGACGCGGCGAAATCCCGCTGCAGCGACTCGACGAACGCGCTGAACGTGTACGCGCTGCCGAACCCGACGAACGTGACGGCGAACGCGGCCGCCACCACGTACCAGCCGTAGAAAAGGCGCGATGCGCCAGGGCGGTTCATGACGATGCTCCTCTCAGGTTCCACCGGCCGCCGGGCGGCGTCCGGATTGCCTCATGGATATAGATGAACTATGTTGATCGCATCGGCTGCCGCGAGGCGGCCACGCAAGCATGCGATCCGATGCGTCAACGGTACGCGTGCGGGCGCATCGTCTCAAACGATATTTCCACGGCCATTCGATTTAGAAAAACTGAATGAATCGTTCCCGCCTGCCGCCGCTCAACGCACTGCGTGCGTTCGAAGCGGCCGCCCGCCACCTGTCGGTGAAGGCGGCCGCCGAAGAACTGTCGGTCACGCCCGGCGCGGTCAGCCAGATGATCCGCACGCTCGAGACGCATCTGGGCGTACAGCTGTTCGAGCGCGTGAACCGCGGCATCCTGCTCACGGCCGCCGGTCGCGACTACCTGCCGCCGGTGCGCAATGCTTTCAGGCAGATCGCCGATGCGTCGCAGCGCGTGTCGGGCGCCGCCGACAGCGGCGTACTGACGGTGAGCGTCACGCCGTTCTTCGCGTCCGCGTGGCTCGTCCCTCGCCTGGCCCGGTTCCGGGACGCGTGCCCGGACGTCGACCTGCAGGTCGTCACGAGCCACGCCCTCGCGGATTTCTCGCGCGACGGTGTCGACGTCGCGATCCGTCACGGCCTCGGTCGCTACATCGGGCTGTGCAGCGAGCGCCTGCTGACGGTGGAAATCGTCGCGCTCGCATCGCCCGAACTCGTCGCGCGGCTCGGGATGCCTGCGACGCCAGCCGATCTCGTCGGCTGGCCGCAGTTGCACGACGCCGAACGCAAGGGCTGGCACATCTGGTTCGGCGCGCAGCGGATCGACGATTTCGGGCCGCCGCGCGGGCCCGCGTTCGACGATTCGGGGCTGTTGCTGCAGGCGATCGTCGCCGGTCAGGGCGCCGGGCTGCTGCCGGCCGCGATGGTGCGCGGCGAACTGGCCAGCGGCCGGCTCGTGCAGCTCGCCGACGTCGCGTGGCTCGACGATTTCGCGTACTACCTCGTCTATCCGCCGCATCACGCGGAACGGCCGAAGGTCGCCGCCTTTCGCCGCTGGATCCTCGACGCCGCGCAGGCCGACGGCGCGGCGTCGATGTCCGGCGCGGCGTAGCGCCGCATACCTGCGCGGGCCGATCCTCGGCCGATCGGCTAACATGCGGCCGACACCAATAACAACAGCCCGACAGAGACCATGCCTGCTTTGCTTCGCCGCGCGACGCGCATCGCGACCTTGTCCGCCGCGCTCCTGGTCGCGTGCACCGCGCTGCCCTCTTCCGCGCATGCCTACCGCGCCTCGCCCGGCTTCGGCAACGAAGCCGATCTCGACCGTCACGACACCTATCGCAACCGCGACGGCGAAACCGTGCACGCGCCTGCGCATTCGAAATCGGGCCGCGTGCCCGAAGGCGCGAGCGCGCGTTGCCGCGACGGCACGTACAGCTTCAGCCGCCACCGGCGCGGCACGTGCTCGGGGCACGGCGGCGTCGCCGCGTGGCTGTGAGCACGCCCCTGGTCGAAAGGCCGGCAGGGTGCCAGCGGCAACCGGCGGCGAAGTACAATACGCGCTCACGCCGCCGACACGCGGCGACGCCGCCGCGCGATGCGCGGCACGCTCCGTACCGAATCACCCGACGCCGCCACGCCCGCGCGCTGCGCGGCAGTCTCAACCACTTCTGACTTTCACACCGAAATGGCCCAATACGTTTTCACGATGAACCGGGTCGGCAAGATCGTGCCGCCCAAGCGCCAGATCCTGAAGGACATCTCGCTGTCGTTCTTTCCCGGCGCGAAGATCGGCGTGCTCGGCCTGAACGGCTCGGGCAAGTCGACGCTGATCCGCATCATGGCGGGCGTCGACAAGGACATCGAGGGCGAAGCCACGCCGATGCCGAACCTGAACATCGGCTATCTGCCGCAGGAGCCGCAGCTCGACCCGACGAAGACGGTGCGCGAAGCCGTCGAGGAAGGCCTCGGCGATCTGTTCCAGGCCAACAAGAAGCTCGAGGAAATCTACGCGGCGTACGCGGAGCCGGACGCCGACTTCGACGCGCTCGCGGCCGAGCAGGCGAAATACGAGGCGATCCTGGCGTCGAGCGACGGCGGCAGCCCCGAGCAGCAGCTCGAAGTGGCCGCCGACGCCCTGCGCCTGCCGCCGTGGGACGCGAAGATCGAACATCTGTCGGGCGGTGAAAAGCGCCGCGTCGCGCTGTGCAAGCTGCTGCTCGAGAAGCCGGACATGCTGCTGCTCGACGAGCCGACCAACCACCTCGACGCGGAATCGGTCGACTGGCTCGAGCAGTTCCTGGTGCGCTTTCCGGGCACCGTGGTCGCGGTCACCCACGATCGCTACTTCCTCGACAACGCGGCCGAGTGGATTCTCGAACTCGACCGCGGCCACGGCATTCCGTGGAAGGGCAACTACAGCAGCTGGCTCGACCAGAAGGAAGAGCGCCTGAAGCAGGAAGAAGCGTCGGAATCGGCGCGCCAGAAGGCGATCAAGAAGGAACTGGAGTGGGTGCGCCAGAACCCGAAGGGCCGCCAGGCGAAGTCGAAGGCGCGTATCGCGCGCTTCGAGGAGCTGAGCAGCCAGGAATACCAGAAGCGCAACGAGACGCAGGAAATCTTCATTCCGGCCGGCGAACGCCTGGGCAATGAAGTGATCGAGTTCAAGAACGTCAGCAAGTCGTTCGGCGACCGCCTGCTGATCGACAACCTGAGCTTCAAGATCCCGGCCGGTGCGATCGTCGGCATCATCGGCCCGAACGGCGCCGGCAAGTCGACGCTGTTCAAGATGCTGACGGGCAAGGAACAGCCGGATTCGGGCGAAGTCGTGATGGGGCCGACCGTGAAGCTCGCGTACGTCGACCAGAGCCGCGACGCGCTCGACGGTTCGAAGACGGTGTTCGAGGAAATCTCGGGCGGCGCCGACGTGCTGACGGTGGGCAAGTACGAAACGCCGTCGCGTGCGTACATCGGCCGCTTCAACTTCAAGGGCGGCGACCAGCAGAAGATCGTCGGCAACCTGTCGGGCGGCGAGCGCGGCCGCCTGCACCTCGCGAAGACGCTGATCTCGGGCGGCAACGTGCTGCTGCTCGACGAACCGTCGAACGACCTCGACGTCGAAACGCTGCGTGCGCTGGAAGATGCGCTGCTCGAATTCGCGGGCTCGGTGATGGTGATCTCGCACGACCGCTGGTTCCTCGACCGGATCGCGACGCACATCCTCGCGTTCGAAGGCGATTCGCAGGTCACGTTCTTCGACGGCAATTACCAGGAGTACGAAGTCGACAAGCGTGCGCGCCTCGGCGAAGAAGCGGCGAAGCCGAAGCGCCTGCGCTACAAGCCGATCAGCCGCTGACCGGCACGGCCCGGGCGCCCGGCGCCGCGAAAACGCGGGGCCAGGCGCCGAGCGGCCCGCTCAAGGCGCGGCACAACAAAAAAGCGGACCGCTTGGTCCGCTTTTTTTATCCGATCGCCGGCTGCCCGCCCGCCGCTTACGCGAGCGCGCCCAGTTCGCGCAGCCGCGCCTCTGTGGCTGCCGCACTCGTGTGATGAATGCCGTGCCAGCCGAGCGCCGTCGCGGCCGCGGCGTTCTTCGCGTTGTCGTCGATGAACACGAGCTCGTGCGGCGCGATGCCCGGCAGGTGCGGCACGATCCGCGCGTGCATCTCGTGGTAGATCGCCGGATCGGGTTTCACGAGTTTCACCCGGCCCGACACGACGATGTCCGTGAAACGCCGCAGCACCGGGAAGTTGTCCCACGCATACGGAAACGTCTGCGCGGACCAGTTCGTCAGCCCGAACAACGGCATCCCCTGCGCGTGGAGCCGGTCGACGAGCGCCGCGCCTTCGTCGAGCACGCCGCCGATCATCTCGTGCCAGCGCGCGTAGAACGCACGAATCAGCGCCTCGTGCTCGGGGAACATCGCGACGCGTTCGGCCGTGCCTTCGTCGATCGTCTGCCCGCCATCCTGGCGCACCACCCAGTCCATCCCGCACACGTGCGTGAGGAACCAGCGGCGCTGCGCGTCGTCGGGAATCAGTTTCCGGTAAAGGTACTCGGGACTCCAGTCGATCAGCACGCCGCCGAAATCGAACACCACGGCCTTGATCGTCATGCGAACTCCGTCGCGAGCACGTCGGCGAGCGGGCGCGGCGTCACCGCATTGCCCGACAGCGAGTTGTTTTCCCAGATGAAGTGGTGATGCGCGACGATCTGCGCCGCCGACAGGTGCGTGCGCTCGTTCGTCGTGTGCAGATCGGACACGACGGTCGTCCGGTAGCCGAGCAGCGCCGCACGGCGCGCGGCCGAATCGACGCAGAACTCAGTCGCATAACCGCAGATCAGCACCGAACGAATGCCGTGACCGTCGAGCTGCGCGGCGAGCGGTGTGTCGTGAAACGAGTCGCTCACCTGCTTGCGCACGCGCCAGTCGTCGCGCCCGACCACCAGCTCCGCATGCAGCTCCCAGCCCGGCGTGCCGGGAACGACGTCGTCGTCCGCATCGCCGTCGTGCTGCACGAAGCAGACGGGCGCGTTCGCCGCGCGCGCCGCCGCGGTCAGCCGGTTGATGCCCGCCACGACATGATCGAGCCGGTAAGCAGGCCGCGCCCGCTGCACCAGCCCGCGCTGCATGTCGACCACGATCACTGCGGTGTCCGCCATGGTTTGCCCTCGGTTGTGTCGTTCGGCCGTCGGCCGGCCGTTATCGCAAGGTGCGTCAGATCGGCTGCGTGCGCGCGTCGAGCCACGCTTTCGCGTCGCCGCTCAGGTGCCGGCCGACGCGCTCGCGCACCGTCGCGTGATAGGTGTTCAGCCACGCGCGCTCGTCGTCGTGCAGCATCTCGATCAGCACGCAGCGCGTATCGATCGGACACAGCGTCAGCGTCTCGAACGCGAGGAAATCGCCGAATTCCGTCTGCCCCGCCGCCCGGTTCACGACCAGGTTCTCGATCCGGATGCCCCACTGGCCGGGGCGATACACGCCCGGCTCGATCGACGTGATCATCCCCTCTTCCATCGCCGTGTACGGCTCGGCCGGCGCGTAGTGCGAGATGACCTGCGGGCCTTCGTGCACGTTCAGGAAGTAGCCGACGCCATGCCCGGTGCCGTGGCCGTAGTCGAGCCCGGCCGCCCACATCGGCGCGCGCGCGATCGCGTCGAGCATCGGCGAGCGGATGCCGCGCGGAAAGCGGGCGCGCGACAGCGCCATCATCGATTTCAGCACGATCGTGAAGTCGCGCCGCTGCAGGTCGCTGACCGTGCCGACCGGCACGACCCGCGTGATGTCGGTCGTGCCGGTGACATACTGGCCGCCCGAATCGATCAGCAGCAGCCCGTCGCCGGCGATCGTCGCGTGCGATTCGCGCGTCGCGTGGTAGTGCGGCATCGCGCCGTTCGCGTTGAACCCGGCGATCGTCGCGAAGCTCGCCGACACGTAGCCGGGGCGCCGCGCACGCGCGGCCGTGAGTTTTTCCTCGATCGTCAGCTCGGTGATCGTCTCGCGGTTCACCGACTGCTCGAACCACGCGAAGAATTCCGCGAGCGCGGCTCCGTCGTGCTCCATCGTCACGCGCACGTGCTCGATCTCAGTGGCCGTCTTGCGCGACTTCGCGAACGTCGACGGATTCACGGCCTCGACGAGCTTCACGCCGGCCGGCACCGCTTCGAGCGTGCCGAACGTCACGCGGCGCGGATCGATCAGCAGCGTCGCGCCGTCGGGCAGCGCCGCGAGCGACGCGCGCGCGGCGTCGTAGGCGCGCACCTCGACGCCATCCTTCGCGAGCGAGGCGGCCAGCGCCGGCGACACCTTGCCGTCGGCGACGAACAGCGTCGCGCGATCGACGCCGATCATTGCGTGCGCAACGAACACGGGATTGAAGTTGACGTCCGCGCCGCGCAGGTTGAACAGCCACGCGAGGTCGTCGAGCGTCGACACGAAATGCCACTGCGCGCCCTGCGCCTGCATCGCGCGGCGCACGTCGGCCAGCTTGCTCGCGCGCGTCGTGTCGGCCTGCGGCGCCGCGTGCTCGAACACCGCGTCGCCGGGCAGCCCCGGCCGCTCGGGCCAGATCGCGTCGAGCAGGTCGAGGTCGGTGCGCAGCGCGATGCCGCGCGCGGTCAGCGCGCCCGTCAGCCCGCGCGCGGCCGCGACGCCGAGCACCGCGCCGTCGACGCCGACCGTCGCGCCCGCCGGCACGTTCTGCGCGAGCCAGTCGACGTGCGGGGCGCTCTGCTGCCCGCCCGTCATCTTCATCAGTTGCACGCCGGTGCCGGCCAGTTCGGCATCGGCCTGCACCCAGTAGCGGCTGTCGACCCACAGCCCCGCGAAATCCGCGGTCACGACCAGCGTGCCGACCGAGCCCGTGAAGCCGGACAGCCAGCGGCGGGCCTGCCAGCGCTCCGGCAGGTACTCGGACAGATGGGGATCGGCGGACGGCACGAGATAGGCGGCCAGGTCCTCGCGGGCCATGGCGCCACGCAGCAGCGCGAGACGGGCCGGCACCGGCGAGACTTCGGGAAGACGGGCATTCATGATTTCACCTGAGAGCATTCAGCGACGGGCCGACAGCGCCACCGTCACGGCTACGACGAGGAACGCGACGCCGGTGCAGACCGGCCATTCGAGCGTCTCGCCATCGTAAAACAGTCCGGAGAGATTGCCGGCCATGCGGGCCGCAGCCGCGCCGACGATGCCGGCGAGCACCGCGATCCACCACGGCGGCCGGCCCGTGCGCCGCATCGGATGCAGCCATCGGCCGAACAGCCCGACGGCCGCTCCCAGGACAAGGATTCCAAACCAGTTCATTCGACGCCTTCTATAAATTCAGATTCGTCCCATAGGCGTGAACGTTGCCAGCGGCTAGCATCGATTCATTCATCGAACCCGGAACCAGCCGGATGCCGCGAACTTTCGAGTGTAGGGGCCGACTCGACGTTATGGCAAGCGCGCACCGGTTGCCGTACTGAAGAAATTCCCATGCGAATTGCTCTGATCGATCCGGACGCGCGGCACGCCGCGCTCCTGAACCGCCTGCTCTTTGCGGGCGGTCATGTGTGCCACGCGTTTGCGTCCAGCACCGCGTTCTTCGAGTGGCTCGCCACCCATACCTGCGACATGCTGATCACCGGGCACTGGGCGGGCGACCGGTCGGCCGAGGAAATCATTCCGTGCGCCCAGGCGGTGCTGCCCGGGCTGCCGGCCATCACCGTGATGCAGTTGCCGCGCGAAAGCGAAATCGTATCGTGCCTGCACGCGGGCGCCGACGATTGCGTCGTGCGTCCCGTGAGCGGGCCCGAGCTGCTCGCACGCGTGAACGCGCTGAGCCGGCGCGCCGGCGTGCGCCGGGCCCCCACCCGCTCGCGCGAAATGTATGGCGACTACGCGTTCGACGCCACGCACTGCCTCGTTCGTTTCGGCGACGCAATCGTTTCACTGACGCCGAAAGAGTTCCGTTTCGCGCAGTTGCTGTTCACGAACCTGTCGCGGCCGGTGTCGCGCGCCCATATCCTCGAAACGGTGTGGGCACGCCGCCGCGACATGAAGTCGCGCACGCTCGACACCCACGCGTCCCGGCTGCGCAGCAAATTGCAACTGCTTCCGGAGCGCGGCTACCGGCTCCTGCCGCTCTACGGCTTCGGCTATCAACTCGACCGCGTGCCGATCGAGCCCCCAAATTCCCGGCCCCGCCACGCCGATGCCCGGTATGCGTCGGGTGAGGAAATCGTTGAAACGCTATAATATGGGGCTAAACGATAGCCCTCGATATGCAACTCCTCACGATCGGAATCAATCACCACACTGCGCCTGTCGCCCTGCGCGAACGCGTGGCGTTTCCGCTCGAGCAGATCAAGCCGGCTCTCGTCACGTTCAAGAACGTGTTTCTCGGCCCCCAGGCGCCCACTACGCCCGAAGCGGCGATCCTTTCCACCTGCAACCGCACCGAACTGTATTGCGCGACCGATGATCGCGCGGCGCGCGAAGGCGCGGTGCGCTGGCTGTCGGAGTATCACCGGATTCCGGTCGACGAACTCGCGCCGCACGTCTATGCGCTGCCGCAGTCGGAGGCGGTCCGGCACGCATTTCGCGTGGCATCCGGCCTCGATTCGATGGTGCTCGGCGAAACCCAGATTCTGGGCCAGATGAAGGATGCGGTGCGCACCGCGACGGAAGCCGGCGCGCTCGGCACGTATCTGAACCAGCTGTTCCAGCGCACGTTCGCGGTCGCGAAGGAAGTGCGCGGCACGACCGAGATCGGCACGCAATCGGTGTCGATGGCCGCTGCCGCCGTGCGTCTCGCGCAACGGATCTTCGAAAAAGTGGCCGATCAGCGCGTGCTGTTCATCGGTGCCGGCGAGATGATCGAGCTGTGCGCGACGCACTTCGCCGCGCAAGGGCCGCGCGAACTCGTCGTCGCGAACCGCACGGCCGAACGCGGCCAGCGGCTCGCCGAGCGCTTCAACGGTCGCGCGATGCCGCTCTCGGATCTGCCGACCCACATGCACGAGTTCGACATCATCGTGTCGTGCACCGCGTCGACGCTGCCGATCATCGGCCTCGGCGCGGTCGAACGCGCGGTGAAGGCGCGCCGCCACCGGCCGATCTTCATGGTCGACCTCGCGGTGCCGCGCGACATCGAGCCCGAAGTCGGCAAGCTGAAGGACGTGTTCCTTTACACCGTCGACGATCTCGGCGCGATCGTGCGCGAAGGCAACGCATCGCGCCAGGCCGCGGTCGCGCAGGCCGAAGCGATCATCGAGACGCGCGTGCAGAATTTCATGCAATGGCTCGACACGCGCAGCGTCGTGCCGGTGATCCGCCACATGCATACGCAGGCCGACGCGCTGCGTCGCGCCGAAGTCGACAAGGCGCTGAAGCTGCTCGCGCGCGGCGACGATCCGGCCGCCGTGCTCGAAGCGCTGTCGCAGGCGCTGACCAACAAGCTGATCCACGGCCCGACGAGCGCGCTCAATCGCGTGAACGGCGCCGATCGCGATTCGCTGATCGACCTGATGCGCGGCTTCTACCAGCACGCCCCGCGCTCGAACGACCAGTCCGGCCACTAGCGCCGGCCGATCTCGCCCTGCCGCCGGCCGCGCGCCGGCCTATCCTTTCCGAATACCCCTTTGCCCGGGAGCGCCGCTCCACACCATGAAGACGAGCATGCAACGCAAGCTCGACCAGCTGTCCACACGGCTGGCCGAACTGAACGACCTGCTGAGCCGCGAAAACGTCACGGCCGACCTCGACCAGTACCGCAAGCTGACGCGTGAACATGCGGAACTCGGCCCGGTGGTCGAACAGTACGCGCTGTGGCGCCAGTCGCGCAGCGACGAGACGGCCGCACAGGAGCTGCTCGGCGATCCGTCGATGCGCGACTTCGCGGAAGACGAAATCCGCAGCGCGCGCGAGCGCATGGCCCGCCTCGAAACCGAGCTGCAGAAGATGCTGCTGCCGAAGGATCCGAACGACGACCGCAACATCTTCGTCGAAATCCGCGCGGGCACCGGCGGCGACGAGTCGGCGCTGTTCGCGGGCGACCTGCTGCGCATGTACCTGCGCTTCGCGGAACGCCAGCGCTGGCAGGTCGAAATGATGTCGGAGAGCGCGTCGGATCTCGGCGGCTACAAGGAAGTGATCGTGCGGATCGCGGGCCAGGGCGCGTATTCGCGCCTGAAGTTCGAATCGGGCGGCCATCGCGTGCAGCGCGTTCCCGCCACCGAAACGCAGGGGCGCATCCACACGTCCGCGTGCACGGTGGCCGTGATGCCAGAAGCCGACGAGATCGGCGAGATCGAGATCAATCCGGCCGACCTGCGGATCGACACGTTCCGCGCATCCGGCGCGGGCGGCCAGCACATCAACAAGACCGATTCGGCGGTGCGGGTGACGCACATCCCGACCGGGATCGTCGTCGAGTGCCAGGACGATCGTTCACAGCACAAGAACAAGGATCGCGCGCTGAAGGTGCTCGCCGCGCGCATCAAGGACAAGCAGTATCACGAGCAGCACGCGAAGGAAGCCGCGACGCGCAAGAGCCTGATCGGCTCCGGCGACCGCTCGGAACGGATCCGCACGTACAACTTTCCGCAGGGCCGGATGACCGACCACCGGATCAACCTGACGCTGTACCGGCTCGAGGCGATCATGGACGGCGACCTCGACGAACTGATCCGCGCGCTGGTCAGCGAACATCAGGCCGAGCTGCTCGCGTCGCTCGGCGATGCCGACTGAGGCCGCGATGCCCGACACCACCGCCGACGAACTGCTGCGCGCGTCTTCGCTCGACGCGATCGATGCGCGCGTCTTGCTCGCGCACGCACTCGGCTGGACCCGCACGCAACTGATCACGCGTGGCGACGCGCCGCTCGATGCGGCCGCGGTCGAACGCTACCGCGCGCTCGAGGCGCGCCGCGTGGCCGGCGAGCCGGTCGCGCAACTCGTCGGGATGCGCGAATTCTTCGGGCGGACGTTCGACGTGACGCCCGACGTACTGATCCCGCGCCCCGAAACCGAACTGCTCGTCGAAACCGCGCTCGACGCGATCGACGGGCTGCCGCATCCGGCCGTGCTCGATCTCGGCACGGGCAGCGGCGCGATCGCCGTCTCCATCGCCGCCGAGCGGCCCGATGCCCGCGTGTGGGCGCTCGACCGCTCGCCGGCCGCGCTCGCGGTCGCCCAACGCAACGCCGGCAAACTGCTCGACGCGCGCCGCCCCGGCGGCCCGCTGCACTGGCTAGAGAGCGACTGGTACGCGGCGCTCGATCCGGCACTCGCGTTCGACACGATCGTCAGCAACCCGCCGTACATCGCGCAGCACGATCCGCACCTCGAACAGGGCGACCTGCGTTTCGAGCCACGCGGCGCACTCACCGACGATGCCGACGGCCTCAGCGCGATCCGGACGATCGTCGCGGGCGCCGGCACCTATCTGAAACCGGGCGGCACGCTCTGGATCGAGCACGGCTTCGACCAGGCCGAGGCCGTGCGCGCCGTGCTCGCGTCGCACGGCTTCGTCGCGGTCGAATCGCTCGCCGATCTGGCCGCGATCGAACGCACGACGGGCGGCCGCCTGCCGGGCTGATGCCCGGCCCGCCCGGTTGAAATCCGCTATCATTTCGATCTAACGCCCCGCTAAAGCAAGGTCAGTCATGGACACCCAACAACGTATCAAGCAAATCGTCGACGAAAACCAGGTCGTGCTCTTCATGAAGGGCAACGCGCAATTCCCGATGTGCGGCTTTTCGGGCCGCGCCGTCCAGGTGCTGAAAGCCTGCGGCGTCGACCAGTTCAAGACGGTCAACGTGCTCGAGGACGACGAAATCCGCCAGGGCATCAAGGCTTTCTCGAACTGGCCGACCATCCCGCAGCTGTACGTGAAGGGCGAATTCATCGGCGGCTCGGACATCATGATGGAGATGTACCAGTCGGGCGAACTGCAGCAACTGTTCGCCGCCGCGTAATACGCTCCCCCTTTCGATGGCCTCTCCCAGCGCGCCGCCACGCCGGCTGATCGTTGCGATCACCGGCGCCACCGGCGCCATCTACGGCGTGCGGCTGCTCGACCTGCTGCGCGCCGCCGGCGGCGTCGAAACGCATCTGCTGATTTCGAACGCCGGCTGGCTCAATATCCAGCACGAACTGAAGCTGTCGAAGGCCGATGTCGAAAGCCGTGCGGACGTCGTGCATTCGGTGCGCGACGTCGGCGCGACGATCGCGTCAGGCTCGTTCGCCACCGACGGGATGGTGATCGCGCCCTGCTCGATGAAGACGCTCGCGAGCGTCGCGCACGGGCTGTCCGACAACCTGATCACGCGCGCGGCCGACGTCACGTTGAAGGAGCGCCGCCGCCTCGTGCTGATGGTGCGGGAAACGCCGTTCAACCTCGCGCATCTGCGCAACATGACGGCCGTCACCGAAATGGGCGGCATCGTCTTCCCGCCGCTGCCCGCGTTCTACGCGATGCCGAAGACGATCGACGAACTCGTCGACCAGACGGTCACGCGCGTGCTCGACCTGTTCACGCTCAACGCACCGCTGACGACGCCGTGGGCCGGCATCCGGCACGCTCAATAAGCCCGCGTCTGCAGAGCCGTTCTTTGCGCATCTTCGCCGATTTGCACTGAAATTCGTTCAACGCGATGAATGCGGCGCCCGCTTGCCGTGGAATGCGGCCCGCCGCCCCGATTATCAACGAACAGGCGTCAATCAAATTCCGGAGCGTGGATTTATCAATCCCCGGTGTGCGCCTATAGTCGACGGCATATCCCTTTGCAGGCCACCACCATGAACCGCTTGCCTTCGCTCTACCTGTCCCACGGCGCGCCGACGCTGCCGATCGACCCGACGCTGCCGTCCGGCGCGTTCACGCATCTCGGCGCCGAATTGCCGCGCCCGCGCGCGGTGCTGATGCTGTCCGCCCACTGGGGCACGCAACGCCCCGTCGCCAGCATCGCCGCGCACCCGGACACGATCCACGATTTCTACGGCTTTCCGCAGGCGCTGTACGACATCCGCTACCCGGCGCCCGGCGCGCCCGACGTCGCCGAGCGCGCGGCCGGGCTGCTGAACGCGGCCGGCATCGCGACCGCGACGACCGAGCACGGCCTCGATCACGGTGCGTGGGTGCCGATGCTGCTGATGTTCCCGGAAGCCGACGTGCCCGTCGCGCAGCTGTCGATTCAGCCGCGCGCGGATGCTGCCCACCACTTCGCGCTCGGCCGCGCGCTGCGACCGCTGCGCGACGAAGGCGTGATGGTGATCGGTTCGGGCCAGATCACGCACAACCTGCGTGCCGCCGATTTCGGCGCGGCACCGGAGGATGCGGACCCGCGCGTCGCGGCATTCACCGACTGGTTCGAGGAGAAGCTGGCCGCGCGCGACGTCGATGCGCTGCTCGACTACCGCCGGCAGGCGCCGCATGCGGCGCTGATGCATCCGACCGACGAGCATCTGCTGCCGGTGTTCACGGCGCTCGGCGCGGCGGACGACGACTACCAGCTCGGCATCCAGTCGCTCGGCACGTACCAGCGCGTGCTCGCGATGACGAACTACGTGTTCGCGAGCGCGGCCGCCTGAACGTCGCGCGGCAACCGTCGACCGTCAAAAAAAAGCCCGCCCGAGCATCGCTCGGGCGGGCTTTTGTCCGCTGCTTGCTGCCGCCGCCGAATCCGGCGGCAGGTCACGCGTCAGGCACCGATCCCTTCGAGGATCTCGTCGTGCGATTCGCGCTCGTCGAGATACTGGGTCCGGTAGCCGGTATTCACGCCCCAGAAGTAGAACACCAGCGCGATCGCCGCGACGACCAGCATGTCCCAGCCGTACGGCAGCACGCCATGGCCGCCGAATTCCTTGCTGCCGATCAGCGACAGCACGGCCATCGTCGGCAGGTACGCGACCAGCCACCAGGCGGCCTTCAGGTCGGCACCCCAGCCGGTCCAGCCCGCCTTCGCCTGGAAGTAGAAGTACACCGGCAGCGCGACGATCATCAGCAGGATGATCTCGCCCGTCAGCGGCCACTTCGCCCAGTACAGGATCAGCGATGCGCAGACGAACGCGAACGGCGCGATCAGCTTCATCAGCGGAATCGACAGCGGACGCTCGATGTCGGTTGCCGCGCGGCGCAGCGCCATCAGGCTGATCGGGCCGGTCAGGTACGAAATCACCGTCGCGACCGAGATCACCGCCGCGAGCGAGCTCCAGCCGCGGAAGAAGAACAGGAAGATGAACGAGACCAGCAGGTTGAACCACATCGCCTGGCGCGGCACGCCGTAGAGCGGGTGCACGTTGCCGAACATCTTCGGCATCGTGTTGTTGCGCTCCATCGCGTAGATCATGCGGGTGGTGGTCGCCATGTAGGTCGTGCCGGTGCCGCTCGGGCTGACGAACGCGTCGACGTACAGCAGGATCGCGAGCCAGTTCAGGTTCAGCGCGATCGCCAGTTCGGCGAACGGCGACTTGAAGTTGAAGTGCTCCCAGCCCAGCGCGACGTCGGCCGGATTCACCGAGCCGATGTAGGCCATCTGCAGCAGCACGTAGATCACGAGTGCGAGCAGGATCGACGTGATCACCGCGAACGGCACGCTGCGCGACGGGTTGCGCGCTTCGCCCGCGAGGTTCACCGGGCTCTGGAAGCCGTTGAACGCGAACACGATGCCGCTCGTCGCGACCGCGGTCAGCACCGCCGACCAGCCGTACGGCGCAAAGCTCGAATTGGAGGCGGTGCCGAGGTTTTCCGGATGGAAGCTCGTCAGCATCAGGCCGAGGATCGTGAGGCCGGGGATCAGGAACTTGAAGATCGTGATCGTGGTGTTCGCCCGGGCAAACGCCTTCACGCCCCAGTAGTTCAGCATGAAGTAGATGACGACCAGCACGGCCGACAGCAGCAGCCCGGGTACCGTCAGCTCGCCGTTCACGAACAGCGCGTGCGCCCATGGATACGGCCACGTGCTCATGTACTGGATCGACGCTTCCGCCTCGATCGGGATCACGGATACGATCGCGATCCAGTTCGCCCATGCACTGATGAAGCCGACCAGCGAACCGTGCGAGTAGCGCGCGTAGCGCACCATGCCGCCCGACTCGGGGAACATCGCACCCAGTTCCGCGTACGTCAGCGCAATCGCGAGAATCACGACGGCGCCGATGATCCATGCGCAGATCGCCGCCGGACCGGCGATCTTCGCGGCCTTCCAGGCGCCGAACAGCCAGCCCGAGCCGATAATCGAACCCAGCCCCGTCAGCATCAATGCAAACGGGCCGATGTTCCGTTGAATAGAACTCTTCACATCCTCTCCTGTGTCTCAAAAAGCAAGGTCGGTTCGCGGTCCGGGATCGGCTCGAACTGCACCGCGCATGCAATTTTGGGGGGCGGGTCACCCGATCGGGGCAACCCTTCCGCGCGGCGCGTAGTTTAACGGTTGCACCTGAAACATGGCGCCAAAATCGATCGGCCCCTACAAAAAATTCGCGCCGTTTGCAAGCTTTGTAAACCTGATATCCGCAATAACCCTGAGTGAACGGAAATACGGTTGACCACGCGAGTGAGAAGTCGTATAAAGGACTTCGCAGGATTTCAAGTGGCGAGTGAATTGGTTCTTTCGTAGTTCGCCCATCAACGGTACTCCGGTTGGTCCTATTACCCCTTCCTTGATTTTCCGCACCCCATGGGCCTCGGCCCCGTTTTATCTTTTTAGGAACAAGTAACATGGCAACCGGTACCGTCAAGTGGTTCAATGACGCAAAGGGCTTCGGCTTCATCACCCCGGAAGGCGGCGGCGACGATCTGTTCGCGCACTTCTCGGAAATCCGCGTCGAAGGCTTCAAGACGCTGCAAGAAAACCAGAAGGTTGAATTCGAAGTGAAGACGGGCCCGAAGGGTCTGCAAGCTGCGAACATCCGTCCGGTCTAAGCTTGGCGCGATAATTCGTGTAAAAAAGCCCCGCTTCGGCGGGGCTTTTTGTTTTTCGGCGCCGGCCAACCGGCAGCGCGGCCTTTCAGCCGCCCGCTTTCAACCGAACAAGCGCTGCGCGTGAATGCCGAGGCCCGTCGCGACACTTGCGAGGCGGTCGCCGAATACCGGCTGCGCATCCGGGAACGCACCCGCGAGCGCGCCCGACAGGAACGCGAGCCCCGTCGAGCCGCCGGTGAAATACAGCGCGCCGACGTCGCGCGGCGCCACGCGCGCGAGCCGCACCGTCTCGCGCGCGGCGTCGACGATGCGCGCGGTGTCGTCGCGGCTCGCGTCGACGAGGCGATCGGCATCGAACGCGATCTGCAGATCCTCTTCCACGTCGTTCAGGTCGATCACCGTCTCCCCGCCCGCCGCGACGCCGATCTTCGCTTCTTCCGCACGCGCCATCAGCGCGTGCCCGAGCCGCTGCTCGACCACGCTCGTGAGCCGGTCGTATTGCTGCACGTCCCGGTACAGGTGCTTCATCAGCTTCAGTTCGCCGAGCCGCTTCGGCGTGTAGACCGTATTGATCAGGTGCCACGTGGCGAGATCGAAGTAGATCTTGTTCGGCAGCTCGCGCCCTTCAGGGTCGAGCGAGCGGTAGCCGAATGCGGGCAGGATCGCTGCCAGCTCGACACGCCGGTCGTAGTCGGTGCCCGCGACATGCACGCCGTGGTGGGCCAGCACGTCGTCCTTGCGCTCGAGCCGCGCCATTCGCTCCGGCCCGACGCGCACCAGCGAGAAGTCGGACGTACCGCCGCCGATGTCGGCGACGAGCACGAGACGCTCCGCCTGCTGGCGCGATTCGTAGTCGAACGCGGCCGCGATCGGTTCGTACTGGAAGTGGACGTCCGCGAAGCCGACCGACCGCGCGGCGGCTTCGAGCTGATTCTGTGCGAGACGGTCGGCGCGCGGATCGTCGTCGACGAAGAACACCGGCCGGCCGAGCACAGCACGGCCGATCGGCGCACCCGCGCGGGCTTCGGCCTTGCGCTTCAGGTGCGTCAGGAAGCGCGCGATGATTTCGGTGTACGCGATTGCGCTGCCGTCGCCGAGATCGGTCGTCGTTTCCGCGAGCGGCGAGCCGAGAATGCTCTTCATCGAGCGCATCAGCCGGCCGTCGAAACCGTCGATGTAGGAAGCCAGCGCCGCGCGGCCGTATTCGACCGTCTCTTCGTCGTTGTTGAAAAAGATCGCAGTGGGCAGCGTCAGATGGTCGCCCTCGACGGGCGCGAGGCGCATGCCGTCGCCGTCGGGCAGCGCCACGGCGGAATTGGACGTGCCGAAATCGATCGCGCAGTAAGTCATGGGAAGTTGCCGCAGCAGGGCCGGCGCGAAAACGGAAAGGACGGGCTTTTTAACATGAAGCCCGCGCGATCACAACCGGGGCCGGCCGCCGGTGCCGCGCATCGGGCTCCGGCGGCCGCGGCGCACGGCCTGACGCGCCGGGAGACTGGCTGGCGGGACGCGCGATGCAGCCCGCCCGCCGGGAAAATCAGGCAGCCGCGTCGAAACCCTTCTTCCACGCGCCCGCATACACGACCTCGCCGATTGCATGGCGCGTGCGCGGGGCTTTTTCGCGATCCCGCAGCACCGGATCGAGCTTGTCGACGTTGCCGTAGTGGCCGAGCGAGATGATCGACAGGATCGCAACATCGGCGGGGATCGCGAACGTGTCGCGGAACGCGTTCGCGTCGAAGCCGCTCATCTGGTGGGCGGCCAGGCCCAGCGCGTGCGCCTGCAGCACCAGCGACATCGCGGCGGCGCCCGCATCGTACAGCGCGGTCGGCGCCGGCTCGCCCTTCGGCGTGAGCGTGTGCGCCGTCACCGCGATCAGCACGGGCGCCGGCGCATTCCAGCCCTGGTTGAACGGCACCAGCGTCGCAAATGCGCGCTTGAACGCGTCTTCGTCCTGCGTGCGGTCGAATACGACGAAGCGCCACGGCTGCGCGTTGTAAGCGGACGGCGCCCAGCGCGCGGCTTCGAGCACCGCGTGCAAATCAGCCGCGCTGACGGGTTCATCCGAATACGCGCGCGGGCTCCAGCGGCCCGCGATCAGTTCGTGAATCGAAACAGTGGTAGGTGCAGGTTTGACGGACATGCGGTTCCTCTCTGACATCGATGAAGGGGCGCGAACGCCTGGCAAACCGCAAGCATACCCGCTTGAGTCGATGCGCGCCCGCTCCTGCCTCGCTATGCAAATCTGCGGACGTGCAATGCCCGGCAGGCCGCCGCCAGGGCGGCCTGCCGGGCGGCCGGACGCGCACCGTCAGGCCGCCTGCGCGGCCGCGCTCGACGGGCCGCGGTTGATCCGCAGCACGATCAGCGCGCCGACGATGCACAAGCCGCCCGAAATCATCGACGCGATCGTATAGGTGCCGAGGCTCGCGCGCAGCAGCCCCGCGCCGAGCGCCGCGAACGCCGCGCCGAGCTGGTGGCCGGCGACGATCCAGCCGAACACGACCGGCGCCGCGGCCTTGCCGAACACATCGGTCGCGAGTCGCACGGTCGGCGGCACGGTCGCGATCCAGTCGAGCCCGTAGAACATCGCGAACAGCGGCAGCCCGAAGAAGTCGATCCCGAACGCGTGCGGCAGGTAGATCAGCGACAGCCCGCGCAGCCCGTAGTACCAGAACAGCAGCACGCGGTTGTCGTAACGGTCGGACAGCCAGCCCGACAGCGTCGTGCCGAACAGGTCGAACACGCCCATCGCCGCGAGCAGCGACGCGCCCTGCACTTCCGTCATCCCGTAGTCGCTGCACATCGCGATCAGGTGCGTGCCGACATAACCGTTGGTGCTCGCGCCGCAGATGAAGAAGCTGAAGAACAACAGCCAGAAATCGCGCGAACGGCTCGCCGTCAGCAGCGTGCGGAACGCGACCGCGAGCGGGTTCTCCTTCGTCGACTCGGGCGCGGGCGGCGCGTCGGCGGGCTCACCGTACGGGCGCAGCTGCACGTCGGCAGGCCGTTCGGGCAACAGCAACGCGACGAGCGGAATCACGATCGCGGCCGCCAGCGCGACGACCAGCACGACCGGCCGCCAGCCGTGACGCTGCGCGATCGCGGCGAGCATCGGCAGGAACACGAGCTGGCCGGTGGCCGTGCTCGCGGTCAGGATCCCCATCACGAGGCCGCGACGCGCATGGAACCAGCGCGTGACGAACGTCGCGGACAGCGTCAGCGCGACGACGCCCGTCGAGCAGCCGACCATCAAGCCCCAGATCACGACCATCTGCCAGCTCTGCGTCATCATCGACGACAGCGCGACACCCGCGCCCATCGTCACGAGCGCGGTGAGTATCGTCGGGCGCAGCCCGAAGCGCTGCATCGCGGCGGCCGCGAACGGGCCCGTCAGGCCGTACAGCGCGATGTTCACCGAGATGGCCAGTGAAATCGCCGCGCGACTCCAGCCGAGCTCGCGTTCGAGCGGCACCATCAGCACGCTCGGCGTCGCGCGCGTGCCGGCCGCTGCCAGCAGGATCAGGAATACCACCGCCGCCGCGAGCCATCCATAGTGGAAGCGCCCGCCGATTCGTGTCACCGCCCAGTTCATCTTCGCGTTCTCCAGTTGGCGGCCGAGACGCCTCCGCCCCACCCAGGCCACCTCCGCCGCACGCTGCATCGGCTGACCCGGGCCGACGCTTGGCATTCGTCTGTCGATCCGGACGGCATTGTTACCGACCGGTCACAAGTGTGTTGCGATCGTAGTGACCAATCGGTAACATGTCAAGCAATTCACCATGCAGTCGAGGGTCATCATGTCGGGCATCGAGATCGCCAAACCGCCGGCGCGCCGCACGCGCCGGCCGATCGACGGCGCCACCGCGCAGGAGCACCTGCTGCGCGCCGCCGAAGAGTTGTTTTACCGGGAAGGCGTTCGCACGGTGGGCGTCGAGGCGGTCGTGGAGCGGGCGGGCGTCAACAAGATGAGCCTGTATCGCCAGTTCTCGTCGAAGGACGAACTGATCCTCGCGTATCTGGAACGGATGGATGCGTGTTTCTTCGAGCGCTTCGACACGAGCGTCGCCAAGCATCCGGGCCAGCCGAAAGCGCAACTGATCCAGTATTTCGTCGATCTCGCCGAGCGCGCGACGCAGAAGGATTACCGCGGCTGCCCGTTCGTCAACGTCGCCGCCGAATTCCCGGATGCGTCGCACCCGGCGCGCGAGCGCGTCGCGCAGAACAAGGAACAATTGATGAAGCGGCTCGTCGCGTTGGCCGAAGCGGCCGGCGCGCGGCAGCCGCAGGCGCTCGCCGACTCGCTCGCGCTGGTGATCGAAGGCATCTACGCGGCAAGCCAGACCTATCGGCACGGCGAAACGCCGATCGGCATCGCCCCCGCGCTCGTCACGCAACTGATCGAGAGCGCGTGCGCGTGACGGCGCGCCCGCTACAATGCGGCCCTCGCCGCCCTGGCCCCCGACTGGTTTCACGATGACCGACACCCGCCCCGAATCGCACGACGACATCCTCGCCGCCACGCGGCACTGGCTCGCGCGCGCGGTGATCGGGCTCAATCTGTGCCCGTTCGCGAAGAGCGTCTACGTGAAGGAACAGGTGCGCTACGCGATCAGTGAAGCGACGACGCTGGAAGACGCGCTCGCCGACCTCGAAACGGAGCTGCGCGCGCTCGACGCGGCCGATCCGCAGCAGGTCGACACGACGCTCGTGATCTTCCCGCATGCGTTCGCCGATTTCATCGACTACAACGATGCGCTGTTTTTTGCCGACCGGCTGGTGCGGCAACTGCGGCTGGACGGCGTGCTGCAGATCGCGAGCTTTCATCCGCACTACCGGTTCGAAGGCAGCGAACCCGACGACATCGAGAATTACACGAATCGCGCGCCGTACCCGATCCTGCATCTGCTGCGCGAGGACAGCATCGCGCGCGCGGTCGACGCGTTCCCCGACGCGTCCGCGATCTACGAAAGGAATCAGGAAACGCTGCGCCGCCTCGGCCACGACGGCTGGCGCGAATGGATGCGCCGGCCGGGCGACGACGTCTGACGCGGCGCGCCGCCCGCCCGCGCGTCAGCCTGCGGCCGGCTCCGCGACCTCGCCGCCCGCCGCCGCTTGCGGCACGAAGAAGCGCTCGTTCAGCTCCGCGAGCCCGAACATCCCGAGGATCTCGTTCAACCGCTCGCCGGGTCGCCGGCGCGGCAGGTTCTTGTACTGCGCGATGATCAGCTCGTTCTTCATCGAATGCTCCCAGCCGACCAGCTCGGTCACGCTGACCTGGTAGCCGTGCGCTTCGAGCTGCAGGCAGCGCAGCACGTTGGTGATCTGGCTGCCGAATTCGCGCGTGTGCAGCGGATGCCGCCACACTTCCGTCAACGCGTTCGCGAGCGACTTGCCCTTGTTCTTGCGCAGCACGCCCGCGACTTCGGCCTGACAGCACGGCACCAGCACGATGTGCTGCGCGCGTTTCGCGAGCGCGAAGCGGATCGCGTCGTCGGTCGCCGTGTCGCACGCATGCAGCGCGGTGACGACGTCGACGGTTTCAGGCAATTGAGGCGACGCGATCGAATCGGCCACCGACAGGTTCAGGAACGACATGCCGCCGAACCCGAGCCGCGCGGCGAGCTCGGCCGAACGCGTGACGAGCTCCTCGCGGGTCTCGATGCCATACACGTGCGACGCGAACGCCGGCGTACCGTGACCCGGCTGCTGCTTGAAGAACAGGTCGTACAGGATGAAGCCGAGATACGACTTGCCGGCGCCGTGATCGACGAGCGTCACGCGGCCTTTGTCGGCCTGCACGCCGGCTAGCAGCGGCTCGATGAACTGGAACAGGTGATAGACCTGCTTCAGCTTGCGGCGGCTGTCCTGGTTCAGCTTCCCGTCGCGGGTCAGGATGTGCAGTTCCTTCAGCAGCTCGACGGACTGCTCCGGGCGGATTTCGTGGGTCTTGTTGGACATCGGGAAGCGACGCCGGGCCACGGTCGGTCGACCACGGCCCGGCGGCGGAAATTCGTGAGGAATGGCGACAGTTTACCGAAAATGCGGTCAGGCTCGCGCGCCGAGCCGCCAGAGCGACGTGACCTCGGCGCGGCGGGCCACATACAGCGGATCGTCGGCGTCCATCGACTTCGGGTGCGCGGGGCGGATGTCGTCGCGGCCGAGCACGACGAGGCCCGCTTCGTCGATCCATTGCAGCAGCGTGTCGCGCGGCCGCAGGCCGAGGTGCTCGGCGAAATCGGACAGGATCAGCCAGCCCTCGCCGCCCGGCTCGAGATGCGCGGCGAGGCCCGCGAGGAAACCGCGCAGCATGCGGCTGTCCGGATCGTAGACCGCGTATTCGATCGGTGCGTTCGGCCGGGCCGGCACCCACGGCGGATTGCAGACCACGAGCGGCGCAAGGCCGGGCGGAAAGAGATCGGCCTCGACGACTTCGACGCGACTCGCGTGGCCCAGCCGTGCGACGTTCTCGCGCGCGCACGCGAGCGCCCGCGGGTCCTGGTCGGTCGCGACGACGCGCTCGACGCCGCGCGCCGCCAGCACGGCCGCCAGCACGCCGGTGCCCGTGCCGATGTCGAACGCGAGCGACGTCGCCGGCAGCGGCGCGCGCGCGACGAGATCGACGTATTCGCCGCGCACCGGCGAGAACACGCCGTAGTGCGGATGGATCGGCGCGCCGCCGAGCGCCGGGACCGGCACGCCCTTCTTGCGCCATTCATGCGCGCCGACGAGGCCGAGCAGCTCACGCAACGACACGACCGACGGCTCGCCACCCGGCCCGTACGCTTCCTCGCACGCGGCGCGCACGTCGGGCGCGCGGCGCAGCGGGATCGTGTAGTCGGCATCGAGCGGAATCAGCAGCATGCCGAGCGTGCGGGCACGCTGCGACTGCGCGAGACGATGCAGGTTGAATGCGTCGACGCCGGCCGCGGCTTTCGCCTTCTTCGGCTTGCGCTCGACCCGGCGGGCCATCGCCTGCACGAGCTGGCGCGCATTCTGGAAATCGCCGCGCCAGACGAGCGCGGTTCCCTCGCAGGCAAGGCGGTAGGCCGCGTCGGCAGTGAGGCGGTCGTCGGCGGGCACCGCGCGCTTCGGCGGTTGCACGCCGGCTTCGGAGCGCCAGCGCACGGCATGATCGACGCCGTCGGCGTCGGTCCAGTGGAAAACGGGGAAATCGGTCACGCGAACTCGGTTACGGTTGGCTTCAACGGGCGGCGTCGCGCCGCGCGGATCACACCATACCGCGCTTTGCCCCGCGCGGCAAAACACGCGCCGCGACGGCCGCCCGAAAGCGGCGGCCGCGGCGCGATCGTCACTCAGGCGAGATCGACGACCGGCGCGCCGGGCGCATCGCGCTTGACCGCCGCGATGCCGTTCTCCCGCCCTTGCTCGCTCTTGTAGGTCTCGCTCGTGCCGATGATTTCGTAATTCGCCGCCTTCAGGTTGAACATGTACTCGCCGTTGCGCGCGATTTTGCGCTCGTAACGCACGTCCAGCGGCGCATTCAGCTGCACCGCCGCGATGCCGGTTTTCGCGCCGTCCTTCGTCACGTAACGCTCGCTCGCCAGGATGATTTCACCGTTCGCCGACTTCAGGTGGAAGAAATACTGGCCGTTCGTGGCCTTCCCGATTTCGAATTTTGCCGACATGTTGTTCTCCTATAAAGATTCGTCCGACCCTCGGACCGGATCAGTGTAAGCAGAACGTCAGAAAAGATCGAGATATCGGCGCATTAAACGTTACTAAGCGTCAAAAGGTGAAAATTAGTGAAATTTACGCGGCGCTTCCACGGCTATCGCCCGCTCAGCCGCCCCACGCCGGCATCGCGGGCAGGCGCAGCGTGCCCGCGTCGTTGAAACGCACGGTGCCGAGTACGCCGCCCGCGAGCCGGCCACGCAGCGCGTAGGGCAGCTCGCCGCTGGCGGCGGCGCCCGGCAGGTTCCACGCCTGCCGCGCGGCGGCGAAGGCCGACACGGAAACCGGCACGTCGAGCACCGCCTCGCCGAAACGCGGCACGACGCCCGAGCGGTCGCTGACGCCGCTCGCGAACGGCGTGCCGTTCAGGTCGAGCGCGACCGAGATGCCGTCGTATTCGATCGGCGCATCGGTCGGATTCTGCACACGCAGCTTCAGGCTGAAACGCATCTCGAGGCCCTGGCCGACGAGCGGGTCGAGCCCGGCGACCGACACGCGCACGGGATCGCGCGTCAGCCCCGCGCAACCGCCGAGCAGCAACACGGCGGCAAACAGCAGCAGCACGGCGCGCAGCGGCGCGGGACGGAACAGGGCTCGTGGCATCGGACAACCTCCTGGCAAGCGGTGAGCGGATCGTCGCTGCATTGTACCGGGCACCCTGCGCCGGGTTTCGTAGTTTTCCCGGCCCCGCAATATCGTTAATAGATTAAAACTACGAAAACACCAGACAGACGGAAAGCGAATTAATGCTTTCCAGCATTCAATGAAGCGCCGCGCATTCAATAGACGTACTTTCCAAATTTTTCGTTTCCTTTACCCAAATCCATCAAGTATATTTACGCATCCTTCGAGCAAGCCGACAAACCTTGAAGCCGCATGACGGCGCTTTTACGGAACGGTGACATGCGTTCCCGCCCTCCTGCGGTCAGGGCCGGCCAGCCCCGTAGGTCGCTGGTTCAAAGAAGATTGCGCGCCCGCCCAGGGCGTGCGGCTTCGTGTCGTGCGCGCGAAATCAATTCAGTACAACACGCGCCCGGCCATTTTGAACCGGCAAGTTAACCGACATCCGGAAATCCAGAGGGGGCAGTAAACCATGATTACCTTCACGTAGTCGGCCGCCGTCTTTTCGAATAATCCGTCATTGACATTTTCATCGCTGTTGATTAACGGCGACGGGAATGTTTTTGCCGGCGTTTTCGCAGCACTGAACGATTCTTTCAACAATCGAGGTTTCAGTCATGTCGATTCATATTCGCAAGATGCGTTATCTGCCGCTTGTCGCCGCACTCGCGCTCGCCGGATGCGGCGGCGACGACGGCGGTGCGGGCTCCGCTTCCGCGCTCAGCTCCGCCGGCGCGCCGCACGCGGGCTCGTCGCCCGCCGTCACCGCGCCGCCGAGCGCATCCAACGTCGACAAGAGCGTGTCGCCTGTCGAGTTGCCGGACACCGTGGTGCCCGTGAACTACCGGCTGTGGTTCCGCCCGAACGACGCGCTGAACGCGTTCGACGGTCGCGCCGACGTCGAGATCAAGGTGCTGAAGCCGGTCAACAACATCGTGATCGCCGGCCACCGGATCAAGTTCACGAACGGCCGCATCACGCTGCAGCCGGGCAACATCCAGCTGATCGCGACGCCGCAGGACAAGGGCGACTTCTATCAGCTGCGCCCCGTGAGCGGCTCGATCTCGCCGGGCAACTATTCGCTGCACATGGAGTGGTCGGGCATCATCAACTTCAAGTCGTATGACGATCCGGTCAACCACACCGGCGGCAGCTGCGGCGACGATCCGTATCCGGGCTGCTCGGCCGCGGAAGGCGTGTTCCGCGTCGACCTGAAAGGCACCGACGGCAAGACGAGCGGCGCGATCCTCACGCAAGGCGAAACCAACCTGTCGCGCCAGTGGTTCCCCGGCTGGGACGAGCCGGCTTTCCGCCCGACCTATGAAGTGACGGCCGAAGTGCCGCAAAGCTGGCGCGTCGTGTCGAACGCGGCCGAGAAGCCGTCGACCAACGTCGGCGGCGGCTACAAGCTCGTGCAGTTCGAGAAGACCCCGCCGATGCCGTCGTACCTGCTGTTCTTCGGCGGCGGCATGTTCGACACCTACGAGGACAACTTCACGAGCCCGCTGCCGGGCGGCAAGGGCGGCCTGCACCTGCGCGTGTTCACGCCGCCGGGCATGAGCGAGTGGGCGAAGCCGGCGATGGACCGCACCAAGCAGGCGCTCGACTTCTACTACCGCTACACGGGCATCCCGCTGCCGCTCACGAAGTTCGACACGGTCGCCGCGAACGATGCGTTCAAGGAGCAGAAGGACCTGAACTTCGGCGGGATGGAGAACTGGGGGTCGATCCTCGAGTTCGCCGACGACATCCTGCCGCAGCCGGGCCAGCCGATGTCGCACTACGGCAACGAAGTGCTGACGCACGAAGTCGCGCACCAGTGGTTCGGCGATCTCGTCACGACCGACTGGTGGGACAACGTGTGGCTCAACGAATCGTTCGCGACGTTCTTCGAGACGAAGACGACGATCCAGTTCTTCCCCGACGAGTTCAGCTGGCTCGACCAGGTGAAGAACAAGTATCGCGTGATCAATCGTGACATCGGCCCGAACGCGTTCCCGGTCGCACCGAACTTCAACGGCTGGGCGTCGAACGACTTCGTGCTGAGCGCGAGCGCGTTCACGTACGACAAGGGCGGCCACGTGCTGAAGACGCTCGAGAACTATCTCGGCGAGCAGACGCTGCGCCGCGGCCTGCAGCAGTACCTGGTCGACTACTCGTTCGGCAACGGGACGCCGAAGCGCCTGTGGGATGCGCTGTCGAAGGAAAGCGGCCAGGCGATCGGCGCGATCGGCGACAGCTACGTCCGTCAGACCGGCGTGCCGCTGATCTCGCTCGACACGCAGTGCGACCTGACGAAGAACCAGACCGTCGTCACGCTGAAGCAGCAGCCGTTCCCGAACAAGAACGCGTATCCGGGCCTGCAATGGACGGTGCCGATCACGCTCGCGTACGGCCAGGGTCTCGCGAAACGCACGACGCTCGCGCTGAAGGACACGCAGGCGCAAACGCGGCTCGACGGCTGCACGGGCGTGGTCGCCGACCCGAGCGGGCTCGACTACTACGTCGTGAACTACAGCGACGCCGCGTGGAGCGGGCTGCTCACGCAGGTCAACAGCTCGGTCGACCCGGTGCTGCTGGCGAACCTGAAGAGCGAGGCCGCGCTGCTCGTCGCGAACAACCTCGCGCCGGCGTCGCGCTCGACGTCGATCGGCTCGGTCGCATCGCCGGCCGCGATGAAGCTGCGCCAGACGCCGACCTTCGGCGGCATCGAGCTGACGACGAAGGAACGCCCGGCACTGCAATACCAGGGCGTCTTCAAGCCGCGCAAGGTACTGACGCAGTAACGGTGCGCCTCCGGCCGGCGCCGCGCCTCATGCGGCTGCCGGCCGGCATACCGGCTTCTCCGACCTTTGACGGGCCTCGCATGCGAGGCCCTTTTTCATGGCCGGCGCCGGCGCGGGCCGGGCCAGCGCGACGCCGCCCGCCGTCGCCGTCATGCCCATGCGGCATCCCACGCCGGCTGCGCGAACCACGTCGCGAGGAACGCGACGAGCCGCGCCGCGCGTGCGGTGCCGCGCGCCGGCTGGCGCAGCACGTGGATCGTCGCCGGCTCGGGCGCCGCCGCGAACTGCGGCAGCACCGCGCGCAAGCGCCCGTCGCGCAGCGCGTCGCCGGCGAGCCAGGTCGGCAGGTGCGCGAGACCGAGCCCGTCGATCGCGGCTTCGAGCAACGCCTCCGAATGATTGCTGCGAAACCGCGGCTGCGCCGGCACATGGCGGCGCTCGCCGAAACGCCACGCGCCCGGCGGCGGCGCACCGTGCCATGCGAGGCAGTCGTGGCCGGCGAGCGCGTCGGGCGACCCCGGTTCGCCGCGCCGTGCGAGGTACGCGGCGCTCGCGCACAGCACGCGCCGCTGCGGCGCGAGCACGGTCGCGACGAAGCGCGTGTCCTCGAGCGGGCCGATGCGCACCGCGAGATCGACGTCGGAGCCGAGCCGCGCACCCTGCAGGTCGACCATGCTGTCGGTCAGCACCAGGTCGACCTGCAACGCCGGATGACGCTGCATGAACGCGCTCAGCGCAGCCATCAGGTGCCGCCGGCCGAACGGCGCCGGACAGTCGACACGCAACAGCCCGCTCGGCTCGTCGTGCTGGCTGTGCAGGTCTTCCTGCAGGCCGCGCAGCTCGGCCAGCATCCGCGTCGCGCGCCCGTACAGCAGCTGCCCGGCTTCGGTCGGCCGCAGCGCATGCGTGGTGCGATGCAAGAGGCGGATGCCGAGTTGCGTCTCGAGCCGGTCGATGCGCCGCGTGACCGACGATGCGGCCACCCCCAGCCGGCGCGCGGCCGCGGAGAAGCTCTGCTGGTCGACCACGTCGACGAACAGCGCCAGATGCGGAGAAAGAAAGTCGTCCATTCGGGCCCTCGGATTTGGCTATGCGTTTAGCGCAAAGCAATCATCCGCCTTTGCACGTTTCCGCGTCAAACCGGGCCGACTAGACTGCACTCATTCTTTTCACCGGCCGCATCGCACCGCCCGCCGGGCCGTGCGACCGCCCACCGCCACGGAGATCATCATGCGCAGCATCCGCTTCGACGCCCCCGCCGCCGACATCGAGTCGCTCGACGCGCGCGTCAGGGAAATCGACACGCCCGTCCCGGCCGACGGCCAGATGCTGATCGAGGTGCGCGCGGCCGGCGTGAACCCGAGCGACGTGAAGGCCGCGCTCGGCCGCATGCCGCACGCGGTGTGGCCGCGCACGCCCGGGCGCGACTGGGCCGGCATCGTGCGCAGCGGCCCGGACGGCTGGATCGGCGCGCCGGTGTGGGGCTCGGGCGGCGACCTCGGCGTGCATCGCGACGGCTCGCATGCGGAGTGGCTCGTGCTGGACGCGGCCCTCGTGCGCCGCAAGCCGGCGGTGCTGACGCTCGATGAAGCGGCCGGCGTCGGCGTGCCGTTCGTCACCGCTTACGAAGGCTTGCGCCGCGCCGGCATGCCGACGGCCGGCGACGTCGTGCTCGTGTTCGGCGCGAACGGCAAGGTCGGCCAGGCCGCGATCCAGCTCGCCACCGCGCACGGCGCGACCGTGATCGGCGTCGAGCGCAACGGCGGCGGGTATCGCGGCCATGCATCGGGCGACGTGCACATGATCGACGCATCGACGCAACCGGTGGCCGACGCGGTACGCGCAGCCACCGGCGGCCGCGGCGCGGACATCGTCTACAACACGGTCGGCAGCCCGTACTTCGACGCGGCGAACGCGTCGATGGCGATCGGCGCGCGGCAGATCTTCATCTCGACGATCGACCGCAGCGTGCCGTTCGACATCTTCGCGTTCTATCGCGGCCAGCACACGTTCGTGGGTGTCGATTCGCTGCAGCTCGGCGGCGCCGCGGTCGCGCAGATCCTCGACACGCTCGCGCCCGGCTTCGGCAACGGCACGCTGCGCCCGTTCCCGATCGTCGACGACTACGTGTATCCGCTCGAGCGCGCGCACGACGCGTATCGCGCGGTGCTGGCCGGTGCGCGCGAGCGCGTCATCGTCAAGCCCTGACGCCGCACCGCACGGGAGACCGCCATGATGGAATACGTGACCTCGCTCGCGGTGGGCCTCGGTGTCGGCGTGCTGTACGCGCTGCTGCACGTGCGCTCGCCGGCCCCGCCGCTCGTCGCGCTCGTGGGCCTGCTCGGGATGGTGATCGGCGAGCGCGCAATCGCGCTGCTGCGCTGACGTACCGACGCGGCGCCGGCGCTAGCGGTCGTCGCGCCGGCGGAACGCCCACCACGCGGCGAGCGCCGTGAAGCCCGCGACGAGCAGCACCATCAGCCAGAAGCCGTGCTTGTTCTCCGAAAACGGCACGCCGCCGACGTTCATCCCGAAGAAGCCGGCGACGATGTTGATCGGCAGCGCGATCACGGTGACGAGCGTCAGCGTGAACAGCGTCCGGTTGTTCTGCTCGTCGAGGCGCGAACCGATCTCTTCCTGCAGCAGCTTGATCCGCTCGTTGAGCCCGGCCAGATCGGCAAGCACCAGCGAGAACTCTTCGGTCGATTCGCGCAGCTCCTGCACGTCTTCCGTATGCAGCCACGCGGGCGGCTTCGCGAGCAGCCGGAAGATCGACCCGGGCTCGGGCGCAAGCATGCGCTGCAGGCGCGTCAGCGTACGACGCATCGCGCCCAGCTCGATGCGGCTCGACGTGAGCCGCTGCGACAGGAAACGATCCTCGATGCGGTCGACGTCGACGCTCGTGCGCCGCATGATCTGGATCAGCAGGTCGGCCTGGTCGCGCAGCAGGTGCACGAGCAGCTCGGCGGGCGACCTGAAATGCTCGCCGTCGCGCACGCATGCGCGCAGCGTGTCGACCGAGCGCAGCGGCTTGAGCCGCGCGGTGATCATGATGCGCCGCTCGACGTGAACGAACAGCGTCGCGATCTCCGACGGCGTCAGTTCGAGGTTGAACATCACGTCGTTGACGACCGCGCGCAACGCGCCGTCCTCCTGCTCGATGCGCGTCGAGCGCGACCCTTCGTGCAGGAATTCGAAGAAGCTGTCGGGCAGCCCGAGATGCGTGCGCATCCAGCGCTCGCTCGCGCCGTGCGCGAGATTGAAGTGCAGCCAGACGAAATCGTCCGACGCGGCATCGTGCTCGCGGCATGCGCGCAGCCACGCGGCGGCCGCGTCGGCGTCGAGCATCGCGCCCGCTCCGCCGGGGACGAAGCGGAATCCGCACACCATGCCGGACGTATCGGCGCCGTAAGTCTGTACGATCAGGTCCATCGTGTCGAAAGTCGTGCGGCGCGCGGCGCACCGCGCATTGCGGGTCGCGAGCCCGCGCCGGAAAGGGAAAGGAGACGTATGCCCGACGGGCATGACGTGCCGGTGACAGCGTCACACGGCATCATACCGGCGATGCCCGGCCCCAAAAGCAGCGCGCCGCCCGACGGGCGGCGCAGGTGCGGCAATCCGGGATGCACGGGACGCGTTACTGCCGCGTCTCCGTCTGCGCGGCGCTCGGGCAGGCGGGGTCCTTGCCCCAGTGGCCGTCGCAGACGCGCCAGCGGCACAGTTGATCCTGGAAGAAACCGCGCTCCGAGCACTCCTTCACGCGCGCGGCCAGCGAGCCGGTGGCCGCGGCCGTCTTGGTCGGCACGGCCTGCCCCTTCTGCGCGGCAAGTTTCTTGTCGGCCGGCTTCGTGCGCGCGACGAGGGCCGCGAGCAGATCCGCATCCGGATCGTCCTTGCCGGCCGCCCTCGCGGTACGGGTCGACGCCGCGTCGCGATGCTTCTTCGCCTGCGCGAGCTCGGCCTGCTGTTCCTTGCGATGCTTGCGGGCCTCGGCCTTCGTTTCGGCCTTCATGTCGGTCTTGCCGCGCGCCGCGACCTGCGCGCCCTTCGCGGCGTCGGCCTTCGCGGTCTTGGTCGTCGCGGCAGCGGCCGCGGCGGCCGCGCCGGCCGTGGCTGCTCCGGCCGTGGCCGCGCCCGATGCGTCGTCGGCGCCGTTGGCGAGCGCACGCGACAGGCGGCTGCTGTCCGCGGCGGACGCGGACGATGCGGCGGCAACGGTTCGGGACGCCGCGTCGTCGTTGACGATCGTGGCCGGCTGCGCGGCGGATGCGGCGGGTTGCACGGCGGACGCGGCGTTCTGCGCGACCTGCACGGCCGCATCGCTGGCCGCCGCGGCCTTCGCCGGTGCGGCGGCGGGTGCGCTCTCGGCCGTGACGGCGGCGCCCTGCCCGCCCGAATGCTGCATGCGCCATGCGCCCCAACCGCCGACGGCCACCACCAGCGCGACGACGGCGGCAATCGGCGCCTTCAGCGAACGGCGCGGCGGTTCGGCGCTCGGCGTGACACGTCCTTCCAGATTCGCGAGAATGCGCGACTGTTGCGCGCCCGCGTCGCCTGCCGGTTTGGTATCGGACAGCAGGCTGGGCGGAGATTTCGAATTTGAATTTTCCGGCGCACTCATTCAGCGTCTCATTGAATCCTGGTTTAATTAACCGCGATAATATAGCCCGGCCTCTTGAAGCAGCCTGATTCTAAGAGCAAGCATTGCAAAACACAATCAATTCCAATTTCCGGGGATTTCGTTGATTGCCGTCGCACTCGTCGCCTATTTCGCCCTCGCCGTAGCCGTTGCGGCACTGTTGCTTTTACCGGGTATCCGCGCGACCGTTTTCGAATCCGTCGCCCAGTTTCACGGCCGTCTTACACGCCGTGCGAACGATCGCGCCGCACGTACGCGAAGTCAGATTGTTAAATCGGCAAGCGCGACGCGCGGTGCTTTAAACGATGTGCAAAATTTACTGATTCGGCGGCGCTTGATGATTATGGTATCGGCAGGTATTCTTGCGACGCCGCCATTGGTCGCCATTGCGTTACGCGGCCGGCAATTGTTCCAGTACGACGACACGGCGCGCGTGCCCGACGAGAAGATCGCCGCGCTGCTGCAGGGCGAACAGCTCGTGCCGCCGCCGCCGCTGCCGCCGGAAGTCTTCGCCACCAAGGAAGTCGAGCAGGTACGCCCGGCGCTGAAGGATGCGAGCCGCGACTGGAACCTGCTGGACCCGGATTTCCGTACGCGTTTGCTGCTGGTCTACAAGATCATGCACGAACAATACGGTTATGAAATGGCGCTGCTGGAAGGTTACCGGAGCCCGGAACGGCAGAACCGGCTGGCGCAGATGGGCGGCAACGTGACCAACGCGGCAGCCTTCCAGAGCTATCACCAATTCGGGCTGGCGGCCGACAACGCATTCCTGCGCGACGGCAAGCTGGTCATTTCCGAGAAAGATCCGTGGGCGATGCGCGGCTACCAGTTGTACGGCCAGGTCGCCGAGCAGGTTGGCCTGACCTGGGGGGGCCGCTGGAAAATGATGGATCTCGGGCACGTGGAATACCATAAACCCGGTTTTAAACTGGGACGCGGCAGCTAGCCAGGGCTGCCGGACAGGAAATAATGAGGGCGGCATGGGGCTTTTTAATATCCCGGCAGGAAACGATACGGGCGGCGCAAAAAATCATGCATTCCGGTGCGCGATTTTTTTCGGCCGCCGCTTCCGTTTTAAATCTCACAGCGTCCTTTCGTTAATGCGCGCGCCTTCTCCGATGCCGCGGGCGCATTGATGCCAGCCCCCTTCATCCCGTTTGACAGCATGGCGACACATCGCGGCGCCACCCTTGCCGCTCGGCGCGCCTGCGTCGCCTCACCGAATCGCACCGGAACCTGAACGTCCTATGCAACGCATCCTCAACGTGCTGACTCATCCGCGTACGCTCTCGATCGTCGGGATCGTCGCGCTAGCGGCCATCCTCTTCATCGTCGCCGACATGCTGCAGTTGCCGCTCCTGTGGGCGGCGATCGCGTTTGCGGCGATCCTCGCGCTGTGGCTCGTCGTCGCGCTGTGGCGCCGCTGGCGCGTGAAGCGCGCGAACCAGCAGCTCGGCCAGGTGCTGGAAGAGCAGGCGGAAACCGGCAAGATCGCCGCGCCTGCCGCCGCCGCGCTCGCGCCGGATGCGAAGACGGCCGACCTCGACGTGCTGCGCACGCGCCTGTCGGACGCGGTGAAGACGATCAAGACGTCGAAGATCGGCCAGGTGTCGGGCGGCTCCGCGCTGTACGAACTGCCGTGGTACATCGTGATCGGCAACCCGGCCGCGGGCAAGAGCAGCGCCGTGCTCAATTCCGGCCTGCAGTTCCCGTTCGCGGACAAGAACAGCGCCGTGATCCATGGCATCGGCGGCACGCGCAACTGCGACTGGTTCTTCACGACCGAAGGGATCCTGCTCGACACGGCCGGCCGCTACTCGGTGCACGAGGAGGACCGCAGCGAGTGGCTCGGCTTCCTCGGCCTGCTCAAGCGCTATCGCCCGAAGGCGCCGATCAACGGCATCATCGTCACCGCGAGCATCGCCGAACTCACCGGCAACCGCCCCGAATTCGCGATCAACCTCGCGAAAAACCTCCGCCAGCGCGTTCAGGAGCTGACGGAGAAGCTCGAGGTGTTCGCGCCGGTCTACGTGATGTTCACGAAGGCCGACCTGATCACCGGCTTCACCGAATTCTTCAGCAGCAGCGACAAGCACGAGTACGACCGCGTGTGGGGCGCCACCCTGCCCTACGAGCCGGACGACAAGCGCGACGTCGTCGCACAGTTCGACACGCACTTCGAGGAACTCTACGAAGGGCTGAAGGAAATCAGCGTCGCGCAGCTGTCGCTGTCGCGCGGCAACCAGCTGTCGCCGGGCCAGTTGAGCTTCCCGCTCGAATTCTCGACGATCAAGCCGTCGCTGCGCGCGTTCCTCGCGACGCTGTTCGAGAACAACCCGTTCCAGTACAAGCCGATCTTCCGCGGCTTCTACTTCACCAGCGCGCTGCAGGAAGGCGAAACCAACAGCGCGGCCGCGCAGCGCATCGCGCAGCGCTTCGGCCTCGACGGCGCCGCGCTGCCGAAGCCGCACAGTGCGTTCTCGAAGAACGGCTTCTTCCTGCGCGACCTGTTCTCGAAGGTGATCTTCGCGGATCGCCAGACGGTGCGGCAGTTCGCGAGCCCGACCAAGACGCGGCTGCGCTACGCGACCTTCTTCGGCTTCGTCGCGGCGCTCGCGCTCGCGCTGGGCGGCTGGACCTGGTCGACGATCGGCAATCAGCAGCTCGTCGCGAACGTGCAGGCCGACCTCGACAACGTCACGCGCCTGCAGCAAGGCCGCAACGACCTGCAGTCGCGCCTGCAGGCGATGGACGTCCTGGAAGACCGGATCGAGCAGCTCGAGCAGTTCCGCCGCGACAAGCCGCTGTCCGTGTCGCTCGGCCTGTATCAGGGCGACCGTCTCGAGCAGCATCTGCTGACCGAGTATTACAACGGCGTGCTCCAGATCCTGCTGTCGCCGGTGTCGCAGAACCTCGCGTCGTTCATGAAGGACGTGAACGCGCACCCCGAACAGCTCGTGCCGATGACGCGCCCGCCCGAATCGGGCGCCGTGCAGGGCGGCACGATGCCGGTCTCGACGAACGCGGCGGGCGCCGCGCCGCAGGCCGGTGCCGCACTGGCCGCGTCCGGCGCCGCGCCGGCCGCCGCTCCGCAGCCGGCCGCCCCGCAGGGCGGCCTCTACAGCGACGCGTCGCCGACCAACGTGCAGGACGCGTACAACGCGCTCAAGACGTACCTGATGCTGTCCGACAAGCGTCACGTCGAGCAGGCGCACCTGACCGACCAGCTCGCCCGCTTCTGGCGCGGCTGGCTCGAGACGAATCGCGGCAACATGCCGCGCGACGAGATGATCAAGAGCGCCGAGCGGATGATCTCGTTCTACCTGTCGCGCGTGAATGACGACGACTGGCCGATGATCGACGCGAACCTCGCGCTCGTCGACCAGACCCGCGAGAACCTGCGCCGCGTCGTGCGCGGGATGCCGGCCCGTCAGCGCGTGTACGAGGAAATCAAGGCGCGCGCATCGACCCGCTTCGCGCCGATGACCATCGCGCGCATCGTCGGCGACGGCAACCAGGGGCTCGTGGCGGGCAGCTACGCGATTCCGGGCACGTTCACGCGCGAAGCGTGGTTCGACTACGTGCAGCCGGCGATCCGCGACGCGGCGACCAAGGAGCTGCAGGCGAAGGACTGGGTGCTGAACACGTCGACGCAGGACGACCTGACGCTCGAGGGCAGCCCCGAGCAGATCCAGAAGACGCTCGTCGGCATGTACAAGACCGAATACGCGCAGCACTGGCAGAAGTTCATGCAGGGCATCGCGGTGCAGGGCTTCAGCAGCTTCGGCCAGGCCGTCGACGGGATGAACCGCCTCGGCGACCCGCAGGATTCGCCGATCCGCAAGATCCTCGAGACCGCGTACGACCAGACGTCGTGGGACAACCCGTCGCTCGCGAACGTGACGATCAAGAAGGCGCAGACGGGCGTCGTGAACTGGGTCAAGCAACTGTTCTCGCGCTCGCCGGCCGGCCAGGTGGCGGCCGCCAACATCGACATCAACGGCAACCCGGCCGAGGTGCCGATGGGCCCGATCGGCCAGGAGTTCATCGGGCTCGCGCGGATCGTCGCGACGCATGACGGCACGTCGATGCTCAAGAGCTACATGGATTCGCTGTCGAAGGTCCGCACGCGCTTCAACGTGATCAAGAACCAGGGCGACCCGGGCCCGGGCGCGCGCCAGCTGATGCAGCAGACGCTCGACGGCAACGGTTCGGAACTCGCCGATTCGCTGAAGCTCGTCGACGAGCAGATGCTCACCGGCCTCACCGATTCGCAACGCAAGTCGCTGCGTCCGCTGCTCGTGCGGCCGCTGATGCAGGCGTTCGCAGTCGTGATCCAGCCGGCCAGCGCCGAAGTCAACAAGGTGTGGAACGCGCAGGTCTACCAGCCGTTCCAGAACTCGCTCGCGACGAAGTACCCGTTCGCGGCGAACGCGAAGGTCGAGGCCGGCGCCGGTGAAATCGCGCAGGTGTTCGGTCCGGACGGCTCGATCGCGAAGTTCGTCGGCACGACGCTCGGGCCGCTCGCGGTGCGCCGCGGCGACACGCTCGCCGCCCGCACGTGGGGCGACATGGGCATCGGCCTCACGCCGGACTTCACGAACGGCTTCGCGCGCTGGGTCGCGCCGCTCGCGGGCGGTGCGGCGGGCGGCAGCGCGGCCGCGTCGTCCGAGCCGCAGACCGTGTTCCAGATCCTGCCGCAGCCGAGCACGGGCACGACGGAATAC
The DNA here is from genome assembly GCF_902832845.1 of Burkholderia metallica. GTDB lineage: Bacteria > Pseudomonadota > Gammaproteobacteria > Burkholderiales > Burkholderiaceae > Burkholderia > Burkholderia metallica. The sequence continues at coordinate 134,690 of NZ_CADFDB010000012.1, read as the reverse complement.
ACGATCGCGATCGACGGCCAGCAACTGCGCTACCGCAATACGCCGCCGCAGTGGACCAACTTCGTGTGGCCGAACCCGCAGGGTTCGCCGGGCGCGACGCTGTCCGCGACGACGTTCGACGGCCGCACGGTGCAGCTGGTCAACGAGCCGGGCCGCTACGGTCTCGAGAAGCTGATCAACTCCGCGCAACGCAAGCGCCGTCCGGACGGCACCTTCGACCTGACGTGGGCACAGGGCAGCGTGAACGTGTCGGTGACGATGCGCATCATCAGCACGTCGCAGCCGTCCGGTGGCGGCGGCGACCAGCCGCAGCAGCAGAGCCTGCGCGGCCTGCAGCTGCCGTCGTCGGTCGCCGACGCGAGCACGGGCGCCGCGCAGAACGCGACCCAGTCCGGCACGGGCACGCCGGGCGCAGCGCCGGCCGTCGCGGCCGCCAACGCAACGAATGCACAGAGGGCGCAATGACGCAAACCGTACAGGCGCAGATCGCCTACTTCGGCAAGATTCCGTCGCGCGGCGACTTCGTGAAGAGCGCGCACAATCCGCAGTTGCTGCAGACGCTCGATCGCTGGATCGCGCAGGCGCTCGAACTGCTCGCGGAAGATCCGCGCTGGAAGCTCGTCTACGAGGATGCGAAGCCGATGCATTTCGCGTTCCTCGGCTCGCGCAGCAAGCTCGCGATCGCGGGCCACATGGTCGCGAGCCACGACGTGTCGATGCGCCGCTTCCCGTTCCTCGGCGCGACCGCGCTCGAGGTCGACAGGCCGCTCGCGTTCCTCGCGCGCAGCCCGCTCGCGTTCGCGCGGCTGTGGTCGCGCGTCGCCTCGCAGATCCCGCCGCTGCTCGGCAAGGACGAGCCGCCCGGCGCGCTGCAGGCGCTCGGCGACACGCAGGTGCCGATCGACATCGGCGGCCCCGGCACGTCGCATGACGGCACCTTCAACGATTTCGTCGAACACCAGTCGCTGTACGGCCTCCAGCAGATGCTGCTCGAAAGCGGTCATCCGGTGCGGCTGCGCGGCGCGATGCTCGCGCTCGGCTCGCTGCTGCGGCCGGTGATGCAGAGCGGCTCGTCGCACATCGAGCGCGGCCTCACGCTGCCGCTGCCGGTCGATCCGTTCTACCGCAGCCTCGTCGCCGCATTCTGGCTCGAACTGATCGCGCCGTTCGTCGCGCAGGCCGACTTCGAGCTCGCGATCTTCATCGGCACGATCGCCGAGCGCGAACGGCTCATCATCGGCTTCAACGGCGCGTCGGCGAAGACGCTGCTGAGCGTCGTCGACCCGCAGACCTACGCCGCCCACAACATCGATATCGACGATCCCGAGTGGATCGACGCCCATGCGCAAAACGATCAGCAGATCAGCAAGCTCGTCAGCTACCTCGACCAACCGCAACTCTCGCTGCGCGTCGCGATCGACGCGTTCCGCGAAGCGTTCATCGGAGGCTGACGGGATGCATCGCACGATTCACGCTCGGCGCGCGCGCTTGTCGGCCACCCTCTCGGCCGCCCTTTCGGCCGCTCTCTCGCCCGCCGTCGCCGCCCTCGCCGCCGCCGGGCTCTTCGCCAGTGGCGCGGCGTTCGCGCAGAACACCGGCGCGACCGTCACGCCGGTCGGCAACGGCACGGTCGCGACGACCGCGCTGCCGTCGTCGAACCCGAACGCCGGCGCCGCGTCCGGCACGGTGGTGCGCGGCACGGCCGGCACGATCACGCCGCCGCCCGCGAACGCGACGCCCGGCCAGGTGGTCGCCAGCGGCAAGGTGCCCGACGAGGCGACCAAGGCCGCGGTGCTGCAGAAGCTGCGCGATACCTACGGCGCGGCGAACGTCGTCGACCAGATCGAGGTGGGCGACGTCGCGACGCCGCCGAACTGGAGCGCGAACGTGCAGAAGCTGCTCGGCGCGCAGCTCAAGCAGATCAGCAAGGGGCAGCTGAAGATCAACGGCACGCAGATCGAGATGAAGGGCGAGGTGCACAACGAGGCGCAACGCCAGCAGCTCGCGAGCGACATGGCGAACACGCTGAACCCGACCTATACGATCCGGAACGGGCTGCGCGTGTCGGCCTCCGAACAGGGCGTGCTCGACCAGACGCTCGCGAACCGGACGATCGAGTTCGAGACCGGCAGCGCGACGCTCACGCCGCAGGGCAAGCTGATTCTCGACCAGATGGCGGCGGCGCTCGCGAAGATGCAGAACCGCACGGTCGACATCATCGGCCACACCGACAACTCGGGGAACCGGACGTCGAACATCGCGCTGAGTCAGGCGCGCGCGGATGCGGTGAAGGGGTATCTGATCACGAAGAACATTCCGCCGCAGCAGATGACGACGACGGGCGTCGGGCCGGATCAGCCGATTGCGCCGAACGATACGGCGGACGGGCGGGCGCGGAATCGGCGGATCGAGTTCCGGGTGGGGCAGTAGGCGGGGATTCGATCGCATTGCGGAGGACCGGGTAGCGGCCGACTCATCCGTCGGATTGCGCACGCTCCGTCCGCCCGCACATGGTCGACAAGCCGGTCGCCTCACCGACCCACTACTGAATCCGGCGATTCCAGTGAAATACGCAATACGCTGCCTGTGGTCGGTCGTTCTTCTGTTCGTTGGCGCGGTCTTCGTGCTGGCGGGTATGGCCGGCACGATCAATTCCGCCATCCTCGTTCGCGCCCGTGCGTGGCCGCACGTCCCCGCCGTCGTCGAGCGATGCGAGTTGTCTCTGCGATACGGCAAATCCGATGCGACGTGGGAAGCGCGTGCCGTATTTCGCTATGGCACGGGACTGACGCGGCGGTACGAGACGACGTGGCAGCCGGCCGGGTCGCCGGTGTATTCGCGTTCGGCCGCCTCGACTATCAGCCGTGAACAATTCGCGGCGTTCACGAAGACGTATTGCAGCGCGGCAGCGAACGATGACCTGCGCGTTTCGTCGATGTTTCCGGGAATTGCCCGCCGCAACGAAGCGGTTGAAGGCGGAGCATGGGTGCGTGAAATCGGATTCGGTCTGTTTGCGCTGATCGCGGGGCTGATGCTGTGTGCGGCAAGCATTTCGATGCTGCCGTGGATCGAGGATCGCAAAAAAGCCGCGGCGAAGCGGAAAGCGCGGCGCACGCGGAACCGCGTCAGTGGTTCGTGATGCGGATGTGCATACCGGGTTCGGATCGCGCGTGGCCACGATCAGGAAAGCAACAGGCACCGTACCGCGCTTGCATTCAACCCACGCCCCGTCGCGCATGCGCTTATACGTGAAGGTCTTCCTATCTGTTGACTCAGACATCGAATAGGACAGTTACCGTTCAGGCATGCTCGTCCGCGATAAGCAGTCAGGCAAGCGCCGCCTCATCCAGCATAGCCGCTCAATGAATTGGGGGCGTTGCGCCGTCCTTGTAGCCCCGTGCCCATTCCTGACTCTGCTTGGCCGCCTGGTCGATGCGCGCCGCGGTTAGATCGTCCTTCTTGCGCTGCTTCGCTTCCTTTGCGAGATCGCTCGACCCGAACGTGTCTTTGTCCCGCGTGCGGAAGTACAGAGACGGCGCCAGCAAGTGATCTTGCCAACTCGTCAGCAACGTATCGTGGACGAGCATGTCGAACAGCGCCATGACATCCGGCGGCAGCGGATGCTTGCCCTCGATCCCTTCCTTCCAGGCCGACACGAGCTCCATCTCAGCTTCAGGCAGCATGGCCGCCTCCACCGCGTCCGCGCTGGCCTTGTTATTGGAATCCCAGGAATCCGGCATATTGCGGATGCGCTCGGCGGATTGCTTCAGGCCCTCCTGATACGACGCACGGCGCAGCTTCTTTGCCGCTTCCTGCTCGAGGCGCTCCCAGACCGTCGAATAGTCCTTCGGCGCTTCCGCGACCAACTTCTCATAACGCTTTTGCGCCGCGTCGCTCGCCGCCTTCATTCCCCGCAGTTTCGCCTGGTCCTCCTGGCTGCGGCTGGCCAGCATGCTCATGTTGATGCCTTGTCGCTGCAGTTCCCAGTCGAGCTGCGACTTCGCCGTTTTGCGCTGCAGGTCGGCGTCGCTCATGTTGCGCTTCCAGTCGGCAACCGGGTCCGACATCGTGCGGCGGAACTCGGGATCGCGGTAGCGGACGGCGATCCAGCGGAGGAAGACTTTCGAATGCGCGACGAAGTCGACGCCAGCTTTGCGGGGGACGAGTGCGGTATACGCGTCGATGAGTTGCTTGATGCGGTATTGCTTGCCGCCGCATTTGATGGGTTCGGCGATCGAGAATCGACCGAAGGTGTCGTTCTTGTAAAGGTAGAGATCCTCCATCGTATCCATCACCGCGCCCGCTTTCAGCGCTTCCAGCAGCATGTCGCGCAGCGGCACCCGCATCAGCTCTGCATTCAACCCGAGCGACCCGTTTGTTGCGCCGCCGACCACATCGCAGCTCGTGCCCGGATAGAGAAATTGCTCGCCGCGCGTTTTTTCGAGACTATCGAGACGCTGATAGAAGCGCATCTCGTGCGCGGCAGCGAAATGAACGCAGCGCTGCACGCTGGCAGGTATGCCGAGGGGGCGATCCTTGTAGCTGGTTTTGATCATCCCCAGATACGGCACCATGCCGATCAGTTCTCCCGCCTCTTCCGACATGACAGACGAAACGGCATCGAGCAGACCGACAAACTTGATCTGGATCGACACACCGTCAATAGCGAGGTCCGTGTCGTCCCTGCGTTTGTATTTCTCTGCCAGATCGTTGATGAACGCTCGCGCAAGCACGCATCCGCGGTCCGCCCCAAACACCGATACCTCGATGACGCGGATCTTCTTCATCTGATGCTTGACAGCCTCGTACGCGGTTTCAAACTGCTTTTTGGCCGCAATCAACCGAGTATCGACGCCCGTTCCGAAAGCTTCGGCCATTACGGCGTTGTCACGTACGATCGGCACGTTCTCCATCGCGACGCCAACGAAAAGGCTGCGCGCAACGCCCCACGCTGCCTTCATCGGCGTTCCCTTCCAGTTGGCTTTGAAGTCGTTCTTGGTGTTCCGCCACAGCAGCGTGCCGGTCGCCTTGGTCCGTTCCCAGTATCGCTCCGGCGACGCATTCAGCACATTCATGACGCGCCGCGCCTGAGCGGGAATGTGCTCAATATCCTTGCGGAGATCCTCGAACGCCTTCTCGATCGGTCGAAGCGAAAAATCCCCTTCGAGAATTTGCTTCTTCACATCGGCGACACGCTTTTTCACGTCGGCCTGCTTGATCGGCGTATTGACGCGCGTGAATGACTCCGCGACCGACGTCGCGCCGCTCTTCGCCTTCTTGGCTGCCATCTTGGCTACGGCGACGCCTGCATTGACCAATGCGTTGGACTTGGCCGATTCGTTGAGCGGCGTACCCAATCCCGAATAATAGAAGCGGTACCAGAACTGGTTGGCCGGCCGACGCGAGTCATCGTTATCGCGATGCGCCTCCCACAAGCGGCAAATATTCGAATATCGCGAACTCTCCTTGTCGTCGATATCGGCATTGCGGCCGAAGGCGTCGAAGAAAAACCCCATGCGAATCGTTGCACCGCATGGCATGCAGTCGCCCTTCGGATAGAGGTTCGCGTCCCGAGAAACCAGTTGCGTGTACACGGACATCGGTGTTGCGTCGTCCGGATCAAGCTTGATTTTCTCAGCCATGCGGTTTCTCCTCTACACGCGGTTGCGGCAGCAAGCCGTCGGCAATCGCCGGTGCGGCCACCGGCTTGAATTTCCCGCTCGTCAACTCCGAGCGAACACTATTCGGCAGTGACTGCGCCCACTTCGCGAAAGTGCCGGGTTGCCCGGCGGCAGTCTGCAAAATGCGCTGAGCTTCAGGGTACGTATCGAATCGGTTGTTCAAGAGCAGATTGAGGTACGTGTACTGTTCCAGGTCGTCACGGTCGGTCAGACGGTATTTCAACCACGCCGACGCGACGACACGGGCGATTCGACGAAACTGCTGGTCCTCGCGTTCGTCGTATCGCTTGTCCAGTTGCACCTGATACCGCTTCATCCATTTCACGACATCGACAATCGGCAAACGCGCGTCATCGAGCATCTCGCCAGGAAACTGGAACTCGACATGCCGGTCCGGAAAGAAGTGCACTTCGAGAATCCGGGCACCCGCATCGTCAGGCACCTTGGACTGCGGCATCGACACCTTCGTCTCTGCATGGAACATTTGCTTGTTCCCTTTGTGCCATTGGTCGACATCGTAGTAATTCCACTTGACGACAAATTCCGTGCCCTTGAGCTTGTAACAACATTTGACGCTCCCCCCTCCAGCGCCCGGCGGGTCGTCTCCCCCTCCGCTCGCCGTATTTCCGAACGTGTCTGCGATCGTGAAGCCGCTCATGTTGTACGGCAGATAATTTCGGCCAATGATCGAAATCCCGCTATAGGTCGGATCCGACTTTCCACATGCGGTCATGGCAGTCACAAGCAGACACCCAGCCAAAACGCGGCCCACCAGACTCGAAAATCTCATTGCTCTACCCATTGATGTTTCCCTTCTGAATCGCGCGCGGCACCCATGCAGGCATAGACCGGCCCCAATCATCCGAATGTCCTCGGCAACCTGGGCCACCGAGTGCGTCGCATCCGTTTCCGTCGTCGCGTATCCATTTCGCGCCGACGCTCACGTTCCATCAAGCCCGACTACATCGCAATTCGCATCCGAGACGTGCCCGATTCGATCATCCACGCCGCGCATTCTCCGTACGCCGCGGTGGCAACAAACCCTCGGATATCGCCGGTACGGCCACCGCTTCGAACGCATCATCCGACAACGCGGACAACACGCTCTTCGGCAAAGACTGCATCGACTTCGCGAACGTGCCGGGCTTGCCGCTGGTCGCTTTCAGGATCTGCCGTACCGACGGATGGGCGTCGAATCTGCTGTTAACCAGAAGCTCGAAATACGCGTATTGCTCGAGATCATCGATATCGGTGAGCCGGTATTTGAGCCACGCAGCAGCGACGACTCGGGAGATGCGACGGTACTGCTGATCCTCGCGCTCGTCGTAACGCTTGTCCAATTGTGCCTGGTAATGACTCGCCATCCAGCGTGATACATCGACCATCGGGATACGCGACTCATCCATCAGCGCACCCGGAAACTGGAACTCGATGTGACGATCCGGATAGAAGTGCACTTCAAGGATGCGATCGCCAACCGTCTCCGGAACCTGCGCCTGCGGCATCGTCACCTTTGCCTCGGCGTGAAGCGTCTCCTCGTTACCCTTGTGCCACTGGTCGACGTCGACATAGTTCCATACGACCGTGGAATCAGTGCCTTTGAGCTTGTAGCAGCACGTCACCCCGCCTCCGCCTCCGGGCAAACTATTGCCTCCGCCCGCTTTGTTACCGTAAGCGTCGGTAATCGTAAATCCGTCCAGGTTGTACGGAAGATAGTTGTGCGCGATAACCGAGATCCCGGCATACGTCGGCTCCGACTTACCGCATGCCGTCATCGCCGCCACGAGCAGACATCCCGCCAGTGCGCGACTCATCAGACTCGACAATCTCGTTGCTCCAGTCATTGATGTTTTCCTTCTGAATCGCTCGCGGCACGCTATGCAGATGCACCCCCGCCTCAATCATTCAAATGTCATCGACGACATAGGCCACAGAGTGCGCCGCACTTCTGTTCGTCGTCGCGCATCCATCTCGCGCCAACGTCCACGTTTCATCCCCCTGCTCATCTACATCGCAAATCGCTTCGGAGAGGTACCCACACGCAGCGCATCCGCTGCACGCGGCGATGGCAACAATCCATCCCGAATGGCCGGAACAGTCACCGGCTCGAAGTTATCGCTTGTCAGTCCCAACAGCACGCTCTTCGGTAGAGACTGCATCGACTTCGCGAACGTACCCGGCTTGTCGCCAGCCACCTGCAAGACGCGCTGAATCTCGGGATGCGTATCGAACCGGCTGTTCACGAGCAAGTCGTAATACGCGTATTGCTCGAGATCATTCGGGTCGGTCAGTCGGTATTTCAGCCATGCTGCCGCAACCGCGCGCGCGATTCGCCGATGCGACTGCCCATCCGTATCGTCGAATTTCTTGTCCAGTTGCTCCTGATAGTGCGTCGCCATCCATCTTGAAACATCCACGACCGGAATGCGAGATTCGTCCAGCAGTTGGCCGGGGAATTGAAACTCGACGTGACGATCCGGATAGAAATGAACTTCGAGAATCCGGTTGCCGACTTTCTCGGGAACGGCCGACGACGGCATCACGACCTTGGTCTCGACTTGCTGCGCATGCGAGTCGTCCATCGTCCATCGATCTGCGTCGTAGTACTTCCACTTGACCGTAAATTCGGTGCCCTTGAGCGTGCAGCAACACGCGACGCTGCCGCCACCTGCGCCCGGCGGATCGTCTCCGCCACCGCTTGCCTTGTTGCCGTATGCGTCGATAATGGTGAAACCGTTCATGTTGTACGGCAGATAGTTCCGGCCCATGACCGAAATCCCGCTGTAGGTCGGTTCCGACTTGCCGCACGCGCTCAAACTCGCGGCCACCGCAAGCAGGCCCACCGCCCATCCAGACCTACGCCACGTCACTACGCGCCTCCAGCAACGCGCGCTCGTGCGCGTCGCGAATCGCATCCCAGGTCGCATCGTCGATCGAAGCCAGCGCCGCATCGACGCTCGTCTCTCCGCGCGACGCTGCCTCGAGCAACGACTTCACGGCCGGGTGCTCGTCGAACCGCGGCGCAACCTGCACACCGGTCACGACATAGCAGAGTAACCCGACCTCATCGACAATCCCGTGCGTCGCCGCGCGATCGAGTTGCTCGACGACCTGATCGTGAAGTTCCGCATCCGACAAGTGATCGACCACCGCCGCCATCGTCTCGCGAAACTTCAGCACAAGCTTGTCGGGATACCCGAGCTCGATCAGCTGCGCATGCTGCTGCTCGCTCAGGCCCGGCGCATCGCCCACCGGCATCACGCCTTCGATCGCCGGCGCATCGTTGCGCCACACGACTTCCTCGAGCCGCCGATCGCGATACCGGATCTCGGCGAACGGTGCAACGAACTGCCGCGTCTGAGCATCGCTCCACACCCGCCGCACGCGTTCGAATACGTGGTTGTCGAAGAAGAACAGATAATACGAGCGGCCGTTGGGCAACTTGTACTGCACGTACTTACGCAGATGCGCGTCGAGCGCATCGAACGACCACGTCGACCACAGCCACGTCACCGCGTGCAGATCGACCGCGTCCAGCCACAGCTGGCGCAGCAGCCGATGTTGCTCGCCTCCCTCATCGTCGAGTGCGTGGTGGTCGAAGGCAATCAGGTACGGTGCGATATCCGTATAGGCGTCGAGACCGGTATCCGTCCAGAGCGACGCATAGCGCAGGCCGCGCACCGTCGCAAGCTGCACATCCAGCTCCTGATAGCCGCGCGTATCGACGAGCACATAAAGCCGCATCGCCCTGCCGTCGCCGTCCGCCTGCGCCAGCGAAGCCTTCAGTGTTTCCAGGAACGCCGGCCAAGCCGGCTCGCGCGGATTCGGCGCGGTGTCGACGGCTTCGCCTGCCTCGACCGCATCGTCCGGATCGACCACGTCGCCCGCGTCGTTGACGTCGTCCATCAATCGGCCTCGACCATCGATTCGCGCCCATTATGCGCGTTCAGCACGCATTGCTTGCACGTGCCGCCCGGCATCGCGGGCAGCGGATACGGCATGCTCGTCGGCCCGGCGAACGCGTGCTGCGCGCCCTTGAAATCGATCTTCCCCGGCGCGTGAATCTCGATGTTGCCGCCCTTGATCCGGATATAGGCACCGCCCGACGTCAGCAGGAGCTCCTGCTTGGCGGCCACGTCGACGTTCTCCGTCGCCGCCACCAGCTTCACGGTCTTCTGCGCGGTGACTTCGATATTGTCCGCATGGGCCTGCACTTCGACCTTGCCCTTCGCGGCGAATAGCTTCATTCCGGCGTTCTGCGCGAACAGGCTGATGCGGTCGCGGATGCCGGCGATCAACGACTTGCCGCTCGTGATGAAGGTGCTTTGACCGCTGACGATATTGGTCTGCCGGTCGCTCGCGAGGTGCACCGACTGCTGCGACGCCATCCCGATCCCCGACGGGCTCGCAAACAGCATCACCGGCTCCTTGAACGCATTCGCGCTGCCGGTCCCGCCACCCGCAGTCCGTCCGCCCGACGCCGCACCCGAAATGCTCTCCTGCGTCGCGTCGGTGAACGTCTTCAGCGCATCGTGACCGTCGCCGAGGCTTTCCGCCAGATGCGCTTCGCTGACCTGCGACAACGACTCGATCAGCCCCTCGGCATTGACGAGCTGCTGTTGCGTCTCGCTCACGTCGAGCGGCTGACTGTTCGCCTGCTTCGGATGCGTCGTGACATACAGCCCCTGCCCGGCCCGCACCGCGCCATACGCATCCGTGCGCAAGTCGAACCCCGAACCGAGATACGCGCCCCGCGTGTTGCCGTTCTGCTCGATCAGGTAGCCGAGATGGAGCAGCGAATTCGCGCTGCTGCTGAACAGGCGCGCGCGGTTCTGGCCCGTCGCATCGTCGAGCACCATTTCGTTGTGACCGCCGCCCGCATACTCCTTCGAGCGAAATCCCGACAGGATGCCGTCGCTATGCCATTGCGGCTTGGCGGCCCCGTTGTAGACGCGATGCATGACGATCGGCCGGTCGCAGTCGCCGCCGATATAGCCGATCAGCACTTCTTCGCCGACCCGAGGAATATGCACGCCGCCGTAGCCGCCGCCGGTATCCGACTGCACGACACGCATCCAGCACGACGCAGTTTCGGTGCCTTCGTTCTGCCGGTCCCAGACGAACCTGACCTTGATCCGGTTCAGCTCGTCCGTATACACCTCTTCGCCCTTCGGCCCGACGACGACGGCCGTCTCGAGCTGCATCACGGGCTTCTTGTGCTCGAACGGGCTGCGATACGGCACGCTCGCGCGCTGTGTCTCGACCTCGACGAGATAGAACCCGGCCGAGCCGTCGTCATGTCCGACCTCGAACGCCGCCGCTGCACCGTGTCCGGCCTTGGCCTGCGCGAGCCGCTCCTGCAGGCTGTGCGGGAAGTGCGCCTCGTGGTCCGACAGCGGCAAGTTGTTCTCGATGTAGCGCGTCACGCCGATCGCCGCGAACTCGCGATCGCCCTCCGGATCGCGGTCGTGCTGCGGATGGTCCGCCAGCGTGAAACGCCGGCCGGCATCGATTCCGCGCACGCCGCCCACGCCGAAGAAACGCTTCGCGCGTGACTCCCATTCCTCGAGGCGGATCTTCGACAGATGTTCGCCACGATCCTGGCCCGGATACGTATAGGCGCCCGTGTATTCGTAGATTTCCGCCTGATCGGGCAGATCGCCCTGCCCGGCCTTGGTCGGCAGCGTCGTGCCGTTCGGATTGCCCGCGGACGACGGCGACTTGTAGTCGAACGTGCGCGTCGTGTGAAGCGTGCTCTGCAGGGTCCTCGACGCAGTCCATTGCGTAAAGCCGGCCGTTTCCGTGCCCGCTCCCGCATGATCGAAGCCGACGGCCTTCGGCGCCAGCTCGTCGACCGCATGCAGATCGTCGGTAATGACGAGCGTATGCGTTTTGCCGTCGTCGGCGTGCCGCCAGAAGCCGAACAGCCCTTCGTCCTCCATCAGGCGATGCACGAAGTTCCAGTCGGTTTCGCTCTGGCGGCAGTACGAGCGCGACGGCAGCGGCTTCGACAGCGCGAACTGATATCGGCCCTTGGCCTGTGGATGCGCGTCGAACACGTCGGCGAGGATCGCGTCGACGCTCTGATCCTGCCAGTACCGCATGTCGCTGCGGAACTTGAGGAAGTGCATCCACGATGCAAAGGTGAGCTGGTAGCTCGACAGGCTGCCGTCCGCGCCGAGCCTGCGCGCCGTGTGGACATAGCCGTTGATCGGGCGATACGACCGGTCCGCCTGCTGGATCCACAGCGTCATCGGCTGCGCGATCAGCGTCTTGAGTTCCACGTCGCTCGCGGTGGATACGAGATCGAGCGTCACGCTGAAATCGCGGCCCAGTTCGGAACGGGTCACGGCCCGGCGCGGGACGAGCGCATTGTTCGGCAACGACGGGATGTCCGTCTTCAGCAGGCGGTCCTGCTGAATCAAGCCACCGCGAATCGCCTGCGCCAGTTCGGTCACGTTCATGCGTCACCCATCTTCTTGTTGGCCGCGAACCCGCCGGGGCCCGCGCTCTCAGGAAAAAGCCGTTCTCTCACCGCACGACGGCGCCCGGGCACGCGTCACGCGCGTCGCCGCGGCATCGTCGCTCACGCCTGCTCGTCGGGCCTCACCCCCAGCAGCTCGCGGATATGCGACAGCGAGCCGTCGTCCTTCACGACGCTCTCGAGCCACTTGTGCAGCGGCATGTCGGCCCATTCGGCGGCCTTGTCGGCGAGATACGCGACCGGGCTGTGCGGCTCGGTCTGGCGGAAGTAACGCGCGACCGCGCGCAACTGGTCGACGGCCTGCGCACGGTTCTGGATGCCGGCGATCATCTGCGGCACCGGGGCGCGCGGAACGGGCTGCGGCTGCACATAAGTCTCCTCGGTCTGAATCGGGTTGCCGAACACCGGCTCGATGCGCTCGGGCTGCGCCTGCGGCGCCGACTGCGCGTGCGGCGCGCTGCCCGTATACCCCTGCTCGCGCGCAAAGCGCTCCGCGAGCCGGTAAACGGTCTCGAACGCTTCGCGCGCCTGCCGGAAGCTCGGTGCCGAATCGCCCGCGCGTTCGACGAGCCGTTCCTCGAATGCATCGAGCGCGAATTCGAACGCCTTCAGGTTCGCGAGCAACGTCGTGTAGAACGCGATCGACGTCACGCGCCGCGACGAATCGATCTGCTCGATCGACGGCTTGCCGCGCGCGATGTCGTCCGCGTGTTCGGGGTCGCGCTTGATCGATTGCGCGACGTGCTGCGCGACTTCCCAGTCGAGCGTGCTGAACGCGTTCGACGCGCCGTCCGTCATCGGCACCGCGCGCAGCAGCTCGGCCGTGCGGCCGGACAGCCACGCGACGTTGCCGAGCCGGTGCTCGGTATCGTCGTCCTCGGGCAGCGGGTGCACGGTGTCCCAGAAGTCGCGGCACAGGCCCTCGAGCAGCGCATAGCCTTCGGTGAGGCCGGTGATGCCGTCCTCAAGCGCGAGCGCCTCGGTCAGCCATACGGCGAGCCGCAGGTCCTTCGTGCGCGTGCGCAGCAGTTCGCCCGCATGGTCGACGACGAAGCCCCAGTCGGCCTCCTTGATCTCGGTCACCCATTCGCCCTGGTCGAGCGTCGGATCGTCGTAGCGCCGCGCGTCCTGGATCGCGTCGAATTCGTTCGAGAACAGCAGGTCGTCGCCGCTGGGCGACGCGTCGCTGATCGGCGTCAGCAGCTCGGGGAGATTGATCGGCATGGTTCGGTCAGTTCATCCAATGCGTGTGTTGCACGGCCGCGCTCATTCGACGATGTACGCGAATTCGCCGGCCTCGTCCGCGCGCACCGCGATGCGCGCGATGGCTGCACCGTCGGCGATCCGGCCGAGCACGTGGCCCGCGATCTCCGGCAGCAGCGTGCCGTTGAGAATGTGGTCGACGTTGCGGGCGCCCGAATCGACTTCGGTGCAGCGTGCGAGCACCGCCTCGACGAGCGACTCGTCCCATTCGAACGCGGCCTTGTGGTTCGTCTCGATGCGCCGGCGGATGCGTTCGAGCTTCAGCTCGATGATCTCGGCCAGCACGTCGTCGGAAATCGGGTAGTACGGCACGACCTTCATCCGCCCGAGGAACGCGGGCTTGAACGTCTTGTACAGCTGCGGACGCAGCGTCTCGGCGAGCGCGTCCGGATCGGGCAGCTCCTCGGCCGGCTTGTTCAGGCACGCCTGCATCACCGCGGCGGAACCGACGTTCGACGTCAGGATGATCAGCGTGTTGCGGAAGTCGATTTCGCGCCCTTCCGCGTCGTCCATCGCGCCCTTGTCGAACACCTGGAAGAACATCTCGAGCACGTCCGGGTGCGCCTTCTCGACCTCGTCGAGCAGCACCACCGAATACGGATTGCGGCGCACGGCTTCCGTCAGCACGCCGCCTTCGCCGTAGCCGACGTAGCCCGGCGGCGAACCCTTCAGGCCCGACACGCTGTGCGCCTCCTGGTACTCGCTCATGTTGATCGTGACCATCTTGCGCTCGCCGCCGTACAGGATGTCGGCCAGCGCGAGCGCGGTCTCGGTCTTGCCGACGCCCGACGGCCCGACGAACATGAACACGCCGCGCGGCTTGTTCGGGTCCTCGAGGTTCGCGGTCGCGGTGCGCACGCGCTGCGCGATCGCGTCGAGCGCGTGGTCCTGGCCGATCACGCGCGCGGCGAGCAGCGGCTGCAGGTTCAGCACGGTGTCGATCTCGTCCTTCACCATCCGGCCGAGCGGAATGCCCGTCCACGCGGCGACGATCTCGGCCACCACGTGGCCGTCGACCTGCAGCGGCACCATCGGCTCGCCGCCCTGCAGCGCGTGCAGCGCCGCCACGCGTTCGGCCAGTTGCTCGCGCGTGGCCTGCACGTCGACCGGCTGGCCGTCTTCCGACGGGCCGCGCGCGTTGTCGAGCGCTTCGCGCAAGGCGGTGATCTCGGCGACGATCGCGCGCTCGGACTCGTAGCGCGCTTCATCCTTCGCGAGCTGTTCAAGCGCCGTGTCGCGCGCGCCGCGCAGCTCGCCGAGCCGCTCGTCGTGCGATGCGCCGCCGGCCGCTTCGCGCTCCAGCGACGCGATTTCCGCGTCGATCCGCTCGATGCGCTTCTTCGTGTCGTCGATCGCCGCCGGCGTCGCGCTGTGCGCGAGCGCGACCTTCGCGCACGCGGTGTCGAGCACGCTGATCGCCTTGTCCGGCAGCTGACGGCCGCTGATGTAGCGATGCGACAGGCGCACGGCCTCGGTGATCGCGTCGTCGAGAATGCGCACGTTGAAGTGCTTCTCCATCAGGCCCGACATCCCGCGCAGCATCGCGGCCGCGAGCGGCTCGCTCGGCTCCTCGACCTTCACGACCTGGAAGCGCCGCGCGAGCGCCGCATCCTTCTCGAAGTATTTCTTGTATTCGCTCCACGTCGTCGCGGCGATCGTGCGCAGCTCGCCGCGCGCGAGCGCCGGCTTCAGCAGGTTCGCCGCGTCGTTCTGGCCGGCCTGGCCGCCCGCGCCGATGATCGTGTGCGCCTCGTCGATGAACAGGATGATCGGATGCGCGCTCTTCTTCACCTCGTCGATCACGCTCTTCAGGCGGTTCTCGAACTCGCCCTTCACACTCGCGCCTGCCTGCAGCAGCCCCATGTCGAGTACGTGCAGCGCGACGCCACGCAGCGGCGGCGGCACGTCGTCGGCCGCGATCCGCAGCGCGAGACCCTCGACCACCGCCGTTTTGCCGACGCCGGCCTCGCCGGTCATGATCGGGTTGTTCTGGCGGCGGCGCATCAGGATGTCGATCGCCTGGCGGATCTCGGCTTCGCGGCCGATCACCGGGTCGATCTTGCCGTCGCGCGCGCGCTGCGTGAGGTTGGTCGTGTACGTGTCGAGCGCCGGCGTCTTCGACGGGCCGGCCGCGGGCGCGCCGCCGTCGGCGGCCTGCGCGACGTCGCTGCCGTCTTCGTCCGCCTGGCGCGGCTCGGCCTCGCTCGACCCGGCCATGATCTCGTCGAACTTGTGCTTCAGGTCCGTCACGTTCATTTCCGCGAACCGCGACGACATCCGCTGCGCGAATTGCGCGAGATCGGGCGCGGTCAGCAGCGCGAGCAGCAGGTGCCCCGAGCGAATGCGGCCGAGCTGCGAGTCGAGGGATGCGATCAGCCACGCCTGTTCGAACAGCGCGATCAGATGCACGGAGAACACCGGCGTGCGCGTGTTGCCCGTCTTCAGGCGCGTGAGTTCGCGCTCGAGATCCGCGCGCAGCGCATGCGGATCGACGCGGCTCGCGCGCAGTGCGAGCGGCAGGTCGCCCGTCGCTTCGTCGAGCAGCGCGAGGAACAGGTGCTCCAGATCGACCTCGTAGTGGCCGCGCGCCAGGCACGCGCTCGCCGCGCGCTCGGTCGCGTGCCGGCACAGCGGGTTCAGTTTCGTGATCAGGGTCTTCAGAGGCGTGCTCATGGCGTCGATCTCAGGTTCGATTGCGTGTTTGTTGTCGTTCGGAATCAGTGAATCACGTGCAGTTCGTAGCGAGCGTCCGAGCGATCCTCGTGCGCATCCCGCGTACACAGGAACGCGTCCCAGCCGAGTCGCGAGCCCGCGCCGAGCACGCTCGCGCCAACCTCGGTGCGCTTGAGCACGAGCTTCACCTCGTATTCGAGCGTGACGCCGGCGAGCAGCGTCAGCATCCGCTCGAGCGCGATCGCGTGCGCACCGCCGGGCAGGAATGCCTCGTAGTCGCGCTTGGACAGCGGCCCGACGACGATCCGCGCGCGCATGTCGCGCTGCCACACGCGTTCGCCGACGAGCGCGGTCGCGCCGAGCACCGCGTTGACTTCGCCGAGCACGCTCAGCTGGTCGGGCGGCACGTCGTACCACTTGCCGACGAACTGGTCGATCTTCACCGGGACGCGGAAATAGTCGGACAGCGTGCGCTGCAGGTACGCGGCCGACATCGGCCGGTGCCGCGCGGCGAGCGCATAACCGGCAATCGCCTCGTCGAGCACGCCGCCCGCGCCGGCCGCGAGGCTGTCGCGCACGTCGTCGCTCGGCACGCCCGCGATCGCGAGCAACAGCGGCAGGTAGCGCTCGTCGCGGTCGAGCTCGTAATGGAACGGCAGCCGGTATTTCTTCCACGCCGCATAGAACAGCGCGGTCGCGCGGTTCGAGAACACGTCGAAGAACGCGCGTGCCGCATGGTCGCGCTTCAGGTGCTCGCGCGCGACGATCTGCTCGGTGTAATGCAGCGGCAGCGCGCCCTGGCCGCCGAGCAGCCCGAAGAATGCGGGCGTCAGCTCGACGTGGCCGAGCTCGCCGGCCGCGAGCGCGGCGCCGCGCGCATCGCCCGTGTCGAGCTGCGTGCCGTCGTCGTCGAACGAGCGCGCGCCTTCGATCTCGCTCGGCGGAAAGCCGAGCGACAGCGTGTTGCGGAATGCGATGTGCCGCGCGACGACGTCGCCCTGCCGCCACGCGCCGGGCGCATCCGACGCCTGCCGCGCGAACAGCCCTTCGAGCACGCGCACGGCCTGGAAGAACTCGAAGCGGTGCGGCTCGTCGAGCAGCGCGTCGACTACGCCAGGATCGATTCGCCGGTCCGGGGCTTGCATCGGATGATCTCCTCGCCGGTGCGCTTCGACACGACGACTAGTTGAACGAAACTGTTGAGGTGCACGTACAGCCCGAAGAAGCTGTCGAGCACGCGCACGAACGACGCGAGGCTCGCGCCGACGAAGTGCTCCTCGTCGATCGTCAGCCGGATCTCGATGCCGCGCACGAAGGTCGCGAACGGCTTGCCGGGCAGCCACTGCACGGCGCCGCGCTGCTCGACGCCGACGAGGCCGTCGATCTGGCGCATCGACACGGCGGTGCGCCGCAGGTCGTACAGCGTCAGCATTTCCTTCAGCGGCGCCAGACCGTGCGCGACCAGCGACACGTGATTGAGCGCGAGGTGCGACACGAGCCGCCAGTGCGCGGCGCGGCCGCGCTCGAAACGCACGCTCTGCGTCGGGCGTCGCAGCAGCGAAATGCCGCTCGTCTGCGCGCCGCCTTCCTGGAACAGATCGCCGCCTTCGAGGCCGAACGCGAGCATCGACGGCAGGTCGCGGTTCGTGCAGGTGAGGTCGAGGCTCAGCGTGTCGGTTTGCGGCGAGGTCGGCTCGAAGTCGATGTCGACGATCGAGATCTCGGTTTCATAGCCGGGGCTCTTCTGCGCGACCCAGTCGTTGCGGCGCGCGAACCAGTAATGGCCGATCCGCGCGGATTCGCCGTGATGCAGCGAATAGAACGGCCGGAACTCGATCACCGATTCCTCGTGCGCCTGCTGCCGGACGAGCTTCACCGAGTCGATCGAGTACACCTCGTACGCGAACGCGCGCCGCGCCTCGGCGATCACCGGGTAGGACACCGCGCGGTGCGTGATGCGGATCGGCTCGCCGTGTTGCCGGAACAGGTTGACGATCGGCGTGCAGAACAGCCGGAAATGGCTCGCCGCCAGCAGTTCGAGCAGCCGCGCGACGTGCGAATCGCTGCGCACGTCCTGCAGCACGAGGTGCAGCGTCGCGCGCTGGCAGCGGCCGGACGCGCGCGCGATCGCCGCGATGTCGAAATCGACGAAATCGAACTTGTCGGGGAACGCGAAGTATTCGGTGAGCAGGCGATACGCGGGATGCGACTTCGCCGGGTAGTCGATCAGCGCGTCGTCCTCGTCGAAGCCGGCGTGCGCGATCGGCAGCTTGCGCAGCGCGGTCCAGCGGCCGTTGCGTTCAGGCTCGACATACGCACCGAGCACGTTGACGAACAGGCAGTCGGTCAGCGCGGCGACGAACGACTGCTCGCCGTGCAGGTGCGCGCGCAGCGTCGGCAGCTTCAGTGCGCCGAGATCGAGCTGCGCGGCCAGCGATTCGAACGTGATCGAGATCACGCCCGTCGCGTTCGACGGCAGCACCGTCGCGCTCGGCGCGAGCGCGACCGGCGTGTAGCGCGCTTCCGAGATGCGGATCGGCGCGAGCGTCACGTCGTACGCGGTGCGGAACCGGCACTGCACGCCGCGGATCGGGCGACTCTTCAGCTCCGTGCCGCGATCGATCACGACCGGTTCGGTCTGCTGGCCGGGCGACGCCGGCGTGAACTGCGCGATCGAGCACGACGGGAACGGCCGCAGGTAGTGCGGATACAGCACTTCCAGCAGCGCTTCGGTGAATTCGGGGTAATCGTCGTCGAGCTTTTTGTTGATGCGCGCGCCGAGCAGCGCGAACGACTCGATCATCCGCTCGACGTGCGGATCCTCGCAATGCTCGCCGGACAGCGCGAGCCGCGCCGCGATCTTCGGATAGCGTTCGGCGAAATCTCGCGAATAGCGCCGCAAAAACGATAATTCGCGCTCGTAATACGGCAGCAATTCTTCCATCGACGACCCCGAACCTCAATATTTCCTGCCGGACCCTGATCCACCACCGGGCGGTCCGGCCCGCTCGGCGGCATGATTTACTGCATTCTCGCGGCGCGTGCGCGCGTGACCGAATACTGCAGCGTCGACGGTTGCAACATCGCGTCGAAGCTCACCGGCTCCTCGGCCGGGTGCACGACGAGCAGCGCCTGGATCGCGAAGTAGAGCGCGTTGGTGGCCTGCTCGTTCAGCTCGAACGTCACCTGCACCTGCTGCAGGCGCGGCTCGTGGCGTGCGATGGCCTGCTGGATCGACTTGCAGATGAACGCGCGGTCGTAGTGGCTCGCGAGGCTCAGCCCCGCGAAATCGTTCAGCCCGTAGGTCAGCACCGACTTCTGACATTCCGGCAGCGTGGCCAGCTCGTTCTCGGTGTGCGCGATACGGGTGTTGAGGATCGCCTCGACGTCGCGGGCGACCGTGTTCTTGAGCTCGTCCAGCGACAATTGCCGCATCGCTGCCGAGGCCGGCAGGTGCGGTTCGTCGTCGAACAGCTTGTCGAGAAAACTCGGTTCGAATCGTTTCATCGGCCGGTGTGTACAGCGAAAACGGCAACGGGACGCTGGTGCGCCCCGTTGCCGCAACCGACCTTAGACCGCGTAGGTCTTGTCGTTCTTCGTCAGACTCCAGGCGCCTTGCGTGTTGCCGCCCTGGTTGCCGCCGATCTTCTGCTGGGTTTGCTTCCACTGCACGGCTGCGTACTTCAGCGAGAACGTCTCGAGCGGCAGACCTTCTTCGCGAACGCTCGGAGCGATGCTCGAGATGATCACGTACTTGAGCTTGACTTCCAGATACTGCACGCGCTTGCCTTCGCCGTCAGCGCGCGAGAAATGGACCGTCACCTCGTCGAACGTGGTACCACCCGACGCGTGTTGGTACAGCAGCGGGCTCGACGAATCGATTTCCTTCGTGAAGATCATGTCGCCGTGCTCGCAACGCGTCATCGTGTGACCGCCAGCGGTCGATGCGGTTGCCGAACGCGGCTGAACGATCGAGTGATCCCACGATTTCAGCTCGATCCAGCCCTGGTGGTCCTTGTCCGCGGATTCGCCCTTCACCGCGGGACTACCAAACTGCAAGTGCATATGTAACATGGCCCTTCGACTCCCCAAAGAGGTGGTTTTAACGTCCTACCCAGGCGGCCCGCCCGGGCGATCTACTCGCTTATGAATTTGCCGGTTTGGGCAGATCAGCGACAAGTCGCAGAGAAATCGAGAGTTCGTCGAGCTGAAAGTGCGGGCGCAGGAACGCGACCGAACGATACGAGCCCGGCTTGCCCGGAATCTCCGACACTTGTATGGATGCCTCGCGCAGCGGAAATTGCGCTTTCTGTTCCTGCGAGGCGTTGTCGTCGAGCAGGACGTACTGCGAAATCCACCGGTTGAGGAAAGTCTCCACGTTCTGCGCCGATGCGAAGCTGCCGATCTTGTCGCGCATCATCGCCTTCAGGTAGTGCGCGACGCGCGATACCGAGAAGATGTACTGAAGCTGCGCGGACAGGACGGCGTTCGCATTCGCGCTGTCGGTGCTGTATTTCTTGGGCTTCTGCACCGACTGCGCAGCGAAGAACGCGGCGTAATCTGAGTTCTTGCAATGGACGAGCGGGATGAAGCCGAGATCGCTCAGCTCCTTCTCGCGACGATCGGTGATCGCGATTTCGGTCGGGCATTTCAGCGCGACTTCGCCGTCGTCGGTCTTGAATGTGTGGGTCGGCAGGTCTTCGACCAGGCCGCCGCCTTCGACGCCGCGGATCGCCGCGCACCAGCCGAAGTCGTCGAACGCGGCCGTCAGGCGCGCCGCGAACGCCCACGCGGCGTTGCACCACAGGTACTTGTCGTGGTCGGTGCCGTCGACTTCCTCGACGAAGTTGAAGTTCTCCGCGGTCTGGCCGTCCTTCGGATTGAACGGCAGGCGGCCGAGGAAGCGCGGCAGCGTCAGGCCGACGTAGCGCGAATCTTCGGCGTCGCGGAACGACTTCCACTTCGCATATTCGACCGTGTCGAACACCTTGCCGAGATCGCGCGGCTTGCCGAGGTCGGAGAACGACTCGAGGCCGAGCAGCTCCGGCGACGCCGACGCGATGAACGGCGCGTGCGCGGCCGCCGCGACGTGCGACATCTGCTCGATGAAGTACATGTCTTCCGGCTGGCGCGAGATCTCGTAATCGCCGATCAGCGCACCGAACGGCGATCCGCCGAACGTGCCGAACTCTTCTTCGTAAACCTTCTTGAACAGCGCGCTCTGGTCGAACTCGCTCGCGCCCTTGAAATCGCGCACGAGGTCGCGCTTCGGCGCGTGCAGCGCCTTGATCTTGATCGTCTGGCCGGTGTTGCTTTCCTTGACCAGATAGTCCATCCCGCGCCACGTGCTCTCGAGGCGCTGGAATTCCGGCGCGTGCATCACGGCCGAAAGCTGCGTGGAAATCAGGCGGTCGAGTTCCGCGACGCGCGCGTCGATCGTGGCCGACAGGTTGTCCGACACGATCACCGTGCCGTCGAGCACCTGGTGCACGAGTTCGCCGATCAGGTCCTTCGCACGTGCATGCTCGGAATCGGATTTCGCGACCTTGCTCTTCTCGACGATGTCGTCGAGCAGCGAAGTCCCGGCGGCGTATTCCGCGCCGCTCGCTTGGGCCGCAGCCGTTTGCTGGTTCATCTCAACACTCCGTCGTCATTCGCCGTCTTTGTCGCCGCCCGTGCCCTTCGCGAGCTCCTGCAGCTGCTGCGTGTTCTTCAGCACCTCGGACAGCAGATCCTCGAGCTTGTCGTTGCCGGCGAGCTTGTTGCGCAGGTCGGCGAGCTTCGAGCGCGCTTCGAGCAGGCGGCGCAGCGGCTCGACCTGTTCGACGACTTCGTCCGGACTGAAATCCGACAGCGAACGGAACTTCAGGTCGACCGCGAACTTGCCGCCTTCCGGGCTCAGGCGGTTTTCCACCTGGAACGCGGCACGCGGCTCGATCGCCTTCATCACGTCGTCGAAATTGTCGCGATCGATGTTGACGAATTTGCGGTCGCGCAGCTTCGGCTGCTCGATTTCGGACTGACCCGCCAGATCGCCGACGACCCCGACGACGAACGGCAGCTCCTTCACCTCGATCGCGTCGCCCTTTTCGACCTCGTAGGTCAGCTGGACGCGCGGCGGCCGTATTTTCTGCAAGCTTTTCTGAATGCTTTCTTTCTTGGCCATCTCGACGGCTCCCAGGTTAGTTGTGGTTATCGCGTCAGTTGCGCTCAGTTGCGCAGTGCGCCGAACGGGTCGGCGCCGCCCTTTTGCGGTGTGGCGGGCGGCGTCGGCGTGGTCGTTGCCGCGGCTTCGGCCGCCGCTGCGGCGCCGGCCTTCGGGCGATGCACGACCCGGCGCGGCGGCCGCGGCTTCACGACCTTCTGCTCCGGCGGGAACAGCGCCGATTCACCCAGCGTATCGCGCAGCTGCTTCGCGAGCGCCTGCGCATCGGACTTCGCGTCGCCCGCGAGCGACGAATCCTGGCGCAGCTCGCCGAGCGACTGCGTCGCGATCCGCAGGCCGGCCACGGCCAGCACGCTCTTCGCCTGACGGTCGGTTGCATCGCGCTGCAGCGCTTCCTGTGCAGCAACGATAGCCTGACCGTAGTGATTCTGCGCGAACTGGATTTGCGCGATGCGCGACCACGGCTCCTCGCGCGTCGGATCCGACTTCGCGAGCTGCTGGTACAGGCCGAGCGCCTTGTCCTGGTCCCCCGCCTTCGCAACTGCGTCCGCATCCGCCAGCGACTTGTTGAACACCTCGGCGGTCGGCGGTGCGGGAGGCTGGCTCGCGCAACCGGCGATCACGCCGCAAGCCACTACTACCCCAGACAGTTTTGCGAAGAGACGGTCTTTCATCGTTATATCCACCGGCGCGTGAGTTTTAAATCGTTGAGAATCTGGTTCTTTTGCTTTGCAAGAAGCGCGCGGGTATAGTACCGATCAATTTTTCATAATTCAATCGTCGTGTGAAGAGTAATTCCTTTTAAAACCGGGCGCTACCCCCTCCAATGGCCTCTCGCGGCGGCTTCGCAGCGATTTTTCTTTCGGCCGGAACGGGCAAGTTTTACTGGTTGCACGACGCGCCGGCCGGGTGGCGGAAAAAATTTCCGGACGCCCGCCACGACGCTGGCGAGCTTAATAGTTGAACAATGCAATGCCGGGGATGCGCAGCGAAGCGGAAATACCCGGCAGATTTGACAGGATAAAAGGCGGCACGCCGGGAATACGATGAGATCGCTGATGATTCGCTACGCGCTGCCGCTGGTTGCCTGCGCGCTTCTGGCCGGATGCGCGGCCGCCCCGCTGCTCGGCTCGGCCGCGAGCGCCGTGATGTCCGCGGCCGGCATCGGCAAGCCCGAGGTGCCCGACGCGCAGAAGCCGCCGCGCAATCTCGGTATCACGCTCGCCGCGGCGCCGAACCTGAATGCCGCCACCGACAACAAGCCGCTCGCGCTCGTCGTGCGCCTCTATGCGCTGAAAGACCCGACGTCGTTCCAGCAGGCGCCGTTCGACGCATTTACCGATCCGGCCAAGGAAAAAGCCGCACTGGGCGCGGATCTGCTGAACGTGCGTGAAATCACGCTGATTCCGGGCCAGCGCTATACGGCCACCGAAAAGGTTTCGCGCGAAGCGCAGGCGTTCGGCATCGTCGCGCTGTTCCGCGATCCCGCACTGCAACGATGGAAACTGACGTTCGATCCGGCAAAGTCGGAGAAATCCGGCATAATCATCGGCCTGCATAATTGCGCGATGACGGTCACCGACGGCACTGTCATTGCACCGCAACAGGGTGCGCCTTCGCAACCGCTGAATATGCTGTCTTCGGTGTCCTGCGGTTAAACATGACGCACGAATGTCAATTAACAAGAGTTAACAATTGGCGATTTAATTCGGGCACGAACAAATCGATTACATCGCAACGCCACATTCACCGGATTTGACATGAGTTATTCGGCCAAGGTGCTGTGGGGGGAAGGGCTGTTCCTCCGGCCTCAACACTTTCAGCGACAGGACGCTTACCACGAAGCGCGCCTGTTCGAATCGATCCAGGCGATCCAGCCGTACAACTGGGGCGTGCGCTCGGTGCGCATCGACCGCGATGCGCTCGGCAGCAACGTGCTGCGGGTTGCCGAGCTCGCGCTCGTGTTCCCGGATGGCGCGCTGTATGCGGCGCCGCAGGCCGACGACCTGCCGCCGCCGATCGCGCTGGATACGCTGCCTGACGGCATCAACGAATTCGTGTTCTATCTCGCGCTGCACCCGTTGCGCGAGAACGGCACCAACTACAGCGACGATCCGGCCGCCGGCTTCATGACGCGTTTCGTCAGCGAGCAGACGAGCGTCGCCGACAACTTCACCGACGCGGCCGAGGCCGACATCACGTTCCTGAAGACGCAGGTCAAGCTGATCGCGCACAGCGAACCGCGCGATCAGCTGCTGTCGGTGCCGCTCGTGCGCGTGCGCCGCACCGCGACGTCCGGTTTCGAGATCGACGACAGCTTCGTGCCGCCCTGCCTCGCGATCGACGCGTCGCCGATCCTGCACCAGCGGCTGCGCCAGCTCGTCGACGCGCTGCAGGCGAAGGTGAACGCGCTGTACGGCTTTCACCGCGAGCCGTCGAAGAACATCATCGAGTTCCGCTCGGGCGACATCGCGTCGTTCTGGCTGCTGCACACCGCGAACGCCGCGTTCGCGACACTCGCGCACCTGCACCAGCATTCGGCGCTGCATCCGGAGCGGCTGTTCCAGGAACTGCTGCGCCTCGCCGGCCAGTTGATGACGTTCTCGAAGGGCTATACGCTCGCCGACCTGCCGGTGTACCGGCACGACGATCCGGGCCCGAGCTTCGCGCGCCTCGACCTGATGCTGCGCGAGCTGCTCGACACCGTGATCTCGACGCGCTACTTCGCGATCACGCTCGACGAGGTGCGCCCGTCGTTCCACCTCGGCCGCCTCGACTCCGGCAAGATCGACGACAAGACCGAGTTCTACCTCGCGGTGTCCGCGGACATGCCGAGCGTCGAGCTCGTCGATGCGGTGCCGGCCCGCTTCAAGGTCGGCGCCCCCGACGACGTCGACAAGCTCGTGCTGTCGGCGATGCCCGGCGTGCGGCTCTCGTACACGCCGCAGGTGCCGCCCGCGATTCCGGTGCGCCCGGGCGCCTGCTATTTCGCGCTCGATTCGCGCAGCCCGCTGTACGAGCGCATGCTGCAGGCCCAGTCCGCGATGATCTATGCGCCGACTGGCATCAATGACCTGAAATTCGAACTGATCGCGGTCACATCATGAGCTACGCGCCTTCCCTGTTCGGCGACAACGCGCCGCCGCCCCTGCATACCCCGGCGTCGACGGATGCCTCGTTCCAGGCCCGTTCGCTGCTCGACCTGCTGTACGACGGGTTCTTCATGCTGTTCCTGCTCAAGAACGGGCGGGAGCCGGAGAGCGCGGGCGAGTTCAGCACGCGGATCCAGGAATTTCTGTCGGACTTCGAGCGCGGCGCGAAGAAGCTGAACATCGCGGCCGAGGATGTGTACGGCGCGAAGTTCGCGTTCTGCGCGGCCGTCGACGAGATGGTGCTGTCGTCACAGTTCAAGATCCGGACCGACTGGGAACGTCGGCCGCTGCAGCTCGTGTTGTTCGGCGAGCAGTTGGCGGGCGAGAAGTTTTTTCAGTATCTCGAGGATTGCCGGGCGCAAGGGGCGGCACGGCTGCAGTCGCTCGAGGTATTTCATATGTGCCTGCTGCTCGGGTTCCGCGGGAAGTACCTGCTCGAAGGGCCGGAGAAGCTCGCTTATCTGACCGCGCGGCTGGGTGACGAGATCGCGCATATGAAGGGCAAGCGCGCACCGTTCGCGCCGCATTGGCCGCTGCCGGATCAGATCGCGCATCGGTTGAAGCGGGAGGTGCCGGTTTGGGCGATCGGCGCGGTGTTCGCGCTGGTGGCGCTGCTCGGGTATCTCGGGCTCAATACGTATCTGAAGGACAAGACGCTGCAGGCGCTGGCGCCTTATTCGCAGGTGGTCAAGGTCGGGCCGGAGTCGGCTAATTTGACGATTTCGTTGCCTTGAGGGCGCAGGCGTAGTGCTGCATTCGAATGCTGCTGCTCGATGAAGAAAGGACCGCTCGGCGGTCCTTTTTGTCTGTGGCGCAGAGTGCCCGTGCTCAGAGCAGAATGAACTCGTCGTTTTCGATGTAGTACACGAACGCGTCGAGCAATTGCGCGATGCTCGGCTCGTCGACCTGGTCATGGGCGTTGATCACGATGTCTTCGATCGTTGCGATGGGTAGGGTGACGCGCCAGCCGAGCTGGAGAGCGATGGTTTCGGGGCTGTCGGTGTCTTCGGTGAAGGCGCCTTCCGTATCGAGCGTCCAAGGCATCGGCGGGAGGCAAAGCCAACCAGAGAAGTCGCCGGGGTGTTCGAGAATGTGTTTCAGCGACGTGCGGGGCGTGATGGTGGTCGACATGGGTGGTGCGGTTGGAACGGAGGAAGTCTTGGCGGGGGACGCAGGGTCACGTTGGCAGGGCGTCATTATGCCGATTCCGTGAGGGTGACGTTGACGGTCTGCATCGGTGCCAATCAGTCGGACCCACTGCTTGTCGGCAATGAAGGGGTCTTGCGCCAGGCAGGTGTTCCTGCAGCACGTGCGCGCGAACTTCGAAAGCAAGCGGGAAACCTCCTGTCTCGGTGCCTATGTTCATGTGATTAGGAGGGTAGATGTTCAATGAACTGATCTTTGTTGACGGGGAGACAAGCCCATCCGTCGCCTATTTCGGAGGGAATCCATTTTTGCCAGGGTCACTCAACTGGCCGGCTGATTCAAATGGCGCTCCGTTGCTTCATTTGGCCACCTTTCCTGCTGAGTTCCTTAGCAAATATGTATCGGGGCTCCGTGTGAAGAGCAACTTAGTGGTGTCCATCTTCTCCCCATACTCGCTAACAGACGACGGATACATTGACAGCGCGATGAGCGAAGGTGGGGTCGCGTTGGCCTACCAGCCAAGCGATATTTCGGTCGATGGGTACGGAAGTCCTATTCTTCCGCCCAAGCAGATTGATGTCGTGCAGAACCTCGCTGACGACAGCGAAGAAAATGGCGTTGCAAAAATCGGAGGCATCCCAGCGTGGGTTCAAGATGAGGAAAAACGCAACGAGATGATTTACGTCCTGCAGCTTAACAACTCACGTTTAAACAAGGCCGCACCCACGTACAAGAGCATCCTTGTGGGCGGAATTGGCTATTTGCTCCTGAAAAGTCAGCTTGATCAAGAGGATGCAGGCGCTGGAGTGTTCATTATCCAGACGTCGTAAATAGCCAGCACAGCTACTATGATCCGGGCACCGGTCGATTCGTATCGAAGGACCCAATTTGGCTCGCGGAGACAGAGCTCCAGAAACGACAAACCCGGCGCACGGCCGGGTTCGCTTCACTGCGCGTCAATACACCGCTGTGGGCCAGCAAACCGGCGCAAGTCTAGCCGGCGGTAGAGAAATTTCTGCGTTAACGCAAACTCCAGTCTACTGTCGGATAGACTACCACCGGGTTTTATCCGGCCAACCTGGATGACCGGACATACCGGATTCCTGTTCGGGTAGCGCGGTTGCATCACGGTCGAACACGGCGCACTCATCATCACTGCCGCTTAAACAACGAATGGCCGCAAATGTGGCCATTCGTCTTAAGGTTTTGCCTCGAAATACCAAATTAAAAAATCATTAAAGGTCACCCAGCGAGCCGGCACTTTTCCTTGCAGGAAATCATCCAGCACTGAAATGTCGAGGTCATAAACTGCTTGGTCAGTCTTGTTATACAGGTACATACCCTCGCTCTCATCCGACGTCAGCGCAAGATATTGCTCAGGGATATGATAGCGATCACGGACATACTCCGTTTGATCTGGTATCGCAGGAATCGCGGGCCCCTCTATATCCAGAAGCTCAGCGACGGATCGACGGCTTATAAAGCTCCCCTGATACCGTAGATAAAACTCACCAAACTCCGAAGTCGGAGAAACCCCAAAGTTAAGGAGTACTTTCTCTGCCGACTTCGAATCGGTGCGAGCCACATCACCGCTAGCCGTAGCTAGGTAATGCTCTACTGTCGATGGAATCATAAACTACATCGTCCGTTTTTATCTGCACTGGCAGCAGCCCCACGATCTTTCCAATATTGGCTTCGATCAACATCAAACGCATCGCGATCAACGGGGAAGTCAGGATTCTTTTGGTTTCCGAACGGATGCAACGCCTCTCGACCTGCGCCACTCGCCGCTCTATGAGTGCTAGTGGTCACCCCGAATAGAGGACCAACGGATTGCTGCCGCGAATGGTGCAATTTAATCTGTTGCGGCACGCCATCCTTCATCATGAATGGCGCACCACCCTCCATCGCGCGTTGCAAATTCGTTTTCCCGCGATGCTCCATATCCCAATCAATGTCCTGCTGGGATACGGTACAGGAAAGATCCGTTCCCTTTTTACACGGCCCCCAAGTCGTCTTTTTGAATCGACTCAGGCCCAGCGGATCAACCCATTCGGTCGAATTCGGTGCGTACTGATAGACGTTGATCCCGCCGCGCATGCCGATGGGGTCTTTCGAGATGAAGCGCCCCGTCAACGGATCATAGTACCGGTGCCGGTTATAACGCAGTCAGCACTATCGGCGCCATTCAACAATGTCGATTAGGGTCGCGCCGTTCATCTCGAAGAAATCAAGACTGATTGCCCTCTCCATCCCTGGAGAGATGAAAACGAGATCATCAAGTATCGCTTCACCGAACAAAAATGACCGATTGATAGAGCGCGGATCATTGACACGAAGTGCGCCACAATATCTCCAATCCTCGTCGATGAGAACATAGAATCCGTCATGGTATGTCTTGCTTATCATCGACAGAACCAGTCGTATCGCCAAGGGAGAAATTCGCCTTCTCCGGGAACGGAGAGTCAGCCTATGTTCGCCAAATTCAGACAATACGGCGTCGGTCGCCTCCAACGATACTAGATCTTCTTGACCGGCCGTGGGAAACAGCGCGGCCACCTTGCGAAGGTAACCATCCAGGATTTTCTTTCCGTTTGCCCTTCTGTAAAGAAGTTCCCTCTTGCGCTGGGAAGTGTCGGGATCACTCATCACACCCCCGGTAGTACGCTTGCCTTTCGGATTAGCGATCTTAGGTCTACCGTAGTCGTTTATTCTAGTTTCACCCGTAATCGGATCGACCTTTACCTTGCCTGCCTCCCAATGCGGCTCGTCTTGGTGGCTCACATCCATTGTTTGTTGTTGCACCGTCGCTTGCACAACGCCGCCTCCGACTTGAGGAACTTCGTACCTGTACTCACGACCAGATGCATTTCGTGACTGGCTGATAGGTTGCTGGCTCGTTGGGATTCCCGCTTGACGCATGGCTTCGCGACGAGCAGCGCGAGACGAAAGACCGGATTGGCATTTCAACCCAAGTGGATCAATCCATCCTACCGGATTTTGCGCGTACTGATAGACGTTTAAGCCACCCGTCAACCCAATCGGATCCTTCGATACGAACCGACCGCTCTGCGGATCGTAGTACCGATGCCGGTTATAAACAGACCCCTAGACGCGCATCCTCCTTTACACAGCCCGCAATCCCTTATCCAGTAAGGCTTCGCATCATCCTATCCCAAGTCGGTACGCATTATTCCCCTAGACGCGGTTTTTTGCAGTTGTTGATACTGCGGCTCGATTCGATACAACCATCAAGGGGCTGCGTCGTCGTCCTCGTCGGCCAACACGGTCAGCAACGCCGCCACATCCTGCCCCAGCCTCGCCGGATGCGTGGCCGCGTGCACTTGCTTGAGCTTGCCGATCGCCACCTGCGTATAGATCTGCGTGCTATTCAGGTCCGCGTGGCCCAGCAGCGCCTGGATGAACCGTACGTCCGCTCCGTTCTCCAGCATGTGCGTCGCGCACGCGTGGCGCAGCGCAACGTCGCAATTCAGCAATTGTCGGCGTCGACCTCGGTCGACACGAACGACGAACATCGCGTCATTGCCGATACCTGGCTGCAACACGCGATCGCCGGAATTCAGCAAATGCACCTCCACGACGACGCGCGCCGCGAGGTGGCAAGGGGGCTTTTCTAGCCGCCCC
The DNA here is from genome assembly GCF_902832845.1 of Burkholderia metallica. Classification (GTDB taxonomy): domain Bacteria; phylum Pseudomonadota; class Gammaproteobacteria; order Burkholderiales; family Burkholderiaceae; genus Burkholderia; species Burkholderia metallica. Next base: position 104,480 of record NZ_CADFDB010000012.1, on the reverse strand, counting down.
CATCCTGACGGCCGCCGCTGCGTTTCTCACCGATCTGGGGAGAAACGAGTAAGTGCACGTTGACCGATTTTGGCGGCTGGGGCAAACCAAGGTTCAACGTTGAACCATTTCGATCCAGTGCAGGATAGGCCTGCGGGCCCAATTTACCGAGCCGCAGCCGATCACCGCGCCATCCAACTGCATTGAATGAATGAAGTGTCGCTTCAGCGGCCCTTCATTTTTTCAGTTCAGCCAGTCAACGGCAAGTGCCAGTATCTCCTGCAAATTGCGCGGCCCGCCATATGCCATGAACTGGATTTCGGTCGCCGTCACTCTTACCCAATCCTCGTCCGTGCGTTCAGTCTTAATGTCCAGCGGCTTTTTGGCCGATGCGCCCGTTATCCTGACCTTCCATCCCGGGTTGTCGATATTGGCAATCTCAATGCCAAACGAATGCTCCCATACATCGTCACACTGAGATGCGTACCAAATCTGCAATTGGTCGATTAAATCCTTCATTTGCACAATCCTTTCCGTCTTGCCAACTCTCTCGCGACACGGACGTCTTGCTTCGTGGCCGCCCTCACAATCTCCGTCTTCTTCGACGTCGTTATTTGACCGTTCGGCCCGATGTTGATAGTTCGAGTCTGTACATGAGGAGTAGGAATATCGGTATCCGTCGCCTTGTCGAAGTGCGACGCTCCTTGTAGATCAATATGGCCTTGCGTCGTCGGCGTGGAAAAGGTCACCGAGTTCTGATTTATCTGGCCCGAAAGTTCTTGCGCCATCTCGGTAGCATCCTTCGGTCCCTGAGACGCAACATCGTTGCAGCTCGGCAAGCATTTCGGACACTTTTTCGAAAGTCCCAGCGGGTCGACCCAGCCCACCGGGTTAGGCGCGTACTGATAAACGTTGATCCCGCCAGCGAGCCCGATCGGGTCCTTGCTGACGAACCGTCCGCTACTCGGATCATAGTACCGGTGCCGGTTATAGTGCAGCCCCGTCTCATCATCAACCCGTTGCCCCTGAAACCGCAACGAATTGCTCGCCATCGTCCCCGTCGCCTTCGACACTCGCGCGATCACCTCCCGCGCTTCCCCCCACGCCTTGTACGCCGCTTCCCACACTACATCACCGTCGTCATCAGTCAGCAGTTGAGGCGTGCCGATCTGATCACAGTGGTAATAGAACAGCTTCGCGCCACCCCGCCGCTCCGGCACCTTCTGCAGCGGATCTTCCTCCGGCACATAGCGATCGGTACTCTTCCACTCCGGCGTGGCGACTCCCTCTACCGGTTCCGCCACATACTGCGCCAGCGGCACGAACTTCCCCGGCTCGTAGATATAGTGCGTGCCGCGCTCCCCGTCGCTCTCATACGCCAGCGTATCGCCATCCCACCCGAACACCGTCCGCTCGCCGTTCACCTCCTTCGCGATCCGGCGACCGAACGCGTCATAGAAATACCGCGCCTGGCTTTGCCGCGACGTCTCCGCAACCCGTGCCGACAGCAACCGATTGAACTCGTCCCACTCGTATTCCTGCTCCCCCGCCGGCGTACGCTTGCGCACCAGATTCCCGCGTGCGTCGTACTCGAAATGCATCCCCGCATATGCCTTCAGCAGGTTGCCCAGCACCTTCGGCACCTCAACCGGCAACGTGCTTTCCGGCCGCACCGGGCTCGGACGCGATGCCGGCGTCTCCGTCGTCCGTACCGGATCGACGATGTTGCTCGCCGGATCGAATGCAAACCGCTCCTTCGCGATGGGACTAACCGCCTCGATCAACCGCCCGACCGGATCGTACCGATAGTCAGTCCCGCCCTTGCGGCTATCCTCGATTCGTGACAACTGCCCCGCCGCGTCATAGCGATACCTCCGCTCGGCAAGCGGCGCGGGCGATGTCGATCGCTGGATCGTCTGCTGCAACACGCGTCCGGCCGGATCGTAGTGCGTGCGCTGCCCGAGCTTGCTCGACAGCACGCGCACCGTCTCGCGATGAAGGTCATCGCGCTCGAACTGCACACGCTCCTCGCCATCGAGCAGCATCCCGTGCACATGCCCCGAGCCGTACATCAACCAGTCGACCGCATGCCCGTCCGGCCGCACCGTCCGTCGCCGATTGCCAAGTTCGTCGTATTCGTGATGCCACACATAGCTGCGTCGCTCGCCGAACAGATCGTATGCGTGATGTTCTCGCACCAGATTGCCGACCGGATCGAAGAAGAATTGCACGCGGCTGTACCGATTCACCGCGTCGATCAACCGGCCGCTCGGGTCGTACGCAAATCGTTCCTCGCTCTCCCCCGCGACCCGCTTCAGCAGCCGTCCGTTCGCATCGACGTCGACCGACGTCACGCAACCTGCCTCATCGACCGAAACAAGGCTGCCGCTGTCCGGATCGTATCGATAGCGCGTCGACTTGCCGTCGAAGCCGACTTCCTCGATCAGCCGCCCGGCCGGATCGTAGTGGAACTGGTACGTCGCAAAGTTGGCATCGGTCAGCGCAGCCAGCCGGCCGAGGCGATCGTAGCGATACGCGATCGTCTGGCCCAGCGCGTCCGCGCGGCTCGCGATGCGGCCAACGGCGTCGTAGCCGTAACGCGTCGAGCGATTGAGTTGATCGGTATGTTGCAACAACCTGCCTTCGGCATCGTATTGCACCTGCTCGACACCGGCCGCCGAGCGCACCTCGGTCAGCTGCCCGTTCAGGCCGTAGCGATACGCAACCACGCCGCCGGCCGCGTCTTTTGTCTCGATCACGCGGCCCGTATCGTCGTAGCGCCACTCGGTCTTTTTCCCGGAGCAATCCGTGTAGCTTGCGATCTGCCCTGCGTCGTTGTATTCGAGCGTCTTCGAGCCGCCCTTCGCATCGGTAATCTGCGTCGGCAACCCGTGGTCGTTGTATTCGTACTTCGTCGAATGCTCGAGCGGATCGATTTCCTCGACGAGGTTGCCCGCGTCGTCGTACTTGCGCTGCCACACATGCCCGTTCGGATCGACGAGCCGAACCATCTGATCCTTGTCGTCGTACGCCATCTCGACAACGCTGCCGTCCGCCCGTTCATGCCGAACGAGATTGCCGCGCGCATCGTATTCCCGGCGCTCGATGCTGCCGTCCTGACGGATATGCAGCACCAGATTGTGATGCGCATCGCGCCGAAACCACTCCTGATTGCCGTCCGGATACACGATCCGGTACACGTAGCCGTGGATGTTGAAGTAGTACCGCGTCATCCGGCCCAGCGCGTCCGTCACGTAAGTCAGGCGGATGTTCGGATTCCATGCGAGCCGGATGTCGAGGCTGCCGTCGTCCGCATATTCGCGAACGCACTTCGCATCCGCATTGTCGTCGGCGTCCGCGCCGTCCCATTCGAGCGTCATTCCGCGGCCGGTGCGATCCGTATAGCGCGTCACCAGGTGACGGTGATACTGATAGGTCCGGGCGTTGCCGTGACGATCGATCGCACGCACCAGATCGCCGTTCGCATCGTATTCGTAGCTCGCCAGCGTGCGGCGCTCGCCGCCCTTCAGCACGTGCTCGATCTGTACGATTCGGCCATGCCGGTCGTGCTCGAACGCAAGCACATTGCCGTTCGCGTCGATCAGGCGTGCAAGACGATCAAGCGCATCGTAGTCCAGCGTGATCGTGTTGCCGGCCCGATCCTTCTGCATCGCGAGCCGGAATGCGTCGCCTCGGCGCTCGTACACGTGCAGCACGACGTGACCGTAGGCGATCGTCACCCACGTCTCGTCGAGACGCGACAGCGTCAGGTTCTCCGACAGGTCGTCGTGCACCGCGCCGACCGCGAGCGCCGGATAGTCGATGCTGCGCCCTTCCGCATCGCGATAGATCCACCGCCCGTTCTCGATATCGATCCGGGTCGTATACGGCGTAATCCAGCGCGCACCCAGTTCGCCATCGTCATACGCGGCGAGCCGCGAACGATACGTACGCTCCCAGACGAGCGGCAGCGCGCCCGGCAACTCGAAATCCACGTGCGAGAACGTTTCGTCGCCGAACGCGAAATCGATCGAGGCCGGCGACTCACCCAGCCCGCATGCCTTGCATCCGCGCTTCCCCGGCCCCTCCGCCGGCGCCTGACCGTCGATCTTCTCGAGCCCTTCCTGCTCACGCGTCTTCCTCGCCTGGCTCTTCCCGCCCGGCTTGACGTCGGTACTCTGCTCGTGAAGCTTCGCGCGTGCCTTGACGCGCCCGACGGCCTCGATCAGTTGCAAAACCAGCCACATCATCTTGCCTTCTTCGCTGCCGGCGAGCGAGCGGATCGACGTCGCGATCTTCGGCGCCTCCGTGCGCAGGAAGGTCACCGTGCCGCGAAACGGCTCGAGCCAGACATCCGGCGCGAGTTTCGCCATCGTGCCCGCCGTCTTGTTCGCAACCTTCTTGCCGAGCGCCTTGGTGCCCTCGTAAGCGAACTGGATGCCGTCGCCCACGCGACTCGGGCTGTACCACGGCCGGTTGTCCGCCATCTTCTTCGCGAGCGCTTGCTGGCGTTTCAGATTGGCGTTGGCATCGAAGAGCTGCCCGTGCAGCGCCTTGTCCATGCCGGTCGCCAGCGCGAGCATGATCTCCTCGGCTTTCGACGCGCATCCGTTGAGCAGTTCGACGAGGCCGGCCTTCAGCTTGTTGAGAAAATCCTCGATCTCGGTCGCGCAGGTCGCGTTGATGTGCGTAACCAGCACGGAGATGATCGCCGCGCCGAGATTGTTGCGCGTCGCCAGCAGTTCATGACGAACGAGTGCGAGCAGCGGGCGCGCCGACATCCGGAACGGCGCGAGCGTCGGCGGAATCGGAATGATGCCGAGCAGGTTGATCGCGAGGCTCATGTAGTCGAGCACCTGACCGCCGCGCTTCTCGATGATTTCGGCGATATCGCCGAGCGCATCGACCATCGCCATGATGTTGCCGACGATCGGCACCGCGCCGGCAAACGTCTTCACATCCTCGAACGTGATGTGGTTGCCGCTGATCCGCCGCAACCATGCATCGAAGCGGTTGCCGACCGCGGCGACGTCCTTCGCGGAAACATCGCTGAGCCAGGTAACGGCCTGTTCCTTCTCGGCGCCCGGTGGAAGTTGTTGTGCCATGTCGTGGTTCGTTCAATTCGTTTTCTTCAAGACGGCTGACGCGCCGCCCTCTCAGGATTTCAGCGGGCCGCCAAACCCGCTCGTCGGCAGCTTCATGCCGCCCGCAGCCGACGCCACCGTCGTCGCGCCCTTGCCGGCAATCCCCGCGACGCCCGGCAGCGCGCTCTGCACCGCACCGGACGCCATGTTCGCGGCCGGCGCGGCCAGCGCCGCGAGTCCGCCCTGGCGGGCAGCCTGCACCATCCCGGCAACCTGCTTCGCCGCACCGCTCAGGCTCGACGCCGTCTGCAACGCCGACGCCACCCCAGCGCCGCCCAGCGCACTCGCGGCCGCCGGCAACGCGGAACTCGCAAGCCCGCCGAGCGCAGCGCCCGCGCTGCCGCCGCTCACGAGCCCCATCGCCGCGGTCGTCGCCGCAGGCGCCATCCCCTGCAACTGGCTCGCGAGCTGCCCGGTCGCCGCGGCCTGCGCAGCCTCCGGCGACGGCCCCACCGGCTCTGCCGGCCACTTCACGTGCTTGAAATAATTCGCCGGCTGATCCGACTCGCGCGGATCCTTCCCGAACTCGACGCGTACCGCGCCCGGCGGCAGTCCGCTCACGACCGTATAACCGTTGTTGTCGAGCGCACCCTTCTTCAGCACGGCGCCGTTCACGTCCTTCACCGTGAACAGTCCGCCCTTCACCGCCTCGCCGTTCACGTACTTGTGAAACAGTTCGAGCTGCCCCGGCTGATCCGGCCGCGGACTCGGCAACGGATACCCCATGCTCGCCGGTCCGGCGAACGTATGCGACGCGCCCTTCACGTCGATCGCGCCCGGCGCATGAATCTCGATGTTGCCGCCTTGAATGCGGATATACCCGCCGCTGCTCGTCAGCAGAATTCCCTGATCGGCGGCGATCTCGATCCGGTCGGTTGCCGACACAACCTTCACCGCCTTCTGCGCGGTCACCTCGACGTTGTCCGACTGCGCCTGGATCTCGACCTTGCCCTTCCCCGCGAACAGCTTCATCCCCGCGTTCTGCACGAACAGGCTCAGCTTCTGCCCGATGCTGCCGATCAGCGACTTGCCTGCCGCAACATGCACGCTCTGCCCGCTCGCGATGTTCACATGATCGTTCGCAATCACATGCAGCGACTGCTGCGTCGACATCCCGATCCCCGACGGGCTGCCGAACAGCATCACCGGCTCCTTGAACGCGTTCGCGTTACCGGTGCCGCCGCCTCCCGTGCGCCCGCCGGATGCACTGCCCGCCTTGCTGTCCTGCGTTGCGTCGGTGAACGCGCGCATCGTGTCCTGCGCATCCTTCAGGCTCTCCGCCTGATGCTGCTCGCTCACGCCCGACATCGCCTCGACGAGACTCTCGCCCGTCACGAGCTGCTGCTGCGCTTCCTTCACGTCAAGCGGCTGGCTGTTCGCCGCCTTCGGATGAGTCGTCACGTACAGGCCCTGGCTCGCCCGCACCGCACCGTACGCATCGGAGCGCAAGTCGAACCCGCTGCCGAGATACGACCCGCGCGCATTGCCGTTCTGGTCGATGATGTAGCCGAGATGCAGCAGGCTGTTCGCGCTGCTGCTCATCAGCTGCACGCGGTTCTGCCCGGTCGCGTCGTCCATCACGAGCTGGTTGTAGCCGCCGCCCGAGTACTCTTTCGATCGATAGCCCGACAGAATCCCGTCGCTATGCCACTGCGGCTGGTTCGCGCCGTTGTACACGCGCCCGACCGCGAGCGGCCGGTCGCAGTCGCCGCCGACGTAGTCGATCAGCACTTCCTCGCCGATACGCGGCACGTGTACGCCGCCGTAGCCGCCGCCCGTATCCGACTGCACGACACGCACCCAGCACGACGCATTCTCGTTGCCCGGGTTCAGGCGGTCCCACATGAACTGCACGCGGATCCGGTTCAACTCGTCGGTATAGACTTCCTCGCCCTGCGGCCCGACGACGATCGCCGTCTCGAGGTGCATCTTCGGCTTCTCGTGCTCGAACGGGCTGCGATACGGCACGCTCACGCGCTGCGCCTCGACCTCGACGAGATAGAAGCCGACCGAGCCGTCGTCGTGCGGCACGCGAAACGCCGGGTCGGCGCCGTAACCGTCCTGAGCCTGCGTCAACGCTTCGCGCAGGCTGTACGGAAAGTCGGCGCTGCTGCTCGCGGCGGGCAGGTTGTTCTCGATCCACCATTCGACGCCGATCGCCGCGAATTCGCGCTGGTCGGCCGGATCGCGATCGTGTTCGGGATGGTCCGACAGCGTGAAGCGCCGGCCGGCATCGATCGCGCGCACGCCGCCCGCGCCATGGAAGCGCTTTGCGTGCGACTCCCACTCCTCCATCCGGATCTTCGTCAGGTGATCGCCGCGCGTCTGGTCGAGATACGTGTACGCCCCGGTGTACTCGTAGACTTCGAGCTGGTCGGGCAACTCGCCCTGACCGGCCATCGTCGGCAGCGTCGTGCCCTTCGGGTTCGACGGCTGCGACGGGTTCTTGTAGTCGAACGTGCGCGTCGTGCGCGTGACGCTCTGCAGCGTGCGCGTGCCCGACCATTGCGTGAACGCGTCGGCTTCGCTTGCCGCGCCGCCGCGATAGAAGCGCACGGTCTCCGGCGACAGCGGCGCGAACGCCTGCAGGTTGTCGGTGATCACGAGCGTATGCGACTTGCCATCGTCGGCCTGCTGCCATGTGCAGTAGAGCCCTTCGCTCTCCATCAGCCGATGCACGAAATGCCAGTCGGTGTCGTGCTGGCGCGTGTACGAGCGGCTCGGCAGCGGTTTCGACAGCGCAAAGCGGAAATGGCCCTGCGCCTGCGGATGCTGGTTCAATACGTCGCTGATGATCTGGTCGACGGTCGTGTCGTTCCAGAGACGCTGGTCGCGACGGAACTTCAGGAAATGGGTGAAATCGGCGAACGTGAGCTGATAGGTCGTGAGGCCGCCGTCGGCGCCGAGGCGGCGCGCGGTATGGACGTATCCGCTGATCGGCCGGTAGCTGCGATCGCCTTGCTGGATCCACAGCGTAACCGGCTGCGCGATCAGCTTTTTAAGTTCCACATCACTGTCGGTCGACAGCACGTCCAGCGTGAACTCGTACGCGCGGCCGATGCGCGAGCGGCCGACTGCCCGCTGAACGGTCAGGACGTTGGCCCCCAATGGCGTATCGAGCTTCAGCAACCGATCCTGCTGAAGCAACCCGCCGCGCAATGCGGCGATTGTGTTCTGCATGTTCATGGCTACGGCCTTTTCTTCTTCTGACGCGCCCTCGGATGGCGCAGTGTTCGATTTCTTCCGCGCGATTTTACAGATAAATTACCGGGCAATTTTGAAAAATGATCTGATTTAAAAGAACATTTTCTCGACAATCGAAACCAGTCCGTGCGGGCCGGGCCCGTCGCGCGCCGCCGACCGACCCGGCCTGCGCGTGACGATCCCGCCTCCTGTTTGTCGTCTGCAGCGCCCCAATGAAATCGCTTTCAATCAGGGCCAATTCGACTTCCGGCGCGGCGCCGTTGCGAGTAGTGTCTACCTGCCCGCATTCCGGCCGCCCCCGGGTCCGAACGATACCCGGCGCTCACACCACGATACTGAACTCTGGAGATCCGCGATGAAACGTTCGAAGTTCCTGCTGTCGGGCCTGCTGCTCGCGTCGGCTCTCGGCTTCACGGCCGTCGCCGCGCATGCCGAAGACCTGCTCGATTCCGTGAAGAAAGCCGGCGTGCTGCGCGTCGGTCTCGAAGGCACGTATCCGCCGTTCAACTCGCGCGGCACGTCCGGCCAGCTGGAGGGCTTCGACGTCGACGTCGCGAACGCCGTCGCCGGCAAGCTCGGCGTGAAGACGCAGTTCATTCCGACCGAATGGAGCGGCATCATCGCGGGCCTGCAGGCCGGCAAGTTCGACGTGATCGTCAACCAGGTCACGATCACGCCGCAGCGCAAGGAAGCGCTCGACTTCAGCGAGCCGTACACGTACTCGGCCGCGCAGCTGATCCAGCGCAAGGACGACACGCGCAACTTCAAGTCGCTCGACGATTTCAAGGGCAAGAAGCTCGGCGTGACGCTCGGCACCAACTACGACCAGATGGCGCGCACCGTGCCGGGCATCGAGGTGCAGACGTATCCGGGCGCGCCGGAGAAGCTGCGCGACCTCGCCGCGGGCCGGATCGAGGCGACGCTCGACGATCGCCTGATGCTGCCGTACATGATCAAGACATCGAACCTGCCGCTGCGTGCCGGTGCAGTGCTGAACGGCGGCAAGCAGGAAATGGCGATCCCGTTCCGCAAGGGCAATCCGAAGTTCGAGAAGGCGATCAACGACGCGCTCGATTCGCTGCGCAAGGACGGCACGCTGAAGAAGATCTCGATGCACTGGTTCGGCAGCGACGTCACCGTGCCGGTCGCGCAGTAAGCGACCCGGCGCTTCAACGCGTCACGTTCTTCGTCTCGACGAAGGCGTGACGCGCTCCTTCAGGCCGCTTGATCGAAGCGCGCCAGCAGCATCCGGCCGATCGGTGTCAGCGCCGGGCGCGCAGCCACGGCGTTCAGGCGCACCTGCGTATCGTCGACCAGCCGCTTCTCGACCAGCACGGCGAAGGCGGGATTCGACGGATCGACGCTGTCCGGCGCACGCGCGATGCGCAACAGCATCGAGAATTCATGCGGACTGAGCATGCTCTGTCTCCTGATCGTCCGCGATCCGGTTCGAACCGTCGTCGATCGTATTTTTGAATGAAATGGCGCGATGCGTGACCGCCGCGCCGCCGGGAGCGAGATCCCGGTCGGCCCCCGTCCGCGACGCGGGCACGTCGTCGCGAGCGGGTGGCGCACGTTCCCGGTCCGGCAGTGCCGCCGCGACGGGAACGTGCAACGTTATGAGCGCACCGTGACGTGACCGTGACAGGAAAACGGGGTGCGAAATAGCGCTCGTTACACGTGGTTTCGGTTTAATACCCTTACGATTGACGAAGGCGAACTGCGTCGCATGCCGGGCCGTCAGTTGCCCCGTTCGCCGGCCGTTGCGCCCCCTTCATCGCGGATCGACCGAATACGGCCCCCCATGCCCCGATCCGCTCGCATGGCGCATGCAGCGCACGACCACGTTCATCGCGCGCCCGAGCGTCATCCCGACGAGCACGCCCCATACCGCGAACGACAGCATCACGAAGCTGCTCGTCGCCGCCCACGGCGCGTGCACGGCGACCGCGTAGTGGATGCCGGTTTCGGCGACGAACGTCAGCATCAGCGTGGCGAGCAGGCTCGCGTCGCCGGGCAGGCGCACACGCAGGCCCGACGAGGCCGGACGATATTCGAGCCGCCACCGGCCCGCGTGCAGCCAGCCCAGCGTCGCGCCGCCCAGGACGGCCGCCAGCGCGATCGCATTCGCGTCGACACCCGCATGTGGAAAGCGTCCGTTCAGGCTGACGATGCCGAGCATCCCGAACGCGACCGGCGAGATCAGCGGTCGTGCCGCCGGCACCTCGCGCGGGAAACAGCGCTTGATGCCGATATAGAGCAGCACGCAGAACATGACGTAGACGTAAGGCTTCAGGTGAAAGATCGTGGACATGGTCGGGGGAGCCTGATCGGTGTGGATACGGCAACACCTTATTGCTTGGTCCCGGCAGACGGCACGACTTGCGACGGGACGCCCGAATTCGCGGACGAGTTGCGCGTCGAGGCGACGATCGCTCGGCGGATCGGGAAGACCGATGCACCCATGGGCCCGGCGGCCGGCGATTGCTGAACCGAAAGAGCCGCCTGCACCCGGCTGCTCGGCGCGTCGTGCTCGACGCGCAACCTGCAATGCCCCGTGTCCATCCGCAGCCCCTTCCACTACACTCGTGACGGAAACCGGCCAACCGTCGGCAGCCGAAGCGCTTCGTCGAGCCCGCGTGCGGTTCGTCGCAGCGCGCACGCAGTCGCCCCGACCGACAGTAAGGTCAGGCCATCAGTGCATCGCGCGCCTATATCCTCACCCGACACCATGCGAGCCACGTCCGACCCTTCGCCGATTCCGCCGTCACCCGCCGGCATCTCGCCGCGGCTGTTGCGCGATCCGGCCGCACTGCTTGCGTTCGCGTGCTTCAACTCGGTCGTCGGCCTGGGTTTCTGGGCGCTCCATTTCCAGGAACCGCTGCTGTCCTACCTCGTCGTCTCCAACGCGATCGGTTTCTGCGCGCTGCTGTTCAGCCATGCCGCCGACCGGCTGTTGCCGCGCAAGCCGGGGCTCGTGCTGAAAGCCATCGTGATCGCACCGGCCAGCGTGCTCATCGGCTTCGAGATCTCGGCGACGATCGTCGGCGCAAACGTGCCGCACGTGTTCGGACGCGCCCGCATCGGCACGTGGGACAGCTACGGGCCGTCGTTTCTCATCTCGGCGATCCTGTTCGTGTGCGTGTCGCTGTTCCTGCAGTCCATGCGCATGCGTGCGACGCTCGAGACCGAGCGCCGCGAAGCCGCCGAAGCACGCCAGGCCGAGACGGCCGCTCGTCTGGCGCTGCTGCAGGCGCAGATCGAGCCGCACTTCCTGTTCAATACGCTCGCGAACGTGCAGAGCCTGATCGAGCGCGATCCGGCTCGCGCGTCGACGATGCTCGACAGCCTGAATCGCTACCTGCGTGCAAGCCTGCGACGCACGCGCGATGCGACGTCGACGCTCGGCGAAGAACTCGAGCTCGTCGACGCGTTGCTGAAGATCGCGTCGATCCGGCTCGGCGAGCGGCTTTCGTATGCGATCGACGTGCCGACGGATCTGCGCGCGCTGCCGTTCTCGCCGCTGCTGCTGCAACCGCTCGTCGAGAATGCGTTGCTGCACGGCATCGAGCCATCGATCGACGGCGGCGTGATCGTGATTCGCGGCAGGATGCGCGGCGACAGCCTCGAACTGAACGTAATCGATACGGGCGTCGGCCTCGGCAAAGGAGACACGCGCCTGCATGGGGGCGTGGGTCTCGCCAACGTCGCGGCGCGTATCCGAACGCTGCACGGCGAGCGCGGCCGCGTCGCTGTCGAAACGAACGCCGCCGCCGCGCATGGTGTCACCGCAACCCTGCTGATTCCGATCGACTGACATGCCGACTGCTCTCATTGCCGACGATGAACCGAACCTGTCCGCGTCACTCGCGCAGCGGCTACGGCAGCTCTGGCCTGAACTGGAGATCGTCGCGATGCCGCGCAACGGCGTCGAAACACTGACCGCGCTGAACGCGTCGCCGCGCCCGGACATCGCGTTTCTCGACATCCGGATGCCCGGCATCGACGGGTTGAAGCTCGCTGCGCTGGCGCCCGACGTACATGTCGTGTTCGTCACGGCCTACGACGATTATGCGGTCGACGCGTTCGATCGGGCCGCGGTCGACTACCTGCTGAAGCCGGTAACGGACGAGCGGCTACTGCGCTGTATCGCGAGGCTTCAGCGTGGCGGGCCGGCGCCCGCGCAGGCCGATGCGCTCGTGCAGGCGGCTCAAGCGAGAGAGACGGCACCGATCCGCTGGCTAACGGTTGGCGTGAAGGACGCGACGCGGCTCGTGTCGGTCGACGACGTGCTGTATTTCCAGGCGTCGGAGAAGTACACGGAAATCGTCACGGCCGGTGAACGGCTCGTGATTCGCACGCCGCTGAAGGAGCTGATGCAGCGGCTCGATCCGGAGCGGTTCGCGCAGGTGCATCGCGGCGTGATCGTTGCGTACGCAGCGATCGATCGTGTCGAGCGCGATCTGCTGGGAAGGTCGCGGATTCGCGTGCGCGGGCAGCGGGAGATGCTGCCGGTTAGTCGTGCGTATGCGGGGTTGTTCAGGCAGATGTGAAGGTGTTTGCGTCCGGTCCGGGAGACACGATTACGCTCTGGCCCGCCGGATTTACGCCACTTCGCCCGAATCACAAGAGCTTAGCGGTTCTTTTCCCGTTCGCCCTGCTCGGCAGCGCCTTCTATCCGATTCTTGTCCATCGGCTCACAACTTACGCCCCGCGCTCAGTCACCCTCACGCAGTTGCGCTTTGCCTCATTCGCTGTGATCAACTCATGGCGAGACTTTCACTCGCAGGAGTACGCCCATGCTGGGCGCCCAAAGACAAAGGGCCGGGAGGAAAACCTCCCGACCCTTCGTTCAATTTGGTGCCGGCTGCAGGACTCGAACCCGCCACCTGATGATTACAAATCAACTGCTCTACCAGATGAGCTAAGCCGGCGTAGCGCGAGATTCTACCTCATTTCACGATCTTGAGGCGAGGTCTGCTGCCACCTTTCGAACCGTCGCCATCGCCGTCGGTTTTCGGCGGTTCGTCGGCGCCTTCGGACGGCTCCTCGTTCGCGCCGCTGTCGGCCACCGGCGTCAATGCAGCAGGCGATTCGTCGCGCGGCGCATCATCCGCCTGCGCCGCATCTTCGTCGAACGCACCCGAATCGGCGCCCTCACCCGCAACCGCATCGACCTGGAACGCCATGCCCTGCCCGTTCTCGCGCGCATAGATCGCGAGCACGTTGGCAACCGGAATCTCGATCTTGTGCGCCTTCCCGGAGAACCGGGCCGTGAATTCGATCCACTCGTTACCCATCTGCAGTTGGCTCGTCGCCTCGAAGCTGATGTTGAGCACGATCTCGCCGTCACGCACGAACTGACGCGGCACGCGCGTCGAGTTGTCGACCCTCACCGCGATATGCGGCGTGTAACCGTTATCGGTGCACCACTCGTACAACGCGCGCAGCAGATAAGGCTTCGTTGAAATCTCTTGCATCACAATCCTCGAACCAGAGCGGGGGCGCGGCACGCCACGCCGCCCGCTCCGTCATGCACTCATTGCACCATCAACGACGCATGACCTTTTCGGACGGCGTCAGTGCTTCGATATAGGCCGGACGGCTGAAGATCCGCTCGGCGTACTTCATCAGCGGCGCAGCGTTCTTCGACAGTTCGATGCCGTAGTGATCCAGACGCCACAGCAGCGGCGCGATCGCGACGTCGAGCATCGAGAATTCCTCGCCGAGCATGTACTTGTTCTTCACGAAGATCGGCGCGAGCTGCGTCAGGCGATCGCGGATCGCGAGGCGTGCCTTCTCGTGGTTCTTCTCCGCCGCCTTGCCCTTCTCGTTCTCGAGCGTGCTGACGTGGACGAACAGTTCCTTCTCGAAGTTGAGCAGGAACAGGCGCGCGCGTGCGCGCTGCACCGGGTCGGCCGGCATCAGTTGCGGATGCGGGAAGCGCTCGTCGATGTACTCGTTGATGATGTTCGATTCGTACAGGATCAGGTCGCGCTCGACCAGGATCGGCACCTGACCGTACGGGTTCATCACCGAAATGTCTTCCGGCTTGTTGAACAGATCGACGTCACGGATTTCGAAGTCCATGCCCTTCTCGAACAGCACCAGCCGGCAACGCTGGGAGAACGGGCAAGTTGTGCCGGAATACAGAACCATCATGTTTGCGTTTTCCTCAAAAAAGCCGAGGGCCGGCACGCGGCGAACCCGTTGCGGGTTCCACCTTGCGCCGGCCCCACGCCGGTCAGGCGTGATTACTTGATATCTTTCCAGTACGCGGCATTGAGCCGCCAGGCCAGGAAAGTCAGGACACCGAGAAAGATCAGCACCCACACGCCGAGGCGTTTGCGGGTCTGCTGAGCCGGCTCGGACATCCAGGTCATGTACGCCACCAGGTCGGCAACCGCAGCATCATAATCCACCGAGGACAGTGTCCCCGGTGTGACCTGCTGGAAGCCGACGAGCGTATGGACCTTCTCGCCCGTCTCCTCGTCCGTCTTGTCTTCGAATTTGGCGGTGCGCTGCCCCTGCAGCTGCCACAGTACATGGGGCATGCCGACGTTCTCGAACACCGCGTTGTTCCAGCCGGTCGGCCGCGTATCGTCGCGGTAGAAACTGCGCAGATACGTATACAGCCAGTCGCGGCCGCGCGCGCGCTCCTCGACCGACAGGTCGGGCGGCGAGGTGCCGAGCCAGTTCTTCGCGTCTTCGGGCCGCATCGCAACGGACATCGTGTTGCCGACCTTGTCGGTCGTGAACAGGAGATTCTTTTCGATCTCCTTCTGGGATATGCCCAGATCCGTCAGACGGTTGTAGCGCATCAGGTTCGCGCTGTGGCAGTTCAGGCAATAGTTTACAAACAATTGCGCGCCGTGCTGAAGCGAAACGAGATTTTCCGTGTTATCGGGCGCCCGGTCGAGCGGAAAATTACCTTCCGCCCGAACCGCCGGCGCCGCCAGCAGCGCACAGGCCGTCGCCCCGATCAGCGCGAGTGTCGAAAGCAGTTTCTTCATGTCGTTCTCTCCTCGCTCACGTTAATGGGGCTTGAAGCGCACCCGCTCCGGCGGCTGCTTGAACGTGCCAAGCGGCGTCCAGACGGGCATGCCGAGGAAGAACGCGAAGTAGATCAGCGCGCAGCACTGCGCGATCAGCGTCGCGGCAGGCGATGGCGGCCGCGTGCCGAGGAACGCGAGGGTCAGGAACGCCGCGACGAAGATCCCGAGGAACACCTTGTGGAACAGCGGCCGGTAGCGGATCGACTTCACCGGGCTGCGGTCGAGCCATGGCAGGAAGAACAGCGTGATCACCGCCGAGCCCATCACGACCACGCCCCAGAACTTCGACTCCGTCAGGTACATGAACACGACGATCGCCGCGGCGAGCACCGGCAGGCCGACCTTCCACTTGCCGCGCGCGCGGATCAGCGCGAGCACGCCGAGCAGCGCGATCACGATCATCAGCACGATCTTGAACGGATCGGTGGTCGCGCGCAGCATCGCGTAGAACGCGGTGAAGTACCAGACCGGCGCGATCTCGGGCGGCGTCTGCAGCGGGTTCGCCGGGACGAAGTTGTTCGCCTCGAGGAAGTAGCCGCCCATCTCCGGCGAGAAGAACACGATCAGCGCGAACACCATCAGGAACACGCACACGCCGAGGAAATCGTGCACCGAGTAGTACGGATGGAACGGGATGCCGTCGAGCGGAATGCCGTTCTCGTCCTTCTTCGCCTTGATCTCGATGCCGTCCGGGTTGTTCGACCCCACCTCGTGAAGCGCGACGAGGTGCGCGACCACGAGGCCGACCAGCACGAGCGGAATCGCGATCACGTGGAACGCGAAGAAGCGGTTCAGCGTGACGTCCGACACGACGTAGTCGCCGCGAATCCACAGCGACAGGTCCGGGCCGACGAACGGGATCGCCGAGAACAGGTTCACGATCACCTGCGCGCCCCAGAACGACATCTGGCCCCACGGCAGCAGGTAGCCGAAGAACGCCTCGGCCATCAGGCACAGGAAGATCGCGCAGCCGAAGATCCACACGAGTTCGCGCGGCTTGCGATACGACCCGTACAGCAGCCCGCGGAACATGTGCAGGTAGACGACGACGAAGAACATCGACGCGCCCGTGGAGTGCATGTAGCGGATCAGCCAGCCCCACGGCACCTCGCGCATGATGTACTCGACCGACGCGAACGCGAGCGTCGAGTCGGGCTTGTAGTTCATCGTCAGGAAGATGCCCGTGACGATCTGGTTGACCAGCACCAGCAGCGCGAGGGAGCCGAAGAAGTACCAGAAATTGAAGTTCTTCGGCGCGTAGTACTCGGAAACGTGCTTCTTCCAGGTGGACGTGAGCGGGAAGCGTTGATCGATCCAGCCGGTGAGACCTGTCGTGGAGACTTCCTTGTTGTCGGCCATCACGCTTCTCCTTTCTCGTCCTTGCCGATCACGAGGGTCGTTGCCGACGTGAACATGTAGGGCGGGATGTCGAGATTCTGAGGCGCCGGCTTGTTCTTGAACACACGGCCGGCGAGG
This sequence comes from Burkholderia metallica, assembly GCF_902832845.1. Lineage (GTDB taxonomy): Bacteria > Pseudomonadota > Gammaproteobacteria > Burkholderiales > Burkholderiaceae > Burkholderia > Burkholderia metallica. The sequence goes on along the minus strand of NZ_CADFDB010000012.1, from coordinate 87,622 downwards.
TCGTAGGTCGAACCGTGACACGGGCAGAGGAAACCGCCCGGCCAGTCGTCCGGCAGGTTCGGCTGCGGACCCGGCGTGAAGCGTTGGCTTGGCGTGCAGCCGAGGTGCGTGCACACGGCCATCACGACGAGGATGTTCTTGCGATCGGCCCGCGAGCGATATTCGTTCGCGCAATACGCGGGCAACGGCATCGTGTAGGGCTTTTCGGTGGTGGGGTCGGCCACTTCCTTGTCGGCCTTGACCACATCGGCCAGCATCGCGTCGGTGCGGTTCAGGATCCACACCGGCTTGCCGCGCCACGGCACGGTCACCATTTCACCGGGCTTCAGCCCGCTGATGTCCACTTCGACCGGTGCACCGGCCGCTTTCGCTTTCGCGGACGGCGCAAGCGACGCCGCGAAAGGTATGACGGTGGCTACGCCTCCCACGCCACCTGCTACGGATGTCGCAATCAGCCAGGTACGGCGGCCGCTGTCGACGCGTTTCTCTTCCTTGTCTCGCATCACACGCCCCACTTCTGAGTTGGATTTTCCGTCACGACTTTCCATTCCGCCGCTAGTTTGCTCGAATGGAGTCGCCATTTACAAGGCCCGGAGATGAAAATCCCTTCGAAGTGTTTGATAGTTAAGGGTTTTCCCGCACTATCGGAGCAATTAAATCATTTCGCTTTTAAGCATCCGCTACATTGTGAAATTTCGATGCGCCGCCGCAAATCCGGCATTCAGACCGGGTTATGAATATCGATGAAAAGGTGTTCGATATCGAATTTTTCGGACAAATGGGCGCCCAGCGCCTGGATTCCGTAGCGCTCGGTCGCATGGTGCCCCGCCGCAACGAACGCGACGCCGCTCTCGGCCGCCGTGTGCGTCACGTATTCGGACACCTCGCCGGTCAGGAACACGTCCGCGCCGGCATCAATCGCCGCGTCGAAATAGCTTTGCGCGGCGCCGGTGCACCATGCGATGCGGCGCAGTTGCATGTCCGGATCGCCGAGCACGAGCGGCGTGCGGCCGAGCGTGTGCTCGACCTTGGCGACGAAGTGCTCGAGCGTGACGGGCATCGGCAGCGTCGCCATCCAGCCGAGGTCGCCGTCGCCGAAGCGTTGGTCGCCGATCAGCCCGAGCCGCTCGCCGAGCTGCGCGTTGTTGCCGTATTCGGGATGCGCGTCGAGCGGCAGGTGGAATGCGAACAGGTTCAGGTCGTTTGCGAGCAGCAGCTTCAGGCGCTGGTACTTGCGGCCCGTGATCTGCGCCGGCTCGTTGCGCCAGAAATAGCCGTGATGGACGAGCACGGCGTCGGCCCCCCATTCGAGCGCGGCTTCGAGAAACGCGACAGACGCCGTGACGCCGGTGGCGATCTTCTCGATCTTGCGGCGCCCCTCGACCTGAAGGCCATTCGGGCAATAGTCCTTGAAGCGCGCGGTTTCAAGGGTATTGTTCAAGTACAATTCGAGTTCGATCCGATCCATATAAACCTCTAATCCATTCAGATGCTTAGACGCTTCTGGCTGTTCTTCGCGCAGGCGGTCACCGTGCTGCTCGCGCTGATGTTCATCGTCGTGACGCTCAAGCCGCAATGGCTGCAACGGCAAGGACAGCTCGGCAAGCAGCTCGCCACGCCGATCGTTGCGCTGCGGGAAGTCGCGCCGGGCATCGGCGGCGCTCCGGCGACCACGTCGTACGCGGAAGCCGCGCAAAAGGCGATGCCGGCCGTCGTCAACGTGTTCTCCAGCAAGGACGGCTCGCTGCCGCCCGACCCGCGCGCGAAAGATCCGCTGTTCCGCTACTTCTTCGGCGACCGCAACGCCCGCAAGCAACAGGATGAACCGGCCGCCAACCTTGGCTCGGGCGTCATCGTGAGCCCTGAAGGTTACATTCTAACGAACCAGCACGTCGTGGACGGCGCCGACCAGATCGAAGTCGCGCTCGCCGACGGCCGCACCGGCACCGCGAAGGTGATCGGCAGCGATCCCGAGACCGACCTCGCGGTGCTGAAGATCAACATGACGAACCTGCCGACGATCACGCTCGGCCGCTCCGACCAGTCGCGCGTCGGCGACGTCGTGCTCGCGATCGGCAACCCGTTCGGCGTCGGCCAGACGGTCACGATGGGGATCATCAGCGCGCTCGGCCGCAACCACCTCGGCATCAACACGTTCGAGAACTTCATCCAGACCGACGCGCCGATCAACCCCGGCAATTCCGGCGGCGCGCTGGTCGACGTGAACGGCAACCTGCTCGGCATCAACACCGCCATCTATTCCCGCTCGGGCGGCTCGCTCGGCATCGGCTTCGCGATTCCCGTATCCACCGCACGCACGGTGCTCGAAAGCATCATCACGACGGGCTCGGTCACGCGCGGCTGGATCGGCGTCGAGCCGCAGGACGTCACGCCGGAGATCGCCGAGTCGTTCGGGCTGTCGCAGAAATCGGGCGCGATCGTCGCCGGCGTGCTGCAGGGCGGCCCGGCCGACAAGGCCGGCATCAAGCCGGGCGACATCCTGGTCTCGGTCAACGGCGACGAGATCACCGACACGACGAAGCTGTTGAACACCGTCGCGCAGATCAAACCCGGCACGCCGACCAAGGTGCACGTCGTGCGCAAGGGCAAGGAGTTCGACGTGAACGTCGTGATCGGCAAGCGCCCGCCGCCGCCGAAGCAGACGCTCGACGAGCAGGACAGCGACAGCGAATGACGCGTGGGGCGCGGCGCGCCGCCGCGCGTCGACCGCCAAACGCCGTCGGAAGCAAAAAGGGCAGCCGGTTGGCTGCCCTTTTGCTTTCCATCGAATATCGAAGCCCGTCGTTGCCGGGCAGGTCGTTCCGCCCGCTTCCGGGGCTGCTACACGGCGGTCGCGCTGCCCGGCTCCGACCGAACAAGCCCGGCCGCACCACGCACCGTCCAGCGCGCCAACGTCAGCTGGCGGCTTCGCCGTTCTCGGCGTCGCCTTCCTCGGCCGGCTTCTTGGGTACGAAGAACCGCGCGGCCAACAGCCCGATCTCGAACAGCACGACCAGCGGCAGCGCGAGCATCAGTTGCGAGAACACGTCCGGCGGCGTGACGACCGCCGCGACGACGAACGCGCCGACGATCACGTACGGCCGCATCTCCTTCAGCTTCTTCAGCGACAGCACCCCCATCCGGACGAGCAGCACGACGACGATCGGCACCTCGAACGTGACCCCGAACGCGATGAACATCCCGAGCACGAAGCTCAGGTAGTTGTCGATGTCGGTCGTCATCTCGGCCCCGAGCGGCGCGTTGTAGTGCGCCATCACGCGGAAGATCGTCGGAAACACGAGGAAGTACGCGAACGCCATCCCGCACAGGAACAGGAAGTAGCTGCTGCCGACGAGCGGCGCGACGAGCTTCTTCTCGTGCTGGTACAGCCCCGGCGCGACGAATGCCCAGATCTGGTACAGCACGATCGGCAGCGCGATCACGAGCGCGACGAGCATCGTGACCTTCATCGGCACGAAGAACGAGCCGGTGACGTCGGTGACGATCATCTTGCCGTCCTTCGGCAGATTCTCCATCAGCGGCCGCGCGAGCAGCCGGAAGATGTCGGGCGCCCAGTAGACGAGCCCGAGGAACACGACGATCACGGCCGCCCCCGCGCGAATGATGCGATCGCGAAGCTCGACGAGATGGGAAATGAAGGTTTCTTCCGGGGCGTCGCCCGGGGTCTGCTGGGGGTCGCTCACACCGGCCCTCGGTAGGATTGACGAGCGAGCATGCGCTCGACTCAGAAGAAGCGCGTCGGCCGGCGCAGGCTGGCCGGCTGGTGGCGCGCGACACGCGCGGCGCCCGACTGCACGTGCGTCCGGCGGGTGGTCGCACGCTTGTACCAGACAGGCGCAGCCGCCTGCTTGACGCGCCAGTTGCGACGCTTCGGCGCGAGCGCGGCCGGACTGCCGCGCCACGACGGCGCCGCGGACTCGCCGGAACCGTACGAACCGGCGTCGCCCGCCGCTTCGTTGAGACCGCCAACCGCGGAATGCCACGTGTCGTTCAGTTCCTTCTCGTGCTCGCGCAGGTTGTCGTGAATCGTCGTTTCGACGTTGCGCGCAGCCGTCTCGAAATCGGTCTTCATCGTCCGCAGCGCGTCGAGTTCGATTTCGCGCGAGACCTCGGCCTTCACGTCGTTGATGTACCGCTGCGCGCGGCCGAACAGCGCGCCTGCCGTACGCGCAACGCGCGGCAGGCGCTCGGGGCCGAGCACCACGAGCGCGACGACGCCGATCAGCGCCATCTTCGAAAGACCGAGATCCAGCATCGCGAATGCCTGTCAGCGTGCCGGCGTTACGCCTTGTTCGAGTCGGAACGCGTCGTTTCCTTCGCGTTGACGTCGACCGTGCCCGTGCGCGGCAGCTGCTGCGCGTCGGCCGGCGTTTCGCCTTCCTTCATGCCGTCCTTGAAACCCTTCACGGCGCTACCGAGATCGTTGCCGATGTTGCGCAGCTTCTTCGTACCGAAAACCAGCGCGACGATCAGCAGCACGATCAGCCAGTGCCAAATGCTCAATCCACCCATGATGAAACCTCTCCTCAACCACGCCGCTGCGCGGCGCAAATCGCCGGCAACGCGCCGGCTTCGACTATCGATGCGGGGAAACGCCCCGCGCCGTCAACCCATCCGCTGCCAGGGGCGCGGACCGGCCAGGATATGCGCGTGCAGGTGGTAGACCTCCTGCCCGCCGCCCGGGCCCGTATTGATCACCGTACGGAAACCGGTTTCGCCGCCGGTATACGCGACCCCGAGCTGCTCGGCGAGACGCGACACGAGCAGCATCAGCCGGCCGAGCATCGGCGCATCGCCCTCGCTCGCCGCCGACAGCGTCGGCAGATGCTGACGCGGAATCACGAGCACGTGCGTCTCGGCCGCCGGGCGGATGTCGCGGAACGCGACGAATTCGTCGTCCTCGTGCACCTTCGTGCTCGGGATCTCGCCTGCCGCGATCTTGCAGAACAGGCAATTCGGATCGTGACTCATGTTGCTCCTGCAGACGCCCGAGCGCGACCGGTCAAAACCAGGCCTGCGGATCGAGCGGCTTGTTGTCGTTCAGGTACAGCCAACCCTTGATGATACGGTACAGCGTCCAGATCCATGTGACAAACATCACTGCAAATCCGACCACCACGAACATCAGCGCGAACCCGATCACGTACGCGATCAGCGCGCGCCAGAACGTGCGGATCTGCCACTCGAAGTGGGCGGCATACGGCGTGCCCGCCACATCGTCGCGCTTCACGTAGTTGATGATGATCGCGATGATGCCCGTGACGCCGCCCGTGAGCCAATGAAACGCGTAGAGGCCGTAGAGCACGTGCGTCAGCGTGCGCAGGCCGGCCAGACGTTCGGCATCCGCACCGCCCGGCACCAACGGCGGCGGAAACTCGCTTCGCGTATCGGTCATGAGGCTACCCCCGTTAGATGACAATTCTTACAGCTTACCGCACTGTGGCCATCTCGCGACGAGGGCCTGTCACCCGCCGTTTTCCTCGCGCTCGCGACGCTTGCGCAGCGCCTTCTCCTCGATACCCGACAATCCTTCGCGGCGCTCGAGCTCGGCGATCACGTCGGCCGGGCTCAGGTCGAAGTGCGACAGCATCACGAGGCAGTGGAACCACAGGTCGGCCACCTCGCCGACGAGCGCGGCAGGCGCGCCGCCCTGACGCGCGTCCTTCGCGGCCAGCACGACTTCCGTCGCCTCTTCGCCGATCTTCTTCAGCACCGCGTCGTCGCCCTTGTGGAACAGGCGCGATACGTACGATTGGTCGGGATCGCCGCCCTTGCGGCTATCGATCACGGCCGCGAGGCGCAGCAGCGTGTCTTCGGTCGATTGCGTCATTTGTAGATGTGTTCGGGGTCTTTCAGCACCGGTTCGACCGTGACCCAGTCGCCGCTCTCCACGGTGCCTTCGAATTTCTGGAAGAAGCACGAATGCCGGCCGGTGTGGCATGCGATGCCCGACACCTGCTCGACCTTCAGCAGCACGACATCCTCGTCGCAATCGAGCCGCACCTCGTGCACGTGCTGCACGTGGCCCGACTCCTCGCCCTTGAACCACAGGCGCTTGCGCGAGCGCGAATAGTAGACCGCGCGCTGCGTCTCGATCGTCTTCGCCAGCGCCTCGCGGTTCATCCACGCGAACATCAGCACGTCGTTCGTCGACGCTTCCTGCGCGATCACCGGCACTAGGCCGTTGTCGTCCCAGCGGACCTTGTCGAGCCACGCGGGCAATGCATTCGTTTCCGTATTCATCACAGCCTCACCGGGATGCCCTGGTCGGCCATGAAGCGCTTCGCCTCGCCGACCGTGTGCTCGCCGTAGTGGAAGATACTCGCGGCCAGCACCGCATCGGCGCGACCGTCCTTGATGCCGTCGGCCAGGTGCTGCAGCGAGCCGACACCGCCCGACGCGATCACCGGCACCGGCACCGCGTCCGACACGCCGCGCGTGAGCGCGAGGTCGAAGCCCGACTTGGTGCCGTCGCGGTCCATGCTCGTGAGCAGGATCTCGCCCGCGCCGAGCTCGGCCATCTTGCGCGCCCATTCGATCGCGTCGAGGCCCGTGTTCTTGCGGCCGCCGTGCGTGAAGACTTCCCAGCGCGGCGCTTCGCCGTCGGCCGACACGCGCTTCGCGTCGATCGCGACGACGATGCATTGCGAACCGTACTTGTCGGCCGCATCGCGCACGAGCTGCGGATTCGCGACCGCCGACGAATTCATGCTGACCTTGTCCGCGCCCGCGTTCAGCAGGCGCCGCACGTCGGCGACGGCACGCACGCCGCCGCCGACGGTCAGCGGAATGAACACCTGCGACGCGACGGCTTCGATGATCGGCAGGATCAGGTCGCGCTGGTCGGAGGTCGCGGTGATGTCGAGGAACGTCAGTTCGTCAGCGCCCTGGTCGTCGTAGCGGCGGGCGATCTCGACGGGGTCGCCGGCGTCGCGCAGCTCGACGAAGTTGACGCCCTTGACGACACGCCCGGCAGTCACGTCCAGGCAGGGGATGATGCGTTTAGCTAGAGCCATGATGTTGCGCCAAATGCCGCGCTGGGACGGCCGGTTGCGGAAACCTCGCGCGAGGCTTCCGGTCGGGGCCGCCTGCGGGCAGCCCCGGCGAGCGGGACAACCGCGCTTACGCGTTGTCGAGTTCGCCGTTCAGTTCGTCCGCGCGCTTTTGCGCGGCCGCGAAATCGAGATCGCCGGAGTAGATCGCACGGCCGCAGATCACGCCTTCGACACCGTGCTCTTCCACTTCGCACAGCTGCTCGATGTCCGTGAGGTTCGACAGGCCGCCGCTGGCGATCACCGGGATGCCGACCGCCTGCGCGAGCTTCACGGTCGCCTCGATGTTGATGCCCTGCAGCATCCCGTCGCGGCCGATGTCCGTGTAGACGATCGACTCGACGCCGTAGTCTTCGAACTTTTTCGCGAGATCGACCACTTCGTGGCCGGTCAGCTTGCTCCAGCCGTCGGTCGCGACCTTGCCGTCCTTCGCGTCCAGCCCGACGATGATGCTGCCGGAGAACGCGGTGCACGCATCCTGCAGGAAGCCCGGATTCTTCACGGCCGCGGTGCCGATGATCACGTAGGACAGACCGGCGTCGAGATACTTCTCGATCGTCTCGAGGCTGCGGATGCCGCCGCCGAGCTGGACGGGAATTTCGTCGCCGACTTCATCGAGGATCGCTTCGATCGCCTCGAGATTCTTCGGCTTGCCGGCGAATGCGCCGTTCAGGTCGACGAGATGGAGCCGCCGGGCGCCGAGATCGACCCACTTGCGGGCCATCGCCGCCGGGTCCTCGGAGAAAATCGTGGCCTGGTCCATATCGCCCTGTTTGAGGCGCACACACTGACCGTCTTTGAGGTCGATGGCCGGAATCAGCAACATAGCAATCGGGTGTCGTCGTGGAAGAAGAAAAGAATCCGGCGCGTACCGGCCAATCCGGTACCGCGCCGTCTCGCTAGTTTAGTACAACTCTTTCGGCGCTTAGGCGTGCAAGCCCCGTGCGACGGGCCTTTCCGGCTCGCCGACTGTGGCACGCACGCGACGTTCACGGTTTCCAGTGTACGAAGTTGCGATACAGACGCAACCCGACCTCCGCACTTTTCTCGGGGTGGAATTGGGTCGCGAAGAGGTTGTCCCGCGCGACCGCGGACGTAAACGGCGCGCCGTACGCCGTTTCGCCGACCGTATGCGCCGGGTTGTCCGGGCTCACGTAATAGCTGTGCACGAAGTAGAAATACGCGTCGTCGGGCACGCCGTCCCACAGCGGGTGCGGCTGCGACTGGCGCACGCGGTTCCAGCCCATCTGCGGCACCTTGAAGCGCGAGCCGTCGTCCTGCAGGCGGCCGTCGAGTTCGAAGCGCACGACCTTGCCGGGCAACAGGCCGAGGCCCTTCGTGTCGCCTTCCGCGCTCCAGTCGAACAGCATCTGCTCGCCGACGCACACGCCGAGCAGCGGCTTCGTGCGCGACGCCTCGATCACGGCCTCCTGCAAACCCGATTCGCCGAGCGAGCGCATGCAGTCGGGCATCGCGCCCTGGCCGGGCAGCACGACACGGTCGGCCGCGCGGATCGCGGCCGGCGTGTCGACGATCGCCACGTCGGCGGCCGGTTCGGCCTTCTTGAGCGCCTGCGCGACCGAGCGCAGGTTGCCCATCCCATAATCCACAATCGCAATCGAAGTTTTCATCTCAGTGCAGGCAGTAGCGCCCTCAATCCGTTGACGATGAATTCCACCGCCAGCGCCGACAGCATCAGACCCATCAGCCGCGTGGCGATGTTGATGCCCGTGCGGCCGATCCAGTTCGCGATCGGCTCGGCGAGCCGCATCGCGACGAAACACAGAAAAGCCAGGGCCGCGCCGATCGCGACCAGCCCGGCTCGCTCATACCAGTGACGCGAGTTCGCCGCATAGATGATCACCGTGCTGATCGAGCCGGGGCCCGTGAGCAGCGGAATCGCCAGCGGCACGACCGCGATGTTGTCCTTCAGCTCGGCTTCGTGGCGCTCCTCCGGCGTCGATCGCGTGTTGCCGATCTGCGCATTCAGCATGTTGATCGCCATCAGCAGCATGATGATCCCGCCGCCCACTTCGAGCGACCCGACCGAAATGCCGAAGAAATCGATGATCTGCTGCCCGAGCAGCGTCGTCACCGTGATCACGCAGAACACCGACACCGACGCGATCCGGACCGTGCGCCGCCGCTCGGCCTCCGTCTGCTGCGCCGTCAGGCTCAGGAAGAACGGCACCGCGCCGACCGGATTGATCAGCGCCAGCAGCGAAATGAACGATTTGAGCAGATCCATCGCAAGCCGGCGCCGCGCGCCGAAGCCGTGAGGTTGTCCTTGACGCTTCGTCCGGTCAGTTCAGGTTCAGAGGCTGCCCTTCGTCGACGGGATCTGCCCCGCCGCACGCTCGTCCAGCTCCACCGCCGCGCGCAGCGCGCGGCCGAAGGCCTTGAAGACGGTCTCGAGCTGATGGTGCGCGTTGATCCCGCGCAGGTTGTCGATATGCAGCGTGACGCCCGCGTGGTTCACGAAACCGCGGAAGAATTCGATCGACAGGTCGACATCGAACGTGCCGATCCGCGCACGCGTGAACGGCACGTGGAATTCGAGGCCCGGCCGGCCCGAGAAATCGATCACGACGCGCGACAGCGCCTCGTCGAGCGGCACGTACGAATGGCCGTAGCGGCGGATGCCCTTGCGATCGCCGATCGCCTTCGCGACGGCCTGACCGAGCGTGATGCCGACATCCTCGACCGTGTGGTGATCGTCGATGTGCGTATCGCCATGCGCTTCAACCTCGAGATCGACCAGACCGTGTCGCGCGATCTGGTCGAGCATATGGTCGAGGAACGGCACGCCGGTGGCCAGCTTCTGCTGGCCCGTGCCGTCGAGATTGAGCTTCACACGGATCTGCGTTTCGCTGGTATTGCGAACGACTTCCGCCACACGCATGGCAATTCCTTGACTGAGTCGATGTAAATGGGGATTGATCGTTTCGCGCTGCGGCGCCCAGAGGCTCAACCGGGCAGCGCGAGTTTCAAAGCGGCCAGCAGGCGCGCGTTTTCGTCGGGAGAACCGACGGTCAGCCGCACGCATTCAGCCAGCAACGGATGCATTTTACTCACGTTTTTGACCAAAACCCGTTCGGTGAGCAGCGCGTCGAACACGGCGGCCGCGTCCGGCACGCGCACCAGCAGGAAATTGCCGGCGCTCGGGAACACCGTCGCGCCCGGCAGCGCGGCCACTTCCTGCGCGAGATACGCACGCTGCGCACGCAGGTCGGCCGCCTGCGCGTCGAGCACGTCGAGGTGGTCGAGCAGGAAATCGGTGGTCGCCTGGGTCAGCACGTTGATGTTGTACGGCGGGCGCACCTTGTCGAATTCGGTCAGCCACACGGGCGAACCGACGAGGTAGCCGAGGCGGATGCCCGCGAGGCCGAGCTTCGACACCGTGCGCATCACGACGACGTTGTCGAACTCGGCGGCACGCGGCACCCACGAGTGCACGGCGAACGGCTGGTACGCCTCGTCGATCACGACGAGGCTTTGCCGCGCGGCCGCGACGATGCGTTCGATGTCGGCATCGTCGTACAGCGTGCCGGTCGGGTTGTTCGGGTACGCGAGATAGACAATCGCCGGCTGGTGCTCGGCGATCGCCGCGAGCATCGCGTCGACGTCGAGCGTCAGGTCGGCCTTCAGCGGCACGCCGACGAATTCGAGCTGCGCGAGCTTCGCGGACAGCTCGTACATCACGAAGCCCGGCACCGGCGCGAGCACCTTCGCGCCCGGCTTCGCGCAGGCCACCGACATCATGCTGATGATTTCGTCCGAGCCGTTGCCGAGCAGCACGTCGCAGGCAGCCGGCACGCCCATCGCGTGGCGCAGCTTGTCGAGCAGCGCGGCCGGGCGCGGCGCCGGGTAGCGGTTCAGCGCGACCTGCGCGAGCCGCTCGCCGAGCGCCGCGGCGAGCGGCTCGGGCAGCGAGTACGGGTTCTCCATCGCGTCGAGCTTCACGAACCCGCTCGCGTCCGGCACCGGATAGCTCGTCATCGCGAGCACGTCGCGGCGGATGATGTCTTGTGGCGTCGTCATGGTCTCAAGCCGGCGTGCGTCGCGCCGGCGTCAAATGATCGGCAACGCGGCGGCGGCCGCCCTGCCCAGGTGTCTCCAGCCCCGGCCTTCGGGGTACGGGCCGGGCCGGCGCGTCAGCGCCCGCTCCGGCCCCCGCGCAGCGCGCGGTCAGCTCTTCATCCGGAACTCGGCGCTCTTCGCGTGCGCCTGCAGCCCTTCGCCGTACGCGAGCTCGGACGCGATCTCGCCGAGCGTCTGCGCGCCTTCGGCGCTGACTTCGATCAGGCTCGAGCGCTTGATGAAGTCGTACACGCCGAGCGGCGACGAGAAGCGCGCGGTGCGCGACGTCGGCAGCACGTGGTTCGGGCCCGCGCAGTAGTCGCCGAGGCTCTCGCTCGTGTAGCGGCCGAGGAAGATCGCGCCCGCATGGCGGATCTGCTGGCCCCATTGCTGCGGCTCCAGCGCCGAGATTTCGAGGTGCTCCGGCGCGATGTCGTTCGCGATCCGGCACGCTTCGGCCATGTCGCGCACCTTGATCAGCGCGCCGCGGCCTTCGAGCGACGCGCGAATCACGTCCCGACGCGGCATCGACGGCAGCAGCTCGTCGATCGCCTTCTCGACGCGGTCGAGGAACGCCCCGTCCGGGCACAGCAGGATCGACTGCGCGAGCTCGTCGTGCTCGGCCTGCGAGAACAGGTCCATCGCGACCCAGTTCGGATCGGTCGTGCCGTCGCACAGCACGAGGATTTCCGACGGCCCGGCGATCATGTCGATGCCGACCGTGCCAAACACGCGGCGCTTCGCCGACGCGACGTACGCGTTGCCCGGGCCGCAGATCTTGTCGACGGCCGGCACCGTCGCCGTGCCGTACGCGAGCGCGCCGACCGCCTGCGCGCCGCCGATCGTGAACACGCGATCGACGCCGCCGAGCAGCGCCGCGGCGAGCACGAGGTCGTTCTTCACGCCGTCCGGCGTCGGCACGACCATCACGATCTCGCCGACGCCCGCGACGCGCGCGGGAATCGCGTTCATCAGCACCGACGACGGATACGCGGCCTTGCCGCCCGGCACGTACAGGCCGACGCGGTCGAGCGGCGTGACCTTCTGGCCGAGCACCGTGCCGTCGCTTTCCGTGTACTGCCAGCTGTGCGTGCCGCACTCGATCTTCTGCTTCTCGTGGTACGCGCGCACCCGCGCCGCGGCCGCTTCCAGCGCGGCGCGCGCCTTCGGTGCGAGACCGTCGAGCGCCGTCTGCAGCGCGTCCTGCGGCAGCTCCAGCGCGGCGACGCTGGTCGCGTTCAGCCGGTCGAAGCGGTTCGTGTACTCGAGCACCGCGGCATCGCCGCGCGACTTCACGTCGGCGAGGATCTGCGCGACCGACTGCTCGATCGCCGCGTCTTCGCTCGCCTCGAACGCGAGCAGCGCGCGCAGCTCGGCGCCGAAGCCTTCGCTCGTCGAATCGAGTTTGCGGATGGTGATGGACATGGGAATTCCGTTACGGTGATGCGCTCAACCGCCATTCTGCGACGCGCGTTCGAACGCGTCGAGAATCGGCTTGAGCGCCGTGCGCTTCAACTTCAGCGCAGCCTGGTTCACGACGAGGCGCGACGAGATCGCCATGATCTCCTCGACCTCGACCAGATTGTTCGCCTTCAGCGTGCCGCCCGAGCTGACGAGGTCGACGATCGCGTCGGCCAGCCCGACCAGCGGCGCGAGCTCCATCGAGCCGTACAGCTTGATCAGGTCGACGTGCACGCCCTTCGCGGCAAAGTGTTCGCGTGCCGTTTCGACGTACTTGGTCGCGACGCGCAGCCGCGCGCCCTGGCGCACGGCGTTCGCATAGTCGAAACCGGCCGACACGGCCACCGACATCCGGCAGCGCGCAATGTTCAGATCGATCGGCTGGTACAGGCCCGAGCCGCCGTGCTCGACCAGCACGTCCTTGCCGGCCACGCCGAAATCGGCCGCGCCGTATTCGACGTAGGTCGGCACGTCGCTCGCGCGCACGATGATCACGCGCAGGTCGGGGTTCGTCGTCGGCAGGATCAGCTTGCGCGACGTTTCCGGATCCTCGGTAACCTGCACGCCGGCCGCGGCCAGCAGCGGCAGGGTTTCCTCGAAAATCCGGCCCTTCGACAGGGCGAGGGTCAGCGGCGCGGTCATGCTTGGCTCCCGGAAAGGCGGCGCACGTTCGCGCCGACGGCGGTCAGTTTGGTTTCCATGCGGTCGTAGCCGCGGTCCAGATGATAGATGCGGTCGACGAGCGTTTCGCCGTCGGCGCGCAGCCCCGCGATCACGAGGCTCGCCGACGCACGCAGGTCGGTCGCCATCACGGTCGCGCCGGACAGCTTCTCGACGCCCGTCACGAGCGCGGTGTTGCCGTCGATCGTGATGTTCGCGCCGAGCCGGTTCAGCTCCTGCACGTGCATGAAGCGGTTCTCGAAAATGGTTTCGACGACCTGCGCGGTGCCGGTCGCGACCGTATTGAGGGCCATGAATTGCGCCTGCATGTCGGTCGGGAACGCCGGGTATTCCGACGTGCGGATCGTCACGGCCGACGGGCGGCGGTCCATCTTCACGCGCAGCCAGCTGTCGCCTTCCTCGATCGACACGCCGGCTTCGCGCAGCTTGTCGATCACCGCGTCGAGGATGTGCGGGCGCACGCCCGTCAGCCTCACGTCGCCGCCGGCCGCCGCGACCGCGCACAGGAACGTGCCGGCCTCGATGCGGTCGGGGATCACCGAATGGCGCGCGCCGTGCAGCCGCTCGACGCCCTGGATCACGAGGCGATCGGTGCCGATGCCGTCGATTTTCGCGCCCATCGCGACCAGCAAGTGTGCGAGATCGCTCACTTCCGGCTCGCGCGCGGCGTTTTCGATCACCGTCTCGCCATCGGCGAGCGTCGCGGCCATCAGCAGGTTTTCCGTCCCCGTCACCGTGATCATGTCGGTCACGATGCGCGCGCCCTTCAGGCGCTTCGCGCGGGCTTCGATGAAGCCGTGCTCGATGCTGATCTCGGCGCCCATCGCCTGCAGGCCCTTGATGTGCTGGTCGACCGGGCGCGCGCCGATCGCGCAGCCTCCCGGCAGCGACACCTTCGCCTCGCCGAAGCGCGCAAGCAGCGGCCCGAGCACGAGGATCGATGCGCGCATCGTCTTCACGAGCTCGTAAGGCGCGACGAGGTTGTCGACGCGCGACGCGTCGAGCTGCACGCGGGCGCCGTCGGTCTCGCTCTTCACACCCATCTGGTTCAGCACCTTCAGCGTGGTACGCACGTCCTTCAGGTTCGGCACGTTGTCGAGATCGACCGGATCGGCGGTGAGCAGCCCCGCGCACAGGATCGGCAGTGCGGCGTTCTTCGCGCCCGACACGACGATCTCGCCCGACAGACGGCGGCCGCCTTCGATCACGAGCTTGTCCATTCCCTGCCCCTGCGCTTCCCCGTTGACGGCCGGGTGTGCCGTGGCGACGCTCTGGACGGCGTCGCGCTCGTTGACGGTGACTTGCACTCAGTGATTTCCGGTTATGCGTTCTGCCATTCGGCGGGCGTCAGCGTCTTCATGCTGAGCGCGTGAATTTCCTGTTTCATGCGATCGCCGAGCGCCGCGTAGACGAGCTGGTGCCGCTGGATCGGGCGCTTGCCTTCGAAGGCCGCCGACACGATCGTCGCGAAGAAGTGCTGGCCGTCGCCTTCGACTTCCAGATGGGTGCAGACGAGACCGCCGGCGATGTATTGCTTGACCTGTTCGGGAGTCGGCAACATGGTGTAAGGCTCCTGTCGGCGCGCGCCGCCCGGATGGCGGCCGCTGCCGTCGATATCAATGACGCAGTTTGTAGCCGGTTGCGAGCAGCCGCATCGCAATCAGTGCGAGCAGCACGAAGAAACCGGTGACGATCGCGAGGCTCGCGAACGGGTTGATGTCGGACGCGCCGAAGAACCCGAAACGGAAGCCGTCGATCATGTAGAAAAACGGATTGAGACGCGAGATCTCGCGCCACACGGGCGGCAGCGAGTGCGTCGAGTAGAACACGCCGGACAGGAACGTCAGCGGCATGATCAGGAAGTTCTGGAACGCGGCGAGCTGGTCGAACTTCTCGGCCCAGATCCCGGCGATCAGGCCGAGCGTGCCGAGAATCGCCGAGCCGAGCAGCGCGAACGCAATGATGAACAGCGGCGCCGCGAAATGCATCGGGATAAACCAGATCGTCACGACGAACACGCCCGCGCCGACCACGAGGCCGCGCACCACGGACGCGAGCACGTACGCGCCGAAGATGTCGCGGTACGACAGCGGCGGCAGCAGCACGAACACGAGGTTGCCGGTGATCTTCGACTGGATCAGCGACGACGAGCTGTTCGCGAACGCATTCTGCAGCACGCTCATCATCACGAGGCCCGGCACGAGAAAGCTCACGTACTCGACGCCCGGATAGACCTCGACGCGGCCCGACAGCGCGTGGCCGAAGATCGTCAGGTACAGCAGCGCCGTCACGATCGGCGCGCACACCGTCTGGAACGACACTTTCCAGAAACGCAGCAGTTCCTTGTAGAACAGTGTTTGAAACCCGCTCATGCCAGACCCTCGATCACCTCGGCCCCGTTCATCACCTGGACGAACACGTCTTCGAGATCCGCCTTGCGGACCTCGATCTCGTCGAATGCGCAGCCCGCCGCGCGGCATTGCGCGAGGATGCGCTCGACATCGTCGTAGCTCGTGAGACGCAGCAGGTGCTCGCCCGGCGCGCGGGCGGCCGGATCGGACTCCAGCCCGCGCAGCTCGGCCGGCAGCGCGCCGGCCGCGAAGCGCAGGTACAGCTGCAGCCCCGCGAAGCGGCGCAGCAGCGCGTCGGTGCGATCGAGCGCGACCACTTCGCCGCGACGCAGCATCGCGATACGGTCGCACAGCGACTCGGCTTCCTCGAGGTAGTGGGTGGTCAGCACGATCGTGTGGCCTTCGCGGTTCAGGCGCGAAATGAATTTCCACAGCGTCTGGCGCAGTTCGACGTCGACGCCGGCGGTCGGTTCGTCGAGCACGATCACGGGCGGGCGGTGCACGAGCGCCTGCGCGACCAGCACGCGGCGCTTCATCCCGCCCGACAGCGCACGCATGTTCGCGTCGGCCTTCTCGGTGAGGTCGAGGTTGGCCATCACTTCGTCGATCCAGTCGTCGTTGCGGCGCAGGCCGAAGTATCCGGACTGGAGCCGCAGCGTCTCGCGAACGGTGAAGAACGGGTCGAACACGAGTTCCTGCGGCACGACGCCGAGTGCGCGGCGCGCGCCGCGGAAGTCCTTGACGACGTCGTGACCGCGCACCGAGATACTGCCTTCGTCGGCCCGGGCGAGCCCGGCGAGGATACTGATGAGTGTGGTCTTGCCTGCGCCGTTGGGGCCGAGCAGACCGAAAAACTCGCCTTCCTCGACCGACAGGCTGACGCCTTTGAGCGCCTGAAGCGACTTGTAGCGCTTCTTGACGTGACGGATTTCTATGGCTGACATGACTGTGCGCGACGCCAGGGCCGCGACGCCTATTCTGTGCTTGCTGCGAAAGAAAATGGGGGCCGGACGCCGATTGGCTGCCCCGCAAAACGCTTGATTATAGGGCAAACCGGCTGGTGGAGCCGGCGCCGGAGGCGCGCGGCCTGAAGCTTGCGCGCGCCGGGCGGCGCGGCAGGCTTCGGTCGGACAGGGTCAATGTCGCCCGGTGCCTTCGATGAGCGCGTCGACGCCGTAGGCGCGCGCGAGGCTGGCGAGCTTCGGGGGGAGATTGAGAATGTCGAGGGTCGCGCCGCGGGCTTTGGCGGCACGTTGCCATGCGAGCAGCACGGCGAGCGCGGACGAGTCGAATTGCGTCAACGCCGCGCAGTCGCCGGAGGTCGCCCCCGCGTCGATGCGCGCAAGACCGCCCGCGAGCGCGGACTTCGCGCTCGCGACGGTCAGCGACGAGCCGGCTTCGAAGCCGCTCACGACGCTTGCTTGCCGGCGGCAAGTTGCTGGTTGCGCTGCGTGAGGAACTGGATCAGGCCGTCCACGCCGCTTTGCTGGATCTTCTCGTTGAACTGCTGCTGGTACGTCTGGATCAGCCACGCGCCGAGCACGTTCAGGTCATACACCTTCCAGCCGTTCGCCGTCTTGTACAGGCGATAGTCGATCTGCACCGGCTGGCCGTTGTTCATCGCGACCGTCTTGACCACGACATCGGTATCGGCCGGATCGGCGCGGAACGGCGGGTACTGGATCTGCTGGTCCGGCTTCAGCTGCGCGAGCGCGCCCGAATACGTGCGGATCAGCAGCAGCTTGAACTGCTCCTGAACCTGCTGCTGCTGCTCGGCCGTCGCGGTGCGCCAGTTGCGGCCCATCGCGAGCTGCGTGGTGCGGCGGAAATCCGTGTACGGCAGGATGTCCTTGTTGACGATCGTGATGATGCGGTTGGTGTCGCCCTGCTTGATCGTCTGCTGCTTGACCTCGTCGAGCACCTGCTGCGTCGCGGTCTTGATCAGTGCCTGCGGATTCGACTGGTCGACTTGCGCGTAAGCGGCGCCGCCGAACGAGAACAGCGCGGCGAAAACGGGGATCAGGAACAGTTTTTTCATCATAGTGACCTGCATGAATGAGTCGATGCGAAGGTTGGAGCAGGTAGCTTACGCGCAAGTTCGCGCACGCTACCGACTGAATCGTTTCCGGCTGTAACGAATGTAAGCTCGTCAGTGCAGCCGGATGCTCGGGAAGCGGAACCCGCCCGGCGACGGCGGCGCCACCTGCATCGCCGGCACGTTCGTCTCGCTGGCCGGGTTCGGCGATTCGGCCGTGCCCGACGCCGGCGCAGCCACTGCCGCGCCCGACGCACCTGCCGGCGCCGTCGCGCCGCCCACCGCGGCACCGGCCGCACCGGCTGCCGCCGGTGCCGCGCCGTCTTCCGGCAGGTCGTACTTCGGCAGCGCGTCGTTGCTCGACGTCGCGACCGCCTCGCCGCGCGCGTTGCTGATCAGCATCTGGCGACGCTGCAGGTACGCGTTGCGCACGAACGAATACTTGTCGAGCGCCGCGGCATCCAGCACGTCGCCCGCGCCGAGCAGGTTCGCACGCGTGTTGACGAGGTTCACGCCGAACAGGCCCCAGCTCAGGCCGTCCGGCTTCACGTAGGTGAGCGGGTTGCCGACGTAGTCGACGCCCAGGCCGGCCGTGTCGCGCAGCGTGCTCGGGCCGAGCAGCGGCAGCACGAGATACGGGCCCGACGGCACGCCGTAGCGGCCCATCGTGATCCCGAAGTCGGCCGTGTGCTTCGGCAGCTTCGCGACCGTCGCGACGTCGAACAGGCCGCCGACGCCGAACACCGTGTTGATCACGACCCGCATGATGTCGCCGACGCCGTCCGCGATCCGCAGTTGCACGATGTTGTTCGCCGCGATGTAGACGTCGCCGATGTTCGAGAAGAAGTTCGTCACGCTGTCGCGCACCGGCTGCGGCACCACGTACTGGTAGCCCTTCGCGACCGGCTTCAGCGCGTACGTGTCGACCGTGTCGTTGAACTTGTACATCGTCCGGTTGAAGCCTTCGAGCGGATCGCCCTTGGTCGGCGTCTGCACGGTCGCGCAGCCGCTCAACGCGGCGACTGCCGCTACCGCCAGCGCGGCGTGCCTGATGCGGATCGTGTGCATGGTCATTACCCTCTTGTTTTCTCTCGCGTGGTTATTGGGCCGCCGAACCGGACACCGCGGACGCCGGCACCGCAACCGGTGCGGGCGCGGCGGGTGCTGCCGATGCCCCGGCTGCCGGCTTCGCACCACCCGCATCGGCGGCCTTGCTGTACAGGAACTGGCCGATCAGGTTCTCGAGCACGATCGCCGACTGCGTCATCGTGATCGTATCGCCCGCCTTCAGCATTTCGGTGTCGCCGCCCGGATCGAGGCCGATATATTGCTCGCCGAGCAGGCCGGACGTGAGGATCTTCGCCGACGAATCCTTCGGGAACTGATACTGGCCGTCCACGTCGATCGTCACCAGCGCCTGGTACGTATTCGTGTCGAAGCCGATCGACTTCACGCGGCCGACCACGACGCCCGCGCTCTTCACGGCCGCGCGCGGCTTCAGCCCGCCGATATTGTCGAATTTCATCTTCACCGAATAGGTCGGCTGAAACGACAGCGAGCTCATGTTGCCGACCTTCAGCGCCAGGAACAGCACCGCAAGGAAGCCCACCACCACGAACAGGCCGACCCAGAAGTCGAGAGCAGTCTTTTTCATCGTCATTCCAAAATATGGCTTAGCTGAACATCAGCGCGGTCAGCAGGAAATCGAGGCCGAGTACGGCGAGCGACGCGAACACGACCGTCTTGGTGGTCGCGCGCGACACGCCTTCGGGCGTGGGCTTCGCTTCATACCCCTGATACAGCGCAATGAAGGTCACGGCGAACCCGAACACGATGCTCTTCAGCACGCCGTTGCCGACGTCGGCCCAGACCTGCACGCCGCCCTGCATCTGCGACCAGAACGCGCCCGGATCGACGCCGATCAGCACGACGCCGACGAAGTAGCCGCCGAGCACGCCGACCGCATTGAAGATCGCGGCGAGCAGCGGCATCGCGATGATGCCCGCCCACATGCGCGGGGCGATCACGTTCTTGATCGGGTCCACCGCCATCATTTCGAGCGCGGTGAGTTGCTCGCCGGCTTTCATCAGGCCGATCTCGGCCGTGAGCGACGTGCCCGCGCGGCCCGCGAACAGCAGCGCGGTGACGACCGGCCCGAGTTCGCGCACGAGCGACAGCGCGACCAGCAGCCCGAGCGCCTGCTCGGAACCATAGCGGTTCAGCGTGTAATACCCCTGCAGGCCGAGCACGAAGCCGACGAACAGCCCCGACACGGCAATGATCACGAACGAATAGTTGCCGAGGAAGTGGATCTGCTTCGTGACGAGCCGCGGCCGGCGCAGCAGCGGGAAGAATTCCAGCACGAGGCGCACGAACAGCCGCGTGCCGTAGCCCGCGCGCTCGAGGCCGCCGATGACGTAACGTCCGATCGCGCTGATCATGCGCGCCCTCCGCCGAGCCCGAAATCCGCTGCGAGCGGCGGACTCGTGTAATGAAATTTGAACGGGCCGTCCGGCGCGCCGTCGATGAACTGCCGCACGCTCGGATCGGTCGATGCGCGCAGCTCGTCAGGCGTGCCCTGGGCGAGCACGCCGCCGTTGGCCAGAAAGTACACGTAGTCGGCGATCGCGAACGATTCCGGCACGTCGTGCGTGACGAGGATCGACGTTGCGCCGAGCGCCTGGTTCAGCGTGCGGATCAGGTTCGCGGTGATGCCGAGCGAGATCGGATCGAGGCCCGCGAACGGCTCGTCGTACATGATGAGCTGCGGATCGAGCGCGATCGCGCGCGCGAGCGCGATGCGGCGCGCCATCCCGCCCGACACCTCGGACGGCATCAGGTCGCGCGCGCCGCGCAGCCCGACCGCGTTGAGCTTCATCAGCACGAGGTCGCGGATCAGGTCTTCGGGCAGGTCGGTATGCTCGCGCAGCGCGAACGCGACGTTCTCGAACACCGACATGTCGGTGAACAGCGCGCCGAACTGGAACAGCATGCCCATCTTGCGGCGCAGCGCGTACAGGCCGTCGCGCGTTTGCGCGCCGACATCGGCGCCGTCGAACAGCACCTGGCCGCGGCGCGCGCGCACGAGCCCGCCGATCAGGCGCAGCACGGTCGTCTTGCCGCAACCCGACCCGCCCATGACCGCGACCACCTGCCCGCGCCCGAAGCGCAGGTTCAGGTTGGACAGGACGAGGCGGTCGCCGTAGCCAAAGTCGACGTCGCGAAGTTCCAGCAGTGTCTCGGTAGGAGTGGGGCTCACGGAGCTGACAGTCCTTTTACGCAGAACGCCGAATTATAGGGCCTGCATTGGAATGATGTCGTGACGCCGTTCCGGCCCCTGCAGTCAATGATTGTCAAATTGTCCGGAAAAGCATTGCTGCATCGCAGCAATCGCCGCCCGATAATCGCGCGCGCCCGTGACCGCACTGACCACCGCGACACTGCCGACGCCCGTCGCCAGCACGGCCGGCAGCGCGTCGAGCCCCACCCCGCCGATCGCGACGAGCGGCGCCCGCGTGCCCGCGAGGCGCGCATAGCGCGCGATCCGCGCGAGGCCCTGCGGCGGCGCGGCGACGGCCTTGGTCGCGGTCGCGTACACGGGGCCGAGCGCGAGATAGCTGGGGCGCTCATGCAGCGCCCGCAATATTTCGTAATAACCATGGCTCGAAAGTCCGAGACGCAGGCCTGCGCGCGCGATCGCGGCCAGATCGGCCGTTTCGAGATCTTCCTGGCCCAGATGTACGCCGTACGCCCCCTCTTCCACGGCGATCTGCCAGTGATCGTTGATGAACACGCGCGCATCCGGATAACGGCGCCCGGCCGCGACCGCGCGCGCGATTTCCCGCCGCAACGCGTCCGGCGTCGCGCCTTTCACCCGCAGCTGCACGGTCCGCACGCCGCAATCGAGCACACGTTCGACCCAGTCGGCGTCCGGCACGACCGGATACAGGCCGAGTTGCGCGGGGCACGGCGCGAACGCGGGTTCGGGCGCGGCCGGCAGCCCGGCCACGCGCGGGAACCGCGCGGCGTCGACCGGCCACGCATCGGCGGCGCGCGTTTCGTCGCCGTCGCGCCAGGCCAGCGCCAGCACCAGCGCGTCGACCGGCGCGAAGCCGCAATCGAGGAACGCGGCGAGCGCGGCGATCCAGTCGTCCGCGAGCGGATGCGCGGCGTCGAGCGCATAGCGCGCGCCCGCCGCGTGCAGCACCGCGCGCTGCTCGTCGAATTCGATCGCGACCGCGTCCGGCGCCGCCGGCCGCGATGCGGCCGACGCGCGCGCCTGCGCGGTGCGGTCGCCGGTCGAGACGATCAGCACGTCGCCGTCGGCTGGCGCGTCGGGCACCGCGACGCAGAGCCGCCACGGCGCCGCGTCGCCCGGCCAGTCGCCGAGCCGCGCGCGAATCCGCTCGGCCGCCTCGGCCAGTTCGTCGGCCGGCGGCCAGAATGCATCGGCGAAACGCGCGCTCATGCGCCGCCCCCGTCCTGGTGCCAGAACGGCATCCCGACGACCGGCGTGCTGGCGTGCGCGGTTTCGCGCGCGTCCATCGGCCCGGCCAGATACGCGGCGCGGCCGGCCTCGACGCCCTGCGCGAACGCGCGCGCCATGATCTCGGGGTGCGTCGCCTGCGACACGGCGGTGTTCAGCAGCACGCCGTCGAAGCCCCACTCCATCACCTGGCACGCGTGCGACGGCACGCCGAGCCCCGCGTCGACGATCAGCGGCACGTCGGGCAACCGTTCGCGCAGCACGCGCAGGCCGTACGGGTTCACGACGCCCTTGCCCGTGCCGATCGGCGCGCCCCACGGCATCAGCGCCTCGCAGCCGACGTCGAGCAGGCGCCGGCCGATCACCAGATCCTCGGTGCAGTACGGCAGCACCTTGAAGCCGTCCCTGACCAGTTGCGCGGCGGCTTCGATCAGGCCGACCGGGTCGGGCTGCAGCGTGTAGTCGTCGCCGATCAGTTCGAGCTTGATCCAGTCGGTGCCGAACACCTCGCGCGCCATGTGCGCGGTCGTCACGGCTTCGGCGACGGTCTGGCAGCCGGCCGTGTTCGGCAGCAGCGGCACCGCGTGGCGCTTGAGCAGATCGAAGAAGCCGGCTTCGGCCGTGCCGCCGCCCGTCATCTGGCGGCGCAGCGCGACCGTCACCATCCCGGGACGCGACGCGTCGATCGAATCGGACAGCGACTGCAGCGACGGATAGCGCGACGTGCCGAGCAGCACGCGGCTTGCGAAGGTTTCGCCGTACAGCGTCAGCGCGTCGGCGGAAGTGAGGGACGTCATGTCGTTTTCCTGAAAGAGCGGGGACGAACCGGCGGCGCTCAGCCGCCCGCGACCGGGTGCACGACGTCGAGCTTGTCGCCCGTCGCGAGTGCGCGCGCCGCGTGCTGCGTGCGCGCGACGAAGTTGCCGTTCAGCGCGACCGCGTACGGCGGACGCGCGCCGTACGCGGCGAGCGCGTCGGCCACCGTTGCGCCGTCGGGCAACGTCAGGGTCTGTTGGTTGATCTGGATATCCATGAGGCTTCGTCGAATTCGTCGGCGGCGCGCGTCAGGCCGGCTGGCGCGCGTCGTTGCGGTGATGAAGGAGCGTCGGCCAGCGCGCGTCGTCGCGCCACGCGGCGAACGCGTCGGCATCGCCGAACCCGCCGCCGAGCGCGGCTTCGGCGGCCGCGACCGCCGCCTGCGCGACTTCCGGCGCGATCATGAAGCCGTGCCGGTACAGGCCGTTGACGGCGAGCGTCGACGCGCCGTCCCAGATCACCGCCGGACGGTGATCGGGCAGCGTCGGCCGGCACTGCGCATTGAGTTCGAGGATGCGCGCCTCGCCGAACGCCGGATGCACGGAGAACGCCGCGCTCAGCAGTTCGAGCGCGGAGCGCACGCTGACGGGCGACAGGTCCTCGCCCTCTACCTCGGTCGCGCCGATCACATAGAGATCGTCCTGCTTCGGTGCGATGTACAGCGGATAGCGCGGATGCAGCAGCCGCACGGGCCGGGTGAGCCCGATGCCGGGCGCATGCACGCGCGCGACTTCGCCGCGGATGCCGCGCAACGCGGGCAGCGCGGATTTCGCGCCGAGCCCGCGGCAATCGATCGTGAAATGCGCGTCGGGCAGGTTCGCGTCGTCGATCGCGACGTGCCAGTGCAGCGCGACGCCGCGCTCGACGAGGCCCGCCGCGAGCGCGCGCAGTGCCTGGCGATTGTCGAGCTGGCCTTCGTTCGGCAGCAGCAGCCCGCGTGCGAAGCGGCCCGCGAGCACCGGCTCGGCCGCATCGACCTGCGCACCGGCGAGCGTGACGAAGCCGCTGTCGAGCAGGTCGGCCGGCGCGTTCGCGCGCACGCGCCGCTCGAACAGCGGCGCCTCCGCGCGATCCGCGTGATGCCAGACGACGAGCGTGCCGTGACGCTGGAAGAAGACGGGTTCGGGCAGTTCCGCGAGCCACTGCGGCCAGCGCGCGAGCGACGCGGCGCCGAGCTCGGTGATCAGCAGCTCCGCGCTCGCCGCTTCCGCGAGCGGCGCGAGCATCGCGGCCGCGATCCACGCGGCCGACTGCTCGCCGTCCGGGCCGCCGCGTTCGTACAGCGCGACACGGTGCCCGTCGCCGGCGAGCCGCCACGCGATCAGGCGGCCGACGAGGCCGCCGCCGAGCACCGCGAAATCGGGTCGGGACTCCCGCGCGTTCATCGCGCGACCTCCGCGCCGGCGCGCGCGACGAACGTCGATGCGCACGCAAGCGCGCCGCCCCGTGCGAACGCACGCGACTTCGGGCCGGGAATCATGCAAAAGACTGAAGATTGTGCGGTCATCATTCCTTCCGTAACGCGCAATGCGCGTACCCAAAAGGACGAAACCGGCAGCAAAGGCCGGCCGGGCGGGACAAGGGCGCTGACCATGTGGGATGGCAGCCAGCGCGGCCCGGCGGGTTCAGAAACTTCCCTCGCCGGTATTACCCGGATCGGGTGCGAAGGGTCTTTCTCAGCCTCATCGCGCTGCCCGGAACATCCGCCGGCCGCGCCACGAAGCACCCCTGTTTCGTCGTCGGCCATTAGACCATAAAAGCGGAAAGCGCCGCAAACTGTCCCCCTTGCGGCAAATTCGCGTCGCGTCGCGCCGCTCTGGCACAATGCCCGCAGGCCGGCCGCCCCGAGCGGCCGGTTGCCGCGTCACCGCCGGCCTTAAGTGCCGTTTAAGACGCGCGGGCGACCATCGTGCGCCCGCCGTCAGTCGGCGCCGCGTCCCGGCATGCCTTATCGCGGCGCGCGCCCGGCTTCTCCCGGCCCGCGCGCCGGCTACTCATCAGGAAGCACATGACCCAATCGATCGATCCCGTCCGCTCCGTCTCCGACGCGCCGCAGGACGAGCGCCCGGTATCCGCATGGAGCCTCATCAAGCCCTACTGGGTATCGTCCGAATGGAAAATCGCGTGGGGCCTGCTGGTCACGATCATCGCGATCAACCTCTGCGTGGTCTGGATCAACGTCCGGCTGAACAAGTGGAACGCGCAGTTCTACAACGCGCTGCAGTCGAAGGACGTCCACGACTTCCCGAACCTGCTGATGCAGTTCTCCGCGCTCGCATTCGCGTTCATCATCCTCGCCGTGTACGGCCGCTACCTGCGGCAGATGCTCGGCTTCCGCTGGCGCCAGTGGCTCACCGACCGCTTTCTCGGCCAGTGGCTCGGCGATCGCGCGTTCTACCGGATCGAACGCGACCGTCTCGCGGACAACCCCGACCAGCGGATCACCGACGACCTCCAGTCGTTCGCGACCACGACGCTCGCGCTGTCGCTCGACCTGCTGTCGACGGTCGTCACGCTCGTGTCGTTCATCACGATCCTGTGGTCGCTCGCCGGCGCGCTGACGTTCACGCTCGGCGCGACGCCGATCTCGATTCCCGGCTACATGGTGTGGGCGGCCGCGCTGTACGCGGTGGTCGGCTCGCTGATCATCCAGAAGGTCGGCCATCCGCTCGTGTCGATCAACTACCAGCAGCAGCGCGTCGAGGCCGACTTCCGCTTCGGGCTGATCCGCGTGCGTGAAAACGCCGAGCAGATCGCGTTCTACGACGGCGAGAAGACCGAGACCGACAACGCGCAGAGCCTCTTCATGCGCATCCGCGACAACTGGTGGCGCGTGATGAAGTACACGAAGCGGCTCACGTTCGTGCTGAGCTTCTACGGGCAGATCGCGATCATCTTCCCGCTCGTCGTCGCCGCGCCGCGCTATTTCGCGGGCGCGTTCTCGTTCGGCGTGCTGATGCAGATCTCGTCCGCGTTCGGCACGGTCAGCGATTCGTTCTCGTGGTTCATCAACAGTTACTCGACCCTCGTCGAGTGGCGCGCCACCGTCAACCGTCTGCGCGAATTCAAGCGCGTGATGGGCACGTCGCACCTGAAGGAAAGCCTGTCGCCCGCCACCGAGCACGGCGGCATCAACCTGCACTACGTCGACGCGGCGAAGCTGTCGACGTCGGCGCTGAAGCTCGCGCTGCCGAACGGCAACGCGCTCGCGAACATCGGCAATGTGACGATCGAGCCCGGCTCGCGCTGGCTCGTGATCGGCAAGTCGGGTTCCGGCAAGAGCACGTTCATGCGCGCGCTCGCGGGCCTGTGGCCGTTCGGCGACGGCGCGATCGACGCTCCGGTCGGCGCGAGGATGATGTTCGTGCCGCAATCCAGCTATCTGCCGATCGGCACGCTGAAGGCCGCGCTCACCTACCCCGCGAAGGCCGACGCGTTCAGCGACGAAGCCTGTCGCGACGCGCTGCGCGCGTGCCGCCTGGAAGATTACGTCGAACGCCTCGACGAGACCGCGCACTGGACGCGCGTGCTGTCGCCGGGCGAACAGCAACGCCTCGCCGGTGCGCGCGTGCTGCTGCACAAGCCGGACTTCCTGTTCCTCGACGAAGCGACCAGCGCGCTCGACGCCGACAACGAAGCACGCCTCTATCACCTGTTCGCCGAACGGCTGCCGAAGGCCGCGATCGTCAGCATCGCGCACCGCGAGTCGCTGGCCGCGTTCCACGTCGGCACGATCAACGTCGAGCGCGTGAACGACAGCGACAAGGTCGCGGCGTGAGCGTACGCGCCGCGCCCCTCGCACGGATCGCGCTGATCACCGGCGCCGGTTCGGGGATCGGCGCGGCGCTCGCGCGGCGGCTCGCGGCGCCCGGCATCGCGCTGGCACTGCACGCACGCGGCGCAAACGACGCGGCGCGCGCCCGGCTCGCCGACGTCGCCCGTGCCTGCACGGCGGCCGGCGCCGAGTGCATCACGCTCACCGGCGATCTCGGCGAGCCGGGCGTCGCCGCGTCGCTCGTCGATGCGGCGGCCGCGCACTTCGGCGGGCTCGACCAGCTCGTCGCCAATGCGGGCTTCGCCGCGCGCCAATCCTTTTCCGATCTTTCCGCCGATGCGCTCGCGTGCGCGTTCGCGGCGATGCCCGGCGCATTCTCCGCGCTCGCGGGGCGCGCGCGGCCGCTGCTCGAAGCGTCGGCCGCGCCGCGGATCGTCGCGGTCAGCTCGTTCGTCGCGCACCGCTACCGCGCCGACACGCCGTTCGCGGCCACCGCCGCCGCGAAGGCCGCGCTCGAGTCGCTCGTGCGCACCGCCGCCGCCGAATTCGCCGCGCGCGGGATCACCGTCAACGCGGTCGCGCCGGGCTTCACGCGCAAGGACCACGGGCCGAGCGCCGGCAATGCCGACGCGTGGGCGCAGGCCGAACAGGCGACGCCGCTCGGCCGGATCGCCGAACCCGACGACGTCGCCGCATTGATCGCGTTCCTGCTGTCGGATGCGGCTCGGCAGATCACCGGGCAGGTCATTCATGTCGACGGCGGCCTGACGCTCTGACGCCTGACGCGAGAACGCGTCCGCCGGGCAGGCGTCAAGATCATCGCCGGCGCCTGCCCGGCATGCGAGCGATCGACCATCGCGCCTTCCTCGAACGATCGTCCACCGCCCTCCCGATCCGTCGCGCCGCCGCACGCCCACCTGCACGTGCCTTTTTGGCGCTCCGCATCCGCCCGTAAAATAACCGCCAGACGGCAGCGCGAAACGAGAGACGAGACAACAGGGGGCGGCAAGCATGCAGGCATTCCAGTGGTTCAACGAACTGTCGACGCGCGAGCGCAGGACGCTGTACGCCGGATTCGGCGGCTACGCGGTCGATGCGTTCGACTTCATGATCTACTCGTTCCTGATTCCGACGCTGATCGCCACGTGGGGCATGACGAAGAGCGAGGCCGGAATGATCGCGACGAGTTCGCTGATCTCGTCGGCGCTCGGCGGCTGGGTCGCCGGCATCCTCGCCGATCGCTACGGCCGCGTCCGCGTGCTGCAGTGGACCATCGCGACGTTCGCGCTGTTCACGTGCCTGTCCGGTTTCACGCATTCGTTCTGGCAGCTGCTCGCGACGCGCACGCTGCAGGGCTTCGGCTTCGGCGGCGAATGGTCGGTCGTGACGATCATGATGGCCGAGACGATCCGCTCGCCCGAGCATCGCGCGAAAGCGGTCGGCACCGTGCAGAGCAGCTGGTCGTTCGGCTGGGGCGCGGCCGCGATCCTCTACTGGGCGTTCTTCGCGCTGCTGCCCGAGCAGCTCGCATGGCGCGCGTGCTTCTGGATCGGCATCGTGCCCGCGCTGTGGATCCTGTACATCCGCCGCAACGTCAGCGATCCGGACATCTACACGGCCACCCGCCGCGCGCGCGACGAAGGCCGCGTGTCGGGCCACTTCCTCGAGATCTTCTCGCCGCCGCACCTGCGCGCAACGCTGTTCGGCAGCGCGCTGTGCACCGGCATGCTCGGCGGCTACTACGCGATCACGACGTGGCTGCCCACCTACCTGAAGACCGTGCGCCATCTGTCGGTGTTCAACACGAGCGGCTATCTCGTCGTGCTGATCGTCGGCTCGTTCGTCGGCTACGTGGTCGGCGCGATCCTGTCCGACCGGCTCGGGCGCCGCGCGTCGTTCATCCTGTTCGCGATCGGCTCGTTCTCGCTCGGCATGGCGTACACGATGCTGCCGATCACCGACACCGCGATGCTGCTGCTCGGCTTCCCGCTCGGCATCGTCGTGCAGGGCATCTTCGCGGGCGTCGGCGCGTACCTGTCCGAGCTGTATCCGGGCGCGATCCGCGGCTCGGGCCAGGGCTTCTGCTACAACCTCGGGCGCGGGCTCGGCTCGTTCTTCCCGATCCTCGTCGGCTCGCTGTCGCAGTCGATGTCGCTCGTGAAGGCGATCGGCCTCGTCGCGGGTGGCGGCTACCTGCTCGTGATCGTCGCCGCGCTCGTGCTGCCGGAAACGCGCGGCAAGTCGCTCGCCGACGATCCGGCCGTCGCATCCTGAACCACCGCTTCGTTCCGGAAACCGCATGCACGTGATCGTTCTCGGCGCCGGCGTGATCGGCGTCACCACCGCCTGGCACCTGCGCGAAGCAGGCTGCGACGTCACCGTGATCGAGCGCGAGGCCGACGTCGCGCAGGCGACGAGCCTCGGCAACGCGGGCGTGATCGCGCCCGGCTACGTGACGCCGTGGGCCGCGCCCGGGATGCCCGGCAAGATCCTCAAGTACCTGTTCGAGCCCGCGTCGCCGCTGATCTTCCGGCCGACGCTAGACCCCGCGCAGTGGCGCTGGATCGCGCACTGGCTGCGCGAATGCGAATTCGGGCGGTTCCGCGTGAACAAGCAGCGGATGCAGCGTATCGCGTATTACAGCCGCGCGTGCCTGCACGCGTTTCGCGACCGCCACCCGTTCGATTACGGCGCGAGCCGCGGCTACCTGCAACTGCTGCGCGGCGCGTTCGACGTCGAGATGGTGCAGCCGGCGCTGAAGGTGCTGCGCGATGCCGGTATCGCGTTTCGCGAACTCGATGCGGCCGGCTGCACGGCGATCGAGCCGGGTCTGCGCTGGGCGCGGCAGGCGCCGGTCGGCGGCATCTACCTGCCCGACGACGAAGCCGGCGACTGCGCCCGCTTCACGCGCGAACTGCGGGCGCTGTGCGAAGCGAACGGCGTGACGTTCCGCTTTCGCACCGACGTGCAGGCGCTCGACGTCGAAACCGGCCGAGTGCGCGGCGTGCGGATCGTCGGCAACGGTGACGGCGACGAGGCCGGCGATCCGCGCGACCGGGCCGGCACGCATCCGCGCGCGTCGCGCACCGGCGGCAATCGTCGCGACTCGCAGCTCGCGGCCGACGCGATCGTCGTCGCGCTCGGCGTCGACAGCGCCGGCCTGCTGCGGCCGTACGGCATCGACGTGCCGCTGTATCCGGTGAAGGGGTACTCGGCGACGCTCGCGGTCGTCGACGATGAAAAGGCCCCGCATGCCGCGCTGATGGACGAATCGCTGAAGACGGCGATCACGCGCTTCGGCCCGACGCTGCGCGTCGCGGGCACCGCGGAGCTCGGCAACCGGCACGCGGCGCTGCGGCAGCAGGCGCTCGATACGCTGATGAAGGTGCTCGACGACTGGTTCCCGCACGCAGCCGATCGCGCGTCGGCGCGCTTCTGGGTCGGCCGCCGGCCGATGACGCCCGACGGGCCGCCGCTGCTGGGCGCGAGCGGGATCGACGGGCTCTGGCTGAACGTCGGTCACGGCTCGACGGGCTGGGCGATGTCGATGGGGTCGGGGAAGGTGCTCGCCGATCTCGTCACGGGACGAGAACCGGAGATCGATCTGTCGGGATTGACGCTCGCGCGTTACGGGTAGCGGGTCGGACGTTGCGCGACGTCGCCGAAGCGATGCGGCAGCGGCGGCCCCGCGTTCGGCACGGCGATGATCGCCACCGGCCGTCGGCTGCGCCGGAACGGCTCAGCCCGCTACCGCGCCGTCCGCCCGTGTGATCGGCGCCGACACGATCGGCCGATGCGACACGCCTTCGTGCGACAGCCGGCTTTCGAACAGCGTGAGCGCGTCGAAGCGCAACGCGAGCGGCCGACCGGTTGCACCGCCATGCGCAGGTTGACCGTCCGCATCGTGCAGCAGCCGCGCGAGCGTCACGTGCGGACGGAACGGCCGCCGGTCGGCGGGCACGCCCAGCTCGCGCAGCCGTGCCGACAGGTCCGCATGAAGCGCCGAACACGCCGGCTCGGCCGCGAGTTCCGCGACGATCAGCCGCGCGCGCGGCAGGCTCGGCCACCACGCGATCCGCTCGACCGGTGTCGGCGGCAGCGCATGCGCGGCCGCGAGCGCCGGCAGGCACGCGGCCAGCGCATCGCAGCAGGCCCGCTCGATCGCACCGACGAACGCGAGCGTCACATGCAGTTGCGCGGGCTGCGTGCGCCGCGCGCCACGGGCGACCGGCAACGCGTGCAGCGCGTCGCGCGATGCCGCATCGGGCACCAGCGCGACGAACACGCGCAACCGGTCGCCGTTCATGACTCGCGCACCACCGTGCGCGGCGCGTTCGCGCTGGCCTCATCGGCCGCGGCCGGGCGCTGCGGCAGCGGGCCATGCTCGCCCCACACGTCGGTCGGCAGCACGTTCGCGAGTTCCGGAATCGTGTTGCGCGTGAACACCGGATCGGCCACGCCTTCCGCGCGCTGGCGGCGATAGTCGCGCCACGCCGCGTGCGCGTACTTGCCGAGCGCGAGGATCGCGATCAGGTTGATGATCGCCATCAGCCCCATGCTCGTATCGGCCATCGCCCACACGAGCGGCAGTTGCCCGACGCTGCCGAACATCACCATGCCGAGCACCGCGACGCGGAATAGCGGCAGCACGCCGCGCCGCTTCGTGATGAATTCGACGTTGCCTTCCGCATACGCGTAGTTGCCGATCACCGACGAATACGCGAAGAAGAAGATCGCGAACGCCATGTAGATGCCGCCCCAGTCGCCGACGTGGCTCGCGATGGACCGCTGCGTGAGCGCCGCGCCTTCCATGCCGGTGCCCAGCTCGTACTGGCCCGACAGCAGAATCACGAAGGCGGTCGCGCTGCAGATCACGATCGTGTCGACGAACACGCCGAGCATCTGGATCAGCCCCTGCACGACCGGATGCCGCGTGCTGGCGGTCGCCGCCGCATTCGGCGCGCTGCCCATGCCGGCCTCGTTCGAGAACAGCCCGCGCTTCACGCCCATCGCGACCGCCTGGCTGACCGCATAGCCCGTCAGGCCGCCCGCCGCCTGCTCGAGGCCGAACGCGCTCTTCACGATCAGCGCGATCACGCCCGGCACCAGCGCAAGATGCGTCGCGACCGCATAGACCGCGAGCGCGAGATAGCCGATCGCCATCAGCGGCACGATCACCTGCGCAACCGCCGCGATCCGGCGGATCCCGCCGAAGATGATCGGCGCGGTCAGCAGCACGAGCGCGAGACCGACGCTTGCGCGGCTCCAGCCGAACGACGTGTCGAACGCATCGGCGATCGCGTTGGCCTGCACCGCATTGAACACGAAGCCGAACGCGAGAATCAGCGACAGCGAGAACAGCACGCCGAAGCCGCGCGAACGCAGGCCCGTCTGGATGTAGTACGCGGGGCCGCCGCGATAGCTGCCGTCGGCGTGCGACACCTTGAAGATCTGCGCGAGCGTCGCCTCGACGAACGCGGACGACATCCCGACGAGCGCCGTCATCCACATCCAGAAGATCGCGCCCGGCCCGCCGACCGTCAGCGCAACCGCGACGCCGGCGATGTTGCCGGTGCCGACGCGGCTCGCGAGCCCGGTCGCGAACGCCTGGAACGACGAGATGCTGCCCGGTTCGCCCTTGCTGCCGACCAGTTTCATGCTGAGGAACAGCGCCTTCAACTGGATCATCCGGAACCGCAACGTGAACCACGCACCGGCGCCGAGCAGCAGCGCGATCAGCACGTAGTTCCACAACACGCCATTGATGGCGTCGATCAGCCCATGCACGAATGCTTCCATCCAGAGTCCTTGTAAATAGGGTCGGTCATATGCGGCAGCCGCGGACGCGGCCTGAGAGGCGACATGATATGACAGTTCTCAAGAATTATTACAAAATGAAAGGATTCGGCATCATGACAAATCAAGGGACCGATCTCTCCTGATCAGATGCGTCAACACGCCCCCGTCACCTTGGACACTCTCCCGTGACTGTTTGACACATTGCTCAGTCAACAGGACACGCAGAGGAAAGTGTTTCCGCATTTCGACTTTTCTCGGCCCTTACCCGGACGATACACAGCGGTAGCCGATCGGTCGACCAACCACGCGTCCTCAGCATCCCCACATCCCTAGCCGGCGCCCGGCTAATTCCGAGACAAGGAAGCGCGGTCGCATGCTCTCGGGAATCTCTTTTGATTTCGCTTCGTAGAAGTGTTCCGGATGACTCCCCCACGAATACGTGCCGGACAAACTCCTTGCAGGCAGCAAAAAAAATATAACCGTCTCATTCTCAGGCATGCGAATCAATCATCGAAATCAACACTGCACGGGATATGAAATGACGAAGCATAACTCTTTGAAACAGACAAGCCACGCCTCTGAAGAAAAGCAACAGCCTTTGATGCGACGACGTCTTCTGGTCGCGTCAACCGTGCTCCCGTTTGGCACGCTGCTGAAGCACGCGACGGCCATGGCTCAGAACAACGTCCTCCCGCCCATCGAGATCACAGCACCGAGGCCGCCCGACTTTAATTTTGGCGATTTCGGTATCAAGGTAAACGAAATTCCCGGCGCCAACCCCGGCGCCGGAATGCCGGCACCTTCAATTTGCTTCAATCAGTACTGCACATCGAATTTCATGTTGCTTTTTGCGAACACGGGCAACATGATCCGCGCCACCGAGATGTTTCTCAAACATCTCCAAGTCTTCGGGGGCAACGACACAAAATTCTGGCGCAATCAATTAATGCTGGTGGGCGGCTTCACTCCTTGGCTGGCCATCGGTGGCTACAAATATTTGCCTGGCGCCAATCAATACGGATTCAATTTTGAACCTGGAACATATGCCAACATCACTGCGCTATTTGGCATCTATATCGGACAATCAAGCGGCATCCCGCCAACGAGCACATTCGCGTCGTACGGCAATCCGCTGATGTTCGTCGAAGCACTCAATCATTGGATACACGGAGACGGAACTCAACGAACCGTTCATATTGAATCACTCAACTTGAAGATGAGCATCCTCGATTTCTCGGAAATATCGAGAGCCATCGAAAATCCCGGGTATGGCCCCGGCATCTACTCGTTCGACACCGGTTTCAGCACCAACATCTTCAATCACGGGACAAAGGATCTCTGGAGTGCCGCAGTCTTTGGGCGAGTATCCGGCAGGGTACGTGGCACGCTTGAAATGCTGGAGGACGATACATATCGATTCGTCGGTTACTACTCACTCAATCCCGACAAGTTCGATGCAGATCCTTCAAACCGACCATTTCTGCAGGAGGCTGCGACGACGTTCCTATCCAAGCTCGGAGCCACCCTGGGACATAAGGACTATCAAATCAACTTTTTCGGTGAAAAAAGTCTCACGTTCTCTGGCCAACGACCTGTCAAGAATGCAGGCACACGCCCCCCGCAGGCAGTCCATAGGCCGTCGTTCGGTGGACTGATGCGACCGACTCGCTAGCAGGCCCCCGGGCGGCTCCGAAAATTCGACTGCCCGGGTCAACCGTCATTTTTTTCATGCCCACGTTGAGCACCTCATGATTTCCAGAGTCATACGCGGAATCCTACGGCTAGTTCTCTGGTTGGTTATCGCAGCGATCGGCACCTATGCGCTACTGTTCGTCGTCGTCGCGACTTCCCGATATGAGCGGACCGAAGGCAGTTGCCCTGACATGTCTCTCGATACGCTACGAAACAAGGTCCTGTTACGTCTCGAGGAACAAGGAATACCGCTGGACAGCATCCGGTTCGACGGAGCGCCGCAGTATCACGCATGGAAACTGGGCATGTGGGAATTCCCCCTGCTCATTGTCGAAACCAGATACATCGCGATGATCGACTGCAACGAACAGCTTTCAAGCTATTGGCAAGTCAAAGATCAGCCGGTCGACAAAACCGGACAAGCTCAGGATCGCCGATAACTTCAGAAATAAAAAAACCGGGCGCCCTTTCGGACGCCCGGTTCTCATCGAAACCCGCTCGCGCTATTCAGCTCAGCGCGGCAGTTCCGAATGCCCCATCAGGTACGCATCGACCGAGCGCGCGCACTGGCGGCCTTCGCGGATCGCCCACACCACGAGCGACTGGCCGCGGCGCATGTCGCCCGCCGCGAACACCTTGTCGACCGACGTGTAGTACGAACGATCGCCTTCG
The DNA here is from genome assembly GCF_902832845.1 of Burkholderia metallica. GTDB lineage: Bacteria > Pseudomonadota > Gammaproteobacteria > Burkholderiales > Burkholderiaceae > Burkholderia > Burkholderia metallica. The sequence continues at coordinate 52,701 of NZ_CADFDB010000012.1, read as the reverse complement.
GTCGCCGCACGCGCATTGCCGCGCGCATCCTTCGCGACGCCGAACGCGTCGAGCACCGGCGCCGCCGGCTGCGTGAAGCCCATCGCGAGCAGCACGAGGTCGGCCTTCATCTCGAACTCGGAACCCGGCACTTCCTGCATCTTGCCGTCCTTCCACTCGACGCGCACCGCGATCAGCTTTTCGACCTTGCCGTTCTTGCCTTCGAGGCGCTTCGTCGCGACCGCCCAGTCACGCTCGCAACCTTCCTCGTGCGACGACGACGTGCGCAGCTTGATCGGCCAGTACGGCCACACGAGCGGCTTGTTTTCCTCTTCCGGCGGCTGCGGCAGCAGCTCGAACTGCGTGACCTGCTTCGCGCCGTGACGATTCGACGTGCCGACGCAGTCCGAACCCGTATCGCCGCCGCCGATCACGATCACGTGCTTGCCCTTCGCGAGCAGCTGGTCGGCGAGCTTGTCGCCCGCGTTCACGCGGTTCTGCTGCGGCAGGAAGTCCATCGCGAAATGGACACCCGCGAGTTCGCGGCCCGGCACCGGCAAGTCGCGCGGCGTTTCCGACCCGCCCGCGATCACGACCGCGTCGAATTCTTCCTTCAGCGTGTCCGGCGAGATGGTTTCCTTCGCGAGACTGCCGATCGACTCGGGCAGCGGATCCTTGCCGATGAACACGCTGGTGCGGAACGTCACGCCTTCCGCTTCCATCTGACGCATGCGGCGGTCGATCAGCCACTTCTCGAGCTTGAAGTCGGGGATCCCGTAGCGCAGCAGGCCGCCGACGCGATCGTTCTTCTCGAACACCGTCACGTCGTGGCCCGCACGCGCGAGCTGCTGCGCGGCGGCGAGGCCCGCGGGGCCCGAACCGACGACCGCGACCTTCTTGCCCGTCTTGTGCTCGGCCGGCAGCGGCTTCACCCAGCCTTCCGCCCAGGCCTTGTCGATGATCGCGTGCTCGATCGACTTGATGCCGACCGGGTCGTCGTTGATCCCGAGCGTGCACGCCGCTTCGCACGGCGCCGGGCAGATGCGGCCCGTGAATTCCGGGAAGTTGTTGGTCGAATGCAGGACTTCGATCGCCTGCTGCCAGTCCTGGCGGTAAACGAGATCGTTGAAGTCCGGAATGATGTTGTTGACCGGGCAGCCGTTGTTGCAGAACGGGATGCCGCAATCCATGCAGCGCGCGCCCTGGACCTTCGCGTCCGCGTCGGTCAGTGCCGCGACGAATTCCTTGTAGTGCTTCACGCGCGTGAGCGGTGCTTCGTACGCCTCGTGGCGGCGTTCGAACTCCAGAAAACCGGTTGCCTTGCCCATAAGGTGCTCTTCTGTTCGGTGTATCGGGTGGGGGAGCCGCGCGCGGCCATCAGGCGCGCGCGGCATTCGCTGTGTCGTTCGTCGCTCAGGCGGCCAGTTCTTCCTTCGCCGCCTTCTTCGCACCGATCTCGCCCAGCGCGCGCTTGTATTCGTGCGGGAACACCTTCACGAACTGGCGGCGCGCCGCGTCCCAGTTTTCCAGCAGCGACTTCGCGCGCGGCGAACCCGTGAACTGGAAATGACGCTCGACGAGCCCCTTGAGCAGCGCTTCGTCCGTCGTGCCCGTATGCCAGAGAGCGCGGTCGACCGTACGCTCCTGCTCGGCCTGCTGCAGCACCGGCTCGAGCGCGACCATCGACTTGTTGCACTTCGCCGCGAACGTGCCTTCCGGATCGTAGATGTAGGCGAGACCGCCCGACATGCCGGCCGCGAAGTTGCGCCCCGTCTCGCCGAGCACGACGACCGTGCCGCCCGTCATGTATTCGCAACCGTGGTCGCCCGTGCCTTCGACGACCGCCGTCGCGCCCGAGTTGCGCACGCAGAAGCGCTCGCCCGCGACGCCGCGGAAGAATGCTTCGCCTTCGATCGCGCCGTACATCACCGTGTTGCCGCAGATGATGTTTTCCTCGGACTTGCCGCGGAAGTCGTTGGTCGGACGGATGATGATCCGGCCGCCCGACAGGCCCTTGCCGACGTAGTCGTTGCCGTCGCCGACGAGGTCGAGCGTCACGCCCTTCGCGAGGAACGCGCCGAAGCTCTGGCCGGCCGTGCCCTTCAGCTGGATGTGCACCGCGTCGTCGGCCAGGCCGTCGTGGCCGTGCTTCTTCGCGATCACGCCCGACAGCATCGCGCCGACCGTACGGTTCACGTTGCGCACCGGCTGGATGAACGACACATGCTCGCCGTTCTCGATCGCGGCCTTCGCCTTCTCGATCAGCACGTGGTCGAGCGCGCGCTCGAGGCCGTGATCCTGCACGTCGACGTGACGGCGCGCGACGTCTTCGCACTCTTCCGGCTGGTAGAACACGCGCGAGAAGTCGAGGCCCTTCGCCTTCCAGTGCTCGATGCCCTTGCGGGTGTCGAGCAGGTCGGCGCGGCCGATCAGGTCGTCGAACTTCGCGATGCCGAGCTGCGCCATGATTTCGCGCACTTCCTCGGCGACGAAGAAGAAGTAGTTCACGACGTGCTCGGGCTGGCCCTTGAACTTCGCACGCAGCACCGGATCCTGCGTCGCGACGCCGACCGGGCACGTGTTCAGGTGGCACTTGCGCATCATGATGCAGCCTTCGACGACGAGCGGCGCCGTCGCGAAGCCGAATTCGTCCGCGCCGAGCAGCGCGCCGATCACGACGTCGCGGCCCGTCTTCATCTGGCCGTCGGCCTGCACGCGGATGCGCCCGCGCAGGCGGTTCAGCACCAGCGTCTGCTGCGTTTCGGCGAGGCCCAGCTCCCACGGCGTGCCGGCGTGCTTGACCGACGACAGCGGCGATGCGCCCGTGCCGCCGTCATGGCCGGCGATCACGACGTGATCGGCCTTCGCCTTCGCGACACCGGCCGCGACGGTACCGACACCCACTTCCGACACGAGCTTCACGGAGATGCTCGAGCTCGGGTTCACGTTCTTCAGGTCGTGGATCAGCTGCGCCAGATCCTCGATCGAGTAGATGTCGTGGTGCGGCGGCGGCGAGATCAGGCCGACGCCCGGCACCGAGTAACGCAGCTTGCCGATGTATTCGGACACCTTGTGGCCCGGCAGCTGGCCGCCTTCGCCCGGCTTCGCGCCCTGCGCCATCTTGATCTGGATCTGGTCGGCCGACGCGAGGTACTCGGCGGTGACGCCGAAGCGGCCCGATGCGACCTGCTTGATCTTCGAGCGCAGCGAATCGCCGTCCTTCAGCGGAATGTCGCTGACGATCTCGTCGCCGATCACCGACTTCAGCGTCTCGCCAGACTTGATCGGAATGCCGCGCAGTTCGTTGCGATAGCGCTTTTCGTCCTCGCCGCCTTCGCCGGTGTTCGACTTGCCGCCGATCCGGTTCATTGCGATCGCGAGCGTCGCGTGCGCTTCGGTGCTGATCGAACCGAGCGACATCGCGCCCGTCGCAAAACGCTTGACGATGTCCTTCGCCGGCTCGACGTCGTCGATCGGGATCGCCTTGGTCGGCTCGACCTTGAACTCGAACAGGCCACGGAACGTCATGTGCCGCTTGGTCTGGTCGTTGATCAGGTGCGCGTATTCCTTGTACGTCTGGTACGAGTTGCTGCGCGTCGCATGCTGGAGCTTCGCGATCGAATCCGGCGTCCACATGTGGTCTTCGCCGCGCACGCGGTACGCGTACTCGCCGCCCGCGTCGAGCATGTCGCGCAGGACCGGGCTGTCGCCGAACGCGTCGCGGTGCAGGCGGATCGCCTCTTCCGCGACTTCGAACAGCCCGATGCCGCCGACCTTCGACGCCGTGCCCTTGAAGTACTTCTCGACGAGGTCGCTCGACAGGCCGAGCGCTTCGAAGATCTGCGCGCCCGTGTACGACATGTAGGTCGAGATGCCCATCTTCGACATCACTTTCTGCAGGCCCTTGCCGACCGCCTTCGTGAAGTTGTAGACGGCCTTCTCCGGCGACAGGTCGCCCGGCAGCCCTTCGGCCATCTTCGCGAGCGTTTCCATCGCGAGATACGGGTGCACGGCTTCCGCGCCGTAGCCCGCGAGCAGCGCGAAGTGGTGCGTTTCGCGCGCGGAGCCCGTCTCGACGACGAGGCCCGTGCTCGTGCGCAGCCCTTGCTGGACGAGGTGCGTGTGGATCGCCGACGTGGCGAGCAGCGCCGGAATCGCGACGTGCTCGGCGTCCGTCTTGCGGTCCGACACGATCAGCATGTTGTAGCCCGACTTCACCGCGTCGACGGCTTCCGCGCACAGCGACGCGAGGCGCGCCTCGATGCCTTCCTTGCCCCACGCGACCGGGTAGCAGATGTTCAGTTCGTACGCGCTGAACTTGCCGCCCGTGTACTGGTCGATCGCGCGGATCTTCGCGATGTCCTTGAAGTCGAGCACCGGCTGCGACACTTCGAGACGCATCGGCGGGTTGATGTTGTTCGTGTCGAGCAGGTTCGGCTTCGGGCCGATGAACGACACGAGCGACATGACCATGTTCTCGCGGATCGGGTCGATCGGCGGGTTCGTGACCTGCGCGAACAGCTGCTTGAAGTAGTGATAGAGCGTCTTGTTCTTGTTCGACATCACCGCGAGCGGCGAGTCGTTGCCCATCGAGCCGACCGCTTCCTCGCCCTGCTGCGCCATCGGCGCCATCAGGAACTTCAGGTCTTCCTGCGTATAGCCGAACGCCTGCTGGCGGTCGAGCAGCGCGGCGCCCTGCGTACGGCCGGCCGCGACGTCCTCGGCCTTCGGCTCGATCTCGTCGAGCTTGATGCGCACGGCGTCGATCCAGCTCTTGTACGGCTTCGCGTTCGCGAGGTTGTCCTTCAGTTCCTTGTCGTCGATGATGCGGCCGTGTTCCATGTCGATCAGGAACATCTTGCCCGGCTGCAGGCGCCACTTCTTGACGATCTTCGATTCGGGAATCGGCAGCGTGCCGGCTTCCGACGCCATGATGACGAGGTCGTCGTCGGTCACGATGTAGCGCGCCGGACGCAGGCCGTTACGGTCGAGCGTCGCGCCGATCTGGCGGCCGTCGGTGAAGGCGATCGCGGCCGGGCCGTCCCACGGCTCCATCATCGCGGCGTGGTATTCGTAGAACGCGCGGCGGTTCTCGTCCATCAGCGTGTGCTGTTCCCACGCTTCCGGGATCATCATCATCACGGCGTGCACGAGCGGGTAGCCGGCCATCACCAGCAGTTCGAGACAGTTGTCGAACGACGCGGTGTCGGACTGGCCCGGATAGATCAGCGGCCACAGCTTCGGAAGGTCGTCGGCCAGCACGTGCGACGCAATCGCGCCGGTACGCGCGTTCAGCCAGTTCACGTTGCCCTTCACGGTGTTGATCTCGCCGTTGTGCGCGATCATCCGGTACGGGTGAGCCAGCTCCCACGCCGGGAACGTGTTGGTCGAGAAGCGCTGGTGCACGAGCGCGAGCGCCGACACGACGCGCGGGTCCTGCAGGTCGCGGTAGTACACGCCGACCTGGCCCGCGAGCAGCAGCCCCTTGTAGACGATCGTGCGCGCCGACATCGACGGCACGAAGTATTCCTTGCCGTGCTTGAGCTTCAGCGCCTGGATGCGGTGGCTCGCGGTCTTGCGGATCACGTACAGCTTCCGCTCGAGCGCGTCGGTCACCATGATGTCCTTGCCGCGGCCGATGAAGATCTGGCGGATCAGCGGCTCGCTCGCCTTCACGGTCGGCGAAATCGGCATCGCATGGTCGACCGGCACGTCGCGCCAGCCGAGCACGACCTGACCTTCCGCCCGCACCGTCCGCTCGAGCTCCTGCTCGCACGCGAGACGCGATGCGTTTTCCTTCGGCAGGAAGATCATCCCAACCCCGTATTCGCCGGCCGGCGGCAGCGTCACGCCCTGCTTCGACATTTCCTCGCGATAGAACGCGTCCGGAATCTGGATCAGGATGCCCGCGCCGTCGCCCATCAGCGGATCGGCGCCGACCGCGCCGCGGTGATCGAGGTTCTCGAGGATCTTCAGACCCTGCTGAATGATCTCGTGGCTCTTCTTGCCCTTGATGTGAGCGACGAAGCCGACGCCGCAGGCGTCGTGTTCGTTTTGCGGGTCGTACAGACCTTGTGCGGCGGGCACCGCGGCGAGCGGCTGCTGGTGGTCGTTCATGGGGACACCGTCGTAAAGGGGGCCTGGAGGCCGTTGAACCATTTTCTTGTTGCCGTCGATCCCGCTCCCGACAGGAGACGGCACGGCCGACAGTGGATGGGCATGCTTCGCCCGGGCCACCGGAATTCGGAATATACGCGACGAATCAAAGGAATAGCAACAAAAACCGCTTGATCGAACCCCAATTAAATCAATGCCTTTATCTGGTGCCGTTTTATTGGGTCCGTATCGATTTGGTGCAAAAAAAGAAGCGGCGCCCGCTGCGCCGCTTCCTGATTCGCCTTTCCGTATTACTGCTGGGCCGGCGGTGTGTTTTCACGCACCTTTCTGGGGCGTCCGCGCGGCAGCGGCGATACGCGCCGGTTCGCGGTACGCGCCGCCCACTCGCGGTAATTCTCGCCGCCGAGCACCCAGCCCTTCAGCGTCGCCTGTTGCAACTGGTCGGCCTGCCGCTCGTCGAGCGGCTGCTCGCACAGCTCCTTGTACGCACGCTGGCGGTCGAACGGCGTATTGCCGAGCGCCCAGTAGAGCGGATGGTCGGTGATCAGGCTGTCGACGGTGAGCCCGACGTGGTGCCGGTAGCTCGACCAGCGATAGGCCTCGGGCGTCGCGACGAGCTGCGCGCGCACCGGACTCATCTCGACCACGCGGCTCGCGAGCAGGAAATAGCGCTCGCCTTCGATCACGGTCGCGCGATAGCGGCCTTCCCACAGGGTGCCGCGCCGCGAATAGCGCCGATTGAAATGGGCGACGTAGCGGCGGCCGACGGCCTGCATCGCTTTCGGCAGGCTCGCCTCGTCGCTCGGCGTCACGAGGAGTTGCACCTGGCGCGGCAGCAGCACGTAGGCGTGCACCGACAGGTGATGATCGCGCGCGGCGGCCTTCAGGCAATCGATGAAGAGTTCGTAGTCCTGGTCGTCGACGAACGCGGGTTGCTGATCCAGGCCGCGCAGTATCACGTGCTGCGGCTGGTCGGGAACGTAGAGTCGTGCTAACCGTGCCATGCTGAATGTCCGTTTGAACGCGTTAGGAAATACCCGGAGGTCCGAAAATGCGCACCTGCATAGAATGCCTGTCCCCGCGGGGCGTGAAAGCGTACGGTCGTACGAAACCTAGGGAGAAAACTCTAACTTACGAGCTTGTTTGGTTTTAAACGCTGTCGTCATAATGAGCACGCCTTTGATCGGAGGAGACACAATGAAACGAAAACTGGCCATTACGGGGGCCGCAGCGCTCGCATTTGCTTTCGCGGGCGGTACGGCACATGCACAATCCGCAGGTGATTTCTACGTCAGCACCGGCTGGCTCCACCTGGCCCCGCAAGACAAGAGCGACCCGCTCTACGTGTACGGCGTCGGCGGTACGCCCATCAATCAGTCCATTCCCAATACCGGCGCGGGGATCACCGATGCCGACACGCTCGGCCTCGCAACCGGATACTTCATTACCGACCACCTCTCCACCGAGCTCGTCATGGGGATACCGCCGAAGTTCGACATTACCGGCAAGGGTCAGTTCGACAAGTTCGGCGTGCTCGGCCGCGCGTATCAGTGGAGCCCTGCCGTCCTGCTTCGCTACCACTTCAACGACGCCAACGCGAAGTTCCGTCCGTATGTCGGCATCGGCGCGACGTATGTGTGGTTCACCGGCGCGAAGATCACGAACAGCAGCTTCGAGAACGGCGTGCTCGGCGGCCCGACCAGCGCGACGACCAGCAACCAGTGGGCGCCCGTCTTCAACGCCGGCTTCACGTACAACTTCACGAAACACTGGTTCGCCGGCCTGTCGCTTTCGTACATCCCGGTCAGCGTGACCGCGACCTTCACGACGGCCCGCCGCACGCCGGTCGGTACGCTGACGGAAACGTCGAAGGCCCACATCTCGCTGAACCCGATCGTGACGTACCTGAACGTCGGCTACCGCTTCTAAGCGTAGTCGAATATTTGGGGAATGGTTAATCCTGCTGCAATTTGTAGCGGAATTTTCGTGACGTAACGTCTCCACGATCCAAAACGCCCCGGCGGAAATCCCGTCGGGGCGTTGCTTTTTCGCGTCAGGACCGTTCGGATGCCGGCTTTGCCGGCCGCCGTGGCAATCGTCAGACGATGTCGATGTCGTCCAGCGCGGCGGGCCCGATCAGGTCGATCCGGTCCGTGCAGACCGCGTCGACGCCCCAGCGCGCGAGTTCGCGCGCCCGTTCGAGGTCGTTCACCGTGTAAACCAGGATGCGCAGCCCCGCCGCCTTGATCGCGCGCACCAGCGGTTCGTCGAGCCGTTTGTGGTCTGCATGCAACGAAACGCAGTCGAGCGCACCGACCACCTGCGCATGCCAGTCGTCCGGCACGGCCTCATAGAGCATCCCGAGCGGCAGCGCCGGCGCCGTCGCGCGCGCCGCTTGCATCGCATCGAACGAGAACGACGACAGCAACGGCGCAATGGCCGCATCGCGCCAGTACGCGGCCGCATCGGCCGCCACGCGCTGCCCGGTCTCGTGCTCGCGCCCCGGACACGGCTTGATCTCGACGTTCGCGGCCAGCCCGTGCGCGATGCAGCGCGCCGCCGCCGCGTCGAGCGTCGGCATCCGCTCGCCCGCGAAGCGCGCATCGCGCCACGCGCCCGCGTCGAGCGCGGCCAGCGCCGCATAACGCATGCCCGCCGCCGCACCCGTGCCGTTCGACGTGCGGTCGACCGTGTCGTCGTGTAGCAGGAACGTCACGTCGTCGGCCGACAGCTTCGCGTCGAACTCGACCATCCGGTGGCCGCGCCGCGCGGCCTCGTCGAGCCCGGCAAGCGTGTTCTCCGGCGCGAGCGTGCCGCCGCCGCGATGGGCGACGACGCGCGGATAGGGCCAGTCGGTGCGAAGGGTCATCGTCGGTCTCTCGGCGGATGCAACAGGTCAGCCGGCGCGCTTGCCGGTCTCGGGATCGAAGAAATGCAGCCGGTGCGCGGGCAGCGCGGCCGCCAGCGGCGTGCCCCGCGCGGGTCGGTCCGCATGCGGCAGGCGCACCGCGACGTCGTGATTGCCCCAGCGGCCGTGCGCGAGGTTGTCCGCGCCGAGCAGCTCGCACGAATCGACCGGCAGCGCGGCCTGCGCGACGCCCGGCTGCGGCGTCATGTGCTCGGGCCGCACGCCGAGCACCCAGTCGCGCCCGGTGGCGATCTCGGTGCCGATGCCGGGCGCGCCGGCCACCGGCAGCGCGGGGCCGCCGCCCGCGACCGTGAAGGTCGCGCCGTCTTCCGACAGCCGGCCGTGCATCAGGTTCATCGCGGGCGAGCCGATGAAGCCCGCGACAAACACCGTCGCCGGCTTCTCGTACACGTCGACCGGCGCGCCGATCTGCTCCGCGTAGCCGCGGTTCATCACGATCACGCGCTGCGCGAGCGTCATCGCCTCGATCTGGTCGTGCGTCACGTAAACGCTCGTCGTCGCGAGCCGCGCATGCAGCCGCTGGATCTCGAGCCGCATCTGCACGCGCAGCTTCGCGTCGAGGTTCGACAACGGCTCGTCGAACAGGAACACCGCCGGCTCGCGCACGATCGCGCGCCCCATCGCGACGCGCTGCCGCTGGCCGCCCGACAGCTCGCGCGGCCGCCGCGCGAGCAGCGGCTCGAGTTCGAGGATCTTCGCGGCTGCGGCGACCCGCGAATCGATCGTTGCGCGGTCGATCCCGCGGATCTTCAGCCCGTAGCCCATGTTCTGCGCGACCGTCATGTGCGGGTACAGCGCATAGTTCTGGAACACCATCGCGATGTCGCGGTCCTTCGGCTCCAGCGCGTTGACCACGCGATCGCCGATCGCGATCTCGCCGTCGGTCACGGTCTCGAGCCCCGCGATCATCCGCAGCAACGTCGACTTGCCGCAGCCCGACGGCCCGACCAGCACGACGAATTCGCCGTCGGCGATCTCCACGTCGATGCCGTGCAGCACGTGCTGCTTGCCGTCGTAGGATTTCCTGACGCCCTTCAAGCTCAGCGCAGCCATTCTTGGTCTTTCTCCCGGTTGCCGTCCGTCATTCATTTCTCGGAATCGACGAGGCCGCGCACGAACCAGCGCTGCATCGCCAGCACGACGACGAGCGGCGGGATCATGCCCAGCAGCGTCGCCGCCATCACGTATTGCCATTCGGTCGCGGCGTCGCCGCTCGCGATCATCGTCTTGATGCCCACCACCGCCGTCGACAGCGACGCTTCCGTCGTGATCAGGATCGGCCATAGATACTGGTTCCAGCCGTAGATGAACGTGATCACGAACAGCGCCGCGATGCTCGTCTTCGACAGCGGCAGCACGACGTCCCAGAAGAACCGCAGCGGCCCAGCGCCGTCGATGCGCGCGGCATCCATCAGCTCGTCAGGCAGCGTCATGAAGAACTGGCGGAACAGGAACGTCGCGGTTGCCGACGCGATCAGCGGCAGCGTGAGCCCCGCGTAGGTGTTCGTCAGATGCAGCGTCGACACGACCTGCACGGTCGGGAAGATCCGCACCTCGACCGGCAGCATCAGCGTGATGAAGATCAGCCAGAACGCCGTGTTGCGGAACGGGAAGCGGAAATAGACGATCGCGTAGGCGGACAGGATCGACACGGCGATCTTGCCCACCGCGATCCCGAGCGCCATCACGAAGCTGTTCACGAGCAGGCGGCCGAACGGCGCGGTCGTGCCGCCGCTGCCGTGCCCCCAGATGTACGCGACGTTCTCGAACAGGTGCGTGCTCGGCACGAGCGACAGCGGCACCGTGAACACTTCCTGCGCGTTCATCGTCGCCGCGCAGAACGCGACGTAGACGGGAAACACGATCAGCACGACGCCCGCGACCAGCACCGCGTGGCAGAACAGGTCGAAGCCCTTGCGATTTTCGATCATGCGTATTGCACCCTGCGTTCGACGAAGCGGAACTGGATCACCGTGAGCCCGACGACGATGATCATCAGCACGACCGATTGCGCGCCCGAGCTGCCGATGTCGAGCCCCTGAAAGCCCTCCGCGAAGATCTTGTAGATCAGCGTCTTCGTGCTCTGCGCCGGGCCGCCGCCGGTGGCCGCGTCGATCACCGGGAACGTGTCGAAGAATGCGTAGACGAGGTTCACGACCAGCAGGAAGAAGCTGGTGGGCGACAGCAGCGGCAGCACGATGTTGAAGAAGCGCCGCACGGGCCCCGCACCGTCGATCGCGGCCGCCTCGATCAGCGAGCGCGGGATCGCCTGCAGGCCCGCGTAGAAGAACAGGAAGTTGTAGCTCACCTGCTTCCACACCGACGCGAGCACGACCAGGAACATCGCCTGGCCGCCGTTCAGCGCGTGGTTCCACACGATGCCGTTCTTCGCGAGCGCATACGTGATCAGGCCGATGCTCGGGTTGAACAGGAACGCCCACAGCACGGCGGCGATCGTCGGGGCGACCGCGTACGGCCAGATCAGCAGCGTGCGGTACACGCGCGCGCCGCGGATCACGCGGTCCGCGCACGCGGCGAGCAGCAGCGACACGACGAGCCCGCTCACGGTGACGAGCGAACTGAACACGAGCGTCGTGCGAAACGAATCGAGATACAGCGGATCGGCGAACAGGTGCGTGAAGTTCGCGAGGCCGACGAATTCGCTCGACGTGCCGAACGCATCCTGCGTCTGCGTCGACTGCCACAGCGCGACGCCGGCCGGCCACAGGAAGAACACGGCGGTGATCGCGAGCTGCGGCGCGATCAGCAGGTACGGCAACAGGCTCGTACCGAAACGGGAACGGGATTGCATCGCGGATATCCGGTCAGGCGCAACGGAAAGGGGCCGCGCCGCCGGCCCGCGCGTGCATCCGTACCGGATGCGACGCGGCCGGCGGCGCGAAGCGATGCGAGCTCAGCCGCCCGACTTCTCGAAGCGGCGCAGCAGCTCGTCGCCGCGCGACGCAGCCGAATCGAGCGCGTCCTTCGGCGACTTCTTCTGCGCCCAGACCTGCTCGAACTCCTCGTCGACCACCGTGCGGATCTGCGGCATGTTGCCCAGGCGCAGCCCCTTCGTGTACGGCAGCGGCGGCTTGTTCAGCATCTGCTTGATCGCGGTTTCGGCGCTCGGGTTCTTCGCGTAGAAGCCCTGCTGGCGCGTCAGGTCGTACGCGGCCGTCGTGACCGGCAGGTAGCCTGTGTCCTGGTGCCACTTCGCGGCGACGGCAGGCGACGCCAGATACGCGAGGAATTTCGCGACGCCCTTGTAGGTCGCCGGATCCTTGCCGGCCAGCACCCACAGGCTCGCGCCGCCGATGATCGCGTTCTGCGGCGCGCCCTTCACGTTCGCGTCGTACGGCATCATGCCGGTGCCGTAGCTGAACTTCGCGAACTTCTGCACGTTCGCGAGCGCGCCCGACGACGTCGTCATGATCCCGCAGTCACCGCTGTAGAACTTCGCCGACGCTTCGTCCTTGCGGCCCGCGTACGTGAACGTGCCGTCCTTCGCCATCTGCTGCAGGAACGAGACGTGTGCGATCTGCTGCGGCTTGTTGAATTCGAGCACCGCGTCGGACCCGTCGAAGCCGTTGTTGCGGCTCGCGAACGGCAGCCCGTGCCAGGCGCTGTAGTTTTCGAGTTGGATCCAGCCCTGCCAGCCGGTCGTGAAGCCGCACGCCATCCCCGACTTGCGCAGCTTCTCCGCATCGGCCTTCACGTCGGCCCACGTCTTCGGCGGCTGGTTCGGATCGAGGCCGGCCTTCTTGAACGCGTCCTTGTTGTAGTACAGCACCGGCGTCGAGCTGTTGAACGGCATCGACACGAGATGGCCCGTCTTCGCGTCGCTGTAGTAACTCGCGATGGTCGGCACGAACCCCTTTTCGTCGAGCGGCACGCCGGCCTGCTTGAACACGTCGTAGACGGGCACGACGGCCTTCTTCGCCTGCATCATCGTCGCGGTGCCGACTTCATAGACCTGGAGGATCGCCGGCGCGTTGCCGCTGCGATAGGCCGCGATGCCGGCCGCGAGCGCCTGGTCGTAGGTGCCCTTGAACACCGGCACGATCTTGTAGTCGCTCTGCGACGCATTGAACTGGTCGGCTATCGCGTTGACCCGCTCGCCGAGCGCGGCCTCCATCGCGTGCCAGAACTGGATTTCCGTCGCGGCGAGCGCCACGTGCTGCACCCCGAACATCAGCGCGCCGCCCAGCGCGATCGAACGAACCAGTGTCCCCGCAGGCTTATTCTTCATCGACCTCTCCTATGAAAACGTTACCAACAGCGTGTGCAACATTCCCGTCGCCATTGAACCGGCGAAGTCTAGTGATCGTTTGTGACAGTCAGTTGTCGTTGATGACGAACAGGCGCTGATACTCCTTCAGCGCGAAGCGGTCGGTCATGCCGGCGATATAGTGCGCGACGAGACGCGGCTGATGCGCGGCATCGTCGGACTGGTACGGCGGCGGCAGCAGCCGCGGATCGTCGATGAACGCATCGAACAGCCCGGTGACGACGCGCTGGGCCTTGCTCGCCATGCGCATCACCTTGTAATGGCGGTAGAGGTTCTTGAAGAGGAACCGCTTGAGGGCGGCCGCCTGCGCGGCCACCGTTTCGCTGTGCGACACGAGCGGCGGCGCGGCGCGCACGTCGTCGAGCGACGCGGGGGCGACGCGCGCGAGATTGCGCGTCGTCTCGTCGATCAGGTCGACGATCAGCGTGTTGATGATGCGGCGCACCGTTTCGTGCACGAGCCGGCGGCCTTCGAGATGCGGGAATTCGGCGAGCGCCGCCTCGTAATGGCGCTGCCACAGCTCGACTTCGGCGAGCTGTTCGATCGTGATCAGGCCGGAGCGTAGGCCGTCGTCGACGTCGTGGTTGTTGTACGCGATTTCGTCGGCGATGTTCGCGAGCTGCGCTTCGAGCGACGGCTGGCGGCCCTGCAGGAAGCGCTCGCCGAGCGCGCCGAGCTTACGCGCATTCTCGCGCGAGCAGTGCTTCAGGATGCCTTCGCGCGTCTCGAAGCACAGGTTCAGCCCGTTGAACGCACCGTAATGCTCCTCGAGCTCGTCGACGACCGCGAGGCTCTGCAGGTTGTGCTCGAAGCCGCCGTGCTCGCGCATGCACGCATTCAGCGCGTCCTGCCCGGCATGGCCGAACGGCGTATGGCCGAGATCGTGCGCGAGCGAGATCGCCTCGACGAGATCCTCGCTCAGCCGCAGGTTGCGCGCGACCGAACGCGCGATCTGCGCGACTTCGAGGCTGTGCGTGAGGCGCGTGCGGAACAGGTCGCCTTCGTGATTGACGAAGACCTGCGTCTTGTATTCGAGCCGCCGAAACGCGGTCGAATGGACGATGCGGTCGCGGTCGCGCTGGAATTCGGTGCGTGCCGCCGGCGGCGTTTCCGGATGGCGACGGCCGCGCGACTGCGACGCGTGGGCGGCATACGGAGCGAGATGGGCTTCCAGCGCCGCCAGCGTCGGCGGCTCGGCCACCGGCGCAGCGGATGCGCGGCCGGCTTCGGGCAATGTGCTGCTGGATGTCTCGCTCACGTCTCCTCCATGTCTGGGGCGCCGGGGCGTCCGGGCCGCCGTTAGCGGGTCGTCTGTGCCAGTGTAGCGAACACGGCTTCGTCCGGCGCCTGCGTGATCACCGTATCGCCGAATCGCTTCAGCAGGATGAACTTGATCGCGCCGGCCTCGGCCTTCTTGTCGACGCGCATCAGGTCCATGTAGCGTGCGTCGCCGAGCGCGGGCGCGCGGGTCGGCAGGTGCGCGGCCGCAATCACCGCGTCGAGGCGCCGCCGCGACGCTTCGTCGAACAGGCCGAGCCGCACCGACAGGTCGCCGGCCATCACCATCCCGCAGCCGACTGCCTCGCCGTGCAGCCACTCGCCGTAGCCGAGCCCCGCCTCGATCGCGTGGCCGAACGTGTGGCCGAAGTTCAGGATCGCGCGCAGGCCGCCTTCGCGTTCGTCGGCCGCCACCACGCTCGCCTTGATCTCGCACGAGCGCTTCACCGCGTGCGCGAGCGCGGCCGGTTCGCGGCGGTTCAGCGCGTCGACGTTCGCCTCGATCCAGTCGAAGAATTCCGCATCGGCGATCGCGCCGGTCTTGATGATCTCGGCCACGCCGGCCGCCAGCTCGCGATCGGGCAGCGTGGTCAGCGCGCCGATGTCCGCGATCACGGCCTGCGGCTGGTAGAACGCGCCGATCATGTTCTTGCCGAGCGGATGGTTGATGCCCGTCTTTCCGCCGACCGACGAATCGACCTGCGACAGCAGCGTCGTCGGCACCTGGATGAACGGCACGCCGCGCATATAGCACGCGGCGGCAAAGCCCGTCATGTCGCCGACCACGCCGCCGCCGAGCGCGACGAGCGTCGTCTTGCGATCCGCGTGATCGGTCAGCAGGCCGTCGAAGATCAGGTTCAGCGTTTCCCAGTTCTTGTACGCCTCGCCGTCGGGCAGCACGACCGTCGACACGCGCTTGCCGAGCGGCGCGAGCGCCGCGCGCAGCACGTCGCCGTAGAGCGGATCGACCGTCGTGTTCGTGACGATCGTGACGGACGAGCCCTTGATGTGAGGCGCGAACAGCTCGGTGCGCCCGATCAGGCCGGCACCAATGTGAATCGGATAGGCGCGCTCGCCCAGGTCGACGTTGACAGTAATCATGCTTGTAGCGGCTTGGCGATGACGCCTGCCAGTTCGAGTTGCATCAGCACCATGTTGACGAGACCGTTGACCGACGGACGGCCGGTCTCGATGACGAAATCCGCGCATTCGCGGTACAGCGGGTCGCGCACTTCGTACAGCGCTTCGAGACGCCCCTTCGGGTCGTCGGTCTGCAACAGTGGGCGGTTCTTGTCCTTGCGCGTGCGCAGCCACAGATCGTGCGGATTGGCGCGCAGGTACACGACGACGCCGTTGCTTTTCAGGCAGTCGCGATTTTCCGGGCGCAGCACCGCGCCGCCGCCCGTCGCGAGCACGATGTTCTCGCGCTGCGTGAGATCGGCAATCACCTGCGTTTCGCGATCGCGAAATCCGGCCTCGCCCTCCAGCTCGAAGATCACCGGAATGCGCGCGCCCGTGCGGGCCTCGATTTCGTGGTCGGAGTCGAAGAACGTCCTGTCGAGACGACGCGCGACCGCACGGCCCACGGTGGTCTTACCCGCTCCCATAAGGCCGACGAAAAATACGTTTGCATGTGGGTCCCGCGCTTGCAACGGCTTCCTCTGCTTCAATCTTGCTGGTGTGTGGCGCAGCTTACTGGCAAAGCGGCTGCCTTGTCGAGCCTGCGCCGGCGGCTTCCGGCCCCGTTTTATCGGCATCCGTGCCGCCCGTGCCGCGTGCATCGCAGCGCGCATCGACGACGGTCGGCGTGATGAAGACGACCAGTTCGCTGCGGTGGTCGCGCTGCGCACGATGCCGGAAAAGCGCGCCCAGAATCGGTATTTTGCCCAAGAGCGGCACGCGCGTCACATCGTTCCGGTTCAGTTGTTCATAGATCCCGCCGATCGCGACCGTCCCGCCATTCTCGACCTCGACGCGCGTCTGCACGTGCTTCGTATGAATCGCCGGGCCGGCCGCCGTCGGCTCGCCGATGCTGTCCTTCGTCACGTCCAGGTCCAGCACCACGCGCCCGTCCGGCGTGATCTGCGGCTCGACC
Organism: Burkholderia metallica; assembly: GCF_902832845.1. Taxonomy (GTDB): domain Bacteria; phylum Pseudomonadota; class Gammaproteobacteria; order Burkholderiales; family Burkholderiaceae; genus Burkholderia; species Burkholderia metallica. Next base: position 36,015 of record NZ_CADFDB010000012.1, on the reverse strand, counting down.
TCGAGCTTGAGCGTCGCGCGGCGGAACTGCACGCCGCTCACGCCGTTGCCGACCTTCGCCTGGTACGGCAGCTCCGAACCCTGTTCGACGATGGCCTTGACGCGATCGGCGGTCACCACGCGCGGGCTCGAAACGATCTGGCCCCGCCCCTGCGCCTCGAGCGCGCTCAGTTCGACGTCGAGCACGCGGCTGAGCGGCGCGGCGAACAGCGTGAAACCGGCGGTCGCCGCTTCGAAGCCGCCGAGCGGCCGCGCAGCAAGGTCGAGCGCGTTGTGCGCGCCGGCGGTGAACGCGGCGCCCTCGCCCGACGGCGGCCGCTGCTGCGCCCGCAGCGCGACGCGGGCGCCGAGATTGCGTGAAAACCCCTGCTCGCCCTCGACGATGCGGGCCTCGATCCGGACCTGCCGCGACGGCCGGTCGATCGCATCGATCAGGCTCGCGATCTGGTCGACGCGCGGCGCGAGATCGGTGACGAACAGCAGGTTCGTGCGCGGATCGGCCGCCGCCGCACCGCGCTTCGACAGCAGGCGCTGGCCGGTCGCGCCGGCCAGCAGGCGTTGCACGTCCTGCGCGCGCGGATAATGCAGCGCGAACGTCCGGCTCGCCAGCGGCTCCAGATCGGCGGCTCGCGCGTGCATTTCGAAGCGCTCGCGTTCGCGCGCAGCCAGCTCGGCCGCCGGCGTGACCCAGATCACGTCGCCCCGCCGGGACATCGCGAGCCCGTGCGTGTCGAGCAGCGTGTCGAAGGCATCGCGCCAGCGCACATTATTCAGACGTAACGTGACCGTGCCGCGCACCTGCTCGCCGACGACGATATTGAGCCCGGTGAACCGCGCGAACGCGTCGAACGCGGCCGCGAGCCCCGCGCCCTGCAGATTCAGCGAGATCCGCCGCGCATCGTCCGCGTCGCCCGGGTGCCGGGCAGCGGCGTCGCCCATCCGGGCCGGCGGCGCCAACGGGATCGGCGGCCCTTCCAGCCCGGGTGCGGTGGCGGCCGCAGGCTGAAGCGCCGCGCGAGCCGCCTGATCGAACGGCGGCGGGCCCGCGTCCGACCCTCCGGCGTTGTCCGCCCCGTCCCGCGCGCCTTCGGGGATCGGCAGGCCCGGCACCGACATATCCATCGATGCAGCGGCAGGCCAGACGGCCGGCAGCGGCGGCAGCGACGCGTTTGCACCGGGCGCCGTCAGCGCCGTGAACACCGTCAATCCTGCCCAGACAGCAAGCGCCCGACATCCGTGCTTCGTCATGGCCGCCCCCCGTCGTCCAGCGTGACCCGATACACGCCGTCCGCCGTCGCGAGCGTCACGGCGACGGGATCGACCCGCACCACCCGCGCGGCCCCGAGGCTTTCGCCAGGCGCCACGGCCGTGAACGCGCCGCCGCCGTCACCGAACAGCGCGAGCCCGGCGCGCCCGTCGCGAATCGTGCCGGCCAGGCGCGCGGCCGGCCCCTGCGCGTCGGACGAGCCGGCGTCACCGAACGGATCGGCGCCGGGCGCGTCGGCCAGCACCGGCGCCGATCCGCCGGTGGACGTTGCCGCCGGCAACGCCGGAAACACGTCGACGGACATTTCCACGCGCGCGGCCTCGTTGCTCCGTTCGACGCGCAAGGCGGTCGGCACCGCGAGCACCGGGAAGTGAGCCAGTCCGCCGACCATCCGCAGCAACGCGCGAAATCCGCCAGCCGCGACGATGCGCACCGTGCGCCGGCCGTCCGGCATCGCACCGTCGGCGCGCAGCGGTTCGATCGATACGCGGTGCAGCCCGCTCGACGCGGCGCGATCCGCCAGCTCCAGCATCAACGCGGCCCATTCCGGCGCGTGCGGCAAGCGATCGCCGTGCGCGGCCGCCGGATGCACGTCGCGCTGCCGCGAAGCGGCCGCCAGCACACGATGCGCGTCGGCCTCACGCCCCTGCGCCGCGGCGAGCAGCACGCGGCTGTGCGCGAGCCCGCTCCAGTCGGCCGCATTGGCCAGATGAATGCCGCCCGCCAGCACGGCCGTGAAAGCGACCACGCAGCTCGCGCCATGCGCGAGCGCCGGCGACACGCGTCGCATGCCGCGCCGCCGGCCGGTGCTTCGCAGTGCGAGTCGATGTGCAAGCGCCGTCATGCGCCATCTCCGGACGTTTTCCGGGACGGCACCGCATCGTGCCAGCGCATTTGAACCGAGAACCGCAACGGCATCCCGCCCGGGACGACCGGCGCCTCCGACGCAGAGTTCAACGTGTCGATATCGATCCGCCAGCCACGCTGCTCGCGCGCGATCCCCGCGAGCCATCGCGCGGCCGCCCGGTAGCTCGCTGCGCGCACATCGAGCACGGCGCCGGCTGACGTCGTGCGCAGCGCGTCGAGCCGGACGGTGCCGTCGCGCACCTGCGCCAGTGCGGCCAGCAGCCCCGCGACGTACCGGGATGGCGCGGCAAGCGCGGCCGCCCGCGCGTCGCGCTGCGCGGCGGCCGCCGCGGCACTGGCGGCGCGCGTCGCGGCCCCCACCTGCGGCTGCAACTGCAGCAGTCGCGCCTCCACGTTTGCACGCTCGGCATCCACCCGCCACCGCGCGCCGGTGGCGGCGCCCGTCCACAGGCCGGCGCACAGCATGCCGGCCACTATCGCCGTACCGCACTGCACGGCCCGACGACGTCGCAACGCCTGCGCCCGCCGCTCGCGATGCGGCAGCAGGTTGAAGCCGGCCGGCTCCGCGCGGCAGGCCGTCATTCCCACACCCCGCGCAATGCCAGCCCGAACGCGACCGCCATTGCCGGGTCGCCCGGCAGCCCGGCCGGGCACGGCTGCCCGCTCCAGCTCGTGCAGTCGAACGGCACCGCGACCGCGCCGAGCACGTCGCCGATCTCGGCCACGGACGTATCGAAGCGGGCGATACATCGCGCGCTCCCGGCCACGAGTATGCAACTCACGGCCCCGAGCGCGCGCCGGCGCAATGCGTCGGAAAACGCCCCCGGCATCGCGCCCGGCAGCGTCAGCACCGGCGCGGCCAACGGACCGTCGATGCGCCAGCCCTGCACGCCCGCGTCATGGAACCAGAACGCCGCGTACGCGCCCGCGTGCACGTCGACTTCGAATTGCGCGGCATAGCGCAACGCGCGCAGCGCCGCGGCCGACTCGCCGTCGACCACCGTCAGATCGACACCCGCCTGCGCGGCCACGTCGATCCGCCGTTCGAGCAGCGCAAGCGGTGCCACGGCGACCTCGACCTCGTCCGCCACCGCGCCGCCGTCCTGCCGCCAGTCGAACGCGAGACTGTCCGGCGCCAGCCCCGAGATGCGTTCGGCCGCCTGCCGCGCGGCGTCTTCGACATCGTCCCGCCCCGCCAGGTCGAGCGTCGCGATGCGCATCTCGTCGTCGTGCAACGCCATCACGCCGCATGTGTCGCACCGCACGCCGGCCGCCGACAGCCTCGACACGGCGGCGGCCAGTGCACGTGCGACCGCCGCCCAGCGCGCATCCTCCGGCCCGTCCGCCAACCCGACCGGCTCCCGATCGAGCCCCTCGACGCACACCTGAGCGCTCCGGCCGCGCCGGCTCAGCACGACCACCCTCACCTCGTCCGCGCCGACGTCGATTCCCGTCGACCGGTGCCCGCCCTGCGCAAACCGCCCTGCCCATCGTCCCGTCATTCCAACCTCCCGAAATCGTCGCGGACCACGCCGCGTTTCCGAGACCTGATTCTGCAAAGCGGCGCGGGAGACCGACAGTCGGCCGAATGGCCAGCAACCGCTCGCGACGGCCGCGCGCGGGCTATGCTGCAAGCATGCCGGCCGCACCTTCGCGGTGGGTAGCCGCCCGCGTCAGGACCGGTCTTACCGGGCAGCTATAATCGCGGGACTGTTTTCCGGTATGCCTATGCAATCCACGACTCCTACGTCCCCGCCTCCTGCCCCGGAGCCGAAGAAGCGGCCCTGGTGGCAAAAAGCCCTGCTCGGATTCGCCACGATGTGTGTGGCGCTCGTCGTGGCCGGCGGCCTCGTACTCGGTTACGCACTCGTCGTCGCGTGGCCGAACATGCCGTCGCTCGACGCGCTGACCGACTATCGGCCGAAGGTGCCGCTGCGCATCTATACGTCCGATCACGTGCTGATCGGCGAATTCGGCGAAGAGCGCCGCGACGTCGTCCATTTCAAGGACGTGCCCGACTCGCTGAAGAAGGCGATCCTCGCGATCGAGGACGCACGCTTCTACGATCACGGCGGGGTCGACCTCACCGGCATCGTCCGCGCCGGCTTCGTCGCGCTGACGAACGGCCATGCGTCGCAGGGCGCGAGCACGATCACGATGCAGGTCGCGCGCAACTTCTTCCTGTCGAGCGAGAAGACCTACACGCGCAAGATCTACGAGATGCTGCTCGCGTACCGGATCGAGCGTGCGCTGACGAAGGATCAGATTCTCGAGGTCTACATGAATCAGATCTATCTCGGCCAGCGCGCGTACGGCTTCGCGAGCGCCGCGCGGGTCTACTTCGGCAAGGACCTGAAGGACATCTCGCTTGCCGAGGCCGCGATGCTCGCCGGGCTGCCGAAGGCGCCGTCCGCGTACAACCCGGTCGTGAACCCGAAGCGCGCGAAGGTGCGCCAGGAGTACATCCTGCAACGGATGCTCGAGCTGAACTTCATCACGCGCGAACAGTACGACGAGGCCGTCGCCCAGCCGCTCGTCGTCAAGGGGCCGGGCCGCGATTTCAGCGTACACGCCGAGTACGTCGCGGAAATGGTCCGACAAATGATGTACGCGCAGTACCGTGAGGAAACCTACACACGCGGCTTCAACGTCGTCACGACGATCGACTCCGCGGACCAGCAGGTCGCGTACACCGCGCTGCGCAAGGGCATCATGGATTACGAACGCCGGCACGGCTACCGGGGGCCGGAAGGCTTCATCGAGCTGCCGGCCGGCGCCGACGATCGCGAACAGGCGATCGACGATGCGCTGCTCGAACACCCCGACAACGGCGAACTGATCGCTGCAGTCGTCACGGCCGCCAGTCCGCGCCAGATCACGGTTGCGTTCATCGACGGCAGCAGCGCGACGATCGAGGGCGACAACCTGCGCTTCGCGTCGGGCGCGCTGTCGGCCAATGCGCAGCCGAATCGACGCATCCGCCCGGGCGCGATCGTCCGCGTCGTGAAGAACGACGCAGGCAAATGGTCGATCACGCAGTTGCCGCAGGTCGAGGGGGCGTTCCTGTCGATCGTCCCGCAGGACGGTGCGATCCGCTCGCTCGTCGGCGGCTTCGACTACAACAAGAACAAGTTCAACCACGTCACGCAGGCGTGGCGGCAGCCGGGTTCGTCGTTCAAGCCGTTCATCTACTCGGCGTCGCTCGACAAGGGCCTCGGGCCGGCAACCGTGATCAACGACGGTCCGCTGTATTTCAGCGCAGCCGAAACGGGCGGCCAGCCTTGGGAGCCGAAGAACTACGGCGGCGGCTTCGAAGGCCCGATGTCGATGCGCACCGCGCTGCAGCGCTCGCGCAACCTCGTGTCGATCCGGATCCTGAACCATATCGGCACGAAGTACGCACAGCAGTACATCACGCGCTTCGGCTTCGACGCCGAACGCCATCCGGCCTACCTGCCGATGGCGCTCGGCGCGGGCCAGGTCACGCCGCTGCAAATGGCAGGCGCGTACTCGGTATTCGCGAACGGCGGCTACCGCGTCAATCCGTACCTGATCGCCGAAGTCACCGATCCGAACGGCGCGATCGTCACGCGCGCGCAGCCGCTCATCGCCGAGCAGAATGCGCCGCGCGCGATCGACGCACGCAACGCGTACGTGATGAACAGCCTGCTGCAAAGCGTCGCGCAGCGCGGCACGGGCGCACGCACCAACGTGCTGAAGCGCACCGATCTCGCGGGCAAGACCGGTACGACGAACGACTCGCACGACGCGTGGTTCGCCGGCTACCAGCACACGCTCGCCGCGATCGCGTGGATCGGCTACGACAATCCGCGCAGCCTCGGCGATCGCGAAACGGGCGGCGGCCTGTCGCTGCCCGTGTGGATCGACTACATGAGCGCCGCGCTGAAGGGCGTGCCCGAATTCAAGCCGACGGCGCCGGACGGCGTCGAAACGCTCGGCGGCGAGCTGTACTTCACCGAGTTCACACCCGGTCACGGTTTCGTGTCGACGGTCGGCGTGCCGCAGGCGCCGGCCGCGCAGAACGTCGACGCAACCGTGCCGCATGTCGACGAGCAGGAAAAGCAGGACATCATGAACCTGTTCGCGCACTGACCACCGGTCCGGACATGAAAAAAGCGCCCCGCGGGGCGCTTTTTCTTTGGCACGACGCGTCGCGGCGCGGCCCCGGCTTCAGCCCGAAACGTTACGGCGCGCTGAACGTGATCGGCAGGCCGGCCTGCTGTGTCGCGTACTCCGTGAGCGCCGAGAAAAACTCGGTGCCCGTGCGCGTATCGCGCCACGCGCCGTCGATGAAACGGTAGTGGAAACCGCCCGCTTTCGCGGCGATCCACACTTCCTTCATCGGCGGCTGCAGGTTGACGATAATCTTCGAGCCGTTCTCGAACGTCAGCGTCAGGACGCTGCCGTTGCGCTCCAGATCGATGTCGTGATCGCCGTCGTTGGCGTCGTCGACGGTACGCTCGACGGCCGCCAGCACGGCCTCGGCACGGGTCAGGTATTCGGTATCGGACATGCTAAACTCTATCGGTTCAATTGTTCAGGGACGATCATGCGAGTCGTTTTCCGGATGAGCGCGATTGTAGCGGCTTTGGCGATTCTTGCCGGCTGCGGTCAAAGCGGCGCGCTCTATCTGCCCACCGTGCCTCCGATGCCCAAGCCACTCCAGCAGCAGGACACGCCGCCGTCGGACGTGACGCCGACCGATGAAAACGCGTCGTCCGACAGTGTGCCCGATTCGTCCGGCACACCGCTCACGCTGTCGCCGGAATTGTCGAGCGGGGCATCGAGCCCGGCCGTCGCGAAGTAACGACATGACGAAATAACGGCGCGCCGCCGCCAGCACGGCTCGCGAAACGAGGCGATGACTCCCCGGTCATCGCCTTTTGTTTTTCCAGCCTGCGCCGTCATGCGCGCACGCGCCGCCATCCCCACGCAAGCAGCCGCCAGCCGAGCAGCGCGGCGACGATCGCCGCATACAGCTTCGGCTGCGCGAGATTGTGCTTGCCGGCCCGCATCCACCAGAAGTGCAGCACGCCGAACAGCGCGATCGCGTAGATCGCGCTGTGCAGCGTCGCCCAGTGCCGGCCGAGCCGGCGCACCATCGCGCGCGGCGACGTGGCCGCGAGCGGGATCAGCAGCACGAACGCGGCGAAACCGACCGTGATGAACGGGCGCTTGCCGACGTCCTTCAGGATCGCGACGACGTCGAACCACTTGTCGAACCAGAGGTAGGTCGTGAAGTGCAGCGTCGCGTAGAAGAACGCGAACAGCCCGATCATCCGCCGAAAACGCAGCAGCGCGGCGAACCCCGTCATGCGCCGAAGCGGCGTGACGGCGAGCGTGACGCAGAGCAGAACGAGCGTCCAGAGGCCCGTCGAGCGCGTGATGAACTCGATCGGATTCGCGCCGAGCCGGTCGGTCAGCCCGAACAGCACGAGACGCGCGAGCGGATAAAGGCCAGCCGCAAACACCAGACCCTTGGCCGGCGCGAGCCAGCGCGGCGCGGCCGGCCGGCGCGCCCCGGCCCGCGCAGCGGGCTCGGCGCCGGCGGCGCGCGGCGGTGTCAGCGTCGAAGGAGGCATGTCGTTTCTCACCGGCGCGCTCAGAAATTCTTCTTCAGGTCCATGCCCTGATACATCGACGCGACGAGATCGCCGTAGCCGTTGAACATCAGGGTCTTGCGCTTCGGCGTGAAGAAGCCGTCCTCGCCGATGCGCCGCTCGGTCGCCTGGCTCCAGCGCGGATGATCGACGTTCGGGTTCACGTTCGAATAAAAGCCGTACTCGTTCGACGCGTACGTGTTCCAGCTCGTCTTCGGCTGCCTGTCGACAAAGCGGATCTTCACGAGCGATTTCGCGCTCTTGAAGCCGTACTTCCACGGCACGACGATGCGCACCGGCGCGCCGTTCTGGTTCGGCAGCACCTGCCCGTAGACGCCCATCGTCAGCAGCGTCAGCGGGTTCATCGCCTCGTCCATCCGCAGCCCTTCCGAGTACGGCCAGTCGAGCACCGGCGTCGACAGGCCGGGCATCTGCGACGGATCGGCGAGCGTGACGAACTGCACGTATTTCGCGTTGCCGGTCGGCTGCACGCGCTTGATCAGCTCAGACAACGGCACGCCGATCCACGGGATCACCATCGACCATCCCTCGACGCAGCGCAGCCGGTATACGCGCTCTTCGAGCGGCGCGAGCTTGAGCAGCTCGTCGAGATCGAACACCTTCGGATGCAGCACCTCGCCCTCGACGCTCACGCGCCACGGACGCGGCCGCAACGTGCCGGCGTTCTGCGCGGGGTCGCTCTTGTCGGTGCCGAATTCGTAGAAGTTGTTGTAGGACGTAATGTCCTTGAACGGCGTCACCTTGTCGGCCGCGACGAACTTCGGGTTCGTCTTGGCCGCCAGCTTCGCGGCCCGCGCATCGGGCGACGCATAAGCGGCCCATGCTGCGCCGCTGCCGCCGAGCAGCCCGCCCGCCGCCGCAAGGCCGGCCGCCTGCAATACGCGCCGCCGGTTCTCGAAGACGGCGCGCGGCGTAATCTCGCCCGGCGCAATATCCGCGCCGGTCAGGACGTTCCGCAAAGGGCGTTTGATCCACATCGTGTTGCTCCTCGTGCCTGCGCGGCGCGCAGCTTCATGAGCGTTCGACCCGACCCGTCTTGCGCCGTTCGACGCCCGGACCGCTCGCCCGTTACAAAAGAAAACCGCCGGGCACGCAGTGCGCCGGCGGTCTCATAGTCGGACGAGCAGCGGAAATCTTACAGCTTGCCGTAGCTGTGCAGCCCGGACAGGAACATGTTGACACCGAGGAACGCGAAGGTCGTCACGAGCAGGCCGGTGAGCGCCCACCATGCGGCCACCGTGCCGCGCAGGCCTTTCATCAGGCGCATGTGCAGCCATGCCGCGTAGTTGAGCCACACGATCAGCGCCCAGGTTTCCTTCGGGTCCCAGCTCCAGTAGCCGCCCCACGCTTCGGCGGCCCACAGTGCGCCGAGGATCGTCGCGATCGTGAAGAACGCGAAACCAACCGCGATCGACTTGTACATCACGTCGTCGAGCACTTCGAGCGTCGGCAGGCGATCGGCGAGGACCCCGCGCTCCTTCATCAGATACGCGACCGACACCATCGCCGACAGCGCGAAGCTGCCGTAGCCGATGAAGTTGGCCGGCACGTGGATCTTCATCCACCAGCTCTGCAGCGCCGGCACGAGCGGCTGGATCTGCTGCGCATCGCGCGCGACCGAATACCACATCAGGAAGCCCACCGCCGCGCTGATCACCAGCAGCACGAACGCGCCGAGCGAACGCGTGCCGTAGTGGCCCTCGTAATACAGATAGAGCAGCGCGGTGATCAGGCTGAACAGCACGAACACTTCATACAGGTTCGACACGGGGATGTGGCCGACGTCCGCGCCGATCAGGTAGGACTCGTACCAGCGCACCATCAGGCCGGTGAAGCCCATCAGCACGGCGACCCACGTGAGCTTCTGCCCGATCGCGGAACCCGACTCCGAGCGCGCGAGCAGCCCGATCCAGTAGAAGATCGTCGCGAGCACGAACAGCGCGCTCATCCACAGGATCGCCGACTGGCTCGACAGGAAGTACTTGAGGAAGAACGCGGAATCGGCGCGCGCAAGATCGCCCTCGTAGATCTGAATCGACAGCAGCGCCAGCACGGCGATCGACGCCATCATCAGCCGCGCGGGCTTCCAGCGCCAGCCGAGCGCGATGAGCGCCGGCACGGTGCCGATCATCACCGCCTTGTCGTAGTAATCCATGTGCGCGTTGTAGTGCACGAGCGCATAGCCCGCGCCCGCCACGAGCGCCAGTGCGAACAGCCAGTCGAGCAGCGACAGGCGCGCGAGGAACGGACGGTCGTCGAACAGCGGCGCCGTGGCCGGAGCCTGGGCCGACGCCCGCTGGGAAGAGGAAACGTGTGTGAGATCCATGATGTTACCGGGTGGAATTCTCGGAATCGGAACCGCCGCCGGCAGGCGTACGGGCCGTCGATGCCGCACCGGCCGGCGCGGCGTCGCGAGGTGCGGCACGCAGGGCGGCACCGGCCGCGTCGCGCGTCTGCACGAATTCTTTCTCGAAATCGAAGGTCTTGCGGGCCGTGGACATTGCCATCACCACATCGACGCCCGAACCGGCGTCCTTCAGCCAGAACCAGAGGCGCCGCTCGCGCACGTAGAACATCGAGAAGATGCCGGCGACCAGCAGCAGGCTGCCAAGATACACCAGATTCTTGCCGGGTGCGCGCGTCAACTGAAATACCGAAGCTTGCACCTGCTTGAATGAGTCAAGCTGCAAATAGACCGGCGATCCATACAAAAAGCTGTCGGATAGCGCGTTGATCGCGTTCTGCACGAAGCGGATCGTGTCGGTGCCCTGCTGCGCGGCCGGCTCGCCCGCACGCTCGCGCGCGATCTGCCAGACCTCCCACATCGAGCCTTCGAGCATCCGCAGTAGCAGGCTCGCGGCCTTCTCCTGCTCGGCCTTCGGCACCGAACGGTCGATGAACGTCGCGACGGCCTGGAAGCCGCCGATCGGCTGGCCGTCCGCGCCGCGACCGACGCTGTCGTCGCTTGCCGCAAAAAGGGTCAGCACCTTCGATGCGCTGTCCTGGAGGCGGCTGCGCAGCGATGCGTCGGTGCCCGGCAGCGAACGCTGCGCAAAGCGCGCGGCGGCTTCGGCGCGCACGGACGGATCCTCGAGCGCGGCGCGCAGATGCATCCATTCGCCGATCGAATCCTGGCTGTCGGCCGGAATCCGCATGTAGCGGAACGGGTCGTTCGGGCTCGCGCGCACGCCGGCGAGGAACACGCGCTCGCCGTTCATGTCGACGGGCAGCATGTAGTTGTTGAATTCGCGCGCCTGGCCGTCCTTGCCGCGGATCTTGTACTGCACGGACGGGCCGATGTTGTGGAGCTGCGTCGGCTTCGACGTCTTCGCGCCGGAGCCGAGCCGCTCGTCGAACACTTCCTTCAGCGAGCTCGTCGTCGCGACACCGCGCACGTCCGGCTTGCCGTTCGCGTCGGCCATGTTCTCGACGTTGATCGCGCGGAAATCGGAGAACTCAATCGTGTCGCCGTCGGCGCCCGGCATCTGCAGCGGCGCCGAACTGCCGATCGTGCCCTTCACGGGGAAGGTCTTCGCGTTGCCGCCCGTCATCGGGTAGGCCGTCATCTGCATTTGCGAGCCGCCATCCTGGAAGCTCGACTGGTAGATCGACACGCCCTTGTACGTGAACGGCTTGTTGACCTCGACACGCGCCGGAATCTTCTGGCCGGTCTCGCGATCGATCACGACGATGTCGCTCGCGAACAGCTTCGGCATGCCCGTCGTGTAGTAGTCGACGATGAACTTGTTGAGCTGGATCGAGAACGGCAGATCCTGGATCAGCGAGCCGCTCGGCTGGTTCAGGATCGCGGTCGACACGAACTGCCCCTCGGGCACCCACGCATAGCCGCGGAACGTCGGGTTCGACGCGGACAGGCGATGGTCGGGCGCGATCTCGCTGATCGTCGCGCTCGTGTTGACCGGGCTCTTGCCGAACATCCACATCTGGAATTTGATCGGCAGGTTGCTGTCGAGCAGGCCGCCGATACAGATCACGACGATCGCGAGGTGTGCGGAGATGTAGCCCCACCGGGTCATCGCGCCGCGCTTCGCGGAAATCAGCGTCGCACCGTCGTTTTCACGCACGACGTGCTTGTAGCCGGCCTTGGTGACGAACGTGGCGAGCGTCGCCGCGACCGTCGCGCGCGTACCGGCAGCCGTGTACTCGGCCTTGTGGTGGAACGCGCGCAGGCTGCCTTCGCGAACCTTGTCCTTCCAGCTCTTCGCGTCGGCGAGCATCTTCGGCGCGTTGCGGATCACGCACAGCGAGATCGACACGACGAGGAAGATCAGGATCAGCATGAACCACCATGCGCTGTACACGTTGTACAGGCCGAGCGAGCGGAAGATGTCCGCCCAGAACGGCCCGAACTGGTTCACGTAGTTCGGATACGGATCGTCCTGGGTCAGCACCGTGCCGATGATGCTCGCGATCGACAGCACGACCAGCAACGCAATCGCGAAGCGCATCGAGCTCAGCAGCTCGACCGCGCGCTTCGACGCACCCTGACCCGACTTCGACTGCAACCCCGACGTGGTAACGCTCATTCAAACTCCGACTTAGGGGGAAACCGCCCCCGACACTTACTTGGTTCGCCTGGGGGCGCAGCCCCCCCTCTCCGGCAAGCCCTTCCATCCTGGCCTGGCCCGGCGAGTGCCGACAAAAAAGAAGGGCGAGGCAACCGCGACGATGCGGCGCCCCACCCTTTTCTTGTTCTGACTCCGGCCGCCCTTCGGGCGCCCGGTCATGCCATTCGCGGCCGACCGCTCAACGCAGGCCCGCGATGTAATCCGCGACGGCCTTGATCTCGTTGTCCGACAGCCGCGTCGCGATCTGATGCATCGCCTCGTTGTTGTTGCGCGCACCGGCACCCTGCTGGAACGCGGTCAACTGCGCGACCGTGTAATCGGCCCATTGCCCGGACAGCCGCGGATACTGGACCGGAATCCCCTGCCCTGTCGGCCCGTGACAGCTCGCGCAGGCGGGAACGCCCTTCTCCGCGATGCCGCCGCGATAGATCTTCTGGCCGATCGGCACGGTGGCCGCATCGCGCGCGGTACCGAGCTTCGTCGTCTGCGACCCGTAGTACGCGGCGACGTTGCGCATGTCGTCCGCGCTCAACGCGCTCGCGAATCCGACCATCACCGCGTTGTTACGCACCGGCCCCTTCGCGCCCGGCTGCGTCTTGAAGTCGTTCAACTGCTTGACCAGATATTCGGGATGCTGGCCGGCGAGCTTCGGGAAACTGCCCGACGCGCTATTGCCGTCGGCGCCGTGACACGACGCGCATACTTGCCCGGCAATTGCCTTGCCGCGGTCGAGATCCGGCTTGGCCGCATCTGCCGCGTTTGCCTCCGCTACGAAACCTACGAACCCTGCTGCAACCTGAAGCACCATCAGAGACTTGCACAGTCGATTCATTCGCACACCCTGTTTCGTCTTGTGGGAATTTGAGGTTCTGCAAAAAACGACGGCGTTCAGTCTACCGCAGAAGCCACATAAAAGCGCGAGGCAGGCGCCCGGTGGCCTTCGGTAAAACCGCCGTATTGTACAATATCGTGTTGAAAGCTCCCGCGCCTATCGGGGCTACCCCGCCTCCACCAAGCGGCTTGCGCCGCCCGTCCTTCCGGTTCCCATGGCCTTTCTGCTCCATCAAGCCCGCTTCTACACGACCGTCAACCATCTGCGCGACCTGCCGCCGACGGTCCAGCCGGAAATCGCGTTCGCGGGCCGCTCGAATGCCGGCAAGTCGACGGCGATCAACGTGCTGTGCAACCAGAAGCGGCTCGCCTTCGCGTCGAAGACGCCCGGCCGCACGCAGCATATCAACTACTTCTCCGTCGGCCCGGCCGCCGAGCCCGTCGCGAATCTCGTCGACCTGCCCGGCTACGGCTACGCGGAGGTGCCCGGCGCCGCCAAGGCGCACTGGGAAATGCTGCTGTCGTCCTATCTCGCGACGCGCTCGCAGTTGTGCGGCCTGATCCTGATGATGGATTCGCGCCGTCCACTGACCGATCTCGATCGCCGGATGATCGAGTGGTTCGTGCCGACCGGCAAGCCGATCCACACGTTGCTGACGAAGTGCGACAAATTGACGCGGCAGGAAAGCATCAATGCGCTGCGCACCACGCAAAAGGGGCTCGATGCCTATCGTGACCAGGGCGTGCAGGGCAAGCTGACGGTCCAGCTGTTCTCCGCGCTGAAGCGCACGGGGCTCGACGAAGCGCACGAGCTGATCGAGAGCTGGGTGCGGCCGTCCGTCGCCGACGAAAAAAGCGAGCCTGTAGCACAATGAGCGGGCAACGCGCGGCCGGGATCGGCGGCGCGCACCTGACGGCGTCTGCGATTTCGGCCGGCTCATAAAAAAACCCGCCGTTGAACGGCGGGTCAAACAGCCTAATCGAAAAACGACAGGCACCCGCTCAGGGAGGAGAAGCGGGGAGCTGCACGCTACGCGTGCCGCTCGATCGCTATCATATACCAACGATCTCGAAAATGACCTAAGGGTTCCGCAAGGCCCTTACTGCCCTGATTTCCATTCAATCGCCATGAGCTTTCATCCGCTTCATCGTCCGCGCCGGATGCGCCGCGACGACTTCTCCCGGCGCCTGATGCGCGAAAACCGCCTGACCACGGACGACCTGATCTATCCGGTGTTCGTCGTCGATGGCACCAACGAACGCCAGAGCATCCCGTCGATGCCCGGTGTCGAGCGCGTGTCGGTCGATCTGCTGATGCACGTCGCCGAGCAATGCGTCGAACTCGGCGTGCCCGTGCTGTCGCTGTTCCCGGCCATCGAGCCGTCGCTGAAGACGCCCGACGGCCGCGAAGCGGCCAATCCGGACGGCCTGATCCCGCGTGCGGTGCGCGAGCTGAAAAAGCGCTTCCCCGAACTCGGCGTACTGACCGACGTAGCACTCGATCCGTACACGAGCCACGGCCAGGACGGCGTGCTCGACGAGAACGGCTACGTGATCAACGACGACACGATCGAGATCCTGATCGATCAGGCGCGTGCGCAGGCGGAAGCCGGCGTCGACATCGTCGCACCGTCGGACATGATGGACGGCCGCATCGGCGCGATCCGCGAAATGCTGGAAAGCGACGGCCATATCCACACGCGGATCATGGCGTACTCGGCCAAGTTTGCATCGGCGTTCTACGGTCCGTTCCGCGATGCGGTCGGCTCGGCGTCGAATCTGGGCAAGGGCAACAAGATGACCTACCAGATGGATCCGGCGAACAGCGACGAAGCGCTGCGCGAGGTGCGTCTCGACATCGACGAAGGCGCCGACATGGTGATGGTCAAGCCCGGCATGCCGTACCTCGACATCGTGCGCCGCGTGAAGGACGAGTTCCGCTTCCCGACCTACGTGTACCAGGTGAGCGGCGAATACGCGATGCTGAAGGCAGCGGCGATGAACGGCTGGCTCGACCATGACAAGGTCGTGCTCGAATCGCTGCTCGCGTTCAAGCGCGCAGGCGCCGATGGCGTGCTCACGTACTTCGCGCTCGATGCCGCACGTCTGCTGAAGGCGCAGCGCTGAGCCGCACGACTGCCGGCATCAAGCGAAACGGCGGGACACTTCGGTGTCCCGCCGTTTTTTTCATGAAGTCGACGCGGAAGCGGCCGACGTGCGCACGCGAATCTGCGTTAAACCGTCGGTACCGCCGCACGATCGAGACTACGCAGGAACGTCTCGGCCGCCTGATAGCCGACCACCCGGCCGATCTCGTTGCCGTTGCGATCGAAGAAGATGATCCCCGGCGGCCCGAACAGGTTGAAACGCTTCAGCAGCGCCTGATCGTCCGCGTTGTTCGCCGTGACGTCCGCACGCACGAGGTGAAGCTGCGCGAGCCGCTTCTGCACGCGCGCGTCGGTGAACGTCAAATGCTCCATCTCCTTGCAACTCACGCACCAGTCTGCGTAGAAATCGAGCATCACGGGCCGTCCCGACGTCTTCAGCAACGCGTCGAGTTCGCCGCTGGAACGCACCGGTGCGAACGCGGCCTCTCCCTGCGCGGAAGGCGCACCGACGGCCGATGCACCGCCCGACGCAACCGTGCGTGCCGCGAGGATGGCCAGCGGCTTGACGGGGTCGTTGGAGCCGGCGGCAAGACCGACGAGCAGCGTCGCCGCCCAGATCGCGAGCGCGGCGCCGAGGCCGCGGCCGAGGCGGCGCCAGATCGACGCGGCACCTGCATGCGGCGTAAACAGGCCGAGCGCCGCGGCCGCGACGAGCAGCCACAGCGCGGCGAGCACCATCTTCACGCCGCCCGCGAGCACCGGCCACACGATCCATAGCGCGGCAGCGAGCAGCACGATCCCGAAGAACACCTTCACGCCGTCCATCCATGCGCCGGCCCGCGGCAGGACCGTGCCCGCGCCGACGCCGACGACGAGCAGCGGCACGCCGAGCCCGAGACCCATCGCGAACAGCGCGGCACCGCCGAGCAGCGCATTGCCGGTGTGCGCGATGAACGCGAGCACCGCAAACAGCGGCGCCGTCATGCACGCTCCGACGACCAGCGCCGACAGCGCGCCCATCGCGGCGACCGCGACGAAGTGGCCGCCCTGGCGCGCGCTCGACGCGTCGGCCGCGCCGTTCTGCCAGCGCGCGGGCAGCGCGATGTCCTTGCCCGAGATCAGCGAAATCGCGAACGCGGTGAGCAGCACGCCGAATGCGCCGAGCACCCACGGGTTCTGCAGCCACGCGCCGAGGCTCTGGCCAACCAGCGCGGCCGCGATGCCCAGCACCGTATAGACGAGCGCCATGCCGACCACGTACGTGAGCGACAGCGCAAAGCCGCGCGCATGCGTCGCGCGCGTGCCCTGGCCGATGATGATCGCCGACACGATGGGAATCATCGGATACGAACACGGCAAGAGACTCAGCACGACGCCAGCGACGAAATACAGCGCGACGATCGTGAAGAAGCCGTGCCCCTCCAGCAGCGACTGCGCGAAATCGGCGCTCGTCACCTTGTCGAACCAGCTGCCCGAAGCCGCGGCGCCATCGGCCGGCGCGACCGCGCCCAGGGCCGCGCCGTCGACCTTCACGACGTGCTCGGCAGGCGGATAGCAGATGCCTTCGTCGGCGCACCCCTGCGACGTGACCGCGAGCTCGAACGGCCCCGCCGCCTGCTTGACCGGCACGTGGATCACGACCTCGTCGCGATAGGTCTCGACTTCCTTCTGGAACGTCTGGTCGAACTTCACGTGACCGGCGGGAAATTGCGGATCGCCGAGCGTCGCCTGGCCGCTCTTCACTGCGAACGCGAACCGCTCGCGGTACAGGTAGTAGCCGTTGGCGACCTTGAAGCGGACATCCACCTGCCCCGGCGCTTCGTTCGCGCTGAACTTGAACGCGACCGACGGATCGAGGAAATCGTCCGCCGCGCGCGCGGCCGACAGGCTGCCCAGCACGACCATGAACGACAACAGGACTGCGAGGAACCGCAGCGCACGCACGCGCACGGAAAGCACCATACCGTTAAACATGAAATAGACGTTGAGTTTCGCTGGTCACCCACTGGCCGTACGCGGCCGAGGCCGTCGCCTGCCACGAGACGATTTCGGGCGTCTCGTACGGATGATGCGCGAGAATAAATCGCTCCAGTTCGAGCGCCCGCACGGGGCTCGTCTTGAACAGCAACTGGATCTCGTCGGCCGTTTCGACCTTGCCCTGCCAGTGATAGCGCGACTTGATCGCGCCGAGCTCCGACACGCACGCGGCGAACCGCGCATCGAGCGCGCCGTCGGCCAGTGCCTGGGCCGTCGCCGCATCGGGCACCGTCGTCAGCATCAGCACCACTATCATCCGCGCCCTCCTGGCTGGTGTATCGACTCCTGCCGACGCGGATTGCCTACCTGGGATCACGCCGGCTGCCCGTATCGTAGCGCAGCCCGCGCAACGCTGCCGGCGTCGTCCTGCGACAATCGATCGCAGCCGGCGCAGGACAAACAAAAAGGGCCAAGCAATTGCTCGGCCCTTTTCAGATCCTGCTACGTACGGGAAGCTTACTCAGCTTCTTGCACGTTTTCCGTTTCGTCGACTTCCGGACGATCGAGCAGTTCGACCAGTGCCATCGGTGCGTTGTCGCCGACGCGGAAGCCGAACTTCAGCACGCGCAGGTAGCCGCCCGGACGGTTCGCGAAACGCGGACCGAGCACGTCGAACAGCTTCGCCACCGAGTCACGATCGCGCAGGCGGTTGAACGCCAGGCGACGGTTTGCCAGCGACGGCTTCTTGCCGAGCGTGATCAGCGGCTCGACAACTTTACGGAGTTCCTTCGCCTTCGGCAGCGTCGTCTTGATGACTTCGTGCTCGATCAGCGAGTTGGACATGTTACGGAGCATAGCCAGACGGTGGCTGCTCGTGCGGTTCAGTTTCCGCAGACCATGACGATGGCGCATTTCAGTTTCCTTGATTCAAAGTTTTGATCCAGCTCTTCTATCGCACCTCGAACGGTGCACGGGCCGGTAACGAAAAAAAAGCAAGATGCGGATTTTAAAGGAAAATCCGCATCTTTGCCAACTCCAGCTACAGCGGTGCTACAAGCAGGCTTACTTGTCGAGACCAGCCGGCGGCCAGTTCTCGAGCTTCATGCCCAGCGTGAGACCGCGCGAAGCGAGCACTTCCTTGATCTCGTTGAGCGACTTGCGACCGAGGTTCGGCGTCTTCAGCAGCTCGTTTTCCGTGCGCTGGATCAGGTCGCCGATGTAGTAGATGTTCTCGGCCTTCAGGCAGTTCGCCGAACGAACCGTCAGCTCGAGATCGTCCACCGGACGCAGCAGGATCGGATCGATCTGCGGTGCACGCGACGGCGCTTCGGCTGCCGTTTCCGTGCCTTCCAGCGCCGCGAACACGGACAACTGGTCGACCAGGATGCGGGCCGATTGACGGATCGCTTCTTCCGGCGTGATCACGCCGCTCGTTTCGATGTTCATCACGAGCTTGTCGAGGTCGGTACGCTGCTCGACACGCGCGCTTTCAACAGCGTAGCTCACGCGGCGAACCGGCGAGAACGATGCGTCGAGCACGATGCGGCCGATGATCTTGGCCGTGTCTTCGCCGTAGCGACGGACGTTGCCGGGCACATAGCCGCGACCCTTCTCGATCTTGATCTGAACGTCGAGCTTGCCGCCCTTCGACAGATGCGCAATCACGTGATTCGGGTTGATGACTTCGCAGTCGTGGGCCAGCTCGATATCGCCGGCCGTGACAACACCTTCACCTTCCTTGCGCAGCGTAACCGTCACTTCGTCACGGTTATGCAGCTTGAACACCACGCCCTTCAGGTTCAGCAGCAGGTTGACGACGTCTTCCTGCACGCCATCCAGCGTCGAGTACTCGTGCACCACGCCCGCGATCGTCACTTCGGTCGGCGCGTAGCCAACCATCGACGACAGCAGCACGCGGCGAAGCGCATTGCCCAAGGTGTGGCCGTAACCGCGTTCGAACGGTTCCATGACCACCCTCGCGTGGTTCTCGCCCAGCGATTCCACGGCGATGATCTTGGGTTTCAGCAAACTGGTTTGCATGGGCTTTCCTTTTCAATACCCTCGGCTCGTTACACCGATAAGGCTGACCGGTAACAACCAGAAAATAAACAGCCGAGGCCCCTCCTTGCATGACGCAATCGGGATACCTCGGCCGTCAATCGGATTAACGCGAATACAATTCGACGATCAGGCTTTCGTTGATGTCGCCTGCGATTTCAGCGCGTTCCGGCATTTGCTTGAACGTGCCTTCGAACTTCTTCGCATCGACTGCAACCCAGCTCGGCATGCCGCCTTGCTCAGCCAGCGACAGCGCTTCGACGATACGCGCCTGCTTCTTCGCCTTTTCGCGGATCGCGACGACGTCACCTGCCTTCACTTGTTGCGACGGGACGTTCGCGACGACGCCGTTCACGGTGATCGACTTGTGGCTCACCAGCTGACGCGCTTCAGCGCGGGTCGAGCCGAAGCCCATGCGATACACGACGTTGTCGAGGCGCGACTCGAGCAGTTGCAGCAGGTTTTCACCCGTGTTGCCCTTGCGGCGGTCGGCTTCAGCGAAGTAGCGGCGGAACTGACGCTCCAGCACGCCGTAGATACGCTTGACCTTCTGCTTTTCGCGCAGCTGCGTACCGTAGTCGGACGTACGTGCGCCCGAGGTACGGCCGTGCTGACCCGGCTTGCTGTCGAGCTTGCACTTGTCGGCGAGCGAGCGGCGTGCGCTCTTCAGGAACAGGTCGGTGCCTTCACGGCGGGACAGCTTGGCTTTGGGGCCGATATAACGTGCCACTTTGCATTCCTTTATCAATCAGTCACGCGGATCGAAATCCGCGCTAGTCCGCTCCCTTTGGGGCGAACGGTGGGCTTAGTCAATCAAAAAAGCAACGCCCGTCGACGCTACGCGGCGACAGGCAATGCGCCAGCACGAACGTGCCAGCACATCTTTAGATACGACGACGCTTCGGCGGACGGCAGCCGTTGTGCGGAATCGGGGTGACGTCCGAAATCGCGGTGATCTTGATGCCGAGGCCGTGCAGTGCGCGCACTGCCGACTCGCGGCCCGGGCCCGGGCCCTTGATCCGCACTTCCAGATTCTTCACGCCGTATTCCATCGCGACGCGGCCAGCCGACTCGGCTGCGACCTGAGCAGCGAACGGCGTCGATTTGCGCGAGCCCTTGAAGCCCTGACCGCCCGACGTCGCCCATGCCAGAGCGTTGCCTTGGCGATCGGTGATCGTGATGATCGTGTTGTTGAACGACGCGTGAACGTGAACCACGCCTTCAGCGACGTTCTTCTTAACCTTCTTGCGAACGCGTTGCGCCGCGGTGTTCGAAGCCTTAGCCATTACGTTTTCCTGTAACTGTCAGTTCCGCTTACTTCTTCAGCGCTTGCGCTGCACGACGCGGACCCTTACGGGTACGTGCGTTCGTACGCGTACGCTGACCGCGCATCGGCAGGCCCTTGCGATGACGGACACCGCGGTAGCAACCGAGGTCCATCAGGCGCTTGATGTTCATCGTCACTTCACGGCGCAGATCGCCTTCGACGACAAACTTGCCCACTTCTTCACGCAGCTTTTCCAGGTCTGCGTCGGTCAAATCCTTGACCTTCTTCGAAAAATCGACGCCAGCTGCCACGCAGATGCTGCGCGAACGGGTGCGGCCGACACCGAAGATCGCCGTCAGGCCAATTTCGGTGTGCTGGTGATTCGGGATGTTAACCCCTGCGATACGAGCCATTGTTTTTCCTCAAACAAAAAGCGCAAACAAACGCGCGGTCAGCCTTGGCGCTGCTTGTGGCGCGGATCCGAGCTGCAGATCACGCGAACGACGCCTTTGCGCTTGATGATCTTGCAATTGCGGCAAATGCGCTTAACCGATGCCATCACTTTCATGATAATACCCTTTTTTCAAATCACTTCGCCCGGAACACGATCCGCGCACGAGACAGATCGTAAGGCGTCAATTCAACCGTCACCTTGTCGCCCGGCAGGATGCGGATGTAGTGCATCCGCATCTTTCCGGAAATATGCCCCAACACGACATGGCCGTTTTCCAGCTTCACGCGGAAGGTCGCATTCGGGAGGTTTTCAATCACCTCACCCTGCATCTGGATTACATCGTCTTTGGCCATAGTCCTTTCAACGCATCGGGATGTTGCCGCCCTTGAAGTTAGCCTTCTTGAGCAGCGACTCATACTGTTGCGACATAACGTACGACTGCACCTGCGCCATGAAGTCCATCGTGACGACGACAATGATCAGCAGCGACGTTCCACCAAAATAAAACGGCACGTTCCAGCGCAGCACCAGAAACTCCGGCAGCAGACACACGAAGACGATGTAGATCGCACCGGCCAGCGTCAGACGCGTGAGGATGCGGTCGATATATCGTGCGGTCTGATCGCCCGGACGGATGCCCGGAACAAACGCGCCGCTCTTCTTCAGGTTGTCCGCGGTTTCCCTGCTGTTGAACACCAGTGCGGTGTAGAAGAAGCAGAAAAACACGATTGCCAGCGTGTACAGCAGCACATAGACCGGCTGGCCCGGCTTAAGCGCTTCCGCTACGTTATGCAACGTATTGGAAATCCAGCTTCCCGTCGGCTGACCGGTACTGAACCAGCCGAGAATCGTTGCCGGGAACAGAATGATCGACGATGCAAAGATCGGCGGAATCACACCCGACATGTTCAGCTTCAGCGGCAGATGCGACGACTGCCCACCGTAGATCTTGTTGCCGACCTGGCGTTTCGCGTAGTTCACGAGGATCTTGCGCTGACCGCGTTCGATGAACACGACCAGGTAAGTCACCGCGGCAATCAGAACGACGATGATGATCGCCGAAATGATGCTCATCGAACCCGTACGCACCAGTTCGAACAACCCACCGACGGCGTTCGGGAACCCTGCTGCGATCCCGCCGAAGATGATGATCGAGATACCGTTGCCCAGACCACGCTCGGTAATCTGCTCGCCGAGCCACATCAGGAACATCGTGCCCGTCACCAGCGTCACGACCGTCGTCAGACGGAACAGCATGCCGGGATCGGTGACGAGGCCCGGCTGGTTTTCCAGCGCGGCCGCGATACCGAACGCCTGGAAGGTCGCGAGCACCACGGTGAAATACCGCGTGTACTGCGTGATCTTCCGTTGCCCAGCCTGCCCTTCCTTCTTCAGCGCCTCGAGCTGCGGCGAGACGATCGCCAGCAACTGCATGATGATCGACGCCGAGATGTACGGCATGATCCCCAGCGCAAAGATCGTGAAGCGGGAAAGCGCGCCACCCGAGAACATGTTGAACATGCCCAGGATGCCGCCCGCCTGGCTCTGGAACAGCTTAGCCAGTTGATCCGGATCGATGCCCGGCACGGGAATGTGCGCGCCGATGCGATAGACGATCAGCGCCAGGAGCAGGAACATCGCTCGCCGGCGCAGATCGCCGAATTTCGCCGTGCTTCGACCGGGTTTTGCAAGACTCGGGCTGTTAGCCAAGTACCTTCTCCGATGAATGCAAGTGACGACGCGCTACGCGTGTCACTCGGCGAACGAACCGCCAGCCGCTTCGATCGCAGCGCGCGCACCCTTGGTGGCACCGAGACCCTTCACGACGATCTTGCGCTTCAGTTCGCCCGTCGCGATGATCTTTGCGCTCTTCGTCAGCTCGCCGACCAGGCCGGCTTGCTTCAGTGCGAGCAGATCGATCTCGTCGACCGGCAGCTTCTCGAGGTCGCTCAGGCGCACTTCACCGACGAATTCCTTCGTCAGCGACGTGAAGCCGCGCTTCGGCAGACGACGTTGCAGCGGCATCTGACCGCCTTCGAAACCGACTTTGTGGAAGCCGCCCGAACGCGATTTCTGACCCTTGTGACCACGGCCAGCCGTCTTGCCGAGGCCCGAACCGATGCCACGGCCGACGCGACGCTTGGCGTGCTTGGCGCCAGCGGCCGGCTTCAGGTTATTCAATTCCATATCAACTCCTTGATCCGTAGGGCCGCTTACGCGATGACCTTAACGAGGTACGAGACCTTGTTGATCATGCCGCGGACCGCCGGCGTGTCCTGAAGCTCGCTGACCGAGTTGAGTCGGCGCAGGCCCAGGCCACGCACGGTCGCGCGGTGCGATTCGCGGGTCCCGATCAGGCTCTTAACGAGCTGAACCTTGACAGTTTTTTCAGACATGGTGACCACCCGGGCTTAGCCCAAAATTTCTTCGACGGACTTGCCGCGCTTCGCCGCGATGTCTGCCGGGGTGGACTGCTTGCGCAGACCGTCCAGCGTGGCGCGAACGAGGTTGTACGGGTTCGTCGAACCGTGGCTCTTCGCCACAACGTTCTGAACGCCCATCACGTCGAACACTGCGCGCATCGGGCCGCCGGCGATCACGCCCGTACCTGCCTTCGCCGGAGCGAGGAGGACAGCCGACGCGCCATGCTTGCCGTGCACTTCGTGTTGCAGCGTGCCGTTCTTGAGCGGCACCTTGAACATGTTGCGGCGAGCTTGTTCCATTGCCTTCTGGACAGCGACCGGCACTTCCTTCGCCTTGCCCTTGCCCATACCGATGCGGCCATCGCCGTCGCCAACCACGGTCAGTGCGGCGAAGCCGAGAATACGGCCACCCTTCACGACCTTGGTCACGCGGTTGACCGAAATCATCTTTTCGCGAAGGCCGTCGTCGCGCTCGTCAGCCTGAACTTTCGCTTGCATCTTTGCCATGACGAATTCCTTCCTTAGAACTTGAGCCCAGCTTCGCGAGCTGCCTCAGCCAGCGCCTTGACGCGGCCGTGGTAGCGGAAGCCCGAGCGATCGAAGGCGACGGATTCGATGCCGGCGGCCTTGGCCTTCTCGGCAATACGCTTGCCGATCAGCGTCGCAGCATTAACGTTGCCACCCTTGCCCGACTTGTCGGCGAGCTCGGCGCGCACTTCAGCTTCGAGCGTCGACGCGCTGGCGAGCACCTTGGTGCCGCACGGCGAGAACACTTGAGCGTAGATGTGCGTGTTCGTGCGATGCACGGCGAGACGCGCGACCTGCAGCTCAGCGATCTTGATACGCGTCTGGCGAGCGCGGCGCAGGCGAGATTGAGTCTTATCCATGATTGCGCACCCTTACTTCTTCTTCGTTTCTTTGAGGATCACAACCTCGTCGGAATAGCGCACGCCCTTGCCCTTGTAGGGCTCCGGCGGACGGTAACCGCGAACTTCCGCAGCTACTTGACCGACTTGTTGCTTGTTGATCCCCTTGATCACGATTTCGGTTTGCGTCGGGGTTTCTGCCTTGACGCCTTCCGGCATCTGGTGCACCACCGGGTGCGAGAAACCCAGCGACAGGTTCAGCTTGTCGCCTTGCGCTTGCGCACGATAACCGACGCCAACCAGCGTCAGCTTGCGCTCGAAACCCTTGGTCACGCCGTGCACGGCATTCGCGATGATCGCGCGCATCGTGCCCGACAGTGCATTTGCTTCGCGGCTTTCGTCCACCGGCGACAGGTTCAGCGTGCCGTCGTTGTTCGCCACGTTCACGAGCGGATTGACCGCTTGCGTGATGGTGCCCAGCGGACCCTTGACGGTAATCGTACCGTCGGCCAGCTTGACTTCCGCGCCTTGCAGCGCGATCGGGCTCTTACCTACTCGAGACATGTTTCTCTCTCCTCGGCTTTAAGCGACGTAGCAGATGACTTCGCCGCCGACGCCGGTAGCGCGCGCCTTGCGGTCGGTCATCACGCCCTTCGGCGTCGACACGATTGCCACACCGAGGCCGTTCATGACCTGCGGAATGTCGTTACGGCCACGGTACACGCGCAGACCAGGCTTCGACACGCGCTCGAGGCGTTCGATGACCGGGCGGCCCGCGTAGTACTTCAGCGCGATATTCAGTTCGGACTTCGCACCTTCCGCCTTGACGGCGAAATCGTCGATGTAACCTTCGTCCTTCAGGACTTGCGCGATTGCAACCTTGACCTTCGACGAGGGCATCGCAACCGATACCTTCTCGACCATCTGCGCGTTGCGGATGCGAGTCAGCATATCGGCGATAGGATCACTCATGCTCATTTACGTTTCTCCTATTACCAGCTCGCCTTGGTCAGGCCAGGAATCTCGCCACGGAATGCGATTTCACGAATCTTGTTACGCGCGAGGCCGAATTTGCGGAACGTGCCACGCGGACGGCCCGTGATCGCGCAGCGGTTACGCTGGCGGGTCGGGTTTGCGTTGCGGGGCAGTTGCTGCAGCTCCAGGCGTGCTTCGTAGCGCTCTTCTTCCGACTTGCTTTGGTCTTCGACGATCGCCTTCAGCGCTTCGCGCTTTGCTGCGAACTTCGCGACCAGGCGGGCGCGCTTCTTTTCACGTTCGATCAGTGCCAGTTTAGCCACGGTAACCTCAGTTTCTGAACGGGAACTTGAAGCTGGCGAGCAGAGCCTTTGCTTCGTCGTCGGTCTTCGCAGTGGTCGTGATGCTGATGTTCAGCCCACGCAGTGCGTCGATCTTGTCGTAGTCGATTTCGGGGAAAATGATCTGCTCTTTCACACCGATGTTGTAGTTGCCACGGCCATCGAAAGCACGACCCGACACGCCGCGGAAGTCACGCACGCGGGGCAGGGCAACCGTCACGAAACGGTCGAGGAATTCGTACATCGCCTGGCCACGCAGCGTCACCATCGCGCCGATCGGGTAACCCTGGCGGATCTTGAAGCCTGCGATTGCCTTGCGAGCCTTCGTGACGACCGGCTTCTGGCCGGCGATCTTCGTGAGGTCGCCAACGGCGTTCTCGATGATCTTCTTGTCAGCGATCGCTTCGCCAAGACCCATGTTCAGCGTGATCTTGGTGATGCGCGGCACTTCCATGACCGACTTGTAACCGAACTTCTCGATCAGGCCGGGCACAACCTTTTCTTTGTAAAACTCTTGAAAACGAGCCATTTTTTACTCCGCTGCGTCAGGCGCTCAGTACGGCACCGGTCGTTTTCAGGAAGCGAACCTTCTTGCCTTCCTCGACCTTGATGCCAACACGCGACGCCTTGCCATTCGCGTCGACCAGTGCGACGTTCGAAATATGCAGGGGCATCGTCTTCGCTTCCACGCCGCCCGTCGTACCCTTCATCGGGTTCGGCTTCACATGCTTCTTGACGAGGTTGATACCTTCAACCGTCACATGTTCTGCACCGACAGCCAGCACGACGCCGCGCTTGCCCTTGTCTTTGCCAGTGACGACGATGACTTCGTCACCTTTGCGAATCTTGTTCATCGCGACTCCTTACAGCACTTCCGGCGCCAGCGAAACGATCTTCATGAATCGTTCGCTACGCAGCTCACGCGTAACCGGCCCGAAGATACGGGTGCCGATCGGCTCGAGCTTGTTATTCAAAAGCACAGCGGCGTTGCCGTCGAACTTGATCAGCGAGCCGTCTTGACGGCGCACGCCCTTGGCGGTGCGGACCACCACGGCGTTGTAAATTTCGCCTTTCTTCACGCGCCCGCGCGGCGTTGCCTCTTTGACGCTCACCTTGATGATGTCGCCAATGCCGGCATAACGACGCTTCGAGCCGCCGAGCACCTTGATGCACAGGACTTCACGTGCACCCGTGTTGTCGGCTACTTCGAGCCGAGATTCGGTCTGGATCATGGTTTGTCTTTCCCAACTTAATCCGGATGCACCACCATGATGCATTCGGTCAGTCTTGGTCCCGTCAGCCAATCGGCTGCTTGGGTTGGAACAGCAGCGACGGCAAACGAAACCCGCCATCGCAATTCGGTGAATCTTTCGGACAGGCAGGCGCCAGTCCGCTTCCCCCACCAACTTCGCCCGCGACGGGGCTCCCATAAAGAGGGAAGACCGGGATTATAACAAATAATCCCGGTCACGCAAGC
Organism: Burkholderia metallica; assembly: GCF_902832845.1. Lineage (GTDB taxonomy): Bacteria > Pseudomonadota > Gammaproteobacteria > Burkholderiales > Burkholderiaceae > Burkholderia > Burkholderia metallica. The sequence goes on along the minus strand of NZ_CADFDB010000012.1, from coordinate 8,874 downwards.
AAAAACTTTGCGATTTCAAGCACTTCGTGGAGAAGTGCCTGTTACTGCCTACTGCACTGCCGCTTAGATGACGCGAGCGGCTTCGACGAGGCGCGACACCGTCCAGGCCTTCGTCTTCGAAACAGGACGCGTTTCCTGGATTTCGACGAGATCGCCTTCGTTGTAGGTGTTCGCTTCATCGTGCGCGTGGTACTTCTTCGAGCGCACGACATACTTGCCGTAGATCGGATGCTTGACGCGGTGCTCGATCAGCACGGTGACGGTCTTGTCCATCTTGTTGCTGACGACCCGACCGACCAGCGTCCGCTTCAGCGAGGTTTTCACGCTATCGTTCATTTCTGGTTCGCCTTCTGAGTCATGACGGTCCGCACACGTGCGATGTCGCGACGAACCTTCTTCAGCTGGCTCGTGTTCGTGAGCTGCTGGGTCGCGAGTTGCATGCGCAGGCCGAATTGCGCCTTCAGCAGGTCCGCCAGCTCCTTGTTGAGCGCGGCCTGGTCTTTCTGGAGAAGTTCGGAAGCCTTCATGTTTTCTCCTTAGGCGCCGAGCTGGCGCACGATGAATGCCGTCTTCAGCGGCAGCTTGGCTGCAGCCAGACGGAACGCTTCGCGTGCCAGTTCTTCGGTTACGCCGTCCATTTCATAGAGCATCTTGCCCGGCTGAATCTCGGCGACGTAGTACTCCGGGTTACCCTTACCGTTACCCATACGCACTTCCGCCGGCTTCTGCGAAATCGGCTTGTCCGGGAAGATCCGGATCCAGATGCGGCCGCCACGCTTGATGTGACGCGTCATTGCACGACGCGCCGCTTCAATCTGACGTGCGGTCAGGCGACCGCGACCGATAGCCTTCAGGCCGAATTCACCGAACGACACTGCGTTGCCGCGCGTCGCCTTGCCGGTGTTACGACCCTTCTGCTCTTTACGATACTTTCTGCGTTTCGGTTGCAGCATCGTTATTCTCCAGTCTTGCCGTCTTCGGGCTTGCCGGCGCCGCGGCGCGGTGCGCCACGACGAGCACCCGGAGCGCCGCCTTCGCCGTCACGGCGCGGACGACGGTCGCCCGGACGCGCATTGCGACGCGGACGCTTGTCTTCGGCTACTTCTTCCACCACCGGTGCGTCGTTGCGGCCGAGCGTATCGCCCTTGTAGACCCACACCTTGACGCCGATGATCCCGTAAGTCGTCTTCGCTTCCGAGGTCGCGTAGTCGATATCAGCACGCAGCGTGTGAAGGGGCACGCGACCTTCGCGATACCACTCCGTACGAGCGATTTCGATACCGTTCAGACGGCCTGCGCTCATGATCTTGATGCCCTGGGCACCCAGACGCATCGCGTTCTGCATCGCACGCTTCATCGCGCGACGGAACATGATCCGGCGCTCGAGCTGTTGCGTGATCGAGTCAGCGATCAGCTGAGCATCGGTTTCCGGCTTGCGGATTTCTTCGATGTTGACGTGAACCGGAACGCCCATGCGGCGTTGCAGTTCCGTCTTCAGCTGCTCGATATCCTCGCCCTTCTTGCCGATGACCACACCCGGACGCGAGCTGTAAATCGTGATGCGCGCGTTCTTGGCCGGACGCTCGATGACGACCCGACCGACCGAAGCGTTCTTCAGCTTCTTCTTCAGGTACTCACGAACACCGATGTCTTCCTGCAGCATCGCCGCGAAATTGTTGTTGTTCGCGTACCAACGCGAAGCCCAATTGCGGCTGACAGCCAGGCGGAAGCCAGTCGGATGAATTTTCTGTCCCATCGTATGGCTCCTTAATTCCCGACCGTCACAGTGATGTGACAGGATTGCTTCTCGATGCGGTTACCGCGGCCCTTGGCGCGCGCGGTGAAACGCTTGAGCGATGCAGCCTTGTCGACGTAGATGCTCTTGATCTTGAGCTCGTCGATATCGGCGCCTTCGTTGTGCTCCGCATTCGCGATTGCCGACAGCACAACCTTCTTCACGATGCCAGCCGCCTTCTTCGGCGAGAACGTCAGAACGTTCAGCGCCTTGTCGACCGGCAAACCGCGGATCTGGTCAGCCACAAGGCGCGTTTTTTGCGCCGAGATGCGGGCACCGCGATGAATTGCTTTCACTTCCATCTTGATTGCCCCTTATTTCTTGGCCTTCTTGTCGGCTGCGTGACCCTTGAACGTACGGGTCAGTGCGAACTCGCCAAGCTTGTGGCCGACCATGTTTTCCGAGATGTACACCGGAACGTGTTGACGGCCGTTGTGAACAGCGATCGTCAGGCCGATGAAATCCGGCAGAATCGTCGAGCGACGCGACCAGGTCTTGATCGGCTTTTTGTCGCGCGAAGCTGCAGCCGCCTCAACTTTCTTCAGCAAATGGGCGTCGCAGAACGGACCTTTTTTTACAGAACGTGCCATTGCCTACTCCTTAACGCTTGTGACGGCGCTGGACGATCATCGTCGTCGTGCGCTTGTTGCTACGGGTGCGATAACCCTTAGCCGGCGTACCCCACGGGCTGACCGGATCGCGACCTGCAGCCGTCTTGCCCTCACCACCACCGTGCGGGTGATCAACCGGGTTCATCGCAACGCCACGCACCGTCGGGCGGATACCGCGCCAGCGGTTCGCGCCAGCCTTGCCGATCTGGCGCAGGCTATGCTCTTCGTTGCCGACTTCACCGATCGTTGCACGGCACTCGATGTGCACGCGGCGGATTTCGCCCGAACGCAGACGAACCTGCGCGTAGACGCCTTCACGTGCGAGCAGCATGGCCGACGTACCTGCCGAACGCGCCATTTGCGCGCCCTTGCCCGGCAGCATCTCGATGCAGTGGATCGTCGTACCGACCGGAATGTTGCGGATCGGCAGCGTGTTGCCTGCGCGGATCGGCGCTTCCGAACCCGACATCAGCTGTTGGCCGACCGTCAGGCCCTTCGGGGCGATGATGTAGCGACGCTCGCCGTCTGCGTAGAGCACCAGCGCGATGTTCGCGCTACGGTTCGGGTCGTACTCGAGACGCTCGACCTTTGCCGGGATGCCATCCTTCGTGCGACGGAAATCGACGATACGATAGTGCTGCTTGTGACCACCACCCTTGTGACGCGTGGTGATACGACCGTTGTTGTTACGGCCGGCGGTCGAGCTCTGCGAGTCGAGCAGTGCCGCGAACGGCTTGCCCTGGTGCAGATTCTTGTTGACCACCTTGACCATCGCGCGGCGACCCGGCGACGTCGGCTTAACTTTAACGATTGCCATGATTACTTGGCCTCCGCTTCAAAGTTGATTTCCTGGCCGGGCTTCAGGCAGACGTACGCCTTCTTCACGTCCTTGCGGCGGCCCATCGAACGGCCAAAGCGCTTCTGCTTGCCCTTCTGAACCAGCACGTTGACGGAATCAACTTCAACCTTGAACAGCAGCTCGACAGCCGCCTTCACTTCCTGCTTCGTGGCATCCGGTGCGACTTCGAACACGACTTGCTCGTTCTTGTCGGCAACCAGCGTCGCCTTTTCCGAGATCACCGGTGCGAGCAGGACCTGCATCAAACGATGATCGTTCTTGCGAATCTCGCTCATGACAGCAACTCCTCGATCTGGGCGACCGCAGCCTTCGTGACCAGCACTTTCTTGAAGTAGATCAGCGACAGCGGGTCAGCGTAGCGCGGCTCGACAATCGCCACGTGCGGCAGGTTGCGCGATGCCAGGTACAGGTTCTCGTCGACCGTATCCGTGATGATCAGGACGGAGTCGAGACCCATGGTCTTGAATTTTTCGGCCAGCAGCTTGGTCTTCGGCGCTTCGAGAACGATGTCCTCGACGACCGACAGACGGCCTTCACGGGCCAGCTGCGAGAAGATCGAGCAGAGACCTGCGCGATGCATCTTCTTGTTGACCTTGTGCGAGAAGTTTTCTTCCGGCGAATTCGGGAAGATACGACCACCGCCACGCCACAACGGGCTCGACGACATACCGGCACGAGCGCGGCCCGTACCCTTCTGGCGCCACGGCTTCTTCGTCGTGTGCTTGACTTGCTCGCGGTCCTTCTGTGCGCGGTTACCCTGGCGAGCATTCGCCTGGTAAGCGACGACGACCTGGTGGATCAGCGCTTCGTTGTAGTCACGACCGAACACGACGTCCGATGCGTTGACCACTGCACCTTCCTGACCATTTTCGTTCAGGAGCTTGAGTTCCATTATTTCGCCCCCTTGGTCTTGACGGCCGGCGTCACGAAGACCTTGCCGCCCTTCGCGCCCGGAATCGCACCCTTCACGAGCAGCAGCTTGCGCTCTGCGTCGATACGGGCGATTTCGAGGTTCTGCACCGTCACCGTCACGTCACCCATGTGACCCGTCATGCGTTTACCCGGGAAAACACGACCCGGATCCTGCGCCATACCGATCGAGCCCGGCACGTTGTGCGAGCGCGAGTTACCGTGCGTGGCACGGCCGGAGGAGAAGTTGTAACGCTTGATCGTACCGGCGTAGCCCTTACCGATCGACACGCCTTGCACGTCGACCTTCTGGCCCACTTCGAAAAGATCGGCACCGACCACGGCGCCATTCGACAGCTCGGCTGCCTTGGCCGCGTCAATGCGGAATTCCTTGAGGATTTCACCGGCTTCGACACCGGCTTTGGCGAGATGACCTGCCAGCGGCTTCGTCACGCGCGAGGCACGACGGGAGCCGAATGCAACCTGCACGGCCGTGTAGCCGTCGGTTTCAACAGTCTTGATCTGCGTCACGCGGTTGTCCGACACGTCCAGCACGGTGACGGGAATCGAATCCCCTTCAGCCGTGAAGATACGGGTCATGCCAACCTTGCGACCTACGAGTCCAAGGCTCATCATTTTCTCCATTCCCGACTGCGATTGGTCGGGGCTGATTTACAAAATGCCGGGCACGCAAGGCCCAACTTTTTTACGCGAATACGCGAAAAGCCAAGCAGTATAGCCCGACTTCTCGATTTTCGCAAGCAATCAAAGACTTAGCGCCGCCCGGCAAGCCGATCGGCGCTGGAAGCCTTACTGCAGCTTGATTTCCACGTCGACGCCAGCCGGCAGATCGAGCTTCATCAGCGCGTCGACGGTCTTGTCCGTCGGGTCGACGATGTCCATCAGGCGCTGGTGGGTACGGATTTCGAGCTGATCGCGCGACGTCTTGTTGACGTGCGGCGAACGCAGGATGTCAAAACGCTGAATGCGCGTCGGCAGCGGCACCGGGCCACGGACGATTGCGCCAGTCCGCTTCGCGGTATCGACGATTTCGGCAGCCGATTGATCGATCAGACGATAGTCGAAAGCCTTCAGGCGAATGCGGATTTTCTGTTGCTGCATGACGATTCCTTGAAAAGAGCGAGGCGATGTTGCATCGCCGGACACTAAAAGAACGCGAAACATGACACCTGCGGGGCGCGAAGCATCAGGTTCCGAACGGCACTTCCACTGCTAAGCCCGCGATTCTACACGAAAAATCGCGGCGGTGGCGTGCGTTTTTCGATGCAGCGATCGGGACGCCACAAAGAAAAACCGGGTGCCAGAACAAACTGGACACCCGGTTTCGACGGTGCAACCGCGCACCGCGGGAATCGCGGACCCCGTCGGGATCCGCGGATCGCCGATATTACTCGATGATCTTGGCGACGACGCCGGCGCCGACCGTACGGCCGCCTTCGCGGATTGCGAAGCGCAGACCTTCTTCCATCGCGATCGGAGCGATCAGCTTCACCGTGATCGACACGTTGTCGCCCGGCATCACCATTTCCTTGTCCTTCGGCAGCTCGATCGAGCCCGTCACGTCCGTCGTACGGAAGTAGAACTGCGGACGGTAGTTGTTGAAGAACGGCGTGTGACGGCCGCCTTCGTCCTTGCTCAGCACGTACACTTCAGCCGTGAAGTGCGTGTGCGGCGTGATCGAACCCGGCTTCGCCAGAACCTGGCCACGCTCCACGTCTTCACGCTTCGTGCCGCGCAGCAGGATACCGACGTTGTCGCCTGCCTGACCTTGGTCCAGCAGCTTGCGGAACATTTCAACGCCCGTGCAGGTCGTCTTCACCGTCGGCTTGATACCGACGATTTCGATTTCCTCGCCGACCTTCACGATGCCGCGCTCGACACGACCCGTCACCACCGTACCACGGCCCGAGATCGAGAACACGTCTTCCACCGGCATCAGGAACGCACCATCAACCGCGCGCTCCGGCGTCGGGATGTACGTGTCCAGCGCGTCTGCCAGGCTCATGATCGCCACTTCGCCCAGCTCGCCCGTGTCGCCTTCCAGCGCCAGCTTGGCCGAACCCTTCACGATCGGCGTGTCGTCGCCCGGGAAGTCGTACTTCGACAGGAGTTCGCGAACTTCCATCTCGACCAGCTCGAGCAGTTCCGCGTCGTCCACCATGTCGCACTTGTTCAGGAACACGATGATGTACGGAACGCCAACCTGACGCGCCAGCAGGATGTGCTCACGCGTTTGCGGCATCGGGCCGTCTGCTGCCGAGCAAACCAGGATCGCGCCGTCCATCTGCGCCGCGCCCGTGATCATGTTCTTCACATAGTCAGCGTGGCCCGGGCAGTCGACGTGTGCGTAGTGGCGGTTAGCCGTTTCGTACTCGACGTGTGCCGTGTTGATCGTGATGCCGCGCGCCTTTTCTTCCGGTGCCGCGTCGATCTGGTCGTACGCCTTCGCTTCGCCGCCGAACTTCTTCGTCAGAACCGTCGTGATCGCTGCCGTCAGCGTCGTCTTGCCGTGGTCAACGTGACCAATCGTACCAACGTTCACGTGCGGCTTGGTCCGCTCAAATTTACCCTTGGCCATTTTCCACTCCCAAAAGGAATTTCACAGGTTGCGCCGCGCGCAAACAAGACACTGACTTTTTTACTGCTGGTGCCCATGGGCAGGATCGAACTGCCGACCTCTCCCTTACCAAGGGAGTGCTCTACCACTGAGCCACATGGGCGCTTTACGCTTCAACTTCGCGGTCTGGAGCGGGTGAAGGGAATCGAACCCTCGTCGTAAGCTTGGAAGGCTTCTGCTCTACCATTGAGCTACACCCGCACGGGCCACAAACGATTCCTTACCACTCACTGCGCCGGTAATCTTGGTGGAGGAGGTTGGATTCGAACCAACGTAGGCGTAAGCCAACAGATTTACAGTCTGCCCCCTTTAGCCACTCGGGCACCCCTCCGTAGAGAACTGACGATTATGGGGGTGCATCGCACATCTGTCAAGCAAATCCGGAAGATTATTTTCACTCTCTTCCGACGCCTCGCTTGACCACCGATCTCCCGCGCTTGCCCGGCTAAGGCCAGCATGGTTGCTACCGATCGGTGCCACATCTTCGTCAGACTTCGCCCTCAACGTCGATCTGCATCCACGCTGAAAACGAAAGACCGCCATCATACGACCTCTTGAGCGCCCTGCCAAGCGGGTAGATGCAAAATTTCCGCAAATTTCGTGCCGGGCAGATTCGTTGATCGGTTTTCGGTAGTTTTCGGCGCCATTCCGGGTGCCCGGAGCCGCTTGATTCGCCCCGCCGGCGGGATGGGTGCGAGATTGGGCCTGTGAGCGTTTGCGGCAGCTCTCTCGGGCCTTTGGGCCCCAAGGCATTTAACGAGAAAGCACGGTGCGGCGCCGGTCTTTGCAGACCTCAACGGAAGGCGCGGTTCTATCGGGGTCTCTCGAACCTTAGCCGGGTCGGGCTCTCCCGTGCCCGCGGTAGCCCTCTGATGGCCATCGTGGCATCAACCGCCCGGGCACCCGTATCGCCGGATGCCTGGCTTCGCTCGAACACGGTCGTCAGGGTTTCGCCAACAGGTCCCGGCTAGCATGTGCCGAGGACGCCTGGCGGTGACCTCAGCGCTCGGCGTCGCGACATTCACCGCACGAGATCCGTGCCAAGCGCTCGTGCCAGCCGGAGCGCAGCGTCCGACCTTCAACGTCCAGCGCTCGCTATCCGGCGCGGCGCGTGTGATTCGAGATCCATCCACCAGCTTTCGATCGGCGATTGCGCTGCGCCAGACGATCGGAGGACTGGACTCTACGGGCTAAGAGACGAAGCCCCTGCTCGACAAAAGGACCGCCGCAGTATTTCCGATGCCATCAGACCAACGAGCTCAACGTGACGCGATTCGTGCCAAGCGCAGCGCGCTCCCATGCAGCAAGCGCTCTCGCTTCCTCACGGTCATCGATTTCAGGGAGGAAGCGGTGGGTTGAGCCCGAAAAATCCGGATGGCCACACGAAGCAATCTGAACGCAGGCCGCCTCGCAATCTCGATCGGCCGCCACGGTTCAGCGCTTGCGATTGGGCCGCGCCAAACGCGGGATAGGCCCGGCTCATGGCCTAGGTCATGTTGACTGCGCGTGTCGTGACCGAGACTGCGGCGCGAAAGAGCTGTTTTGATCTTTGGCCGAGAATGAGCGCGATACGTCGACGAACGGAACACGTTAGCCGGCAATCGGCCGTTGGCGAACTCCCTTTCGGTTCGCGACCGGCGATATTCAAATCTGCGATGAGGGGTGGATGAGCCACTGTTCGGCCCAGTTGCGCTCGCGGCGAGGAGCAGATAGGGAGAGTTTGCGTGGCGGGTCTCGGTCGGCGTCGCTCGTTGGCGCGGGGCTAGCTCGCCCGGTCTTCGCGACTTTCGCGTCAGTCGATGCAAGCGACAAGAATCGATACGCCGTTTCCGGCTTGAGCTGCGACCAGGCTATTCGTCCCGATCGCGCATGCATTTCCGCCGCACCAATGCAAAAACCCCCGCCTGTTCGAGCGGGGGTTTCTGGCTTAGGGAGCCTGACGATTACCTACTTTCACACGGGAATCCGCACTATCATCGGCGTAGAGTCGTTTCACGGTCCTGTTCGGGATGGGAAGGGGTGGGACCGACTCGCTATGGTCATCAGGCAAAGAGGGTTGTTG
>NZ_CADFDB010000011.1 GCF_902832845.1 Burkholderia metallica | reverse complement strand
GCCAGCTCCCCGTAGCTTTTCGCAGGCTACCGCGTCCTTCATCGCCTGTGATCGCCAAGGCATCCACCACATGCACTTGTTCGCTTGACCCTATAACGAGTCTGTCTCTGTCGGCCATCGTTAGCGCTTTAGCGCTTACGAGGGCCCCATCCCCGCATGGGGGACGACAGCCGCTACAGGTTGAGTTCTCGCGTTGTGCCGTATTCCAATTGAGTCAAACATAGAGTTCGAATCATCTTGAGATACATCGATACAATCACAACCCGGATAGTTTCCACGTCCATCTCAAGACGCTTCCGCTATCCAAATTACTTACTTCTTCCAGATTGTTAAAGAACGACAGCCGATATCTGTTGATATCCTCTGACTGGCTCAATCGCCAATGCAAAATTCTCGGTTCAATGTCTGAACCAAGCCCTTAGCGTTGGTGATTGGTGGAGGCAGACGGGATCGAACCGACGACCCCCTGCTTGCAAAGCAGGTGCTCTCCCAGCTGAGCTATGCCCCCATGTACAGAGAACTTCAGGGTACTACCGCCAGACAATGGTGGGTCTGGTTGGATTCGAACCAACGACCCCCGCCTTATCAAGACGGTGCTCTAACCGACTGAGCTACAGACCCCTGAGTCTGTCTTTAAATTTACAGCCGATAAGCGTGAGCGCTCAACTTTGCGAGAAGCTCTGGAAAGGAGGTGATCCAGCCGCACCTTCCGATACGGCTACCTTGTTACGACTTCACCCCAGTCATGAATCCTACCGTGGTGACCGTCCTCCTTGCGGTTAGACTAGCCACTTCTGGTAAAACCCACTCCCATGGTGTGACGGGCGGTGTGTACAAGACCCGGGAACGTATTCACCGCGGCATGCTGATCCGCGATTACTAGCGATTCCAGCTTCATGCACTCGAGTTGCAGAGTGCAATCCGGACTACGATCGGTTTTCTGGGATTAGCTCCCCCTCGCGGGTTGGCAACCCTCTGTTCCGACCATTGTATGACGTGTGAAGCCCTACCCATAAGGGCCATGAGGACTTGACGTCATCCCCACCTTCCTCCGGTTTGTCACCGGCAGTCTCCTTAGAGTGCTCTTGCGTAGCAACTAAGGACAAGGGTTGCGCTCGTTGCGGGACTTAACCCAACATCTCACGACACGAGCTGACGACAGCCATGCAGCACCTGTGCGCCGGTTCTCTTTCGAGCACTCCCGCCTCTCAGCAGGATTCCGACCATGTCAAGGGTAGGTAAGGTTTTTCGCGTTGCATCGAATTAATCCACATCATCCACCGCTTGTGCGGGTCCCCGTCAATTCCTTTGAGTTTTAATCTTGCGACCGTACTCCCCAGGCGGTCAACTTCACGCGTTAGCTACGTTACTAAGGAAATGAATCCCCAACAACTAGTTGACATCGTTTAGGGCGTGGACTACCAGGGTATCTAATCCTGTTTGCTCCCCACGCTTTCGTGCATGAGCGTCAGTATTGGCCCAGGGGGCTGCCTTCGCCATCGGTATTCCTCCACATCTCTACGCATTTCACTGCTACACGTGGAATTCTACCCCCCTCTGCCATACTCTAGCCTGCCAGTCACCAATGCAGTTCCCAGGTTGAGCCCGGGGATTTCACATCGGTCTTAGCAAACCGCCTGCGCACGCTTTACGCCCAGTAATTCCGATTAACGCTCGCACCCTACGTATTACCGCGGCTGCTGGCACGTAGTTAGCCGGTGCTTATTCTTCCGGTACCGTCATCCCCCGACTGTATTAGAATCAAGGATTTCTTTCCGGACAAAAGTGCTTTACAACCCGAAGGCCTTCTTCACACACGCGGCATTGCTGGATCAGGCTTTCGCCCATTGTCCAAAATTCCCCACTGCTGCCTCCCGTAGGAGTCTGGGCCGTGTCTCAGTCCCAGTGTGGCTGGTCGTCCTCTCAGACCAGCTACTGATCGTCGCCTTGGTAGGCCTTTACCCCACCAACTAGCTAATCAGCCATCGGCCAACCCTATAGCGCGAGGCCCGAAGGTCCCCCGCTTTCATCCGTAGATCGTATGCGGTATTAATCCGGCTTTCGCCGGGCTATCCCCCACTACAGGACATGTTCCGATGTATTACTCACCCGTTCGCCACTCGCCACCAGGTGCAAGCACCCGTGCTGCCGTTCGACTTGCATGTGTAAGGCATGCCGCCAGCGTTCAATCTGAGCCAGGATCAAACTCTTCAGTTTAAACCTGTTACTGTTTTCGGTTCTTTCGAACCGGTCGCTCACTCAAAGCTGACAGGAATATGAATCACTTCATAAACCTGACTTACTTTAGTGTGAGACTCTTGATACTTTCGCTATCTGATCCGAGGATCAGCTCGCTTTCATCAAGCGCCCACACTTATCGGCTGTTAATTTTTAAAGAGCATTTCTGCGAGAAACCTGAAGTTTCCCGGCAGCGCTGCGTTTTCAGCAGCAGAGAAGCGAGATTATTAACCGTTTTTTTAAATCCGTCAACAACTTTTTAAACTACTTCGTTGCGACGACTGCGGTTTAATTTCGTGTGCGCTGGAGTCGCTACAACCGACATCGACAGCACCGCTTCCCTTCTTCCCCCGCGCCGTGTTTCCGTTAGCGCGAAAGAGGCGAGATTCTAAGCACCGGTCCCGCTCTGCGCAACCCCTTTCGTGAAATATTTTTGACATGCAGTTCCGGGGGCGCCGAGGACCTCTCCAGCGGTCATATATAAGCGACACGGCAGGCGCTGTCCCGGTCGCCCGTGAACAGCCCTGCGGCATCGAACGCAACCCGCCGTCGCTCAGCGCCCCACCATCGCCCTCACCACGCCGTCGCGCCGAATCAGCCCGTGATACAGCGCCGCCGCAAAGTGCGCGAGGAACGTCGCGAAGAACAGATACGCCAACACGCGATGCGCAACCCGAAGCCACGCGAATGCAACCGGATCGGCCGACAGGATGGCCGGCAGCTGCACGCCGCCGCCCAGCGTCACCGGATACCCGCCCGCCGACAGCATCGCCCACCCGATCAGCGGCATCGCGACCATCAGCGCATACAGCACGAGATGCGATCCGTGCGCAGCCATCTTCTGCCACCACGGCAGATCTTCGGGCAACGCCGGCGGCGTCGACAGCACCCGCACCACGATCCGCACACATACCAGCACCAGCACGGCCACACCCAGCGGCTTGTGAATCGCCACCAGCACCGCATGCCGCTCGGACACCGACGCCACCATCCCCACCCCGATGAACAGCATCGCGAGGATCATCGCGGCCATCACCCAGTGCAGCACCCGCGCCGGCAAACTAAACGTCGTCGAAGCCTTCATCACCGTCCCTCCCCACTCAATCGCGCCACGCCCGCCACTCCGGCCTCTTCGCTCGTGCGGCGGAGATACGAATCCGCATACGCGGCCGACCGCGCCGCCAGCAGCGGATCACCCGACACCTGAATCCCCTGCGGCAACACCGTCGGGTCGTAATTCACGTCGCGGCACGGCCCGCTGTCCTGCGCCTCCACGTGGTCGAGCACGAGCGTGCCCGCGTCGATCGTCGTGCGCTGCGCGGGCCAGACCTTCGTCGCGTCGTCCACCGGATCGCCGGGCTCCGCCAGCGTGACCAGCAGCTTCCACTTCTGCACACCGGCCGCGATGCGCCGCGTCACGTCCTGCTGCAGCACGTTTGGATCCGCGGCCGTCGCGACGTCGCCGGCGCCGACCGTCTGCTCCGGCACGACGCGCCACCGCACCGCCTGCCGCTTGCCGGCCGCATCGACGAAGTAGAACGCGTTCAATCCGTAATAGCTTTCGGTGACGTAGCTCGCGCTCGGCTTCGCACCCTTCACCCATTCGCGGAACGCGGCCGTCTCCGGATGCGCGCCGAAAAACGCCTTCACCTTCGCCGGATCAGGCTTGCCCGTCTTCGGATCGGCCCGGGTTGCCATCAGTTGTTCGTAGAACGCCTGCGGCGTCGCGACCGGAAACACCGGCATCGCGTTCATCCCGGTGCGCCATTGCTCGCTATTGGGCGCGGTGAGCTTCAGCGCGAGGCTGCGGATCGGCACGCTGCTGTCGGGCGCATACGGATTCCCGCCGGGCAACGCGAAGCGCCCGACCACCGGCGTGCGCACCGCCTTGAAGAACGGCGCGACCGAATACGCGCTCGCGGCGCCGTTGCCTTCGAAGTAACCGGTCACGCACACACCCTTCGCGTGATTGCGCCGGAAGCCCGGATGAATGCCGCCGCCGGCCGTCTGCAGCGCATCGACGACGCGGTGCGGGGTCAGACGCGCCGGCGCGAGCCAGCCGCCGACATACCCGAACGCCACGGCCACGCCGGCCACCGCGCCGCCGATCGCGGCCCAGCGCCACCACCCGCGCCCGGGCCCGCGCTGCGGCGAAGAAGAGGAAGAAGATCGCTCCATGAATGTGCTCCCGATCGTCAGATCATTGTCGAACCCGCGTAGGACGCCGCCCGCGCCGCTTTATTCCACGAAAAATTTTTCCCCTATGCTGGTGGAATAAGCGGCGCCGACCGGCGTCTTACGCGGCATCTCGACCCTTTCGGCAACCGGCCCGGCCATGCCCTCCACCGCCCTCGACGACGACGCACTGCGCGAACTCATCCCCAGGCTGCGACGCTTCGCGCTCTGGCTCGCGCGCGACGTCCACGCGGCCGACGACCTCGTCCAGTCGACGCTCGAGCGCGCGCTGTCGCGCTGGACGAGCCGTCGCGACGATGCGTCGCTGCGCAGCTGGCTCTTCACGATCTTGTATCGGCAGTTTCTCGACGGCAAACGTAGCGCGAAGCGCTACGCGTGGCTGCTTGGGCGCATCCGCGACGATGACGAAGCACACTGGCCGTCCGCCGAACGCGAATTCGCGGCGCGCGCGACGCTCGAAGCGTTCGGCCGGCTCTCCGATGAACAGCGCAGCCTGCTGCTGCTCGTCGCGGTCGAAGGCTTCACGTATCAGGAAGTCGCCGACCTGCTCGACGTGCCGATCGGCACCGTGATGTCGCGACTCTCCCGCGCACGCCAGGCGCTGCGCCAGCTCAGCGACGGCGAGCTTCCCGCTCCTTCTCTCCGCTTGATGAAGAAATGAACACGCCTCCGAACGAACACGACCTTCAGGCCTATGTGGACGGCCAGCTCGACGACGATGCGCGCGTCGCGGTCGAGCGCTATCTCGCGCTGCACCCGGAGCGCGCGGAACAGGTGAAGCAATGGCAGCAGGATGCGCAGCGGTTGCGGACCGCGCTGGAAAGCGTGCGGATGCCGGCCGATAACCCTGCACTGGATCCGGCGGCGATTCGCGGACGGCGCGTGGAGCGCACGCGGATGCGGTTCGCGATGGCGGCTTCGTTCGTGTTCTGCGTCGGGCTGGGGACCTTCGGCGGGTGGCAGGCGCGCGGGTGGAACGCGCCGCCGCCCATCGCGCCGATGAGTGATGCGGTCGAGGCTTACCGGATGATGGTGGTCGATCAGACGGCGAAGGTCGATTACCGGCCGACGGGTGCGGGCGATTTGCAGGGGTGGCTCACCACGCGCGTGGGCGCGTCGGCGAAGCTGCCGGATCTGAGCGCGGCGGGGTTCAGGCCCGTCGGCGGACGGTTGTTCACGACGGACAGTGGCGCCACGGCTGCGATGGTGCTCTATGAGGACGCAGCCGGGCGGACGCTGAGCTTCTATCTGCGGCCGGCGGAATCGAAACATCGACTGCTGCCGAGCGGGCAACGTGTGGATGGTGCGCTGCTCGCGCGGTATGGATCGGTGAACGGGCTCAACTATGCGGTGGTCGGGCCGGCCGGGAGCCTCGCAGAGAAAGCAGTCGTGCAGGCGCTCGATCAGCAGACTTGAGTGGTACGATGCGCGCCCTGCCGGCGGCGCTCGATGGCCTCAAGCGCCCGGAATGATGCGGCTTTGCCGGCTTGGGCGTGGCACGATCACCAGTCGTTTGCACAGCGTTTCGACTGGCTTACTGGTCTGTTGTCCACATCGGTGTGCCTCTGGTGCCCTCACCTTTTTTTGAATCACAGCGTTTCGAGTCGCCGCGGAACAGGATATCCACATCGATCACGGCGACACCGCATGCGGTCGCCGGTCGACTCGCTCATCTTGGGCGCGCACAGCTTTTCGGGTTGTTTCGGTGTGTGATATCCACACCCCGTGAGATAACGCGAACATCCGCTGCGAATTCGATTACCCTCACGCGCTGAACGCACAGGACTTCGAATGCTTTGACTTCTCGATATCCACAAGCCATTCGATCGCGGCGGATCGTGCGAAAGCCAACTGCATCGTCCGCTCTACTCCGGCAAAGCTCTGCCAGACAAGGCGTTCGCGATGATTCGTGCGGTTGAATGCAAGATGCTCACCGGTTCGATGCACAGCGATTCGACTGGTTGCGTATGCGGGTTGTCCACATCCGGCCCGCCGAGAAGCGCGCGAACGCGATGCACATTCCACCAGCGCTCACATCGTAGAGCCGGCGGCTCTCCGTCCAGTCTTGCGCGTGTGCATTGGGACCGGTTCGTCGCGGCACGAATTCGCCGGGATCCGCACCCGACTTGCGATCCGGGCGCATGCTCACCTTTTGCTCGCACAGCGTTTCGCGTCGTTTTGTTCCGGGGTTATCCACACATACAACGCCGAGCCCGCACATGCCGGGCGGCATCCTGCTTGATCGTGTCCGTCACGCTCGCTCCGCTACGCTCACGTCCGCGTACCTCTGTTGCGCAGACCGCTACGTTCCAACACCTCCCGCAGGCAGTCCGGACACACGAGCTCACCGGCGTCCCACATCTGCCTGAACATGGCCCGATCATCGATGCGCAACGTCGATTCGACGATGTCGATATCCATCCCGAGCACCTTGTGCAAGAACGCTTCGCCAAACCAATGCTTGGTTTCGTGCTGCACGCTGGCATTGGTCACCTGCACGACGTGACAATCGCGGATCACGTCGATCGACAAGATCGCGGCCTCGATATCCGGTGAGGTCCGCGTCGGCCGGATCAACCCGTGCAACTCGCAGCGCGCGACGTCGCGCGACCATTTCGCATTCGCCGCGACGACGGACGTGTCGAACGCCTGCTCCAGCGTCGTCGGTTTATAAGGCATCTCGCCGGAACGCACGAGCAGTTCGTCCAGGCATGCCGAACACAGATGCTCGCGCAAGCGCTCCAGCGCCGCAATCTTCGGAAACGCCTTCACGTGTGCGACCCGGTCGATAAAGGTCGCATCGACCTCGTGCTCGTCGAGTTCGGCACGCAGCATCCACATTTCCCGGCTGTATTTCGGCCGATCGAGCGAAACCTTCACGAGCTCGCCGGACAAGCATTGCCCACGCTGCCGGATGAGCGCGGCAATGCCCGCCGATGTCGTCATCCCGTTGTCGCGACCGTGCCGACGGCAATGAAGGGGGCCCATTAGCGGCTCCGGTTGCGGGCAGTGCTCATGTCGCCCGGGTGGTTCTTGGGTTTCATCGTGTCGGTCATTCTCATCGATGGCTCAGGGTTCGAACGCACGTTGTATGTCATGACCTTGCCTCGCGTGATTCAGTCATGCTGCTCGATCACGTATTGCGTCGGCCCGCGCCACGCAACCGAACGGTA
Organism: Burkholderia metallica; assembly: GCF_902832845.1. Taxonomy (GTDB): domain Bacteria; phylum Pseudomonadota; class Gammaproteobacteria; order Burkholderiales; family Burkholderiaceae; genus Burkholderia; species Burkholderia metallica. The sequence continues at coordinate 253,175 of NZ_CADFDB010000011.1, read as the reverse complement.
CCCGCGCCGCACGACGCCGATCTCCCGGTAATACTCGACGAGCGCCTGCGGGCTCCAGTCGCGACCTGCGGAGAACAGCACATCCAGATCAACAAGCGCGGCAACGAGTGCCTGGCGGTCGGTATCGTCTGCGATCGCGCGTTCCCAGCGATCGGATTGCCGAGCAAAGCCCAATTGCGTCAGCACATAGGCGGCAGCCATCACGTCGGTCACGACAACCGCAACGTGGCCGGCAATATCCGTCACCAGCACCTCGTCGACAGGCATCTGCATCGATCCCCTCGTCCAGTTTTGTCCGCTGTCGTCACTCTGCTTCTTTCGTGAGCCATCTCACGATCTCCGCGATGTCCTCGTCCGACAGCTTCCCGACGCGATCGACGAACACCCCGTAGTCGAGATCGAACTTCACGTTGAATCGCTCGCCCTTGTAGCGGCAACACAGGACTTCGGCCTCCGGGATCGACACGCGTTGCTCGAACACGATGTCGCCAGGCTGTTGCTGCAACCGGTGTACGACTGCATCGATATCGAGTGCGTCGAGCCGCGTCCACGAAGCATCGGTCATGTGTCGTGAGCCTGTGCGTCAGGCTCTTGCATCCTGAATGCAGGCGATTCTACAGACATGACGGCTCACGTATCGCGCGATCGCTCCACAGCGTTCCGCTTCCTTCATCCGTTCACTGCAAGCAGTGCATATCCCGCGCGGATCACAGTCGACGGACTGTGCTTATCCAAAGGTGTTAACAGGGTTCGTATATATACGTAGTGATAGTTAACAAGTCCTGTGCGTCACAGTGGATAACCTCCGTAACGCACTGAATTTCCAGCGGGAAGCAGAATGCATAACCATGGGTGAGCCACGTGAACAGCTCAGCGCAGCACAGAACAACTTTTCGTCGATTCACAGCCGCGGCGACATATCCTCAATCGTTCCACTGTGAATCCAGAGGCTTGCCGGATGGTTATCCAGAGGGCAATGTGGATAACACCACAGTGCATCGACGCGTTTTGCTGTGACGCGAAGCGGCGAGATCAACTTGCGCGGCATCGCCACGCAACATCGATCGTCGACCTCCGCGCACCGCGATTCAAAAAATTTTCACGAAGGGGCTTGTGCTCCTCAAAAACCCTCTCTATAATTCGCGGCTTCTTAGGCTCGTAGCTCAGTTGGTTAGAGCACCACCTTGACATGGTGGGGGTCGTTGGTTCGAATCCAATCGAGCCTACCAACGAACAAAATGAAGGGGTCTGGCAGCACAACTTGCCTACAGGCAATGCGGCTCGCCAACATACAAACGCCACGCGGCAACTTCGCGTGGCGTTTTTCTTTTTCCGGTCCGAAACGATGCATGACGCCCCGATGCGTCGCGCGAACCCCGGCATCGCATCCTCGTCGACATCCCGATCTGCCATACGACGGCCGCCTCACGGCGAGTAGAATCGTGTGCGCATCGAAGCGGCCGCGTCGCACGTCGCTCGATTTCCACCGCATCACGACACAACGACGCGCGATCCGCGCGACCGAGAGCACACGACCATGTCCGACGTTACGACCGCCACATCGTCCGCGAGCAACGACGAGATCGCCGCTTACGTCGGCAAGAAAGCCGACTGGTTCGAGAAGAAATGGGCGATCGCCGCGTCGCGAAAGAACCGGCAGTCCTGGAACTGGGCCGCGTGCGTCCTGGGCCCGGTCTGGATGGCGTATCGCGGCATGTACTGGCAGGCGGCCGCCGTGCTCGGCGCGACGCTCGGCATCACGCTGGTCGAATTGCTGTACTTCCCGACATACTTCGAATCGAGCACGATCGATCCGGTCACGATCGGGATCGCGGTCGCGATCGGCTGGTGCGGAAACAGCCTCTACCGCACGCACGTCGAACGCAGGATCGACAAGCTGCGTCCGAACGCGACGTCCCGTGAATCGTTTCTCGCGCTGCTGAAAGCGCAGGGCGGCACGAACTGGCTCGCGGCGGCCGGTTTCGCGGTCGCGACGCCGTTGCTCGGCGTCCTGATGATGATGTTGCACGGGCCGTATTGATCGCGACGACCGGCAACGGCCAACCGATAACAGGCGAAGCCGGACGTAACGATACGAACAAACGACACGAAGAATCGGGCAGGGCGCACCGCCGCCATGCGCTCGCACGGCATGCAGCGCGGGCTCCCTCCACCGTCAATGCAGATGCTTCAATTTGTCTGGATTACGCACGACATAGATCGCGACGATCTTCCCGTCCTCGATCTCGAGCGCCGTCGTCTGCAGCTCGCCATCCGATTCCAGCGTAACGAAACCCGGCAGTCCGTTGATGAAGCACGCCCGCACGAGCTTCGACGCATGCGTGGCGAACAGCCCGGCCAGATACTCGTGCACCTTCATCACGGGCTCGAAGCCGAACACCGGCTTGCCGGCCGCCGTGCGCTTGCCGCCGCCATCGGAATGCAGGCTCACGTCCTCGGCGAGCATCGCGCCGAGCGCGCGCATGTCGCCGCTGCGTGACGCCGCGAAGAACGCCTCCGCCAGTTCGATTCCGCGCTGCTTCTCGACATGAAACCGCGGCCGCGCTTCGCGCACGTGTGTGCGGGCCCGTGCGGCGAGCTGCCGGCATGCGGCCGGCTCGCGCTGGATCGTCGTGGCCACTTCGTCGAACTCGAGGCCGAACACGTCGTGCAGCAGGAACGCCGCGCGTTCGAGCGGCGACAGCCGTTCGAGCGCGAGCAGCAGCGGCAGCGTGACGTCTTCCTGTTCGTCTTCCTCGACGACCGGCTCGGGTAGCCACGGGCCGATATAGGTCTCGCGCTGGTGCCGCGCGGACTTCAGCTGGTCGAGGCACATGCGCATCACCATGCGGCGCAGGAACGCCTCGGGCACGCGTACCTCGGTGCGCTCGACGTCCATCCAGCGGATGAACGCGTCCTGCACCATGTCCTCGGCATCCGCGACGGAACCGAGCATCCGGTACGCGACGCGGATCAGCGTGCGACGCAGCGGGTCGAAGCTCGCCGCCGCGTCGGCCCGCGCTTCGGCGCTGCCCTTGGCCGGGTCGAGGTTCGTCATCAGGCCACCATCTTCGCGGCGGCGGCCTTCGCATCGGCCGGCTCGATCCACAGCCCGAAGCCGACCGCGAGCCGGTTCCAGCCGTTGATCACGTTGATCATCAGCGTGAGCTTCACCTGTTCCTCCTGGCTGAAGTGGTCGTTCAGCGCCGCGTAGGCCGCTTCGTGCGCGGCATGGCTTTCCGACAGCCGCGTGAGCGCCTCGGTCCAGCCGAGCGCCGCGCGTTCGCGGTCGGTGTAGCAGGGCGCTTCGCGCCATGCCGACAGCAGGTAGATGCGCTGCTCGGTCTCGCCTTGCCCGCGCGCCTCGGCGGTGTGCATGTTAATGCAGTTCGCGCACGCGTTGATCTGCGACGCGCGGATCTTGACCAGCTCGACCAGCGTCGGCTCGAGGCTCCCGGCAACGGCGACCGACACGGTCATCCAGTTCTTCATCAGCGCGGGAGCGGCGGCAAACGGATTGAGTTTCGCAGTCATGGTTCCTTCTCCTTTCGTGTGGGTTCCGGTGATATGACGAGCGAGCCCCCCGCGCGTGTGACATCGATGCGAAAAATTTTCGAAAACCCGATAAAGCATGCGGCGACGAGCGGCGGGCAGTGCGGCCGGGCGGGGCGCCGACGACCGCGATACCCGCGCACGCATCGGCTGCATGACACAGTTTCTCCGACGAATCCGTGCCGGACTCCTTTCGTGCGCGCCGGACGGCTGTCACGGGGCGTCAGTAGCGTGCAGGTGCGGGCATGCGCATTGCGTCGCTCGGCCATCCCCGCCGCGACAGGCGCCGGCGGTTTGCCCAATCTGCGACAGGCACGGCCCCGATGCTTTCATTTTTCTTTCGCAATCGTTTCACCCGAAATCCGATTCGCGACGTTCACATTTCTGGCCCATACTGTTCTGCACGGGCAGACGAAGTGACGCCGCATCCGCGGCCCGGCGCGCGCGCCGGCTGCCCGACGACGCAGCAGCAGGTCGCACGTCAGCCGCGCGCATCCCGAGCGCAAGGCTTTCCCTTTTCCGGCAACGCAACGCAGCGAATCGCGACGTGGACGGTAAACCGATGAGCCTCCTTGCATCACAGCTTCAGCGCCGTTACCAGGACGTGCGCACCCATAGCGTCGCGCTGACCGCGACGCTGTCCGCCGAAGACCAGGCCGTGCAGTCGATGCCCGACGCGAGTCCGACCAAATGGCATCTCGCGCATACGACCTGGTTCTTCGAAACCGTCGTGCTGATGCGTCGCGTGCCTGGCTACGCGCCGTTCGACACGGCATTCCAGTTCCTCTTCAATTCGTATTACGAAGCGCTCGGCCCGCGCCATCCGCGGCCGCAGCGCGGGCTGCTCACGCGTCCGTCGCTCGACGAAGTGCATGCGTACCGGCAATACGTCGACGACGCGATGCTGCGCGCGCTGGCCGGCGCCGATGCGGCCTTGCTCGACGCGATGGCGCCCGAGGTCGTGCTCGGCCTGAATCACGAGCAGCAGCACCAGGAGCTGATCGTCACGGACATGCTGCATGCGTTCTCGTGCAACCCGCTGAAGCCGGCGTTCCGGCCGCGCAACGGGATGGACGGCGATGCGATGGCCGCGGGCGACGCCGGCGAGCTGCGCTGGCTGCACCAGCCGGGCGGGCTCGTCGAGATCGGCCACGACGGCGACGCGTTCTCGTTCGACAACGAACGGCCGCGCCATACGGCGCTCGTGCGGCCGTACGAGATCGCGAACCGTCTCGTGACGAACGCGGAATTCGCGGCGTTCATCGCCGACGGCGGCTATACGCGCCCCGAGTTCTGGCTGTCGGACGGCTGGGCGACGGTGCAGCGGGAAGGGTGGCAAGGGCCCGCGTACTGGATGCCCGACGACGACGATGCGGCCGGCACGCGTGTGCGGCGCACGTTCGGTCTGCACGGCGTCGAGCCGCTCGCACCCGATGCGCCGGTATGCCACGTGAGCTTCTACGAAGCGGCCGCGTATGCGGAATGGGCCGGCGCGCGGCTGCCGACCGAATTCGAATGGGAAACCGCGTTCGCCGCCGACGGTATCCGGCAGATGCTCGGGCACGTCTGGCAGTGGACGCGTTCGTCCTACGAGCCGTATCCGGGCTTCCGGCCGCTCGCGGGCGTCGCTGCCGAATACAACGGCAAGTTCATGGTCGGCCAGCAGGTCCTGCGCGGCAGCAGCATCGCGACGCCGCCCGGGCACGAACGGCCGACGTACCGCAATTTCTTTCCGCCGGCGGCACGCTGGCAATTCACGGGAGTGCGACTTGCGCGAGACGTCTGACCAGACGGCCACGAGCGGTGGCCAGCAACCCGCCCGCGATTCGCGGCCGAGCGCGTTCGAGCGCGACCTGATCGACGGACTGTCGCGCCCATCGCGCAGCATTTCGCCGAAATACTTCTACGATGCGGCCGGCTCCGCGCTGTTCGACCGCATCTGCGAGCTGCCGGAGTATTACCCGACGCGCACCGAACTCGGCATCCTGCGCGATCGCGCGGCCGAGATCGTGCAGCGCGTCGGCCCGCATGCGGACATCGTCGAATTCGGCGCGGGCTCGCTCGAGAAGATCCGCGTGCTGCTCGACGCATTCGCGGGCAACTACGCGAACGCGCCGGCGCGCTACATCCCGGTCGACATCTCGGCCGACTACCTGCACGGCGCGGCCGCGCGGCTGCGTTCGGCCTATCCGTGGCTCGACGTCGCGCCGCTCGCGGCCGACTACACGAAGGCCGAGCAGCTGGCCGCGCTGACCGACACGCCGCGGCGGCGGATCGGCTTCTTTCCCGGCTCGACGATCGGCAATTTCTCGCCGGAAGAGGCCGATGCGTTCCTGCGCGATGCCGCGCGGCTGCTGCGCGGCGGCGGCCTGCTGGTCGGCGCCGATCTCGTGAAGGACGAGCGTACGCTGCACGACGCGTACAACGACGCGCAGGGCGTGACCGCGCAGTTCAACCTGAACCTGCTCGTGCGCGCGAATGCCGAACTTGGCGCCGATTTCGACGTCGACGCGTTCTCGCATTGCGCGTTCTACGACCGCGAGCGGCAGCGCATCGAAATGCATCTCGTCAGCGACGTCGCGCAGACCGTGCACGTGCGCGGCCATACGTTCCGCTTCGACGCCGGCGAGCACATCCACACGGAGAACTCGCACAAGTTCACGATCGACGGCTTCCATGCGATCGCGCGCCGCGCGGGATTCGAGCCCGATACCGTATGGACCGACGCCGACAACCTGTTCAGCGTGCACTGGCTGCGCAGCGTCGACGATATCCGCGCGTAACGCGCACCGCTGCGAACCGCTCGCGCCGCAGCGGGCGGGCGGTTCCGCCTCCGGTGCACGCTCGTGCACGCCGGCGAGCGCGATCGAATCGCCCCGATTCGCGCCGACAACCCTTTTTTACCGGCCCGATGCACCGTTGCAACGGTGTCTGGAGTGTGCGCTCTCCCTTGCCCGGCAAGGCTTTGCGGGCGCCTGTAAACGTCCGTTACCTGTCTCGCAGACCCGTTTCACCTGTGTCAGTGTCCGGTGCCTAGACTCCAAACCGTATTCACAAGACGCACGACACGTGCAGGGAGTCGCGAGATGAGCAAGAAACTTATTCTCGGTGCAGTTCTCGGTGTAGCGGCGCTGGCAGCCTCGGGCGTCGCATCGGCCCACGTCGACCTGTCGGTCGGCATCGGCGTGCCGGCCTACGCGGCGCCGGCGCCCGTCTACGTGGCTCCGCCGCCGGTCGCGTATGCGCCGGTCGGCTACCGCTACGACGACTGGCGCGCGCGTCAGTGGCGCGAACACGAGTGGCGTCGCCGTGAATGGCGCGAGCACGAGTGGCGCGACCACGACCGCGGCGGCTGGCACGGCGACCGCTGGAATTGAGCGGTTCCGCTGATCGCGACAAGAGGAGCATGAAGACATGATGCCCATTCGACACATCAGGCTGTGCGCCGCCGCCGTCGTTGCGCTCGCAACGATCGGCAGCGCGCACGCGGCGGGCTGCATGAAGGGCGCGGTGGTCGGCGGCGTAGCCGGCCACTACGCCGGGCACCACGCGGTCGTCGGCGCGGTCGGCGGCTGTATCGTCGGCCACCACATGGCGAAGAAGCAGGCGCAGGAGCAGGCCGCGCAGCACAAGGCCGCGGTGCAGGGCGGGCAGCCGGCGCAATAGCCTCGCGCGCGCGGCGTTCCATGAAAAAAGGGCGGCTCGATGCCGCCCTTCGTCTTATCGCCCGGCGCTCGCCGGCGGTACCGCCGGCTCGAACAATGCATCGGCCTGCCTGACGCGCACGAAGCGCGCCGCATCGTCGCCGTCCACCAGCGCGCGGAAATGCGCTTCGCCGCACGCGAGCTTCGCGCGCTCGTGTTCGCTCGGCACGTGGCCGTCCGCATTCGGCGTATCGACGACGAAGTACAGCCGCTCGCCGCCGTCCTGCTCCGCGAGCACGGCCCAGTCCGGATGATAGCTGCCGAGCGGCGTCTGCACGCGGAACCACGCGGGCAGCTTCGCGTACAGCTTCACGCCGTCGTGCGCCTCGAGCGCATCGGCGAACGCGCGCTCCGCATCCGTCTCGCACACGACCGCTTCGTGGATCGACTTCCGCGCATCGGGCCGCAGGTTGCGCAGGTAGCCGGTCAGCGCCTCGCTCTCGAACGATTCGAGCGCATGCACGTGGCGCTCGCCGAGCTTGCGGTACGCGATGCCCGCGACGAGCGCGAGCCGCTTGCAGCGATTGATCGCGTCGGCCGCGACCGCGATGAACTGCTGCGGATTCACGCGGAAATCGTCGAGCCGGCCGCTGTCGGCCAGGATCGTCGCGAGCGAACGGCGCGTGAGCTGCGTGCGGTCCTGCAGCTCGGTGAGCAGGTCGGGCAGCGGCAACTCGCCTTCGTCGAGCAGCACCGTGCCGGCGCCGCCCACCTCGATCGCCTCGATGCCGGCCTTGCCGATGTCGATCTCGGCCTTGCGCCACTGCAGCCGCGCACGCGCGATGTCCGGCGCGTCGCGCAACGCGGCCGTGCAGTCGCGGACGAGCTTCGCGTTGTCGAACTCGACGCGGTACACGGTGCGATGACGAATGCGGTCCCACAGCGCGCGGAAATCCTCGCCGAACACGACGGCCTTGCCCGACGCATCGCGCCGCAACGCGATCGCGCGGCGCTCGTCGGCGTTGCGCACCGCGAAGCGGCCCGACAGCTTGCGCAGCGTCGCGACGATCGGCGCGCGCAGCATCTCGAACGCGCCCGGAAGCACCAGCGCGCTCTGGCGCAGCGCATCCTTGAGCCGGTCGAGCACCTTGCCCTGCGCGTCGACGTAGCCCTGCTCGTGCAGGTGGTTCCACAGCACGCGCGACAGCTCGATGCCGAGCGCATGCGCGGGCCCGTCGCCTTCCTGCACGGGCAGCGCCGCGAACTGGTGTTGCTCGACGATGCCGAAGCGGATGCCCGTGTCGGCCTCGATTTCCTTCTGCAGGTTCTCCGCGAACGACTCGTAGCGCTCGGTCGCGATCACGGTGAGCGTGTTCACGCCCGGATCGCGCACGCGTTCGCCGTCCTGGTCGACGGCGAGGCGCAGCCCGCGGCCGAGCGTCTGGCGGCGCTCGCGTTCGGTCTGGATGTCGCGCAGCGTGCAGATCTGGAACACGTTCGGGTTGTCCCAGCCTTCCTTCAGCGCCGAGTGCGAGAAGATGAACTTCAGCGGCGTGTCGAACGACAGCAGCGCTTCCTTCTCGCGCATGATCAGGCCGTACGCGCGCTCCGCGTTCTCGCGCGCTGCCGCGCTGCTTTCGCTCGTGTCGGTCCAGCCGCCCTTGCGGTCGATCGAGAAGTAGCCGTTGTGCGCGCGCTCGACTTCGAGGGCCACGTCCACGCCGTCGAACAGCGCGCGGTAGGCCGGCACGCGGGCCGCGCGCGCATATTCCTCTTCGAAGATCAGCGCGTAGTCGCCTTTCACGGGCATTCCGTTTTCGTCGTAGCGGCGATAGCGTTCGACCGAATCGACGAAGAACAGCGACAGCACCTTCACGCCGCGCTCGGCCAGGCGCAATTCCTTGTCGAGATGTTCGCGGATCGTGCGGCGGATCATCTCGCGCTGCACGGCGAGCGTGTCGATGTCGCCGAACGCCTCGCCGAGCGACAGGAACGCCTCGCCTTCCGGATGGCGCAGCTCGACGTATTCGGCGCCCTTCACCGCGTGGACTTCGCCGATCCGCAGCCCCGCGTACAGCGCGCGCCTGGTCAGGCGTTCGAGATCGTCGCCGTCGGTGGCCGACACGATCTGGCGCTTCACGCCTGCCGCCGTCGCGACGTCGAGTTCGATGCGCGCGCTGATCGCGCCGCGCCGGTTCGACACGCCGACGAGCCGCACGTACGGCTTGTTGTGCGCATCCTCGACGATCGCCGATGCGATCTCGATCTGCTTGACGAGCTTGCGCTCGTACGCGTCGACCGCGTCGAGCCGGTACACCATGTGGTGACGGTCGACGTGCGTGGCCGAATAGCGCAGCGTGCAGAGCGGCGCCATCGCGGCCAGCGCTTCGCGCCCGCGGCCTTCGAGGCCGCCGTCGACGCTCTGCGGCTCGTCGACGATCACGATCGGGCGCGTCGCGCGGATCAGGTCGATCGGCTTCTCGCCGCCGGTCTTCTCGCTGTCCTTGTAGAGATTGTTGATCTCCTTCTTGTTGATCGCGGCAACCGTCATCACCATGATCTGGATCGCCGCGCTCGCCGCGAAGTGGCGCACCTGGCCGAGCTTCGCGGAGTCGTACAGGAAGTAGTCGTACGGCACGCCCGCGTACAGCGCGCGGAAGTGATCCTCGGTGATCGCGAGCGTCTTGTGCACGCCTTCCTTGATCGCGATCGACGGCACGACGATCACGAACTTCGTGAAGCCGTAGCGGCGGTTCAGCTCGAAGATCGTGCGCAGGTACACGTAGGTCTTGCCGGTGCCGGTTTCCATCTCGACGGTGAAGTCGCGCGAGCCGGGCAGGCCGGACGGCGGCAGCCCGCCGCGCAGCTGCACGTCGGCGAGATTGCGCGCGAGCGCGTCGTCGGTCAGCGACAGCCGGTTGCCGACGCCTTGCTCCGACACCGCGAAGCCGAGCGAGCCTTGCGCCGCAGCCGTCGTGCCGGGCGCGGCGTTCGCGAGCACGCTGAAGTCGCCGCGATACGACTCCTGCCCGCGAAACAGGTCGCAGACGGCGTCGATTGCCTCGCGCTGGTAGTCGAGATCCGCTTCGAAATGCAGCCGCATCACAGGCTCCGCACGCGCTTCACGCCGTGCTGTTCGAGCAGCGCGGCGAGATTGAGCTTCGCGACGTCGTCGACGAAGCCGCTGTCGCGGAACAGGCACGTGACGTCGCGCGTCGCGCCGCTCGCGTCGAGCAGGTCGACGATGCCGTCGGCGAGCGGGCCCGCGTCGTCGCGCGCGATGCGCGCATCGAAGCACGCGACGATCGAGCGGCCGATCAGGTGCACGGTCTTGCCGGCGATCGTGTGATGTTCGACCGGCGTGCACAGGTCGAGGCCGAGCTTCAGCGTCAGCTCGGCGAGCAGGTCATCCTCGGTGCGGCCGGTCTTCACGTGCTCGACGGACGCGAAGAGGGCGTGGTCGAAGTCGTCGCGGCGCGGGTCCCACTCGATCACGTTGGTCGTGTCGAGCCGGTACACGCGAAAGCCGAGGTCGCCATAGCTTTCCGGGTAGTCGCGCGCGACCTGCTGCGCGGCGCGGCGCAGGCGCTCCTTCGTGATTTCCGCGAGCGTCAGCGGTTTTTTCAGCTTTGCGCAGAAATCGGCGGCCGCCTGCTGCGTCTTGTCGCGGCGGTCGAGCGCCTCGGGCAGCTGCACGAGGATGTAGCGGCGCGCGCCGCCGTCGGTCGCGTTCACCTGCATCACCGCGTGGCCGGTCGAGCCGGAGCCCGCGAAGCAGTCGAGCACGATGTCGTCGCCGCGCGTGCACCAGCCGATCACGGCCGCCGCGAAATCGACCGGCTTCGGCAGGTCGAACGGGATGCCGAGCGCCTTGAGCAGCGCGTCGTCGGAGCCGGCGAACGGCAATACCGACGGCACGTTCTCGTACATGTTCTCATCGAGGTAGTAGATCCGCTGCGGCTGCGTGGTTTCGTCCGCGCCGAATTCGATCTGGCCGCGCTCGATCAGCGCCTGCATCGTCGCGGGCGGGTTGCGCCAGCCGCGCGCCGGCATCGCGCACGGCTTGCCGGTGACCGGGTGGATCAGCGGCGTGAAATACTCGTCCGGCGCCTTCTTTTTGTTCGGCCAGGCCATCGACACGAGGCGGTACACGCGGCCGTCTTCCGACAGCCGGTCGTACATCACTTCGCCGCCGGACAGGTTGGTCTGCGCCTTCAACCATGCGCGGTACGCCTTCTGCGCGTCCTTCGCGTTGCCGCTGCGGTAGACGGCGTCATGAGCGGCGTCGAGCATGCGCTGCGCGTTGCGCTTCGGCCGCCTGAGCGGCGCCTGTTCGAGCAGCGTCTCGGCGTTGCGCGCGAACAGCACCAGCGATTCGTGCTGGTACGCGATGCCGCGGGCGTCGCCCTTCGGATTGCGCTTGTCCCACACGGCCACGCCGAGCTCGTTCTCCTCGCCGAAGATCTCGCGCAGCATCAGCACGAGCGCATGCACTTCGTGCTCGTCGATGTGCACGGCGATCAGCCCTTCGTCGGACAGCAGCGCATGCGCGAGCTTCAGGCGCGGATACATCATGTTCAGCCAGTCGGTGTGGAACCGGCCGTTCGCCTCGGTGTTGGTGCTGCGCTTCACGCCGCCTTCGGTCTGGCCCGTCATCGCCAGGTAGTGGCGGATGCTGTCGCTGAAGTCGTCCGGATAGACGAAATCGCTGCCCGTGTTGTACGGCGGATCGATGTAGACGAGCTTCACCTTGCCCGCGTAGCTCTTGTGCAGCAGCTTCATCACGTCGAGGTTGTCGCCCTCGATCACGAGATGGCGCGTGTCGTCCCACGCGACGCTGTCGTCGGGGCAGGGGCGCAGCGTGCCCGTCGACGGCGTGAGCGCGGCCTGGCGCGCGCTGCGCTTGCCGTGCCAGTGAAAACCGTAGCGCTCGTCGGCGTCGCCGACCGTGCGTTCGCCGATCAGCGCCTTCAGCACGTCGACGTCGACCGACGCGCCGGCGGGGCCTTCGGTCACGAGTTCGGGGAACAGCGCCTTCAGGCGCGCGACGTTGTCGGCGGTGAAATCCGTCGACATCGCCTGCGGGCTGGCCGCATCGAGTTTCTGCATCGTCTTTTCCATCGGAGCCCGGCCGTGCGCGCCAGGACGTCGGGCGCGCTCACGGCACCGGCGGCAATGGCCGCCCGGGCAAACCCGAAACGCTAGCGAGTCGATCGGCGCAGGTCAAGCGCCGATGTGAGGCGATCGGGCGGGTTTCGGCCGCTCGTCGGCCACCGGACGGGCCGCAAGCGGCTTCCGGCGGCGTCGCGCCCGGGGCCGGCCGGCGCTGGCTTGCCGGGCGCTCCGGCCAACCGGCGGCGCCGCCGAAAAAAAGGGCACGGTCGGCGCAGTGCGCCGGCGTGCCCGCATGGAGAATCCCGGATGGAGGGGACGGAGCCCGGTGGGCGCCGCCCGGATGGCGCCCCGCGGTCAGAACCGCGTGCGGATGCCCGACGTCAGTTCGAGCTGGTTCTTCGCGCCGAACGTCGACGACACCGTGTAACCGCCGTGCAGCTTCATGTAGTCGCCGGCCAGGTACACCTCGGTGCGCTTGCTCAGGTGGTAGAACACCGACCCGTAGATCGTCTCCTTGAAGCCGTTGGCGACGCCGTTGGTCAGGCTGAACGCGCCGAGGTTGGCATTCGGCGTGAAGCCGTCCGCGTTGTTCGCGGCGTTCTTCACGCGCATCTGCTGGTAGCCGAGCTCGTAGTCGAGCGCGCCCTTCGGGGCGATCTTCATCGACACCGTCCACGAATCGTCGTGGCGCTGGCCGAGCGAGCCCTGGTCGCCGTTGTAGCGGAAGTAGCCGGCATTCAGGCGCACGATGCTGAACGTGTAGTTGCCGCCGACCGAGAACGTCTGGTTCCTGAAGCCGCCGTTGTTCACGTGGCTGTAGAAGCCCGACACGTTGAACGGCCCGCCGTTGTAGCCGAGCGCGGCCTGGTACGCGGAGCCGGTCGCGAACTGCGTCGAGTTGCTGAACTGGTAGCCGGCGCTCGCGAAGATGCCGTTGGCGAACAGCTTCTTCCACGCGATGCCGTTGTTGTAGCGCGTGCCGGTCGGGCCGGCCGCGTAGAAGATCATCTGCTTGAAGTTGTTCGAGTTGGTCCAGCCGCCTTCCTCGGTCGAAAGCTTCGCGGAGCCGTACGGATCGCCGTAGATCGTCGCCGCGTCGCGCGCGATCGTGTTCTGGAAGCCGGCCGTCAGCTTGCCGAAGCGCTCGTCCTCGACGCCGACCCACGCATCGCGGTCGAAAATCTGGCCGCTGTCTTCCATCTGGCCGTTCGCGACCACGAATTCGCTCTCGAGGCGGAAGATGATCTTCGTGCCGCCGCCGATGTCTTCGGCGCCTTTCAGGCCCCAGCGGCTGCCGCTGAACCACGGCTCGCCGTCGTTGCCCATCCCGATCACGTGTTTGCCGTTCGCGTCGGCGTGGGTCCGGTAGGTCGGAAAGCTCAGGTCCATCAGGCCATAGAGCTGCACGCTCGATTGCGCGTGCGCCTGGGTACCGGCGCACAGGCCGGCCGCCGCGATGGAAAGGGCAAGGGTTTTTCGTTTCAAGATCGTCTCCTCCGAGCTGCCGCATTGAAATTCTGTCGTTGGCAGTACGTAATGTATGCCGACTCTTGCCGGCCACAGCGAGAGGGCCGACGCGTAGCATCGTAGAGGGTGCAATCCTTCACGCCGCTTTCCCGGAGGAAAGAACCGGATCGGTGAAAACACCGAACGCGCAATCGTCACGGATCGGCAGCGCGTGCGGAGACGCGCCACGCCGCCAACCGGCAGGCGGTCGATGCGTTTCGTGATACGAATCGATGTTCGGCGGTGACGCAGGCGCGCCCGTCAGTCCTGCGTGCTCTTCGCGCGCAGGATATAGCCGAGCCCGCGCAGCGTGATGATCTCGGCCGTGCTACCCGCGAGATGCTTGCGCAGCCGGTGAATGTAGATGTCGATCGCGTCGGCGCTCGGCTCGTCGTCGAGCGCGAACACGCTGTCCATCAGCCGCGCCTTCGACACCGTCTTGTTCTGCTGCAGCATCAGCGTTTCGAGGATCGCGTGCTCGCGGCGGCGCAGCGTCAGCACCGTTTCGCCGCAGCGGAATTCGCGCGTGCCGAACGCGTAGACGAGATCGCCGCACACGAGCTGCGTCGTGCCGACGCCGGCCTGCCGGCGGATCAGCGCGCGAATCCGGGCGACCAGCTCGCGCGATTCGAACGGCTTCACGACGTAGTCGTCGGCGCCCGCGCCGAAGCAGTCGACCTTGTCGTCGACCGAGCCGTGCGCGGTCAGCATCAGCACCGGCACGTTGTCGTTGCGGCGCCGCAGCCGCGCGAGCACCTCCTTGCCGCTGATGCCGGGCAGCCGCATGTCGAGCAGCACCGCGTCGTAGCGTTCGGTCTTCAGCACCGTGTCGGCGCGCTCGCCGTCGCCGACGCAGTCGACCGCGAAATCCTCGCCGCGCAGCAGGTTCACGATCCAGTGCGCGAGTTCGGCGTTGTCTTCGACCAGCAGGAGTTTCATGGCGACATCTCTTCAATCGTAGGCGGGCAGCCGTACCGTCACGACAATACCGCGATTGCCGGGCCCCGGCGCGAGCGACACGCTGCCGCCGTGCGCCTGCGCGATCTCGCGGACGATCGCGAGGCCGAGGCCCGAGCCTTCGGTGTCGGTCGACACGCGGTAGAACCGCTTGAACACGTGCGGCCGAGCCTCGGCCGGAATGCCCGGGCCGTTGTCGACCACGTCGAGCACGATCGCGTCGCCGTCGCGCCGCGCGGCGACCGTCACGCAGCCGCCCGGCTGCGTGTAGCGCACCGCGTTGTCGACGAGGTTCATCACCAGCGCGGTCAGCAGGCTGTCGCTGCCCGCGACGTCGAGCCGCTCGCCGAGGTCGGCGCCGAGGTCGATATCGCGCCGCTGCGCGAGCACGATCGTTTCCTCCAGCACGCTCGACACCACAGCCGCGAGATCGACGCGATGGGTCAGCAGCGTCGACGGCGTCGCTTCCGCATGCGCGAGCAGCAGCAGCTTGTCGGTCACGTCGGCCATCTTGCGGCTGCTGCGCTGCATGCTGTCGAGCACCGACGCGAGTTCCGCGTCGTCGTGCCCGCGCCGCTGCGCGTACTGGATCTGCGTGTCGAGCACCGCGATCGGCGTGCGCAACTGGTGCGCGGCATCCGCGATGAAGCGCCGCTGCGTGGCCGTATGCGTGTTGAGCCGCGCGATGCACTGGTTGATCGCGTCGACGATCGGCCGCAGCTCGTGCTGCAGCCGTTCGGGGCGGATCGGCTCGAGTTCCATCGGCCCGCGGTCGGCCACGTCGTCCTTCAGCTTCATCAGCGGACGCAGCTCGAAGGTGAGGCCGAGATAGACGAGCACCATCGCGAGCGCCAGCATCAGCGACAGGCGCACGAGCTGCGGCCGCCAGATCGTCGCGATCATCGCGCCGTACGAGCGCGTCGTCTTCGCGACGACCACCGTGACCGTTTCGACCTGCCCCTCGTCGTACAGCTGGCGATCGTAGGCCACCGCGCGCAGCGGCACGCCGTCGAGCGACGTGTCGTACAGCGTCGGCTCGACGCCGTGCCGCGCGGGCAGGTCGAGCGCCGGATTGCCGGCGAGCAGGCGGGCGTGGCCGTCGACCACCTTGTAGAACACCGAATCGCCCGCCGGCGACTCGAAAATCTCCAGCGCGGCCGGCGGCACGTCGGCGACCGGCAGGCCGTTGCGCCATTCGATGTCCTCGCCGATCGTGCGCGCGGACGCGACGAGCGCGCTGTCCTGCACGAGCCCGGCCGTGGTCCGCGCGGTGTCGTACGACATCGCGCCGGCGATCAGCACGAACACCGCGAGCGGCAGCAGCAGCCACCACAGCAGCCGTCCGCGCAGGCTGTGCGCCATCCGGTTGCGCTCCTTCTTCGAAATGCCGAACCGCGCCGGGGTCGCCGGCGCGGTCGGGAGTGTCATGTCAGGCGTCCGGACGCCGCGTTCAGAACGCCGCGGGGCGCCACTTCAAGAGCCGCTTCTCGAGCCAGGTCAGCAGGTAGTCGGCGGCCAGCGCGACCACGGCCAGCACGATCATCGCCGCGAACACGCCGCTCGCGTTGAACGCGCCCTGGGCGGTGGAGATTAGCAGCCCGATGCCTTGCTTGGAACCCAGGAATTCGCCGACCACCGCACCGACCAGCGCGAAGCCGAAGCTCACGTGCAGGCTCGCGAGAATCCAGCTCAGCGCGGACGGGATCACGACCGCCGTGGTGATCTGCCGGCGCGACGCGCCGAGGATCTGCGCGTTCGCGATCAGGTAGCGGTCGGCTTCGCGCACGCCCTGGAACGCGTTGCCGAACACGACGAAGAACACCATCACGACGGCCAGTGCGATCTTCGACGCCATCCCGAGGCCGAGCGCGATCACGAAGATCGAGCCGAGCACGACGCGCGGAATCGAGTTCGCGATCTGGATATACAGGCCGAACACGTCGGCCATCAGCTTGTTGCGGCCGAGCACGATCCCGCAGATCACGCCGGCGACCGAGCCGATGATGAAGCCGATCCCGGTTTCCTCGAGCGTGACCCATACCTGCGTGAGCAGCGGGCCCTGCGACGTGCCGTTCACGAACCAGTCCTGGATCTGCGCGAAGATCAGCGACGGCATCGAGAAAAAGAACGGATCGATCCACTTCAGTCGTGCGGCGAGTTCCCACCCGCCCAGCACGATCACGAGCACGGCGATCCGCAGCGTGACGATCAGGTTGCGCCGGCGGCGCAGCCGGCGTTGCGCGGCGCGCTCGTCGTCCTCGAGCGTCGTCGCCGGAAGGGCGGTGGGGGGAAGCGTCATGTCGGTCATGCTCCTGTCCTTGCGGTTCTTGCCGTGCGGCGTACGCGTCAGCCGATCTGCACTTCTTCGCGCAGGTCGTGCCAGATGTCCTTGGAAATTTCGATGAAGCGCGGGTCGTAGCGAATTTCCGACGTGACGCGCGGGCGCGGCAGGTCGATCTCGTACACGCGCTTGAGCGTGGCGGGGCGCGCGGTCAGCACGAACACGCGGTCGGCCAGCGCGATCGCTTCCTCGAGGTCGTGCGTGACGAACACGACCGAGCCCTTGTTCGCTGACCACAGCTGCAGCAGTTCGTCCTGCATCAGCGTGCGCGTCTGCATGTCGAGCGCGGAGAACGGCTCGTCCATCAGCAGGATTTCCGGCTGGTTGATGAAGGTCTGCGCGAGCGCGACGCGCTTTCTCATCCCGCCGGAAAGCTGGTGCGGGTAGTGCTTCGTGAACTTGTCGAGGCCGACCTTGCGGATCCATTCCTCGGCCTGCGCATACGCGACGTCCTTCGAGCGGCCGCGAAACAGCGGGCCGGCCGCGACGTTGTCGATCACGTTGCGCCACGGGAACACGGCGTCGGCCTGGAACACGAAGCCGATGCGCGGGTCGATCCCGTCGACCGGGCGGCCCATCACGCGTACTTCGCCCGACACCGGCTTGAGCAGCCCGGTGATCAGGTTCAGCGTCGTCGACTTGCCGCAGCCGGTCGGCCCGACGATCGCGATGAATTCGCCGCGCGCGACGCTCATGCTGAAGTCGCGCAGCGCGACGGTGGCCTTGCCTTCCGGCGAAATGAAGCGGCACGACACATTGCGAAACTCGATCGCCGGTGTGCTCGGAGAAACTGCCTGGTTCATCGCATTCGTCCTGCGGGTGAGGAGGGCGCCGCATCGTGGCGACGCCGGGCCGGTCAACCGGGCCGGAACGGGGCACGCACGGCGGCGGGATCGCCGCCGCCGGCGCCGCTACTGGAATCGACTACTTCGCGTTCACGAAATCGTTCGTGTAGGTGCGCGCCAGGTCGATGTGCTTGCCCTTCACCGACGGGTTGAACGCCGACAGCACCTTCAGCACCGTCGCCGGGCCGTCGGCCGGCATCTTCGCGTCGGCGGTGAACATCGGCAGCGACGCCTTCAGCGCGCTCACGTACAGCGCCTTGTCCTTCTGGTAGTCGGCCGGCATCTTCGCGGCGATCTCCTCGGCGCTGTGCGTATGGATGAACTGCATCGTCTTCGCGAACGCGTGCGCGAGTTTGACCGCCTGCTCCTTGTGCGAATCGGCCCACGCCGATTGCACGTACAGGCTCGCGGCCGGGTAGGTGCCGCCGAGCGCGGCGCGCGTGCCTTCCAGCGTGCGCATGTCGACCAGCACCTTCGCGTCGCCCATCTTCTCGAGCGCGGACACCGTCGGCTCGGTCGTCATCCCGGCGTCGATGCGGCCCTGCTTGATCGCGGCGATGAAGCTCGCGTCGGCGCCGACCGGCAGCATCGTGTACTGCGTCGACGGCACGCCGTGCGCGAGCGCGAGGTATTGCGTGAGGAAGCTCGTCGACGAGCCGAGGCCCGTGACGCCGAGCGTCTTGCCCTTCGCGTCGGCCATCGACTTGAAGGTCGGCGCGGCCTTGGTCGACACCATCTCGACTTCGCCCGGCACCTGGCCGAACACGGCGATCGCCTTCACGTCCTTGCCCTTGCTCTGCAGGTCGATCGTGTGGTCGTAGAAGCCGACCACGCCTTGCACGGCGCCCGCGAGCAGCTCGTTCTCGGCGTCGACGCCGGCCGGCTGCGACAGCAGCTCGACGTCGAGCCCTTCGGCCTTGAAGTTGCCGAGCTCCTGCGTGAGCCGCGCGGGCAGGTAGATCAGCTTCGCGATCCCGCCGACCATGATCGTGATCTTGCCGCCGTCGTCGGCGAAAGCGGGATGAGCGGCAAGCGTGCAGCTCAGGCTGGCTGCCACGGCGAGGGTGCGCAGGATGGGTCGCATCGGGTCGTCTCCGTTCGTTGTATTCGTGTGGCGCGATGCTTGCTGCATCGTCACGACGAGTATAGGGACGCGAAGCCTTCCGCTACCTTTCGCGGGGGGGCGGTTCGTTTAGGGGTTTTCCAGCAATTTCCTTGCGGCGGCCTGGGGCGGGAGGCAGAAGGCGTCGTGTGGCGCGGCCGGTGGGTCAAAACGGAGCAAGGCCGCTGACGTCGATGCGCGCCGGATTTCCGTCCGGTGTGGCTCGAAAAGCAAGGGGGCAGCGCGAATATCCCGCACGCCTGCCAGGCATCGCCGCCTCAGCGCCACCCGATCAGCACGCGCCCCATCGCGTCGAGCCCCATGTCGAACAGGTGCGACACGAACGGCACGAGGTTCGGGATCATCAGTTGCACGAGCAACAGCCCGACCAGCATCGTCACCGGAAAGCCGACCTGGAACACGCCGATCTGCGGCGCCGCGCGGTTCAGGATGCCGAGCGCGAGGTTCGCGATCAGCAGCGCCGCGACCACCGGCAGCGCGAGCAGCAGCCCCATCTCGAACACGGTCGTGCCGAACGCGGCGAGCGTGCGCCAGCCGCTCGCGTGCAGCAGGTCGGCCGACACCGGCAGCGACTGGAACGACGCGGCGAGCGCGGCGAACACCTGCAGGTGGCCGTCCACCGCGAGGAACGCGAGCATCGCGACCGCGTTCAGGAAGCGGCCCATCGCGGGCGTCGCGCCGCTCGTATGCGGATCGAAGAACGTCGCGAAGCCGAGCCCCATCGACAGTCCGATGAAATCGCCGGCCGCCTCGACGGCCGCGAACACGAGCTGCATCGTGAAACCCATCGCGACGCCGATCAGGAACTGCGTGACGAGGATCCAGATGCCCTGCGCGGAGAATACGGTGACGTCCGGCATCGCGCCGAGCGTGGGCGCGACGACCAGCGCCATGAATGCGGCGAGCCCGATCTTCACGCGCACGGGCACCGCCGCATGCCCGACGACGGGTGCCGTCGCGACGAGCGCGAGCATCCGCACGAACGGCCACAGGAACGCCGTGAGCCAGCCGTTGAGCTGCGCGTAGGTAACCGAGAACATCGCGGTGGAAGGGCGCCGGGCGCGCGGCTCAGCCGACGCCGAGCGTCGCGACGTGCAGCAGCGTCTGCCGCAGGTAGTCGAGCATCGTCGTCAGCATCCACGGGCCGGCGATCACGAGCGTCGCGGCCACCGCGAGCAGCTTCGGGATGAACGACAGCGTCGCTTCGTTGATCTGCGTCGCGGCCTGGAACAGGCTCACGACGAGGCCGACCGCGAGCGCGACCAACAGCAGCGGGGCGGCGAGCAGCAGGCCGACCATCATCGCCTGGTGCGCGAGCGTCATCACCTGTTCGGGCGTCATCGTGCGTGTTCCTCCGCGGCTTACGTGAAGCTCTGCGCGAGCGAGCCGATCAGCAGCTGCCAGCCGTCGACCAGCACGAACAGCATCAGCTTGAACGGCAGCGACACGGTGGACGGCGACACCATCATCATCCCCATCGACATCAGCACGCTCGCGACGACCATGTCGATGATCAGGAACGGGATGAACACCGTGAAGCCGATCTGGAAGCCCGTCTTCAGCTCGCTCGTGACGAACGCGGGCACCAGCAGCGACAGCGGCACGTCCTCGGGCCCCTGCATCGGCGCGGCCTTCGAGATCTTCGCGAACAGCGCGAGATCGGTCTCGCGGGTCTGCTTCAGCATGAAGGTCTTGAACGGCGCGACGCCGCGCTGCACGGCCTGCTCCATCGGCATCGAGCCGTCGGAGAACGGCTTGTAGCCGTCGTTGTACGCGCGGTCGAGCACCGGCGACATCACGAAGAAGGTGAGGAACATCGCGAGGCCGACGAGCACCTGGTTCGGCGGCGTCGTCGCGGTGCCGAGCGCCTGGCGCAGCAGCGACAGCACGATGATGATGCGCGTGAAGCTCGTCATCATCAGCAGCATCGCCGGCAGGAACGACAGCATCGTGAGCAGCAGCATCGTCTGCACGCTCAGCGAATAGGTGGTGCCGCCATGCGTGCCCGGGCTCGCGTTGAACGCGGGCAGGCCGTTCGCCTGCGCGTACGCGAGCGCGGGGGCGAGGCAGAGGATCAGCACGGGCGCGCAGCGCGCCGCGCGATGCAGGAATGCGTATTTCATCGGAATGCGGAGTCGGAAAGAAGGCGCGGCGCCATGTCAGCGGTCCTTGCCGCGACCGAGGCGCTTCGCGGCTTCGCCCGCGAGCGCGTCGCGAAACCGCGAGCCGAACGTGCCGGGCAGGCCGCTTTCGGAAGAAGCGGTGCCGGCGGGCGTGTCGCCCGAGGCCGAAGCCGAAGCCGCCGTCGCGGCAGCCGAGGCCGAACCGGCCGGCAGCGTGTGCAGCAATCGCACGTTGCCCGGCGCGACGCCGAGCACGAGCCAGGTGTCGCCGATCTCGACGATCGTCGCGCTCTCCTTCCCGCCGACCGCGACACTGGACACGACCTTCAGCGGGCCGCCGCCGCGTGCATGCTGGAAGCCGAAACGGCGCGCGAGCCACGCGCAGGCGAACACGAGACCGATCACGACCGCGAGCCCGACGAGCGTCTGCAGCACCGCGCCGATGCCGAGCGACGGCGCGGCCGAACCGACCACCACGCTCGATGCGATCGAGCCCGGATGGTTCACCGCGTTCATGTCGGCGGCGCCGGCCGGCGCGCACGCGAGCGATGCGGCGACGGCCAGCGCCGCCGCTGCCGTCGCGTTGCATGCGCGGCGGCCGGGCGTCGCCACGTTCATCGGTTGAGCTTCCGGATGCGTTCGGCCGGCGTGATGATGTCGGTCAGGCGGATGCCGAACTTGTCGTTGACGACCACGACTTCGCCCTGCGCGATCAGGCAGCCGTTCACGAGCACGTCCATCGGCTCGCCGGCGAGGCCGTCGAGCTCGACGACCGAGCCCTGCGCGAGCTGCAGCAGGTTGCGGATCGCGATCTTCGTGCGGCCGAGCTCCACGGTCATCTTGACCGGGATGTCGAGGATCATCTCGATGTCATTGTGTGTCGAGGTGGCCGCGGCCTTCGACAGCGGCTGGAACACGCCGGCGCCCGTCGCGCCCGCCTGCACCGGCTGCTGATTCTGCTCGGCGAGCGCGGCCGCCCAGTCGTCCATGCCCGGATCCTCCTCCGCCGCAGCCGGCGCCGCCTGCGCGGTGGCGGCCGACGCCGCGAGGGCCGCGTCGGCCATCGCCTGCATGTCGTCGTCGGGCGTCTGGTTCAGCTCACTCATATCCACCTTCCTTCATCGCATCGCCCGCGCCGACCATCTTCTGCACGCGCAATGCATATTGACCATTGAAAATTCCGTAGCCGCATTCCATGACCGGCACGCCATCGACCTTCGCGACGATCGTGTCGTCGATTTCCAGCGGCAGCACGTCGCCGGCGCGCAGGTTCAGGATCTTCTCGAACGTCGACGAGATCTCGGCGAGATTCGCGGTCAGCTCGACTTCGGCGGCCTGCACCTGCTGCGACAGCACGCGCACCCAGCGGCGGTCGACTTCGAGCGCCTCGCCCTGGATCGGCGAGCTGAGCACGTCGCGGATCGGCTCGATCATCGAATACGGCATGCAGATGTGCAGCGTGCCGCCCGTCGGCCCGAACTCGATCGAGAACTGCGTGACGATCACGATCTCGTTCGGCGTCGCGACGTTCGCGAACTGCGTGTGCATCTCCGAGCGCACAAATTCGAACTGCAGCGGCCGCACGCTCTTCCACGCGCTCGTGTAGTGCTCGAACACGAGGTTCAGCAGCTTGCCGATGATCCGCTGCTCGGTGGCCGTGAAGTCGCGGCCTTCGACGCGCGTGTGGAACCGCCCGTCGCCGCCGAACAGGTTGTCGACGACGAAGAACACGAGGTTCGGATCGAACACGAACAGCGACGTGCCGCGCAGCGGCTTCACGTGCACCAGGTTCAGGTTCGTCGGGATCGGCAGGTTGCGGGTGAACTCGCTGTACTTCTGCACCTTCACCTGGCTGACGGAGATTTCCGCCGTACGCCGCATGAAGTTGAAGATGCCGATCCGCAAGAGGCGCGCGAAGCGGTCGTTGATGATCTCGAGACCGGGCATCCGGCCGCGGACGATCCGCTCCTGCGTCGCGATGTTGTAGGGGCGCACGCCCGACGTGTCGCGCTGCTCGTCGACCGAATCGGCTTCGCCCGTGACGCCCTTGAGGAGGGCATCGACCTCCTCCTGGGACATGAACTCCTGGTGACCCATACGCGCTCCTTTCTCGGCCGCGTTACTGGACGACGAACTCGGTGAACAGCACGTCGTCGACCTTCGCGCGCTGGTTGCCCGGCTGCGTCGGCTGTTCGATCAGCTCCCGCAGTTCCTTCGCGAGCGAACGTTTGCCGTCCGGCGTCGCGAGATCCTCGGGATGCTTGTTCGACAGCGCGAGCAGGATCCGGCTGCGGATCTCCGGCATCCGCGCGGTCAGTTGCTCCTGCGCCTTCGGGTCGGTGAGCTTCAGCGACAGGCCGACGCGCAGGTAGTGCTGCGCGCCGTCGTCCGACTGCAGGTTCACGGTCAGCGGGTCGAGCGGGAAAAACACCGGCGCGGCAAGCGGCGCCGGCTCGGCGGGCGCGCTCGCATGGCCGACGCCCGCCTTGCTCAGAAACACGTACATGCCGCCGGCGGCAGCGGCGGCCGCGCCCAGCGCGATGACGGCGAGGAGCGCGATGCGCTTGAACTTGCCGGACGAAGCCGGCTTGTCGGCGGGCGGGTTTGCGGTCGTGGAGGCCATGTGAATGCGTGCGTGATGTCTCGTAGCATGCATTGTTCGGCATCCGGGCCGAGCCCGATGGGCGGAAAAGAGGGGGGATTTGCGGCTATCTCAGCCGATTGTCGGCCGGGTGTCGGCCCGATGCAGGTTAGTGGGGCGGGGGCGGGCGGTCATGCCGGGTGCGCAAAGGCCGCCGGGCAGGCGGGAACGGGCGGAGCGGGCGCGGACGGGAGGCGGCGCCGTTGCCGCCGCGCGGAGCGGGCCGCGCCGATCGCGGGCGGCACGTTCGCTTCGTGCCGGCCGCGCGGTCAGATCGGCAACAGCGTGAGCAGCGGCGCGATCAGCACCATCGCGACGCCCGCGATCATCATCGTGAGGCTCGACACG
The DNA here is from genome assembly GCF_902832845.1 of Burkholderia metallica. Lineage (GTDB taxonomy): Bacteria > Pseudomonadota > Gammaproteobacteria > Burkholderiales > Burkholderiaceae > Burkholderia > Burkholderia metallica. Next base: position 228,980 of record NZ_CADFDB010000011.1, on the reverse strand, counting down.
ACACCTTCCTCGCTGCCGATCTCGCGCGCCTTCGCCGTGCCCACGCCGTGGGCGGCCGCGCCGAACAGCGCACCGCGCGCGAGCCGCGTGCGCAGCGGCACCAGCGCGAGCACCAGTTCGCCGAGCAGCATCCCGCAGATGCCGGTCGCGATCACGAACAGCGCGGTGAGATCCTTCGGCGCGTGGATCTTGTCCGACACGGCGAGCGCGAACGGCGTCGACACCGAGCGCGTCATCAGCGAGCGCTGCAGCTCGGGCGACAGATGCAGCAGCTTCGCGAGCAGCAGCGACCCGCACACGCCCGCGCCGATCCCGACCGCGACGCCCACCGACAGCGACAGCCAGTGGCGGCGGATCAGGTCGCGATAGTCGTAGATCGGCACCGCGAACGCGATCGTCGCCGGGCCGAGCAGCCACATCAGCCAGCGCGTGTCGTGGAAGTAGACCGAATACGGGATGCCGGTCAGCAGCACGAGCAGCACCAGCACGCCCGGCACGAACACGAGCGGCGAGAACAGCAGCGTCTTCTTGAACGCGTAGAGCCGCTTCGACGCGAAATACAGTGCGACCGTCAGCACGAAGCAGCCGAACGAGATCGCGGTGTTCGCGTTTTCGGCGGACAGGTTCGACAATGCGGCCAGCATCGCGGGCTCCGGCTCAGTGCGCGGACACGGCGCTCAGCCGTGCGCGGCGGCGTTCGGCGAACACGCGCTGCGCGGCGAGCCGGCGCTCGAGCTTCGCGGCGAGATCGACCGCGACGGCCACCGCGACCATCACGAACGCGGTACCGGCGAGCATCACCAGCGCGATGCGCCAGCCGTCCTCGCGGAACAGTCCGCCGTACTGCACGGCCGCGACGGCGGCCGGCACGAAGAACAGCAGCATGTCGGACAGCAGCCAGTTCGCGCCGTCCTTCACCCACGCGGGTGCGACGCGGCCCGAGAACAGCAGCACGAGCAGTACCGCGAGGCCGATCACGCCGGACGGGATCGGCAGCCCGACCTTGCGCACGGCCCAGTCGACCGCCATCCACAGCGCGCCGAGCGCGGCGGCCTGCAGCACGATCCGGCCCGTGCGTGCGATGCCGCCCGATGCGGCGGGGCGGTTGGCGAGTGCGGCGGTCGGCTTGGTCATGGCGGGCTCCCTGCGGATGATTCCGTTGATGGTGTGAGTATAGGGTTTCCCCTAACCATAAATAAAATGACTTGTCTCTATCCTTATCATTCCATTTAGGAATTCGCTTTGGGATCGCCGCACCACTTTGGGGAGTCATCGATGGAATTGCGCGCACTGCGGTACTTCGTCGAGGTGGTCCGCCAGCAGAGCTTCACGGCGGCCGCCGACAAACTGTTCGTGACCCAGCCGACCATCAGCAAGATGGTGAAGGCGCTGGAGGACGAGATCGGTTCGCCGCTGCTGCTGCGCGACGGCCGGCAGATGGTGCTGACCGACGCCGGGCGGATCGTGTTCCAGCGCGGTCAGGACGTGCTCGCCGCGCAGGCGCAGCTGCAGTCGGAGCTGAACGATCTCGGCACGCTCGGGCGCGGCGAGCTGACGATCGGGATCCCGCCGCTCGGCGGCTCGCTGTTCACGCCGATCATCGCCGCCTACAAGCAGCGCTATCCGAACATCGAGCTGAAGCTGTTCGAGCAGGGCGCGCGGATGATCGAGGCCGCGCTGATGTCGGGCGAGCTGGAGCTGGGCGGGCTGCTGGAGCCGGTCGACCCCGGCACCTTCGAGCGGCTGCCGATGGTGCGCGCGCCGCTGTGGCTCGTCGCGCCGCGCGAGTCGCGCTGGGAGGAGCATGCGGCCGTGCCGCTCGCGGATCTCGCGCGCGAGTCGTTCGTGTTCTACGCGGAAAGTCTCGCGCTGCACGACGCGGTGCTCGACGCATGCCGGCAGGTCGGCTTTACGCCGTCGATCGTGAGCCGCAGCGGCCACTGGGATTTCATGGCCGCGCTCGTGCATGCGGGCGTCGGCATCGCGCTGCTTCCCGAGCCGTATTGCCGGCGGCTCGACGCGGGCCAGTTCACGTGCCGGCCGATCGTCGAGCCGGAGATCACGTGGGCGATCGCGCTCGGCTGGCTGAAGAAGGGGTATCTGTCGCACGCGGCGCGGGCGTGGCTCGACGTGGCGCGGGCGACGCTGCCGGTCGCGCCCGTCGACGATCTGGCGTTCGGCGGATTGCGCGCGCGGGAGTGACGGCTGCGCTACCCGACGATCAGACGTGCTGGACCGGCCCCGGGTACCGGGCAACGGTCAGGTCGTGCGTGACCAGTGGGTGTCGAGCAACAGTTTCACGCGTCACCCTCGAACAGCTTCCGGACGGCATCGTCCCCCATCGTGTCGAAGTCGTCCGGGACCCGAATCTGCCCCTTCATGAAGCCGATCCGGGACGGCGCAGCGACTTCGGGCGCATCGATCGGTACCACCTTGACCAGCGGCTTGCCAGCCTTGGCCGCCCCGACAGTCCGCGACGCGCAGGACACGTCGCCGCGCGTGCTCAATGTCCCATCGCCGGCCCCGCGCCCTTCCTCGGCTTCGTGATCCACACGAGCGCCGCGAGCGCGCCGAACATGAATGCCGACAGCAGGAAGAAGTCGTTGGTCGCCATCATGAAGCCCTGCTGCGTGACGAGCTGGTTGAGCTGCGCATTGGCCGTCTGGCCGACGATGCCGAGCTGCGACAGCGCGCCCTGGTAGTCGGTCGTGCCCTGCGCATACACGCTCACCGATTCCGACAGCCGCGCGTGATGGTAGATCGCGTCGTTCTCCCAGAACGTCGAGCTGGCCGCGGTGCCGATCGCGCCCGACAGCGTGCGCAGGAAGTTCGACAGCCCGGACGCGCTCGCGAGCCGCTCGTCCGGGATGCTCGACAGCGTGATCGTCGTCATCGGCACGAAGAAGCATGCGACGCCGATCCCCTGTACGAGTCGCGGCAGGATCACGTGGTTGAACGGCACGTCGAGCGTGAACGTCGAATTCCAGATCGACACGCCGGCGAACACGATGAACGCGAAGCTCGCGACCATCCGCAGGTCGAGCCGGTGCATGTTGCGGCCGATCAGCGGCGACAGCACGAGCGCGAGCAGCCCGACCGGCGCGGTCGCGAGGCCGGCCTTGCCGGCCGTGTAGCCCATCACCGTCTGCAGCCACAGCGGGAAGATCACGACCGAGCCGAAGAACGCCATGAAGCCGAACGAGATGATCATCGCGCCGAGCGCGAAGTTGCGGTCCTTGAAGAGCGACAGGTCGACCACCGGGTCCTTCTCGGTGGCCTCCCACACGAGCATGAACGCGAGCGACACGACCGCGATCAGCGCCAGCGCGACGATGAACGACGAGTTGAACCAGTCGCGGTCCTTGCCGAGATCGAGCATCATCTGCAGGCACGACACGCCGATCACGAGCAGCGCGAGGCCGATCGCGTCGATCCGCTGCTTCGTCGTCTTCGTCTCGCGGCCGCGCAGCAGGAAATACGCGCAGGTCGCAGAGAAGATGCCGATCGGCAGGTTGATGTAGAAGATCCACGGCCACGTGTAGTTGTCGCTGATCCAGCCGCCCAGCAGCGGGCCGAAGATCGGCGCGACGATCACCGTCATCGCCCATAGCCCCAGCGCGAGCCCGCGCTTCGCGGGTGGATAGCTGCGCATCAGGATCGTCTGCGACAGCGGCACCATCGGCCCCGACACGAGGCCCTGCAGCAGCCGGAACGCGATCAGCGTCTCGAAGTTGGTCGCGAGGCCGCACAGCGCCGACGCGATCGTGAACGCGAGCACCGACAGCGTGAACAGGCGCACCTCGCCGACCCGCCGCGCGAGCCAGCCGGTGAGCGGCACGGCGATCGCGGACGCGACCGAGTACGACGAGATCACCCAGGTGCCTTCGCTCGTCGCGACGCCGAGGCTGCCCGAAATGGTCGGCACCGCGACGTTCGCGATCGACGTATCGAGCACTTCCATGAACGTGCCGAGCGCGAGCCCGACGGTGAGCAGCGCGAGTGCGCCGCCGGACAGCGGCGCGGGCTCGGCGGCAGGGGAGGCGGCGGATGCCGGGGTGGCGGACATCGGAATCTCCTAGACGCGGCGCGCGCGGCGCGCCGGCACAACGCACGGGTGTGCGCCGCAGCGCAACCCGGCCGGGTGGAACGGATAAAGGGAAACGGAGAGCGCGTGCACGGTCATCTTCTGCCCAGACAGACAAATAAGCGAGTGCTTAACCTAGACATCGGGCCGCCGCGCACGTCAGCCGCCCGCTTCGTCGTCGGGTGCCGGGCAGCCGGCCGGGCCGGGCCCGTTGGCGATGAAGCGCTGCAGCAGACCGGTGAGCGTCGCGAGCTCGTCGGCCGAGAACCCGTCGAGCTGCGCGTTGAGCGCGGTCGCGATCAGCGACGGCAACGCCCGCGCAGCTTCGGCGCCGCGCTCGGTCAGCGTCAGCTCGATCATTCGGCGATCCTGCTCGCTGCGCGAACGGGCGACGAGCCCCTTGCGTTCGAGCCGGTCGAGCATCCGCGTCATCGAACCGCTGTCGTACGACATCTTGCGGGACAGCTCGAACGGCGTGCGCGCATAGCCGCGCGACAGCAGCAGGATCACGCCGATCTGCTGCGCGGTGAGGTCGAGCGGCTCGAGCGCACGGTCCATCCGCTCGACGAGCGCCTGCTTCGCCTTCGACAGGTAGTAGCCGAGGCTCTTTTCCAGCTCGATGTTCTCGGGATCGTAGAGGCCGCCGGTCATGCGATTGCGCGCGCAGCAATAGTGCGTTTCGGATTTGAACGCGCCCAGTATCTTGAAAAATGATTGCTTAGTCAATATTATTTAAGGCAACCAGTTACGACGTGCATGTTGCACTGCCGGAGACTATGTTCTGACCGAATCGCCCGCGCTGCCGGGCACCCGAGGATGTTCGCGATGCTGTTCCTGAAAAATGCCGCCGGCGCGCTGCGCCGCAACCTGACCGATACCGCTCATCATGTGTTTTCCGGGCCGCACCGCGGCTGGAAGATCGCGCTGTACGTGACGATGCTGGTGGTGCCGGGCGGCTCGCTCGCGGCGATCGGGTTCGCATGGTTCGATCATCGCCGGCAGCGCAACGCGAAAGACGGCGTGCGCCGCACGGGCCAGCCGGCCGCGACGGAGCCGTCGACATGGCGGTCCGCCGCCGAACCGCTCCCGCTGCCCGCGCGCTGCCACTGACGCCGCGCGTCTGCCGCCTTCACGACCGCTCGGCCGGCTGAGCGCCGGCCGTGCCCCGTACGGCCGGCGTCGCCTGCCCGTCTTCCCGCCAGGTCGTAATCCCCGGTAAACCGGCCGCCCGCGCCGGTAACACATTCCTGTCGCCGCGCACCGTACCCTTGGGGCTGCGCAGCTTTCCCGCCGTCAGTTACCATTTGTCCGCCAGCGGCACGACGACCGCATCGCGCGACGCCGCTCGCCGGACGTCCCGCCCAGACAGGAATATCACCATGCCGTACGCCCCCTTCCCGCGCGCCTTTCGCCCGCTGAGCGCCGCCGTCGCCGTCGCGACGGCCGTGCTGCTCGCCGGCTGCGCCGTCGGGCCCGACTATCACCGGCCCGACACGTCGATCCCCGCCGCCTACAAGGAAGCGCCGGCCGGCTGGAAGGTCGCGCAGCCCGCCGACCGCACCGACCGCGGCCCGTGGTGGACGGTCTACAACGATCCGCAGCTCGATGCGCTGATCGACAAGCTCAACACGTCGAACCAGACCATCGCGCAATCGGCGGCCGCGTACCGGCAGGCGCGTGCGCTCGTGGCCGAGGCGCGTGCCGCATACTTCCCGACCGTCGGGCTGACCGCATCGGGCTCACGCGCCCGCACGCCGCGCGCGTCGGTGTCGTCGGGATCTTCATCGAGTTTCGGCGGCAGTTCGTCGATCAGCAACAGCTACAGCGTCGGCCTCGACGCGAGCTGGGAACCCGACCTGTGGGGCAAGGTGAGCCGCACCGTCGGCGCGCAGCGCGCCGGCGAGGCGGCCGCCGCGGCCGACCTCGCGAACGCGCGGCTGTCGCAGCAGGCGCTGCTTGCGCAGACCTATTTCCAGCTGCGCACGTCCGACTCGCTGCAGAAGCTGCTCGACGACACCGTGAAAGCGTACGAACAGTCCCTGAAACTCACGCAGAACCAGTACGCGCAGGGCGTCGCCGCGCGCGCGGACGTGATCCAGGCGCAGACGCAGCTGCAGAGCGCGCAGGCCGCATCGATCGACAACGGCGTCGCGCGCGCGCAGTACGAGCATGCGATCGCGACGCTGATCGGCCAACCGGCGTCGGCGTTCTCGCTGCCGCCGAATCCGCTCACGGCCGAGCCGCCGATCACGCCGGTCGACGTGCCGTCCGCGATCCTCGAGCGCCGGCCCGACGTCGCGGCGGCCGAGCGCCGCGCGGCGGCCGCGAACGAGCAGATCGGCGTCGCGATTTCCGCGTTCTTCCCGACCCTCACGCTGTCGGCGAGCGGCGGCTTCCAGAGCTCGGTGTGGTCGCAGCTGTTCACGCTGCCGGCGCGCTTCTGGACGGTCGGCCCGCAACTCGCGGCCACGCTGTTCGACGCAGGGCTGCGCGCCGCGCAGACCGACGCCGCGCGCGCGACCTACGACCAGGACGTCGCCGCGTACCGCCTCGCGGTGCTCACCGCGTTCCAGGACGTCGAGGACAACCTCGCGTCGCAACGCATTCTGGCGCAGGAAATCGACGTGCAGCGGCAGGCCGTCGACAGCGCCGAGCATGCGCTCGCGATCGTCACGAACCAGTACAAGGCCGGCACGGTCGCGTACCTGAACGTGCTGACCGCGCAGACCACCGCCTTCACCGCGCAGCAGAAGCTCGCGACGATCGCCGGCCAGCGGATGACGTCGTCGGTCGGGCTCGTGAAGGCGCTCGGCGGCGGCTGGAATGTGTCGGAGATGGCGCGCGAGAACGGCGACATGGCGGCGCCGGCGCCCGTGCCGGCATCCGGTGCGGCCGCGCCCGCGGCCGCCGCACCGTCGGTCGCTGCGCCGCTCGCGCAGCAGTAGGCAGGAAAGGGCGACGCGCGCGTCAGCGCTGCGCGTCGCCGAAGATCAGCGACACCTCGTTGTTCCCGATCGGGTGGCCGAGCAGGTTCAGCAGCCCCGCAAGGTTCGCCTGCTGCTCGGGCGCCGCATGCGCGGTGCCGCGGAACGATCCCTGGCCCGGGCCGAAACTGCCGTGGCCGTCGAGGAACAGCGGGCCCTGCGTCGTCGACAGGTCGAGATCGGCGCCGGCCCCCTTCGCCTGCAGCACCGCGCGGTACGACCCGAGCGGCTTCACGCGCGAGACGCGCGAACTCATCGAATCGATCGTCACCGTCAGCTGGCCGAACGCGTTGTTGCCGATCAGCCGCCAGTCGCTCCAGCCGAGCCGCACGTCGCCCTGCAGGTCGAGCGTGTTGAACGGCGTGCCGAGCCCCGCGAGCAGCGACGCGGGCACGGCCATCGTGCCCGCCGACAGCACCGCGCCGCGCCACGTCGCATCGAGCGTGACCGCATCGGGCATCGCCTCGGTCTGACGCATGCGCATCCGCACGCGCCCGGTCAGCAGCGGCCAGAAGCCCGTGGTCCATTCGACCCGGCCCGGCAGCAGCGTCGCCGCGCTCTGGTCGGCCCCCGGCGCGAGCATCAGCGTGCCCGAGCCGCGCCACAGCGACCCGTCCGGATCGACGAGATTCACGTGGCCGCCGGTCGCCCGCGCGAACTGCGGCGCGATCCATGCGGCCGGCGCGAGCGCGACGAGCGTCACCGCCGTCGCCAGCCCGCCCGCCAGTACCCACGGCAATGCGGCGGTGAGCCGCCTGAGTCCCGGCCTCATCGGCCGCCTTCCACTTGCGTCATCCACTGCGTCATTTCTGCGTAGACGGTTGCATCACGGCCGTCAGGTCGACCTGGCCGTCGTCCTTCAGCGCCGTTGCATGCGCCTCGCCGACCTGCACCTTGAACTGCCGGCGCGCATCGTCGAGCCACTGCGTCCACGCGGGGAACGACACGTTCTTCATCTGGATCTGCACGCCGTTGCCGACGATCTGCACCTGCGCGCCCTGCATCCCGTGATCGGACAGCGACGCGGTCAGCGCATCCTTCAGCGCGAGGCCGGTCGGCGCCACGCCCTGCGCGGCGGCCGTCAGCGACTTCGCCTCGTTCGCCTGCGCGGTCATCTGCGCAAGCTCGCGGCGCATCGTCGGCAGTTCGCGCTGGATCCGTGCGCGGCCTTCCTGCGCGGGCGACCACAGCACCGAATACGCGATCGCGACCGCCAGCACGGCGCCGCCCCAGCCGAGCAGCGTCTTTTCGCGCGGCGAGCGCTCGCCCCAGAACTGGGCCAGCGTCTGGTTCAGTTGTTCCGTCTTCATGAGCGGCTCCGGATCGTCCATTTGCCCGTGTTGCTGTCGACTTCGCCGGACAGTCCGTTACGTGCGAGGCGCTGCGTGAAATCGGGATCGACCTTCACCTCCGGCTTGAAGCCGACGTCGAGCCGCCGGTCGTGATAGTCGAGCGACGCGATGCCGTTCAGCGGCAGCGCGCCCATCGAGCGCGACAGCCCGCTCGACAGCGCGAGGAAATCGTTCGGCGACAGCTCGCCGGCCGCAACGCGCAACTGGTCGAGCTGGCGCTGCATCTGCGCGGGCGGATCGAGCACCGTCGTCGTCTTCGGGAACGCGGACAAGAGCGTCTCGGTGATCTGCGCGGACAGCGCATCGCGCTCGCGCGACAGCTTCCACCAGTGCAGGTTCATCCCGATCACCGCGACGCCGAGCGTCGCCGCGGCGAGCGCGATCGGCACGCGCAGGCGCTTCAGCGTCGCGCGGTCGAAACGCCACGGCTGCGATTCGAATTCGAACTGGCACAGATCGAACTTCTCGGTCAGCGCGCGCCGCGCGAACGCGTCGAACGACAGCGGTGCGGCGCCCGGCAGCAGCGGGCCGCCGTCGCTGTGTCCGACCGATGCCAGGCGAGGCTCCGCGCCCGGTTCGCCGAGTTCGTACAGTTCGACGTCGCCGCCGCCTGCCAGCGCAGCCAGCGTGCCGGCCGCGCGCGACGCAGGCGCCGCGAAGCCTTCGCCGAGCGCGCCACGCGCGACCGCGAGTTCGAGGCGCGGCGCACCGGCCGCGGCCGGCTGCGCGCCGGCCTCGACGAGCACTTGTTCGACCGATGCCGCGAGCCCGAGCACCGCGGCCACCGTCGCCGGGCGCGCCGGCGGCGCTTCGACGGCGTCCGCTGCCACCGCGGCGACGTCGATTTCGCTGCCGGCCGGCGCGGCGGATACGTGCGGCGCCGGCAAGCAGCGGGTCGCGGGCACCGCGCTCAGGTGCCGGTGGCCGGCCGCCGTGAACGCGTCGCAGATCGTGCGGAACCACGCGCGATCGATGACGGCCAGCACGCGGCGCCCGTCGGGCAGCGCGTCCGGATCGAGCGCGATATGGCAGCCGAGCGGATCCTGGATCAGCTGATCCTCGACGATGTTGGGCAGCGCCTGGCGCAGCTTCGGCCCTTTCAGCGGCGGCACGGTCGCGGCCAGCAGCAGCACGTCGCGCGCGGCGACGATCAGCACCGTCGCATTCGCGCGCGGCAGCAGCGCGAGCGCGGCGCGGCCGGCGCGCTGCACGTGGCCGGCCTTGTCGACGAGCGTGAACGGCAGCTCGGGCCACTGCCATTCCTGCAGCGGCACGGCCGGCTCGCGCGGCGGCAAAGAAACAATCAACGTGCTCACAAGAGCTCCTCTCCCGATTGGCGTCGTTATAGCTGGTCGCGGATGCGCACGACCCGTGTCGAATGCGTGGTCGGATCACGATACACGAGCGAGGTGCGATCGACCTCCGCGCGTTCGTGCTGGATCCGGCCATGCACGATGAAATAGCTCGAATTGACGTCGACGAGGCTCGAGTCGAGCGTCACGTTCGGTGCGCCGGCGCCGCGCAGCGCGAGCTGCACGTCGCCGACGTTACGGAAAAACACGGTCTCGCGGCGCGACACGAGCGCCTGCGCGGACGACACGCTCATCCCCGGCATCAGCGCCGCGATCACCTCGGCCGGCGCGGTGTTCATGTTCACGGGCGTCGTGGTCGGCAGCACGGTGACGAACGGGCGCAGCCGCGCGACCATCTCGGGCGTCACGCCGTCGACGTCGAGCAGGCTGTCGACGCCCGTCATCATCAGCGGCGCGGGCCCGCGGTCGCCGCCCGTCATGCCGGGATCGTCGGTGAAGCCGCCGCCGCCTTGTTGATCGGTCGTCACCGGCGCGGTGACCGGCGGCGCGGTGCCGCCACCCGGCAGCGTCGGCATCTGGAACCGCGTCGCCGAATGCAGCAGGCCCGCGCGCACCTGCAGCGCGATGCGCTTCGCGAACGCGCCGTCGTAGCCGAGCGTCGTCAGCAGGCGCTGGAACGCCTGGACCTGCGTGACGTTCAACTGCAGCACGCCGGGCGCCGGCGACGCTACCAGGTTGCGCAGGTTGAACTTCGCCTGCGCGTCCTCGATCGAGCCGGAGATATAGGTGTCTTCGCCGCCGGTGTCGTTCGGCGCGCCGATCCGGCCGAGGAAGTCCGACAGTTTCGTCTTCGCGATCGGTACGCCCCAGATCCCGCCGAGATACGTGATGCCGGGCGCCGTGTCGCCTTCCGAGCGCAGGATCATCCGCGTCCAGTCGAGCGCGCCGCGCGCGACCCACTGCGCCTGCGCGAGCACGCGCTGGTTCTCGATGCGGCGAATCTGCACCTGCTGGCGCCACAGCATCCCCGAGACCAGGATCGCCGACAGCGCGACGACGAGCAGCGCGGTGATGATCGCCGCGCCGCGCTGGCGCGCGCGTGCCCGCCTGCGTGCGGACGCACGGTTGAACGCGGATCGACGGGCAGGGCGAGCACGCATCGTCATTCCCCGACGAGGAAGATGCGCGTGACCGGCACGCGCAGCGACGTCGCGCCGATGCTGACCTGCAGCCCGGTCACCGCGCGCGCAGGCGGCGCGTTGCCGATCTGCGGCACCTTGAGCGCGTCGTTGTTCTGCGCGAGCGCTTCGTCGGCCGTCTGCAGGTTGGTGGTCCAGCCCACGCGCGGCACGTACAGCTTCGCGTCGATCGCGCCGACGCCGCCCATCAGCGCGACCCAGCTCCAGCCTTCGACGCTGCTGTCCTTCAGCATCGTGCGCAGCCGGTTCGCGTCGTCGATCGGCGGCGACGCATAGCGCACGACGCGTCCGCCGGCGATCCGGTAGCGGACCACCTGCAGCCGCGGCGCGGCGCCCGGCACGTCGAGTTCGCGGACGATCTGCAGCGTATTGCCGGCGACGCCGATCGCCGGCTGGCCGGCCTCGTCGTCGGTCGCGGCGAGCCGCGCGTCGATGCGCATCTGGTCGAACATCTGCGCGAACACGCGCTCGTCTTCCATTGCGGCCGCGACCTTGTCGCGACCGCGCATGATCTGGTCGAGCCCGCGCCACGCGAGGATCGCGACCACCGCGAGGATCGCGATCGCGATCATCAGCTCGATCAGCGTGAAGCCGCGGGCGGGGCGGGCGAGCGGGCGTCGCATCGGTTTGTCAGAGCGGACGACTGGTTTCATTCGCGACCACCGTCACCATCTGCGCGAGCACGCCGGCGCGGCCAGGCATGCTCACCGAAATCCGGACGCGCCGGAACACCGGGTTGGGCGTCGTGCTCACGCGCTGCGTGCAGACGAGCTGCACGTTGCCTTGCGAGCAGTCGAAGCTCTGCTCGCCCACCTCGGGCCATGCGTGCGTGAGCCGCAGTTGCGCGAGCGCGTTGTCGGCGCTCCAGCCGGCCAGCAGCCGGTGGTGCAGGTCGGACGCATTGGTCGCCATCGTGCCGACCGCGCGGATCGACGCGGCGAGCGCGACCGCGATGATCGCGAGCGCGACCAGCACTTCGATCATCGTGAAGCCGCGGGATGAAGTGCCGGGAAAGGGCAGGCGACGACGCATCGTCATTGCACCTCGTAGCGGCCGTTGCCGGTGCCGACGATCGTCGCGCTGCCGGCGGCCGAATGCAGCGTCACGCGCACCGGCGTGTCGATGCTTTCGGTGCCGAACACGACGCGGCTCGCGCGCGTGTCGGACCCCGGATAGTCGATGTCGGCGCCCGTGACGCCGCCGTCCCAGTCGCGCGGGCGCAGCAGGTCGTCGCGCAGCGTGCGCCAGCCGTCGGGCGAGCTCACGTCGAAACGAAAGCCGTGCGCGGTCGGCTGCCACGCGATCGGCCGCGCGCGCACCTGCGCTTCGTCGCCGGCGCTCTCGAACAGCAGCGCGACGCGCTGCGCTTCTTCGCGCAGGTCGGTGCGCGGATTGCGCGTGAGCGACAGCGATGCGAGCGATACGAGCAGCCCCGCGATCACGAGCACGACCAGCATTTCGAGCAGCGTGAAGCCGCGCGCGCGGTAACGCCGCGCCCCGTGCGACGCCGGGCCACTGTCGGCACGCGCCGGCACGGACGACGCCGCGCCGCGACGCACACGGCGATCGCGGCCGCAGCGGAAGGTCGTGCGAGTGGCGAGCATGAAGAACGGGGCGGAAGCGCCGGGACGGTCAGCGCGCGTTTACTGCCACGAACCGATGTCGGTGTCGTTGCCTTCGCCGCCTTCCTTGCCGTCGGCGCCGTAGCTGAACACGTCGATCTCGCCGTGCACGCCCGGGTTCAGGTACTTGTAGCCGTTACCCCACGGATCGTTCGGCAGGCGCTCGAGATAGCCGCCGTCCTTCCAGTTGTTCGGGATCGGATCGGTGGTCGGCTTCTGGATCAGTGCGTTCAGGCCCTGGTCCTGCGTCGGGTAACGGCCGTTGTCGAGACGGTACAGCTTGAGCGCCTGCATGATCGTGCCGATGTCCTGCTTCGCGGCGATGCGGCGCGCCTCGTCCGGGCGGCTCATGATCTTCGGCACGATCAGCGCCGCCAGGATCCCGAGGATCGCGACCACCACCATGATCTCGATCAGCGTGAAACCGCGCTGACGACGCACGGCCGCGTTGCGGCGAGTGATCCACGTTTGCATGACTGACTACCTCTTTCCAAAAAATGTCGTCGGTTGAGTAACGCACCCGGCGCTCCGGACGATTGCCTGACGGCAACCTTCCGGACCCGCGGGCGCGGAGCACGCATTGTAAGGCGCGCATTGCCGAGGGCTTTCACCCAACGCAAATTTCACATACATCCGTACAATAGCGCGCATGAACGCGCTCTCGATCCGGATCCTCTCCCTAGCCCTCTTCGCGGGTTTGTGCGCGACGGCCACCTACTGGGTCGTCACGCTGTCGGCCCGCGAAGCGCCGCTGCCCGCCGCCGCCGCGCGGCTGCCGATCCGCACCGAGGACGCCGCGGCGCTCTTCGGCGGTCAGCTCGACAAGAATCCCGTGCAGGACATCCACCTGTTCGGCATCCTCGCGCTCGACCACGGCGGCGCCGCGATCGTCGGCGTCGGCGGCGAACCGCCGCGTGCCGTGTCGCTCGGCGCGGACGTCACGTCCGGCGCGAAGCTCGCCGAAGTGCGCCCCCGCTCGATCATCGTCGAGCGCAACGGCGCCCGCGCCGAAATCCAGCTCCCCGCCAACACGCCGTCCCCGGCGATCTACATGCGCTGAAGCCGCAGCGGGCGGCCGGGCCGACGCTCAGGCCGTCACTGCACCATGTTGTTCAGCTCGATGATCGGCAGCATCACGGCCAGCACGATCACGAGCACGATGCCGCCCATCGCCAGGATCAGCAGCGGCTCCAGCAGGCTCGTCAGGAACATCGTGCGGCGCTCGAGCTCGCGCGCTTCGCCTTCTGCCGCGCGATCCAGCATCGTCGTCACGTCGCCCGTCGCTTCGCCCGAACGGATCAAGTGCACGAGCACCGGCGGAAACGTCTTCACGTTGTTCAGCGCGCGCGACAGCGCGGAGCCTTCGCGCACGCGCACGATCGCGTCGTCGATGTTCGCGCGCATCGCGCGGTTCGACAGCGTCTCGCCGGCCGCCTGCAACGCGCGCAGGATCGGCACGCCGGCCGCGGTGAGAATGCCGAGCGTGCTCGCGAAACGCACCGTGTTGTAGCCGCGCACGAGCTTGCCCGCGAGCGGCGCGGTCAGCACCCAGCGGTCGAACGCGAGCCGGGGCCCGGCGCGCGACAGCGTCGCCTTCACGAACCACACGACGAGCCCGACCGCGATCAGGATCGCCCACCACCAGTGCCGCACGAAATCCGACAGCGCCATCATCACGATCGTCAGCACGGGCAGCTGCTGCTTCGTGCTCGCGAACACGTTGACGACCTGCGGCACGACGTAGCTCAGCAAAAACGTGACGATGCCGAACGCGATCAGCGTGACGATCCCCGGATACGTGAACGCCAGCAGGATCTTCTGCTTCAGCGCGTTGCTCTGCTCGATGTAGTCGGCCAGACGCGACAGCACGATGCCGAGCTTGCCGGTATGCTCGCCCGCCGCGACGAGCGCGCGGTAGATCTCGGGGAAATCGCGCGGATGCTGGCCCAGCGCATTCGCGAGCGAATGGCCGCCGAGCACCTCGGCGCGGATTGCGGCCATCAGTTCGCGGATGTAGTCGCGCTCGGCCTGCTCGGTCAGCACGCCGAGCGCCTCGTCGAGCGGCAGCCCCGCGATCAGCAGGCTCGCGAGCTGGCGCGTGAGGATCGCCTGTTCGCGCTGCGACAGCTTGCGGCCGAACGCGAGCCGCTGCGAGCGCGCCCCGCGCGTCGCGCTGGCGGCCGGCTCGACGACGAGCGGCGTGAGCCCCTGCGTGCGCAGCTGGCCGCGCGCGGCCCGCGCGCTGTCGGCATCGATCACGCCTTTCTGCGCGCGTCCCGCCGAATCGATTGCTTCGAAACGGAATGCCGGCATCGCGCTATGCGCCTCCCGTCACGCGCAGCACTTCCTCGAGCGACGTCGCGCCCGACGCGAGCCAGCGCTCGGCGTCGTCGCGCAGCGTGCGCATCCCTTCCGCACGGCCGGCGGCGAGAATCTCCGCGTCGGCCGCGTTGCGGTGGATCAGCGCGCGGATCGAGTCGTCGACCAGCAGCAGTTCGTAGACGCCGCGCCGGCCCGAGTAGCCCGAATGCCCGCACTTGTCGCAGCCGACCGGATGCCACACGGTACGGCCGTCCTCGTGCCGCTCTTCCTTGCAGACCGGGCAGAGCTGGCGCACGAGGCGCTGCGCGAGCACGCCGAGCAGCGACGACGCGAGCAGGTACGGCTCGACGCCCATGTCGGTCAGACGCGTGACGGCGGACGCCGCATCGTTCGTGTGCAGCGTCGCGAGCACGAGGTGGCCAGTGAGCGACGCCTGCACCGCGATCTGCGCGGTTTCGAGGTCGCGGATTTCGCCGATCATGATCACGTCCGGGTCCTGACGCAGGATCGAGCGCAGCGCGCGGGCAAAGGTCATCCCGATCCGCTCGTTCACCTGCGTCTGGCCGATCCCGCCGAGGTCGTATTCGATCGGGTCCTCGACGGTCATGATGTTGGTCGTCGCGGTTTCGAGCCGCGACATCGACGCATACAGCGTGGTCGTCTTGCCCGACCCGGTCGGGCCCGTGACGAGCACGATGCCGTGCGGGCGCGCGATCAGCTTGTCGAATTGCACGAGCGTGTCGCGGCCCATCCCGAGCGCTTCGAGGTTCAGGCGCTGCGCATCTTTTTCCAGCAGACGCAGCACCGCGCGCTCGCCGTGCCCGGTCGGCAGCGTCGACACCCGCACGTCGACCGGCCGGCCGCCGACGCGCAGCGTGATGCGGCCGTCCTGCGGCAGGCGCTTCTCCGCGATGTCGAGCTGCGCCATGATCTTGATCCGCGAGATCAGCGCGCCGTGCAGCGCCTTCTTCGGCCGCACGACGTCGCGCAGCGTGCCGTCCACGCGAAAGCGCACGACCGACGCGTTCTCGAACGGTTCGATGTGGATGTCCGACGCCTGTTCGCGTGCCGCCTGCGTGAGCAGCGCGTTGATCATCCGGATGATCGGCGCATCGTCTTCCGATTCGAGCAGATCCTCGACTTCGGGGATGTCCTGCATCAGCCGCGACAGGTCGACTTCGCCTTCGACCTCGCCGACCACCTGCGCGGCGCTGCCGTCCTGGCGTGCGTACGCATGGTTGATCGCCTGCGCGAGCTCGTCGGCCGGCACGCGATGCACGGAAATCGAGCCGAAGTTGCGCGCGATTTCCGCGAGCGCGGCATCGCTCGTGCGTTCGCTGATCCACACCTCGAGCGTGTCGTCGAGCTGGTGCGCGATCAGCACCTGGCCGCTCTTCGCGAAGCCGTACGGCAACAGGCGCGCGGCGAGCGGCGACGGCGGCTGCCGTTCGCCCGGCGCGCCGTCGTGGGAGGAAGACGCGAGCACGTCGCTCACTGCGAGGCTCCCGGCGTGGCCGTCAGCGGCTGTTGCGGCACCGCCTGCTGCGGCACGCTCTGCGGCTGCGCGGGCGTCGCCTCCGGCAACGGCTGGGCCGGCACCGGCGCCACCTGGCGCTGCAACTGCTGGCGACGCATCTTGTCGAGATCGAACAGGTTGCCCGCGGGCGTGCCGCCCTGGCTCGGGCCGATCGGCATCGGCGGGACGACCGGATCGTCCTTGTCGCGCATCACGTTGTTGTCGGACTTGTACGCACCCGTCACGCCCTGGATGTAGTCGTAGCGGTTGGCCGTGACTTCCTGCGCGACGTTGCGATCGGTGATGATCACCGGGCGCAGGAATACCATCAGGTTGGTTTTCGCGCGCACCTTCGATTCGGAACGGAACAGCTGGCCGATCCACGGGATGTCGCCAAGCAGCGGCACCTTGCTGTTCGACACCTGGTAGTTGTCCTGCATCAAGCCGCCGAGCACGATGATCTCGCCGTTGTCGGCCAGGATCGTCGACTGGATCGAGCGCTTCGTGAAGGTCGGGCCGGTCTGCGCGTTGGTGGTGCCGCTGACGACCGCCGAATCCTCGGTATAGAGCTGCAGCTTCAGGATGCCGCCGTCAGTGATCTGCGGCTTCACGTGCAGCGTCAGGCCGACGTCGCGACGGTCGTAGGTATTGAACGCATTGCTCGTCGTGCCGCTCGTCAGGTTCGAATACGAGCCGGTCGCGATCGGCACGTTCTGGCCGACGACGATCTTCGCTTCCTCGTTGTCGAGCGTGATCAGGTTCGGCGTCGACAGCACGTTCGCGTCGCTCACGCCCGCAAAGTACTGCAGCAGCGCGCCGAGCCCCTGCACGCCGAACATGTTGTGCAGCCAGCCGATGTTGAGCCCCTGGGACAACTGCCCGAGGTTGGAGGCGAGGCCGCCGCCGGTGATCCCGCCTGCGGCATTGGTCAGGCCGCCGGCCGTCAGGTTGATGATGCTGTTGCCGAGGCCCAGCCCGGGGTTAAGGTTCGTGCCGCCAAGGAACTGGCCGCTCGCGACCTGCCACTGGATGCCGAGGTTACCCTGCGTCGTCGAGTTCAGCTCGACGATCAGCGCTTCGATGTAGACCTGCGCCCGCCTCGCGTCGAGCTGGTCGATCACCGAGCGCAGGTTCCGGTAAACCGGATCGGACGCGGTGATGATCAGCGAGTTGGTGGCCGAGTCGGCCTGGATCATCCCGCCCGGCTGGTTGTCGTCACCGCTCTTGTCCTTGTCGCCGCCGAGCAGGCCGCCCGTGCCAAGTCCGCCGCCGCCGGACGAACCGCCATACGCCGACGAAGACGACGACCCGCCCAGGCCGCCCGACGGCAGCGGCGGAGTGCCCGACGTGCCGGTCGAGAAGTTGCCGCTCGACGACGAGCCGCCGTTCTGGTTGAAGCTGTTCGCATCGTTGGACGACGCCGACGAGCCGCTGTCGTTGCCGCTACCTTTGCCGAGCATCCCGCGCAGCGTCTTCGCGAGCTTCACCGCATCGGCGTTGCGCAGCGGCACGACGTGCATGTTGCCGGGCACCGCGCTCGGCGCGTCGAGCTGCTGCACGAGGCGCTTCGCGGCCGCGAGGCGCGACCCGTTCGATGCGCGCAGCAACAGCGAATTGGTGCGCGGGTCGGCCGTGACCGACACTTTCAGCGTGGCATCGCTGTTGCCGATCGCGCCCGGGTCGAGCATTTTCTGCAACTGCGCGGCGAGGTCGATCGCGTTCGCGTTGCGCAGCGGCACGACCTGCACCTGCGCGCCCGCGGCGCTGTCGACGCCCGCGATGATCTGCGCGATGCGCCGCACGTTGTCCGCGTAGTCGGTCACGACGATCGAGTTGTTCGCCGGGTAGGCGGTGACCGTGTTGTTCGGCGAGATCAGCGGCCGCAGTACGGGCAGCAGGTTGTTCGCCGATTCGTTGTGCAGCTCGAACACCTGCGTGATCACCTGGTCGCCGCGCGCCTGCGGCGCATTGCCGATGTAGGTCGGCACGCCCTGCAGCTTCGCGTCGGCCTCCGGCACGACCTTCAGCACGCCGTGATCCTGCACGAGCGCGAAGCCCTGCATGCGCAGCGCCGACTGCAGCGTCTTCAGTGCCTGGTCTTCCGGCACCGCGCGTTCGGCCACGAGGTTGAGCTGCCCCTTCACGCGGGGGTCGACGATGATGGTCTTGCCGGTTGCGGCGCCGATCGCCTTCGCGACCTGGTCGATATCCGCATTCACGAAATTGAGCGTGACCTGAGCGTAGGCGGCCTGCGAAACGATGATGCCGGCGACGACCAGGGTCGTGGCGACACGCCGCATAACGAAGCGATTTCTTGTCATGGATGAATGGGTCGATGCCGGCTCAGGCCACTTCCGGCGGTAGTGCTGGAATCCAAGTCCGAAAGAGGCGACATTAGCAGTTTTTCATGTCCGAAATATCACATTGATCCGAGGACTGTCTCACATACGACATCTGTTCGGCGAAGCGTATGCAAGATGTAAGATTCTGCACTACGCTCGGCATGCCGGCCATCGTCCGCATTTCGCGATGAGCCGACACGACAATGCGGTATAACGGGGCGGCCGTATTCCTGCATGTCACAAGCTGACGGACTGTCGGTATGATACGGGCGGCACGTTTCTCGTCGCACGAATAACAGGCACGGGTTTTCCCGACCCCTGCGCAATTTCCATCGATTCCGCACCATGAACAGACGGTTCGCTTCGATCGCGTTGATCGCCGCCGGCGCGTGTTGCGCCAGCGCGAACGCTCGCGCGGACTGTTTCGACGAGGCGGCCAAATATCAGCAGGTCAATCCGCTGATCCTGCGCGCGATCGCGTGGCAGGAGTCGCGCAACCGGCCCGATGCGCTGAACAAGAATACGAACGGCTCGGTCGATTACGGCCTGATGCAGATCAATTCAATCCACCTGCCGACGCTGTCGCGCTACGGGATCGGTCGCGACACGCTGATGGAACCGTGCAAGAACGTGTACATCGCCGCGTGGCATCTGAAGCAGAAGATGAACCGCTACGGCAACACGTGGCAGGCCGTCGGCGCCTATCATTCGGAAACGCCGTCGCTGCGCGACAAGTACGCGCGGCAGATCGCCGGCATCCTGACCCAGTGGAAGCTGCTGCCGCCCGCACCGTGACGCGGCGCCGCGGCGCGGGCTGACGCGACACCGGCCGGCCGGCGCGCGTTTGATGCACAATGCGGATCTCACGCCGCAATTTCGCCCGTCCGCGCGCCGATCGCGCCCCGGAAGGGCGCCGCGGCCGCTTTCTCAATTTTTCCGTTGGTGCATATCGCTATGAATCCGGCAATGAACCAGCCGTTGCCCGTCACCGTGCTGTCCGGCTTCCTCGGCGCCGGCAAGACCACGCTGCTCAATCACATCCTCGCGAACCGCGCGGGCCTGAAAGTGGCCGTGATCGTCAACGATCTCGCGGCGGTCAACATCGACGCTTCGCTCGTGCGCGACGCGCAGGCGCTGTCGCACGTCGAGGAGCGCCTCGTCGAGATGTCGAACGGCTGCATCTGCTGCACGCTGCGCGACGACCTGCTCGTCGAGATCCGCACGCTCGCGGCCGAAGGCCGCTTCGACGCGATCGTGATCGAATCGACCGGGATCGCGGAGCCGATGCCGATCGCCGAGACCTTCACGTTCGTCGACGACGAAGGCACGTCGCTGTCGGCCGTCGCACGGCTCGACACGCTCGTCACCGTGGTCGACGCGTACAACTTCCTGCGCGATTACGGGTCGGACGACGCGCTCGCGACGCGCGGCATCGCCGCGTCGGAAGACGACGACCGCACGCTCGTCGAGCTGCTGATCGAGCAGATCGAGTTCTGCGACGTGCTGGTGATCAACAAGGCCGACCTCGTCGGCGCCGACGACCTCGCGCGCCTGCAGCACATCCTCGCGCGACTCAATCCGCGCGCGCACCAGGTCGTGTCGACGTTCGGCAACGTGCCGCTCGACGAAGTGCTGAACACCGGCCGCTTCGATTTCGACGAGGCCGCGAATGCGCCGGGCTGGCTCGCGTCGCTCGATCACGATCACACGCATCACGACGACGAACAGCATGCGCACGTGCACGGCGAAGCCGACGAATACGGGATCGGCAATTTCGTTTACCGCGCGCGCCGTCCGTTTCACCCGGCGCGACTCTGGGCGCTGCTGCATCAGGAGTGGCCGGGCGTGCTGCGCAGCAAGGGCTTTTTCTGGCTCGCGACGCGCAACGACATCGCGGGTTCGCTGTCGCAGGCGGGCGGTGTGTGCCGGCATGGCCCGGCGGGTCTCTGGTGGGCCGCGCAGGATCGTGCGGAATGGCCGGACGACGACGAGTTGCTCGCGGATATCCGTGCCGAATGGCACGGCGATCTCGACGATCGCACCGTGGGCGATCGCCGGCAGGAACTCGTGCTGATCGGCATCGCGCTCGACGCGCACGCATGGCGCGCGAAACTCGACGCATGCCTGCTGACCGAGGCGGAATTCGCGCTCGGCGCGGCGGGATGGCACGCGCTCGACGATCCGTTCCCGGTGTGGGATATCGATTCGCACGACGACGACCCCGGCGACACGCAGATCGTGCATGCGTAACGCGTTGTAAAAACAACCGTTAAATCTTGCAAGAGGGGCGCGGACTGTGGCGAAAATGCCGCGCGCGCCCAACAAAAAACCCGCCGAAAGGCGGGTTTTTCCTGGAACAGGCGCTGGTTTAACGCTTGTTGACGGCGTCCTTGAACGCCTTGCCAGCCGTGAACTTGACCGTCTTGGCTGCCGGGATCTTGATGGTTTCGCCGGTCTTCGGGTTGCGGCCCGTACGTGCTGCGCGCTTGCCCGAACCGAAGCTGCCGAAGCCGATCAGCTGAACCGCATCACCCTTCGACACGGCCTTCTTGATGACTTCGAGCAGCGTGTCCAGCGTTTCGCCGGTTTGAGCCTTGCTGGCGCCCGTTTGGGCGGCGACGGCGTCGATCAGTTCCTGTTTGTTCATTAAGGTTCCTTTATCAGGTTAGGTTGACACGAACAGCGCGAACGCGCCGATTATACGTGCGCGAACCGTGCCGTCGAGAGTCAGACTCCGACGACACAGCGCCGAATCCTGGCCCGCGCGACGCGCCCTCCGGTGAGCCGGCGGCCACCCCGCGGTACGGCGTTGCTATGATAGCGCAGCGCAAACCCAATAACGACAAGGGTTTCAAAGATTTTCATCGGTATTTCGCCGAATGAATCGCCGACTGCCCGGTTTTTGATCTGCGCCAACCGGACAGGATACGCAGCGCGGTCCGCCCGGGCGCCGGCCCGTTGCCGTTTTCCAACGGACGGGCGGACGACCCCGCGCAATCCCTTGCCAGGCTTGGCTGCCACGTTTTTTGTTTCGCATGACAGACCGACTCGTTCCCGCCACGCTCGCCATCCGCGACGACGGCACGCTCGTCTCGCCCCAGTACGGCGACATCTATCACAACGTCGCGGGTGCGCTCGCTCAGGCGAACTACGTGTTCGTCGCGGGCAACGGGTTGCCGGCGCGCTGGCAGGGCCGCCGCACGTTCACGATCGTCGAGACGGGCTTCGGCGTGGGCGCCAGCTTCCTCGCGACCTGGGCCGCGTGGCGCGACGACCCCGCGCGCTGCGAACGGCTGCATTTCGTGTCGGTCGAGAAGCATCCGTTCTCGCGCGACGACCTGCGCCGCGCGCTTTCCCATATCGTTGCGAACACAACCATATCGGCGGACGCAGGACTGCTGGCCGATGCGTGGCCGACGCTCGTGCCGGGTGTGCATCGACTCGAATTCGACGAAGGCCGGGTCGTGCTCACGCTTGCGTTCGGCGACGCGCTCGCGCTGCTGCCGAAACTCGTCGCGCGCGCCGATACGTTTTATCTGGACGGTTTCGCGCCGGCGAAGAACCCGGAACTCTGGTCGCCCGACGTGTTTCGCGCACTCGCGCGCATCGCGGCCGAGCGCGCGACCTTCGCGACGTACTCGAGTGCGGGCGCCGTGAAACAGGCGCTCACCGATGCAGGTTTCACGTATCGCAAGCGCGACGGATTCGCCGGCAAGTTCGCGATGCTCGTCGGCGAATACGCGCCGCGCTGGCGCACGCGCCGTCACGAACCGCCGAGCGCGCTGCCCGTTGCCGAGCGTCGCGCGATCGTGATCGGCGCGGGCCTGGCCGGCTGCGCGGTCGTCGAACGCCTGGCCGCGCGCGGCTGGGCGGTCACGCTGATCGAGCGGCACGACCGGATCGCGAGCGACGCGTCGGGCAATCCGGCCGGCGTCTTCCATCCGCTGATGACACGCGACGACAACATCGCGAGCCGGCTCACGCGCCGCGGCTTTCTTCACGCACTGACCCGCTGGCGCGCACTCGAACGCGCGGGCCATGCGTTCGCGCGCAGCACGCACGGGATGATCCATCTCGCCGAATCGGCCGACGACTTCGCACGGATGCGCGACGCGTTCGACGCGTTCGGCGCGCCGTCGGACTATGTCTCGCTGCTCGATGCCGATGCCGCGCGCGCACACCTGAACCTGCCGGTCGCGCAGGGCGGCCTGCTGTTCCCGCACGGCGGCGCCGTCTGGCCGGCCGGCCTGTGCGCGGCCCAATGCGCGGCGGCCGGCGAGCGCGTGCGCCTGCTCGCGTCCACCACCGTGGCGCGACTCGAACGGCGGGGCGACGCATGGCACGCACTCGACGATGCGGGCCGCACGCTGGCCGACGCGCCCGTCGTCGTACTCGCGAATGCCGGCGAGGCCGCGCGTCTGGCCGGGCTGCAGCATGTCTCGCTGCAGCCGGTGCGCGGCCAGCTGACGTTGCTGCCGCCCGGCACCACGGCACCGCTGCCGTGCCCGGCGATCGGCGACGGTTACGCGGTGCCGCTCGACGACGGCACGCTGCTGATCGGCGCGACGTTCGAACCCGACGACGTCGATCCCGCGCTGCGCGCGGCCGGGCATCGCGAAAACATCGACCGCGTGCGGCATCTGCTGCCGGGCCTGCTTCGCGACCTGCCGGATCCCGACACACTGGAAGGCCGCGTCGCGTTCCGCTGGGTCGTCGGCGACCGCCTGCCGCTGATCGGCCCGCTCGCGGACGAAGCGGGCGCCATCGCGAATGCGCGCGCGCTGAGCGGTGCGCAGGCGCGCGAGCTGCCGCGCGTGCCCGGACTCTACGGCGCGTTCGGTTTCGGCTCGCGCGGCCTCGTCTGGGCCGCACTCGGCGCCGAGCTGATCGCATCGCAACTCGAAGGCGAACCGTGGCCGCTCGAGCGCGAGCTCGCCGATGCAGTCGACCCCGCACGCTTCCTGATCCGCGCGCTGCGCGCACGCCGCGTCGGCCCGGCCGGCTGATCGTTCGCCCGAGCCGCTCACAGTTTCCGGACTTTTTCGCGCGAAGTTATCCACGCAACGCTGTGGATAACCACGCGGAATCCGCGCGTACTTCGTGTGCAATCACAGTGGACGTAAACTGGGCAACTCGGCACAGCTGTGACGCGGCCCAAAAGTTGCTCAACTCAAACGACTGTGAGCAAACAGCCTGTGCATCCGGTTATGGTTTCGCCAACGCATTGATCCATCAGCGAAAACCGAAGTTATCCACAGAACTGTGGGTCCTTTGTTAACTTCTACTACGTATATATACAAGTAAACCTTTGAAACCAAAGACCTGGGGTGCCGCACAGCGCCGCGAGTCGATTCAATCGGTTCCGGAACGAAAAAGCTGTGGCACAATCGGTTTCCTTCGCGTTCATCCGGCCTGGCGCCGGACATGCTTCAATGGAACGGTCGGCACGATTTCGAATCTGAATCTTCGAGACTGCGCAGTCCGTTCACACACCAGGCCGACAATCCAGATCGGCAACCTGAGCGACTTTCCGCCGAGTGGCGGAAAAGGCGGATCCCATGTCCCGCCGTCGTCGAACACAACAATCACATTCGGGGCGATACCCAGCCGGCGCGCATCCATTTTTTGACGCTTGACCCCGCGTCGCTGGCGGTTGCTTCCAAAGGAGAAGTCACCACGATGAAGTCGGCGTTCTCATTCCTGCCCAACTGGCCGCTCACGCCGGATGCCGTGTTCTGGGCCGGGCTCGCGCTGTTCGCGGCCGGCCTGTGTGGCGAGCTTTGCTATCGCGCATGGCGTCTGCCTCGCATTACCGGTTACGCGGTGATCGGTCTCATCGCCGGGTCGTTCGGATTCGGCGTGATCGACGCCAGCACCGACGAAACTTCCCGGCTGCTGATCGACGTCGCGCTCGGCCTGCTGCTGTTCGAACTCGGCAGCCGCCTCGACCTGCGCTGGATCCGGCGCAATCCGTGGCTCATCGCATCGAGCCTCGCCGAAGCCACGCTCACGTTCGTGCTCGTGCTGTTCGTGATGCTCGCGCTCGGCGTATCGGGGATGGTCGCGCTCGTGCTGTCGGCGATCGCGATCGCCACGTCGCCGTCGATGGTGATCCAGCTGAAGACCGAACTGCGCGCGGAAGGGCAGGTGTCGCAACGCCTCATCACGCTTACCGCGCTCAACAGCGTCTATGCGATCGTGCTGACCAAGCTCGTGACGAGCTGGCTTCACCAGGAAGCGTACGGCAACGTTTTCGCGACGATCCTGCAACCGCTCTACCTGATCGCCGGTTCGTTCCTCGTCGCGTACGTCGTCGCGCGTTCGTGCAACTACCTGTTCCGCCACATGACCTCGACGATGCGCGACGAGCATTCGTTCGTCGCGCTGTTCGGGCTCGTGATGCTTGCGATCGCGGTCGCCCAGGCGTTGAAGCTGTCGACGCTGCTCACGCTGCTGCTCGCCGGCATCATCGTGAAAAACCTCGAGGCGCGCCCGCAGCTGTGGCCCGAGCATTTCGGCACGGCCGGCTGGCTGCTGACGGTGATCCTGTTCGTGCTCACGCTCACGTCGTTCACCTGGGGCGACATCGCGCTCGGCGGGCTGCTCGCGATCGTGCTGATCGTTACGCGCCTCGTCGCGAAACTGGCCGGCGTCATCGCATTCGCGAAGCCGAGCGGCATCGGGATGAAGCAGGGCGTCGCGCTCGGCATCGCGCTCACGCCGATGTCCGCGCTGTCGTACCTGCTCGTCGACGACACCTACCAGCTCTATCCGAATTTCGACCCGCACCTGCGCGCGATCGTGATGTGCACGATCGTGGTCCTGCAGCTCGTCAGCCCGTTCATCGTGTACCGCTGTCTGTCGGCGGTCGGTGAACGCAGCGACAGCAACTGATTCCGGAACCTGCTATGGCACTCGAAACCTTCGTCAATTCCGAGCCGTTCACGTTCGGCGTCGAACTGGAGATCCAGGTCGTCAACACGCACAACTACGACCTGACCAAAGCGGCGTCCGACCTGATGCGGCTGATTCAAGGCGAGACCTTTCCGGGCAACATCACGCCGGAAATCACCGAAAGCATGATCGAACTGTCGACCGGCATCTGCCATTCGCACGAGCAGGCGGTGAGCGAGCTGCACGCGATCCGCGACGTGCTCGTGAAGGCGGCCGACCAGCTCAACGTCGGGCTGGCCGGCGGCGGCACGCATGCGTTCCAGCAATGGAGCGACCGGCAGATCTACGATGCGCCGCGCTTCCAGTACATCTCCGAGCTGTACGGCTATCTCGCGAAACAGTTCACCGTGTTCGGCCAGCACGTGCACATCGGCTGCCCCGATCCGGACAGCGCGCTGTTCCTGCTGCACTCGATGTCGCGCTTCATTCCGCACTTCATCGCGCTGTCGGCGTCGTCGCCGTTCGTGCAGAACGTCGACACCGGTTTCCATTCGGCACGCCTGAATTCGGTGTTCGCGTTTCCGCTGTCGGGCCGCGCGCCGTTCGTGCTGACCTGGGACAGCTTCGAGGAGTACTTCACGAAGATGGTGAACACCGGCGTCGTCAATTCGATGAAGGACTTCTACTGGGACATCCGGCCGAAGCCCGGCTACGGCACGATCGAGGTGCGCGTGATGGACACACCGCTGTCGGTCGACCGCGCGGCGGCGATCGCGTGCTACATCCAGACGCTCGCGCGCTACCTGCTGACCGACCGGCCGCTGAAACTGTCGGAGGACGACTACCTCGTCTACACGTTCAACCGCTTCGAGGCGTGCCGCTTCGGGCTTGAGGGCACCTGCGTGAATCCTCAGACGGGTGAGCGCCGCACGATCGCCGAGGACATCCTCGACACGCTCGACCGGATCGCGCCGCATGCTGCCGCGCTCGGTTCGCGCGCGGCGCTCGACGAGATCGGCGCGCTCGCCAAGGCGCGCGTGAACGACGCGTCGTGGCTGAGAACCGTTTTCAAGCAGGAAAAATCGCTCAACGAGACGGTCCGCCAGCAGTGCTTACGTTGGCGCGAGTGAAAAAATGTTTTGCAGATTACGGGCTCGACCGCGTCGCGATTCGCTGAACGACCGGCAGCCCCGATCGGCGCCGAAATCGTTGCCGGTTGTCCTGAAAATCTGTGGATAACTGGATATTCCGCTGCAAAGTCAACGATCTGTGCACGGGATAACCCGGTGGATCAGGGGAGTCGGCCCGATGGCCGATCCGAACAGGAAAATGCGCGTACGCACGGTTCGGCGGGCGTTCGACATTGCAGGCACAACGAAAAGTTATGGTTATCCAGCGATTTTCCACAGAATGAAGGGGATAACTTAGCTGTGCGATTTTCCGCTCTCGCTTAGAATGTCGGCTTTGCGGACACCGGAACGATGCGTGTCTTACCGGTCGCCGCGAACGCGACCGCCGCGTGTGCCCTCGCGACGGCCGTGCTGACACCCTCGCAAGAGCGTGTCTGTTTTGAGATAGACATTCGATCTCCACACTACGGCTGCTCGGCAAACCGGGCGGCGGCAAAGCGAAAAGACTATGAGCGAAGGCGTTTACGGGAATCAGGCTTCGGGACGTGTGACCCACAGCCTGCTGCGGTTGAGTACGGCCATGCGAAGCCAGGCATGGGATTGGGCGGAAGGCGCTGGCCTCACGCCGACGCAGGGCGAGATTCTCGTGCTGCTGCTGCAGCGCAAGGGCCCGATGCGGCTCGGCGAGATCGCCCGCGAGACGCAGCTGACCGCGGCGACCACGAGCGATGCCGTCAGCACGCTCGAGACGAAGGGGCTCGTCGAGAAGCGCCGCGCGCTGGACGACGGCCGCGCGCTGGCCGTGCGCCTGTCGGCCCGTGGCCGTACGGCCGCGAAGAAGGCGCTGCAATGGCCGGAATTCCTGACGAAAGCCGTCGGCAAGCTCGGCGCGGACGAGCAGGGCG
This sequence comes from Burkholderia metallica, assembly GCF_902832845.1. Lineage (GTDB taxonomy): Bacteria > Pseudomonadota > Gammaproteobacteria > Burkholderiales > Burkholderiaceae > Burkholderia > Burkholderia metallica. The sequence goes on along the minus strand of NZ_CADFDB010000011.1, from coordinate 201,317 downwards.
CCCTGTATCGCGCACTGCTGAAGACACTGCGCGAGCTGCAGGTGGCCGGTGCGACGCCGCCGCAGCGCATGTGCTTGACGTGCGCCCACTTCCAGCCGGGCAAGCTGTCGAAGAAGACCGTGCATCACTGCGCGGCGCTCGACATCTCGATGTCCGACAGCGACCTGCGTCTCGACTGCTCGGTGCAGGAAGAAGCCGACGCGGCGACGCAGAAGAAGACCTGGAAGATTTTCGCCGGCTGACGTCCGTCGATCGACCGGGAGGCCGATGATGAACGCTGAGGTCGTGGCGATCCGCCACGTGCATTTCGAGGATCTCGGGAGCTTCGAGCAGGTGCTCGGCGAACGCGGTCGCCGGGTGCGCTATGTCGACGTCGGTTCGTCGCGGGTCGAAGTGCTCGACGTACTCGAGCCGTCGTTGCTCGTCGTGCTCGGCGGGCCGCTCAGCGTGTACGACGACGCGCAGTATCCGACGATCGCGCCGCTGCTGGCGCTCGTGCGCCAGCGCATCGACGCCGGGCTGCCGATCCTCGGCATCTGCCTCGGCGCACAGTTCGTCGCCCGGGCGCTCGGCGCACGTGTTTATCCGGCCGCGCAGCACGAACTCGGCTGGGCGCCGCTGACGCTCACCGACGCCGGCCGCGCATCGCCGCTGCGTCATTTCGACGCTGCCGCGACGTCGATGCTGCACTGGCATGGCGACACGTTCGACCTGCCGGGTGGGGCGATCCATCTCGCGTCGACGCCGGCATGCCGCCACCAGGCATTCGCGTGGGGGCAGCACGTGCTGGCGCTGCAATGTCATCCGGAAATCCGCACCGAGCGCTTCGAACCGTGGCTGATCGCGAACGCTGGCGAAATCGCGGCGACGCCCGGCATCGACGCGCGCCAGCTGCGCGCCGATACCGCGCAGAACGGCCCTGCGCTCGAGGCGGCCGCGCGACGCATGTTCGCGGAGTGGCTCGACAGCGTCGGGCTCTGACGCTGCAAGCGGCGCGCCCGTAGCCGCGAAGGGCTTGCCCGTCCGTATCCGTTGCCGGCCCACGCATCGCCGTCCGCGCGGCGTTCGCCTGCGTTCCCGCATTGCCGGCCACCCGCCGCGCGCCGTACCTGACCGTCCGCTTACTGCCGCGCGCCCCGCCAGCACGCTTGCCGCCTGCGTGCTACGCTCGTTCGCTCTTTCCCTTCCAGGCGAGCGGCTTCCATGACTGCGCTGTTTTCCCCGTTCACGCTGCGCGGCGTGACCCTTCCGAACCGGATCGTGATTTCCCCGATGTGCCAGTATTCGGCCGAACGCGGTGAAGCGACCGACTGGCACATGATTCACCTCGGCCATCTCGCACTGTCGGGCGCGGGGCTCCTCTGCATCGAAGCGACCGCCGTGGAACCCGACGGGCGCATCACGCAGGGCGACCTCGGCCTGTGGGACGACGTGACCGAAGCCGCGTTGAAGCCGGTGCTGGCCGCGATCCGCAAGCATTCGCCGATCCGCGTCGCGATGCAGTTGTCGCATGCGGGGCGCAAGGCGTCGAGCGCGGTGCCGTGGCAGGGTGGCCAGCTCGTGTCGGTCGCCGACGGCGGCTGGTTGCCGCACGGGCCGTCCGCCGTGCCGCACAAGGACGGCGAGACGCCGCCGCTTGCCCTCGACGCCGCGGGCCTGAACCGGATCCGCGAAGCGTTCGCGGCCGCGGCCAGGCGTGCCGCGCGGCTCGGCATCGACGCGATCGAAGTGCATGCGGCGCACGGTTATCTGCTGCATCAGTTCCTGTCGCCGCTCGCGAACCGGCGCACCGACGAATACGGCGGCTCGCTCGAAAACCGGATGCGTTTTCCGCTCGAGATCTTCGAGATCGTGCGCGCGGCGTTTCCCGAAGACCGGCCGGTCGGCGTGCGCGTATCCGCGACCGACTGGGTCGAAGGCGGCTGGGAGCTCGACGATACGATCGCGTTCGCGCACGAACTGAAGCGCCGCGGCTGTGACTGGATCGACGTGTCGTCCGGCGGGGTGTCGCCGTTGCAGAAGATTCCGCTGTCGCCCGGCTACCAGGTACCGTTCGCGCAGGCCGTGAAGCGCGCGGTCGGCATGCCGACGATCGCCGTCGGCCTGATCAACGAGCCCGCGCATGCGAACCGGCTCATCGAGGCCGGCGATGCCGATTTCGTCGCGATGGCGCGTGCGATGCTGTACGACCCGCGCTGGCCATGGCATGCGGCGGCCGAGCTCGGCGCGCAGGTGACGGCGCCGCCGCAATACTGGCGCTCGCAGCCGCGCGAGCACAAGGCGTTGTTCGGCGACGTCGCGTTCGGCCAGCGTTGAGCGCCGGGCGCGCAATATTGCGCATGATGTTGAACGAAGCAATCGTGAACGTGTAGGATGCGGGTGATTCGCCGCATGCCCCGACGCGGCACCGACCGGTGCCGCGTTTTCGTTTGGCGCGACGCCAAGCCGCGCTTGCGGCCGCTTCCATTCAAGTCGTCTTCACAAGGATTCGTTCGATGAGTTCACGCAGGATCGCGGTGCGCCGCTCGGGAGTACACGGCAAGGGCGTGTTCGCCGTGGCGCCGATCAAGGCCGGCGAGCGCGTAGTGGAATACAAGGGCGAGCGGATTTCCTGGAAGGAGGCGCTGCGCCGCCATCCGCACGACCCGAGCGAACCGAACCATACGTTCTACTTCGCACTCGACGAAGGCGGCGTGATCGACGGCAAGATCGACGGCAACAGCGCGCGCTGGATCAACCATTCGTGCGCGCCGAACTGCGAAGCCGAGGAAGTCAAAGGCCGCGTGTACATCCACGCGCTGCGCGACATCGGGCCGGAGGAGGAGCTGTTCTACGACTACGGCCTCGTGATCGACGCGAAGCTGACGAAGAAGCTCAAGCGCGAATACGCGTGCCATTGCGGCGCGGAGTCGTGCCGCGGTACGCTGCTCGCGACGTCGGACGAAGGCGGGAAGAAGAAAATGAAGAAGGACAAGAAGGACGGCAAGTCCGAGTCCCGGTCGAAGGACAAGAAAAGCAGGAAGTAATACGGGCGGCGCATCATGCGCCGCTGCTGTCATCGCGGCGGACGGTTGCCGCGTCGCAACCGTTTTTACCGCGTTCGCTGGCCGGCGGGCCGACGACGGCCCGCCGCGAATCGCTCGGCTCAGTGCGTCGACGCGGCCGCCGGCGTTTCGCTGGCCGGCTGCCCGGTGTGCGCGATCAGCGGCACCTTCACCACGAAGCGCGAGCCGCCTTCCGGTGCATCCTCGTACGACACGGCGCCGCCATGCATCGCGATGATGTCGTGCACGATCGCGAGACCGAGCCCGGCACCCGTCTCGACGCCGTTGCCGCTTTGCGCGTCGCCGCGGAAGAAGCGCTTGAACAGGTCGGCCTGCTGGTTGGCGGGTACGCCGGGGCCGTTGTCCTCGACGACGATCTCGGCGGCCGGCTGGCCGTCCTCGAGCGCGCTGCGCGCGACGTTCACCGTGATCCGCGCGCCGACCGGCCGTGCGAGCGGCACGTACTTCAGCGCATTGTCGAGCAGGTTCGCGATCACCTCGCGCAACAGTACGGGGTTGCCGCGCACGACCAGCTTCTCGTCGTCACCGGGATCGTCGGTGCGCTGGAACCCGAGGTCGACGTGCGACGCAAGCGCGCGCGGCACCCATTCGGCACCCGTCTCGAACGCCATCGCCGCGAGGTCGACGTCGACGAACCGCGCAGCCTGTTCGCCCGGTTCCGCACGGGCGAGCGACAGCAGCTGGTTCGACAGCCGCACCGCGCGGTCGGCGGCCGCGCGCAGTTCGCGCACCGCGGCGAAGGTCTGATGCGGATCGCGTGCGACGGCCGCCTGCTCGGCGTGCAGCTTCACCGCGGTGAGCGGCGTGCGCAACTGGTGCGCGGCATCGGCGATGAACTTGCGCTGCGCGTCGAGCGCGGTCTTCAGGCGGCCGAGCAGTGCGTTCATCGCGCTCGTCAGCGGCCGGATTTCCAGCGGCACCTCGGTTTCGTCGACGGGTTCCAGCGACGTGTGGGTCTGCCGGTTCAGCGAATCGGCCAGATGCGTGAGTGGGCCGAGCTGCTGGTTCACGACGCGCCACACGATGCCCCAGCCCGCGAGCAACAGCAGCAGCAGCGGCATCATGATCGCGACGAGGAATTCGGCCGCGATCCGGTAGCGGTGCCGCACCGGCTGCGCGACCTCGACGACCATCGGCTTGCCGCCTTCGACGTTGTCGACGCGCACCTGCGCGACGCGCACCGCACGGTTGTCGTATTCGGCCTCGAACACGTACGCATGATGCATGCGGCGTACGTTGATGCCCTGCAGCGGCAGCTTCGGATCGCCGGCGAGTTCCTGTTCGCCGTCGCTGATCCGGTAGATCAGCGCTTCGGCGGGATCGGAGAACATCGCCTGCGCGAGCGGCGGCACCGTGAACGGCGCGTCGGGGCCGGCGATCTGGATCTGTTTGGAGATGGCGGTCGCGAGATCGGCGAGCGAGCGGTCGATCACGTGCTGCGTGTATTGCCACGCGAGCCAGTAGGCGATCAGGCCGCTCATCAGCGCGAGCATCGACAGCGGGGCGGCGAGGCGCCGAAGCAGCGAGCGGCGCAGGCTGGTGGTCACAGCCGGATCAGGAGACATTTCGACGGGCAAATGGATAAGCGCCGCTCACGGGGAGCGGCGCGGTCGTACGCCGGGCGATGACGCGGAGCAGGACGCGCACACGCCGGCGGCCCGCGGCCGGCCGACGCGCGCGGCGCCGCTCAGACGCTCGCCGTCTGGCGGATTTCCTGCAGCAGATAGCCGAAGCCGCGCACCGTGACGATTTCGACACGGCACTGTTCGAGTTTCTTGCGCACGCGGTGCACGTAGACTTCGATCGCGGTGTCGCCGAGATCGCCGCCGAAGTGCGTGAGGTGATCCTGCAGCTGGGCCTTGCTGACCACGCGGCCGTGGCGCAGCAGCAGCATCTCGAGCACCGCGAATTCGCGCGGCGACAGTTCGAGCGGCTTGTCGTCGTTGAAGATCCGGCGGTCGACGCCCGACAGGCGGACGCCGCCGAGCGACACTTCCGGACGCGGCATGTCGCTGTGCGGGCCGCTGCGGCGCATCACCGCGCGGATGCGCGCTTCGAGCTCGGCCGGCTCGAACGGCTTGAGCATGTAATCGTCGGCGCCGGAGTTCAGGCCCTGGATCCGGTCGTTCAGCTCGTCGCGTGCGGTCAGCACGATGACGGGCGTGTGGCGGTTGGTCTGGCGGAAACGCGTGAGCAGCGTCATCCCGTCGATGCCCGGCAGGCCGAGGTCGAGGATCACGAGTTCGTGGCGGTTCTGTGCCAGCGCCTGTTCGGCAAAGATGCCGTCATGCACCATGTCGACGGTGAAGCCAGCCTGCTCGAGGCTGCTCTGGATACCGCGTGCGATGGGGCGGTCGTCTTCGATCAGAAGGAGTCGCATGAAGTTCGCTCAAGTACAATGGGTTGGCGGTTCAGGCACGCGGACAGCACGACGCCGTTTCCACAGGGGCGCCGCTTAGCCTGACATCAAGCATGGCGGCCAGCGAACGATTAAATCCAATCATGTCCGATATTTCGATCAACGACCTAGAAGCCGCGATCAATTTCTGGCGCGCCCGCTCGCCGTCGAGCGGCGACGAACTCAAACTCTGCGAAGAGGCCAGCGCGCTCTCCAAGCCGTATGCGCTGCTGATTGTACAGCGCGAAAGCGCGCTGCAACTGGAAGGTTTGGACCCCAAGGCACGGAATGCGTACGAGACTTACGTGCGCCTTAAGGATGGCTTGGAAAGCTGAAGGCTTCCGCTGACTACATCCTAGAAAACGTTCATCGAAATGAAAAGTTGACGCGCCGCGCGCCGAAAGACGCGCGGCGGTAGAGGAACCCTTCAGGCGGCCGGGTGCGCGTGCGCGCCCGCACGGTCGATGAACAGCGCGAGTTCGATGTCGCGCTCGGTCAGACCGTCGGCGTCGTGGGTCGACAGCGTGACGTCGACACGGTTGTACACGTTGAACCATTCCGGATGGTGGTTCATTTCCTGCGCCTTGATCGCGACGCGCGTCATGAAGCCGAACGCTTCGTTGAAATCGGCGAAGCGCAGGCTGCGCTGGATCGCGTCGCGGCCCGGGACGGCCGTCCAGAGTGGCAGGCCTTCGAGCCGGGTCTTGCGTTCTTCTGATGTGAGCTTGTGGATCATCTTGCACCTCTCGTTCGATAGCGGCGCTCGCGTGCGGCTGCGCCGCGCGGCGAAGCCGGCATCGTTCATTGTTTCATAGTTGCGGGAAGGCCATCCGGAGACGGGCAGCCGGCAACAGGCAGCCGGGGAACGCGATCGGGAGACCGGCCGCGGCGCGTCCGGGCGCCCGCGCGCGTCACGCGTCGGCGTCGTCGCGCCAGCCTTCGCCCGTGCCGCGATGCAGCACGCGATCGGTGTCGAGCACCGCGCCGGCCGCGAACTCGGGCAGCGCCGCCAGCCGGTCGGCCAGCGCGCGGCCGTCGACGTCGGCGAGCGCGAACAGCTGCGCGAAATCGTCGATCACGAAGTAGGTCTTCTGGAACGTGTCGATCCGGTACTTCGTGCGCATCACGCGCTCGAGGTCGAAACCGAGCCGGTTCGGCGCCGCGCTTTCGAGGCTGTACAGGCTTTCGCCCTTGCTCGACACGATGCCGGCGCCGTAGATCGACAGCCCGTTCGTGCCGCGCGGGTCGCGGATCAGCCCGAATTCCACCGTATACCAGTAGAGCCGCGCGAGCCGCGCCAGCGCCGCTGCGTCGTCGGCGACCGCGAGCGCGGTGCGGCCATACGCCTGCATGTAGTCGGCGAATACGGGGTCGATCAGCAGCGGTACGTGGCCGAACAGGTCGTGGAAGCAGTCGGGTTCCTGCAGGTAGTCGAGCTGATCGGGGCGGCGCATCCACCAGGTGACCGGAAAGCGCCGGTTCGCCAGGTGCTCGAAGAACACGCGATCGGGCACGAGGCCCGGCACCGCGACGATTTCCCACCCCGTTGCCGGCTTCAACTGGCGGTTCACGTCGGCGAACGACGGCACGCGATCGGCCGGCAGGTCGATCTTGCCGAGCCCCGCGACGAACGCGTCGCATGCGCGACCGCGCAGCAGCGCCGACTGGCGTGCATAGAGCTGCGTCCACACCGCGTGGTCGACCTGGCCGTAGCGCGCGAGCGGCTGGTCGATGGTGAAATCGGCGCGGGTTTCGAGGCCCGCATTGAACTGCTCCTGCAGTTTCGCGGTGACGACGGTGGACATGATCTGGCTCTGCACGTGGCGGTAGGGAACCATGCAAGTGTAGAGCGGGCTGCGCGCGGAATGGGCGCAATATCGGCGTTGATTCGTTGGATGATGCGATAATCGCGCATCAAATCACAATTCAATGCGGAGAATGCTCATGCTGGAACTCGATCACTTCGATCTCGCGCTGCTGGACGTGCTGCAGCGCTTCGGCCGCGCGACGCACCAGCAGCTCGGCGAAGAGGTGCCGCTGTCGCCGTCGCAGATCGGCCGGCGGCTGCAGCGGCTCGAGGCGGCCGGCGTGATCGAAGGCTACCGCGTGATGTTGCGCCCCGAAAAGCTCGGGCTCGGCGTCACCGCGTTCACGAGCCTGAAGCTCAAGCACCACGGCGATTCGATCATCGAGCAGTTCCAGCAGCAGATCGACGTGCTGCCCGAAGTGCTCGAGTGCCATGCGGTGGTGGGCGACGCCGACTACCTGCTGCGGATCGTCGCGCCCGACCTGAACGCGCTGTCGCAGTTCGTGATGAAGAAGCTGATGCGGGTGCCGGGCGTCGACAGCGTGCGCTCGAACATCGTGCTGACGACCTTCAAGCGCAACGGCGCGCTGCCGCTCGCGCATCTGGCGCCCGGCGCCGCATGACGCGGCGGCAGCGTCGAAGGCGGCGCGGGGCAGGGCCGGATCAGGCCGCTTCGTGCTGCGTGTCGGCGTTCAGCAGGTCGACGTACGCGACCGCGACGAGATCGTCCTGCGACACGCCGAGCTTCGCGAACACGTCGTGCGCTTCGGCTTCGCCGCCGGCTTCGTCGTCGTCGGGGCCGAGCACGACTTCCAGTTCGATGAAGTCGCCGAGGCCGTCGACGCGGTCGAGGTGGATGCGCGTGCGCCCGACGAGATACACGTGCCGTTCCTTCGTGACGATCCCGCGCGTGGTCAGCGCGGTCGCGAGCAGCGAATGCATCGCGTCGGGATTCGTCACCGGGCTGCGCGTGTAGTACGACGCTTTCGGGCCGTCGCGGTCGTCGCGCTGGTAGAAGATCAGTTCGGCCGGTGTGCCGTCCTCGAAGCGGCGCAGCTTCAGCCGGCCGCGCGGCACGTCATAGAAGAAATCCTGCTGGCGATAGAACAGCGGCGCTTCGGTCGCGAGCCTGGCCGCCTGTTCGCGCAGGTGCTCGAATTCGCGGGCGCGGGCTTTGATCTCGATGTTGCGGGCCATGCGGGTCTCCTTCAATCGGGGTCTCGCGGTGTGCGAACGCACAATCTAGCAAAAAGCCCGCGATGGTGGCGTGACGACGGGCCGGGGCGTGGCGAGATGACGCGCGCGGCCCACGCCATGTCGTCATCAGTCGCGCTCATATCGCCCACTGCGCTTCGATCAGCCGCAGCGCGGCCGCGATCGCCGGCTCGTCGCGCCGCTCGGCGAGCGTCACGAACGTCAGTTCGGTCGGCACCGTCACGCGGTCGACGATCGTCAGCGCATGCGCGTGCGCCTCGGCCAGCGCGGTCGAATCGCGCGCGAGCGTCAGGCCGATCCCCGATTTGACGAGATCGAGCATCGACTGCTCCTGGTCGACCTCGGCCACCTTGACCGGTTGCGCGCCGGCCTCCGCGAAGCGCCGCGACAGCAGCCGGTGGTGCGCGGACGCCGGCGGCGTCCAGATCCACGGCAGCGCGGCGAGCGCGCGCCAGTCGTGCGCGCGCTGCACGCGCTCCTTCCAGCCGGCCGGCGCGAGCACGCGGTATTCGAAATGCGTGAGCGTGACGGTGTGGAACTGCGCACCGTCGAGCGGATCGTCGTCGCCCGGCCGGCCGATGTAGTAGCCGACGTCGAGCGCCTGCGTGCGCACTTGCTCGATCACCCAGCCGGACATGCCGTGCCGCAGCGCGGTCTCGATCTGCGGATGGGTTTCGACGAGCGCGCGCAGGAAGCCGCCGAGGCGCAGGAAGCCCGGATCGAGGATCGTGCCGATCCGCAGCCGGCCGCGCACCTCGTGCCGCAATGCAGCAGCGGCGCGCTGCACGTCGGCGGCGGCGGCGAGCGCGCGTTCCGCATGCGGCAGCAGCGTCTGGCCGTCGCGCGTGAGCGCGAGCCCGCGCGACGTGCGCGTGAACAGCGTGACGCCGAGCGTTTCCTGCAGATGCTTGATCTGCAGGCTGACGGCCGGCTGCGTCAGGTGCAGCTGCGCGGCGGCGCGCGTCAGGTTGCCTTCGCGCGCGACCGTCGCGAACGCGCGGAGCAGGGTGAGATCCATCGTCGTGATATGAGCGCTGCTTATAACGCATTTCAGCATAACTCATTGGATCGGCCGCCGGCCGCCGGAGTACGCTTCATCGTCGTGGCGCGGGGCCGCAAGCGCGGCTCGCGACGCACTATGCTGGAAATGACGCGCGGCATCGCGCCGCGCGGCGCACAACAACGCAGAAGGGGACACGCCGTGAGCACTCAACGCACGCTGGAAGGCGAATTCGATTACGTGATCGTCGGCGCCGGCACCGCGGGCTGCGTGCTCGCGAACCGCCTGTCCGAAGATCCCGACATCCACGTGCTGCTGCTCGAAGCGGGCGGCAAGGACGACTATCACTGGATCCACATCCCGGTCGGCTATCTGTATTGCATCGGCAACCCGCGCACCGACTGGCTGTACAAGACGCAGCCCGAAGCGGCGCTCAACGGGCGCGTGCTGTCGTATCCGCGCGGCCGCGTGCTCGGCGGCTGCTCGTCGATCAACGGGATGATCTACATGCGCGGGCAGCGCGAGGACTACGACGGCTGGGCGCAGGCAACCGGCGACGCCGGCTGGTCGTGGGACAGCGTGCTGCCGATCTTCAAGCGCAGCGAGGATCACCATGCGGGCGCGAGCGACGCGCACGGCGCGGGCGGCTACTGGCGCGTCGAGAAGCAGCGGCTGCGCTGGGAGATCCTCGAATCGTTCGCGCAGGCCGCGCAGCAGACCGGCATCCCGGCCACCGACGATTTCAACCGCGGCGACAATTCCGGGGTCGGCTATTTCGAGGTGAACCAGAAGCGCGGCGTGCGCTGGAATACGTCGAAGGCGTTCCTGCGGCCCGCGATGGCGCGCCCGAACCTGACCGTGATCACCGGCGCGCAGGCGCAACGCGTGATCTTCGACGGGCGGCGCGCGGTCGGCGTCGAGTATCGCGGCGGCGACACCGATTACGTGGCACGGGCGCGCGCGGAGGTGCTGCTGACGTCCGGCGCGGTGAATTCGCCGCAGCTGCTCGAACTGTCGGGCATCGGCGACGGCCGGCGGCTGCAGGCGCTCGGCATCGACGTCGTGCAGGATCTGCCGGGCGTCGGCGAAAACCTGCAGGATCACCTGCAGTTGCGGATGGCGTTTCGCGTGGAAGGCGTGCGCACGCTCAACACGCTGTCCGCGCACTGGTGGGGCAAGCTGATGATCGGCGCCGAATATGCGCTGCTGCAGCGCGGCCCGATGTCGATGGCGCCGTCGCAGCTCGGTGCGTTCGCAAAATCCGATCCAGACGATCCGGCACTCACGCGCCCCGATCTCGAATATCACGTGCAGCCGCTCTCGCTCGAACGCTTCGGCGAGCCGCTGCACGGCTTCAACGCATTTACGGCGTCGGTGTGCCATCTGCGGCCGACGTCGCGCGGCAGCGTGCATATCGCGAGCGCCGATCCGGGTGTCGCACCCGCGATCGCGCCGAACTATCTGTCGACCGACCACGATCGTCACGTCGCCGCGAACGCGCTGCGCCTCACGCGCCGGATCGCGTCCGCGCCGGCACTCGCACGCTACCGGCCGGAAGAAATCCTGCCGGGCACGCAATACCGGAGCGAAGCCGAGTTGATCGATGCGGCCGGCGCGGTCGGCACGACGATCTTCCATCCGGTCGGCACCTGCCGGATGGGGCGCGCCGACGACGAGCGTGCGGTGGTCGACAGCCGGTTGCGCGTGCGCGGCATCGCCGGGCTGCGGATCGTCGATGCATCGGTGATGCCCTTCATTACGTCGGGCAACACCAATTCGCCGACGCTGATGATCGCCGAGCGCGCGAGCGACATGATCCGCGCCGATCGCCGCGCGGCACGCGAAGCGACGCCGGTGCGCACGGAGCCCACGATGACGGCTGCGTGACGGAACGCCGACCCGCACGACAGCGGGCCGTTGTTGCGCCGCCCGCTGATTCGATATGCGAAACAAGCGGCCGATGCCACCCGCGTGCCGATCGCGCCGATGGTCCCGCGTCGCCGGCAAGTTCCATGCAAGCCGTGCAGCCGCACGGCTTTTTTGTCGCTTGCTTGCCGGCTCGTGCGAAAGGGCAACGGTCGATGATGCACGTGTCAAAAAAACGCGGTGAAAAAACCGTGCATAGCCGCGTGCGACATGGCGGTCGGCCCTATAAGTGCAAATCCCGATGATTGCACTGCACCAACGGCGAGACAATGTGGCGCAGTGTGCATACGCGTCGGCGCGGGAGACCATCCTCGAGGCGTCACACGGCGCCCGGGGCAGCCTGCTTATCCGCCGACTTGTTTCGCGGCCGCTTCTCGCGAATTTTCCCGGTGCTTCGCCTGACTTCGTACGGAAGGGAACATGATTCTCGGCGACACGATTCTGGAAACACGCGGACTGACCAAGGAGTTCAGGGGTTTCACGGCCGTCAACGGCGTGAACCTGCGTGTGCGGCGCGGTGCGATCCATGCGTTGATCGGACCGAACGGCGCGGGCAAGACGACCTGCTTCAACCTCCTCACCAAATTCCTGACGCCGACGGCCGGCCAGATCGTCTTCAACGGCATCGACATCACCGACGAGCGGCCCGCGCAGGTCGCACGGCGCGGCATCATCCGCTCTTTCCAGATCTCGGCCGTGTTTCCGCACCTGACCGCACTGCAGAACGTGCGCATCGGCCTGCAGCGCGCGCTCGGCACCGAATTCCATTTCTGGCGCAGCGAACGCACGCTGCGGCGGCTCGACGATCGCGCGATGGACCTGCTCACGCAGGTGGGCCTCACCGATTTCGCGCAGGTGCCGACCGTCGAGCTCGCGTACGGCCGCAAGCGCGCGCTGGAGATCGCGACCACGCTCGCGATGGAGCCCGAACTGATGCTGCTCGACGAGCCCACGCAGGGGATGGGCCATGAGGACGTCGATCGCGTGACCGCGCTGATCAAGAAGGTCGCGAGCGGCCGCACGATCCTGATGGTCGAGCACAACATGAACGTGATCGCGGGCATCTCCGACACGATCACCGTCCTGCAACGCGGCGAGGTGCTGGCCGAAGGCTCGTATGCGGAAGTGTCGAAGAATCCGCTCGTCATCGAAGCCTACATGGGCAGCGCCGACGCGGCGCTCGCGGGGGCGCACGCATGAAGCACAGCGAACGGGAGGAACGCGAATTGAGCGGCGTCGAAAGCGGTACGCCCGCGCTGGAGATCACGGGCCTGGAGGCCTGGTACGGAGAATCCCACATCCTGCACGGGGTCGACCTGACCGTGCATCGCGGCGAAGTCGTCACGCTGCTCGGCCGCAACGGCGCGGGCCGCACGACGACGCTGCGCGCGATCATGGGCCTCACGGGCCGCCGCAGCGGATCGATCAAGGTCGCGGGCAACGAGACGATCGGTCTCGCGACGCACCGCATCGCGCATTTCGGCATCGGTTACTGCCCGGAGGAGCGCGGCATCTTCTCGAGCCTGTCGTGCGAGGAGAACCTGATGCTGCCGCCGCTGATCGGGCCGCGCGAACACGCGATGCCGATCGACGAGATCTACGCGATGTTCCCGAACCTCGCGTCGCGCCGGCAGAGCCAGGGCACGCGGCTGTCCGGCGGCGAACAGCAGATGCTCGCGGTCGCGCGGATCCTGCGCACCGGCGCGAACCTGCTGCTGCTCGACGAGATTTCGGAAGGCCTCGCACCGGTGATCGTGCAGGCGCTCGCGCGGATGATCGTCGCGCTGAAGGCGCGCGGCTACACGATCGTGATGGTCGAGCAGAATTTCCGCTTCGCCGCGCCGCTCGCCGACCGGTTCTACGTGATGGAGCACGGCAGCATCGTCGAACATTTCCAGGCGGCCGAACTGGAAAGCAAGATGCCGACCCTGCACGACCTGCTCGGGGTGTGACGCCGCCCCGTTTCCCTTGCCGCTGGCCGTGGCGGACATCGAACAACCACAACGCATCAGAACAACAGGAGACGTCAATGAAAATGAAGACCCTCGCACACGCCTGTCTCGCGCTCGCGACTGCCGCGTTCACTGCCGGCGCCGCGCAGGCCGCGGATACCGTGAAGATCGGCTTCATCACCGACATGTCGGGGCTTTACGCGGACATCGACGGGCAGGGCGGCCTCGAAGCGATCCGCATGGCGGTCGCCGACTTCGGCGGCAAGGTGCTCGGCAAGCCGATCGAGGTCGTCTATGCCGACCACCAGAACAAGGCCGACATCGCCGCGTCGAAGGCGCGCGAATGGATGGACCGCGGCGGGCTCGACCTGCTGGTGGGCGGCACGAACTCGGCCACCGCGCTGTCGATGAACCAGGTCGCGGCCGAGAAGAAGAAGGTCTACATCAACATCGGCGCGGGCGCCGACACGCTGACCAACGAGCAGTGCACGCCGTACACGGTCCACTACGCATACGACACGATGGCGCTCGCGAAGGGCACCGGTTCGGCCGTCGTGAAGCAGGGTGGCAAGAGCTGGTTCTTCCTGACCGCCGACTATGCATTCGGCAAGGCGCTCGAGAAGAACACGTCGGACGTCGTGAAGGCGAACGGCGGCCAGGTGCTCGGCGCGGTGCGTCACCCGCTGTCCGCGTCGGATTTCTCGTCGTTCCTGCTGCAGGCGCAGGCGTCGAAGGCGCAGATCCTCGGCCTCGCGAATGCGGGCGGCGACACGATCAACTCGATCAAGGCCGCGAAGGAATTCGGCATCACGAAGACGATGAAGCTCGCCGCGCTGCTGATGTTCATCGACGACGTGCACAGCCTCGGCCTCGAGACGACGCAGGGCCTCGTGCTGACCGACAGCTGGTACTGGAACCGCGATGCGGCGTCGCGCCAGTGGGCGCAGCGCTACTTCGGCAAGATGAAGAAGATGCCGTCGAGCCTGCAGGCGGCCGACTACTCGTCGGTGACGACCTACCTGAAGGCCGTGCAGGCCGCCGGCACGACCGACTCCGACAAGGTGATGGCCGAACTGAAGAAGATCAAGATCAGCGACTTCTACGCGAAGGGCTACATCCGCACGGACGGCAGCATGATCCACGACATGTACCTGATGGAAGTGAAGAAGCCGTCGGAATCGAAGGAGCCGTGGGATTACTACAAGGTGCTCGCGACGATTCCGGGCGAACAGGCGTTCGCGACCAAGCAGGAATCGCGCTGCGCGCTGTGGAAGTAAGCGGGGCGTAGCGGCGCGCGACGCGCGCGCCGCACGGTGGCGGCCGCAGCGATGTGCCCGCTGCGCCGCCCGCGTACGCGATGCCGGAAGGTTGCGTGCGCAACGAAACTCATTCTGACGGCTAAGTCGATGGAAATCTTTGGCATTCCGTTGCCGGCGATGCTGAGCCAGTTGCTGCTCGGGCTCGTCAACGGCTCGTTCTACGCGATCCTGAGCCTCGGGCTCGCGGTGATCTTCGGGCTGCTCAACGTGATCAACTTCGCGCACGGCGCGCTGTTCATGCTGGGCGCGATGCTCGCGTGGATGGGGCTGTCGTATTTCGGGTTGCCGTACTGGGCGATGCTCGCGATCGCGCCGCTCGTCGTCGGGGCGTTCGGCATCCTGATCGAACGCTCGATGCTGCGCTGGCTGTACAAGCTCGATCACCTGTACGGGCTGCTGCTCACGTTCGGCCTCACGCTGGTCGTCGAAGGCGTGTTCCGGTCGATCTACGGCTCGTCCGGCCAGCCGTACGACGTGCCGTCGCAGCTGTCCGGCGCGACCAACCTCGGCTTCATGTTCCTGCCGAACTACCGCGCGTGGGTGGTCGTCGCGTCGCTCGCGGTGTGCCTCGCGACATGGTTCGTGATCGAGAAGACGCGCCTGGGCGCGTACCTGCGCGCGGGCACCGAGAACCCGAAGCTCGTCGAGGCGTTCGGCGTGAACGTGCCGATGATGATCACGCTCACCTACGGCTTCGGCGTGGCGCTCGCCGCGTTCGCGGGCGTGCTGGCCGCGCCGGTGATCCAGGTGTCGCCGCTGATGGGCCAGCCGATGATCATCACCGTGTTCGCGGTGGTCGTGATCGGCGGGATGGGCTCGATTCTCGGCTCGATCGTCACGGGCCTGCTGCTCGGCGTGATCGAGGGCTTCACGCGCGTGTTCTACCCCGAAGCGTCGGCCACCGTCGTGTTCGTGATCATGGCGATCGTGCTGCTGTTCCGCCCGGCAGGCCTCTTCGGCAAGGAAAAATGATGCAGAGAAAAGTGCTCTACGGCGTGCTGCTCGCCGCACTGCTCGCCGCGCCGTTCATCGGCGCGTATCCGGTGTTCGTGATGAAGGTGCTCACGTTCGCGCTGTTCGCGGCCGCGTTCAATCTGCTGATCGGCTATACGGGGCTGCTGTCGTTCGGCCATGCGATGTTCCTCGCGACGGCCGGCTACGCGACCGGCTATTCGATGCAGACGCTCGGTTTCACGCCGGAGCTCGGCGTGCTCGCGGGCACCGTCGCCGCGACGCTGCTCGGGCTCGTCGTCGGGCTGTTCGCGATCCGCCGGCAGGGCATCTACTTCGCGATGATCACGCTCGCGTTCGCGCAGATGGTCTACTTCATCTACCTGCAGGCGCCGTTCACGCACGGCGAGGACGGGCTGCAGGGCGTGCCGCGCGGCCGCCTGTTCGGGCTGCTCGACCTGTCGAACGACGTCGCGCTGTACTACGTCGTGCTCGCGGTGGTCGTCGCCGCGTGCGCGTTCATCGTGCGGGTCGTGCATTCGCCGTTCGGCCAGGTGCTCGTCGCGATCAAGGAGAACGAAGCGCGCGCGATCTCGCTCGGCTACGACACCGACCGCTTCAAGCTGCTCGCGTTCATCCTGTCGGCCGGCATCGCGGGGCTGGCCGGCTCGCTGAAGGTGCTCGTGCTCGGCTTCGAGACGCTGTCGGACGCGTACTGGACGATGTCGGGCCTCGTCGTGCTGATGACGCTCGTCGGCGGGATGGGCACGCTGTTCGGGCCGCTCCTGGGCGCGGCGCTGATCGTCGCGCTCGAAGACCGGCTCGGCGACATCGGCGAATGGCTCGCGTCGGCGACGGGCGTCGCGTGGTTCCACTCGCTCGGCGAATCGGCGACGATCGTCACGGGGCTGATCTTCATTGCGTGCGTGCTCGCGTTCCGGCGCGGCATCGTCGGCGAGATGGTCGCGCGGATCAAGCCGCTCAGGGCGTCATGAATGCGCGCCGCGCAGGGTGCCGCTTGTTGATGCGAAGCACCATCGGCCATGCACCGGAAGGGCGTCGCAACGGGCACGGGCCGGCGCCGCGCGGCTCGCTGGTGCCCCATTTTCGTGCGGCGATGCACCATAGGGGTAAATGCTAAGTTGTCGCAGGGTGAAAGGTCCTTTAATCTTCGTTTCAGTTCTGATGCACCGCGAAACGAATTTGCAGGTGGAGAACGAGGAGACAATCGAGGCACAAAGTGCCCGGACCCCAAAGCGCTGTTGGACGGAATCCAACAGCGCTTTTTCATTTGCGTGCACGGATTTCCGCCGATGGTGCATCGGCCTGCGCAATGGCCGTATCCCGCGCTTGCGTTCGCACCGCGCTTCTTCCGCGCTTCGCCGCTCCCTTCCGTTTTTCCGTTTTCCGCCATCCGTTCGCAGACGACGCGCGTTCGCACGCCGGCCGTTCGGGCTAACCCGGTTGGCGTGCGTAAAACGCGTCCGTTACACTCGGCTTTCGCCGACCGCGCGGTCGGGAAAAACGGTCGGCAGTTCTCCTACAAGCAGAATGCAGAAGAGGGAGTACGGTTGGATGAGCAGCGCAGGACGATGGTGCGGGGCAGGAAGGGCGGCAGGTGCCGCTCGTTCGTCATGGGGTGGGCCTGGCGTCGCTGCGGCCTTCCCGAGCCGTTCTGCGGCCCGTCGGCGCGTTCCCGCGTCGTCGCCGGTCGTTGCGCGCGCATCCGTATCGGTCTTCGCATCCGCATCCGCATGAGCGGCCGGCTTTCCGATCGTGCGCCGCTCGCGGGCCTGGCCGTTTCAGGCCGGATCGACGGCGCTTTCGTCGGTCGTTGCGCATGCATCGAGTGCGCGCGCGATTGCGCATTTCCCCGCTTTCTTCATCCTGACGACACCGCTGCCGCGCATCGTGACGGTCGAACGACCGTGTCGAGCGGGCGGCGGTGCCTCCGTGCGCGGTGCCGCATTTCGGGCGCCGTCGCGGGGTACGGCGTTTCACGGGAAAACGAGCGTAGGCGTGGCAACACGAGATAGTTAAATTATTAACTTGTTTTGGGGGCCGGGAGCCGCCCGAGCGACCCGTGGCTTTTTCGAGCAGCGTTTGGAGACAACGTATATGAAGATGAATCGATGGATGGAGGCCGTGCTTGCCGCGGGCCTCGTGTGCGCGGCGGCCACGGCGTCGGCGCAGGTGAAGATCGGCGTGACGCTGTCGGCCACCGGGCCGGCCGCGTCGCTCGGGATTCCGGAGAAGAACACGATCGCGCTGCTGCCGAAGGAAATCGCCGGCAAGAGCGTGCAGTACATCGTGCTTGACGACGCATCCGACACGAGCCGCGCGGTGCAGAACGTGCGCAAGCTGATCGACGAGGATCACGTCGACGCGATCATCGGGTCGTCCGTCACGCCGAACTCGCTCGCGATGCTCGATCCGGTGTCGCAGGGCAAGACGCCGACGATCTCGCTCGCGGCGAGCGCGCAGATCATCTCGCCGATGGATGCGAAGCGCGCGTGGATGTTCAAGGTGCCGCAGAACGACCAGCTGATGGCCGACGCGATCGCCGGCTACATGGCGAAGCACGGCGTGAAGACGGTCGGCTTCATCGGTTTCGCCGATGCGTACGGCGACAGCTGGTACAACACGTTCAGCGCGGCGGCCGCGAAGAACGGCCTGAAGGTCGTGTCGAACGAGCGCTACAACCGCACCGACGCATCGGTGATGGGGCAGGTGCTGAAGCTGCTGGGCTCGAACCCGGATGCGGTGCTGATCGCCGGCTCGGGCACGCCGGCGGCGCTGCCGGCGAAGACGCTGAAGGAGCGCGGCTACAAGGGCAAGGTGTACCAGACGCACGGCGTCGCGAACAACGATTTCCTGCGCGTGTGCGGCAAGGATTGCGAAGGCGAGATCCTGCCGGCCGGCCCGGTGCTCGTGACCGACCAGCTGCCCGATTCGAACCCGGTGAAGAAGCCGGCGCTCGGCTACAAGGCCGCGTACGAGAAGGCATACGGCGCGGGTTCGCTGGCGACGTTCGGCGGCCATGCGTGGGATGCCGGGCTGCTGTTGCAGCGTGCGATTCCGGACGCGCTGAAGAAGGGCCAGCCGGGCACCGAGGCGTTCCGCGAAGCGCTGCGCGCGTCGATCGAGAGCGTGAAGGATCTGCCCGTGTCGCACGGCGTGATCAACATGACGCCGACCGACCACAACGGCTTCGACACGCGTGCGCGCGTGATGGTGCAGATCGTCGACGGCAAGTGGAAGCTGCAGGCCGAGTAAGCATCACGTGAAACCGGCGTGCGCGGCGCGAATGGCGCCGTGCGCGCCGTCGGCAGGGCGGCGGGCCTGACGCGCCGCGCCCGTGTCGCCCGGAACCGCCGGGGCCGCCGGCATGGCGCCCATCGCGCCGACCATGCCGCCCGCGCCCCGGCCGTTCCCGTCTTCGTTTCCCCGCAGCCTTCTCGATACACGAAACGTATGGATCTCTCGATTGCAGCGATCCTCGCGCAAGACGGCATCACGACCGGCGCCATTTATGCATTGCTGTCGCTGGCGCTCGTACTGGTGTTTTCCGTCACGCGGGTGATCTTCATTCCCCAGGGCGAATTCGTCGCCTATGGCGCGCTGACGCTTGCCGCGTTGCAGGCGCAGAAATTTCCCGCCACCTGCTGGCTGCTGTTCGTGATGGGGATCGCGTGCTTCCTGCTCGAAGTCGGCGGCCTGATCCGGCATCGCGAGCGCCGCCATCAGCTCGGCCGCACGCTGGCGACGCTCGGCAGCCGCTACGTGCTGCTGCCGCTCGCGGTGTTCGCGATCACGCGCAGTTTCGCCGCGCAGCCGATGCCGATGCTCGCGCAGATCGCGCTGACGCTCGCGATCGTCGTGCCGATGGGGCCGTTCGTCTACCGGCTCGTGTACCAGCCGATCGCCGAAGGCACGACGCTGCTGTTGCTGATCGTGTCGGTCGCCGTCCACTTCGCGATGGTCGGCCTCGGGCTCGTGATGTTCGGCGCGGAAGGCTCGCGCACCAACGGCTTCTCGGACGCATCGCTCGCGATCGGCAGCATGACCGTGTCGGTGCAGAGCATCCTCGTCGTCGTGACGGCGCTCGTGCTGATCGGTGCGCTCTACGTGTACTTCGGCCGCACGATCGCCGGCAAGGCGCTGCGCGCGACGTCGGTGAACCGGCTCGGCGCGCGGCTCGTCGGCATCGGCACGACCGACGCGGGGCGGCTCGCGTTCACGTTCGCGGCGGGGCTCGGCGTGCTGTCCGGGATTCTCGTCGGCCCGCTGACGACGATCTACTACGACTCGGGCTTCCTGATCGGCCTGAAGGGGTTCGTCGGCGCGATCATCGGCGGGCTCGTCAGCTATCCGCTCGCGGCCGCCGGCTCACTGCTCGTCGGCGTGCTCGAATCGTATTCGTCGTTCTGGGCGAGCGCGTACAAGGAGGTGATCGTGTTCACGCTGATCATTCCGGTGCTGCTGTGGCGCAGCTTCGCCACGCCGCACGCGGAAGAAGAAGAGGAGTGACACGATGAAGACGATAGTGCGCAACAAGACCTTCTGGGTGTTTCTCGTGGTGCTGTTCGCGCTGCCGGTGCTGCCCGGCGCGCTGCAGGTGCCCGAATACTGGATCACGCTGCTGAATTACATCGGCCTCTACGCGATCGTCGCGATCGGGCTCGTGCTGCTGACGGGAGTCGGCGGGATGACGAGCTTCGGGCAGGCCGCGTTCGTCGGCATCGGCGCGTACGCGACCGCGTTCCTGACGACGCGGTACGGCGTGTCGCCATGGCTTGCGCTGATCGTCGGCGTCGTGCTGACGGCGCTCGTCGCGCTCGTGCTCGGCGCCGTGACGATGCGGCTGTCCGGCCACTTCCTGCCGCTCGGCACGATCGCGTGGGGCCTCGCGCTGTTCTACCTGTTCGGCAACCTCGAACTGCTCGGCAAGTACGACGGGATCAACGGGATTCCGGCGCTGAACCTGTTCGGCATCGCGCTCGAAAGCGGCCGCAGCCTGTACTTCCTGATCTGGGCCGTCGTGCTGGCCGCGATCGTGTCGGTGCAGAACCTGCTGAACAGCCGCCCGGGCCGCGCGATCCGCGCGCTGCGCGGCGGCGGCGTGATGGCCGAGGCGATGGGCGTGAACACCGCGTGGATGCGCGTCGTGATCTTCGTCTATGCGGCCGTGCTCGCGGCCGTGTCGGGTTTCCTGTACGCGCACCTGCAGCGCGCGGTGAACCCGACGCCGTTCGGGCTGAACCACGGGATCGAGTTCCTGTTCATGGCCGTGGTCGGCGGTGTGTCGCACGTGTGGGGCGCGGTGCTCGGCGCGGCGATCCTGACCGTGCTGCAGGACTACCTGCAGACGCTGCTGCCGAAACTGCTCGGCTCGGAAGGCAACTTCGAGATCATCGTGTTCGGCGTGCTGATGGTGCTGCTACTGCAGTACGCGCGCCAGGGCGTGTGGCCGTTCGTCGCGAGGCTGTTCCCGCGCGGGCCGCGTGCGCATGTGCCCGAGCACGCCGATCCGTTGCCGCAGCGCGCGAAGCCGGCGGCCGGGGAGCCGCTGCTCGTCGTCGACAACGCGCGCAAGCAGTTCGGCGGGCTCGTGGCCGTCAACGACGTCAGCTTCGACGTGAAAGCGGGGCAGATTATCGGGCTGATCGGCCCGAACGGCGCCGGCAAGTCGACCACGTTCAACCTCGTGACGGGCGTGCTGAAGCCGACGGGCGGCACGATCACGTTCCGTGGCGAACGCATCGACGGGCTCACATCGCGCCAGATCGTCCGCCGCGGCATCGGCCGGACGTTCCAGCACGTGAAGCTGCTGCCGGCGATGACGGTGCTCGAGAACGTCGCGATCGGTGCGCACCTGCGCGGCCACACGGGCGTGTGGCGCAGCGTGGCGCGGCTCAATGCCCGTGAGGAAGCGCAGTTGCTGGCCGAGGCCGCGCGCCAGATCCGCCGCGTCGGGCTCGAAAAGCACATGTACGACGAAGCGGGGAGCCTCGCGCTGGGCCAGCAGCGGATTCTCGAAATCGCGCGGGCGCTGTGCTGCGATCCGACGCTGCTGCTGCTCGACGAACCGGCCGCCGGGCTGCGTTACCAGGAGAAGCAGCAACTTGCCGACCTGCTGCGGCGGCTGAAGGCCGAAGGGATGAGCGTATTGCTCGTCGAACACGACATGGATTTCGTGATGAATCTCACCGACCGGCTGGTGGTGATGGAGTTCGGCACACGGATCGCGGAAGGGCTGCCGCAGGACGTGCAGCAGGATCCGGCGGTGCTCGAAGCATATCTGGGCGGGGTGGAGTGATGACGGACACGACGATGCCGATTCTCGAAGTACGCCGGCTGGCGGTCCGGTACGGGAAGGTGGAGGCGCTGCACGGCGCGGCGATCAAGGTGGGGGCCGGGCAGATTGTCAGCGTGATCGGCCCGAACGGGGCCGGCAAATCGACGCTGCTGAACGCGATCATGGGCGCGCTGCCGGTGACAGGACATGCGTCGGGCGCGGTCGTGTATCGCGGCCACGACGTCGGTGCATTGCCGGTCGAGCAGCGCGTCGCGCGCGGGATGTGCCTCGTCCCGGAAAAACGCGAGCTGTTCGGCACGATGACGGTCGAAGACAACCTCGTGCTGGGCGCGTATCGGCGCAAGCAGGCCGGTGAAGCGAACTTCCTCGACCAGCTCGATCACGTGTTTGCGCTGTTTCCGCGGCTGAAGGAGCGACGCAAGCAGGCTGCCGGCACGCTGTCCGGCGGCGAGCGGCAGATGCTTGCGGTGGGCCGCGCGCTGATGGGCAAGCCCGACTTGCTGATGCTCGACGAGCCGAGCCTCGGGCTGGCGCCGCTGATCGTCAAAGAGATCTTTCATATCATCAGCGCGTTGCGCGGTACGGGCGTCGCGACGCTGCTGATCGAGCAGAATGCGCGGGCGGCGCTGCAGATCTCCGATTACGGCTATGTGCTGGAGACGGGCGAGTTTGCGCTCGAAGGGCCCGCGGCCGAACTCGCGCAGAATCCGCGTGTGATCGAAACCTACCTTGGGTTGGCGAAGAAGACGGCCTGATCGATGGCGCAGGTGGCGGGAAACGGGCGGCGTGTTTCACGTGAAACACGCCGTTTTTGTTTTCGGGTGGGGTGTGATGCCGATGCGTTAGCGGGTCGCAGCCCGGGGATAAGTATCAGGAAAGCAGTCGGAAGTTCTGTGCAGCGGAGCCGGAAGAGGGGCCGTTCGGCAGGGTTGCCGAGTGTTCCACAGATCGATGGGTGCCGGGTCACAGGGGATAAATGCCGGGCGAACCGACGAAAATTCTGTGGGGACGAGGGTGGTGCGGTCGCACAGGGTGGTTCGTCCGGGGCGCCGTGCTGGTCACAGGCATCGAATAGGCCGCGTGTTCCACAAGAGTCTTCCCGGCAGCCGGATCTTTGCACAGGCGCCGCGAGGTGCGGCCGGGAAGTCCAGACGCACTGCCGGCGCGGGTTCCGGGCCACAGATTCCTCGGCCCGTCGCCGAAAATCGTCGAAATGCACAGACCCTACCATTCGGACGGCATTCGGTTGAAAAGCGAACCCGCTATAATTCGGCCCATACATTTCTCAGATAGGTTCGTGCGCCGTCCTGCGTACGGAATCCACCATGCTTTTTCCCACAGAATTTGACGTCATCGTCGTCGGTGGCGGTCACGCCGGCACGGAAGCTGCGCTGGCGTCTGCCCGCATGGGCGCAAAGACACTGCTGCTGACTCACAACATCGAAACGCTCGGGCAGATGAGCTGCAATCCGTCGATCGGCGGCATTGGCAAGGGCCATCTGGTCAAGGAAGTCGATGCGCTGGGTGGCGCGATGGCCGCCGCAACCGACGAAAGCGGCATCCAGTTCCGGATTTTGAACTCGTCGAAAGGGCCGGCCGTGCGCGCGACGCGTGCGCAGGCCGATCGCATCCTGTACAAAGCGGCGATCCGCCACCGGCTCGAGAATCAGCCGAACCTCTGGCTGTTCCAGCAGGCCGTCGACGACCTGATGGTCGAAGGCGACCGCGTGGTGGGTGCCGTCACGCAGATCGGCATCCGCTTCCGCGCCCGTGCGGTCGTGCTGACCGCCGGCACGTTCCTCGACGGCAAGATCCACGTCGGCCTGAACAACTACACGGGCGGCCGCGCGGGTGATCCGGCGGCCGTGTCGCTGTCGTCGCGCCTGAAGGAACTGAAGCTGCCGCAGGGCCGCCTGAAGACCGGTACGCCGCCGCGTATCGATGGCCGTTCGATCGATTTCTCGAAGCTGGACGAACAACCGGGCGATCTTGATCCGATCCCCGTGTTCTCGTTCCTGGGCCGCGCGGAGCAGCATCCGCAGCAACTGCCGTGCTGGGTCACGCACACGAACGAGCGCACGCACGACATCATCCGCGGCGGCCTCGACCGATCGCCGATGTATACAGGCGTGATCGAAGGCGTCGGCCCGCGCTATTGTCCGTCGATCGAGGACAAGATCCACCGGTTCGCATCGAAGGAATCGCACCAGATCTTCCTGGAGCCGGAAGGGCTGACGACCAACGAGTTCTATCCCAACGGGATCTCGACGAGCCTGCCGTTCGACGTTCAGCTCGAACTCGTGCACTCGATGCGCGGCCTCGAGAACGCGCATATCCTGCGCCCCGGCTACGCGATCGAGTACGACTACTTCGACCCGCGCGCGCTGAAGGCGTCGCTGGAAACGAAGGCGATCAACGGGCTGTTCTTTGCGGGCCAGATCAACGGGACGACCGGCTATGAAGAGGCGGCCGCCCAGGGTTTGCTGGCCGGCCTCAATGCAGGGCGCTATGTGCAGGAGAAGGACGCATGGTGCCCGCGCCGCGACCAAGCCTACCTTGGCGTGCTGGTCGACGATCTCGTGACGCGGGGTGTGGCCGAGCCGTACCGGATGTTCACGAGCCGCGCCGAGTATCGCCTCAGCCTGCGTGAAGACAATGCCGACATGCGCCTGACCGAGATCGGCCGCGAACTGGGCCTCGTCGACGACGCGCGCTGGGATGCGTTCAGCCGGAAGCGCGACGCTGTTTCACGTGAAACCGAACGCCTGAAGTCGACGTGGGTGACGCCGAAGACGTTGCCGCCGGAAGAGGCGACCGCGTTGCTCGGCAAGGCGATCGATCACGAATACAGTCTCGCGGAGCTGCTGCGCCGTCCGGGTATCAGCTATGACGGCGTGTGCGGCCTGAAGGGCGGCGAATGTGGCCCCGCAGAACCATTGGCCGACGATCCGGTGCTGCTCGAACAGATCAAGGAGCAGGTCGAGATCGGCATCAAGTATCAGGGCTACATCGAGCGCCAGGCTTCGGAGATCGAACGCAACGATGCGAACGAGAACACGCGCCTGCCGGACGGTATCGATTACCGCGAAGTCCGCGGCCTGTCGTTCGAGGTGAGCCAGAAGCTCAACGAATTCCGGCCGGAGACGATCGGGCAGGCATCGCGCATCTCGGGTGTCACGCCGGCGGCGATCTCGCTGCTGATGGTGCACCTGAAGCGCCGCGGCCTGGGCCGCCGTCCTGGCACTGCCGAAGCGGCAACGGAGCAGGGGGACGGTACCGTCCCGACGCAACAATGACGGCGCGTCGCGCGCCGGCGGTTAATCGGGACGTACTGGAACAGATGCTCGTCGAAGGCACGACGGCGCTCGACCTCGCACTGACGGATGCCCAACGCAACCAGTTGCTCGACTACGTCGGGCTGCTCGGCAAGTGGAACGCGGTCTACAACCTGACCGCGATCCGCGACCCGAAGCAGATGCTGATTCAGCACATCCTCGATTCGCTTTCCATCGTCCCGCATCTGCGTGGCCGTGCCTCGGCCCGCGTGCTCGACGTCGGCTCGGGCGGCGGGTTGCCGGGCATCGTGCTGGCGATCGTCGAGCCGGACTGGCAGGTCACACTGAACGATATCGTGCAGAAGAAGTCTGCATTCCAGACCCAGATGCGCGCGGAGCTGAAGCTCGCGAATCTGTCGGTGGTCACCGGGCGGGTCGAATCGCTGCAGCCGGGTGTCGAAGTGCCGGAAAAATTCGACATGATCGTCTCCCGCGCCTTCGCTGATCTGTCCGACTTCGTTAAACTTGCTCGACATCTGGTCGCGCCGGGTGGATCGATCTGGGCAATGAAGGGCGTTCACCCGGACGACGAGATTGCACGATTGCCGGAAGGCAGCCGCGTGAAGCAGACGATCCGGCTGGCGGTGCCGATGCTCGATGCCGAACGGCATCTGTTCGAAGTGGCCGTCGACGAGGCGGATTGAAGGCGCGCGTTAGCGCGCTGTTTGTTTGAAGGTAAAGGGAACACACCAACGATGGCAAAGATCTTCTGCGTTGCGAACCAGAAGGGGGGCGTCGGCAAGACGACGACATCGGTCAATCTCGCCGCAAGCCTTGCAGCGCAGGAGCAACGAGTCCTGCTGATCGATCTCGACCCGCAGGGCAACGCGACGATGGGCAGCGGGATCGACAAGGCCGCGTGCGAATCGACCGTGTACGAAGTGCTGGTCGACGGCGTGTCGGTGAGCGATGCGCGCGTGCGTCCGGAAGGCGTGACCTACGACGTGCTGCCCGCGAACCGCGAGCTGTCCGGCGCCGAGATCGAACTGATCGGCATCGACAACCGCGAGCGCCGGCTGAAGGCGGCGCTCGAGCGCGTGGCCGACGACTACGATTTCGTGCTGATCGACTGCCCGCCGACGCTGTCGCTGCTGACGCTGAACGGGCTGTGCGCGGCGCATGGCGTCGTGATCCCGATGCAGTGTGAATACTTCGCGCTGGAAGGGCTGTCGGACCTCGTCAACACGATCAAGCAGGTTCACGCGAACATGAACCGCGACCTGAAGATCATCGGCTTGCTGCGCGTGATGTTCGACCCGCGTATCACGTTGCAGCAGCAGGTCTCCGATCAATTGAAAGCGCACTTCGGCGACAAGGTGTTCGACGCGGTGATTCCGCGCAACGTACGCCTGGCGGAAGCGCCGAGTTACGGGCTGCCGGGCGTCGTGTTCGACCGCAGCTCGCGCGGTGCGCAAGCGTATCTCCAGTTCGGTGCCGAGATGATCGACCGCGTCCGTGCGTTCGAAGTGTCGTGATCCGGATATGAGCGAAGCGAGGAAGAAAGACATGAACGCGGTACCAAAGAAGAAGGGCTTGGGACGTGGCCTCGAAGCGCTGCTCGGCGGCAGTGCCGATATCACCGAAGCGGTGAAGATCGAAGGGGCGCCGAACACGCTCACGCTCGGCAAGCTGCAGGCCGGCAAATACCAGCCGCGCACGCGGATGGACGAAGGCAGCCTGCAGGAGCTCGCGGCGAGCATTCGCGCGCAGGGCGTGATGCAGCCGATCCTGGTACGCCCCATTTCGTCAGACAAATACGAGATCATCGCAGGCGAGCGCCGTTTCCGCGCGGCGCGCCTCGCGGGCCTCGATGAAGTGCCGGTGCTCGTGAAGGATGTGTCGGATCAGGCCGCCGCTGCGATGGCGCTGATCGAGAACATCCAGCGCGAGGATCTGAACCCGCTTGAAGAAGCGCACGGTATCCAGCGCTTGCTCGACGAGTTCGGTTTCACGCACGAACAGGCGGCCGAATCGGTCGGCCGTTCGCGCAGCGCGGTGTCGAACCTGCTGCGCCTGCTGAACCTGGCAGCGCCGGTGCAGACGATGCTGCTCGCCGGCGATCTCGACATGGGGCACGCGCGCGCGCTGCTCGCCGTCGATGCGGCCACGCAGATCACGCTCGCCCATCAGGTCGTCAACAAGCGCATGTCGGTGCGCGAAACCGAGAAACTCGTCGCGCATACGACGAAGGAAGCGCCGGCCGTGAAGGCGCGGGCGAAGGACGACGGCGGCCGCGATACGCGCCGTCTCGAGGAGGAGTTGTCCGACCTGCTCGCGTCGACCGTGAAGATCAAGCTCGGCCGCCGCGGGCGAGGGCAGGTGACGATCGACTTCGGCAATCTCGATGCGCTCGAGGGCATTCTCGCGCGGCTGCGCGGCAACGTCGCGGCTGAAGAGTAACGGGCCGCACATGGGGGAGACGAGCACGTCGGTGCCGCGCCGGTGGTTGGGATGGCTTGCGCAGGAGCCCGTGCTGTCGGTGCTCGCGCTGGGCCTGATCCTGCTGCAATGGTTGCGCCCGCAACCATTTTCCGTGTTGGCCGATCGCGTCGACTGGCAGACCGTCGCAACGCTCGCGGGCCTGCTGATGCTGACCAAGGCACTCGAGTTGTCCGGTTGCCTGATGTGGCTCGCGCACCGCATCGTGCATCACGTGCATTCCGAGCGCGGGCTCGCGATGCTGCTGGTCGGGTTCGCCGCAGTGCTGTCGATGTGGCTCACCAACGACGTCGCCCTGTTCGTCGTCGTGCCGTTGATGGTGTCGCTGCGTGCGCTGACGCCGCTGCCGTTCCGGCGCCTCGTGATCGTCGTTGCGCTGGCCGTCAACGCGGGGTCCGTCGCGACACCGCTCGGCAATCCCCAGAATCTTTTCCTGTGGCAATTGAGCGGCGTGTCGTTCGGCCGCTTCGTGGTCACGCTCGGGCCGCTCGCGATTGCGCTGATGGCTTTGCTGCTCGTGGTGACCGCCTGCATGTTTCGCGCGAAGCCGCTCGACCTGTCCGGCGATGCCGCCACGGTTCCCGTGCAACGGATGCACGCGCTGATCGCGGCCGTGCTGTTCGCGGCGTTCGTGCTGCTCGCGGATGCACATCATCCGCTGCCGGGGCTCGTCGGTGTCGCCGTCGTCCTGCTCGCCGTCAAACGTGATGCAGTCCTGAAGATCGACTGGCTGCTGTTGCTGATCTTCGTGCTGATGTTCGTCGTGCTGCGCAGCGCGGCTGCGCTGCCGGTCATCCACGATGCGATCGCGCATGCGAGTCTCGATTCGCCGCTGCGTGTATTCGCGGCCGGTGCCGTACTGTCGCAGGGCATCAGCAACGTGCCGGCGGCGATCCTGTTGTCGGAGTTCACGCATGACTGGCGCGCGCTCGCATTCGGTGTCTCGGTCGGCGGTTTCGGCTTTGCGATCGGTTCGCTTGCGAACCTGATCGCTGTGCGTCTCGCGAAGGAGCCGCGCATGTGGCTGCCGTTCCACCTGGTCTCGATTCCGTTCGCGTTCGCGAGCGCCGCACTTGCCGCGTGGCTGCTCGCGCTCGGTTGAGCGGGGCGGAAGTGGGTACGGGGCGCACGGCATTCGCGCGGGTGACGGGGCTGTCGATAAGTGCCGCAATCCAGAGTCGATCGACTGTGGCGGCATGACAACTGATTGGATGATTCGACGCGCCGGCGTCGGTCCGGATTTCGCGCATTCGGCACGACTGTCGATCCCCCGGTTTTGCCTGCCCGGCGCTTCGCGCGCAGCGCGAGCCCGCGAACCGCGCCACATTGAATTTTCAGCGGCGATCGTGCCACCTCTCCAGCGCCCGCATCGGGCATCGTTTCCTCGCCATTTCGTCGTCGCCGGACTTTTTTGGGCAAGAAATACCGGCGCGAAAAGGCGACCTTACAACTGTCATCGTACGTCGTCGAATCGCGGCTTTTTTCACATGATGAGGCGTCGTTTTACGCAGGTTTTTGTCGCGTCTAAAGCCTTGAATCACTTGCAACTATCGCTTACAATCGCCCGGATTTGTTAGCTAGGCACCCCTGAAAGCTTTCAGAAAGCTTGGGGCCGGGTTCAAGGATTTTGCGGAAGATTGCGATGGCGGGTCAGGCGCCGGACGACAGGCACGACGATCAGCGCACGCAACGCACCGCTTCAGCGGCCGGCGAGCGGCGCGAATTCGATGATGACTGGGATGCCGAGCAGCAAGATAACAACATCGTTCCGCTCACACGGGCAGAAGCCGAAACGCTGTTCGGCCCGAACGTGAGCAAGCCCTCGCGCGTGACGCCCTATAAGGTGGTACTCGCGCAAGTGGTTCTGTCCCTGGTTGCAACGCTGGCGTGGTGGCTGTTTTCGAAGTCGCCGGGCGCCGCTGCGCAATCCGCGTTCTTGGGCGGAGCGATTGGCTGGGTGCCCAGTGCGGTATTCGTGGCACGACTGAAGGCAGGTGGCTCGGCCACCGTGATGAGCTGGGTGATGGGCGAAGCCCTGAAGCTCGCTCTGACGATCGGGATGTTCACTGCAGTGGCGTTCGGCTGGGCCGGCGTGCACTGGGTGCCGTTCCTCGTCACGTACCTCGTCGTGCTGAAGACGTACTGGATCGCGCTGGCCTGGCGGTAAGAAACAAGCAGCGTGCGGTTTCGACAACGAACCGCACCGGCCCGTTCCCGCAATAGCGTGTTGCGGAACGGGCAAAACGATTTTCGACAATTTGGGTGGCATTAACGATATGGCAGCTAGCGAAGGCACGCGCGGTCCGGATCCGTCCGAGTACATTGCGCACCACTTGCAGAACTTCTCCACCTCGCATCAGACGTCGATTTTCGACATCCACGTCTGGAATCTCGACACGCTGTTCTGGTCGATCGTTTGCGGCATCGTGACGATCGTCCTGCTGCGCCTGGCCGCCCGCAAGGCGACGTCGGGCGTGCCGGGCCGCTTCCAGTGCGCGATCGAGATGCTCGTCGAGATGGTCGAAGACCAATCGAAGGCCATCGTTCACGGCAATCGTACCTTCATCGCTCCGCTCGCGCTTACGGTGTTCGTGTGGGTCGCGCTGATGAACTCCCTCGACTTCCTCCCGGTCGACCTGCCGGGCCGCGTGATCGGCCTGCTCGGTCTGTCGGACGTGATTTCCCACCATCGCATCGTCCCGACGGCCGACCTGAACGGCACGCTCGGCATCGCGCTCGGCGTGTTCGTCCTGATGATCTACTACAGCATCAAGATCAAGGGCGCGGGCGGCTTTGCGCATGAGCTGCTGTCGGCCCCGTTCGGCGGCCACCCGCTGCTGTGGATCCCGAACCTCGCGCTCAACATTGTCGAATACGTTGCGAAGACCGTTTCGCTCGGCATGCGGCTGTTCGGCAACATGTACGCGGGTGAGCTGTTGTTCCTGTTGATCGCCCTGCTCGGCAGCATGTGGAGCTTCGGTGGCGACGCAACGTTCCTCGGCTTCGTTGGTCATGTGATCGCGGGTAGCGTCTGGGCAATCTTCCACATCCTGATTGTTCTGTTGCAGGCATTCATTTTCATGATGCTGACGCTGGTGTATCTCGGCCAGGCGCACGACAAGCACTAAGCGCGGCGTGCAAGAAAGAGTTTCCGTTTTAGTTTTTTAAATCTCAGTTCCAAGTCTTTTCACAAAGGAGTGATCATGCAAGCTTACATCGCCAACATCCAGGGTCTGACCGCCATCGGTATCGGCATCATCATCGGCCTGGGTGCAATCGGCGCCTGTATCGGTATCGCGCTGATGGGTGGTAAGTACATCGAAGCCTGCGCACGTCAGCCGGAACTCATCAACCCGCTGCAAACGAAGATGTTCCTGCTGGCTGGTCTGATCGACGCGGCATTCCTGATCGGCGTGGGTGTTGCAATGCTGTTCGCGTTCGCGAACCCGCTCCTGTCGAAGCTCGCAGGCTAAGGTTCCTCGGAAATATGCGTCCGGCGTGAGCCGGCGCAGGGCGGAACGGAGACTTGGGGCGCTGATCGAATGCAACTCGATGAGCGCCTTACCGTTTCATTTTTCCGGAATAGCAGATAAGGAAACACCGTGAATCTCAACGCAACTCTGTTTGCGCAAATGGTCGTGTTCCTGGTCCTCGCGTGGTTCACGATGAAATTCGTGTGGCCGCCGTTGATCAACGCCCTCGACGAACGTTCGAAGAAGATCGCCGACGGCCTCGCCGCCGCCGAAAAGGGCAAGGCGGAACTCGACGCAGCGCACAAGCGCGTGGACCAGGAACTCGCGCAGGCCCGCAACGACGGCCAGCAGCGCATCGCCGACGCTGAAAAGCGTGCACAGGCGGTCGCCGAGGAAATCAAGGCCAACGCCCAGGCTGAAGCCGCCCGCATCGTCGCCCAGGCGAAGGCGGAAGCAGAACAGCAAATCGTGAAGGCGCGCGAAGCGCTGCGTGGCGAAGTCGCTACGCTGGCCGTGAAGGGCGCCGAGCAGATCCTGAAGCGCGAAGTCGATCAAACGGCCCACGCCCAACTGCTGAATCAACTGAAAGCCGAGCTCTGATCATGGCCGAACTTGCAACCATCGCCCGCCCTTACGCAGAAGCGCTGTTCCGCGTGGCCGAGGGCGGTGACATCGCCGCCTGGTCCACGCTCGTGCAAGAGCTGGCCCAGGTTGCGCGTCTGCCGGAAGTCCTGTCGGTCGCGTCGAGCCCGAAGGTGACGCGCACGCAAGTAGCCGAGTTGCTGCTTGCCGCGGTCAAGTCGCCGCTCGCGGCCGGTGCGGAAGCGAAGAACTTCGTGCAGATGCTGGTCGACAATCATCGCATCGCGCTGCTGCCGGAAATTGCCGAGCAGTTCGAGGCGCTCAAGAACGAACGTGAAGGTGCCGCCGACGCCGAGATCGTGAGCGCGTTCCCGCTGAACGGCGCGGATCTCGACAGTCTCGTCTCGGGCCTCGAACGCAAGTTCAAGCGCAAGCTGAAACCGACGGTCGAAGTCGATTCGTCGCTGATCGGCGGCGTACGCGTGACGGTCGGCGACGAAGTGCTCGACACCTCGGTTCGCGCGCGCCTTGCATCGATGCAGGCTGCGTTGACCGCCTGAGCGCCACGCCGGCACGCAACAGAATTGACTATCAGGAGCGAATAATGCAACTCAATCCCTCTGAGATCAGCGAGCTGATCAAGAGCCGGATCCAGGGCCTTGAAGCGAGCGCAGACGTTCGCAACCAGGGCACCGTGATCTCCGTGACCGACGGTATCGTGCGTATCCACGGCCTGTCGGACGTGATGCAGGGCGAAATGCTCGAGTTTCCGGGCAACACGTTCGGCCTCGCGCTGAACCTCGAGCGCGACTCGGTCGGCGCGGTGATTCTCGGCGAATACGAACACATCTCGGAAGGCGACGTCGTCAAGACGACGGGCCGCATTCTCGAAGTCCCGGTCGGTCCGGAACTCGTCGGCCGCGTGGTCGACGCGCTCGGCAACCCGATCGACGGCAAGGGCCCGGTCAACGCGAAGCTGACCGATGCGATCGAAAAGATCGCCCCGGGCGTGATCTGGCGTAAGTCGGTGTCGCAGCCGGTGCAGACGGGCATCAAGTCGATCGACGCAATGGTGCCGATCGGCCGTGGCCAGCGTGAGCTGATCATCGGCGACCGTCAGTGCGGCAAGACCGCGGTGGCGCTCGACGCGATCATCAACCAGAAGGGCAAGGACCTGATCTGTATCTACGTCGCGATCGGCCAGAAGGCTTCGTCGATCATGAACGTGGTTCGCAAGCTCGAAGAAACGGGCGCGATGGAATACACGATCGTCGTCGCCGCTTCGGCTTCGGATTCGGCAGCGATGCAGTACCTCGCACCGTACGCCGGCTGCACGATGGGCGAATACTTCCGCGATCGCGGCCAGGACGCGCTGATCATCTATGACGACTTGACCAAGCAAGCGTGGGCATACCGTCAGATCTCGCTGCTGCTGCGCCGCCCGCCGGGCCGTGAAGCGTACCCGGGCGACGTGTTCTATCTGCACTCGCGTCTGCTGGAACGTGCAGCTCGCGTGTCGGAAGAGTACGTCGAGAAGTTCACGAACGGCGAAGTGAAGGGCAAGAGCGGCTCGCTGACGGCACTGCCGGTCATCGAAACGCAGGCTGGCGACGTGACCGCGTTCGTTCCGACGAACGTGATCTCGATTACCGACGGCCAGATCTTCCTGGAAACCGACCTGTTCAACGCAGGCATCCGCCCGGCAATCAACGCCGGCGTGTCGGTGTCGCGCGTCGGTGGCGCCGCTCAGACGAAGGTCGTGAAGAAGCTGTCGGGCGGTATCCGTACCGACCTCGCACAGTACCGTGAACTGGCCGCATTCGCGCAGTTCGCATCGGACCTCGACGAAGCGACCCGCAAGCAGCTCGAGCGCGGCCGCCGCGTGACGGAACTGCTGAAGCAGCCGCAGTACCAGCCGCTGCAGGTGTGGGAACTGGCCGTGTCGCTGTACGCCGCGAACAACGGCTACCTCGACGACCTCGATGTCAAGCAAGTGCTGCCGTTCGAGAAGGGCCTGCGCGAAAACCTGAAGACCAGCCACGCTGACCTCATCAAGCGCATCGAAGACACCAAGGATCTCTCGAAGGACGACGAAGGCGCACTGCGCTCGGCGATCGAATCCTTCAAGAAGTCCGGTGCCTATTGATCCGCGAGTGACACACCGAGGCCGCGCGGGTGCTGACGCGCCCGTGCCGCTTCGGTGAGCGATGCATGAGCCCCGAGTAAAGCGCCAAAGCGCTAACTCGGGGCGCAAAGGAGCAAGCTATGGCTGGAATGAAGGAAATTCGCGGCAAGATCAAGAGCGTGCAGAACACGCGCAAGATCACGAAGGCGATGGAGATGGTGGCCGCATCGAAGATGCGTCGCGCGCAGGAACGCATGCGCGCCGCTCGTCCGTATGCGGACAAGGTCCGTGCCATCGCCGCGCACATGAGCCGTGCGAACCCGGAGTACCGCCACCCGTTCATGGTGGCGAACGAAGGCGCGCAGACGGCCGGCATCATCCTCGTCACGACGGACAAGGGGCTGTGCGGCGGTCTGAACACCAACGTGCTGCGTGCGACGGTGCAGAAGTTCAAGGAGCTGGAAGAGAAGGGCCAGAAGGTCGAAGCCACCGCAATCGGCGGCAAGGGCCTCGGGTTCCTGAACCGCTTCGGCGCGAAGGTGATGTCGCAGGTCGTGCACCTCGGCGACACCCCGCATCTGGACAAGCTGATCGGCGCGGTGAAGACGCAGCTCGACCTGTACTCGGAAGGCAAGCTGTCTGCCGTTTATATCGCGTACACGCGCTTCGTCAACACGATGAAGCAGGAAGCCGTGATCGAGCAGCTGCTGCCGCTGTCGTCGGAACACTTCGAAGCCGATGACGGTACGCCGGCCACGTCGTGGGACTACATCTACGAGCCGGACGCGCAGGCAGTCGTCGACGAACTGCTCGTGCGTTACGTCGAGGCGCTGGTGTACCAGGCCGTCGCGGAAAACATGGCGTCCGAGCAATCGGCGCGCATGGTTGCGATGAAGGCCGCGTCCGACAACGCGAAGACGGTGATCAGCGAACTGCAGCTCGTATACAACAAGAGCCGTCAGGCCGCGATCACGAAAGAACTGTCGGAGATCGTCGGCGGCGCAGCCGCTGTTTAAGCGCGCGCCCGGGACGACAACTGCGCCTTTGCGCGAGTAAAGAATCAGGTATTTAAAGGAAAAGCGATGAGTACTGCTGCTTTGGTAGAAGGCAAGATCGTACAGTGCATCGGCGCCGTTATCGACGTGGAATTCCCGCGCGACAGCATGCCGAAGATCTACGACGCGCTTATTCTCGATGGCTCGGAACTGACGCTCGAAGTCCAGCAGCAGCTGGGCGACGGCGTGGTCCGCACCATCTGTCTGGGTGCATCCGACGGCCTGCGCCGCGGCCTGACCGTGAAGAACACGGCCAAGCCGATCTCGGTGCCGGTCGGCAAGCCGACCCTCGGCCGGATCATGGACGTGCTCGGCCGTCCGATCGACGAAGCCGGCCCGATCGAAAGCGAACATACGCGTTCGATCCACCAGAAGGCTCCGGCGTTCGACGAACTGTCGCCGTCGACCGAACTGCTCGAAACGGGTATCAAGGTTATCGACCTGATCTGCCCGTTCGCAAAGGGCGGCAAGGTTGGCCTGTTCGGCGGTGCTGGCGTGGGCAAGACCGTCAACATGATGGAGCTCATCAACAACATCGCGAAGGAACACGGTGGTTACTCCGTGTTCGCGGGCGTGGGCGAGCGTACCCGTGAAGGGAACGACTTCTACCACGAAATGAAGGACTCGAACGTTCTCGACAAGGTCGCGCTGGTGTACGGCCAGATGAACGAGCCGCCGGGCAACCGTCTGCGCGTCGCGCTGACCGGCCTGACGATGGCCGAGCACTTCCGTGACGAAGGCCTCGACGTGCTGTTCTTCGTCGACAACATCTACCGTTTCACGCTGGCCGGTACCGAAGTGTCGGCACTGCTCGGCCGTATGCCGTCGGCAGTGGGCTATCAGCCGACGCTGGCTGAAGAAATGGGCAAGCTGCAAGAGCGCATCACGTCGACCAAGAAGGGCTCGATTACGTCGGTCCAGGCCGTGTACGTCCCTGCGGACGACTTGACCGACCCGTCGCCGGCCACGACCTTCGGCCACCTGGACGCAACCGTCGTTCTGTCGCGTGACATCGCTTCGCTGGGTATCTACCCGGCGGTCGACCCGCTCGACTCGACGTCGCGCCAGATCGACCCGAACGTGATCGGTGAAGAGCACTACACGATCACCCGTCGCGTTCAGCAAACGCTGCAGCGCTACAAGGAACTGCGCGACATCATCGCGATTCTGGGTATGGACGAACTGTCGCCGGAAGACAAGCTGTCGGTCGCGCGCGCTCGTAAGATCCAGCGTTTCCTGTCGCAGCCGTTCCACGTTGCTGAAGTGTTCACGGGCTCGCCGGGCAAGTACGTGCCGCTGAAGGAAACGATCCGCGGCTTCAAGATGATCGTCGACGGCGAGTGTGACCACCTGCCGGAACAGGCGTTCTACATGGTCGGCACGATCGACGAAGCCTTCGAAAAGGCCAAGAAGATCCAGTAACGGCTTGAGTGAGTCGCACGCCGGCGCGTGCCGGCCGGGATTAACAGTCCGACTGTATATCCCGGCCGAGCGCGCCGGCCGCAAAACGCTCAACCCGTGGATGAGATTGGAGTCGATATGGCAACCATCAAAGTAGACGTCGTCAGCGCGGAAGAGCAGATCTTCTCGGGCGAGGCGAAATTCGTCGCGCTGCCGGGCGAAACGGGTGAGCTGGGCATTCTGCCGGGCCACACGCCGCTCATCACCCGGATTCGTCCGGGTGCGGTGCGCATCGAAGTCGAGGGCGGCAACGACGAATTCGTGTTCGTCGCAGGCGGCATTCTCGAAGTGCAGCCGGGCGCCGTGACGGTGCTCGCCGATACCGCAATCCGCGGCAAGGACCTCGACGCGGCGAAAGCCGAGGAAGCGCGCAAGCGTGCCGAGGAAACGCTGCAGAACGCGAAGTCGGACCTCGACCTCGCAAAGGCGCAATCGGAGCTCGCGACCGCCATGGCGCAGCTCGAGGCGATCCAGCGTCTGGCGAAGATCCGCAGCCGGCACTGAGCCACGCCGCGTATCCCGCGAAAGAAAGCAGCCTTCGGGCTGCTTTTTTTTCGCCCGTCGGTTTCGTCGGTTTTTTGCGGGCCGGATCATTCCGTCCGGTCGTGCTATTTCATCCGTCCGCCGCGAATTGATGTCAGAGTGTCGTCAGCGGAGCGCGGCATCATCTCCGCGGTGAGGGCGGTCCGTTGCGACCCAGGCGGCGGACGTGGGTGCGGTACGCGCACGCGGCCCGATCAGACAAAAAGGACGGAGACATTCATGGCAGCAGACCTTGGCGTGGGGGCGCTGATCGCGCCCGAAAACGGCTTGTCGTACGTGCGCGGCGCAACCGACGTGCCGCTCTCCGAAGCGACGATCGGCCGGTTCCTGCTCGACACGGCGGGCCGCTTTCCCG
This sequence comes from Burkholderia metallica, assembly GCF_902832845.1. Taxonomy (GTDB): domain Bacteria; phylum Pseudomonadota; class Gammaproteobacteria; order Burkholderiales; family Burkholderiaceae; genus Burkholderia; species Burkholderia metallica. The sequence goes on along the minus strand of NZ_CADFDB010000011.1, from coordinate 163,997 downwards.
AACGTCCGGCCGTCGTGTTCCGCGAGCAGCAGGTGCGCTGGACCTGGCGCGCGTTCGCGAACGAGGTCGACGTGCTCGCGGCGGGCCTCGCCGCGCTCGGCATCGTGAAGGGCGATCGTGTCGGCATCTGGTCGCCGAACCGCAGCGAATGGCTGCTCACGCAGTTCGCGACCGCGCGGATCGGCGCGGTGCTCGTCAACATCAATCCTGCGTACCGGTTGTCGGAACTCGAATACGCGCTGAACAAGGTCGGCTGCAAGGCGGTGATCGCTGCCGAGCGCTTCAAGACGTCGGCGTACGTCGAGATGCTGCAGACCCTCGCGCCGGAGCTCGCGACCGCGACCCCGGGCGACCTGCACGCGGCGCGCGTGCCGAGCCTGCGCACGATCGTGTCGATGGGCGACGTTGCGCCGGCCGGCATGTTCCGCTTCGCGGACGTGATGGCGCGCGGCCGTCAGGCCGTCGATCCCGCGTTGCTCGATGCGATCGGCGCGACGCTCGCGGCCGGCGAGCCGATCAACATCCAGTTCACGAGCGGCACGACGGGCAGCCCGAAGGGCGCGACGCTCACGCATCGCAACGTCGTCAACAACGCGCGCTTCATCGCGATGGCGATGCGCTTTACCGAGCAGGATTCGCTGTGCATCCCGGTGCCGCTGTATCACTGCTTCGGGATGGTGCTGGCGGTGCTCGCATGCGTGTCGACGGGCGCGACGATGGTGTTCCCCGGCGAAGCGTTCGACCCGGTCGCGACGCTCGCGGCGGTGGCCGACGAACGCTGCACCGCGCTGCACGGCGTGCCGACGATGTTCATCGCGGAGCTCGATCATCCCGAGTTCGCGAAATTCGACCTGTCGACGCTGCGCACCGGGATCATGGCCGGCTCGCCGTGCCCGATCGAGACGATGAAGCGTGTGGTATCGCAGATGCACCTGTCGGAAATCACGATCGCGTACGGGATGACGGAGACGAGCCCCGTGTCGTTCCAGAGCTCGACCGACGATCCGCTGGAGAAGCGCACGACGACGGTCGGGCGAATCCAGCCGCATCTGGAAGTGAAGATCATCGATCCGAGCGGCGACATCGTGCCGGTCGGCGCGACGGGCGAGCTGTGCACGAAGGGCTATTCGGTGATGCTCGGCTACTGGGACGACGACGCGAAGACGCGCGAGGTGCTGGTGGACGGCTGGATGCATACGGGCGACCTCGCGACGCTCGATGCGCACGGCTACTGCAATATCGTCGGCCGGCTGAAGGACATGGTGATTCGCGGCGGCGAGAACGTCTATCCGCGCGAGATCGAGGAATTCCTGTTCAGGCATCCGAAGATCCAGAGCGCGCAGGTGTTCGGCGTGCCCGATGCGAAATACGGCGAGGAGCTGTGCGCGTGGATCGTGCTGCGCGCGGACGAGCAGATGACCGAGGACGACGTGCGCGCGTTCTGCACCGGGCAGATCGCGCACTACAAGATTCCGCGCTACATCCGCTTCGTCGACGAGCTGCCGATGACGGTGACGGGCAAGGTGCAGAAGTTCGTGATGCGCGACCGGATGATCGAGGAACTGAAGCTCGACGTGCAGAAGACCGCATAGCGCGGCATGCAGGCGGGAAAACGCGGCGGCCTGCGGGCCGTTGCGCTTTCGACGGACGAAAAAAAGCGGGCTTATTAGCCCGCTAAAAACCACACGCTACGGGGTTAGCGCGAGGAGACCAAAGATGAAACCGAATCCGGCGGGGGGCCGGAAACGACTCCAACAGGGATGCCCCCCGGAAGGGCTTCGGTACGTGACCGACTGGCTCGCAGCGCTTCGCGTCCGCTCACACTTGGCACACGAGACCGCATCCGTGTTGAAACCGTTGAGGCCATTGTGGGCGAATTAATGACCCGTCGCGGTAACAAAGTGTTTCAGGTTGTAACGCCCGCCAGATAAGGCTTTCCGGGATTTTTTGCTGTTTTTGAGGGCGCGAAAAGAGTCATTTTTACCCATATTTTCCGCAGCGTTTTCAGCGCATGCACGCGATGCGTTTTTCATGCGTATCCGGCTCGACGAACTGCCGATTTGCACGCGAGAAAATGCGCGGTTCGGCCGATATCGCGCATGACGATTCATTCGTCGGAAAGATTTTGAAACGTGATCGGCGGCCGCGAAAGTCGGCCGTTCGGCCGATTCGGCGGCTTCGGGCCGGTTTGGCGGCGCCGGCGCACCGCGTCGAAGTGTAACGGCGGCCCTTCGACCGCCGCCGCGCAGCGACTTTCGCGGGGCGGCGGCGGGGTCGGTGCCCGTTACCGACCGCCGCGCGCGAACCCGCTCACTTCAGCCACTTGTCCGAAACCGCCCGGTATTCGCCGGTCGACAGCGCGAGATGCAGCCACTGGTCGACGTACTGCTGGAACACGACGTCGCCGCGCGGCACCATGTACGCCTTCTCGCCGAACTGGAACGGCTTGTCCGGATGCACCGAGCACAGGCCCGGATTCAGCTTTTGCTGCAGCAGCGTCTCGGACGCATCCGTCACCATCACGTCCGCCTTGCCTGCGAGGATCTGCTTGAAGATCGTTACGTTGTCCGGATAGACGGACAGCGTGGCGTGCGTGAAGAACTGCTTCGCGAACCGCTCGTTGGTGCCGCCCGGGTTCACGATCACGCGCGTTTCGGGCCGGTCGATCTGCGCGACGGTCTGGTATTTGTCGGCATCCGCGCAGCGCACGATCGGCGTCTTGCCGTCCACGACGTACGGCTGCGTGAAGAACGCGCGCTTTTGGCGCTCGAGCGTCGTCGAGACGCCGCCCACCGCGATGTCGCATTTCGCAACGAAGTCGCCGGTGAGGTTCGGCCAGCTCGTCTTCACGAAGTCGGTCTTCACGCCGAGCGACTTCGCGAGCGATTCGGCCATGTCGATGTCGATGCCCTCGAAGCGGCCGTCCGCACGATAGTACGAATACGGCTTGTAGTCGCCCGTCGTGCACACGCGCAGCGTGCCGCGCGCGATGACGTCGTCGAGCCGCGACGCGCCGGCCGCCGTGGAAGCGGCCGCCGCGGAAGCGGGTGCGGCGGCGCCCGCGCCGGTCTGCGCGTGCGCGGCGGCGCAGCAAAGCAATGCGGTCGCGGCGAGTGTGGCGAATGGCTTCATCGGTCTCCTCCTTCGTTGCGTTCGATATGAGCGTCCGATCATAACGGAGCCATCGCGCGCGTCATATGGCCGCCATTGCGTCGGCATGCGCGGCCTGGCGGCGGCTGTCCGGTAAAATGCCGCTTTGCCCTCGCATCGTCGCTCCTACCGTGGCCCATACCCTGCTCAACGACACCTTCCTGCGTGCGCTTCTGCGCGAGCCGACCGACTACACGCCGATCTGGCTGATGCGCCAGGCCGGCCGCTACCTGCCCGAATACAACGCGACGCGCGCGCGCGCCGGCAGCTTCCTCGGTCTCGCGAAGCAGCCCGACTACGCGACCGAAGTGACGCTGCAGCCGCTCGAGCGCTTTCCGCTCGACGCCGCGATCCTGTTCTCGGACATCCTGACGATCCCCGACGCGATGGGCCTCGGCCTCGACTTCCAGGTCGGCGAAGGGCCGAAGTTCGCGCATCCGGTGCGCACCGAGGCCGACGTCGCGAAGCTTGCGGTGCCGGACATCGAGGAAACGCTCGGCTACGTGACGGGCGCCGTGCGCGAGATCCGCCGCGCGCTGACCGATGGCCAGGGCCGCCAGCGCGTGCCGCTGATCGGCTTCTCGGGCAGTCCGTGGACGCTCGCGTGCTACATGGTCGAAGGCGGCGGGTCGGACGATTTCCGCACGGTGAAGTCGATGGCGTATTCGCGCCCCGACTTGATGCACCGGATCCTCGACGTGAACGCGCAGGCGGTGGCCGCGTACCTGAACGCGCAGATCGAAGCCGGCGCGCAGGCCGTGATGATCTTCGATACGTGGGGCGGCGCGCTGGCGGACGGCGCGTACCAGCGTTTCTCGCTCGACTACATTCGCCGCGTGGTGTCGCAGCTCAAGCGCGAGCACGACGGCGAGCGCGTGCCGGTGATCACGTTCACGAAGGGCGGCGGGCTGTGGCTCGAGGAAATCGCGGCGACCGGCGTCGACGCGGTCGGGCTCGACTGGACGGTGAATCTCGGCACGGCGCGCGAGCGCGTCGCCGGGCGCGTCGCGCTGCAGGGCAACCTCGATCCGACGATCCTGTTTGCGCCGCCCGCCGCGGTGCGCGAACAGGCGCGCGCGGTGCTCGACAGCTACGGCAACCATCCGGGCCACGTATTCAACCTCGGGCACGGCATTTCGCAATTCACGTCGCCCGATCACGTCGCGGAACTCGTCGACGAAGTGCACAGCCACAGCCGCGCGATCCGGCGGGGTGCTGCGGGCTGATCGCGGCGCCGTCGTGTTGCGCTGCGGCGTGACGGCGTTTCGTTGTTGCAACTAAACAGGGCGCAACCCCGCACCGGTCGCCACTTCAGTGCTTGTCAAGACTTGACTTATACACATTTTCCACGTTGCAGCGCGGTAGAGCCCCGTATCGGTCAATTCGTCTTGCTATGGTTCGGTCATTTGAATAGCAGCCTTATGGAATAAGGCTCCGCGGGGCGCCGCAACACGCGGCCAAAATCAACGGAAAGCGCGGCCCCGCGCGCGTTGCGGCCGGCGAGCGTCGAGTTCTCAACAAAGTTATCCACAGGCTGGGCAGGGTATACGGCGATTCCTAATGCGAATCCAAAACTTAGCGCGGAATCTGAAGTTTTACTTTAAGTTCGCCGCCTCGCCGCGGGCGCGGCTCCCGGCCGTCCACACGCGTGCGGCGCATGCCGCCGGAGCGCCGCAATGAGCGGTACCTATCTGCGTGTCGCGCTCGATCATCCGCTCGCCACCCTGTTCGACTACCGCTGCGACGCGCAACCGGCGCCCGTGCCGGGCACGCTCGTGCAGGTGCCGTTCGGCAAGCGGCAGGCGGTCGGCCTCGTCTGCGAAGTGACGACTCACACCGACGTGCCGCCATCGCGACTGCGCGCGGTCGACGCGATCTGCGCCGACTTGCCGCCGTTGTCGGCGGAGTGGCTCGCGCTCGTATCGTTCGCCGCCGATTACTACCAGCGCGGGCGCGGCGAAGTCGCGCTGCCGGCGCTGCCGCAGGCGCTGCGCGATGCCGGGCGCTGGGGGCGGCTGCTCGCGCCGGAGGTGCGCTACCGGCCGACGGAGGCCGGCCGTGCGGCGCTGCCCGATGCGTTGCCCGCGCGCGGCGCCGCGCTGCGGCGGCTCGCGCAGGCGCTGGTCGACACCGGCTCGCTGGCGCTGCCCGACGCGCGCGCGCTGCATCCGAAGGCGGCCGCGACGCTCGACGACTGGGCGGCGCGCGGCTGGGTCGACGTCGAGGAAATCGGCTGGGCCGACGCGCCTGTGCCCAAAGCTGTGGATAACCTGTTGGCAGCCGGTGGACGAACCGTGCCGCCGGCGCTCACGGACCAGCAAGCCGAGGCGCTCGACGCGATCCGCGCCGCGCAGGGTTTCGCGCCGTTCCTGCTGCACGGCGTGACGGGCAGCGGCAAGACCGAGGTCTATCTGCACGCGCTCGCGTCGCTGCTCGATGCGCGGCCGGACGCGCAGGCGCTCGTGCTCGTCCCCGAAATCAACCTGACGCCGCAGTTCGAAGCCGCGTTTCGCGCGCGCTTCGCGGGCGCACTCGCCGACGATGCGATCGTCACGCTGCACAGCGGGCTCGCCGAAGGCGAGCGGGCGCGCAACTGGCTTGCCGCGCACACGGGCCGCGCGCGGATCGTGCTCGGCACGCGCCTCGCGGTGCTCGCGTCGATGCCGACGCTCGCGCTGGTCGTCGTCGACGAGGAGCACGAACCCGCATACAAGCAGCAGGAAGGGCTGCGCTATTCGGCGCGCGATCTCGCCGTGTGGCGCGCGAAGCAGCTCGGCATCACGGTCGTGCTCGGCTCGGCGACGCCGTCGCTCGAAAGCTGGTGGCAGGCCGAGCAGGGCCGCTACACGCGGCTCACGCTGTCGCGCCGCGCGGTGGCCGACGCGACGCTGCCTTCCGTGCGGCTGATCGACCTCGAAGAGGAGCGGCGGCGCGGACGCGCGTCGATGGGCGGGCTGTCGGGGCCGCTCGTCGCGGCGCTGAAGTCGCGGCTCGAGCGCGGCGAACAGAGCCTCGTCTTCCTGAACCGGCGCGGCTACGCGCCGCAACTCGCGTGCGATGCATGCGGCTGGGTCGCGGGCTGCCCGCGCTGCAGCGCGTACGTCGTGCTGCACAAGCCCGAGCACGCGCTGCGCTGCCACCATTGCGGCTGGGAAGCGCGCATTCCGCGGTCGTGCCCCGAGTGCGGGAACGTCGATATCGCGCCGCTCGGGCGCGGCACGCAGCGCATCGAGGAGGCGCTCGCCGAGGCCGTGCCGGGTGCGCGCGTGCTGCGCATCGACGCGGACAGCACGCGGCGCAAGGGCAGCGCGCAGGCGCTCTTTTCCGATGTGCACGCGGGCGAGGTCGACATCCTGGTCGGCACGCAGATGATCGCGAAGGGGCACGATTTCCAGCGCGTGTCGCTCGTCGGCGTGCTCAACGCCGACACCGCGCTGTTCTCGCACGACTTCCGTGCGAGCGAACGGCTGTTCGCGCAGCTGATGCAGGTGAGCGGCCGCGCGGGCCGCGCCGGGCTGCCGGGCGAGGTGCTCGTGCAGACACGCTACCCGCGTCACGCGCTGTACCACGCGCTCGGGCGCCAGGACTACGTCGGCTTCGCGAATTCGACGCTCGGCGAGCGCCGCGACGCGCACCTGCCGCCGTTCGTCTACCAGGCGCTGCTGCGCGCCGAAGGGCGCACGCTCGATGCGGCGCTCGCGTTCCTGCTGCAAGCGGCGGCCGCGCTGCCGGGGCTGCCGGGCGCCGATCGCGTGACCGTTTACGACGCGGTGCCGATGACGATCGTCAAGGTCGCGAACGTCCACCGCGCGCAGTTGCTCCTCGAAAGCGCATCGCGGGCGGCGCTGCAGCATGCGCTGCGCGCATGGCAGCCGGCGCTGCGTGCACTGAAGGGCGTGCAGCGGTGGAGCGTCGAGGTCGATCCGCTGGATATCTGAGCGGCGCTCGCGCGAGCGCCGCGCTTTCGTGCTGCCGCATGGACGCCCCGGCCGCCGGGCCGGGCGCCGTCGAATCGTCTCTCGCCGCCCGGGCGCACCCGAGCGCCGCACCCGCCGTCACCCCAGTGCAACCCGTTTTCGACCGCCGCCACCGGCGCGGAAGGCGGCGCACGTGTGCCGAACCGGGCCGCTCAGGGAAAACACCGATCCTCCGACCACGGGCAACTCCTAGGTTGCAACCACATAAGTGGCTGATTATATTGGCTAACTCATGGGTGCAACCTGCCTCGCAATTTGGTTGCACCTTTTTATTGCGTGCCGTAGGATTTCGCGCATCCTCTCACACCACATTGCCGGGCTCGCACCGGCGCACGAACCCACCATGGCAAGCACGACTCTCGGCGTCAAAGTCGACGACCTTCTCCGCTCGCGCCTCAAGGACGCCGCCGCGCGTCTCGAGCGCACCCCCCACTGGCTGATCAAGCAGGCGATCTTCGCGTATCTCGAGCGGATCGAGCACGGCCAGCTGCCGCCCGAGCTGTCGGGGCACAGCGGCGTGACGGAGCTTGCCGACGGTCAGGGGGCGGACGGCGACGACGACAACTCGCCGCATCCGTTCCTCGAGTTCGCGCAGAACGTGCAGCCGCAATCGGTGCTGCGCGCGGCGATCACGGCCGCGTACCGCCGGCCCGAGCCGGAATGCGTGCCGTTCCTGCTCGGCCAGGCGCGTCTGCCCGCGAACCTGCAGGCGGACGTGCAGGCGCTCGCGACGAAGCTCGTCGAGGCGCTGCGCGAGAAAAGCTCGGGCGGCGGCGTCGAAGGGCTGATCCACGAGTTCTCGCTGTCGAGCCAGGAAGGCGTCGCGCTGATGTGTCTCGCCGAAGCGCTGCTGCGCATTCCGGACCGGGCGACGCGCGATGCGCTGATCCGCGACAAGATCAGCAAGGGCGACTGGCGCTCGCACGTCGGCCACGCGCCGTCGCTGTTCGTGAACGCGGCGACCTGGGGGCTGATGATCACCGGCAAGCTCGTGACGACCAACAGCGAAGCCGGGCTGTCGTCGGCGCTCACGCGCCTGATCGGGCGCGGCGGCGAGCCGCTGATCCGCAAGGGCGTCGACATGGCGATGCGCCTGATGGGCGAGCAGTTCGTCACCGGCGAGACGATTTCCGAAGCGCTCGCGAACAGCCGCAAGTACGAAGCGCGCGGCTTTCGCTACTCGTACGACATGCTCGGCGAAGCGGCGACGACCGAAGAGGACGCGCAGCGCTATTACGCGTCGTACGAACAGGCGATCCACGCGATCGGCAAGGCGGCCGGCGGCCGCGGCATCTACGAAGGCCCGGGCATCTCGATCAAGCTGTCGGCGCTGCATGCGCGCTACTCGCGCTCGCAGCAGGACCGCACGATGAGCGAGCTGCTGCCGCGCGTGCGCGCACTCGCGCTGCTCGCACGCCGCTATGACATCGGCCTGAACATCGACGCCGAAGAGGCCGACCGCCTCGAACTGTCGCTCGACCTGCTCGAGGCGCTGTGCTTCGATCCGGATCTCGCCGGCTGGAACGGCATCGGCTTCGTCGTGCAGGGCTACCAGAAGCGCTGCCCGTTCGTGATCGACTACCTGATCGATCTCGCGCGCCGCAGCCGTCACCGCCTGATGATCCGGCTCGTGAAGGGCGCGTACTGGGATACCGAGATCAAGCGCGCGCAGGTCGACGGCCTCGAAGGCTATCCGGTCTACACGCGCAAGATCTACACCGACGTGTCGTACCTCGCATGCGCGAAGAAGCTGCTCGCGGCGCCGGATGCCGTGTATCCGCAGTTCGCGACGCACAACGCGTACACGCTGGCCGCGATCTACCATCTCGCGGGCCAGAACTACTACCCGGGCCAGTACGAATTCCAGTGCCTGCACGGGATGGGCGAGCCGCTGTACGAGGAAGTCACCGGCCGCGACAAGCTGAATCGTCCGTGCCGCGTGTACGCGCCGGTCGGCACGCACGAGACGCTGCTCGCGTACCTGGTGCGCCGCCTGCTCGAGAACGGCGCGAACACGTCGTTCGTGAACCGCATCGCGGATAAAACCGTGTCGGTGAAGGAACTGGTCGCCGATCCGGTCGACGAAGCGTCGAAGGTCGTGCCGCTCGGCGCGCCGCACGCGAAGATCCCGCTGCCGCGCAACCTGTACGGCGACGAGCGTCCCAACTCGATGGGCCTCGATCTGTCGAACGAACACCGTCTCGCGTCGCTGTCGTCCGCGCTGCTCGCGAGCGCGCATTTCCCGTGGCGCGCGGCGCCGATGCTCGCCGACGACACGCTCGCCGACGCACCGGCCCGCGACGTGCGCAATCCGGCCGACCAGCGCGACCTGGTCGGCACGGTCAGCGAAGCGACGGCCGAACACGTGAGCGCGGCGCTCGCGCACGCGGTGGCCGCCGCGCCGATCTGGCAGGCGACGCCGGTCGACGCGCGCGCCGATTGCCTGGTGCGCGCGGCCGACCTGCTCGAAGCGCAGATGCACACGTTGATGGGCCTGATCGTGCGCGAAGCCGGCAAGTCGCTGCCGAACGCGATCGCGGAGATCCGCGAAGCGGTCGACTTCCTGCGCTACTACGCCGCGCAGATCCGCGACGAATTCTCGAACGACACGCACCGTCCGCTGGGCCCGGTCGTCTGTATCAGCCCGTGGAACTTCCCGCTCGCGATCTTCATGGGCCAGGTCGCCGCGGCGCTCGCCGCCGGCAACACGGTGCTCGCGAAACCGGCCGAACAGACGCCGCTGATCGCCGCGCAGGCCGTGCGCCTGCTGCGCGAGGCCGGCGTGCCGGCCGGCGCGGTGCAGCTGCTGCCGGGCACGGGCGAGACCGTCGGCGCGGCGCTGGTAGCCGATCCGCGTACGCGGGCGGTGATGTTCACCGGCTCGACCGAAGTCGCGCGCCTGATCAACAAGACGCTCGCCGCGCGCCTCGACCCGGACGGCAAGCCGATCCCGCTGATCGCCGAAACGGGCGGCCAGAACGCGATGATCGTCGACTCGTCGGCGCTCGCGGAGCAGGTCGTCGCGGACGTGATGCAGTCGTCGTTCGACTCGGCCGGTCAACGGTGCTCGGCGCTGCGCGTTCTGTGTCTGCAGGACGACGTTGCGGACCGCACGCTGACGATGCTCAAGGGCGCGATGCACGAGCTGGCGCTCGGCAACCCGGACCGGCTGTCGACGGACGTCGGCCCGGTGATCGACGGTGAAGCGAAGCAGACGATCGACGCGCACGTCGCGGCGATGAAGGACAAGGGCCACGCGGTCACGCAACTGCCGATGCCCGATGCATGCGCGCACGGCACGTTCGTGCCGCCGACGCTGATCGAGATCGGCAGCATCGACGAGTTGAAGCGCGAAGTGTTCGGCCCCGTGCTGCACGTGGTGCGCTATCGCCGCAGCCAGCTCGACAAGCTGCTCGAACAGATCCGCGCGACCGGCTACGGGCTGACGCTCGGCATCCACACGCGGATCGACGAGACGATCGCGCACGTGATCTCGAACGCGCACGTCGGCAACATCTACGTGAACCGCAACGTGATCGGCGCGGTGGTCGGCGTGCAGCCGTTCGGCGGCGAAGGGCTGTCGGGCACCGGCCCGAAGGCCGGCGGCGCGCTGTACCTGCAGCGCCTGCTCGCGACGCGTCCGTCGGGCCTGCCGCGCTCGCTCGCGCAGATGCTGATCGCGGACGGCGCGGTCGAAGGCGATGCACGCGGCAACCCGGCGGCAGCGCTCACGACGCTGCGCGACTGGCTGATCGAGCAGCGCGAACCGGCGCTGGCCGCACGGTGCGACGGCTATCTCGCGCAGGTGCCGGCCGGTGCGACGGCCGTGCTGACCGGGCCGACGGGCGAGCGAAACACGTATACACTCGGCCCGCGCGGCACGGTGCTGTGTGTCGCGGCGACGCCGGGCGGCGCGCGTGCGCAGTTCGCCGCGGTGCTGGCCACCGGCAACCGCGCGCTGTTCGCCGGTGCTGCCGGCGAGGCGCTGGTCGCCGCGCTGCCCGCGTCGCTGAAGGCGCACGCGGCGGTGCGCAAGCAGGCCGACGCGCCGTTCGACGCGGTGCTGTTCGAAGGCGACAGCGACGAACTGCAGACGCTCGTGAAGGACGTCGCGCAGCGGCCGGGCCCGATCGTATCGGTGCAGGGCGTATCGGTGGGCGCGTTCGAGAACGGCGATGCGGAAGATTACGCGCTGGAACGGCTGCTGACGGAGCGCTCGGTGAGCGTGAATACGGCGGCGGCCGGCGGCAATGCAAATTTGATGACGATCGGCTGACCATCCTTGCCGTTCGGATCAAACAAAGGAAGCGGCAAGGCGATCCCGAAGCCGCTCCATTTACCCTGGTACCAAGGAGATGCTATGCAACACACGATGAAAAAGGTGGCAGGCGCGACGTTCGTCGCGGTCATGTCGCTGGCGGGGACGGCCCATGCGGATGACGTGAAGATCGGTTACGCAGGGCCGATGACGGGCGCGCAGGCGCACTACGGCAAGGATATGCAGAACGGGATCGTGCTCGCGCTGGAAGATTTCAACGCGACGAACCCGAAGATCGGCGGCAAGCCCGTGAAGTTCGTGCTGAGCACGCAGGACGACCAGGCCGACCCGCGCACGGGCACGACGGTCGCGCAGAAGCTCGTCGACGACGGCATCAAGGGCATGCTCGGCCACTTCAACTCGGGCACGACGATCCCCGCATCGCGCATCTACGCGAACGCCGGCATTCCGGAAATCGCGATGGCGACGGCGCCGGAATACACGCAGCAAGGCTACAAGACGACCTTCCGCATGATGACGTCCGACACGCAGCAGGGCTCGGTGGCGGGCACGTTCGCGTCGAAGGATCTCGGCCTGAAGAAGATCGCGATCGTCGACGACCGCACGGCCTACGGCCAGGGCCTCGCCGACCAGTTCGAGAAGGCCGCGAAGGCCGGCGGCGCGACGATCGTCGACCGTGAATTCACGAACGACAAGGCAGTCGACTTCAAGGCGATCCTGACCAAGATCAAGGCGACGAAGCCGGACCTCGTCTACTACGGCGGCGCGGATTCGCAGGCAGCGCCGATGGTCAAGCAGATGAAGACGCTCGGCATCAGCGCTCCGCTGATGAGCGGCGAAATGGTGAAGACGCCGACGTTCCTGAAGATCGCGGGCAACGCGGCGGAAGGCACGATTGCTTCGCTGGCTGGCCTCCCGCTCGAGGAGATGCCGGGCGGGAAGACCTACGCCGACAAGTACAAGAAGCGTTTCGGCGAAGAAGTGCAGACCTATTCGCCGTACGCGTACGACGGCGCGATGGCGATGCTGAACGCGATGAAGAAGGCCGATTCGACCGATCCGGCGAAGTACCTGCCGGTGCTCGCGAAGAGCGACATGGCGGGCGTCACGTCGACGCACGTCGCGTATGACGCGAAGGGCGACCTGAAGAACGGCGGCATCACGATGTACAAGGTCGAGAAGGGCGAGTGGAAGCCGCTGAAGAGCATCGGCGGGAAGTAAGCCGCCAGTGATGTGACGCGCGGGCGGCGGCGCATGCCGCTGCCACGCCGATCATGCGAACAAGCCACCGGGCCGTTGGGCCGGGTGGCTTTTTCTTTGGTGAAGCAGTTATCGCCGTGACTGGCGACAGCATGACGTTACTTGCCGTCACAGCACTTGTTGGGGCAATCGGGCAGGAAGGAAATTTCCACACGCCGCCCATCGTCTACGTCGCCATGCGAATAGACGCGAGCGCTCGTCTTGATGGTCCCGCGTAAAAAATCCAGTTGCTCCAGCTGATGAAAGAGGGCGCGAGGGGAATATGAGTGCGCAAGTTGCAAGTGCGTTGGCACAATCGTGGGTATTCAGTCCCTCGGACGCACGCGCAGCAGGAACTTCCGCAGCTTGCCCGTCGGTGTGCGCGGCAGCGCCTGCACGAACGTGAATTCACGCGGGATCTTGTATGCGGCGAGCCGCTCGCCGCAGAACGCGCGCAGCGCATCCGCGTCGGGTGCCGTGTTCGCGCGCAGCACGACGTACGCGACGACCGTCTCGCCCCAATCCGGATGCGGAACGCCGACGACGGCCGCCTCGGCGATGTCCGGGTGCGCGCCGAGCACGTCCTCCACTTCCTTCGAATACACGTTCTCGCCGCCCGTGACGATCATGTCCTTCAGCCGGTCGACGATGAACAGGTAGCCATCCTGATCGATCCGCGCGATGTCGCCGGTGCGGTACCAGCCATCCGGCGCGAACGCGGTGCGTGTAGCGGCCGCATCGTCGAGATAGCCCAGCATCATGCTGTCGGTCTTCAGCCAGATCTCGCCGGTCTCGCCCGGCCGCGCGTCGACGCCGTCCATGCGCACGACGCGCAGGTCGACGCCCGGGCCGCCAGTGCGGCCGATCGAGCCGGCCTTCGCGATCTGCTCGTCCGGATACAGCGTCGTGCCGGCCGGCCCCGCCTCCGTCATGCCGTACACCTGGAAGAATGCATCGCTGCGATACGCCCGCGTAAGCCGTTCGGCCTGCGCGGGGCCGATCGGCCCGCCCCCGTACAGCCACGCGCGCACGCTCGACAGGTCGAACGCCGCGAAGGCGTCGATCGTGTCGAGCGGCAGCAGGTACGACACCGGTGCACCGAAATACAGCGTCACGCGCTCACGCTCGACGGTCTGCAGGAAACGCAGCGGATGGTATTCGCGCAGCATCACGACGGTGCCGCCCGCGATCAGCGTGCCGCCGAACCAGTTGTTCAGCGGCGACGAATGCCAGATCGGCATCGCCATCAGCGTGCGCTCGTTGCGGCCGATGCCGGTCGCGAGCGCCGCCTGCATCGCCGCGAGCGTCACGGTGCGGTGGCTGTGCATGCAGCCTTTCGGGTGGCCGGTCGTGCCCGACGTATAGAGGATCTGCGCGAGGTCGCCGTCGGCCGGCTCGATGCCCGCGAGGCCGTCCATCGTCGCGCACAGCATGTCGAAGCACGGCACGGCGTCGAGTTCGCCTTCGGTCACGAGCCGCCGTGCCGGATGCACGATGCGCTCGATCACCGGTGCGAGCGCGACGTCGAACAGCAGCGCCTTGCTGCGGCTGTGTTCGAGCACGTAGTCGACTTCCGGCGCCTGCAGCTTGTGGTTGATCGGCACGAACGTCGCGCCGAGCCGCCACGCGCCGAACATCAGGTCGACGAAGGCCGGCGTGTTGAAGCACATCGCGGCGACGCGATCGCCGGCCGCGACGCCGAGCGCGCTCAGCACGGCCGCCGCGCGGTGCGAGCGCTCGCGTGCGGCGGCATAGGTGATCGTCGCGGATTCGCTGACGAGGAACGGTTTGCCGGGCGTCGCCCGGGCGGCGCGGTCGAGGGCAGCGACGAGGTTCATCGGGGCTCCGGGCGGGCGAACGAAAGCGATCAGGCCGGGTACGCGCGCTGCAGCAACGCCCCGACGTCGATCGCCCGCGGATCGAAGCCGCCCGCAATCCGTCCCCAGGACGATTCGCCGAGCCGCGTCGCAATGAACGCGTCCGACACCGCCGCCGGTGCATCGCGCCGCAGCAGGCACGCCTGCGCGACCAGCGCGAGCCGCTGCGCGAACAGTCGCGCCGACGCCTCCGGCATGTCGGCCGGCGCCGCCAGCATCGCGCGCAGCGTGTCGAGCGCCGCGCGAATGCGCGGTTCGCCCGCGCCGAGGTCGGCGAGTTCGGCGAACAGCGCGGCGGCCGCGTCGGGCTCGCGCGACACCGCGCGCAGCACGTCGAGGCACATCACGTTGCCCGAGCCTTCCCAGATCGAGTTGACGGGCGCTTCGCGAAACAGCCGCGCGATCGGACCGTCGTCGACGTAGCCGTTGCCGCCGAACACCTCCATCACTTCGCCGGTCAGCTCGACCGCGCGCTTGCACACCCAGAATTTCGCGGCGGGCGTGACGATTCGCTTCCACGCGCGTTCGCGCGGCGAGTCGTCGCGCTCGAACGCGTCGGCAAGGCGCATCGCGAGCGAGAGCGCGGCTTCGCTTTCGAGCGCGAGATCGGCGAGCACGGTGCGCATCAGCGGCTGGTCGGCGAGCGCGCGGCCGAACGCGTGGCGCTGGCGCGTGTAGGCGATCGCCTGCACGACGCCCTGGCGCAGCATCGCCGCGCTGCCGAGCACGCAATTCAGCCGCGTGTAGGTGGCCATCTCGATGATGGTCGGAATGCCGCGGCCTTCGTCGCCGAGCATGATGCCCCACGCGTCGTTCAGCTCGACCTCGCTGCTCGAGTTGCTGCGGTTGCCGACCTTGTCCTTCAGCCGCTGGATCTCGACCGCGTTCTTCGTGCCGTCCGGCCGCCAGCGCGGCACGTAGAAGCACGACGGGCCGCCGGCTTCGGTGCGCGCGACGACGAGGTGCGCGTCGCACATCGGCGCGGAGAAGAACCACTTGTGGCCGCGCAGTTGGTATTCGCCGCCGCGTCCGCCGGCGCCGACGGCGGTCGCGAGCGTCGTGTTCGCGCGCACGTCGGAGCCGCCCTGTTTCTCGGTCATGCCCATGCCGAACCAGATCGCGCGCTTGTCGGCGACCGGCACGTCGCGCGGGTCGTAGTCGTCGCTGTAGAGCTTGTCGCGCAGCAGATCCCACAGTGCCGGTTCCTTCTGCAGCACGGGGATCGCGGCCTGCGTCATCGTCGCCGGGCACAACGTGCCGGCCTCGATCTGGCCATGCAGGTAAAAGCCGGCGGCCGTCGCGGCCCAGCGGCCGCGGCGCGTATCGCGGAACGCGAGCGACACGAAGCCCTCGCGGCGGTACTGGCCGAGCAGCGCGTGCCACGCCGGGTGGAAGTCGACGCGGTCGATGCGCCGGCCGCGCCGGTCGAACGCGTTCAGTTCCGGCGGATGGCGGTTCGCTTCGTCGGCGAGCCGGGCGTTGTCGGCGCTGCCGAGCCGCGCGCCGTATGCGTCGAGCTGCGGCACGGCCCAGTCGGCGCCCGCGCGGGCAAGCGCGTCGCGCAGCGCGATGTCCGTCGCGAAGAGGTTATAGTCGACCAGTTCGTCGAACTGGTTCGTGACGGCGTGAGTCGCTTCGGTCATCGAGGTTGTCTCCGGTCTCATGCTTCGCGGGCAGCCGGCGCGGTGCCGCCCGGATCGCGCTTCGGCGCGGGTTCCGGCGCCCGGTAAACGCATTCCCTGCTGAATTCAGAGTAGCAAATATGCCGCCGCGACATGTTCAGGTTCCGGCGCCGCCCGGCCAGCCGGCGGCGCAACCCGCGCCCGCGTTGCGCCGCCGGCCGCGCCAGTCGCGCGCGCAGGCGAGTTCCGACGCGCTGCAGCAGGCGTTCGTTCAGCTTTTGCTCGAACGCGGCTACGCGCAGGCGACGATCCGCGAGATCGCGGCCGTCGCGGGCGTGAGCATCGGCACCTTCTACGAGTATTTCGGCGACAAGCAGAGCCTCGCGGCGCTCTGCATCCACCGGTACGTGCAGGCGCTGGCCGACCGGCTGCGCGAAGTCGTGGCGCAGCGGCGCGGCGCGCCGCGGGCCGAACTCGCCGTCGCGCTGGTCGATCTCCAGGCCGATGCGATCGGCGCCGACGCGGCGCTGTGGGCCGCGCTCTTCGCGCTGGAACGGCAGGTGTCGCCGCTCACCGCGTATCGCCGGCACTACGACGCGTATGTCGCGCTGTGGCGCGACGCGCTCGCGCATGCGGCCGATCCGCCGCCGGCTGCGCGGCTCGACGGGCTCGCGCGGATGGCGCACACGCTCTGTTACGGCGGGCTGTCGCAGGCGTTGCTGACGCTCGGGCCCGCGTTCGACATCGCCGCGCTGCGCAACGAACTGCGGGCCGTGCTGCTCGCCTACCTGGCGGCGGCCGGCCCGTGAAGCCTCCTAGGGGTAATGCCTGATTCGCATACCACCCCGGCAGGCGAGCCTTGTTGCTGCGTGCCGCTTTCCAAGAGCCATGAGAAAAATGCATGGCCGCCATGACGAACTTTCGATTGTCCGCCGATATTGGCTCGGGCTAAATCATGCGGTGGAAGCAGGCCGCGTGCGTCGCGCGGGGCCGCGTGAAGGACATCAGAAGGAGGAGTCATGCGAAGCGCCACCGCGCCCCGTTCGAAACTGCCCGACGTCGGGACGACGATCTTCACGGTGATCGGCCAACTGGCGGCTCGACACGATGCATTGAACCTGTCGCAAGGCGCGCCGAATTTCGCGCCCGATCCGGCGCTCGTCGAAGGCGTCGCCCGCGCGATGCGCGACGGGCACAACCAGTACGCGCCGATGGCCGGCGTCACGGCGCTGCGCGAGCGGCTCGCCGAAAAGACCGAAGCGCTGTACGGCGCGCGCTACGACCCGGCCACCGAGATCACGGTGATCGCGAGCGCGAGCGAAGGGCTCTACGCGGCGATCAGCGCGCTCGTGCATCCGGGCGACGAGGTGATCTACTTCGAGCCGTCGTTCGACAGCTATGCGCCGATCGTGCGGCTGCAGGGCGCGACGCCGGTGGCGATCAAGCTGTCGCCCGAGCATTTCCGCGTGAACTGGGACGAAGTGGCCGCAGCCATCACGCCGCGCACGCGGATGATCATCGTCAACACGCCGCACAACCCGACCGCGACGGTGTTCTCGGCCGACGATCTGGCGCGGCTCGCGCAACTCACGCGCGACACGGGCATCGTGGTGTTGTCCGACGAAGTCTACGAACACGTCGTGTTCGACGGCGCGCAGCACCAGAGCATGGCGCGCCATCGCGAGCTGGCGGAGCGCAGCGTGATCGTGTCGTCGTTCGGCAAGTCGTTCCACGTGACCGGCTGGCGCGTCGGCTACTGCCTCGCGCCGGCCGAGCTGATGGACGAGATCCGCAAGGTGCACCAGTTCATGGTGTTCGCGGCCGATACGCCGATGCAGGTCGCGTTCGCGGAGATCCTCGCGCGGCCGGACAGCTATCTCGGCCTGTCGGCGTTCTATCAGGCCAAGCGCGACCTGCTCGCGCGCGAGTTGGCCGATTCCGGTTTCGAGCTGCTGCCGAGCGAAGGCTCGTTCTTCATGCTCGCGCGCTTTCGCCACTTCTCGGACGAAAGCGACAGCGATTTCGTGCTGCGCCTGATCCGCGACGCGCGCGTCGCGACGATTCCGCTGTCGGCGTTCTATACCGACGGCACCGACGCCGGCGTGATCCGGCTCAGTTTTTCGAAGGACGACGCGACGCTGGTCGAAGGCGCGCGGCGGCTGCGTTCGCTGTAGGCCCGTATGAAAACCGGCGACGGGCATCCGGCGACGGGCGCGTCGCATCGACCAGACACAGGAGATCACGATGAAGCACACGACCACCCTGAAACTCGCGTTCGCACTCGCGTGCGCAATCGGCTCGGGCGCGGCGCTCGCCGACGCGCAGACGCTGCGTTTCGGCCTTGAAGCGCAATACCCGCCGTTCGAATCGAAAGCGCCGAACGGCGACCTGCAGGGCTTCGACATCGACGTCGGCAATGCCGTCTGCCAGACGGCGAAGCTGTCGTGCAAATGGGTCGAGACGTCGTTCGACGGGCTGATTCCCGCGCTGAAGGGGCGCAAGTTCGACGCGATCAACTCGGCGATGAATGCGACCGAGCAGCGCCGCCAGGCGATCGATTTCACGACGATCATCTATCGCGTGCCGACCCAGCTGATCGCGCGCACCGGCAGCGGCCTGCTGCCGACGCCCGAATCGCTGAAGGGCAAGCGCGTCGGCGTGCTGCAGGCATCGATCCAGGAAACCTTCGCGAAGGCGCACTGGGAGCCGGCCGGCGTCGCGATCGTCGCGTACCAGGACCAGAACCAGGCGTATGCGGATCTGGTAGCGGGCCGTCTCGACGCGACGCTCGTGCTCGCACCGTCGGGCCAGCGCGGCTTCCTGTCGCGTCCGGACGGCAAGGGCTTCGCGTTCGTCGGCCAGCCGGTGCACGACGACAAGATCCTCGGCAGCGGCATCGCATTCGGGCTGCGCAAGGGCGACAGCGCGCTGAAGGCGAAACTCGATGCGGCGATCGACAAGCTGAAGGCGGACGGCACGGTGAAGTCGCTCGGGCTGAAGTATTTCGGCGATATCGACATCTCGGCGAAGTAAGTGCAGCCGCGCGCGATGCAGAACCGGAACACGGCCGCCGCGAGCGGCGAACCGGCGGCCGCGCCGCTGTCGGGCGACGCGCTCGAAGCCGTGCTCGTCGCCGAACTGGGCGAGGCGCTCGTCACGCGAGCGGCCGACATCGATCCGCGTTACTTCACCGCGTACAACGAGCCGGCCGGCGTGCGGCCGCGCGCGCTGGTGCGCCCGCGCAGCGTCGACGACGTGTCGCGCACGCTCGCGCTGTGCGCGCGGCTCGGCCAGCCGGTCGTGCCGCAAGGCGGCCTGACGGGGCTCGCGCGCGGCGCGGTCGCGCTCGGCGGCGAGGTCGTGCTGTCGATGGAGCGTTTCGCGGGCATCGAGGCGCTCGACGCGGCAGCCGGCACGATCACCGTGCGCGCCGGGACGCCGTTGCAGACGGTGCAGGAAGCCGCGCAAGCGGCGGGCTTCACGTTCGGTGTCGATCTCGGCGCGCGCGGCTCGTGCCAGATCGGCGGCATGCTCGCGACCAACGCGGGCGGCACGCGCGCGATCCGCTACGGGATGATGCGCGAGCAGGTGCTCGGGCTCGAGGCCGTGCTCGCGGACGGCACGGTCGTGTCGTCGATGAGCCGGATGCTGAAGAACAATGCGGGCTACGACCTGAAGCAGCTGTTCATCGGCAGCGAGGGGACGCTCGGCGTCGTCACGCGCGCGGTGCTGCGGCTGCATCCGTTGCTCGCCGCGCCGGCCACGGCGCTCTGCCGCGTGCGCGACTACGACGCGGTGCTCGCGCTGTGGAACGGCATGCGCACGCAGCCGGAAGTCGTCAGCTTCGAGGCGATGTGGCCGGCGTTCTACGACTACGTCGCGCGTCATACGCCGGGCGTCTCGGCGCCGTTTGTCGGCGACGACGGCTTCGCGGTACTGATCGAATGCGCGACGAGCGCGCCGGGCGGCGATGCGCACCATGCGCTGGAAACCGCTCTGGCGGCCGGGTTCGACGCAGGGCTCGTGGAGGATGCGGTGCTCGCGACGTCGGAGCGGCAGGCGCGCGACCTGTGGACGTTGCGCGAAGGTCTCGCGATCGATGCGCTGCCGCATCTGGTCAACTTCGACGTGAGCTTGCCGACCGGCGAACTCGGCGCATTCGCCGAGCGTTGCGACGCGGCGTTGCGCGCACGCTGGCCGGACGCGACGTGCCTGTTCTTCGGCCATGTGGGTGACGGCAACGTGCATATCGGCGTATCGCTGGCGGGAATGACCGACGCGGACCTCGATGCGCTCGATCACGGCGTGTACGCGGTGGTGCGGGACATGGGCGGTTCGGTGTCGGCCGAGCACGGGATCGGCGTGCTCAAGCGCCCCTATCTCGCGCATACGCGCAGCGACGCGGAAATCGGCCTGATGCGCCGCCTGAAGGCCGCGCTGGACCCGCTCGGCATCCTGAATCCCGGCAAGGTGCTCTGATCGCGGCGAGGCCCGTTGCCGGCGGATGCCGGCCGGTCCGACGCGTCAGCCGTCCACCCAGCGCAGCGCGCCGATCTTCAGGTGTTCGACGACGCTGCGCGCCCATTCGAGTTCGGCGTTGAGCAGCACGAGCGCATGCTCGTTCTGCAGCAGGAACAGGCGCGGCACCTGGTCGGCCTGTGCGGTGGCGCGCAGCGTTTCGAGACGTTCGCGCTCGGCATCGAGCCGGGCGATCCGAAGCTCGAGCTGATGGCGTGCATCTTCGGCGTCGAGCAGCGGCAGGAATGCGAGGCCGGCGCCGAACGCCGGGAATTCGCGCGCGGGCTCCGCGAGCAGCGCATGCAGCCACGCCTGCCCGGCCGTGTGCCCGGCCTCGGTCAACGCATACAGCGTGCGCTCCGGAAACGCGCCGTCGCGCTCGGTGTCGTGCACGGCGATCAGCCCGTCGCGCAGCAGCCGGTCGATCGTCTGATAGAGGCTCGTGCGCTGCCGCACGTTGACGACTTCGTCGTACCCGCGAGCCTTCAGTTGCTGCAGCATCCCGTACGGATGCATCGGCGTTTCGGTGAGCGTCGCGAGGACGGCCAGCGCGAGCGGGGACGGTCGACTAGTAGACATGAATAGTTATCATATACCTAGTAATAATATAACTATTCTCTATCAGACTATCTTGTTTTACAAGGGTTTCAGCCGAGGTGCGAACGCTTCGCGGCCGGTGCGGCGGTTTCCATCGTCGCAAGACCGTGCACGATGCCGCAATCCTCGACCGAGTGCTCGCCAACGCACTGGCGGCGCAATTCGGAGAGCTGGTTGCGCAGATGAGTGAGTTCCGCGAGGCGCGCGTCGACGTGCCCGATGTGTTCGTCGAGCAGCGCATTGATCGAATCGCACGGATCGGCCGGCGCGTCGGTAAGCCGCAGCAGCGAGCGGATCTCGTCGTGCGCCATGTCCAGCGCGCGGCAGTTGCGGATGAAGCGCAGCCGTTCGACGTGCACGTCGGTGTAGCTGCGGTAGTTCGAATCGGTGCGCTCCGCATCCGGCATCAGCCCCTCTTTCTCGTAGAAACGGATCGTCTCGGGCGTGCAGCGGGCCGCTTTGGCCAGTTCGCCAATCTTCATGACCTTTCTCCGGTGTAAGGGTTGACCTTGTAGTGGCTTCAGGGTGTTAACTCTACACCGTCAAGCCACAAAGGAGGTTGTCATGACCGACGCCCAGCGTACCCCCGACCCACGACACCGTCATGCCGGCGGCGCCGATGCATGCTGCGCCGATGAGGGCGACACGCAACTGGCGACCGTTGCCGATGCGGCGCCGGCGGCCGGCGAGCACGCGCACGGCAAGGCCGCATCGCGCGGCCACGACCATGACCACGATCACGGCCATACGCACGACGAAACGCATGCGCACGGAGCGTCGTGCTCGCACGGGCATGCCGCGCATGGCGAAGCGGGCCACGATCACGCCGCGCACGACCATGCCGGTCACGACCACGACCACGACCACGCAGCCGGCGACTGCTGCGCGCCTGCTGCGCTGACGCTCGCGCCGCTGCCGGTCGCGCAGGCGACCGCGTCGGGCCACGTGCGCTCCGCGTTCCGGATCATGCAGATGGACTGCCCGACCGAGGAAACGCTGATCCGCAAGAAGCTCGGCGGGATGAGCGAAGTGTCGGCGCTCGAATTCAACCTGATGCAGCGGATGCTGACCGTCGAGCACGTGCCGGGCGCCCAGCCGGCGATCGAAAGCGCGATCCGCACGCTCGGGATGACGCCCGAGGCGGCAACGGCGGGCGCACCGGCGCCGCGCGTCGCCGACGCGCCCGCGAAGCCGTGGTGGCCGCTGGCGCTGGCCGGCGTCGCCGCGATCGCGTCCGAGGGTGCGACGTGGGCCGGCCTGCCCGTCTGGCTGTCGGCGGCGCTCGCGCTCGCGGCGGTGCTCGCGTGCGGGCTCACCACGTACAAGAAAGGCTGGATCGCGATCCGCAACGGCAACCTGAACATCAACGCGCTGATGAGCATCGCGGTGACGGGGGCGATGGCGATCGGCCAGTGGCCGGAAGCCGCGATGGTGATGGTGCTGTTCACGATTGCCGAGCTGATCGAGGCGAAGTCGCTGGACCGGGCGCGCAATGCGATTCAGGGCCTGATGCAGCTCGCGCCGGACACCGCGACCGTGCAGGACACCGACGGGTCGTGGCGCATGATCGAGGCCGCGCAGGTGGCGCTCGGCGCGGTCGTGCGCGTGAAGCCGGGCGAACGGATCGGGCTGGACGGCGAAGTCGTCGCGGGCCGTTCGACGGTCAACCAGGCGCCGATCACCGGCGAGAGCCTGCCGGTCGACAAGACGACCGGCGACGCCGTGTACGCGGGCACGATCAACGAATCGGGTTCGTTCGACTATCGCGTGACGGCGGTCGCGGCCAACTCGACGCTTGCGCGGATCATCCACGCGGTCGAGGAAGCGCAGGGTGCGAAGGCGCCGACGCAGCGCTTCGTCGACCAGTTCGCGCGCGTCTATACGCCGATCGTGTTCGTGGTCGCGCTGCTGGTGGCGGTGGTGCCGCCGCTCGTCACGGGCGGTGCATGGCAAGACTGGATCTATCGCGCGCTGGTGCTGCTCGTGATCGCGTGCCCGTGCGCGCTGGTGATCTCGACGCCGGTGACGATCGTGTCGGGGCTCGCGGCCGCGGCGCGACGCGGGATTCTGGTGAAGGGCGGCGTCTATCTGGAAGAAGGGCGCAAGCTCGCGTGGCTCGCGCTCGACAAGACCGGCACGATCACGCACGGCAAGCCGGTGCAGACCGACTTCGACCTGCATGCGGACGACGCCGACGACGCGCGTGTCCGGTATCTCGGCGCGAGCCTCGCGGCGCGCTCCGATCACCCGGTGTCGCAGGCGCTTGCCACTGCGGCGCGCGACGCCGGCACGACGGCCTTCGCCGATGTCAAGGAGTTCGAAGCGATCGTCGGGCGCGGCGTGCGCGGCACGATCGACGGCACGCGCTACTGGCTCGGCAATCACCGGCTCGTCGAGGAGCTCGAGCGTTGCTCGACGGCGCTCGAAGCGAAGCTCGACGTGCTCGAACGGCAGGGCAAGAGCGTCGTGGTGCTGGTCGACGAAGTGCGCGTGCTGGGCATCTTCGCGGTGGCCGACACGATCAAGGACACGAGCCGTGAAGCGATCGCCGATCTGCACGCGCTCGGCATTCGCACGGCGATGCTGACGGGCGACAACCCGCATACCGCGCAGGCGATCGCGCAGCAGGCGGGCATCGACGATGCGCGCGGCAACCAGTTGCCGGAAGACAAGCTCGCGGCGGTCGAGGAACTGTCGGCCGGCGGCGCGGGCGCGGTCGGGATGGTCGGCGACGGGATCAACGATGCGCCGGCGCTCGCGCGTGCCGATATCGGTTTCGCGATGGGCGCGATGGGCACCGACACGGCGATCGAGACGGCCGACGTCGCGCTGATGGACGACGATCTGCGCAAGATTCCCGCGTTCGTGCGGCTGTCGCGCGCGACGCACCGCGTGCTGGTGCAGAACATCGGCTTCGCGCTCGGCGTGAAGATCGTGTTCCTCGGCCTCACGGTCGCGGGGCTCGGCACGATGTGGATGGCAGTCTTCGCCGACGCGGGCGCGAGCCTGATCGTCGTGGCCAACGGTTTGCGGCTGCTGTCGTCCTCCGGGGCGTTCGGCGGCGCGCAGGCCGCGCGTTGAGGAGCGGGCGATGAGCTTTCTGAAACGGATCCTGGGCGGCCTCGGCGGTGGCCATGGCAGCGGGCACGGCAGCGGGCACGGCAGCGGCGGAAACGGCGGTAGCGGCGGCCATCACGGCGGACAGCGCCGCGACCAGCACGGCGGTCACGATGCGCGCGGCCGCGATCGCCACGGCTGGGGCTGGCAGGCGTCGGCCGACGCCGGCGGCGGGCCAGGCGGCCCGGGCGGCAACGTCCCGCTGAGCCAGCTCGCATGCGCGGGCTGCGGCGCGCTCAATGCGGTCGACGCGCGCTTCTGCGCGCAATGCGGCGCGGCGCAACGCAGCAAGGCCTGCAGCCGCTGTCACGCGGCGTTGGCGACTGACGCGCGTTTCTGTCCCGGGTGCGGCGCTCAGGCCGCGTAAGCCGGTCACCCGGTCACCCGGTCACCCGGTCACCCGGTCGCACGTTCGCACGTTCGCGCCGGTCGGGCGGAAATGCCGGCCGGCGCGTTTCGTTTCACGGCCGGCGCTCACGCACCGGCTCTTCACTCAGCGTAGCGGCAGGTAGATCTCGGTCCGCAGGTCGGCCGGCGCCGCGTCCATCGGCGTATTGAGGTAAAGCTCGAACGGCGGCGCGTCGGCGGCTTCGCGGCCGGCGTGACGCAGCCAGTCGCCGTACAGCCATTGGTAGGCGGTCTTCAGGTCTGCATACGGTCCCGTATGCAGCAGCACCGCGTATTCGCCGCCTGCTATCGTCACGCGCTCCACCGGCGGCACCGGTTCGACGTCCGGCGCCCCGTCGGCCGGCATGAAGCAGGCCTTCGCGCGCAACTGCGCTTCGGGCGTCGTGTCCGGATCGTCGCAGAAAATGCCGATCATCTTCGCGCCCGGACCGATCAGCCCGTGCTGCCCGACCCACGCACCGATGCGCGCGAACGCTTCGCCGACCTTCAGGTACGACCCGGTGTGCGCCACCGCATAGCCGTGCAGTTCCGGCAGCCGCCGGATCTCGACTTCATGCTTGAACATGTCTTCTTCTCCTTGCTGTAGCGGATAGATGGGCCGGCAGGCTGCCTGCGCGCCGGTACTGCGCGGGCGGAAACCGACGTCACGGTAGCACGCGCCGAACGGACAAATCGTGCGGAAATGCGTAGGACGCCGACGAATCGCGCCCCTTTTTATTTTGACGAAATGGGGTCTTGCCCCTCCGAGATTGATGACTAAAGTTAAAGACGGTGAAATCGGGTGATCGCGTCATTTTTCTCGGGTAAGTTGCTTCGTCGGGGCAGCACGTTTTTCGAAGTACGCAGGTCGTTCGTCGATGTTCCATCGCCACACCACGTTTTCGGGAGAAGAAGAAATGGATGCTTCCAGCTTCATCACGTCGCTGCAGACCACGCTAGGGGGGTATCTGCCCAAGATCGCCGGCGCGATCGGCATCCTGGTGATCGGCTGGCTGATCGCCGTCGTGGCGCGGGCCGGCGCGATGCGCCTGCTCAGTGCGCTGAAGGTCGATCAGCGGATCACCGAAAGCACCGGCCAGGGCGCCTGCGTCGAGCGCATCATCGCCGGCGGGCTGTTCTGGCTCGTGCTGCTCGTCACCGCGGTGGGCATCTTCAACGTGCTCAACCTGTACGCGGTCTCCAATCCGTTCTCGCTGCTCGTCACGCACATCGTCAACTACCTGCCGAACCTGATCGGCGGCGCGGCGCTGACGCTGATCGCGTGGCTCATCGCATCGCTGCTGCGCAGCCTCGCGAACCGCGCGCTGAAGGCGAGCAAGATCGACAGCACGCTGTCCGAAGGCGCCGGCATGCAGCCGATGAGCGGTTATCTCGGCGACGTGCTGTTCTGGCTCGTGATCCTGATGTTCCTGCCGGCGATTCTCGCGTCGTTCGCGCTGTCGGGGCTGCTGTCGCCGGTGCAGGGGATGGTCGACAAGCTGCTCGCGATCGTGCCGAACCTGTTCGCGGCCGCGGCGATCGGCTTCGTCGGCTGGGTCGTCGCGCGCGTGCTGCGCGGCCTCGTGACGAACCTGCTGGTGGCCGCCGGCGCCGACCGGCTCACGCAGGGCATCGACAGCCCGACGCCCGTGCGCGTGTCGAGCCTGATCGGCACGATCGTCTACGTGTTCGTGTTCGTGCCGACGCTGATCTCCGCGCTCGACGCGCTGAAGATCGACGCGATCTCGATTCCCGCGACCAACATGCTGAACCAGTTCCTCGGCGCGGTGCCGGACATCGTCGCGGCGATCGTGATCGTGCTGGTGACGTACTATTTCGCGCGCTTCGTCGCATCGCTCGCGCAGAAGCTGCTGGAAGCCGCGGGCGTCGACGGGCTGCCGGCCGTGCTCGGCGTCGAACGCGTGTTCTCGGGCATCCTGCAGCCGTCGGTGCTGGTCGCGCGGCTGATCGTGTTCTTCGCGATGCTGTTCGCGTCGGTCGAGGCCGCGAACCGGCTCGGCTTCTCGCAGGTGCGCGACGTCGTCACGCTGTTCATCGAATTCGGCGGGCACGTGCTGATGGGCGGCGTGATCCTCGTGATCGGCGTGTGGCTCGCGGGCCTCGCGCGCCGCGTGATCGAGCAGGCCGACCGCGAACACAGCGTGCTGTTTGCGCGTATCGCGCAATTCGCGATCCTCGGGCTCGTGTTCGCGATGGGGCTGCGCGCGATGGGTATCGCGAACGAGATCGTCCAGCTCGCGTTCGGCCTCGTGCTCGGCGCGATCGCGGTGGCGGTGGCGCTGTCGTTCGGCCTTGGCGGCCGCGAGGCGGCCGGCAAGCTGCTCGATCGCTGGTTCAACCAGCGCGGCGGCGGGCAGTAACGCTGCGCTTGCGTATCCGGTCGGCCGCGCTGCGTTGCGCGGCTGGACGGGTACCGCGCGCTTCATCGCCTGTATTCGTGACGCGCGAACGGCCCGCGGCGGCGTCCGGTCGTGCGTCATCGCGTGTGTGAAATCGATGCGTCGGCGCGGGCGAAGGTCGCAGCGGCGTGTCCGGATGAACGCTGGGACGTTGCTGATCGGCTCCGGCTCGGGTTCCCGCATCGACATCGGCTCCCGCCCTAGGCCACAGCCGCAGTCCCAAGCTCCAACCCACGCACCGCATCAGCATTTCCGTCAGCGAAATGTCAGCCTCGATCTTTGCCGAATTTCGATAACACGTCGTTTAATGACTCTCTAGCATCGATTCTCAGTTGCGCAGGCCGGCAGGCCCGCCCTTTGAGGAGAGAGTCCGATGAAAGCAGAGTCGAATGGCCGGCCCGCCGCCGGCGCCAAGTCGTCCGGCCAGCCCGCGCTGCAGCAGACGCTCGGGACCTGGCAACTGTGGGGCATCGCGGTCGGCCTCGTGATTTCCGGCGAATACTTCGGCTGGAGCTACGGCTGGGCGAGCGCTGGCACGCTGGGCTTTGTCATTACCGCGCTGTTCGTCGCGGCGATGTACACCACCTTCATCTTCAGTTTCACCGAGCTGACGACGTCGATCCCGCACGCGGGCGGCCCGTTCGCGTATGCGCGCCGTGCGTTCGGCCCGACCGGCGGCTATCTCGCCGGCGCCGCGACGCTCGTCGAGTTCGTGTTCGCGCCGCCCGCGATCGCGCTCGCGATCGGCGCTTACCTGCACGTGCAGTTCCCGGGCCTCGAGCCGAAGCACGCGGCGATGGGCGCGTATCTCGTGTTCATGGCGCTGAACATCGTCGGCGTGCAGATCGCGGCGACCTTCGAGCTGGTCGTCACGCTGCTCGCGATCTTCGAGCTGCTGGTGTTCATGGGCGTCGTGTCGCCGGGCTTCGCGTGGAGCAATTTCACGAAGGGCGGCTGGTCGGGCGCCGATCACTTCAGCGTGGGCGCGTTCCACGGGATGTTCGCGGCGATCCCGTTCGCGATCTGGTTCTTCCTCGCGATCGAAGGCGTCGCGATGGCCGCAGAGGAAGCGAAGAACCCGAAGCGCTCGATCCCGATCGCGTACGTGGCCGGCATTCTGACCCTCGTGGCGCTCGCGATCGGCGTGATGGTGTTCGCCGGCGGCGCGGGCGACTGGACCAAGCTCGCGAACATCAACGATCCGCTGCCGCAGGCGATGAAGTACATCGTCGGCGCGAACAGCGGCTGGATGCACATGCTCGTGTGGCTCGGGCTGTTCGGGCTCGTCGCGTCGTTCCACGGGATCATCCTCGGCTATTCGCGCCAGATCTTCGCGCTGGCCCGCGAAGGCTACCTGCCCGAATGGCTCGCGAAGGTGCATCCGCGCTTCAAGACGCCTTACCGCGCGATCCTCGCGGGCGGCGTGGTCGGCATCGCGGCGATCTACAGCGACGAGCTGATCCAGTTCGGCGGGCAGACGCTGACCGCGAATATCGTGACGATGTCGGTGTTCGGTGCGATCGTGATGTATATCGTGAGCATGGCGTCGCTGTTCAAGCTGCGCCGCTCGCATCCGAACATGGCGCGGCCGTTCCGCGCGCCGCTGTACCCGGTCTTCCCGGCGTTCGCGATCCTGGCGGCGCTCGTCTGTCTCGGCACGATGGTGTACTTCAACGGGCTGGTCGCGCTGGTGTTCATCGGTTTCCTCGCGCTCGGTTACGCTTACTTCCTCGCGACGCGTTCGCAGCGGGCAAGCGCGCCCGGCGACGCGCTGCTGGAGGAATGAGCAGGGTGAAGGCGAACGGCCGTTCCTGACGGCAACCGGCGCGCCCCGTCCGACGGGCGCGCCGTCGGTTTTGGTCGGGGCCCGTTCGCGCTGATGACGGGCCCGAAGAGGGGCAAGGAGGCTCGCACGATGTCCTACACGGAGACGATCGGTCCGCGCACATACCGCTTCGCGGACCTGAAGACGCTGCTCGCGAAGGCGAGCCCGCTGCGTTCCGGCGACCAGCTCGCCGGCGTCGC
The DNA here is from genome assembly GCF_902832845.1 of Burkholderia metallica. GTDB lineage: Bacteria > Pseudomonadota > Gammaproteobacteria > Burkholderiales > Burkholderiaceae > Burkholderia > Burkholderia metallica. Next base: position 134,789 of record NZ_CADFDB010000011.1, on the reverse strand, counting down.
GGCGGCGAGCGAGGAGGAGCGCGTCGCCGCGAAGATCGCGCTCGCGGGCGTGCCGCTGAAGGCATTCCTGAACGAAGCGGTGATCCCGTACGAAGACGACGAGGTCACGCGGCTGATCGTCGACGACCACGACGCGGCCGCGTTCGCGGAAATCTCGCACCTCACCGTCGGCGATTTCCGCAACTGGCTGCTGTCGCCGGCGGCCGACGGCGCGGCGCTCGAACGGATCGCTCCGGGCCTTACGCCCGAGATGGTCGCGGCCGTGTCGAAGCTGATGCGCAACCAGGACCTGATCGCGGCCGCGCGCAAGCGCCGCGTCGTCACGCGCTTTCGCAACACGGTCGGGCTCGCGGGCCGGATGTCGGTGCGGCTGCAGCCGAACCATCCGACCGACGACGTGAAGGGCATTGCCGCGTCGATGCTCGACGGGCTGATGTACGGCTGCGGCGACGCGATGATCGGCATCAACCCGGCCACCGACAGCCTCGCGGCGATCGTGAAGCTGCTCGCGATGATCGACGGGTTCCGCGAGCGCTACGGCGTGCCGACGCAGTCGTGCGTGCTCACCCACGTGACCAACACGATCGCGGCGATCGACAAGGGCGCGCCGGTCGATCTCGTGTTCCAGTCGATCGCGGGCACCGAGAAGGCGAACGCGAGCTTCGGGATCTCGCTCGCGCTGCTCGGCGAAGCGCGCGAGGCCGCGTTGTCGCTGCAGCGCGGCACCGTCGGCAACAACCTCATGTACTTCGAGACGGGACAGGGCAGCGCGCTGTCGGCGAACGCGCATTCCGGCGTCGACCAGCAGACCTGCGAAGTGCGCGCGTATGCGGTCGCGCGCAAGTTCGAGCCGTTCCTCGTGAACACGGTGGTCGGCTTCATCGGGCCCGAATACCTGTACGACGGCAAGCAGATCATCCGCGCGGGGCTCGAGGATCACTTCTGCGGGAAGCTGCTCGGCGTGCCGATGGGCTGCGACATCTGCTACACGAACCACGCCGAAGCCGACCAGGACGACATGGACACGCTGCTGACGCTGCTGGGCGCGGCCGGCATCAACTTCATCATGGGGATTCCGGGCGCGGACGACGTGATGCTGAACTACCAGAGCACGTCGTTTCACGACCAGCTCTACGTGCGCGAGGTGCTCGGCCTGCGCCGCGCGCCGGAATTCGAGGAATGGCTGGAGACGATGGAGATCGCCGACGCGCACGGCGCATTGCGCGCGGCGACGTCGCGCGTGCCGCTGCTCGCGGGCGCGAACGACTGGATGGGGATTTCGGCATGAGCGACGCCGTCGAAAAGAACCCGTGGGCGCAGCTGAAGTCGTTCACGAATGCGCGGATCGCGCTCGGCCGCGCGGGCAACAGCCTGCCGACCGCGCCGCTGCTCGCGTTCAACCTGTCGCACGCGCAGGCGCGCGACGCGGTGCACCAGCCGCTCGACGCGGACGCGCTGCGGCGCGAACTCCACGCGGCCGGCTTCGCGACGCTCGGCGTGCAGAGTGCCGCGCCCGATCGTCAGCATTATCTGCGCCGGCCCGACCTGGGCCGCAAGCTGTCGGATGAAGGGCGCGTGCTGCTGGCCGCGTACGGCGACACGGTGAGCGGCGACGGGCCCGACGTCGTGTTCGTGGTCGGCGACGGGCTGTCGGCGTTCGCGGCCGCGAAACAGGCGCTGCCGCTGCTGCAGGCCGTGCGGCCGCGGCTCGACGCGGACGGCTGGCAGATCGGCCCGGTGGTGGTCGCGACCCAGGCACGCGTCGCGCTCGGCGACGAGATCGGCGAGCTGCTGCGCGCGAAGGTCGTCGCGATGCTGATCGGCGAACGGCCGGGGCTCAGCTCGCCGGACAGTCTCGGCGTGTACCTGACGTGGGCGCCGAAGGTCGGCTGCCACGACGCGCTGCGCAACTGCATCTCGAACGTGCGGCCCGAAGGGCTGCCGTATGCGGGGGCCGCGCACAAGCTGCATTACCTGATGACGCACGCGCGCCGGCTCGGGCTGACGGGCGTCGGTCTGAAGGACGACAGCGATGCGCTGCTGCCGCAGGCGGAAGCGGATCGGATCGGGGCGGACTGAGAAGCCGCGGGCCTGACGGCAGGCGTGCCGTTCGAGCGGTGCGAGCGTTAGCGTCCGAGGCTTCCGTCACCGGCTACCTGAACAGCCGCTCGCACAGAAAATCGACGAATACGCGCAGCTTCGGCGACAACTGCCGGCTCGACGGCCACACGATCGAGAATTGCCCCGGCGCGATCCGGTAGTCGTCGAGCACGGTGACGAGCGCGCCGTGTTCGAGCGCGTCGCGCGCGAGGAAGTCGGGCATGTAGCCGATGCCGAGCCCCGCGAGCACGGTGCCGCGCAGCGCTTCCATGTTGTTGCAGGTCAGCGCGGTGCGCAGCTTCAGCGGCGTGCCGTCGTCGGCCGCGAGCGCCCAGTCCTGCAGCTTGCCGGTGGTCGGGAAGCAGTAGCGCACGCATTCGTGCCCTTCGAGATCGCGCGGCGTGCGCGGCGTGCCGGCCTGCGCGAGATACGCGGGCGTCGCGCACAGCACGAACGCGAACGGGCCGAGCCGCCGCGACATCAGGCTCGAATCCGACAGCGGGCCGCTGCGAATCACCGCGTCGAAGCCGCCTTCGACGACATCCACCATCCGGTCGTTGAAATCGAGATCGAGCTCGACGTCCGGGTAGCGCTGCCGGAATTCGGGCAGCACCGGCAGCAGGAACCGGTAGCCGATCACCGGCAGGCTCACGCGCAACCTGCCGCGCGGGCGCTGTGCGGACGCCGTCACCGTCGCTTCCGCATCGCGGAAATCCTCGAGGATGCGCTGGCAGCGTTCGTAGAAATGCCGCCCCTCTTCGGTGAGCGTGACGCGCCGCGTGGTGCGGTTGAACAGGCGCACGCCGAGCGATTGCTCGAGCTTCGCGATCGTCTTGCCGACCGCCGATGCCGAGATGCCGAGCGCGCGGCCCGCCGCGACGAAGCTCAGCGCTTCGGCGGTGCGGACGAACGCGACGATGCCGGTCAGGTTTTCCATCGGGTCGAAGGGCGTGGGTGGACACGCGTCCATGGTCGAGTGAATTGCGGAATTTTAGTCCGTTATATGTGAACCTTCGCATGGTTTTTCACGGATTGAATCGGATTTATCTTCTGTCGCTCTGGCGGCGCATCCGCGCCGGCTTTTCGAGGAGCGATGATGGATCTCCCTTTTTCAGCCGATTCAGCCGTGTCGGCACGCCGGCGTGCATGGGTGCTGGCCGCCGTCTGCCTGGCCGCCGTCGCGCTGCCGCTGTCGTTTTCGGGCGGCGCGGTCGCGACGCCCGCGATCGGCCGCGACCTGCACGGCGGGACGGTCGCGATGAACTGGATCACCAACGCGTTCATGCTCGCGTTCGGCAGCTTCCTGATGGCCGCCGGCGCGCTGGCCGACCAGTTCGGCCGCAAGCGCCTGTTCGCGATCGGCGTCGGCGGCTTCACGCTGATGTCGGGCGCGCTCGCGTTCGCGCCGTCGATGCTCGCGGTCGACCTGCTGCGCGGCGCGCAGGGGCTCGCGGCGGCCGCGGCGCTCGCGGGCGGCACCGCCGCGCTCGCGCAGGAATTCGACGGCGCGGCGCGCACGCGCGCATTCAGCCTGCTCGGCACGACCTTCGGGATCGGGCTCGCGTTCGGGCCCGTGCTCGCCGGCGCGCTGATCGGGCATTACGGCTGGCGCGCGATCTTCGTGACGAGCGCGGTGGCCGGCGTGCTGTCGCTCGGCGTCGGGCTGCCGCGCATGCACGAATCGCGCGACCCGCACGCGACGGGGCTCGACTGGCCCGGCACGGCCGCGTTCACCACCGCGCTGACGCTGTTCACGTTCGGCGTGATCGAGGCGCCCGCGCGGGGCTGGTCGAGCGCGCTCGTGATCGCGCTGCTGGCCGGCGCGGCGCTCGGCGCCTGCGCGTTCGTCGCGATCGAGACGCGCGTCGCGCGGCCGATGCTCGACCTGTCGCTGTTTCGCATCGCGCGCTTCGTCGGCGTGCAGGTGCTGCCGGTGTCGACCTGCTGTTGCTACATCGTGCTGCTGGTCGTGCTGCCGCTGCGCTTCATCGGCATCGACGGCTTCAGCGAGATCGGCGCCGGCTGGCTGATGCTCGCGATTTCCGCGCCGATGCTCGTCGTGCCGCTCGTCGCGGCGACGCTCACGCGCTGGCTGTCGGCCGGCGTGATCTCGGGGCTCGGGCTGCTTGTCGCGGCAGCCGGGCTCGTGTGGCTGGGCATCGCGCTGCGCGGCGGCGCGGGGCCGGCGGCGATCGCGCCGATGCTGGCGATCGGCGTCGGCGCCGGCATGCCGTGGGGGCTGATGGACGGGCTGTCGGTGAGCGTCGTGCCGAAGGAGCGTGCCGGGATGGCGACCGGGATCTTCAGCACGACGCGGGTAGCCGGCGAAGGGATCGCGCTCGCGATCGTGGGTGCCGTGCTGGCCGGGCTCGCGCGAGCGGGGCTGACGCAGGCCGCGGGCGCCGACGGTACGCCCGACGCGACGCTGCGCGCGGCCGCGCGGCTCGCGACCGGCGATCTGGCGGGCGCAGCGGCGGCGTTGCCGGGTGTCGGGCATGCGGCGCTGCTGGCGAGCTACGCGCATGCGTTCGATCGATTGTTGATCGGGCTGGCGGTGGTGACCGTGCTGTGTGCGGGTGTGGTGTTTGCGTTTCTCGGGCGGCGGGTGGCGGACGAAGCGGGTGACGGCACCGCCGCGCTCGCGCACGCCGACCGGCCGGCGCCGGGCCGGATCGAAGCGGCTGCTGCGCAGACGCACGGGCGTTGAGCGCCGCGTCGTTGCGCATGGGCGCGTACGGGCGCGCAAGCCACGGCGGCCGGCGCGCCTTCGCATTGCGTCATCGCTTCATTCGCGCGCTCACGTCACGCGCATCATGCCCATCACGCCAGCACCAGCGACGGCAGCGTCGCATCCGCCCGTGCCTGTGCGCGCTCGACTTCAACGACCACATGGCGCCGCGCATCGGGCCACAGGTGCGCGCGGCTTTCCGTGTGCGCGTCGATCGTCGCGCGGCCCTGCACGAGCCAGGTCGTCTGCCGCACGAAATCGACGAACAGCAGCGCGATCGCCGGATTCACGAGCAGGTTGCCGATCGTGTTGAACAGGTTGTTGCCCGCGAAATCCGGCAGCACGAGCGTGCAGCGGTCGGGCATGTCGACGAGCGGCTCGAACGAGCCGTCGGCGCGCGGCTGGCGGCCGCGGTACGAGCAGTCGCCGTTGCCTGCCGCGTCGGCGGTCGCGACGATCAGGAACGCCTGCTCGCGGATGAACGCGATGGCGTCGTCGGTCAGGGGGCCGTGGTCGTTCATGGTGGGAGTGTGCGTGCAGGCCATTGCGTGGGATTCCATGATGCGCACGCAAGCGACATGCCACACGTCGCGGCCCGCATCCGCATGCCGCGCGCCGTGGCGCACTGTGGGAATTTCGAACACCGGTCCGGCGCGCTGCACAGTCGCACTGTTCAGAATCGGCACACCCGCCGTGCTGCGCGGGTGAACACCGCACGGTGCGTACGCGGGCGTGCCGGGGGCGTCTCGTATTCGTCGTGTTTGGCACGCATGTTGCGTAACCGGGTGCAGCGCAATCCAACCGGCGCTTTACTCGTACAAGCACGATGAACAGGAGACATGTATGAACCCGTTTGACCTGAAGCAACTGGGCCTCGACGTCGAATACCCGTACCGTCAGCAGTACGACAACTACATCGGCGGCAAGTGGGTTCCGCCGGTGAAGGGCGAGTATTTCGAGAACGTGTCGCCGATCAACGGCCAGCCGTTCTGCCGTATTCCGCGCTCGGGCGCCGACGATATCGAGCTGGCGCTCGACGCCGCGCATGCCGCGCGCCGCAAGTGGGGCAAGACGTCCGTCGCGGAGCGCGCGAACCTGTTGCTCGCGGCCGCCGACCGGATGGAAAAGAACCTGAAGCTGCTGGCGGTGGCCGAGACCATCGACAACGGCAAGCCGCTGCGCGAGACGATGGCGGCCGACCTGCCGCTCGCGATCGACCACTTCCGCTACTTCGCGGGCTGCATCCGCGCCCAGGAAGGCGGCATTTCCGAAATTGACGACAACACCGTCGCGTATCACTTCCACGAGCCGCTCGGCGTGGTCGGCCAGATCATCCCGTGGAACTTCCCGCTGCTGATGGCCGCGTGGAAGCTCGCGCCGGCGCTCGCGGCCGGCTGCTGCGTGGTGATGAAGCCGGCCGAGCAGACGCCCGCGTCGGTGCTGGTGCTGATGGAGCTGATCGGCGACCTGTTCCCGGCCGGCACGATCAACATCGTGAACGGCTTCGGCAAGGAAGCGGGCGAGGCGCTCGCGACCAGCAAGCGCATCGCGAAGATCGCGTTCACCGGCTCGACGCCGGTCGGCAAGCACATCCTGCGCGCGGCGGCCGACAGCCTGATTCCGTCGACGGTCGAACTGGGCGGCAAGAGCCCGAACATCTTCTTCGCCGACGTGCTCGACCAGGACGACGCGTTTCTCGACAAGGCGCTCGAAGGGCTCGCGATGTTCGCGCTGAACCAGGGCGAAGTATGCACGTGCCCGTCGCGGATTCTGATCCAGGAGTCGATCTACGAGAAGTTCATCGAGAAGGCCGTCGCGCGCGTCGAGCGCATCAAGGGCGGCCACCCGCTCGACCTGCAGACGATGATCGGCGCGCAGGCTTCGCAGCAGCAGCTCGACAAGATCCTGTCCTACATCGACATCGGCCGCGGCGAGGGCGCGCAATGCCTGACGGGCGGCGAGCGCACGGCGCCGGCGGCCGAACTCGGCACGGGCTACTACGTGAAGCCGACGATGCTGCTCGGCAACAACAAGATGCGCGTGTTCCAGGAAGAGATCTTCGGGCCGGTCGCGTCGGTGATGACGTTCAAGGACGAGCAGGAAGCGATCGAACTCGCGAACGACACGTTCTACGGGCTCGGTGCGGGCGTGTGGACGCGCAACGGCACGCGTGCGTACCGGATGGGCCGCGAGGTCGAAGCCGGCCGCGTGTGGACCAACTGCTATCACCTGTATCCGGCGCACGCGGCGTTCGGCGGCTACAAGCAGTCGGGGATCGGTCGCGAGACGCACAAGATGGCGCTGTCGAACTATCAGCAGACGAAGTGCCTGCTGGTGAGCTATCAGGCCGAGGCGCTCGGGTTCTTCTGAGCGCCGCAGCGGTGGCGACGTGACGGTCCCGGCCGGTCGGCAGCCCGACGCCGGCCGGACCGGTTTGCCGGTGACCGGTTCCCGGTTGCCGGCGACGGCGGGCGCGGTGCGCGCGTGGATGCGATGCGCCGACGCCGGGCGTCCGGCGCTTCGCCATTTTCGATTTCGACATTCGACACCCGGCGCGGGCCGCGCATCGTCGCATCCCGCGCCGGAAAACGATACCGGCAGCCGCACGCTTGCGGCGGCTGCCGCGCCGATGCACACGACAGATCCCGGCATGGCAGAACCGCCCCGAACCTTTCCGCGCCACCCCGTGTTCCACGCGGGCGAACTCGATGCGCACCAGCGCTTCGGCGTGGCCGACGAAGCCGAGCGGATGAGCGACGTGGTGACGACGCGCATGAGCATCGGCGTGCGACAGTTCATCGAGTCGCAGCCGTTCATGTTCGTCGGCATCGCATCCGGATCGCATGCGTCCGTGACCTGCGACATCGTGCAGGGCCTGCGTGATGCGAACGGTGACCGGCTGCCGGTCGTGCGCGTGATCGACACGAAGACGCTGCGGTTCGCGTTGCCCGCGCCCGGCGACGGCGGCCGGATCGACGCGGCGGCCTGCGACGGCAGCGGCATCGGGTTGCTGTTCGTCGACTTCGTGCGCGGCATGCGCTACCGGATCAACGGTCGCGCGACGCTGCGCGCCGGTCTGCCGGATGCGGATGCCGCGCCCTGGCCGGCCGGCAGCGCGATCGTCGAGTTGGCGATCGTGCACGCGTACGGCAACTGCGGTACGCGGGTCGTGCGGCTCAAGCCGGCCGGGTAGCCGGCGACTGCGGGGCGTTCGGCATGCGCGGTCGCCGCGCGGATCGCACCGGCGGCGTGCGCGGCGCGCTGCGTTCGGGTGCGCCCGGATGGCGCGCGCCGGCCGTGCAACGTGCAATGACGGGCCGTGCGCCGAACCGCGCGGTTCGGCACGGGACTTGCGTGACAGGCGCGGTGCCGGGCAGGTGAAGGAGGACATGATGGACCAACACGTGGCGTGCAGCGAAGAACCGACGGCGGAAGACACGCGACGCAATGCGCAGGGCGACGATGCGCTGGCCGGGCAGGCGGTCGTCAGCGTCGCGCATGACGCGGACGAGCAGGCGCGCAACCTGGTCGGCTGGCGGCAGACCTACGATCAGCTCGCGGCCGGCCGCTTCGTCGGCACGCTGACCGAGCTGCCGCTCGACACGATGAAGCTGTTTCGCGAATCGACGAGCCACCAGCTGCGCCAGGCGTGCGAGGTGCGCGGCGATGCGTACTGGTTCGGCATCCCGCTCGTGTGCGACGGCACCGCGCGCGTCGATGCGTGCCGTATCGGGTCCGGCGCGCTCGCGTTCCGGCCCGGCAACGTCGAATTCGAGCTGGTGACGCCCGCGCAGTTCTCGATCTACGGCATCGTCGTGCGCGGCGACGTGCTGCGCCGCTATGCGGAGGACGTGGAGCGCCGCGCACTCGACGAGCGGCTCTTCACGCAGCGCGTGATGCAGGTCGGCGATGCACGGCTCGCGCGCCTGTGCGCGCTGCTCGGCCGCCGGCTCGACGGCGCGGTGGCGATGGCCGGCCCGCTGCCCGATGCCCAGCGCGACGACCTGCAGGCCGAGGTGCTGGCCGCGCTGTTCGACGTGTGCGCGCAACCGGCCGACGACGATGCCGGCCGCGCGCCGTCGATGCGTCGCTGGATCGTCGAGCAGGCGCGCGACTACGTGCTCGCGCACCGCACGCGCCCGGTCGGCGTGCCGGAGCTGTGCGAGCAGTTGCACGTGAGCCGCCGCACGCTGCAGTACTGCTTCCAGGACGTGCTCGGCATGGCGCCCGCGACCTACCTGCGCACGCTGCGGCTGAACGGCGCGCGGCGCGATCTGTGCGGGCGCGCGGCCGGTTCGGTGCAGGACGTCGCGGAGGCGTGGGGTTTCTGGCATCTCAGCCAGTTCGCGACCGACTACCGCCGGCTGTTCGGCAAGCGGCCGTCGGAGACGCTGCGCGATCGCGCGGTGAGGGTGGCGGCAGGTTGAGTGCGGGGCAGCAGGCGTCGAAGCGGTTCAGGCTCACGCTCCGGCGGCGCGTCCATGCAGCCTCGCTCCCGGCTTCGCAGCGCACTGCCGCACCCGGTTTCCCTATTCGGCCGTCGCCGCCGCTTCGCGCGGCGCGGGCCACGCGAGCGCATCCCAGTCGAACGCGCGATAGGCGGCCTCAACGGCCGCAAGATCGTCAGGCCGCTCGCTGCGGTGCAGTCCATGCAATTCGGCGGGCACGTCGAGCGCGACCGGCACGCAATGCGGATAGTCGCGCACGCGCAGCGCCGGCCCGATCGTCGTGAAGCACGCGAGCGTCGGTACGTCGAAACCGTCGGCGAGATGCAGCGCGGCCGTGTCGGGTGCAAACAGCAGGCTGGCGCCCTTGACCCACGCGATGAACCGGGCCGTATCGCCGGCCGCGTCGGCGCTCACGTCGACGTACGCGGGATGCGCGACGGGCCCGAACCCGGCCACCGGCAAGCCGTAGCGCTGCGCGAGCTGCTCGACGAACATGGCGTGCAGCGCGGGCGGCACGCCGCGCAATGCGGTGCTCGCGCTCGGGCAGAACAGCACGTACGGGCGTTGCCACTGTGCGGGCAACGCCGGCAGCGGCAGCTTCGCGAGCCAGCGGTTGCGCTTGGCCGACGGCGGCACCGACGCGGGGTCCGCGCCGAGCGCATCGAGGAAGAAATCGATCATCGGCAACTGCGCGAACGCAGGCCAGTACAGGTGATTGCCGACGTCGATGCACGGCGCGTGTGCCGGCAGCGCGTCGGCGGAGTACGGCAGCGCGCGAGACGGCGCGACGATGTCGGCCGCGAGCGCATACAGCGCGTCGACGTAGCGTGGCGCGCGGGCCGGCCGGTACAGCGTGAAGCACAGGCCTGGGTGGGCGGCGCGCAGTGCGGCGAGCGCGGCGAGCCCGATCACCGAATCGCCGAGCGTGACGCCCATCCCGTTGATCACGTGCACATGCCGGGCGCGGTCGTAGTCGAGCCGGAACGGCCGGTGCGCGGCGTGCAGCAGGCCGCGTGCGGGCGCGGCCGGCACGTGGCCGATGGCACGCGCGCCGCCGTGCTCGAGGTCGTAAGGCGCGACGAGCGTGCCGTCCGGGGCGAGCAGCGTGCCGGGGAGTGCGAGCGCGTCGTCGTGCGACAGTGCGGCGGCGCGCGGTGCGGCGTGCGGGTTCACCGTCATCCGCCGCGCGCGCGGCGGCCCTGTTCGCGGATCTGCTCGAGCGTCGCGGCCGGCGTGCTGGCGTCCTGCGGGATGCGGATCTCGATCAGCGCGGGCAGCCCGCAGGTCAGCGCGCGTTCGAGCGCGGGCGCGAATTCGTCGGTGCGTCGGACCGTCTCGCCATGCGCTCCGAATGCGCGTGCATACGCGGCGAAATCGGGATTCGTGAGCCCGGTGCCATGCACACGCCCCGGATAGTTGCGCTCCTGATGCATGCGGATCGTGCCGAAATGCCCGTTGTTGACGACGATCACGATGATGTTCAGCCCGTATTGCATCGCGGTCGCGAGCTCGTTGCCGGCCATCATGAAGCAGCCGTCGCCCGCGAGCGCGACGACCGCGCGCGACGGATACAGCGACTTCGCGGCAAGCGCGGCGGGCACGCCGTAGCCCATCGCGCCGCTCGTCGGCGCGAGCTGCGAGCGGAAGTGCCGGTACGCAAAGTGGCGATGCAGCCAGATCGCATAGTTGCCGGCGCCGTTGGTGAGGATCGCGTCGTGCGGCAGGCGCTCGCGCAACTGCACCATCACGTCGCCGAGCTGGACGTCGCCGGGCATCGGCAGCGGCGCATGCCATTCGCGATACGCGCGATGCGCGTCGGCGGCCGTGCCGGCCCACGCGGGGCGCGCCGGCGGTTCGAGCGCGGCGAGCGGCGCGGCGATCTCGGGCATGCCCGACACGATCGGCAGGTCGGCTGCATACACACGGCCGAGCTCGTCCGCGCCCTGGTGCACGTGAATCAGCGTCTGGCGCGTCTTCGGGATGTCGAGCAGCGTGTAGCCGCCGGTCGTCGCTTCGCCGAGGCGCGGCCCGATCACGAGCAGGAGGTCGGCGTCGCGGATGCGCTTCGCGAGCGCGGGATTGATCCCGAGCCCGACGTCGCCCGCGTAGTTCGGGTGCGCGTTGTCGATCGTGTCCTGGTAGCGGAATGCGCACGCCACCGGCAACTGCCAGCGCTCGATGAAGGTGCGCAGGTTCGCGCACGCGTCCGGCGTCCAGCCGCTGCCGCCGACGATCGCGAACGGCCGTTCCGCGCGCGCGAGCCGCTCGCGCAGCTCGTCGAGTTGCGCGGCCGACGGCGCGGCCGCGATGCGCTTCGCGGCCGGCACGACGGGCTGCGGCGCGCACGCGTCGGACAGCACGTCCTCCGGCAGCGCGAGCACGACCGGGCCGGGCCGGCCGGACGTCGCGACGTGGAACGCATGGCTCAGGTATTCGGGAATGCGGCGCGGATCGTCGATCTGCGCGACCCATTTGGCCATCTGGCCGAACATCCGCCGGTAGTCGATTTCCTGGAAGGCTTCGCGGTCGAGGTGCTCGCGCGCGCACTGGCCGACGAACAGGATCATCGGCGTCGAATCCTGGAACGCGGTGTGCACGCCGATCGACGCATGGGTCGCGCCGGGCCCGCGCGTGACGAATGCGATGCCGGGGCGGCCGGTCAGCTTGCCGACCGCTTCGGCCATGTTCGCGGCGGCCGCCTCGTGGCGGCAGACGACCGTCTGGATGCGCGCGGTGTCGTCCGCCAGCGCATCGAGTACGGCGAGGAAGCTCTCGCCCGGCACGCAGAACGCGCGTTCGACGTGATTGGCGAGCAACGCATCGACGAGCAGGCGCGCGCCGGTGGTGGCGGGCTGCTCGAGATCCTTGGAATGCGACATGGGCTGCCGTCTCCCTGGGTAGCGGGACGTACAGCTTACGCCCGTTGGCGGGGCGCTGAAAAGTGTCGGAACGCGGAGTGATTCGGACGGTGCATCGCCCCCGTTCGCTGGTTGCGGTTGGCCGAAAGGCCAGCTTGTGCGTGATCGCTCGACGGGGAGAATTGAGGGCTACGGATGTCGAGACGAATACGGGTCTCGATTATCGATGTCGTGCCTCCCAAATAATAATAAAACGGAAGCCCGTTTAATAGTAAAATTTCCCGGAATGACTAACGGGATCGAGGATCCGTCATGGCAACCGAAACGATTGATCAAAAGACCCTCGTCCAGCTCGTCGAGGCCGGTGCGGTGCGCGCCGCGCGGGTGATCGGCTGCGGCAACGGCTGGGCCGTGTCGGCCCGTTGCGGCGCAAGCGAACGGCTCCTTTCGGCCAAGCGCGGCGACGTGCGCGTGTTCCGTCGTTTTGAAACGCTGGTCGGGTTTCTGCGCGAGATCGGCATCAGCCGGTTCGATGTTGACACGTCGGATTTCGACCCGGATGCAGCCGGCCGGGCGACCCGGCCCGATCGCGCGGCCGCGCTGAAGGCGGCCCATGAAGCGGCTGTCCACGACCGCTGGTTTCGCGAGCAGGTGCAGCAGGCGCTGGACGATCCGCGCCCGTCGATTCCCGATGCCGAGGTCAGCGCAGAGTTTGCGTCGCGCCGTGCCGCGCTGCGTCAACGGATCGCGGGCAAGCGGGGTAATGCTGTTTGACCCTCGCGCTGCATTGGCATCCGAAGGCGTGCGAGGATCGCGCCGCGATCATGGACTACATCGGCCGGCATGACCCGCTGGCCGCGCTCGAGCTGGACGAGCGGCTGGAGGAGCGCGCCGCGGCGTTGCCCGCGCGCGCCGAACTGTATCGGCAAGGGCGCGTGGCGGGCACGCGCGAGCTGGTGGTCGCACCGAACTACGTGCTCGTATATCGGATCCGGCCGGCCGACAACATCGTGGAGATTCTCCGCGTCTTGCATGCGCGGCGGCAGTGGCCGTGATGCGCGGCGCTCTCAAGAAAAAGCGGGGGCGCTCCAGGTTTTCGGCCTCGAAGTGAGGCCCTTCGGGGAATAGGCCCCTCGGGGGCCTGACGCGAAGCGATGGGCCCGGGGGCGTTCAACACTCGACGATATTCACCGCCAGCCCGCCGCGCGACGTTTCCTTGTACTTGGTCTTCATGTCGGCACCCGTCTCGCGCATCGTCTTGATCACGGAGTCGAGCGACACGTAGTGCGAGCCGTCGCCGCGCAGCGCCATGCGCGCCGCGTTGACGGCCTTCACCGACGCCATCGCATTGCGCTCGATGCACGGGATCTGCACCATCCCGCCCACCGGGTCGCAGGTCAGGCCGAGGTTGTGCTCCATCCCGATCTCGGCCGCGTTCTCGACCTGCTGCGGGGTGCCGCCGAGCACGGCCGCGAGCGCACCGGCCGCCATCGAGCACGCGACGCCCACTTCGCCCTGGCAGCCGACTTCCGCGCCGGAGATCGACGCGTTGAGCTTGTAAAGAATGCCGATCGCGGCGGCCGTCAGCAGGAAGTCGATCACGCCCTGTTCGTTCGCACCGGGGGTGAAGCGCGTGTAGTAGTGCAGCACCGCCGGGATGATGCCGGCCGCGCCGTTGGTCGGCGCGGTGACGACGCGGCCGCCCGCCGCGTTTTCCTCGTTGACCGCGATCGCGTACAGGTTGATCCAGTCGATCATCGACAGCGGGTCCTGCAGCGCCCGCTCCGGGCTGCCCGTCAGCGTGCGGTACAGCTGCGGCGCGCGGCGCTTGACCTGGAACGGGCCGGGCAGGTTGCCGTCGGCCTCCGGGTTGCCGATCCCGCAGCCGCGCGACACGCACGACTGCATCACGGCCCAGATCTTCAGCAGGCCGTCGCGCGTCTCTTCCTCGGTGTGCCACGCGCGCTCGTTTTCCCACATCAGCTGCGCGATCGACTTGCTGGTCGACTCGGTCAGCGCGAGCAGCTCGGCGCCGGTGCGGAACGGGTGCGTCATCTGCTCGGCCGCGCTCAGCACCTTGGTGTTCGGCGCGCCGGCCGTCACGACGAAGCCGCCGCCGACCGACAGGTAGGTGCGCTCGACCAGCACGTCGCCGTTCGCGTCGCTCGCGCGCAATTTCATCCCGTTCGGATGCTCGGGCAGCGCCTGCCGGTAGAACGCGATGTTCTCCTTCAGCACGAACGGCACCGGATGCGTGCCGAGCAGCGCGAGCTGTTTCGATTTGCGGACGTCTTCCAGCCGCGCGTCGATCGTGTCGGGATCGACGGTGTCGGGCGCATCGCCGAGCAGGCCGAGCATCACGCCGCGGTCGGTGCCGTGGCCCTTGCCGGTCGCGCCGAGCGAGCCGTACAGCTCGACCTTCACGTGAGCCGTGGCCGCGAGCAGCCCGTCGCGCTCGAGGCCCTGGACGAACATCAGCGCCGCGCGCATCGGTCCGACCGTATGCGAACTGGACGGGCCGATACCGATCTTGAAGAGGTCAAAGACGCTGACTGCCATGTTGATTCCTGCCTTGCGATGAGAGTAATGCTAGCGCGCCTGCAATGGCAGGCACGCGGCGAGCCATGCGGGCGGCGTTGGGGAAAGCTGCTGCGCGACGCGGGCGTAGCGCCCGTCGAGCCGCGCGGCCAGATGAAAGAGTTCGGTGGCGTTTTTCGGGTCCCACTGCCCCGTGTAGCCCGGTAAGCCGGCCTCGCGGCGCTTCGCGTCGAACGGCACCGGCGAATTCACGAATTCCTCGTGCGTTTTTTCGCCGAGCGCGTACGGCACGAGCCAGTCGAGCGCGGCCGCGAGCGTCGCGCCGTTCGCGCCGCGCTCGCGCAGCCAGTTGCGGTTGAAGCGGCGCGCGGCGAGCGCGGCCGTCACCAGCGGCTGCAGATCGTAGACCGCGTAGTGCAGCGCATCGCGTTCCTCGAAGTCCCAGGTCTTGCCGTCCGGGCCGACGTTGTCGGCGAGATGCTCGACGAACAGCCGCTGGGCGGCGTTCATCATCTTGCGATCGCCGAGCGTGAACGCGGACAGCGCGATCAGCTTGATCCGGTGGCTCTGCCAGTTGTTGCGCCACGTGCCGGCAAGCGGGCGCTTCTGCGCGTCGATCTGCGCGACATAGCCGGCGCCGAGCTTCGCGATGAACGCGGCCGTCGCGTTGCGGGTCTTCACCGGCAGCGCGCTTGCGGTCATGTCGTACGCGACGATCAGGCTGTCGAAGCGCGTCTCGTCGATCGGGTTGAAGCTCGGCTGGTAGGTCGACACCCACGCGGACAGGAAGCGGTCGACGAGCTGCAGGTAGCGCGGCGCGTTCGTCACGCGCCACGCGAGCGCCGCGTCGCGCATCAGGTCCATGTCCTTCAGCGCGTCGACGCTCTGGTCGTAGATACCTTCGTGCGGCAGCGTGCCTTCGGTGTGCACGCGCGCCATCGCCTTCGGCTGCTCGCCGATGCGTGCATCGACGCTGCGAATCAGCGCCTGGACGCCCGGCTCGGCCTGGGTCGTCTCGCTCGCCTGCAGCGCCGGCGCCGCGCAGAAATTCATCGCCGCGCGCGCGCTGCCGGACACCCCGAGGCCGGCGGCGGCCAACGACAGCGATGCGACGAGCATCGGCACGAAGCGGCGCGCGTGCGGCCGCCCTTGCATTGCACCATGGCCCGGAAACATCGGACGCACCATGCGGAACTCCTTCATTGGCTGGATCGCGTGTGATGTTAGCCGGATTGGCGGATGAACGTGAACCGGATCGGGCGGCGAACGAAAAACCGCACGCAACCCCCGGGTTGCGTGCGGTGCGGTCACCATCGGACGGCTCCTGGCCTCGTGCGCGTTATGCGTATTCCGACATCGGTACGCACGAGCAGAACAGGTTGCGGTCGCCGTAGACGTTGTCCGCGCGGCCGACCGGCGGCCAGTACTTGTTCGTGCCGAGCGACGCGACCGGGTACGCGGCCTGCTCGCGCGAGTACGCGTGCGGCCATTCGTTCGCGGTGACGACGGCCGCCGTGTGCGGCGCATGACGCAGCGGGTTGTCCTCGCGGTCGGCGCGGCCTTCCTCGACTGCGCGGATTTCGTCGCGGATCGCGATCATCGCGGCGATGAAGCGGTCGAGTTCTTCCTGCGATTCCGATTCGGTCGGCTCGACCATCAGCGTGCCCGGCACCGGGAAGCTCATCGTCGGTGCATGAAAGCCGTAGTCCATCAGGCGTTTCGCGACGTCGTCGACGCTGATGCCGCTCGATTCCTTGATCGGACGCAGGTCGAGAATGCACTCGTGCGCGACCAGGCCGCCCGGGCCCGAATACAGCACCGGGTAGTGCGGCGCGAGGCGCTTCGCGATGTAGTTCGCGTTGAGGATCGCGGTTTCCGTCGCGGCGGTGAGGTTCTTCGCGCCCATCATCGCGATGTACATCCACGAGATCGGCAGGATCGACGCCGAGCCGTACGGCGCGGCCGATACCGCGCCGATGCCGTCTTCCTCGCGCGTGTAGCCGGTCGAACGCTGGTTCGGCAGGAACTTCGCGAGGTGCGCGCCGACCGCGACCGGGCCGACGCCCGGGCCGCCGCCGCCGTGCGGGATGCAGAAGGTCTTGTGCAGGTTCAGGTGCGACACGTCGCCGCCGAACTGGCCCGGCGCGGTCAGGCCGACCATCGCGTTCATGTTCGCGCCGTCGACGTACACCTGGCCGCCGTGCGCATGCACGATGTCGCAGATTTCGCGGACGTTCTGCTCGAACACGCCGTGCGTCGACGGATACGTGATCATGATCGCCGCGAGGTCCTCCGAGTGCTGTTCGGCCTTCGCCTTCAGGTCGGCGATGTCGACGTTGCCCTGCGCGTCGCACGCGACGACCACGACCTTCATGCCGGCCATGTGCGCGGACGCCGGGTTCGTGCCGTGCGCCGATGCCGGAATCAGGCACACGTCGCGATGGGCTTCGCCGCGCGATGCGTGGTAAGCGTGGATGATCAGCAGCCCCGCGTACTCGCCCTGCGAGCCCGCGTTCGGTTGCAGCGACACGGCCGCGTAGCCGGTGGCCGCGACGAGCATCTGCTCGAGCTGGTCGATCATCTCGCGGTAGCCGACGGTCTGCTCGGCCGGCGCGAACGGATGGATGCGGCCGAATTCGGGCCACGTGACGGGCAGCATTTCCGACGTCGCGTTCAGCTTCATCGTGCACGAACCGAGCGGGATCATCGAGCGGTCGAGCGCCAGATCCTTGTCCGACAGGCTGCGCAGGTAGCGCAGCATCTCGGTTTCGGAATGGTGGCGGTTGAACACGTGGTGCGTGAGGTACGCGCTCGTGCGCTCGAGGCCGGCCGGCAGCGCGGCGACGCCGGCCAGGCCCGCGTCCAGCGCGTCGACGGCCGGTGCGGTGCCGCCCGCGGCCTGCGCGAACACGGCGAGCAGATCGGCGAGGTCGTCGCGCGTCGTCGTTTCGTCGACCGATACGCCGACTTGCGTGTCGCTCACGCGGCGCAGGTTGATGCGCTTCGCCTTCGCGAATTCGTGAACCTGCGCGGTGCGCGCGCCGGTGTCGATCGTCAGCGTGTCGAAGAACGTGTCGTTGACGGTCGCGAAGCCGAGCTGTTTCACGCCCGCGGCGAGCAGTGCCGCGATGCGGTTCACGCGCAGCGCGATCGTCTTCAGGCCGTGCGGGCCGTGGTAGACCGCGTACATGCTGGCCATGATCGCGAGCAGCGCCTGCGCGGTACACACGTTCGACGTCGCTTTCTCGCGGCGGATGTGCTGTTCGCGCGTCTGCAGCGCGAGGCGCAGCGCGGGCTTGCCCTGCGCGTCGACCGTCACGCCGACGAGGCGGCCCGGCATCTGGCGCTTGAATTCGTCGCGCACCGCGAGATACGCGGCGTGCGGGCCGCCGAAGCCCATCGGCACGCCGAAGCGCTGCGTGTTGCCGATCGCGACGTCCGCGCCCCATTCGCCGGGCGGCGTGAGCAGGGTCAGCGCGAGCAGGTCGGCCGCGACGACCACGTGGCCGCCGGCCGCGTGGATCGCTTCGGTGAGCGCGCGGTAGTCGCGCACGTCGCCGTTCACGCCCGGGTACTGCAGCAGCACACCGAACGCGTTCGCTTGCGCGGCATCGGCGGCCGGGCCGGTCTTCACTTCGATGCCGACCGGCAGCGCGCGCGTGCGGATCACTTCGAGCGTCTGCGGCAGCACGTCGTCGGCGACGTAGAACACGTTCGACTTCGGCTTGCCGGTGCGCTGCAGCAGCGTCATCGCTTCGGCAGCGGCGGTGGCTTCGTCGAGCAGCGACGCGTTCGAGATCGCGAGGCCGGTGAGGTCGGCCACCATCTGCTGGAAGTTCAGCAGCGCCTCGAGGCGCCCCTGGGAAATTTCGGGCTGGTACGGCGTGTAGGCCGTGTACCACGCCGGGTTTTCGAGCACGTTGCGCAGGATGACGGCCGGCGTGTGCGTGTCGTGGTAACCCTGACCGATATACGAGCGGAACACCTGGTTCTTGTCCGCGAGAACCCGCAGTGCGGCGAGGGCTTCGGCCTCGCTCTTCGGCTGCGCGAACGGGCCGAGCGGCAGCGGTTCGGCGCGGCGGATCGAGGCCGGGATCACGGCGTCGATCAGGGCGGCGCGCGACGCGAAGCCGAGCGTGTCGAGCATGGCCTGCTGGCTGGCGGCGTCGGGGCCGATATGGCGTTCGGCGAACGCGTCGTGCGTTTCGAGCGCGGCGAGCGAGAGGGGCGTGCGGTTCATCAGGCGGTCCGGGTGTTCGAGCTTCATGGCGTGACTCTGGTCCCGCGCGGGACGGGGCGGCTCGCCGGCCCCGCGCGGTTCGGGTAGGGAAATTAGTCGATCAGCTTGGAGTAGGCGTCAGCGTCGATCAGCTTGTCGGTCGATGCGCCGGCCGCGAGCTTGATCTTGAAGAGCCAGCTTGCGTACGCGTCGCTGTTGACCTGATCCGGCGCGTCGACGATCGCGCCGTTGACTTCGACGATCTCGCCGGACACCGGCGAGTAGATGTCGGATGCCGCCTTCACCGATTCGACGACGCCGACGGCGTCGCCCGCCGCCACCGACTTGCCGACTTCCGGCAGTTCGAGGAAGACGATGTCGCCGAGCGTGCTCTGCGCGTGATCGGTGATGCCGACCGTCAGCGTGCCGTCTGCCTCGGTGCGGATCCACTCGTGTTCGTCGGTGTATTTCAGATCGGCCGGGACGTTGCTCATCGGATGCTCCTGGATAAAAGGGTGTGATTCGTTCTGCTGGCGCGCCGCCGGGGCGCGCCGGATGTGGTTTGCGCCGGGCGCCATCTCCCGGCTTCCCGGGAGGCGCGCCTCCCGGCCGTTACGCAGCGAGGACCTTGCCGTTGCGCACGAACGGCAGTTTTACCACGCGCGCGGGAAGATTCTTGTCTCGAATTTGCACGTGGACCAGGTCGCCGATCTGGACGGCCGGCGGCACGCGCGCGAACGCGATCGATTCCTGCATCGACGGCGAGAACGTGCCGCTCGTGATCTCGCCTTCGCCGTGCGGCGTGACGACCTTCTGGTGCGCACGCAGCACGCCGCCGGCCTTGCCGTTTTCCTTCTGCAGGATCAGGCCGACGAACGCGGCGCGGGTGCCGTTGGCTTCCAGCGCGGCGCGGCCGACGAAGTCGCGCGGCGCGGTGAGGTCGACCGTCCACGCGAGGCCCGCGTCGAGCGGCGACACGGTGTCGTCCATGTCCTGGCCGTACAGGTTCATGCCGGCCTCGAGGCGCAGCGTGTCGCGCGCGCCGAGCCCGCACGGGCGCACGCCGTTTTGCTGCAGCGCGTTCCACAGCGCTTCGACGTGCACGGCCGGGACGATCACTTCGAAACCGTCTTCACCGGTATAGCCGGTGCGCGCGATGGTGAGGTCGCCGAACGGCGTGCCGGCGACTTGCGCGGCATTGAACGGCTTCAGCTCGCTCGTCGCGGCGCGCGCGGCGGGCACGGTCGTCCAGGTTTTTTCGCGGGCGTTCGGGCCCTGTACGGCGACGATCGCGAAATCGCGGCGCGGCGCGATCGTGACGCCGAAGCCGCCTTGCTCGTTCAGCTGGTTGAACCATGCGATGTCTTTCTCGGCCGTGCCGGCGTTGACGACGACGCGGAAGAATTCTTCGGTGAAGTAGTAGACGATCAGGTCGTCGATGACGCCGCCCTGCGGATTGAGCAGGCACGAGTAGAGGGCCTTGCCGGGCGTCTTGAGCTTGCCGACGTTGTTCGCGATCGCGTGCTCGAAGAACGCGCGCACGCGGCTGCCGGTGAAATCGACGACGCACATGTGCGATACGTCGAACATGCCGGCGTCGGTGCGCACGGCTTCGTGTTCTTCGATCTGCGAGCCGTAGTTGACGGGCATGTCCCAGCCGCCGAAATCGACCATGCGGGCATTGAGCGCGCGGTGCGCGGCGTTGAGCGGGGTGTGATTCAGTGCAGTCATCGAGGCCTCAGGCAAGGCGCTTGCGCGCGGATCAGAACGGCCATGTGCCGACCACCGCGGCCGACGGCCTGCGAGCGATCCGGTACATGCCCCTCTGTCCTCGATACCTGAGAGATTGCGCTGCCGGCGAAGCCTGGCGAACGCGCGCCCCTTCGGTGGGCAGCCTGCCCGCGCAGCCTAGGCGCTGCGGGCTACTGCCGCTCTCCAGAGTGCGGGGAGAGTGCGGCCCGCGCGATGCGCGGACGGGATTCCCCGACGCGGTCGGTCCTTTTGCCTGAGAGTTTGCGGGTGTGCCCCTTCGGCGGCGCAACCGGGCTGAATCAGCACGGTTACACGCTCTCCCGACGCGTGCGGGCGACTGTACGCGAGCGGGTGGGCCTTGTCAATTTGAGCAAAAGAATGTCGCTTCGCGACAAGCGGCGGCACGTGCCGACAACCCCGACGCCGCCGCTTTTCCCCGCGCCGGGGTGCCGGCGCGTTACTCGCCGATCGCGCGCGCGGCCGTGTCGAGTTCCTGGTTCAGCACGCGCTGCTCGTCCCCGGACAGGCCGCCGCCGTGCTGCGCGGCCATGTCGTTCGATTCCTGGCGGATCACGTCGAGGCGGTGGTGAAGCTGCGCGCCGTACGGCGGCGGGTAGTAGCCGCCGTTCACGCGCGCATCGATGCGGCGGTGCAGGTTGTCGATCCGCCCCTGGACCTCCTGCATGCGGTCGTTCGCGACGACCTGCGGATTCGGTCGCGCCGGGGGCGGGGGCGCCTGTCGGACCGGCCGCTGCGGCTGCACGATACAGGCCGCGAGCGAGGAAACCAGGACGCAGCATGCCGCTGCGCGAATCAACCGTTGCATCACATTCTCCAGACGGATTGGTGTCGGATCGACTTTTTTGAGAAACGCGTCAGACCGGTCGAACGCTGACTTTCGTTCCCCCGGCATTTGTAACCGAATGTTCCGGCTGAGCGGGATGCGCGTGCGGGGGCCGGCCAGCGCCGGCCCCCGCACGGTGTCAGATCGTGCGGCGGATGAACGGCAGCCGGCGGCCGTCGTGCTCGCTTTGCGCGGCAAGCTCGATGATCGTCATCACGTCGACGGCGTCCTGCGCGGTGACGGGGAACGGCGCGCCGTCGCGGATCGATGCGGCGAGCGCGCGGTAGAACTCCGCGTACTGGCCGTCGAGCGTCGGCACCGGGCGCTCGACCTCGATCTCGCCGTCGAGCACGCGCAACAGCCCGGGCGGGTTGCCGCCGCCGAATTCGACGTCGTCCGCGGTGAGGCCGGCCTTGAGCTGGTCCTCCTGCGTGTCGAGCCCGAACTTCTGATAGCTGCCGCGCGTGCCGTGCAGCGTGAAGCGCGCGGGTTCGATCGCCGACAGCGCGCTCGCGTGCAGCGCGACGTCCTTGTCCGGATAGCCGAGCAGTAGATGCACGAAATCGGGCGCCGTGCCGTTGTCGCGGCGCGTCTTGACGGTCGCGCTCACCGTTTGCGGCAGGCCGAACAGCGCGAGTGCCTGGTCGATCAGGTGCGGGCCGAGATCGAGCAGCAGGCCGCCGCCGCGGGCGGGCTCCTCGCGCCAGCGCGTGCGCGGCGTCGGCCGGAAGCGGTCGAAGTGCGACGCGAAGTACGTGAGGCGGCCGAGCTCGCCCGACTTGACGATGTCGCGCACGGTGAGGAAATCGCCGTCCCAGCGGCGGTTGTGGAACGGCGCGAACAGCCGGCTGCGCGCGTTCGCGAGCCGCGCGAGCGCGAGCGCCTCGTCGGCGGTGAGCGTGACGGGCTTGTCGACGACCACGTGGCGGCCGGCTTCGAGTACCTGGCGCGCGAGCGCGAAGTGCGTGTCGTTCGGCGTGGCGATCACCACGCACTCGATGTCGTCGAGGGCCAGCAGCGTGTCGAGATCGGGGACGACCCGTGCGCCCGGATACGCGGCCTGCGCGCGATCGGGCTGACCCGTCGCGATCGCGGCGACTTCAGTGCGGCCGCTCGTGGCGATCACCGGCGCGTGAAACGTCGCGCCGGCGAAACCGAAACCCATCAAACCAATCCTGAGCAATGACGACATGGCAATTCCTGGCTGCGAAGGAAACTAAAGGATGGCGCGCCGGGACGGCGCGAAGACGACCGGCTATTTTGGCATGGCGCCGCCGCTTGCACAGACGCGTTCGGGCCAGACGCGCGACGGGATGCGGCGCTTGCGCAAGGAAAGCCGGCATTTTGCGCGCGCCCCGATTTGCGCGAGCCCCCGATGCCGCCCGCACCGGATTGCCGGCCGGCCGCCTGCCGCAATGAACGGCAGGCGCGCGGGCGCCGTGCCGCGTCATGCAACGACGCGCCGCTGCACGGCGGCGGCGACCTGCGCGGCCCACACGGCGCACGCGGTTGCGCCGGGGTGAAAGCCGTCGGCGGCCATCAGGTGGCGCTCGAGCGGCAACTCGACCCGCAGGAACGTGCAGTGCGGCTGCGTGGCAGCCCACCCGGCGAGCGCCGTGTTCAGCCGCTTCGCGCGCAGCCCGAGATACCACGCGAGCGGTTGCGGCAGCGCCGGAAAGCGCTCCATCGGCGGCACCGCCGACAGAATCGTGTGCCCGACCTGAAAGCGCGCGGCGAGCAGCCGGACGAGCTCGGCCTGCTGCGCCTGCCAGCGCTCCGGCGGCACGCCGCCCGTCACGTCGTTGACGCCGAGCGACGTGACGGCCACGTCGAACGGCTCGGCCGGCTCGGCGGCGAGCCAGTCGACCAGCTCCCGCGTGGTCAGGCCCGTGCGCGCGAGCAGCTTCCAGCTCACGCGGTGCGTGGCCGCGAGCGCGTTCGCCAGTTGCCCGGACAGCGCGTCGCGCTGCGTCGCGACGCCGACGCCAGCGGCGGCCGAATCGCCGACCACCAGCACCCGCAGCGGCGGGCCGTCGCCCGCGACGCCGTCGCGCGGGCCGGCCGCCTCGGGCAGCCGCGGCGTGACGCGGCGCACGTAGCACCCCTGCGCGAACAGCAGCGGGCCGAGGGTGGCGGTGGCGAACGGGTATCCCATGATGTCGATCCGGTGGCGATTCAGGTGATTTTGGCGATTCAGGCGGCCCGGCGCAGCGCCGGCGCCAGCGTACGCATAGTGTGGCCGATCGACGCGCGAACGGGGCCGGATTGGCCGAACGGACAGCGCGCGCCCGGCCGGTCGGCCCGCGCGGCCCCGTCCGGCGGCGCGCCCTAAAAAGCGCGCCGCCGACGTGTTAACATGCGCGTCCTGCCCGCGTGTCCGCCTGCTTCGCCAGCCTGCCGCGCACGGCATCCTCCCGGCGTTCCGCCGTCAACCGCAACACCATCCGCCATCATGTCCGCAGGCCTCAATCCCGCCCAGAACGAAGCGGTGCGCTACCTCGACGGTCCCTGTCTCGTGCTCGCCGGCGCGGGCAGCGGCAAGACCCGCGTGATCACGCAGAAGATCGCGCACCTGATCGAAGCGAAAGGCTTCGAGCCGCGCCACATCGCCGCCGTCACGTTCACGAACAAGGCGGCCGCCGAAATGCGCGAGCGCGTGTCGAAGCTGCTCGAGGGCAAGACGCTCACCACGCCCGGGAAGGAAGGCCGCAAGGTGCCCGTCAACCAGCTCACCGTCTGCACGTTCCACTCGCTGGGCGTGCAGATCCTGCGCCAGGAGGCCGAGCACGTCGGGTTGAAGCCGCAGTTCTCGATCATGGATTCGGACGACTGCTTCGGGATGATCCAGGAGCAGCTCGGCACGACCGACAAGGGGCTGATCCGCAAGATCCAGAGCATCATCTCGCTGTGGAAGAACGGCCTGATCATGCCCGACGAGGCGATGGCGATCGCGGCCAACGAGGACGAGCATCAGGCCGCGCTGGTCTACCGCAACTACGTCGCGACGCTGCATGCGTACCAGGCGGTCGACTTCGACGACCTGATCCGCCTGCCCGCCGAGCTGTTCGCGAAGAACGAGCAGGTGCGCGACCGCTGGCAGAACAAGCTGCGCTACCTGCTGATCGACGAGTACCAGGACACCAACGCGTGCCAGTACGAGCTGCTGAAGCTGCTCGCGGGCCCGCGCGCCGCCTTCACGGCGGTCGGCGACGACGACCAGGCGATCTACGGCTGGCGCGGTGCGACGCTCGAGAACCTCGCGCAGCTCGGCAAGGATTTCCCGAAGCTGCACGTGATCAAGCTCGAGCAGAACTACCGGTCGACGGTGCGCATCCTCACCGCCGCGAACAACGTGATCGCGAACAATCCGAAACTGTTCGAGAAGAAGCTGTGGTCCGAGCACGGGATGGGCGATTCGATCACCGTCACCGCTTGCAACGACGAGGAGCACGAGGCCGAATCGGTCGTGTTCCGGCTGTCCGCGCACAAGTTCGAGCGGCGCGCGCAGTTTCGCGACTACGCGATCCTGTACCGCGGCAACTTCCAGGCGCGCATCTTCGAGCAGGTGCTGCGGCGCGAGCGGATTCCGTATGTGCTGTCGGGCGGCCAGTCGTTCTTCGACAAGGCCGAGATCAAGGATCTGTGCGCGTACCTGCGGCTGATCGCGAACGCCGACGACGATCCCGCGTTCATCCGCGCGGTCACGACGCCGCGCCGCGGGATCGGCAATACGACGCTCGAAGCGCTCGGTTCGTTCGCGGGGCAGGCGAAGGTGTCGCTGTTCGAGGCCGTGTACATGGGCGGGATCGAGGCGCGGCTGTCCGCGCGGCAGGTCGAGCCGCTGCGGATGTTCTGCGACTTCATCCAGCGCCTGACCGATCGTGCGGACAAGGAGCCCGCGGCCGTCGTGCTCGACGACATGATGGAGGCGATCCACTACGAGGCGTACCTGTACGACGCGTTCGACGAGCGGCAGGCGCAGTCGAAGTGGCAGAACGTGCTCGAATTCCTCGAATGGCTGAAGCGCAAGGGCACGAAGCCCGAAACGGAGGCCGTCGACGGCGAGGCGGAAGGCTTCCACAACGCGGACGGGCTCGCCGATACGGGCAAGAACCTGCTCGGCCTGATCCAGACCGTCGCGCTGATGTCGATGCTCGAAGGCAAGGACGAAGATCCGGACGCCGTGCGGCTGTCGACCGTCCATGCGTCGAAGGGGCTCGAGTATCCGCACGTGTTCCTGGTCGGCGTCGAGGAAGGCATCATGCCGCACCGCGGCGGCAGCGACGACGACGGCCCGATCGACAACGAGCGGATCGAGGAGGAGCGCCGGCTGATGTACGTCGCGATCACGCGCGCGCAGCGCAGCCTGCACCTGAACTGGTGCAAGAAGCGCAAGCGGGCGCGCGAGACGGTCGTGTGCGAACCGTCGCGGTTCATCCCGGAGATGGGGCTCGACGAAGCGCCGCCGCCCACGCCGGAAGAGGCGCCGATGTCGCCGAAGGACCGGCTCGCGAGCCTGAAGGCGCTGCTGCAGAAGTGACGTGGCGGCGCCGGGTGCGCGGCGCTTTCTGCGGCCCGGCGATCCCGAGGGCCGCCGGCAAAACAAAACCCCCGCGATGCGTGTGCGTCGCGGGGGTTTTTTACTGACGGCCGGGCGAGGTTACTTCGCGGAGTTGACCATGTAGTCGACGGCGGCCTTCACATCGGCATCCGACGCGTTCGCCCCGCCCTTCGGCGGCATCGCGCCCTTGCCGTGCAACGCGTAGTTGTAGACCGTATCCATCGAGTCCTTCAGGCGCGGCGCCCAGTCTTCCTTGCTGCCGAACTTCGGTGCGCCGAGCACGCCCGCCGCGTGGCAGGCCTGGCAGGTCGACGTGTACAGCGCCTTGCCGGCGTCGGCGCCGGCCGGGGCAGCCGCGGCTGCGGGCTTTTCGCCAGCCTTCGGGATCGCGGCGATCGCCGCCATCGCGGCGGCGGCCTGCGCGTTCGACGCGTCGGCGCCCGATGCGGCCGCGCCGCTGGCGGGCTGCGCCGCGTTGGCGGCCGGTGCGGCCGGTTCGGGGAAGTTCGCGCCGTCGTTGTTCGCCATGTAGACGATCGCACGGGCGATTTCATAGTCGCTGACGTCGTCGGGGCTCGTGCCGCCGCGCGGCGGCATCGCGCCCTTGCCGGCGAGAGCCGTCTTCAGCAGCGTGTCGAAGCCTTGCGAGATGCGCGGCGCCCAATCGTCCTTGTTGCCGAACTTCGGCGCGCCGGCGGCGCCCGTGCCGTGGCAGGTCACGCAGACGGCCTTGTAGACTTCCTCGCCGGTCTTGTACGTGCGGGGCGCGTTGGCGTCCTTCACGTCGACCTGCGCAAGTGGCGCGATACGCGCGGCGACCTGTTCGTCGGATAGCGCGTCCGTGCCGGCGCCGGAACGGAACGCATGGTTCGCGTAGTTGGCGAACAGGACGATCAGGATGATCGGTATCGCGAACGACGCGATGATGACGGCAATCAGCTGCCCGGGGGTTTTGACGGGAGATTCGTGGGGTGCTTCGCTCATGCTTGCCTCGTCTCCGTGATTAGGAATTGTGAGCGCGGTGCAACGGCAAATGGCAGTCCAATGAAGCCCGGTCGATTATAGACGGAACGTTTACATCACGGCGAGCGGCGCGAAGGCGCGTGTTTACCCGCACGCAGCGTGGCCCGGCGGGGATTCGTCGGGCAAGGTGGACGCGTCATGGGAAACCGGGTATCCTTGCCGTCTTGCCAATTGTGGGCGGCCTGTATATTGGGGTCGCTTCACTGTCTCACGCGCCCGTAGCTCAATGGATAGAGTACTGCCCTCCGAAGGCAGGGGTTGCTGGTTCGATCCCAGCCGGGCGCGCCAAGCCTATTTCCGCGATAATCCCCTGAAATCCTGAAAAGCCACGCTGGATAAGGCGTTGCGGGATTTTTGCGTCCGG
The DNA here is from genome assembly GCF_902832845.1 of Burkholderia metallica. Lineage (GTDB taxonomy): Bacteria > Pseudomonadota > Gammaproteobacteria > Burkholderiales > Burkholderiaceae > Burkholderia > Burkholderia metallica. The sequence continues at coordinate 107,354 of NZ_CADFDB010000011.1, read as the reverse complement.
GGAAAGCCGGTGTCGCTGCCGCGCGGCGGCGCGGACCGGACGTGCCGGTGCCGTCGCCGTTATGCGAGAATCGCCCGCAACGACAACTCCAAGCGACGATCGCGGCGACCGTCCGCGCATCGCGCCGACTCCCGATGGCTGCCATTCCGTCTACGTCGACCGCGGTCGATGTCCGCGCGCCGAACGATAACGATGCGCGGCAGGCGCTGCTCGCGCGTCTGCACGCGTATTCCCCCGACGACCCGAACGCGCCGCTGCCGTACAGCCGGCGCCTTGCCGAAGCCGAAGGCTGGTCGCATGTGCACGCGCTGGCGGTGATCGACGAATACAAGCGCTTCGCGTTTCTCGCGCAGGCGGCCGGGCACCCGGTCACGCCGTCGGTCGCGGTCGATGCCGCCTGGCACCTGCACCTGCAATACACGCGCGAATACTGGGACGTGTTCTGCGCCGACGTGCTGCGCGCGCCGCTGCATCACGTGCCGGGCGCGGGCGCGCCCGACGAGGCCGCGCAGTACGCGCGGCACTACCGGCAGACGCTCGACAGCTACCGCAGGCTGTTCGGCTGCGAGCCGCCCGAAGCGATCTGGCCGCGCCCCGTGGCCGAGCCGGCCGTGCCCGCCGACGCCCCGATGCAGCGCGCAGAACTGCGCGACGGCCCGTCGAGCGAGCCCGCCGCGCGCCCGCGACGCTGGCGGCGCTTCGCGAAGTTCGCGTGGCCGACGGTGGCGATCAGCGTCGCGGCGACCTGCGCGAGCGCGAGCGATTTCAACGTGCTGGACTTCTCGGGGCCTGACTTTCTCGGGTTGTTCTACGTGCCGCTCTGCATCGCCGCGCTGCTGCTGATCGCCGGCCTGCAGTGGATCGAATACCGCCACCGCACGTGGGGAGCGCGCGCCCCCGAATCGTCGCCCGACCTGAGCGCGGAGGAAGCGGCGTATCTCGCGGGCGGCGGTGCGCGCATGGCGCAGGTCGCGATGCTGTCGCTCGCGCATGCCGGTGCGATCGAGCTGCGGATGAGCAAGGTTCACGGCGCGCGGGTGCGGATCGACGATCCGCGACACGCAGGCGCTTATGGCGCCGATTGGGAATGGCTGAAGAGGCAACCCGGCGGCGAGACGAGCTGCCACGCGTTTCGTCAGCGTCTCGCGTGGCGCGAAGCCGACTGTGCCGCAGCGTTGCAGCGCAAAGGCTGGCTCTGGGCGCCGGGCGAAATGCGGGCGACGCGGATGGCCGCGCGCGCAATCCTGCTGCTCGTGCTCGGCGCGGGCGCGGCGAAGCTCGCGGTCGGCCTGTCCCGCGGCCGGCCGGTGCTGCTGCTGATGATTTTCATGACGGCGTTCATGGTCGCGTACCACTTCATGGTCGGACGCCTGCCCGGCTTGGGGCGCGGCGGCATGACGCGCGGCGGCGAGGCGGCGCTCGGCGCGCACCGCGACGAACGCCGGGGCGAGTGCGCGACTCCGGACGGGCTCTTGTGGACGGCCGCGCTGTTCGGCGCCGGCGCGCTCGCCGGCACCGTGTGGGCCGCGCATTCGACAGTGCTGATGGCGCCGCCGCCCGTCGCCGTGAAAACCGGCGGGTCGAGCGGTTCGTCCGACTCGGGCGCCGGGGACAGCAGCAGTTCGAGTTCGTGCGGAGCGTCGAGTTCGTGCAGTTCGTCGAGCTCATGCAGCTCGAGCAGTTGCGGCGGCTGTTCGAGCAACTGAGCAAAGGGCGCGCTGCCAGGATAGCGCGCCGGCCGCCAGCGTCAGGCAAGCGGCACGGCGCGCGCCGAACTACGCGATCGCGGCATCGGCGGGCGTTCGTGCCTGCGCAGCACGCCCGTCGCCCGCCTCGACGATCAGCGTCCAGTCGAACGCCGGCAGTGCGCAGAGCTGCTCGACGGTGGCCGTGTACTCGTGAGCGGGCGCGTGCAGGTAGCGCACCGTGTCGGTCCATTCGGGCAGCGGTGCCTGCGACGTGGTCAGCACGACCGCCAGCAGATCCTGTTCCGGCCGCCTTGCGATTTCCTGCAGGCTCAGCCGGACCTTGTCGAGGTCGCCCTCGGCGTCCAGGATCAGCGCGCCGGGGATCGGCGCATCCGGCCGGCCGGGCTGGTTGCCGACAGCGCCTTTGTCGATGCACTGCTGATACACATGGCGATAGCGCGGCAGCGCCTGCTGCAGCGCGTGATGCTTGCGGACCTTCGCCTGCGCCGTGCGCGCGAGCCCGCGGCGCAGCGCCGGGTTCGCGATCAGCCGGTCGAGCGCGTCGACCCAGGCCTGCGGCGCATCCGGGACCAGCAGGCCGTCGCAGCCGTCGTGCAGCGCGAAGCGATAGGCTGGCCGGTCGCTGACGATCGAGGGGATGCCGGCCGCCGCGTATTCCTGCCACTGGATCGTGCTCGTGCCGGCGTTGTAGTCGTGGTCGGCGAGCGGCAGCAGCGCGATGTCCCAGCGCCGTTCCGGCAGGCGTTGTGCGTGCGCGTCGTAGTCGTGAAGCTCGGGCTCGCACCCGGCGGCCGGATGGCCGGCCCAGCCCGGCGGGACGTCCGCGCCGACGAAACTCACCCTGACCTTGCCGGGATGGCGCGCGCAGATCGCCTGCAGCGCCGCGTCGACGAGCGCGAAGTTGTCGGCGCGCAGCGACGCGCCGGCGATGCCGATCGTCACGCAGTCGCCGCCGCGCGCCGTCACGGGGCGGTAGAACCGGTCGAAGTCCACGCTGTCGGGCAGCACGTGAACGCGCGGGTGCGACAGCCGGTAGCGGCTGGCGATGAACGGCGTGGATACGATCACGGCGTCTGCGTTGCGCAGCATGAGCTCGATCCCCGCGCGGGCCATCCCGCCTTGCGCGGCGAGCGGATGTGCGGGCGGCAGGTCGGTCAGCAGGTCGTCGGTCTCGTAGATCACCGGCTTTTCATGCTTGAAGATCGTGTACAGGTCGTTGCCCGTCAGCAGGCCGGGCGTCAGCCGGTGCAGCAGGATGGCGTCGGCCGTGGCCAGCACGCTGCTGTCGATCTGGCCGTCCCGGATGCCCGGGACGAGTTCCCATTCGTCGTTCAGCAGACCGAAGGGCAGCGTGAGGCGAATTCGCGACGACGCGCATGCGTCCGGATCGATCGAATACACGATCAGGCGCTTGCGGCGCGGTGCGGTGTCCGCAGTCGCGGCGACGGGCGCCAGCGTCCGGTTCTCCGCCAGCAGCCGCGCGTACAGCGCACCGTGGCGCGCGGCGTTGCGGCCGATGTCGTGCTGCGCGCGGATCGCATCCTGCGCGGCCGCGGCGAGTTGCGCGCGGGTTTGCGGATGCTCGATCAGGTGCGCGATCGCGTCGACCCACGCGTCGGCGGCGTCGGCGACGAGCCAGCCCGTGAGGCCGTGGACGACCGAGCAGCCTTCCGCCGGCGTGGCGACGAGCACCGTGGCCGCGCCGGCCGCCGAGCATTCGAGCCATGTGCGCGGCGGCGCATCGTCGTGCAACGTGACCGGTGCCGCGACCAGCGCGATGTCGAGGTCCGCGCGCTTCAGCGCGTCGGCGTAGCTGTCGTAAGGGGCAGGCTGCGCGATCAGCGTGACGTCCGGTTCGCGGTCCCAGCCGGCCGGCAGCGCCGCGCCGACGAACGACACCCGGAGCTTCCCCGGAAACCGGCGGCGGAGCTCGGCCAGCGCGTGGCGGACCTGCTCGAGACGCGCGCCGTCGAGACCGGTGCCGGAAACCGCGAGGTTCACGTGGTCGCGCACGCCGGGGGCCGTGCGGTGCAGACGCTCGAGATCGACGCCGGTCGGCAGCACGTGGACCGCTGCGTTGACATGACGGTACTGCCGCACCAGCGCTTCCGACGGCACGACGAGCGCATGCGCGCGCTGCACGGCGCTGCGGATGCCCGCCTTGCGGCGCGCGTTGTCGGCCGCGCCGGGGAGGTCGGCGAGCAGCGTGTCGAGCGGCACGTCGATGTCGAGGACGACCGGCTTGCCGAGCGAGAACAGGTGCTCCAGCGTGGCGGCGGACAGCAGGCCCGGCGTGTCGCCCTGCAGCACGATCAGGTCCGCGCGCTGCAGCGCGTCGGGATCGATACCGGCTGGCGTGACAGGGAAAGTCAGCGCCCATTCGCGGTCCAGCCGCGCGAACGGCTGCGCGAAGCGCAGGCTGGCACGCGCGTGGCCGGCCGGTTCGGCGGTGACGACCGCGATGCACGAGCGCGGCGCGGACGCGGGCTGTCCCTGGGCGGCGGCGCCCGTCGCGACAGCCTGCGCATCCAGCTTGTCCGCGTGGGCCTGAGTCCGCTCGACGAAGTTCCGCAACTGCTGCCAGAACGTCTCCTCTTCCTTCAGGTAGACGCTGCGCGCTTCGTGAACGGTGGCCTTCGCGTGGGCGATCTCGTGTTCGTCGAGCCCCCACGCAATGCCCTTGCCGTCCATCACCCACCGGAACGGCTCCGGCAGCGACGCGTCATTCATGATGCACACGACCGGGCAGCCGCACAGCAGCGCTTCGAACACGGCGGTGGACCATTCGTACGTGTACACGCACTCGACCTGTCGGAACAGCGCCGCGAGTTCCTGCGCCGAGCGTTCCGGCACGCGGGTCGAGATTTCGATCGAATCGGCGGTGACCGGATGCAGCGTGCCGCCGCGCCGCAGATGGCGATTGATGAAGACGGCCGTGCCGTTGCGGCGGGCGTCGTCGACACCGTCGCTGTTGAAGATGCGCGTGTCGACCAGCGGCATGCGCAACATGTCCGCCTTCCATTCTTCGGGCACCAGCGACGGCCCGAACGTGAAGATGAGGTCGTCCGGCTGCAGGGTGATCGGTTCGCCGTTGATGCGGCCGGGCTCGGCCAGCAGGTAGCGCACGACGCAGCGCGCGTTGAACGGATTGCCGGTGACGACGTCCGGGTAGACGACGATCGGGCTGCGATTCGCGCGGGCGTGCGCCTGCACGATGTCGTTGGTCAGCGGCGGCGTGCGCAGGTCGGGATGCACGACCTGCGTGTAGACGTACGCTTCGTGGCCGAGCAGGTTCAGCGCGTGGCACAGGTAGTGCATCGCGCGGATCCCGCCGGAGGTTTGCCGGAAATTCGGCGCGAATATGTAGTACGGGTGGTCGAGTCGCGTAAAGATGCGCGAACCGCCGTGCGCCAGGCCAGGTTTGGGAATCGTCATCGTTATCGGGTGCGGTAGAAATCGAAGACCACGTCGAGGATGCGATCCTGTTCGGCTTCGGTCATGTCGTGGTACAGCGGCAGCCGGACGAGCCGGTCGGCGACGAGGTCCGTCACCGCCATGTCGGACCCGCAGCGCCCGTAGCGCTGGCCGGCCGGCGAACTGTGCAGCGGCACGTAGTGGAACACCGCGTTCACGCCCACTGCGCGGATCTGCTGCAGCAGCTCGGTGCGTTCGGCGAGGTCGCGTGCGAGGAAATAGAACATGTGGCCGTTGCCGCGCTCGGCGAGCGAAATCGCTGGCAGCTCGATCAGCTGGTCCGCGTGCAGCGGCTGCAGCGCGTCCTGGTAGCGCTGCACGGTCGCGCGCCGCTGCGCGGTGATCACGTCCGCATGTTCGAACTGCGCGTACAGGAACGCGGCGATCAGCTCGCCCGGCAGGAACGACGAGCCGACGTCGACCCAGGTGTACTTGTCCACCTGCCCGCGGAAGAACTGACTGCGGTTGGTGCCCTTCTCGCGGATGATCTCCGCGCGCTCGACGAGGCGCGGGTCGTTGACCAGCAGCGCGCCGCCTTCGCCCGAGATCACGTTCTTGGTCTCGTGGAAGCTGAGGCACGCGAGGTGGCCGAAGCTGCCGAGCGGCTTGCCGTTCCACGTCGACTGCAGCGCCTGGGCGGCGTCCTCGATCACCCACAGGTCGTGGTCCGCCGCGAGCTGCCCGATCACGTCCATGTCGCAGGCGACGCCCGCGTAGTGCACCGGCACGATCGCGCGCGTGCGCTTGGTGATCGCGGCGGCGATCTGCATCTCGTCAAGATTCAGCGTGTCGCGGCGGATGTCGACGAACACCGGCGTCGCGCCGCGCAGCACGAACGCGTTGGCGGTCGACACGAACGTGTAGGACGGCATGATCACTTCGTCGCCGGGCTGCACGTCGGCGAGGATCGCGGCCATCTCGAGCGCGGCCGTGCACGAGTGCGTGAGCAGCGCGCGCTGACAGCCGATGCGCGCTTCCAGCCAGCGGTGGCAGAGCTTCGTAAACGCCTGGTCGCCGGCCAGGCCGCCCTGCTCGACCGCTTTCGCGATGTAGTAGAGCTCCTTGCCGACCACGAACGGGCGGCCGAACGGAATGCAGTCGAGGTTGGGTGGGCCGAACATGGTCAGGCTCCTCGTAAAGTGACGGACGATCGGCGGCGCGGGCGCGGCGCCGTTCAGGCGTCCTGCCGGACGGCGCCGCGCGAGCGCGCAGGGCCGTCGTCGTGCAGGCTTGCGTGACGGGATGCGTTCATCGGCACATGTCACGCGCCCCGACAGAGCGCGTACTCGCGAGCGTCGGGGCCGCAGTTGAACAACACGTCGAGCACGGTGACGCCATGCACGAAGTCGCCCCACTGCTGCGGGTACTCGGGATAGGCGGGGTAGTCGAACCAGCGCACCGCGATGTTCGCGTCCGCGAACAGGTTCTCGTCCAGGTAGCAGCGGGCGGACGGGCCGGACAGGTACTCGGTCGCGCCCGCCTGCATGCACAGGTTCAACAGCTTCTCGGTGCGGTCGCCGTTCAGCGTGTAGTCCGACGACGACGAGATGCGCGTGTCGATTCCCAACTGCTGGTTGATCCACATCAGCAGCGCGCGGTTCAGCTCGCTGAGCGTGTCGTAGCGGCGGCCGAGATAGAGCGCTTCAAGCGCGTCCGCATAGCCCGCGAAGTGCGGCGCGCGCGCGTAGTTCTGCTGCAGCCGCTTCCAGTGCTGCGGCGCCCAGTCGTCGCCGTCGATCTCGGTTTCGCGAATCGTCTGGAGATACTTGCCCTTCACCTTCACCGGCACGCTCAGCCATTGCACGCCCTGCGGCGTCTTGATCTGGTTGCGGTTGCGCCAGTCGCGGCGCGTGTACTGCGCGTCGTCGTACAGGATGAATTCGTCGCTGGCGGCGATCAGGTCGAAATAGCCCTTCCACGGGATGTAGTTCGACTGGACGATCGCCACCCGCTTCGCAACCGCTTCCATGGGCGTGCCGCTCATGCCGGGATGTGGCCGTACCGGTACATGTCGACCAGCTCGGGCGGAATGCCCCAGTCGGTCGCGCCGATCCGGTCGTGCAGCGCTTCGAGGTCCGTGCGCATCGAGCGCTGCAACTGCTCGACCATGCGGTTCCTCGCCGGCTCGAAGTCGTGCTGGTACGCAGCGTTGAGCTGGTGCCGCACGGTCTTCGCGATCGCGGCCTCGCGCGACATGTTGCGGATCAGCGGCCGCTCGGGCGCAAGCGCCGCGTAACGCGGGTCGATCGGCTCGCCGCGCATCGCGGCGACGAGGTCGCGGCACAGCACCGGCGACAGGTGGAAGCCGTCCCGCTTGGTGCCGCCGAGGATCCACAGGTCCCGCACGCTGGTTTCGCCGAACAGCGGATACAGGTCGGACGTCATGGGCCGCCAGCCGACGTTCACGTTGACGAGGTTCGCGCGGTAGAACTTGCTGTTGATCTGGTCCATTGCCGCTTTCAGCAGCGAGTACGCGCTGCCGACGTGGCCGTGATCGATCGGCACCGGGCTGATGTAGTTGCTGGCGCCGATCAGCGTGCGGTCCGGCCCGTACGGCGCCGAATAGACGCCGCATGCGAGGCCGCGGTTGGTGGTGCGGATGCAGTGCGTGTGCACGTTTTCCGCGCTCTGCAGCTCGATCGAAATGCCGATGCCGTAGAACAGCCGCTGTACCGGCAGCTCGGGCGCGCTCGCGCGCAGCAGCTGGCCGAGGTTCGCGCCATTGCACAGGACGAAGCGGTCCGCGTCGAGCGTGCTGCCGTCGGAGAGCCGCGCCGCGACGACGCGCCCGCCGGCGATGTCGAGCCGCTCGACCTGGGCGTCGACGAGCGTCGTGTTGCCCGTCTGCGCGACGGATGCCGTCAGCGCGTCGAGAAACTGCTTCGGGTTGACCCAGCCCTCACGCTTCAGGTAGAGCGCGTTCAACGCGCGATAGCGCGGGTCGGGGTGATAGTTCGGGATGCTTGACGGATCGACCGCCTCGCAGGGTTCCTCGAATTCACGACAGAAGCGCTTCACAGCCGCGAAGTTCTCGTCGTCGAGCGCGTCGGTCGCCGCGTTGTTGAGCACGTACGTGCCGAACCCGTGGGCGACCTCGCGCGCCGGCGTGCAGATCTCGGCAAATACGCCCGGCCAGGCCGCGGTCGCCGCGCGGCTCAGCTCGAACTTGAAGCGGTCGAGCGGCGTGCCGAGCGAGTCGCCTTCGAGTTCGGTGAATGAGTTGAGCATCGCCGCCGCCGCGCGCGTCGCCGAGCCCGGGCGCAGTGCCGGGCCGACGATCACGAGTTCGACAGTCGGGTCCGCGCGTTGCCATGCCCGGGCCGTCATCAGCCCGAGAATGCCGTTGCCGAGGATCGCGATCTTCATTAGCGCCCCTGTCCGCCTTCGGGGAACGTCATGTAGCAGAGCGACGGATACGCCTGCGTCCGGTGAATCTGGTGGGGGTACTTGCCGAGCACCTTGTGCAGGTAGTGCATGCCTTCCGCAGGGGCCTGATGGCCGCGCATCAGTTGCCACACCGCGACCACGCCGCCCGGCACCAGGCGCTGGAGCACCGCTTCGAACGCCTGCTCCGTCGGGCCCGGCACGTTCAGGTCGAACCATGCAAGCGCGATCGTCTCGCCCGGGTGCGCTTCGTCGAACGCCGCCAACGTGTCGCGGCAGTCGCCTTCCCATACGCGGTGCTTGCCATTCACGTGGCCCATCGCGTTGTTGCGCTCGTGCAGCGACAGCAGCTTGCGCAGCAGGTCCGCGTAGCCGCTCGCCACCGAATAGGTGCCGTCGGAGAACAGCTTGCGGTCGCGCGAGTCGTCCTCGGAGAAGCCTGCGTAGCCGGTGAACGTATCGAACGCGTGAATGCGGCGCTGGAAGTTCAGCGGCTCGAGGATCGCGCGGAAGTTCTCGCACAGCACCGCGGTCTGCCCGCGCCATGTGCCGAGATCGAGGATCGAGCCCGGTAGCGGCACGATCTTCTGATACACCTCGAAGGTCGCCAGGAACCGCGCGAGCAGCGAACCGCGCACGAACAGGCCGAGCGAGCGTTCCAGTTCCTCGGGGGTCGCGGGATACGCGTGCAGCAGGTCGAACAGTTCGCGGCGCGCGGCGAGCTGGTCGTCGTTCGAGTTGGTGATGATGGATGACTCGTGCATACAAAAGGCTCCAGGGACTATGAGTGATACCGAACGAAGTGCCGTGGCGGACCGGGGGCGCGTGCGCGGCCGGCATCCGGTGCGGCAACCGGGCCCGCACGCGTCGCGGCTGTCCGCACGGTGCAATCCGGTCATCTTTCGGAATCGAGTCTAGCGAGCGCCGCCAGGATCGAATGTCGGATTAGCGGGTGGTTTCACCCCGCATTTCGATGGATTCGCGGGTGGTCCGGTGCGAATTCGGGGCACCCGCGGGTGCGGCTTGCAGTAGCGGGAATAGCGACCAATTCCAGCACCTGCTCGCCAAATTGGAACGCGGCGTGCGCGAGGAGAATTCGGACACGTCGGAGACCGTCGGTGCGTGCGTCCGCAGGCGAAGGCGTGCGCCGACGCAGCGGAGCCGGCCGCGATTCGAATCCCGTATTGGCTACCAGGACGACTTAGCTCATGATGCCCACCTCCCCCGCCGCCGCCACGATCGAACAGGCGCTGGCGCACCATCAGGCCGACCGGCTGGAAGAGGCCGAGACGCTGTACCGGCAGATCCTCGACAGCGATCCCCGGCACGCGGACGCGCTTCACCTCCTCGGCCTGGTCGGCCATCAGTACGGGCGCTATCAGGAGGCATCCGACCTGATCATGGCGGCGATCGAGATCAGGCCGGACGCGATGTACTACTACAACCTCGGCAACGTGATGCAGGCGGACAACCGTCACGCCGCCGCCGCCGAATGCTTCCGTCTCGCAATCGAGCTGCGACCCGACTACGTCGATGCGTACAACAACCTCGGCAACGCGCTTCGGCTCGCCGGCGACGCCCGTGCGGCCGTCGATGCGTTCTGCCAGGCCATCGCGCTGAAGCCGGACAACGGCCAGGCCTACAACAACCTTGCGAATGCGCTCTTCGACCTGAACGAGATTCCGGCCGCGCTCGAGGCTTACCGGCACGCAGTCGCGCTGCGCCCCGAACTGCCGGAGCCGCGCAGCAACCTGCTGTTCGCGAGCCACTGCAGCGAAGCGTTCGACCACGACGCCTATCTCGCCGAGGCCGCGCGCTACGACGAAGTCGTCACGCGGTGCGCGACGCCGTGGACGGACTGGCTCGTCGACCTGACCGCCCGCGCCGGGCGGCCGCTCAAGGTCGGCATCGTGTCGGGCGACCTGAAAGCGCATCCGGTCGGCTATTTCATCGAGAGCATGCTGAAGCATCTCGACGCGAACCGGATCGAGATGCATGCGTACCCGACGCGCGACGTCGAGGACGACGTGACCGCCCGCATCAAGCCGGCCTTCGCGACGTGGACCTGCATTGCCGGTCTGAGCGACGAAGCGGCCGCCGCGCGTGTCCGCGCGGACCGCATCGACGTGCTGCTCGACGCGGCGGGCCACACGGTCTACAACCGCCTGCCGCTGTTCGCGTGGAAGCCCGCGCCGCTGCAGGCGAGCTGGCCCGGTTATTTCGCGAGCACCGGCGTGCGCGCGATCGACTACGTGATCGGCGACCGTCATGTGCTGCCGCCCGCCGAGGCCGCGCATTTCACCGAGCGGCCGTGGCATCTGCCTGACAGCTATCTGTGCTTCACGCCGCCGGCCGAGCCTGTCGACGTCGGCGCGCTGCCGATGCTCGCGAACGGCCATCCGACCTTCGGCTATTTCGGCAAGCTCGCGAAGATCACCGATCGCGTCGTCGCGGTCTGGTCGCGCGTGCTGCAATCGGTCGCGGGCGCGAAGCTGTTCGTGAAGGCGGAGCATCTCGACGATCCGCGCGAGCAGCAGGCGCTTGCCGCGCGCTTCGCGGCGCACGGCATCGACGCGCAGCGCCTGATCCTCGAAGGCCGCTCGCCGCGCGCCGAATACCTGGCCGCGTACCGGCGCGTCGACCTGATGCTGAGCCCGTTCCCGTATCCGGGCGGCACGACGACCGCCGAAGCGCTGTGGATGGGTGTGCCCGTTCTGTGCCGGCGCGGCGAGCGCTTCCTGTCGCACATCGCCGAGAGCCTGCTGCATTCGGCGCGGCTGCCCGAGTGGATCGCGGACGACGACGACGCGTATGTCGCGAAGGCCGTCGCGCAGGTCGGCTCGCCCGCCGGGCTGGCGGCGCTGCGCACGACGCTGCGCGCACAGGTGCTCGCGTCGCCGCTGTGCGACGCGCCCCGCTTCGCGCGCCACTTCGAGGACGCACTGCACGGCATGTGGGCGCAGCACGTCGAAGCCGCGCCGGGCGCATCCGTGTGAGGCCGCTCGCGACGTGACGTGCGTGGGCATTTCCACGCCAGCGGCAAGCGGAACATGGCGCTCCTCGCGCCGAACACCTCGCCGGCCGACGTGATCGTCGTTCCGACCGGTCGCGCGTGCGCGACACCGTAGTCGGGATGGCACGCGATGGGATTGCGGCGTCGACCGTGATGATCGGGCACGGCGGCAGGCTGATCGACTCCGGACGCGAACCGCATCCCTATTGAGCAGAGCACACGAGATGGACGGAACAGGACAGGCATTGCAGGCGGCGCTCGAGCATCATCAGGCGGGGCGTCTCGCGGAAGCGAAGACGCTGTACGACGCGATCCTCACCGCGCAGCCGGGCCAGCCGGATGCGCTGCATTTTCTCGGGCTGCTGGCGTGCCAGCTGAAGCAGTACGACGCGGGACTCGCGCTGATGGAGCAATCGCTCGTCGAGCGGCCGGACGCGTCGTACTTCAACAACCTGGGCAACATGCTGCGCGAAAGCGGCCGGCTCGACGACGCGATCGCGCACTATCGGCGCGCGGTGGCGCTGCGGCCGGACTATCCGGAAGCGCACAACAACCTCGGCAACGCGCTGCGCGACGCGCGCGAGCCGGTGGCCGCGATGGAGAGCTGCGCGCGGGCGATCGAGCTGCGCCCCGGCTATGCGCAGGCGTACAACAACCTCGGCAACGCGTTGCAGGATCTGGGCGACCTTGATCGCGCCGCGTCGCACTACGGTCGCGCGATCGAGCTGGACCCGTCGATGGCGATGGCCCACGCGAACTTGAGCGCCGTGCGTCACCGGCAGCTGCGCTGCGCGGAGGCGCTCGCGCATGCGCAGGACGCGATCCGGCTCGCGCCGAACCTCGCCGAAGCGCACAACCACGCGGGCAACGCGTATCACGGACTGGACCGGCTCGACGCGGCGCAGGCCAGCCATCGCACGGCTGTCACGCTGAATCCGGCGGACGCCGGCGCGTGCCACAACCTGTCCGTCGTGCTGCTGAAGCTGCAGCGGCTCGACGAGGCGCTCGTGTATTGCCGGCAGGCGTTGCAGGCCGGCCCGCCGGCCGTGTTGATGCACGTCAATCTCGGCGACATCCTGCGCGCGCAGGGCAACGTCGATGCCGCGGTCCACGCGTATCGCGATGCGCTGGCGCTGGTGCGCGACGACGCCGACGACGTCGCGGCGACCGTGCTGAACCGGCTGCTGTTCAGCGCGGCGGCGTCCGCTTGCGTGAACCCCGCCGACTACCTGGCCGACGCGCGGCGCTACGGCCGGCACCTGGCCGCGCGTTCGACGCGCTATGCGCACGACCCGCGCGAGCGGGACGCGCGCGCACAAGGGCGGCCGCTGCGCGTCGGCTTCGTGTCCGGCGACCTGCGCCTGCATCCGGTCGGCATCTTCCTGGAAAGCGTGCTGGCGCACCTCGAGCGCACGCGCATCGACCTGCGCGTGTACGCGACCACGGACGAGGAGGACGCGATCACCGAGAAACTGAAGCCGCACGCGAACGGCTGGCGCTCGATCGCCGCGCTGGGTCCGGAGGCGGCCGCGCGAATGATTCACGACGACGAAATCGACGTCCTCGTCGACCTCGCGGGCCATACGCAGTCGAGCGGGCTTCCCGTGTTCGGCTGGAAACCCGCGCCGGTGCAGGCGAGCTGGCTCGGCTTCTTCGCGTCGACCGGCTGCGACGCGATCGACTACTTCATCGGCGACCGCTACACGCTGCCGGACGCCGAAGCGCATCACTTCGTCGAGAAGCCGTGGCGGCTGCCCGACAGCTTCCTGTGCTTCACGCCGCCGGCCTGCGACGTCGAGGTCGGCCCGCTGCCGATGGCGGCGAGCGGCCATCCGACCTTCGGTTGCTTCGGCCAGCTCGTGAAGATCGGCGACGACGTCGTGCGCGCGTGGTCGCGCATCCTGCACACACTGCCGGACGCGCGCCTGCTGCTCAAGGCGCATGAACTCGGCCGCGAGGGCGTGCGCGACGCGACCGCCGCGCGCTTCGCGCGGCATGGCATCGACGCGGACCGGCTGATCCTCGAGGGCGGTTCGCCGCGCGCGGAATACTTTGCCGCGTATCACCGCATCGACGTCGCGCTGAGTCCGTTTCCGTACCCGGGCGGCACGACCACGGCCGAAGCGCTGTGGATGGGCGTGCCGGTGCTCGGGATGAAGGGCAGCCGGTTCGTCACGCACATTTGCGAAAGCGTGCTGCACGCGGCGGGCATGGGCGAATGGGTCGCTGACGGCGAGGACACCTATGTCGCGAAGGCGATCGCGGCGGTGCGCGATCGCGAGCAGCTCGCGGCGCTGCGCGCCGGGCTGCGCGCGCAGCTGCTCGCATCGCCGTTGTGCGACGCGCGCCGGTTCGCCGCGCATCTCGAAGCGGCGTTCCTCGCCATGTGGCAACGCTATACGAACTTGGAGCAGGAAGCATGAACGATATCCACGACACGCTGCAGTCCGCGCTGGCGCATCATCAGGCGGGGCGTCTCGCGGAAGCGAAGACGCTGTACGACGCGATCCTCGCCGCGCAGCCGGGCCAGCCGGATGCGCTGCATTTCCTCGGGCTGCTCGCGTGCCAGCTGAAGCAGTACGACGCGGGGCTCGCACTGATGGAGCAATCGCTCGTCGAGCGGCCGGACGCGTCGTACTTCAACAACCTGGGCAACATGCTGCGCGAAAGCGGCCGGCTCGACGACGCGATCGCGCACTACCGGCGCGCGGTGGCGCTGCGGCCGGACTATCCGGAAGCGCACAACAACCTCGGCAACGCGCTGCGCGACGCGCGCGAGCCGGCGGCTGCGATGGAGAGCTGCGCGCGCGCGATCGAGCTGCGGCCCGGCTATGCGCAGGCGTACAACAACCTCGGCAACGCGCTGCGGGATCTGGGCGAGCACGAGGCGGCGGCGGCGAGCTACGCCAAGGCGGTCGCGCACCAGCCGCAATACGCGGATGCGTACTGCAATCTCGGCAACGCGCTGCATGCGCAGGAGAAATTCGACGATGCTGCGGATGCCTATCGTCGCGCCATCTCGCTGCAACCGGGCTTCCGTGTCGCGCACCAGGGGCTGAGCGAGACGCTGCGCGCGGCAGGTGATCTGCGGGGTGCGGTCGACCATGCGCGCGAGGGACTCGATCCAGGCGACGCGGACGCGCACTGCGTACTGGCAAGGCTGCTGCAGCGTATCGGCGATTTCGACAAGGCGCTCGAACTGCTCGAGCAGGCGGTCGCGATCGACCCCGCGCATGCACAGGCATGGGCGTGGCTCGGCGATTTGCGCAACCAGCAGGGCGAATACGGGGAGGCGGTGCAAGTGTGCCGGCGTGCGATCGAGCTTGATCCCGAACTGGCCGACGCATACAACTTCCTTGGCTTCGCGTATCACAACCTCAACTTGCTGGCCGCCGCGGAGTTGAGCCACCGGCATGCGATCGACCTGAACCCGGACGATGCCGACGCGCATCACAACCTTGCCGCCGCGCTGTTTCGGCTCGAGAAGCTCGACGAGGCGATGAAGCACACCGAGATCGCGCGGGAGCTCGGCATCGATCCGCTGAAGGTCCAGATGACGCTCGGCGACATCCTGTGGGCGAAAGGGGATCTCGCCGGCGCGCTGGATGCGTTCCGCTCGGCGATCCGGCACGACCTGCATCGCGCGTACTCGCGGATGCTGTTCAACATGTCGAGCTCGCCCGCGTTCGAACCGCAGGAGTGGGTCGCTGAAGCGCGCCGCTACGGCGAGCATCTCGAGCGCGACGCGCATCCGTTCGAGCACGACCGCGCGCAGCGCGTCGCGCAGGCGCAGGGGCGGCCACTGCGCGTCGGCTTCGTGTCGGGCGACCTGCGGCAGCACCCGGTCGGCATCTTCCTTGAAAGCGTGCTCGCGCGGATCGACCGGTCGCGCATCGAGCCGCACGCCTATGTGACGTTCGTCGGCGAGGACGACGTGACCACGCGGCTCAGGCCGAACTTCGCGAGCTGGAAGAAGGTGGTCAGCCTGGGTCGCGAGGAGGCCGCGCAACTGATTCGCGACGACGGCATCGACATCCTGATCGATATGGCGGGCCATACCAACTGGAGCGGCCTGCCGATCTTCGGGCACAAGCCCGCGCCGGTGCAGGCGAGCTGGCTCGGATTCTTCGCAACGACCGGTTGCCGCGCGATCGACTATTTCATCGGCGATGCCTATACGCTACCGGCCGACGAGGCGCATCACTTCACCGAACGGCCGTGGCGACTGCCGGACAGCTACCTGTGCTTCACGCCGCCGCCGTACGATGTCGCGGTCGGCCCGCTGCCGATGGCGACTCATGGCGGCGTCACGTTCGGCTGCTTCGGCAAGCTGATCAAGATCAGCGACGAGGTCGTCGCGCTGTGGTCGCGCATCTTGCACGCGCTGCCGGACGCGCGCCTGCTGCTGAAGGCCCATGAGCTCGGCGCCGGCGACGTGAACCACGCGACGCTCGAGCGCTTCGCGCGGCACGGCATCGGCGCGGATCGGCTGATTCTCGAAGGCGGTTCGCCGCGTGCGGAGTACTTCGCCGCGTATAACCGCATCGACATCGCGCTGAGCCCGTTCCCGTACCCGGGTGGCACGACTACCGCCGAAGCGCTGTGGATGGGCGTGCCGGTGCTCGGGATGAAGGGCAGCCGGTTCGTCACGCACATTTGCGAGAGCCTGCTGCACGCGGCCGGCATGGGCGAATGGATCGCGGAAGACGAGGCGGCGTACCTCGCGAAGGCCGTCGCGTTCGCGCGCGACCGCGACGGGCTGGCGACGCTGCGTGCAACGCTGCGCGAGCGCGCGCTGGCGTCGCCGCTGTGCGATGCGTCGCGCTTCGCACGCAACCTCGAGGACGCGCTGCACGGCATGTGGACCCGCTACGCGGCCGGTGAGACGGCGACCCGGGACGCGTGACGAGCGGGATCGCGCCACGGCTGGAAGCCGCGCTCGGGCATCGTCGGGCCGGCCGCCCGAGATGATCGGGGCGGCCGTCGAGCGGGCGACGCGGGCGTAGCCGGCGCGATCCGGCTCGCGCTCCCGCCTGCAGGCGAAAAAAAAGCCGCATGGAAGCGGCTCGACGGTACGGCGACAACGGACCGCTCGACTGGCGGCGTCTTTTAATTCGAAATGCGCGGCGGGCGAGACGCCCGGCCGGTCACAGCATGCCGGCCTTCTGGTACTGGCTCGCGGCCTTGATCCGCTCCTGGGACTGCGCAAATTCCGCAGCCAGGCGGTCACGGTCGGTCTGCGCATGCTCCGTGATCGACGCGTCGATCGCCATGATCTGCCGCACCTGGTCCAGCGCGTCTGGCGTCTGCTCGCCGGACAGGTTCATCAGCAGCGGCGAGCGTTCGTCGACGAGGGCCGCGACGCGCACCCAGTCGCGTGCGTCGGCTGCCGACTGCATCGCGCGGGTCAGGTCGAAGGCGCGGGACAGGGTGTCGTTCGTCATGGTCAGGTCCGTTCGGTGCGGTTGCGACTTACTTGTTGGTGGCCATCGCGCCCGCGCTGTTCTGGCCGCCGAACAGCTGGGTCAGGTAGCGGGTGTTGTTCGCCATCTGCGCCATCAGCGTGTTCAGCGCGGTGAACTGCGCGGTGTATTGCGTGGTCAGCTGGTTCGAGTAGGTCTGCAGTTGCGTGGCCTGATTCTGCACGCTCGTCAGATCGGCATTGATCGCGGTGTTGCGCTGGTCGATCAGGCCGGACGTCTGCGTGTACGAGTTGATGTTCGCATTGAGCGCCTGGGCGATGCCGTTCGTCTGGTTGAAGATCGCCGCCACCGCGGAACCGTTCGACTTGAGCGCGGTGGTCAGCGCGGCGGTGTCGACCGACATCGCGCCGGTCGAGTCCACGTTGATGCCGATGCTGCCGAGCGCATAGGTCGTGCCGCCCGTCGTGACGCCGCTGCTGAGCGTCGTCGCGAGCGTGTTCCTGATGGTGTTCAGCATCGCGTCGCCGAGCAGCGGGCCGGCGGTCTTCGCCGTCGGGTCGTAGGACGACAGCGATTTCGCCGTGCTCACGAAGTTGCTGTATGCGGTCGCGAAATTGTTGATCGCGGTCGTCGCCGCGGCCGTGTCCTGCGACAGCGTGACGGTTTGCGTCGTGCCGACGGCGGCCTGCGACAGCGCCAGCGTGACGCCCGTCAGCGCGCCCGACACGTTGTTCGACGCGCTCGACACCGGCGTGCCGTCGATCGTCAGCTTCGCGTCGGCGGCCGGCGTGACCGTCGTGTACCCCGACGTCAGTTTCGAATTGACGCCCGTACCCGTGATCGAAATCGTGTTGGCCGCGCCGGTGGCGTTCGACTGCATCACGAGATGCTGGCCGTCCGAACCGGTGATGACCGATGCGGTGACGCCGGCATTGCCGGATGCCGAATTGATCGACGACGCGATGTCGGACAGCGACGCGCCGGCCGCCACGCTGACGTTGAACGCGGGGTTGCTGCCGAAGGTGATGCTCAGCGAGCCGGCCGAGATCGTGTCCGCCGACGTCACGCCGGCCGACGACAGCTTGTTGGCGGTCGCGAGTTGCGTGACATTGACCGAATACGAACCGGCCACCGCGCCGCTGCCGCTCGTGACCGTCGTCGCGATGCCGCTGCCGCTCGCCGTCGCGGCCAGGCTGCCGAGCGTGGTGCCGTTCGAGAGGCCGGTGAGCGCGGTCTGCAGCGCGGACAGCGCACCCTTCAACTGGCCGATCGCGGACAGCTGCGTATTGTCGTTCGTCTGGCGGGTCTGCAGGGTCTGCAATTGCCCGGCCGTCTTCGCGTTCACCAGCGTCGTGACGAGCGTATTGACGTCGAGCGACGAATTGGTCGCGCCGCTGATGATCGACTGTCCGGCCTGCGACAGGAGGGTGCTGATGTCTGTGCTGCTGACGGGGGTCGTGGTGGCCATGCCGTTGCTCCGGTCGTCCGCGCAATCAACGTGCGCGATGCGGCGGGGCGCCGCGGTTCAATGCAAAGAGGGAGGCGTGCCTCCCTGGAGAATTCTGATCCGGGCGGGTTCGGCGGCGTCGCGATGCGTCGCATGGTGACGCCGCCGGGCCCGGAGGCGGGCGGGCGCGTGGCCCGCCGCGGGTGCTGCTCGATTAGCCGAGGAGCTTCAGGACTTGCTGCGGCAGCGAGTTCGCTTGCGCCAGAACCGAGATACCAGCTTGTTGCAGCACTTGCGCCTTGCTCAGGTTCGCCGTTTCCGTCGCGAAGTCCGCGTCGGTGATCTGCGAGCGAGCGGCGGTCATGTTGGTTGCCTGGGTTTGCGTCGTCGAGATCGCAGCCTGGAACGTGTTCTGTGCTGCGCCCAGCGTTGCCTGGAACGTGTTGACTTGCTTCAGTGCCGCGTCGATCGCCGTGATCGCCGATTGCGCGCCCGACTGGGTGGCGACGCTCAGTGAGTTCACGCTCATGCCCGTGCTGCTCCAGGTCGCCGTGCCGAAGTCGACGGTAACGACCTGGTTCGCTGCTGCGCCGATCTGGAACGTGACGCTGCCGGCGCCGCCCAGGATGGTCTGGCTGTTGAACGTCGTTTGCGATGCGACACGGTCGATTTCGCCGAGACGCGTCGTCACTTCAGCTTGCAGGTTCGCGCGAGCGCTCGAATCCAGCGAGCCGTCGCCCGCTTGTTGCGCCAGCGTACGGATACGCTGCAGGTTGTCGACCGTCGATTGCAGCGCGCCGTTGGCGGTCTGGATCATCGAGATGCCGTTGTTCGCGTTTGCAACACCTTGCGTCAGCGCATTGATTGCCGCCGTTTGCGACGTCGAGATCGCGAGGCCTGCTGCATCGTCAGCAGCGGTGTTGATGCGCTTGCCCGACGACAGGCGGTTGATTGCTTGCGACAGTGCGCTTTGCGAGCCCGACAGATTCGTCTGCGTCGTCAGCGAAAGGATGTTGGTGTTGATGTTCAGCATTTGCTTCCTCGTTTTGGAAAATGCCTGGGATACAGACAGGTTCTGATTTCGGCGTTGCGCTTTATCGCGACTGGCGCTGCCCGCCTTTCCTGGTTGACGGCGACACCCGGCGAAAACTTTAGAGGGATGTTTGGGTAAATTCGGGACGGAAGGGTGGTTGTCGGCCGAAAGGCACGCCCGGCTTGGCCGGCCGGGCCGCGGGCAGGCGCGGCACCCGGCCCCGTTCGACGGGGCGATCGGCCGCGTCACGCGGCGCGACGAACCGGGGGACGCAAAAGGGTAGTTTTATCTGTGATTCCCTGCTATGATGGCGGGCTGAATTGAGATTTCTGTCACGCCTCTGCCGTTTTCGGCATGTCTGCTGGCAGTCAAACGCGGCGCTGCACGCGGTTGTGAAGCGTACTCGCGGTGCTTTCCGCCTCTCTTTTCCGGCCTCCGAGGCCGTATTTCCGCTCGTTTCGCCTGTTCGTGGGGACGCTCGGTTGGCCGGTGCGTGGCGCTTGGCCGCTACGTTTTTGACCGTTTAAGCAATTTAGGAACGACATGACGACGATTCTTCTGAAAGAAAACGAGCCGTTCGAAGTGGCGATTCGCCGCTTTCGCCGTGCTATCGAAAAAAATGGCCTGATCGCTGAACTGCGCGAACGCCAGTCCTACGAAAAGCCGACCGCAGTCCGCAAGCGCAAGAAGGCAGCAGCCGTCAAGCGCCTGCACAAGCGTCTGCGCAGCCAGATGCTGCCGAAGAAGCTCCACTAAGAGCGTCTGACGGTTCGCCGCGAAACGGCGGAGCGTGCTTCGAAAGAAGCCGCTTCGCCGTTTTGCTTTTGGGCCCGGGAAAACCCCGGGGCCGCCGCGGTTGCGGCGCGCTGGCGCGCCGTCAGCCCGCGTTGCGCCGGCGAGCCGGCTGCTTGCCGGCGAGCGCCTTGCATTGCGCGTGGCACGGGCAGCCGACCTCGTGATCGTTGACCATCCCGGTGGCCTGCATCAGCGCATAGCAGATCGTCGAACCGACGAACTTGCAGCCGTACGCCTTCAGCGCCTTGCTGAGCGCGTCGGACTGTTCGGTCGACGCGGGGGCGTCGCGATACGACTGCCACGCGTTCTGGACCGGCGTGTTGCCCACGAACGACCACATGAACGCGGCGAGCGACCCATGCTCGTCGCGGATGCGCTGCACGGCCCGCGCATTGGTGACCGCCGATTCGACCTTCGCCCGGTTGCGCACGATGTCGGGATTCTCCAGCAGCTTCTCGATGCGCGTCGGCGTGAAGCGCGCGACCGCATCGACGTCGAAATCGGCGAAGGCTTCGCGGTAGCCCGCACGCTTGTTCAGGATCGTCGACCACGACAGCCCGGCCTGCGCGCCTTCCAGGATCAGCATTTCGAACAGGTGGCGATCGTCGTGCGACGGCACGCCCCACTCGGTATCGTGATAGTGAGCATCCGCTTCCGTCTTCACCCAGTTGCACCGCTGCGACATCGTCTGCCTCGCTTTCCGTATCGATTCGATCGCGCCAGCATAGCGGAAGCCGTTTTCGCGGAACAGCCGGCCGAACGGTAGATGGGCGCGCGGCGCCGATCCGGTTAAGCTTGGCGCCTGTTCGAATCAGCGGGATGAAGGCATGGCGGCATTACTTTTTGCGATCGGCATCGACGGCGGCGGCACCGGCACACGCGCGGTGCTGGCCGATCGGCACGGGCGCGAGCTCGCGCAGGGGCGCGGCGGCCCGTCGGGGCTCGGGCTCGGCATCGAGCAGGCATGGGCGTCGATCGGCGCGGCCTGCGCGAGCGCGTTCACGCAGGCCGGCTTCGCGTTCGACTGGTCGCAGTGCGCACTCGGCTGCGGGCTCGCGGGCGTCAACAACGCGGCGTGGCTCGCCGCATTTCGCGCGCAAGCGCCGCTCGGCGCGCTCGCGGTCGAGAGCGACGCATATACGACCGTCGTCGGCGCGCACGGCGGCGCGCCGGGGCTGATCGTCGCGCTCGGCACCGGCAGCATCGCGGCGGCGCTCGATGCGGGCGGCGTGTGCCGGATCGCGGGCGGTTTCGGCTTTCCGTCCGGCGACGAGGCGAGCGGCGCATGGCTCGGCGTGCGCGCGCTCGCATATGCGCAGCAGGCGCTCGACGGCCGCGTGCCGCGCGACGCGTTCGCCGACGCGCTGCTCGCGGAAACGGGCGCGCAGGATCGCGACGCGCTCGTCCAGTGGTCGTGCGATGCGAATCAGACGATCTACGCGCGGCTCGCGCCTATCGTGTTCGCGCACCGTTCGCATCCGGTCGCGCTCGCGCTGATCGCGCAGGCGGGCGACGAGATCGGCAAGATGATCGACGCGCTCGATCCGCAGCAGGCGCTGCCGGTCGCGCTGTGCGGCGGGCTGGCCGACGCGCTCGCGCCCGCCGTGCCGGCGCGCCACGCCGCGCGGCTGCGCGCGCCGCTCGACGATTCGGCGCATGGCGCGCTGCGGCTCGCGCTGCAGGCGCTGCGGGCGGCGGAAGGCGGCTGAGCGCGTGTGACGGCGAACACCGGCAAGCGGTGGTCGAGCGCACGTCGAAGTCGGGTCGGCGGCGGCGGCTCGCGTCGAACCGTCCGGCGGCCAACCGGGCGCGACGTTAAAATGGCCGTTCCGCAGAGCCCTGAGCGCCATTCTTCCGCCCCATGTACAAAGTCATCGCCACCGATCTCGACGGCACCCTGCTGAACAGCGACCACCAGCTCGATCCGTATACGATCGACACCGTCCGCCGGCTCGATCGCGACGGCCTGCAGTTCGTGATCGCCACCGGGCGCCATTATGCGGACGTCGCCGGCATTCGCGACGTGCTGGGCATCCGGCCGTACCTGATCACGTCGAACGGGGCGCGCGTACACGCGCCGGACGACACGACGATCCACGCGCAGGACATCGATCCGGCGATCGTCCGCGGCCTCGTGCAGCCGGACGTCGTCGGCGCGCACGGCCGCGTGATCGTCAACCTGTTCACCGACCAGGGCTGGCTGATCGACCGCGATGCGCCGCACCTGCTCGAATTCCACCAGGATTCGGGCTTTCGCTACGACGTGATCGACATGGTCGCGCACGACGGCGCGGATATCGCGAAGGTGCTGTACATCGGCGAGCCGGCCGATCTGGCAGTCGTCGCCGAACAGATGCGCGTGCGCTACGGCGATGCGCTGTACGTCACGTACTCGCTGCCCGACTGCCTCGAAGTGATGACCGCGAACGTGTCGAAGGGCCGCGCGCTGCGCTCGGTGCTCGCGCGGCTCGGCGTCGACACCGGCCACTGCATCGCGTTCGGCGACAACATGAACGACATCGACCTGCTCGAAACCGCCGGTCACGCGTTCATGATGAACAACGCGAATCCCGACCTGATCGCGCGCCTGCCGCACATCCCGCGCATCGGCAACAACTTCGACGCGGGCGTCGCCCGCCACCTGCGCACGCTGTTCTCGCTGGAAAGCGACGTCCCCGCCTCCTGAGCGTGTTTCCGGGCGGTATCGCCGCGCGGAAATGAAAAACGGGCGCCAGGGGCGCCCGTCGAAATTGCCTGCCTCGATGTTCTTCGACAGCGTGAGGCTCGCTGCTCTGCTCGCTTGACCCCGTAGTGTTTTATTCGCTTGTGCGAGCGGATGCCGGCAGCAGGTCGACGGCGTCGTCACGCCCGGCGACCAGCGGGTAGATGATCCCTGCGAGCGCCGCACCGATCAGCGGTGCGACCCAGAACAGCCACAGCTGGCCGATCGCGTCCCCGCCCACGAACAGCGCCGGGCCGGTCGAGCGCGCCGGGTTCACCGACGTGTTGGTGACCGGGATCGAGATCAGGTGAATCAGCGTCAGGCACAGCCCGATCGCGATCGGCGCGAAGCCGGCCGGCACGCCGCGCTTGTCGGTCGCGCCGAGGATCACGAACAGGAAGAAGCCCGTCATCACGACTTCGCAGATGAACGACGCGGTGAGCGAGTAGTGGCCGGGCGAGCGCTCGCCGAAGCCGTTCGTCGCAAAGCCGCTGCCGACCACGTCGAAGCCCGGCTTGCCGGTCGCGATCAGGTACAGCACGAACGCGCCGAGCGTCGCGCCGACAACCTGCGCGACGATGTACGGCACGAGATCGCGCGCCGGGAAGCGGCCGGCGACCGTCAGGCCGACGCTCACCGCCGGGTTCAGGTGGCAGCCCGAAATATGGCCGATTGCGAATGCCATCGTCAGCACGGTCAGGCCGAAGGCAAGTGCGACGCCGGCAAAGCCGATGCCGAGGCCCGGAAAGGCGGCGGCCAGCACGGCGCTTCCGCACCCGCCGAGCACCAGCCAGAACGTGCCGAATACCTCTGCAGCGAGACGCTGAGAAAGATTCATGTAAGGACCTCGTTCAAGTGGATTGACTACAACCGGACGACTCGACAGATTTAAACCGTCATCCGGAATTGGTCTGGATTATAGGAAATGAATCGGGCGTTGGAGGGTCAACGATTGTTAAATTTGAATGGCTGACGAATGCCTTTATTAGAATAAGTCCGCATTCTCGATATAGCCGAATCGGTTAAAGATGGCAGCATTAATTTCGAAGGGGTAGGGCGGCAGTGCGGATGGCGTAACGGATGTTGGTGTCCCGGCCGGATTCGCCGGGGCCGCATCATCGAAAAGGGAGTCGAAAAATGTCTCAATACGCGAAACTCAAGGCGCAGATCGCGGATCTGCAGGCGCAGGCGGACGATGTGCGCCGCCAGGAAGTGGCGGCGGTGATTGCCGAAGTCCAGCAAAAGATTGCCGAATACGGGCTGACCGCCCAGGATCTGGGCTTCGCGGAGCGAGCGAAGCGCGGGCGTCCGCCGAAAAAGGCGCCGCTGCCCCCGAAATACCGCGATCCGAAGTCGGGCGCGACGTGGAGCGGGCGCGGCAAGCCGCCGAATTGGATCGTCGGTAAAAACCGCGATCGTTTCCTGATCGAATGACCGAAAGTCCAAACAAAAAAGCCGCATCGAGATGCGGCTCTTTTGTTTGGCGCGCCGATTTCGGCGCGGATTGGATTACGGAATATTTCCTCGCGGATTTCCGTGTCAGGCGCCGGCGACGCGGCGCAATGCCGGGTGACGGGTGCCCGTGCAAAGCGATTCGTAAGTTTCGACATAACGCTGCGCCATCGCCTTCGAGCTGAAACGCGTGTCGAAACGTTCGCGAATGGCGGTGCGCGACAGGCTGTCGATCCGGTGCAGCGCGCCGACCGCGCCTTGTACGTCCTCGACGATGAAGCCCGTTACGCCGTCCTCGATCACTTCCGGCACCGAGCCGCGGTTGAACGCGACGACCGGCGTGCCGCAGGCCATCGCCTCGATCATCACCAGGCCGAACGGCTCCGGCCAGTCGATCGGGAACAGTAGCGCCTTCGCGCCGGACAGGAACGCCGGCTTCTGCGCCTCGTTGATCTCGCCGATGAATTCGACGTGCGCCTGGTCGAGCAGCGGCTCGATCACTTCCTTGAAATAGTCGGCGTCGGCCTTGTCGACCTTCGCGGCGATCTTCAGCGGCAGCCCGCTTTGCGCGGCGATCCGGATCGCGGTGTCGACGCGCTTTTCCGGACAGATCCGGCCGAGGAACGCGAGGTATTCGGGCTTCACGCCCGGCTGCGGCGTGAGCAGCGTGTCCGGCAGCCCGTGATATACGGTGCCGGCCCACGCGGCCTGCGGCAGCGGCTTGCGCTGGTTGTTCGAGATCGACACGACCGGCGAATCGGGGAACGCGTCGAACACCGGCTGCAGTTCCGGCAGGTCGAGACGGCCGTGCAGCGTCGTCACGTACGGCGTGTCGAGGCGCGACATCAGCGCGAACGGCAGGTAGTCGAGGTGAAAGTGCAGCACGTCGAATTCGTGCGCGACCCGCGCGACCTGTTCGATCAGGCGCATATGGGGTGCCATCGAATCGCGGATCGACGGATCGAGTCGCAGCGCGCGCGGCCAGGCCGGTTCGAGGCGGGCCGACGTGACGGAGTCGCCGCTGGCGAACAGCGTCACGTCATGGCCGAGTTCGACGAGCGCCTCGGTGAGGTAGGACACGACGCGCTCGGTGCCGCCGTAGAGTTTCGGCGGAACGGCTTCGTAAAGCGGCGCGATCTGGGCAATTCGCATGGATGTTCTCCTGTGTCGATCCGCGTGGGCGCTTCGGCGCCGGTACGGACCCCGTACGAGGGTTGCGGAACTTGCCGACGCACGCGGTTGGCGGTACGTGGCCGTGCCCTGGGCGGGGTGTGCGGGGCGCCGGACGGCAAGCTGCGGGGCGGGCCGGCACGGCTCGCGCCGCAGCCCATTGGAGTCCATTATCGATATCGCTCCGAGGGGTTCGAGTGTTTTTTCAAACACTTAAGGCTTGTTACACGCTGAAATACGCGAAAACCCCGATAAAAAGGGCACGGAATCAGGAATGGAGATAGATGCATCTATTGTTGCACTGGCGTGAAAAAGCACTATAATTTTTACCGATCCGATTGCCGGCAGCCCTGCCGGCAAGCCTTCCGCGCCATGCGGCGGCCGTCGGCCTCCCATCGCAGCCCAATTTGCGCTGCCGCCCGTTTTCCCGATTGCGCCTTTCAATTCGCCTTGTCGGAAAAATTCCTACACGGTTTACAGACAAATCCTGCATGGCATACGCCACTTCGCTGATACCGACATAAATGCCGTTTGGCCAAAATTCGGCCTGTAAGACTATAAACGAGCCGACTGCGCGCCAAGAGCGCTCTGATCGAGCAAACGTTTTC
Organism: Burkholderia metallica; assembly: GCF_902832845.1. Classification (GTDB taxonomy): domain Bacteria; phylum Pseudomonadota; class Gammaproteobacteria; order Burkholderiales; family Burkholderiaceae; genus Burkholderia; species Burkholderia metallica. The sequence continues at coordinate 81,124 of NZ_CADFDB010000011.1, read as the reverse complement.
ATAACACGAAATGGCCAAAGCAAAGCTCTTTAACGGGGGAATCATGAGCGCTACCAGCGAAATGCTCAGTGAGATCAAAGAGGTCAATCTGTCGTACCTCCTCCTCGCGCAACGCCTGCTGCGGGAAGATAAAGCGATGGGCATGTTCCGCATGGGCATTTCCCAGGAACTCGCCGACGTGCTCGCGAACCTCACGCTCGCCCAGACCGTGAAGCTCGCCGCGTCGAACCAGATGCTGTGCCGCTTCCGCTTCGATGATCACGCGCTGCTGTCGTCGCTCGCCGACAAGGGCCGCAGCGACGTCGTCGCGCACGCCCACTCGGCCATCCTGATGGCCGGGCAGCAGGTCGAAGGCGTCCGCTGATCCATCCCGCCTTGCGTATGTCCCGGCGCGCCGCGCCGGCGGGCAGCGTATTGGCCATCCATCGAATAACGTCAAGCGGACGGTTATCACCATGGCAAGCAAAAGCGTCGTGATCGAGGTGAAGGAAATCACCCTCGCCATCGAACTGATCGAACTGGGCGCCCGGCTGCAACTGCTGGAAGCGGAGACGAGCCTGTCGCGGGACCGTCTGATCAAGCTGTACAAGGAACTGAAGGGCGTGTCGCCGCCGAAGGGGATGCTGCCGTTCTCGACCGACTGGTTCATGACGTGGCAGCCGAACATCCACTCGTCGCTGTTCTACAACATCTACCGGTTCATGCAGGACCACGGCCGCTGCGAGCCGATCCAGTCGATCGTGAAGGCGTACCGGCTCTATCAGGAGCACGTGAACCTGTCCGGCGACGAAGCCGTGCTGAGCCTCACGCGCGCATGGACGCTCGTGCGCTTCTTCGATTCGGGGATGCTGCAGATGACCCCGTGCACGCGCTGCGGCGGCCATTTCGTCGCGCATGCGCATGATCCGCATCAAGGTTTCGTCTGCGGCCTCTGCCAGCCGCCGTCGCGCGCGGGCAAGACCCGCAAGGCCGCCGCCGCACGCGCCGAGATGGCCGCCGCCGCGGCCTGAGCGCCGGGCCGGGCGGGGCGCTCGGGCCGCAACGGGCGGCGCGAATCGCCTGCGAAGCGTCCGCGAATTGCTGGTAAACACCGTCGGGCCGCCGCCGGGCGGCCGCGAAAGTTTTCCTGCCGACTGCCGTAAACCTGTTTAACGGCGGTCTCCCCGCCGGTCATTCGTGAGGGACAGGCAGTGCTGATTATCGTGGGAACACTCGTGACGCTGTTGTCCGTCTTCGGCGGTTATGCGCTGGCAGGCGGGCATCTGGGCGCATTGATCCAGCCCGTCGAGATCCTGATGATCGCGGGCGCGGGCGTCGGCGCGTTCATCCTCGGCAACGGCGGCAAGACCATCAAGGCCACGCTGCGCGTGCTGCCGACGCTCTTCAAGGGCTCGAAATACACGAAAGACGTCTACATGGAGCTGATGGCGCTGCTCTACGTGCTGCTCGCGAAGGCACGCAAGGAAGGCACGCTCACGCTCGAGGCCGACATCGACGATCCGGAAAAGAGCCCGATCTTCACGCAATACCCGAAGATCCTCGCCGATCGTCACATCGTCGAGTTCCTGACCGACTACCTGCGCCTGATGGTGGGCGGCAACATGAACGCGTTCGAGATCGAGAGCCTGATGGACGAGGAGATCGAGACGCACCACGCGGAAGGCGAAGGCCCGGCGCACGCGCTGATGCGCGTCGGCGACGCGATGCCGGCGTTCGGCATCGTCGCGGCCGTGATGGGCGTCGTGCATACGATGGCGTCGGCCGACAAGCCGCCCGCGGTGCTCGGCGCGATGATCGCGCAGGCGCTGGTCGGCACGTTCCTCGGGATCCTGCTGTCGTACGGGCTGATCGGGCCGCTCGCGAGCCTCGCGGAGCAGCGCGTCGCCGAGTCGACCAAGATGTTCCAGTGCATCAAGGTGACGATCCTCGCGACGCTGAACGGCTATGCGCCGGCGATTGCGGTCGAGTTCGGCCGCAAGGTGCTGTTCTCGACCGAGCGTCCGTCGTTCTCGGAGCTCGAAGAGCACGTGCGCCGCGTGAAGGCGAAGTGACGCGGAGCGCCCGATGAGCAAGAGCAAGGATCGCGCAATCGTCGTCAAGCGGGTGGCCCCGGCGAAGAAGGGCCACCACGGCGGCGCCTGGAAGCTCGCGTACGCGGACTTCATGACCGCGATGATGGCGTTCTTCCTGCTGATGTGGCTGCTGAGCTCGGTCACGCCGGTGCAGCTGAAGGGGATCGCCGAATACTTCAACACGCCGCTGAAGGCCGCGCTGTTCGGCAGCGGCGATCGCAGCTCGCAGGATTCCAGCATCATCAACGGCGGCGGCCGCGACCTGTCGAGCGTCGACGCCGGCACGCTGCGCCGCACCGACGGCACGACGCAGCTCGCCGAACGCTTCGCGAAGCTGGGCGACGAGCAATCCCGGTCGCAGGCGCAGGGCGCGCAGGACCGGCTCGAGCAGGCGCGCCTGCACGACCTGCAGATCAAGCTGATGGCCGCGATCGAGGCCAATCCGACGCTGCGCCAGTTCAAGCAGCAGATCCGCATCGATTCGACGCTGATGGGGCTGCGCATCGAGATCGTCGATACGCAGAAGCGGCCGATGTTCGCGATGTCGAGCGATAACGTCGAGCCATACATGCGCGACATCCTGCGCGAGATCGGCAAGACGCTGAACGACGTGCCGAACCGGATCATCGTGCAGGGCCACACCGACGCCGTGCCGTACGCGGGCGGCGAGCGCGGCTACAGCAACTGGGAGCTGTCGGCCGACCGCGCGAACGCGTCGCGCCGCGAGCTGATCGCCGGCGGCATGGACGAGGCGAAAGTGCTGCGCGTGCTCGGCCTCGCGTCGACGCAGAACCTGAACAAGGCCGACCCGCTCGATCCGGAAAACCGCCGGATCAGCGTGATCGTGCTGAACCGCAAATCCGAAGAGGCGCTGATGCGCGACGATGCGACGACCACGACGCTGTCGGCCGATGCGGCCGGCTCGCACGCGCTCGCGCAGCAGCTCGGCGGCGCGGCGCCGGCCGCGCGCCCGGCGCTCGCGGCGTCCGCGCTCGCCGTGCCGAAACCATAACGCTTACACGATTCCGAGACAGACATGATCCGAACCATTCTCGCCATCGACGACTCCGCGACCATGCGTGCGCTGCTCCAGGCGACGCTGGCGCAGGCCGGCTACGACGTGACGGTGGCGCCGGACGGCGAGGCCGGCTTCGACCTGGCGGCCACCGTGCCGTACGACCTGGTGCTGACCGACCAGAACATGCCGCGCAAGAGCGGGCTCGAAGTGATCGCCGCGCTGCGCAAGCTGACCGCCTATACGGAAACGCCGATCCTCGTGCTGACGACGGAAGGCAGCGACGCGTTCAAGGACGCCGCACGCGATGCGGGCGCGACCGGCTGGATCGAGAAGCCGATCGACCCCGCCGTGCTGATCGACCTGGTCGCGACGCTGTCCGAACCGGCCGCTTCCTGACATTCACGCGACGCATTCAACCCGGGACCGGGCATGACTCTCGACATCACTCAGTTCTATCAGACATTTTTCGACGAAGCGGACGAGCTGCTCGCGCAGATGGAGCAGTTGCTGCTGAACCTCGACGTCGGCGCGCCCGACCCCGAGGATCTGGCCGCGATCTTCCGCGCCGCGCATTCGATCAAGGGCGGCGCGGCGACGTTCGGCTTTTCCGCGCTGACCGATACGACGCACATCCTCGAATCGCTGCTCGACCGCGCGCGCAATCACGAGCTGACGCTGACCAAGGACATGGTCGATGCGTTCCTCGAGACCAAGGACGTGCTGTCCGACCAGCTGGTCGACTACCGCGCGAGCGCCGAACCGGACGCGGCCGCCGCCGCGGCGATCTGCGCGAAGCTCGAACGCCTGCAGGCCGAAAGCGGCGCGGGTGCGCCGGCTGCTGCACCGGTCGCCGCCGCCGCTCCCGCCGCGCCGATTGCGGAACCGGCCGCCGGCGGCGACCGCGCGCCCGACCACGTGGTCGAGCAGGCCGTCGCGGCCGCGCATCCGGCGGCCGACGCCGAAGCGGGCGAGAGCGGCCCGCACCTGAAGATCACGCTCGTGGGCGTCGACGCGAAGGATCGCGAACTGCTCACCGAGGAACTCGGCAATCTCGGCCGGATCGTCGGCCGTGAAGAAGCCGGCGCCGACCTGACGCTGTGGGTCGAATCGGACGTGCCGTCCGACGACATCGTCGCCGTGTGCTGCTTCGTGATCGACGAAAGCCAGATCCGCGTCGGGCACGGTACGGCGCCGGCCGCGCCGGCTGCCGCGCAGGACGTAGCGGCACCGGGGGCGGAACCGGCCGCCGCCGCGTCACCGGCGCGCGTGGAGATGTTCGCGCCGCCGGCCGCGGCCCCGCAACCGGCCGCACCGGCGCCGGCGCAGGCAGCCGCGGAGCCGGCCGCGCAAGCGCAGGCTCAGACGCCGCAACCGGCCCAGCCAGCCCATGCCGACGCCGCGTCGCAGGCCGCCGCGCATCACGACGACAAGCGCGCGCGCCCGGCCGCCGCGGCCGCATCGGGCGCCGAAGGCAGCTCGATTCGCGTCGGCGTCGAGAAGGTCGACCAGCTGATCAACCTCGTCGGCGAGCTCGTGATCACGCAGGCGATGCTCGCGGAAACCGCGAGCGCGTTCGATCCGGCGCTGCACGACCGCCTGTTCAACGGGATGGCGCAGCTCGAGCGCAACGCGCGCGACCTGCAGGAAGCCGTGATGTCGATCCGCATGATGCCGATGGACTACGTGTTCAGCCGCTTCCCGCGGCTCGTGCGCGACCTCGCCGGCAAGCTCGGCAAGCAGGTCGAACTGGTCACGTTCGGCCAGGCGACCGAACTCGACAAGAGCCTGATCGAACGGATCATCGATCCGCTCACGCACCTCGTGCGCAACAGCCTCGACCACGGGATCGAGACGGTCGACAAGCGCGTCGCCGCCGGCAAGGACGCGGTCGGCCAGCTCGTGCTGTCGGCCGCGCACCACGGCGGCAACATCGTGATCGAGGTGAGCGACGACGGCGCGGGCCTGAACCGCGAACGGATTCTCGCGAAGGCCGCGAAGCAGGGCATGCAGGTGTCCGACAACATCAGCGACGACGAAGTCTGGCAACTGATCTTCGCGCCGGGCTTCTCGACGGCCGAAACGGTGACCGACGTGTCGGGCCGCGGCGTCGGGATGGACGTGGTGAAACGCAACATCCAGTCGATGGGCGGCCACGTCGAGATCTCGTCGCAGGCCGGCCGCGGCACGACCACGCGGATCGTGCTGCCGCTCACGCTCGCGATCCTCGACGGGATGTCGGTGAAGGTCGGCAACGAGATCTTCATCCTGCCGCTGAACTTCGTGATGGAGTCGCTGCAGCCGTCGAACGACGACATCTACACGGTCGGCAACGGCGAGCGCGTGGTGCGCGTGCGCGGCGAATACCTGCCGCTCGTCGCGCTGCACGAGGTGTTCTCGGTCGAGGACGCGCGCACCGATCCGACGCAAGGGATCGTCACGATCATGGAAACCGAGGGGCGCCGCTTCGCGATGCTGATCGACGAACTGGTCGGCCAGCAGCAGGTGGTCGTGAAGAACCTCGAAACCAATTACCGCAAGGTGCACGGCATCTCGGCGGCGACCATCCTCGGCGACGGCAGCGTCGCGCTGATCGTCGACGTCGCGGCGCTGAACCGCGAAACCCGTGCGATGCACGGCGCCCGCGCGGGCGCCGAGCTCGCGATGTTCTGATGTCTCTCGCCATACAACCGATTGGGGGCAAACGTGTCTGCTGAAGTCCAAATGATCAATCCGGCCGCGGCGAACGCGGCAACCAGCCGCCGCGACGCGGAACATGGCGACGCGACGGGCCAGGAATTCCTCGTGTTCACGCTCGGCGACGAGGAATACGGGATCGACATCCTGAAGGTGCAGGAAATCCGCGGCTACGACAGCGTCACGCGCATCGCGAACGCGCCCGAGTTCATCAAGGGCGTGATCAACCTGCGCGGGATCATCGTGCCGATCGTCGACATGCGGATCAAGTTCCATCTGGGCCGCGTCGAGTACGACCACCAGACGGTGGTGATCATCCTGAACGTCGCGCATCGCGTGGTCGGGATGGTGGTGGACGGCGTGTCGGACGTGCTGACGCTGCAGACCGACCAGATCATGCCGGCGCCGGAATTCGGCGCGACGCTGACGACCGAGTACCTGACGGGCCTCGGCACGGTCGACGGCCGGATGCTGATCCTGATGGACATCGAGAAGCTGATGTCGAGCCGTGAAATGGCACTGATCGAGACGCTCGGCGCGTAAGCGCGCCGCGCGCGCAGGAATTTCGGGAGAATCTGCAATGTTGCATAACTGGTCGATCCGCACGACGCTCACGGCGGTCGGACTCATCCTCGTGGCGCTGGCCGCCGCCGTCGGCGGGCTCGGCCTCTACGCGCTGAATCACGCGAGCCGCTCGCTCGACGAGATCGCGCACGTCGACCTGCCGGCGATCCACACGCTCGACGATACGTCGTCGTACCTGCTGCGCGCGCGCGTGTCGCTCGACCGCTTCCGGTCGCTGACGGAAGCCGGCAACGCGGCCGAAGCGGCCAAGGTGCTCGACCGCGCGCAGGAGCTGTACGCGAAGTCGAACCAGAACTGGCAGGCGTTCCAGTCGACGCCGAAACTCGGCGTCGAGCAGGCGCTCGTCGACGAACTGACCGCGCGCTACACGACGATCGTGAAGGAAGGCGTCGAGCCCGAATTCGCGGCCGCGCGCGCGGGCGACATGGCCGCGTACCACGCGGTCGCCGATACCAAGATCAGCCCGATGTTCGTCGCGTACGACCAGGCCGCGTCGGCCGTGATCGCGTCGCTGCAGCGGCGCGCGGAAGATCGCCAGGCCGCGACGCAATCGCAGATCTCGCTGATGATCGGGCTGATCGCGGCCGGCATCGCGATCGCGTTCGTCGTCGTGATCGCGATCCGCTTCGCGCTGCGCGGGCTGATCGTGAAGCCGCTCGAGGACGCGATCGCGCACTTCGAGCGCATCGCCGGCGGCGACCTCACGCAGCCGGTCGACGTGTTCAGCACGAACGAGATCGGGCGCCTGTTCGGCGGCATCAAGCGGATGCAGGACGCCGTCACGACGATGGTGCAGGCCGTGCATCGCGGCACCGAGTCGATCGACGTCGGCGCGCGCGAGATCGCGACCGGCAACACCGACCTGTCGCAGCGCACCGAGGAGCAGGCCGCATCGCTGCAGGAAACGGCGTCGAGCATGGAGCAGCTGACGGGCACCGTGCGCCAGAACGCGGAGAACGCGCGGCAGGCCAGCCAGCTCGCGGTGAACGCGTCGGACATCGCGACGCGGGGCGGTGACGTGGTCGGCCAGGTCGTAGCGACGATGCAGGACATCGCGGCGAGCTCGGGCAAGGTCGTCGACATCATCGGCACGATCGAAGGCATCGCGTTCCAGACCAACATCCTCGCGCTGAACGCGGCGGTCGAAGCCGCGCGCGCGGGCGAACAGGGCCGCGGCTTCGCGGTGGTCGCGGGCGAGGTGCGCTCGCTCGCGCAGCGCAGCGCGAGCGCGGCGAAGGAAATCAAGCAGTTGATCGGCGATTCGGCCGAGAAGGTCGAAAGCGGATCGGCGCTCGTGTCGCGCGCCGGCTCGACGATGGACGAGATCGTGCAGGCCGTGCGCCGCGTGACCGACATCATGGGCGAGATCAGCGCCGCGTCGGACGAGCAGTCGACCGGCATCGAGCAGGTCAACCGCGCGGTGGGCCAGATGGATTCGGTCACGCAGCAGAACGCGGCGCTCGTCGAGCAGGCGGCGGCCGCGGCCGCGTCGCTCGAGGAGCAGACACGCCAGATGAAGGCGATCGTGTCGGGCTGGCGCGTGTCGGGCGGCATCGTGCTCGCCCCGTCGCGCGGCGTTGCGCGGCCGCTCGCGCATGAACCGGCGCCCGCGTCGGCGCTCACGTCCGAGCCGCGTTTCGACGCGGCGCCGGTCGCCGCGCTGCCGGCCCCGTCGGGCGCCGCGCAACCGGCACGGCGCGCCGCGCCGGCGCCGCGTGGCGCCGCTGCGGCCGCGGCGGGCGCGGGTCGCGAACCGAAGCGCGCGGCCGATGCCGGCGCGCACGCGCAGAAGGATGCACCGGGTGCCGGCGGCACGGCCGCGGGCGGCTACGGGCCGCGTCTCGCGAAAACCGCCGCGCCGGCCGACAAGCCGGCCGCGAAGCCCGCGCTCGTGCGCCCGGCGCTGAACGGCGAGAAGCCGGCGGCGGCCACGGCCGGCGCGTCCGACGACGACTGGGAGACCTTCTAAACCATGCCGCACGCGCGCGCGCCGTTTCGACCCGATGCACCGGATGCCTCGCCTCGCGCGGGCGAGCCGGGGCGCGACTTCGCGTTCACCGGCGCGGATTTCGCGCGCATTCGCGCGCTGATCCACCAACGCGCGGGGATCTCGCTGTCCGAGCACAAGCGCGACATGGCGTACAGCCGTCTCGCGCGGCGCTTGCGGGCGCGCGGCCTCGACACGTTCCGCGACTACCTCGACCTGCTCGAACAGGAAGACGATCCGCTCGAGTGGGAAGCGTTCACCAATGCGCTGACGACGAACCTGACCGCGTTCTTCCGCGAGGCGCACCATTTCCCGATCCTGTCGGATTTCGTGAAGTCGCGCCCGGCGCCGGTATCGGTCTGGTGCTCGGCCGCGTCGACCGGCGAGGAGCCTTATTCGATCGCGATCACGCTGATCGAGGCGCTCGGCGAATCGGCCGCGCGCGGCGCGTCGATCCTCGCAACCGATCTCGACACGCAGGTGCTCGCGAAGGCCGAGGCCGGCATCTATACGTACGACCAGGTCAAGCACCTGGCGCCCGAGCGGCTCAAGCGCTTCTTCCTGAAGGGCACCGGCGCGCAGGCCGGCCGCGTGAAGGTGCGCCCGGAGCTGCGCGCGATGATCCGCTTCGAGCAGTTGAACCTGACCGATGCGGACTACGGGATCGCGAAGCCGTTCGACGCGATCTTCTGCCGCAACGTGATGATCTATTTCGACAAGCCGACGCAGGGGCAGGTGCTGTCGCGCTTCGAGCCGCTCGTGAAGCCGGGCGGGCTGCTGTTCGCCGGCCATTCGGAAAACTTCACGTACGTGACGCAGGCGTTCCGGTTGCGCGGGCAGACCGTGTACGAACTGACCCGCGATGCCGCACCGGGCCTGCGCTCGCGCGGCGCGCCGGCGCCGGCGATGCCGTCCGCCGCGCGCGCTGCCGCCGGCGCCGCGGCGGCATCTGGAGCGCGTGGATGAGCGCCCTGCCGATCGCGACCAATCGCTACTTCGACAACCACTTCGGCCGTCCCGGCGTGAAGCTGCTGCCGAACGAGTTCTACACGACGTCCGAGGACATGGTGCTGATGACCGTGCTCGGCTCGTGCGTCGCCGCGTGCCTGCACGACCCGTATGCGGGCATCGGCGGGATGAACCACTTCATGCTGCCGGACGACGGCGCCGATCCGGGCGCGGCCGCGTCGGAATCGATGCGCTACGGCGCGTATGCGATGGAAGTGCTGATCAACGAGATGATCAAGGCCGGCGGGCGCCGCGAACGCTTCGAGGCGAAGGTGTTCGGCGGGGCGGCCGTGCTGGCCGGGATGACGACGATCAACATCGGCGACCGCAACGCGGATTTCGTGCGCCGCTACCTGGCGCTGGAGCGCATCCGCATCACGGCGGAAGACCTGCAGGGCGTCCATCCGCGCAAGGTCGCGTTCATGCCGCACGACGGGCGCGCGATGGTGAAGAAGCTGCGGCTGCAGGTGCCGGGCGTGACCGAGCGCGAAGCGGCGCTCGCCCGCGAGGCCGAGCGCGCCGGCGCGGCCCGGGCGCGTCCGCAGGTCGAGCTGTTCGCGGCGAAGCGTGCGGCTCCGCCGCAGCCGGCGCGGCCGCGCATCGAGCTGTTCGGCGCGCGCGGCGCGGCGCCGGCCGGCGGCGTGCGGGCGGCGAACCTATCAAGAAAGCAGGAGGCATGACCGCAGTGCAGAAGATCAAAGTATTGTGCGTCGACGATTCGGCGCTGATCCGCAGCCTGATGACCGAGATCATCAACAGCCAGCCCGACATGACGGTGTGCGCGACCGCGCCCGATCCGCTCGTCGCGCGCGAGCTCATCAAGCAGCACAACCCGGACGTGCTCACGCTCGACGTCGAAATGCCGCGCATGGACGGGCTCGACTTCCTCGAGAAGCTGATGCGCCTGCGGCCGATGCCGGTCGTGATGGTGTCGTCGCTGACCGAGCGCGGCTCGGAGATCACGCTGCGCGCGCTCGAACTCGGCGCGGTCGACTTCGTCACGAAGCCGCGCGTCGGGATTCGCGACGGGATGCTCGACTACGCGGAAAAGCTCGCCGACAAGATCCGCGCGGCGTCACGTGCGCGCGTGCGCCAGGCGCCGCAGCCGCAGGCGGTCGCACGCGCGGCGGACAGCCAGGTGGCCGCGCCGCTGATCAACAACCCGCTCGTCAGTACCGAGAAGCTGATCATCATCGGCGCGTCGACGGGCGGCACCGAGGCGATTCGCGAAGTGCTCACGCCGCTGCCGCCGGATGCGCCGGCCGTGCTGATCGCGCAGCACATGCCGCCCGGCTTCACGAAATCGTTCGCGCAGCGGCTGAACGGCCTGTGCCGGATCGCGGTGAAGGAAGCCGAGCACGGCGAGCGCGTGCTGCCGGGCCACGCGTATATCGCGCCGGGCCACGCGCATCTGTTGCTCGCGAGAAGCGGGGCGAACTATATTGCGCAGCTGTCGGACGAGCCGCCGGTGAACCGGCACCGCCCGTCGGTCGACGTGCTGTTCCGCTCGGCGGCGACGCACGCGGGCAAGAACGCGATCGGGGTGATCCTGACCGGGATGGGCCGAGATGGCGCGGCCGGCCTGCTGGAGATGAAACGCGCGGGCGCCCACACGTTCGCGCAGGACGAAGCCAGCTGCATCGTGTTCGGGATGCCGCGCGAGGCGATCGCGCTCGGCGGCGCGGACGAGATCGTGCCGCTCGCCGAGATGAGCCGCCGCGTGATGGCGCGTCTCGCGACGATGGGTGAGCGCGTACAGCGCGTCTGAATGGAATGTCACGGGGCGCGTGCCACGATACGCGTCCCGACGGAAACGAATCTGGAAAGGAACGACGATGGACAAGAGCATGAAAATCCTGGTGGTGGACGATTTCCCGACGATGCGCCGGATCGTCCGCAACCTGCTCAAGGAACTGGGCTATTCGAACGTCGACGAGGCCGAGGACGGTGCGGCCGGCCTCGCGCGGCTGCGCGGCGGCGGTTTCGATTTCGTGATTTCCGACTGGAACATGCCGAACCTCGACGGTCTCGCGATGCTGAAGGAAATCCGCGCGGACGCGACGCTCACGCACCTGCCGGTGCTGATGGTCACGGCCGAGTCGAAGAAGGAGAACATCATCGCGGCCGCGCAGGCGGGGGCGAGCGGCTACGTCGTGAAACCGTTTACGGCCGCGACGCTCGACGAGAAGCTGAACAAGATCATCGACAAGATGGCGAAGGCCGGGAGCTGACGTGAACGAGCCGATCCATGCCGCGCTGACGGGCGCCGGGTTCAGCGCCGACGGCCAGGCCGAAGGCGCCGATTTCGCGAGCGACCGCATCCTCGCGCGCATCGGCCACGTCACACGCACGCTGCGCGATTCGATGCGCGAGCTGGGGCTCGACAAGCACGTCGAGCGGGCAGCGGAAGCCGTGCCCGACGCGCGCGACCGGCTGCGCTACGTCGCGACGATGACCGAGCAGGCCGCCGAGCGCGTGCTGAATGCGATCGAGGTCGCGAAGCCGATGCAGGAGCGCATCCAGAACGAGGCCGAGGCGCTCGACACACGCTGGGCGCAGTGGTACGCGGCGCCGATCGAGCACGCGGAAGTGCGCGAGCTGATGGACGATACGCGCGCGTTCCTGCGCACGCTGCCCGAATCGACGGCGGCGACCCGCGCGCAACTGCTCGAAATCATGCTCGCGCAGGATTTCCAGGACCTGACCGGGCAGGTGATCAAGAAGATCATGGACATGGTCTACCTGATCGAGCAGCAGCTCCTCACCGTGCTCGTCGAGAACATCGCGCCCGAGCGGCGCGAGCAGTTCGCGGCCACCGCGGCCGCGTTCGCGGCCGAGCAGATGAGCTCGACCGGCAGCCCCGAGTCGCTGCTGAACGGCCCGCAGATCGCGCCGGAAGGCAAATCCGACGTGGTCCAGGACCAGGGGCAGGTGGACGACCTGCTCGCCAGCCTCGGCTTCTGACCCGGCCGCATGCATCGGCGCGCCGCCTGCGGCGGCGCCGCCCGGTGCATGCGCCCCGCGTTCCCCGCCCCCGCGTTCCCGCCCCCTCGGTGCCGCGCAGCCCGGCGCGTCCTGCGTCAAATTGACACTTCGACACACGCAGCAGGCATACTACGCGTCAGCAGCAACGGAGCGTCATTCGTACGATTTCATATGTTGGCAGGCGGCGCGGGCCCGATGGCCGTGCCGCCGGCTACGAAGCCAGTCCCTGGGGGGGAACGTGAAGCTGAAACGTTTGGGCTGGACCGTCGCGCATGCGACGGCTGCAGTGGGTGTGCTGTGGAGCGTCCACGCACACGCGGAACTGGGCGGCGCGCCGATGTCGCCGCCGTCGGACGATCAGGCCGCGACCGTGCGTGCGCTGCAGCGCGCGATGCGGTCGGCAGACGGCGTGCAGACGAGCACGGCCGCCTATACCGTCCGCGAGATCACGCTCGGATCGGGCACCGTCATCCACGAATACACGTCGGCCGCGGGCAGCGTGTTCGGCCTCGCGTGGCAGGGGCCGACGATGCCCGATCTCGCGTCGCTGCTCGGCAGCTATTTCCCGCAGTACACCGCCGGCGTCCAGGCGGCGCACAAGGCGCGCGGCTGGCGCGCGCCGGTGTCCGTCGACACGAGCGGCCTCGTGATCCGCACCGGCGGCCACATGGGCGCCTTCTCGGGCCAGGCATGGCTGCCGGCGGCGCTGCCTGCCGGCCTGGCCGGCACCGACATCCAGTGACAGCGGGAGAGCGATCTTGAGAATTCCTCGTACATTCAAGCGCTGGCTGCGCGTGCTGGGCCTCGCGGCGGCGACGGCCGTCCTCGTGACGGCGTGCGGCGGCGGCGACGGCGGTGGCGGCGGCAGCAGTGCGGGCAACGGCGGCAACGGTGGCAACGGCGGTTCGGGCGGCTCCGACGGCAATTCCGGCAACACGGCCGTCATCACCGTCAACACCGGTGTCGCGAACGTGATCAACATCCCGACCATCAGCCTGAAGGTCTGTGCGCCGGGCACGTCGAACTGCCAGGTGGTCAACAACGTGCTCGTCGATACCGCGTCCTACGGGCTGCGGCTCGTCGGCAGCGCGGTGTCGGGCGTGCTCGGCAGTCTCCCGCAGGTGACGAGCGGCGGCGCACCGGTGGCCGAGTGCGGCAAGTTCGTGTCGAGCTATACGTGGGGGTCGGTGCGCACGGTCGACCTGTCGATCGGCTCCGAGCAGGCGGGCTCGCTGCCCGTACAGATCATCGGCGATCTCGGCACGACGAACGTGCCCAGCTCGTGCACGAACGGCGGCACATCGGCCAATTCGGCGAGCGCGCTCGGCGCGAACGGGATCCTCGGCATCGGGCCGGCGCCGGTCGATTGCGGCACCACCTGCGCGACGTCGACGTCGACGAACAACAACTACTACGCGTGCCCGAACGGCGACAACGCGAGTTGCACGGTCGCGCTCGTGCCGATCGCGCAGCAGGTGGCCAACCCGGTGCATCGTTTCGCCGACAGCAACGGGGTGAGCGTGACGATGCCGAGCATTTCTAACAGCGGGCAGGCCAGCGCGACCGGGACGCTGACGTTCGGCCTGCCCGACCTGAGCGGGAAGACCGTACTGACGTCCACCACGACGGGCGACGTCAGTGCGTCGTTCCTCGGGCGCAACGTGACCGCGTTCTTCGATACCGGTTCGAACGCGTACTTCTTCAACGATTCGTCGCAGACGGTCTGTTCGAAGAACACGCAGTTCTACTGCCCGGCGGCGGCCACCACCTATTCGGCGACGCTGAGCGGACAGAACGGCGCAGCCGGCGCGGTATCGATGCCCGTCACGAACGCGGATTCGCTGTTCGCGAACCCGTCGACGTTCGCGTTCAACGACATCGCGGGCCCGTTCGGTTCGTCCAGCTGGCTCGACATCGGCATGCCGCACTTCTACGGCAAGACGATCTACTTCGGGATGGACAAGACCGCGAGCGGCGGCGCGCAGCCTTTCGTCGCGTTCTGACGCGGCGCGGCGCGGCCGGATGCAGGATGAAGGGGGCGAGCGATCGCCCCCTTTTTTATGCGCGCGCCGCGTGCGGCACGACGGGTCGGACCGTTGCGCTGCCGGGTACTGACCTGGCGCCTACGATGTAATACCGGCACCCGTGCCGGCACGACATCGAGGAGGCAGCGCCATGAGCCCGCGCATACAACGCATCACGCCATTCCTGTGGTTCGACCGCGACGCCGAGGCGGCCGCCGGTTTCTACGTATCGGTGTTCGATCACGCGCGCATCGTGCACGTCGCGCGCTACGGCAAGGCCGGCGCGCACGCGTCCGGCAGCGCGGAGGGCGCGGTGATGACCGTCGCGTTCGAGCTCGACGGACAGGCGTTCGTCGCGCTGAACGGCGGCCCCGCGTTCCAGATCACGCCGGCCGTGTCGTTCGTCGTCAACTGCCGCGACCAGGACGAAATCGACCGCTACTGGGCGCGCCTGTCCGAAGGCGGCGACGAACGCGCGCAGCAGTGCGGCTGGCTGCGCGACCGCTTCGGCGTGTCGTGGCAGGTTGTGCCGGTCGAGATGACCGAGCTGATGACGGGCGATCCGGCGCGCACGGAGCGCGTGATGGCGCAGGTGATGACGATGAAGAAGCTCGATCTCGGCGTGCTGCGGCGAGCGGCGGCGGGCTAGGGGGCGCGCGCCGGCTGCCGCGTGTGAGAACGGGCTCCGGGCGCCGCGGGCGCCCGTGACCGGCGGGTACGGACGCTGGAGCGGTGGCCGGCCTTCGCGCACCGCGCGGAGGGTCGAGGAGGCGATGGGCGGCCCTGTACGCGGTGTTCGATCCGGATCGCGTCGGCCGGCGCAGCCGGCGGCATCGACCGCCACCGACTCGATCTCGACGACCGGCATACCCCCCGCCTCGCGGGCGTGCCCCGCCATTCCCCGTTTCCGCGCGTTTTCCCCGCTTCACTGGCCGCCGCCGCGTCCGGAACCGGCCCCCGCCGGCGCCTCCGGCGACACGTCTTTCCGCCGCGCCGCACGCGGCCGCATCCCCCGTCCGGCCGGGTTCGCACCGGGCCCGCCCGATTCCCCGAAATACCCCCCTTTCCCGGCTTTGCTCGACCGATCGGCGTTTGACGCGTCCATGAATAATCGGTGTCACTGGAAAGCGGCATTCCGCCGTACCCGACTGGAGGCCCCGTGGCAGACGAGAGCGATCTCGACAAGACCGAAGCCGCCACTCCCAGGCGCCGCGAGAAGGCGCGCGAGGAGGGGCAGGTCGCGCGTTCGCGCGAACTGGCTTCGTTCGCGCTGCTCTCGGCCGGGTTCTACGGTGCGTGGCTGCTCGCGGGCCCGTCGGGCGGGCATCTGCAGGCGATGCTGCGCGGCGCGTTCACGTTCGATCGCGCGACCGCGTTCGACACCCGCCGGATGCTGTCGGCAGCCGGCAGCGCGAGCCTCGAAGGCTTCGCCGCGCTGCTGCCGATCCTCGCGCTCACCGGCGTCGCCGCGCTGCTCGCGCCGATGGCGCTCGGCGGCTGGCTGATCTCGCAGAAGACGTTCGAGCTGAAGTTCGACCGCCTCAACCCGATCTCGGGCCTCGGCCGGATCTTCTCGATCCAGGGGCCGATCCAGCTCGGGATGTCGGTCGCGAAGACGCTGGTGGTCGGCGGGATCGGCGGCATCGCGATCTGGCGCAGCAAGGACGAACTGCTCGGCCTCGCGACGCAGCCGCTCGGCGTCGCGCTGCCCGATGCGCTGCACCTGGTCGCCGTGTGCTGCGGTACGACGGTCGCCGGGATGCTGGTGGTCGCCGGGCTCGACGTGCCTTACCAAATCTGGCAGTACAACAAGAAGTTGCGCATGACGAAGGAAGAAGTGAAGCGCGAGCATCGCGAGAACGAAGGCGATCCGCACGTGAAGGGGCGCATCCGCCAGCAGCAGCGCGCGATCGCGCGCCGCCGGATGATGGCGGCCGTGCCGAAGGCCGACGTGGTCGTCACGAACCCGACGCACTTCGCCGTCGCGCTGCAGTACACGGACGGCGAGATGCGCGCGCCGAAGGTCGTCGCGAAAGGCGTGAACCTCGTCGCCGCGCGCATCCGCGAACTCGCGGCCGAACACAACGTGCCGCTGCTCGAAGCGCCGCCGCTCGCGCGTGCGCTGTATCACAACGTCGAACTCGAACGCGAGATCCCCGGCTCGCTGTACTCGGCCGTCGCCGAAGTGCTCGCGTGGGTCTACCAGTTGAAGCGCTTCCGTTCGGAAGGCGGCGCGTTCCCGGCGGTGCCGGTCGATCTCGACGTGCCGGCCGAACTCGACAAGGGCGCGTCGGTGTCCGCCGCCGACGAACGCGAAGAAGCCGACGACACGCTCGGCCAGCCGGGGAACGCAGCATGAGCACCCCGACCACCGGCCTGTTCGCCAAACGCGCGAACCCGTTCGCGGGCACCAACCTGCGCGCGCTCGCGGGCCCGATCCTCATCTGCATGATCCTGGGGATGATGATCCTGCCGCTGCCTCCGCTGCTGCTGGATCTGCTGTTCACGTTCAACATCGCGCTGTCGGTGATGGTGCTGCTCGTCAGCATGTACACGATGAAGCCGCTCGATTTCGCGGCGTTCCCGAGCGTGCTGCTGTTCTCGACGCTGCTGCGCCTGTCGCTGAACGTCGCGTCGACGCGTGTCGTGCTGCTCGAGGGCCACACGGGCCCGGACGCGGCCGGCCAGGTGATCGAGGCGTTCGGCCACTTCCTCGTCGGCGGCAACTTTGCGGTCGGCATCGTGGTGTTCGTGATCCTGATGATCATCAACTTCATGGTGATCACGAAGGGCGCGGGGCGGATCGCCGAAGTGTCCGCGCGCTTCACGCTCGACGCGATGCCCGGCAAGCAGATGGCGATCGACGCCGACCTGAACGCCGGCCTCATCAACGAGGAACAGGCGCGCAAGCGGCGTCTCGCCGTATCGCAGGAAGCCGAGTTCTACGGGTCGATGGACGGCGCGTCGAAGTTCGTGCGCGGCGATGCGATCGCCGGCCTGATCATCATGGCGATCAACGTGATCGGCGGGCTGATCGTCGGGATGGTCCAGCACGACATGACGTTCGCCGCCGCCGGCACGAACTACACGCTGCTGACGATCGGCGACGGCCTCGTCGCGCAGATCCCGTCGCTCGTGATCTCGACCGCGGCCGGCGTGATCGTGTCGCGCGTCGCGACCGACGAGGACATCGGCACGCAGATCACCGGCCAGCTGTTCACGAACCCGCGCGTGCTGAACATCACCGGCGCGATCATCGTGCTGATGGGGCTGATCCCCGGGATGCCGCACTTCGCGTTCCTCGCGCTCGGCGCCGGCGCGATCTGGCTGGCGCGCACGCAGACGCGGCGCGCGGCGGCCCGCAAGGCGGCCGGCGACCTGACCGACATCGCGCCGCCCGCCGTGCTGCCGTCGGACAGCCACGAGGCGACCTGGGACGACGTGCAGCTGATCGACCCGCTCGGGCTGGAAGTCGGCTACCGGCTGATCCCGCTGGTCGACAAGAACAGCGACGGCGAACTGCTCAAGCGCATCAAGAGCATCCGCAAGAAATTCGCGCAGGAAATCGGCTTCCTGCCGCCGGTGATCCATATCCGCGACAACCTCGAACTGCGGCCGAACGCGTACCGGATCGCGCTGAAGGGCGTCGAGATCGGCGTCGGCGAAGTGTTCCCCGGCCAGTGGCTCGCGATCAACCCTGGCCAGGTGACGGCCGCGCTGCCGGGCGCCGCCACGCAGGACCCGGCGTTCGGGCTGCCGGCCGTGTGGATCGACGTCGCGATGCGCGAGCAGGCGCAGGTGTACGGCTACACGGTGGTCGACGCGAGCACGGTCGTCGCGACGCACCTGAACCATCTGGTCGTCCAGCACGCGGCCGAGCTGCTCGGCCGCCAGGAAGTGCAGGCGCTCGTCGAGCGCACCGGCAAGGATGCGCCGTCGCTCGTCGAGGACCTCGTGCCGAAGACGATCTCGCTGACGACGCTGCAGAAGGTGCTGCAGAACCTGCTCGAGGAAGGCGTGCCGATCCGCGACATGCGCACGATCCTCGAGGCCGTGTCCGAGCATGCGGGCCGCGGCGACGCGTTCGAGATCACGGCCGCGGTGCGTCTCGCGCTCGGCCGCGCGATCACGCAGCAGTGGTATCCGGGCGCCGGCGAAATGCAGGTGATGGGCCTTGACTCGAATCTGGAGCGCGTGCTGTCGCAGGCGCTCGCCACCGGCGCGAACCCGGGCCTCGAACCCGGCCTCGCGCACAACCTTCTGACCGGCACGCAACAGGCGATGCTGCGTCAACAGAATCTCGGGCTGCCGCCCGTGCTGCTCGTGCAGCACGCGCTGCGCGCGATGCTCGCGCGTTTCCTGCGCCGCAGCCTGCCGCAATTGAAAGTGCTGTCGTATGCCGAAGTGCCGGACACACGCACGATCAAGGTCGTTAACGTCATCGGGGGTTCCGCTTGAACATTCGCAAATTCACCGGCGCAACGAGCCGCGACGCACTTCGTCTCGTGCGCGAGGCGCTCGGCGCCGACGCGGTCGTGCTGTCGAACCGCACGCTCGATGACGGCAGCGTGGAAATCGTCGCACTCGCCGATTCGGACCTGGCCGCCGTGGCGCCGCCGGCTGCGGCACGCCCGCGCATCGCCGCGTCGCGCGCGCCGGATTCCGTGCCGGCCGCCGCGGTGCCGGGCATCGTCGCGCGCCCGGGTGCGACGTCGGCCCGCCCGGTGGTCGCCAATCCGTATGCGGCAGGCGAAGGCGGGTTGCCGGACGTGTTCTCGTCGGTATTCGGCGCCAGCGCCGATGCGCAGGACGCGCACGACCCGGTCGCGCCGCCTTCGATCGACGCGGCTGCGCCGGCGGACATGCCGTCGGTCGCCGCGCCTGCCGCCGGTGCGCCGGCCGCGACCTCCGAACCCGCGCCGTGGCTGGTCGAGCACGCGAAGCGCCTGACGCAGCAGCGCGACGCGCTGATTGCCCGGGCGCACGCGGCGCCCGCCGTGCCGCAGGCGAGCGCGCCGGCCGCGCCGGCCGCCGCGAGCGCGACGCCGCCCGACTGGGCACGCGACATCGTGCGCGACGCCGAGCGCCGGATGCCGGCCGCGGCCGTGCGCACGCCCGACCCGGGTGCGACGCACGCCGCGAAGGCGGCCGAACGCACGCGCCTGTCCGCCGATGCGGCCGCCGCGGTCGCCGATGCGGTGAAGTCGCGCATCGAGCGGATCGTCAACGATACGGTGATGCAGGAGCTGGGCGAGTTGCGCGGGATGATGGAAGCGCAGTTCGACAACCTGATGTGGCACGACCGCCAGCGTCGCAGCGCCGTGCATGGCGCGCTGACGAAGCACCTGTTCGCCGCCGGCTTCTCCGCGCAGCTCGTGCGGATGCTGGTCGACAACCTGCCGGCGGGCGACGGCGCGCAGACCTTCGAGCAGGCCGTCGACTGGGCGCAGTCGGTGCTCGCGTCGAACCTGCCGGTGCTCGACAGCGAGGACGCGCTGATGGAGCGCGGCGGCGTGTTCGCGCTGATGGGGCCGACCGGCGTCGGCAAGACCACCACCACCGCGAAGCTGGCCGCACGCTGCGTGATGCGCTTCGGCGCGAGCAAGGTCGCGCTGCTGACCACCGACAGCTACCGGATCGGCGGCCACGAACAACTGCGCATCTTCGGCAAGATCCTCGGCGTGCCCGTGCACGCGGTGAAGGACGCGGGCGATCTCGCGCTCGCGCTGTCCGAGCTGCGCAACAAGCACATCGTGCTGATCGACACGATCGGCATGAGCCAGCGCGACCGCGCGGTGTCCGACCAGATCGCGATGCTGCACGGCGCGAACGCGCCGGTGCAGCGCCTGCTGCTGCTGAACGCGACGAGCCACGGCGACACGCTCAACGAAGTCGTGCAGGCGTATCGCAGCGCGGGCGAGCATCCGGACCTCGCCGGCTGCATTCTCACGAAGCTCGACGAGGCGACCCACCTCGGCGGCGTGCTCGACACGGTGATCCGCTACAAGCTGCCGGTCCACTACGTGTCGACCGGCCAGAAGGTGCCGGAGAACCTGTACGTCGCATCGACCCGCTTCCTGCTGAAGAGCGCGTTCTGTGTACCGCGCGACGGCTCGCCCTTCGTGCCGCAAGACGACGACATGCCGACGCTGCTTTCCGCACTGACCGCACGTTCCACCGCCGAGCTGCACGAGGTGCGATTTGGATAAACGAACCATCGACCAGGCCGAAGGGCTGCGGCGCCTGCTGGCCGGGCGCGCGTCGCGCATCGTCGCGGTGACGGGCGGGCCGGCGAGTGTCGGCTGCACGTCCACCGTCGTGAACCTGGCGGCGGCGCTCGCGTCGCTCGGCAAGGACGTGCTCGTCGTCGACGAGCGCGCCGACGTGCATTCGGCCAGCGCGACGCTCGCGGGCGCATGGCTGCGCGACGGCGAGCGCACGCGGGTCGCGGCCGGCTTCGGCCTGTGCGCGGCCGCGCGGCTCGCGCGGGCCGGCTACACCGGCGCGCAATTGAGCGACTTCATCGACGGGCCGTCCGACATCGTGCTCGTCGACGCGCAGCTCGGCGCCGACGGATCGTTCTCGGCGCTCGCGCGCGAAGCGCACGACGTGCTGGTCGTCACGCGGGTCGCCGCGCAGGCGATCACCGAGGCGTACGCGTGCATGAAGCGGCTTCATTACGCCCATGCGGTCGCGCAGTTCCGCGTGCTGACCAATCACGTCGGCAGCCCCGCGGACGCGAAGGTCGCGTTCGACAATCTCGCGGGCGTCGCGAGCCGCTACCTGGCGGTATCGATCGCCGATGCGGGCTGCGTGAGCGCCGATCCGCTCGTCGAGCATGCGCGCGAGCTGATGCGTGCCGCGGTCGACGCGTTCCCGTCGTCGGCCGCCGCGCGCGACTACCGGCAGATTGCCGCCGACCTGCTGTACTGGCCGATGCGCCCGCGCTCGGGCGCGGGTGCGGGCCGCGCCGTGCACGCGGGCGGCAAGCCGTCGTATGAGGCGGGCGCGGCACACGCCGCGTGAGCGCCATCGGAAGGAGAGGGGCCATGATGTACAACGCTCAAGGAAAGATGTCCCAGGCCGACGTGCTCGCGCAATATGCGCCGCTCGTACGGCGCCTGGGGCTGCAGCTCGTCGCGAAGATGCCGGCGAGCGTCGACCTCGACGATCTGATCCAGGCCGGCATGATCGGCCTGATGGACGCGGCCGGCCGCTACAAGGAGGACCAGGGCGCGCAGTTCGAGACCTACGCGACGCAGCGCATCCGCGGCGCGATGCTCGACGAGCTGCGCAGCAACGACTGGCTGCCGCGCAGCCTGCGCAAGACGTCGCGCGAAGTCGAGCACGCGGTGCACCAGATCGAACAGCATCTGGGCCGCTCGGCGACCGAGACCGAGATCGCGCAGCACCTGAACATGCCGCTCGACGAGTATCAGGGGATGCTGCAGGACCTGCACGGCAGCCAGCTCATCTACTACGAGGATTTCGACCGCGCGGCCGACGACGAGCCGTTTCTCGACCGCTACCGTGTCGATCACGCCGATCCGCTGTCGGCGCTGCTCGACGAGCACCTGCGCGAAGCGCTCGTCGAGGCGATCGAGCGGCTGCCGGAGCGCGAGAAGCTGCTGATGTCGCTGTACTACGAACGGGGTCTGAATCTGCGCGAGATCGGCGCGGTGCTCGAAGTGAGCGAGTCGCGCGTGTGCCAGCTGCACAGCCAGGCCGTCGCGCGCCTGCGCGCGCGGCTGCGCGAACAGGCGTGGGTCGGCGCGGAGTCCTGACCCTTTCTTGACGCCCGCGCGCGCCGATGCCGCGCGGCGCATGCGCATTTCGCGCGCCGATTTGCTACAATCCCCTCCGTTTTCCGAGGAGCGTTGCGACGGACCTCCTGTGTCCGCCAGGCTCGGAAGGCTTCACCAAGCAGTCGTGCGGCACAACCGCGCCGGCTCCGCTTCCTGAACGGCGCTCACGTCACCAATCTAGAAACTTTTTAGAAAGGAGGGCGTGATGAACGCCATTATCGATTCCAAGGCTTCCCAGGATTACGTCGTCGCCGACATGGCGCTGGCCGGCTGGGGCCGCAAGGAACTGAACATCGCCGAGACCGAAATGCCGGGCCTCGTGCAGATCCGCGACGAATACAAGGCGCAGCAGCCGCTGAAGGGCGCGCGCATTGCCGGCTCGCTGCACATGACGATCCAGACGGGCGTGCTGATCGAGACGCTGAAGGCGCTCGGCGCGGACGTCCGCTGGGCGTCGTGCAACATCTTCTCGACGCAGGACCACGCGGCTGCCGCGATCGTCGAAGCCGGCACGCCGGTGTTCGCGTTCAAGGGCGAATCGCTCGACGAATACTGGGAGTTCTCGCACCGCATCTTCGAATGGCCGAACGGCGAATTCGCGAACATGATCCTGGACGACGGCGGCGACGCCACGCTGCTGCTGATCCTCGGCGCGAAGGCCGAGAAGGACCGTTCGGTGATCGCGAAGCCGACCAACGAGGAAGAAGTCGCGCTGTACAAGTCGATCGCGAAGCACCTCGACGCGGACCCGACCTGGTACTCGACGCGCCTCGCGCACATCAAGGGCGTGACCGAAGAAACCACGACCGGCGTGCACCGCCTGTACCAGATGGAAAAGGACGGCCGCCTGCCGTTCCCGGCATTCAACGTGAACGATTCGGTCACGAAGTCGAAGTTCGACAACCTGTACGGCTGCCGTGAATCGCTGGTCGACGGCATCAAGCGCGCGACCGACGTGATGATCGCGGGCAAGGTCGCGGTCGTCGCGGGCTACGGCGACGTGGGCAAGGGCTGCGCGCAGTCGCTGCGCGGCCTGGGCGCGACCGTGTGGGTCACCGAAATCGACCCGATCTGCGCGCTGCAGGCGGCGATGGAAGGCTACCGCGTCGTGACGATGGAATACGCGGCCGACAAGGCCGACATCTTCGTGACGGCGACCGGCAACTACCACGTGATCAACCACGATCACATGAAGGCGATGCGCCACAACGCGATCGTCTGCAACATCGGCCACTTCGACTCGGAAATCGACGTTGCGTCGACGCGCCAGTACCAGTGGGAAAACATCAAGCCGCAGGTCGACCACATCATCTTCCCGGACGGCAAGCGCGTGATCCTGCTGGCGGAAGGCCGCCTCGTGAACCTCGGCTGCGCGACCGGCCACCCGTCGTTCGTGATGTCGAACTCGTTCGCGAACCAGACGCTCGCGCAGATCGAGCTGTTCGTGCGCGGCAGCGAGTACGAGAACAAGGTGTACGTGCTGCCGAAGCACCTCGATGAAAAGGTCGCGCGCCTGCACCTCGCGCGCATCGGCGCGAACCTGTCCGTGCTGTCGGACGAGCAGGCCGCGTACATCGGCGTGCAGAAGGACGGCCCGTTCAAGCCGAACCACTACCGCTACTGATCCGATGCGCCGCCGGCTGCCGCGGTGCGCCTTCGGGCGCTTGCGGCGGCCGGCGGCGGCCACTGATCGTACCGATCGACAACCGAACCGGAGCACTCCATGAGCGTCATCCTCACCTGGGTCATCAACGCGCTCGCGCTGCTGATCATCACGTACCTCGTGCCGTCGATCCACATCAAGAGCTTCGGCACGGCACTGATCGTCGCGGTCGTGCTCGGCCTGATCAACACGGTGATCCGTCCGGTGCTGATCCTGCTCACGCTGCCCGTCACGATCGTCACGCTCGGGGTGTTCATCCTCGTCGTGAACGCGTTGTGCTTCTGGTTCGCGTCGTCGCTGCTGAAGGGCTTCGAGGTGTCGGGGTTCTGGTCCGCGTTCTTCGGTTCGATCCTGTACAGCATCGTGTCGTGGCTGTTGTCCGCACTGATCTTCGGTCAGCGCGACATCGGCTGAGCATGGGCGTGTTCCCACCGAATCATGAAACCGATCGAACTCTCGTTTGAATTCTTCCCGCCGAAGACGGCGGAAGGCGTCGAGAAGCTGCGCACCACGCGTGCGCAGCTGTTGCCGCTGAAGCCGAAATTCGTCTCCGTGACGTTCGGCGCCGGCGGCTCGACGCAGCAGGGCACGCTCGATACCGTGCTCGACATGCAGAAGGACGGCCTCGAGGCCGCGCCGCACCTGTCGTGCATCGGCTCGTCGCGCGACAGCCTGCGTGCGATCCTCGACCAGTACCGCTCGTACGGCATCCGGCACATCGTCGCGCTGCGCGGCGACCTGCCGTCCGGGATGGGCGCGGTCGGCGAGCTGCGCTACGCGTCCGAGCTCGTCAGCTTCATCCGCGCCGAGCATGGCGACTGGTTCCACATCGAGGTGGCCGGCTATCCGGAGTACCACCCGCAGGCGCGCTCGCCGAAGGCCGATCTCGAGAATTTCGCGCGCAAGGTGAAAGCCGGCGCGAATTCCGCGATCACGCAGTATTTCTTCAACGCCGACGCGTATTTCCGCTTCGTCGACGATGCGCGCAAGCTGGGTGTGGACGTGCCGATCGTGCCGGGCATCATGCCGATCACGAACTTCTCGCAGCTGATGCGCTTTTCCGAGATGTGCGGCGCCGAAGTGCCGCGCTGGGTGGCGCGCCGGCTCGAGAGCTTCGGCGACGATCGCGAATCGATCCGCGCGTTCGGCGCGGACGTCGTCACCGGCCTGTGCCAGCGCCTGATCGACGCGGGCGTGCCCGGGCTGCACTTCTATACGCTGAACGCGGCGGCCGCGACGCGGACGATCTGCGAACGGCTCGACGGGTAAGCGCGCTCACGCGCTGCCTGCGTGAAAGCCCCGCCGGTTCGTGCCGGCGGGGCTTTTTTTTCGGCCCGCCTGCGCGGCGGGGCCGCGTGCGTCAGCGCTGCGCCTGCATCAGCGGCGGGCGGCGGTCCAACCACGGCCGCGCCTGTTCGAGCTGCCGCGCGAGCCTGAGCAGCAATCCATCGTCGGTGTGACGCGCGGCGAACTGCACGCCGATCGGCAGCCCGCGCGCGTTCCAGTAGAGCGGTACCGACATCGCCGGCTGGCCGGTCAGGTTGAACAGCTCGGTGCAGCCGGCCCACGTGAACGCCTTTTCCGACGACCTCGCGAGCATTTCCTTCAACAGCGGCTTCACCGGGAGCGCCGCGAGCACCTTCATCTGCGCGGTCTCGTACGGCGTCGGCTGCAGCTCGCCGATCTTCACCGGCGGGCCCGCGAGCGACGCGCACAGGATCGCGTCGTAGCGCGACACGAGGCCGGACACCTGCACGGTGAGCTGGCGCTGCCATTCGAGCACGTCCGGCAGCCGCGTGCGCGCGAGGCGCCGGCCGACCACGGCCATCGCCCACGTCGCCGCTTCGAATTCGCCGCGCTTCGGCGTGCGGCCGGTCAGCGCACGCGCGCCGAGCACCATCTCCTCGGCGATCGTCGCCCAGAGCGTGAGGAAGGTTTCGGCCGCGCGCGCGTAGTCGACGTGCAGCGTCGCCGGCTCGACGTGGTGGCCGAGCGATTCGAGCAGCGCCGCGGCGTCGTCGAGCGCGGCGCGCGTGTCGTCGGCGAGCGCCGGCGCGAGCATCGGGTCGAGCACGAGGCCGATCCGCAGCGGGCCGGGCGGCGTGTCGAGTTCGCCGAGGAACGTGCCGGGCGCGCCGCTCGGCAAGGTCTGGCCCGTCGTCACGTCGAGCAGCAGCGCGCTGTCGCGCACGCTGCGCGTGACCGCGTGCTGGACCACCAGCTCGCCGTTCGACGGCAGGTCGACGAGTACCGGGTTGCGGCTCGGCTTCAGGCCGAACAGCCCGCAGCACGACGCCGGAATGCGGATCGAGCCGCCGCCGTCGGACGCGTGCGCGAGCGGCACGATGCCGGCCGCGACGGCCGCGGCCGCGCCGCCGCTCGAGCCGCCGGGCGTGTGATCGAGATTCCACGGATTGCGGCACGCGCCGAACAGCTCGGGTTCGGTGTACGGCATCTGGCCCATCTCCGACGTGTTGGTCTTGCCGAACACGTTGAGACCGGCCGCGCGGCTGCGCGCGATCACCGGCGAATCGTCGGCGGGCACGAAATAGCGGTAGTGCCGGCTGCCCATCGACAACGGCAGCCCGGCGACCGCCGCGCCGAGATCCTTCACGAGATACGGCACGCCGGCGAACGGCGCGCCGGCGCCGCCGTCGGGCGCGGCCGCCGCGCGCTGGCGCGCGGCTTCATAGTCCTGCAGCACGATCGCGTTGATCGCGCCGTTGACCGCTTCGGCCTGGCCGATCGCGGCGTCGAGCAGCTCGCGCGGGCTCGCCTTGCGTTCGCGCACCAGTGCGGCGAGGCCGATCGCGTCGTGCGCGAGATAGTCCGAGTGCATCGCTGTCACCCCCGTTGTGACTCGTGGCGATGTCGGCAGCATAACGCGGGCCCGCTGTGCGGACCCGCGAACGGCCGTTTTTAGAGGTGCTCGGCGAGGAAGGTCAGCGTGCGGCCGTGCGCGAGCGCCGACGCGCGCTGATGGTACGACGCGCGGTCCGTGCAGTTGAAGCCGTGCTCGGCGCCCGGATACACGTGGAACGACGCATGGCCGTGGCCGGCGAACGCGGCCTTCACCTGGTCGACCGCCGTGAGCGGGATGCCGTGGTCGTTTTCCGCGTAGTGGAACAGGATCGGCTGCGTGATCTTGCCGGCGAGGTCGAGTGCGTTCTGGATGCCGCCGCCGTAGTACGCGACGGCCGCGTCGATCTTGCCGGTCGCGGCCGCGCGGTAGGCGAGCTGGCCGCCGAAGCAGTAGCCGATCGCGGCGACCTTGCCGTCCACTTCCGGGCGTGCGCGCAGCGCGTCGGCCGCTGCGCCGATGTCCGCGACCGCGAGGCCCACGTCGGTCTTTTTCATCAGCTCGATGCCTTTGTCGCGATCCGCGCCTTCGTAGGTCAGCTCGACGCGCGGCTGCGTGCGCCAGAACACGTCCGGCGCGAGCGCGACGAAGCCGTCGGACGCGTACTGGTCGGCGACCGCGCGGATGTGCGAGTTCACGCCGAAGATCTCCTGGATGATGATGACGGCGGGGCCTTTGCCGCGCTTGGGCAGCGCGAGATAGCCGCCGAAGCTGTCGTTACCGGTCGGGATGTCGATCCATTGGGCAGTCACGTTCTGAACTCCTGGCGAACGGGGTGCGCGGTGCGCGCCCCGGGGTGGAATAGGGCGGCCTAGTGTGCCACCGATCGTGAGTCGGTGCAGGGCACGCGAGCGCTTCTCGCGCAGCGATCGTTTCAATCTCGATTATTCATTTTTCGGCGCTGCGCCGCTTCGATAGAGTCGATGTGCCGGCCTTTACAAAGCGCTTTCGCGCATCGTCATCGAAGGATTCGCCATGTCCGCCCGTCTGCTCTCCACCCCCTTTTCCGAACGCTTCGGCCTGCGCCTGCCGCTCGTGCAGGCGCCGATGGTCGGGTCGACCACGACCGCGATGGTCGTCGCCGCATCGAATGCCGGCGCGCTCGGCAGCCTCGGCGCCGGCGCATTCGCGCCCGAGCGCATCGCGGCCGAAGTCGACGCGATCCGCGCGGCGACCGATCGCCCGTTCGCGATCAACCTGTTCGTGCTGCCGGACACCGCGCCCGATGCGGCGACCGTCGCGCGCGCACTGGCCGCGATCGACCCGCTGAACGCGACACTCGGCTTGCCGCCGGGCACCGCGCCCGCCCGCTACGCGCCCGACTTCCGCGCGCAGCTCGACGCGCTCGTCGCGCTGCGCGTGCCGGTGGCGAGCTTCACGTTCGGCGTGCTCGATGCGGCCGACGTCGCACGCCTGAAGGCCGCCGGCACCTACGTGATCGGGACGGCGACGCACGTGGCCGAAGGGCTCGCGTGGCAGGCGGCCGGCGCCGATGCGCTGTCCGCGCAAGGCGCCGAGGCGGGCGGGCATCGCGGCACGTTCATCGGTTCGGCCGCCGACGCGCTGATCGGCACGTTCGCGCTCGTGCCGCAACTGGTCGATGCGACCGGCCTGCCGGTGCTGGCCGCCGGCGGCATCATGGACGGGCGCGGGATCGCGGCCGCGCTCGCGCTCGGCGCGCAGGGCGCGCAGCTCGGCACCGCGTTCCTCACCTGCGCGGAAAGCGCGATCGCGCCGGACTGGAAGGCGCGCCTGCTCGCGAGCACCGATACGTCGACGCAGGTCACGCGCGCGATCACCGGCCGCCACGCGCGCGGGCTGCGCAACACGCTGATGGCCCGGCTCGGCGAACGCTTGGCCGACGTCGCGCCGTATCCGGTGCAGAACGCGCTGACGCAGCCGCTGCGCCAGGCCGCCGCACGCGCGAACGACGGCGACTACCTGTCGCTGTGGGCCGGGCAGGGCGCACCGCTCGCGCGGCGGCGCGGCGACGCGCCGACGACGTCGCAGCTCGTGGCCGCGCTCGATGCCGAATGGCGCGCGGCGGTGGCCTGAATCGTTCATATCGGACGACGAAACGCGCGTTGTCACGCGCGTTTCATTCAATGATCCCGGGCACAAAATACCGAATCGAAATGCCGCGGGAATGTTTTAAAACGACCTTTCACCGAGTCGCCTGGAATTAGCGGAAACCCTTATCCGGCGGGCCTCGCAGGGATATTCGAGGAGTCGTTCCAAAGTGCGCGTATCGGTAGTGTTACCACTACCCCAAAAAAGTCCCACAAATTAATTTGATCACCTACACTTGCGCGCAAGTACGGACGGGCGGCTGCTAAAAGCGGCTGTTTTCACGTGCTTGAGGCCAAGTGCATGAACGATGCAACCGGCGAATCGTCCAGTGAATGCAAGCACAGGGATGGCAACGGGGCACCGGGCGATGGCGTTTATTGGGACCGAAACTGGAGACTTACATGAATATCAAAATGCAGAAGCTGTTGCCGATCACCGCAGCGGCGATGCTGTGCGTTGCAGCTGCAGGCAACGCGGCCGCCGATCAAGTCGTGAAGATCGGTCACGTCGCGCCTTTGACGGGCGGCATTGCACACCTGGGCAAGGACAACGAAAACGGTGCGCGTCTCGCAGTCGAGGAGATCAACGCGAAGGGTCTCACGATCGGCGGCCAGAAAATCACGCTGCAACTCGACCCGCAGGATGACGCGGCCGACCCGCGGCAGGCTACGCAGGTTGCGCAGAAGCTCGTCGACGACAAGGTCGTCGCGGTGGTCGGCCACCTGAACTCGGGCACGTCGATCCCGGCCTCGAAGATCTACAGCGATGCGGGCATCGTGCAGATCTCGCCGTCGGCGACCAACCCGGCCTACACGCAGCAGGGCTTCAAGACCACGTACCGCGTGGTGGCCACCGATGCGCAGCAGGGCCCGGCACTCGCGAACTACGCGCACTCGAAGGGCATCAAGAGCGTGGCCGTGGTCGACGATTCGACCGCGTACGGCCAGGGTCTCGCGAACGAGTTCGAGAAGAAGGCGAAGGCGCTCGGCCTGAAGGTGATGTCGCACGACGCGACGAACGACAAGGCGGTCGACTTCCGCGCGATTCTCACCAAGATCAAGGGCGAGAACCCGGACGCGATCATGTACGGCGGCATGGACGCCACCGGCGGCCCGTTCGCGAAACAGGCGAAGCAGCTCGGCCTGCGCGCGAAGATCTTCGCGGGCGACGGCGTGTGCACGGAAAAGCTGGCCGACCTGGCCGGCGACGCGACCGACAACGTGGTGTGCTCGGAAGCCGGTGCGTCGCTCGAGAAGATGCCGGGCGGCGGCGCGTTCAAGGCGAAGTACGAGAAGCGTTTCGGCCAGCCGATCCAGATCTACGCACCGTTCACGTATGACGCCGTGTACATCATCGCCGACGCGATGAAGCGCGCGAACTCGACGGACCCGGCGAAGATCCTCGCGGCGATGCCGGCGACGAACTACACGGGCGTGATCGGCACGACGACCTTCGACTCGAAGGGCGACCTGCAGCACGGCGTGATCTCGCTGTACAACTACAAGGGCGGCAAGAAGTCGCTGCTCGACGAAGTGAAGATGTAACGCAACAAGCGGTCGCAGGAGGGGTGAAAGCGCGCATGCGGTAACGCATGCGCGCTTTCTTTTGGGCCGGCGGAGGCCGCCGCGCCGTCAGATCTTCAGGTGGGCGAGCACCTTCGGCGCGATGATCGCGACGAGCGCCGCGCACAGCGCGACGACCGACAGGCCGATCGTCAGGTTCGCGGCCTGCGCGACCGCGCCGATCACGACCGGACCGAACAGCAGTCCGAAATACGCGAGCCCGGCCACATGCGCGAGCCCTTCGGCCGCGTGGATGCCTTTCACGCGCGCGGCGGCCGCGAACAGCACGGGCATCATGTTGGCCAGGCCGAGGCCCATCATCGTGAAGCCGATCAGCACGGCCGCCGGATTCGGCAGCAGCAGCGCGCCGATCATCCCCGCGCACGCGAGCGACGCGCTCGCGAATACGAGCTGCGGCGCGCCGAAGCGCGCGCGCACGGCGTCGCCCGCGAAGCGCGCGGCGGCCATCCCGCCCGAGAACGCCGCATACGCGGCGCTCGCGAGCGCGGGGCTCGCCGCGACGACGTCGCGCATGTAGACCGTCGCCCAGTCGTACATCGCGCCTTCGGCGATCAACGCGATCAGCGCGATGCCGCCGAGCATCCACAACGCGGGCGAGCGCCAGCGGTTGCCGCCGCCGTGCGCCTGTTCGTGATGCGGCACGTGCGGCAGCACGGCCGGGCTCGCCGCCACCAGCACCGCGGCGCTCACCGCCGCCGCGAGCGCGAGATGCGCGGCCGGCGCCATGCCCGCCGACAGCAGCGCGCCGCCGGCCGCCGCGCCCGACATCCCGCCGATGCTGAACATCCCGTGCAGCGACGACATGATCGGCTTGCCGAGCGCGATCTCGACCGCGCTGGCCTCGGCGTTCATCGCGACGTCGAGCGTCGCCATCGAGAAGCCGAACAGCGCGAGCACCGCGAGCAGCATCCAGTAGTCGGGCACGACGAGGATCAGCGCCGCGCACGCGGACATCACGAGCCCGCCGACGAGGCACGCGGTGCGCGAGCCGACGCGTGCGATCCAGCGCGCGATGGTCAGCATCGCGGCGATCGAGCCGCCGGCGACCGCGAACAGCGCGATCGACAGCAGGCCGGGGCTCAGCGCGAACTTGTCGCGCACGGTCGGCACGTGCACGCCCCACGACGCGTACATCATGCCGGCGACGAAGAACAGCGCCATCGACGCGGTGCGCGCGCGCTGGCGGGCCGGCAGCGACAGCACGCGGTGCGCGTCGGGCGGCGCGGCGAACGGGGACGACGATTCGGGGGAAGAGGATTCGGACACGGAAAGGCTCGTCAAAAGGAATGCGCGGACGCACGCGGCGCCCGTCGGACCTGTCCGATTCTATCGAACCGCTTACGATCGTGCCGGGCGATGGCCGTTTGGTGGAGGGGGCGGTGGGTGGAGACCGGGTGGCGCGGCAGCGCTGCGACCCGTCGCCCGTGTTCGCCCCCGTCGGCCGTTCGACCGATGCGCGACACCCCGCGCCCGCGGGTAACATCGAAGCGCATGGCGTGCCCGGCGCGCCGCCCTTCGACCGCAGGAGTCCCCTTGAACATCGATCCCGCTCTCGCCCTGCATCTGCTGCACCGCTGCGCACTCGGCACGCTCGCCACCCATGTGCGCGATCCGCAGGGCTTCCCGTATCCGACGGTCGTCCCGTTTGCACCCGATGCAAGCCATCGCCCCGTGATCCTCGTGAGCGGCCTGGCGGAGCACACGCGCAATCTGGTCTGCGATCCGCGCGCGGGCTTCCTCGTCGTCGACGCCCCCGGCGGCGACGTGCTGAACGCCGAGCGTGCGACGCTGCTCGGCCGGTTCGTGCCGCTCGGCGACGATCCGCACGTCACCGCGCGCTACCTTCGCTACGAGCCGGACGCCGCGCGCTATCTCGCGCTCGGCGATTTCACGTTCTGGGCGCTCGATGTCGAGCGGCTGCGCTATATCGGCGGCTTCGGGCGCATGGGCTGGGTCGACGGCACGCATCTCGATGCGCTGCCGCCGCTGGCTTTCGACGAGGAACAGGCGTTGTGGGACGCATACGAAACCGGCGAGGGCCGCCGCGACGGGCTCGAACTGCTCGGCGTCGATCGCCACGGCGCCGACTGGCGATACGAAGGCCGCCGCGTGCGGTCACCGTTCGAGATGCCATCGGCCGACGCGGGCGCGTTGCGCGAACGGCTGATCGCCTGCGCGCGAGATGTGACGTGACGTCGCGGGTAGCGACTCGTCCGCGTTTTGTCCGTTTACCGAACCGCGCCATCCGATTTTCGTAAAGTTGTCGTCCGATGAAAGCTTCGATTTTTCCGAATGCGGGTAATTGCGTATGTTGATAGACCGAATAGCCAATGGCTAATGTCCTGATCTCTGTGTAAGAACGTAAAAATTTGAGAAAAGGCCGCGACCGGTCAAAATGACACGAGTGAATTTCAATTCACCTCGGGATTTTCATGAATCTCGCTTCTATCAAATCTTTTTTGTGCTAATCTCTGCCTTCGAAAATCCGAGGCACATATATTTCATGAATGGTGAGCTGGCTCAGACCGGCGCCATTAGTCAGATAGAAAGGGAAACTATGTCTTCTTACAAGGACCTGCTGGCCCAGCGGGAGAAGCTGGAGAAGCAAATCGAAGAAGCGAAGTCGCGTGAATACGCTGAAGTGCTGAATGACGTGAAGCAGAAAATTGCCGACTACGGCTTTTCGCTCGCCGAACTCGGCCTCAGCCGCGCGAAGGCAGGCAAGGTTGGCCGTCCGCGCGCCGGCGTCGCCGCGAAATACCGCGATCCGGAAACGGGCGCGACGTGGTCGGGCCGCGGCAAGCCGCCGCGCTGGATCGCGGGCAAGAACCGTGAACAGTTTGCGATTTAAACGTTTGTTTAAGTTGCCTGCGCTTCAAAAAAGCCGCGTGTCCGTGAAGGAGCGCGGCTTTTTTGTTTCCAGCGGTCGCTGCGCATGCCGCTGTCATGGAAATGTAATGATCCGGTGCGAATGGAAATGCGACCTGTTCGCATAAGCGGTTGATTTAAATAAGAAATTTGTGGGTATTGGCGGAGTTCGCCGGCCGCGCTTGATAGAATCGGGTATCGCACACCGATATCTCATATTTCATGTCCACGTTTTCCGGCGACGCGCAGAGCGCAGATAAGCACACCGTTGCGCGCAAGAGCACGTTCGTCAGTATTGTGCTGAATGTCGTCCTCGCGACATTTCAGATCGCCGTTGGCGTGATTGCGCATTCGCAGGCATTGATTGCTGACGGCGTGCATTCGATTTCCGATTTGATCTCGGATTTTGTCGTGCTGGTTGCGAATCGGCATAGCGGCGCATCGCCGGACGCCGACCACAATTACGGGCACAGCCGCTACGAGACCGTCGCTTCGCTGTTTCTCGGTGCAATCCTGATTGCGGTCGGCGTCGGCATGCTCTGGCGGGCCGGCGAC
Organism: Burkholderia metallica; assembly: GCF_902832845.1. Classification (GTDB taxonomy): domain Bacteria; phylum Pseudomonadota; class Gammaproteobacteria; order Burkholderiales; family Burkholderiaceae; genus Burkholderia; species Burkholderia metallica. Next base: position 47,347 of record NZ_CADFDB010000011.1, on the reverse strand, counting down.
CGTCTCGTTAATCTCGAAAACATTCCGGCAGTCCATTTTTCCGCGCTGATCGTCGCGCTGACGGTGCTCGTGTCGAAAGAGGCGCTGTTTCGCTACATGCTGCGCGAAGCGCGGCGCGTGCGCTCGGCGATGCTCGTCGCGAACGCATGGCATGCGCGTTCGGATGCCGCATCGTCGCTCGTGGTTGCGATCGGTATCGTCGGCAGCCTGGCCGGCGTGCGGCTGCTCGACCCGATCGCCGCGGCGATCGTCGGCTTCATGGTCGCGCGCATGGGCTGGATGTTCGGCTATGACGCGCTGCAGGATCTCTCCGACCGCGCGCTCGATACGAGCGACACGGCCGACATCCGTGCGCTGCTCGCGGCGACACCCGGCGTGCGCGACGTGCACGATCTGCGCACGCGCAAGATGGGCGATGCCGCGCTCGTCGACGCGCACATCCTCGTCGACCCGAAAATCTCCGTGTCCGAAGGGCACTACATCGCCGAGACCGCGCGTGCGCGCGTGCTGACCGACTCGCGCGTGCTCGACGCGCTGATCCACGTCGATCCGGAGAACGACGCGGCGCGCCGCCCGGCGCTCGCGTTGCCGCCGCGCAGCGAGATCGCGGCAGGGCTCGAGGCCGCGCTCGCGCAGCGCGGGCTGCGGGCGGCGGCCATCAACCTGCATTACCTGAGTACGGGGCTCGAGATCGACGTGACGCTCGCGTGCGATCCGCACGACACCGATGCGGCGCTGGCCGGCCGGCTCGATGCCGACACGCTGAAGCGCGAGTTCGGCGCGCGCCGGATCGGCTTCACGCGCACAATGCCCGCGCAGGCCTGACCCGCCGCCGGCGGGCCTGCTGGGCGTGCGTGCGCGTCACAGCGGCAGTTGCGTATCGAACTTGATTTCGCGCAGCACGACGCTCGTGCGCACCTGCGACACGGCGGGGATCTTGAAGATGCGTTCGTGCAGGAACACGTCGTAGGCCTTGATGTCCGGCGCGACGATCTTGAGGATGTAATCGGCTTCGCCGGTCGTGCTGTAGCACTCGGTCACTTCCGGGCAGGTCGCGATCTCGCGCTCGAACTGCTCGACGCCGCCTTCGTTGTGGCGGGTCAGATGCACGTGCGCGAGCGCGCAGACGTGCAGGCCGAGTTTCTCGCGATCAAGCAGCGCCGTATAGCGCTGGATCACGCCCGACTGTTCCATGTCCTTGATGCGGCGCCAGCACGGCGTGCTCGACAGGCCGACCTGGTCGGAGATTTCCTGAACGGAACGGCGCGCGTCGAGCTGCAACAGGCGAAGGATTTTTTGCGAAAAGGAATCGAGCGTCACCTGCGCCTCCATGCGGCAGCTACAACACGCTGAATGTTAGAGGGCCGGGAAAGGAAAGGCAATCTGGCGACGCGCTGTTGAGCGAGATTCGCTAATTTGCTCGCGGATCCGTGGGATTTTGTCCCGCCCCCGCGCTGTCCGACCGATCGGTGCCGGCCACCGCGAGGCCCGCGAGCGCGGCCTGCTGGCGGCGCAGGTCGGCAAGCATGTTGCAGAACAGCGCGCCTTGCTCGATCGCGTCGTCGAGCGCGACATGCGTGTGCGGATGGTCGTCGAACCAGTGCTTCGGAAAACGCGGCTTGATCGCCTTGCGGTACGGCAGGCCCGTCATCGCGAACGCGAGCGTCTTGATGTCGAGCGCCGACCACGAAAACGGGCAGCGTCCGGCGAAGCGCATCATGTACCAGAACATGAACGTGAAGTCGAAGCCGGCCGGCATCGCGACGAACACCGGCTTGCCGGGCAGCGCCTCGACCCAGTCGACGTACGCGACGAGCGCCGCCTCGGGCGCCTGCAGATCCTTGCGGCACGCGGCCCATGCTTCGGGCTCGGTCTTCCACCACGCTTCCTGCACCGGGTGCGCATGGGCGCCCGGCAGCGTTTCGAGATTGGCCGAGAACGTCGCGATCAGTTGCTTGTCCTCGGTATAGGCGGCCGACGCGAAGCTCAGCATCGAGTGCGGGCCGGGAATCGGGCCGTCGGCCTCGACATCGGTGCTGACGTAGATTTCCGGGATGGCGGTCTGGTTCATCCAAATACCTTGTCGGACACGAACGGGTTCGTGCGGCGCTCGTCGCCGAAGGTCGACACGGGGCCGTGGCCCGGCACGAACGTCACGTCGTCGCCGAGCGGCCACAGCTTCTCCTTGATCGACTTGACGAGGTCCGCGTGATTGCCGCGCGGGAAATCGGTGCGGCCGATCGAGCCGGCGAACAGCACGTCGCCGACGATCGCGACGCGATGTTCGCGGCTGAAGAACACGACGTGGCCGGGCGTGTGACCCGGGCAGTGATAGACCTCGAGCGTCTCGTCGCCGAACCGCACGGTGTCGCCGTCGTTCAGCCAGTGGTCCGGCTCGAAGGTTTCGGCGGCCGGAAAGCCGAAGCGCTCGCTTTGCATCGGCAGCTTCTCGATCCAGAAGCGCTCTTCTTCCTGCGGCCCCTCGATCGGCACGCCGTAGTGCGTCGCGAGCGTCTTCGCGCCCGCGCAGTGATCGATGTGCCCATGCGTGAGCAGCACCTTCTCGACCTGCACGTTCTGCCGCGCGACTTCCTGTTGGATCCGGTCGAGATCGCCGCCCGGATCGACGACGGCGGCGCGGCCCGTTTTCTCGCAGACGAGCAGCGAGCAGTTCTGCTGGAACGGCGTGACCGGAATGAGCGTGACTTTCATGGGGGCACCGGCGGCTAAAAGGAGCGATTGTACCGGTCGCGCGCACGGCCTGCCGCGCGTGCGATGCGCGCCGCGGCGCGCGGATGAGGGCATTCCCGGAGCATGCCGATTGTTACCGCCATAGCGAGAATCAATGGTCTGCCGCGGGCACTTTTCGAGACAGCGTTTTGACTTATGTATAATGCGCTCCATTGCGCGTGAATTTCACGCCATTCGCTGGTGTTTCGGCCCCGTTAAACGAGGGCACCGGAAGCACCGTCAAGCATCAGCCGCCGGGGAGTCCGGCGGTGTATCCAGCACCGCGTAGTCGGTGCTCACGTCTTGTCCGGCCGGGTGCTGCGCGCCCGCCTGCGGCCCTGCTGCCGCGCCGCCGGATGAGGCCTGTGCCGCCGTTCCCGTGCGTTGGTCGTTTCGACGCGCGCGAACGTGAAACCATGTTCGATGGCGGCATGTGGGGTCTGGTCAGGCTGTTGGGGACAGGTTGCGCCAGACGTGAAAGCTAATCAGGACGGTTGCGGCATAGAGAAAGCCGCGCCCATGCTAGCCGCCTGCTCGTATTCGAGCGGGGCGTGCACGCATTTGCCGTCCGGGCCGCATGTTTGCGTTGTGACGCAGCGTTGTATCGGTGCGGCCCGAACCAGAAGGCGACACGTCGATGAATTTACGTTTTCCGAGCCGATTCGGAACCATTGCATTGTTTTTCGCGCTGACGGGCTGTGCGGTGCCACCCAGCCAGACCACCAGCAGCGCGAACCAGAAGAACGCGGTCGACAAGACGGCCGCTGCCGCGAAAGCGGACGACGACAAGCAGCAACTCAGTTTTGATTCCGCGCTGGCGTCGCTGCCGGCCGCCGACAGCAAGGACGCGAAGAAGTCGTCGCTGGCGGACGCCGAGCCGATCGACGGCAAGGATGTATCCGACTTCCGCCAGACGGGCCGCGCATCGTGGTACGGGCGGGATTTCCACGGCCGCCGCACCGCGAACGGCGAGCGCTTCAACATGAACGCGTTCACCGCCGCGCACCGTACGCTGCCGCTGTCGTCGTACATCAAGGTGACGAACGCATCGACCGGCAAGTGGGTCGTCGTGAAGGTCAACGATCGCGGGCCGTTCAAGCGTGGCCGCGTGCTCGACCTGTCGTATGCCGCCGCCAAGGTGATCGGCCTCGTGCATGCCGGCACGGGCCGCGTGAAGATCGAAGGGCTGTCGCCGCAGGAAGCGCGCGAGGCACGCGACGAAATGTTCGCGTCGATCTCGGCGAAGTAACCACGCGGCGGATCGACCGCCGATGCAAAAGGGCTGCCCGCGGGCAGCCCTTCGTCTTTTCCGCACCGCGCAGCCGGCGCCGGTTTCCCGGGCCGGCCGGGCCGCGCGTCAGTTCTCTTCCTTCAGCGCAAGCGCACGCGCATACAGCGTGTTGCGCGACGCGCCCGTCAGGGCGGCCGCGAGCCTGGCCGCGCTCTTCACGGGCACCTCTTCCAGCAGCAGCCTGAGCAGCGCGTCGTGCGCGGTGTCGTCGGCTTCGCCGCTCGTCGCGGGCGCGCCTTCGACGACCAGCACGAATTCGCCGCGCTGCCGGTTCGCATCGCCGGCGAGCCAGCTCTGTCCTTCGGCCAGGGTGCCCTGGAACAACTGCTCGTGTAGCTTGGTGAGCTCGCGCGCGATCAGCAGCCGGCGCGCGGGGCCGAACGCGTCGGCGAGCGCGGCGACGGTGTCGGCGATCCGGTGCGGTGCCTCGTAGAACACCAGTGCGTACGGGTGCGACACCAGCGCCTGCAGCGCGCTCGCGCGCTGCTTCGCCTTCGGCGGCAGGAAGCCCGCGAACGTGAAGGCGCCGGCCCAGTCGCCGGCCACGCTCAGCGCGGTCACGGCCGCGCTCGCGCCCGGCAGCGGGATCACCGCGAAGCCGGCGGCGCGCACCGCGTCGACGAGCCGCGCGCCGGGGTCCGAGATGCCGGGCGTGCCGGCGTCCGACACGTAGGCCACGCGGTCGCCGCCACGCAGCAGTTCGATCACGCGCTGCGCGGCTTCGCGTTCGTTGTGCTCGTGCACGGCGACGAGCGGCTTCGAGATCCCGTAGCGGGCGAGCAGCTGGCCCGTGTTGCGGGTGTCTTCGGCCGCGATGCGGTCGGCCAGGCCGAGTACATGCAGCGCGCGCAGCGTGATGTCGGCGGTGTTGCCGATCGGCGTGGCGACCACGTAGAGCGCGGCGTCCGGGTAGTGCTGCGTGTGCGCGAGTTCGAGGAGGGCAGTCATGGCAGGCAATGCACGCAATCGCGGCGCAAGCGGAACAAGGACGGCATTGTGCCACGCGGCGCCGGCCCGGCCGGGCGACGGGCGCGGTTTGCCGCTCGCGGGCGACAACTTTTCCGGCGCGGCGCGATCCAAACCGGTCGGCGCGGCGTTCGAGCAACGTGCGCGGCAGTTCCTCGAACGTCGCGGCCTCGCGTTCGTCGCGGCGAACGTGACGATGCGCGGCGGCGAGCTCGATCTCGTGATGCGCGAGCCCGACGGCCTGCTCGTGTTCGTCGAGGTACGCGCGCGGCGCAGCGTCCGGCATGGCGGCGCGGCCGCGAGCGTCGGCTGGCGCAAGCGGCGGCGCGTGGTGGCGGCCGCGCTCCAGTTCTGGGCGCGGCATGGCGCCGGTGCCGCGTGCCGCTTCGACGTCGTCGCGTTCGAGGCCGGGCGGCTCGCGTGGCTGCGCGACGCATTTCGTGCCGACGATGCGTAGCGGCGAGCTGTGACGAGATGTAAAGAGTTCTTGCCGGACCGCGGGAGAGGGTGCCGGAGTACGGTAAACTCGCCGCACCCACGATGTCGCGCGATGCGTGCCACGCGCCCAGTTCACCAGGAATCGATGTCAGTCGAACGTATTCAGCAACATTTTCGCGACAGCGCCGCGCTTCACGCCGAAGCGGCCGACGCGCTGTCGCTGCCGATCGCAGCCGCGGTCGATGCAATGTTCGCCGCGCTGGCGAACGGCAACAAGATCGTCGCGTGCGGTGACGGCCCGTCGGCCGCCGCCGCGCATTACCTCGCCGTGTCGCTCGTCGGCGGCTTCGAGCGCGAACGCCCGGGGCTGCCCGCGATCGCGCTGGCGACCGATGCGTCGCAAGGCGGCCTCGCGGGCGCGGCCGCCCCGGAGCAACTGTTCGCGCAGCAGGTACGCGTGCTCGGCCAGACCGGCGACATCCTGCTGGTGCTCGACCCGGGCGGCGCGTCGCCGCGCGTGCTGGCCGCGATCGACGAAGCGCATGAGCGCGAGATGACCGTCGTCGCGCTGACGGGCGGCGACGGCCATGCGATCGCCGCCGCGCTGTCCGACACCGATATTCCGATCAGCGTGCCCGCCGTTCGCGCGGCACGCATCCACGAAGTCCATCTGCTGACCATCCACTGCCTGTGCGACGGCATCGACGCGATGCTGCTGGGTGAGGATTGAACGAAGGAGAGCCGTCGATGAATCAAAGCCGCGTCAAACAGACGCTCGTCAGAACCACGCTGCTCGCTGCACTGACGGCGGGCCTCGCCGTGTCGCTGCAGGGATGTGTGCTCGGCGTCGTGGGCGCCGCGGCCGGCGGCGGCGCGCTGATCGCGACCGATCGCCGGACGCTCGGTGCGCAGACGGAGGATCGCGAGATCCAGGTCAAGTCGCTCACGCAGATCAACAACGGATTGCCTGACCAGTCGCACGTGAACGTGACGGTGTTCAACCGCCGCGTGCTGCTGACGGGCGAAGTGCCGAACGATGCATCGAAGCAGCGCGCCGAGGAAATCGTGCGCGGCATCAACAACGTGAACGGCATCGTCAACGAGCTGTCCGTCGAGCCGGCGTCGTCGCTGTCGTCGCGTGCGAACGACTCGTACCTCGAAGGGCGCGTGAAGTCCGAGCTGATCGCGACGAAGGGCATCTCGGCGAACTACTACAAGGTCGTCAGCGAGCGCGGCAACGTTTACCTGATGGGGCTCGTGACGGTGGACGAAGGCAATCGCGGCGCGGAAGCCGCGAGCCAGGTGCCGGGCGTCGAGAAGGTCGTGAAGGTGTTTCAGTATGTGAAGCCGCAGGACGCGCAGGCGCTGCAGAACGCATCGCCCGCGAGCGGCGCGTCCGGTGCGCAGGCCGCCGCGGTGCCGGCGGACAGCGCGACGGTGGGCGCGGTGCCCGATGCGTCGGTGCAGTCCACGCCGCTGCAGCCGCCCGCGCCGATCTCGAATTCGTCGAGCGTGCACCCGGGCAACCCGAAGGCGCCCGCGCAATGAAGAGCGTGCAGATGAAGCAGATGAAACGGTGGATGGTGCGGGGCGCCGCAGCCGCGGCGCTCGTGGCGGGGACGCTGGGCGCCGCGCAAGCGGACGTTGGCGACGGCCTGAAGGTGGCGCGCGGTAACGCATGCATGGGCTGTCACGCGGTCGATCGCAAGCTCGTCGGCCCGTCGTTCAAGGATATCGCCGCCCGCTACAAGTCCGATCCGCAGGCCGTCGCGAAGCTGTCGAAGAAGGTGAAGGACGGCGGCTCCGGCGCCTGGGGCGCGATTCCGATGCCCGCGCACCCGCGCATGAGCGACGCCGATGTCCGTTCGGTGGTCGAATGGGTGCTGGCGGGCGCGCCGTCGAAGTAACGCTTTGGGGGCGACTCAACCCCTATTGCCAAGCGCAGAAATGCGTGTGTATGATAGTTGACTGTTGGGGCGGTAGCTCAGCTGGGAGAGCGTCGCGTTCGCAATGCGAAGGTCGGGAGTTCGATCCTCCTCCGCTCCACCAACGGGATTCGAAGGGCTCGGTCGTCAGACCGAGCCCTTTTTGTTTTTGCGGTTCGGCGATGACGGTCCCGTCCGCGCGCCGCGCTCGTCATGGCGCGAGCGGCGACCGGCAACCGGTCAGGTCATCCGTTCATGCACGAGCTTGAATATCGGCACCGCCAGCCGCCCGGCGAATGCCGCTGTGATGGCCGACGATCCGGGCCGCCGGCGGGACGCAGCCGTTTTCGACATTTGACACCCCCCGCCACCTCCTTTCACCCCCGCCCGAAACTCGGCCGCTTCGGATCGTACGTCCACCCCGGCACGAGATAGCGCATCGCGGCCGCATCGTCGCGCGCGGTGCCGCCGACTTCCCGGTAAAGCGCATGCGCGGCCTCGACCTGCGTGATGTCGAGTTCGATCCCGAGCCCCGGCCGCTCCGGCACGGCCACCTTGCCGCCGACGATCTCGAGCGGCTCGCGCGTGAGCCGCGCATCGCCTTCCTGCCAGATCCAGTGCGTGTCGATCGCGGTGATCGTGCCGGGCGCGGCGGCCGCCGCATGCGTGAACATCGCGAGCGACACGTCGAAATGGTTGTTCGAATGCGAGCCCCACGTGAGCCCCCAGTCGCGGCACAGCTGCGCGAGCCGCACCGAGCCCTGCATCGTCCAGAAATGCGGATCGGCGAGCGGGATGTCGACCGCCTGCAGCCGCACCGCATGATCCATCTGCCGCCAGTCGGTCGCGATCATGTTGGTCGCGGTCGGGATGCCCGTCGCGCGACGGAATTCGGCCATCACCTCGCGGCCCGAATACCCGCCTTCCGGCCCGCACGGATCTTCCGCATACGCGAGCAGGTGGCCTTGTCCGCGGCACAGCGCAACGGCTTCGTCGAGCGACCACGCGCCGTTCGGGTCGAGCGTCGCGCGCGCGTCGGGGAAGCGCGCCTTGATCGCGGCGATCGCCTCCATCTCGTCGGCGCCGGCCATCACGCCGCCCTTCAGCTTGAAATCGGCGAAGCCGTAGCGCTCGACCGCGGCCTCTGCCTGCCGTGCGATCGCGGCCGGCGTGAGCGCTTCCTCGTTGCGCAGCCGGAACCACGCATGCGCGGCGTGCATCTCGTCGCGATACGGCAGATCGGTGCGGCGCCGGTCGCCGACGTAGAACAGATAGGCGAGCATCGGCACCGCGTCGCGCTGCTGTCCTTCGCCGAGCAGCGCGGCGACCGGCACGTCGAGATGCTGGCCGAGCAGGTCGAGCAGCGCCGCCTCGATCGCGGTGATCACGTTGTCGAGCCGCAGGTTGATCTCGTGCGGCTGGCGCAGCACGGCCGCCTCGCCGGCCGACGTCACTTCGTGCCGGATCGTGCGGCCCGCGCCGGCCTGCGCGCCGGAGAGCGCCGCGCGCACGGCGTTGAGCGTTGCCTGGTAGCGTCCGATCGACTGGCCGACCACGAGATCCGTCATGCGTTCGAGTGCGTGGCGGATGCCTTCGCCGCCCGGCACTTCGCCGACCCCGGTGTGTCCGCTGCTGTCGTCGAGAATCACGAGGTTGCGCGTGAAGTACGGCGCGTGCGCGCCGCACAGGTTGAGCAGCATGCTGTCGCGGCCGGCGACGGGAATCACCTGCATGCGCGTGACGCGCGGGGTGCCGGCACGGCGGGATTCTGGCATCGGTTCGCTCCTGATTCCGGTGACGCGCGGGCGGCCGGCTGCGCCGGCGCGGCCCGCGCCGCTCATTGAAGCTCGACGCGGCGGATCTCGCCGACGACGAACAGGTAGCAGATCACGGCGACGAGCGCGTGCGCGACGACGTAGACGAGCGCGCCGTTGAACGAGCCGCTGCGCTCGACGATGTAGCCGATCGCGATCGGCGTCGTGATGCTGGAGAGGTTGCCGCACGTGTTGAGCAGCGCACCGCTCAGGCCCGCAATCTGGCGCGGCGCGGTGTCGGCGTTGACGGCCCAGCCGAGCGCGCCGAGTCCCTTGCCGAAGAACGACAGCGCCATGAACAGCACGACGAGCACGTGCGAATCGGTGTAGTTGCAGACGATCATCGACATCGACAGCAGCATGCCGACCACGATCGGCACCTTGCGCGCGACCGACAGCGAGCGGCCCTGCTTGAGCAGCCCGTCGGACACGACGCCGCCGAGTATCCCGCCGAGGAACCCGCACACGGCCGGGATCGACGCGACGAGCCCCGCGTTGAGGATCGACATCCCGCGCGCCTGCACGAGATAGACGGGAAACCACGTGATGAAGAAATAGGTGAGCGCGTTGATGCAGTATTGTGCGACGTACACGCCCACCAGCATCCGGTTGCGCAGCAGCGCCTTCACGTGGCGCAGCGACGGGCCGCCGGCGCGTTCGCCGGTCGCCTGGTCGATGTTGACGAGCGCGCCGCCTTCGGCGAGGTAGTCGAGCTCCGCGCGATTGATGTTCGGATGATCCTTCGGGTCGTATATCGTGCGGTTCCACACGAGGACGAACGCGAAGCCGAGCACGCCCATCACCGCGAACACCGACTGCCAGCCGAACGCGTGCACGAGCCAGCCCATCAGCGGCGCGAACACGACGGTCGCCGCGTACTGCGCGGCGTTGAAGATCGCCGACGCGGTGCCGCGCTCGGCGGCCGGGAACCACGCGGACACGATCCGGCTGTTGGCCGGGAACGACGGCGCCTCGGCCGCGCCGACCAGGAAGCGCAGCCCGAACAGCAGCGCGAACGCGGCCGCGCCGCCGAAGAAGCCGATCGAACCCTGCAGCAGCGTGAAGAGCGACCAGAAGAAGATGCTGAACGCGTAGACGATGCGCGAACCGTAGCGGTCGAGCAGCCAGCCGCCCGGCAGTTGCGCGAGCACGTACGACCAGCCGAACGCGGAGAAGATGAAGCCGATCTGCACGTGGCTCAGGTGCATTGCGCGGGCGAGGCTCGGGCCGGCGATCGCGATCGCCGCGCGATCCGCGTAGTTGATCGTCGTGACCGCGAACAGGACGGCCAGCACGAGCCAGCGCACGCGGGTGCGCCGGGCCGTTGCCGACGCGGACGCCGGCAGCGCGTGAAGCGGATTCATGACTTGTCTCCTCCGAAGGGCGGAAGGTGCCGCCGTGCGGCAGGCGCGTCGATGCGCGCGTGATGTGTGTGGGTGCCGCCGGTTCGGGCCGGCCCCGGGCGCCGATGCAGGCAGGGCGCCCGGGCCATTCTGTCATGTCGAAATTTGCGCTTTCATGCCAATTGCTGACTTGATCGATTCAGCATTTGAATCGATCGATCGGGCGCGAACCGGTCAGGCGCGCGCGTCGTTAGCGCTCGCGCCGTGATGCCGCGCCACGTGCTGCGCGAGAAACTCGACGGCGGCGCGCACGCCGGGCAACTGACCGCGCCGGTGCGGCATCAGCAGCGTCGTCGTGACGGTGCCGGCGCGCCAGCAGGGCAGCACGCGCACGAGTGCGCCGGACGCGAGCGCCGCGCCGGCGATCCAGTCGGGCAGGCACGCGATGCCGAGCCCGGCCGTCGCGGCCTGCAGCAGCAACGTCGATTCGTCGGCCTGCAGGCGCAGGCGCGGCGTCACGTCGACGGTGTCGCCGCCGCGCTGCAGCCGCCACGCTTGCGGGCCCGGGTGGAGTCCGTCGTGCCGGGCGAGATCGGCGGGCTCGTCCGGCACGCCCGCCCGCGCGAGATAGGCCGGCGACGCCACGGCGACGATCGGCGATGCCGCGAGCGGCCGTTGCACGAGCGCGGAGTCGGGCAGCGGTGCGAAATGGCTGCGCACGGCGATGTCGAAGCCTTCCTGCGCGATGTCGACGAGGCGGTCGCTCGCATGAATCTGCAGCAGCAGCTTCGGATGCGCGATCGCAAGCGCCGGCAGGCACGGCGCGAGGATGTGCTGGGCGACCGGCACCGAACTCGTGATCCGCACGACGCCGGCCGGCTCGGCGGCCTGCCGCAGCACCGCATCGCGCGCGCTTTCCGCTTCGATCACGGCCGCCCGCGCATGCTCGAAGAATTCGGCGCCGACCGGCGTGAGCCGGAAGCTGCGCGACGTGCGATGCACGAGCCGCGCGCCGAGCGTGCGCTCGAGCTCGGCCACGCGCTTGCTGACCGTCGATTTCGGCAGGTCGAGGCGGCGCGCGGCGGCCGACATGCTGCCGGCGTCGACCGCCTGCACGAACAGGTAAAGGTCGTTCAGATTCACTTTCAGCGTCCACATGAAGAAACGACGGGTTTCGATTTTAGCGGCTACTGCGCCATCGTTCGTCATGGGAGCATGATCGCTCGTTCAACTTTCTCGGAATTTCCCGATGTCTCCGATCCTTCTCTACGGCGTTCCCGCCGGCTGCTCGTTCGGCTCGATCGTCGCGCTCGAATGGGCCGGCCGCCCATACCGGCTGTCGCGCATCACGATGCCGGGCGCCGTGACGAGCGACGCCTTTCTCGCGCTGAACCCCGTCGCCGAGACGCCGGCGTTCGTCACCGCGAACGGCGACGTGCTGACCGAAAGCGTCGCGATCCTCGGCCACATCGGCGCGCAGGCGCTCGACGGCGGCCTGGCGTTCCGCCAGGGCAGCGCGGATTTCGACCGGCTGAACCGAATGCTGGCGTGGCTGAACACGACGTTCTTCAGCGCGTTCGGCGCGCTCTGGTACGTGTACGAGCACGACACCGAAGGCGCCGAGAAAGCGGCGCTGCAGGCGTACGGCCGCGGCAAGGTGCTGAAGGCGCACCGGCAACTGGAAGCGCTGCTCGAGCGCGGCGAAGGCCCGTGGCTCTTGGGCGCGCGGCGCACGCTGGCCGATGCGTACTTCGCCGGGATCGCGCGCTGGGCCGACTATCACGCGGTGTTCGAGCGCGATGCGTTCCCGCGCATCGCCGCGTTGCGTGCGCGGCTCGCCGACGACGCCGGCGTGCAGTTCGCGCATGCGATCGAGGAAAACCTGTCGCTGCCGGCCTCGTCGGCCTTCGAAGGGCATGTGTCGCTTGACGACGCGCTGGCCAGCACGCGCGTCCTCGCGGTTCCGGCCCGTGCGATCTGACCACTGACCGGCATCGGGGTCGCCCGAGCAAGCGGAGTCTGCCGTTAAATTTTACCCGGGTGATATTGACATCCAATTTACACCCGGGTAAAAATGGCGTCATTCCGATTCCTGCCCGCGGGCGACTCCCATGACGACTTCCACGCTTGTTCCTTCCTACACGGCCTTCGACGGCCACCGGCGGCTCGCGTCGGGCCCGCTCGCGACGGTCGCGCTCGCGGTCCGGCAGGCTGCCGGCGATGCGATGTCCGCCACGATCCTGATCTTCGACGATGCGACGGGGCGCTCGATCGACCTCGACCTGCGCGGCACGGCGGACGACATCCGCGCGCGCTACGCGCCGCCGTCGGGCGACGCGTTGGCGGCCGCCGGCGAGCCGGCCGGCGCGGGCGAACAGCGCGGCCGCGGCCGGCCGAAGCTCGGCGTCGTGTCGCGCGAGGTCACGCTGCTGCCGCGTCACTGGGAATGGCTGGCCGCGCAGCCGGGCGGTGCGTCGGTCGCGCTGCGCAAGCTCGTCGAGGACGCGCGGCGCACGCATGCGGCGGCCGATCGTCTCCGCGACGCGCAAACCCGCGCCTACCACTTCATGTCGGCGATAGCGGGCGACCTGCCCGGCTTCGAGGAAGCCGCGCGCGCGCTGTATGCGAACGATCCGGCGCGGCTCGCCGAGCTCGTCGCCGGCTGGCCGGACGACGTGCGCGACCATGCGCTCGCGCTCGCGCGCGGCGACCTGCCGCCGTCCGCCGAAGACTGCTGAGACGCGGAGCGAACGCGATGACCGTATTCGACCTGAACCGCGGCGCGACCGCGCCGGTCGCCGACGAAGTCGACCTCGTCGACCTGCGCGTGACCGGCACCGTTCCGCCCGAACTCGCGGGCACGTTGCTGCGCAACGGCCCGAATCCGCCGGGCGGCCGCTTCGCAGGCAACGACATGCTGTCGTGGTGGCCGGAAGCCGCGATGCTGCACGCGATCGCGTTCGAAGGCGGGCGGGCGACCGGCTACCGGAACCGCTGGGCGCGCACGCAGCGCTGGGCCGCCGTGCATGCGCCGCACGAGGCGCCGCAACTGCCCGACACCAATCCGAACGTGAGCGTGTTGCGGCACGCGGGTGAATTGCTCGCGCTGTCGGAGGGCTGCGCGCCGTTCGCGATCACGGCCGCGCTCGATTCGCTCGGCGTGCCGGCGCGGCACACGGGCCTTGGCGGCGGGATGACCGCGCATCCGAAGGTCGACCCGGTAACCGGCGAGCTGATCGCATTCCGCGCGGACTGGCGCGCGCCGTGGCTGCGCTACGGCGTCGCCGACGCGCAGGGCGTGCAGCGTGTCGACATCGAGATCGACCTGCGCGCGCCGTCGATGATGCACGACCTCGCGATCACCGAAACCCGCAGCCTGCTGCTCGACCTGAACGTCGGCTACGACTTCTCGCTGCTCAAGCAGGGCCACCGGATGCCGCTGCGCTGGCACGACGACCGGCCCGCGCGCATCGGCGTGATCGCGCGTCACGGCGGCGCGGTGCGCTGGTTCGAGGTCGAGCCGTGTTTCATCATGCACGTCGTGAACGCGTACGACTGCGACGCGTCGTGCATCGTGCTCGATGCGGTGCGCTATCCGTCGTTCCTTCGGCTCGATCCGCGCACGGGCCGCTTCGCCGACAACCCGGTCGGCGAGCTGTGGCGCTACGTGATCGACACGGCGAACGGGCTGATCGACGAAGGGCCGCTCGCCGACGGCGGCATCGAGCTGCCGCGCATCAACGAAAGCCGCACGGGGCGCCGCTATCGCTACCTGTATGCGGTCGAGCAGCCGAACCCCGCGGAAATGCGCGGCGTGATGCGCTTCGACCAGGCGAGCGGCACGACGACGCGCTACGCGGTGCCGGCCGGCGACCAGAACAGCGAGCCGGTGTTCGTGCCGCGCCCGGGCGGCACCGACGAGGACGACGGCTGGCTGCTGGTGCTGGTGTACCGCGCGGCGACGGATACGAGCGACGTCGTGATCCTCGATGCGCGCGCGATCGACGCGGGGCCGGTCGCGACCGTGCACCTGCCGCGCCGCGTGCCGGCCGGCTTCCACGGTGCATGGGTGCCGCGCGAGCAGTGAGCGGCGCGGTGGCGCGTCACTGCGCGCGCAGCGCGTCGACGATCTTCAGCCGCGCGGCGCGCATCGCCGGCAGGAACCCGCCGACGAGCCCCATCACCAGCGAGAACAGCAGCGTCTTCACGACGATCGCGGGTGTCAGCACGAAGCGGAACGACAGGTCCGCGAAGGTCTGGAAGTTGGTGGTCGAGAACGACGCGAACTGCATCAGCGACGCGCACGCGAGCCCCGCGACGCCGCCGACGAAGCCGAGCAGCAGCGCTTCCAGCAGGAACGCGGCGAGCACGTTCGTGCGCTTGAAGCCGAGCGCGCGCAGCGTGCCGATCTCGGCCACGCGGTTCGCGACCGACGCATACATCGTGATCATCGCGCCGATCATCGCGGCGATCGAGAAGATCGTCGACAGCGTGATGCCGAGGATGTTGATGAACGTCGACAGCGCCTTCGACTGGTCGCCGTAGAAGGTCTGTTCGCGTTTCGCCTCGTCGGTCAGCCGCGGGTCGACGTCGATGTCGGCCTTGAAGCGCGCGAAGCCGTCGGCGCTCGGGATGCGCAGCACCATCGACGAATAGCTGGTGCGCCGGAACGACTGCATCAACTGGTCGACGTCGCCCCAGATTTCCGAATCGAAGCCGCTGCCGCCCGCGTCGAAGACGCCGACGACGGTCCAGTCGCGCTGCGCGAAATGCAGGCTGTCGCCGAGCTGCGTGCCGCTGAAGCCTTTCGCGATCGCGCTGCCGACGACGATCTCCGACGAGCCCGGCGCGAACGGGCGCCCGGCGACGAGCTTCACGTGCGGGCGCAGCGCGAGCCCGGCCGGCGACACGCCGCGGATCACGACGTTCGACGGTTTGCCGGTCGACGTCTTCACGAGCGAAATCAGCACGACCGCTTCCTTCGACACGAGCGGCCGGCCGTCGGCGCCGAGCGCGACGGCCGGGTGCATCTCGAGCGCGTTGGCCTGCTGATGGTCGATCGAACTCTGGATCTCGGTTTCGGCGCCCTTGCGGATCACCACCGCGTTGTCGGGTTCGCCGGTCGACACGAGCGTCTTCGTGAGCCCCGCGTCGAGCATCTGCACCGTCGCGAACACGAAGATCACGAGCGCCATCCCGCCGGCGGTCAGCGCGGTGGTGAGCCGGCGGGTCCACAGGTTGCGCGCGATGTAGTTGAGCGGAATCGCCATGGCCTAGCCGATCGCCCTCAGCCCTTCGACGACGCGCACGCGCGCCGCCTGCCATGCCGGCACGATCGCCGCCGCGAAGCCGACCGCGACCGAGCACGCGGCCTGGAGCGCGATCGTCTCGCTCGACACCTTGAACACCGGGAAGATGCCGCCGGCCGCCTGCTTGAACAGGCTCGCGGCGGGCGGTGTCGCGAGGATCCCGAGCCCGCCGCCGGCCACCGCGATCACGACCGATTCGCCGAACACGATCAGCGCGAGGAAGCCGGGGCCGAAGCCGAGCGCCTTCAGCGTCGCGTATTCGGCCGTGCGTTCGCGCGCGCTCATCGCCATCGCGTTGGCCATCACGGCCATGATGATCAGGATCACGACGTAAGACACGACGCGGATCGCCGCGATGATCTGGTTCGACATCGCGACGAAGCCGAGCTGGAACGCCTGTTCGGTCTCGGTCAGCGTCTCGGCAAGCGAGTTCTTGAACACCGCGTCGACGTGGCGCGCGATCGACGGGCCGTCGTCGGGGTTCGCGACGCCGAGCACGAATACGCCGACCTGGTCGGCCTGCTTCGGCGTGCGCTTTCGCACCGTCTCGTTCAGGTAGTCCCAGTGGAACACCAGTTGGCGCGTGATCGTCGAATCGTCGCGGCCGTCGAGAATCCCGCGTACGACGAAATCCCACGTGCCGGGGTAGATCGTGCCCTTGAGCGGAATCACGTCGCCGACCTTGAAGCCGAACTGTGTCGCGAGTTGGCGGCCGACGAGGCAGCCGCGGCGGTCGCGGTCGTAGTCGGCGCGCTGCTGCGCGGGGAGGATGAATTCCGGATACAGGTCGAGATAGTTGTCCGACACCGCGAAGCTCGCGAAGAAGTTCTTCGGGTCGCGGTAGATGCCGCCGAACCAGTTCGAGCGGACCACGGCCGTCACGCCGTCGACGCCGCGAATCCGGTTCTCGTAGCTCACGGGCAGCGGAAACACGAGCGAGATTGCGTTGCGCGTGACGAGTCGCCCGCTCGAAGCGGCGGCCGCGCCCGCGTACCACGCGTCGACCACGGTGTGCAGCAGCCCGAACGCGAGCACGGCGATGGTCAGCCCGAGCACGGTCAGCAGCGTGCGCAGCTGGTGCCGCAGCGCGTTGCGCGCGATCAGCTTCAGCACGTACATCGCGCGCGCTCCCGCCGCCGGTCAGCCGGCGTGCCCATCGATCAGCTCCCCTTTTTCCAGATGCACGAGCGAGCGCGCGGCGCCGGCCGCGTGCGCGTCGTGGGTCACCATGATGATCGTCTTGCCGAGTTCGGCGTTCATCCGCTGCAGCATCGCGAGCACGTCGGTGGCCGACGCGCGGTCGAGGTCGCCGGTCGGCTCGTCGGCGACGATCAGCACCGGATCGGTGATCAGCGCGCGCGCGATCGCGACGCGCTGCTGCTGGCCGCCCGACAGCTCGGACGGATAATGGCTCGTCCGGTCGCCGAGGTTCACCATGTCGAGCACGAGTTCGACGCGCTCGCGCCGCTCGCGGCGCGACAGGTGCGTGAGCATCAGCGGCAGCTCGACGTTCTCGAACGCGGTGAGCACCGGCATCAGGTTGTAGAACTGGAAGATGAAGCCGACGTTCGCCGCGCGCCATTCGGCCAGTTGCGCCTCCGCGAGCAGCGAGATGTCGAGGCCGCCCACGCGCAGCTCGCCGCTGTCGGGCCGGTCGATGCCGGCCACGAGATTCAGCAGCGTGCTCTTGCCGGAGCCCGACGGCCCCATCAGCGCGACGAAGTCGCCTTCGCCGATGTCGAGCGTGATGTCGGTCAGCACGGGCACGATCTGGTTGCCGCGCCGGTACGACTTCGCGACGTGGCTGATCTCGACGAGGGGCGGCGGGGCGTCGTTCACGCGTGCGCTACTTCTTCGCGACGGTCACTTTCGCACCGTCCTTCAGCTTCGCGCCGGGCGCGAGCACGACCGTGTCGCCGGCCTGCACGCCGCGGATCGAGACGAGTTCGCCGATCCGCATCCCGCGCGTGACGGCCACCGCGCGCACGGTGTCGTCCTTCACGACGAACACGACCGGCCGGCCGTCGCGCTCGACCACCGCGCTCGCCTGCACGGCCGTCACCGGCTGGCGGTCCTGCGGCGTCACCGGTTTCGACAGGAACGCGATCTTCGCGCTCATGTCGGGCAGCACGCGCTCGTCGCGCTCGACGAAGCGCACCTTCACGAGCACGGTGGCCTTCGAGCGGTCGACGGTCGGCACGATGCGCGACACGCGGCCCGCGAAGCGCATGTCGGGCAGCGCGTCGAGCTGGATCTCGCACGGCTGCTCGGCGCGGATCTTCGCGATATTCGATTCGGCGACGTCGGCCTCGACCTCGAGCGTGTCCATGTCGGCGATCGTCACGACCGCGCCCTTGCTGTCCGACGCGGACGAGAACGGCGTGATGTTGTCGCCGACGTTCGCGTGCTTCGCGAGCACGATGCCGTCGAACGGCGCGCGGATCACCGTCTGGTCGACCGCGACCTGCGCGGCCAGCGCGTTGGCCTCGGCGGACGCGATCGCGGCCTGGTCGCTGTTGACCGACGCGCGCGCCTTGTTCACGCGGGCCGTGTCGGTGTCGAGCTGCGCGGCCGGCACGGCGCCCTTGGGCGCGAGCACCGAGGTGCGGCGCAACGCGATCTCGGCGTCCTTCAGCTCGGCCTGCTGGACGCCCAGGTTCGCGCGGGCGACCTTCACCTGCGCGAGCGCCTGCGCCAGCGACGCCTCGACGTCGCGGCTTTCGAGGCGCGCGATGATGTCGTCCTTCTTCACGCGCGTGCCTTCCAGTACGCCGAGCCATTCGACGCGCCCCTGACCCTTCGACGCGACCGCGGCCTTGCGCTGCGGCACGACGTAGCCGGTCGCATTGAGCTGCGTGTCGTTCTGGTACGGGTAGGCGGACGTGACGGAGGTGGTCTCGACGGTCGGCCGGCCGGTGAGCGCGAGGCCGGCGACGATCGCGACGACGACGAACGCGGCGGCGGCCGCATAGCGGACCCACCGGCGCCGGCGGGGCACCGGTGCGATCGGACGCCGGTCGATTTTCAGTTTGTCCAGATTGTGATCGGGCAATTTGAGCGCCTCGAGACGGCGGCGGTCTGGCGACCGGCCGCGATCCGGTTTCCGGGGAAAGGGACGGATGGACGCCAGTATAAGCGTGGCCCCGACGGCGCGCGAGCCGGTTTGCGGGGCCGTGCGGCGGTGGCCAGTCCGGCCTGCCGGCGCAGGCCGGCGCGCCCGCCCCCGGGGAAACCCGAGGATGCAAGCAACGTGTCAACTTGCCGCGAACGCGGTGCGTTATGGAACCAGTGCGTCAGGTTTTATCGCGGCGGAACGGCGAAAGCCGGCCGCGCGGCCTGGGGCTCCGATGCGAATGCCTCGCATCTTTGACTACCGGTACGTTGGATTTTTTCTCCGCTAAAGGAAGAACAATGAAGAAGACGCTCGCTTCGATCATGACCGCAGCATTCGCACTCGCATCGGTTTCGGCATTCGCACAGGAGACGGCATCGGCTCCGGCGGGCGCGATGGCACCCGCTTCCGCACCGATGAAGAAGGATCACAGCAAGCCGAAGCACCAGCTGAAGCACCACGGTTCGAAGAAGGGCCAGGCGAAGGCTGCAGCCGCATCGGCCGCCGGCACGAACGACGCAGGCACGCAGAACTAAGAAGCGGTTCGCCGCCACGGCCGGCGTTGCCGGTCATCGGTCGGCCGACCCCGCATGCTCCGGCATGCGGGGTTTTGTTTTTTCAGGCGCCGGATTCGCCGGATTCGCCCGGTTTGTCCAGCCGCACGGGCGGCGGCATGCGCATCGCGTCGACCACCGTGCGCATGCGCCGCCAGTGCGAACCTTCCCAGAACACGCGCCGGCACACGTCGCACGCGGCGAAGCGCCGGTGCCGCTGCCGGACGCCGGCCGGCACGCGCGGCGCGGCCGCCGCCGCGTCGAGCGGATGCAGCGGCGCATTGCAGCGCAGGCACAGCCGGAACGGCCGCATGTGCGGCGCGAGATCGAGCCTCTCGAACAGTTCGCGCAACTGGTCGGCCGGCTGCAGCGTATGCAGGTAGCAGCCGCGCTCAACCGCGCGCCGCTTGAGCAGCTCGCGGTCGCGGGTCAGCACGATCCTGCCCTCCCGGGCGGCAAGCGCCGCGAGTTCGTCGTCGCGGTAGTGGTTGTCGTAGCAGGTGTCGAAGCCGGTGAGACGCAGCAGTTGCGCGAGGCCGCCGAGATGCGCGTCGGCGACGAAGCGCCAGTGCGCCGGCGGCGGCATCGCGGCGCCGCTCGCCGCCGGTTGCGCGCGCTCGGGAAAGGCTTCGACGCGGTCGCCGTCGGCGAGCGGCCGGTCGAGCGCGGACGGCGCGTCGTTCACGCAGAGCCGGCCGATTTCCGTGTGCGGGACGCCGAGCGCCTCGATCGCGTGCTTCAGCGTCGCGTCGCGCGCACACGCGTGCCCGAACGCGCGGTCGCGCTGCGCGCGCGGCAGAAAGGCGTTCAGTTCGCCGTGGAAGCGGAAGGTCGCGGTCGCCATGCGCGCAGTATCGCACCGCGCATGGCCGGCCGCGCGGCCTGCAGACGCGTCGCATCTGTGTTTAACTCCCCGCTTCACGGAGCGAAGGAGCGGGAAATGGATCTCGGGTTTATCGGGCTGGGTGAAATGGGGCAGGCAATCGCGACGAACCTGCTGAAAGCCGGACACACGGTGCGGGTCTGGAACCGGTCGCGCGAGCGCGCCGAGCCGCTCGCCGCGCTCGGCGCGCAGATCGTCGATACGCCGGCCGACGCGTTTCGCGGCGACGCGGTGTTCTCGATGCTGGCCGACGACGCTGCGGCGCGCGCGATCTTCGACGACGCGCTGCTCGCGCAGGCGCCGCGCGGCCTGATTCACGTGAACATGGCGACGGTGTCGGTCGCGCTGGCCGAATCGCTCGCGCACGCGCATGCGTCGCGCGGCATCCATTACGTCGCCGCGCCGGTGATGGGCCGGCCCGACGTCGCGGCCGCCGCGCGGCTGACGATCATGGCCGGCGGACCGGCCGAGGCGATCGACCGCGTGCAGCCGCTGTTCGACGCGATCGGCCAGAAGACCTGGCGGTTCGGTTCGCTGCCGCAGCACGCGAACGTCGCGAAGATCGCCGCGAACTTCACGCTCGCGTCGGCGATCGAGACGCTCGGCGAAGCGTCCGCGCTGCTCGGCGCGCACGGCGTCGCGATGCGCGACTTCCTCGACGTGATCACCGGCAGCGTGTTTCCGGGCCCCGTCTACGAAGGCTACGGCGGCATGATTGCCGAGCGGCGCTACGAGCCCGCGCGCTTCAAGGCGCGCCTCGGGCTGAAGGACGTGCGCCTCGCGCTGGAAGCCGGCGACGCCGTGTCGGTGCCGCTGCCGGTGGCGAGCGTCGTGCGCGACAACCTGCTCGACGCGCTCGCGCACGGCGGCGGCGACCAGGATTTCGCGGTGCTCGGCGAAGTCGCGCTGCGCCGCGCGGGCCGCTGATCCGGCGCGCGACAGAAGTCCGGCGCATCGGCATAATCGACGTTTCGTTTTTCCTTTCATCGAGGCAGAGGCGGTCATGAACTTGCATACGTGGTGGCTTTTCGTGGCGACGGTGTTCGTCGTGTCGGCGATTCCGGGCCCGAACATGCTGCTCGTGATGACGCACGGCGCACGGCACGGGCTGCGCCGCTCCATGTGGACGATGGCCGGCTGCCTCACCGCGCTGGTGCTGATGCTGTCGGTGTCCGCGGCGGGCCTCGGCGCGGTGCTCGAGGCGTGGCCGGCGATGTTCAACACGCTGCGCTTCGCGGGCGCGGCCTACCTGATCTACCTCGGCGTGAAGGCGTGGCGCGCGCGCGTCGACGACGAGCAGCCCGCCGCCGACGTCGACACCGTGTCGCGCCAGGCCGCGCCGGCGTCTCGCGGGACGCTGTTCCGCAACGGTTTCCTGGTCGCGGGCAGCAACCCGAAGGCGATCCTGTTCGCGGCCGCGCTGCTGCCGCAGTTCATCAACGCGGCCGAGCCGACGCTGCCGCAGTTCGGCGTCCTCGTGGTCACGTTCGCGGTGATCGAGGTGAGCTGGTATCTCGTCTACGCGTCGTTCGGCACGCGCATCGGCGCGACGCTGAAGAGCCAGAGCGTCGCGAAGATCTTCAACCGGCTGACGGGCGGGCTGTTCGTCGGCTTCGGCGCGATGATGGCGCTGGTCCGTCACTGATTTCACGCTGAATCCCGCGTATCGAACGCCCCGTCCCTCGCCAGAGGGCGGGGCGTTCGGCTTTGGGCGGCTGCTTCGCGGCGCGGACGTTACGTGCTCGGGCCCGTCGATGTCGCCGCGCCGGCCCGGTGCCCGGCCGCGAGCTGGCGTTACGCAACGCGCAACCCGAATACGGCAGCCGCGCCGGCGAACGCGAAGCCGACGCCGCACACCGCGCTCCACCCGCCCGAGGCCCACGCGCTGCCCGCCAGCGCCGCGCCGAGCGCGCTGGCGCGCAGCGCGCATCGCGATGCGCTGAGGGTGGTGGAAACGGTGGGGCTGGAGACGCGGATCAACGTGTGGATCGTGCACGGCGCGCTGCCGGGCCGGCTGGTGCGGCCCGTCGCGCTGCTGCGCGATGCGCTCGGCGCGGTGCTCGAGCGGGAGATCCTGAAGGGGTCGGGTTCGGACTAGCGATCTAGAGGCGACATTCGAGGGAAAATCCTTATTTTCTCTACGGAAATGTTGCAATGCAGAAATCGATTCGCTATAGTTGTACCTGTCTCCTCCATGTCTCCTCTGATATGGATTCAGCCCGCCTCTTAGGCGGGCTTTTTTTTGCCTGCGATTGTGTCGCAGCGTTCCATTCGCCGGCGCTCGCCGCGCTCAGAACTTGTACGTCATCCCGACGTAGCTGATGATCGGGTCCGCCTTCAGGTCCGATTTCGACTCCGAGAGCACCGTGCCGTCGGCCGCCTTGATCGTCACCGTCGACGTCGTCTTCAGCGGGATGTAGGTGACCGACGCGACCAGCCCGAAGTGTTCCGTCATGTTGTACTGCAGGCCCGCGTTGAACACCGGCTGCCACGACGACGACGCCTTCGCCTCCACCGACGTCGTACCCGGCTTGCCCGCGCCCGCCGCGAGCACCGCGCCGAGGTTGTCCTGCGTCTGCTTGATGAAGTTCGTGTTGAGCTGCAGGTCGCTGAACCAGTTGTACGACACGCCGAGGCC
This sequence comes from Burkholderia metallica, assembly GCF_902832845.1. Classification (GTDB taxonomy): domain Bacteria; phylum Pseudomonadota; class Gammaproteobacteria; order Burkholderiales; family Burkholderiaceae; genus Burkholderia; species Burkholderia metallica. The sequence continues at coordinate 24,344 of NZ_CADFDB010000011.1, read as the reverse complement.
GAGGAACGGCCGGAACTTCGCGTTTGCCTGCCCGAAGTAGTACTGCAGGATCATCGCCGGGCTCCACTGCCGCACGCTCTTCACGATCGGGTTGACCGACGCGAGCGCGATGTTCTGCGTGCCCAGCGCGCCGGCCGGGCCGGGCGGCTTGATCGTGCCCTGGCCGGACACCTTGAACACCGGCGGCACGCCGGCCACCGACGTGACCGCGATGTGGTCGGTCAGGAAGTGACTGACCGTCAGGCCGACCGTATCCGCGCCGCTGGTGTGCAGCCCGGTGCCCGGCGACGTGAACGACGGCGGCAGCCGCAGCGGCGTGTTGATCGGCGTCGGCGCGACGTTGGTCGTCATCGGCGTGCTGCTCTGCTGCGGCATGATGTGGAACCAGCCCAGCGTGACGACGTTGCTGCCGGCGCTCTGCGCGTGCGCCGCGAACGGCACCGCGACGGCGGCGCCGGCTGCCGCGCAGAGAAGGGTTTTCTTGATCACGGCCTCACCCTCCGCTTACTGGACGAATGCGCCGATCGTGAAATACGGCGTCGATCCCGCGTTGTCGAGGAAACCGAACACGCCACCCGTGAAGATGAACTTGCCGGTCGGCGACGTGCTGCCCGAACCCGTGTGGATCGTCGTGACCGTGCCCGGCACCTTCTGCGTGTAGTCGAGATCGAGCGCGGTCGCGAGCGACGCCTGCGACGGCTGGAACGGATCGAGCAGCGTGGCCTGCTTGTCGGTCAGCGCGGTGGTCCGGTAATCGAACTGGCTGTCGACGCCGATGTATTCGCCGTTCTGCGAACCGACTGCCACTGCCGTCTGCGGCGCGAGGATCGAGATGCTCGATTCGTCGTCGGCGGTCAGGCCCGGCACGCCGTTGCTGTCCGGCGTCGGGTTCGGGTTCGCGACACCCGTGCGCACGAGGATCGGCACCAACTGGTTGCGCAGCTTGCCGACGATCATGAAGCCCTTGCCCTGCGGCGTCGCCGACAGCGTCGGCTTCAGCTGGCTCGCGTAGTTGTTCGACTGGAACGCGCCGCTGCCGTCGGCCGACTGCACGAAGTTCGTGCCTTGCTGCGTGCACGCGCCGCCGGCGAACTGGCCGGTCGTGTCGCACTTGGTCCACGTGCCGTCCGCGTTGATCGTCACCTTCGCGTCGATCGACGCGGGCGCGAATTTCTGCGACGGCACTTCGCCGAAGCCGATGTGGCTGTACGTGCCCGCGACCTTCGTGATGTCGGTTTCGATCGACGAGAAGCCGATGAACGGGTAGTACGGGAATTTCGTGTCGGGCACCGCGGCCTGGCCGAGCACGCCGTCGAACTGGATCTCCTTGCCGGGAATCGTGCCGCCCGCGACGCCGAAGCCGACGAAGATGCGCGCCGGACGCGACGCATCGAGGCTCGCGCCGTTCAGCCGGAACGCGCACTGGTTCAGCTTGTTGGTCGGCAGCAGCGTTTCCTGCGTGAGCGTGCCGCTGTCGACCGTGCCCGCGCGGGTCGGCACGACGGTGCCGGTCTTTTGCGGCACCGCCGATTCGACATAGGTGATCTGCCAGGTCATCTTGGTCGTGTCGAGCTGGACCTTCGCGAGTTCGCCGCTGCCCGCGCCGCCCGTAAACACGGTGTTGTAGTCGAGCGTGGCAGGGCAGAGCCGGTCTTCGACGAGCGGAGGCGGATTGTCGCTGCCGCCGCCGCATGCGGAAAGAAGGGGGGCGGCAAGGGCCGCCGCCAGAATGAGGTTGCGCTTCATGTTGCTCCTCCAGATTTGTCTTGTACGGCGGCCAGCTCCCTGTCGGCCGCTTCTGTTGCTTGTGCTCGTCCTGCTTGCGCCGTGCCGAGCGCTTTCGTGCCTTCCCTGCATCACGCGGCGGCGGGCCGGCCGCCGCCGCGTCCTCGTTACTTGCTGATCTGCGCGCCCACGCCGAAGTACGGGGTCGACGACGTCGTCGAATTCGCGGACGTCGACGTCACGCCGCCATTCACCGTGCCCTGGATCAGCGCCGCGTACAGCCCGCCCGTCGCGATCACGACGCCCGACGCGGCGCTACCGCTCTTCGGAATCGTCGTCGCGTTGAGCAGCCCCGGCGTCGTCTGGCCGTAGTCGAGCGTGAAGCCGTCTTCCTCGGCCTGCGTACTCGGATTGATGAACGATGCGTTGCTGCCGCGGATCAGCGCAGCCGTGTACTTGAAGTTCGAGTCCGCGCCCGCGTAGCCGCCGTCAATCGCGCCCGACTGGATCGCGGTGGCACTGCCGAGCACCGCGATGCCCGATTCGTCGTCGACCTGCGCGTCGGTGTGCAGCGGCGGCGTGCCGAGGTTCACGTTGCCCGTGCGCACGATCACCGGCACCGTCGCGCCGTTGAGTTGGCCGATCACCATGTGCGCGGTCGCCGACTTGCCGGTCGCGCCGACGATCGGCAGCGACGTTTGCGGCAGCGTCTGCGGCGCCTTCGTGCTGTCGAAGTAGCCGCCGTTCGCGGTGTTCACGGTCCATGGGTTGCCGGTCGTCTGGCAGCCGCCCGAACCTGTCGACGTGCACGCGCCGTTCGCATCGAACGTCTCGCTCGAGTTCGTCCCCTTCGTCGCGTAGTTGCCCGACGGCACGAGGTGGTAGATCAGTGCGTTGTACGTGCCCGGCAGCTTCGAGATGTCCGTCGTCGTGCTCGCGAAGCCGAGGAACGGATAGAAATCGAAGTGGCGATTGGGCACCTGGCCGACGTTTTGCACGATGCCCGGGATGATCGTCAGCCCGTCGTACTGGATCGTCGCGCCCGGAATGCCGCCGCCCGCGACGCCCATGCCGACCAGCAGCATCGGCGGGTTCGCCTGGTTGAAGTCGGCGGCCGTCGAATAGGTCGAGCCGTTCGGCGCGGTGCCGGTGCCCGGTGTGAGGACGAATGCGCAGCGCGTTTGTTCTGCGGTCGGCAGCGTGCCGGCCGGCGGATGGACGACCTTGCCGGTGATCGTCGTGCCGGCGCGGCTCGGCGTAACGGTGCCGGTCGCGAGCGGAATCGGCGATTCGAGCCACTTGAGCGTGTAGGTCATCGCCACGGCGTCGATGTTGACGCTGACGATCTCGCCGCTACCGGCGCCGCCGAGGTACGTGCTCTTCACGATGTCCGCGGTGGCCGGGCACAGCGCGCCGTTGACGGGCTGCGACGGCGGCGGCCCTTGCGTGCCGCAGCTGGAACCTGAACATTGGGGCGCATCGATCGGCGCGAGTGCGCCGCCGGAGTCCCCCCCACCACATGCAACCAGGAAAGGGGCAATGGCAAAGGCCGTTGCCACCCCCTTCGTTAAGGCGTGCGACATGCCGCTGTCTCCAATCGTTTAATTGTGCGAGCTAATGTCGCCGCCTGGATTTTTGCTGTCAATTGATGAACCCGTCTAAAAAAGGCGATTGAAACGGGAAGCGTGTTTTGAATCCTTGTCCGGCATGGCATTCGGTAAGAATTAAAACGTGAGACAGGCGGCCGAAAGCGGGCGGAGTGGGGAATGTACGACGCCGGGCGGGTCGGCGGCGAGCCTTCCTGCGTATAACGGCAGCGTTTGAAGCGGCGGTATCCGGTTTATCCCTATTCGGGATTGACTGGATAAAGAACGGGTGGGATTAATTCACTGGTAATCGCGCAATGGAAAGCTTGTAAATATTTGTAAATGCGCGAGCCGGAATTTTTTAATTATTGCGCGATGCGGGTAAATAAAAAGCCGGCCAGTGGCCGGCTTTGCATTGCGTGCGATGCGGAATCAGCGTTTGAGACCGGCGTCCTCGGCCGCGCCGATGTTCAGGTTCATGCACTGGATCGCCGCGCCCGACGCGCCTTTGCCGAGGTTGTCGAGGCGCGCGACGGTGACGAAGCGCTCTGCGTTGCCGAACACGAACAGGTCGACCCGGTTCGTGTCGTTGTTCGCCTGCACGTCGAAGAAGCCGCCGTCGAGGTTCGCGTCCGCATCGAACGGCGCGACGCGCACGAACGCTTCGTCCGCGTAGTACTCGGCGAACACGCGCTGCACGTCCTGCGGCGTCGCGCGCTTCGCGAGCTGATCGGGCGTGAAGTAGGTCGTCACCGCGAGCCCCTTCAGGAACGGGCCGACGATCGGCGTGAAGATCGGCGGGTTCTCGAGCCCCGTGTGCGCGGCCATTTCCGGCAGGTGCTTGTGCGTGAGGCCGAGCGCATACGGGCGCGGGCTCGCGAGCTTGCCGCCCGGCGCCGCGTTCTCGTAGTCGGCGATCATCGACTTGCCGCCGCCGCTGTAGCCGGTGATCGAGTAGCTGTGCGCGGCGAACGTCGGCGCGACGATGCCCGCATCGACGAGCGGACGCATCGCGAGCACGAACGCCGATGCGTGGCAGCCCGGCACCGCGATGCGCTTCGACGTGCGAATCTTCTCGCGCTGCGCGCGGGTCAGCTCGGGCAGGCCGTAGGCCCAGTCGGCATTCGTGCGGAACGCGGTGCTCGCATCGATCAGCGTGGTGTTCGGGTTCTCGACGAGCGACGCGGATTCGCGCGACGCGACGTCCGGCAGGCACAGGAACGTGACGTCCGATGCGTTGATCAGGCGGCGGCGCTCGTCGACGTCCTTGCGCTTCGCTTCTTCGATACGCAGGATCTCGATGTCGCTGCGTGCCGACAGGTATTCGAAGATCTTGAGGCCGGTCGTGCCTTCCTGGCCGTCGACAAAAACTTTGGTGCTCATTTCGCTCTCACTGGATGAAACGCGGGCCCGCGCCCTGAAACCGCCATTTTAAGACGTCATTCGACGGGCCTGCACCGCGCGGGGTGAAAAAAGACGGCCGGCTGGCCGTCTTGTGTCCCTTTGGCGTCAGCCGGCGCGAGGCTCAATCGCGGCCGGCGACCCACCGGGCAGTCGCTTCGGCGACCCGCCGGCCGAACGCCTTGCCGGTTTCGAGGTCGCCCGGCAGCGGGCCCTCGTCGGGCGTCGCATCCGCCGGCGATTGCGCGAGCAGGCCCGTCGAACCGCCGAGGTAGTTGATGTCGTTGCGCGTGGCCGCCTTCGAGTTGGCCGGCATCAGGCTCGTGCCGACCCACACCATCCCATGCTGCATCGACAGCGTGACGAAATATTGAATCGTCGAGAACTTGTCGCCGTTCATCGTCGCGGAGTTCGTGAAGCCCGCGGCGATCTTGTCCTTCCATTTCTGCGTGAACCACGCTTTCGACGTCGCATCGGCGAACTGCTTGAACTGCGCGGACGGGCCGCCCATGTAGGTCGGCGCGCCGAAGACGATCGCGTCGGCCGCGTCGAGCGCGGCCCAGCCCGCGTCGTCGAGGTCGCCGACGGCGAGCAGGCGTACGTTCGCGCCGGCATCCTGCGCACCCGCGTGCACGGCTTCGGCCAGTTTTTGCGTGTGCCCGTAGCCGCTGTGATAGACGATGACGATGTTCGACATGAAGCGTTCTCCGGAAAGGGACGGGAACGGCGGACCGCTGGCTCGCCGTGTCACGCGCCGCACTCGGGCGGCGCGACGGATGCGCGGCGGAATGCCGCGACCGGTGCAACGGAGTCTAGCAAGTCGAAATGACGGGAAACAGGCGCGCAGGCCGCGCGCGGAAATTCGCGGGCGCGGGCAATCGCGACGGGCGACGGGCGACGGGCAGCGCGCGAGCGCTTACTGCCCGTAAGTGACCGTGAATTGCGCGGTGCCGATCGCGAGCGTGCCGATCTCGTGCTCGAACATCGGCGCGGGGCGGCCCTGCGAGATGCGCAGGTCGGTGCCTTTCAGCGCGTAGACGGTGATCACGTAGCGGTGCGGCTTGCCGGGCGGCGGGCACGGGCCGCCATAGCCGTCGATCCCGAAGTCGTTGCGCGCCTCGCTCGCGCCGATGCGCCGCAGGAAGCCGGACGCGCTCGCGTCGGTTGGCAGGCTCGTGACGGTCGCGGGGATGCCCGCGACGGCCCAGTGCCACCAGCCGTGCCCGGGCGCGTCGGGATCGAAGATCGTGACCGCGTAGCCGCGCGTGCCGGGCGGCGGGTTGTGCCACGCAAGCTGCGGCGAATGGTTGCCGCCCTTGCAGTCGCCGCGGTCGAACACGTTCGCGAGCCGCACGCGGGCGCCCGGCGTCAGGTCGTCGCTCGTCACGGTGAACGGGCCTTCCGCATGCGCGGGCAGCGTCGCGAAAACGGCGGCGCACAGAAGGGCGGAGAGGCGAAACGGAGGAGGGCGACCCGATGGCGCAGGCGGAGTGATCCGGCGATCCACACGCATATGGCGCTTCTCCCGTCACGTGGGCCGGACCGACGCGCCCGGCATTGTTGGCGTTGTGCGTTGCTGCGCAGCTGATGGCGACGATGGATCAAGTCTAGCATTAGGGTTCGATGAGCGATGCACGCCGGCGCGCGCAATTGCGATCGGTCATCGCGCGAATCGACGGACGAAAAAAAACCGCCCGCGATGAAGCGGGCGGCTTGTTCAGCTAGCGTGCCGGCGCGTGCGCCGGCATGGCGTCATTCCTTCGGAGCCGTCGCGCCGCCGTGCGCCGCCGACCATTCGGCCGGTGCGTGCAGGAATTTCTCGACTTCGTCGAGCGTCTTCGTCTCGAAGTAGCCCGATGCCTTCGCGACGCGCAGCACGTCCCACCACGTGGCGAGCGCGTGCAGGTCGACGTCGATGTCCTTCAGGACCGACACGCTTTCCTTGAAGATGTCGTAGTGGAACAGCACGAAGCAGTGGTTCACCGTCGCGCCGGCGGTGCGCAGCGCGTTGACGAAGTTGATCTTGCTGCGGCTGTCGGTCGTCAGGTCTTCGACCAGCAGCACGCGCGAGCCTTCTTCCAGATGGCCTTCGATCTGCGCGTTGCGGCCGAAACCCTTCGGCTTCTTGCGCACGTACTGCATCGGCACCATCATCCGGTCCGCGATCCAGGCCGCGAACGGGATGCCTGCCGTCTCGCCGCCCGCCACCGCGTCGATCTGTTCGAAGCCGATGTCGCGCGTGATCGTCGTTTCAGCCATTTCCATCAGCGCGCGGCGCACGCGCGGATACGAAATCAGCTTGCGGCAGTCGATATAGACGGGGCTCGCCCAGCCGGACGTGAAGATGAACGGTTTTTCTGCGTTGAAGTGCACTGCCTGTACTTCGAGCAGGATTTTGGCGGTCGTATCCGAGATCGACTGACGATCGTAGCCTGTCATGGGCGTTCCTTGGGTGATGAGCGAAGAGCGGGCGCGGGCCCGGTGGCGCAGCAAGGGGAACCGGCCCGAAGGGCCGGGGCGCGATCGGAGGGCCAATCGCATCGCTGCGCGCGTAGCCGGCTATTTTACCCGATTCAGGCCGGTTTTCGGCGGAATTCGCGCGGGTTCGCCGCGCGGCTCACCACCGGCGAAACAAGCGGGGGCCGCCGGGCGCGCTGCTGATGCCGGGGATGCGGCGCTGCACCAACGGACGTCATTTAGGGGGTGTACACTAGGCGGCCCTTAGAAATCGTTCAGTACTTTGTACTTTCCTCTTGCCACCCGCCAAGGTTCGATGGCGTGCCGACCCGGCGCGTCGCGTGCCGTCTCGCAGTCGATCATCCCCTCGATTCAAGCAGACGCGGCCGAAGGTGCTGCGTACTGAACCGTCAATATTTCGCATGTCTCTCGCAGGTCAATCATGGACGAACAACTGAAGCAGGCCGCACTCGCTTATCACCTGAACCCGAAACCCGGCAAGATTTCGGTCACCCCGACCAAGCCGCTGTCGAATCAGCTCGATCTGTCGCTCGCGTATTCGCCGGGCGTCGCCGCCGCGTGCGAGGCGATCCACGCCGATCCGCTCGACGCGCAGAAGTACACGTCGCGCGGCAACCTCGTCGGCGTCATCACGAACGGCACGGCGGTGCTCGGTCTCGGCAACATCGGCCCGCTCGCGGCGAAGCCGGTGATGGAAGGCAAGGGCTGCCTCTTCAAGAAATTCGCGGGCATCGACGTGTTCGACATCGAACTGTCGGAGTCCGACCCCGACAAGCTCGTCGAGGCGATCGCGATGCTCGAGCCGACGCTCGGCGGCATCAACCTCGAGGACATCAAGGCGCCGGAATGCTTCTACATCGAGCAGAAGCTGCGCGAGCGCATGAAGATCCCCGTCTTCCACGATGACCAGCACGGCACCGCGATCATCGCCTCGGCCGCGATCCTGAACGGCCTGAAGGTCGTCGGCAAGCAGCTGTCCGAAGTGAAGCTCGTGTGTTCGGGCGCGGGCGCGGCGGCGATCGCGTGTCTGGACCTGCTGGTGAACCTCGGCCTCACGAAGTCGAACATCCTCGTCACCGATTCGAAGGGCGTGATCTACGAAGGGCGCGGCAACCTCGATCCGTCGAAGCAGCGCTATGCGGCGACCACCGACGCGCGCACGCTCGCCGACGCGATCGTCGGCGCCGACGTGTTCCTCGGCTGCTCGAGCGCGGGCGTGCTGAAGCAGGACATGGTCAAGACGATGGGCGACAAGCCGCTGATCCTGGCGCTCGCGAACCCGGAACCGGAAATCCGCCCGGAAGACGCGAAGGCCGTGCGCCCGGACGCGATCGTCGCGACCGGCCGTTCGGACTACCCGAACCAGGTCAACAACGTGCTGTGCTTCCCGTTCATCTTCCGCGGCGCGCTCGACGTCGGCGCGACGACGATCACGGAAGAAATGAAGCTCGCGTGCGTGCGCGCGATCGCCGAGCTGGCGCAGGAAACCGACCAGAGCGAGGAAGTCGCGAAGGCGTATGAAGGCCACTCGCTCGAATTCGGGCCGGACTACCTGATTCCGAAGCCGTTCGACCCGCGCCTGATCATCAAGATCGCGCCGGCCGTCGCGCAGGCCGCGATGGATTCGGGCGTCGCCACGCGCCCGATCCAGGACATGGACGCGTACCGCGAGCAGCTCGGCGCGACCGTCTACCGCACCGGCATGGTGATGCGCCCGGTGTTCGCGACCGCGAAGCAGAAGCAGGCCCGCATCGTGTTCGCCGAGGGCGAGGACGAGCGCGTGCTGCGCGCCGCGCAGTTCGTGCTGCAGGAAAAGATCGCGAAGCCGATCCTCGTCGGCCGCCCGTCGGTCATCGACATGCGTCTCGCGAAGATCGGCTCGAAGCTGAAGGCCGGCACCGATTTCGAAATCGTCGATCCGGAAGACGATGCGCGCTACCACCGCTACTGGCAGGCGTATCAGGAGATCGGCGCGCGCGACGGCGTGACGCCGGAAGTCGCGAAGGCCGCGATGCGCAAGTTCAACACGCTGATCGGCGCGATGCTCGTGCACCTGGGTGACGCGGACGGGATGATCTGCGGGATGATCGACACGTTCCACAGCCACCTGAAGTTCATCGAGCAGGTGCTGGGCCGCGCGAAGGGCGCCGAGCACTTCGCCGCGATGAACCTGCTGATGCTGCCGGGCCGCAACCTGTTCGTGTGCGACACATACGTGAACGAGCTGCCGAGCGCCGAACAGCTCGCCGACATGACGATTCAGGCCGCGGCCGAGATCGAGCGCTTCGGCATCGTGCCGAAGGCCGCGCTGCTGTCGAACTCGAACTTCGGCAGCGCGCCGTCGGCGTCGTCGCGCCGGATGGGCGAGGCCCGCAAGCTGATCGTCGAACGGGCGCCGAACCTGGAAGTCGACGGGGAAATGCACGGCGACGCGGCGCTGTCGGAACTGATCCGCAAGCAGGCGTTCCCCGGCACGACGCTGTCGGGCGAAGCGAACCTTCTGATCATGCCGAACGTCGAAGCGGCGAACATCGCGTACAACCTGCTGAAGATGGTCGGCGGCGAAGGCGTGACGGTCGGCCCGTTCCTGCTCGGCGCGGCGAAGCCGGTCCACATCCTGACGCCGGCTGCGACCGTGCGCCGGATCATCAACATGACGGCCGTTGCCGCCGCGAACGTGAACACGAAGTAAGTTCACGCCCGCGTGTGCCGCGCTTCACGCGCGGCGCCATGAAAAACGCCACGGAACCTGCGTTCCGTGGCGTTTTTTTATCGTGACGTGAGCCGGTTGCCGCTCGCGCGTCGGGCATCCGGACCGCGAATGCCCGACGCGCGCGCCGTTACGCGACCTGCTGGTGCGACTGGCCTGCCGGCGAACGCCACTTCGCGAGCAGCGTGTCCCACTTCTGGCGCACCGCCCGCAGGTTGTTCTCCTTCACGTGGCCGTAGCCGCGAATGCCGTCCGGCAGCGCCGCGAGCTCGAGTGCGAGCGGGCGGTTGGCCGCGTTCAGCCTGGCCGTCACTTCGTCGATCAGCGCTTCGTACTCGCCGATCAGCGCGCGCTCGGTGCGACGCTCCTCGGTCCGGCCGAACGGATCGAGCCCCGTGCCGCGCAGGAACTTCGCCTTCGCGAGCAGCCGGAACGCCGACATCATCCACGGGCCGTACGCCTTCTTCACGAGATGGCCGTGCGCGTCCGTCTTCGCGAACAGCGGCGGCGCGAGGTGGAATTTCAGCTTCCAGTCGCCTTCGAACTGTGCGGCAAGGCGGGCGAGGAACGCCGGATCGGATTGCAGCCGCGCGACCTCGTATTCGTCCTTGTACGCCATCAGCTTGAACAAGTTGCGCGCGACTGCTTCGGTCAGCGGCTCCTGCATCGTGTCGCCGTCCGCCAGCGCACGTTCGGCGGCGCGCACCTTGTCGACGAACGCCGCATAGCGGGCTGCGTACGCGGCATTCTGGTACGCGGTGAGGAATTCCACGCGCTTCGCGATCAGCGCATCGACCGCTTTCTTCGTGTGCAGCGCGATCACCGTGGCGCCCTGCGCGGGGCGTGCGTCGCCGGCCGCGGCCTGCTTCACGCTCGCCAGGTCGTGCGCGGCGCGGCGGCCCCAGTCGAAGGCCGCGCGGTTCTTCTCGACCGACACCGCATTCAGCTCGATCGCGCGTTCGAGCGACGCGAGCGTGAGCGGCAGCCAGCCTTTCTGCCACGCGTAGCCGAGCACAAACGGGTTCGTGTAGATCGCGTCGCCGAGCAGCGCGACCGCGAAACGGTTCGCGTCGATGAAGTCGACGGCGTCACCCGCCGCCGCGCGGATGTCGTTCTCGGCGGACAGGCCCGGGAACGCCCAGTTCGGGTTCTTGATGAACTCGGCGGTCGGCGTCTGCGCGCTATTGACCACCACGCGCGTCGCGTCATGGCGCATGCGCGACGTGCATTCGTCGCCGGCCGTGACGATCGCGTCGCAGCCGATCACGAGGTCGGCTTCGCCCATCGCGATCCGCGTCGCGTGGATGTCGGTCGGCGCGTGCGAAATCTGCACGTGGCTCATCACGGCGCCGCCTTTCTGCGCGAGGCCGGTGACGTCGAGCACGGTCACGCCCTTGTTTTCCAGGTGCGCGGCCATCCCGAGCAGCGCGCCGATCGTGACGACGCCCGTGCCGCCGACGCCCGTGACGAGCACGCCGTACGCGCGGTCGATGTCGGGCAGCGTCGGTTCAGGGATCGGCGGCAGCGCGCTGCCGTCGACCGACACGGCCTTCGGCTTCTTCAACTGGCCGCCCTCGACCGTGACGAAGCTCGGGCAAAAGCCCTTCACGCACGAGAAATCCTTGTTGCAGCTCGACTGGTTGATCTGGCGCTTCGTGCCGAATTCGGTTTCCAGCGGCTCGACCGACAGGCAGTTCGACTGCACCGAGCAGTCGCCGCAGCCTTCGCACACCGCGTCGTTGATCACGACGCGCTTGGCCGGGTCCGGATACGTCCCGCGTTTGCGGCGGCGGCGCTTCTCGGTCGCGCAGGTCTGGTCGTAGATCAGGATCGTCGTGCCTTCGATCTCGCGCAGCTCGCGCTGCACGTCGTCGAGCTGGTCGCGGTGATGGATCGTCACGCCCGGCGCGAGCAGCGCCTTCTGGCTGTCGTATTTCTCCGGCTCGTCGGTGACGATCACGATCTTCTTCGCGCCTTCGGACGCGAGCTGGTGCGTGATCTGCGGCACCGTCAGCACGCCGTCGACCGGCTGGCCGCCCGTCATCGCGACCGCGTCGTTGTACAGGATCTTGTACGTGATGTTCGCCTTCGACGAAATCGCCGCGCGCACGGCCAGCAGGCCCGAGTGGAAGTAGGTGCCGTCGCCGAGGTTCGCGAACACGTGCTTCTCGTCCGTGAACGGCGCCTGGCCGATCCACGGCACGCCCTCGCCGCCCATCTGGCTGAAGGTGCTCGTACTGCGGTCCATCCACACGGTCATGTAGTGGCAGCCGATGCCGGCGATCGCGCGCGAGCCTTCCGGCACGTTGGTCGACGTGTTGTGCGGGCAGCCCGAGCAGAACCACGGCTTGCGCTCCGTCTGCACGTGCGGCTTCGCGAGCGCCATTTCCTTCGCGTTGATCACCGCGAGCCGCGCGGCGATGCGCGCGCGCACGTCGGACGGCAGCTCGAACTTCTCGAGGCGCGTCGCGATCGCCTTCGCGATGATCGCGGGCGACAGTTCGTAGTGCGCGGGCAGCAGCCAGTTGCCCATCGGCACCGACCATTCGCCGCCGGCGCCGTCCTTCTCGTCGAACTTGCCGAACACGCGCGGACGCTGGCCGTCGGGCCAGTTGTACAGCTCTTCCTTGATCGCGTATTCGAGGATCTGGCGCTTTTCCTCGACGACGAGGATTTCGTCGAGTCCGCGCGCGAACGCCTGCGCGCCCTGCGCTTCGAGCGGCCATACGCAGCCGACCTTGTAGAGCCGGATGCCGATCCGCGCGCAGGTTTCGTCGTCGAGGCCGAGGTCGGTCAGCGCCTGGCGCACGTCGAGGTAGGCCTTGCCGCCGGTCATGATCCCGAAGCGCGCGTTCGGCGAGTCGATCTCGATCCGGTCGAGCTTGTTCGCGCGCACATAGGCGAGCGCCGCGTACCACTTGTAGTCGAGCAGCCGCGCTTCCTGCACGAGCGGCGGGTCGGGCCAGCGGATGTTCAGCCCGCCTTCCGGCAGGATGAAATCCGTCGGCAGCACGATCTCGGTGCGATGCGGGTCGATGTCGACCGAGGCCGACGATTCGACGACGTCCGTCACGCACTTGAGCGCGACCCACAGGCCCGAGTAGCGGCTCATCGCCCAGCCGTGCAGGCCGAAATCGAGATATTCCTGCACGTTGGACGGGAACAGCACGGGCAGCCCGCAAGCCTTGAAGATGTGTTCGGACTGGTGCGCGAGCGTCGACGATTTCGCCGCGTGATCGTCGCCGGCGAGCACCAGCACGCCGCCGTGCTGCGACGAGCCGGCCGAATTCGCGTGCTTGAAGACGTCGCCGGTACGGTCGACGCCCGGGCCCTTGCCGTACCACATGCCGAACACGCCGTCGTACTTCGCGCCGGGGTACAGGTTCACCTGCTGCGAGCCCCACACGGCGGTGGCGGCGAGATCTTCGTTGAGGCCGGGCTGAAAGACGATCTGGTGGGCCGCCAGGTGCTGCTTGGCTTTCCAGAGCGACAGATCGAGGCCGCCGAGCGGCGAGCCGCGGTAGCCGGAGATGAAACCGGCCGTATTGAGACCGGCGGCGCGGTCGCGTTCCTGCTGGAGCATCGGCAGGCGCACGAGCGCCTGGATGCCGCTCATGTACGCGCGACCGCGTTCCAGCGTGTATTTGTCGTCAAGCGTGACGGACTTCAGCGCGGCTTCCAGCGACGCGCGTTGGTCTGCGTCTAGCGGGGCATTCATTAACTGTCTCCTCCACCCAGTTTGGGATCACCAAAACTCGAATGCGTCGGCCATCTTGTGGATGCGTCTGCAGTGGCCGGCATATTGGCCGGTTTTAAGTGATGGTAGCACTGGGGCAAACCCGCCGCCCATGGGGCGGGATACGGATCGAATGGCGGTGGCGCGGCAGAAAAGAGAGCGTGATGATGAGTTACATCATGTAAAAGCATGTAAAGCCGCGTTCATCTGCGAGCAAATGCCGTTAATCTTGTCGGCCTGCCGGAGGTGCCCGGTCGCGTGGGGTCGTTTCGACGCAATCGGGGAGGCGCCGGCAGTTTTAAAGGAGGTGCAATGAACACACGTCATATTCAAAGTTTCCTGATCGTGTCCGCCGCGTTTTTCTCGATGACCGGCCCGGTGCGCGCGCAAGGCGCGAGCGCACTGGCGGCAGCCGGCGCGCAGATGCAGCAGATCGTGCCGGCCCAGGACGCTGTCGCGCAGCCGTCGGCCGAGCGCGCCGTCGAGTCGAAGGCGAACGCGCGTTGATCCGGTCGCGCGGCCAGCGGGCCGCGCCGGAATGCAAAAAGGGCGGGAATCCTCGGATTCCCGCCCTTTTTCTTTGTGCCGCCGGATCGTGCGGGCTGCCGGGTTGCCCCGGGCAGCCGCGCGCCGGCTGCGTCAGGCCTTGTCCTGCACGACGCCGCGGCGGATCTGGTCGAGCTCGATCGATTCGAACAGCGCCTTGAAGTTGCCTTCGCCGAAGCCCTGGTTGCCCTTGCGCTGGATGATCTCGAAGAAGATCGGCCCGATCTGGTTCTCGGTGAAGATCTGCAGCAGCAGGTCGTCGCGCGCGCCGTCGATCAGGATCTTGCGCTTCTTCAGCTCTTCCAGCGATTCGCCGTGGTTCGGCACGCGGCGGTCGACCAGTTCGTAATACGTGTCGATCGTGTCGAGCAGCTTCACTTCCTTGCTGCGCAGGCCGTCGACCGCCTGGTAGATGTCGCTCGCGCCGAGTGCGATGTGCTGGATGCCTTCGCCGTGATACGCGTCGAGGTATTCCTGGATCTGGCCGGCCGTGTCGGAGCCTTCCTCGTTGATCGGGATGCGGATCTTGCCGCACGGTGACGTCATCGCCTTCGACTTCACGCCCGTCACCTTGCCTTCGATGTCGAAGTAGCGCACTTCGCGGAAGTTGAACAGGCGCTCGTAGAACTCGGCCCATTCCTGCATGCGGCCGCGGTGCACGTTGTGCGTCAGATGGTCGATGTACGTCAGGCCGTGGCCGACCGGGTTCGGGTTCGCGCCGGCGATCGGCTCGAAGTCGACGTCGTAGATGCTGATGTCGCCGATCGCGCCCGGCTGCGCGCCGTTCTTGCCGCGCCAGCGGTCGACGAAGTAGATCAGCGAATCGCCGATGCCCTTGATCGCCGGGATGTTCAGCTCCATCGGGCCCGTCTTGTTGTCGAAGCCCCATGCGCCGAGTTCCAGCGCGCGCTTGTACGCCTTCGCGGCGTCCTGCACGCGGAACGCGATCGCGCAGATCGACGGGCCGTGCAGGCGCGCGAAGCGCTGCGCGAACGAGTCGGGTTCCGCGTTGATGATGAAGTTGATGTCGCCCTGGCGGTAGACCGTCACATCCTTGTGGCGATGGCGCGCGATCGCGGTGAAACCCATCCGTTCGAACAGTTGTCCGAGCGCTTTCGGGTCCGGTGCCGTGTATTCGATGAATTCGAAGCCGTCGGTGCCGACGGGGTTGTCCCAGTTCGGGATCTGCATGGCGTGTCTCCAGTGGGGGCGATCGGCCGGAGCGACGTGCGCATGCCCGGCCTGGTTCGATGTCGAACGTGGCGCACGCGGCGCGTGCGCGACGAATCGGTACGTGCGACAAAGTGTAGCGGGCAGCCGCGAGCGGAAACTTGCGAACTTGATCGCCTGACCCTACGATGGCGCAATTTCCAGTCTCGAAATAATCAATGGAGGGCAGAAGATGGCGCAAGCCGAATTGGATGCCATCGACCGGCGGATTCTGGCGATTCTTCAGGAGAACGGGCGCCTGTCGAACCAGGAGATCGCCGAGCGCGTGAACCTGTCGCCGAGCCCGTGCTTGCGGCGGATCCGGCGGCTCGAGGAGATCGGCGTGATCACCGGCTACGTCGCGCTGCTGAATCCGCAGAAGCTCGGGCTCGACCTGCTCGCGTACGTGAGCGTGCGGCTGGAGAAGCGCGGCGGCCTCGCGCCGGTGCGGGTCGACGAGACGTCGGCGCGCGCGGGCGCAACCCACGCGGAACTGTTCCGCGCGGCCGTGCAGGCGTGGCCGGAAGTGGTCGCATGCCACGCGATGACGGGGGACATGGATTACCTGCTGCGCGTGCAGGTCGAGGACATGGCGCATTTCTCCCGCTTCGTGCAGGAGCATCTGCTGCATCACCCGTCGGTGATCGACGTGAAGACGAGCTTCTCGCTCGACTGCTTCAAGGAGACGACCGCGTTGCCGATTCGGTCGGTGCGCTAGCGGGCCCGTTGGTGGGCAGAAGGGAAGAGGGGGCCGGGCGCGCGGCGGGCGCGGCCCGGCTGGCCGACGTTACGCCGTCAGCGCGGCGGGCATCAGCGATTCGATGAACTTCGTGGTGCGGCGCGCCTGGCGCTTCATCGCGTAGTCGAACACCGCGGCCTGTTCCTGCAGCATCTCGGCGATGATCGTCGAGTGGTCGGCCGGCGGCAGCGACAGGTATGCATCCGCTTCACCGTACGCGTACTCGATCCGCATCCCGGACTTCTTCGCGATATGCATCATCGTCGCGTTCCGCGACAGGCAGTGCATGTACAGCGTCGTCACGTGCGTGTTGCGGCTGCGGATCGCCGCGCGCTCGAACAGCTTCGAGCCGACGCCGCGGCCGCGTGCGCTTTCGAGCACCGACACGCCGAATTCGGCCGTGCGCTTGTCGCCGTCGGCCGGCAGATAGGCGAGGTGGCCGACGCCGATCAGTTCGAGGTCGTGGTCGAACACGCCGAACACGGTATCGCGACCGAAGTCGATCGTGCGGACATAGTTCTCGATCACGTGGTCGGGCACCATCTGGCCGAAGCGCAGCAGGCGGTCCTCTTCGTCGAGCGAGAGAAAGTGGGTGAGCATTTGCTCACGGTCTTTGGAAGCCAGTTCCCTGACGAGAACCGGCGCACTACCGGCGTTGCCGACAGCATCGGCACGGCCGTTGAATTGCGTGTTCATCGTGGGTTCCTCAGTGTGGGTGCACAAGTCGGTTGTGCAATGCAACAGCATTTTACCCGAGCGGGGTTGGGGAAAACCCGTATTTGACGTTGTTTGTGCTGAGGAGGAATTCTAAATCCGCTTAGTTCATTCTATATCTATATGATTTTAAACGGATTTAAAATTCGTCATATGAAGTGCGCGGCGGGCGGTCGCACTGTGCCCGTCGCGCAACGCATGCTGCTGCGCGGCAATCAGGCGCCCGTCGACAGCCCGCGTTCGATCAGGTCGATCACCTGTTCGGCGAAGTCGCGGTAGCCGAGGCGCCCGCCCGGCTTCAGCCACGTGAAGGTCCAGTTGATCATCCCGAACACCATCATCGTCACGGACGTCTGGTTTTCCTTCGAGATGCGGTCCGGGTACGCGCGCGCGAGCTGCCGCGTGAACGCCGCGACGATGTCGCGCTGGCGGTCGAGCACGATTTCGCGCTGCGCGTCCTCGAGATACTTCACGTCGTTGAGTAGCGCGACGTGGCGGCTGTGCGACGTCTCGTATTCGGCCAGGAATGCGCGCACGAGCTCGGCAAACGCGTCGCGCTCGCCGAGGCCGCGCCGCTGGCTCGCGCCCTCGACCTCGGCGATGATCAGCATCAGCCGTTTCGTGTAGCGGTCGAGCAGGTCGAACAGGATCGCTTCCTTGCTCTCGTAATAGTGATAAAGCCGCGCCTTCGACGTGCCGCTCGCGGTCGCGAGATCGGACATCGACGTGCTCGGGTAGCTCGTCTGCGCGAATTTCTCGGCGGCCAGATCGAGGATCTGCTCGCGCTGGGATTCGTGGTCGGGCGCTCGGGTTCGGGCCATGGTCGAATGGGGAAGATTAGCGGTGCGGGGGGGCCGTGCGGGCCGTGCGCACCTGCGTGAAAGAGAGGGCGTCCGGCGTGTCGTCCTGCAGCTCGAGCCGGCCGGCGGCTGCGAGCTCGCGGCAGCGCCACCAGGCGATCGCGTCGCTGACGAACAGCCCGCCGCGGTCTGCATCGGCCATGATGCCGCCGACGAGGCGCCGGGCGGGCAGCCAGTCGGCTTGCGCACGAGCGAGGATCAGCGCGTCGAGATCCTCGTAGTGGCCGCTCTTGATCGTGTTGCTGACCCAGTAGCGCAGCTCGGCGTTCAGGTGCTTCGCTTCCTGCCATTCGAGCGCGAGGCGCCCGATGCGCAGCACCGAGATCGGCGCGGCCACGGGGCGCTTGCGCGCCAGTTCCGCGGGCGAGAACATCCCGGTCGCGCATGCCTGGTCGGTGCGCGACAGCGACGCGCGCTGCGCCGGGTCGAGATCGGCGGCCGACAGCCGCACTTCGTTCAGGCGTTGCGGGACGTTGCGCAGGTGATAGGCGACGCGCCGCAGCAGCAGCTTGTCGCCGACGCTCGGTGCGTGCCACACGACCACCTGCCCGGTATCCATCGCAAGCTGGTCGAGGCGCGCGAACTCGCCTTCGATTTCCGCGTTCCAGTCGGGAATCTGGTCGCCGAGCACGCGTCGCCAGAAGGCGGCGCGTGTGTCGGGCGTCTCGTCGGCGCCCTTGAGCGGCCCGAAGCCGAGATCGTCGAGCAATCCGACGACGTGCTCGTCGTGGCGTCCGGCTTGCGCAAGCGCTTCGCGCAGCGACGCGGCGGCGGTGCCGCCCTGAATCACATGAATGGTGCTCATCGGCCTGTCGTCAACAAAAGAAAACCGCCGGCCGGGCGGACGTTGCGATGTCCAGCCGGCCGGCGGCCCCTAGTGTAAGCGAGATGTGTGACGGCGAGAAACCGTCCGGCGCCGCGACGCGACGTCGCTCAACGCTCGTCGAAACTCACGACGACCTTGTCGCTGACCGGGTGGCACTGGCACGTGAGCACGAAGCCGTCCTTCACTTCGTGTTCTTCCAGCGTGTAGTTCTTCTCCATCCGGACTTCGCCTTCGAGCACCTTCGCGCGGCACGTGCAGCACACGCCGCCCTTGCACGCGTACGGCAGCGCGAGGCCCGCGCGCAGCCCGATGTCGAGCAGGCTCACGCCTTCGTACGGCAGCCGCAGCTTGCGCTTCTTCCCGTCGAGCACGATTTCGAGGTCGGCGGCCGGCGTCTGGTCGGTGATTTCGACGACCGGCGCGCCGGCTTGCGGCAGCGGCGTGCCGAAGCGCTCGACGTGCACCTTCGCCTGCGGCACGCCGGCCGCTTTCAGCGCGGCTTCGGCCGCGTCCATCATCGGCGCGGGGCCGCAGATGAACGCCTCGTCGATCGCGTCGGCCGGCGTCAGCGTGTCGAGGAATTCCGCGCATTTCGCCTGGTCGAGCACACCATTGAACAGCTCGACGTCCTGCAGGTCGTCCGACAGCACGTGATACAGGACGAAGCGGTTCATGTAGCGGTTCTTCAGGTCCTCGAGCTCTTCCGCGAACATGATCGCGTCGACGCTGCGATTGCCGTAGATCAGCGTGAACGTGCTGCGCGGCTCCAGTTCGAGCGTCGTCTTCACGATCGCGAGCACCGGCGTGATCCCCGAGCCGCCGGAAAACGCGACGTACTGCTTGCCGTGGTCGGCGTTCAGGTGCGTGAAGAAGCGGCCGTCCGGCGTCATCACGTCGATCGTGTGGCCGGGCTTCAGCGTATCGAACGCGAAGTTCGAGAAGCGGCCGCCGCGCACGCGCTTGATGCCGATGCGCAGTTCGCCGTCACGGTCGTAGTCCGTCGTGCCGACGCAGATCGAATACGAGCGGCGCGTCTCCTCGCCGTCGATGTGGGTCTTCAGCGTGACGAACTGGCCCTGCGTGAAACGGTACGCGTCGCGCAGTTCGGGCGGCACGTCGAAGGAGACGGTCACGGCGTCGGCGGTCTCGGGCCGCACGTCGCGGATACGCAGCGGATGAAATTGCGGGGTCGCCATATCGATTAATAGGGTTTGAAGTAGTCGAAGGGTTCGCGGCAGTCGACGCAGCGATACAGCGCCTTGCAGGCCGTGGACGCGAATTGCGCGAGGCGTTCGGTACGGGCGGAGCCGCAGCGCGGGCACGCGGGTGCGGCGACCGGGCGCGGTACGAAGCGCACGACGTTTTCCCGCGGTGCGGCGCTGCCGCACTGGCCGACCGGCGGCGCGATGCCGTATGCGCGCAGCTTGTCGCGCGCCTCCTGCGTGATCCAGTCGGTTGTCCACGCGGGGGCGAGCACCGTCTCGATCCGGTGCGGCGGCAGGTCGGCCGACTGCAGCGCGGCGGCGATGTCTTCCGCGATCTGCGACATCGCCGGGCAGCCCGAGTAGGTCGGCGTGATCACGACTTCGAGCAGACCGTCGTCCGCGCGACGGACGTCGCGCAGGATGCCGAGCTCGCGGATCGACACGACCGGAATCTCGGGATCGGGCACGGCTTCGAGCACGTCCCAGGCACGGGCGAGCAGCGGATCGTCGTGGTGCGCGGCGGGCGCGGCGTGGGCGTGGGCGGGGGCGGCGGTCTGGACGGACATCGTCGGGCTCCGTGGCGTGGGCCGGTTACCAGGTCGCGCCGGGGTGCTGGCGCGCGAGGCTCTGCATTTCGGCGAGCAGGTAGCCCATGTGCTCCGAGTGCTCGCCTTGCTTGCCGGTGGTTACGTGCTGCACGGGGGCTGGCAGCGTGAGCGTCGCTTCTGCGAGCGCGTCGTCGACGTCCGCCCGCCACGCCGCTTCGAG
The DNA here is from genome assembly GCF_902832845.1 of Burkholderia metallica. Taxonomy (GTDB): domain Bacteria; phylum Pseudomonadota; class Gammaproteobacteria; order Burkholderiales; family Burkholderiaceae; genus Burkholderia; species Burkholderia metallica. The sequence continues at coordinate 3,841 of NZ_CADFDB010000011.1, read as the reverse complement.
CGTGGCCGGTGCGGGTGCGATCCCCTCTGCGGCGACCGCGTCGTCGATCGCATCGGCGGCGAAGAATTCGCGCGTGTACGGCGTCAGGTAGTCGAGCGCGTCTTGCGCGCGACGGTGCGATTCGTCGGTGCCGTCGCCGAGGCGAACGAGCCACTCGCGTGCGTGCTGCACGTGATAGCGGGTTTCCTTCACCGATTTCGCGGCGATCGCGGCGAGCTGCGGGTCGGCCGACGTCTCGAGCGCGGTCCACACGTGCAGCATCAGCGCCGAGTACAGGAAGTTGCGCACGATCGTCACCGCGTAGTCCTTGTCCGCATGCGCGGTGCCGGCGACCGGGCCATAGTGCGGCAGCTCGGCGAGCGTGAAGTTCGCGAACTCGCGCTCGGTGCGGAAGTACGCGTAGTCGTCCTCGGTCTTCGCCGCGCCGTTCACCTGGCGCTCGAGTTCGGCGGCATGGGAATACAGCATGCGCGCCTGGCCGATGAGGTCGAGGCTCATGTTCGTGAGGGCGATGTCTTCCTCGAGGATCGGGCCGTGGCCGCACCATTCGGCGTTGCGCTGACCGAGAATCAGCGCGTTGTCCGCGAGGCGCAGCACGTAGGAGAGGTGTTCGGGCGTGATCGTCATGGCGCGCGCATTACATGTGGTTGACTTCGTCGGGCAGCGTGTAGAAGGTCGGGTGACGGTAGATCTTGTCGCCCGCCGGCTCGAACAGCTCGGCCTTCTCGTTCGGATCCGACGCGGTGATCGCCGACGACGGCACCACCCAGATGCTCACGCCTTCCTGGCGGCGCGTGTAGACGTCGCGCGCCATGCGCAGCGCCATCGTCGCGTCGGCGGCGTGCAGGCTGCCGCAATGTTTGTGGTCGAGCCCCTGCTTGCTGCGCACGAACACTTCCCAGATCGGCCATTCCTTGTTCATCACTTTCTCCTGAATCCTGAATTCGATGGTGTGCCGCCGCTCAGGCGGCGTGCTGTTCGGCGCGCGCACGCCGCTTGGCTTCGTGGGCGAGCGCGGCTTCGCGCACCCAGGCGCCGTCTTCGTGCGCTTTCACGCGGGTCGCGAGGCGTTCCTTGTTGCACGGGCCGTCGCCGTTGACCACGCGCCAGAATTCGTCCCAGTCGATCGTGCCGTAGTCGTGATGGCCGCGCGCCTCGTTCCACTTCAGGTCTGGGTCGGGCAGCGTCACGCCGAGCACCTTCGCCTGGTCGACCGTCGCGTCGACGAATTTCTGCCGCAGGTCGTCGTTCGAGATCCGCTTGATGCCCCATTTCGCGGACTGGCTGCTGTGGACCGAATCGGCGTCGCTCGGGCCGAACATCATCAGCACCGGCCACCACCAGCGGTTCACGGCCTGCTGGACCATCGCGCGTTGCGCGTCGCTGCCCTTCATCATCGACAGCAGCGCGTCGAAACCCTGGCGCTGGTGGAACGATTCTTCCTTGCATACGCGGATCATCGCGCGCGCGTACGGGCCGTACGTGCAGCGGCACAGCGGGATCTGGTTCATGATCGCGGCGCCGTCGACGAGCCAGCCGATCACACCGACGTCGGCCCAGGTCGGCGTCGGGTAGTTGAAGATGCTCGAGTATTTCGCCTTGCCGGCGTGCAACGCGTCGATCAGCGAATCGCGCGACACGCCGAGCGTTTCGGCAGCGCTATAAAGATAGAGGCCGTGGCCGGCTTCGTCCTGGACCTTCGCGAGCAGGATCGCCTTGCGCTTCAGGCTCGGCGCGCGCGAGATCCAGTTGCCTTCGGGCAGCATGCCGACGACTTCCGAGTGCGCGTGCTGCGAGATCTGGCGAATCAGCGTCTTGCGATAGGCTTCGGGCATCCAGTCCTGCGGTTCGATCTTGCCGTCGACGGCCATGACCGCATCGAACCGCGCCTGCTCGGGCGACTCGGCTGCGGCGTCGAGCGGCGCGACGTTGCCGGGGATGTCGAGGGATTGCGTGTACATGGCGAGACTCTCGTCCGGTTGAATGTGTGCGAAGTATAAACCAACCGACCGGTCGGTTAATAAATTTCTTGCGGATTTGCGCTGGGATTCGGGTAAACGAGGGACCTCGGGGCGCGATCGGGTTGGCGTGATGCGGGTCCGGCGCGTGGGGTTCGCGTCTTCTGCGGCACAATGCCCGCTTTCCGACGAGGATTTTGCCGATGTCATTTCGAAGCAGTATCGCCGCGGCCGTGCTGGGTGCGGCCGTCTTTATCTCGCCGCTTGCGGCGTCGGCCTCGGCTGCGCCGGCCGGATGGGTTGCCGCGTGGGCGACGGCATTGCAACCGATTCCCGACCTTGCCGCACCGCCGCCGCTCTATCGCGCGCCCGACGTGGCCGGCCGGGCCGTGCGCCAGATCGTTTATCCGACCGTGTCGGGGCGCGCCGCGCGGATCCGCGTCAGCAATGCCTACGGCCGCGCACCGCTGGTCGTCGAGGCGGCGAGCCTGGCGCGCGCCGGCGACGGTGCGGCGCTCAGCGGCGCGGCGGTGCCGATCCGGTTCGCCGGCAAGACGTCGGTGACGCTTGCTCCGAGCCAGGAGGTCGAAAGCGATCCGGTGGCGATCGACGTGGCGGCCGGGCGGCCGTATGCGGTCACGCTTCAAATGGGGGCGAACCAGCGGATGACGGTCTGGCACCGCGTGTCGAACCAGTTCAACTATGTGTCGTCGCCGGGCGACCACGTGAGCGACCCGGGTGCTGCCGCGTTCCGCACCCGTTTCACGCAATATGCGTGGGTGACCGAGCTCGCGGTCGAGGCTGGTTCCGCGCGCACCAGCGTCGCCGCGATCGGCGATTCGATCACCGACGGGCTGCGCTCGAGCGTGAACCGGAACCGCCGCTGGCCGGACGCACTGGCGCGCCGGCTGACGGTCTCCGGCGTGGAGTCGATCGGCGTCGCAAACCTCGGTATCAGCGGGAACCGGCTGCTCAGCGATTCGGCGTGCTACGGCACGTCGCTGGCATCGCGCTTCGAACGCGATGCGCTGTCGCGCGCGGGCGTGAAGGCGGCGATCGTGCTGATCGGGATCAACGACATCAACTTCGCGGCGATGCCGCCGCGCGCGGGGCTCGATTGCGACCACCCGCATACGCAGGTCACGGCTGAGTCGCTGATCGACGGCTATCGCAGGCTGATCGACGCGGCGCACCGTCAAGGGGTGAAGATCTTCGGCGCGACGCTGACGCCGGCCGGGCTGCCGGCGGGGCGCGAGGCGATCCGGCTCGAGGTGAACCGGTGGATCCGGAGCGGTAGCGGGTTCGACGGCGTGGTCGACTTCGATGCGGTACTGCGCGATCCGGCGCGCCCGAGCGTGCTGCAGCGTCGATACGATAGCGGGGACGGCATCCATCCGAGCGATGCGGGCTACACGGCGATGGCCGATGCGGTGCCGGTCGAGCAGTTGCAGGCAGCGGCCGGCGGCAAGTGATGCGCGTCTATATATAGACGGACGTGTTGTCGGCTACGTAGAGTTCAGCGGCGTCACATGCCCCGTCGAGCCCGAAGCCCCCGTGCGCGCGAGCGCACGGGGGCTTTTTCAAATTATTTTCACAAAGGGCTTGCGTGGAAGGTGGCCGGTGCTTAGAATCACGCCTCTTTCGCGCTAACGGAAACGCGGTGCGGAAGAGGGAAGCAAGGTTGGCGAAGCGCGGGAGTCTGGAGCGCACGGCTGACCTGGAAGTTGAGCCCCGCAGTCGCAACGATCTGATGTAAAAAGTTGTTGACGCGCTGCGAAACACGGTTCATAATCTCGCTTCTCTGCTGCTGAAAACGCAGCGCTGCTGGGAAACTTCAGGTTTCTCGCAGAAATGCTCTTTAAAAATTAACAGCCGATAAGTGT
>NZ_CADFDB010000010.1 GCF_902832845.1 Burkholderia metallica | reverse complement strand
TCGCAAAATATATAAGGCCCCGCACGCTGTCGCGTGCGGGGCCTTATATAGATGGAAGAGGCCGCCGAACCGTCAGGCCGCGCGCACCTGGCGCGCGACGATCTCCATATAGTGATCGAGATCCGGCGTGACCTTGCCCTCCTCCTTCGCCATATCGTCCCAGCGGCGCAGACGCAGCGCGTCTTCCGCGAACGGTCGCCGCAGGAACACCGCCGCGTCCTCTTCACTGAAGATGCCGCCCTGCAGCGCGAGACTGCGCACCGAGTCCGGCGACAGGCTCTCGAAGTAGCCGGCATCCGTGCGGCACAGGCAGCGCTTCGCATCGACGTGCAGCCGGATCGGCTCCAGCACCGCGTCGGAGAACAACGGCCGCAGGAACGGCAGCACGTAATACTGATGCAGATCGTCGATCCCGCGCGCGCTCGGCGTCTCGCCCTGACGATTCAGCAGATGCCCGAGGTCGTGCAGGAACGCCGCCGCGACCAGCGCTTCGTCCGCACCCGCCTCTTCCGCCAGGCATCCGCTCTGCAACGCATGCTCGAGCTGCGTGACCGGTTCGCCGCTATAGGCCACATGGCCATGTTCGCGATACAGCCCGTGAATCTCTTCCACCGTCAATGCCATGCGTCTACTCCCAAGGCAGCGAAAACGTCTTCAGGTTCGTGAAGCTCTTCATCGCCTCCTGAACGCCTTCCTTGTACCCCAGCCCCGAATCCTTGATCCCGCCGAACGGCGACAGCTCGATCCGGTATCCGGGCACTTCCCATACATTCACCGTGCCGACGTTCAGCTCGTTCACGAACCGCACGACGGCCGCCGTGCTGTCGGTACACACCCCCGACGACAGCCCGAACGCCGTCCCGTTGCTGATCCGGATCGCATCGTCGATCGTGTCGAACGTGATGACCGGCGATACCGGGCCGAAGGTCTCCTCGCGCACGATCGTCATCGACGGATCGACGTTGTCGAGCACGGTCGGCGCATACAGCGCGCCGCGCCGCACGTTGCCGGTCAGCAGGCGCGCGCCCTGCGCAACCGCGTCGTTCACGCGCGCCTCGAACAACCGTGCCGCTTCCTCGTCGATCACCGTGCCCATTTCGTTCGCGGAATCGAACGGATCGCCGTACTTCCACGCGCGCGTCTTCTCGACCAGCAATTCGGTGAACGCAGGCGCGATCGAGCGCTGCACCAGCATCCGCTTGACAGCCGTGCAGCGCTGGCCCGAATTCCGGTACGAGCCGAGCACCGCGAGCGACGCCGCGCGTTCGAGATCGGCATCGTCGAGAACGATCAGCGGATCGTTGCCGCCCAGTTCCAACACGATGCGGCGGTAGCCGGCCCGCGCGGCAATCGCCTTGCCGATCGCCACGCCGCCCGTGAACGTGATCAGCGACGCATGCGGATGCGTGATGAGTTCGTCCGCGATCTCGGCCGGGCGGCCGGTCAGCACCTGCAGCATCGGCTCCGGCAATCCTGCCTCGACCAGCAGGTCGGCCAGATAGAACGCCGACAGCGGCACCTTCTCCGATGGCTTCACGATCACGCGGTTGTTGGTCGCGATCGCCGGCGCGATCTTGTGCGCCACCTGGTTCATCGGATGATTGAACGGCGTGATCGCGACGATCACGCCGTCCAGCGGCTGCCGCTGCGAAAATACGCGGCGCGCCTTGCCGTGAGGCGTCAGATCGCACGAGAAGCTCTGCGCGTCGTCGCGCAGCGCCTCGATCGCCGCAAACTTCAGCACGTCGGCCACGCGGCCGATCTCGTAACGGGAGTCCTGTTTCGACAGCCCCGATTCGAGCGTGATCAGGTCGGATGCTTCCTCGGTACGCTCGCGCAACAGTGCGGCCGCCCGCTCGAGGATCTGCGAACGCTCGTAACGCGTAAGCTTCGGCCGGTACGCCATCGCGTAATCGAATGCCGCGCGCACGTCGTCGACGCTCGCCAGCGGCACCGTCCCCACGCGCGTGCCCGTGTAAGGGTCCATCACGTCGAGCGTGCGTTCGCGCGTCGCGCGCGCGCCGCACCAGCGCAGCGCCTCCGCGCGAAACGCCGGATGATCGTGTCGGGGATGGGCCATCATGTCGCGACCCGGTTCAGCACGAAATCGAACACGTCGAAGTTGCGCGGGCGACGCCCGTGTTCGGCCGGCTCGATACCGCGGTTGAACAGCAGCGGCACTTCCTGCTCCGACACGCCGCCATGCGAGCGCAGCGGCACCGTGAGGCCCGACAGGTCGTGTTCGCGCTCGCGGGTCCCGAGCGTCATGTCGCGGCGGCCGATCACGACGAGATCGCCGATCCGGTCGGCCGGCAGTTCGAAACGTGCGGCGGCTTCCGCGTTGTCGAGCACGAGTTCGACGCCGTCAAGGCCGCCGACGCGCCACATCGCCTCGGCCCGGTCGATGCCCGGCGCAAGGTAGATCGTCGCAAACGAGCCGAGCGCGCCGTGGTGCACGACGTACGGGTCGGTAATCGGCAGGATCACGCGCGCAGCCTGCGCACCGTACCAACCGTCGAATGCATCCTGCAGATAGATGACGTTCGGCCGGCCCGTCGCGGGGTCGTGCTTCGCGTTCATCCCGTGGTCGGCCGTGAGCCCGATCGCCCAGCCGAGTGCGTCGAGCTGCGCGAGGTAGCCGTCCATCATCGCGTAGAACGCGTTCGCGCCCGCACTGCCCGGCTCGCACTTGTGCTGCACGTAGTCGGTGGTCGACAGGTACATCAGGTCGACCTGGCGCGTCTGCGCGAGCCGAACGCCGGCCGCGAACACGAATTCCGACAACGCCGCGCTGTAGACGTCCGGCGACGGCAGGCCGACCCAGTCGAGCACGTCGACGATCCCGTTTTCCGCGAGATTCGCCTGCGCGGCCTTCTCGGCCGAAAAGCAGATGCCGTTCAGCTGCCAGCCCAACAGCCGGCGCAGCTTGTCCTTCGCCGTCACGACCGCGACCCGCGCACCGGCGTCGGACGCCGCCGCGAGCAGCGTGCCGGCCCGCAGGTAGGCCGGGTCGTTCATCATGACTTCGGCGCCGCGCCCGCCGTCGGCGGCCGGATCCCAGAAGTAGTTGCCGCAGATCCCGTGGACCGACGGCGGCACGCCGCAGACGATCGACAGGTTGTTCGGGTTGGTGAAGGTCGGCACGACGCAATCGGCGCGCCATGCCGTGCCTTTCGCGATCATCCGGCCGATGAACGGCGCGACGCCCGCTTCCACCGCCCGGTCGAGATAGTCGTACTCGCAGCCGTCCACGCAGACGACGACGGTCGGTTCGGCCGGCAGCCGATAGCGCCGGCCGTTGACGTCGACGGAGCGCGCCGCAAGATCCGTCGATGCGCCGGCTGCCGACGCGTCACCGGGTTGGCGCAATGCGAACGCGGCGTTCATGATGCGGCCCGCTTGCCGCGCGGTACACGCGCGGCGATCAGCAGCAGCGCCGCGAGCGACGCGCCGAGCATCAGCAGCGACAGCGCCGATGCCGGAAGGTAATAGCCGCGCTCCACCTGGCCGATCACGACGATCGGCACGGTCGCGAAGCCCGGCGGATACACCGTCAGCGTCGCGCCAAGCTCGCCGAGCGACAGCGCGAAGCCGAGCGCGAGGCTCGCGCGCAGCGCCGGCACGAGCTGCGGCAGCAGCACGCGGCGCAGCACCATCGCGGGCGGCGCCCCGAGGCTCGCTGCCGCTTCGCGCAGCACGGTCAGCTCCGGACGCAGCGCGGCGGCCGCGCAGCGATAGCAGAACGGCAGGATCAGCGCGAGCTGCACGAGCACGACGATCGCGGCCGAACTCGACAAGTCGACCGGCTTCTGGTGATACGCGATCAGCACCGCGAGCCCGAGCACGACGCTCGGCACGCCGTTCGGCACCATCACGAGCGCGTCGACCACCGCGCCGAGGCCGCGCCGGTCGCGCCCTTCGAGCGCCAGCGCGAGCCACAACCCGAGGATCGTGCCGACCGCCGATACGCCGAAGCCGATTTCCAGGCTCGTCAGCAGCGCATCGTATTCGGGCGACCCGAGCCGCTCGAACCAGCGCAGGCTGTAGCCGGCCGGCAGGATCGTGCCCGACCATTGCGTCGACACGCTCGACAGCGCAACGACGACGACGGGCAACACGAACAGCCAGAAGCAGGCGAACGCGGCCAGCGCGAGCGCCGCGCGCGACGCATGCTTGAGCACCGTGTCGCCCCAGCCGATCTGGTGGCGCGGCACGGCATGCCCGATACGGAATTCAGCGGACATCGTTTCCTCCCGTCGCACGCCGGTTCACCCGGCGATAAACCGCATACAACGCCAGCGACAGCGCGAGCATCACGACCGCGCCGGCCGACGCGGTCGGCAGGTCGAGGTCGACGGTCGCGCTGCTGTAGATCGCAACCGGCAGCGTGACGAGCCGCGCACTGCCGAGCACGAGCAGAATCCCGAATTCGTTGAGCGTCAGCAGGAAGCACAGCACGGTGCCGGCGGCGATGCCCGGCCACGCGATCGGCAGCACGACGCGGCGCGCGAGCATCCAGCCGGATGCGCCGAGGCTGCGCGCGGCTTCGATCAGCCGCAGGTCGAGCGTCGCGAACGACGCGAGCGTGGGCCGCACGACGAACGGCGTATAGAACACGGTCTGCGCCAGAATCACGCCGCCGATGCCGAACAGGAAATCGAGCGGCGGATTCTCGAGATGGAACAGGTGCTGCAGCGCGATGCTGATCGACCCTTGCGAGCCGTACAGGAAGATCAGCGTGAACGCGACGAGGAACGACGGAAACGCGACGTACAGCTCCAGGAAGCGCGTGACGAGCGACGCGCCCGGGAACGGCTTGAAGAACAGCAGCGCGGCCAGCATCACGCCGAGCACCGACGCGGTGCCGGCGCTCGCGAACAGCACGCCGAGGGTGGTGAGCAGCACGTTGCGCGTGTCGGGGTTGCCGAAGAACGTGCGATACGCGGCGAAGCTGAACCCGTGATCGCCCGACACGCTCAGCAGCACGAGCCGCACCAGCGGATAGACGACGAGCGGGCCGAGCACGACGACCGCGAGCGCGGCCAGGTGCAGGTCGCCCATGCGCCTGCGGCGCCGCGCGGCGGTGGCGTGCGCGGCGGCCGACGCGAGCACGTGCGGCGGCAGGCCGGCTTCAGGGCTCGATAAGGACGACATCGTCTGCCTCGCAATGCAGGGAAACGCGCGCACCGCGCTCGGGAGCCGCACCGCGGCCGCGTTGCATCGTGACGCGCACGGGCTCGTCGGGCGCCGCGTCGATCGTGACCGCGATCGACAAGTCCGCGCCCTGCCATTCGACCGACGACACCGTGCCGTGCAGCCCGCCCGCGGCGGGCGGCATCACGGTCAGGCGCTCGGGGCGCACGCACGCGACCTTGCCGCGCACTTCATGGCGCGGATCGCCGAGCGGGAAGATCACGTGCGGCGGCAGCAGGTTCGCCGGGCCGAGATAGCGTGCAACGTAGCCGTCCTGCGGCGCGTCGTACAACTGCTGCGGCGTGCCGAGCTGCGCGATGTGGCCGTCGCGCATCAGCAGCGCGCGGTCGGACAGCACGAGCGCGTCGTCGCGATCATGCGTCACGCAGACGACGGTGAGATTCGGCAGGCGCTCGTGCAGCGCCTTCAGTTCGCTGCGCACCGATGCGCGCAGGTTCGCGTCGAGCGCCGACAGCGGCTCGTCGAGCAGCAGCACGTCCGGCTCGATCACGAGCGCGCGCGCCAGCGCGACGCGCTGCTGCATCCCGCCCGACAGTTGCGCGGGCAGGTGATGGCCGGCATCGCCGAGCTGCACGAGCTTCAGCGCGTCGGCGACGCGGCGCGTCACTTCCGACGACGCCATCCCGCGGGCGCGCAGCCCGAATGCAACGTTCTCGAACACCGACAGGTGCGGGAACAGCGCGTAATTCTGGAACAGCAGACCGAGATTGCGCTTGTGCGGCGGCGCATAGGTCAGGTCGCGTCCGGCAACGGTCAGCGTGCCGGTCAGGCCGTCGGCCTTCACGAACCCGGCGATGAAGCGCAGCAGCGTGGTCTTGCCGCAGCCGCTCTTGCCGAGCACGGTCAGAAATTCACCGGCGCCGATCGACAGCGACAGATCTTCCAGCACCGTGCGTGCGCCGTAGCGCACGCTCAGGTGTTCGATCTGCACGCCGCCCGGCGCGCCGGACCGCAGCGTTGCCCGCGGTTCGGCGGCGCCGAATGCGCCGGGATGGGTCAGGGCGGTGTCCACCGGGTTCATCCTCTTGCTCACTCAAACAGGCGGCGTGCGCCGGTCACTTCGGCTTGACGACGTCGAGCTGCTTGCCCGAGCTGCCGATCACGTCCTTCTTCCAGCGCTCGATCCACACCGGCTTCTTCGCCATCACCTGGGACCAGTCGACCGGGATCAGCTTCACGCCCGCGATCGCCTTCTTGACCGCTTCGCCGTTCTTGCCGGCCAGCGGCACGTCCGTGCGGCCCGGGATGCCGTACATGTCCGGCACCTTCGACTGCACTTCCGTCGACATCAGGTAGTCGATCAGCTTCTTGCCGGCGTCCTGGTTCGGGCCGCTCTTGATCAGGCCGATGCCGTACGGGAGCTGGAACGTGGTCGGCTGGTCGCCGTCCTTCGCGGCCAGGAAGATCGGCTTGACGGACAGCGCGCCGTGCTCGGCATCGTCGAGGTCCATCTGCAGGTCGCCGTTGGCGACGCTGATCTCGTTACGCGACAGCAGCACGTTCAGGTAGCCCGTGCCCTTCGTGTGGAACTTCACGCTCTGCGACAGCTTCGCGAGGTAGTCGAACGCCTTGTCCTCGCCCATCAGCGACGTCGTCAGGATCAGCACGGCCATCCCGTCGCCGGCCGTGGCCGGGTTCGAGTACGCGACCTTGCCCGCGTAGGCCGGCGACAGCAGGTCGGCGAACGTCTTCGGCTGGTTCTTCACGACGTCCGGGTTGATCGCGAACGAGAAGTAGTTGTTCACGAACGTCGCCCACGTGCCGTCTTCGGCCTTCGCGATGGCCGGCACGTTCTTGTAGTTCACGCTCTGGTACGACTGCAGCAGGCCCATCTGGCCGGCTTGCTGGATGAACGGCGGCAGCGTGACGATCACGTCGGCCTTCGGGGAATTCTTTTCGATGTTCGCGCGGTTGACGACCTCGCCGCTGCCCGCCGTCACGATGTTGACCTTGACGCCTTCCTTCTTCTCGAAGGCCGGCAGCACATCGCGATACAGGTTCTCGAGACCGTCTGCCGTGTACAGCACGACCGCGCTCGCCGCATGGGCGGGCAACGCGGCGCCCATCAGAGCGGCGACGCTGGCGGCCAGCGCAAGCTTGCGGAACGCGCCGGCAGCGGCGCGCGAGGGTTTCTGCAGTGTCATCTGACTTCTCCGTAGGCGGAACACCAATGGGCCGGGGGCACGACCCGGCTCTCCTGTTATCTCCGGGCAGCGCCGCTCGACGGCCTGCCTCGCCGCCGCGCGAGGTTGGGTTCGGCGCGGCAAGCGAAGGATCACAGCGTTCGATGACAAACCCGTGACGAATGCCGCAATTTCCAAAAAATGACACATTTTGCCAATATCATGCAAGTCATTCAGAAATGCCGCGCGGTGTTTCTTCCGACCTTTGCAGAGGAAAACCATGTCCGATCCGATTCTTCTTACGCCCGGCCCGCTCACCACGTCCGCCACAACCCGCCACGCAATGCAACATGACTGGGGCTCGTGGGACGCCGCTTTCAATCAACTGACGGCCAGTGTCTGCGCGGATCTCGTCGCCATTGCGCACGGCGGTGACGAGTACGTGTGCGTGCCGATGCAGGGAAGCGGCACGTTCTCGGTCGAAGCCGCGCTCGGCACGCTGGTGCCGCGCGACGGCGTCGTGCTGGTGCCCGACAACGGCGCGTACTGCGCGCGCATCCTGAAGATCCTCGGCCGGCTCGGTATCGACGCGATCGCGTTGCCGTTCGGCGAGGACACGGCCGTCGATCCGGCCGCGATCGAAGCCGCGTTCGCGCGCGAGCCGCGCATCACGCACGTCGCGCTGGTGCATCTGGAGACGAGCGCCGGCATCCTGAACCCGCTCGACGACATCGCCGCCGCGTGCCGGCGCCACGGCAAGCGGCTGATCGTCGACGCGATGAGTTCGTTCGGCGCGCTGCCGATCGAACTGGCGGGCAGCGGCATCGACGCGCTGATCTCGGCGAGCGGCAAATGTCTCGAAGGCGTGCCGGGGATGGGCTTCGCGATCGTGCGGCGCGACGCGCTCGACGCGAGCGAAGGCAACTCGCCGTCGCTCGCGCTCGATCTTCACGACCAGTACGCGTACCTGCGCAAGACCGGCCAGTGGCGCTTCACGCCGCCGACGCACGTGATCGCCGCGCTGCGCGCCGCACTCGACCAGTACGTCGCCGAAGGCGGCCAGCCGGCGCGTGGCGCGCGCTATGCGGACAACTGCCGCACGCTGGTCGAATCGATGCGCGCGCTCGGCTTCACCCCGTTCCTCGATGCGGGCGTGCAGGCGCCGGTGATCGTCACGTTCCACGCACCCGACCACCCGGCCTACGATTTCCGCCGCTTTTACGACGCGGTGCGCGACGCGGGCTTCATCCTGTATCCGGGCAAGCTCACGCGGCTCGAGACGTTCCGCGTCGGCTGCATCGGCGCGATCGACTCGAACGACATCCGGCGCGCGGTCGCGGCCATCGCGCACGCGATCGAATCGCTCGGCATCGCGGTGCAACGCGCATAAGCGCCGTACTCAGCCGGCCAGCACGTTCTGCGCGCGCAAATAAAAAGCCCGGCGGCCAACCGGCCGCCGGGCGAACGCACAGGAGATGCGTGGAGCGGGTGCTTACAGCTCGATCCGCTTGATGTCGCCGACCACGAAGATGTACGACGCCGCACCGACCAGCGCGATCACGCCGATGAACACGAGCGCGCCGACGAACGACCCGGTCGACGCGACGATGAAACCGACGACGAGCGGCGTGATGATTCCGGCGAGGTTCGCCGCGAAGTTGAAAATGCCGCCGGTCACGCCGAGCAGGCCGTCCGGCGCGATGTCCGACACGAGCGTCCAGCCGAGCGCGGCCATCCCCTGCGCGAAGAACGCAACCGACATGATCGCGATCACGGCTTCGTTGCTCTGCACGTAGTTCGCGAGAATGATCGTCGACGCGAGCAGCAGGCCCGCAATGATCGGCAGCTTGCGCGCGAGGTTCGCGGACTTGCCGCGACGCAGCAGCCAGTCGGAGAAGATCCCGCCGAACATTACGCCGACCGACGCGGCGATGAACGGCATCACCGCGAAGAAACCGATCTTCAGCCAGCCCATGTGGCGCTCGGTGGCGAGGTAGGTCGGGAACCAGGTCAGGAAGAACACGAGCGTCGAGTTGCCGGCGAACTGGCCGAGGCAGATGCCCGCGAGCTGACGCTTCTTCAGCAGCTTGCCGGCCATCGACCAGCTGAAGGCCTTCTGCCCCGCCTTGCCGCCCTTGTCGCCGTCCTTGCGCGCGCCGTGCACCAGGCCGCCGCCCGCCTCGATGTACGCGAGTTCCTCCGCATTCGCGCCCGGATGGTTGCGTGGTTCGTGATAGAACTTCCACCAGACCAGGCCGAACGCGATGCCGATCGCGCCGACGACCCAGAACAGCGAGCGCCAGCCGAACGCGCCCATCAGCGCGAACAGCACGGGGCTGAAGAACGCGAGGCCGATGTACTCGCCCACCGTGTAGGTACCCGTCGCCATCGCGCGTTCGTTCTGCGGGAACCAGGTCGCGACCACCCGGCTGTTGGTCGGGAAGCACGGCGCCTCCGTGACGCCGAGACCGAGCCGGCACGCGAACAGCGTCGCGACGCCGGGCACGAAGCCTTGCAGGAACGTGCACAGCGACCACAGCGTCATCGACCAGTAATACGTGATCTTGCTGCCGAAACGGTCGAGAAACAGGCCGCCGGGCACCTGCGCCGCCACGTACGTCCACGAGAACGCGGAGAACATGATGCCCATCACGGCCGCATTGATGCCGAGCTCCTTGGTGAGCTGCGGCGCAGCCACCCCCAGCACGGTACGGTCGAGATAATTGATCATCGTGCCGATCGCGAGCAGCGCGAGAATCTTGTAGCGCGCGGACGTGCGCCGGACGGTGCCGGCCGCCTGCGCCGGCGCGGCACGCGTGTCAGTGGTGTGCTGCATGGTCGTCTCCTGGTCTCTCTTTCTGGATGGGGTCAGCGCGCGACGAGCGACTGAAAGTGATCGAACATCCGCTCGGCGTCGGGCGTGCGTCCGGTGAAGATCTCGAACGCGTCGACGGCCTGGTAGACGGCCATCCCGCCACCCGGCAGCGTGGCGCAGCCGGCCGCGCGCGCCGCATGGATCAGTTCGGTTTCGAGCGGGAAGTACACGATGTCGGCCACCCACATGCCGGCATGGAGCAGTTCGGCCGGCAGCGGCAGGCCCGGATGCTTGGCCATGCCGGTCGGCGTGGCGTGGATCAGGCCCGTCGCGGCGTGCATCGCGCCGGCAAGATCGCTGCCGGACGGAGCGCCGCCCGACGCGACCCGCGCGGCGGGGAAACGCTGCTGCAACTCGGCCGCGAGCGCGGTGGCCCGCGAGCCGTCGACATCGAAGATCGTCAGTTCAGCCGCGCCCATCTGCAGCGCCGCGTGCGCGACGGCCGCGCCGGCGCCGCCCGCGCCGAGCTGGACGACGCGTTCGAGCTTCGCGCCGGGCAGCCCGCGGCGGAACGATTTCGCGAAACCCGACCAGTCGGTGTTGTGGCCGATCCGCTTGCCGTCCTTGAACAGCACGGTGTTCACCGCGCCGAGCGCGCGAGCGTCGTCCGACAGCGCGTCGAGGTGTTCGATCACGCGCTGCTTGCACGGGTGCGTGATGTTCAGCCCGTTGTAGCCCATCCGCTGCGCGGCATCGAGCAGTTGCGGCAGCGCGTCGACGCTCACGCCGAGCGCGTCGAGGTCGATGCGCCGGTAGACGTAGCCGAACCCCTGGCGGAAGCCTTCTTCCTCGTGCATCGCGGGCGACAGCGAACCGCCGATGCCCTGGCCGATCAGGCCGATCAGAAACGACGGGCGGCTCATCGTGCGGCTCCCTGCGAGAACAGCGTCGCCAGACGCTGCAGTGCGAACACGTAGCCTTCGGTGCCGCAGCCGCAGATCACGGCTTCGGCGAGCGCCGACACGTACGAATGGTGGCGGAACGCCTCGCGGCGATGCACGTTCGAGATATGCACTTCGATCACCGGTTTCGCGATCGCGGAAAGCGCGTCGGCCAGCGCCACCGACGTATGCGTATAGGCGGCCGGGTTGATCACGATGCCGTGCGTGTCGTGACGCGCGGCGTGCAGCCAGTCGATCAGCTGATGTTCGGCGTTCGACTGGCGGAAGTCGATGTCCAGCCCGAGCCCTTCCGCCGCCGTGCGGCAGCGCTGCTCGACGTCGGCGAGCGTTTCCGCGCCGTAGATCTGGGGCTCGCGCGTCCCCAGCAGATTCAGGTTCGGGCCGTTCAGCACCAGCACCTTGGGCTTGCTCATGGTGATTCTGCTCCTAAAACGGGGGCGAATCGTTAGCCGACTTCGCCCCCTGACGTCAAGATTTGGCGCTAGTGTGCGCTTGCGCAAGCGCAATGTCTTTTCGGGTTTTCGCTAATTTGTACCATCTAGTTAGTTTGTACAATACGTACCACTAGCCCAGTAAATTCGGGATATGGCGTTCGCCGGGAACTCAACGACTGGTTCATTCGGGGCCGATTCGACCGACGCCATGCCCCGCTCACCCGCAGGATTCGCTCATGCAGCGCTCGATCGCCACCGTGTCACTGTCCGGCACGCTCGCCGAGAAGCTCGCCGCCGTCCAGGCCGCAGGCTTTGACGGCGTCGAAATCTTCGAAAACGATCTCGTCTACTTCGACGGATCGCCGGCCGACGTCCGGCGCATGGCCGCCGATCTCGGCCTCGACATCGTGCTGTTCCAGCCGTTTCGCGACTTCGAGGGCGTGAGCGCGGCCCAGCTCGCGCGCAACCTCGACCGGATCAAGCGCAAGTTCGACGTGATGCACGCGCTCGGCACCGACCGCATCCTGGTGTGCAGCAACGTGTCGGCCGACACGATCGCGGACGACGGGCTGCTCGTCGACCAGCTCGGCGCGCTTGCCGAAGCCGCGCGGCAGGCCGGCGTGGTCGCCGCGTACGAGGCGCTCGCGTGGGGCCGCGTCGTGAAGCGGTACGGCCATGCGTGGCAACTCGTGAATGCGGTGAACAGCCCGCACCTCGGCCTTGCGCTCGACAGCTTCCATACGCTGTCGCTCGACGATTCGCCGGACGCGATCGCCGACATCCCCGGCGACCGGATCGCGTTCGTGCAGATCGCCGACGCGCCGAAGCTCGCGATGGACGTGCTCGAATGGAGCCGCCACTACCGCTCGTTCCCGGGCCAGGGCGACTTCGACCTCGCACGCTTCACCGCACGCGTGATCGAGTCGGGCTATACGGGGCCGCTGTCGCTCGAGATCTTCAACGACGGCTTCCGCGCGGCGCCCACCGCGATCACGGCCGCCGACGGCCATCGCGCGCTGCTCTATCTGGAAGAGCTGACGCGCGCACGACTCGCGCAGGACGGCCGGGCACCGGCCGCCAGCCAGCCGCTGTTCGCGCCGCCGGCACCGCCCGCGCACGTCGGGTTCCAGTTCATCGAATTCGCGGTGGACGCGCAGGCGGCGGCGACCGTCGGCGAGTGGCTCGGCCGAATGCGCTTCCGGCTCGCGGGCCGGCATCGTTCGAAGGATGTGACGCTGTTCCAGCACGGCGCCGCGTCGATCGTGCTGAACGCGGAGCGCGACTCGTTCGCCGATGCGTTCTTCCAGCAGCACGGGCTGTCGCTGTGCGCGTCGGCATTCCGCGTGGACGACGCGAAAGTGGCGTTCGAGCGCGCGGCCGGCTACGGCTACGCGCCGTTCTCCGGGCGCGTCGGGCCGAACGAGCGCGTGCTGCCGAGCGTGCAGGCGCCGGACGGCAGCCTCGAGTATTTCGTCGACGAAGCGCCGAACGCACCGACGCTGTACGAATCGGACTTCGTGCTGACCGACATCGACGGCCCGAGCGAAGTCGGCCCGCTGACGGGTATCGACCACGTATGCCTCGCGCTGCCGGCCGATGCGCTCGACACGTGGATCCTGTTCTTCAAGACCGCGTTCGGCTTCGAGGCCGAGCGCAGCTGGCTCGTGCCCGATCCGTACGGGCTGATGCGCAGCCGCGCGGTGCGCAGCGCCGACGGTTCGGTGCGGATCGCGCTGAATGCGTCGGTCGACCGCCACACGGCGGTGGCCGAATCGCTCGACCGCTACCACGGGACGGGGCTGAACCACGTCGCATTCCGCACGGACGACATCGTGAAGACGATCGCCGCGTTCGCGGCCGACGGCGTGCCGTTCCTGCGCATTCCGCCCAATTACTACGACGATCTCGCCGCACGCTATGCGCTGCCGGACGAACTGATCGACACGCTGAGCGCGCACCACTTGCTGTACGACCGCGACGAGCACGGCGGCGAATTCCTGCACGCGTATACGGAACTGGTCGACAACCGCTTCTCGCTCGAGATCGTCGAGCGGCGCGGCGGATACGACGGTTATGGCGCGGCAAACGCGGCCGTGCGGCTCGCCGCGCAGGCGCAGCGCAGGAAATAACGGAAGGAAGCGCCGCGGGATCGCGAGCCGGGCCACGTGCGCGGCCCGCGGCCGATTCAACGCGCCGCATTCCGCGCGCACCATCGTGGTGAATCGCGCGGCCGCGCACCCGCCGGCGCGGCTGGCGGCGATCGGACCGGAAGGCCGGTGCCGTATGGCGTTACATCCGGTAACCCGTACCGCAGCGCAGCATTCCTCTGTACGTCCCGGTTTTAAGAATCGCTTAAGTCTTCGACGGCACCATCCGCAACCAGTACCCGATGGTTATCTCGAAAAGGAGGAAAGCGATGAGCGCCGTAGAAGCACCCGCGGGCCGCCCGGCCGCGCCCCCTGCAAAGAAGACGATGCTGCGCCGCCTGCTCAGTCATCATGAAATCGCGACGCTGCTCGTGCTTCTGCACGCGCCGATCGGCGCAAACGCCAAACCCGAGCTGCCCGCATTACAGGAAGCCGGCCTCGTCGAAATGGTCAAGCTCGACGCCGATACGTCACCCAGCTTCCGGCTGACCGAAGACGGCACGGCCGTCCTGAAAGGGCTCGGCTACCGCTGAGCCCCGCTGAGTCCCGCTGAGCCGCCGTCGTCACGGCATCCCCGTTTCCCCGCAATACCCCGCAATACCTCGCACTCCCCCGATTCCTGCGACGCGCCGGCCCGGCCGGCGTATCGCGTCACCCTCCCCGCTCCTGCAGCATCAGCCGGTATTCCGTCGGCGTCACGCCGACCGTCGCCTTGAACTGGCGCGTGAACGCGCTGTGATCCGTATAGCCGCATAGCGCTGCGACGTCCGTCACCTTGTCGTGCGTGACGAGCAGCGCGGTGGCCGCATCGAGCCGCGCCTTCAGCAGCACCTGGCGCGGTGTCAGGTGAAACACCTTGTGGAAATAGCGTTCGAGCTGCGCAACCGACATCCCGGCCATCTGCGCGAGCTGTTTCAGGTTCAGCGGCTGCACGTAGTGATCCTGGATGTGCTGGACCACGTCGGCGAGCCGGCTGTACGCCGGATGCGAGCCCTCGTGCGCCTTCAGGTCGCGCGAGATGCCCGCGAGGCCGACCACCGTGCCCGCGGCATCGCGCAGCGGCTCCTTGCAGGTCAGGCACCAGCCCGGCTGACGGCCCGGATACAGGTGCAGCTCGAGCTGATCCGTCAGTTGCTGGCCGGCGTTGATCGTCGCCATGTCCTGCTCGAAATAGCTGCGGCCGAAGCGGCGCGGAAACACTTCGTCGGTCGTCTTGCCGAGCAGGTCGCGCTTGTCCTTGTAGCCGCAGCGCATCGCCAGCGTACGGTTGACGAGCGCATAGCGGCCGTTCGCATCCTTCACGAAGAACGCGACGTCCGGCAGCGCATCGAACACCGGTTCGAGCAGGCGGAAATGCGCCAGCATCGCGCCGAGGTCGGCATTGTCGGGCTGGTAGCGCAGCGTATCGGACAGGCTCATGGGCGGTACGGCAAGCAAGGTCGTCATCCCGGCAACCGCAAGGCGAGTGGCAGATGGCGTCGATTATAGGAGCGCCCCTCCGATCGCGTCGTGCCGATCGCAAAGGCGGGCAAGGTGGTGGCGGCCGTCGCATCGCGCCGCCGAGCGGCCGGCATCGTCACGCGATATCCGTTGCGCACGCAACCACTTCGCCGCGCATGCGGCGTGCCGCGAATCCGTTTGCGCCGACACGGCCGCCACGCATGCGCGGATGCCGACATACCGCGCGCATTGCCGTACGCACGTTCCGGCGCACCGGCACCGCGCGCCCGGACTCGCCAGCATAAAAATGCGCACGCGCAACGTCTTGGCGCGTTTGCGCATACTGCATGACGATTTCGGCACATATCAGGGTAATCGACGATATGCCGATATCGTCGCCGGCTGCGCACCGAACGCGCAAGACGTCCGCATTTTCGCTGTCTAGACTTCGCTTCACGGTCACGAGACGACCTTCCGATGCTGCGGCAATCGGCGCGCCCGGCCTGCGGCATCGGCCATCATGCGCGCCGATTCCGGCATAGCCGGGGGCAATACGCGGCAAGCACGCACGGCCCTCGCACCGGCCTGCCGAACGCACCGTCTCGCCCGGTTTACCGGCGCCGGCCAGCCGGCCGGCGGCGGCCCAACCACGCCATCAAGGGGAAGTGAAAGTGAAGCTGAAGGTATCGCACGTCGCGCTGGCCGCTGCCTGCGCACTGTCGGGCGCGCACGCCATCGCCGCCGACGTCGTCAAGATCGGTTTCGCCGCACCGCTGACCGGCCCGCAGTCGAACTACGGCACGGACATGCAGAAGGGCGTGCAGCTCGCGATCGCCGATTTCAACGCGACGCGCCCGACGATCGGCGGCAAGCCCGTCACGTTCCAGCTCGATTCGCAGGACGACCAGGCCGACCCGCGCACCGGCACGACCGTCGCGCAGCGGCTGATCGACGACAACGTCCGCGGCATCATCGGGCACTTCAACTCGGGCACGAGCATTCCGGCGTCCGACCTGTACGATCGCGCGGGGCTGCCGCAGATCTCGATGGCCACGTCGCCGCAATACACGGCGCGCGGCTACAAAACCACCTACCGGCTGCTGACGAGCGACGCGCAGGCGGGCCGCATCGTCGGCACGTACGCGGTGAAGACGCTGCGCTTCAAGCGCATCGCGATCATCGACGACCGCACCGCGTACGGCCAGGGCATCGCCGACGAATTCGCGAAAGCCGTCGAAGCCGCGGGCGGCACGATCATCAAGCGCGACTTCACGAACGACAAGGCGCTCGATTTCTCCGCGATCCTGACCAACCTCAAGGGGATGAACCCGGACGCGATCTTCTACGGCGGCGGCGACGCGCAATCGTCGCCGATGATCCGCAAGATGCGCCAGCTCGGGATGAAATCGGCGTTCGTGACGGGAGAGATGTCGCGCTCGCCGACGTTCCTGAAGGTCGGCGGCGACGCGGCCGAAGGCGCGATCGTCTACATGGGCGGGCTGCCGAAGGAGAAGATGCCGGGCTTCGCCGGCTACGCGGCACGCTACAAGGCGCGCTTCAACGAAGACGTGATCACCTACTCGCCGTACTCGTACGACGGCACGATCGCGCTGCTCACCGCGATGAAGGAGGCCAACTCGACCGACCCGAAGGTGTACACGCCGTATCTCGGCAAGGTGTCGGTGAAGGGCGTGTCGGCCCCGAGCATCGCGTACGACGCGAAGGGCGACCTGAAGGATGCGCCGGTGACGATCTACAAGGTCGAACACGGCGCGTTCAAGCCGGTCGACACGATCGCCGGCAACTGACCCTTCCGAAACGCAAGCGCTCGGTCGCGCGGCGCGCGGCCGGCTCGCCGGCCGCCCGCGCCGGGGATCGCTCCGGCTGCATGGTCAGAAGCGGTCCTCGGCGCACACCCACGCGCATTCAAACGCGCACATTTTGCGCTCCTGTAGAATCCCCCCACCCGCTTTGACGCTTCGTCTGCGCCGCGCCCCATCCCGGTGCGGCGGTACCTGTTGCCTGCCTCACCCGGCGCGCCGCACGTTTCGACGACGCAAGCCGCGCCTTGTCAGTCCATGCCGATAGCGGGCCCTGGAGACGCAGCACCGACAACTACATTCGAATACCGATCGTCCTGACCATGCAAGCTTCCGAATTGAGCGGCGTGCCTCGCGCCGCCGAACGCGCGCTCACGCGCAGCGACTACAAGACCCTGGGCCTCGCCGCACTCGGCGGCGCCCTCGAGTTCTACGACTTCATCATCTTCGTGTTCTTCGCGCCGGCGATTGGACAACTCTTCTTCCCGCACGACATTCCCGACTGGCTGCGCCAGTTGCAGACGTTCGGCATCTTCGCGGCCGGCTATCTCGCCCGCCCGCTCGGCGGCGTGATCATGGCGCACTTCGGCGACCTGTTCGGCCGCAAGCGGATGTTCACGCTGAGCGTGCTGATGATGTCGGTGCCGACGCTGCTGATGGGCCTGTTGCCGACCTACGACACGATCGGCATCCTCGCGCCGGTGTTGCTGCTGCTGTTCCGCGTGCTGCAGGGCGCGGCGGTCGGCGGCGAAGTGCCGGGCGCGTGGGTGTTCGTGTCCGAGCACGTGCCGTCGCGTCACATCGGCTATGCGTGCGGCACGCTCACCGCAGGGCTCACGGCCGGCATCCTGCTCGGCTCGCTCGTCGCGGCCGGCATCAACAGCCGCTACTCGGGCGCCGAAGTCACCGCGTTCGCGTGGCGCATCCCGTTCCTGCTCGGCGGCGTGTTCGGGCTGTTCTCCGTGTACCTGCGCCGCTGGCTGCATGAAACGCCGGTGTTCGCCGAGATGAAGGCGAAGAAGGCGCTCGCGGCCGAAATTCCGCTGAAGGCCGTGCTGCGCGACCACGGCCGCGCGGTGATCGTGTCGATGCTGCTCACGTGGATGCTGTCGGCCGCGATCGTCGTCGTGATCCTGATGACGCCCGCACTGCTGCAAAAGCAGTTCCACCTGACGCCCGCGACCACGCTGTTCGCGAACAGCGTCGCGACGCTGTGCCTGACGGCCGGCTGCATCACCGCGGGTTCGCTCGCGGGCTGGATCGGCGCGAAGCGCGTGCTCGGCATCGGCGGCATCGGGCTGGCCGCATGCTACTACCTGCTGTTCGCGCAGGTCGCGGCCGACGCGTCGACGCTGCCGCTCTACTACGGCATCGCCGGCTTCATGGTCGGCACGATCGGCGCGGTGCCGTTCGTGATGGTCAAGAGCTTCCCGGCCGTCGTGCGCTTCTCGGGCATCTCGTTCTCGTACAACGTCGCGTATGCGATCTTCGGCGGCCTCACGCCGGTGATCGTGTCGCTGATGATGAAGTCGAATCCGCTCGCGCCGGTCGTGTACGTCGCGGCGATCTGCGTGCTCGGCGCGATCGCCGTGCAATTCTCGAAGGATGCGAAGGACGTGAAGGCGTCGCACTGAGCGTCACCGCGCACGTTCGCGCGATGCCATGAACAAAGGGCCGAATCCCGCGGGATTCGGCCCTTTGTTTTGAGTCAGCGAAAACGGCAATGCCGGGCGTGCGATCAGCGCAGGCTGCCGTACGTCGTGCTCGGCCGGCGCAGGCCGTCGATGCTCGCACCGCCGGCGCCCGTGACGAACAGCAGCAGGAAACCGCCGGCGATCGCGATGTTCTTCCAGAAGTGGATCACCATGTCGTGCTGGACCGCGGCATCCGTCGCGTCCCAGAAATTGTGCCCGACCATCGCGGTCGCGACCGTGTAGAACGCCATCAGCAGCGCGAGCGGCTTCACCTTGTAGCCGACGATCAGCAGCAGCCCGCCGAGCCCCTCGATCGCGACGACGATCGGCCCGATCACCTGCGGATACGGGACGTTCAGCCCGTGCAGGTAACCGATGAAATCGCCGTAGCCGAGCAGCTTCATCACGCCGCCCCACAGGAACAACGCCGCCAGCGCCAGGCGCGCGAAAAAAATGACGCCGGAATCGACGGAACGCGTCATGCCTCTCTCCTCGTATGCAATTCGACCGGCCGCGCGGCGCACACCCGAACGGCTCGGCGCCGCGCGGCCCTGCGGGGCCCGCGGCAAATGGGCCAGCATAGACAGAGTTTCGGCCGTGTCCAAGAAAAAGGTTGTAGCAAATCTTTACACGGCGGCCGCCGCGCGGTTCGCGGGCGGCGGCATGGACGGCGTGTTCAGCCCGCGTCGCTCAACAGCACGCCCTTCTTGAAGATGAAGCAGCCGTAGCCGCGCAGTTCGCCGGTGACGATCACCGCGTACGTCTGCTGCGCGCGTTCGTAGAACGCGAAGCGGTCGATGCCCGCGAGCGGCACCGCGCGCCCTTCCGCGCGGTCGATCTCGGCCTGCACCTCGCGCTGCACGGGCGGCACCGCGGCCGCGTCGCCGACGACTTCCATCCGCCACGCGGGCGTATCGACGAACGTATCGAGCGGCAGCACCGACAGCACCGCGCGCACGACACGCGCCGAATCGGCGCCGTCGATCCGCAACGCGCGGCCGACCACCGTGTGCTCCGCGACGGATTCCGCCGGGAAATTCGCGTCGCAGATCGCGATTTCGTCACCGTGGCCCATCGCGCGCAGCGTGTGCAGGATGTCGGCGTGCAGCAGCGGGTCGAGATTCTTCAGCATGTCGGCTAGTCTCCGGGATCAGGAACGAATCGCATAACGTTACCCGATCCCGGCAGCCGCCGTGCATGCGTCGTGCGTGTCACGACGCCGCGGCCGGCATTTCGTCGATGAAACCCGTGACCGACGCGAGGCGGCCCGATGCGTCGACGGTACCGAAGTCCGAACCCTTCACGATCGCCGCGCCGTCGGGCGACTCGAGCGCCCACGAAAACCGCAGATGCGGGCCGAACCCGTCGACGTCGGTCGTGCGGCGAAAGCGGAACGCGGGGAAGCGCTCCTGCACGGCCGCGATCATCGCGTCGATGCCGGCGTGGCCGTCGCCGGCCATCAGCGGATCGCGATAGGCCGCGTCGCTCGCGTAGGTCGCATCGATCAGCGCGCGGCGGCGCGCGACGTCGGGTTCGTTCCATGCGTCGAAGTAGCGGTCGATCAGGTCGGCGTGAACGGACGACGTGGATTGGGCGGTGTTCATGGCGAGGCTCCTTGGGTCGATGAAAGGACGATGTCGCGAACGTGACGTGTGTCGTGTTCGCGTGCCGTCATCGTCGCCGGCCTCGCGTGGGCGGTCGATTACGTGCGGGGTAAGGAAATCGACGCGCCGGCCGCCGCAATGAAAACGGGCGCCGTCTCGGGCGCCCGCTTCGTCCGGCTGCAACCGTCGCGCGTATCGCGTATCGGGTATCAGGTCACCGGTGCCGGATTGAACAGCGTCAGTGCATTCGCGAGCTTCCATTGCTCGGCCCACGTACGGCGCTTGCCGCTCGCGACGTCGAGCATCAGCCGGAACAGTTCCCAGCCCGTGTCCTCGATCGTGGCCGCGCCGGTCGCGATCCGGCCCGCGTCGAGATCCATCAGATCGTGCCAGCGGCGCGCGAGATCGCTGCGCGTCGCGACCTTGATCACCGGCACCTGCGCGAGACCGTACGGCGTGCCGCGGCCGGTCGTGAAGATGTGCAGGTTCATCCCGGCAGCGAGCTGCAGCGTGCCGCAGATGAAATCGCTCGCGGGCGTCGCCGCGTACAGCAGCCCCTTCTGCTTCGCTCGATCGCCGGGACGCACGACGCCGGCAATCGGCGCGCTGCCCGACTTCACGATCGAGCCCATCGCCTTCTCGACGATGTTCGACAGGCCGCCCTTCTTGTTGCCGGGCGTCGTGTTCGCGCTGCGGTCGACGCGGCCGCGCTGCAGGTAGCGATCGTACCAGTCCATCTCGCGGATGATCTCGCGTGCGACGTCCTCGTTCGCCGCGCGCGACGTGAGCTGCGCGACGCCGTCGCGCACTTCGGTCACTTCCGAGAACATGATCGTCGCGCCGGCGCGCACCAGCAGATCGGCCGCGAAGCCGACGGCCGGATTCGCGGTGAGCCCCGAGAACGCGTCGCTGCCGCCGCACTGCACGCCGACGACGAGATCCGATGCGGGGCAGGTCTCGCGACGGCGGCGATCGAGCCGCTCGAGATGCGATTCGGCCATCTTCATGATCGAGTCGATCATCGAGTTGAAGCCGACGTGCGCGGCGTCCTGCAGGCACACGACGCCGCCGTTGTCCGTCGCGCCGTCGGCCGTGAGCGGAATCGCGCCGGGCGGCAGCAGGCGCTCGGGCTGAAGCTTCTCGCAGCCGAGGCTGACCGTCATCACCTCGCCGCCGAAATTCGGATTCAGGCTGATGTTGCGCAGCGTGCGGATCGGGATGTCGGCGTCGGGCGCGTCGATCGCCACGCCGCAGCCGTACGTGTGCTCGAGCCCGACCACGTCGTCGACGTTCGGATAGCGCGGCAGCAGTTCGTCCTTGATCCGCTTCACCGCATGTTCGACGACGCCCGACACGCACTGCACGGTCGTCGTGATCGCGAGGATGTTGCGCGTGCCGACCGAGCCGTCGGCATTGCGGAAGCCTTCGAACGTATAGCCTTCGAGCGACGGCAGCGGCGGCGCGGCGCGGGTCGCGAGCGGCAGGTCGTCGAGACCCGGCGGCTCGGGCATGCGCATCGTGCGCTCGTTGACCCAGCTGCCGCGGCGCAGCTCGGCGAGCGCATAGCCGATCACCACGTTGTAGCGGACGATCGGATCGCCGGCCGCGAGATCGACCAGCGCGACCTTGTGCCCCTGCGGCACGCCTTCGCGCAGCGTCAGCCCGTCGGCGAACGTCGCGCCCTCCGGCAAGCCGCCGTCGTTGACGACGATCGCGACGTTGTCGTCCGGGTGGACACGGATATAGAGCGGGGAAGCAGTCATCGGAATTCCTGGAAGCTATCGACGATATCGTTAGTCATCATACGACATTCAACGTCAGGCTGCGATGTTGCGTAAACCCTTATCCGGAAAGACCCTACTATATATCGACGGGCAAGGCGCTTGCGTCATCTGTTCCCTCGTTGTACGATGACATACAACGACATCGCCACTATGGCTCGCATGCCGTTCCCGACGAACCCAGCAGTCGCGCTAGACGGACGACCCAACCATGACCTCACCGCAAGAACTCAAACAGATCATTTCCCACGGCCTGCTGTCGTTTCCGCTGACGGATTTCGACGCCGACGGCAGCTTCCGCCCGTCCACCTATGCCGAGCGCCTGGAATGGCTGGCTCCGTACGGCGCGAGCGCGCTGTTCGCGGCCGGCGGCACCGGTGAATTCTTCTCGCTCACGCAGCGCGAGTATTCGGACGTGATCCGCGTCGCGACGGAAACCTGCAAGGGCAAGGTGCCGATCCTCGCCGGCGCGGGCGGCGCCACGCGCGTCGCGATCGAATATGCGCAGGAGGCCGAGCGCCTCGGCGCGAGCGGCGTGCTGCTGATGCCGCACTACCTGACCGAAGCGAGCCAGGAAGGGATCGCCGAGCACGTCGAGCAGGTGTGCCGCGCGCTGAAGATCGGCGTGGTGGTGTACAACCGCGCGAATTCGAAGCTGAATGCGGACATGCTCGAGCGCCTCGCCGACCGTTGCCCGAACCTGATCGGCTTCAAGGACGGTGTCGGCGAAATCGAAAGCATGGTGACGATCCGCCGCCGCCTCGGCGACCGCTTCGCGTACCTCGGCGGCCTGCCGACGGCCGAAGTCTACGCAGCCGCGTACAAGGCGCTCGGCGTGCCGGTGTACTCGTCGGCCGTGTTCAACTTCATCCCGAAGACGGCGATGGCGTTCTACGAAGCGATCGCGAAGGACGACCACGCGACCGTCGGCCGCCTGATCGACGAGTTCTTCCTGCCGTACCTGAAGATCCGCAATCGCCGCGCGGGCTATGCGGTCAGCATCGTGAAGGCGGGCGCGAAGCTCGTCGGCCACGACGCGGGCCCGGTGCGTGCGCCGCTGATCGACCTCACCGACGAAGAAGCGGCCGAGCTCGACGTGCTGATCAAGAAGATGGGCCCGCAGTAAGCAAGGCTCGCCGGCGGCGCGGGGCCTTCATCGGCGCCGCGGCCGGCCCCTTTCGTATCCGTATCGCGCAATGGCCGCACGGCTCGACGAGCCGGTGCGGCCATTCCGTTACATCTGCGCGATCGCGCCGATGATCCGCTGGCGCACGCTGGCGAGCGCACGCTGCGTCTCGTCGATCCCCTTGCGTGCCGCGACCGGCCGGCCGCGCGCCGGCGACTCGGCGCCGACGATCTGTTCGAGCACGTCGCGATCGACGACCGCATCGAAGAACCGCCCGACCGTAAACATCGCGTACTGCTTCGCGGTCGCAAGATGCGCGTTGGCCTGCGTGAGCGCGTCGGTGCGCTGCGCACCGTTGGGCCCGTCGATGCTGCGGCGGTGCTTCAGCGCGAACACCACCGCCTCCATGTCGTACCGGAAGCGCTCGACGGCCCTGCCGAAGATCAACGAATGCGGATCGGCGCCCGCGACGGGCCGCCCCTGGTTGATCGTCACGTCGAACTCGCTGCCGCCCAGTTCGCGCTGCAGCGCGAACAGCGCGTCGGCCAGAACGCGCCCTTCGCTGTACTGGCCGATCTGGGTACGGACCGATTTCGCGACGTCGCCGATCGCTTTCCACAACCCCGCCGCGAACAGGTGGTCGCCACGCTTGCTGATATTCATCGGATGGTTCCTTGTTGGTCTTGTGCGTCTCTCAGGCTCGCCTGCGGGGCCGAACGGCCCGAGGCTTCGCTACTGTAGAAGAAACGCCGGCAACAGGAAAGCCGGGACGGCGCCGTCGCGGCAGCGCAGCGCTTGCAGCTCGTTGCACAACACCCGCTCACCGACTTGGCGCAACCGGGCACGAAAGCCGGCGCAATAAAAACGGCGGCGGGGCCCATGAGCCCCGCCGCCGTCTTCCAACGTGCCGGAACGCGCCCCTTCCGGGACACTGTCTCCAGCAGTTACGTCACGTCACTCCGCGTTGCCGTCCCGCAGCCGCGGAATCGCAAGCGGATTGCGTTCCTGCAGCGCCTCCGGCAGCAGGTCGTCCGGGAAGTCCTGATAGCACACGGGCCGCAGGAAACGGTCGACCGCGGTCGCGCCGACGGACGTGACGGCCGGGTTCGACGTCGCCGGGAACGGGCCGCCGTGCACCATCGCGTCGCACACCTCGACGCCGGTCGGGTAACCGTTCACGAGCAAACGGCCGGCCTTGCGTTCGAGGATCGGCAGCAGCCGGCGCGCGAGCGGCTTGTCGTCGGCGTCCATCTGCAATGTGGCCGTCAGCTGGCCTTCGAGCGCGTCGAGCACGCGCGCGACTTCGTCGAGATCGCGGCAACGCACGATCAGCGACGCCGGCCCGAATATCTCGTGGCCGAACGCCGGCTCGGCGAGGAACGCCTGCGCGCCGACTTCGTACAGCGCGCCGCCGGCCTGGCAGTCGGTCTGCGCGGCTTCGCCCGCCCCGATTTCACGCACGCCCGGCAGTTCGGCCAGCTTGCCGCGGCCGCTGCGATACGCATCGGCGATGCCGGGCGTGAGCATCACGCCGGCCGGCTTCTTCGCGAGCGCCTGCGCGGCGACGGTTTCGAAGCGGTCGAGATCGGGGCCGTCGATCGCAAGCACGAGGCCCGGGTTGGTACAGAACTGGCCGACGCCGAGCGTCAGCGAATCGACGAAGCCCGTCGCGATCGCGTCGCCGCGCGCGGCGAGCGCCGCCGGGAACAGCACGACGGGGTTGATGCTGCTCATTTCCGCGTAGACGGGAATCGGCTGCGCACGCGCGTTCGCGAGCTGCACGAGCGCCATCCCGCCCTGCCGCGAGCCCGTGAAGCCGACGGCCTGGACCGCCGGATGGCTGACGAGCGCCCCGCCGATCACGCGGCCGGGGCCGACCAGCAGCGAGAACACGCCGGCCGGCATGCCGGTTTTCGCGACCGCCGCGCGAATCGCGCGGCCGACCAGCTCGGACGTGCCGAGGTGCGCCTCGTGCGCCTTCACGATCACCGGGCAACCCGCTGCAAGCGCCGACGCGGTATCGCCGCCGGCCACCGAGAACGCGAGCGGGAAATTGCTCGCGCCGAACACGGCGACGGGCCCGAGCGCGACTTTTTGCAGACGCAGATCCGAACGCGGCAGCGGCGTGCGAGCCGGCTGCGCGGGGTCGATCGACGCGGCGAGGAAGCGCCCGTCGCGCACGACGCGCGCGAACAGCCGCAGCTGGCCGACGGTGCGGCCGCGCTCGCCCTGCAGCCGCGCGACGGGCAGGCCCGTTTCGGCGTGCGCGCGCTCGATCAGCGCGTCGCCGAGCGCGACGATTTCATCGGCGATCGCTTCGAGAAACGCCGCGCGGGCCGCGAGCGGCTGCGTGCGGTACGCATCGAACGCGTCGCGGGCGAGTTCGCATGCGCGCTCGACGTCGGCCTGCGTCGCGATGCCGAACGCCGGCACGTCGATCGGCGCGCCCTTCGTCGGATCGAACGCGCGCAAGGTGCCGGCCGAGCCGGCCACCGCGTCGGCGCCGATCAGCATCTCTCCTGTCAGTTGCATGGGGTGTGCTCCGTGGTTCGGGAATGAATGGCTCATTGTAGCTCAACAGATACGATGTCTGCCGACAACGTCGCATCATTTTCGCCGCCTGCGAGGGCGTCGACGATACCTTCAAGCGCCTTTCCCGGCCAGAAAATCGCGACATTCCCACACTGTGACGCGGATCTGCAAAGGGAAAACCCGAGGTTTCTCAATCCACGCATTAACAATAAACTTTCAGCCATGTCATACGACGACGTACGTTTAAAGTGACCAATCAGACCTCCCCTCGCGACCTTCCGCTCGATCTTGCGCGCACCGCGCGCCGGACCGCCGTGCGCTACTGGATCCTGGCGATGCTGTTCGTCGTCACGACGCTCAACTATGCGGATCGCGCGACGCTGTCGATCACCGGCACGCCGATCCGCCAGGCGTTCGGCATCGATCCGGTGACGATGGGCTACATCTTCTCGGCGTTCAGCTGGGCGTACGTGCTCGCGCAACTGCCGAGCGGCTGGCTGCTCGACCGTTTCGGCGCGCGGCGCGTGTATGCGGCCAGCATCTTCCTGTGGTCGGCGTTCACGCTGCTGCAAAGCACGATCGGCCTCGGCGGCAGCGCCGCGTTCGCGGTCGCCGCGCTGTTCGCGATGCGCTTCGCGGTCGGCATCGCCGAGGCGCCCGCGTTTCCCGCGAACGCGAAGGTCGTCGCGAGCTGGTTCCCGACCGCCGAGCGCGGTACGGCGTCGGCGATCTTCAACGCCGCGCAATACTTCGCGGCCGTCGTGTTCTCGCCGCTGATGGCGTGGCTCACGCATGCGTACGGCTGGCACCACGTGTACCTGTGGCTCGGCCTGGCCGGCATCGCGCTCGCGTTCCTGTGGCTGCGCGTCGTGAAGGACCCGGCCGACCATCCGGCCGTGAACCGCGCGGAACTCGAGCATATCGAGCAGGGCGGCGGCCTGGTGCGCTCCGCCACCGCCGCGCGCGGCAGCAACGGCTCGCGCTCGGAGGGCAGCCGCGTGGCCGGCTGGTACTACGTGCGCCAGCTGCTGTCGAACCGGATGCTGATCGGCGTGTACCTCGGCCAGTACTGCGTGAACGTGCTCACCTACTTCTTCCTCACGTGGTTCCCGATCTATCTGGTGCAGGCGCGCGGGATGTCGCTGCTGAAGGCCGGCTTCATGACGTCGCTGCCCGCGATCTGCGGGTTCCTCGGCGGCGTGCTCGGCGGGATGCTGTCGGACGGGCTGATTCGCCGCGGCGTGTCGCTCACGCTCGCGCGCAAGATCCCGATCGTCGGCGGGATGGCGCTGTCGATGGTGATCATCGGCTGCAATTACGTCGACAGCGAAGTGCTGGTGATCGTGCTGATGGCCGTGTCGTTCTTCGGCAAGGGAATCGGCTCGCTCGGCTGGGCCGTCGTCGCCGATACCGCGCCGAAGGAAGCGATCGGCCTGTCGGGCAGCCTGTTCAACATGTTCGGCAACACGGCCGGCATCGTCGCACCGATCGCGATCGGCTACCTCGTCGGCGCGAGCGGCTCGTTCAACGGCGCGCTCGTGTTCGTCGGGCTGAACGCGCTCGTCACCGTGTTCAGCTATCTCGTGATCGTGAAGGACATCAAGCGCGTCGAACTGCGTCATCGCGACGCGTAGCACCGGCGGGAAGCGTGCAAAAAACGGCGGCCGCGTAACGAGCGGCCGCCGTTTTTTTACCTCGCTCCGACGTCAGGTCGACGAATGCGCGACGCGCAGCATGTCGTGCACGCCCGACGTCATCAATGCGAGGAACGCGAGCAGGCCGACGTAGCAGAGCGCGTAGGTCGTCTTCGTCTCGATCGACGTCGCGTAGTACACGCGGTTCTCCGGCGCGTCGGGATCGTAGCGCCATGCGCGTTTCAGCTGCGGCAGCGCGAGGATCGCCATCACGATCAGCAGCGGGCTCGGCCGATAGACGAACAGCGCGATCAGCACCGGCACGCCCGCGAACCAGATGCGCGGCGACAGCACCGCGGTGATCCGGCCGCCGTCGAACGGCGACAGCGGGATCATGTTGAACAGGTTCAGGAAGAAGCCCGTGTACGACAGCGCGAGCAGCAGGTTGCTGTCGCCGTGGCGCGCGGCCGCGTAGCAGGCGAGCGCACCGAGCGTGCCGACGAACGGCCCGGCGAGCCCGACGTACGCCTCGGTTTCCGCGTCGTGCGGCATCTCCTTCAACTGGATCCACGCGCCGACGAACGGGATGAAGGTCGGCAGCCCGACGTCGAGCCCGCGCCGTTGCGCGGCGATGTAGTGACCGGCCTCGTGCACCAGCAGCAGCGCGACGAAACCGGCCGCGAACCGCCAGCCGTAGAACAGCGCATAGACCGCGATCGACGCCAGCATGGAGCCCGCCGAAACGAGCACCTTGCCGAGCTTGAGGCCGCCGAAGATCAGCAGCAGCAGCTTCGTCATTCCTTGCGCTCCGCGCCGGATACGTCGGACGCATCGGCGACGGCCGGCACCGCGGCCGCCTTCGGCTTGCGCCCGAAGAAGCGCTTCAGCGCCGCGCCGCCGGCCAGCAGCGCAACCGCGCCGATCTTGAAGAACTTCACCGCGAACGCGCCGATCAGCGCGAGCAGGCCGAGCTTCTTCGCGCCGACGCCGACGATCAGCGCCGCAAGGCCGTACTCGGCGACGTGGTCGGTCGACTGGTTGAAATCGGCGTAGCGCTTGCCGTCGTTGAAGCGGATGTTCGACAGCAGCTCGTCGGCCGCCCCCTTGTATTTCGGCAGGTCGGCGAGCGTCGACGCCATCGTCAGCGACAGGTAGCCGTCGCGGCCGAGCACGAGCGTCCGGTAATTCACGCCGTCGTTCCCGGCGTTCGGCGCCGCCCCCTTCTCGCGGATGATCGCGGACCACACGAGCCGGTGCGTGGCCGCGTCGTACGCGGGCGCCTTTGCCCAGCCGACCACCTCGGTTTCGGGCAGGCCGCGCTCCTTGCGCGCCGGGTTGTTTTCCTCGGTGCCGGCCTGCAGGCTCTTCAGCAGGTCGTCGGGCTTCCAGTCCTTCGCATCGTCGTCGCGGATGTAGCCGCTCGGCTCGAACGACACGACCGAGATCCAGTCGGCGTCCGGATCGTCGGGCAGCACGAGGCCGACCAGCTTCGATTCGTCGATCGAGTTGCCCATCGAGCGCAGGTAGCGGCCGGCTTCGGCGGCCGGCACGAACGATTCGCCGGCTTTCAGCTTCAGCACGGCTTCGTGTTTCACGTCGATGTCGGTCGGACCCTTCACGACCGCGTCGTTGGCGGCCGCGGCAGCGGCGCGCATTTCCACCTGCGCGGCTTCGGTCTGCGCGTGGCCGGTGGTCACGGCGAATGCAAGCGTCGCCACGCAGGCGAGCCGGACGGCTGTTTTTTTCATTGTTGGATTCCCCTGGAATGCCTTGTCGCAAATATGCACGGCACCGGCCCGGGCGTTTTCGATCGCGGATCCGGCAGCGTCTCTCAGTTGGCACGGGAGCTATGGTAACGCAGCGCCGCGACGCGTCCGGCAACGGCGCGATGCTTACGTCGCAGGTAATGCCCAACGCGCGCGGGATTGCCTATCATCTGCACCATGAACCCGACCGCCGCCCTCCATTCGCCCGCCCCGTCCGCCGGCCGCCCGTCCGGTATCGGCCCGCTGCTGCGCACGTGGCGGCAACGCCGGCGCCTGAGCCAGATGGCGCTCGCGCTCGATGCGGACGTGTCCGCGCGCCACCTGAGCTTCGTCGAATCGGGCCGTGCGCAGCCGAGTCGCGAGATGGTGCTGCATCTCGCGGAACGCCTCGACGTGCCGCTGCGCGAGCGCAACGCGCTGCTCGTCGCGGCCGGCTTCGCGCCGCTGTTTCGCGAACGGCCGTTTTCGGACCCGCAACTCGATGCCGCGCGCCATGCGGTCGAAGCCGTGCTGCGCGGCCACGAGCCGTATCCGGCGCTTGCGGTGGACCGTCACTGGACGCTGCTCGCCGCGAACCGGATGCTCGGCGCGCTGGTCGCGCAGGCCGCCCCCGCGCTGCTTCAGCCGCCCGTCAACGTGCTGCGGCTGAGCCTGCATCCGGACGGCCTCGCGCCGCAGATCGTCAACTGGCACGAATGGCGCGCGCACATCCTGCATCGGCTGCAGCGGCAGATCGATGCGAGCGGCGACCGCACGCTGCACACGCTGCGCGACGAACTCGCCGCGTATCCGGCGCCGGCCGGCCAGCCCGACGACACGCATGCCCGCACCGACTTCGCGGAAATCGCCGTGCCGCTGCGGCTGCGCACGGCAGCCGGCGAACTGACGTTCTTCAGCACGACGACGGTGTTCGGCACGCCCGTCGACGTGACGCTGTCGGAACTCGCGATCGAGGCGTTCTTTCCGGCGAACCCGGAGACGGTGGACGCGATGCGGGCGCTGGCGGACGCGTTGCCGGCGCAATGACTGCCATCAGCGGCGCTCGAACGCCAGCTTGACGCCAAGCGCCAGCAGAACCACACCGCTGACGCGGTGCATGCGGGTCAGGATGCGCGGGTTACGGCGGATCGACGCCGACAGCAGGCCGGCGAACAGCGCGACCGGCCCCTTGACGAGAAACGTCAGGCCGGCGAACGTCGCGCCCAGCACGAACAGCGACAGCATCGGATGCGCGGCGCCCGCGGGAACGAACTGCGGCAGGAACGCCAGGTAGAAGAGCGCAACCTTCGGATTCGACACGTTGGACAGCGCGCCTTGCGCGATCGTGCGCAACCGCGATTCCGGCGCGCCGCGGCTGCTTGCGAGCGTGAGCTCGCCCGACGAACGCAGCAGCGTGATGCCGAGATACAGCAGGTACAGCGCGCCGACCACCTTCAGCGCGGTGAACAACCATTCGGATGCCTGAAGAAGTGCACCCAGCCCGAGCGTCGCGAGCATCGTGTGCACGAGCAGCCCGACGCTGACGCCCGCCGCCGTCACGAGGCCGGCGCGCGTGCCGCCGGACAGCGTGCGCGACATCACGAGCACCATGTCCTGGCCCGGCGTGACGATGATCAGAAGGGACGTGGCGATGAACGGCAGCCAGGATACGTGCAGCATGGGAGATCTCCTGAAGGGGACGGCCGGAACGGGAATCGCGCGCATCGCACAGGCCGGCCGGTCGTCAGATTATCGGCGCGTTGCGGTGGAGATTGGATGCGTGTTTGGCTATTCGAAATGCCGAATTTAGAGCTATTCTCTAGCATCCGCATTGATGGTAGTGAAAAATGCCAACCAAACTGGACGCGATCGACCGGCGCATTCTGCGCGCGTTGCAACAGAATTCGAACCAGACGAATGCCGAACTCGCGCAACAGGCCGGACTCTCGGCCACGCCTTGCCTGCGCCGCGTTCACCTGCTCGAAGAGCAGGGCGTGATCGACGCCTATGTCGCGCTGCTGAACCCCGCCGCCGTCGACCTGAGGTTCACGGCATTCGTGCGTGTCACGCTGGAGCGCCAGGACAAGAAGACGGTCGAGCGCTTCGCACGCGAAATGGAGCAGGCGCCCGAAGTCCTCGAATGCCACCTGATGGCCGGCAGCTACGATTACCTGCTGCGCGTGATCGCGCGGGATCTCGACGACTATCAGCGCTTCCAGATGGAAACGCTCACGCAGATCGAAGGCGTACGCAACGTCGAAACCGAGATTCCGCTGAAGCGCATCAAGCAGACGGTGCGCCTGCCGATCTAGGCATCCAGAAACGTGACAGGCTGCCCCGCCGGCTCGCCGTTCAACACACCGTCGCGCACGACGACCTGCCCGCGCACGACCGTATGCACGGGCCAGCCCGTCACCGCGCAGCCGTCGTAAGGCGTCCAGCCGCTCACGCTGGCGATCCATTCGTCGCGGATGATCCGCCGCGCGTGCAGGTCGACGATGCTGAAATCCGCGTCGTAGCCGATCGCGATGCGCCCCTTCCCCTCGATGCCGAAGATGCGCGCCGGCCCGGCGCTGGTCAGGTCAACCAGCCGTTCGAGGCTCAGGCGCCCAGCATGCACGTGATCGAGCATCAGCGGCAGCAGCGTCTGCACACCGGTCATCCCGCTCGGCGACTGCGGATACGGGCGGCGCTTTTCGTCGCGCGTATGCGGCGCGTGATCGCTGCCGATCACGTCGACCACGCCGTCGCGAACGGCCTGCCACAGTGCATCCTGATGATGCCGCTCGCGCACTGGCGGATTCATCTGCGCGAACGTGCCGAGCCGTTCGTAGCAATCGGGCGCGGATAGGCTCAGGTGATGCGGCGTGACCTCGACCGTCACGCGATGCCGGTGCCGCTCGAGGAACGCCATTTCCTGCGCGGTCGACACGTGCAGCACATGCAGCCGCCGCCCCGTCTCGGCAGCCAGCCCGACGATGCGCCGCGTCGCGGCCAGCGCGCTTTCCTCGTCGCGCCAGCGAGGATGATCGCGCACGTCGCCGCTCGCGTCGACGAGCGCGCGGCGCTCGCGCAGCCGCGCCTCGTCCTCCGCGTGGACGGCCATGCGTCGCCGCCCGTTGCGCACGATCCGGCGCAACACGGCTTCGTCGTCGGCCAGCAGATCGCCGAACGAGCTGCCCATGAAGACCTTCACGCCCGCGCAGCCCGGCAGGTTTTCGAGCGCCGGCAACCGCTCGGCGTTCGCGGCCGAACCGCCGATGTAGAACGCGTAGTCGCACCACGCACGGCCGCGCGCGAGATCCAGCTTCGCCTGCAGATCCTCCGCGTTCAGCGTCAGCGGATGCGTGTTCGGCATCTCGAAGATCGTCGTGACGCCGCCGAGCACTGCGCCGCGTGTACCGGCCTCGATGGTCTCCTTGTGCGTGAGGCCAGGCTCGCGGAAATGCACCTGGCTGTCGACGACGCCCGGCAGCACATGCAGGCCGCCGGCATTCAGCAGGACATCGGCGCTCCAGGTGCCGTGCAGCGCGCCCAGCGCGACGACGCGGCCGTCCACGCACGCGATGTCGATCCGCTCCGCGCCGTTGGGCGTCATCGCCGTGCCGCCGCACACGAGCAGGTCGGCGTGACGTCGCTTCAGCGCGTCGCTCGCGCGCCCTTCACGTCGAATCGGTTCGCCCATGATTCAGAACTCGTTCTGGATGTGCTTGTAACCCAGCACCAGCGCGTTGTTCGTGCGTGCAACATCTTCGGAGAAATCGCTCGCGTCGGCCGTCACCTGCGGCAACGCGGCCAGATCGGTTTCCGGCCCGATGCGCTCGGTCGAACGCACGTAGAAGCCCGGCGGCAGATGGCAGCCGTCGACGACCGCGTTGTAGCGCACCACGCAGCCGTCGTCGATCGTGCAGTTGAACAGCACGCTGTTGAAGCCGACGAACACGCCGTTGCCGACCTTGCACGGCCCGTGGACGATCGCGCGATGCGCGATCGACGTATGCTGGCCGATGGTCACGCTCGCGCCCGACTTCGAATGGATCACCACACCGTCCTGGATGTTCGAATGCGCACCGATCACGATCGGTGCGATCTGACCGCCTGCGTCCGTTTCGTCGGCGCGGATCACCGCGTACGGGCCGATGAACACGTTCTCCTCGACGATCACGAGCCCGCACAGAATGGCGGTCGGATCGACGAAGGCGCTCGGGTGAATCTGCGGCAGGTCGCCGCGCGGGTTCTTTCTGATCATCAGGATTCCTGCGTTGAAATGGGACGGCCGCGCCTGATCCGCTCGAACATGCCCGGATCGCGCCACTGGCCGGCGATGGCCGGCGCGAACACGATCGCGTCCAGGTCGATGCGGCCCATGCGCGGGTTGAACGCATCGTCGCGAAAGCACTGCGCGTAGCCGGTCTCGGTCTCGTGAACGATGACCGAATGCAGCCGTACGTCGCCTTCGCCGTTCGCCATGCGGGTGCACGACAGCGCCGCATCGACGAGGCGAAAGAACACGCGCGAGAACTGCTCGGCGCTCGGCGACACGGGCAGCAGCACCCAGCGCTCGGAATGCCGGCGCATGCTGTCGAGATAGTCCGGGGCGTCATCCGACCACAGCGTCACTGCATGGTCGAACGCGTCGATCAGCTCGCGCACGTCGCCCTTGAGCAGCCCGAAGTCGTAGATCATCTGCCCGTGATCCAGCGCATGCGCTTCGAGCAGCAGCTCGACGCGGTACGAATGGCCGTGGATCGAATGCGAGCAGCGCCGCGTGCTGCAGCCGCGCACGACATGCGCGTTCTCGAACCGGAACAGCTTGCGGATCAGCACGCGTTAGCACCTTCGCGAACCGGCGCGGCCCAGGCCACCGCATCGTGCGGATGCAGGCTTTCCAGATGGCGCACGTGCACGCGCGGGTCCGCGTGGCGGCCGTCCAGCGCGGCCTGGACCCGGCGCGCGGCATCCTCGACGAACATCAGGTTTTCGCCGTTCAGCACCGCGAACGCCTGCTCGTCCGCGCGCTTGACGGCCGTCTGCACCGGCGTGCCGAGCGCGTACTCGATGCGATCGATCAGGTCGATCAGCCCCAGCGTCGCGCCATCGGCGGGCAACGCCACGCTGACGACGGCCTCGCTGCGCTGGCTATGCGGCGTGGCCGCCGTCGCATGCCGCTTCAACCACGCGGCGACCGCCGCCGGCTCGACGCGCTCGTCGCGGCCGAACGCCGCGAGGAACGCCTGTTCGACCCAGTGCCGCGACAGCGCGGCCGAGCACGGGCACGTCGACGAATAGACGGCCGTCACCTGCGCGCGCAGCTCGAACCTGGCGCCCGTCAACGTCGCGTCGATCCGGACCGGATAGGCCTTCCACCCGGCCAGCCCGTCGGTCACCAGCGCCGCGCGACGCGCGAGCAAATCGAAGCGCAGCCGCAGCCGCGCACTGCGCGTGTCGCAGTCGCGGTGGCTGTCGACCATCGCGTGCAGCACGCGCCGAAGGCCGGCCGGCGACAGCGCGGTGCCGTCGCCGAGCCCGTCGAGCAGCCGGTACAGCCGCGACATGTGGATGCCTTTCACATCCGGCGCGGGCAGATCGACCTGCACGTCGGCGCGCGCATGCACGTCGCGCCGGCAGCCGGGCTCGGCCACCGCGACGGGCAGGTCGATGCCCTGCATGCCGACCCAGTCGAGCGGGCGGCGGCCCGGTGCGACGTCGGTGAGGGAAATATCGGGAAGCGCTGCATTCATGCTCGGAATCCGGTGGAGCGCCTTCTCCATCCGGATCGATGCAGGAAGCGCGCGTTCAGGTCAGGACCAGTCGCGAAACGGGTTGTCCCACGTGGTCCAGTGATCGGGGCCGGTGGCCATCTCGGCGTCGGTCAGCAGACACGCGTCGAAGCGCGCGCGCAGCGCGGGCTCGTCCATGTCCATGCCGATCAGCACGAGCTCCTGCCGCGCATCGCCGACGTGTTCGTCCCAGCGCGCGCGGATCTGCGCGACGGCTTCCGGGTCCTGCGGCCAGCGCTCGGGCGGCACCGCCGCCCACCAGTGGCCGACCGGCCCGTGCCGCGCGACCGCGCCGGCCTGCGACCACGACCCGGCAATGGTCGGATGCGTGGCGAGCCAGAAGAATCCTTTCGAGCGGACGACGCCCGGCCATTCGCTTTCGACGAGATCGAAGAAACGCTGCGGATGGAACGGCCGCCGCGCGCGGTAGACGAAGCTGCGGATGCCGTATTCGTCGGTCTCGGGCGTGTGCGTGCCGCGCATCTCCTGCAGCCAGCCCGGCGCGCGCGACGCTTCGTCGAAGTCGAACAGGCCGGTGTCGAGCACGCGCTCGAGCGGCACCTTGCCGAATTCGGCGATCTCGATCCGCGCACGCGGATTCAGCCCGCGCAGCAGCGCGACCAGCCGCTCGCGCGCGCCGGCGTCGATCAGGTCGATCTTGTTGATCACGATCACGTCGCAGAACTCGATCTGGTCGATCAGCAGATCGACCACCGTGCGCGCATCCTCGTCGCCCATCGATTCGCCGCGCGACTGCAGGCTGTCGCGCGACGCGTAGTCGCGCAGGAAATTGAACGCGTCGACCACCGTCACCATCGTGTCGAGGCGCGCGACTTCGCCGAGGCTGCGGCCGTCCTCGCCCTCGAACGTGAACGTCTCGGCCACCGGCAGCGGCTCCGAGATGCCGGTGGACTCGATCACGAGCTGGTCGAAGCGCCCTTCGCGCGCGAGCCGGTCGACCTCGATCAGCAGATCCTCGCGCAGCGTGCAGCAGATGCAGCCGTTGCTCATCTCGACGAGCTTCTCGTCGGTGCGCGACAGCCCCGCGCCGCCGTCGCGCACGAGCGCGGCGTCGATGTTGACCTCGGACATGTCGTTGACGATGACCGCGACGCGCCGGCCCTCGCGATTGTTGAGGATGTGGTTGAGCAGCGTCGTCTTGCCGGCGCCGAGGAAGCCGGACAGGACGGTCACGGGAAGCCGCGTGGACGGATGGAGTGCGGTACTCATCGGGCGATTCCGGAAGAGGACGTTGAGGAGAGAATGATATATTGTATCGCAACGATATAACATATCATTCCGGACGTCCAGCCGGCCGCGGGTTTTGTCCGGAGCGGGCCATGTCCGCTCCGGTGTCGATCCGTTACGTATAAAGCGACGCCTGCGGCAATTCCCCGGTCAACGCGAACCGGCCCACGTCGCGCAGCCGGTAGTCGAGCGGATCGTGCAGCGTATGCGTGCGCGCGTTGCGCCAGAAGCGGTCGAGGCCGAGCGACGCGGCCGTCGCGCGTGCGCCGCATGCGTCGAACAGCGCCTCGCCGTTCTCGAGCGCCGCGCGCTGCGCGACGATCTTCGCCTCCGACACCGCGAGCGCCGCCTCGGCGCGCTCGTCGGCCGTCAGCGCATCCTGCCGCGCCCACGCACGCTGCAACGCGGCAGCCGCGCGATCGGCCAGCGCCGCCGCGGCGATCGCCCGCACGCGCATGTCGCCGAAGCGCTGCAGCGTGTACGGATCGTCGCTCGCCTGCGCGACTTCCGCATGGATCCACGGCCGGCCGTGCTTCAGCACATAGTCGCGCGCTTCGGCCAGCGCGCCTTCCGCGAGCCCGACGAACAGGTTCGTGAGCACGAGCTGCGACACGAGCGTGCGCAGCGTCGCGCGCGGCGTCGGCGGCGCCTCGGAACGGTGCAGCACCTCGTCCGGCGCGAGCGTCACGCCGTCGAAGCGCACGCTGCCGCTGTCGGTCTGGCGCTGGCCGATCGGGTCCCAGTCTTCGGCGACCGTGATCCCCGCGCGATCGGTCGGCACCACGCCGAACACGGTGCGGCCGGTAGCCGGATCGTGCGCGGACACCGTCATCCGCTGCGAGCCGCGCGTGCCCGAACAGAAGCCCTTCACGCCGTCGAGCCGGTAGCCGCCGTCGGGCGTCGCGGTGGCCACGAGCCGCGTATCGAGCGGATTGACCGCATTGCCCCACCACCATTGCCGCTCGACCGTGCCGCGCAGATAGCGTTCGCGCTGCGCGTCGCTGCCCCACACGTCGACGCTCACCACCTGCAGGCACTGGAACCCGACGAGATGCGCGAGCGCGCTGTCCACGCGTGCGATCCGGCGGATCGCATCGTAGATCTCGGGCCATGCGGCTTCCTGCCCGCCGAATGCGCGCGGCACCGCGAGCGTCAGCAGGCCCGCGTCGGCGAGCCATTGCTTCTCCTGCGCCGCATGACCGCCCGCGCGGTCGCGTGCAGCGGCCGTGGCGCGCAGCGCGTCGATCGCGCGCGAAAGCGCAGCCGGATCGATTGCCGAGACATCCGTTGCCGCGGCGAGCGTCGCCGGGCCGCGTGGATCGTTCATGCGACGGCTTCCTGTTCCTGGGTCGAAACTGCTTTCGACAACGGCACGAGTTTCCCGAGTTCGCGCCTGCCGGTCAACCGCGACAGGATCTCGCGCCGCCAGTCGTCGTAGATCGCGCGGTAGTCGGCGATGTCCGCGCCGAACACGTGCGCGGTATGCGCGTACTCGTCGTGCAGATAACCGTCGAGCCGCACCTGCGTTTCCTCGTCGGCCGCGATCACGCGATCGATCAGCGCGTCGCGCTCCGCCGCCGGCAGCGCCTTCAACGTGTCGAACCACCACTGGACGATCTGCACGCGATGCCACTCCTCGTCCGGCCGGATCCGGTTCTCGCCGTGCTCGCGCATCGCGGAATCGCCGATGCGGCCGGTCTTGCGCTGGATCCACAGCTTCGCGAGGATGTGCAGTTCGTAGTGCCATTCGAACGCGAGAAAACCCGCGACGTCGCGCACCGCGATGTCGCCGATGCGCGCCCAGTGCGCGGCGACGAGCCGGTCGATTTCGGGCAGCGGGTCGCGCCCCGTCAGTTCCTTTACGCGTTCGCGGCCGATCACCGCGTGCGCGCCGTCGTCGCCGAGCTGGCGCGACAGGATCAGCTGGAAATGCGGATCGTCGCGAAACAGCGTGTCGATCGCCTTCGCGACCACCTGCACGATGAACAGGTCGTGCGACGCCATCTTCGTGTAGTAGTCGGCGACGGCGGCCAGTTCGTCGTCGTTGCGCGGCTCGCGCGGCGGGGTGGCCAGCTTGGCCGGGAAGCCGGGACGATGGCGTCGCGCCACGTCGAGAAACAGCGCTTCCTCGAATTCTCCGTTCCATTCGCGCGGCGCGCCGATGGGCAAGCTCATAGGGTTCGTTCTCTCAGGATCATGAATGAAGCGAGCGGACGCTCGTGGCGTCGCTCAGGTACGCCGGGTCACGCGTCGGACCAGGCGGTCGCCCGTGATTTGCACGGCCGAGACGAGCGCGATCAGGATCACGATCACGGTCGCCATGACGGTGGTGTCGAAGCGCTGATAGCCGTAGCGGATCGCGAGATCGCCGAGGCCGCCCGCGCCGACGGCGCCCGCCATTGCGGTCGAGCCGATCAGCGCGACGACGGTAATGGTGAAGCCGCCGAGCATGCCCGGCAGCGCTTCGGGCAGCAGCACGTGCCAGACGATGTGGCGGCGCTTCGCGCCCATCGCGAGCGCGGCTTCGATCAGCCCGCGATCGACTTCGCGCAGGCTCACTTCGGCGATTCGCGCGAAGAACGGGATCGCGGCGATCGACAGTGGCACGACGGCCGCCCACACGCCGATCGTCGTGCCGATCAGCAGGCGCGTGAACGGCAGCAACGCGACGAGCAGGATGATGAACGGCGTCGAGCGGAACACGTTGACGAGCGCGCCGAGCACCGCGTTCACGCCGTGCCGCGCGTAGATGCCGCCGGGCGCGGTCGTCACGAGGACCACCGCGAGCGGGATGCCGATCAGCGCGGCGATCGCGGCCGATGCGGCCACCATCGACAGCGTGTCGCGGATCGCGTCGAGCAGTTCGGGCCACCAGAGGTCAAACATAGCCGAGCACCTCCGCGTGATTCGCGTGGCGGCGCGCGCGTTCGAGCAGCGCCGCGACGGCACCGCCCCCCGCCGGCGGGTGGCCGGCGTCATCCGCGCGCGGCGCGGCCGCGATCACGAGCCGCCCTTGCGCATGCCCCTGGATGCGCTCGATCCCGCCGTGCAGGAACCGCACCGAACCGCCGAGCGCGGCAGCCAGCGCGCCGACGTCCGGCTCGCCGCCGCTCTCGCCCGTATAGCGGACGTCGAGCACGATCTGGGCGCCGTCGGGCAACGCGGCCTGCTCGGGCAGCGGCTGCACGCGCGCGGCCAGTTCGGCCGGCAGGTCGTGCACGAGCGTGCTGAGCAGCGCGCGCGTCGCGCCGTGGCGCGGGTTGCCGAACACGCGCCACACCGGGCCGGTTTCGACGACTTCGCCCTGTTCGATCACCGCGACCGTGTCGCACACCGCGCGGATCACTTCCATCTCGTGCGTGATCAGCACGATCGTCAGCCCGAGGCGGCGGTTGATGTCGGCGAGCAGCGCGAGAATCGACTGCGTCGTCTCGGGATCGAGCGCCGATGTCGCCTCGTCGCACAGCAGCACCTCGGGATCGTGCACGAGCGCGCGGGCAATGCCGACGCGCTGCTTCTGCCCGCCCGACAGGCTGGCCGGGTACGCATCACGCTTCGCGGCGAGCCCGACGAGCTCCAGCAGCGCCTCGACCTTGCGAACGCGTTCGGCTTTCGGCACGCCGGCGATCTTCAGCGGCAGCGCGACGTTCTCGAACACCGTCTTCGCGGACAGCAGGTTGAAATGCTGGAACACCATGCCGGTGCGGCGGCGCAGCGCGACGAGCCCGTCCTCGTCGAGCGCGCCGACGTCGACGCCCTGCACGCGCACGCGGCCCGAACTCGGCCGTTCGAGGCCGTTCACCAGACGGAGCAGCGTCGACTTCCCGGCGCCGCTGCGGCCGATGATCCCGAATACCTCGCCGCGCCGCACGTCGAGCGTCACGTCGCGCAGCGCGGCGGCCTGCCCGCGCGGCGTCGCGAACACCTTGCCGACCTGCTCCAGCGACACGGCGGCGCCGCCGGCCGATCCGGCCGATGCGGCCGCTTCGTCATGCGCCGTCGCCCCGGCGCCGGCACGTACCGCCGACGTCTCGATGAAACCCAGCGTATCGAACAATTGCGTCATCGCTTCGCTCCGTCACGTTCAGACATGCGCGGGATGCGCGGATTCGGCGTGC
This sequence comes from Burkholderia metallica, assembly GCF_902832845.1. Taxonomy (GTDB): domain Bacteria; phylum Pseudomonadota; class Gammaproteobacteria; order Burkholderiales; family Burkholderiaceae; genus Burkholderia; species Burkholderia metallica. The sequence goes on along the minus strand of NZ_CADFDB010000010.1, from coordinate 313,691 downwards.
GCGGCGGCGCCCGGCCGGTGCTGGGCGCCCGTGTGCCACGCCGGCAGGCGCGGGCCCGCGCCGAACAGCTTCTCGCGCAGCGTCGGCGCCGGATCGTAGTCTTCCTTGTAGACGCCGCGGTTCTGCAGCTCGGGCACGACCCAGTCGACGAAATCCTCGAACGACTCGGGCATCACGGTGCGCGTCAGGTTGAAGCCGTCGATGCCGGTCTCGTCGATCCACGACTGCAGCTCGTCCGCGACCTGCGACGGCGAGCCGACGATCGGCGCATAGCGGCCGCCGAGCGACATCTGTTCGAGCATCCGGCGCACGGTCCACGTGCCGGTCGTGCTCTTGCGCGAGATCGCGTCCACGGCCGACTGGATCGAATCGGTCTTCACGTACGAGATCGGCTCGTCGAGGCCGTACTTCGCGAAGTCGATGCCGGTCGAGCTCGCGAAATGCGCGAGGCCGGCTTCCGGGCTCGCATAGCGCCGGTATTCGTCGAACTTTTCGCGCGCGAGCCGCTCGGTCTCGGCCGTCACGACGCTCACGCCCGCGAAGATCCGGATCGACGCCGGGTCGCGCCCCTGCCGGGCGGCGGCCGCGCGGATGTCGAGCGCCGCCGCGCGTGCCGCGGCCTTGCTCTGCCCGTTCACGAACACGCATTCCGCATGACGGCCGGCGAACGCGACGCCGCGCGCCGACGAGCCGGCCTGGTACAGCACCGGCGTGCGCTGCAGCGACGGCTCGCTCAGATGAATCGCATCGATCGAATAGAACGGCCCGTCGTGCTTCACGCGCCGCACCTTGCCCGGCTGCGCGAACACGCGCGCGTGCGCATCGCGGATCACCGCGTCGTCGTCCCAGCTCTGCTCCCACAGCTTGTAGACGACGTCCATGTAGTCGTCCGCACGTTCGTAGCGGTCGTCGTGGCCGATCTGCTGCGCGAGGCCCATCCCGCGCGCGGCGCTGTCGAGATAGCCGGTGACGATGTTCCAGCCCACGCGCCCTTTCGTCAGATGATCGAGCGTCGACATGCGGCGCGCGAACAGGTAAGGCGGTTCATACGTGAGGTTCGCGGTCACGCCGAAGCCGAGATGCCGCGTGACCTGCGCCATCGCGGGCACGAGCAGCAGCGGATCGTTGACGGGCACCTGCACCGATTCGCGCAGCGCGGCGTCGGGCCCGCCGCCGAACACGTCGTACACGCCGACGATGTCCGCGAGGAAGATCCCGTCGAACTTGCCGCGCTCCAGCGTCTTCGCGAGGTCGGCCCAGTAGTCGAGATCGGTGTAGTGCGCGGAGCGGTCGCGCGGATGCGTCCACAGGCCGTGGTTGATGTGCCCGACGCAGTTCATGTTGAACGCGTTGAGCAGGATTTTCTTGCGGTTCGCCGTCGTCATGGCCGCCTCCGTCACCACGCGATCGCGTACAGCGAGCCGAACGCGTTGTCGAGCGCACGGCGCACGGCCGGCGACTGCTGGTAGATCGCGATGAACTTGCGGATGCGCGGATCGTTCACGCTGTCCGGACGCACGACCCACTGGATCGCGAAGATCTTGTTCTCGGTGCCGTCGAACAGCAGCGCGCTGTTCGGGTCGGTCGTGCCGGCGAGCTTGATGAAGCTCGGGTAGCCCTGCGCGAGATCGACGTCGTCGAGCGAACGCGCGAGTTGCGATGCTTCGAGCGCAATGATCTTCAGGTGCTTCGGGTTCGACACGATGTCGTGCGTCGTCGCGCGGTAGTCGGCGCCCGGCTTCAGCGTGATGAGCCCGGCGCGCTGCAGCAGCAACAGCCCGCGCCCGCCGTTCACCGGGTCGTTCGCGATCGCGACCTTCGCGCCGTCCTTCAGCTCGGCGAAGCTTTTCACCTTCTTCGAATAGAGGCCGATCTTCATGATCGTGCCGGGCGCGATCGACACGAAGTTGTAGCCGCCCTGCTTGTTCGCGTTCTCGAGGAACGGGATGTGCTGGAAGTAGTTGACGTCGATGTCCTTGTTCGCGAGCGCCGCGTTCGGCGTATTCCAGTCGGTGAACTCGACGATCTTCACGTCGAGCCCCTGCGCCTTCGCCTCTTTCGCGGCGACTTTGAGCGCTTCGATCTGCGGGCTGGTCGAGATGCCGACCTTCAGCGGCGCGGTGTCGGCTTGCGCGCCGTCGAGCAGCGCAACGCCGAGCAGCGCGGCGACGATGAAGCGCGCGACGCGGCCGGCGGAAAAGCGGGCGGAAAAAACGGGATGCAGCATGCGAACCACTCTCCTGTCCAAAGACGGTATCGACGGATGCGCGACGCCGCGGCGAACGCGCGGGCGTTCTCCGGACGGGACATCGCATCGGAAAAGGATCAGCCGATGATAGAGAGCGGCGCGGGGGCGGTCTACGAAGCGATTGTGCGAAGAAAATCGCGCGCGGCGATATGGCGGGCCGCCGCCGGGGGCCGCGAGGCCCGACCGGCTCCCGGCCGACAGGCTGGCCGAAATCTCGGCCTGGGCGCGGGGCGAATTCCGAAATCTCGGCCATCCGGTCGGCCCAAGCTTTCCTGATACGAAACAAATCCCTTAAGAATCAATGCGTTGAAAATGTTTCGGCAGGCCCGCAATACTGGCACGAGGGTTGCGTAATAGACGGCACACGATGCCGCGAAGTCATGCAGGCATTCCAACATCAGGAGACACGTCTTGCAGACCTCTATCCATACCCCGCCCCATTCCGAGCCGGTTTCCGGCACCGTCGCCCCCCCGCGCGAGCGCTTCTGGCCGGAGGGCTGGTGGAAACTGATGGAAATCCGCATCGGCATCATTCCGCTGCCCGTCTACTTCATCCTGCTCGCGCTGATCGTCGGCTTCTCGGTGACCGGCAAGGTGCCCGGCGAGATCTCGATGGCGATCGCGGTGCTCGCGTTCTTCGGCTTCACCTGCGCGGAACTCGGCAAGCGGCTGCCGCTGCTGCGCAACATCGGCGCGGCCGCGATCTTCGCGACCTTCGTGCCGTCGGCGCTCACCTACTACCACGTGCTGCCGAAGCCGGTGCTGAACCTGACGGTCGAGTTCACGAAGTCGACCAACTTCCTGTACCTGTTCATCGCGTCGATCATCGTCGGCAGCATCCTGAGCATGGATCGCCGCGTGCTGATCCAGGGCTTCGTGAAGATCTTCATTCCGCTCGCGGCCGGCTCGGTCGCGGCCGCGATCGTCGGCACGGCGGTCGGCACCGCGCTCGGCCTCGGCGCGCGCCACACGCTGCTGTACATCGTCGTGCCGATCATGGCGGGCGGCGTCGGCGAAGGCGCGATTCCGCTGTCGATCGGCTATTCGGAACTGATGCACCTGCCGCAAGGCGAGATGTTCGCGATGGTGCTGCCGCCGGTGATGCTCGGCAGCCTGACCGCGATCATCCTGTCGGGCGCGCTCGACATGCTCGGCAAGCGCTTCCCGCACCTGACCGGCAACGGCCGCCTGCAGGTCGGCGAATCGGGCGACATGACGCCCGAGAACGAGGAAATCCGCGGCCACGTCGACGTCTCGCACATCGCGGGCGCCGGCATCACCGCGATCACGCTGTACCTGGTCGGCCTGATGGCGCACAAGCTGTTCGGCCTGCCCGCGCCGGTCGCGATGCTGTTTCTCGCGGTGCTCGTGAAGCTTGCCCGCGCGGTGTCGCCGCCGCTGCAGGAAGGCGCGTTCGTCGTCTACAAGTTCTTCTCGACCGCCGTCACGTATCCGCTGCTGTTCGCGATCGGCGTCGCGATGACGCCGTGGGACAAGCTGACCGCCGCGTTCACGATCGTCAACGTCGTCACGATCGTGTCGACCGTCGCGACGCTGATGGGCACTGGTTTCGTGGTCGGCCGCCTGATGAAGATGTACCCTATCGACACCGCAATCGTGAACGCCTGCCACAGCGGGCAAGGCGGCACCGGCGACGTCGCGATCCTGACCGCCGCGAACCGGATGCAGCTGATGCCGTTCGCGCAGATCGCGACGCGGATCGGCGGCGCGATCGTCGTCACGGTCACGCTGATCCTGATCGCACACTTCGGATGACGCGCCGCCGCGCGCCCCGTCGTGCCGGCCGCTTCGCACGCGCCGCCGCCGGCCTCGCCGGCGCGCGGCGCGCGTCGTTCCGGGCGGGCGGTTGCGGGCTTCGATGAGGGCGAACGTGCAGAAGAGCTTCAAGGGAATCCCGTGGTGGGGCTGGGCATCGGCCGCGGTGTTGTACGTCGGCGTGGCCGGCGCGGCCGTCGATTTCGCGTGGGAACGCGCGATCGATGCGCTCGAGGAAGCCGGTGCGCACCGGCTCGACCTGTATGCGTCGAGCCTGAAGAGCGAGCTCGGCCGCTTCGAGATCCTGCCCGGCCTGGTCGCGCGGCAGGACGGCGTGCGCACGATGCTCAAAGCCGCGCCGCACGATGCGCCCGCGCTCGTGCATGCGGTAAACACCTACCTCGAAGCCGTGAATCGCGACGCGGGCAGCGGCGCGGTCGACGTGATCGACCTGCAGGGCGACGTAATCGCCGCCAGCAACTGGAACGAGACGATCAGCTTCGTCGGCACCAACGTGTCGTACCGGCCGTACTTCAAGGACGCGCTCGCGCGCGGCAGCGGCCGCTTCTTCGGCATCGGCACCAATACCGGCGTGCCGGGTGTCTACTTCGCGAGCGCGGTGCGCAGCGACGGCGTGCCGATCGGCGTGGCCGCCGTGAAGATCAGCGTCGATTCGCTCGAATCGGCATGGCGCGCGCCGGGCGTCGCCGCGATGGTCGTCGACGGCAACGGCGTGGTCGTGATCTCGACCGAGCCCGCGTGGAAATTCACTGCGCTGCGCCCGATCACCGCGCAGCAGCAGCGCGACATCCAGGCGTCGCGGCAATACGCGGGCCGCACGGTCGACGCACTGCCGTATCGCCGCATCGGCGACCGCGGCGCGGCCGCGTGGTTCGGCACCTTTCCCGATCCGCACCACGCCGGCCGCAGCACGCGCTATCTCGTGATGTCGCGCCCCGCGCCGCAGGCCGGCGATTCGCTGATGGTGCTGCTCGACATCGCGGGCGCGCGGCGCCAGCAGCAGACGGCATTCATCTTCGTCACCGGCGCGTTCCTGATCGTCGCGCTGCTGGCCGGCTATGCGATCCAGCGCCGCCGGGCGATCGTCGCGCGGTTGAAGGCACAGGACGCGCTGCGCCGCGCGAACGACCGGCTCGAACTGACGGTCGCGCAGCGCACCGCCGCACTGACGGCCGCGAACGAGCGGATGCAGCGCGAGATCGACGAGCGCGAACGCACCGAGCAGCGGCTGCGCGCGTCGCAGCAGGAAGTCGTGCATGCGGGCAAGCTCGCGGTGCTCGGGCAGATGGCCGCCGGCCTCACGCACGAACTGAACCAGCCGCTGGTCGCGATCCGCACGCTGTGCGACAACGCGCGCACGTTCTTCGAGCGCGGCCAGCCGGCGCCCGCGCTCGCCAATCTCGAACGGATCGGCAAGCTCGTCGACGGGATGGCGGTCCTCACCGGCGAGCTGAAGACGTTCGCGCGCAAGCCCGACGTCGAGCGCGTCGCGGTGTCGTTGAACGAAGCCGTCGCGCATGCGCGGCTCATCTACGACGCGCGGATCCGCGACGAAGGCGTGCGGCTCGACGTGAACATCGCGCCCGGCACGGCCGTGTCGGCCGAGTCGAGCCAGTTGCAGCAGGTGATCGTGAACCTGCTCGGCAATGCGCTCGACGCGGTGCACGACGCGCCCGTGCGCCGCATCGTCATCGAGGCCGCCGGGCCGGACGAAGCCGGCCGCGTGCGCTTCACCGTCGCCGACAGCGGCGCGGGCATCGCGCCCGACGTGCTGCCGCACCTGTTCGAGCCGTTCGTCACGACCAAGCCGCGCGGCCAGGGCCTCGGGCTCGGCCTCGCGATCACGTCGCGCATCGTCGAGGCGTTCGGCGCGAAGATCGCCGCGACGAACCGCGACGAAGGCGGCGCGCAGTTCACCATCGAATTCGCGGCGGCCACGCTGCAAAGGACAGAGCATGGAAGATGAGATTCGGGTGCTGGTCGTCGAGGACGATGAAAACGTCCGGATCGGCGTCGAGCAGGCGGTGGCGCTGGCCGGTTTCGCGGTCGACGCGTTCGCGTCGGCCGCCGACGCGCTCGCCCACGTCGCGCCCGGCGCGCCGGTGGTGATCGTGTCGGACGTGCGGATGCCCGGCATCGACGGGCTGCAACTGCTCGATCGCGTGATGGCCATCGACGCGCAGATCCCGGTCGTGCTGATCAGCGGCCATGCCGATATCTCGACGGCCGTCGGCGCGATGCAGGTCGGCGCATACGACTTCATCGAGAAGCCGTTTTCGTCCGACGTGATCGCGGGGCGCGTCGCGCGCGCGGTCGAGAAACGCCGCCTGACGCTCGAAGTGCAGGGCCTGCGCGCGGCGCTGAACAACTGGCAGGGCATCGAGGCGTTCGTGCTCGGCAAGTCGCCCGCGATGGCGGACGTGCGCAAGAAGATCCTGCGCCTCGCCGATACGTCGGTATCGGTGCTGATCACCGGCGAAACGGGCACCGGCAAGGAGCTGATCGCGCGCAGCCTGCACGACTTCGGCAGCCGGCGCGACGCGCATTTCGTCGCGCTGAACTGCGGCGGCCTGCCCGAGCAGGTGTTCGAGAGCGAACTGTTCGGCCACGAAGCCGGCGCGTTCACCGGCGCGATCAAGAAGCGCATCGGCAAGATCGAATGGGCGGACGGCGGCACGCTGTTCCTCGACGAGATCGAGACGATGCCGGTTCCGCTGCAGGTCAAGATGCTGCGCGTGCTGCAGGAACGCGTGGTCGAACGGCTCGGCGCGAACGAGCTGATCCCGGTCGACTGCCGCGTGGTCGCCGCGTCGAAAGCCGATCTCGCCGAACTCGCGGCCGACGGGCGTTTTCGCGCCGACCTGCTGTATCGCCTGAACGTCGCGCAGATCGAGCTGCCGCCGCTGCGCGAGCGGCGCGAGGACGTGCCGCTGCTGTTCGAGCATTTCGTGCTCGCGGCCGCCCGGCGCTTCGGGCAGCCCGCGCCGGTCGTCACGGCCGCGCAGGTGTCCGAACTGATGACGCACGCGTGGCCCGGCAACGTGCGCGAGCTGCAGAACGTGGCCGATCGCTTCGTGCTCGGGCTGACCGGCGACAGCCTGCTATCGTCCGGCGGCACACCGGCCGCGGCCGGCACGCTGGCGGAACAGCTCGCGTATTTCGAGCGCATGCTGATCGAGGACATGCTGCGGCGTCACAACGGCAACGTCGCGGAGGCGAGCGAAGCGCTCGGGATGCCGAAGAAAACGCTCTATCACAAGCTGCGCAACCTGCGGATTCCCGCGCGCGGCGACGCGGCGGCCGACGGCGGCGAATGACGCGAACGAGGACACTCACGGTATGGATCGCATCGAAGTCACCGAACAGGGCCGCCTCGCCGGCCACCTGATCCGCGGCGTCACGCACGCGCAGAAAACCTTCCGCCCGAGCGACTGGCCCGAACGCCTCGCGGGCGTCATCACGCTGTTCGTCGGCGAGCGGCGGCCCGGCTATCCGTGCGCGCTGTCGCGGCTCGCGATGCCCGTCGTCGCCGGCGGCGTCAAATGCCTGTTCGTGTCGGACGAATTGCGCACCGTGTGCGCGGACGCATTCGACTTCGCGATGCAGTTCGCGGCCGACAACGATCTCCCGGTCGAACTTCAGACCGCGCCCGCGCTGGCGGTGCGCTGACACGCGGGCCGCTTTCGCGGCGCGCGGCCTCCCCTTTTCCATTGCGACGCGCGGGTGCGCCGGCCGGCCGCCGCACGTTCGTTTCAGGCCGTTCGGACAAAACAGTTTATCGTCAGACGATTGAAAGCATCGACATCCGTCCCCTTCCGACAAGGGTTTCCGGCCGAGCCATCAAGAAAATTGATCGTCACGATGAAAATTATGCGTTTTCCTTGCAGCTCGCCGTGATGCATAGTTGCGTCGTGTTGACGCACCTTTGAGTCTTTCAGTCATGAACATGCGAATCGAGCCGTCCGTGCTCGCGAACCCCGACCTGCAATTTGCGACGCTTTCGTCAGGCATCAGCCTGCCGTATGTCGAGCGGGGCAGCGGTGCGCCGATGGTGTTCGTGCACGGCTCGCTGTGCGACTACCGCTACTGGGATCCGCAGCTCGCATCGCTGTCGGCCCACTATCGCTGCATCGCGCCGAGCCTGAGCCACTACTGGCCGGCCGTCGAAGCGGGCATCCAGGACGAGTTCAGCTGGCAGAACCACGTCGACGAGCTCGCCGAATTCATCGACGCGCTCGATCTCGGCCCCGTGCACCTGGTCGGCCATTCGCGTGGCGGCAGCGTCGCGTTCAACGTCGCGCGCCAGCATCCGCACCTCGTCGAATCGCTCACGCTCGCCGATCCGGGCGGCCCGCTGCAGCAGCCGGGCGTGCGCGAAGCCGCGCTGCCGGCCGCCGCGATCGCGCTGCGCACGAAGGCCGTGAGCCTGATCGAGCAGGGCGAAGTCGAAGCGGGCCTCGAAATGTTCGTCGACTCGGTAAGCCTGCCCGGTGCATGGAAGAAGAGCACGTCGCGCTTTCGCACGATGGCGATCGACAACGCGAGCACGCTGCCGAAGCAGCTGCGCGACCCGCTGCCCGCATATTCGCAACATACGGCCGGTGACATCGCATGCCGCACGCTGCTGATCGACGGCCAGCGCAGCCCGAAGATGTTCCGCCACAACGTCGACACGCTGTCGCAGTGGATCGGCGATGCGCAACGGCAGACCGTCGCCGGTGCGTCGCACGGGATGAATGCGGCGAGCCCGGCGGTGTTCAACCGTTACGTGCACGAGTTCGTCGCCGCTTGACGTCGCGGGCGGCATGCGCGCCGCCCGGCCTTCCTCTCTGTTGCAGAATCTGCGGAAGCGAAACGGCGCGGAGCTGTCCGCATCGTTTCGCCTTCCTCTGCATCACGCCGCCGGCGCCGCCTTGCGCGTCACCGCATCCGGCAACCCGAACACGCTGTCGAACGCCCAGTTGTACGTGAACGTGAAGATCGGGAAGAACACGATCAGCACCGCGTCGTACAGGAACGCCTGCAGCAGCGACACGTCGAGCCACCACGCGATCAGCGGAATCAGGAACGTCACGAGCGCGACCTGGAACCCGATCGCATGCACGACGCGCCGCGCGACCGTGCGCGTCGTTTCCGCCCGGCGCCGCTCCCACGCCTCGAACCCGAGGTTGTACAGAAAATTGACGATGACGCCCGTCGTCGAGATCATCACGCCAAGCAGGCCGCTCGTCGCCGCGCTCGCGCCGCTGAGCATGCCGAGCACCGACGACGCGACGAGGATGCCGAGCACCTCGAACATCACGACGTAGACTATGCGTCTCTTCCATCCTTGCATGACCGCCCCCCTTCGTTTCGAACCAGGTGGCGAGACTACAGCGGGCACTTCGCCCGGCAAAGTCAGGTCCTTTCAATTTTTCTGACAGGAGGCGCGCGTGCTGACCAGCGACCACATCGACATGCTGTTGACCGTCATCGACAAAGGTTCGTTCTCGGCGGCCGCACGTGCGCTCGGCCGCACGCCGTCGGCAGTCAGCATGGCGATCGCGAACCTCGAGGCCGAGCTCGATCTCGTGCTGTTCGATCGCGGCACGCGCGAGCCGACGCCGACCGCCGCGATGGCCGCGCTGCTGCCCGACGCACGCGCGATCGCCGAGCGGCTGCATGCGCTGCGCGCGCATGCGCAGCACTTGTCGGAAGGTGTCGAGGATACGTTGCGGCTCGGGCTCGCGGCCGAAATCGACGGCGCACCGGTTGCGTGCGCGCTGACGGCGGTGGCCGCGAAATACCCGGCGCTCGCGATCAGCATCGTCACCGCGCCGCAGGACGCGATCGTCGATGCGCTGCATCGCGGCGCCGTCGATCTCTGTATCGCGTACGGCGGGCTCGATCTGCATCCGCAGGAACAGATCCATGCGCTGTGGACCGAGACACTCGTCGCGGTTGCCGCGCCGAGTCACCCGGCCATCGCCGAATGCTCGCAACCCGAGGCGATCGAGCGATTGTCGGGCTTCCGCCAGATCGTGATCGCCGATCCCGAGCGGCCGCTGACCGACGTGCGGCCGTTGATCGGCAACCGCACGTGGAAGGTGACCGACATGACCACCGCGATCGCACTCGTGAAGGCCGGGCAGGGCTGGGCGAACCTGCCCGCATCGGTGATCGGGCGATACGTCGACGACGGCGAACTCGCGCCGCTCGTGTTCGCGAACATCCGCAACGGGCTGCCGTTGCCCGTGTATCTGCGGCGGCAGAAACATACGGGGCTCGGCAAGGCCGCGAGTGAACTGGTGCGCGCGCTGCGGGCTGCAGATGCAAGCGCAGACGCAGGTGCCGAAAAATGACCGCAGTGGCGGCGAACGCCGCCACTGCGCCGGTCATCGCTCGACGGCTTGACCGTTAGTTGCAATCGATGCGTTGCCGGCGCCACCGCGCACTGGATCGAATCGACGAGCGATGCGTTGTCGTAGCGTCGCCCGCTAATCCCCCGTCGACCGCATGCACGACATTCACCCCCACTTGCGTCGGCGTCAGCCGCCGTCAACGCGGGCGCTTCGCCACGCGCGGCCGTTTGGCGGCCGGGCGCCGACCCGTAGCCGCCCCCGCGAACATCTTCATGTCGTGCAGCAGGCCATTCAGCAGCGTATCGGCCGCGACGCCGAGCGGCCGCCCCACCTTCACGAGCAGGCGCGCTTTCGCCGAATCGAACAACGGATGCGCGATCGGCAGCGCGACGAGTTCGCCGCTTTCGAGTTCGCGATATGCCGCGAATGCGCCGATCAGCGTAATGCCGTCGTGGCGCTTCACGAAATGGCGCAATACCGCGAGGGAGTTGGTCGTCAGCGTCGGACGGATCGGCAGGTTCTCGGTATAGGCGAGCATCTGCGCGACCTGGCCGAGACCGAACGCCGGCGGCATCAGCGCAAGCGGATACTCGCCGAGTTCGTGCGCGCGCACCGCGCCGCCGCGCACCGCGAGCGGGTGGCCGGCATGCACGAGCGCCACCACCGGCTGCGACGACGTGGCGAGATACTCGATCTCCGGATGGGCCGGCGGGTTGTACGCGAGCCCGATGTGCGCACGGCTCTCCGCCACTTCCTGCAGCACGTTGTTGACCGGCAGGACGTCGACGATCACGTCGAGCTTCGGATAACGCATGCAGAAATCGGTCAGCACCTCGTCCATCAGCACGTCGACATACCCCTCGCTGGTGACGATGCGCACCTGGCCGGACTGCAGCCGCCGCAACGCCTGCAGGCGCTCCTCGAACAATTCCTGCTGCGAGCGGCACCCGCGCCAGTATTCGAGCAGATGCGCGGCCGCCTCGGTCGGCCGCACGCCGCGCGCCTGCCGCTCGAACAGCTCGACGCCGATCTCCTCTTCGAGCAGCCGGATCTGCCGCGTGATCACGGACGGCGCGGTATTGATGCTGTCGGCCGCGCCGCGGATGGAGCCGTGCGTCAGCACCTCGTGGAAGTAGCGCAAGCGGCGCTGGTTGAGTTCGCGCATGGAGGTTCCCGGTTCGCCCGATCGTTGCCTGTCGAGCAACATTAGATCACTTAAGTTGCTCTTGCTCTGCTTTTTCGGCTCTCCGACGATGCGGCAATCGAAGCCCCTTCCGCAAGACGCTCACGCCACAGGAGAGAGACATGTCCGCCGTCCCATCCTCCCGCCGTTCGGTCGCGCACGACAGCGCGCCGGTGCAGGCGCTGTACCGCAAACTGAACTGGCGCCTGCTGCCGCTGCTGTTGCTCTGCTACACGTTCGCGTACCTGGATCGCGTCAACATCGGCTTCGCGAAACTCCACATGCAAAGCGCGCTCGGCTTCTCCGACGCGGCCTACGGCCTCGGCGCGGGCATTTTCTTCCTCGGCTACGTGCTGTTCGAGATTCCGAGCAACCTGATGCTGCCCCGGATCGGCGCGCGCAAGACCATCAGCCGGATCATGGTGCTGTGGGGGCTGACGTCAGCCGCGATGATGTTCGTGCACGACACCACGTCGTTCTACGTGCTGCGCTTTCTGCTCGGCGTGTTCGAGGCCGGCTTCGCGCCGGGCATGATCTTCTACCTGACCTACTGGTACGGCCCGCGCCGCATGGCCGGCGTGATGGCCGTCGTGATGATGGCCGGGCCGATCGGCGGCATCGTCGGCTCGCCGCTGTCGACCTGGCTGATGACGGCCCTCGACGGCGCGCACGGGCTGGCCGGCTGGCAATGGATGTTCGTCGCGGAAGGTTTGCCGTGCGCGGTGCTCGGCCTGCTGGTGCTGAAGCTGCTGGCCGATCGCCCGGACGATGCGGCGTGGCTGAGCGACCGCGAGAAAAGCCTGCTCGCCACCGAGCTGCCGGTGCCCGCGGGCGGCCATCACGCGTTCGGGCAGGCCGCGCGCGACCCGCGCGTCTACCTGCTGGCCTTCGCGTACTTCACGATGATCTGCGGCATCTACGCGGTCAGCTTCTGGCTGCCGTCGATTCTCAAGGCCAACGGCGTGACCGACACGATGCAGATCGGCTTCTATTCGATGATTCCGTACGTCGGCGCCGCGTGCGCGATGCTCGTGATCGGCCGGCGCTCGGACCGTCGCGGCGAGCGCCGGTTGCACAGCGCGGTGTCGGCGATCGTCGGTGCCGCCGCGCTGGCCGCCGCGACCTGGGCCGACGGCCATCTCGCGGTGTCGCTCGCCTGCATGACGATCGCCACGGCGCTGTTGTGGGCGGCCTACACGGTGTTCTGGGCCATCCCGTCGCAATACCTGACGGGCAACGCGGCCGCCGGCGGCATCGCGCTCATCAACACGATCGGCCTGTTCGGCGGCTTCCTCAGCCCGACGCTGATCGGCGAGATCCGCACCGCGACCGGCAGCATGCAGGCGGGATTGCTCGTGATCGTCGCGCTGATGGTCGCGGGCGCCGTGGCGCTGATCATGAACCGCCTGCCCGCCGACGCACGGTGACCGATCGCGTCGCGACGGTGCCGTCTCGCCCCATGCCCCCCGCACACCGACCTGCTTTACTGGACACGACCTCATGACCCGACGCATTCTCGTTGCCGGTTTCCAGCATGAAACCAACACCTTCGCGCCCACCAAGGCCGCCTACGCGAACTTCGAACGCGGCGAAGGGTTTCCCGCGCTGGTGCGCGACGCCGACGTGCTCGCGCTGCGCGACGTCAACATTCCGGCCGGCGGCTTCATCAACGCGGCCGAGCGGCGCGACTGGCGCCTACTGCCGGTGATCTGGGCCGGTGCCAGCCCGTCGGCGCACGTCACCGAGGACGCCTTCGAGCGCATCGCCGGCGAGATCGTCGCTGCCGCGCGGCGCGGCGGCTGCGACGCGGTGTATCTCGACCTGCACGGCGCGATGGTCGCCGAGCACACGGACGACGGCGAAGGCACCCTGCTCGATCGCGTCCGCGCCGCGGTCGGCCCGGACGTGCCGGTAGTCGCGTCGCTCGACCTGCATGCGAACGTGACCGACCTGATGCTGAGCCGCGCCGACGCGCTGGTCGCCTTTCGCACGTATCCGCACGTGGACATGGCGGAAACCGGCGAACGTGCGGCCGCGCTGCTCGAGCGCCAGCTCGAACGCCGCGGCCCGCTGCATCGTGCGGCGCGGCGGCTGCCGTTCCTGATCCCGATCAACGGGATGTGCACGCTGCTCGATCCGGCTCGGGCGATGTACGCGCGCCTCGCGGCACTCGAAACCGGCGGCGTGGCGTCGCTGTCGTTCGCGCCGGGCTTTCCGGCTGCGGATTTCCCGGAATGCGGGCCGGTCATCTGGGGCTATGGCGACACCGACGCGGTGGAAGCCGCCGTGCAGACGCTGTACGACGCGATGCTGGCCGACGAGGCGAAGTGGCAGGTGCCGTTCCTGTCGCCGGACGACGCCGTGCGCGAAGCGATGCGGCTTGCCGCCGACGCGAGCAAGCCCGTCGTGATCGCCGACACGCAGGACAATCCGGGCGCGGGCGGCGATTCGAATACGACGGGCCTGCTTCGCGCGTTGCTGCGTCATGGCGCGCAGGACGCGGCGCTCGGCCTGATGTGGGACCCGGCCGCAGTGGCCGCGGCGTGGCGCGCCGGCGTCGGCGCAAGCGTCGACCTGTCGCTCGGCGGCTCGGGCGCGCCCGGCGACGAGCCGCTGCGCGCGCGCTTCGAGGTCGTCGCGCTGTCCGACGGCATCTGCCGCTACGACGGCCCGATGATGAACGGCATGCAGGCCGACGTCGGGCCGGTCGCATGCCTGCGGATCGACGGCGTGCGGATCGTCGTGAGCGCCGGCAAGGCGCAGATGCTCGATCGCAATCTGTATCGGGTGGGCGGCATTGAGCCGGAGGCGATGAAGATCCTCGTCAACAAGAGCTCGGTGCACTTCCGCGCCGATTTCCAGAGCATTGCGCACGCGGTGCTGGTCGCGAAGGCGCCGGGGCCGATGCAGGCCGACCCGGCAGACCTGCCGTGGACCCGGCTCGCGCGCGGGATGCGAATGAAGCCGATGGGACGCGCGTTCGGCGGCGCGTAATGCGGTGATGCGGCGGCGCGCGATCGGTTCCGCACGGATGCGCTTGCGGCGTCACGTATTGTCGTCCTGCTTGCACGCTGACTGTCATGCACGAGCGGTGCGCGCGGCGGGGCGCCGCCGCACCGTCTGTCTAGTCGATCCGCCGCCCCTGTTTCATTGCCGCACGCCCCGCTGCCGTGCAGCTTCAAGTGTGTTGCATCGACGGGTTGAATCGGCCAGCGAAAAGCGTCACTTCATCCACTGCGAGAGTTGCTTCTCCACGAAGTCGATCATTACTCTGGCTCGCAGCGGCATGTTTCTTCCATATCCGTGCAACACATGAAGCGGCACGGATCTCAACGCCAACTCCGGCAATACGCGACGCAACCGTCCCGCGTCGATATCTTCCTGAACCGTCGCTTTCAGTATCTGTGCGATACCGAGTCCATTCAATGCCGCCAGTCTCATCGCCTCACCGCTGTCGGAGTCGAATGCACCTTCCATCTGCGGGCTCGCCTCGCCGGAAAACATGACGGGCACCACGCGTCCGGCAAGTCTGTAGCGAACGTGGCGATGCTTCCCGAGTTCGGATGCCGATTCCGGCACGCCGTTGCGGCTCAAATAATCAGGGGAGGCCACGAGCACGAGCGGCAGATCGCCCAATTTCCGCGCATGCAACGTGCTGTCCACGACCTGCCCGGCTCTGATGACCAGATCGAAACCCTCGCGGATGACGTCGACATGATGGTCGCTCACGTTCACATCGAACAGCAGGTCCGGATGACGCGCCATCAAGTCTCTGGTGAGTGGGTCGAGCAGAATGCGCGCCAACGCGCCGGGCACACTCATACGCAGCTTGCCGACCGCGGCCGGCGACGCAGTCAATGCGTTACCTGCTTCCTCGATGCCCCGGATGAGCGGCGCGACGCGCTCATAGTAGGTTTGGCCCTCCACGGTCAGGATGGTAGCCCTGGTCGAGCGCCGGAACAGCCTTATGCCGAGACGCCGCTCCAGTCTTCCGACGCTTCTCGACACGCTCGACGGCGTCGTACCGAGCAAGCGCGCGGCTCCCGTGAACGAACCGGCCTCGACCGCTCGAACAAAGGCAGCCAGGCCATTCAGGTTCTCAACAGACATTTTGATCATTCGGCAAAACTGATTGCTCCGCTGGATGACTGGGCCGTCGTCTCACCCGAAGCTAAATTGGCTTTCAGCGCGACATCCGCGTGGAACAACGGGAATTCAAATGAACCGACTCGAAAACAAGGTCGCCGTCATCACCGGCGGCAATAGCGGCATCGGCTTTGCGATGGCAAAGCTGTTTGTATCCGAGGGTGCGCATGTACTGATCGTCGGACGGCGTCCGGCCGCGGTAAATGCCGCGGTGTCGGAACTCGGCGATCGGGCCACGGGCCTGCCCGGCGACCTCGCCGATCCCGCAACGCATGACCGTGTTGCGTCACTGATCGCGGAACGGTTCGGCGGGCTCGACATTTACGTCGCCAACGCCGGCGTCAACACGATCGCCCGCTCGGACCAGGTCAGTCCCGAAGCGTACGAAGCACAATTCGCCACCAATACCCGGGCGGTTTTCTTTGGCGTACAGAAGATCGCATCCCAACTGCGTCATGCAGGCGCCATTCTGCTGACGAGCTCCATTGCGAGTTCGAAAGTATTCGAAGGTCATGCGGCGTATGCCGGTAGCAAGGCAGCCATCGAAGCGTTCGCACGCAGTTGGGCGCTCGAATTCAAAGCGCGCGGCATCCGGGTCAATGTGATCAGTCCGGGCCCCGTCGACACGCCCATTCTGTCCAAACTGGGTATCGCCGCAGCCGATCGCCCCGCATTCGAGACCGCCGTTGCGGGAAGGATTCCGCTTGGCCGGCTGGGCCACGCAGACGAGCTGGCGCGTGCCGCACTGTTTCTCGTGAGCGATGACAGCAGCTTCGTGACCGGCATCAACCTGAACGTCGACGGCGGAATGTCGCTGATGTAATCGCACCCGTCAATCGTTGGTCGCGGCACGATGATATCGGGCGACGTACTTCGCCTGAGCGATGATTTTCCCGTGCATCTGATAGGCGACGACGGCCGGACTCGCCGCCGGCGCCACGTCGATTTTCGCCACGTCCAGCGCGGACGCCGTCACGACATATCGATGCGACGCGCCCTCAGGCGGGCACGGGCCGCCGTACCTGGATTCGCCGAAGTCCGTCATCGTCTCGACGGCGCCTGCCGGCATGCGCTGCGGATTGCCGGAAGCGCCTTTTTCGATCGACGACTCCGAAGGTGGGATGTTGACGATCTCCCAGTGGGTCCAGCCGAGCCCGCCGGTCGGCGCATCGGGGTCGAACATTGTCACGACGACGCTCTTCGTGCCGCGCGGAACGTGAGTCCACGAAATGCGCGGCGAAACGTTCTGACCGTGACAGCCAAAACCGCCGTACACCTGTTCGTTCGTAAAGTGCCCGTGACTGAGGTCATCGACCCTGATCGTGAACGGCTCCGCGCGGGCTGTCGCCGGGATGACCGCCAGTGCCGTTGACGTGCAGAGAATCGCGGACAAAAAAATCGTCGAGCGCATGATGTGCTCCGTTGAAGGTAAGCGTTCAGTACGGTATCAACCGTATCCTGTCGCAATTCGCAACGGAAGGCGCATTCGCGAACCACGGTGTTGCCTTCGCTGCAACGTCGGTGGCAGGACGTTCAGTCGATTCGGTCGTCGCCTGCCGATCGGCGTTTCGACAGGAACGCCTTCATGCATGGCGCGTCTGTCCGGTACCGGCAGCGCGGATTCGTCAAGGATGTTCGGTGCGCCGGAGGGTATGCCAGTGGATCAGGCAGCAACCGGGTTTGATGCGGCCACCGTGAATGTCGGCACGGTGCTCACGCGACGCGTTGCGGCGGACGTTGCCGACTGGCCGATCACCGACGTTCCTCCGCGGACATTCGCGACACCCCATAAAAAACCCCGGCATGCAGACCTGCGCCTGCATGCCGGGGTGCTTCGCTTCACGGCCGGCGAGCGACGCATCGCCCGCCGTTCGCGCGTCACCGCGCAGCCACTTCCGCGTTGGCCGACGCCGCATCGCCCACCGCCGTCGGCGCCGGCGCATTCCCCCATCCGCCGCCCAACGCACGGATCAGGTTCACGGTCGACACGGCCTGCGCGCCGGTCAGCTGGTTCGCCTGCAGTTGCGACTGCAGCACCGAACGCTCGCTGTCGATCACGTCGAGATACGCGACCTCGCCTTCCTGATACTGCGTGCGCGACAACGTCGCCGCGCGGCGCGACGCGTTGACGGCCGCATCCTGCGCGCGGATCTGGTCGTCGAGCAGGCGCAGGTCGGCGAGATTGTCCTCGACCTCGCGGAACGCGACGAGCACCTGCTGACGGTAGTTCGCCACCTGCTCGTCGTACTGCGCGCGCGCCTGCTGCACGCCGGCCGCACGGCGCCCGCCGTCGAACAACGGCAGCGTCAGCGCGGTGCCGGCGAACGGCCCGAGCAGGAACGTGCGGCTCGACCACAGGAACAGGTTGCCGAGCGTCGACGCCTCATACCCGAACGCGCCCGTGATATCGAGCTTCGGGAAGTACGCCGATTTCGCGAGGCCGATCCGCGCGTTCGCGGCCGCCATCGCGCGCTCGGCCGCCGATACGTCCGGGCGCCGTTCGAGCAGCGCGGACGGCAGGCCCGGCGGAATCTTCACCGCGACCGGCACGATCGGCGTTTCCTTGAACGCGAAATCCGCCGGCGCCTTGCCGAGCAGGATCGCGAGCGCATGTTCGGACGCCGCGCGACGGCGCGCGACGCCGACCGCATCGGCCTGCGCGCTGGCCAGCTCGTTCTTCGCGCGCGATACGTCGAGCTCGCTGATGTCGCCTTCGTTGAAGCGGCGCTGCACGAGCTTCAGTGCCTGCTCGCGCAGCTCGACCGTGCGGCGGTACAGATCCTGGTCCGAATCGAGCTGGCGCAGTTCGAAGTAGTTCTGCGCGACGTCCGCCTGCAGCGCGAGCTGCACCGAACGGAACAGCGCTTCGCTCTGCGCCTGGTCGGCACGCGACGCCTCGACGTTGCGGCCGACACGGCCGAACAGGTCGGCTTCGTACGACACCGTGCCCTGTGCGCGCCACAGCGTCGCATTGGTCGGGCCCGTGCCCTGCGGCTGGAACTGCGACGCCGACGACAGCCCTTCGCGCGTCGGCCCGAACCCGGCGCCGATCTGCGGGAACCACTGCGAGCGCGCGGTACGCGTGGCCGCACGCGCTTCCTCGACCCGCGCGGCCGCGGCCTTCAGGTTCTGGTTCGCGGCGAGCGCCTGCGTCTCGAGCGAATCGAGCACCGGGTCGCCGAACACCTTCCACCATTCGCCGCGATGTTCGCCGTCCGACGGCTCGGCCGTCTTCCACGTGCCGGCCTGCTCGCCGGCGGCGAGGGTCGGCGCTTCCTTGAACGCGGCGGGCGTCGCCGCATCCGGCCGCTTGTAGTCGGGGCCGACCGCGCACGCGGCGAGCAGCGTCGCGAGCAGGGTGCTCGCGGCCGCCACCTTCGCGAAGCGCATCAGGCCGTTCGTGTTGTGCATGTTGTCCATCTTGTTGTCCTCAAGCATCCGAAGCCGACGCACCCGACGGCGGCACGCCGTAACCGGCCGAGTCCTTGCCCGCGACGTGGATCTTGCCGCCCGCGAGCGTGCGCAGCACGACGTAGAACACCGGCGTCAGCATCAGCCCGAACAGCGTCACGCCGAGCATCCCGAAGAACACCGCGACACCCATCGCATGGCGCATTTCCGATCCGGCACCCGTCGACGTGACGAGCGGCACCACACCCATGATGAACGCGATCGACGTCATCAGGATCGGGCGCAGCCGCAGCCGGCTCGCCTCGATCGCGGCCTCGAGCGGCGTCCTGCCGTCGTGCTCCAGTTCGCGTGCGAATTCGACGATCAGGATCGCGTTCTTCGCGGACAGCCCCACCAGCACCATCAAGCCGATCTGCGTGAAGATGTTGTTGTCGCCCTGCGTGAGCCACACGCCCGTCAGCGCCGACAGAATGCTCATCGGCACGATCAGGATCACCGCGAGCGGCAGCGTCAGGCTTTCATACAGCGCCGCGAGCACGAGGAACACGAGCAGCACGCTGATCGGGAACACGTACATCGCCGAATCGCCCGCGAGGATCTGCTGGTACGTGAGGTCGGTCCATTCGAACCGCACGCCGCGCGGCAGCGTCTCGTGCGCGATGCGCTCGACCGCGGCCTGCGCCTGGCCCGACGAGAAGCCCGGCGCCGGGCCGCCGTTGATGTCGGCCGCCGTGTAGCCGTTGTAGCGCACGACCATTTCCGGGCCGAACGTCGGCGTCACCGTGACGAGCGACGACAGCGGCACCATCTCGCCCTTGTCGTTGCGGGTCTTCAGTTGCAGGATGTCGTCCGCGCGCTGGCGGAACGGCGCATCGGCCTGCACGCGCACCTGGTACACCCGCCCGAAGCGGTTGAAGTCGTTCACGTACAGCGAACCGAGATACACCTGCATCGTGTTGAACACGTCGGTCACGGGCACGCCCAGCTGTTTCGCCTTCACGCGATCGAGATCGACGTTGAGCTGCGGCACGTTGATCTGGTAGCTCGTGAACAACGGGCCGAGTTCAGGCGCCTGCTGCGCGCGCTTGATGAAGTCGTTGGTCGCATCCGCGAGCCGCGCGTAGCCGACCGCGCCGCGATCCTCGATCTGCATCTTGAACCCGCCGAGCGTACCGAGGCCCAGCACCGGCGGCGGCGGGAACACCGCGACGAACGAATCCTTCATCGCGCTGTACTTCTGGTTCAGCGCACCCGCGATCGCGCCGGCCGACAGCGCCTTGCCGTGCCGTTCCGAGAACGGCTTCAGCGTGACGAACACGATGCCCGCGCTCGAGCTGTTCGTGAAGCCGTTCACCGACAGCCCCGGGAACGCGACCGCGCTCTCGACGCCCGGCTGCTTCAGCGCGATCGAGCCCATGTCGCGGATCACCTTCTCGGTGCGGTCGAGCGACGCGCCGTTCGGCAGCTGCGCGAACGCGATCAGGTACTCCTTGTCCTGCGCGGGCACGAAGCCGCCCGGCACGACCTTCGAGATGAGCACGGTCGCGCCCACCAGCACGAGGTACACGCCGAGCATCAGCGTCTTGCGCGACAGCACGCCGCGCACGCCGCGGCCGTAGTTCTCCGCACCGCGATGGAACACCTTGTTGAAGCCGCGGAAGAAGCCGCCGAGCACGCGGTTCATCACGCGCGTGAGCCAGTCTTCCTTGTCGCCATGACCTTTCAGCAGGATCGCGGACAGCGCCGGCGACAGCGTCAGCGAGTTGAACGCCGAGATCACCGTCGAGATCGCGATGGTCATCGCGAACTGCTTGTAGAACTGGCCGGTCAGGCCCGACATGAACGCGAGCGGCACGAACACGGCGACGAGCGTCAGCGCGATCGCGATGATCGGCCCGCTCACTTCCTGCATCGCCTTGTAGGTCGCCTGCCGCGCGTTCATCCCGCTCTCGATGTTCCGCTCGACGTTTTCGACCACGACGATCGCATCGTCGACCACGATCCCGATCGCGAGCACCATCCCGAACAACGACAACGCGTTGATCGAATACCCGAACGCGAGCAGCAGCGAGAACGTGCCGATGATCGACACCGGCACCGCGATCAGCGGAATCAGCGATGCGCGCCAGGTCTGCAGGAACACGATCACGACGATCACGACCAGCGCGATCGCTTCGAGCAGCGTGTGCACGACGGCCTTGATCGACGAGCGCACGAACTGCGTCGGGTCATACACGATCTTGTAGTCGACGCCCGCCGGCATGTCCTGCTTCAGCTCGGCCATCGTCTTGCGCACTTCGTCCGAGATCTGCAGCGAGTTCGCGCCCGGCGACTGGTTGATCGCCATCGCGACGGCCGGCTTGTTGTCGAGCAGCGAGCGCAGCCCGTATTCGGACGCATCGAGCTGGATCCGCGCGATGTCGCGCAGGTGCGTGACACCGCCGTCCGGCGTCGTCTTCACGACGATGTCGCCGAACTCGTCTTCCGTCTGCAGGCGGCCGCGCGCGTTCACCGACAACTGCAGCGGCGTGCCGGGCAGCGACGGCGATGCGCCGATCACGCCGGCCGCGACCTGCACGTTCTGCTCGCGGATCGCCTGCACGACGTCCTCGGCCGACAGCCCGCGCTGCGCGACCTTCTGCGGATCGAGCCACACGCGCATCGCGTAGTCGCCCGAACCCCACAGCTGCACCTGGCCGACGCCCTGGATCCGCGACAGGCGATCCTTCACGTTGATCAGCGCGTAGTTGCGCAGGTAGGTCATGTCGTAGCGGTTGTCCGGCGAGATCAGGTGAACCACCATCGTCAGCGTCGGCGAGCTCTTCACCGTCGTGATGCCGAGCCGCTGCACGTCTTCCGGCAGGCGCGGCAGCGCTTGGTTCACGCGGTTCTGCACGAGCTGCGTGGCCTTGTCCGGATCGGTGCCGAGCTTAAACGTGACGGTGATCGTCATGTTGCCGTCGCTGTTCGCCTGCGACTGCATGTAGAGCATGTCCTCGACGCCGTTGATCTGCTCTTCGAGCGGCGACGCGACCGTCTCGGCGATCACTTTCGGGTTCGCGCCCGGGTACTGCGCCTTCACGATCACGGAAGGCGGCACGACTTCCGGATATTCCGAAATCGGCAGCAGGAACATCGCGATCACCCCGCCGAGCAGGATGATCACCGATAGGACTCCTGCAAAGATCGGCCGGTCGATAAAGAATTTTGAAATGTTCATGTGTGGCTCTGTCTGGTTGAACGCGGAGACGAAGCGGCGGGCCGCTTACGAATCCGCCTTCGCCGGTGCGGCCGACTTCGCGTTCTGCGCGAGCGGCGCGGACGGCTCGTCGCCGCCCGTCATCGGGACCATGTGCGGCTTCACCTGCTCGCCGGGGCGCACGCGCTGCGTACCGTTCACGACCACGCGGTCGCCGGCCGACAGCCCGCTCACGATCACGCGCCGGTTGCCGTGCTGCATCCCCGGCTGCACTTCGCGATAGGACACGCGGCCCTGCTGGTCGACGACGAACACGAACTTCTTGTCCTGGTCGGTGTTGATCGCCGCGTCGTCGACGAGCAATGCCTGGTGCGGCGCGCTGCCGCCCACCTTCACGCGTGCATAGAGGCCCGGCACGAGCGCGCCGTCCGCGTTGTCGAAGCGTGCGCGCACGCGGATCGTGCCGGACGACGTATCGAGCCGGTTGTCGACCGAGTCGATCTCGCCGCTGCGCGAGTAGCCGGTTTCGTTCGCGAGACCGAGTTCGACCGGCACCTTGCGGCCGTTGCGCGCGCCGTTGATGTATTGCAGGTAGGTCTGCTCGTCCGCATCGAACGACGCGTAGATCGGCGACACCGACACCAGCGTCGTCAGCGGCGCGGCCGATGCGCCCGCCGACACGACGTTGCCGAGCGTGATTTCCGCGCGCGACACGCGGCCCGACACGGGCGCGGTGATCCGCGTATAGCCGAGGTTGATGCGCGCCGTTTCCAGCGCGGCTTCGGCGGCCTTCAGGTTCGCTGCCGCCTCGCGCGCCGCGTTCTGCTTCTCGTCGTAGTCGCGCTTCGCGATCGCGTTGTCGCCGATCAGCCGTTGCGCGCGCTGCCAGTCGGTCTGCGCATAGCCGTTGCGCGCCTGCGCGGCGGCCAGCTGCGCGGCCGCGCGATCGGTTTCCGCCTGGTACGGGCGCGGGTCGATCACGAACAGCACGTCGCCCTTCTTCACGAGCGCGCCGTCCTTGAAATTCACCGCGACGATCGTGCCCGACACCTGCGGGCGCACGTCGACTTTCTCGACCGCTTCGAGGCGGCCCGAATAACTCTGCCAGTCGGTCACGGTCTGCGGCACGACGGTCGCGACGTCGACTTCCGGCAGCGGGGCGGCCGCTTTCTCGGGGGCGTTCGCGTTCACGCGCATCGCGCCGAACGTGCCGAGGCCGACGACGGCGAGCGTCACGATCGCCGCTGTCGCGATTCGGGAACGGGAGGTGCGTAGGATGGCCATGTGGATCTCCAGTAAGCGTGGATTGGTCTTGGTTATTCGGAACGGTTCGGCTGGCGCGCCTGGAAGCGGCACTGGAAGAAGCGCACGGCTTCCTCGAATGCGGCTTCGTGCGTCGCGAGCGCGGCGTGCGTGATGTCCGGATAGCGGATCACCTGCGTGAGCACGCCCGACGAGATCAGGCAGCTCGCATATTTCTCCGCTTCGACATGCAGCACGTCGTTTTGCGCGGTGACGACGAGCGTCGGCGGCAGCCCCGCGAGGCGCACCGATTCGAGCGGCGCCGCGTACGGATGCATGCGCTGCGCGGCCTGCGGCAGATACGCGCGATAACAGGCCGCGCATTCGCGCGCGGTGATGTCGGACGCGAGGCGCTCGGCGTCGCCGATGCGCGTCATGCTCGGGTCGAGCATCGGCCCGAACAGTGCCTGCGCGGCGATCGACACCTCACCGCGGTCGCGTGCGATGAACGCGAGGCAGTTCGCGAGCTGGCCGCCCGCGTCGTGGCCCGCGACCCCGATTTTCTTCGGGTTGCCGCCGAACGCGCGGGCGCGCGTCGCGGCCCACACGGCCGCGCGATACGCATCCTCCGGCGCGGCCGGAAAAGGAAAGGCCGGCGCGAGCGAATAATCGACCGACACTACGAGTGCTGGTAAGCGTTCTGCTAAAAAACGCGCGGCGAAATCCGCGTCTTCGAGCGAACCGCGGACGAAGCCGCCGCCGTGGAAATAAAGCACTACTGGCAACCCGGTCTTGTCCGGGCGGCGGTAGAGGCGCAGCACGATGTCCTGCGCGTAGCCGGGAATTTCGACTTCGGCGACCGTCAGCGCCGCGCCCGCCAAGGCTTGCGCGGGCAGTGCGGCTTTCAGGAATTTGCTGAATTCAGAAGCGTCCATGACGATGCAGCATCCATTTCGAGATGGAACGAATTCTGGGTCCGGCAGACATTGGGATAAATGCCTATAATCCGGCAACACAATTCAACGCCCCCGAACAATCCGAGGCTGCGTTCACCCACGAGGTAGCGCAGCCTTGTCGTTCCGGAGGCTCATTAGATTGCGGAGGTTGTGATGGACCGGCTTCAGGCCATGCAGGTGTTTACTCGCGTCGTCGATACAAGCAGCTTCACCAAGGCAGCAGAAACGCTCGCGCTGCCGCGGGCGTCCGTCACGACGATCATCCAGAATCTCGAAGCCTTCCTCGGCGTGCGGCTGATGCACCGGACCACGCGCCGGCTGTCGCTCACGCCGGACGGCGCCGCGTACTACGAACGATGCGTGCGAATCCTCGCGGACGTCGAGGAAACGGAGGCGAGCTTCCAGGCGAACAACCGGAAGCCGCACGGAAAGTTGCGTATCGACATGCCGGGTTCGATCGGGCGCCTGCTCGTGATTCCGTCGCTGTGCGAATTTCATACGCGCTATCCGGACATCGATCTGCAGCTCGGCCTGTCCGACCGGCCGGTCGACTTGCTGCAGGAAGGCGTCGATTGCGTGATCCGCGTCGGCGCACTGCAGGACTCGTCGCTCGTCGCGCGCCGCGTCGGCCTGTTCGAGTGCGTGACGGTCGCGTCGCCCGACTATCTCGAACGCCACGGCGAGCCGCAGACGATCGACGAGCTGAGCCAGCACAAGGCCGTCAATTACTTCTCGAGCCGCACCGGCCGCACGATCGACTGGACGTTCCTGATCGACGGCAAGGAAGTCGAGATGAAGATGGAAGGCATCGTGTCGGTGAACGACGCGGATGCGTACGTGACCTGCGGGCTCGAAGGCTTCGGGCTGATCCAGCCGCCGCTCTTCATGGTGCTGCCGCACCTGCGCGAAGGCCGGCTCAAGGAAGTGCTGCCCGGGCTCAAGCCGCTGCCGATGCCGATCTCGGTCGTGTATCCGCACAGCCGCCATCTGTCGCCGAAGGTGCGCGTGTTCGTCGACTGGGTGGCCGAAGTGTTCGACCGCTGCCCGCTGCTGAGCGGCAAGGGCAGCCTCGATGCGACGTGCAGCAAGCGCACGTTCGAGGAAGCCGAGCGCGCGCCGGTGCTCGACACGCCGGTCATCAACGAGTGGGTCGCGTAATCGACGCCGGGCGACCGAACGGCGCGCCTTAACCCAGCAACTGAACCGCACGCGCGGGCTGCGAGGCCCGCGCGTCGCCCCGCCTCCACGCCACGTTTCCCCACGGCGCCGCACCCGATCCTTCCCGAATCCGCAGCAATCCTTTGTGCGCAGCGACGCAATCGCCCGCATGCGTCGCCGCGCGCCGTCGTCATCCCCGTGTAAGGCCCGCTGCACGCGGGTTCGAGCGATTTCCGCATAACCCTGCCGCGCGTACGGATGTCGATTGTTCCTCTGACACGACAATTCAATTCGCGTCTGCCGCATTTATCGCGACGGAACGGATACCTAGAGTAAACCCTGTCGCGCACCTCGTTGCGCATCGAACAGATCCCGCCTCGCGGGACCGGAGCCAACGCTCAAGCGCCCGCTCCGACATCTCCAGGAGTTACGCCATGAACCGCCGCCATCTTCTCTCCGCCGTCGCCCTCACGCTCGCCGTGTCTGCACCGGCCTTCGCCGATTCGGGTACGCCGCACGCCGGCGACTACGGCAATACGTCGTGGTACTCGCAGCACTACGGCCCGCGCACGCGCGCCGAAGTGAACGCGGAAGTCGAGCAGGCGCGCAAGGACGGCACGCTCGCGTACTTGCGCAAGGCCAATTCGTATCCGCAAGGGCTCGACCTCGCACAGGGTCCGTATCGCTCGATGCCGGAAAGCAACCAGCTCGCCGGCGGAGGCCGGTAAATGCGCAACGCCGCGCAACGGGTTGCCCGGTGCGCGGCGTCGCGATTTCCCTGTCGACGACTCGACGATTCGCCGAGTCGATCGGTTAGATAGTTAGTTGCAGGAGCACATGATGAACGATCAACTCCCTTCGCCGCTCGATCATTGGGACGACACCACGCCGGTGTGGACGCCGTTTCGTTCGGCACCGCAATCGCATTGACCGCCGGCTGGTCGTCATCCGGCCTTCAACGGCGCGGCACCCCGTCGCGCCATTCGCCCCAGTGCGTGACGATGTCCTGCACGAGCGGATTGCCCGCGCGATACAGGTTCTCGGTCGCCGGGGCGAAGCCGCCCTGGTCCGCGTAGTTCAGCAGGTTGTCGGCACTCGTCTGCCCCGCATACGGCCGGTCGAAATCCGACCCGGTGCGCAGCACCGCGACGCGTGACAGGTCGACCCGCTTCACGCTCGCCGCGCGCTTGAGCGCTTCATACGTCGCGTTGTCTTCCTGCGCGGTCATGCAGTAGGTGCCCTTGCCGTCGGTCAGGATCTTCGTCCACTGGCGCGCGCGCTCGCCGATCAGCGTGCCCGAGAACCACGTGTTGCCCGACGACGTATCGCACTGGATCACGGTCGGCGGCCGGTTCGCCGGCGCATACGTGAACTTCGCGCGTGCGGCCTGCGCCTGCGCGCTGTCGGCGAGCACGACGTTGCGCGACAGCGCGACAGCGGCGTCGGTCAGCTGCGGATTCAGCTGGAACACCTCGGTGCGATAGTCGAGCGGCGGCTTGTCGTTCGGGCTCTTCGTGTTGATGCCGAGGAAGCCGGTATTCCAGCCGGCCGGAATCTCGCGTGCGTCGAGCTCCCACTGCAGGCTGAAATCGACCAGGTACTTCGACCACGCGGCCGAACCGACCGTGCCTTGCGCGGGGTCCACGCCCGCGATGCCGGAGATCAGGAAGTACGTGCGGCGCAGATCGAAGCGCTGCGAGAACGTGAGCGCCATGATCGTCGCCGACGCGTTCGCATAGCCCATGCCGGTCGTCACCACGCACACGTCCTGCTTGTTGCAATGCACGTTCGGGTAGTCGGGCGACAGGCCGGGCACGGCGATGTCGCGCCACGGGCCGAGCCGGTCGAGCCAGGCCTGACCCTCCGGACCGAACATCGTGATGATCATGACCTTGACCGGGCGGCCCTGTGCACCGGTCACGGCAAATGCAGCGTTGCCCGCGTCGTTGCCCTGGTTGTCCTGCGCGATCGACGGCGCGGTCGCACAGGCGGCGAGCGAGAATGCAGCGGCGGAAAGAATGGAGCGAGTCAGCATCGGCGTTCCTTGTTTCGGGGATGTTGGGTGAGAACGGCTCTCGTAGACTGCGCGACGGAGTATAGAACGCGCGTGCCCGATGCGGAACCCGACTACGAAACGACGCAGATGCCCCGGTGCGTCGGTGCAGGTATGGTGCGCACGCGAATCGCAACGGAAATGGCCTTCGCGTGCCGACATACCATCAGGAATACTATCCGGTTGACCGATACCGGCAGACCCATCGCGCGTGCATGTTCGTCACCCGGCCAACCGCTACAACCGCGCCAGCCCCGCCACGCCGTAACTCAGCACGACCAGCGCCGCGACGACGTGACTCGCCGCAAGCAGGCCCGGCGATTTCACGATCCGGCCGATCGCGCTGCCGCCGCACGCGAACACGAGTTGCCCCGCGAGGCTGCCGGCAAACACGCATGCGGCGCCGAGCAGCCAGTGCCGATGCGCTCCGGCGGCGGCCGTTGCATAGCCGTAGAACAACAGGATCGTCAGCGGGTTCGCCAGCGTGACGAAGAACATCGACACGAACGGGCGGCTGCCAGGCGGCCGCGCATCGCCGTCGAGCGTGCGGCGACGATCGCGCAGCGCCTGCCACAGCATCCGCGCGCCCATCGCGAGCAGCACGAGCGCGCCGACCAGACGAAACAGCGAAAGATGTGTCGCAAGCGTGCTCGCGAGCATCGCGCCGATGCGTGAACGCGACGACCGCATAGCAGCCGTCGGCTACGGCGACACCCGCCGCCGCGCGCACGCCGCTCGCGGTACCGGCGCGCATCCCGTAGTCCGCGATCATCAGCGCAACAGGCCCGACCGACAGCGCGACCATCAGCCCGAACAGGAAGTCGTTCATCGGTCGTCGACGCGCTCGACGGAAGGCATCGATTCCAGCGCCCTCAAAACAATCCGGTATGGCGCTCCGGCGTCACGCAACATCGACGCGCGCAGGCCCGTCCACCATCTCGCCGATCACGCCCGCACGGTCGAAGCCGTCGGCGCGGAAGCACGCGAGCACGTCGTCGACGGCCTCGGGCGCACACGCGACCAGCAGGCCACCCGACGTCTGCGGATCGGTCAGCAACGCCTGTGCGACCGGAGGAAGCGTATCGGCCAGCTGCACGTCCGCGCCGTACGCGGCCCAGTTGCGGCCCGATGCGCCGGTGAACACGCCGTCGGCGACGAATGCTTCGACGCCCGCGAGCCACGGCAGCGACGCATAGTGCACGCGCGCGGTGAGCCGCGCGCCGCGCGCCAGTTCGAGCGTATGGCCGAGCAGCCCGAAGCCCGTGACGTCGGTCAGCGCATGCACGCCCGGCAGCGTGGCGAGCTCGGCACCCGGCCGGTTCAGCTTGGTGGTCGTCGCGACCATCTGCGCATAACCCGCGGCATCGAGCTGGTTCTTCTTCAGCGCGGCCGACAGCACGCCGACACCGAGCGGCTTGCCGAGCACCAGCACGTCGCCCGCGCGCGCGGCCGCATTGCGCTTCACGCGCGACGGATGCACGACGCCGATCGCCGCGAGCCCGTAGATCGGCTCCACCGAATCGATCGAATGGCCGCCCGCGACCGGAATGCCGGCGTCCGCGCACACCGATTCGCCGCCGCGCAGCACGGCAGCGATCGTCTCGTGCGGCAGCACGTTGATCGGCATGCCGACCAATGCGAGCGCGAGGATCGGCTTGCCGCCCATCGCATAGACGTCGGACAGCGCGTTGGTCGCGGCGATGCGGCCGAAGTCGAACGGATCGTCGACGATCGGCATGAAGAAGTCGGTGGTCGCGACGATCGCCTGCTCGTCGTTGAGGCGGTAGACGGCCGCGTCGTCGGAGGTTTCCGTGCCGACCAGCAGATCCGGGAACAGCGCGGGCGGCGTCGCGCGCTTCAGCAGCTCGGACAGCACGCCCGGTGCAATCTTGCAGCCGCAGCCGCCGCCATGCGACAGGCTCGTGAGGCGCGGAACGGCAGGCTGGGCTTGAGTGGCTTCGGTCATTGTCGGCATCCGGTGAATAACAGCACTCCATTATCGACAATTCCATGCGAGCCCGCCCGATACCCACATAATGACGGCGCCCTCCGCATCCGCCCCTGTCCGCACCTTCGTTCATGGACCACCTCTTCATCGGCCTCGTGCTGTGCTCCGCATTGCTGCACGCCATCTGGAACGCCTTCCTCCACGTCAGCGAAGACCGGCTCGTCCAGCTCGGCACGATGTCACTGCCGTATTTCGCGTTCGGCGTCGCCGGCGCCGCGCTGCTGCCCGCACCGGCGCCCGCCGCGTGGCCGTATATCGCCGGGTCGGCCGCGCTCGAGGTTGCGTACTGCTTCACGCTGGCGCGCGCCTACCGCAGCGGCGAGTTCGGGCAGATCTACCCGATTGCGCGCGGGATCTCGCCGCTGCTCGTGTCGATGCTGGCGCTCGCATTCCTCCACGAACAGCCAACGCCGTTCGGCTTCGCAGGTATCGTGCTCGTGTCGTTCGGCATCATGTCGCTCGCGCTGCGGCGCGGCTTCCGGTTCTCGGGCGAAGGCGTGCCGTTTGCGCTGCTCACGGGCGTGTTCATCGCCGCATATTCGATCTGCGACGGCATCGGCTCGCGCGTGTCCGGCAGCGCGCTCGGCTACATCGCGCGGGTGTACGTGCTGTGGAGCGTGCCGCAGTTCGTGCTGGTCTGCGCCGTGCGAGGCGGCCCGCGCGCGGTGCTCGGCTCGCGCACCGCACTCGCGCAGGGCGCGATCGCCGGCACGCTCTCGCTCGCGGCGTACGGCATCGTGATCCTCGCGTACCGGTACTTGCCGGTCGGGACGGTGTCGGCGCTGCGCGAAACGAGTTCGATCTTTGCGGTCGCGATCGGCTGGCTCGTGATGCGCGAGCGGCCCGGCGCGCAGCGGCTCGCCGCTTGTGCGCTGGTGGTCGCGGGGGCGGCGCTGATCCGGATGTAGCCGGCATGCCCGCCCGCTGCCTTCGACGCGGCGCGCGGGCGCCGTGCATCGCGCCCCGTGCTCGTTTTTATCGGGTATCGAGGTTCGCGGCGCGTATCGTGCCGCCCCGTCGTCAACGGCGGGCATCGCAACGCGCCGGTTCGACGGGATACGCGCGTCAAGCCACCTCGACCGCCTTGCCAAACGCCCGCTCGTCGATCGCCTCGGCGAGCGTCGCGAACGCGGTCGCGATCTCGTCCTCCGGCACGCACGCATAGCCGAGCAGCAGCCCCGACGCCGCACGTTCGCGGTCCGCGTAATACCCCGACAACGGCCGCACGACGATATTGCGTTCGAGCGCGGCCTGCGCGACCGCGCGATCGTCGACGCCTTCCGGCAACTGCGTGACCAGATGCAGCCCCGCATCGCTGCCGAGCGCGTGCAGCGAGTCGCCGTAGCGTTGCGCGACCGCGTCGAGCAGCACCTCGCGGCGCTGCCCGTACAGCGTGCGCATCTTGCGGATATGCGACACGAAGTGCCCTTCCGCGATGAATTCGGCCAGCACGGCCTGCTGCAGCAACTGCCCTTCGCGATACAGCTCGGCGCTCGCGGTCGCGAAGCTTTCCGCGAGCGGCTCCGGCGCGACCAGGTAGCCGACCCGCAGCCCCGGGAACAGCGTCTTGCCGAAACTGCCGACGTAGATCACCTGCCCGGCCGTGTCGAGCCCCTGCAGCGACGCGAGCGGCCGGCTGCCGTAGCGGAATTCGCTGTCGTAGTCGTCCTCGATGATCCAGCAGCCGTGCTGGCGCGCGTATTCGAGCAGCATCCGCCGCCGCGCGAGGCTCATCACCATCCCGAGCGGATACTGGTGCGACGGCGTGACGAGCATCAGCTTCGGCGGTTCGGCGAGATCGGCGGCCGACGGCGCGATCCCTTCATCGTCGACCGGAATCGGCCGCGTGGTCAGCCCCGACACGTTCAGCACGCTGCGCACGCCCCAGTAGCACGGGTCCTCGGTCCAGATCGCATCGCCTGGATCGGTCAGCAGCCGCACCGCGAGGTCGATCGACTGGTGGATGCCGGTCGTGATCACGATCTGCTCGGGCGTGCAGCGCACCGAGCGCGACGTGCGCAGATAGTCGGCCAGCGCCTCGCGCAGCAGCGCGAGGCCGCCGCCCGGCGCATAGGTCAGCAGGTCGGGACGCAGGCGCCGCCAGTATTTGTTGTGCAGCCGCGTCCACACGCGCGCCGGAAATCGCGACACATCGGGCACGCCCGGCATGAACGCGCCGCCCTGGCGCTTCGACACGCCGGCGCCCTCGACGAGCCGCGTGCCGCGCGCGGACAGCCGCCGCGCCGACGGCGGCACGAGCGCCGGGTGGTCGGCGGCCGCGTCGGCCGGTGCGCCGACGATCTCGTCCGGCGCGCTGTCGGCGACGAACGTGCCGCGGCCGGTCGCCGAGTTCACGTAGCCTTCGAGCGAAAGCTGTTCGTAAACCTGCGTGACCGTATTGCGCGCGATCCCGAGCTCGGCGGCCAGCAGGCGCGACGACGGCACGCGCGTGCCGGCCGGCAGTTCGCGCGACAGGATCGCCTGTTGCAGCAGCCGGTGAAGCTGCCGGTAGATCGGCTGCTCGCCGCCGCGCACGAGGCGCTGCGCGAGCCAGTCCGACAACACGCTCGCGCGCATGATTGGCTCCTGAATATTTATTGAAATGGCTCTGATTGCCAGAGCCAAATGTGATTATAGTCGCCTCCATGGGCTGTCGAAGCGCCCGATTTTCTACTCACCGGAAAGAACATCAAGGAGATGACCGTGAAGAATGCCGACCTGCAGGCCCGCAAGAACGCCGCTACCCCGCGCGGCGTCGGCGTGATGTGCGATTTCTACGCTGCCCGCGCCGAGAACGCGGAACTGTGGGATGTCGAAGGCCGCCGCTTCATCGATTTCGCCGCCGGCATCGCGGTGCTGAACACCGGCCACCGCCACCCGAAGATCGTCAAGGCGATCGCGGACCAGCTGAACAACTTCACGCACACCGCTTACCAGATCGTCCCGTACGCGTCGTACGTCGAGCTGGCCGAGAAGATCAACGAGCGCGCGCCGGGCGATTTCCCGAAGAAGACGGCGTTCTTCACGACCGGCGCCGAAGCCGTCGAGAACGCGATCAAGATCGCGCGGGCGGCCACCGGCCGTCCGGGCGTGATCGCCTTCTCGGGCGGCTTCCACGGCCGCACGATGATGGGCATGGCGCTGACCGGCAAGGTCGCCCCGTACAAGCTGAACTTCGGCCCGTTCCCGGGCGACGTGTTCCACGCGCCGTACCCGAACGCCGTGCACGGCGTGACGACGGCCGACTCGATCAAGGCGATCGAGATGCTGTTCAAGGCCGACATCGATCCGAAGCGCGTCGCCGCGATCATCTTCGAACCGGTCCAGGGCGAAGGCGGCTTCAACCCGGCGCCGGCCGAATTCGTGCGCGCGCTGCGCAAGATCTGTAACGAGCACGGCATCCTGCTGATCGCCGACGAAGTGCAAACGGGCTTCGCGCGTACCGGCAAGCTGTTCGCGATGCAGCACTACGACGTGCTGGCCGACCTGATCACGATGGCGAAGAGCCTGGCGGGCGGCATGCCGCTGTCGGGCGTCGTCGGCCGTGCCGACCTGATGGACGCGGCAGCGCCCGGCGGCCTCGGCGGCACGTACGCCGGCAACCCGCTGGCGATCGCATCGGCGCACGCGGTGCTCGAGATCATCGACGAAGAGAAGCTGTGCGAGCGCGCAACGCAGCTCGGCGACGTGCTGAAGGCCAAGCTGAACGCACTGCAAGCCGACGTGCCGCAGATCGCCGACGTGCGCGGCCCGGGCGCGATGATCGCGGTCGAGTTCCTCAAGCCGGGTTCGGGCGAGCCGGATGCCGAATTCACGAAGCGCGTGCAGGCTCGTGCGCTCGAGCGCGGCCTGCTGCTGCTCGTGTGCGGCGTGTACTCGAACGTCGTGCGCTTCCTGTTCCCGCTGACGATCCCGCAAGCCGTGTTCGACGAAGCACTCGTGATCCTCGAGGAAGTGCTGAAGGAAACGGTCGGCGTGCCGGCCTGAGTTTTCGTCGACTTCATTCAGTGAATGCGCCGCCGCCGTCTTTACGACGGCGGCGGCCGTTTCATCCGTCCTTTTTCAAAGCAGGCGATTCATATGAGCACTGTTCAGGAAACCCTGGCACTGAAAGATCCGTCGCTGTTCCGCCAGCAGGCGTACGTCAACGGCGAATGGCAAGGCGCGACGAACGGCGAGACGTTCGAAGTCCGCAACCCGGCGACGGGCGGCCTGCTCGGCACGGTGCCGGCGATGGGCGCCGCCGAGACGCGTCACGCGATCGAAGCCGCGAACGCCGCATGGCCCGCGTGGCGCAAGAAGACCGCGAAGGAGCGCGCGGTCGTCCTGCGCAAGTGGCACGACCTGATGATGGAAAACGCCGACGACCTCGCGCTGATCCTCACCACCGAGCAGGGCAAGTCGCTGGCCGAAGCCAAGGGCGAAATCGGCTATGCCGCATCGTTCCTCGAATGGTTCGCGGAAGAAGGCAAGCGCGTGTACGGCGACACGATTCCGACGCCGGCGAGCGACAAGCGCATCGTCGTGACGAAGGAAGCGATCGGCGTATGCGCGGCGATCACGCCGTGGAACTTCCCGGCGGCGATGATCACGCGCAAGGTCGGCCCGGCGCTCGCGGCGGGCTGCCCGATCGTCGTGAAGCCGGCCGAGGCGACGCCGTTCTCCGCGCTCGCGATGGCCGTGCTGGCCGAGCGCGCGGGCGTGCCGGCCGGCGTGTTCAGCGTCGTCACGGGCGACCCGAAGGCGATCGGCGGCGAACTGACGTCGAACCCGATCGTGCGCAAGCTGTCGTTCACCGGCTCGACGCCGGTCGGCCGCCTGCTGATGTCGCAGTGCGCGGCAACGGTCAAGAAGGTGTCGCTGGAGCTCGGCGGGAACGCGCCGTTCATCGTGTTCGACGATGCCGACCTCGACGCGGCCGTGCAGGGCGCGATCGCGTCGAAGTATCGCAACAGCGGCCAGACCTGCGTGTGCACGAACCGCTTCTACGTGCATGAAGCCGTGTACGACCAGTTCGCGCAGAAGCTCGCGGCGGCCGTCGGCCAGCTGAAGGTGGGCCGCGGTACTGAGCCGGGCGTCACGCAAGGCCCGCTGATCAACGAAGCCGCGGTGCTGAAGGTCGAGGCGCACATCGAGGACGCGCTCGCGAAGGGCGCGACCGTCGTGACCGGCGGCAAGCGCCACGCGCTGGGCCACGGCTTCTTCGAGCCGACCGTGCTGACCGGCGTCACGCCGGCGATGAAGGTCGCGAAGGAAGAGACGTTCGGGCCGCTCGCGCCGCTGTTCAAGTTCGGCAGCGACGACGAAGTGATCCGCCTCGCGAACGACACCGAGTTCGGTCTGGCCGCGTACTTCTACAGCCGCGACATCGGCCGCGTGTGGAAGGTCGCCGAAGCGCTCGAATACGGGATGGTCGGCGTGAACACGGGCCTGATCTCTAACGAAGTCGCGCCGTTCGGCGGCGTGAAGCAGTCGGGCCTCGGCCGCGAAGGCTCGCACTACGGCATCGACGACTACGTCGTGATCAAGTACCTCTGCCTGGCCGTCTGACGGTTCAACGCCTGTCGCGTCCGTGACAGGCGCCGACCGCCCGGCCGGAACCGGGCGGTCACGACGCGGGCCGGCGTCCCTCTCCGTTGTGCCCGCGTCATCTCTTGTCACCTCGGTGCCCCCGCTGTCGGCAGCCTCCGTCGAGGCGATCGCACAGCCAGCCTCTGCCGAACGGCATACCCGTCCGGATTTCGTTCAAGTCTCATTTCTCGTTCGCCGGCAAACCGCTAGATTGAGCGTTCCGCCCCGATCCTGTTTGCCCGCTCATGAACACCTCACCTGACGGCCCGGTTCACGCACGCCTCGTGCACAGCACCCCTCGGTCACTTCGTCGCATGCGCTCTAGGCTCCACCGACGCCCGACGTGCATCATCGCCCTGCCGAGCCCGAGAGCGTCCTCATGATCGTCAGCCCCTCCAATCGCCGATCGCTCCCGCCGCCACGCAGCGCCGGCGGCACGAGCAATCACCAACCGTTCAACGTCGTCTACGACGGGCCCGCGCTCGCCGAGCACCGGATGGACGTGCGCGACCTCGCGCCGGCACTCATCGCCATTGCCGACCTCTTCGCGTCCGCCAACAAGGAACTCAATGGCGAGAACACCGAGGTGCGTCTCGAGGTCAGGGGCAGCTTCAAGGCGGGGTCGTTTCACTCCGAGCTGATCTTCGTCCAGTCGCTCGCGAGCCAGATCCGTGACCTGTTCGCGGGGCCGAGCGCCGGTGCGTTCAGCAATGCGCTGGCGATCCTCGGCGCACTCGGCATCGTCGGAGACGGTGGCCTGATCGGCTTCGTTCGCACGTTGCGCGGACGCAAACCGCATCGTACCGAGCCCGAGGGCGTTCACACCCGGGTCTGGATCTCGGAACTGGAATCTGTGGTTATCGACGAAGCCATCTTTCGGCTTTACCAGAACCGCACGGTCCGCATCAGCCTGCAAAAAGTGTTGTCGCCGCTCGAACGTGAAGGCATCGACAGCTTCGGTATCGTTCGCGACGAAACGATCGAACTCGCGATCGAGAACGATGAACTCGATATGTTCATGGGCAATGACGATCCCGGCGTAGTGGTCACCGATTCGATCGCGCGCAAGATGCTGAAACTCGAGTCCGTCGTATTCAAGGACGGCAACAAGTGGCGCGTGCACGACGGCACATCGGCATTCTTCGCCGCACTGGACGACGAGCAGTTTCTCGCGAAGGTCGATGCCGGCGAGCGCTTCGGAAAGGGAGACGTACTGCTCGTCGATCTTCGCCAGACGCAGATCGTCACCGACGAAGGGCTGCGTAACGAATATCGCATCGTCAAGGTTCGCGAACATCGCGCGCCGCTGCAGCCGGCGCTGATCTGACCGCCATCGGCGTGACGCACGGGCCAGCGCACTGTGCTGTCATGCCCGCGTCGCCACGTTACCCCCCCATCACCGAAACACGTTCACCGCATCCACCAGCCGCGTCGCCTGCTGCTTCAGGCTCTCCGACGCGGCCGCGCTCTGCTCGACGAGCGCCGCGTTCTGCTGCGTGATGTTGTCCAGGTGCACGACCGCCTGATCCACCTGCGACACGCCGGTGCTCTGCTCGGCCGTCGACGAACTGATCTCCGCGATCAGGTCCGACACGCGCTTCACCTGCGCGACGATGTCCTCCATCGTCCTGCCTGCTTCGTCCACGCGCCGCGCGCCCGACTCGACGCGATCGACGCTCGCGCCGATCAGCGTCTTGATCTCCTTCGCCGCGTTCGCGCTGCGCTGCGCGAGCGCCCGCACCTCGCCCGCGACCACCGCGAAACCGCGCCCCTGTTCGCCTGCTCGCGCCGCTTCCACCGCCGCGTTCAGCGCAAGGATATTGGTCTGGAATGCGATGCCGTCGATCACGCCGATGATGTCGGCGATCTTGCGCGAGCTGGCGGTGATGTCGCTCATCGTCGCGACGACCTCGCCCACCGCCTGCCCGCCACGCCCGGCCGCCTCGCTCGCCGACATCGCGAGCCGGTTCGCCTGTAGCGCGGTTTCCGCGTTGCTGTCGACGGTCGCCGTCATCTCGGCCATCGACGCGGCCGTCTCCTGCACGCTCGACGCGGCCTGCTCGGTGCGCGCGCTCAGGTCGTTGTTGCCCTGCGCGATTTCGTTGCTCGCGCGCTGCACGTTCAATACCTGTTCGCTGACGTCGTCGACGAGCCAGCGAAACATCAGCCCGAGCTGGTTGATCGTGCGCAGCGTCATGCCGATCTCGTCAACGCGGTTCATCCGCACGCCGCGCCGGCTTTCGCCGGTCGCGACGTTCAGCGCCTGATCGTGCAGCCGCTTCAGCGGACGCACGATCTGCGCATCGAGCCACAGGCCCGCCGCCGCCGCTACGCCGACCGTCACGCCGGCAAACGCCGCCAGCCCGCCGCCGGCAAGCCCGCATGCCCATCCCGCGCCAACGACCGCCGGCGCGAGCACGCACAGCGCCGAATGCACGCGCGCACGCACCGACATCGTCTGCGACAGCGAGGCAACGCGCAGCCACCCCGTGCGGATCACCAGTCCCTTGTGAAACCGGCGCCGGCCGGCCTTGCCTTCGCGAAACGCGCGATACAGCACCTCGGCGGCCTCGGTCTCGTCGTGCGGCGCCTTCGTGCGCACCGACATGTAGCCTTGCGGCTCGCCGTTGCGCATGACCGGAATCGCGTTCGCGCGCACCCAGTAGTGATCGCCGTTCCTGCGGCGGTTCTTCACGAGCGCGGTCCACGGCTCGCCGCGCCTGAGCGTCGCCCACATGTCGGCGAACGCTTCGCGCGGCATGTCCGGGTGGCGCACTACGTTGTGCGGCTGGCCGACGAGTTCCTCGTTCGTGAAGCCGCTCACATGCGCGAACGTCGTGTTCGCATACGTGATGACGCTGTCGGCATCGGTCGTCGACATCAGCGTGACGTCGTCGGGAAAATC
Organism: Burkholderia metallica; assembly: GCF_902832845.1. Classification (GTDB taxonomy): domain Bacteria; phylum Pseudomonadota; class Gammaproteobacteria; order Burkholderiales; family Burkholderiaceae; genus Burkholderia; species Burkholderia metallica. The sequence continues at coordinate 275,473 of NZ_CADFDB010000010.1, read as the reverse complement.
GAATTCCTGTTGGGTAACGGGCTGGTTATTACGCATGCAAGGCTCCGAAAGGCGGATCTGTCGTCCGCGCCGCGCTGAATTCACGCTCAGTAGCCGAAAAACGGTTTATCGCTTTACGACGGTCTTTATCTTGCTGTCGGCATATTGGTGAAAAACCTTACCCTTTCCTCGCATAAAATATGCAATTCGACGGCCACCATGATTTCGATCAAATAATCCGGCAATAATCGTCGCGCGCGTTCAGTCGCACGTCACACCACGCTGCACGGCGAACCCGCGCCGCAGGTCGATGCGGTCGACCATTGCACCCGGCGCAACGATTCCGTCTATCCTGCTTCATTCACCCGGCATTCGAATTCGATGAAAAAGGCATTGCACGACCTGAATCGGCTGTCCCGGAATACGGCGACAGTCGCGCATGACAGCCATAAAGGCGATCGGGCCGCATTTTTCCGCAAGAGCGGCTCGACGCGTCTGTCGCCGAGGGATGCGATCGCCGCGCATCGGGAGGCCGCATGACGCGCCGCACCGCCGCCGAGCGCGACGCGCTGTCTGCCCGCCTCCTCACGCGCGACGATCTGCCGCTCGTGTGGACGATCGACCGGCGCGAAATCATCGAGCACCTGTACGTGCTACGCGACGGCGCGCTGCATCTCGTTCCCGAGTTCTACGACGTCGCGGGCTGGCCCGACGGCGAAGCCGACCACTACACGCCGATCCTGCTCGACTGTCACGATCGCGGCGGCTGGTGCCTCGGCATGTTCGACGGCGCGCGGCTCGTCGCGGCGGTCGTCGTCGACAGCCGGCCGCTCGGCCCGCACCGCGACATGCTGCAGTTGAAGTTCCTGCACGTGAGCCACGACTGGCGCGGCTGCGGGCTCGGCGAGCAACTCTACCGCGCGGCCCGGGAGCAGGCGCGTGCGATGGGGGCCGCGCGCCTGTACGTGTCGGCGACACCGTCGCAACGCACGATCGACTTCTACCTGCGGCTCGGCTTCACGGTCAGCACATCGCCCGACCCGGCGCTGTATGCGCTCGAGCCCGAGGACATCCATCTGGAAGGACCGACGGCCTGACGTACCGGCACGCGGGCAAAGCATGGAATTTCCCGCGTTGCCGCAGCCGTCATCGACCATCGCGAAATCACGGAGAGCGACATTGCATAACGTGCAGAACGACGGGCAACCGCAACCGCTGCCGAAGATCCTCGTCAGCATGTGCGTGGTCGGTCATCCGGTTCGTTACAACGGCTCGGCCAAAACCGCCGCGCACGAGGCGCTCGAACGATGGCAGCGCGAAGGGCGTCTCGTGCCCGTGTGTCCGGAACTGGCCGGTGGCTTCAGCGTGCCGCGGCCGCCCGCCGAAATCGCCAGCGGTGAATCGGGGCAGCAGGTGCTGTCCGGCGTCGCGCGGATCGTCGACGTGAACGGAACGGACGTGACCACGCCGTTCGTGGCCGGCGCGCACACCGCGCTGGCACTCGCGCGCACGCACGATTGCCGCTTCGCGATCCTCGCCGACGGCAGTCCGTCGTGCGGCAGCACGTTCATTTACGACGGGAGTTTCGAGAACCGGCGGCACGCCGGCGCCGGTGTCACGGCGGCGTTGCTGCGCGCGCATGGGATCGAAGTGTTCGCGGACACCGAAATCGACGCGCTCGATGCGCGCCTCAAGCAGGTGTCGCAGGCCGGTTAACGACGAAGCGCGGCACGAGAACCCTCGTGCCGCACGTCGTTTCGGCTACAGCGAATCGGTAAAGCGGCGAAGCGGCGAAGCGGCGCATCCGTTGCCGCCTCGCCGCGAAACACGGATCGAACGCGGATCAGACCCGTTCGATCGCGATCGCGATGCCCTGGCCGACGCCGATGCACATCGTGCACAGCGCGAAGCGGCCGTTCGTGCGATGCAACTGATACATCGCGGTCGTCACGAGACGCGCACCCGATGCGCCGAGCGGGTGGCCGAGCGCGATCGCGCCGCCGTTCGGGTTCACGCGCGGATCGTCGTCGGCGACGCCGAGCATGCGCAGCACCGCGAGACCTTGCGACGCGAACGCCTCGTTCAGTTCGATCACGTCGAACTGGTCGATCGTCATCCCGAGCCGGGCGAGCAGCTTCTGCGTGGCCGGTGCGGGGCCGATGCCCATCACGCGCGGCGCGACGCCGGCCGTCGCGATGCCGAGCACGCGGGCGCGCGGCGTCAGGCCGAACCGCTTCGCCGATGCTTCGTTCGCGAGCAGCAGCGCGGCGGCGCCGTCGTTCACGCCCGACGCGTTGCCGGCCGTCACCGAGCCGTCCGGACGCACGACGCCCTTCAGCTTCGCCAGCGCTTCGAGCGACGTCTCGCGCGGATGTTCGTCGCGCGACACGACGAGCGGATCGCCCTTCTTCTGCGCAATCGTGACCGCGACGATTTCCTCGGCAAGCGTGCCGTCCTGCTGCGCACGCGCGGCCTTCTGCTGGCTGCGCAGCGCGAACAGGTCCTGGTCGGCGCGGCTGATGTTGTAGTCGACCGCGACGTTCTCGGCGGTCTCCGGCATCGAGTCGACGCCATGCAGCTGTTTCATCAGCGGATTGACGAAGCGCCAGCCGATCGTCGTATCGTAGATGTCGGCCTGGCGCGCGAATGCGCTCGCGGCCTTGCCCATCACGAACGGCGCACGCGTCATGCTTTCGACGCCGCCGGCGACCATCAGCGCGGCTTCGCCCGACTTGATCGCACGCGCAGCCACGCCGACCGCATCCATCCCGGACCCGCACAGCCGGTTGATCGTCGAACCCGGCACGCCCTCCGGCAGCCCCGCGAGCAACGCGGACATGCGCGCGACGTTGCGGTTGTCTTCGCCGGCCTGGTTCGCACAGCCGTAGATCACGTCGTCGATCGCCGTCCAGTCGACGTCGCGGTTGCGCTCGACGAGCGCCTTGAGCGGCACCGCGCCGAGGTCGTCGGCGCGCACGCCGGACAGCGCGCCGCCGTAACGGCCGATCGGGGTACGGATCGCATCACACAGAAAGGCTTCGGTCATCGGTGTCTCCGGTCTCTTGCAAAGCTGGGAAATGAGTGAACGCGCCCCTTGCATTGCCCGCCGGGATGCGCTTAAATGTTCTATATACGAACATAAGATCGTGTATCGAACGCTCAACGCATCATAGGGAGTGCGGGGACGACCTGTCAAGCGCGCGGTCCGCCGCACGGTTGGCGTGTCAGGCCCCATGCGCTATCTTCTCGGCTGCACGTCAATCCGACCATTCATGACAACCGAAGACATCCAGAAACCGGGCGACTCCTATGTGCAGTCGTTCGCGCGTGGCCTCGCGGTGATCCGCGCGTTCGACGCGGCACGCCCTGAGCAAACGCTCACCGAAGTCGCGTCGGCCACCGGGCTCACGCGCGCGGGCGCGCGTCGGATCCTGCTCACGCTGCAGACGCTCGGCTACGTCGAGGCCGATGGCCGGCTGTTCCGGCTCACGCCGAAGATCCTCGAGCTCGGCTTCGCGTATCTCACGTCGATGCCGTTCTGGAATCTCGCCGACCCCGTGATGGAGCAATTGTCCGAGCAGATCCATGAAAGCTGCTCGGCAGCCGTGCTCGATCGCACCGAGATCGTCTACGTGCTGCGCGTGCCGACCCGCAAGATCATGACGATCAATCTGTCGATCGGCAGCCGGCTGCCCGCGTACTGCACGTCGATGGGCCGTGTGCTGCTGTCCGCGCTCGACGATGCCGCGCTCGACGAGACGCTCGCGCAAAGCGGCATCCGCGCGCATACGCCGCGCACGATCACCGATCTGGGCGAGCTGAAGGCGACGATCGCGCAGGTGCGCCAGCAGGGCTGGGCCGTGGTCGACCAGGAACTCGAAGTGGGCCTGATGTCGCTGTCCGCGCCGATCCGCAACCGGCGCGGGCAGATCATCGCGGCGATGAACATCAGCGGCAACGCGCAGCGGCATACCGCAAAGCAGATGGTGAAGGAGTTTCTCGGGCCGCTGCAGCAGGCCGCGCAGACGGTGTCGGAGCTGGTGGCGCGGCGGGGGTAAACGACGAACGCCCGGGCGCGTCAGGATGCGTTCCGGGCCGCGCTACGCGGCCTGACCTGCAACCGTGCGCGTTGCATCGCTTGTTGCAGTCGGTCCGTCAGCACTGCGCGCGGCGGCAATGCCGTCAGGTACTCCGCAACGTGGATACCGGACTTGTCCAGTTCCAGCAGCTCGATCTGCTCTGATTTCTTTCCGGTACAGAGGATGATGCCAAGAGGCGGTGCTTCATCCGCCTCTCGCTCGTGCCTGTCGAGCCAGCGCAGATACAGTTCCATCTGCCCCTTGTACGCGGCCTTGAACTCGCCGACTTTCAACTCGACCGCGACCAGCCGCCGCAGTTTCCGGTTGTAGAACAGCAGATCGAGGTGGAAATCCTCGTCGTCGATCTGGATGCGCTTCTGGCGGGCGACGAACGTGAAGCCTGCACCCAGCTCCAGCAGAAAGGACTCCATTTCGCGAATGATCGCCGTCTCCAGGTCGCCTTCCTGCCAGGTGTCGCGCAGACCGAGGAAATCGAGAATATATGGATCACGCATGATCAGGCTGGGCGACATGCGTTGAGCATCCCGCATCGTTGCCAGTTCCTCTGCAATCAATGCATCCGGCTTCCGGGAGAGTGCGGTGCGTTCGTACAACATCGAGTCGATACGCTCGCGCAGCGTCCTGACGCTCCAGCGTTCCACACTGGCCATCTGCGCGTAGTAGTCGCGCTGACGTGGGTCTTTGAGCGGCACCAACGCAACGAAATGCGTCCAGCTCAATTGTCGTATCAGCGATACGACAATCCCTTCGTCCGGAAACGTGACGGCAAACTGCACCATGCGACGAAGATTCTTCACGGCAAAGCTGCCGCCGTACTCTTTCGTCAACTGCGCGGCCAGCGTCGGGAGCACCTCTTCACCATAGTCGGCCCGTTTTCCCGCCAGGACCCGGGTATGAACGAGTTGGCCGATGCGCCAATAGAGCATCGTGAGTTCGCTGTTCACCGCCGAAGCGGTACGCTGCCGCGCCGCGTCGATCAATGCCCGGATGTCACCCAGCAGCGTTTGCGCCGCGGCTGGCGACGCAACGGCAACCTTGCGTCGGGTCATGCTGTTGCCTCCTCGATGCGCCGGCGCCCCGCAACGATACGCAACCGGCGCTGACGCCCGACAAAGGTAAATCCGTCGCCAAGCTCGATCAGAAGATCTTCCAGCCGCTCGATCAGCGCACCTTCAAGGTCGGACTCCGAATACTCGTCCTTGAGATTCAGAAACTCCAGAACAAAAGGGTCTTTGATCGCGTCGTCGGGCGTGACGACGTCCGCTGGCTTGCGTACGTTGCCCTTGGTCAGCATCGCGGCCTTGTCCCTGGACAGCGCCGTGCGTTCGTAGAACTGGCTGCCGATCTGCCTGTCGAGCTGGCGCACGCTCCGTCCGCCACGCAAGGCTTCGGCCTCGTAGAACCGGCGAGCCAGGTCGTCCTTGACCGACAGCAGCCGCACATAGGCCGACCACGGCAGCGTGAAAAACTGCGCGAGTTCGTCGAGCCGCCTCGGGTGCAGCGGTGCCGGGGAAGATTCGCCAGACGGTGTCTGGCAAATTGGCCAGGTCAGGAAGAACGACCGCATCTGCTGCAAGTTCTGGCGACTGAATCCGCGGCCGAACCGTCCGGTGAGATCGCTCGCCAGCCGCTCGATCAACTGCTCGCCGTATCCTGCACGCCGCCTTCCCTGTTGCTCGGCCTCCACGATGCGACGACCGATTTCCCAATAACTCGCCGTCATCAGCGCATTGACCTTGCGAGCCGCCGTATGGCGCGCGGCCTCGAGCAATTCGACAATGTCACTGTGGACGCCGGCATAGCCAGCCGGCACGGCAGCGCTTTTCGCAGTTGTCATAGAAAACGTCCTGTTGCCAATGCGGTCACCTCCGCGGAGCACGGAGTGAACTCCGCGCAACACAATTTAGTGACGAGGCAACGCCCGGTCTATCTGACACGAACGAAACTGCACTGCGAGCCGGTGGAACACGGCGCCGCTCGTACGCTGAGCACCAGCCGTCGGCAGCAACTAGCTGCCGCCCCGCTCAAAACAGATGATGAATCCTCGCGACGATCGCGAACTGCCGCTGCGTGACCGACGCGCCGATCGCGAAGATCGCGCATCCACGACGTTTCTCTCACGAAACACAAAACACGAAACACGAAGCGCACCCCGCGCCGCGTCACGCATGAGCACGCACAAGCACTGTCGATTCGACGAAACCAAAACCACGCAGCAGGCCCGACCGACATCACCCACTCACGCGCCGAGCAACATCCCCGTACGCACCGGCACCGTGCCCGTCACGCGGCCGAGCGGCGCACCGGCCGTCACGAAGCGGATCGCGCGGCGCATGTAGAACACGCCGTCGGTTCCGCTCGAGATCGTCGTGATCGCATCCGTCAGCGGATCGACGATGTCGAACAGCGGATCGCCGGCGCGGATCGTCGCGCCGATCGCCGCGCGGTGCACGAGTATTCCGCTCACCGGTGCGTAGAACTGCTCGCTGCCCGCAAGCGGCGTGGCCGGTGCGGCGAGCGGCGGCAGCGGCACGCGTTCGCCCCGCACCGCGCCGCGCCACACGAGATAGTCGACGAGCGCATCGGCATCGCGTTCCGCATATTCATACGTCACGTCGCGCTGGCCGCGGCATTCGACCGTCACGGCCACCGTACCCGCCGCCATCGGCGTGCCTGCCGGCAAGTGCTGCCGCAATTGCGACCACAGCAGATGATGCGCATCGTCGAACGCGTGCCCGCCCGAATCCTCGGCGAGCAGCGATACCTGCGAGCCGAGATAACGCGCGAGCGGCTCGACTTCGGGCCACGCGGTATCGCTCGTGTACACGTGCATCACCGCTTCGAGCGAGCAATGCAGGTCGATCACCACATCGGCGTCGTGCGACAGCTTCAGCAGCGCAAGCTGTAGCGCATCGAATTCGGTGCGAGGCGCGATCTCGTCGAGCGCCGCGCCGACGCATTCGCGCACGATCGCGCGATTGCGTTCGCCGTCGTCGCCGAGCCGATCGCGCGCACGCGCGGCGATCTGCGCGAGCGGCAGGAAACCGCGATTGAAGTTGCGGCCGCTCGCGAGATCGAAGCGGCCGATGAACTGCCCGAGCAGATGATGATTGAGGCCGACCGGGTTCGCGACCGGCACGAGCACGATCTCGGCCGCGAGCCGCCCTTCGGCATCGAGCTGCCCGAGACGCTGCTTCAGCACGAACGCCGCGAGCATCGCGGGCGTCTCGTCCGCGTGCAGCGCGGCCTGCAGGTAGATCTTGCGGCCGGTGTCGGCCGGCCCGAAATGAAAGCTCGTCAGCGTGCGCTGCGTGCCGATCGACGGCGACAGGAGCGGCGTGGTGCGAATCTGCATCGATGATCTCGAACGAGTAAAAACGAAGAAGCGGATGAACCGGCGGCGTGGCGTGGCCCGGCGCTCAGTCGCCGTACGGGTTGAAATCGAAGTACTGCTTCGCGATCCGGTCGTACGTGCCGTCCTTCAGCATCGACGCGATCGCGCCGTCGATCGATGCCTTGAGCGCCGTATCGGACTGCCGCATGCCGATGCCCACACCGCGATCGCCCATGTCGAGCGGCGCGCCGACGAACGCGAAACCCTTGCCGCGCGGCTGGCGCAGGAACCCGTAGTCGGCTTCCACCGTGCCGAGCAGCGCCGCGTCGAGCCGGCCGTTCACCAGATCGGCGAACACGTCGTCCTGGCTCTTGTACGGCACCACGCCGACGCCGGCCGGCGCCCAGTGCGCGAGCGCCCACGATTCGAACTGCGTGCCCGACTGCACGCCGACGCGCTTGCCGGCCAGCGACGCCGTCGTACTGTCGAGCCGGCTCGCGGGCCGCGCGACGAGCCGCGACTTGAAGCGGAACAGCTTCGACGAGAACAGGATCTGCTTCTCGCGCTTCTCGGTGATCGCCATCGACGACAGGATCGCGTCGATCTTGCGCGCCTGCAGCGCGGGAATCATCCCGGAGAATTCGAGCTCGACCCACTGGCAGCGCAACTGCGCACGGCGGCAGATCTCGTTGCCGAGATCGACGTCGAAGCCCTTCAGGCTGCCGTCGGGCGCCTTCGCATCCATCGGCGGATAGGTCGGGTCGATGCCGAGACGCACGACGTGCGCGTCGAGCGCGTGCGCGGACGTTGCCGCCAGGCCAAGGCACAGGGAAACGAGCGGGACGAGGAAACGTTTCATGGTCGACGAAGGGCAGGAAGAGGAGCAAACGGCATCGGCCGGACTGCCTGCGATCGTAGGCGGCACGGGCCCCCGCCGGAACCATCGACTGCCTTATCATGATCGGTATTTCCGATCACCGGCCCCGCGCTGCCCATGGCGTTCACGCTCTCCCAGCTTCGCATCTTCCAGGCCGTCGTCGAGCACGGCAGCCTGCGCGCCGCGGCGCGCGCGCTCGATCTCGCGCAAAGCGGCGTCACGCAGCAACTGCAGAGCCTCGAGGCGACGCTCGGCGCGACGCTCTTCACGCGCACCAATCGCGGGATCGTGCCGACGGCCGTCGGCCAGCGGCTGCTCGCGCGCTCCGGTTCGATCCTCGGCGAATGCGAGCAGGTCGAGCGCGAGATCCGTCAGTTGAGCGGCGCATACGAAGGCACCGTCACGCTCGGCCTCGTGGCCGAGCCGCTGATCGACGCGTTCGCGCCCGTGCTGAGCGCGTTCCGCGCGCGCTTCGACAAGGTCGACGTGCACCTGCGCACCGGCACGTCGCGGATGATGGTCGGCTGGCTGCGCGAAAGCGCGGTGGATTTCGCGATCGCGCTGGTCGCGAAGCAGACCGACACGACCGATCTCGCGGTCACGCCGCTGCGCGCTTCCGCGCCGGTGGTCGTGTGCCGCAACGGGCATCCGGCGATGCACGCGCAATCGCTCGCCGAGCTGGCCGACTACGCGTGGGTGTCGACGCGCTCGCCGAACCTGAGCGCCGATCCGGTGGTCAACCGGCTCCTCGCGTACTTCGACGTGCACGGCTTGCCGCCGCCGAAGATCCTCGCCACCGTCGAAGGGATGTTCGAGACTCTGCAGATCGTCACGCAGACCGATTCCCTCGCGCTCGAAACGGAGGCCATCACGCGGCACGGGCCGTTCGCCGGCGCGCTCGCGAAGGTGCCCGTGCGCGAACAGGCCGAATCGCAGGACATCTGCCTGCTGCAACGCGCGGCCGTGCCGCTCACACCGGCCGCGCAGGAACTCGCGACGATGCTCGCGTCGTATTTGAGGGTGGTGCGGGGGCGGTAAATGCACCGGCAACGCGGGCACGCGGCCACGCGGCCGCGCCGCCCCCCGCATCGCGCGTCAGTCGATCGACTCCCGCGCCGTCTCGCGCAGCATCGCGACCGCGATCAGCGACAGCACCACGCACGCGGCCACGTAGCCGGCCGGCGCGAGCTTGCTGCCGGTCGTCTTCACGAGCCAGGTCGCGATTAGCTGCGCGGTGCCGCCGAAGATCGTCACCGCGAGCGCATACGCGATCGAGATGCCCGTCGCACGCACGTGGCGCGGCAGCGATTCGCACATCAGCGCCATTTCCGACGCCGAGCCGAGCGAATAGAACAGCAGCATCAGCGCGGTCAGCGGCAGGATCACCGACAGCGTCGGATGATGGTTCATCAGCCAGAACGCCGGGAACAGCAGCGCGACCAGCACGCCGCGGCCGACGAAGATCGGCAGGCGCCGGCTGCCCAGCTTGTCCGACAGCCAGCCGAACAGCGGGCACGTGACCAGCATCACGCAGCCCGACGCGACACCGACGAACATCGACAGCTTCATCGGCAGGCCGAGCGTGTGGATCGCATAGGTCGGCATGTAGAACGTCAGGATGTAGGTCGACACCGTGCCGCCCATCACCGTGAGCATCAGCAGCAGCACCGTGCGCGTGTGCTTCGAGAAGAGTTCGTGCAGCACGCCGCGTTCGATGCCGTGATGGCGGTCGCCGGGCGCATCGTCCGCGAGCCGGCGGCGCAGGATCATCCCGACCGGCGCGATCAGCACGCCGACGAGGAACGGCAGCCGCCAGCCCCAGCCTTCGAGCGCGTCCTTCGTCATCGTGTTCGACAGCAGCGCCGCGAAGCCCGAGCCCATCAGCGCGGCGCCGCCCTGCGTCGCGAGCTGCCAGCTCGCGCGGAACGCGCGGCGCGACGTGCCGCCCTGTTCGAGCAGCGTCGACGTCGCCGCGCCGAATTCGCCGCCCTGCGAGAAACCCTGCAGCAGCCGGGCGAACACGACGAGCAGCGGCGCGGCGACGCCGACCTGCGCATAGGTCGGTGCGATCGCGATCAGGCCCGTGCCGAGCGCCATCAGCATGATCGTCAGGTTCAGCGCGGCCTTGCGCCCCTTGCGATCCGCATAGACGCCGAGCACGACACTGCCGAGCGGCCGCGTGAAAAAGCCGGCGGCGAACGTCGCGACCGACAGCAGCAGCGACGTGGTCGGGTCGCTCGACGGGAAGAACAGCTTGCCGATCAGCACCGCGAAGAAGCCGTACACTGTGAAATCGAAGAACTCCAGCCAGTTGCCGATCACGGCCGCGGCAATCGCGCCGCGTTTCGTGACGGCAGGCGCGCCGGGCGCGCGCGTGTCGGCGGCCGCCGTCGACGCGGGGCGCAGTGCGAGATGGTCTTTCTGCATCGTTATCGTGTCCTCTCAATGCAGCCGGAAGCGCCGGCCGCGCGTCCCGCCGCCGGAATCACCGCCCCAGATAACGCTCCACGAGGCGCGTCCAGAATGCCGCGCCGATCGGCAGGTTGCGATCGTTGAAGTCGTATTTCGGGTTGTGCACCATGCAGCCGTCCTCGCCTTCGCCGTTGCCGAGCCGCACGAACGAGCCCGGCCGCTGCTGCAGCATGAACGCGAAATCCTCGCTGCCCATCAGCAGGTCGGTCTGCTCGACCACGTGCGCATCGCCGACGAGTTCGCGCGCCACCTGCGCGGCGAAATCCGTTTCGGCATCCGAATTGACGACGACCGGGTAGCCTTCGATGTACTCGACGTTCGCGCTCGCGCCGTAGCTCGCGGCCTGCGTTTCGGCCAGCTCGGTGATGCGGCGCTTGAGCAGCGCGCGCACGTCGGGGCTGAACGAGCGCACGCTGAGTTCGAGGCGCGCGCCGTTCGGGATCACGTTGTTCGCGGTACCCGCGTGCATCGAGCCGACGGTGACGACCGCCGGCTGCGCCGGATCGACGTTGCGCGCGACGATCGTCTGCAGCGCCATCACGATGCTCGCGGCGACGACCACCGGGTCGACCGTCAGGTGCGGCCGCGCCGCATGGCCGCCGACGCCTTCGATCGTGATGATCGCCTTGTCGCCCGCCGACATGAACGGGCCGCGCCGCGTGAGAAACACGCCCGGCGCCGCGCCCGGATGGTTGTGCATGCCGAACACGGCGTCGCACGGGAAGCGTTCGAACAGGCCGTCGTCGATCATCTTCTTCGCGCCGCTGTCCACGCCATGCTCTTCCGCCGGCTGGAAGTACAGGTGCACGGTGCCCGAGAAGTTGCGGGTCTTCGCGAGATGCTGCGCGGCGCCGAGCAGCATCGTCGTGTGGCCGTCGTGGCCGCATGCGTGCATCTTGCCGTGCGTGCCGCTCGCATACGGCAGCCCGGTCGCCTCGACGATCCGCAATGCGTCCATGTCGGCGCGGATGCCAATGCTGCGTGTACCGTCGCCCACGCGCAGCGTGCCGACCACCCCCGTCTTGCCGACCCCGCGCGTCACCTGCCAGCCCCACTGTTCGAGCTTCTCGGCGACGAGCGCGGCCGTGTCGTGCTCTTCATACGCCAGTTCGGGGTGGTGATGGATGTGGTGACGGATCTCGCGCAACCCGCCGGCGGCGGGCATCAGATCCTCGACTTCGGTGAATCGGGTATCGGTGGTCATCAAGGGGCTCCTGCCGTTTGTCTGCGCACGCAGCGAGTGCGTGCGGGAAAGCGAGCCACTATAGCGAGCCGATATCCGTTCAATAAGATGCTGAATTTTTCACCGCGATAAGGTTTTTTAATCAGGGTTTGTACGGGGATCAGGCACAAGGATCGACCTCGTCGGACGCGCTCGCCACGTGACTGTTGATTTTTGAGACGAACGGTCTATTATTCGCACATGGACGTTCGAACCGACCCGCCTCGCCGTCGCGGCAGGCCACCGAAACAGCACGAGGACCTCGTCGCCACGCGGGACATGCTGCTGCGCACCGGGCTGGAAGTGCTCACCGAGAAAGGCTTTTCGGCCAGCGGGCTCGACGAGATCCTCGGTCGCGCCGGCGTGCCCAAGGGCTCCTTCTATCACTACTTCGACAGCAAGGAAGCGTTCGGTCTCGAACTGATCGACCACTATGCCGACTTCTTCGCGCGCAAGCTGGACCGTTATTTCAGCGACCCGGCACGTTCGCCGCTGCAGCGCGTGCACGCGTTCGTCGACGATGCCCGGGACGCCATGGCCCGCTACGCCTACAGCCGCGGCTGCCTGATCGGCAACCTCGGGCAGGAAATGTGCGCGCTGCCCGAAAGTTTCCGCGCACGCCTGCGCACTACGTTCGAGGACTGGCAACGCCGCCTCGCCGAATGCCTGGCCGCCGCGCAGCAAGCCGGCGAACTGGCCGGTTCGGCCAATCCCGCCGAGTTGGCCGCATTCTTCTGGATCGGCTGGGAAGGCGCCGTGCTGCGCGCGAAGCTGGAGCGCAGCGACGGGCCACTGACGCTGTTCGCGCAGTTTTTCTTCAATGGGCTGCCGCGCCGCTGAATTTTTTTGCCATTAACTAGACGATCGGTCTAAAAAGGAGAACACATGTTTCAAGGCATCGTGATCGACAGGCATGAAACCGGCCAGCAGGCCCGGCTCCAGACGCTGGACGACGCGCAGTTGCCTGCGGGCAACGTGACGGTACGCGTGGGCTATTCGACGCTGAACTACAAGGACGGGCTCGCGATCACCGGCAAGAGCCCGGTGGTCCGCACGTTCCCGATGGTGCCCGGCATCGATCTCGTTGGCGAAGTCGAAGCGAGCACGCACCCGGACTATCGCCCCGGCGACCAGGTCGTGCTCAACGGCTGGGGCGTCGGCGAAACGCACTGGGGCGGCCTCGCGCAGAAGGCCCGCGTCGACGGCGACTGGCTGGTGCCGCTGCCGTCCGCCTTTTCGCCGCAACAGGCGATGGCCATCGGCACGGCAGGCTACACGGCGATGCTGTGCGTGATGGCGCTGGAGCGGCACGGCGTGCGCCCGGACGACGGCGAGATCGTGGTGACCGGCGCGGCCGGCGGGGTGGGCAGCGTCGCCACGGCGATCCTCGCGAAGCTCGGATACCGCGTCGTCGCGGTGACGGGCCGCCCCGCCGATGCCGACTACCTGCGGCAGCTCGGCGCGGCGGAGATCCTGGAGCGGTCGCAGTTCAGCGAGCCCGGCCGGCCGCTGGGCAAGGAACGTTGGGCCGGCGCGGTCGACGTGGCGGGCAGCCACGTGCTCGCCAACGTGTGCGCGACCACGCGCTATCGCGGCGTCGTGACGGCCTGCGGCCTGGCCGCCGGCATGGATTTCCCCGCGACCGTGATGCCGTTCATCCTGCGCGGCGTCACGCTCGTCGGGATCGACAGCGTCATGTGCCCGCGCGCCGACCGCCTGGAGGCGTGGCGCCGGCTCGCGTCCGATCTCGACGTCGACAAGCTGGGCGCGATCGGTCATCAGGTCGGCCTGAGTGACGTCATCCCGCTTGCCGGGGAATTGATCAAGGGCAAGGTTCGCGGGCGTATCGTCGTCGACGTCAACGCGTGACGCCGCTGACGACCACCGGCGTATCTTTTTTACGCCGGCGGCTCGCGCATCGAGCACGCCCACGCCACGTTATCCAGGAGACCTCATGACCGCCCCGCATACCGCCCCCGTCAGCCGCTTCCCCGTGCCCGCGCTCGCCGACTTGCCCGACGACATTCGCGAACGCATCGCGGCCGTTCAGGAAAAGTCGGGCTTCATCCCGAACGTGTTCCTGACACTCGCGCATCGCCCCGACGAGTTTCGCGCGTTCATGGCTTACCACGACGCGCTGATGGACAAGCCGGGCAACCTGAGCAAGGCCGAGCGCGAGATGATCGTCGTGGCCACCAGCAGCGTGAACCAGTGCCAGTACTGCGTGATCGCGCACGGTGCGATCTTGCGCATTCGCGCGAAGGATCCGTTGATCGCCGACCAGGTCGCGACCAACTATCGCAAGGCCGACATCACCGCCCGGCAGAAGGCGATGCTCGACTTCGCGATGAAGGTGTCGCAGGCCGCGCATCAGGTCGGCGAAGCGGATTTCGACGCGCTCAAGTCGCATGGGTTCGTCGAAGAAGACGTGTGGGACATCATGGCGATCTCGGCATTCTTCGGCATGTCCAACCGCATCGCGAACGTGACGAACATGCGGCCGAATGCGGAGTTCTACGCGCTGGGGCGTTGAGCACCTTCACCGTTCGGCGGCACGGACGGGGGATGCGGCGACTCGTCGCGCGCACCGATTGACGTCACGACAGCGCCCGTCGATCGCCTCGGCACGGCCGGCCGATGTCGGCGCACAGGTACCCGCGCCGGCATCGGTCAGTTACTCACGCACACCAGGCCGCAGCGCCAATGTCAGCGCTCACTCCAGCCCCTTCAGCGCCTCGAGCCCGTCCGGCAGCTTCGCATCCGGAAACTGCGTCGACAGCGACGTGTCGCGCCACCGCGCGGCCTCTTCCGCGCGCTGCTTCTCCGCCTGCTCGCACACGAACAGCGCGTCGCCGCCGAGCAGCAAACGCATCGGCACATCGTCACGGCGCGACAACTCGACGATCAGCGCCGCGATTCGCGCCGGATCGCCGACTTCGTGGCCGCCGTACGCACCGAGCAGGTCGAGAATCTTCCCGACCGACGGTTGATAGTCGGGCAGCAAATCGTCGATGCCGCGCTTCGCCTGCGCGGCCCAGTCGGTGCGCATTCCGCCCGGTTCGAGCGTGCAGACACGCACGCCGAACGGCGCGACTTCCTTCGACAGCACGTCGCTGAACCCGCCGACCGCCCACTTCGCGGCCTGATACGCGGACAGGCCCGCCGTCGACGAGCGTCCGCCCACCGACGACACCTGGAAGATGTGCCCCGCACGCTGCGCGCGCATTGTCGGCAGCACCGCCCGCGTCAGGTTGATCACGCCGAACAGGTTCGTTTCGATCTGGTCGCGGAAATCATCGGCGCCCATCTGCTCGAACGGCACGGTATGACCGTACCCCGCGTTGTTCACCAGCACGTCGATGCGGCCGAACGCGTCGCGTGCCGCCGCGACGGCCTGTGCGGCCGCCGCTTCATCGGTGACGTCGAGCGCGACCGGCAGCAGACGGTCGCCGTAACGCTCGGCCAGATCGGCCAGCCGCGCGGTATCGCGTGCGCCGGCCACCAGCCGGTCGCCCGCCGCCAGCACGGCTTCCGAAATCGCTCGCCCCAGGCCGCGCGCGGCCCCTGTTACCAGCCAGACTTTCGACATTTTCCACTCCTTGATCGTGGTGAAACCACAAAAATGAATGATTACTCACTCATTAATAACGACGACGTGCCGGTCGTTCATGACCGCCATCGCCCTGCCTGAAACCCGCCGCCCGTCATCGCCGCGGCGCGTGAACGTGAAACCGCCCACGCCGCCTCGACGGCAACCCTTGCCTTACACCGCGTGCAACACGGCCCACAACGCGCGAAACCCGGCTTCGCGATACGCGTCGGCCCGCGCCGGATCGCGCGCGATCGACTCCATCGCCGTTTCCGCGATCGACGTAAACAACGCTGCGCAGAACGCATACGCTTCGTCGGGTTTCAGCGCGCCCGACGCGGCGACCAGCTCGCGCAGCAGCACATTGATGCCGCCGAAGCCTTCGGCGCCGGCCGCGCGATGCGCGTCGTCGATGCGCCCGCTCACGTTGAGTTGCTGCAGCGCGCGCCGCCCGTCCGGATCCGCAACGCCCCACGACACATAACCGTTCCACGCATGCCGCACGGCCTGCTCGACCGGCGCGTGTTCCGGAAACCCGGCCATCATCGCTTCGCGCATCCCGGCCTTCAGGCTCAGATACAGCGCGTTCAGCAACGCATCCTTGGTCTCGAAGTACGTGAACACCGTGCCTTCCGCCACGCCGGCGAGCCGCGCGATGCGCGCGGTCGTCGCGGTCGCGCCGTCCTCCGCGAGCGCGCGGGCAGCCGCGGCGAGGATGGCTTCGTGCTTGTCGGGACTGCGCGGTCGGGCCACGTCGGCTCCTTTAATGAGTGAGCGCTCAATCATAATGACGCGACGATGCGATTGCAAGCCCTGTTACAACCGGGGGAACCGCTCCACAATTCGTCAAAACCGTGCACTATTAGCGTTTTCACGTACTGGTGCGTTCACGTATCGGCGCCCGGTGCTTCGACGTTCGTTTCACGTTCACCGTTTCACACCGCGAACTTCCCATGACGAATCAGCCTACCCAGACCGCGTCCGACCGGCCCGTCGACATGATCATCTTCGGCGGCGGCGGCGACCTCGCCGCCCGCAAGCTGTTGCCCGCGCTGTACATGGCGCACCTGCACTGCAATCTTCCGCCCGAGACGCGCATCATCGCGGTCGGCCGCCGCGACTGGGGCATCGACGGCTATCGCAAGTTCATGGACGAGCAGTCGCGCCCGTTCATCGACGAAAAGGCGTTCGACGCCGCGGCATGGAGCCGCTTCCTCGACCTCTTCAAGTACGTGCTGATCGACGTGAACGTGCCGGACGACTACCTGCGCCTCGCCGAAGCCGCGCGCGGCGACGCGATCCGCGTGTTCTACCTGTCGACGTCGCCGGAGCTGTTCACCACCATCTGCGACAACCTGTCGGCCGCGCATCTCGTCGACAGGCACTCGCGCGTCGTCCTCGAAAAGCCGCTCGGCCACGATCTCGCGTCCGCGCAGGCGATCAACGATGCGGTCGGCAAGCACTTCGAGGAATCGCAGATCTATCGGATCGATCACTATCTCGGCAAGGAAACCGTGCAGAACCTGATGGTGCTGCGCTTCGGCAACCCGATCTTCGGGCCGCTGTGGCAGGCGCCGAGCATCCGCAGCGTGCAGATCACGGTGGCGGAGACGGTGGGCGTCGGCAGCCGCGCGGGCTTCTACGACCATACCGGCGCGCTGCGTGACATGGTGCAGAACCACCTGCTGCAATTGCTGTGCATCGTCGCGATGGAGCCGCCCGTGTCGCTCGACCCGGACGCGGTGCGCGACGAGAAGCTGAAGGTGCTGCGCTCGCTGCGGCCGATGGCGCTGTCGGACGTCGCGCGCGACACGGTACGCGGCCAGTACACGGCCGGCGCGGTCGACGGCCAGCCGGTCAAGGGCTATCTCGAGGAAGACAACGTGCCGGCGGACAGCCGCGCGGAAACCTTCGTCGCGCTGCGCGCGCACATCAACAACTGGCGCTGGGCGAACGTGCCGTTCTTCCTGCGCACCGGCAAGCGGCTGCAGCGCCGCCAGTCGGAAATCGTGATCGAGTTCGCGGACATGCCGTTCTCGATCATCCCGACCGGCCCGCGCCACTACAGCAACCGCCTCGTGATCCAGCTCCAGCCGGAAGAGTCGATCCAGTTGCAGATGCTCGCGAAGGAACCGGGCAGCGGGATGAACATGGTGCCGGTGAGCCTGAACCTCGATCTGCAGCAGGCGATTCCGGAGCGGCGCGCGGAAGCGTACGAGCGTTTGCTGATCGACGTGATCCGCGGCCGCCTCACGCACTTCATGCGCCGCGACGAGCTCGAAGCCGCCTGGTCGTGGGTCGAGCCGATCCTCGACGGCTGGAAGCAGCTCGGCGACCGGCCGCGCCTGTACACGGCCGGCACGTTCGGGCCCGCGGCTTCGTCGGCGCTGCTCGCGCGCGACGGGATGTCGTGGGCCGAAGAGGCGTAACCGTCGCACGACGGCGATCCGGCGGTCGGCACGCCGGATCGCGCGCTGAGTCAAACGGGAGCGCGGCCCGCCGCGTCGCCCGTGCCGCCTACCGCGGCGCCATCCACGCCGCAGCCTTGCGCCGTCCCGGCGCCTCACCGCCGCCACTACCGCCCAGCGCGTCGATCAGATAGTCGACGAACGACGCGATCCGCGACGAGATCGCGGTATTGCGGTAGTACACCGCATGGATCGGCTGCTCGACCTCGAGCGTCTGGCGCGCGAGCACCTGCACGAGCCGCCCGGCCTCGCGATCCTGCGCGGTCATGAAATCCGACAGGCAGACCACGCCCGCGCCGTCGAGCGCGAGTTGCCGAAGCGTCTCGCCGCTGGACGACCGGATATCCGGCTCGATGCGGCACGGTTCGCCGTCGGTGCCGAGGATCGGCCACACGTTCAGCGATTCGGGCTGCGTGAAGCCGAGCAGCGTGTGCCGGCCCAGATCCTCCACCTTGCGCGGCTGGCCGTGCGCCGCCACATACGCGGGGCTCGCGAGCATCCGAATCCGGCTGCTGCCGATGCGCCGGCTGTGCAGCGTCGAATCCTTCAGCCGGCCGATCCGGAACGCGACGTCGGTACGCCGCTCCAGCAAATCGATGATGCCCTCGTTGCTGTTCAGCTCCAGTTCGACCTGGGGAAAGCGCTCGCGATAGCCGCGCACGAGCGGCACGATCACGTGCAGCATGAACGGCGTCGCGGCGTCCACGCGCAGCCGCCCCGACGGCATTTCGCGCCGCGCCAGCATCTGCTCCTCCGCCGTCTCGACCGATTCGATGATCGCGCGCGCGTCCTGCAGGAATGCGCGCCCTTCCTCCGTCAGTTCGAGCCGGCGCGTGGTCCGGCGCAGCAGCGTGGTCTTCAGCTTCTCCTCGAGCCGCCCGAGCGTGCGGCTCGTCGCCGATACCGTGAGGTCGAGCTGCTGCGCGGCCGCGGTGATCGAACCGGAATCGACCACGGCGGCAAAGGCCTGGAGTTCGTCGAGCGTGATCTTCATCGCGTGATTCTTGATCTCAAGTCAAAACAATTTGGTTTATAGACGCGTTTTTCAGCAAAAGTAAAGGCGGCACACTGCGCTCCATCCTCATCGGACCCGGAGCACCCGTCATGCCACCCGCCCTGCTTGCGCCGACGATCGGCGCATTTGCCCTCGGTATCACCGAATTCGACTTCCACCGGCTCGAACGCAGCCTGCGCGCGATCTGAACGGAGCCCGACCATGTCCACTTCACTTGCCGCCCTCGACAAACTCGCCGACGGCGGCTTCAGCATCGGCCTCGAACTGCCGCTCGACAACGACTGGTCGCCGGCCGGCGACGCGAAGCGCCAGCATGACGGCCGCCGCCCCGGCGTGCCCGATCTCGCCTCTCACGCGACGCTCGCGCAACTGGCCGACACGCTCGGCTTCCGCGCGCTCTGGGTGCGCGACGTGCCGGTGTACGACCCGTCGTTCGGCGACGCCGCGCAGGTGTTCGAGACCTTCTCGTACCTCGGCTACCTCGCCGGCATCACGCGCGACATCCTGCTCGGCACGGCGGCCGTCGTGCTGCCGCTGCGCGAGCCGCTGCTGACGCTGAAATCGGCGGCGACGATCCAGGAACTGAGCGGCGGCCGCCTGCTGCTCGGCGTCGCGAGCGGCGACCGGCCGGTCGAATATCCGCTGTTCGGCCGCGACTTCGCATCGCGCGGCGCGAACTTCCGCGACCAGATCGCGCTGCTGCGCGACGGCGCGCGCGGGCACCTGCCGACCGGCCTCGACGTGCTGCCCGCCGTCCGCTCGCCGCTGCCGCTGCTCGTCGCGGGGCTTGCGCAGCAAACGCCCGCATGGATCAGCGAGCACATGGACGGCTGCCTCGCGTATCCGGGCACGCCGGCCGACCACGCGCAGCGCGCCGCGAACTGGCGCGCGGTGGCCGGCGACAAGCCGTACGTGAGCTTCATCCACCTCGACCTCGCGGACGATCCGCACGCGCCGCTGCAGCGGCACCGCTTCGGCGCGCGCGCGGGACGCGTCGCGCTGACCGAAGAACTGGCGGCGATGCGCGACGCGGGCGTGCGTCATATCGGCCTGCATCTGCGCCGCAACCGTCGCCCGCTCGACGAGACGCTGGCCGAGATCGCCGCGGACGTACTGCCGGTGTTCCACGCCGACGCAAACGCACGGACGCACGCCGCGTAGCCCCCGCCGAAGCCGCTTCCGATACTTGATTTCAGATCAAATATTTTTGACCGGAAACGGCGTTTATTTCACGAATCGAAAACGCCAGAATGACTTCCCTATCGAACCCGTTTCACCTTTCCAGGAGCATGTGATGAGCACGATTCCCGCCTTCGGCCTCGGTACGTTCCGCCTGCAAGGCCAGACCGTGATCGACTCGGTCCGCAACGGCCTCGAAGTCGGTTACCGCGCGATCGACACCGCGCAGATCTACGGCAACGAAGCCGAAGTCGGCGCAGCGATCGCCGCGTCGGGCATGCGCCGCGACGACCTGTTCGTCACGACCAAGATCTGGGTCGACAACTACGCGCCGGACAAGCTCGTGCCGAGCCTCGAAGAAAGCCTGCGCAAGCTGCGCACCGACTATGTCGACCTGACGCTGATCCACTGGCCGGCCCCCGACAACGGCGTCGCGCTCGACACGTTCATGACCGCGCTCGCCGATGCACAGGCGCAGGGCCTCACGCGCCGGATCGGCATCTCGAACTTCAACATCGCACTGACGAAGCAGGCGATCGCGGCCGTCGGCAAGGACGCGATCGCGACGAACCAGATCGAGCTGAGCCCGTACCTGCAGAACCGCAAGCTCGTCGAATTCCTGAACGCTGAAGGCATCCACGTGACGTCGTACATGACGCTCGCATACGGCAAGGTGCTCGGCGATCCGGTGATCGGCGCGATCGCACGGCGTCACGACGCGACGCCCGCCCAGGTCGCGCTCGCGTGGGCGTTGCAGCTCGGCTACTCGGTGATTCCGTCGTCGACGAAGCGCGAGAACCTCGCGAGCAACCTGCTCGCGCAGACGCTGCGCCTGACCGACGAAGACATGGCGCAGATCGCCGCGCTCGAACGCAACGGCCGCGAAGTCGACCCGGCCGGCCTCGCGCCGACGTGGGACTAAGCGCACCGCGCGCTCTTTTCCATCCGATTCGCCGCGGCCCGAAAACCGCGGCACCGACAGGACTTCATCATGACCCATGACCCGCTTTTCCAACCGCTGCGACTCGGCGCGCTGACGCTGTCGAACCGCATCGTGATGCCGCCGATGACGCGCTCGCGCGCCAGCCAGCCCGGCGACGAAGCCAATGAACTGATGGCCGTGTATTACGCGCAGCGCGCGAGCGCCGGCCTGATCGTCAGCGAAGGCACGTACATCGCGCCGCTCGGCAAGGGCTACGCGTGGACGCCCGGCATTCATACGCCGTCGCAGGTCGCCGGCTGGCGCAAGGTGACCGACGCCGTGCATGCCGCGCACGGCCGGATCTTCGCGCAGCTGTGGCACGTCGGCCGGCTGAGCCACACGAGCCTGCTCGGCGGCCGGCAGCCGGTGTCGTCGTCGCCGCTGCAGGCGCAAGGCGTGAACGTGTTCGTCGCCGGCGAAGACGGCAGCACGCCGGGCTTCGTGCAGGCGTCCGAGCCGCGCGCGCTGACGATCGACGAAATCCGCGAGATCGTCGACCAGTACCGCGCCGCCGCACGCCACGCGATCGACGCCGGCTTCGACGGCGTCGAGCTGCACGGCGCGAACGGCTATCTCGTGAACCAGTTCATCGACTCGAATGCGAACACGCGCACCGACGCGTACGGCGGCTCGCTCGAAAACCGGCTGCGCTTCCTGCGCGAAGTCGCGCAGGCGCTGATCGAAGGCACCGGCGACGCCTCGCGCGTCGGCATCCGCCTCGCGCCGCTGACGACGCTGAACGGCTGCGTCGACGACGATCCGGAAACGACCTATCTCGCCGCCGCGACACTGCTCGGCGAACTCGGCGTCGGCTACCTGCACATCGCGGAAGCCGACTGGGACGACGCACCGTTGATGCCGGTCGAGTTCAAGCAGCGACTGCGCGCCGCGTTCCCGGGCGTGCTGATCTATGCCGGCGCGTACACCGCCGAGCGCGCGCGCGACGCGATCGCCGCCGGCTGGGCCGACCTCGTCGCGTTCGGCCGCCCGTTCGTCGCGAACCCCGACCTGCCCGAGCGCCTGCGCACCGGCGCGGCGCTCGCAGCACACGACCGCAATACGCTGTTCGGCGGCGGCGAGCGCGGCCTGACCGACTACCCGACGCTCGCGCAGGCCGCGGCCTGAGCCGGCTTGCCCGACACGGCGCATGAGCGTCACGCGCCGTTCCCGGGCGCGTTTCAGCACCGCGCTGCTGGGCAACCTGTAGCGGGATATTCCGCACGATGAACCGCTGGCCCGGGGCGGCGCGGCATGGGAAAGCGGCATCCGCTGCTTCGACGCCGCGCATGCGCCCGCATGCGACCTGATCGCGACCCCGCTCGCCGCAGCCGGCAACGCGTTTTCGCAAAACGAGCGCACATACGGCGAAACCGACGCACATGCGAACGCGATGGCCGACATGTTCAGCGCCTGTCTCGACCATCTCGTGCACAATCGAGGCCGGCGCGACGACGAGAATCGCACCCGCCCGACGGCGGTCTCGTCCGAATGCAGGTTGTGCGCCGCAACGCCTCCCGTCACCGGCTCCCGTTTTCACAGGCCTGCACGGTCGCGATGAAAGTATTTTGTAATTCCGGATGCACCACCCGCTTGCCCCCGCCCCGTCGACCCCGCATTCAAATAATCGCCTTAACGGATTCCAACTAGGCGTATACACGTGTGTCCTCGCGACGAAGCCCCGTTGCACGCCGATATAAGCGTTCAGACATGCGCTGCATGCTCTTCCCCCAATGGGACGTGATGGGCGGTTCGCCTAACCTTCGCTACGGCAAAGCACACGTGACGGGGTCGACACCACAACGCGTCGCACGACGCGACACCCTCGCGATCGCTTCGATTCGCCCGTAACGACACGGATCACGCGTCATTCGTCCCCCGACGTTGCCGAACAATCCCAACTAGATACGAGACACCCTGACGACGGTTCGCTACAGACCGTTTCAGCATGCTGATAAAGGAGCAAGCTCATGAGTGATACCCCGGTGCAGCCGACGGTCGGCGTCGGCGCGGAAGAAACTGACTTTGGCACCAAGGGAGTCATCGACCGGTATTTCGGCATTTCGTCGCGCGGCAGCACGCAGCGCACCGAGATCGTCGCCGGCATCACCACCTTCCTCGCGATGGTCTATTCCGTGTTCGTCGTGCCCGGCATGTTCGGCAAGGCCGGCTTCGACACGAGCGCCGTGTTCGTCGCGGTGTGCCTGACGACCGCGTTCGGTTCGCTGCTGATGGGCCTGTGGGCGAAGCTGCCGATCGCGATCGGCTGCGCGATCTCGCTGACCGCGTTCACCGCGTTCGGCCTCGTGCTCGGCAAGGGGCTGCATCCAACCGTCGCGCTCGGCGCCGTGTTCCTGATGGGCCTCGTGTTCACCGGCATTTCGGTCACGGGCGTGCGTTCGTGGATCCTGCGCAACCTGCCCGCGGGCGTCGCGCACGGCACCGGGATCGGCATCGGCCTGTTCCTGCTGCTGATCGCGTCGAACGACGTCGGCCTCGTGATCAAGAATCCGGGCGCCGGCCTGCCGGTCTCGCTCGGCCAGATCACCGCCTTCCCGGTCATCATGTCGGTCGTCGGCCTCGCGGCGATCTTCGGCCTCGAAAAACGTCGCGTGCCGGGCGGCATCCTGCTCGTCGTGATCGCGATCTCGGTGTTCGGCCTGATCTTCGATCCGGGCGTGAAGTATCACGGCATCTTCGCGCTGCCGTCGCTGAGCGCACCGGGCCATGCGTCGCTGATCGGCGCGATGGACATCAAGGGCGCGCTGTCGATGGCCGTGCTGCCGAGCGTGCTCGCGCTGGTGATGACGGCCGTGTTCGACGCGACCGGCACGATTCGCGCGGTCGCCGGCCAGGCCGGCCAGCTCGACGAGAACGGCCGCATCATCAACGGCGGCCGCGCGCTGACCGCCGATTCGATCAGCTCGATCTTCTCCGGCTTCCTCGGCGGCGCGCCGGCGGCAGCCTACATCGAGTCGAGCGTCGGCGTGGCCGCCGGCGCGAAGACGGGCCTCGCGGCCGCCGTGGTCGGCCTGCTGTTCCTCGTCGTGATGTTCTTCTCGCCGCTCGCGGGCCTCGTGCCGTCGTACGCGACCGCACCGGCGCTGATGTACGTCGGGCTGCTGATGCTCGGCAGCGTGAGCAAGCTGCACATGGACGACATGGTCGACGCGATGTCGGGCCTCGTCTGCGCGGTGTTCATCGTGCTGACCGCGAACATCGTGACCGGCATCATGCTCGGCTTCTCGACGCTCGTGATCGGCCGCGTCGCCAGCGGCGAATTCCGCAAGCTCAACGTCGGCACCGTGCTCATCGCGGCCGTGCTCGTCACGTTCTATCTCGGCGGCTGGGCGATCTGAGAACGAATCGTGCGCGACGTCGCCGGCAGAAGGACGGCGCGCATCGGGACGACATCGTCTCCTCCACCATCATCGTTGATGGTCTCCAGGCCTGGGAACGCAAGTTTCCAGGCTTTTTTTGTCGAAGCGGCGCCCGTCGTACAAACGCCGCCGCGCGCATCCGCCGCCGGTGCTACGATCGCACGTTGCCTTCAGGAGCCCCCATGAACGCGCTCGGCATCGTCTCCGAATCGGGCACGCGGACCTCGGCGCGCAAGCCGCCGTTCATCCCGTCGTTCGGCTTCCACGAAGTGCATGAATCGAAGCCGATCGACGCCGCCCCGGCACGCATCCTCGACACGGTCGCCGCGCTCGACATGCGCACGGACCCGGTCGTCGATGCGCTGCTCAACGTTCGCGAATTCCCCGCGGCCGTCGCCGCATCGCTGCGCCATGGCGCCACGCGCGGCGCACGCGAGCGCTTCGGCCTCCATGCGTTCACGCCGCTGCAGCGCGACGACCGGTCGCTGTCGCTCGGCCTCGTCGGCCGCTTCTGGCGCCCGGACCTCGGCGTGCTGACGATCGACGACGCGGCGGCCTTCGTACGACACGACGATCCGCGCGACGCGAAGCTGGTGCTGCGCTTCGAGGTGGTCGGGCTCGCGTCGGGGGCGCACCTGCTGCGCACCGAAACCTTCGTGCATTGCCCGAACGCCCGCACGCGGCTGCTGTTCATCCCGTACTGGCTCGCGATCCGGATGGCGAGCGGCTGGATTCGGCGCCGCACGCTCGCGGCGGTGGAGACAGCGCTCGCCTAACAACCCGGCTCGCGCCGGCCAGCGCATCAAAACGGCTTGATCACGACCAGCCCGACGACGATCGCCGTCGCGGCCACGACCGCACCCGCCGCGTACTCGAGCCACGACGCCGGCACGACGACGAGATCGTCGCGTTCCATGCGCCGCAGCGTGCCGGCCAGCAACCCGTGCAGCACCGACAGCGCGGCCACCACCACGAACTTCACCGACAGCCACGCCGCGCCGAACCAGTGACCGTTCAGCGCAAGCGCGATGCCCGCGATCCAGACGAGCGCGAGCGCGGGCGCCGTCACCGTGCGATCCCAGCGACGCACCGCGCGATGCACGGCGAGGTTCGCGATACGCACGCCGACGGCCAGCATCAACAGGCCGCCGACGAACGTGACGACGGCCGCGACGTGAACGGCCTTGATCCAGAGGTAGATCATCGCGCGTGCCGCCTGCGCGCGATCCATCCGGCGCTCGTCAGGCCGACGAACGGCACGACGGCCGCCAGCACGAGCCGCGCGACTTCGGCCTTGCGCCACAGCCCGCTCGACGCGGTGCCGACGACCGCCCACACGTACATCGCGAACGCGATGCCGTGCACCGGCCCCATGATCGATACCGCGGCCGGATAGCCGGCCAGGTGCTTGAGCGGCACGGCGACGCACACGAGCACGACGAGCGTGGTCGCCTCCAGCAACGACAGGTATTGCAGGTTCCGCAGCGCATCGCGATCGTCTTGTTGCATCGGCAGCCTCCAGTCGGGTCGGCTGCGATTGTCGCGTGTGGTGCCGTTCCGGACCATTGGCTAAAATGACATCTTTCAACGGATTCTGGCCAAGCCGCCGAACGCCATGCATACGGTCGCCGTTCTCGCCCTGCCCGATGTCGTCCCGTTCGATCTGGGCATGGCATGCGACACGTTCGCACGCGTGCGTTCGCCCGACGTCGCGCAGCCGTATCGCGTGCGCGTGTGCAGCGAACACGCGCGGGTCGCGGGCGACCTGTTCGAATTGCGGCCTCCGTTTCGCCTCGATGCGTTCGCCGACGCCGATACGATCGTCGTTCCCGGCACGTCGGTGCCGCTCGCGCCCACGTCGCGCCACGTGACGGCCGCATTGCGCACGGCGGCCGCGCGCGGCTGCCGGATCGCGTCGATCTGCACCGGCGCGTTCGTGCTCGCGGAAGCCGGGCTGCTCGACGGCCTGCGCGCAACCACGCACTGGCTCGCGGCCGCCGAACTCGCGCGCCGCCATCCGCGCGTGACGGTCGATCCGAACGTGCTGTTCGTCGACAACGGGCAGATACTGACGTCGGCCGGCGCGGCGGCCGGCCTCGATCTGTGCCTGCACATGATCCAGGCCGACTACGGTGCGGCGGTCGCCGTCGACGCCGCCCGCTGCGCGGTGGCGCCGCGCGTCCGCGAAGGCGGGCAGGCGCAGTTCATCGCACCGGAATGGCCGGGCGGCAGCGACGGCCTGCAGGACCTGATGGACTGGCTGCAGGCCAACCTGCGCAAGCCGCTCACGCTCGACGCGATGGCCCGCCGCGCATCGACGAGCGTGCGCACGCTGACGCGGCGCTTCCACGAGCAGACGGGCACGTCGCCGCGGCAATGGCTGCAGACCGCGCGCGTCAGGCATGCGCAGCAGTTGCTGGAGGTCACGGAGCTGTCGATCGAGCGTGTCGCGACGGAGGCCGGCTTCGGCTCGGTCACCGCGTTTCGCGAGCGTTTCGCGCGTATCGTCGGTACGTCGCCGCAGCGGTATCGTCACACCTTCCGCGCACGGTCCGGCTCGTGACGATCGCCTCGTCGCCGGCCACCGCGCGCCGGCTCGCGATACGTCCACGCAGCGGCGCACAACCCTGCGCACGCAACCGTCAGGATCGCTACAGAATGCCGCCCCACCCCGCCGCCCGCCACCGTATCGCGCCAACCGGACCCGACCGATGACCCGCATCCGCAATCCCCTGAACATTGCGCAGCTCCAGGCGTTCGTCTCCGCCGCGCATCACAAGAGCCTGCGCGCCGCCGCGCGCGAACTCGGCGTCACGCAGCCCGCGATCACGCATACGATCCGCGAACTCGAAACGGCGCTCAACGCGGAACTGCTCGCGCGCAGCGTGCGCGGCGTCGAGCTGACCGCATGCGGCCAGGCGCTGCTGCCGCGCGCCGAGCAACTGCTCGGCGACATCCGCCGCACGGTCGAGGCCGTCGAGCACGTGAAAGGCGAGATGTCGGGGCGCGTCGCGGTCGGCACGATGCCGTCGATCGCGCTGACCGCCCTGCCGCGCGCGGTGACGGCCTTCCGCCAGTCGATGCCGAACGTGAGCCTGCATCTCGAGGAAGTGACGGTGCCCGACGCCCTCGCGCAGTTGCGCAACGGCACGCTCGACATCGCTGCGATGCACCATGTGCCCGCGCTCGATCGCGATTTCACGCAATCGCCGCTGCTGTCGACCGAATTCACGGTCGTGATGCGTGAAGGTCATCCGCTCGCGCGTGCACGCCGGTTAGAGGAATTGCTCGATGCCGAGTGGATCGTCACCGTCGGCGCCGAGCAGTTTCCGCACAGTGTGATGGTCGGAATGTTCGAGGCGCACGGGCTGCCGCTGCCCAAACGTTTGCTGCGCTCGCCGATGTCGTTCGCGGTGACGCTCGGGCTCGTCGCGCGCTCGGACGTGATCGGCTGCTTCACGCGCCCGCTCGCCGCGGTGGTCGCGCCGCTCGGCATCCGCACGGCCGACCTCGACGAAAGCATGCCGCGCTTCGACCTGTCGATCATCGCGCGGCGCGATCTGCTGCCGACGCCCGCCGTCACGCAGTTCGTCACGTGCCTGCGGCGTGCAGTCAACGAAACGCTCGGTTGAATCGTTCCTGTGTGTGAAACGGTGGCGCCCGTTGCGCGCCGCCGCCGGGCCCGGTATCGGGGCTTGTCCTAGGCGCCCTGCCGGTATTTTGTCTTGATAATCTTGCGCACGTCGCGCGCCCGCATCGGGTGGGCGAAACGGACAGCCCGACGCGAAGCCGCGCCGGGCCGAAGGCTTACGGCGCGGCACAACCGCGCACCCATCGAACAAAACGAGGAGTCACCGAGTGAAAAAGATTCTTGCGGCTGTGACCGTGGCCCTGCTCGCCGTATCGGCCGGCAGCGCGTACGCGAAGGACTGGACGACCGTGCGGTTCGGCGTCGACGCAAGCTACCCGCCTTTCGAATCGAAAGGCGCTGACGGCAAGGTTGTCGGTTTCGACGTCGACCTCGGCAACGAAATCTGCCGCCGCATGAACGCGAAGTGCGTGTGGATCGAAAACGACTTCGACGGGATGATTCCGGCCCTGAAGGCCCGCAAGTTCGACGGCGTGCTGTCGTCGATGTCGATGACGCCGGCGCGTCAGGAACAGATCGCGTTCTCCGCGAAGCTGTTCAACACGCCGACGCGCCTCGTCACGAAGAAGGGCGCCGGCCTGATGCCGACGGCCGAATCGCTGAAGGGCAAGTCGGTCGGCGTCGAGCAGGGCACGATCCAGGAAACCTATGCGAAGACGTACTGGGCGTCGAAGGGCGTGAACGTCGTGCCTTACCAGAACCAGGACCAGGTCTACGCCGACCTGATCTCCGGCCGTCTGGACGGCGCGCTGCAGGACGCGGTGCAGGCCGAGATCGGCTTCCTGAAGACCCCGCGCGGCGCGAACTTCGATTTCGCCGGCAAGGACATCGACGATCCGAAGACGCTCGGCAACGGCGCCGGTATCGGTCTGCGCAAGGAAGACACCGACCTGAAGGCGAAGATCGACGGCGCGATCGCCGGCATGCGCAAGGACGGCACGTACGACAAGATCGCGAAGAAATACTTCGATTTCGACGTGTACGGCAAGTAATCCGCGAGGC
Source organism: Burkholderia metallica (assembly GCF_902832845.1). Taxonomy (GTDB): domain Bacteria; phylum Pseudomonadota; class Gammaproteobacteria; order Burkholderiales; family Burkholderiaceae; genus Burkholderia; species Burkholderia metallica. The sequence continues at coordinate 246,228 of NZ_CADFDB010000010.1, read as the reverse complement.
GGGCACCCGCCCCGCCTCCCCCCGAACGGGCGCCGCGAGGCGCCCGTTTTTTTTGCGCGCGCGCCGCCGGAAGCATTATTTTTTCCGCGCCAAGCTAATGATTCTCAACGAAATTCTGCACGTTCTGGCGCCGGTTTGATGGCGGCGAGGAAGGCAACGTACAATCGATCCTCCACGCACACCGGATCATTCGCGGCTGCGCCGCACTCCCCCATCATGCAAACGCAGACCCATCCGCTGATTTCCCCCGCCGTCGGTACCGAGCGCCACATCACGAGCTTTCACTACGGCCCGCGCGGTGGCAAGAAGGTCTACATCCAGTCGTCGCTGCACGCGGACGAGCTGCCCGGCATGCTGGTCGCCACCCTGCTGCGTCGCAAGATCGCCGCGCTCGAGACGGCCGGCAAGCTGCGCGGCGAAATCGTCATCGTGCCCGTGCCGAACCCGATCGGCCTGTCGCAGCACGTGTTCGGCGATCATCTCGGCCGCTTCGAGCTCGGCTCGATGCAGAACTTCAACCGCAATTTCTACGATCTCGCGGCGCTCGTGCTGCCGCGCGTCGAAAGCCGCCTCACGCACGACGCGCAGCACAACCTCGTCGCCGTACGCACCGCGATGCGCGAAGCGCTCGACGAGCAGATGCCGCGCACCGAACTCGACTCGCAGCGCCTCGCGCTGCAGAAGCTGTCGTTCGACGCCGATATCGTGCTCGACCTGCACTGCGACAGCGATGCGGTGATGCACCTCTACACGAATCCCGATCTGTGGCCCGACGTCGAGCCGCTCGCGCGCTATCTCGACGCGCAGGCGTCGCTGCTCGCGCTGAATTCGGTCGGCAATCCGTTCGACGAGATCCACAGCTTCTGCTGGTCGGATCTGCGCAACCGCTTCGGCGACCGCTTCCCGATCCCGAACGGCGCGATTTCCGTCACGGTCGAACTGCGCAGCGAGCGCGACGTGTCGTACGAATTCGCCGAAAAGGATGCGCAGGCGATCGTCGAATACCTGACCGAGCGAGGCATCGTCGACGGCACGCCTGCGCCGCTGCCGCCGCTCGCGCATCCGGCCACGCCGCTCGCGGGCACCGATCCGCTCGTCGCGCCCGTGTCGGGCGTGATCGTGTTCCGTACGCCGGTGGGCGTGATGATCGAGGCCGGCCAGGCCGTGGCCGACATCGTCGATCCGCTGACCGATCGCGTCGTCACGCTGAAGAGCAGCGTGTCGGGCGTGCTGTACGCGCGCCAGATCGTGCGCTTCGCGACGGCCGGCATGGAAGTCGCCCGGATCGCCGGCGCGACCGCGATCCGCACGGGCTCGCTGCTGTCGGCCTGAACGGCCGGCCCGCGCGCCGGGTCGCGCCGCGCTTGCAAACCCGCGCGCCCCAACGAAATCGCCCGCTTGCGCGGGCGATTTGCTTTCCGGATCGTTGCTTGGCGGCTAGCCGGCAATCGGCGGGCCGCTTCGGGAAGACGTTCAGAACGCCGGCACGATCGCGCCGCCGAACTTCTGATCGATGAACTTGCGCACGTCGTCCGATTCATAGGCCGCGACGAGCTTCTTCACCCACGGCTTGTCCTTGTCCTGCGCGCGTACCGCGATCAGGTTCGCGTACGGCCCGCGCAGATCCTCGATCGCGATCGCATCCTTCACCGGCGTGAGCCCGGCCTTCACCGCGTAGTCGGTGTTGATCGACGCGGCATCCAGATCGGGCAGCGCACGCGGCAGTTGCGCGGCGTCGAGCTCGACGATCTTGATCTTCTTCGGGTTCTCGACGACGTCGAGCGGCGTCGCGTTCGCGCCGTTCGTGCCGGCGCCCGCCTTCAGCTTGATCACGCCGTATTTCTGCAACAGCAGCAGCGCGCGGTTGCCGTTCGACGGATCGTTCTGGATCCCGACCTTCGCACCCGTCGGCAGGTCCTTCAGCGACTTGAGCTTCTTCGAATAGAAGCCCATTGGCGCCGTGTACGTGAGCCCGACGTTGACGATCTTGTAGCCGCGTTGCTTGATCTGGCTGTCGAGGAACGGCTGGTGCTGGAAGCCGTTCGCGTCGAGATCGCCGGAATCGAGCGCCGCGTTCGGCTGCACGTAGTCGTTGAATTCGATGACCTTGATCGCGAGACCGTTGCGCGCGGCGACCTTCGTCACCTCGGTCCAGATCTGCGCGTCCGGCCCGCTCATCGTGCCGATCTTCAGCGTTTGGGGGTCGGCGTGCGCGCCGGGCGCCGCGAAGGCCAGCGCCGCGGCAAGGGCGCCGAGGCCGGTCAGGAATGAACGTCGCATGGTGTCCTCTCGTCCCGTGTCGTTTGTTGGAGCACGGATCGTGGCACGGGGCCGGAACGCCGCCAACCAAGCTTATTTCATGTGCATATTCCCGATACGGATCGATTCTCAGCCGAATTCGGTATAACTCCCGGCAACGCAACCGGGCAGAATTCAGGGCCTGCTTGCACAGGGAACGGACAGGCGCACGTTCCGTAGGCAAGCAGGCCCAATGTCGTATCGGCGCCACACATTCTTCATATGACAGTCGCTGTCATATTCATTACGTGGCCCCTCGATAAAGTTGCCGCCGGTCCGTGAAAGCGCCCGTAGAGAGCGCCGGAACCGCAACTGGACACGCCATTCATTCGCTCGGAGAATCCTTTGAACAAGAAACTGTTGACCATCGCCGCCCTGGCAGCAACGGCCGGCACGGCACACGCACAAAGCAGCGTCACGCTGTACGGCGTCATCGATGCCGGTATCAGCTACGTGAACCACAGCAAGACCGCCAACGGCGGCACGGGCAAGCTGTTCAAGTACGACGACGGCGTCGCCCAGGGCAGCCGTTGGGGCCTGCGCGGCACCGAAGACCTCGGCGGCGGCCTGAAGGCGATCTTCGTGCTCGAAAACGGCTTCAACAGCGGTAACGGCACGATCGGTCAGGGCGGCGCGATCTTCGGTCGCCAGGCTTACGTCGGCCTGAGCCAGTCGCAATACGGCACGGTCACGTTCGGCCGCCAGTATTCGTTCTCGACCGACATCCTCGGCTCGAACTACTCGACGGGCGGCAACACGGTCGCGGGTAACTACGCGTACCACGTGAACGACATCGACCAGCTCACGTCGAGCCGCATCAACAACGCGGTGAAGTTCCAGAGCGCGAACTACTCGGGCTTCACGTTCGGCGCGTTGTACGGCTTCTCGAACTCGACGGACTTCGCCGGCGCACCCGCGACGACGACGGGCACGACGACGACGGCAGGCTCGTCGCGCGCCTACAGCTTCGGCCTGAACTACGCGAACGGCCCGTTCTCGCTCGGCGCCGCTTACACGGACATCCGCTTCCCGAGCCAGTCGACGCCGGCATTCTCGACGACGATCGCGAACCTGAGCACGGGCAACGTGCGCGACCTGCGCACGTACGGCGTGGGCGGCCGCTACGTCTGGGGCCCGGCAACGGCATGGCTGCTGTGGACGCGTACGCAGTTCTCGACCGTTTCGGGCGCGGGCGGCACGTTCTACAACGCGTACGAAGCAGGCGCGAAGTACGCGTTCACCCCGGCGCTGTCGGGCGGCGTCGGCTACACGTACACGAACGCGACGCAGAACGGCAACTCGTGGCACTGGAACCAGGTCAACGGTATCGCCGACTACGCACTCAGCAAGCGTACGGACGTGTACGGCCTGGTCGTGTACCAGCAGGCTTCGGGCAAGGGCGTGCAAGCGCAGATCGGCTCGAGCACGAGCTACTTCAACACGTCGGGTACCGGTTCGAAGAACCAGATCGCCGCACGTATCGGTATCCGTCACAAGTTCTAAAGCATCCGCTTAACTCGCGGATCACGACGGCAAGAAGCGCCCCGCTCCATGCGGGGCGCTTTTTTATGTGCTTTTAAGTTTCGCTTAATTCTGGGCTGAGAGGATGCTCTCACCCCCCCTGTTGGCCGCCTGAGCATCGGCGGCTTTTTTTTTAAATGCCGACGGCGCCGCCATCGATTGCCCGGAAGAGAGAATCGGAGGCCATGATGATCGAAGATACCGTTTTCAGCCATCTGCACGCGATTCTCACGTGCCAACACTCGATGCCGGTCCAGAGCTGCCGCGTATCGGTCGAAATGCAGCGCCCGTGGGGGCGGCCGTATCGTCTCGTCGAATGGACGATGCATCTCGATGCACCCGCGCGGCGCCAGATCGTGCCGGCCGAATCGACCGACGAAGAGATCGCCGAAGTCGTCGCGTCGCACGTGCCGGGCCGGCTTTACGGCGACGGCCGGCTGCAGTTCTGAACGCATTCCCGCGCCACCCGCTTCCCGCCTTCCGCCCGCGCCGCACGCTTCGTGCGGCAGTCGGTCTCGTTTGATGCAGCAGCGAAACCTGCTACGCTTCGCGTTTTCGTCCACGCAACACACGATGGAAAACGCATTCAACGAACGCGGCGTGATGATCACGCGCAACGGCCTGTCGGTCGCGGGGCAAGTATTCGCGCTGCGCGACATCCGCCAGGTCGATGTCGTCAAGATTCCGAAGAACCGTCTCGTGCCGTCGCTGATCTCGCTGATCGGCGTGGCCGCCGCCGTCGCGGGCGGCATTGCTTCGTCGAGCGCCGCGATCGTCGTCGGCGTGATGCTCGCCGTCGTCGGCTATCTCGCGTGGACCACGCAGGACGTCACCTATCGCCTGATGGTCGAGATGCCCGACGGCAAGCGCGAAGCGCTGTCGAGCGTCGATGTCGAATTCGTCGAACGCGTCGCGCAGGTCGTGCGCGATGCACGGGCCGCAACGACGACCGGCTGATTCCGTTCGGCCCCTGCACGCTTCGATACTCCACGCGCGGTTCGCTGTGCCCGCCCGCGCCGCGATGCATTGCTTGACGCGGCAACGGCATCGCCGCCTGCCTCGCCGGATCACGTTCCCTCTCTGCCTCCCCCGCATCATCCCTGCGCAGCGTACGTCGACCGCCTAGTATGGAAAGAGCGGCGTGGCGCCGCATCGTCCGAGGAGGCCAGCATGAACGTCCAGACGCTGTCCGGCACGCTTCGCGCGCAGGAACTGCTGATCGTGTCGATGATCCGCGCGCTTCCCCCTGACACGCGCCGCGCGCTCGTCGATCTCTACACCGATCAGATCAAGTTCGCCGAAGAGGCCGGCCTCGACGGCCACGGCGATCGCGCGACGCACGATGCGTTCATCGCGCATGCGCGCAACCTGCTGATCCGCATCGAAGCGCTCGCGTAGCCCGGCCCGCGTTTTTCCCGTATATCCCGCCGCGGCTCGCCGGAGCCGCGCCCGCGAGCGCTCGCCCGCACGAGCCGCTTCGCATCCTTGTATTGATAATAATTCTCATTTACACTGGTAAAGTTATCAGTTGCCTTTCAAATCGCCGCCCGCCGTTTTCGTGCGCGGGCGGGCCAGCCAGGTGAACGCGTCACCCAGCCAGCCTTCGGGCTTGTCATCTTCAACGGGAGACCACCTGTGCATTGCTATACGCTGGCGCGGCGGCCGATCTGTGCCGCACTGTTCGGCGCGTTCGGCCTGTCCGCCGCCCCGGCTCACGCCGATTCGACGCCGCAACGCGTCACCCCGCCTTCCCGCCTTATCGTCACCGCGTCCACGCGCGCCGATGCGGCGCTGCTCGACCCCGTGACCGTCACGGCCAACCGCACCGCCACGGCCGCGAGCCGCACGGCGGCGTCCGTGTCGGTGATCACCGACGAGGATCTCGAAGAACAGCAGGCCACCAACATCAAGGACGCGCTGCGCTACGAGCCGGGCGTCACGGTGCGCCGCACCGCGTACCGGCCCGGCAGCGCCGCGCTCGGCGGCGGCCGCGACGGCGATTCGAGCATCAACATCCGCGGCCTCGAAGGCAATCGCGTGCTGCTGATGGAAGACGGCATCCGCCTGCCGAACGCGTTTTCATTCGGCCCGCTCGAAGCGGGGCGCGGCGACTACGCCGATCTCGATACGCTCAAGCGCATCGAGATCCTGCGCGGGCCGGCCTCGGCGCTCTACGGCAGCGATGGCCTGACCGGCGCGGTGAACTTCATCACGAAGGATCCGCGCGACCTGCTGTCGATCTACGGCAAGTCCACCTACTTCTCGTTCCGGCCGAGCTACGACTCGACCGACCGCAGCATCGGCGCGACCGTGTCGGCCGCGGGCGGCAACGATCGCGTCCAGGGGATGATCATCGCCGACGGCCGGCGCGGCCACGAGGTCGACACGCGCGGCGGCAACAACTCGGCGAGCACGCTGCGCACCACGTCGAACCCGCAGGACGTCTATTCGGAATCGCTGCTCGGCAAGCTCGTGCTGACGCCGACCACGCGCGACACGATCAGGTTCACCGCCGAAACGGTGCAGCGCCGCGTGAGCACCGACGTGCTGTCGGCGATCAGCCCGCCGACCACGCTCGGCCTCACGACCTACGACCGGCTCGAACGCAACCGCTTCAGCGTCGACTACGACTTCCGCGACGACGCGTTCCGCTGGTTCCAGACCGCACACGTGCAGTTCTACTACCAGGACGCGAAGCAGGACCAGTACGCGTTCGAGACGCGCGGCAGAGCCGCCTCGCGTTCGCGAGACAACCAGTACAAGGAGCGCACGTTCGGCGGCTCCGCGTTCGCCGAAAGCGGCTTCTCCACCGACCCGTTCGCGCACAAGCTGCTGTACGGCGTCGACGGCAGCGTGTCGCGCGTGACGAACCTGCGCGACGGCACGGTGCCGGGCGTCGGCGAGGCGTTCCCGAACAAGGCGTTCCCCGACACCGACTACACGCTGTTCGGCGCGTTCGTCCAGGACCAGATCGGCTACGGCCGCCTGCTCGTCGCGCCGGGCCTGCGCTTCGACACGTACCGGCTGAGCCCGACCGAAAACGATCCGCTGTTCACCGGCAAGGCCGTGTCGACGAGCGCGAACGAACTGTCGCCGCGCGTCGCCGTGCTCTACGAGATCACGCCCGCGGTCATTCCGTACGTGCAGTACGCGCACGGCTTCCGTGCGCCGACGCCGGACCAGGTGAACAGCAGCTTCTCGAACCCCGTGTACGGCTACACGTCGATCGGCAATCCGAACCTGAAGCCAGAAACCAGCGACACGTTCGAAGCCGGCCTGCGCGGCAAGGCCGGCACCGGCTACGGCGTCGTGCGCTACAGCGCGGCGGCGTTCACCGGTCGCTATCGCAACTTCATCTCGCGCACGACGATCGCCGGCAGCGGCCGGCCGGTCGACCCGTTCGTGTTCCAGTACGTGAACTTCGCCGACGCGCGCATCCACGGTCTCGAAGGCCGCGCCGAATGGGTGATGCCCAACGGCATCACACTGAAGACGGCGATGGCGTTCACGAAGGGCTCGACGCAGAACGACGGCGCCGCGAGCCAGCCGCTGAACACCGTCAACCCGTTCTCGGCCGTGTTCGGCGTGCGCTACGAGCCGGGCGAACGCTGGTTCGTGCAGACCGACCTGCTGTTCCAGGCCTCGAAGCGCGACAAGGACGTCGACAAGTCGGACTGTTCGAACAAGGCGTGCTTCACGCCGCCGTCCTCGTTCGTCGTCGACCTGCGCGGCGGCTACCGCTTCAACAAGCACGTGAGCGCGACGATCGGCATCCGCAACCTGTTCGACCGCAGATACTGGAACTGGTCGGACGTGCGCGGCATCGCGGCCGATTCGCAGGTGCTCGATGCGTATTCGTCGCCCGGCCGCACGGTCGCCGTCAGCATGAAAGTGGATTTCTGATGCGCGTCGCCCGCGCAACCACCCCAACCGATTCTTGAAGGAGTCCGACATGATGCAATCCGCCCTTCCCGGTCAACCGGCCACGCCGGCCCGCGCAGCCGCCGCATTGCGCGACGCGTTCATCAAGCTCAAGACCGAGCGCCAGCTGCGCAACCGCGACGTCGCGCAGGCGCTCGGCGTCAGCGAAGGCGAAGCGCTCGCCGCGTTCGTCGGCGAGCATGTCGTGCGCCTCGACGCGCGCTTTCCGGCGATGTTCGAGGAAATGCCGCGCCTCGGCCGCGTGATGGCGCTGACGCGCAACGACACGGCCGTTCACGAAAAGGACGGCGAATATGCGCAGATGAGCCACGACGGCCCCGTCGGCCTCGCGCTCGGCGATATCGACCTGCGCATCTTCTATCGGCACTGGGTGTCGGCGTTCGCGGTGCGCGACGAAACCGCGCACGGCCCGCTGAAGAGCCTGCAGTTCTTCGACGCACAGGGCCACGCGATCCACAAGGTCTATCTGCGCGCGCACAGCGACCACGCCGCGTACGACGCGTTCGTCGAACGCTGGCGCGCGCCGTCGCAGGAGCCGGGCCTCGAGATCGCGCCCGCCGCGCCGAAAACGCCCGAGCGCGCCGATACCGAGATCGACGTCGCGGGCTTTCGCGCCGCGTGGGACGCCATGACCGACACGCATCAGTTCTTCGGCATCACCCGGCGCTTCGGCGTGAGCCGCATGCAGGCGCTGCGGCTCGCCGATCCGCAGTATGCGTATCCGGTCGAAACCGCGCGTGCGCTGCGTCACGTGCTCGAACAGGCTGCGCAGAGCGGCCAGCCGATCATGGTGTTCGTCGGCAACGCGGGGATGATCCAGATCCATACGGGCCCCGTCGCGAACGTGCGCGAGGTCGGTGCGTGGATCAACGTGCTCGATCCGGGCTTCAACCTGCACGTGCGCGAGGATCTCATCGCCGCCGCGTGGGTCGTGAAGAAGCCGACCAGCGACGGCATCGTCACGTCGCTCGAACTGTTTGACCGGCAGGGCGACCACGTCGCGCTGCTGTTCGGCGAGCGCAAGCCCGGCAAGGTCGAGCGCGACGACTGGCGCGCGCTCGTCGCGACGCTGCCGGCCGCCGCACGCGGAGGCGCACGGTGAGCGCGCGATCGTTCGATCCGCGCCGCCGCGCGATGCTGGCGGGCGCGGCGGCCGGCGCGCTCGCGGGCGCGCTGCCCGGTAGCGTGCTCGCGCAGGCAGCGCCGAAACGCGTGGTCGTGATCGGCGGCGCGCTTGCCGAAACCGCGTTCGCGCTCGGCGGTGCCGAGACGCCGCGCTACCGGCTCGTCGGCGCGGATACGACCTGCACGTACCCCGACGCCGCGAAGCGGCTGCCGAAAGTCGGCTACCAGCGCGCGCTGTCGGCCGAGGGGCTGTTGTCGTTGCGGCCCGATCTCGTGCTCGCGTCGGCGGAAGCCGGCCCGCCCACTGCGATCGCGCAGGTCAAGCGCGCCGGCGTCGCGGTGACGACGTTCGACGAGCGCCACGACGTCGAATCGGTGCGCGCGAAGATCACCGGCGTCGCGCAGGCGCTCGACATGCGCGATGCGGGCGCTGCGCTGCTGCAGCGCTTCGACCGCGACTGGCAGGCCGCGCGCGACGCAGTCGCCGCCCGCGCGCCCGACGGCGCGCAGCCGCCGCGCGTGCTGTTCGTGCTGAACCACACCGGCAACCAGGCTCTTGTCGCCGGCCAGCGCACGGCCGCCGACGCGATGATCCGCTACGCGGGCGCGCGCAACGCGATGCAGGGTTTCGATCACTACAAGCCGCTGACGACCGAAGCGCTGGCAGCCGCCGCGCCCGACGTCGTGCTGATCTCCGACGAGGGGCTCGCGGCCGTCGGCGGCCGCGCCGCGCTGCTGTCCACGCCCGGCTTCGGCGCGACGCCGGCCGGCCGCGCGCAGCGCGTCGTATCGCTCGACGCATTGTTCCTGCTCGGCTTCGGCCCGCGCCTGCCGCTCGCCGTCACGACCCTGCACCGACGCCTGTCGGATGCGCTCGCCTGATTCCGGACCACCCCGATGCCCGCTCACGCCTCGCCTTTTCCCGCACCGTCGTCCGCGTCGCGCTCCGGCGCCTCGCGCATCGGCACGTCGCGCCGCCTCGCCCCGTTCGCGCTGGCCGCGCTCGCCGTGCTCGTCGGCGCGATGTCCGTCGCCGCGCTGTGCGTCGGCGCGTACCGCATTCCGCTCGCGCAAGCGTGGGCCGCGCTGACCGGCGACGCGGCCGCGCAGCAGGCGCGCGCGGTGCTGTTCGATATTCGCGCGCCGCGCGTCGCGCTCGCGTTGCTGGTGGGCGGCGGCTTCGGCGCGACCGGCGCCGCGATGCAGGCGCTGTTCCGCAATCCGCTCGCCGATCCGGGGCTCGTCGGCGTGTCGAGCGGCGCCGCGCTCGGCGCAACGACGACGATCGTGCTCGGCCCCGCGCTCTTTGCCGCGCACGTGAGCGCGGCCGCATTGCCCGTCGCCGCATTCGGCGGCGCGCTCGCGGTCGCGGCGCTCGTCTACCGGCTTGCCGCGTCACGCGGCCGGCTCGCGCTGCCGCTGCTGCTGCTCGCCGGCATCGCGATCAACGCGCTGGTCGGCGCGGCGATCGGGCTGCTCACGTTCGTCGCCGACGACGCGCAGTTGCGCTCGCTGACCTTCTGGAGCCTCGGCAGTCTCGGCGGCGCGCAATGGTCCGCGCTGGCGGCCGTCGCGCCGTGTGTCGCGATCGGCTGCGTGCTGCTCGCGCGCGAACGCGACGCGCTGAATGCGTTGCAGCTCGGCGAAACCGAGGCGCTGCATCTCGGCGTGCCCGTGCAGCGACTGAAGCGGCGCGTGCTCGTCGCGGTCGCGCTCGCGGTCGGTGCGCTCGTGTCGTGCGCGGGCATCATCGGCTTCATCGGGCTCGTGGCGCCGCACTGCGTGCGCCTCGCGTGCGGCCCCGACCAGCGCATCGTGCTGCCCGGCGCCGCGCTGCTCGGCGCGCTGCTGACGCTTGCCGCCGATCTCGCCGCGCGTACTGTTGCTGCGCCCGCCGAGATTCCGCTCGGCGTGCTGACCGCGCTGCTCGGCGCGCCGTTTTTCCTCGCGCTGCTGTGGAAGAGCCGCGGCGCACTCGGCGGCTAACCTTTTCGTCACGACGACCATGCTGACCGCTCATCACCTCGACGTCGCCCGCCGACACACTACGATCCTGCGCAACCTGACGCTGTCGATCGAACCGGGCCGCGTGACCGCGCTGCTCGGCCGCAACGGCGCGGGCAAGAGCACGCTGCTGAAGACGTTCGCCGGCGAACTGACCGGCGGCGGCGCGCCGAACGGCGTGCGCATGAGCGGCGACGTCACGCTGAACGGCGAACCGCTCGCGCGCATCGACGCGCCGCGGCTCGCCTGCCTGCGCGCGGTGCTGCCGCAGGCCGCGCAGCCGGCGTTCCCGTTCAGCGTCGACGAAATCGTGCTGCTCGGCCGCTATCCGCACGCGCGGCGCAGCGGTGCGCGGCACGTGATCGCGCACCGCGATCGCGACATCGCGTGGCGCGCGCTCGAACGCGCGGGCGCCGATGCGCTCGTCGGCCGCGACGTGACGACGCTGTCGGGCGGCGAACTCGCCCGTGTGCAGTTCGCCCGTGTGCTCGCGCAGCTGTGGCCGGACGACGATGCACCGGACAACGGCCCGCGCTATCTGCTGCTCGACGAGCCCACCGCCGCGCTCGACCTCGCGCACCAGCATCGTCTGCTCGACACCGTGCGCGCGGTCGCGCGCGAATGGCAGCTCGGCGTGCTCGCGATCGTCCACGATCCGAATCTCGCCGCCCGGCACGCGGATACGATCGCGATGCTCGCCGACGGCACGATCGTCGCGCACGGCAGGCCGCGCGACGTGATGACGCCCGCCCATATCGCGCAGTGCTACGGCTTCGCGGTAAAGATGGTCGATACCGGCGACGGTGCGCCGCCGGTGATGGTGCCTGCGTAGCGCGGGCGCGTGACGCATGAGCGATGCGTCGCTCGACGTCCTGCCTGCTCCTGCCTGCTCGATAGCAACGGTTTTTACATCCCGTCATTCGCACTTCGCGCATTCCGCTCCAGGGGATTCACGTGCCGCTTCCGATGACCCGCATCCTCCTGTACGTCCGGGAAGCCGCGTTGCTGAAGGCGTTCTATCGCCGCTACTTCGATCTTCCCGTCATCGAGGAAATCGACGGCGAATGGGTCGTGCTCGACGCCGGCGCGATCGAACTGGCGCTGCATCGCGCCGGCCCGGCATCCCGCCACGCCCCCGCTTCCGCGAGCACGACGGCACACACGAGCAACGTGAAGCTCGTGTTCGCGATCGACGCCGATATCGACGCGCATCGGGCCCGGCTCGCGCGCGACGGCGTGACCGTGCGCGATCTCAAGCGCTACGACGGCTTCCCGTACCGGATGTACGACGGCATCGATCCGGAAGGCAACGTCTTTCAGGTCATGCAGCGGGATTGACTGCCCGCGCGGCGCGAGCGCTCAATGCTCGAGGTCGGCCGCGCCGAAGGTCCGCATCTTCCATCCGAGCCGCACGGCGAGCATCCGCATCGAGAAGCCGCACGCCAGCGCGACGACCGTCGCGACGGCCGCATCGATGCCGAGATACTGCATCCCGACGTAGAGCGCGCCCGTGACGAACGCGACGCTCGCGTACAGTTCCTCGCGCAAGATCAGCGGCATCTCGTTGCACAGCAGGTCGCGCAGCATCCCGCCGCAGACGCCCGTGATCGCGCCGGCCAGCACGACGATGATCGGCGCGGTGCCCGTCGACGCGCCGATGTCGCAGCCGATGATCGTAAACGCCGCGAGGCCGATCGCATCGACGGTGACGAACAGCGCCTTCATCCGCGCGACATGCCGTGCGACCCACGACGCGACGGTCGCCGCGACGAGCGTGATCACCAGGTATTCGGGATGCGCGATCCAGCCGAGCGGATAGTGGCCGAGCAGCACGTCGCGCACGGTGCCGCCGCCGAGCGCCGTCACCGCGCCGACGAGCGCGAGGCCGAAGCGGTCCATCCCGCGACGCATGCCCATCAGCGCCCCCGACATCGCTTCCGCGACGATCGCAATCAGATAGAGCGTATGCATGGCGCGCGTCAGTCATCCGTCCGGAACAGGTCGAGTACGCGCTCGCGCTCGGCCGCATCGACCGCGGCGGGCATCGGCTCGGCCGGCCTGCCGTTGTCGGCCGGCGCGGCGGGCGCATCGGTCGCCGTCGCCGCGCCGCCGCACGCGAAGCGGCTGCGAATATACGACGGCACGTCGGCCGTGCACGTGCCGCGCGTGTATTCGGCGTACACGAAGTCGCCGTCGACGAGCGCGACGTCCTGCGGCGGCGTTGCCTCGACCGGCGTACGCCCGTCGACGGCCGTCTTCATGTAGTCGAGCCAGACCGGCAGCGCCAGCGTCGCGCCGGTCGCGCGCCCCATCGGATGCGGCGTGTCATAGCCGAGCCACGCGACCGCGACGATGCCCGACGAATAGCCGGCGAACCACACGTCCTTCGATCCGTTCGACGTGCCCGTCTTGCCGGCCGCGTCGTCGCGGCGCAGCGCGAGCGCACCGCGCGCGGTACCGGACTTCACGACGTCGCGCAGCATGCTGTCCATCACGAACGCGTTGCGGGCCGACACGACGCGCTCGCCGGCCGGCGCCGTCGCCTCGTACATCGCGCCGCCGTGACGCTGCTTCACCGACAGGATCAGGCGCGGCTCCATCCGCGTACCGCGGTTCGCGAATACGCTGTACGCGCTCGCCAGTTCGAGCGGCGTCACGGCCCCCGCGCCGAGCGCGAGCGGCAGCGACGCCGGATTGCGCTGCGCGTCGAAGCCGAAGTGCACCGCGTGCTGCTGCACATAGCGCGCGTCGGTGGCCTGCATCAAGCTGACCGCGACGAGGTTCTTCGAGCGCACGAGCCCGCGCCGAACCGGGATGAACCCCTCGTAGTTGTTGGCGAAATTGCGCGGGCGCCACGACCGCGCGCCGGTTTCCGCATGGGTGAGCGTGCGCTGCGTATCGTCGACGAGCACGCCCGGGAAGTAGCCCTTTTCCAGCGCCGCCGAATAGACGAACGGCTTGAAGCTCGACCCGGGCTGGCGATACGCCTGCAGCGCATGGTCGAACACGTTGCGGTTGAAATCCGCGCCGCCGACGAGCGCGAGCATGTCGCCCGTTGCCGCGTCGAGCGACACCAGCGCGCCTTCGAGCCCGTTGCGCGCATCGCGCTTCGCGCGCGACTGGCGGCTCAGCGTACGTTCGAGCGACGCCTCGGCCGCACGCTGGTCGCGCATCGAAATCGTCGTCGTCACGTCGAGGCCGAGCGTGTAGGCGTCGTCGTGAAAGCGCTCGACCATCATCCGGCGCGCGCGCTCGGCGACGTACGGCGCCGCGATGATCCCGGGCGGCGGCGTGGTCGCCAGCGCGATCGGCGCATCGACCGCCGCGCGATACGCGGCATCGTCGAGCTGGCCGAGCGCATGCATGCGGCCGAGTACGTAGTTGCGCCGCGCGGTCGCGCGTGCCGGATTGACGACCGGGTTGAACGCGGACGGCGCCTTCGGCAGCCCCGCGAGCACGGCCGCCTCGCCCGCGCTCAGCGCGTCGAGCGGTTTGCCGAAATACACGTTCGCGGCCGCTGCGAAACCGTACGCGCGCTCGCCCAGATAGATTTCGTTCATGTACAGCTCGAGCAGCTTGTCCTTGCTGTATTCGCGTTCGAGCTTGGTCGCCATCAGGATCTCGGCGAGCTTGCGGCTCAGCACCTTGTCGCGCGTCAGGTAGAAGTTGCGCGCGACCTGCATCGTGATCGTGCTGCCGCCCTGCCCCGGCTGCCCGGTCACGACGTTCGCGAACGTCGCGCGCGCGAGGCCGGCGAAATCGACCGCGCCGTGCTGGTAGAACTTCGCGTCCTCGGCCGCGAGCAGCGCCTGCCGCATCAGCGGCGGGATGCGTTCGAGCGGCACGAACTCGCGCCGCTCGACACCGTATTCGGCCAGCAGATCGCCGTCGCGCGAAAAGATCCGCAGCGGCAGCGCGGGACGATAGACGGCGAGGTGCTCGACGGACGGCAACTGCGTCCAGATCCGCTGGATCGTCCACGCGCCGATGCCCGCGCACGCGAGCGTCAGGCCGAGCAGCGCGCCCGCGAGCGTGCGCCACACTCGGCGGCGGCGCGGCGGCGGCGCGGCCGGCGGCGGAGGGGATGCGGGGTGGTCGGTCATGTCGGGCTCCTTCTTCGATGCTGTGACGACGGGTGCGTGAGCGGCACCGAGCGGTCACGAAAGGCGCGCATTGTCGAAGGGATGGCGCGAAACCGGAACATTCTTTAGCCAAAGTTTGGCAGGCTAAATTTTATTTAGGAAAGCGCGTTGCGGCCGTTCATGTCGTACCTGCGGCCGCGTGACGCACCGTTGGGCAAACCCCGCTGCACGCGGGCCGGTTCGGCGGTAGCATCGTGTGATGTTCGATCGATACCTCGGCCTGTGGGGCCTCGTTTCCGACGGCGGCCCGATCCTGACCGCGAGCGGCGGCCTGTTGCCGGTCGTCTGGCAGGGCCGGCCCGCGATGTTGAAGGTCGCGACCTGCGACGAAGAGCGGCGTGGCAATGCGTTGATCGCGTGGTGGAACGGGCACGGCACCGCGCAGGTGTGGCAGCGCGACGGCGACGCGATCCTGCTCGAACGGGCGCAGCCGGCGCCGACGCTGGCCGGCTTTTCGGCATCGGGGCACGACGACGATGCGATGCGCATTGCGTGTGATGTCGTCGCGCGACTGCATGCGTATCGTGCGCCGGCGCCGACGGAGCCGCCGGAGGTCGTGCCGCTGCACGACTGGTTCAATTCACTGTTGTCGGACGCCTCAGGCAGCGACGTGCTGCGCCGCTCCGCGACGGTCGCACGCCAATTGCTCGCCGCGCCGGAGGGCGACGAAGTCGTCCTGCACGGCGACATTCATCACGGCAACATTCTCAACTTCGGCGAACGCGGATGGCGGGCGATCGATCCGAAGGGGTTGCGCGGCGAGCGTGCGTTCGACTACGCGAACCTGTTCTGCAATCCGACGCATGATATTGCGGTCGATCCGGTGCGCTTCGAACGACGTGTCACGATCGTGGCCGACGCGGCGCAGCTCGACCGCCGCCGGCTGCTGCAGTGGATTCTCGCGTGGTCGGGATTGTCGGCGGTGTGGCTGATCGAAGACGGGCTGCTGCCCGATACGCGGCTGCAGGTCGCGACGCTGGCGGCGACTGCGCTCGGCCTGTAGCAGTACGCGTCGCCCGTGAAAACAAGTTCGTTGCAAACTTCCAAGTAACGCGAGGATGACCGACGGCTATCGGCCGGTTCGTGGCGCTCGACAACGAATCCTGGATGGGTGGCGATCCGCGTATCGGGGATCGCCACGATCAAGCGGCTCGGGAAGGAGGATCGAGTCGCGCTACAACTAGCTGGCTGATGAGCCCGCTATTCGGCTCGCGAAAGTCTCGCAATGACCGGAGCGGCATGAAAATGACGCGCCAGCGAAATTTTTTTGCAGGCAGCTCGACGGCGCGAAGCGACCGCATCGCGTCGTGGGCAGCGCCGTCATTCAGCGGGCGTGACAGAGGGCTTCGCTTCTCGAGGTGCATGGCCGAAGTAGGCCTTGTACGCACGACTGAAAGCGGCCTCCGACTCGTAACCAACCGACCTTCCAACGTCGCCTACGCGCGCGTCACCTTTGGTCAGCATGTCCCGGGCGACGCTCAGGCGCCATTCGTTGCGGTAACGCAGCGGAGACTTGCCGACGAGCGCATTGAAACGTTCGCAAAAGTTGGAGCGGGACATGCCCGCGACGGAAGCGAGACTATCGATTGTCAAACTACGTGGCGACTGCTCATGGATTGCCTTCAAGGCGCGGGCAATGCGCTTGTCTGCCAATCCGCCTAACCAGTTCGATGCATGACCGTGATGAACCCAGGCACGCAGCGCACGCACCACCACGAGATCGATCATGCGGGAGACCATCAACGCCGATCCCGCGTCGTCATTGTCCGCTTCATGCAGAAGAAACTGCATGATGTGCGGCAGCCAGTCGAATGTCTCCGGCTGGCGAAGGTGGATCATGACGGGTAACGTCAGAAGCAGTTCCGGCTGGCTCGCCGGATCAAACCAGAAGTGGCAGACGACGACGTTCGCCGGTTGGTCCAGGGCGGAAATGCGCAGGCCGTCGGGGCCGCGCGGCAACAGGAGCAGCTCGCCGGCTCGAATCTCGGAAGTGTCTGCCTCATCGTCGGCAATTTGCACCACGCCTTCCATGACTGCGTACGCGTGCGCCGCCCGCGCGGACATGTCCAACTGCGCGAATGGCTGCAGCATCGACGTAAAGACGCGGTCGCCTGTCATGCGCATACGTGCAAGAACCTGAGACAGGAGATCGCCGTTGGCCAGACCAGCAAGCGCCCGATCCGGAAAAATGGTCAAGTTTTTCCCAGGTTCAGTCATGTCAATTCGGGTTTCGTGAGCCTAAAGTAAGCGTCGACAACCAACGAAATCACGCAAGCAAAGGACTGGAACCATGTTTGGAATTTCGCCGCTCGGCTGGATACACACTCTCGGCAGTCTACCCGCGATCCCCATGGCCGTGTACATGTTCGCGCGTTACGGCAGGATCGTTCCGCGGTCCGTTGCCGGGAGAGTGTACTTCGTCACCATGTTGATTGGTTCTCTGACCGTGTTCGCCATAGCGCATCAAGGTATCGGCTACGTCATCGGCGTCGGGGCCGTCGTGCTGCTACTGGCTGGATATGGCGTTGCGTATCTGCCGCTGCCCGGTCGAGCCGGTCTCTACCTGGAAACCTTCTGTCTGACGTTGACGGCGTTCGTGCTGATGGTTCCCACGGTTACCGAAATACTGAAGCGTGTGCCCGACGGACATCCGCTGGTCAGCGATCCGAAGTCGCCACTGCTTCTCGGTGCCCAAGCCGCGCTCCTCGTCGCGCTCGTTCTGGGGCTGATCGCTCAAGCGCTTTATCTTCGCAGGAAACCGCAGGATAGCCGTTCGGTGAAAATCTAGAGAAGGGGTGAGAAGCGACGCTTCCGTTGCTGTGCGAATGCAGCACTAGATATGTACTCCGAATTATAACTGCTCGATATTGATCTGACATCGGTGGACTGATCGAAGCTGGCACACGGTATCGAAAGCAGACCGCACCATCGAATCGCGTCGTGTGCGCTTCATGGCAAGCCGCACGCACGCGAAGACAGTCGAGGTCAAGTGAGGCTACCTCTTGCTCGTTTCGCAAAATGCGGCACGGATCTGCGCCCGCCGACGCCGAGTAACGTGCTTGCACACAGCCTCGGTCGGCAAGCGACACCCCCATCGACCCACGAATAGTCCAAAAAAAATCCCGCCGACATTCGCCGGCGGGCTTTCTCACATCCAACTGCTCGAACGACGCTTATCGCGCCGGATTCAGCAACAGGTTCATGTGACGGTTCACGTCTTTGTAAAGCAGGTAACGGAAGCGCCCAGGCCCACCCGAATAGCATGCCTGCGGGCAGAATGCGCGCAGCCACATGAAGTCGCCCGCCTCCACCTCGACCCAGTCCTGATTCAGCCGATACACCGCCTTGCCTTCGAGCACGTACAGCCCGTGCTCCATCACGTGCGTTTCGGCGAACGGAATCACGCCGCCCGGCTCGAACGTCACGATGTTCACGTGCATGTCGTGACGCATGTCGCTCATGTCGACGAAGCGCGTCGTCACCCATGCGCCGTTGGTGCCCGGCATCGGGATCGGCTCGACGTCCTGCTCGTTGGTCACGAACGCTTCCGGCAGCGGAATGCCGTCGACGGCCTGGTAGTGCTTGCGTACCCAGTGGAAACGCACCGCGGCATCGCTGACGTTGTGCAGCGTCCAGTCCGCGCCCGGCGGAATGAACGCATAGCCGCCCGGCTTCAGCACGTGCTTCGTGCCCTGCAGCGTCAGCTCGGCTTCGCCTTCGACGACGAACAGCACGGCTTCGGCGTTCTTGTCCTGCTCGGGCTTGTCGCTGCCGCCGCCCGGGTTCACTTCGACGATGTACTGCGAGAAGGTTTCGGCGAAACCCGACAGCGGGCGAGCGATCACCCACAGGCGCGTGTTCGTCCAGAACGGCAGCCAGCTCGTGACGATGTCGCGCATCACACCCTTCGGGATCACCGCGTACGCCTCGGTGAACATCGCGCGATCCGTCAGCAGATCGGTCTGCGGCGGGTGGCCGCCATGCGGCGCGTAATACGTTGTCTTAGACATAGTGCATCCAGGCAATGGGTTGGTCCGGCCCCGGGCGCCAACGGCATCGGGCGGCATGCACGCGCGTGAGGCACGCATGCGGCGGCGGGATATCGTTGCCGGGGTGGCTTGAAGGCGCACGCGCCTTCGTTCGGTCGGCCAGGCTTCGCGACGGGTTCGTCCGGTTCAGCGGACGCGGCGGCCCATGGTGGTGGGGCCGGCGACCGGGCCGTGGCGCTCGCGATCCATGCGGCGAGGCGCGGCCAGCGGCACGGTGCGATACCGTACGCGAGCATCGCCGACGATAGCGAAGTGGTTCGCAATCGACCAATTAAATGTTGCGATGGATTCCATTCGATTTCCCACTACCATCGGGCAGCCGCGACAGGCGGTAAGGAAGCCCGGCACGTTGGCCTGGCTATCAGGGAAATCCTGACGGCACGGGCAATGCATATGCGTTCCGGAACGCTCGACGCGTGCCGGCGAGAAGCTGCGGCCATGCGGGTCGTCGCGATACGTCCGGTGATACGAATTGGCGAGCGACGCATCGCGCACGGCAGCAAGCCGCACCCCGTCGATCATGTGCCGCCGTCCGGCCGGGCCGAACCGGGCCAACGAACATCGAACGTGGAACGCGCATGAGATCGACCTACGTGGACGCATTCGGTCGCGAGTGACGATGGAGGATGGAGTCGGAAAACGGAGAAATACAGCGAGGCGGGAAACGTGCCGGCCCGTCGATCCGGGCATCCGGCAGTGGCTGTCGAAGCCGAAAAAATCGCCGGTCTGGCCGGCGATGGCGGCCCGGCAGGCCGCCGGGCCGAATTTCGCGTCGGGTACCGACGCCGTCGGCGCGCCGGTGCGCCATTCGCGCACCGTGCCGCGCCCGCGGCGATCAGTCCCAGTCGCGATGGTGGCGATGCTTGCGGTGGCGATAGCCGCCGCCGTGGTCGCGCTCGTACGAGCTGCGCGACATGTTGCCGCCGAGCGCCGCGCCGGCGCCGCCGCCGACGGCCGCACCCAGCAGGCCGCCCGTGCGGCCGCCCATCGCGTTGCCGGCCGCGGTACCCGCACCGCCGCCGAGCGCGCCGCCGATGATGGCACCGGTGCGCTCGCGACGGTTCGACGTCACCGCGCCGCCCGCGCCGCCGCCGATGGCGCCGCCGATCACCGAGCCCGTGCTGCCGCCGAGCGCACCGCCGACCGCTGCGCCGGCTACCCCGCCGAGCGCGCCGCCAAGCGCGTTGTTCATGTCACCTGCCAGAGCCGGCAGAGCAGTCGTGCCGGTCAGCGCGGCGACGACGAGAGCGGGGGCGATTTTCTTCCACATTCCCGTATTCTTCCTTGTTCGCAATCTGGTTATTGAAGGTCCGCTCGGTACGACGATCTGAATCGATCGACGTCGGATAAGGCATTGTGCCGAACCGCGGACCAATTCATTTCATTGAGCTTGCGGCGAAGAATAGCACCGGTCCCGCATCCTTGCTGTCGACATTCTGGTAACAAGTTGTTTACGAATACGCAAGCTCGAACCCAGGCACCGGAATGCCCGCAAACCCGCGCCGGTATTGGCTTCGACGATGGTCAGGCTGGGCCGGACAGAGAGGCGGCCGGGCGCGGCGTCTCCCGTTTGCGACACACGTGGCAACACATCGGGAACGGATCGTGGGCGAGCCGCGACAGCAACGAGCGGGAAACAAACGAAAGGGTCAGTACATGCCGGGGAGCAGCCGCCAGGTCCGCGCGCAATATGCGTCGTATTCGGCGCCGAATTGCGCACGCAGCAGCACTTCCTCGGAGCGGATGCGCGCGACGAGCGGCACCATCGTCAGCACGACCAGCAGCAGGCCGACGCCCGAGCGGAACGCGAGCGCCCAGCCGACCGAATTGACGATCAGGCCGAGATAGCTCGGATTGCGGATGCGCCGATAGATGCCGTCGGTCGCGAGCGTATGGCCCGGCTGGATCGCAACGAGCCCGCTGAAGCGCTTGCCGAGCACGAATACGGGCCAGATGCGCAGCACGCCGCCCGCGACGTACAGCGCGACGCCGGTCCAGCGCACCGCGTCGCCGCCGAAGGTCCAGACATCGAGCCGGTCGGTCAGCGCGGGCAGGTAAGCGAGCAGGAAGCCGCTC
This sequence comes from Burkholderia metallica, assembly GCF_902832845.1. GTDB lineage: Bacteria > Pseudomonadota > Gammaproteobacteria > Burkholderiales > Burkholderiaceae > Burkholderia > Burkholderia metallica. The sequence goes on along the minus strand of NZ_CADFDB010000010.1, from coordinate 225,071 downwards.
ACTGCAAACGCGGCGAGCACCCAGCGGTTGTCGCGGTTCTCGCGCTCGCCGCTGCTCAGGTTGCCTTCGGTGAACATCGCGGCGACGGCCATCGCGAACGTCGCGACGACGAGGACGGTCAGCGGCGGATGCGAAAAGAACGCCGCGAACCCGCCGCTGCCGAGCACGGCGAGCCCCAGATAGACAAGCGTGGAAATGCCCGACAGGACGGCGACCTTGCGGGTGACTGTCATGACTGCCTCACCGGACGCGGAATGCGTTTTCCTGTGAAGTATAGGAACCGCGCGCACGCTGCGCCGCCCACCGCCGTCATGCGGCGAGCGAATCCGCGATGAACGTCCGGCGCAACGCGGCGCGCCGGCCCGATGTGGCCAGCGCCCGATGCGCGCGGTGCCGGATCAGCGGATGCGGAAGTTGCCGCCGATCCCGACGCTGACGGGCGGCGCGTAATACGCCGGCGCATAGCCGTAGTAGGCCGGCGCTGGCGCGTAGCCGTACGGCGGCGCGACGTAGCAGCCGGACAGGCCGCCGATCAGGGCAAGCGTGATGAGAAGTCTGGACATGGCTCGATTCCCGGCGCGAAAGTCGAATGGCACCTCGCGAAAGCCGCGCCGCCGCGGGCTGCGGCGGCCGGCACGAAGAGGCGATTCGCCCTTCCTGTCGCTCGATGAAACAATGCGCCGAGTCTAGCGCCGGGTGGGCCGGGCCGAGTTTCGCCGGCGGTTACACGTGTTACCTCGCATGACCGCTGAAACAGTCGACGGCGCGGCGGCCGACCGTTGCGGCGTGCGTAATCGGACCACGCCGCCCGCGACCGGCGCGTTACACGAAGCGCGCGCGAATGCGCTGCGCGAGCGTTTCGAGCGTCGCCGCATCGGCGATCTCGCGCGCATGCATGCGCAACTCGGCGCCTTCCCAGCGCGGGATCACGTGGAAGTGCACGTGCGGAACGGTCTGGCCGGCTGCCGCGCCGTTGAACTGGCCGATGAACACGCCGTCCGGCTCGAGCGCCGCGCGCACCGCTGCGGCGACGCGCTGCGTCATGCGGATGCCTGCCGCGGCGGCGTCGCCGGACAGCTCGAAGATCTGCGCGGCCGGCTCCTTCGGAATCACGAGCACGTGGCCGTCGGCCTGCGGCATGAGGTCCATGATCGCGAGGGTCGCGTCGTCTTCCGCGACCTTCACGCACGGCAGTTCGCCGCGCAGGATTTTGGCGAACGGGTTGTTGTTGTCGTAGGACATGGCGTTTTCCGATAACGGTTGGACTGGGAGAGTGGGCAAGCGATGCCGGACGATTATCGGCCGACGGCGGGACCGATGCCAACTCGTTCACCGTGCGATGGTGGCCGAATCGTTACGCGGAACGCGGAATGCACGACGCGTCGCGCACCGGCCGCTGCCGGGCCGCCCTCGCGCGTCACGCCGCCGCGATTGCAACGCATCGCCGGAACCTGCGACACTGCCTGATCGCTGCCTGCCGGCATACCACCGAGGACGCTCGCGCATGACGATCCCCTTCAAGAAGCTGATCCTGCGCGGCGTCGCGCTCGCGGCCGTCGCCGCGATCGGCTATACGGGCTACATGCTGTCCCGGCTCGCGCCGATCGCGACCGGCTATGCGGCGAAGGCGCTGTGTTCGGGCGTGTACGTATCGGGCCGCCCGGCGACGTCCGTGATCGACGTCGACATCATGGCCGGCGTGCATCCGCTGCTGAAACTGGTGCGCCCGTCGATCGATCCCGACCATCATCGTGCGACGGCGACGTTCGCAGGCTTCGCCGAGCGCGAAGCCGACTTCCGTCCCGGGCTCGGCTGCACGCTCGCGATCGGGCAGTCGCCCGGCTCTGCCGCGGCCGCGGTCGCACTCCCGGCCGGTTTGCCCGCCGCGTTGCCGCCGTTTGCCGATTCGCCGCCCGCGCAACCTGCGCCGGCCGTGCCGCCCGCCGGCATTGACGCGCAGAAGCTGCAGACCGCACTCGATAGCGCGTTCGACGAGCCCGATCCGGCACGGCCGCGGCGCACGCGCGCGGTGGTCGTGATGTGGCGCGGCCAGGTGATCGCCGAGCGCTACGCGCCCGGCTTCACGGCCGACATGCCGCTGCCCGGCTGGTCGATGACGAAGACCGTGACGGCCGCGCTGGTCGGCGCGCTCGTCGCGCAGCACAAGCTGACGCCCGATGCGTCCGCGCTGCTGCCCGAATGGCGCGGCAACGGCGATCCGCGCGCGGCGATCACGCTCGACGAGCTGCTGCGGATGACGAGCGGCCTGCAATTCAACGAAGACTACGACGACCCGCTGTCCGACGTCGTGTTGATGCTGTATGCGCACCCTGATACCGCGCGCTTCGCGTCCGCGAAGCCGCTCGCCGCGACACCCGGCACGCAGTGGGCATACTCGAGCGGCACGAGTGCGATCGTCGCGCGCGTGATGCGCGAAGCGCTGGGCGGCAGCGAGGCCGACTATCTTGCGTTTCCGCGCCGCGCGCTGTTCGCGCCGCTCGGGATGCGCAGCGCGGTGTTCGAGCCCGATGCGTCCGGCACGCTCGTCAGTCCGTCGTACCTGTACGCAAGTGCACGCGACTGGGCGCGCTTCGGGCAGTTGCTGCTGCAGGACGGCGTGTGGGACGGGCAGCGCCTGCTGCCGGAAGGCTGGGTGCGCTACCTGACGCGGCCGACGCCGCAATCGTCGCGCCAGGAGTACGGCGCGCAGCTGTGGGTCAAGGTGCCGGAACCGTTCAACGATCGCGATCCGCATGCGGTCGCGATGCCGGCCGACGCGTTTCATGCGGTCGGCCATGAAGGCCAGTTCGTGAGCGTGGTGCCGAGCCGTCAACTGGTGGTCGTGCGGCTCGGGCTGTCGCGGCCGGAATCCGCGTGGAATCACGAGGCGTTTCTCGCGCGCGTGCTCGACGCGGTGCCGGCGCCCGGCGCGTGAACGCCGACATCGGGCTCGCGGGCTCTCGATGCCGGCCATGACGCGGCGGGGCTTGCCGCGCCGCCGCGTCATGCATCATCCGGCACGCATCACGGGTTCGCGCTGCCGGCGTACTTCTGGAAGCCTTCGCGCGTCGCGAGTCGCTCGATATAGCGCGACACCGCCGGGAAATCCGGATGCTCGAACGGCGTGCCGAACCAGCGGTTCACCGACAGGCCGATCGGAATGTCCGCGAGCGTGAAGCGGTTGCCGGCCACGTATGCACCGGTCGCTTCGAGGTGCGCATTCAGCACCTGCATGTGCTTCGTCCAGCCCGCGATCGACTGCGCGATGCCGGCCGGATCCTGATGATCGGGCGATTTGCGCACGAGGCCGAGGAACGCGCCGACCCATGAGCGGTTCAGGTCGGCGCCCTGCCAGTCGATCCATTGATCGACCCGCGCGCGCGCGTGCGGCTCGGCCGGATAGAGCGCGTCGCCGCCATAGCGGTTCGCGAGGTAGCGGATGATCGTGTTCGACTCCCAGAGCACGAAATCGTCGTCCTTGATGACCGGCACGAGCCCGTTCGGATTCAGCGCGAGATAGGCCGGATCGTTGGTCGTGCGAAAGCCCGCGCCCCAGTCTTCCTGTTCGAACGGCAGGTTCAGTTCGGTGCACAGCCACAGCACCTTGCGGACGTTGATGGAAGGAATCTTGCCGAGGATGCGCAGCATGCTGTCTCCTTGTGAGGTCGGATGCGGAGCGCCCGGGACGCACGACACGTCCCGAACGCGGTCACGCCGAATTTATACACGACCTCGGGGCAAACGACAGGCCGTGCGCGGAAAATCCGCGTGCGGCCGATTCGTCAGGTCACGCAGCGCGTATTCGGCCGTCGGGAACCGGAACATGAATCCGTCCTGATGCAGCCGCGCCGGCATCACCCGCTGCCCGTCCACCAGCAGCCCGGCCATCTCGCCCAGCGCAACGCGCAACGGCGCGGCCGGCACGTGCAGCCAGGCCGGACGCCGCAGCACCTTCGACACGACCTGCACGAATTCGCGCTGCGTCAGCGGCGCGGGTGCGACCGCGTTGTAGACGCCGCGCATGTCCGGGTGCCCAATCGCACGTGCGACGATGCGCAGCACGTCGTCGCGGTGGATCCAGCTCATCACCTGCGCGCCGTCGCCGAATCGGCCGCCCATCCCGAAGTAATGCGGCAGCAGCATCGGGCGCAACGCGCCGCCGGGGCCGAACACGACGCCCAGCCTCAGCACGACCGTGCGCACGCCGTGACGCTCCAGCGGTTGCGCGGACTGCTCCCACTGCCGACACAGCGCCGACATGAAGCCGGTGCCCGCGCTGCTGCGCTCGTCGAGCCGCTCGTCGGCGGGACGCACACCGTAGTAGCCGATCGCCGAAGCCTGAATCCACGTGCGCGGCTTGACCTCGGCGGTCTCGACCCAGCGCATCAGCGATTCCGTGACACCGACCCGGCTGGCGAGCAGCAACGCCTGGCGGCGCTTGCTCCAGCGCGCGCCCAGCACCGGCGCACCCGCGAGATTGATGACCGTGTCGAAACGCTCGTGCGGCCGCAGCTGTTCGACGGACGTCACGCTGCGCACGCGGCCGCGAAACAGGTAGGCCGCGCGCAGCGGATCGCGCGCCAGCAACGTGACCGCATGACCCGCATCGAGCAGCTGGTTCACGAGCGTTTCGCCGATGAAGCCGGTCCCGCCGGTCACGAACACGTTCCCCGGCGGCTGTCCCGCGAACGGATTGGCAGCCGGCGCGCGACAGGCGATCCGGCAGGCCGCGATCCCGTCGCGGATACCCGATACCGCCACGCCAACGGCAAACAGGCTCAACACCCAGCCGCGCCAGCCGGGATCGAGCATCTGCAGCGCGGTCGGCTCGTGCGCCCACGCGGCCAGTTGCATCGCGATCATCCCGAACAGCGCGCCGCCGTTGACGGCCAGCAGCGTGTGCAGCACGCGCTCGGTCGCCGGCAACTTGCGGCTCCGGTCCTCGACGACGAAATCCCACAACGTCAGCCCGACCTCGACGACCACCACCGCCGCGACGGCCACGACCCATGCCCCGTGAAACGCGACGTGCGCGATCGATGCGAACACGAAACCGTAAAGCACGGAACGCACCGCGTGAATCGCCAGCTCGAGCCGCGCGCGCGGGCTGTGCGGCAGATCCTGCGTGAGTTCGTGGTGATAGAGCGTATCGATTGCACCCATCGCGCCCTGCACGATCAGCAGGTTGAGCGCCCAGTCGAAAGCAGGCAAGGTGTTCATTCGGTGTCCCTCCTCCACAGCCAGACGAGCGGCGGCACCATCGCGACGAGTGCCGCCGCGTCGATCGCCACGTGGCCCGCCACATGGGCCTGCATCGAAAGCAGCAGGTCCTGCGGCGCCCAGATCAGCAGGCCGGCCAGCAGCCATCCCCACACTTCGCGGCGGCGCAGCCGGCTGCCGAGATGGACGAGCGCCAGCATCCAGACCGCCGCGCATTGCACCGTCGCGCCGATCAGCGACATCCACCAGATCTGCTGGGCGCGCGCGGCGCCGGGTGCCGTTCCCGCCCAGAAATGCAGCTCGACGACGCGGTGATACGCGTCGAGCCAGCGCGCACCGGCAACCCATGGCACGACCACGCCGACGAGCAGGTGCGCGATCGCGGCGCCATACATCCACGCAACCACGATGCGGCGCGCCGCGTCTCCCGACGGATGATCCGCCGTGGTTTCGGCGGCACGGCCGCTACCGCACGCCACCTCGTCGCACGGCGCTTCGATCCGATAGCCGAGCCGGCGCGAAACGGCGTGGCGGTTGCGCGCGACGCATCGATACAGCGGCGCAAGTGCGTCACGCACGACCGGCACGCGAAGCAGACGGGCGAGCCAGCGGCGCCCGGTCAGCGCATGGGCGGCCAGGATGCCGTCCACGCCGGTCAGCATGCGCCCGTCGGGCAGGCGCGCGTGCATCTCGCGGTTCAGCGCGGGCAGGTCGATACCCAGCGGCGCGGGATCGAAGCCCGGCTCGGCGATATCGACGAACGCCAGCCGCTGTTGTGCGTCGCGCACCTTGAGACGCTTGATCTGCGCCACGCATAACGGACATCGTCCGTCGAAGTACAGCACCAGTTCCCTTGAACTCATGATTCGCACTCCTTCTTGTTGTCGCATGCATCATGAATCGAACGACTGCCCGCTCGAACACCGCATCGCCGCCTCGCCGCTCCCGCGCGGCGGCGGCGCGCTCACATCGGCTTGAGCACCATCAGGAAGTAGACGCTCAGCATCGCGAAGAACGCCGGATAGCCGAGCAACTCCCAGCGCTTCGCATAGCGCCAGTACCGCTGCGGCAGCGCGGCAGCGCCGTTCGCGTGCGCGCGCTTCGCCATCGCGGCCAGTTCGATCTGCAGCCATACCACCGGCAGCCAGCATGCACCGGCGATCGCATACAGCACGACCGACGCGACGAGCCACGGCGTATGCCACGGCCAGCCGGCCGTATGCGCGAGCCAGAGCCCGGACGCCGGTTGAAAGATCACGGCCGGCGTCGTGAACCACCAGTCCGCGCGCACCACGAGCCGCGACACGGCCGCGATCGCGGGCACCGAGCGCGTGCGGTTCGCGAAGAACAGGTAGAACGCGGTGCCGAACCCCGTGCCGACCAGCAGCACCGAGGACAGGATGTGAAGCGCCTTGACGACGAGATAGGTGTTCATGTGCGTTCTTCTTCTGAAAAAAGGATCAACAGGATCGCGAGAATCGGGACGTTCTTGAGCACGGGGCCGAACGGTTCGGCGAGCAGGCCGGGCATCGTGACCGCGATGACCGCCGAATACGCGACGATCAGCACCGCTTGCGCGACCCACAGGCGGCGCGACGGCGCGGCGACGGTCGCGATGCCGAACGCGAAGTCCAGCGCGCTGGCCGCATACAGCGCGATCAGCGCAGGCAGCCCGGTCAGGTGCGCGGGCGCGAGCAGCGCGAGGCTCGCGTGCAGCGGATGGATGAACGCGCTGGCGATGGCCGTCCAGATCCACACGATCGCGAGCGCGCCGCGCAGCAGCGGGCCGCGCCACATCGCGAGCGCCTCGTGACGCAGCGCGGCGGCCTGCGCGCCGATGAAGCCGTCGATCCCGCGCGGCGCGCGGCCGAGCATCGCCGTGACGGCGGCCGGATCGCCGGTGTTCCCGCCGCGCAGCATGGCCCACGTGTCGCGCGTGAACATCGCGCCCGGCAACATACCGAGCAGCGCGGCCGCCGCGCCGGCCAGCGTGCCCGCGAGCGTCACGCGGGCGGCCGGCACAAACCCCAGCGCGGCGCGGTAGCGGGCCAGCATCTCGCGGTATTCGACTTCGTCGCGGCCGACGACCTCGATCACCGGGCGGCCGGCCGCCCGCGCATCGACGCAGCGCGCGACGACTTCGGCGAGATCGTCGACGTGCACGGGGCGCAGCCGCTGCTGGCCGCCCGCCGGCAGCACGTGCACGGGCAGGCTCGCGAGCATCCGGAACAACCGCGCGGACGCGCCGTCCGTGCCGTAGACGAGCGCGGGCCGCACGATCCGGAAGTCGATCGGCAGCGTCTGCAGGAAGCTGTCGGCGGCGTGCTTGCTGGCGAAGTAGCGCGTATCGCCGCGCTCGACGCCGAGCGCCGAGATCTGGATCACGCGCCGCACGCCGACGCGGCAGCACGCGGTGAAGAGCGCGCACGGCGCGGCGCGATGCACGGCGTCGAGCGTCGCGCCGCGCCGGTCGGCGAGGATGCCGACCGCATTGATCACGACGTCGACGCCCGCGAGCCGCGCGAGCCACACGTCGGGATCGACGTCCTTCGCGAAGTCGATCGCGACGTCGCGCGGGCCCTCGGCGTGACGCACGCCGCGCAGCACGCGATGCCCGTCGGCTTCGAGCCGCGCGCACAGCGCGCGTCCGATGAAGCCGTTCGCGCCGCACACGAGGACGGTCATGCTGCGCGCGCCGGTGCGGCCAGGCAGGCGGGTCGGCGACAAGGCGGTGTTCATTTTCATCCTCTATTTACAGTTATTTCTGTACAGACAGAAATAAAAACCCCGAAAAAAGCGGGCTGTCTGCCCGCACTGCGCGTCCCGCTTACTTCGACGGCTTGCGCCTGACCGTCTGGCTGATCTTCGCGCCGATGCCGAGCGCCTTCATCAGCGTATCGGGCTTGAGCCGCAGCATCTCGTCCGACCAGGTCGTGAGCGTCTCGACGAACTGCAGCGTGTCGCGAATGCGCTGCTCGGTCTCGCGGCTCTCGTTCGCGATCTCCGGGCTCGTCAGGCAGTCGCGCAGCACCGTGAGCGTCGGCTCGATCTCGCGCTGACGCCGCCCTTCGACGATCAGCTTGAACAGCTCCCAGATGTCGGTCGACGTCTCGAAGTGGTCGCGGCGGTCGCCCAGCACGTGCACGACCTTCGCCAGCCGCCACGCCTGCAGCTCCTTCAGGCTGGTGCTGACGTTGGAGCGCGCGACGTTGAGCGTCTCGGCGATCTCGTCGGCCGCGACCGGCCGGCCGGCCAGATAGAGCAGCGCGTGAATCTGCGAGACGGTGCGGTTGACGCCCCACCGCGAGCCCATTTCGCCCCAGTGGAGAATGAATCGTTCGGCAATCGGTGTGAGTTCCATGTCGGGAAATTTATTCATTTCAGTTATTTCTGTCAAGAGAGAAATAACCGGAGACCGCCGGGTTCCGGCCGCGCCCGCCCGCTTCCATTACAATGCGCGGGATTTTTCCGATTTCAGGCCGTCTCCGCCTTTCTGACTAGAGGTTTCCATGATCATCAAACCGCGCGTGCGTGGCTTCATCTGCGTGACGACTCATCCGGTCGGCTGCGAAGCCAACGTCAAGGAACAGATCGACTACGTGACTTCGCACGGCCCGATCGCCAACGGCCCGAAAAAGGTGCTCGTGATCGGCGCGTCGACCGGCTACGGCCTCGCCGCCCGGATCTCGGCCGCCTTCGGCTCGGACGCCGACACGCTCGGCGTGTTCTTCGAGCGCGCGGGCAGCGAAACGAAGCCGGGCACGGCCGGCTGGTACAACAGTGCCGCGTTCGAGAAGTTCGCGAAGGAAAAGGGTCGCTATGCGCGCAGCATCAATGGCGACGCGTTCTCCGACCACGTGAAGCAGGTCACGATCGACACCATCAAGCAGGATCTCGGCAAGGTCGATCTCGTGGTCTACAGCCTCGCGGCACCGCGCCGCACGCTCCCGACGACGGGCGAAACCGTCAGCTCGACGCTCAAGCCGATCGGCAAGTCGGTCACGTTCCGCGGCCTCGACACCGACAAGGAAGTGATCCGCGAAGTGTCGCTCGATGCGGCGACGCAGGAAGAGATCGACGGCACGGTCACGGTGATGGGGGGCGAGGACTGGCAGATGTGGATCGACGCGCTCGCCGAAGCCGGCGTGCTGGCCGACGGCGCGAAGACCACCGCGTTCACGTATCTCGGCGAGCAGATCACGCACGACATCTACTGGAACGGGACGATCGGCGAAGCGAAGAAGGATCTCGACAAGAAGGTGCTGTCGATTCGCGACAAGCTGGCCGCGCATGGCGGCGACGCGCGCGTGTCGGTGCTGAAGGCCGTCGTCACGCAGGCGAGCTCGGCGATCCCGATGATGCCGCTGTACCTGTCGCTGCTGTTCAAGGTGATGAAGGAAGGCGGGACGCACGAAGGCTGCATCGAGCAGGTCTACGGGCTCTTCAAGGACAGCCTGTACGGCGCGACGCCGCACGTCGACGAAGAAGGCCGTCTGCGCGCGGACTACAAGGAACTCGACCCGCAGGTCCAGCAGAAGGTCGTCGCGATGTGGGATCACGTCACGAACGACAACCTGTACGAGATGACCGACTTCGCCGGCTACAAGACCGACTTCCTGCGCCTGTTCGGCTTCGAGATCGCCGGCGTCGACTACGACGCGGACGTGAACCCGGACGTGAAGATCCCGGGCGTCATCGACACCACGACGGCCTGACGGCCCGGCCCGCCGCGTGCGCGCTGCGCATGCGGCGGGCGGCGGACGCCCGTTCCCGGCGGCATCAACGCGGCGCCGGTTCCTCCAGATAGACGCCCGACGACAGCGCGGCCTTCACCTCCCGCGTGAACGCGTCGGTCGACACTTCCTCCTCTCCCGCTTCGATCGCGTCGTACGCCTGGCTCACGACGTCGGCCGGCGTCGCCTTCGGCACGTCGAGGCCGGCCGTCAGGTCGGTGTCGATGAAGCCGGCGTGCAGCCCGACGACCTGCGTGCGCTGCTCGCGCAGCGAATGGCGCAGCCCGTTGGTCAGCGCCCACGCGGCCGATTTCGACACGCCGTAGCCCGACAGGATCGGCCGGTTCACCCAGCTCGCGACCGACAGGATGTTCAGGATCGCGCCGCCGCCGTGGCCGGCGAGGGTGCCTGCGAATGCGCGCGACATCGACAGCATCCCGAACACGTTGGTTTCGAAGTGAGCGCGCAATGCGTCGGGCGCGCCTTCGTCCACGAGGCTGCCGAGCCGTGCGATGCCCGCGTTGTTGATCAGCAGCGTGACGTCGCGCGCCGCGTCGGCCGCCGCGGCGACGGCCGACGGATCGGTCACGTCGAGCTTCACCGGCACGACGCCCGGCAGCGTCACGGTGGCCGGATCGCGCGCCGCCGCATAGACCTTGCGCGCCCCTCTCGCGAGCGCCTGCTTCGCGAATTCGAGCCCGAGCCCGCGGTTCGCGCCGGTGATGAAAACGACTGCACCTTCGATCTTCATGTTCATTCCTTTCGCATGATGAATCGCATGCGCGCCGGCTCGCCGCGCGCGTGAGATCCGGTGAAAAACCAGGCTGCCCTTGCGTACCGAACCGTGGCGCCGCTGCCGGCAGACGGCGAGCAGCCCGCTGCCCGCGACCTGCGGCGCCAAAGACCCCGACCGATCGCCATCCGCCGTTGCCGCCGCGGCTTTGCGTCCTCCGCCAAGTCGGCTACACTCGATATGTCAATGTCGATCACCATCGTCTTTGCGGTGCATTGTGTTCTCGCCGTCCGCGCATGTCAATGGTGAACGCCATTGTGTTTTTCAATCGACGCGATCGGCAAAATCAGGGAGGGATCGATGGGCGTTTCAAGACAGCAGGCTGCCGAGAACCGGAGCGCGATCGTCGCGGCCGCCGAGCGGCTGTTCCGCGTGCGCGGCGTCGACGCGGTGGGGCTCACGGAGTTGATGAAGGAGGCCGGCTTCACGCAGGGCGGCTTCTACAACCACTTCAAGTCGAAGGACGCGCTAGTCTCCGAGGTGATGGAAAAGGCCATGCAGGACCGCGCGGATTCGCCGAACGCCGGCAGTCTCGACGCGCAGGTGGCGCTATACCTGTCGGCCGCGCATCGCGACAACGTCGAGGCCGGCTGCCCGCTGTCAGGTTTCGCGGGCGATGCGCCGCGACTGACCGATGCGGCACGCTCGTGCTATACGCGCGGCCTCGCCACGTATCTCGATCGGCTGGCGCAGATGATGACCGTGGAAGGCGCGACGCCGGCGCAGACGCGTCGCGATGCGATCGCCGTCTTCAGCCAGATGGTCGGCGCGCTCGTGCTGTCGCGCGCGATCGCCGGCACCGATCCCGCGCTGGCCGACGAAATCCTCGCAGCGGGGCGGGACACGCTCGTCGTCGAACGCGACGATCGGGGCGAGCGGGCGTAAAGGCGTCACCGCGCGACCACGCAATCGCGCGATCGCGCCCCGGCGCGCGCGGCCGCCCCGTCCGCGCGCCGCCGCGCTATTCGACCGCCCGCGCGGCCTCCCACAGCGGCTGCCCGCCCAGCGTCGCCTGCCACGCGTCGAAACGCGCGCGCCACGCGTCGAACGGCTGCGCGAGCGGATGGCGCGGATCGCCGCTGAGCGAATACGCCATCCCTTCGATCAGCCAGCGCGGCTTCGTTGCGACGGCCAGGTTGCCGAGCACTTCCGCCTGGCGGTGATGGATCAGTTCGTGCGCGGGAAAGTAGGTCAGCCAGCCGCGCGGCGCGACGACCACGCCGAAATTCCCGAGCGTCAGCGCCGCGCGTTGGCCGAGGCCGAATGCATCCGCGCATGCGCGCGTCGAGCAGAACACCACGCGCGGCGCCTCCTGAAAAGCACCGACGGCCGCCGCCGCGCGCGCATAGCCGTCGCGATAGAGTTGCCGCGCGTCGCCGAGCTTCGCGGCGTCGTCCGTGCAGATGTCGGCGCTCGGACACGACACGCCGGGAAGCAGCGCGGGCGCGACGACGCGCAGCGGCTTGACGAGCGCATACGCGACGATCGGCAGCGCGACGAGCAGGCCCGTGAGGGCGAAAGCGACATGGGAGCGTTTCATCGAGGCGACGATTCCGGGGCGTTCTGCGGGGGTCTTCCTGCATGAATATATCGGACCGGCTTCCTTCCCGGCCCGGGCGCGGTTACCGTCCGGCATTCGCGCAACGACGAAGCCATTCGGGCGCTTGCCCTCGCGCGCTCGCGAGCCGCATGCGTAAAGCGTTTTTGCGACTCAATATCGCCTGAATAACCTATTGGTCGGATCAGCGGGCGCACCGCAATCTTGCCCTCTACCCGCCCGCCACGGCCGTTCGCCCCTCCGCGTGCCGAACCCGGCCCCGCGACGCTGACGCCGGCCGTCCCGTTCACGTGGCGCGCTCATTGCGCGCACCGCCGGCACCCGCTTCGCGGCGGCTCCAGCGCAGGCCCAGCCACAGAAGCGCGACACCGCACACGAACAGGAGCACCTCGACCAGCACGGTATTGACGTGCCAATACCGCGTCAGCAGCACGGCAGCAAGGTCGAACAGGAAGTGGAATGCGATCGCATACGCGAGCCACCGCTTCGTGCCTCGGACGAACGCCTGCAGCACGATCAGCGACAGCGCGACGTGCACGGCCATCGCGCTCGCGCGCTCGCACAGCGCGAGAAACGGTGACGCGAGCGTCATGCCCGCGAACTGCGCGCCGATCAGCGACTGCGCGCCCTCGGGTATCACGACGCCCGCGTGGGCGAGCAGATAGCCCGTACCGAGCGCGAGAAACCCGACGCCGACCAGCAGCATCGCCTCCAGCCCGCCGTGCCCGAGCCCGAGCATCACGGCCGTCGGCGCGTCATGCCGCTTCGGCAGCAGATAGCGGAAGGCAACCCAGCGTCCGCATTCCTCGAAGAGCCCGGCCGTCAACGCCGCGAACACGAGCATCGGCAAGTGCCAGCGTGGGTCGTGCGCGAGCCAGCGGTACAGCGGAATCTGCCAGGACATGCGCAATACCGGCTGGAACACGAAGAAGGTCAGCATTCCGTAGAAGAACACGCGCCACGGCACCTGCGTGCGGCGCCGCCACGCGGTCGCGAGCCACGCAGGCGCGAGCAGCGCGACGAGGCCGGTCGCGAGCGTGACCCACACGAGCACCGGCGCAACGCGATGCATGACGCGCCCGGCTACGCGAGTTGCTTGTGGAAATACGTCGTCGCGCAGGGCGTGCCGTCGGGCATCAGCGCATAGTTCGGCACGACACCCACGCGCTGCCAGCCGGCCCGCTCGTACAGCCGCTCGGCGTCGCCGCCCGTCACGGTGTCGAGCACCAGCACGGTCTTGCCGGCCTCGCGCGCGGCCGCGTCGGCGGCCGCCATCAGCCGCGCGGCAATGCCCTGCCGGCGCGCGTGGCGCGACACGAGCATCTTCGAGATGTCCGCGCGATGCGGCTGGTTCTCGGGCTGCGCGGTGACGACCTGCACGGTGCCGACGATCCGGCCGGCCGCGTCCTCGGCAACGAGCAAAATGCGCTCGCCGCTTGCGATGCCGTCGGCGACCTTCGTCCAGAACGCGACGGCGGTCGCCCGCTCGATCGGCAACATGAAGCTGACGGACGCACCGCCCTCGACGCAATCGATCAGCACGTCGGCCAGCGCATCGATGCAGGTCGCCGCTTCCCCGGCGTCGACGCGACGCACGGTAACGGGTTCGGTCATGCCATCTCCGGTATCCAGTAGTCAGGTAGGCCGCCCGCGCGAATTCGGCATGCGTCCGGATCGGAAGGAACACCGGACGCCACCGCGGCTCGCGCAACGGCGGCAGGCGCGCGGCAACGCCGCACCCGGTCGGCGCGTGTTACCGCCCCATCATCCTACGCGACGAAAATTTCCGTTGCATCGCCGTTCGCTTTCCCTATACTTAGCCGCATGGCTAACTTTCAACCCGGCATCAGCGACGTCTTCCACGCACTCGCCGATCCGACGCGCTGCGCGATCGTCAGCGCGCTCGGCCAAGGCGAGCAGACCGTCTCCGCGCTGGCCGCGCCGTTCGACATGGCGCTGCCGTCGTTCATGAAGCACGTCGCGGTGCTCGAACGCAGCGGCCTCGTGCAGACCCGCAAAACCGGCCGCTCGCGCACCTGCACGCTGGTCGGCAGCCGGCTGACCGAAGCCGAAGCATGGCTCGCCGCGCAGCGCGCGCTGTGGGAAGCGCGATCCGACCGTCTGGTCGAATTCGTCGAACGCCGTCACCAGGAGGAGCAAGATGTCAGCCAACCCCGTCGAACCCGCTGAAGCCCGCGATCTCGTCATCACGCGCACGCTGCACGCGCCGCGCCACGCGCTGTGGCGTGCGTGGACCGACCCCGAACTGCTGAAGGAATGGTGGTGCCCGAAACCGTGGACCACCGAAGTACGCGCGTTCGACCTGCGCCCGGGCGGCGCCTTCCACACGTTCATGCGCGGCCCCGATGGCGGTACCAGCGACAATCCCGGCTGCTTCCTCGAAATCGTGCCGGAATCGCGCATCGTGTTCACGTCGATGCTCGCGGGCGGCTGGCGGCCGCAGGCGCCGTGGATGGGTTTCACGGCGATCATCACGATGGCCGACGACGATGCCGGCAGCCGCTACGAAGCGCGCGTGATGCATCCGGACGCCGCCACCCGCGAACGTCACGAAGCACTCGGTTTTTTCGAGGGCTGGAACACCTGCATCACGCAGCTCGACGCCTTCGCGGCCACGCTGCGCTGAGCGCGGCCGGGTGCGCGGTCATTGCATGCCGCGTCGTGCGCGCCTAGGATTCCTGAAGGAAGCATGACGACATGCCGGCCGCCGGCGTGCACCGTCGTGCGCGCACCGCGGGAGGCAACATGTTGCACACGCACACACATTCGACCCGGGTCAGCCGGCACCTGAACGCCCCGCGCGGGCGCGTCTACCGTGCGCTGCTCGACCCGCACGCGGTCGAACAATGGAAGGTGCCCGACGGCATGACGTGCCGCGTCCACGCCTACGACGCACGCGAAGGCGGCGCGCTGCGCGTGTCGCTGAGCTACGACGAACCGTCGGACGGCGCCGGCAAGACCACCGCGCACACCGACACCTATCACGGCCGCTTCGTGACGCTCGTGCCCGACGAGCGGATCGTCGAAATCGACGTGTTCGAAACCGACGATCCGATGCTGCGCGGCGCAATGACGATCACGATCACGCTGTCCGACGAGGCAGGCGGCACGCGCGTCGAGGCGGTGCACGACGGAGTGCCGCCGGGTGTGCCGGCCACCGACAACGAGACCGGCTGGCAGATGGCGCTGGCGCGGCTCGCGGCGCTGGTGGAGGCCGGGTGACGCCGCGCACGCGCGTCAGCCGAGCCGGTACGCGCGCGTGACCGTGCCGCGGAACAGCGCGTCGCGCTCGTCCGCGCTCGCCTGCGCGGTCAGCCGCTTGAACGCGTTCCAGCCGTTCACGAACGAATACGAGCCCTTGTCGACCGGGAAATTGCTCTCGAACATGCGGCGTCCGGGGCCGAACGCGTCGATGCAGGTCGTCATCCACGGTTTCCCCGCGCTGGCGAACTGCATGGAAAACGACGGTCGCGTGCGACACTAGCCGCCGATGCATGCATCGCGCGCCGCCTGCCGGCATGCCGCGCGCATGCAACCGCCAACCGGACACGCTTGAGGGCAACCACCATGAACGCCGCGCGCACCGCCACCTGGTATTTCGATTTCGTTTCGCCGTTCGCCTATTTGCAGCAGGAACAATTCGACCGGTTGCCGGCCGCCGCCGCGTTCGAGCCGAAGCCCATCGTGCTCGGCGCGCTGCTCGCGCACTGGGGCCAGAAAGCGCCGGCCGAGATCGCCGCGAAACGCGTGTTCACCTATCGCCACGCGCAATATCGCGCGGACAAGCTCGGCATTCCGTTCCGGATGCCGCCCGCGCACCCGTTCAATCCGATCAGGCCGCTGCGCCTCGCGATCGCGATGGGCAATTCGCCCGACGCGATTCGGCGGATCTTCCGGCATATCTGGCGCGACGGCCACGACGTGTCGACGCCGGAAGGCTTCGCCGCGCTGTGCGAAGCCGTCGGCTTTGCGGAAGGCGTGACGGCCGTCGAAGCCCAGCCGGTGAAGGACGCGCTGCGCGCGAACACCGACGACGCGATCGCACACGGCGTATTCGGCGTGCCGACCTTCGAACTCGACGGCGACCTGTTCTGGGGCGAGGATGCGACCGACATGTTCGCCGACTGCGCGACATCGCGCGCGTGGCTCGAGTCGCCCGAGGTGCGCCGCATCAGCACACTGCCCGAAGGGATCCGGCGCGGTTGACGGCAGAGGGCGCCGCAGCCGCGCGGCGCGCGGCGCGGCGCGCGGCGCATCGCGCATCCCGTGTCAGACGTCGCGCCCTTCGACGAGCCGCGGCACGGCCTCGCGCATCATCGCGGCGAACCGCACGAGCCGCGACGGATAGAACTGCGCGTGCGGATAGGTCAGGTAGACGGGCAGCGGCGCGGCCTGCCACTCGGGCGCGAGGTGGACCAGCTCGCCGCGCGCGAGGTGATCGGCCAGCATCCATGACGACCCGACGCACGCGCCCACGCCCAGCAGCGCCGCACTGCGCAGCGCATACAGGTTCGCGGTCGTGATGCGCGGGCGGATCGCAATGCGCCGCGTCTCGCCGGTGACCGAATGCGTGAGCGCCAGCTCGGTGCGGTAGTACGTGCGCAGCGCGAGCCACGGCAACGCGGCCAGCGCGTCGGGGTCGGCCGGCGCGTCGGCGCCGTTCAGCACGGACGGCGCCGCGACCACGAAACGCGGCACCTTCGACAGCCGGATCGCGACGACGGCCGGATCGGTCGGCTCGCCCACCTGGATCGCGCAATCGATGCCGCTGCCGACGAAATCCCGCACCTCGTCCTGCAGCAGCCATTCGACCGACACGCGCGGATAGTCGCGCAGGAACCGCGCGAGCGGCTCGACGAAGCGCTCCTGGCCGAACGCGTGCGGCACCGCGACGCGCAGCAGCCCGTCGGGCTCCTCCTGCGCGCCGCGCAGATCGGCCTCGAACGCCGCCCAGCTCGCCAGCAGCTCCTTCGCGCGCTTGAAGCAGCGCTCGCCGTCGACGGTCAGCCGCATCGTGTGCGTGGTCCGCTGCAGCAGCCGCATGCCGAGCGAGCGTTCGAGCGCCTGCAGCCGCCGGCTGATCGTCGGCTGCGTGGTGTTCAGTTGCGCGGCCGCGGCCGACAGGCTGCCGGCCTCGACTATGCGTACGAAGGTTTCCATCAGCTCGAAACGATAGCCGGCGCCGTCCACCGGCACCGCCTGAACGCGCGCAGATCCGCCAACAGCGGGAGAGACAGGCAATTTTTCGGTCATTCGCCAAGCGTATAACAAATCTGCGCAAGGCGGCACTACCGTCGCCGGCCGCCAGCCGCCACACTCGCGTCCATTCCTCGATCCAACCCAGGATGCACGCCATGTCCACTCCGTCTCGACTCGACGCCGCGCCTCGCGCCGCTCACGCCCCGGCTCACCCGGCCGCCCATTCGATGCCCGATCGCCGGCTCGTGCTGCTGCTCGCGGCCGCCGCCGGCCTCGGCGTCGCGCCGCTCTACTACTCGCAGCCGATGCTCGGCGCGCTCGGGCCCGATCTCGGCGCATCGGCGCGCGCGATCGGCTTCGTGCCGACGCTCACGCAGCTCGGCTATGCGCTCGGCATCCTGCTGCTCGCGCCGCTCGGCGACCGCTTCGATCGCCGCCGCGTGATCGTGACCAAGGCCGCGATGCTGGTCGTCGCGCTGCTGCTCGCTGCGATCGCGCCGTCGCTCGGGCTGCTGCTCGCGGCGAGCTTCGCGATCGGCCTCGCCGCGACGATGGCGCAGGACGTCGTGCCGGCCGCCGCGACGCTCGCGCACGATGCGCATCGCGGCCGCATCGTCGGCACTGTGATGACGGGGCTGCTGCTCGGCATCCTGCTGTCGCGGGTCGTGGCCGGGTTCGTCGCCGAAACGGCCGGCTGGCGCGCGATGTTCGCGCTCGCGGCCGTCAGCGTCGCCGCCATCGGCGTCGTGGCCGCACGCGGGCTGCCGCGCTTCGAGCCCACCACGCAGCTGTCGTACCGCGCGCTGATCGGGTCGCTCGGCGAACTGTGGCGCCGCCATCCCGCGCTGCGCCGCGCCGCGCTCGCACAGGGGCTGCTGGCCATCGGATTCAGTGCGTTCTGGTCGACGCTCGCGGTGATGCTGCACGGCGCGCCGTTCCATCTCGGCAGCGCAGCCGCCGGCGCGTTCGGCCTCGCAGGCGCAGCCGGCGCGCTGGCCGCGCCGATCGCCGGGCGCCTGGCCGACCATCACGGCCCCGAGCGCGTCACGCGCATCGGTATCGGCATCGCGACGGTGTCGTTCGCGTCGATGGCCGCCGCGCCGCTGATGTCGCCGCATGCGCAGCTCGTCCTGCTCGCACTCGCGACGATCGGCTTCGATCTCGGTGTACAGGCCACGCTGATCGCGCACCAATCGATCGTCTACCGGATCGATCCCGCGTCGCGCAGCCGCCTCAACGCGGTGCTGTTCGTCGGCATGTTCATCGGGATGGCAGCCGGCGCCGCGATCGGCAGTGCGTTGCTCGCGCAACTGGGCTGGAATGCGGTGACCGCGCTGGCCGTCGCGACGTCGCTGGGCGCGCTCGCCGTGCGGATGTGGCGCAACTGAAATCGGGCATCGCGTGACGCTGGCGGGCAAGCCCACGAGGCTTGCCCGCTTTTTTTATTTTTGATCGGTGCGCACGGTGCTGCGCCGCGCGGCAGATTCACGCCGCGTCGGCACGGCAATCATTCATGCGGCGCAAGTTCCGTTGCAGCCTGCCGAATCGTCCAGTTCACCCAAATATTTTTCTGACGGCCGGACCAGCCCGCACACAAACGTCGGACGATTCGACCGTGGTGCACCGCACGGCGCGCTCCCATCCGGCCCCGCGATGCTGGCCCGCTTCATCAGGGGAATCCCGGTATTTTTTCGCATTTTCTTCGAAATAACGGGTGACATACTTGCCCCCCGTTGCGCTCCGTGCGAGCGCGCTTTCCGATCCAGCCGACCGCATGTCATGCGCTGCGCGTCCGCACGGGTCGCACAGGACATGAACGATTTCGACACCACGATCCAGATCTTTCTCACTCACATGACGTTCGGCCCGTTGATGAATCATGCGATCCGCGTGATCGCGGGCCTCTACACGTTCAAGGGCTTCGTGCTCGTTCCGGTGCTGTGCTGGCTGTGGTTCCAGCCAGGCCCGAATCGCGAGCGGCAACGCGAGCTGGTGGTCGCCACCGTCGCGAGCGGGCTCGTCGCGCTCGCTGTCGGCCGCGTGCTGGCGCAGGTGCTGCCGTTCCGCGTGCGGCCGATCTACAACCCCGACCTGCACCTGCACTTCCCGTCGGCCGGATTGCGCGCGGCGACCCTGCAGGCATGGAGTTCGTTTCCGAGCGATCACGCGATGCTGTGGATGGCGATCGCCACCGGCATCTTCATCATCGCGCGCCGCGTCGGCATCGTCGCGCTGCTGTATTCGGTCGTGTTCATCTGCCTGCCGCGCGCGTATCTCGGCTTTCACTACCCGACCGACCTGATCGCCGGCGCCGCGATCGGCATCGCGATCGCATGGCTGATGACGCGCGACGCGATCCGGTCGCGCTTTGCGCCTCAGGTGCTGGAGATGATCCGGCGCTTCCCCGCGCCCGCCTATACGCTCGCGTTCCTGCTGTGTTTCGAGTTGATCACGCAGTTCGACGAACTGCTGACGCTCGCGCAGTCGGCCACGCACACGATGTGACGGACGCCCGCGCGATGCTGCCGCTGCTATCGTTCCGTCGCCCCGGCGCGCGCTGCCGGCCATGCGCGGCAGCGGCACGCCGTGCGACGGCCGCGCCCGTCAGTCGCGATCGGGCGCACCCAGCGGAAAGAACGAACGATACGGCCGTGCCTCGTCGACCGCGCGCGCGAACGACGGCCGCGCCAGCAGACGCTTGCGGTACGCCAACACGTTCCCGAACTTCGGATCGATCCGGTGCGTCCAGTCCGCGTAGAACAGGAACGGCGCCGCGCCGCAGTCGGCGAGGCTGAAGTGGTCGCCGGCCGCCCATTCGCGATCGGCCATCGTCTTGTCCAGCCACGCATACGACGTCTCCAGCATCGCGCGCGCATCGGCGACACCGCGCGCATCGCGCTCGGCAGCCGGCCGCAGCGCGTCGTGCACGACCTTCTGCTGTGGCGTCGACACGTAGTTGTCGAAGAAGCGATCCATCAACCGCACCTCGAGCGCCGCGCGCGGATCGTCGGGCAGCAGGCGCACGGGGCCCGGATGATGCAGGCCGAGATACTCGATGATGATCGACGCCTCGACCACCGTGCGGCCGCGGTCGACGAGCACCGGAAAGCGCTTCAGCGGCCACAGCGCGGTCAGTTCCTGCATCGGCTTCGGATCGTCGTGCGCGAGCACGCGATACTCGAACGGCGTGCCGTTCTCGTACAGCGCGGTCAGCACCTTCTGGCAGTAAGACGAAAAGGGATGGGCGTATAACATCGGCAGCATCGTGCGGTCTCCCGGGGTTTCGGCACCGCATGATGCGGCGCCACGTGATCGGATACCAGTACGACGAACGGCGCGCGGCCGTTTCGACAGCGATCCGGAATTTTTTTGTGCGCTCGGGCCGGCCCGGCGCGTTACGACCGGCCGTCCTGCACGACGCGCCCTTCGGCGCGCCAGCGCAGCATCCCGCCGCCGAGATTCGCGACCGTGTCGAAGCCGGCCTTCAGCAGAATCACGGTCGCCTGTGCGGATCGGCCGCCGGCGCGGCACACGGTCACGACCGGCCGGTCGCGCGCGATCTCGCCGGCACGCGCGGCCAGTTCGCCGAGCGGAATCGGCGTCGCGCCGGGCAGATGCCCGAGCGGGCCCGTGAATTCGTCGGGCTCGCGCACGTCGACGACCTGGACCGCCGACAGATGATCCTCAAGCCACTGCGGATCGATTTCCCAGAATCCGGCGAACGTATAGACGAGCGGCGCCCAGTCGGGTGCCGCCTGCGCGTCGGGCGCGTTCGCGGCGACGCCGCACTGCAGGTTCGCCGGCACCGCGACGTCGATCTGCCGCGGGTGCGCGAGCCCGAGGTTGCGCATGTAGCCCGCGAAATCGTCTTCGCTCAGATCGCCGCCCAAGCGCGGATTGAAGCGCCGCTCCTCGCCGACGCTCGTCACCGTGAGCCCGCGATAGTCGTGCGCCGGATACAGCAGGCACCCGGCCGGCAGCGTGAAGAGCCGGCCGTGCACCGCGCGGTACAGCGCGCGCGGGTCGCCCTGCTGGAAGTCGGTGCGGCCCGTGCCGCGGATCAGCAGGCAATCGCCGGTGAACGCCATCGATTCGTCGTCGAGCACGAGGCTGATGCAGCCGCCCGTATGGCCGGGCGTCGCGCGCACGCTCAGGTAGCGCGTGCCGAACGCGCAGCGGTCGCCGTCGTTCAGGTAGCGATCGGCGCCTTGCGCGCCGCTCGCGGCCGAGATCGCGATCGTGCTGCCGGTGCGCTGTTTCAGCAGCCATGCGCCCGTCACGTGATCGGCATGCACGTGCGTGTCGACGGTCGCGACGAGCCGCAGCCCGAGTTCGTCGAGCAGCGCCGCGTCGCGGCGTACCTGCTCGAACACGGGATCGATCAGCAGCGCTTCGCCCGACGCACGGTCGGCAAGCAGGTACGTGTACGTCGACGATTGCGGGTCGAAGAGTTGCCGGAAGATCATCGCGAGGTCGCTCCGTCGGCGGGGTGATGCTTGGGTGATGCGTGTCTGACGCGCGTGTCGCGCGCGTCGGGTACGGATTGTCGGGCCCGCGCCGCTGCAGTCGCGCGCGGGCCGCCCGTCCTGGTCCTGCATGGCCGGCATCGCGCCGACGCGGCGCGTCAGCCCGGCTGCTTCACATAGCGCAGGTACGGCTTCAGCGTCCGGAAGCCCTGCGGATACTTCTGCTTCGCCGCATCGTCCGACACCGACGTCGGAATGATGACATCGTCGCCGGGCTTCCAGTTGACCGGCGTCGCCACCGTGTGCCGCGCATTGAGCTGCAGCGCGTCGAGCAGGCGCAGCACCTCGTCGAAATTGCGTCCCGCACTCATCGGATAGACGAGCATCGCCTTGACCTTCTTGTCCGGCCCGATGACGAACACCGAGCGCACGGTCGCGTTGTCGACCGCCGTGCGCGGGCCGCCGCTCGCATTCGGATGAATCATGTCGTACAGCTTCGCGACCTTCAGTTCGTCGTCGCCGATCAGCGGATAGTTGACCGCGTGCCCCTGCGTTTCGGCGATATCCGCCACCCACTTGCGGTGATCGCTGACCGGATCGATCGACAGCCCGATGATCTTCGTGTTGCGTTTGTCGAATTCCGGCTTGAGTCCGGCCATGTAGCCGAGTTCGGTCGTGCACACCGGCGTGAAATCCTTCGGATGGGAAAACAGGATCGCCCAGTGGTCGCCGATCCATTCGTGAAAGCGGATCGTTCCCTCGGTGGTCTCCGCGGTGAAATCGGGCGCGTCCTCGCCCAGTCGAATCGTCATGTTCGTCTCCTTGAAAGGGACATCGTCACGACGCCCGCGCCGCGGCTTGCGTGTGACGCGCAATCGTCCGCGCGCGAAGGCGCCGGCATCGCGCATGCCGGGTTCCGCGCGTTCATATAGCCTAGTTCAAAATGCGCGCGCCACCGGCATGCGGACGGCCCGGGCCGATTCCGGCGACGCATGCGCGGCGGCACGACGATGCGCCGCACCCGGCCGCCCGAACGCACTGCCTTACACTACCGGCTGTTCTCGTCTTACGTTCACAGGAATTGCACCGGCATGTCGATGACGATCGATCCGAAGCAGGCCGCCGCGCTGCTGGCCGTCGCCGACACGGGCAGCTTCGAGCAGGCGGCCGTGCGCCTGCACGTGACCGCCTCTGCCGTCACGCAGCGGGTCCGCGCGCTGGAGGCGAGCCTCGGCACGCCGCTCGTGCTGCGCACGCGGCCGTGCCGCCCGACGGTGGCCGGGCAGCGCGTGCTGCAGCACCTGCGCCGCGTCGCGCTGCTGCGGGCCGACCTGCAAAGCACGCTCGCGGCCGAACGCGAATCGCCGATCTCGGTCACGATCGCGCTCAATTCCGACAGCCTCGGTACCTGGTTTCTGCCGGCGCTGACATCGGTGCTCGCGGGCGAGCGCATCCTGTTCGAGTTGATCGTCGAGGATCAGGACCATACGTTCGCGCTGCTCGAAAGCGGGATGGCGGTCGGCTGCGTGACGACCGAGCCGAAGCCGATGCGCGGCTGCCTCGCGACACCGCTCGGCACGATGCGCTACCGGCTGCTCGCGGCCGCCGCGTTCGCGGTGCGCTGGTTCCCGCGCGGGCTGAACCGCACGAGCGCGCGCCACGCCCCCGTCGTCGCGTATTCGCGGCGCGATACGCTGCAGTCGTCGTTCCTGAAGGAAAAGTTCGGGTTGCCCGACGGCGCCTACCCGTGCCACTACGTACCGGGCACCCATTCGCATTTCGCGGCGGTGCGGCACGGGCTCGGCTATGCGATGGTGCCGGAGCCGCTGATCGGCACCGCGCCGCTCGACACGCAAGGGCTCGTCGATCTCGCGCCCGCGCATCCGACCGACGTCACGCTGTACTGGCACGCGTGGACCGTGCAGACGCCGACGATGGCGTCCTTGTCCGAGCGGGTCGTCGAAGCGGCGCGCCGGCTGCTCGCGCCGCTGCCGTGATGCAGGTGTGATCGACTTCGCCGGCGTGGTGCGCAATCCCTGATACGCGCTGCGCGCGTCGGGCCACATCGCGGCGAGCCTCCCCGCCGCGCGGCCTATACTTTTTCCATCGGCCCCGCGAACGCGCTGCGTGGCCGATCACGCCCATCCGGCCGTTCCCTTTTCTGCCAGGAGAACATCATGTCTCGCCGCTATATCGACTGCCGCGAGTTTCCCAGCGCGACGCACTGCTCCGTCGCGATTTCCGCCGACTCCGACGACGAACTGCTGGAGGCCGCCGTGCAGCATGCGGTGCTCGTGCACCAGCACGCCGACAGCACCGAACTGCGCACGCAACTGAAAACGCTGTTCCACGACGGCACGCCGCCCGCCGACGCACCGGGCCAGGCGTAATCCGCCGGTTCGCCCGAACCCGACAGACGGGTTGCCACGTCGCTCCCGTCGCCTCTGCGCATCCTGCTTCGCGCCCTATCGCGCCGGCGTCCCCCGCCGGCCGGCGCATTCGCGTTACGCGCGGCGCTGCGCGAAATACGCGCGGACCGCGTCGATAAAGGTGTCGATGTCCGCGCGCGATACGTCGCAGTGCGTGACGAAACGCGATGCGTACAGCATCTGCGTGAGGATTCCGCGCGCCTTGAGCCACGCATCGAGCGGCGCGCAATCGGCTTCGGGGAATTGCGCGAACACCATGTTCGTCGCATGCGACAGCACCTTCACCGCGTCGATGCGCGCGAGACCTTCGGCGAGATGCGCGGCATTCGCGTGATCGTCGGCGAGCCGCTCGACGTTGTGGTCGAGCGCATACAGGCACGCGGCGGCGAGAATGCCCGACTGCCGCATCGCGCCGCCGAGCACCTTGCGCCAGCGCTGCGCGCGCTCGATCAGCGCATGGCTGCCGACCAGCACCGAGCCGACCGGCGCGCCGAGCCCTTTCGAGAAGCAGATCGATACGGTGTCGAACGGCGCGCACAGCTCGGCGATCGGACGGCCCGACGCGACGGCCGCGTTGCACACGCGCGCGCCGTCGAGATGCAGGGACAAACCGCGGCTGCGCGCGAACGCGGTGGCTTCCTGGACGTAGCTTTCCGGCAGAACCTGGCCGCCGATCGTGTTTTCGAGCGCGAGCAGGCGCGTGCGCGCAAAGTGATTGTCGATCGGCTTGATCGCCGCGGCGATCTTCGCGATCGGCAGCGTGCCGTCGGGCGCATTTTCGATCGGCTGCGGCTGGATGCTGCCCAGCACGGCCGCGCCGCCGCCTTCGTACTTGTAGGTGTGCGCGAGCTGGCCGACGATGTACTCGTCGCCGCGTTCGCAATGGGCCATCAGTGCGGAGAGGTTACTCTGCGTGCCGCTCGGGAAGAACAGGCCCGCTTCCTTGCCGGCCCGCTCGGCCATCACCGCCTGCAGGCGCAGCACGGTCGGGTCGTCACCCCATACGTCGTCGCCGACTTCGGCGGCAGTCATCGCGGCCAGCATTGCCTGGCTCGGACGTGTCACGGTATCGCTGCGTAAATCGATCATCGCTGAGTCCTGGGTTAACGCGGACCGGAACCGATGCGCCCGGCCCTGCCGAAACGAGACTCAGAGTGTACGCAATTCACGCGGCGCATGTGTACCGCCGGTCGCTACGCGCACCACGTACCGGCACGCCGTGCGGCAGGTCGCCGGCCGGGCCGCCCCGGCCGCCGTCAGTAGCGCGGCGGCGGCGGCTGAACGCCCGCCGGCGGCATCGGCGGCGCCGCGCGCGGTGCGCCGCCATATCCGCCTCCGCCTCCGCCGTACCCGCCGTACCCGCCGTACCCGCCGTACCCGCCGCCACCGCCGCCGCTCATCCCGCCCGGCACCGGCACGCGGTTGCCGCTCGCGTACATGCATTGCAGGTAGCCGTAGTCGTAGCGGCGCTGAATGTCGTAGGCCGAGCCTTGCGCCGCGCCGGCGCCTACCACGCTGCCCGCGAGCAGCCCGGCGCCCGCGCCGACGGCCGCGCCCGTACCGCCGTTGAACGCCGCGCCGGCCGCCGCGCCGAGCGCGGTGCCGACCGCCGCGCTGCCGACCGCGCTCGCGGTCGACGCCTGGCCCGCGCTCACGCCGCCCGATTGCTCGAACGCATATTGACGGCAGTTCGCATCGTCGGCGCGAAACTGGTCGAACGACTTGCCGGTGCCGGGCAGCGCCATCACGCTCGGGCCCGTCGGCATGTATGCACACGCGCCGAGCAGGCCGGCCAGCGCCAGCGCGGCCGGCACGCGCAGGGTTCGAAATACGGATTTCATCGTCGCGCCTCCGTCACTGCGGCCGCGCCGGCACCGATCGCCAGCCCGACTTGCAGGTCTTCACATACGGGTAGTAATGCTTCGACGCGTCGCAGTAGTACCAGAGGTTCGCGTCGCCTTCGTCCTGCGGCTGTCCCTTCTCGACGTACTCGGGCGCGGGCCCCGGATCGACGGGCACCGCGACGACGGGCGGCGGGTAGTAGTAAGGCGCGGGGACGACGGGGTAGTAATACGGGTAGCCGGCGCCGACATAGACGCCGACCCGGGCGGCATGCGCCACGCCGCCCGTCGCGATCGCCACTGCGGCCACCGCGCCCAGTGCGAGCTTCAATCCATTCACGTCACGTTCTCCGGCTGGCGGTTCGTCGATGCGAACCCGACATACGGAACGCTACGCCGCACACGATCCGGCTTCCATTACGGGCGCGTTGGCGAATGTTGCGCGGCGTTACCTCTGTGACAGACCCCATCTGCCGGCCCCGTCGGCGCGAGCGCATGCGTTACGCGATAACGCACGGCAACGGTTCGACCGCGCGCGCGCCGCGACGCCCGGCAGCACGCGACGTTCGCGGCCGCACCGAACCGTTCCGATGACGCGACGCGCCATATTGACGCACGTGCGTCAGACCGCCGCGTCGCGGCCGCGCGCGCCGCAAGCCGCCTTCTTGATACAAATCAACGATTTATCCCGAGATCGGCCGCGGCGGGCTGGACATCTGCGACGAGTTGGCGCATTTCGCGGTGCAACATCGCGGCACATACTCCAGCCAACCCCGACGCCCGTCCGCCGGGGGCCGCCGGCACCCGTCGGCGGGTATCGTCAGCCTCGGTCAACTGGTATGGACACCGCTCTTTCGGCCCTCGATCTGGCCCGCCTGCAATTCGCGTTCACCGTCTCCTTTCACATCGTCTTTCCGGCGCTGAGCATCGGCCTCGCCAGCTTCATCGCCGTGCTCGAATATCGCTGGCTGAAAACCGGCAAGCAGTACTACAAAACCCTCTGCCTGTTCTGGTCGAAGATCTTCGCGGTCGCGTTCGGGATGGGTGTCGTCTCCGGCGTCGTGATGAGCTACCAGTTCGGCACGAACTGGTCGGGCTTCTCGAGCTTCGCCGGCGCCGTCACCGGGCCGCTGCTGATGTACGAGGTCATGACCGCGTTCTTCCTCGAGGCCGGCTTCCTCGGCATCATGCTGTTCGGCTGGAACCGCGTGAGCCCGCGCGCGCACTTCGGCGCGACGCTGATGGTCGCGATCGGCACGCTGATCTCGACGTTCTGGATTCTCGCGTCGAACAGCTGGATGCAGACGCCGCAGGGCTTCGAGATCGTCGACGGCCGCGTCGTGCCGACCGACTGGTTCGCGATCATCTTCAACCCGTCGTTCCCGTACCGCCTGTTCCACATGGCGATCGCCGCGTTCATCGTCGCCGCGCTGGTGGTGGCCGCGACCGGCGCATGGCATCTGCTGAAGGGCCGCCGCGACAAGGGCGTGAAGAAGATGTTCTCGATGGCGCTGTGGCTGCTGCTCGTGCTCGCGCCGCTGCAGGCCGTGATCGGCGACCAGCACGGGATCAACACGCTGAAGCACCAGCCCGCGAAGATCGCCGCGATCGAAGGGCTGTGGGAAACCGAGAAGGGCGGCACGCCGCTGAACCTGTTCGGCATTCCGGACATGCAGGCCGAAACCACCCGCTACGCGGTGAAGGTGCCGCATCTCGGCAGCCTGATCCTCACGCACAGCTGGGACGGCGAGATCCGCGGGCTGAAGGAATTCCCGCCGGAAGACCGCCCGAACTCGACGGTCGTGTTCTGGAGCTTCCGGATCATGGTCGGCCTCGGCTTCGCGATGATCGGCCTCGCCGCGCTCGCATGGTTCCTGCGCCGCCGCGGGCGCCTGTATGAATCGAAGGCGTTCCAGCGCTTCGCGCTCGTGATGGGCCCGACCGGCTTCGTGTCGCTGCTCGCGGGCTGGGTCACGACCGAAGCGGGCCGCCAGCCGTGGGTCGTGTATGGCGTGATGCGCACCGCGCAGGCCGTGTCGCCGCTGTCGGTGCAGCAGGTCAGCCTGTCGATGATGACGTTCGTGATCGTGTACTTCCTCGTGTTCGGCACCGGCGTGTACTACATGCTGAAGCTGATGAAGGCCGGCCCCACGCTGCCCGACGTGCAGCACGACGCGACGCACGACCTGCCCGACACGCGCCCCGATCACACCGCGCGCCGCCCGCTGTCGGCCGTCGACGAGCCGCTCGAGACCGTCTGAGCCCCACCCTTTCCGCACACGAGAAAACCTATGGACGTCACCGTAATCTGGGCCGCGATCATCGCATTGGGGCTCTTCATGTACGTCGTGCTCGACGGCTTCGACCTCGGCATCGGCATCGTCTTCCCGTTCTTCCCGGACGAGAAGGAGCGCGACCTGATGATGAACACCGTCGCGCCCGTGTGGGACGGCAACGAGACGTGGCTCGTGCTCGGCGGCGCCGGGCTGTTCGCGGTGTTCCCGATCGTCTATTCGACCGTGCTGTCGGCGCTGTACCTGCCGCTGATCTTCATGCTGGTCTGCCTGATCTTCCGCGGCGTATCGTTCGAGATCCGCGCGAAGGCGCGGCGCACGAAGCACCTGTGGGACCTCGCGTTCATCGGCGGCTCGGCCGGCGCGACGCTGTTCCAGGGCATCGCGCTCGGCGCGTTCCTGCAGGGCATCAACGTGAAGGACGGCGTGTTCGCGGGCGACGCGTTCGACTGGCTCACGCCGTTCAGCCTGCTGACGGGCCTCGGCCTGATCGTCACCTACGCGCTGCTCGGCTGCTGCTGGCTGGTCGCGAAGACCGAAGGCGACCTGCAGCGACGCCTGCATCGCGTCGTGTGGCCGCTGACCGTCGTGCTGCTCGGCTTCATCGCGGTCGTCAGCCTGTGGACGCCGCTGCAGGACCCGGCCATCGCGCAGCGCTGGTTCGATTCGGGGCTGTTCTGGCGCCTGCTGCCGGTGCCGTTCCTGGTCGCCGGATGTGCGGTATGGATGCGGCGCGCGGTGCGCGCCCGCCACGACATGACGCCGTTCGTGCTCGCGCTGGCGCTCGTGCTGCTCGGCTACGTCGGCCTGCTCGTCACGCTGTTCCCGTATGCGATTCCTCAGACGATGACGATCTGGGAGGCCGCGGCACCGCGTTCCAGCCAGACCTTCACGCTGGTCGGCGCAGCGGTTATCCTCCCGATCATCATCGCCTACACGACGATGGGTTACTGGGTATTCCGAGGCAAGGTGCGCCATGAAGACCAGCATTACTACCACCACTGATTCCGCCGCGCGCCCCGCCGCCGCGCCACGGTCGCGGATGCGCGGCTGGATGTGGTTCGTCGTCCTGTGGGCGGGCGGCGTGATCGGCGCCGTCACGCTCGGCTATGCGTTCAAGATCTTCATGAACCTGACGCTGTTTGCGGTGAAGTAGGCAAAGCGGCCGCTTCGATCGAACGACGATCGGGCGGCCGTTTTCACATCGTCGGCCGGTTCCGCCGAATCCGCCGCCCCCTCCCGTCTAGCGACGCTCGCGCAGCGCGGCGTCGATCTTCCGGTCCGTCTTGTACTGACTCAGCGCATACACCGACCAGATCGCGGCCGGCAGCCAGCCGATGATCGTGATCTGCAGGATCAGGCAGATGATCCCGGCGATCGGCCGGCCGATCGTGAAGAACTGGAACCACGGCAGCAGCAGGGCAAGCAGAAGGCGCATGAACCGACCTCTCGGTGTGTCGTTGAACGGGTGATGCGTGGCGAATATGCCGGCGCATGCGGCGGAATTCAAGCCGTCCGTCGCGCGCTGCGTGCCTGCTACACTCGCGCGTCGTCAAACGAAGCCGACCACAACAACAACGGAGAAAGAGGGCAATGAACACCCCGTCGTCACCCGGCGGCCGCACCCGGCGGCCCGTCATCACGCACCCGAACAAAACCTGGCATCGCTGCGCTGCGGTCGCGCTCGCCGCCTGCGCCACCTTCGCCGCCGTCGGCGTCGCGCACGCGGAGACGAAGCCGACAACGCGCTACGCGATCGACCTGACCCGCGACAGCGGCAGCGAAATACCGCTGAGTAACGAGCCCTACAGCTGGACCACGCGCAACGGCAAGACGCTGGCCGAGGGCGTGACCGATGACAAGGGACGCGCCGCCGTCGCACGGCAGGCAGGCGAGACGCACTATGTGCTGGAGACCGTCAACACCCGCTGGATCTATACGGTCGACACCGCGTGCTGGACGTACCGCGACGACGCGTTCGCCCGCTGCGCGAAGCTGAACGACGCCGTCAACCTGGTCGCGCAGCGCATGGCCGACGACGCGCGCAACGAGCAGGCCGCCGCCACCCGGCGCCGCGATGCCGCGCTCGCCCGCTACCGCGCGGCCGCGGCTGCCCATGATGACGAACTCGCGTGGCTGGGCCCACTGCCGGCCGAATGGTCGAGGGACGACGTCCAGAAGCAGCTCGACGACGTGTACGGCAAGATCAAGCACGAGCTCGACCATCTCGGTGACGCCGACATCGATGTATCCCGCTTCGTGTGCAGGTCGCCCGACCAGATCGGCCCGGCACCCGACCAGCAGGCCGTGATCGACTACATGCGCAGCCTGCGCGAGCCGGGCTCGACGACACCCGCGCAGTGGACGGCGCTCGTCGAGGCCGCGCGCAAAGGCAACTGGCTCGCGCGACTGCAGATCTTCGTCGCGCTCGGCGCGCGCCCGAAAGACGATCTCGTGTCGGTCTACCGGCGCATCCAGCTGATGGCCTGGCTGCAGGCGAACCACGTCGGCGCGCTGTACACCTACTACCTGGGCGAACTCGCCGCAACCGGCTATTTCGACGGGCCGAGCCCCGGCGCCACGTCGCCGATTCCGTTGTATGCGGCGATGCGCGGCAGCTACGCGGCGATGAAGCGCGCGGGCGATTCGCTCATGGCGCGGGACGAGCCGGACGCGCAGGCGATCGGCAAACGCATGCACGACTGCGCGTTGCAAATGATGCCGGTGCTGTTCGCGAAGTAAGCGCGGACAGCACCTCACAGCCCCCTCGCCCGGCGCACGAGCGGCCCGCCGCGCGGCCGGCGGCGGGTCGTGCTGCGGCGTCGCGTCGCTCAGCGATCGATGCCGAGCCCCGGCAGCACGCCGGTATTCTCCGCCACCACCGCATGCAGCAGGCGCGGATTCGCGCCGAGCAGCGCGAGGATCGTCGGCGCGACCTGCTTCGTGCCGACCGTGTCGGTCACCGTGCGTGCGCGATGCAGGCCCGGATACGACACGAGCAGGCCGAGGTGGCTGTCGTCCGGTGCGTTGCCGCCGTGCTCCTCGTCCTTCTTCGTGCTCGACGTGTAGATCACACCCGGATTCGGCTGGACGATGATGTCCGGCGTGCGGCCGTTGGCCGGGTCGCCGAAGCGCTCGGCGAGCGCCGCGCCGTACAGGATCGACGCCTGCGCGCCGTCCGCGCAGATCCCCGGCGCGTTGCAGCCCAGGTTCGCCTTCAGCGTCTGTACGACGGCCGTGCGCTGGTTGCGGTCGCGCAGCCAGATCAGGCCGACGTCGTCGGTCTGCACGAAGCCCGTGCCGACGAGGCCGGAGCCGTCGTTCAGGTTACCCGTCTTCGTGTTGTTCTGGCCGAAATTGCCGTTCGGGTCGATGTAATCGTTCGCTTCGAGCAGCTTGGTCAGCGTGTCGCCGTTCTTCACGAGCTTCGTGTGATCGGTCGGCGACTGGCCATGCTTCGACGTGACGATCACGGCCGTCGACGAATACAGGTTCGCCTGCTTGAGCGCCGCGACGATGTGGCCGATCGCGTTGTCGACGTACGTGATCGCGTTCGCGACCTGCCCGTTCGGCGTGAAGTTCGCATCCAGGTAACCGCCGCCCTTCGTCACCACCGCCTTCTGCGCGACGCTCAGCGTCTGGAAGTCGGCGCCGAACAGCGTCGGCACCGGTGCGCGCTTCGTGCCCGTCGAGTCGCGGCCGTTGATCTGGTTGATCAGCGCCTGCACGTGCAGGTTGTCGAACTGCGCGGTGTGCGAATAGACGTCCGTGTAGTCCGTTTTCGTCGCCGGATCGATCGAGTTGATCTCGGTGCGCGCGAGATCGTCGACGCCGGTGCCCGACGGCCCGTTCAGCCAGTCGTAGCCCCATGCGTGCTTGTCGGCCCATGCGGTCGTCGCGTTCGGGATGCCGGCCTTCACGGCCTCGAACACAGTGTTGGTCTTCACGTAGTTGTGCGGATAGACCGGCACGCACTTGCCGTCGACCTTCGCGTTCGGGATCGCCTGCGGGTTGAATGCGCCGCCGCCGTTCAGGTGGACGAGCGCGCCGCCGTTCTCGGCATCGATGCCGGTCGTCTCGTCGAACACGACGTTCCAGCCCTGCTTGCCCGTGCAGCTCGTGTCGCCCGGCGCGTACAGGTTGCGGTCGTACGACACGTCGTAGAACAGGCCGGCCGTCTTCGGCGAGCCGCCCGTCACGAGCGCGGCGAGCCCCGGAAACGAATCCGACAGGCCAGGCGTATAGGCATTCGCGTACGTCACGCCGCTCTGCGCGAGCACCGCGATGTTCGGGCACGTGTTCGCGCCGATGCAGCGCGCGAGATCCTGCTCGTGCAGGCCGTCGATGCTGATCAGCAGCACGTGCTTCACGACGCGGCTCGCATGGCCGCGCTCGTCGCCCCGACTGCTGCCGTCCTGCTGCGCCGCGTGCGCAGCCGCGCCTGCGAGCGCCGCCGCGCCCGCCACCATCGCCACCCACCTGCGCTGCTTACCAAGGAAAGACATGATCACCCCACCTTCATCGATTGACGTTGAACTGCGTGACTTGCCATCAGGCGCGCAGACTATCGCCGGATCGTGCGGCGGTCGGATGAAGCGGAGCTTTCCGTTTTCTGTCAAACGTAACCAATCGCAAGTGACACGAAGCAGTCGCAATGCGACGCGCGCCGCCGGTTGCGGGCACCGCCGCGGTGCATCGGCCGGAACGGGTGCGGCGCCGCGGCCACACGATTTTTTTCCGGCTTGGCGCGCGACTATTGGCGTGTGATAAAGGGTTTTCCCTGACCCGGAGCACGAGTATGTCGACCCTGGAAGCCCTCCGGTTCGTGCTGGACGATGCACGCACCCCCGAAATCATTCGCCATCACGTCGTCGACGCGTTGCAGTACGCGTTGCGCAACTACGGACAGGTATTCACGGCGAAGGAAGTCGAATGGCTGGCGCAGTGGGACGACGCGCGTCTGCCGCTGGCCGCGAAGAAGGAACTGGGCAAGCGCGAGGAACCGGCGATCGCCGCGCGCTGAAGGCTGCGCGCCGCCGCGCCCGAACGGATGAACGGACGCGGCGGCGGATGGCCCGCTTACTGCAGGCCGAAGTCGACGCGGGTCGTCGCGCCCTTGTCCTCGATGCCCTTCGCATCGAGCTTCGGCGCGACGACGAACACGCGGCTCGAATCGATCTTCCCGTCGAGATACTGGCGCACGGCCTGCGCGCGCTGCTGCGCGAGCGCACGCAGCGC
Organism: Burkholderia metallica; assembly: GCF_902832845.1. Classification (GTDB taxonomy): domain Bacteria; phylum Pseudomonadota; class Gammaproteobacteria; order Burkholderiales; family Burkholderiaceae; genus Burkholderia; species Burkholderia metallica. The sequence goes on along the minus strand of NZ_CADFDB010000010.1, from coordinate 191,279 downwards.
GTTGTCGTCGGCCGGCGCATGTTCGGCGAGCGCCTTCTTCATGTCGGCGTCGGGCAGCGTCTTCTGCAGGCCGATCAGGTTGCGCGGCTTCTTGAAGTCGGCGGCCTTGTACGCGCGCGTCAGGTACTTGCTGTACTCGGCCGGTTCGACCTTCACCGACATCGGGTCGACGCTCTCGCCCTGCCCGATCACGTCCTTCAGCTTCTGCTGGCGCACGAGCCGGTCGACGTACGCGTCGCCGAGCCCCGACGTGTCCTTCGCCGGGTCGACGCGGCCGATCAGGTCGAGACGGATCGACGGCTTCTCGGTCAGCATCTTCACGACCGTGTCGAGCTTCTTCTGCTGCGCGTCGTCGAGCCGGTACGAGCCCGGCGCGAACTCGACGTAGCCGAGATCCTCGCCGCCGCTGCCGAACGCATGCGCGAGCAGCGAGAACGGCGACGTGACGGCCTTCGCGATCAGGTTCAGCACCGCCCGCCAGATCAGCCCGCCGACGCTGAACTCCGGATTCGACAGCGAGCCCGACACCGGCAGGTTCACGTCGATCTGGCCGCGCGTGTTCTTCAGCAGCGAAATCGCGAGCTTCACCGGCAGCTTGGTCGCCGTGTCGTTCTCGACGCGATCGCCGAACGTGAGCTGGTCGATGAAGATGTGGTTGTTCGCCTTCAACTGGTCGTTCGCGAGCGCGTAATGCAGATCGACGTTGAGCTTGCCCTTCGTGATCGGATAGCCCGCGTACTTCGCCGAGTACGGCGTCAGGTTGGTCAGCTCGATGTCGTGCGCGGTCGCGGTGAGGTCGAGCGCCGGCTTCTCGATCAGCGGATTCACCGAACCCTTGATCGAGATCGGCCCGTTGCCCGCGAGGTTCGCGGCGACGTCGACCGGCGCGGACGTGGTCGAATCCGTGCCGAACGCGCCGACCGTGCCCTTGATCGCGACGAGGTTCGCCGTGTAGTTCGGCTTGATGAAGTTGTCGGTGTACGTGACGCGGCCGTTCTGCAGCAGCAACTCGCCGAAATGCATCCGCACCGGGTGCTGCGGCGGCGGTGCGGCCTTCACGACCACCGTCGCCGATGCGGCCGCCGGCGCGGACGCCTGCTGCGCGGCCGCGGCCGACGCGGCCTGCGCGGCAGCCGGCGGCGTCATGCCCGGCGACAGCGGCACCGGCTCGCCCTTGCTCGCATCACGCGTGAGCGACTGGGCGGGGCCCGATTCCTTCGCGACCACGTCATTCAGGTTCAGGCGCCCCTGCGCGTCGAGCAGCACGCGGCCGTAGAAGTTCGAGAACGTCACGCGCGCGGCGTCGACGTCGGTGCCCTTCTCGTCGTAGTTCGCCTTCAGGTTGGTCAGCGCGAGCGAGCGCCAGCCCGCGAACGGGTCGGAGGTTGCCTTGTCGAGCATCCGGACGTCGACGAGCGCGACGTCGCCGCGATAAGTCGCGCGCGGCGCGTCCTTCACCTGCGCGAACGTCAGGTTGCCCTGCGCGTTGAGCAGCGCGCTCGCGATCGTCGCGTTCAGCGCACTGCCGAAGTACGGCTCGAACGCGGCCGCGTCGAGCCGGTTGCCGTTGATCTTCAGCCCGAGCTTCAGCGGCTGCGCGGTCACGTCGCCCGTCACGTTCAGCGAACCCTTGCGGTTCAGCGTCGCCTTCAGCTGCACCGGCAGCGGCTTCGTCATGTCGTCGCTGATCTTCTGCACCGACAGGTCCAGCGGCTTGATCGCCAGCTTCACCGGGCGCGGCGTCGACAGGTCGGTGAAGTTCGCGGACGAGTCCTTCACGTTCAGCGCGTCGATCCGGTAATGCCACGACGGCGCGGCGGCCTGCGCCTTGCGCGCGACCGTGCGCTTCGGCACCGACGCCTGCGCCGGCTCGGCCAGCGCCGCGAGGTCGATCTTGCCGTCCTTCAGGCGCTGCACGTCGAGCGCGAGACCGCTGACGTCGACGCTCGCGATCTCCGCGGTGCGCGCGGCAACGTCGACCTTCGCGATCTTCGCGTTCGCGTCGGGCAGCACGATCGCGGGCGCCTTCGCGTCGGGTGTCGCGATCTTCAGCGACTTCAGGCTGACCGTGCTGTCGGCGACCTGCGCGGCGAGCGGCGTCTTGCCCCAGTCGGCCTTCGCGTTGACGGTGGCGCCGAGCGTGCCGTCAAGCACGCGCGCACGCGTGGCCTCGCCGAGATACGGCTGCAGCGCCGGCAGCGCGAGCGCGGCGACCGTCAGCTTGCCGCCGGCCTGCTTCCCCGCGAGATTGAATGCGCCTTCGGCCTTCACGTCGCCGCCGCGCGACAGCGACGTCGACAGCGTGTATTTCGCGGGCGCCTTGCCCTGCATCGAGAAGCCGTCGAGCGTCGCGGCGAGCTTCGTGAGCGACAGCGCGGTCGGTGTCGCCGGCACGCGGTCGTCGACGTTGACCGTGCCGCCGTCGATCGCGAAATGGCGGATCGTCAGGTCGAGCGGCGGCGCCTCCTTCGCGCCGGCTTCAGCCTTCGCGCCGCTGGCGGCCGCTTCGGCAGCGGCGGAAGCCGCCGCGGCGCCCGACGCCGCGGGCTTGCCGTCGGCGGCCTTCGGCGCGGCGGCCGGCTGCGCGGCGAGCTTCTCGACGTTCAGCACGCCCTGCTTGTCGCGCGACAGGTCGACCACCGGCTGGTCGATCCGGATCTCGTCGAAGTGCATCGCGTTGCGCAGCGGCTCGAGGCTGGCCGCCGCGACGTGCACGCCGCGCGCGGCGAACAGCGGCGCGGACGCGCGGTCCGTCAGCTTCGCGTCCTTCAGGTCGACGGTGCCCGATACGCGCAGCGCGGGCGTCTCGCCGCTCATCACGAAGTTGACCGTGAGGTCGCTGCTCAGCAGGCCGCTCGTCACCGCCACCGGCAGCTTCGCCGGCACGTATGAAATCAGCTTCGGCACGTCGAGGCCGTCGAATTTCAGCGCGATTTCCGATTCGCGCGATTGCGCGAACGGCTTGGTCTTGCCGTCGATCGCGATCGGGCTGCCGTCGAAGCGCGCGCGCAGCTTCGGCTCGACGAAGATGTCGGTCTTCGAGGCCAGCGTCGCGATGTACGGAATGCCGAGCGTCCAGTTGTCGACGACGTGCTTTTCGTTCAGCAGGCGATCGTCGAAATCGATCCGGCCGTTGTTGACCTGGATGTTCGACACCGAGAACTGCGTCGGCTTGCTCTCCGGTTTGGGCGACGGCGTGGAGAACTTCTCGATCAGGTCGGTGAAGTTGAAGCGCTGTGCGTCGAGGCGAACCACATGAAAGCGCGGCGAATCGAGGCGGACTTCATTGACGATCGGCGCGCCGCGAAACAGCGACGACCACGACGGCCGCACGACGAGCTTCGCGATGTCGATGAAGTCGCCCTGGCCGCCTTTTTCGCCGAGATGAACGCCGTCGGCTTCGAGGTTCAGCGTGTACGGGTTCAGCGCGATGCGCTGGATCGTCGCGGGGCGGTCGAGCTGCTTGCTCAACTGCTGTTCGGCGACATGGCGGATCAGCGGCGGCGCCGCGAAGAATCCGAGCAGTCCGAATAAAACGACGAAGATCAGCAGGCCGATGCCGATGCGCCGGGTCCGGCGCGAACGTGCAACGCCACCGAGGGCATGGAGGGTCGAGGGTACGGTTTCTTTGTCTGCGCTTGCCATGCTTGAATGCCTCGGGATGGGATGCCGGGCCGCACCGGAGCACCGGGCGGCCGCGCACGCTATCCCGAAAGTATAGGCTCAGGAGGTGACGGTACGGGGGTCGGGCGCGGTCGCGCCCGCCGGTCGGACAGCGCCGACGATCATCCGTTCATTTCCGGACGACGACGGGCGGCATCCACGTCCCGTCGCTCGCCTGCGGCTTCGGCGCGTACAGGCGCAGCGCGAGTGCGAAATCGGCGCGCGGCGCCGGCAACCAGTTGGCCGCGTGCGTGCCGCCCGGCGACGCCGACACGACGATGTCGATCGAGCCGTCGTGATTGCGGCGCAGCCGGTCGCGATCGCCGAGCGAGCGGCGCGCCGACCCGACGTCGGGCAGTGCGCCGTTCGTCGTATAGGGCGTCAGCGTCCAGAACGCGCGCACCGGCGGCAGCGCGCCCGGCGCGAAATGCAGCACGTAGCGGTTCGCGCCGTTCAGCGGATGGCCGTCGCTGTCGACGCGCACGACCGCGAGCGTTTCGTCGTCGCGCGTCGCGGTGCCGAACTGCGTGTAGGCCGCGTACGCGCGCAGCGTGTAGTCCTGGCCGTACTTGCCCGCCGTATCGCCGATCCAGCTCCAGCCGTTCGCGTTCAGCAGGTTCGACGGCGGTGTCGCGAGCCGCGCGCGCGCCTCGGCGACGCCGGCCGTCGCCGCCGCGAGGCGGTCGCCCGTCCACAGCACCGGGTAGCCGGCCGACACGCCGATGTCGGCGAGCGATTCCTGCGCATGCGCATCGTCGGCCGGTGCCGGGTTGTCCTGCAGCGCCTGCGCGAAGCGCGCGAAGAACGCCTTCGGATCGAGCGCGGCCACCTGCTCGGCCGGCGTGCCGCCGCCCACCGCTTCGGACGGCGCACTGCCCGCATGCACCGCGACCGACGCGCCGCGTTCGGCGCCGGTGTAGACGGACAGCGGCACCACGCGGATCGCCCGCTGCAGTTTCTTCACGTTCGTGAGGTCGCGCCCGCCGCTCGTCTGCAGCCTGACTTCGAGCCACGCATTGGCCGACGGGACGTCGACCCGGACCACGCCCTTCGGCAGCGCGCCCTGCCAGTCCTTCGCGACGAAGGCAATCGTTTGCGATCGCGCGCCGGTACGGGCACCGCGCGCGGCCACACTCGACGACGACCACAGCACGTTGGTCCACATGTCGAGCGCACGTGCGTCCCAGTAGCGGCCGCGCGTGTCGGGCAACGTGACGATCACGGGTTCGGCGGCGACGTCGAGCCAGCCGGTCGAGTCGAGCGTGTCGACGCCCGGCAGCGGCGGATTGACCGCGCCGACGGGCGGCAGCGCCTGCGCGTGGCGCAGCGTGTTGAGCGGCGCCTGACCCGGTTGCGCGCCGTCGCCACCCGTCGCCGCTTCCTTCGCGACGTCCATCAGCACGAGCGGATACGCATAGATATAGGAGTCGGCGACTTCCGCGCGCATCCAGCCGGTTTTCCGCTGGATGGCGTCCGGTTGCGACGCGCATCCCGCAAGCGCCGCCGCAATGGCCAGCGACGCGCACACGCGCCGCAGAGAAATTGATTCCTGCTGGTTTTCAATCATCGATTACTGGCCGAATATCGTTCTTTTCAGTCAACGCCTTGTTCGACGCTCGAATGGCGAAAGCAAGGCACCCCAGCCTGCCCGGCTCACCGTTTCGCGACGGTGCACAACGCCGGGCGCTGATGTCAGGCCGGTATCATAGCGCCTACGGGCATCCCCCAATATGCCGAATAGCGGGTCGCGCGTAATCGCGGGGGCGCGCGGGCCCGAAACCGTGCGTCGGAGGGTCGGGTAAATGGGGGAGGCATCGAAGCGATCGTCTCGTGCTTCGGATCTGTTCGACCGCGGGAAAGCCAAGGGCTATCCGATACGGCAGGTTCTCGACGCGATCGACCGACTGAAGGGACGGACATCATGACCCAAGACCACTTTACGTACCGCGTAACGTGGTCCCCGGAGGACGGGGAGCACGTCGGCCTGTGCGCGGAATTCCCGTCTCTTTCGTGGCTCGACGCAACGCCGGAAGGCGCGCTGGCCGGCATCCGCCGGCTCGTTGCCGATGTCGTGCGCGACATGACCGCGAATGGCGAAAAGGTGCCCGAGCCGATCGCCGACCGAACTTACAGCGCCGAATTCAAAGTCCGCATCCCGCCGCAAACCCACCGCGCGCTGGTGATCCAGGCCGCCGAACAAGGCGTCAGCCTGAACCGTCTCGCCAGCGCCAAGCTCTGCGCCTGATCACGCGATCGTGCGCCAGCACGTGACGCCCGGCTTTCCTCCCGAAAGCCGGGCGTTCGCTTTTTCCGCACCGTGGCACCCTGTGAACGGCGACCGACTCGGGCCGATCCGCCCGCCTCGCTTCGAATCGGCATGCGCCGCTTGACCTTACCATCATGGGAATGTTGATACTGGAATCATTCGCGGCATGCGCCGCGCATTCAGGGAATCCGACATGACTGAACCACTTGCCTCCGCAGCCCTGCACACGATCGCGCTGAGCGTCGACGGCATGCATTGCGGCGGCTGCACGGGCCGCGTGCAACGGGCGCTGGCCGGGGTGCCGGGCGTCGTCGACGCGACGGTCGACCTCGACACGCACACGGCGACGGTGACTGCGCAGGACCCGGTCGAAGCCGCGCAACTCGTCGAGGCCGTCGGCGCAGCCGGCTATCGCGCCGCCGTGCGCGCGCCGGGGATCGAAACCGCCGCTGCCGCGCATGCCCATCCCGTCGAAGCGTCACCCGTGCCGACAGCCGCAGCCGCTTCCGCTACCCGCCTCCCGCTTCCAGCCGATCGCACCGTCGAACTCGACATCGACGGGATGACCTGTGCATCGTGCGTGTCGCGCGTCGAGAAGGCGCTCGCGAAGGTGCCGGGCGTCACGCGTGCGTCGGTCAATCTCGCGACCGAGCGCGCCACCGTCGACGCCGCGCCCGACGTGAGTGCCGCTCGGCTCGCCGAAGCCGTGCAACAAGCCGGCTATGGCGCGACGCCGGTCGTCGGCACGGCGATCCCGCCGGTTGTCTCCACCACCTCCGCCGATTTCGAACTCGACATCGGCGGGATGACCTGCGCGTCCTGCGCCGGCCGCGTCGAGAAAGCGCTGGCCGCCGTGCCGGGCGTCGCCCGCGCTTCCGTCAACCTCGCGACCGAGCGCGCTTCGGTGCATGGCGCCGGCGCGCTCGACGCCGCCGCGTTGATCGCGGCCGTCACCACCGCCGGCTACCGCGCGTCCCTTGCCGCCGCGCCGTCGGCAGGCGCCACGGCCGGCACCGACGCGCCGCCGGCCGGCCCCGCGCAGGACCCCGACGCCCGCAAGCGCCGCGACGCCATGCGCGAACGCAACCTCGTGATCGGCGCCGCCGTGCTGAGCGCGCCGCTCGTCGCCCCGATGCTCGTCGCGCCGTTCGGCATCGACCTGATGCTGCCCGGCTGGCTCCAGCTCGTGCTCGCCTCGATCGTCCAGTTCGGTTTCGGCGCGCGCTTCTATCGCGCCGCCTGGCATGCGGTGAAGGCGCGCGCCGGCAACATGGACCTGCTCGTCGCGCTCGGCACGTCGGCCGCGTACGGGCTGAGCCTGTGGATGCTGCTGCGCGACCCCGCGCATCCGGGCCATCTGTATTTCGAGGCGTCGGCCGTCATCGTCACGCTGGTGCGCTTCGGCAAATGGCTCGAATCGCGCGCGAAGCGCCAGACGACCGACGCGATCCGCGCGCTGAATGCGCTGCGTCCCGACCGCGCGCGCGTCGTTGAGCACGGCGTCGAGCGCGACGTGCCGCTGGCGCAGGTGCGCGTCGGCACGCGTGTCAGCGTCCGTCCCGGCGAGCGTGTGCCCGTCGACGGCCGGATCGTGTCGGGCCGCTCGCACATCGACGAATCGCTGATCACCGGCGAAAGCCTGCCCGTGCCGAAGGACGACGGCGACCCCGTCACGGCCGGCTCGATCAACGGCGAAGGCGCGCTCGTCGTCGAGACCACCGCGATCGGCGCGGAGACGACGCTCGCGCGCATCATCCGCCTCGTCGAATCCGCGCAGGCCGAGAAGGCGCCGATCCAGCGGCTCGTCGATCGCGTGAGCGAGGTGTTCGTGCCCGCGATCCTCGGCATCGCCGCGCTGACGCTGGTCGGCTGGCTGATCGCCGGCGCCGGGGCGGAAACCGCGATCCTCAACGCGGTCGCGGTGCTCGTCATCGCGTGCCCGTGCGCGCTCGGCCTCGCGACGCCCGCCGCGATCATGGCCGGCACCGGTGTCGCGGCCCGGCACGGCGTGCTGATCAAGGATGCGCAGGCGCTCGAACTCGCGCAGCGCGCCACCGTGATCGCGTTCGACAAGACCGGCACGCTGACCGAAGGCAAGCCGTCCGTGACCGCGTTCGAAGCCGTCGGCGTGCCGCATGACGAAGCGCTTGCGCTCGCGGCGGCGGTGCAGCGCCAGAGCGACCATCCGCTCGCGCGCGCCGTGGTCGCCGCGTACGACGCCGGCACGGCCGAGCGCGGCGATGCGGCGCCGCCCGTCGTCGCGGCCGATGCACGCGCGGTGGCCGGACGCGGCGTGGAAGCCCGCGTCGACGGACAGCGGCTCGCGCTCGGCAGCACGCGCTGGCGCGACGAACTCGGCATCGCGGTGCCGCCCGCGCTCGATGCGCGCGCGGCGGAGCTCGAACGCGCGGGCAACACGATCTCGTGGCTGATGCGCGCCGATGCGCCGCGCGCGCTGCTTGCCCTGATCGCGTTCGGCGACACCGTGAAGCCGGGCGCGCGCGATGCGATCGCGGCACTGTCGGCGCGCGGCGTCGCGAGCGTGCTCGTGACGGGCGACAACCGCGGCAGCGCGGCGGCCGTCGCGGCATCGCTCGGGATCGCCGAGGTGCATGCGCAGGTGCTGCCCGACGACAAGGCGCGTGTCGTCGCCGAGTTGAAGCGCACGCACGGCGGGATCGTCGCGATGGTCGGCGACGGGATCAACGATGCGCCCGCGCTCGCCGCGGCGGACGTCGGCATCGCGATGGCGACCGGCACCGACGTCGCGATGCACACGGCCGGCATCACGCTGATGCGCGGCGACCCGGCGCTCGTCGCCGATGCGATCGACATCTCCCGGCGCACGTACCGGAAGATCCAGCAGAACCTGTTCTGGGCGTTCGTCTACAACCTGGTCGGCGTGCCGCTCGCGGCGCTCGGCTGGCTGAACCCGGTGATCGCGGGCGCGGCGATGGCGTTTTCCAGCGTCAGCGTCGTGACCAACGCGTTGCTGCTGCGGAGATGGAAGGGGCGCGCACGTTGATGTGCGGTGGGGGACCGGCGGATGGCCGGGCGGTGCCTGGCGAACGGAAAGGGGCGCGAGGTCGGCCGGCGTTGGCCGGCGTTGGCCGGGGGCGGCGAGTCGAATCGACGGCACATGACGACGCGTGACCGGCGGTAGATTCAGTCCGCGACGACCGGCTTGATCAAGGTCGTCGTGATCGGCACGAAGCCGCATGCGCGATACAGTGCGCGGGCCGCCGCGTTGTGATTGAACACCGACAGCCCGATCTCGGTCACGCCGTACCGGCGCGCCTCGGCGTCGAGCGCGGCGAGCGCGCGCGTGCCCCAGCCCTGGCGGCGCCGGGACGGGGCGATGTCGAGATCGTAGATGAACAACGTGCGGTTCGGCCCTTCGGGCACGATCGCGTACCAGAGGTCGCCCACCGCGTCGCCGCTGGCGCCGTCGACGAGCACGACGAGGGTCTGGCCGGAAGTACGCAGGCCGTCCGGCAGCAGCGTGTCGAAACAGTCGCGCGCCCGGCTGGCCGCGTCTTCGACAGCATTTTGTCCGGATGAGACGAGGTCGCGCGCGTAGCCGTCGATGGCTCGCGTGCGGTACGCGTGGAATTCGCTGGCCGTCATCGGCCGCATCTGCAGCATGGTCCGGTCACCGTGAACGGAATCGGACTTCCAGTGTAGCGGGACGGTCGCGCCGGCGCGCGATGCGGCGGCGGAAAGCGGGCCGGCCAGGTGCGGCGGCGCCGCGCTGATAGCGAATCAGCGAATCAGCGAATCAGCGAATCAGCGAATCAGCGAATCAGCGAATCAGCGAATCAGCGACGGTACAGGACGATCGGCACCAGATGCGCACGGCGCACGCGCTCGGCTTCGGCACGACGCGCGGCGTACGAGTATTCGGCGTCGAGCGGCAGGTGCGGGGACACGAAAAGGTCGTCGATCTTTTGCAGCAGGGCGAGGATGAAGCTCATTTGAGACTCCTGACAGATGTGGCTAGGGTTTTCCCTTAGATTGACTCCATTCTAAGGGTTTTCCCTGAACTCTGCCAGCACACCGCATCAGTTTGCCGCATGCGCGCGACGGCCGATCGCCGCCGCGGAACGGCGATCCTTGCTCCGTCAGGTTTCCAGGATAGGGTCGAAACGCTTAGCGCGTGCGGCGAGCCCGTTTCGCGACGGCCGCCTCGCGATTCGCGTTGCGCTGAAGCCGGTCGACTTGCGACAAGAGCGCTTCGTGGTGCTCTTCGAGCGTCATCAGCGTGGCCTGCTGCGTCGACAGATCGGACGCGAGGCGATCGATCCGCTGCTGTTTCGTGGCCACGTCCTGCTTCAGATGCGCGATCTGCCGCGTCTGCATCACCAGCGCGACGAGCCCGGCCAGCGCGACGACGGCCAGCGCCAGCAGCAGGCGGTTGACGCGGCGCATCTCGCGATCGGCCGCGCGCGTCAGGGTGTCCACGTCGGCCTGCAGTGCGGCGAGCCGGTCGGTCAGCGGACGCAGGTGAATGTCCGGATCGAAGGCCGGCGCGGGCGGTGGCGCGCATTCGGTCGACGGCTTCGTCACAAAGGATGCAGCGGACGGTGGCGGCTGCGTGACAGGAGATGCGGTGGCGCCGGCTTGGGGCACAGCGTCTTGGGTGTTCGCGGTGTTCGCGGTGTTCGCGGTGTTCGCGGTGTTCGACGTGTTCGACGTGTTCGACGTGTTCGACGTGTTCGACGTGTTCGACGTGTTCGACGTGTTCGACGTGTTCGACGTGTTCGCGGTAATTGTCGGCTTGATCGGCTGTGCCGACGTCTGCGGCGAAATCGTCGGCACCGCGTCCGCTCCGGCCGCTTCCAGTGTCGTGCCGTCGCTCGACACAACCGGTGCCGCTTGCTCCGCCTTCGCGTCGCTTGCACCGGCAGGCGTTCGGCGTTTGCCGCCTGACGACGACGCCCGACGCTCCTTCACGGCGGCACCGGAAGATCGCGCATCGTGGGATTTGGCTGCGGCGCCATCGATGACAGCTTTCCCGACTTCATCGCCAGCCTCGGGCGAGTCGGGCGCCTTCGACACAGCACCATCGGCCGAAGGAACATCGGCCTCCTTGATCGCAATGCCGCCAGAAGCCGGCACGAGATCGGCGTTCGCGACATCCCCGCCTTCATACAACGAAGCACCATGTGCGACCGTCGCACCTTCGCGCGTCACGGCGCCTGCCGCTGCGTCCGCAGGCTCCGCCACGGTCGCTCCCTCCGGCGCACTGAACCCGTCCAGCGCGGGCTGCCGCCCGGACGCCACATCATCCGCGACATCGACCGACGCATCGGCTTGTGCGCCCGCTTCGTCGCGCGTCGCCACCGACGCGCGCTCGCCCGGCTCGAGCACCGGATCGCCGAACAGGTCGAGCGTGCGCTCGTCCCGCGACGCGTCGCCGGCCGGCGTACTGCCGGACCGCGCCGTCGCCCTCGCGGACGTACTGCCCGCGGCAGCCGCCGAGCGCTGGCGGGAACGGGCCGACGAACGAGTGGAACGGGAACGGGAGCGAGGCGTGGTAACGGATTCGGTCATGGAAATCGGATAGCAGGGCCCGCGAACGCGGAACCGGATGTCGAACGGAATCGGTGGTCGGCCATTGTCGCATGCGCCGTTGCCGATCCAGCCTATTCGTCGCCCGACAGCCCGTTGCCTTCTTCGAAACGCGTGACGCCCTTCAGCGCGCGCAGCTTGTCGCAGATCGCCTGGTATTCGAGTGTCGACACCCGCGCGAGCGCGATGCGCACCTCGTCGTGCTCGCCCGTATCGTCGGCACGCTGCACGATGAACTGCTTCACGCGCGCACTGGAAGGGCCGAGCGCCGCATGCAGCGAATCGAACGTCAGCGTGCCGCTCACGACCGTCAGCGCGAGCTGGCGCCGCTGGCGCACCGTGAAGTAGCGCCGCTCCAGCGGCTTGATGCCGGCCAGGATGATCAGGATGATGATCGTCGCCGAAATCGACGCGACGTAGAGCCCGCCACCCACCGCGAGGCCGATCGCGGCGACCGACCACAAGCTCGCGGCCGTCGTCAGCCCCCGCACGATCTCGCCGCGCAGCAGGATCGAGCCCGCACCGAGAAAGCCGATGCCCGACACGACCTGCGCGGCGATCCGCGATGGGTCGAGCACGATGTGGTCGCTGCTGCCGAGTACGTCGGCGAACCCGAACGCCGACACGATCATGATCAGCGTCGAACCGACGCAGACGAGCATGTGCGTGCGCAGGCCGGCGGCCCACGACAGGCGCTCGCGCTCGAAGCCGATGACGCTGCCGAGCGCCGCCGCCAGCACGAGCCGCATGACGAGTTCCAGGTTGTTCAGCATGCGATTTCTCTCCTTTTCTGGTGCCGGCCGCGCGGAATGTTTTATCCTTGGCCCCGGCCGCGCCGATCCTCCGGGCCGCGCCGACACGTTTCGAACCCAGCGCCCAACCCCGTCATGTCCGTTTCCGACTCCGCTTCCGCCCAGGCCGCCCAGTTGCGCCGCCATTTCGCGCACGTCGTCTTGCCGATCTGGCGGGGTTCAGGGTTCGACCATACATTACAGTTGCCGTTCGAAGCCGTCGATCCGACCACCCACGCACCGCTGCCGGTGACCCGTTATCGCGCAATGGCCTGCGCACGGCAATTGTTCGTGTTCGCCCAGGCCGGCGACACCGCGCATGCCGCCACGCTGTTCGACGCGCTGGGCCGGCATTTTCGCGACCGGCATCACGGCGGCTGGCACTACAGCGTCGACGCCCGGGGGGCACCGCTCGACACGACCAAGGATCTCTACACGCACGCCTTCATCGTATTCGCGTGCGCCGCGTGGTATGCGGCGTCGGGCGACGCCGCCGCGCGCCAGGCGGCCGAAGAAACCGCTGCGTTGATCCAGGACCGTTTCGCCCCGCGCCCGGGCGATGCGCTGCTCGATGCGGCGCGCCACGCCGATTTCTCGTCGTCGGGCAGCGGGCCGCTACAGAATCCACTGATGCACCTGACCGAAGCATGGCTCGCGGCGGCCGATGCATTCGGCGACGCGGCGTTCGACGACGCGCTCATGCGCACCGCGCAGGCCGTCGAGCGCACGTTCGTCGACGCGGCGACCGGCTGCGTGGCGGAGCTGCCGCTCGGGGCGGCCGACAACCGTTTCGAGCCCGGCCATCAGTTCGAGTGGTTCTATCTGGTCGATGCGGCTGGTGCGCGGCTCGCGCAGACCGGGCTCCGCGCCGCGCTGGCGCGCGCGTTCGCGTTCGCGGAGCAATACGGCGTCGATCCGCTGACGGGCGGCGTGTGCGCGTCGCTCGACGCGCAAGGCGCGTGCATCGACGGGACGCAGCGGATCTGGGCGCAGACCGAATACCTGCGCGCGCTCGCGACTCACGGCAGCACGCCGGCCTCCGCGCCGCTCGCGCGGCAGATCGAACGCTTCGCCGCGCGCTTCCTGCATCCGCGCGGCTGGTTCGAGTGCAAGACGGCCGACGGGCAGGTGTCGCGCGCCGACATGCCGTCGACGACGCCCTACCACCTCGCGACCGCCTACGCGGCGCTGCCGGCCGGCGCGTAGCCCGCGTCGGCGAACGACGGCGCCGCGCGTTCTCCGCGCGCGGTGCGGCCATCGCCCAGCTCGAACACCGACACGGCCTGCATCAAGTGTGCGGTCTGGTCGTTCAACGACGCGGCCGCGGCCGCGACCTCCTCGACCAGCGCCGCGTTCTGCTGCGTGAGCTGATCCATCTGCGTGACGGCCTGATTCACCTGCTCGATCCCGACGCTCTGCTCGACCGACGCCGACGTGATCTCGGACATCGTCTGCACGACGCGCGTGATCGACGTCGACACCGTGCGCATCGCCTCGCCCGCGCGCTCGACGAGTTCCGCGCCGCCGTTGATCTGCGCGACCGAATCCTCGATCAACGCCTTGATCTCCTTCGCCGATTGCGCGCTGCGCTGCGCGAGCGAGCGCACTTCGCCCGCGACCACCGCGAAGCCGCGGCCCTGTTCGCCGGCCCGGGCAGCTTCGACGGCCGCGTTCAGCGCGAGGATGTTGGTCTGGAAGGCGATGCCGTCGATCACCGAAATGATTTCCGCGATCCGCCCCGAGCTTTGCGCGATCCCGCGCATCCGGTCGATCACGCTGTCGACCACGCCGCCGCCGTGGCTCGTCGCTTCGAGCGCCGCGTCGGCCAGCGCGCTCGCCGCGCGTGCGCTGTCGGTGTTCTGCCGGACGGTCGCCGTCAGTTCCTCCATGCTCGCGGCCGTCTCCTCGAGCGACGCGGCCTGCGTGCCGGTGCGCGCCGACAGGTCGGCGTTGCCGCCGGCGATCTCGCCTGCGCCGAGGTGGATCGCGTCGGACGCGTGGCGCACCGTGCGCACGGTGTCCGCGATGCTCGCCTGCATCGCGGCGAGACCGCGCAGCATCCGGTCGATCTCGAACACGCCGCCCGCCCGCACGGCTTCATCGAGCCGGCCCTGCGCGATCCGCTCGAAATGGCGGCCGGCTTCTTCCAGCGGCGCGACGACCGCGCGCCGCGCGGCCGCGTAGATCGCCGCGCTCGCGACGAGCATCGCCGCGAGCAGCACGATGCCGACCGACTTGAACCACAGCATGCCGCCGTCGATCGTGCCGAGCGCCGTGCGGCTCGACGCGCCGCCGTAGTCGGTGAAGCGCCGCAATTCGGCGATGTACGCGTCCTGGATGCTCTGCGTGGGCTGGTCGAGGAATGCCTGGATGTTGTCGGCATCGAGGAACTGCACGAGTTCGCCCAGCGCGCCGCGCAGCGCGCGATAGCGCTCGGCGAGCGCCGCGACGCGCGCGCGGTTGGCGTCGTCGACCGGCTGCGCGGCCGTCAGCGTGGCGAACGCCTTGTCCGCTTCCGCGAGCGACGTGCCCGCGTGGCGGATGATGTCTTCCGGCTTCGGGCCGCCGCGCACCATCCGCGTGCCGGCGCGCGACAGGTTGATGCGCGCGTCGAGCAGTTGCTGGGTCGCCTGGCTGGCCGCGTCGACCTGCGCGATCGCGATGTTCGACAGATCGTCGACACCGCTGCGCGTCGACTTGAGCGCCCAGAAGCCGAGCGCCTCGATCGCGAACAGAAAGAGGCAGAACACGGTCAACACGCCGAGCAGACCCGACGCGAGCTTGATTTTTCCGAACATGGGAGGGATTCCTGGAAAGCGGACGATGAGGCATTGCCCCGGCATTAGCGGCATTTCTTCGTCGGACTTTAGGTGCGGATGCTCAGGTGCGGCCGGCGGCGAAGTTCGCGTTGCCGCGCATTGCCGTCGAATGGCCCGCAAACGGGGAAATCCACGGCATTCGACGCAATAATCGCGTCGCATCGCGCTGAAAATTGCACGAAATGCAGACGAATTTCCTTGCTTATCCGTATCCCCCTTCCTAGAGTTCAGCGCAAGCGGGCACGTATTTCGAGGAAAGTCGATGACCGACATCACGGACCACGCGCGCGGCGCATTGCGCGCGCAACCGTTCAGCATGCTGCTGGGCACGGAGCTGATGCATATCGGCGACAACGAAGTGTCGCTGTGCCTGCACGTGCGCGATGAACTGCGGCAGCAGCATGGTTTCGTGCACGGCGGCGTCATCAGCTATCTCGCCGACAACGCGCTGACGTTCGCCGGCGCGCTGGTGCTCGGGCCGCGTGTGATCACCGCCGAATACAAGATCAACTACCTGCGGCCGGCCGTGAACGGCACGCTGGTAGCCCGCGCGAAGCTCGTCTATGCGGGCCGGCATCAGGCGACCTGCCAGTGTCATGTGTTCGTCATCGACGGCGATCACGAGCGGCTCGTCGCGATCGCGCAAGGCACGATCAACCGCGTCGGCGACGGCAAGGTGCCGGATATGCCGGAGGAAACGGCCTGAGCGGGTGCCCGGCCCAAGGTCGATGAGAGAACGCCGAACACGCAACGGGTATCGCGTATCGCGCTAGCGTTTCATTACAGCAATGATAGACGGCATCGCGCTCGCGACGACCAGTACGACGACCTCCCCATCGCGCACTTCGTATACGCGACGATAGCCGACACCGCGGAGCTTGATCTTCGCCGGGATGCAATAGAACGCAGGCTCGTTGTGATTCAGGATCGCGACCGGGAAACCCTCGCCCGCCGCAACGGTTCCCATCGGGTTCCGCTTCAGCTCCGTGGGGCATGTCCGCTCCTGTTTCGATTGAATTTCTATTGTGCTTTATTTGGCACCATATTTAGTACGATTCAAGGTGCCATACAAACCATTCCGAATTCACTCCCGAGCCGTCAAGCCCGGCACGCCTACTCGGCCCCACCGCCCGTGAGCGGCAGGAAACGCGGCGCCACGCGCGCGCGCACGTTTCCGTTCCCGTCGGTCCGGTAGATCCCGCGCGCCGCGTTGTGCGGATGGGCCGCCGCGTCGGCCACGCTCAATACCGGCGCGAAACATGCGTCGGTGCCTTCGAGCAGCGCGCGCCAGTGCGCGGACGGCTGCTGCGCGAACACGTCGGCGAAACGCGCCTTCAGCGCGGGCCAGCGCGCGCGGTCGTATTGCGACGCCGGATCGACGTCGGCGAGCCCGAGCCGTTCGATCAGCAGCGCATAGAACGGCGGCTCGAGCGCGCCGATCGTCACGCATTCCCCGTCCGCGCAGCGATATACGTCGTAGAACGGCGCATCGTGAAAGAGGCTCGGCTGCGCGCCGTCGAGTTGCCCGTTCGCGCGCGCCCACAATGCCAGCGAACCGAGCATCGACACGATGTCGACAATCGCGCCGTCGACCACGCGCCCCGCCCCGCCGCCGCGCACGTCGAACAGCGCGCAGACGATCCCGAACGCGAGCCCGAGCGCGCCGCCTGCGTCGCCGACGACGGTCGGCGGCAACCCCGGCCGGCCGTCGTTCGGCGCCGATAGCGACAGCAGCCCCGTCAACGCGACGTAGTTCAGGTCGTGCCCGGCCGCGGCCGCGAGCGGGCCATGCTGGCCCCAGCCGGTCATCCGTCCGTACACGAGCTTCGGGTTGCGGCGCGCGCAATCGTCGGGCCCGAGGCCGAGCCGCTCCATCACGCCCGGCCGCAGCCCCTCGATCAGCGCGTCGGCCTGCGCGATCAGGTCGAGCGCGGCTTCGCGGCCGGCGGGCGCCTTCAGGTCGAGTTCGACGATCGTCTTGCCTTCGCGCAGCAGGTCGCCGTCGCGGGCCCGCAGCGCATCCGGCGCGCTCGTGCGGCCGGACGGGCGCGCGATCAGCGTGATCCGCGCGCCCATTCCGGCGAGCATCCAGCCCGCGAGCGGGCCGGGGCCGAGGCCTTCGAATTCGACGATGTGGATGCCGGAAAGCGGCGTGTTCAATGACATGGCGACCTCGCTGAAATGCAGCCGGGAGAGGGGCAACGAAACCTTCCGATTCTGATTCTATGTGAATGCCTGCGCGCGCCGGCCGCGACAGGCTAACCCGCGGCGTGCGGCCCCTGGCCGGCCAGCACCTGCCGCATCGCGCGCACGATCGCCTCGCGCTGCGCGTCGATCCGCTCGGCCGGCCCGGCCACGCCCATGGCGAGCGGCTGGCCGTTCCAGGCGTCCGCGATCACCATCGAGATCATCGCGGCGCCCTGCGTGACCGTATGCGCCGAATAGGAATAGCCGAACCGGCGCGTCTGTTCGACCTTGTCGAGCACAACATCCTCGTCGATCGTCCGGCCCGACTTGCCGAGCCGGCGGATGCTGCGCGACACGAGCCGGCGGATCGCGCTGTCCGGCTGGAGGCTCAGCAGCGCCCAGCCGAGGCTCGACATGCAGATCTCGCGACGCGTGCCGATCGGCGCGTAGAAGTGGATCGGAAGCGTATGCGCACCCTCGACCGCATCGATGTACTGCACGTACAGGTCGCTCTGCACCGCGATCACGACGGCCTCGCGCGTGCGGACCGCCAGCCGCTTTGCGACGGCGTGCCAGTACCGCCGGCTGCCCGCCGTCGAATCGACGAGCGCTTCGCCGAGATTGACTAGCCGCGCCGTGGGCGCATACGTATGGGTTGCGTCGTCGTAGGCGAGGTAGCCGAGCGCCTTCATGCTGGTCAGCAGCGCCGCCGCGCTCGACCCCGGATAGCCGCAGCGCGTGGCGATCTCGCGCACGCTCAGCGGCCGCTGCAGTGCGCTGAACAGCTCCAGCACCTCGAACACGCGCGCCGCGCTCTTGACCACGTTTCCGCTCATCCCGCCGTCTCCTCATGCCACCGGGCGACCCGTTCCACATATGTGGAACGGAATTTCCCGCCGCCAACCATCGTGACGATACTAGGCTTCGGCCCGCGGCGTGAAGTCCCGCGGTACAAAGCACACGGAGACACCATGACAGCCTTTTTGACCCGTGAACGGCAGGGACCGATCCTGACCGTCACGATGAACCGTCCGGAAACACGCAATGCCATTTCGGATTCCGATGCAATCGACGCACTGACCGAATGCTGCGACGACGCGAACCGCGACGAATCGATCCGCGTGCTGGTGCTGACGGGCGCCGGCACGACGTTCTCGTCGGGCGGCAACGTGAAGGCGATGCGCGCGTTGATGGAATCGGACCCGCACGACCTTGCCGCGATCCGCACGCGCTATCGCCACGGCATCCAGCGGCTCGCGCACGCGTTCCAGCGCCTCGAAGTGCCGGCCATTGCGGCAGTCAATGGCCCGGCCATCGGCGCCGGCACCGACCTCGCGTGCATGTGCGACATCCGCATCGCCGCCGATCGCGCCCGCTTCGCCGAGAGCTTCATCGCCCTCGGCCTCGTGCCCGGCGACGGTGGGGCGTGGTTCCTGCCGCAGATCGTCGGCGCGGCCGTCGCTGCGGAAATGTCGTTCACCGGCGACGCGCTGGACGCGCAGGCGGCGCTGCGCTGCGGGCTCGTGTCCCGCGTCGTTCCCGACGGCGCGCTCCTTGCGCACGCACATGAACTGGCCGGCCGCATCGCCCGTCACTCGGGCACCGCGCTGCGCCTGACCAAGCGGCTGCTGCGAGAAAGCCGCCACGCGAGCCTCGACACGCTGCTCGACCTGTCGGCGTCGTACCAGGCGTTCGCGCACGCCACGCCCGAACACCGCGAAGCGGTGAACGCGCTGTTCGCCGCACGCGGTTGAATCCGCGACGCATCGCAGGCGGGCATAGCGACCCGTCGAACTCCACATCGAAGGAAACATCGTCATGAGCAGCAGTCACGAAGGCGCCCTCGCAGGCGTGCGCGTGGTGGACCTGAGCCGCGTCTACGCGGGGCCGTTCTGCGCGCAGACCCTCGCCGACCACGGCGCGGACGTCATCAAGATCGAACCGCCGCAGGGCGACGAAACGCGCGACTGGGGCCCCGCGATGCCGAACGGCATCTCCAGTTACTACTGGGGACTCAACCGCAACAAGCGCAATCTCGCACTCGACCTGTCGCATCCCGGCGGGCGCGACGTGCTGTTCCGCCTCCTCGACACGGCCGACGTGCTGATCGACAACTTCAAGCAGGGCACGCTGGAGCGCTGGGGCATCGGCTACGAAGACTGCCTGCGCGAGCGCTTCCCGCGCCTCGTCCACTGCTCGATCTCCGGCTACGGCACCGACGGCCCGCTCGCGCGGTTTCCGGGCTACGACGCGGTCGCGCAGGGCCTCGCCGGCTTCATGTCGATCAACGGCGAGCCGGGCGGCATGCCGCTCAAGGTGCCGTTTCCGGTCGTCGATTACGCGGCCGGCCTGAGCGCCGTCTCCACCATCCTGATCGCGCTGGTCGAGCGGACGCGCTCCGGCCTCGGACAGCACGTCGACATCGACCTGTTCAGCACCGCGCTGTCGATGCTGCATCCGGTCAGCACGAGCTGGATGGCGACCGGCGACGTGCCCGTCGCGACCGGCAACGTGTACGGCGCGATCGCGCCGTACGGCGTCTATCCGTGCAAGGACAAGCCGGTTGCGACCGGCGCCGGCAACAACCGCACGTTCGCGCGGCTCGTCGACGCGCTCGGCGTGCCCGAGCTGGCGCGCGATCCACGCTTCGCGACCAATGCGCAGCGCGTCGCGCATCGCGAAGCGCTCGACACGCTGCTCGGCCAGCTGACCGCCGAACTGCAGGCGGACGAGGTCGTCGAGCGGCTGATGCACGCCGGCGTCGCGACGGGGCCGGTGAACACCGTGGCCGATGCGTTCGGCCACCCGCAGGCGGCGCGCAACGCGATGTTCGTCGACACCGACACGTACACCGGCGCGGGCATCCCCGCCAAGCTGTCACGCACACCCGGATCGATACGACGGCCGCCGCAGCCGTTCGCCGCCGACACCGACACCGTGCTCGACGCGATCGGCATCGACGCGGCGCGCCGGGACGCGCTGCGTCAAGCGGGCGTACTCCACGACACGCGTGCGGACGTCACCGGGAGCGCGTCATGACCTCATCCGCCTCGTTCTCCACACCGACGGGCGACGACGCCCCGTCGATCCTGCGCGACGACGACAACGGCATCGCATGGCTGACGATCCATCGTCCGCACGTCGCCAACGCGCTGTCGGCCGAGTCGATCCGGCGGTTGTGTGATGAGCTCGTCACGCTCGACGACGACCCGTCGATCCGCGTCATCGTGATCCGCGGCGCGGGCGAACGCGCGTTCAGCGCGGGCATCGATCTCGGCGACCCCGAGATCCGCGGGATGCAGCCGATGCGCGGGCTCGCACGCAACGTGCACGAACTGATCCTGGAGCTGCGCAAGCCGACCATCGCGGCCGTCAACGGCTACGCCGTCGGCGGCGGCTGCGAGATCGCGCTCGCGTGCGACCTGCGGATCGCCGCCGATCACGCGTATTTCGCGCTGCCCGAAGCGCGCGTCGGCATGGGCGCGAACTTCGCGAGCGTGCTGCTGCCGCGCATGCTGCCGCGTGCGATCGCGATGGAGCTGCTGTTCACGGGCCGCCGCTTCGATGCCGACGACGCGCTGCGCGCCGGCTTGCTGAACCGCGTCGTGCCCGGCGCCGCACTCGACGACTCCGTACGCGAGCTGGCGCAGACGATCGCCGCGAACGCGCCGCTCACGATCCGCCGCATCAAGGAAACCGCGACGCGCGGCCAGGGGCTGCCGGTGGCCGCCGCGCTGCGGCTGGACGTCGGCCCCGACGTCTATGCGAGCGAGGACCGGATCGAGGGCGCCCGCGCGTTCCTCGAGAAACGCAAGCCGGTGTTCAAGGGGCGCTGAGCACGACGCAGCAAGACGACAAAGCGCGCAACCGCTCCCAGAACGCGGGCGCGCGAACAAGACATGGAACGGAGACAACCTTCATGCAACGGAAAGCATTCCTGGTCGGCGCATGCGTGCTGTGCGCCACATCGGCGCACGCGTCGTCGGTCACGCTGTACGGGATCGTCGACAGCTACGTCGAATTCGATCGCATCGGCAGCCTGTCGAGCGCGCGCCAAAGCGGCGGCGGCTCGTCGACGAGCCGCTTCGGTCTGACGGGCGTCGAGGATCTCGGCGGCGGCACGTCGACGAAGTTCGTACTGGAAAGCGGCTTCTCGCCGGCGGACGGCTCGTTCCAGGGCGGCACGCTGTTCTACCGGCAGGCGTACGTGTCACTGCAGAACACGCGCTACGGCGACCTCCGGCTCGGCCGGCAATACACACCCGCGTTCTACGTCGTGTACGACGGCGATCCGTTCGGACTCAACGAACGGCTGTCGCCGCTCGCGCTGCTCGCGACGTCGACGGACACGATCACCAGCAACACGACGCCGCCGATTCCGCGCTTCAACCAGGCGGTGTCGTATCTGAGCCCCGCCTGGAACGGCCTGCGCGTGATGGCCACGTATGGCTTCCCGACGCCGAACGCGCTGTCCGCGCAGGCCGGGCGCAACTACGGCGCGGGGCTTCAGTACCGGATCGGCGGGCTCTACGTCGGCGCCGGCTTCCAGGGCGACACGTCGGCCGGCAACCTGTCGCCCGTCCTCGTCTCGCCATCGACCACCCGCCACTACGTGTTCGCGGCCAACTACGCGTTCGCGCACGTCAAGCTGTACGCCGCGTTTCTGTACGGCGTCGGCACGGCGGCGAACCTGCCCGCCTTCTCGACCGCGAGCGCCGGCGCGTCGATCGACGTCGGCGCGCTCGATCGCGTGCTCGTGTCGGTCGTGCGCCGCGACGTGAAAGGCTCGGCGAACGACGCGACCGCGCTCGGCATCGGCTACGACCATCCGCTGTCGAAGCGCACGTCGCTGTACGCGCGCTACCTGTACATGAAGAACGGCGGCAACGCCCGCAACACCATCGTCGTCGGCCTGCAGCCGCAGCCTGCCGGCACCGAGCAGGTGTTCGCGCTCGGCATCGTTCACCGCTTCTGACGGAGTGCCCATGACCCCGACCCTTTCGACCCACCCGACCGCCGTCGACGAAGGCGCGACGCCGGCGCTCTACCGCCGGATCTCGCGCCGGCTGCTGCCGTTCCTGATCCTCTGCTACACGCTGTCGTTCATCGACCGGATCAACATCGGCTTCGCGCACGCGCAGATGGCGGCCGAGCTGCACTTCTCCGACGCCGTCTACGGGCTCGGCGCGGGCATCTTCTTCCTCGGCTACATGGCGTTCGAGATTCCGAGCAACGCGCTGCTTGCACGAATCGGCGCACGCAAGACGATCGCGCGAATCATGGTGCTGTGGGGGCTCGGCTCGGCCGCGACGATGTTCGTCACGACACCCGCGCAGTTCTACGCGTGTCGCTTCCTGCTCGGCGTGTTCGAGGCCGGTTTCTTCCCCGGCATCCTGTTCTATCTCGGCGCGTGGTATCCGCCGCGGCAGCGCGCGAAAGCGTTCGCGCTCTTCATGACCGCGTTGTATCTCGCGGGGCTGATCGCCGGCCCCGTGTCGGGCGCGATTCTGTCGTACTTCGACGGCGCCGCCGGCCTGAGCGGCTGGCAATGGCTGTTCCTCGTCGAAGGGCTGCCGAGCAGCATGCTCGGCCTCGTCGCACTGCGCTTTCTCGACGACCGGCCGGACGACGCGCGCTGGCTGTCGGACGCCGACAAGGCCGCGCTGCGCGCCGCGCACACGCAGGCCGAAGCCGGCACGCCGAACGCGCACGCGGCGCGGCCGCTGCTCGCACACCGCGATTTCTGGCTGCTGTGCGCGGCCAATTTCGCGATCGCGGCCGCCGGCTATGCGCTGGTGTTCTGGATGCCCGTGATCCTGCATCGCGGCGGCCTGCATGGCGCGATGCAGATCGGGCTGCTGTCCGCGCTGCCTTACCTGTGCGGCATCGTCGGGATGCTCGGGATGGGCTGGCGCACCGCACGCCGGCGCGAATGGCGCGGGCACGGTGCGGTCGCGATGCTCGCATGCGCAGCGGCGCTCGCCGGGCTCGCGAGCGTCGCGGGCACGCCGCAGCTGGTGATCGCGCTGTGCATCGCGGTCGCCACGCACGCCGCCGCGCTACCGGCGTTCTGGGTGCTGCCGGGGCTGGCGTTGCCGAAGCGCGCGATGGCGGTCGCGATCGCGGCGATCACGATGTCCGGCGCGATCGGCGGATTCGCGAGCCCGTTCCTGATGGGCGTGCTCAACACGGCCACCGGATCGATGCGCGGCGGGCTCTATTTCAACGCCGCGCTGCTCGCGGCCGGCGCCATCGCGTTGCTCGGCACGCTGCGCGGCGGCGCAGCGGATCGTCAGGATGCGGGCTGACCGCATCGCCATCTCCTTCCTCACCCTCATCGACTCTCATGAATTTCGAACTCGAACTCGATCACCGGATGATCCGCGACCTCGTCGCACGCTTCGTGAAGGACGAGCTGATTCCGCTCGAAGCGGCCGTGATGGCGCGCGAGGCCGACGGCCAGCGCTTCGGGCTGCTCGACGACGAACGCGCGCACCTCGACGAACGCTCCCGGCAGCTCGGCCTGTGGGGGCTCGACGCGCCGCCCGACGCGGGCGGCGCCGACCTGCCGGCCGTCGCGATGGTCGGCGTGAACGAAGCGATCGGCACGACCGTCACCCCGTACATCCTGCCGCCCGATTCGCCAAATCTGCGGATGCTGTGCGAAGTGGCCGACGACGCGCAGCGCGCGCGCTATCTCGACCCGTACGCACGCGGCGAAACGCGCGCCGCGATGGCGATCTCCGAGCCGGGTGCCGGCTCCGACCCGGGCGCGTTGTCCACGACGGCCGTGCGGGACGGCGACAGCTGGGTGCTGAACGGTCGAAAGATCTGGATCAGCCATGCGCCCGAAGCCGACTGGACGATCGTGATGGCGCTCACCGACCGCAGCAAGGGCAAGCGCGGCGGCATGTCGGCGTTCATCGTCGAGCGCGACACGCCGGGCTTCGTCATCGAACGCCGGATTCCGATGATCGGCGGGCTGGCCACGTACGAAATCGTGCTGGAAGACTGTCGCCTTCCCGGCGCGCAACTGCTGGGCCGGGAAGGCGCCGGGTTCGCGCCGATGCAGGCACGGCTCGCGAACCGGCGGCTGGAGATGGCCGCGTGGTGCATCGGGCGCGCCGAGCGCGCGGTCGCGATGTTGTGCGACCATGCGAAACAGCGCACGACCTTCGGCGTGCCGCTCGCGGATCGGCAGGCGATCCAGTGGTGGGTCGCCGATGCGCTGACGCAAATCCACGCGTGCCGCCTGATGACCTACGAAGCGGCCGCACGCGTGGATGCCGGGCAGGACGCGCGAACGCAGATTTCGATGGTCAAGGTGTTCGCGACCGAAATGGCGTCGAGCGTCATCGACCATGCGATGCAGACGCTCGGCGCGATGGGCATGACGAAGGAAATGCCGTTGCAGCAGATGGCCAGCGAAGCGCGCTTGATGCGCATCTTCGAGGGCCCTTCCGAGGTACACCGTTGGGTCGTCGCACGCAGCGTACTGTGACCGCGCAGCCCAACTCCACGATGGAGCCGCGCGTTGAATACCCTGCATCTCGTCGATCCTGAAATCCGCCCGCTGCTCAGGATCTGGCCGACCGTCACGCTCAGCGCCGACAACCTCGCGCAGTCGCGCGAACGCGTGCTGCCGCTGCCGCCGCCCGACCTCGTCGGCAGCACGCTCGAACACCGCCAGGTGCCCGGCCCGGCCGGCGCACCGGACGTGCCGGTCCTCGTCTACCGGCCCGAGGCCGGCACGCGCCCGCTCCCGGCGATCGTCCACATGCACGGCGGCGGCTACGTGCGCGGTGCGGCGAAGGATCTCGAAGCGGTGCACCGGTCGCTCGTGACGCAGCTCGGCTGCGCACTGATCTCGATCGATTACCGCCTCGCGCCGGAAACCGTGTTTCCCGGCGCGATCGAGGACTGCTACGCGGCGCTCGCGTGGGTCTTCCGCGAAGCCGATGCGCTCGGCCTCGACGCATCGCGAATCGGCGTGGCAGGCGAGAGCGCGGGCGGCGGGCTCGCCGCCGCACTGGCGTTGCTGGCCCGCGACCGCAACGAATACCGGCTCGCGTTCCAGCATCTGATCTATCCGATGCTCGACGATCGCACCTGCACGCGCGCACCGCATCCGCATGCCGGCGAGTTTGTCTGGCATGCGGCCAACAACCGGTTCGGCTGGACCTCGCTGCTCGGTCACGCGCCGGGCATCGACGGCGTGTCGCCGTATGCCGCCGCCGCACGCGCGACACGGCTCGACGGCCTGCCGCCCACGTTCCTGTCGATCGGCTCGCTCGACCTGTTCCTTGACGAAAATCTCGACTACGCGCAGCGCCTGCTGCGCGCGGGCGTGCCGACCGAACTGCACGTGCTGCCCGGGGGCGTGCACGGTTTCGACATCGTGCCCGGTGCGCGCGTGTCCGAAGCCGCACGCCGCCTCAGCCACGATGCACTGCGCCGCTTCCTGCGCGGATGACGAAAACGACGCGGGCGGCCGAAGCCGCCCGCGTCCGCACTGCTGAAACCGCCAACGCTCAGAACGCGTCGCCCGGCACCCTCACCCAGCCTTCCATCAGCACGCGCGCACTGCGGCTCATGATCGCCTTGGTAACGGTCCACTCGCCGTTCTCGAGCCGCGCCTCCGCGCCGACGCGCAGCGTGCCCGACGGATGACCGAAGCGCACCGCGTTGCGCTCGCCGCCGCCCGCCGCGAGGTTGACGAGCGTGCCGGGGATCGCCGCGGCCGTGCCGATCGCGACCGCCGCCGTTCCCATCATCGCGTGGTGCAGCTTGCCCATCGACATCGCGCGCACCAGCAGGTCGACGTCACCCGCATTCACGCGCTTGCCGCTCGATGCGACGTAATCGGCCGGCTTCGCGACGAACGCGATCTTCGGCGTGTGCTGCCGCGTCGCGATTTCGTCGAGCGTGTCGATCAGGCCCATGCGCAGCGCGCCGTGCGCGCGGATCGTCTCGAACTTCTCGAGCGCCTTCGCGTCGCCGTTGATCGCGTCCTGCAGCTCGGTGCCGGTATAGCCGATCGCTTCCGCCTCGACGAAGATCGTCGGAATTCCCGCGTTGATCATCGTCGCCTTCAGCGTGCCGACGCCCGGCACCGCGAGATCGTCGACGAGATTGCCGGTCGGGAACATCGACCCGCCCGCGCCTTCCTCCTCGGCGGCCGGGTCCATGAACTCGAGCTGCACTTCGGCGGCCGGGAACGTGACGCCGTCCAGTTCGAAGTCGCCCGTCTCCTGCACCGCACCGTTCGTGACCGGCACGTGCGCGACGATCGTCTTGCCGATGTTCGCCTGCCAGATCCGCACGGTCGCGACGCCGTCGCGCGGCACCCGCGCCGGATCGACGAGCCCGCCGCTGATCGCGAACGGGCCGACCGCCGCCGACAGGTTGCCGCAGTTGCCGGTCCAGTCGACGAATGCCTTGTCGATCGCGACCTGGCCGAACAGGTAGTCGACGTCGTGACCGGGCCGCGCGCTCTTCGACACGATCACCGTCTTGCTGGTGGACGACGTCGCGCCGCCCATCCCGTCGATCTGCTTGCCGTACGGATCGGGGCTGCCGATCACGCGCAGCAGCAGCGCATCGCGCGCGGCGCCCGGCACCTGCGCGGCGTCCGGCAGGTCCTGCAGCCGGAAGAACACGCCCTTGCTGGTGCCGCCGCGAATATAGGTCGCGGGAATCCTGATTTGAGGAGTGTGAGCCATGTGTGCGTTATCCCTGTGTGACCCGATCAGGCCGCCTGCGACGATTCGAGGAAGTCCTGCGCGAAACGCTGCAGCACGCCGCCCGCTTCGTAGATCGACACTTCCTCGGCCGTATCGAGCCGGCACGTCATCGGCACCTCGACGCGCTCGCCGTTCTTGCGGTGAATCACGAGCGTGAGATCGGCGCGCGGCGTGCGCTCGCCGATCACGTCGAAGGTCTCGGTGCCGTCGATGCCGAGCGTCGTCCGGTTCGTGCCGGGCTTGAACTCGAGCGGCAGCACGCCCATCCCGATCAGGTTCGTGCGGTGGATCCGCTCGAAGCCTTCGGCGGCGATCGCCTCGACGCCCGCGAGCCGCACGCCCTTCGCGGCCCAGTCGCGCGACGAGCCCTGGCCGTAATCGGCGCCGGCCACGACGATCAGCGGTTGCTTGCGATTCATGTACGTCTCGATCGCTTCCCACATCCGCATGACCTTGCCTTCCGGCTCGACGCGCGCGAGCGAGCCCTTCTTCACCGCGCCGTCCACCACCGCCATCTCGTTGATCAGCGTCGGGTTCGCGAAGGTCGCGCGCTGCGCGGTCAGGTGGTCTCCCCGGTGCGTCGCGTACGAGTTGAAGTCTTCTTCCGGCAGGCCCATCTTCGCGAGGTATTCGCCGGCCGCGCTATCCGGCAGGATCGCGTTCGACGGCGACAGGTGATCGGTCGTGATGTTGTCGCCGAGCACCGCGAGCGGGCGCATGCCCTTGAGCGTGCGCTCGCCGGCCAGCGCGCCTTCCCAGTACGGCGGTCGGCGGATGTACGTGCTCTGCGCGCGCCAGTCGTACAGCGGCGCCGCACGCTCGCCCGCGTCGGCCGCGCGCGCGAACATCGGCTCGTAGACCTTGCGGAACTGCTCGGGCTTCACGCTCGACGCGACGATCGCATCGATCTCGTCGTCGGTCGGCCAGATGTCCTTCAGCGTGACGGGCTTGCCGTCCTGGTCATGGCCGAGCACGTCTTTCTCGATGTCGAAGCGGATCGTGCCGGCGATCGCATACGCGACGACGAGCGGCGGCGACGCGAGGAACGCCTGCTTCGCATACGGGTGAATGCGGCCGTCGAAGTTGCGGTTGCCGGACAGCACGGCCGTCGCGTACAAATCGCGATCGACGATCTCCTGCTGGATCTTCGGGTCGAGCGCGCCCGACATCCCGTTGCAGGTCGTGCACGCGAACGCGACGATGCCGAAGCCGAGCTTTTCGAGTTCGGGCAGCAGCTTCGCTTCTTCCAGATACAGTTCGACCGCCTTCGATCCCGGCGCGAGCGAGCTCTTCACCCACGGCTTGCGCGTCAGGCCGCGCGCGTTCGCGTTGCGCGCGAGCAACGCGGCGGCAATCACGTTGCGCGGGTTGCTGGTGTTCGTGCAGCTCGTGATCGCCGCGATGATCACCGCGCCGTCGGGCATCTCGCCCGCCTTCTCTTCCCACTGGCCGGCGATCCCGCGCGCGGCGAGATCGGACGTCGGCAGCCGCTTGTGCGGGTTCGACGGGCCGGCCATGTTGCGCACGACGCTCGACAGGTCGAACGTCAGCGTGCGCTCGTACTGCGCGTCGTTCAGCGTGTCGGCCCACAGGCCGGCCGTCTTCGCGTAGGTCTCGACGAGCTTCACCTGTTCGTCGCTGCGGCCGGTGAGGCGCAGGTAGTCGGTCGTCTGGCCGTCGATGAAGAACATCGCGGCCGTCGCGCCATATTCGGGCGCCATGTTCGAGATCGTCGCGCGATCGCCGAGCGTCAGGCTCGCCGCGCCTTCACCGCGGAATTCCAGATATGCGCCGACCACTTTTTCCTTGCGCAGGAACTCGGTCAGCGCGAGCACGATGTCGGTCGCGGTGATGCCGGGCTGGCGCTTGCCGGTCAGCTCGACGCCGACGATGTCGGGCAGGCGCATCCACGATGCGCGGCCGAGCATCACGTTCTCCGCCTCGAGCCCGCCGACACCGATCGCGATCACGCCGAGCGCGTCGACGTGCGGCGTGTGGCTGTCGGTGCCGACACAGGTGTCCGGGTACGCGACGCCGTCCTGCGCCTGGATCACCGGCGACATCTTCTCCAGGTTGATCTGGTGCATGATGCCGTTGCCCGGCGGGATCACGTCGACGTTCTCGAACGCCTTCTTCGTCCACTCGATGAAGTGGAAGCGATCCTCGTTGCGGCGATCCTCGATCGCGCGGTTCTTCGCGAACGCGTCCGGATCGAAGCCGCCGCATTCGACGGCGAGCGAGTGGTCGACGATCAGCTGCACGGGCACGACCGGGTTCACCTTCGCCGGGTCGCCGCCGCCGTCGGCGATCGCGTCGCGCAGGCCGGCGAGGTCGACGAGCGCGGTCTGCCCGAGGATGTCGTGACACACGACGCGCGCCGGGAACCACGGGAAATCGCGTTCGCGCTTGCGCTCGACGATCTGCTTCAGCGAATCGGCGAGGATCGCCGGATCGCAGCGGCGCACGAGGTTTTCGGCGAGCACGCGCGACGTGTACGGCAGCGTGTCGTAGGCGCCGGGCGCGATCGCTTCGACCGCGGCGCGCGCGTCGAAATAGTCCAGCGACGTGCCGGGCAAGGGTTTGCGGTAGGCGGTATTCATGATGTGGGGCGGAATTCGGGGTAACACGTAGCGCGCGCGCCGGCTGCCCGCATCACGGGCGCCGGCGCGCGCGGCGGGCGTTTCAACGCTTCTCGATCGGCACGAACTGCAGGTCTTCCGGACCGGTGTAGTTCGCGCTCGGCCGGATGATCTTGTTGTCGATGCGCTGCTCGATGATGTGCGCGCTCCAGCCCGACGTACGCGAGATCACGAACAGCGGCGTGAACATCGCGGTCGGCACGCCCATCATGTGATACGACACCGCGCTGAACCAGTCGAGGTTCGGGAACATCTTCTTCGCTTCCCACATGACCGATTCGAGGCGCTCGGCGATGTTGTACAGCTTCAGGTCGCCCGCTTCCTTCGACAGCTTGTGCGCGACGCCCTTGATCACCTTGTTGCGCGGATCGGAGATCGTGTAGACCGGGTGGCCGAAGCCGATCACGACTTCCTTGTTCTCGACGCGGCGGCGGATGTCGGCTTCGGCGTCGTCCGGCGAGCTGTAGCGGCTCTGGATTTCATACGCGACTTCGTTCGCGCCGCCGTGCTTCGGCCCGCGCAGCGCGCCGATCGCGCCGGTGATCGCCGAGTAGATGTCCGAGCCCGTGCCCGCGATCACGCGGCCGGTGAACGTCGACGCGTTGAACTCGTGCTCCGCGTACAGGATCAGCGACGTGTGCATCGCCTCGACCCACGACTTCGACGGCGTCTTGCCGTGCAGCAGGTGCAGGAAGTGGCCGCCGATCGAATCGTCGTCGGTTTCCGTCTCGATGCGCTTGCCGTTGTGCGAGAAGTGATACCAGTACAGCAGCATCGAGCCGAGCGACGCCATCAGGCGGTCGGCGATGTCGCGCGCGCCCGGCAGGTTGTGGTCGTCCTTCTCCGGCAGCACGGTGCCGAGCACCGACACGCCCGTGCGCATCACGTCCATCGGATGCGCGGACGCCGGGATCTGCTCGAGCGCCGCCTTCAGCGCGTTCGGCAGCCCGCGCAGCGCGCGCAGCTTCGCCTTGTACGCGGCCAGTTCGGTCAGGTTCGGCAGCGTGCCGTGCACGAGCAGGTGCGCGATTTCCTCGAATTCGCACGATTCGGCGACGTCGAGAATGTCGTAGCCGCGATAGTGCAGGTCGTTGCCGGTCTTGCCGACCGTGCACAGCGCCGTGTTGCCCGCGGTCACGCCCGACAGCGCCACCGACTTCTTCGGCTTGAATGCGCCTGCGGCGGCCGGTGCTGCTGCGTCTTTCGTCTCGCTCATGTTTCCGTTCTCCACTGTGTATCGGGGGTGTTAGTCATGGGCCGGCCTTGGCGCTTCAGCGCCTGGTGCGGCCCCATGCGGGCGCGTTACTTCTTGCCCTGCGCGAACAGCTCGTCGAGCTTGCGCTCGTATTCGTGATAGCCGAGGTAGTCGTACAGCTCGGCGCGCGTCTGCATCGTCGGCACGGCCGCCTTCTGCGTGCCGTCGCGGCGCAGCGTTTCGTAGAAGTTCAGCGCGGCCTTGTTCATCGCGCGATACGCGCCGCAGCAGTACAGCGCGATGTCGACGTTCGCCTCGCGCAGTTCGTCGAGCGTGAACAGCGGCGTCGAGCCGAATTCGGTGAGGTTCGCGAGAATCGGCACCTTCACGGCCGCCTTGAAGCGGCGGTAGTCGTCGAGCGACTTCATCGCTTCCGGGAAGATCATGTCCGCGCCGGCTTCGACGTAGGCCACCGCACGCTCGATCGCCGCGTCGATCCCTTCGGCCGCGGCGGCGTCGGTACGCGCCATGATCACGAACTGGTCGTCGGTACGCGCATCGACCGCGGCCTTCACGCGATCGACCATTTCCTCGGTCGGCACGACTTCCTTGCCCGGACGGTGGCCGCAGCGCTTCTGACCGACCTGGTCTTCCAGGTGCACGGCCGCGACGCCGGCCTTGATGAACGAACGCACCGTGCGCGCGATATTGAACGCGCCGCCCCAGCCCGTGTCGATGTCGACGAGCAGCGGCAGGTCGGTCGCGTTGGTGATCCGGTTCGCGTCGATCAGCACGTCTTCCATCGTGCTGATGCCGAGGTCGGGAATGCCCAGCGAGTTCGCGGCCACGCCGCCACCCGACAGGTAGACGGCCTTGAAACCGACGGCCTGCGCCATCTTGGCCGCGTACGCGGTGATCGCGCCGACCACCTGCAGCGGTTGTTCCGCCGCGACTGCCGCGCGGAATTTCGCGCCGGCGCTCTGAAGATGCGTATTGCTCATGAACGGCCTCCTGATGGAATGCCCGATTTACAGCAAGGACCGGGCCAGGTCGCGAAACGTCGCTAACCCCCTGATTCTTAAGCAACCGGCACGGGCGATGCGGCGCCCGGTGATTTCAATTTGGCAATTTCATGTTTCAAAAATGAAATCGCGCGCGCATAATCGGCCGTCATGGACCTCTCCTCGACCAAGCCCGTCGGCCCGGCCGACCGCACGGTGCGCCCGCGCATCTGGGCGATGGGCATCAGCCGCCTGCGCGACCTGTTTCGCGAGATCGCCGGCGAATTCGACGAACGCGCGGACGTGCGCATCGTCACGCGCGCCTATGAGGATGCGCTCAGCGCGATCGCCGAGGCCGGCACCGCGCGGCCCGACGTGATCGTCGCGGCCGGCTCGAACGGCGGCTTCCTGAAAACGCGTGCGCAGGTGCCGGTGGTGGTCGTGTCGCCGACCGGCTTCGACGTGATGCAGGCGCTCGCGCGCGCCCGGCGCGACGCGTCGCGGATCGCACTCGTCAGCGCCGGCGAGACGCCGCCCGAAGTGCGCCGCTTCGTCGCCGCCTACGGCCTCGACGTGCAGTTTGCGTCATATCAGTCCGCGCAGGAAGCGGAAGCCTGCGTGCACGACCTGCACGACCGCGGCATCGAGACGATCGTCGGCCCCGGCCTCGTCACCGATCTCGCCGCGAGCGCCGGCATGGGCGCGGTGTTCCTGTATTCGCACGCGTCGGTGCGCAAGGCGGTCGAGACGGCGCTCGAAGTCGCGTACGCGACGCATGCCGAGGCGTTCCGGCGCCAGCGGCTCGACACGCTGCTCCAGCATCTGCGCGACGGCGTGGTCGCGCTCGACGCGCACGGCCGTGTCGAGGCGATCAACGAGCGGCTTGCGTCGGCGCTCGGGGTCGAACCCGCGGCGGCGGTCGGCCGCGCGCTCGTCGACCTGCGGCCCGAGCTGCGTACGCTGCGCGGCGAGGACGGCGACGCGCTCGCGACCGTGCGCGGCGTGCGCTACGTCGTGCATCGCGGGCCGCTCGTCGATCGCGGCGTCACCTCGGGCAGCGTGCTGACGTTCCAGGAATCTCGCGCGGTCGAACGGCTCGACCGTGCGCTGCGTTCGCAGCCGACCACGCAGCAGTTCGCGGCGCGCTATGCGCTCGACGACGTGATCGGCGCATCGACGCCGATGGCGCGCGTGCGCGACCTCGTGCGCCGCTACGCGAAATCCGACGCGACCGTGCTCGTGCTCGGCGAAAGCGGCACCGGCAAGGAGATGATCGCGCAGAGCCTGCACGGGCTGTCCGCGCGGCGCAGCTATCCGTTCGTCGCGGTCAACTGCGGCGCGTTTCCGGAAGCGCTGCTCGAAAGCGAGCTGTTCGGCTACGAGGAAGGCGCGTTCACCGGTGCGCGACGCGGCGGCAAGACCGGCCTGTTCGAAGCCGCGCACCGCGGGACGCTGTTTCTCGACGAGATCGGCGAGATGCCGCCGTCGCTGCAGAGCCGGCTGCTGCGCGTGCTGCAGGAGCGCGAGGTGATCCGCCTCGGCTCGACCGAGCCGATCCGCATCGACGTGCGCGTGATCGCCGCGACGCACCGGCCGCTGCTCGCGGCCGTCGAGGCCGGCACGTTCCGCGCGGATCTCTACTACCGGCTCAACATCCTGAACGTCGGCCTGCCGCCGCTGCGCGAGCGCGCGGCCGACATCCCGGCGCTCGCGGCCACGCTGCTCGTGCAGGCCGCGCGACGCGAGCCGCGTCTCGCCGAACGCCTGCGCGACGCCGCCGACGCGACGCGCGTGCTCGGCGCGACGCAGGCCGCGCTCGCGCGCTACCGGTGGCCCGGCAACGTGCGCGAACTGCAGAACGTGATCGAGCGGATCGCGGTGGAACTCGCCGAGGACGCCGATGAAAGCGATTCCGCCGCCGCATGCGCGACGCTCGCTCCCGACGCGCTGCAGGCGATCGCGCCCGAGCTGTTCGCGGCGCCGCCCGACGCGACCGACGACGACGATGCGCGCACGCTGCACGCGCGCCGCCGTCGCGCGGAAGCCGACGAGATCCGCGCGGTACTCGACGCGTGCGGCGGCGACCGCGACCGCGCATGCGCGATGCTCGGCATCAGCAAGACGACGCTGTGGCGGAAGTTGTCGGCGAAGTAGGGGCGGCCGCGCGTCGCGAACGAGCCGGCCGCCTGTCGGCCTGGCGTCAATCGGCCTTGTGATAGTGGCGGTACGCCTTCGCGCGGTTGCCGCACGACGACATCGAGCACCAGCGACGGCTGCCGTTCTTGCTGTCGTCGATGAACAGCCACTGGCATTCGTCGTTCGCGCAACGCTTGACCTTCGCGAGCCGCACGCCGCCGAGCAGGTCGATCGCCGACCACAGGACGGGGCTCAGCAGCCCGGCCACCGTCGCGCCGCGATCCCCGATCCGCCACGCATAGCCGCCGTCGATGCGCACCAGCGCGACGCGCGGCGCCGCTTCCGCCAGGAAACCGCCGAGCAGCGCGAGATCGTCGGCGTGCGGCTCGCGCTGTTCGGCCTGCGCATGAAAGAGCCGGTACAGCGCCTCGCGCAACGCGAGCGCGCGCGCCAGCATCGTCGGCTCGTCCTCCGCTTCGCCGCGCGCGCAGCACGCTTGCGCGAAGCCGGCCGGCACGCCGGCCTGCTCCCGGCACCATGCCAGCAGGTCGTCCATCGTGCCGAAGGTTTCCGTCGGCGACTCGCAGCCGCGCCAGTACAGCGTGTTCGCGAAATCGATGCTCAGGGTATCGGGCGGCGCCGGAATCAGGCCGTCCATCGTGACGGAAGGTTGCGTATCGCTCATGCCCGGATCGTATCTAACCACCATGCCGGTTGACAAGCCCGAAGGCGCTTCCTAACATAACCGGCATGGTGGTTAAAACAACGACGCTGCACTGAATCCCCTGTCAGTCCAAGGAGCCAACCCAATGATCGATCACCTTTCTTTCGGCGTTGCACACATCGGCCGCAGCCGGGCTTTCTACGACAGCACCCTCGGCGCGCTCGGCTACAAGCGGCTGTACAGCGACGACGACGCCATCGGATACGGCTCAACCGAGCCGGA
Source organism: Burkholderia metallica (assembly GCF_902832845.1). Lineage (GTDB taxonomy): Bacteria > Pseudomonadota > Gammaproteobacteria > Burkholderiales > Burkholderiaceae > Burkholderia > Burkholderia metallica. The sequence goes on along the minus strand of NZ_CADFDB010000010.1, from coordinate 156,322 downwards.
GCTGTGGTTGCAGCATGCGGCTCGCCCCATCGCCGCCGATCCCGATTCGGGGCTGCACCTGTCGTTCAAGGCCGCGTCGCCTGTCGAAGTCGACGCGTTCTACCGCGCCGCGCTCGAGCACGGCGGCCAGGACAACGGTGGCCCCGGCAAGCGCGAACACTATGGCCCCGGCTACTACGCGGCGTTCGTCGTCGATCCCGACGGGTATCGGCTGGAAGCGCATTGCGAACTCGACAACGTCGTCTGATCAAGACTGCGCACCCATGCCAAAGGCCCGATTCCGCGCGACGCGGAATCGGGCCTTTGCCGTTGAATCGCGGGTATCCGGCGCCCGTTCGCGGGATCGCCGGGTGCGCGGCTATCGCGCGTCGCGCGTGCGCTGCAGTTGCTCGCCGAGCCCCTCGACACCGAGGCGCACCGTCTGGCCGGCCTTCAGGAATACCGGCGACGGCTTGACGCCCATGCCGACACCCGGCGGCGTGCCGGTCGTGATCACGTCGCCCGGCTGCAGGGTCATGCAGCTCGACAGATAGGCGATCAACTGCGCGACGGTGAACACCATCGTGCGCGTGTTGCCGTTCTGATAGCGGTGGCCGTCGATTTCGAGCCACAGGTCGAGACGCTGCGGATCGGGCACCTCGTCACGCGTGACGAGCCACGGACCGATCGGGCCGAACGTGTCGAAGCCCTTGCCCTTGTCCCACTGGCCGCCGCGCTCGATCTGCCATTCGCGCTCGGACACGTCGTTGACGACGCAGTAGCCTGCGACGTAATCGAGCGCGCGCGCTTCGTCGACGTCCTTGCAGGTCGCGCCGATCACGACGCCCAGTTCGACCTCCCAGTCGGTCTTGACCGACCCTTTCGGGATGTCGATGCCGTCGTTCGGCCCGCAGATCGAACTCGTCCACTTGCCGAACACGACCGGTTCCTTCGGCACCGGCATGCCGGCTTCGGCCGCGTGATCGGCGTAGTTCAGGCCGATGCCGATGAACTTGCCGACCTGCCCGACGCACGCGCCGATGCGCGGCTCGCCCGACACGAGCGGCAGCGTGGCCGGATCGATCGCGCGCAGCCGCGCGAGACCGGCGTCGGACAGCGCGTCGCCGGACAGATCCGGCACATGCGCGGACAGGTCGCGAATCCGGCCGTCCGCGTCGAGAATACCGGGCTTTTCCTGGCCGGACGGGCCATAGCGAAGCAGTTTCATCGTGCTCAACCTCTGTTGTCGAATGGGACAGATTACCGGCCGACGCGGCCTTTCGCGGCCGCGCACCGGACTGATTGTCGATCGTCGATTGCGCGCGTCGGCGCCGCATCCGGCACACCGTTCGACGCGCGAGGCTCGCGCGGGCGCAGCGATCGTGGCGCCGTACGGAAGTACGGCGCACATCGAACGGGCGGCCGCCGGTCTGCGCATCGGCGACGACGGCCCGGCACCCGCGACATGGTCCGGCCCGTACCGGCCGGCGGCATGCGCGGCCGCACCGTCGCTGGCCCGCCAGCCTTTGTACCATCGGCCGCGCGCGGTGAAATGGCCCGCGACGGATACCGACTATTGGTGCGCCCGTGGACGCTGCGGCGCAGCATCGCGGGCAATGACGCCACCCGGTTTCCTTTCGAACACCTTGAACCGGTGCCACCTGTCATGAATACTGGGTATTCGGGGCTTCCCTGTCATCCCAAAAAGGAATCGATCCGTTCTTGTGTGGTAACGATCGGTAAAAAAACGCTGCATTGCACACCAAATGTTTGTTGTTAAGCTCGACCGGATGGCGTTCGTCGCCACATGCGGGCTCGACACAAGCATGTTCCAGAATCGGCCAGCGTGCGTCGCCATCGATCGACAGTCATCCCCAACCTCACATCGACAATGCAACCAACCAACGACCTCCTTCCCGGCTGCGACGCACGGGAATCGATGGGCGCAATCGACCGCTATCGCGCGCCCGCGCTCGACAAGGGTCTCGACATTCTCGAACTCCTGTCGGAGCAGAAAGAAGGGCTCACCCGCACTGAAATCACGAAGGAACTCGGCCGCAACGCGAGCGAGATCTACCGGATGCTCGAACGCCTCGTCGCGCGCCGCTACGTGATGCGCTCGACCGGCGGCGACCGCTATACGCTCAGCCTCAAACTGTTCTCGCTCGCGCACCGGCATCCGCCGATGAGCCGGCTGATCGCCGAGGCGCTGCCGCCGATGCAGCGTTTCGCCGACGCCTCCGAGCAGTCGTGCCACCTGGCCGTCTACGATCGCGGCAACCTGCTCGTGATCGCGCAGGTCGACGGGCCCGGCCCGTGGGGCGTATCGGTCCGGCTCGGCTCGCACGTCGGGCTCGCCGATACGGCATCGGGCCGCGTGATGCTGTCGTTCCAGAGCGCCGAGCAGCGCGCGTGCATGCTCGCCGAGCACCGCAAGGTCAAGGGCGAGGCGCCGTTGAACGAGCAGGAACTCGCGTATGCGTGCCAGTCCATCCGGCAGGCCGGCTATCTGCGTCAGGACAGCCGCCAGGCCTACGGCGTGACCGACGTGTCCGTGCCGCTCCTCGGGCCGTCGGGCCATGCGATCGCGGTGCTGACGTGCCCGTACATGCGCCGGATCGATGCGCACATGGCGCCGTCCGTCGACGCGGTGGTCGAAGGGCTGCGCGACACGGCCGCCCATCTGTCGATGTGCCGCACCGAAACCTGCTGACACGCCGGCTCGGCAACGCGCACCGGGTACCGCGCAATCGCGTCGGCCCCGGTCGCGCGCCACCCTTGCGCGCGACGCGGCGCACGGTGCGGTATCGTGCGTGCGCGGCGCTACGCTAAAATAGCGGCCCTCTCAAAAACTACGGCGGCCGGTTGTCGCGGCCGTCGTGTCCGATGGATGTCATGGCCAAACTTCTGAACGATCAAGAATTCCAGCGTTTCTCCGAACTTCAGCAGAAGCAGGCAAGCTTCACGATCACCCCCGAAGAGGCGGACGAGCTGCGCGATATCGTCGCGCGCGCGCAGAAGAAGCGCGACGATCGTGCCGCCGCAATGCAGGCGATCGAGAACTACATCGAGCAGTTCGACATCACGCCCGACGAGCTTTTCTCGCCCGAGCAGATCGGCGACGCGGCCCGCACCTATGGGCTCATCACGGCGACCAAGAAGGAACGCACGCTGCCGCCGTCGATCACGTTCAACGGCAAGCCGTATCAGTGGACCAAGACGCTTCCGGACGACGTGCGCGGCGCGCTGTTCGAAGCGTTCACGTCCGGCGAATCGATCAAGCGCTTCATCGCGATGCCGAAAGACATCGCGCGCTGCGCACTGACGATCGCCCGCCTCGAGCGCGAAACCGGCGCCGTCTATGCCGACCCCCACCTCGAGGAACTCGCGATTTCGCGCGAGCAGGTGAACGACGCGGCGTCGAAACTCGCTGCCTGATCGTTCCCGCGGGCACGGTTCATGCGTGCCCGCTCCTTGCGTGACGCCGGCCCCGGCCGGCGTTGCGCTTGCGGGAAGCGTGCGTTCGCATGCTCCCGAAAAGCCTCACCTTTGCATCCCGCAAGCGCTCACCCACCGCTCCCGAAAAAGCTCACCGATGCTCCCGGAAACGCTCACCCGGGCATCCCGGAAGTCCTCACCGACACGTCCCGCAGACCCTCACCGATACGCCCCCGGAAAGGCTCACCCACGCTTCCCGCAAGTGCTCACCGCCTATTCCCGGGAAGGCTCACCAAGCGCTCCCGTATCGTCTCACCCCTCCCCTCCTGGAGAAGCTCACCGGCGGCTCCCGAAAAGCCTCACCCTTTGGGCAGGGTCGAATTTTCGACGGCGCAATGCGACGGTCAATGCGTGCGGGCACCTGGCCGGAAACCACCGCGCGGGAGTGGCATCGCCGCAATCGGCATGCGTGTCGCCGAGCCTTTCGCGCGTCGATTTTTCGTAGCGAACAGGTAGCCATTCGTTCGCGGCGGCTGCGCTCGCGAGACCCGTTCGAATACTCTGCATTCCTGAATTGCGACGTCCGCCGCGCACCGCGAACCCGTGGACGTCGACCGCACGCAACGTCTTCGCGCGTCGAGCCGTTGGACGACGCTACGGCTGCAGCTTCATCCTGAAGCCCACGACACCGGGCTCCTCCGTCGTCGCCACCGCAAAACCGCACGCCTTCGCCAGCGAGATCATCGCCGTGTTCTCGCGCAGCGCCTCGCCGATCATCCACGCCGTTCCACGCGAGCGCGCGTAGTCGATGATCCGCGTCATCAGCAGCCGGCCCAGCCCCTTGCCCTTCTGATCGGGCCGCACCGCGATCGCGAATTCCGCCGTCTCGTTGTCGGGATCGGCCACCGCGCGCACCACCGCGAGCGTGTGGTCACGCCCCGACACGTCGGTGAACGACACGATGAAGGCCATCTCGCGGTCGTAGTCGATCTGCGTCATGCGCGCGACCTGCGAATGATCGAAGCTGCGCACCGCGCCGAAGAAACGCATCCGCAGATCGTCCGGCGTCATCGCGCCGAGCAGTTCGTTGTGCGCGGCCTCGTCTTCCGGGCGGATCGGGCGGATCGTCACCGTCTCGCCGCGCCACTCGAGCGTCTGCTCGAGGTGGCGCGGATACGGCATGATCGCGAGCCGGCTGCGCCCCGCGGCCAGCGTGATGCGCGACGCGATCACGCATGCGCGGTCGGACAGCACGCGCAGCGTGACCGACATCGCCACCACTTCGCGCACGTCGCAGACGGCCTGCGACAGCGCCGTCACCGCGTCGAGCGTCGGCTCGATCGGCGTGCTGCGCGCATACGGCGAGCGCTCCATCACCGCGCGGGCAAGCACGGTGTTCAGCGGCGGCAGGCCATAGACGACGAACGGCGCCGACACGCCGTCCGCCGGCGGCACCGCATAGCGAAACACCGGGCCGAAGTTCGAATCGTCGTACATGTCGACCGTGATATCGACGACTTTCGTGCCGGCAGGCTCGACGGCCTCCTCACCCTGCAGGCCGAAATGGGACAGCCAGCGCAGCGCGGCTTCGCCGGTCAGCTCATGCCGGCCGGCTTCGACCATCCGGCGCGCGTCGGCCTGTGCGGAGGCCACGCACTCGGCCGGCTGCGGCGGCGTGCCCTCCGGCGTCTGCATCAGCAGTTGCCGCCCGAGGTTGTAGTCGACGAGACGCGCATACGCGCGCGCGAGCCGCTGCGGCGTGGTGTGCACGGGAATGCCGTTCGCGTGCAGCGCATCGCGCGTCGCCGCGTCGACCGCGCCGAAGAAACACGCGAGGATGCCGCGATGCGCGTACTGCCGCGCTTCGATCAGCGTGCGCGCGACCGCGTCGGCCGGCGCGCTGTGGGACGTCGAATGGACGACGAACAGCGTGCCCGTTTGCGGGAACGGCGCAAGCGCCTTGATCGCGGCGGCAAAATGCTCGGGGCGCGCATCGTCGCCCAGCGTCAGCGGATTGACGGGCGATGCGAGATGCGGCAGCGCGGCCGACACGGCCGCCGTGGCCGCGGGCGACCAGCCGGTCAGCACGTCGCGCACCTCGGACACCGCATCGACCGCGAGCTTCGCGACGCCCGCATCGCTCGTCACGAGCGTGGCCGCGCCGCGCGCGGTGACGCGGCCGACCCCGAGCGTCTCGATTTCGTCGAGCAGATCGTCGAGCGCGTCGACACGCACCATCCCCGCGCGCTGGAACGCCGCCGTATAGAGCGCGTCGCCGGGATCCGCACGCCCCGTGCGCAATGCGAGCACCGGCTTGTTGCGCGCGGCCGCGCGCGCGGCGGACATGAACTTGCGTGCGGCGCGCACGGTATCGAGTTCGAGCAGGATCGCGCGCGTGCCGGGATCGCTCGCGAGATAGTCGAGGACATCGCCCGCGTCGACGTCGGACTCGCTGCCGAGCGCGACGACATGCGAAAAGCCGAGGCCCCGCGCACCGGCCCAGCCGAGCACCGCGTTCGTCAGCGCATTCGATTGCGACACCCAAGCGACGCCGCCCGAGCGCGCCGTATAGGCCGGCGCACCGAAATGCGCATGCCGCGCGGGCGACAGCACACCGAGGCTGCCGGGCCCGACGATACGGAGCACGAACGGCTTCGCCGCCTTCAGCGTGCGATCGAGCGCCGCGCGATCGGCATCCGTGCGCGCTTCGCCGACGATCACCGCCACGCGCGTGCCGAGCTCGCCGAGCTTGCGCACGATGCCGGCCCACGTCGCGGGCGGCGTGCAGATCACGGCGACCGACGGCGGCGCGGGCAGCCGGTCGACATCGGCAACGACCGCATGCCCGTGCAGGTCGCGATATTTCGGATTGACGGGCCACACGGGCCCCTCGAACGCACCGTCGAGCACGCGCGACCACACCATCGCGCCGATACTGCCCGCGCGCGACGACGCGCCGACGATCGCAACGGACCTGGGCTGGAACAACGCATCGAGATGGCGAACGGTCACATCGGCTCCCTGCGGTAACGAAAGACGACCCGATCGGCATGCGGCACGGACGGTGCGATGCGCCGATCGACGCGAACTCCAAGCATAGGCGAAGCGCATGCGGCTGCCTATATGCCGAACGGCCGACTGTTCGACACGCGTCAACGCCCGCACCATGAGCACGCGACACGAACACGGAAGCCATCGCCGCGCATCGCGCCGCGCATTCGCCCGGCGACCGCGGTGCCGTCATGCGGCGCGACGCTGCGTCCACTTCGTCAAAGGTGAGGATTTACAGGAGCCATGGTGAGTATCTTCGGGATTTGCACGGCGTCACGCGCAAACGCGCGAAAGGTGATCGGAATTCGCGGCACGCGTGCACCGCGAGAATCGCGCAGGCCGATGCATCCGTGCTGCGCGATGACACGCTTGTATACGGGAATTCGCCGCGATATGCGGCCGAATCGCAGCGAATTCGCGCAACGGCATCCGTTCATTTCGCGGCTTCGCCGTTCGCTGCGTCATCGGGAATCACGCCGCGAATGCCCAAAAACAAAACGGTGCGATGGCCGCATGGCCGTTCGCACCGTCAGTCCGCACGCGAAAGGTGAGGTTTTTCGGGAGTCAGTCCTTGATCAGAAAACGTGCGCGATTCTTGCCGAGCCAGGTCGGCGATCGCCCGCGGCCGCTCCAGGTTTCGCCCGTCTTCGGGTTCCGGTATTTCGGCGGCAACGTCCGCTTCGGCTTCGCGCCGGCACCGGCCGCGCGTGTCGAACGAAACCCGAGCTCTTCCGGCGTAATGTCGTATTCGTCGATTTTCGCGCGGATGTCGGCGATCGCATCGGCAATCGCCTTTTCACGTTCCTTGTCGATCTTCTGCTGAAGCCGTTCGAGCTGCGCGGTCAGTTGCCTGTAGGTCGCCATGGGGACGGGGCTCCGTGAGTGTTATTCGTGAAGATAGATGACTCTCAGCCAACAGAAAAGCGCTGCGCCCGAACGTGGTCTCGTCGGCCCGTTATCTCGGGATCAATAACCGCTTTTCTTCTTGCACGCGAAGAGAAGATTTCGCGTGGCGTCATCGCTCGATTGCTGAAGCACGTCGAAATCCCCGTTGCAGATCGCGCGGGCATTGTCCGTGCAATTGCTCCAGTCGCTGCCGGTGCATTGCACCTGGGTAGTCGGACGTCCGTCCGAAGTGAACAGCGGCGCGCTGCCGCCGCACCCGCCGAGTCCTGCAACCAGAGCCAACACGACGGCCGCCCGAGGCCGCCGACAGACCGACGCAAGCATGTGTTTCATTGTTCTTCCCGTCAACCTTTTTTGGAATGTCGCGAGTATGCCATGTGCGGCCCTTTCACCGTCAGTTCGGCGTGCGGCCGGGCTGCCCGCGCGCCTTGTACGGCAAGCTCCTGTGCGGATCGTCGGTGATGCGAACGAAAACCTGCTCGACGTCCGGAAGCGCCTCGAGTTCGCGTTGCAACGCGTGCCGATCGAACGCCTGATCGGCGCACCCTTCGACGTAAATGAAACGCCGCTGCACGGTGATCCACAGGCTCGTGCCACGCAGTCGGTCGGAGCCGGCGAAGTGCGCCTTCGCCGCAGCGGCGATCGGTGCGTCATACATATACGAATTCGGCTTCGTGCAGCGGTGCGCGAGCCAGCAGGTGGTGCCGCGCTCGGCGCGGTAATGCGCGTCGTCGGTCATCTCGGCGCGGGTCATCCACGGGCCGAGCGGCAACGGACATTCGGCCAGGCCCTGCGACAGCGCGATGAACGGATCGTTGTACCAGTTGCGCCGCGCCTCGGGCGCGTCGGCGTCGCCGGCCTGCGCAAGCGCGGAGGTTGCCAGCAACATCGTCAGCCACCCTGCGATGCCGATCCGTTTCATCGTGATCTCCTGTTCGATGCGTCACGTCCGTCCAAACCGCTTTCGCCGTTCGGCCTAGCGGTCGATGCCCAGCGCCGCGAGCTTCTTGTACAGCGTCGCGCGGCCGATCCCGATGCGCGCGGCCGCTTCCACCACCTTGCCGTCGCAAGCCGCCAGCGCATCGGTCAGGAACTGGCGCTCCCACGCCGCCAATGCATCGGCATACGACGCGGCCGGCGCGGCGGGCTCGTCGCCCGCGCGTCGCTCGACCGGCGACACGGCCGCCCGCTGCGCCGGTGCGGCGCCGTCCGTCGCTACGCGCACCGGTCCGAGGAACGGCGCGAGCGCATGCGCATCGATCACCGACCGGTCCGACAGCATCAACGCGCGTTCGAGCGTGTTGCGCAACTCGCGCACGTTGCCCGGCCACGGATACGCACACAGCATCCGCAGCGCATCGTCGGTCAGCTCGCAATGGGCGGCGCGCCCGTGCTGCGCGGCCAGCTCCTCGAGCGTCGCGTAGACGAGCGCCGCGATGTCGGACGCGCGCTCGCGCAGCGGCGGCGCGTGGATCGTCAGCACGTTCAGCCGGTAATAGAGATCCGCGCGAAAGCGCCCGGCCTCGACCAGCGCCGGCAGGTCGGCGCTCGTGGCGGCGATGATCCGGACGTCCGCGCGCACGATCCGGTTCGAGCCGACCGGCTCGAACTCCTTGTCCTGCAGCACGCGCAGCAGCTTGCCCTGCAGCGGCAGCGGCATGTCGCCGATCTCGTCGAGAAACAGCGTGCCGCGATCGGCCAGCTCGAACTTGCCGACGCGCCCCTTGCGGTCGGCGCCCGTATACGCACCGGGCGCCGCGCCGAAGAATTCGGTTTCGAGCAGCGTGTCGGGAATCGCGGCGACGTTGACAGTCACGAGCGGCTGCAGCGCGCGCGCCGACGCCGCGTGGATCGCATGCGCGAGCAGTTCCTTGCCGGTGCCCGTCTCGCCGAGCAACAGCACCGGCGAATCGACCTGCGACGCACGACGCCCCTGGCGCTTGGTCTCGAGGCTCGCGGCGCTCGTGCCGACGAAGCTCGCGAACGTGTATTTCGCGCGGCGCGCCTGCGCGAGCGAACGCTGCGTCGCGATCAGCTGCTGCTGAAGCTGCGCGTAGCGGGAAATGATCGGCGTGAGCGTCTTCAACTGGTCGAACAGCGCGAAGCCGATCGCGCCGACCGTCTCGCCCGCTTCGTCCTTCAGCGGCAGCCGGGTGACGACGAGCGGCTCGCGGCCCGTCTCCATGATGTCGAGCAGGATCGGCTGCCCGGTCGACACGACCTCGCGCAACAGGCTGTTCGGGATCACGGTCTCGCAGTCGAGGCCGACGGCCTGCTGCGGGTCGGCGAACCCGAAGCGCGCCGCGTACCGCTCGTTCATCCACACGACGCGCGCATCGCGATCGACGACCACCGTGCCCGCGCTCGAATCCTCGAAGGTCCGGAACAGCGACTCGGCGGCGCGCCGCAACACGTCACCGTAGTTGACGGGCAGGCGGGCCCAGTCGTTCATCATCGTGTCTTCGTCTCCGTGTATGTTCGACCGGATGTCTCCGGAACGAGACGAATTATCTCATTCTGGAGACACGCCGCAATGCGTTGTCCGGGAAAGCCCTGCCTGATTCCACGAGCTGGCCGGACGACCATTTCGTCTCCGGATGGAGACGTTTTATGTAGAATCGTCAGACAACGACCGGCGCGGGCCCGCCGGTCTCCGGCGGACCCGCGTCCGGCGGTGCAATCCGGCCGATGGCACGAAACCTGCACGAACCTGAGCCGGTCCGCGGCGCATCGCGCGATCGAACAACAACCAAAGCCATTAGGAGACTCCCTTGTCTTTCGTGATCGTCCTCGCCGCGCTGGCGTTCCTGATGTTTGCCGCGTATCGCGGCTACAGCGTGATCCTGTTCGCGCCGATCGCCGCGCTCGGCGCGGTGCTCCTGACCGAACCCGCCGCCGTCGCCCCGGTCTTCTCCGGCATCTTCATGGAGAAGATGGTCGGCTTCGTCAAACTGTATTTCCCGGTGTTCATGCTCGGCGCCGTGTTCGGCAAGGTGATCGAACTCTCCGGATTCTCCGAATCGATCGTCCACGCGGCGATCCGCTACATCGGCCGCTCGCGCGCGAATGCGGTGATCGTCGCGGTGTGCGCGCTGCTCACCTATGGCGGCGTGTCGCTGTTCGTCGTGGTGTTCGCGGTCTATCCGTTCGCGGCCGAACTCTATCGCCAGAGCAACATTCCGAAACGGTTGATGCCCGGCGCGATCGCGCTCGGCGCATTCTCGTTCACGATGGATTCGCTGCCCGGCACGCCGCAGATCCAGAACATCATCCCGACCACGTTCTTCAAGACGACCGCGTGGGCCGCACCCGTGCTCGGCACGATCGGCTCGCTGTTCATCATCGTCGTCGGCCTCACGTATCTGGAATGGCGCCGCCGGTCGGCGATGGCGAAGGGCGAAGGCTACGGCACGTCGCTCGTCAACGAGCCGGAGCGCGTCGAGGCGAAGTCGCTGCCGAGTCCGGCGCTCGCGATCCTGCCGCTGATCCTCGTCGGCGTGTCGAACTTCGCGTTCACGAAGCTGATTCCGCAGTGGTACGGCGCCGCGTCGTACACGGTCGCGCCGGAAGTGCTGCCGGGCGTGCACGCACCGGTCACGACGTCGATCAAGACCGTCGTCGCGATCTGGTCGGTCGAGGCCGCGCTGCTGCTCGGCATCGTGCTGGTCATCCTGACTGCCTTCAAGCGCGTGAGCGGCCGTTTCGCCAACGGTTCGAAAGCCGCCGTGGCCGGTGCGCTGCTCGCCGCGATGAACACCGCGTCGGAATACGGCTTCGGCGGCGTGATCGCCGCGCTGCCGGGCTTCCTCGTCGTCAGCGATGCACTGAAGAGCATTCCGAACCCGCTCGTCAACGCGGCCGTGTCGGTCAGCTCGCTCGCCGGTATCACGGGCTCGGCGTCGGGCGGCATGAGCATCGCGCTCGCCGCGATGTCGGACCTGTTCATCAAGGGCGCGCAGGCCGCGAATATCCCGCTGGACGTGCTGCACCGGGTCGTCGCGATGGCGAGCGGCGGCATGGACACGCTGCCGCACAACGGCGCGGTGATCACGCTGCTCGCGGTCACGGGCCTCACGCACCGCGAGTCGTATCGCGACATCTTCGCGGTCACGATCATCAAGACGCTCGCGGTGTTCTTCGTGATCGCCGTGTACTACACGACAGGGCTCGTGTAACACGCGACGGCGGCTTCGCCGCCCCGTGCATGAAGGTCGATCGGGCACGCCCGGTCGACCTTCGCGAAACCGGCCCGCGAAGCCGCCACCGAGGCGGCCACCCTTCGCCTACGCTCCCGCCCGGGCCGTCGCACGAGAGGCCCCGCCTCATCGGCACAATCCGGCCCCTCTACGATCCGGCCCTGGCCGACACGAAAACGGTGCCGTTCCCGGCCGTCACGCGACAGGCCTCCTTCCGCGCGGTATCGCCGAATCCGCGGAAGATATCGATGTGCTTGCCTTTGATTCCGCCACCCGTATCGGCGTCGGTCGGCGTCCGGTCGCACCACGGCGCAAGCGCCGTCGTGGCGCGAATGCCGTCCGAAGCGCATCCCGCCCCCCCATTGTTGCCCGCAGCAAAACACTGCGTTGGGAGCGATCGCATTTTTCGCGCGCGCGCCGCGGCCTACACTGGTTCCAACGTCGCCCGGCGCTTTGACGAACGAAGCGCCGCGACTCACCGGAATCGTGGAGGTCCCGATCATGAAGCATCTGATCCCAGCCGTTGCCATCGCCCTGGCCGTGTCGGCCCCGCTCGCCGCGCACGCGCAGTCGAACCCGCCGCTCACGCGCGCGCAGGTTCACGCCGAAGTGAAGGCGCTCAAGCAGGCCGGCTTCCAGTCGAGCGACTGGTTCTATCCGGCGAGCATCGTTTCCGCCGAAGCGAAGATCGCCCGCCAGCACGATGCCGGATACGGCAGCGAGCGCGGCGCGTCGTCGGAGTCGGGCCGGTAATCGTTCGTCCGGCCCGCGCGGCGACGCATCCGCGCGCCGTTACGCCTTCACGGGCTGGATCAGCTTCGCGCATGCCGCTGCCTGCGGATCGCCCGCGGGCAGCTTTCCGCATACGCCGTCGAACTGCTTCACGACCGACCTGACCGACGCATCGTGCGCACCGCCGGCGCGCCAGCGGTTCAACTGCGTGACGACCTTGGTCAACGCGCGCAGGTTCGCGCCGTAGAACGCGTCCCGCGTCTTGTCGGCCTGCGCGAGCACGCTCGCGGCGATCCCTTCGATGCGCGCCGAATCGTCCGGCGCCAGTTGGACCGCATTCGCAAAATAGGTCGCGCCCCAGCGCAGCTTCGTCGCCGGCCCGCTCGCCGCGTCGTACGCCTTGCGATACCAGTCGAGCGCCGCGGCCTTGTCGCCGCGCGCCTTCGCATTCGCGGCCAGCCCGGACATGAAGTAGTACGGCGTCGACGAACGCGGCAACTCGGCCTTCAGCAACGCATCCGACTCGTCGTACAGCCCCGCGTCGGTCAGCGTGTCCGCGCCTTCGCTGACGAGCGCCTGCCGCTCGTATGCATTCGCGGCGCCCTGCACCGACGCGGCGATCTGCTTGCGCGCGGTATCGGCCAGCGCCGGCGCGGCCGGCGGCGCACCCTTGCTTGCATCGCCGCGCGCGAGCAGCACGCGGCCGTGCAGCGCCATCAGCCGGTCGATCGACGACAGCGTGGTGTCGGTCGACAGGCGCGCGAGCGCCGCGTCGTATGCGCCACGCAATTTCCCGCGCTGCGCGTCGTCGCCGCCGAGATACGCGACCACACGCGCAGGCGCCGCGACCAGCACGTCCGAATTGGCCCGCGACAAGGCCGGAGCCTGCAGCACCGTGCGCAGCGAATCGCCAAGCGCCGCCTTGTCGAGCGCGCCGGCCTGCGCCGGATCGTCGGACGCCGCGACCACCGCCGCCTTCAGCGCGAAGCGCGCCGCTTCGGCCTTCGCACCGGCCGCCCGTGCGCGTTGCGACAGCGACTGCAGCGTCTCGGCGACCCGATCGGCCGGCACCGGCAGCTCGCCGTCGGTATCCCACGAGTAGTCGGCCAGCAGGCGCCATTCGTCCGGCGTCAACGCCGCGCCGTTCTTCAGCGCGGTCGCGAGCGTCTGTCGCACCGGATGTGCGGCCGTCATCCCGAGCGACAGCGCCTGCATGTAGCGATCGAGATCGGCTTCGCCCGGCAGCCGCGTCACTTCGGTGCCGTCGGGACGGAACAGGATCATCGTCGGATAGCCGTGCACCTTGAAACGCTCGCCGAGCTTCTGCGCGCTTTCGGTATCGCCGTCGAGATACACGGGCACGAAGAACGACGAGCGCGTCTTGAATGCCTGCTGGCTGAAGATCGTCGACTTCACCTGGTTGCACGACGGGCACCACACCGCGCCCCAGTAGAGCAGCAGCGGTTTGCCGGTGCGCTTCGCGAGCGCGAAGGCGGCATCGACGTCGCCGTGCTGCCACGCGATGCCGGGCGGCAGGTGCGCGCCGTCGGACGATGCGCTCGCCACCGGCGCGCCGGTAGGCGTGGCAGCGGCAAGCGCCGCACCCGTGGCGGCGAGCAGGCAGGCGGCAGTCAGATTCCGGAGAGCGGTTTTCATCGAAGCGGGTCCGTTGAAAGAGACGGTTGCGGGAAGATGTCGCGTGAGAAGCGATGGCCGTGAAGCGCGAGCCATGAAGCGATGACGATGAAGCCTGCGGGCCTGCAACGTCGCACGGCATCGTTGCGGAAAAGCGCAAGCCGGCCGAAGCGACCGGCAAATCGTTCAACGATACGACGCGCACGACCGGCAGAAAACGAACGAATTCTTGAATGAATATGACGCGCGGCAGCGCGGCCGGCGGGGTGCCGGATACGCGTCGGGCGGGCCTTCACTGCGCCGCCTTGATCCGCGCCATGTGATACACGGACGCGTACACGCCGTCGCGCAACGCATAGCCGGGTGATTCGCCTTCGATCCGGAACCCGTGCTTTTCGTAGAGCGCGATCGCCGTACGATTGTCGGCGTACACGGTCAGCTCGAGACGCGTGACGTTCAGCCAGTTTTCCGCAAGATCGATCGCGGCCGCGAGCAGCCGGCTGCCGACGCCGCGCCCGTGATGCGCCGCGTCGACCATCATGCCGAGCCCTGCCGCATGACGCCGGCGCGGATTCTGTTCGGGGTGCAGGCCGAGATGGCCGACCACCACGCCTTCGATTTCGGCGACGAGGCTCACACCGTGCTCGCGTATGCCTGCGAGCCGCTTCTGCCATTTCTCCAGCGACGGAAACGGGAGCTGCAACGTATTCGCGTACACCGCGGGATGCGCGGCGATCTGCCGGATCGCGTCGACGTCGTGCGTCTCGCTGTGCCGGATCGTGATGTCGGTCATGGGTGGGCCGGTTCCGGAAAGTCGCGCCAGCGGCGCGGGCTGCGCCCGTGCGCAGCAATCCGTCGAGCTTATCCGATTTCACGCATTTGAAACATGGTCGTCACGCGATGCCGTTGCACCCGCAACGACAGGCGATCACGCGTCGCCACGAACAGGAAAAATCTGCCCGCCCCACGGCCCCGAACCGGTAACTTCTTACCCGCTTTCGCCACATGTCGCGTCCCGCCATATCGTTGCGCACACAACGTCACGCGCACGACATGCGGTGTCATTTCTTCATCACGTCGACGTCACGTCGCCTCCCTAGACTGGGCGCCGCCCGACCCGGCATGCGCCGGGCCCGCGTGTGCCGACGTCCTGCCCCGCGCATCACGAGCGCGCGGCGTGCGGGATCGCGACGACGGCCGAAGCATCCGCGCGACACCCCGCGTCGCGCGATGCGCGCACCGCCGCCACGCGCGGCCACGCGCGGCCGATGCACTCGAACGCACACGCAACGCGAATCGTCCCGGGGGGCGACGCACGGGCACCGCCACACGCAATCACGAACGCTCCCATCATCACAGGACCCGAACGCCATGACGTCACGCCGCAAGTTCCTCCAGCAGACCGCCACTTCCGGCCTCGCCGCCGCCGCGCTGTCCGCGTTTCCGCCGAGCATCCGCCGCGCGCTCGCGATTCCCGCGTTTCACGAAACGGGGACCATCAAGGACGTGAAGCACGTCGTGCTGCTGATGATGGAGAACCGCGCATTCGACAGCTATTTCGGCACGTTCAAGGGCGTGCGCGGCTATGGCGACCGCTTCGCGGTGCCGTCGCCGAACGGCCGCAACGTGTTCTACCAGACGTACACGAAGGCGGCGGCCGCCGCCACGGTCACGCCGTATCACCTCGACGCGAGCCAGGGCAACGCGCAGCGCGCGGGCGGCACGCCGCACACGTGGGCCGATGCGCAGGCCGCGTGGGACCACGGCCGGATGAATCGCTGGCCCGACGCGAAGACGCCGCTGTCGATGGGCTATTACGACGCGGCCGAAGTGCCGTTCCAGCGCGCGCTCGCCGATGCGTTCACGCTGTGCGACCACTACCACTGCGGGATGCACACGGGCACGATCGCGAACCGCCTGTTCTACTGGAGCGGCACCAACGGCCCGAACGGGCTCAGCCCGGCCGACGGCAGCCGCGTGAAGATCGCCGCGCTGAACAACCAGTTCAACGGCGGCAACGACATCGGCCCGTCGAGCCAGGGCTGGACCTGGACCACCTATGCGGACCGGCTGCAGCAGGCCGGCGTGAACTGGAAGGTCTACCAGAGCCTGATCGACAACTTCGGCTGCAACGAGATGATGAGCTTTCGCCACTGGCGCGCGGCGATCGAGCAGATGCCGCCCGCGCGCCGGCCGGCGTACGTCGCGTCGACGGACATCACGCAGCCGGTGACGGCCGCCGGCGCGTTCTACGATCCGGCAATCGACGATCCGCTGAGCCCGCTGGCGAAAGGGTTCGGCAACACGATGCCGTACGGCTTCCTCGAATCGTTCCGAGACGACATCCGCAACGGCAAACTGCCCGAGGTGTCGTGGATCATTCCGCCGTCCGCGTACAGCGAACATCCGGGGCCGTCGAGCCCCGCGCAGGGCGGCTGGTACGTGCAAGCCGTGCTCGATGCGCTGACGGCGAACCCGGACGTGTGGAGCAAGACCGTGCTGCTGGTCAACTACGACGAGAACGACGGCTTCTTCGACCACATGCCGTCGCCGGCCGTGCCGTCGCGCAACGCCGACGGCACGCTCGCGGGCGGCCACACGCTGCGGGACGCCGACGTCGCGGTCGAGTACCACGACTTCACGCCGGCCACGTCGAGCCAGCCGGCGATCGACGGCCGTCCGTACGGCCCGGGCCCGCGCGTGCCGATGTGGGTCGTGTCGCCGTGGAGCCGCGGCGGCTGGGTCAATTCGCAGGTGTTCGACCATACGTCGACGCTGCTCTTCCTCGAAAAGCGCTTCGGCGTAGCCGAGCCGCAGATCAGCGCGTACCGCCGCGCGGTGTGCGGCGACCTGACGAGCGCGTTCAACTTCCGCTCGCCGAACCACGAGCCGCTGCCGACGCTCGCGGGCCATACGACGAAGAGCCAGGTCGACGCATTGAGCGCCGCGCAGCAGGCCGCACCGAAGATCGTGCCGCCGGCCGCGCCCGCGCTGCCCGCGCAGGCCGCCGGCGTGCGCCCGTCGCGCGCGCTGCCTTACGAGCTGCACGCGAGCGCCCGTGCCGATGCCGGCACCGGCACGCTCACGCTGAAGTTCGCGAACACGGGCCGCACCGCCGCCGTGTTTCACGTCTACGACAAGTTGCACCTCGACCGCCTGCCGCGACGCTACGTGGTCGAACCGGGCAAGACGCTGCACGGCGACTGGGCCGCACGCACCGACGACAGCGGTAAATATGACCTGTGGGTACTGGGGCCGAACGGCTATCACCGCCGCTTCACCGGCGACCTGAGCCGCCTGGCCGGCGCACGCGCGCCGCATCCGGAAATTCGCGTCGGCTACGCGGGCGCGAGCGGCAACCTCCACCTGCGGCTGCGCAACCGCGGCGGCGGCACGGTGCGCTTCACCGTGAAGTCGAACCAGGTCTACGGGCCGCTGTCCGGACGCGGCGCACACGACGATCGCGGTCACGGCGACGACGGCAACGGCCACGGGCACGGCCCGGATCGCGACCACGGCACCGGTACCACGTGGACCGTCACGGTGCGCGCGGGCGACCAGGCCGAGCTGCACTGGCAGCTCGACTCCACCGGCCACTGGTACGACTTCATCGTCACCGCGGACAGTGACGCGAGCTTCTCGCGCCGCGTCGCCGGCCGTGTCGAAACCGGCCGCCACTCGGTCAGCGACCCGGCGATGGGACTCGCCGACCGCTTCTGATGCCGCCGCGGCGACACGCGTTGCGCCGCGTGTCGCCGCACGCGCCCGGCCGTCCGCAACCGGCCGTCCGCAACCGGCCGTCCGCGACCGGCCGTCCGCGACCGGCGCTCGGACACCCGCCGCGCCGGCGCCCGATCCGGCTGAAACGGCCGCCCCGCGCGGCTCAAACATCAGAGGGATCCACGGTTCAGCCCTCATTTCGGCTCACGAAAATGCGCCGAACCGCGGCCCGTTCGCGTTAAACTGCGTCAAGCTGTTTTCAACCAAGACATCTTCGCCACTACGGCATCCACGACACGAGGATAGGTTCGATGCGCACTACCGGCTCATCCGGGGCAATGACCCTGCTCACCGAACACGACCCGGCCGACGGCCGCGAACTGCGCTCGCTTCGCCTCGAGGCAACCGGCGACGGCAAGAGCGTGCTGCTGATCGAGATCGACGAACGCAAGCCCGGCATCCACCGCGAAGTCCGCTACGAGATCACGCCGGCCGAACTGATCGCGGCGATCCGCTCGCACGGCGCCGAGCTGCCCGGCGAAAACCACGGCGCCGCGTCGCTGGCCCGCACCTCTTCGTGATTCCGAACGGTGAGCCGCACGTAGATCGCCGGCTCACCGACATGCCCCTGCCGCCGTCAGGCGCTTTGCGCAATTCCCGCCGCCGACTTGAAAAAGGCCGATAATCGGCCCATCTGCGTGCTTTCCGCGCGCGTTCCTTTTTCGGCCAGCCGTCATGCTCCTCCGCGACCTCGTCGCCCAATACGGGCCGCTTCTCGTCTTCGCCAACGTGCTCGCTGCGGCCATCGGGCTGCCGGTGCCCGCGATGCCGACGCTCGTGCTGTTCGGCGCGATGTCCGCGATGCATCCGGCGATGATCGGCTCGCAACTGGTCACGGTGGTCGCACTGTCGGTGCTCGGCGCCCTGATCGGCGACACCGTGTGGTACCTCGCCGGCCGGCGCTACGGCGGCGCGACGCTGAAGACGATCTGCCGGCTGTCGCTGTCGCGTGACAGCTGCGTGAAAAAAACCGAAACCTTCTTCGGCCGCTACGGCGTGCGCGTGCTCGCCGTCGCGCGCTTCATTCCGGGGCTGTCGCTCGTGTCGGTGCCGATGGCCGGCGCGTTCGGCACGCGCTATCGCACGTTCGTCGGCTACGATGCGCTCGGCGCCGCGCTGTGGACGATCGTCGGGCTGGTAGTCGGCGTGCTGTTCTATCGCCAGATCGACTGGCTGTTCGCCGGTGCGGGCCAGCTCGGCCGCGTCGCGCTGCTCGCGGCCGTCGCGGTGCTGGCGGTGTACGCGGCGTTCCGCTGGATGCGCCGCCGCGCACTGATCCGCCAGCTCGCGAGCGCGCGGATCGGCGTCGACGAACTCGACACGATGCTGCGTGCGACGGCCGCGCCGGTGGTCCTCGACGTCCGCTCGCCCGAACATCGCAAGCTCGACCCGTTCACGATTCCCGGCGCGCAGTTCGCGGACGAGCGCCAGATCGGCGACATCGTGTCGCGCTATCCGTTCACGCAGAAGTTCGTCGTGTACTGCTCGTGCCCGAACGAAGTGACGGCGGCGCTGATGGCGAAGCGCCTGCTCGACGCCGGCTTCACCGATGCGCTCGCACTGCGCGGCGGCCTCGACGCATGGCGCGATACAGGCCGCCAGCTCACGGCGCTGGTGGAAGAGATGCCCGCTGCGAACGATCCCGTCGCGGGGCTGCACAAGCCGGCCTGATCGCGTGGATCGAAGGCCGGCCGTGCGAGGCGGGGGCGCATGCGCCCCCTGCGATCAGAACGCGTGCAGCGGCAGGTTCACGACCAGGCGGTACTCGGTGTTCGTCGCATCCGAGTAGTGCGCCGAACCGGCGTGCCACATCGCGATGAACGTGACCTTCGTGTCCTTCAGCTTGCCGCTCTGGAACGTGTACGACGGGATGAAGCCGAACTCGTGGTGACGGCCCTGCACCGGCGCGCCGTTGCTCCAGTAGATGCTCGACTTGCTCGGGTCGTTCGCCGCGCCCGCGCTGCCGTCCGCGCCCCAGCCCGTCACGCCCCAGACCATCGCCTTGAAGCCCGGCAGGCCCGCTTCCTTGCCGTAGAACGTGTAACGCAGCTGCAGCGACTTTTCGTGCGGCGCGTTGTAGTCGACGTCCATCGAGTTGGTCAGGAAGATGCCGTTCGTTTCGTTCAGGTAGTCGAAGAACTGGTCGCCGAGCACCTGCTGGAAGCCGAGCAGCAGCTCGTGCGGGCCGTGCTGCGCGGCCACCGACAGGCTGTACGCGTTGTTGTTGATCTTGCCTTGCAGCGCATCGCCCGTGTCGTGCGTCGAGTAGACGTTGCCGAAGCCGGTCCACTTGATCGTCTGCGGGCTGCCGATGCTGTGCTTCACCGACGCGTAGTACTGGTGCCACACGTCGTCGGCCTGGTTCGCGTACAGCGCGACTTCGCCGTTCGGCGAGTAGTCCCACGTGCCGCCGACGTACGACAGGCGGTTGATGCGCGTGCCGCCGTATTGCGTGGTCAGGTTGGTGAGCGTCGTGTGACCGCGCGCGTCGGTCTTCGTGAAGCTGCCGGCCTCGAGCATCACGTTCTTGAATTCATTGCTGACGAGGGTCGCACCGAGGAACGTCGGCGGCAGCGCACGGTTGTCGTGCTGCTCCATGAACGGGTTGTCGACGGCCTGCAGACCGTACTTGACCACCGTGTTCGAGATGCGCGCCTTCACGTCGTAGATGCCGGGATAGGCCCATGCGAGCTGGTTGCCGCCACCGCCGCCTTTCGCGATGTGCACCATGCTGCCGGCGCCCTGACCGCCGTCGAGTTTCAGCGCCGCATACAGCGACGCGTCGAAACCGATCCCGATCAGGCCCGTCGTGTAGCCCGACTCGAAGTTCGCCATCGCGCCCTGGACCCACGCGTGACGATGCGGGCCGCCCTTGTTGTCGAGCACGTCCGCATAGTTGCGGAACAGGAAGTCGAGATGGCTGTCGGCAATGAAGCCCTTCGACTTCGACTGCGCCGACGGCTCGTCGGGCGGCGTAACGGCCTGCGTTGCTTCGGCGTTGACAATGGCGTTCGGGGTCGTTGCCTGCGCAACGGTCGTGCCGGGCGCGGCCTGCGCGACCGTCAACGGTGCGGGGGCCGCGTCGTCGGCGTGCGCGACGCCCGTCAGCGAGACGCCGGCAAGCGCCGGCAGCCCCCATGCAAGCAGCATTTTCGATGCCGTCCCGATCGTCTTCTGTTTTCTCATCGTCATTCTCGTCTTGTGTTGATATCGTCCACGCCGGTTGCGATCCGCGCCCGGCCCCCCGGCGCGCCCGGTTAAGGACGCGCCTGTATCCGCGGCGCGAAGATCGTTCGCGCCGCACCTACCCCTGTTGACCTGCCCTGGTTATGTTTGCTGCGTCACTTCACCTCACGCCACACCCGCGCGGATGCACGCGACACGCGCGGCCGACCCCTGCCGAACTTCCGGCAGCGGCACGTCCTGCGCGCACGCATCGATCGCGACCGGACAGCGCGTGCGGAACGCACAGCCGGACGGCGGGTTCAGCGGCGAGGGCATCTCGCCCGCCAGCAGCATCGGTCGGCGAGCACGCTCGCGCGCCGGCTCCGGCGTCGGCGCCGCATCGAGCAGCGCCTTCGTGTACGGGTGCTGCGGCACGCCGTACACGTCATGCCGCGTGCCGAACTCCATCACGCGGCCGAGATACATCACGAGCACCCGCTGGCTGATCGCCTTCACCACCGCCAGATCGTGTGCGACGAACAGATAGGACAACGACAGATCGCGCTGCAGGTCGCGCAGCAGGTTCACGATCTGTGCCTGGATCGACACGTCGAGCGCCGATACGGGTTCGTCGCAGATCACGAGCTTCGGCTCGCTGATCAGCGCGCGTGCAATTCCGACGCGCTGGCATTGCCCGCCGGAGAATTCGTGCGGATAGCGCAGCAGGTGATGCGCGTTCAGGCCGACGCGCTCGAGCATCGCGATCACGCGGCGGCGCACCTCGGTGCGGCCGAGGCCGGCCTGGTGCGTGACGAGCGGCTCCGCGACGACCTGTTCGATCGTCATGCGCGGATCGAGCGACGCGAGCGGGTCCTGGAAGATCATCTGCACTTCGCGCCGCATCGCGGTGCCGCGCAGGTGATCGGGCTCCACGGTCTGGCCGCGCCATTTCACGGTGCCGGCCGTCATCGGCACGAGGCCGATCAGCGCGCGCGCAAGCGTCGACTTCCCGCAGCCCGACTCGCCGACGAGCCCGACCGTCTCGCCGCGCTTCACGTCGAACGACACGCCGTCGACGGCGCGCAGCGTACCCTTCGGCGACCACGGATAGCCGCCGAGCGGCACGCGGAAATGCACTTTCAGACCGTCGACGGACAGCAGCGTGTCGTCCGTCGCGCCGGCATGGCGGCGTTCATCGACGCTCATCGCAGACCTCCCGTCAGATCGGCCACGGGCCGGTGGCACGCGCGCACCGCGCCCACGGCGCCATAGGTTTCGAGCGCGGGGCGCGCCGCGCCGCAGCGCTCCTCCGCGTACGTGCAGCGCTTCGCGAACGCGCAGCCGGCCGGCGCGGTGCCGGGCATCGGCGGATTGCCGGGAATCGCGACGAGCGGCGCATCGTCCGCGTCGGTCAGGCGCGGCAGCGCGTTGAGCAGGCCGATCGTGTACGGATGCGACGGCGCCGCGAAGATCGTATCGGCCGGCGCGTATTCGACGGTGCGGCCCGCATACATGACCATCACGTCGTCCGCGAGGCCGGCGACCACGCCCATGTCGTGCGTGATCAGCACGATCGCGGTGCCGCGCTCGCGGTTCAGCTCGCGCAGCAGGTCGATGATCTGCGCCTGCACGGTCACGTCGAGCGCGGTGGTCGGCTCGTCGGCGATCAGGATTTCCGGCTCGGACAGCAGCGCCATCGCGATCATCACGCGCTGGCGCATGCCGCCCGAGAACTCGTGCGGATACATGCGGATGCGGCGCGCCGCGTCGGGAATGCGCACCGATTCGAGCGCCTCGATCGCGCGCTTCGTCGCTTCCTTGCGCGACAGCTTGCGATGCAGCTGCAGCGTTTCGGTCATCTGCCGCTCGATCGTCAGGAACGGATTGAGCGACGTCATCGGATCCTGGAAGATCATCGCGATCCGGTCGCCGCGCACCTTGTTCAACGCGCGCGCATCCATCGCGAGCAGGTCGTCGCCGCGATAGCGCGCGGCGCCGCTCGTCGCGCCGTTACCGGCCAGCAGGCCGAGCATCGCCATCACGGTCTGGCTCTTGCCCGAGCCCGATTCGCCGACGATGCCGAGCGTCTTGCCCGCTTCGAGCGAGAACGACACGCCGCTCACGGCGTCGACGGGCGGCGCGTCCTTGCGCGTGAAGCGCACGCCCAGGTTGTCTACTTCGAGTAATGCGGCCATCTTCAGCGATCCTTCGGGTCGAGCGCGTCACGCAGGCCGTCGCCGACGAAGTTCACGCAGTAGAGCGTCACGCACAGCATGACGGCCGGGGCCAGCAGCAGCCACGGCATCGATTCCAGTTTCTGCGCGCCGTCCTGGATCAGCACGCCCCAGCTCGTCATCGGTTCCTGCACGCCGAGGCCGAGGAACGACAGCACCGATTCGGTCAGCACGATGTTCGGCACCGAGACCGTCGCGTACACGACGACCACGCCGAGCAGGTTCGGCACGATGTGGCGCCGCACGATCGTCGCCGGCGACACGCCGATCGCGCGCGCCGCATCGACGAACTCGCGGCTGCGCAGCGACAGCGTCTGGCCGCGCACGACGCGCGCCATGTCGATCCACGAGAACGCGCTGATGGTCAGCACGACCAGCATGAACGAGCGGCCGAACAGGGTCATCATCAGGATCGCGATCAGCAGGTACGGGATCGCGTACATCATGTCGACGATGCGCATCATCACGGAGTCGACGCGGCCGCCCGCGAAGCCCGCGGTCGCGCCCCACACGACGCCGAACAGGCCCGACACGAGCGTGCCGAGCAGGCCGACCTCGATCGACACGCGCCCGCCGATCAGCGTGCGCACGAGCAGGTCGCGGCCGAGTTCGTCGGTGCCGAGCCAGTGCTGGTTCGCCCAGGTCGGCGGCAGGCTGATGGCGCCCCAGTCGCTCGCGGCGGGATCGGCCGCGAGCAGCCACGGGCCGACGAAGCACGCGAGCGTGATCAGCGCGAGCAGCACGAGGCTGAACACGGCCGCACGGTTGTGAAGGAAGCGCGCCATCGCGAGCGCGAGCGGCGAGCGCGAACGCGGCGGCGAGTCGGTCTGCACGGGCAGGCCGACGACGGGAGTAGTCGGAGTCATCGCTGTGCCTCGCTCAATAACGGATGCGCGGATCGAGCCACGCGTAAGCGAGGTCGACCAGCAGGTTGAACAGCACGGCGCAGACGGTGGTCAGCACGACGAGGCCGAGCACCAGCGTGTAGTCGCGGTTGATGGCGCCGTTCACGACGAGCTGCCCGAGGCCCGGCAGCGCGAACACCGACTCGGTGACGACGGCCGCCGTGATCGACGTGATGCAGACCGTGCCGAACAGCGACACGACCGGCATCAGAGCGGGCTTCAACGCGTGGCGCAGCACGATCGTCGAGCCCGGCAGGCCCTTCGCGCGCGCGGTGCGGATGTAGTTGCTCGACAGCGTCTCGATCATCGAGCCGCGCATCACGCGTGCGAGCAACGACATGTTGATGAAGGTCAGCAGCACGATCGGCAGCAGCCGGTACTGCCAGCCACCGTCGCCCCAGCCGCCCGCCGGCAGCCAGCCGTTGCCGGACGACGTCTTCAGCAGGATCGCGAAGATCCACACGAGCACGGGGCCGAGCACGAACGGCGGGATCACGTTGCCGAAGTTGCCGATCAGCATCACGAAGCGGTCGATGAAGCTGTCGCGGCGCACGGCCGCGACGGTGCCGAGCAGCACGCCGCACACGATCGAGATCGGGATCGACACGCCGCCCACGCCGAGGCTCACGGGGAGCGCCTTCCTCACGAGATCGTTCACGGACCAGTCGACGTAGCGGAACGACGGGCCAAGATCGCCGTGCAGCAGCGCGTTCAGGTACAGCAGGTACTGCTTCCACAGCGGCTCGTCGAGGTGATACTTCGCGTTCAGGTTCGCGAGCGTGGCCGCGGACAGCTGCTTTTCCGTATCGAACGGGCCGCCGGGCGTGAAATGCAGGAGCAGGTAGCAGACGGTGACGACCGCGAGGATCGTCGGCACCGCCCACAACGTGCGCCTCAGTGCGTAGGCCAGCATGATCGCTCCGCTCAGTGCTTGATCAGGTACATGTCCTGCGAAGCACGCATGTCGATCACGTTCTTCAGCGAGTAGCCGCCCACATACGGCTTCACCAGACGGTCGGCCGAATACTGGAACAGCGGCACCATCGGCGTGTCGTTCATCGCGGTGTCGTGCGCCTGCGTGAGCAGCGCGGTGCGCGCCTTGTCGTCGAGCTTCTGGTTGCCGTCGTCGACGAACGTGTCGACCTGCTTGTTGCAGTAGCCGACGGTGTTCTGCGAGCTGCCGCAGCGGATCAGGTCGAAGAAGGTCATCGCGTCGTTGTAGTCGGCGAACCAGCCGTCGCGCGCGATCTGCACCTTGCCGTCATGACGCTGCTTCATCAGCACCTTGAACTCGACGTTCTCGAGCTTCGTGGTGATGCCGAGCTTCGTGCGCCATTCCGATGCGGTGAACAGCGCGACCTTCTTGTGCAGGTCGTTGGTGTTGTACGTCAGCGTGAACGACAACGGCTTCGCGTCCGAGTAGCCGGCCTGCTTCAGCAGGTTCTTCGCGGTCTCGACGCGCTTGGCCATCGGCCACGACGCCCATTCCGGCGTGAACGGCTGCACGCCCTTCGTGCCGTTCGGCATCAGGCCGTACATCGGCTTCTCGCCGGCCTGCGTGAGCCGCTGCGTCAGCACGTCGCGATCGATCACCATCGACAGCGCCTGGCGCACGCGCTTGTCCTTCAGCGCCGGGTCGCTGTTGTTCAGGTAGTAGTAGTACGTCGCGAGCTGCAGGCCCGGGCGCAGTTCGCCGCCGAACTGCTTGCTGACCTGCTGGAAGATGCCCGACGGGATCGAGTAGCTGTAGTCGATCTGGCCGGCCTGGTACATGCGCATCGCGGTCTCGTCGCTTTCGATCGGCAGGAACGTGACCTTGTTGATCACGACCTTCGACGCGTTCCAGTATTTCGCGTCCTTCGTCACGACGATGCGGTTGTTCGGCTGCCAGTCGACGAGCTGGTATGCGCCGTTGCTCACCATGTTGCCCGGGCGCGTCCACGCGTCGCCGAACTTCGCGACGACGTCCTTGTTCACCGGCACGAGCGGCGCCATCGCGGTCAGCTCGGGGAAGAACGCGACGGGCGCGTCGGTCGACACTTCCAGCGTGTACGGGTCGACGGCGCGCACGCCGAGCGTCGAAGGCGCGGCCTTGCCCGCGATGATGTCTTTCGAGTTCTTCACGAACTCGACGAGGATCGTGTATTTCGAGCCCGTCTTCGGATCGACGAGGCGCTGCCACGAATAGACGAAATCGGCGGCCGTCACCGGCTGGCCGTTGCTCCACTTCGCGTCGTGGCGCAGCTTGAAGATCCACGTCGTCGGCGTCTTGCGTTCCCACGACAGCGCGACGCCCGGCACGACCTGGCCGGCTGCATCGATGCGTGCCAGCCCTTCGAACAGGTCGAGGCCGATCGTGTTGCCGGTCCACGATTCGATGTGCGCGGGGTCGAGCGACTCGACTTCGGCGGGCACCTGGCGCGTCAGGTCCTGTTGGGGAGCGAGCGCGACGTTCGACGGAACGGTAACGGCGTGGGCGGCAGGCGTCAGGGCGAGCGCGGCCAGCACGGCCGACATGGCATGCAAGGATTTCATCGTGGCAGTCTTGAGAAGGGTTGTTCGGTGAGCGTCGCGCGGCGGATGCCGCGGATTACGCGTAAGGCGCTGACGGGCGCAGCGATTGAGGAGGCCCGTGATTCTCGTATTGCATCTTAGTATTCCTTACGTTTCTTTCGACAGGCATTCCGTCTTCGAAACGAAGGAATACCTGTGCGTTAGAACAGTCTCGGCGTACCCACCCAGACCACCACCGACTCGATCTTCGCGGTGTTGACCCAGCTGTGCGGGACCGTCGACTGATAGTGCGAACTGTCGCCGGCCTGCAGGACGAACGTCTTGCCTTCCAGCGTCAGCGACACTTCCCCTTCAATCACATACAGGAACTCCTCTCCTGCATGGGTCGTCACCTCCGACCGCTTCTGCCCCGGCGGCATCCTCACGAGGATCGCCTCCAGCTGGCGCCCTTCGGATACGTTCGTCAGCCTCGCGAACAGGTTCGCCGAATCGGCAAACCCGAAGAAGCGCAACTGCTCGCCGCGGCAAACCGAGCGTTCCTCGCTCGGCGTATCCACGAAGTACTGCACCGTCACACCGAGCGCGTGCGCGATACCGGCCAGCGACGTCAGCGACGGCGACGCGAGCCCGCGTTCGACTTGAGACAGAAACGGCTTCGAAATACCCGCGGCTGTAGCGGTGTCGTCGAGCGTGCGCTTCAGTCGTTGGCGCAACGCGCGAATCTTGCTGCCCAGCGCGGCGGCAGCGTCTGCGGACCGCGAGTTTTCAGTGGGGGGAACCATAGCAGGCCGAAAAGTGGTCGTCAAAAAATGTTTGATGGAAAATAACTAAGTTAGAACGATATAGCTTAGTCTTCGGGTTCGTACACGTCTTCGGTGTTGAGCCCGGTGCACTAAACGGGACACGAAGCGAGCGAAACGACGCGCTATCTTGCCAGACTCGCCGGCTTCACAGGCAAGCTGCAAGCGGCTCTCCGGGAATCTTCGGATAGCCTGCGCAAAAGCTTACAACTAGATGATGAGACGAATAATCCTGAAAGCTACTGCCATATTAGGAGTTTCCCTAAGTGGCAGATACCTGACGCACCGGACCGGCAGCCGTTACCATGCGCGCGCCGGTCGGGGTCCTTCGCCGCCATACCAGACGGTGTCCGATTCCGGCCCGGGCTAACCGCCCGACTGTTCCATCGCCAGCGCAAAGCCTACCCGGCGCATTGTGCACCGGCGCCAGTTCGACCCAAGACGACGCGCGATCCGTGCCGTCCGTTTCAAAACGAGATTGATGATGCAACCACCTGTTTCACAAACCCGATCGTTCACGACGGTCTTCCTCATCGAAATGTGGGAGCGTTTCGGCTACTACGGCATGGCCGCGCTTCTGGTCCTCTTCATGGTCGACCGGCTCGGTTTCACCGACAGCCACGCGAACCTGACCTGGGGTGCGTTCACCGCACTCGTCTACGCCGCGCCGTCGATCGGCGGCTGGATCGGCGACAAGGTGCTCGGCGCCCGCCGCACGATGATCATCGGCGCGTCCGTGCTGTGCGCCGGCTACCTGATGCTCGCGGTACCGAACGATCACCTGACGTACATGTATGCGTCGCTCGGCGTGATCGTCGTCGGCAACGGCCTGTTCAAGGCGAACGCGGCGAACCTCGTGCGCCGCATCTACGAAGGCGACGACGCACGCATCGACAGCGCGTTCACGATCTATTACATGGCGGTCAACATCGGCTCGACGGTGTCGATGCTCGCGACGCCGTGGATCAAGGACCACTGGGGCTGGCACACCGCGTTCGCGGTCTGCTGCGGCGGCATGCTGCTCGCGATCCTCAACTTCATGCTGATGCACCGCACGCTCGCGCACGTCGGCTCGCAGCCGGACGACCAGCCGATTCGCTGGAAGCGCCTCGGCGCGGTCACGCTGGGCGGCATCGGGCTCGCGCTGATCACGCTGTACGTGCTGCAGCACAAGCAGCTCGCCGTCGCCAGCGTGTGGACGGCCGCGTTCGCGATCCTCGCGATCTTCGCGTACATGATCGCGAAGTCGGAGCGCTCGGAGCGCGCGGGCCTGATCGCGGCGCTCGTGCTGATCGGCCAGGTGATCCTGTTCTTCATCTTCTACGTGCAGATGTCGACGTCGCTGACGCTGTTCGCGCTGCGCAACGTCGATCCGCGCTTCATGCTGTTCGGCACGACGCTGTTCACGTGGAGCGCCGCGCAGTTCCAGGCGCTGAACCCGATCTGGATCATGCTGCTGAGCCCGGTGCTCGTGTGGGTGTACAACGCGGTCGCGAAAGGCGGCCGTGACCTGCCGGTCGCCGCGAAGTACGCACTCGGCTTCGGCGCGGTGGCCGCCGGCTACCTGGTGTTCACGATCAGCGGCCGCTATGCGATCGACGGCCGCGTGTCGTCGTGGTTCATGGTGTGGGGCTACGGCCTCTACTCGCTCGGCGAACTGCTGGTGAGCGGCCTCGGCCTCGCTATGATCGCCCGCTACGTGCCGGCGCGCATGAGCGGCTTCATGATGGGCGCGTACTTCGTCGCGACGGGCGTGTCGCAGTATCTGGGCAGCGTCGTCGCGAACTTCGCGCAGATGCCGTCGCACGAACTGCCGCCCACCGAATCGCTGCCGCTCTACCTGTCGCTGTTCGAGAAGCTCGGCTGGCTCGCGGCGATCGGCATGCTGCTCGCGCTGCTGCTGCTGCCGCTGATGAACCGCCTGTCCCGCCAGCATCAGCGCTGCACGGAAGAGCGCCGCGAAGAAGCGCTGCAGGCGCAGGCCGTCGCCGGCGCGCAGTAAGGGCTATCCCTCGGCGTGCGGCATGCACGCCACATTCTCCCGCCGGTTACGCGAACGCGTCCTACACTGGTTGCAGGACGCGCCTGCGCTTCGCTCGGCGCGCACTGGCGGGAGAAACCCATGAAAAACAGAACGACGCGGCTGCTGCGGATACTGTCGGACATCCGGCACGCGCAGCGCTGCACCGCGATACGCGCCGCCCGGGCCGCGGCCGAAGCCGACGCGGTCCTCGCGGAACGCGACGATCCGGCGCCGGACGAACGCGACGACGCCGAATCCGACGACACCCCCGCCGTGCCCCGCTCCCGTATCGACTCACCTCACTGACGCCGTGCGGCACGCACCGTGCCGCCTGCGCCGACTGCCGCCGCGCTCACGCGGCCGCGCCGCGCCACCGCGCAAACCACGTTCCCGAACCGGCCACGACCATCATCAGCCCGAGCGCGCATGCATCGGCCGCGAGGCCAACGCCGACGTGCCGCAGATCCGCGCTGCGCGCAACGGGATGCAGCAGCGAATCGATGACGAGCGAAATCGCCGCGCCCGCGACGAAGCAGATCAGCCCGCGCTGGCCCACGGCCACGACGGGCCGCACCGCCTGCGCGATCCGCGCGATCCAGCCCAGGCGCACGCAATCGGCCATCAGCCACGCCACGGCCGCGAAGCTCACGACGCGCGGCAGCGCGAGATCGCGCTTGAACACGCCTTCTGGCAGCGGCAGCCCCGAGAACAGCTTGTAGCTCGCGCAGCCGAGCACGACCGCGCACGCGACGCCCGTCGCCGCGGCGCCCCACCGCCCGAGCGCAATGCGCCGGTAGAACGGCTGGCAGCGCGCGAGCACGCCGGCGACGAACATCAGCTGCCACGCGAACGGATTGAAACTCCAGCGGAATCCGTCGGTATCGAGCAACTCGGGGCCGAGCCAGCCCGCCGCGGCCCACGACACGATGCTCAGCGCGACGAGCAGCCACGGATGCCGGCGCGCGAACGGCACGAGCACCGGCGACGCGAGCGCGAACAGCACGTACATCGGCAGCACCGATGCGAGATACGGCTGGCGCTGGAAGGTCAGCAACTCGGCGGCGCCCGTGAGCGGCGACGCGAGCATCACGCTGACGTCGTCGAGCGCGAGGTTCGGCGCGTCGATTCCGTAGTGGTCGAGCACGGCCGACACGACGAGCATCAGCGTCGACGTCGCGAGAAACGCGCGGTAGATCTGCATCGCGCGCCGCACGAAGCGCTTTTGCGCGGCGCGCGCGCCGTGCCGTTCGGCGATCGCGCCATAGGCGCTCGCGGTCGCGAAGCCGCCGAGAAAGACGAAGACTTCGGCCGCGTCGCACAGCGCGAACGCGTGCAGCGTGACGCGCGACAGCACGCTCGCGCCGATGTGATCGACGACGATCATCAGCAGCACGATGCCGCGGAAGAAATCGACTTCGATCAGGCGGCCGCCGCGCGACGGCTGAACCGGGGCGGGCGGCACGCTCAACGCCATGAGCGCACCCGCACGACGGCGATGCGGCATGCACCGCGGAAGGGATCGGGAAAGAGAAGGCGAGCGGAATCGGCGGCGATACGCGTATGCCCGCATCGCGCCGACGCGGCCGGCCGCGCACGGAGATGACCGTTCATCGAAAAAGGCTGCATACGAAGGGAAGTCGGTCAGGCCAGTCTAATGGCCGATCGGGGGAGACCCTAAGTAACAAAGTGCAACCGAATCTTCTGTTCGATTACACGCGCGAGCCTTGCGGGACAAAGCAGGCAGCGTCGCCAGACTCATGTCAGCGCGACGCCAGTTTGCGGTCAGCAACGACGTGTTCGACCACTGCGGGCGGCTGTTTTGCGAGCCGCGACGAGACGCGACACGACACGACACGCTGCAGGCAGCCGCCGCGACGCGACCGGCGCTCATCCGCGCGCGGGCAGGCGCCGCATCAGCAGCGCGCTGTGCCACGCGGTCAGCGCGACGGCGACCCAGATCGGCCCGTACGTCGCGAGCTTCGCGACGCTCAGCGTCTCGCCGAGCAGCAGCAGCGACACCGCGACGAGCAGCACCGGCTCGACGTAGCCGAGAATCCCGAACAGCGCCATCGGCAGCATTCGGCTCGCCTTCAGGTAGCTCGCGAGCGCAAGCGTGCTGAGCACGCCGAGCCCCGGCAGCAGCACGGCCCACAGCACCGGATGGTCGGCCACGCGCGTCGTGCTCGTCGCGACCATCGCGAACGCGATCGGGCACAGCAGCGCGATCTCGACCGCGAACGCGGCGAGCGAATCGGCGTTGATGCGCCGGCGCAGCACGAAATACGGCGGATAGCCGAGCGCGACGACGAGCGTCGGCCACGCGAACGCGCGGGTCGCCCACACTTCGTGCGCGACGCCGAGCGCGGCGCACGCGACCGCCGCCCATTGCAGCGGATCGAGCCGTTCGCGATAGTAGAAGCGGCCGACGAGCACCATCGTCAGCGGCAGCAGGAAATAGCCGAGCGACACTTCGAGCATGCGCCCGTGCAGCGGCGCCCACAGGAACAGCCACAACTGCACGCCGAGCAGCGCGGCGCTCACCGGTAGCGCAATCAGCAGACGCCCGTCGCGCACGCTCCGGCGCAGCAGATCGACGAGCATCGGCCGGCGGCCGCGCAGCGCGATCAGTGCGAGCGCGCCCGGCGCGGTCCATAACACGCGCCACGCGAAGATGTCGAGCCCCGTGAGCGGCGCAAGCAGTTTCGCGTACGCGGACATCAGCGCGAACAGCATCGACGCCGCCACCGACAGCACGAGGCCGCGTCCGGCCTCCGGATACCCCGTCATGATCGTCGCGCGCCGCTTACTGCTGCTGGAAGCGCTCGAAGCGCCTTTCGGTCCGGCGTTCCTCGAACGTCACCTCGGTCACGCGCGCGGCCGGCGGCCCGTGGCGCAGCCACGCGAGCATCCGGTCGATCTGCGCGCCGGGGCCCTGGATCATCGCCTCGACGGTGCCGTCTTCGAGATTCGCGACCCAGCCGCGCAGCTTCAGCGCATGCGCTTCGCGCACCGTCGCATGACGGAAGCCGACGCCCTGCACGACGCCGCGCACCCGCACGTAGTAGGTCTCGATCCGTTCGTCCAGTTCATTGCGGCTCATCGCGTCGCCCTCCGGTTGCATTCAAGCCCGGCATTGTAGTCGCGTCGGCCGCTTCGCACACGGGCCGGGGCCGGTGCAGATCCGTCATGGCGCGGCGTCGCCGCGCGCGCCGACCACGTACAATCTCGCCGACGCTCAACCGCCGCGCCGCCCGCGCGGCTCCGAAGGAAACGCATGACTGATACCTCCCGCGATCTCGTTCTCGTCACCGGCGCGTCCGGTTTCGTCGGCTCGGCCGTCGCGCGCATCGCGCAGCAGAAAGGCTATGCGGTGCGCGTGCTCGTGCGCCCGACCAGCCCGCGCACGAACGTGGCGGATCTCGACGCCGAGATCGTCACCGGCGACATGCGCGACGAGGCGTCGATGCGCGCCGCGCTGCGCGGCGTGCGCTACCTGCTGCACGTGGCCGCCGACTACCGGCTGTGGGCGCCCGATCCCGACGAGATCGAGCGCGCGAACCTCGAGGGCGCGGTCGCGACGATGCGCGCGGCGCGCGCGGAAGGCGTCGAGCGGATCGTCTATACGAGCAGCGTCGCGACGCTGAAGGTGACGAGCGCCGGCGATCCGTCCGACGAAAACCGGCCACTCACGGCCGAGCAGGCGATCGGCGTGTACAAGCGCAGCAAGGTGCTCGCGGAACGCGCGGTCGAACGGATGATCGCCGACGAAGGGCTGCCGGCCGTGATCGTCAATCCGTCGACGCCGATCGGCCCACGCGACGTGAAGCCGACGCCGACCGGCCGCATCATCGTCGAGGCCGCGCTCGGCAAGATTCCCGCGTTCGTCGATACCGGCCTGAACCTCGTGCACGTCGACGACGTCGCGCACGGCCACTTCCTCGCGCTGGAGCACGGCCGGATCGGCGAGCGCTACATCCTCGGCGGGGAGAACCTGCCGCTGCAGCAGATGCTCGCCGACATCGCGCAGATGACGAACCGCAAGGCGCCGACGATCGCGCTGCCGCGCTGGCCGCTCTACCCGCTCGCGGTCGGCGCCGAAGCGGTCGCGAAGTTCACGAAGAAGGAGCCGTTCGTCACCGTGGACGGGCTGCGGATGTCGAAGAACAAGATGTATTTCACGTCCGCGAAGGCCGAGCGCGAGCTCGGCTACCGTGCGCGCCCGTACCGCGAAGGGCTGCGCGATGCGCTCGACTGGTTCGGCTCCGCGGGCTACCTGAAATAACACAAGGCGGCACGCGGCACGCCGCTTTGCGCACTTTGTTACACGTGCCGCTCGGCCCGGCACCGGTGCAGCGGGTAAAATCGCGGGTCTTACGCAGAGAAGACACGCATGAACCTGAACGATCAGATCGCTTCGCTCACCGTGGGCGTCGATCAGCTCCTCCACGATCACCACGCCGCGCAGCAGGCGGCCCGCAGCGCGGAAGCCTTCGCGCGCGCCGCGGCAGCGGAAGCCCAGGCGGCGGCGGAACGTCACGCTGCCGCGGAAATCGAAGCGCAGGCCGCCGCGCAGCGCCACACGGCCGCCGCCGCCGAGGCCGAAGCCGCGCAGCAGCGCCATGCCAGCGCGACCGCCGCGGCCGAAGCCGCCGCCCAGCGCCATACCGACGCCGCCGCACAAGCCGAAGCCGCCGTGCAGCGCCACGCGGAAGCCACCGCGCTGACCGAAGCGCTCGCGCAGCGTCACGCGGATGCGGAAGCCGCGTCGCAGCGCCATGCGGCCGCGATCGCCGAAGCCGAAGCCGCCGCGCAACGTCATCATGCGGCCGCCACCGCAGCCGAAGCGGCTGCGCAGCGCCATGCGGCC
This sequence comes from Burkholderia metallica, assembly GCF_902832845.1. Taxonomy (GTDB): domain Bacteria; phylum Pseudomonadota; class Gammaproteobacteria; order Burkholderiales; family Burkholderiaceae; genus Burkholderia; species Burkholderia metallica. The sequence goes on along the minus strand of NZ_CADFDB010000010.1, from coordinate 122,097 downwards.
GCGACGATCGAAGCCGAGGCCGCCGCGAAGCGTCACGCGGAGGCGACCGCCGAAGCCGAAGCGGCCACGCAGCGTCATGCGGCCGCCATCGCCGAAGCCGAAGCCGCCGCGCGGCGCCACACCGAAGCGATCGCCCAGGCCGAAGCGCTCGCGCAGCAGCACACGCAGGCGATCGCGGAAACGCAGGCCGCCGCGCAGCGTCATGCCGACGCCACCGCCGAGGCCGAAGCCATCGCGCAACGCCATACCGAGGCGATCGCCCGAGCCGAGGCGGCCGCGCAACGCCACGCCGAGGCCGCCGCGCAGGCCGAGGCCATCACGCAACGCCACACCGAAGCGATCGCGCAGGCCGAAGCGGCTGCGCAGCACCACGCGAAGGCCATCGCCGACGCGGAGGCGCTGGTCGAGGCCGTCGTCAGCGAAGCCGCGACGAGCGCGGTTGCCGCGCCGGCCATTGCGGCCGAAGTCGTCGAACCTGCGCCGGCCGATACGCCGGCCGCGGAACCGGCCGTGATCGCGCCCGCGACGGCCGCCGTCGAAACGGCGATCGTCGCGACGGCGCCAGCCGAAACGCCGGTTGAAGGCGATGCCGAAGTCGTCACCCCCGCGCCGGCCCCGGCCGACAAATCGACGCTGCACGTGGCGCGTCCGTCGCAGAACGAACTCACGCTGACCATCAACGGCGAGTCGATCACGCTGCATCCGGAGCAACTGGGCCAGCTGATCGAGGAACTCGCGCACGCGCGCGCGTCGATGCAGCCGGAGCCGCCGCCCGGCATCCCGGCCGGCTGGCGCTTCGTGACGACGAAGAACCCGATGATGGCCGTGCAGAAGCAGTCGAACGGCGACCGCCTGCTGGTCGCCCGCCACACGGGCTACGGCTGGGTGCCGTTCACGTTCTCGCCGGACGTCGTGATCCAGATGTACATGATGCTGACCCAGCGTTAAGGACCGGCAAGTCCCACCGCCGAAAACGAGACAGCCCGACCGGTTCCCCGATCGGGCTGTCTGCTTTCCGGCTGTCGGGAGGCTCGCCTCCCGCGCAATCCTCAGCGATCCACCGGCGCCTGCACGCGCGCCTTCCACTGGCCGCCCTTGCCGCGCCAGTAGCGCCACGCGGACGCGAACGTCGCGCCCACGTAGAACAGCGCGACGAGCGGCAGCGCCGGCGCCCACAGCGGCGAGCGGCGGTAGTAGCGCAGCATCGGCGCATACGCGGCGCACATCGACGCCCACGCGAGCCACGCAGGCCATGCGCGCGCGCCGTACGCGAGCGCCGCGACGGGCGGCACGAGGTAGATGATCGTCATCCCGAGCAGCGTGCCGGCCAGCAGCAGCGGCGAATAGTGCAGCTGCGTGAACGCGGTGCGCGCGATCATGTTCCAGATGTCGCGCCAGCTGTCGTACGGGCGCAGCGACACGCTGCGATCGGCCAGGTCGAGCCGGATCGGATGACGGCCTTCGCCGCGATGCTTGATCTGCGCGGCGAGGCTGCAGTCGTCGATCAGCGCGCCGCGGATCGACTCGATGCCGCCCGCTTCCTCGAGCGCCGTGCGCTTCACGAGCATGCAGCCGCCGGCGGCGCCGGCCGTGCGGTTGCGCGGGTTGTTGATCCACGAGAACGGATAGAGCTTCGCGAAGAAGAACACGAACGCCGGAATCAGCGCCTTTTCCCAGAACGAATCGCAGCGCAGCCGCACCATCAGCGACACGAGATCGCGGTGCTCGGCCTGCGCGCGCGTGACGAGCTGCGCGACGGCGTCGCCCGGATGGCCGATGTCGGCATCCGTCAGCAGCAGGTAGTCGGCCGGCAGGCCGAGCGTCCGCACCGCGGCGATCCCCTGCGACTGCGCCCACACCTTGCCCGACCAGCCGGCCGGCAGCGGCTTCGCGGCCAGCACCGTCAGCCGGTCGGCGCGGTTGATCGCGAGCGCGGCCGCGCGGGCCGCGTCGGCGGTGCCGTCGTCGCTGTGGTCGTCGACGATGATCAGATGGAAGTGACCCGGGTAATCCTGCTCGAGCAGCGAAGTCGCCGCCCGGGCGATCACGTCGGCCTCGTTGCGCGCCGGCACGACCGCGACGACGGCCGGCCAGCCGGCCTCGGCCGCCGCGCCGCGCGCGTCGGGCGGCAGCGGCCGCGCGGGCACCGCGCGCCAGAAGCCGCCGCGCGCGACGAGCAGCACGATCCAGATCATCAGTGACAGGCCGGACACCAGGAATGCGAGGACCAGCATCATCGGCACGCCTCCTGCCGGGCGCCGATGTCGGCAAAGTGAATGGGGGTCTGGAACAAAACGCCTGAAACCGCACGAGCGGCCGGGCAATACGCGTAAGAACCGACGGTCATCGAATGGCCTTGAAATGAGCGCGACGCCGGGCGGCCGGAGCGGCCGCCCGCCAAACCGCGTAGTTTACTGGGTTCCGCGCGCGCCAGCGCCGACGCGGCTCTGCCGCAAATGCAACACGCCGGATACGGCACCAGAGCACGGACTTCCCGATAGGGTTAAAATGCGCGATTAATTCGGGGTTCCGGGGCCTGGCCGGCCGGTTCGTTCCTGCCTTCATAACATCAAGCCGGGGCGAGCGAGCCGTGCCAGCTCCTCGAACCCCGGCGTCTGTCGTCGGAGTTCGCTCACCTATGCGAGTCATCCTTGCCCAGCCCCGCGGCTTTTGTGCGGGGGTTGTCCGTGCGATCGAGATCGTCGATCGCGCGCTGCAACAGCACGGTGCGCCGGTCTATGTGCGTCATGAGATCGTGCATAACCGGCATGTCGTCGAAAATCTGCGTAATAAAGGGGCACGATTCGTTGAGGAACTCGACGAGGTGCCGCACGGCGCTGTCGCGATCTTCAGCGCGCACGGTGTCGCCCAGACGGTCGAGCACGACGCGCAAACGCGCGGGCTCGACGTGCTCGACGCCACCTGCCCGCTCGTCACGAAAGTGCACGTGCAGGGCCGTCAGTACGTCGCGGCGGGCCGCCGGCTGATCCTGATCGGCCACGCGGGCCACCCGGAAGTCGAGGGGACGATCGGCCAGATTCCGGCCGAGGTGATCCTCGTGCAGAGCGAAGCGGAAGTCGATACGCTGACGCTGCCCGTCGACACGCCGGTCGCGTACATTACGCAGACCACGCTGTCGGTCGACGATACGCGCGGCATCATCGAAGCGCTGCAGCGCCGGTTCACCGACCTCGTCGGCCCGGACACGCGCGACATCTGCTACGCGACGCAAAATCGCCAGGCCGCCGTGCGCGAGCTGAGCGAACAGGTCGACGTGCTGCTCGTGGTCGGTGCGACGAACAGCTCGAACTCGAACCGCCTGCGCGAGATCGGCACCGAAAGCGGTGTGCCGAGCTATCTCGTCGCCGACGGATCGGAAATCAAGGCCGAATGGTTCGCGAATGCGCAGACCGTGGGCCTGACCGCCGGGGCGTCCGCGCCCGAGGAAATGGTCGAAGATGTAATCGGCGCGTTGCGCGCGCTGGGGCCCGTCGACGTCACGACGATGGCGGGCCGCGAGGAAAAAGTCGAATTCAAGTTGCCGGCGAAGCTCACGCAAGCTGTCGCCCGCGAAGTTTAAGGAGGACATCTCTTGTCTATTCCGCTGCTCCAGCAAGTCCGCGTCGGCGCGTACATCACGCGCCAACACCTGTCCGGCAACAAACGCTATCCGCTCGCGCTGATGCTTGAGCCGCTGTTCCGCTGCAACCTCGCGTGCAACGGCTGCGGCAAGATCGATTACCCGGACCCCATCCTGAACCAGCGTCTGTCCGTCCAGGAATGCCTGGAAGCGGTCGACGAGTGCGGCGCACCGATCGTGTCGATCGCGGGCGGCGAGCCGCTGCTGCACAAGGAAATGCCGGAAATCGTCCGCGGCATCATGAAGCGCAAGAAGTTCGTCTACCTCTGCACGAACGCGCTGCTGATGGAAAAGAAGATGGACGACTACCAGCCGAGCCCGTACTTCGTCTGGTCGGTCCACCTCGACGGCGACGCGCAGATGCACGACCACTCGGTGTCGCAGGAAGGCGTGTACGACAAGGCGGTCGCGGCGATCAAGGAAGCGAAGCGCCGCGGCTTCCGCGTGAACATCAACTGCACGCTGTTCAACGATGCGGTCCCCGAGCGCGTCGCGAAGTTCTTCGACACGCTCAAGCCGATCGGCGTCGACGGCATCACCGTGTCGCCGGGCTATGCGTACGAGCGCGCACCGGATCAGCAGCACTTCCTGAACCGCGACAAGACGAAGAACCTGTTCCGCGAGATCCTGAAGCGCGGCGAAGGCGGCAAGCGCTGGTCGTTCAGCCAGTCGTCGCTGTTCCTCGACTTCCTGGCCGGCAACCAGACGTACAAGTGCACGCCGTGGGGCAACCCGGCGCGTACGGTGTTCGGCTGGCAGAAGCCGTGCTATCTGGTCGGCGAAGGTTACGTGAAGACCTTCAAGGAACTGATGGAAGACACGAACTGGGACAACTACGGCGTGGGCAACTACGAGAAGTGCGCGGACTGCATGGTCCACTGCGGCTTCGAAGCGACCGCCGTGATGGACACGATGGCGCATCCGCTGAAGGCGTTCGCCGTGAGCCGCAAGGGCATCAAGACGGACGGCCCGTTCGCACCGGACATCCCGATCGACAAGCAGCGTCCGGCCGAGTACGTGTTCTCGCGTCACGTCGAGATCAAGCTCGAGGAAATCCAGCGCGCCGGCAAGGGCAAGCTGCAAAAGCCGGCGAAGCCCGCAGCCGCAGCCTGAGCGTTTCGCCGCGCGGGGGCCATGCCTTCGCGCCGGCGACAAAAGATGAAGCGCCACGGAGTCCGCTCCGTGGCGCTTTTTGTTTTGGGCCGCGGTGTTGCGCCGCGTTCGGCGTTCGGCGCTCACCGTCTGGCCGCGACGGCCGCGCCCTCGCCGAAGCAGCGCGTGTCGCAACCGGCCCTGTCTCCTCCATCCTCCCTGCGAAACCGGTGCGGCGCTACGCGGCCAGCGATTCGGCCGCATGCGTGCGCATCTTCTGCGCCGCGCCCGCGACGAGCGCCGGCTGGCCGCTCGACGCGAACAGGCACACGTGCTCCCACAGCTCGGCGAGCCGATGCCGCGTGAGCGTCGCGACGCACGTGTCGTTCGCCGCGAGTACCTGCTCGAGTACCGCGCATTCGTCGTCGCGCAGCGTCCATGTGCCGCCCTGCGCCGCCCGCGCGACGCCCGCATCGAGCACACGCTCCGCGTCCACGCACAGGTCGATGTCCGCGTCCGCGCACACCGCATCGTCGAGCGCCAGGAACACGAGGTAGACGCTCGTGCGCAACCGCATCAACAGCGCCTCGTTGCCATGCCCGCCACGCAGCGCGACGAGCGCCATGTGGCATTTCAGCGAGATGTCGCGTGCATGCACGGGCGGCAGCGGCAGCAGCCACTCGCGGGTCAGCGGCACGCGGCGACGGTTCTTCCGGGTGTGCTTCATGATGGGCTCCCGTTGGCGGGCGCGTCGTTCGACGCGAAAGCCGGCGATGCGACGCGGCACGCAACGGCGGCACGATGCGCATTCCGCCGGTGCTTCGCACGACGCAGCGCGCCGTGCCCCTCGCCGTGCCGCTGCGTCGCGTGCGCGGCCGGCCGCCGGCGCAGCGCCGACGTGCGCACGACGCCGGCAGATCGGATCGTGCAAGCCATGTTCGTCTCCTGTATCAGAACGTGTTCTCGCCCTTCAGGTAGTACGCGGTCTTCACGAAGAACGCCTTGACCGGATGGCCGCCCTGCGCGTCGCGCGCGGCGCGTGCCTCCATTGCGGCCCGCTCTTCGCGCGAGCGGTCCGGCACCGGATTACGGACACGTTCGAGTGCGCGCTGCATCGCGAGCGGATAGTTCTGATTGCCGGCCGACGTCGCGCGATAACCGGCGCGCGTCATCTGCATCAATTGCGCGTCGGTTTCGGCACGCGCGGCCGACCAGCTCGACAGTGCGGCATTCGGTGCGCCGTCTGGCGCGACCGGCTGCGCAAAGCCGACAGCGGGCAGCGCAGCGAGCGCGCAGGAAAGTACGGCAACGGGAACGAGGGATCGCATGGTGGCCTCCAGATGGTTGTCCCCGCATCGATCGGGTTCGACGATGCGTTGAAACCATCGTAGGTCGCGCCGCGTTGCGCTTGAATAGCCGATTCCGCAATTGATATTTTCGGCTTCGCATTTCGGTGCGCAAACCGAGTCGCGCGCGCATCCCTTCGAACCGGAATTTCCTTATTTCTTTCAACGCGCTGATCGCGTGGATTCGGGCGATCCGCGGCAGCGCACACCGCGTTTTTGCATTTTCCGAAATGACGTGTTGCCGGCGCGATCGCAGCCGGCGTACCTGCCGGCAACGCTTGCGGCGCGATATCGCGCGTGCGCACACCTCGATTTCGGGTTTTGTCTTAACGAACGATTCCGTGATTCAGCACAAACCGACGTGCCCGGATTGCCGGATAGCGACACGACGCGCGCAGCGAGGACGCGCGATAATCACGCATCGGCCGTTGCGCACGGCGCCTCATGCATTCCCATTTTTTCGAGTCTCGTCATGGTTGCCCCCGACACCACCGCCATCCACAGTTGGCACGCGCACGTCTATTTCGATGCGGCCAGCCGCGACGCGGCCTGGGCGTTTCGCCAGGTCGTCGACGAACGGTTCGGCGCGGTCGTCGAACTCGGCCGCTTTCACGAGCGCCTCGTCGGCCCGCATCCGGCCTGGTCGTACCAGATCGCGTTCGAAGCCGCGCGCTTCGACGCCATCGTGCCGTGGCTTGTGCTGAACCACGGCGCGCTCGACATCTTCCTGCATCCGAATACCGGCGACGACCTGCGCGACCATCGCGACTGCGCGGTATGGATCGGCAAGTCGTACGTGCTGAATCTCGACGCGCTGGCCGGATAAGGGCCGATGCGCGGCCGCCTTCGACCCGATCCGCATCCACGTTTCGGGCCGGCGTGAAACGTCTCGCGGCGTCGCGCCGATACAGTGGGTTCCGTTATCGACACTTCCGGAACCCGCCATGACACACGCCGACGCCGACGTCCGGCACATTTACGAAAACTGGCACGCATCCGTCGTCGCGCACGACGTCGACGCGCTGATGGCGCTGTATGCCGACGATGCGGTGCTCGAAACGCCGCTGATCGTCGCCACGCTGCCCGACCACGGCTCCGGCGTGCTGCACGGCAAGGCCGCGATCGGCGCGTTCTTCGCGGCCGGCCTGCGTAACCCCGGCAGCCGGCTCGGGCGCTGGTATCGCACCGGGCTGTTCTTCTCGAACGGCCGCCAGCTCACGTGGGAATATCCGCGCGCCACGCCGGACGGCGACCAGGTCGATCTCGTCGAAGTGATGGATCTGCGCGACGGGCTGATCGCGCATCATCGCGTGTACTGGGGCTGGGTCGGTTTTCTCGCGCTGCGGGCCGCCGCGCCGGCACCCGAGCGCACGTGACGGCCGCCGGCGAACGGGCCGCGTCGACGCCAAGCGCTGCGCGTCGATCGCGCACTCGCCGGCACACGCGCCCGTTGCGCGTCGTCACCGGCTCGACGCGGCATTCCGCTTACGCGACGTACATCGCGACACTGACGAACTGGCACAGGCTGCCGGCCAGCACGAACAGATGCCAGATGCCGTGCCCGTGGCGAATGCGTTCGTCGTTGATGAAGAAGTAGATCCCGGCGCTGTAGATCAGGCCGCCGGCCACGAGCCATGCAGTGCCGACCGGCGGCAGCGCATGAAGCAGCGGGCGCACCGCGACGAGCGCGAGCCAGCCCATCGCCACGTACAGGATCATCGACAGCAGGCGCGTGCGCCGGCCGAGCGTCAGCTCCTGCACGATGCCGAACACGGCCAGCCCCCAGCTCACGCCGAACAGCGACCAGCCCCACGGGCCGCGCAGCGTCACCAGCGTGAACGGCGTGTAGCTGCCGGCGATCAGCAGGTAGATCGCCGCGTGGTCGCACTTCTGCAGGATCGCTTTCAGGCGCGGATTGCGCACGCTGTGGTACAGCGTCGAAATCGCATAGAGCAGGATCAGCATCGCGCCGTACACGCTGAAGCTCACGACCTTGTACGGATCGCCTTCGAGCGCGCCCATCGTCACGAGCGCCACGAGACCCGCCACCGACAGCACCGCGCCGACGAGATGGGAAATGCTGTTGAAACGCTCACCGACATGCACGACGTGTTCTCCTGCGGGTCCATCGGGGAAAAAAAGAAGCCCCTATGATACCGGCGGCCGGCATTCGCCGTGCTGCGCCCGGGCAAACGGCGACGCGCACCGCCGGCCCGCCCACGAAAAAAAACGCCGCGACATCCGTCGCGGCGCTTCTGTTTCGATGACAGGCCCGAATCGTCAGTTCATTTCGACGAACGGGTTCAGCAACACTTTCCCGCCCCCGACCCGTACCGCGCATTCTGACGCTCGCGGAAGAATGCCTCGTACGTCATCGGCTCGCGGTCCGGATGGGTCTCGCGCATGTGCGCGACGTAGGTGTCGTAGTCGGGCAAGCCGACCATCAGCCGCAACGCCTGCCCGAGGTAACGCCCCGCGCTGCGCAGGTCGCTGCCGAGATCGCTGAACATCGCGGCCTCCGGTTATCGGCCGCTGCCGAGCGCCTGCGCGGCCGGCATCGGCTCGTACGGCGTCTCGCGCACGGTCGGCTTCGACTCGCGGCGCGCGCGCAGCACGGCGATCACGCCGTACACCGCGATGCTCACGACGACGAAGATGAACAGCCCGGCCAGCGCCGCATCGATGTAGTCGTTGAAGATGATCCGCTTCATCTGCGCGATCGACTTCGCCGGCGCGAGCACCTTGCCTTCGTCCACTGCGGCCTGCAGCTTCGCGGCGTGCGCGAGGAAGCTGACCTTCGGGTTCGCGTCGAAAATCTTCTGCCAGCCGGCGGTCAGCGTGCAGATCAGCAGCCACGCGGTCGGCACGATCGTCACCCATGCGTAGCGCTCGCGCTTCATCTTGAACAGCACGACGGTGCCGAGCACCAGCGCGATCGCGGCGAGCATCTGGTTCGAGATGCCGAACAGCGGCCACAGCGTGTTGATGCCGCCGAGCGGATCGACCACGCCTTGATACAGGAAGTAGCCCCACGCAGCCACGCACAGCGCGGTGGCGACCAGGTTCGCGGGCAGCGACTCGGTGCGCTTGAGCGCCGGGTGGAACGTGCCGAGCAGGTCCTGCAGCATGAAGCGGCCCGCGCGCGTGCCGGCGTCGACGGCGGTCAGGATGAACAGCGCTTCGAACAGGATCGCGAAGTGATACCAGAACGCCATCATCGCTTCGCCGCCGATCACCTGGTGCAGGATGTGCGCCATGCCGACGGCCAGCGTCGGCGCGCCGCCCGCGCGCGCGATGATCGTCGTTTCGCCGACGGCCTTCGCGGTCTGCGTGAGCATGTCGGGCGTCAGCACGAATCCCCACTGCGTGACGGTATTGGCCACCGCTTCCGGCGTCGAGCCGAGCACGGCGGCCGGCGCGTTCATCGCGAAGTAGATGCCCGGTTCGATCACGCACGCGGCGACCAGCGCCATGATCGCGACGAACGATTCCATCAGCATCGCGCCGTAGCCGATGAAGCGCGCGTTGGTTTCGTTGTCGATCAGCTTCGGCGTCGTGCCCGACGAGATCAGCGCGTGGAAGCCCGACACCGCACCGCATGCGATCGTGATGAACAGGAACGGGAACAGGTTGCCCGACCACACCGGGCCCGTGCCGTCGACGAACTTCGTCAGCGCGGGCATCTTCAGCTCCGGCGCGACGACCAGGATGCCGATCGCGAGGCCGAGGATCGTGCCGATCTTCAGGAACGTCGACAGGTAGTCGCGCGGCGCGAGCAGCAGCCACACCGGCAGCACCGATGCGACGAAGCCGTAGCCGATCAGGATCCACGTGAGCTGCGTGCCGGTGAACGTGAACCACGCGGCGAGCGTCGGCGAATCGTGCACGTGCTGGCCGAACGCGATCGACGCCATCAGCAGCACGAAGCCGATGATCGACACTTCGCCGATGCGGCCCGGGCGGATGTAGCGCGTATAGACGCCCATGAACAGCGCGATCGGAATCGTCGCGGCGACGGTGAACGTGCCCCACGGCGAATTGGTCAGCGCCTTCACGACGATCAGCGCGAGCACCGCGAGGATGATCACCATGATCAGGAACGCGCCGAACAGCGCGATCACGCCGGGCACGGTGCCGAGCTCCATCTTCACGAGGTCGCCGAGCGAGCGGCCGTCGCGGCGCGTCGAGATGAACAGCACGATGAAGTCCTGCACCGCGCCGGCGAACACGACGCCGGCCAGGATCCACAGCATGCCGGGCGTGTAGCCCATCTGCGCGGCGAGCACGGGCCCGACGAGCGGGCCGGCGCCGGCGATCGCGGCGAAGTGATGGCCGAACAGCACGTACTTGTTGGTCGGCACGTAGTCGAGGCCGTCGTTGTACTTGACGGCCGGCGTCATCCGCAGCCCGTCGAGCTGCATGACCTTGCTGGCGATGAAACGGCTGTAGAAGCGATACGCGATCAGATACACGCAGACTGCGGCGATCACGATCCAGAGGGCACTGACGCGCTCGCCGTGTGCGAGTGCGATCGTGCCGAACGCGAACGCGCCGAGCAGCGCGACCGCAATCCAGAGCAGGGTACTGGAAGCCCGATTCATGGCGTCTCCTGGTCTCCAATATGTTTTAGATGGCATGCGGCGAAGGCACCGCACACGCGTGACGTCGATGCGTCGTGCCACGGTCTCGCAAAGGCCGCGGCGATGGGCCGTAGTATTCCGTGCGACGGGGGCAGCTTACAAGCGGACAACTACGTATGCACATCTACGTAGAATTACGTAGATGTGCGCGCAACGTTCGGGGGAAGCGTCGGGAATCGCGCCGGCCTGCCCGGCGCAGCACGATGCAAAACGGCCGGCAACAGAAGTGCCGGCCGCTGGAGTGAACCGCAGGATTCCCGCAATGCGCGCCGCCGTCCTCGCAGACGGCGCACCGCCACGGGAGGCGTTGCTACGACTGCCGCTCGGCCACCACGACCGGCTCTGCCCGGCTGTCGCGCGCGCCGCTGGCCGCCGCCGGCTTCTCCCAGAACGTCGCGTTCGCGATGCCGAGCGCGGCCGGATCGAACGCCGGCTCGCGTCCCGCGCGCTTCTGCGCTTCGTAGTCGCGCAGCGCCTTGAGCGCCGGTTTCTGCAGCAGCAGGATCGCGACGATGTTGAGCCACGCCATCAACCCGACGCCGATGTCGCCCAGCGCCCACGCGACGCTCGCGCTCTTCACCGCACCGTACAGCGTCGCGAGCAGGATCACCGCGCGCAGCACGAACGTGCCGGCGGCGCTGCTGCGCGCGCGGCTCAGGTACGCCACGTTGGTTTCCGCGATGTAGTAGTACGCGAGGATCGTGGTGAACGCGAAGAAGAACAGCGCCATCGCGACGAACGCCGCGCCGAAGCCCGGCAGCACCGACTCGACGGCCATCTGCGTATAACCGGGGCCGGCCTCGATGCCGGCCGCGCCCGAGAACAGCGCGCGGCCGCCCGGCGCGACCACGTTGTACGCGCCGGTGATCAGGATCATGAAGCCCGTCGCCGAGCAGACGAACAGCGTATCGACGTAGACGGAGAACGCCTGCACGAGCCCCTGCTGCGCCGGGTGCGTCACTTCGGCGGCAGCCGACGCGTGCGGGCCGGTGCCCTGCCCCGCTTCGTTCGAATAGACGCCGCGCTTCACGCCCCACTGGATCGCCATGCCGAGCACCGCGCCGAAGCCGGCCTCGAAGCCGAACGCGCTTTCGAACACCAGCTTGACGACACCCGGCAGGCGCTCGATGTCGAGCGCGATCACGACGCACGCGATCAGGATGTAGCCGAGCGCCATGAACGGCACGACGATTTCCGCGACGCGCGCGATCCGCTTCACGCCGCCGAAGATGATGAGCCCAAGCAGCAGCACGAGCACCGCGCCCGTGACGGGCTTCGCGATGCCGAACGAATTCTCGATCGCGGACGAGATCCCGTTCGCCTGCACGCCCGGGAGCAGCAGCCCGCACGCGAGCACGGTGGCAATCGCGAACGCCACCGCATACCAGCGGATGCCGAGCCCCTTCTCGATGTAATACGCGGGGCCGCCGCGATACTGCCCTTCGCGCCGCACCTTGTAGATCTGCGACAGCGTCGATTCGACGAACGCGGTGCTCGCGCCGAGGAACGCGACGAGCCACATCCAGAACATCGCCCCGGGGCCACCGAACGTGATGGCCGTCGCGACGCCCGCGATGTTGCCGGTGCCGACGCGCCCCGACAGCGACATCGCCAGCGCCTGGAACGACGACACGCCCTCCGCCGAAGCCTTGCTGCCGCGCATCAGGCGCAGCATCTCGACGAAATGGCGAACCTGCGCGAAGCGCGTGCGCAGCGAAAAGTACAGCCCCGCGGCAAGGCAGAGAAAGATGAGCGCGGGGCTCCAGATGACACCGTTGAGCGAATCGACGAGTTGTTCCATAGGGTGTTCTATTGAAGGCGAGAATGGCGCGTGGCGGAGAGCCGGATCCGTTACGCGGGCGCGCGGGCGTCACGACTACAGACAGATCCGAATTTAACTTTCATTTATATTACACACCTTACGATATGCTTCGTCATTGGGGTGTCCCCCAAGCGGCGCGTGACGAACCCGGGCGGCGTGGCAACGACGTGATCGGCAAGCGGGCTGCGCGCCGTGCGCCGGGCGCGTCGCATCTCCCGGCGCCGCATGGCCCCGCGCGCGAACGGCATTGATCCCCGGCCGCGCGCACCGTACAGTGTTCGCCTGCCTCCCACCGGAATTGCCATGCCGATCGGATTTCAGAAGATGAACGCGAACGGCGATGACTTCGTCATCGTCGACCTGCGCGGCCAGGATCACGATCGCGCGCACCGCATCGACCGCGCGCTGGTACGGCGCATGGGCGACCGGCGTGGCGGCATCGGCTTCAACCAGCTCGCGGTCGTGTCGGACTGCGACGACGCGGCGGCCCGCGTCGCGTTCTGGAACGCCGACGGCTCGGCGCTCGACACGTGCGGCAGCGCCACGCGCGGCGTCGCGTGGAAGCTGATGCAGGAAACCGGCATGACGTCGCTCGTGCTGCGCACGCCGCGCGGCTATCTCGTGTGTTCGGGCGACACCGACGGCCTGATCACCGTCGGGATGGGCACGCCGCTCACCGGCTGGCGGGACGTGCCGGTCGCCGACGCGCTCGACACGCTCGCGCTGCCGCTGCCCGGCGCGCCGGCCGCGTGCAGCATGGGCAATCCGCATTGCACGTTCTTCGTCGACGATCTGCGCACGATCGATGTCGCGGCGCTCGGCCCGGCCATCGAAACGCATCCGCTGTTTCCGCAGAAAACCAATGTGCATTTCGTCCAGGTCATCGATCGCACGCATATTCGCCTGCGCATCTGGGAGCGCGGCGGCGGCGTGCCGCTCGGCTCCGGATCGTGTGCGTGCGGCGCGGTGGTCAACGGCATCCGGCGCGGGCTGCTCGACGCGGCCGTGCGGGTCGAGTGCGACGGCGGCGACGTCACGGTGCGCTGGGACGGCGCCGGCAGCGCGTTCCTGACCGGGCCCGTGACGTTCGGCTTCAGCGGGGTGTGGCTGTGACGACCGACGACGCACAGACTTTCCGCGCGCTGCGCCCGCGCCTGCAGAAGATCGCGTACCGGATGCTCGGCTCGGTCGCGGACGCCGAAGACATCGTGCAGGACGTGTGGCTCCGCTGGCACGAAGCGGCGCGCGACGGCATCGAGAACAGCGAGGCATGGCTCGTCGCGGTCACGACCCGGACGTCGATCGACCGCCTGCGCGCGGCGAAGATCCGGCGCGAGCACTACACGGGCATCTGGCTGCCCGAGCCCGAGCTCGGCGAATCGCCGGCGACGCCCGAGGAGATGACGGAGCGCGCGAACGACGTCTCGGTCGCGTACCTGCTGCTGCTCGAACGCCTGACGCCGGAAGCGCGCGCCGCGTTCCTGCTGCGCGAAGTGTTCGATGCCGACTACGACGAGATCGCCGACGCGATCGGCAAATCCGAAGCCGCGTGCCGGCAACTCGTCAGCCGCGCGAAGGCCCAGCTGCGCGACGACGACCGGCCGCGCCATGTGGTGCCGCGCGAAACGCACCGGCGACTGCTGCAGACCTTTTCGCACGCGCTCGCGCAAGGCGATTTCCCGTCGATCCAGGCGCTGCTCGCCGAAGACGCGATGCTGATCGGCGACGGCGGCGGCAAGGTCCAGAGTTTCCCGAAACCGATGGTCGGCGGTCGCCGCATTGCACAACTGTTCTACGCGACGTGGCTGCGCTGCGGCGACGGCGTCGAAATGCGCCCGGTCGTGCTGAACGACGAATGGGCGATGCTGCGCTTCATCGCCGGGCAACTCGAATCGGCGATGGCGTTCGAGACGGACGGCGCGCGCATCGTCCGGATTCTCGTGCAGCGCAACCCGGACAAGCTCGCGCGCATCGCAGCCGCGTGCGATGCCGGCTGACGCCTGACGATCGGCGGCCTGAAGCCCGACGCGCGCACCGTGTGCCGCCCGATGCGGCATTGGTGCAGCGCGCGCAACATGATGCGTCCCTTTGCGTGGCTACCGCGCGCCGCCGCGCGCTCCTAAGATGATTTCGCGCGGCGCCCTGCCGCCCCACGACACCCGCCGAGCGCGGGCTCGCCTCTTCGTCGCCAGGAGAAATCATGACGCAACGTCTCAACTACATGCATCAATCGCCGGAGCTGTTCCGGCAGTTCCTCGAACTCAGCAACCTGCTGCGCACCAGCGCGATCGAGGAATCGATCCGCGATCTCGTGTCCGCGCGCGCGTCGCAGATCAACGGCTGCGCATTCTGCCTCGACATGCACGTGAAGGAGGCGCGCCTGCACGGCGAGCGCGAGTTGCGCCTGCACCATCTCGCGGCGTGGCGCGAGTCGACGCTGTTCTCGCCGCGCGAGCGGGCCGCGCTCGCGTGGACCGAAGTGCTGACGAAACTGCCCGAGCACGGCGTGCCGGACGACATCTACGATCGCGTACGCGGCCAGTTCTCCGAAAAGGAATTGTCGGATCTGACGTTCGAAGTGATGGCGATCAACGGCTGGAACCGCGCGAACGTCGCGTTCCGCACCGTGCCGGGTTCGGCCGACAAGGTCTACGGTCTCGACAAGGCGAACCTCGCCTGACGCGCCGGCAGCCGCCCTCCATCGCCGCCTGCTGCCCGCCGGCCGCCTCACTGGAATCCATCCGATGATTCGCTTCAAACCTGTCGTCGCGGCCGCGCTCGTCGCCGCGGCCGCCCACGCCGGCGCCGTCCACGCGGCGCCTTCCGCCATCGTCACGCCGCTGATGACGAAGCCGCTCGACGCGTACCCGGGCAAGGAAGCCGAGATGATCTCGGTCGAATACCCGCCCGGCGCGGTCGACCCCGTCCATCGTCACCACGCCGACGCGTTCGTCTATGTCGTGGAGGGCTCGATCGTGATGCAGGTGAAGGGCGGCGAGCCCGTCACGCTGAAGCCGGGCCAGACCTTCTACGAAGGCCCGGACGACCTGCACACGGTCGGACGCAACGCGAGCAGCACGAAACCCGCGAAGTTCATCGTGCTGCTGTTGAAGGACAAGGGAGCGCCCGTGTTCGTGCCGGAAAAATAACCGGCCTGCACCCCGCCGCGTCCCGTTTTTTTAAAAATGCGGCGGACGGTGTCACAGGCAGTAGCGCTGAAACGTCTAGTCGCATATGGACACCACGAATCCAGCGCCCATGTCAGACACTTCCATTCGCCGCCCCGATGCCGACGATCCATTTGCGCGCGGCTTCTCGACCTGCTACGCAGGTGTGGTCACCTTCCTGGCCGTCGTCACCGAGGGCAGCTTCGCCCGCGCGGCCGATCGCCTCGGCGTCGGCCGCTCGTCGGTCAGCCGCCACGTGCAACGGCTCGAGGACCGGCTCGACGCGCGCCTGTTCCAGCGCACGACGCGCAGCATGTCGCTGACGCGCGAAGGCGAGCTCTTCTACGAAAACTGCCGGCCGGGCATCGAACATCTGGCGCAGGCGCTCGAGGACATGCGCGAGCTGCGCAGCGGCCCGCCGAGCGGCCATCTGCGGATCGGCTCGACGCCCGGCTTCGGCCGCAAGATCATCGCGCCGCTGCTGCGCGATTTCCACGCGCAGTATCCGGACATCACGCTGGAGCTGCTGCTGAACGACCGGCCGGCCGATTTCTCCGCCGACCGCATCGACGTCGCGTTTCGCGACGGCCGCATGGAGGACAGCGCGATCGTCGCGCGCCGATTGATTCCAATGCAGATGATCGTCTGCGCGTCGCCGTCGTACGCGCACCGGTACGGCCTGCCGCGTCACGTGGACGAGCTGGCGCAGCACCGCTGCATCAACCTGCGCACGGCGTCGGGCCGCGTGACCGAATGGGAATTCAAGGTCGACGGGCTCGCGCAGCAGCGCCAGCTCGCCGCACATCACACGTTCAACGACATGGACCTGGTCGTGCGCGCCGCGCTCGACGGGCTCGGCATCGCGCAACTGCCCGCGTACCAGGTGTGCGACCTGCTTGCCGACGGGCAACTGGTGAGCTGCCTCGGCCAGCACGCACCGGACGACGGCGGACACTATCTGTGCTACCTGAGCCGCAAGCATCTGCCGACGCGCATCCGCGTGTTCATCGACTACATGATCGACCAGACGCGGGCGCGCGACCTGCTGTGCCTGACGACGATGACGTCGATGGCGCCGCTGGAGGCAGTCGATTGATGCATTCGATGCAACATCATGAGGGCCTGCGGGGCCCTTCCGGGTTACGTGGCGCGTGCCTACGATACGGGCGGGTCGACGGCGCGCTCATCGTCGCGCGCGCCCTTCGGCAACGTGCCGGCAGCGTCGCGCCAGCGCGGCGCGTGCCGGCTTCGACAGATTCAGGGGGCGCGCTAATCGCGCCCCTACAAGGAGAACATTCGTGAAAATCGTCGTGATAGGTGGTACCGGCCTCATCGGCAGCAAAGTCGTCAGGAACCTGATCGCGCGCGGTCACGAAGCCGTTGCGGCGGCGCCGTCGACCGGCGTCGACACGATCACCGGCGCGGGGCTGGCCGACGCGCTCGCGGGCGCGGACGTCGTGGTCGATCTCGCGAACTCGCCGTCGTTCGAGGAAGCGGCCGTGAAGGCCTTCTTCGAGACGTCGGGACGCAACCTGTTCGCCGCGGAGCGTGCGGCCGGCGTGCGCCATCACGTCGCGCTGTCGGTGGTCGGCACCGACCGCCTGCAGCAAAGCGCGTATTTCCGCGGCAAGCTCATCCAGGAAGACCTGATCCGCGCGGCGGGCGTGCCGTACACGATCGTGCGCTCGACGCAGTTCTTCGAATTCGTCGGTGCGATCGCGCAGGCGAGCACCGAAGGCGACACCACGCGCCAGACCACCGCGTTCTTCCAGCCGATCGCGTCGGACGACGTCGCTGCCGCCGTCACCGATGTCGCACTCGCCGCGCCGCGCAACGGCATCGCCGAAATCGGCGGCCCCGATCGTGTGCGGATCGCCGATCTGGTCGAACATTTCCTGCAGGTCACGCACGATCCGCGCACGGTGGTCAAGGACGCGGATGCCGATTACTTCGGCGCGATGCTGCAGGACGACACGCTCGTGCCCGGGCCGGGCGCCCGCCTCGGCACGACGACGTTCGACGCGTGGTTTCGCAACAGCCAGCCCGCGCGCTGAGCCGCCCAGCAGGATCCCGTACGCCATGACGCCGCTTCGCCCGCCGCCGCTCTCGCTGCTCGACCCTTATCGCGGACGGGAGCCGCGCACGCTCTATTCGACGACGGTGACCGTCACGGGCGGCGCGGCGGAGCACGGCCGCGCGTCGGGCGTCGCGCGTTCCGACGACGGCCGCCTCGATGTGGCGCTGCGCCTGCCGCGCGCGCTCGGCGGCCCGGGCGACGGCCCGAACCCGGAACAGTTGTTTGCCGCGAGCTATGCGGCGTGCTTTCACGGCGCGCTGAGCCTGCTCGCCGCGCGAGCCGGCGTGTCGATCGACGGCGCGTCGGTCAGCGCGTCGGTCGACTTCTGCCGCGATCCGGTGGACGGGCTGTTCATGCTGAGCGCGAACATTCGCGTGCGGCTGCCGGGCGTCGAGCGCACGGTGGCGGAAGAACTCGTCCGCCATACGGAGCGCTTCAGCCCTTACACGAAGATGGCGCACGAAGGCATCAGCCACGTCGTGGCGCTCGCGCCGCCGGACGAGACGTCGAGCGGTTGAACGCAGACGGCGCGGCCCGGCGCGTGATGCGCCGGGCCGCGCCGGCCGATGGGTGCTACGCGCCTGCTCAGTGCTTGTCGTCGAGCTTCTTCGGCTTCGGCGGCGACGGCACCTTCGCGTACTGGAACGCGGGCGTCGCCTTCAGCGCGTCCTTCGTCGCGCCCGGCAGGTAGATGTTGCCGTTGCGCACGTCGAGCGACGCGATCGGCACCGCGACGTCGTGCGCGGCCACGCCGAGGAAGCCGCCGGCCGACACGATCGCCGCCGACACCGAGCCGTCCGGCGCGACGATCAGGTCGCGCACGGTGCCGACCTTCTGGTTCTCGTCGTTGTACACGGACTTGCCGAGCACGCTCTTCTTCACGCTCCAGCCTTCGAGCAGCGCCTGCGATTGCTCGACGGTCACGCTGATCGGCTGCGCACCGGCGATCTGCGCGTGCGCGCTGACGCTCGATGCGAGGATGGTTGCTGCGAGGAGGGTCTTGTGGAACGTCATGGTGTTGCACTCCGGTTCGGTTGTTGTGGATTCCGCGAGCGAAGCGACGCATGCATCGCGCTTCGCCCGCGGACCGGCGGCCGGCCGCGCCGCCGATGAGTGCACGCGCAGCGGCCTGCCGCGCGATACCACGCCATGGTAGCCGCACCGGCCCCAGCCGGCCAGCGGCGATCGGACGCAGCGACGACCGGCCGGCCTGTCGGCATGTGGGCCTTCCGCTCGTGGCGAACCCGCCCGTCAGACGGCGATCTCGTCCAGATCGTTCGCAATGGTCAGCGTGCCGGAATAATCCCGGCTGACTTCGTCGCGAAGCCGCTCGATCATTGCGACATCGTTGCGGGGCCGGTGATGCGTCGTCGGCAGCCCATCGCACCACGCGTCACGCGTTGCGCGCGCGCCGTTGCCGCACGGCGTCGGCCAGCACGTCGAGCACGGGTTCCGTCTGCGCCCAGCTCAGGCACGCATCGGTGATCGATACGCCGTACTTCAGCGGCACGCCCGGCTTCAGGTCCTGACGTCCGGCCTCGAGATGGCTCTCCACCATCACGCCGACGATCCGTTGCTCGCCCTGCGACAGTTGCCGCGCGAGATCCTGCGCGACGTCGACCTGACGATCGTGCGACTTGTTCGAGTTCGCGTGCGAGCAGTCGACCATCACCTGCTCGCGCAGCCCGGCCTTGCGCAGCACCGCGCAGCTCGCCTCGACGTGTTCGGCGTCGTAGTTCGGGCCGTTCTTGCCGCCGCGCAGGATCACGTGCGCGTCGTCGTTGCCGCGTGTCTCGAAGATCGCGGCCATCCCCATCTTCGTCATCCCCATGAACGCATGGCTCGCGGCCGCGGCGACGATCGCATCGGATGCGACCTGTACGCCGCCGTCGGTGCCGTTCTTGAAGCCGATCGGGCAGCTCAGGCCCGACGCGAGCTGGCGATGGCTCTGGCTCTCGGTCGTGCGCGCGCCGATCGCGCCCCACGCGATCAGGTCGGCGATGTACTGCGGGCTCAGCAGGTCGAGAAATTCGGTCGACGCCGGCAGGCCCAGCGCGTTGATGTCGAGCAGCAGTTGCCGCGCGGCGCGCAGCCCTTCGTTGATGCGGAAACTTCCGTCGAGGCGCGGATCGTTGATGTAGCCCTTCCAGCCGACCGTCGTGCGCGGCTTCTCGAAGTACACGCGCATCGTGATCAGCAGGTCGTCCTTCAGCGCATCGGCGGTCGCCTTCAGGCGGCGCGCGTAGTCGAGCGCCTGGTCGTGATCGTGGATCGAGCACGGGCCGACGACGAGCAGCAGCCGGTCGTCGCGGCCGTGCAGGATGTCGCCGATCGCGCGGCGCGTGTCCTCGACGAGCGTCTGCGTGGCGGCCGGCACCGGCAGTTCGTCCAGCAGCAGCGCCGGCGAAATCAGCGGACGCACCGCGCCGATGCGGACGTCGTCGATGCGCGTGGTGTCCTGCGTCGCGTCGGCGCTGCCTACCTCGCGATCGTGGGAAGGATTGTCGAGGTTCTGCATGGTGATTCTCCGGGGGACTTTTGGAATGACGGGCAGGCTCGATTATGGCACTCGGGCGGGACGGGGGCGGCGGGAGAGCGGGAGCGGTGAAGGCCGCGCTCGTGCGTTCGCGGTCGATCCCGGAACGAAAAAAGGCGACCCGTGACGGGTCGCCCGGCCCTGCGCGGCGTTGCGGCGCGGCTAGTGCAGCGTCTCGGGCGCCAGCGAATTGCTCGGCAGCAGCGACGTGAGCCAGCAATTGCTCGGCGCGGCTTTCCCGTTGAAGCGGTCGTAGAGCCACGGCAACATGCCGGCCACCCACGGCACGATCGCGCCCGCATGCTCGAGCGGATACTCGTTGTACGTGACCGGCGTGCCGCTCGCGCAGAACTTCTGCGCGAGCGCGCGCACGTCGTACGCGAGCATCACGCCGTCGCCCACCTGGCTGCCGAAGGTGCCGTCGAGCGCGCCGGCCGTGCCCTGGCCGATGAACATCGGGATCGTCGGCGACGGGGCCAGCCCGGCATTCACCTTGTTCGCGTACGTCACGTACACCGGAATGCTGTTGATGTCGTTCGCGTACTGCGGCTTGAACAGCGTGCCCCAATGCAGCCCCGTGTACTTCGGCAGGATGTACGCGAGCGACTGGCTCTGGATGTCCTTGAACACGGCCATGCCGGTATCGCTGAGATACGGCGTCAGGTCGAAGCCGTAGCCGCGCGACAGGCCGGCCAGCGCGGCCGCGGCCACGCCGCCCCACACGATGCTGCCGTCGACGTAGCGCAGGTTGTGCGCGGGATCGACCAGCACGCCGCCTTCCGCCGCGCCGACGAGCTGCCGGTTGATCTCGGGCGCATAGCTCGGCGCGAGCTGCGCGGCCCAGTTTGTCGCGATCGCGCCGCCGGAATAGCCGATCATCGCGACCTTGCTCGACGGATTGAGGCCGGTCGACGGCGTGTTGAGCGCCGCGCGGATCGAATCGAGCGTGGTCATCCCGTACTCGGGGCCGGCCGCGAAGTCGGACGTCTGGCCTTCCGTATCGGGCACGATCACGTTGTAGCCGAGCAGCAGCAGCGTCGACAGCGGAATCGATTCCGCGCTGTAGAGCAACGTGCCGACGTTGATGACCTTCGTGACGTCGCGGTCGCCGGCGATCACCTGCGACGGCTCGTCGTACGGGTTCAGCGAATCGTAGGCCGACTGGTACGAGATCGCGCGGCCGTTGCTGACCTGGCTCCGGATCACCGACGTCACGTTGACGACCGGCTGGTTCAGCGCGTTATTGGTGCGATACAGCAACTGCTGCGCGGTCAGCGCGGTCGGGATGCCGGCCACGTGATAGGTGACGTTGCGCGTCTTGAGCACGGTGCCCGGTGGAATCGATGCCAGCGGCGTGGTGCCGGTGTACGTGTAGAACGGGTCGGACACGGTCGGCGCGGCGGCAGTGGCCGGCGGCGCGGCGACGGCCAGCGCGGCGGAAACGGCCGCCGCGGCCATCATGAAACGTCTGGAGGACATGGTGGGAGCCCCTGGGATAACCTGCTTTCATCGAAGGAAGTTCGGCGGTGTTGCAGACCATCGCGTGTGGCGCTTCAAAACCGTTTCAAAGCCATCGACTGTCTCCTGTGAATGAATGATCCGGCCTGTTCTGAATCCGTAATTTTAGTAGGAGTACAAACCAGATTCATTGAAGCACAACGAACCCGCCCTCGATGGGTGTTTTCCGCTGTTTGAAGGTAAACGCCTAAATCCGATGCCGCGCGAGGCGGGGTGTTGGCCGCGCCGGGCGCCGCCTGTCGCGACCGATTGTTCGCCGCCCAACCGACACGCCGCGATGACCGTCTCCGATCTGCTGCGCGGCACGTATCTCGACTGGAATCGCGTGATCGACGCGACTACGGCAGGCAAGGATGGCGATCCGGAAACGAGCCCCGCACTGGTGAGCTTCATCACGCGGCTGCGTGACAAGGCCGAATCCGTCGCTCACCCGACGGATGGCGACGGCGATTCGATCGCATGCGCCGACGTATTCCCGCAGTATCTGGCGTTCGAGTTCGATGTGCCCGGCAAGCTGTCGTTCAGCGTCTCCGGCATCGGGCACGCGATGGGCGCGCGTCTCGGGCCGCAGCTCGATGCGTCGTTTGAGGCGCTCGCGCCGGTTCTGAAGCCGGGCGGTTCGCGCTACCTGGTACCGGGGGTCAAGCTGAAGTAACGCGGCGGTGCGTGCGGTATCCGCATCGCGCGCCGGCCAGCCCGCGTGGTGGCGGGGCCGGACAATGCACACGCACCGCAGCCGCTTATGTCAGGACGCGTCGCCTGGCGCGTCGACGTCGATGCCCAGCTCGCCGGCCATCCGCAGAACCAGCGCATTCAGCCGCGCCACTTCATCGGCGAGACGCTTTTGTTCGGCCTTCAGCGCTTCGAATTCGGAAGGCGGCACGGAATCCGCGCCGCCGGCATCGGCGCTCGCGAAGTCGGCCATGTTCACTTCGCCGCACATCAGGTGCATCCAGCGGTTCTCGCGCGCCCCCGGCGCACGCGGCAACCGGACGACGAGCGGCTGCGCGCGCG
This sequence comes from Burkholderia metallica, assembly GCF_902832845.1. Classification (GTDB taxonomy): domain Bacteria; phylum Pseudomonadota; class Gammaproteobacteria; order Burkholderiales; family Burkholderiaceae; genus Burkholderia; species Burkholderia metallica. Next base: position 99,245 of record NZ_CADFDB010000010.1, on the reverse strand, counting down.
CCGCGAGTTCGTCGAGGAATGCCTCGACCGACGAGATATCCGCGAAACCGTGCAGGCGCGCGCTGTTCAGGCGCAGCTCGGCCGCCGTCTGCGGGCCGCGCAGCAGCAGGATCGTCAGCAGCGCGATCGCCTGGCTCGGGATGCCGAGCACGCGGTTCATGTTGTGCTCGAAACGCGGCACGCGGCTGCTGCTGCCTTCCATCACGAGGCTCAGGTGCTTCAACCCGTCGAGCGCGGTCGTGACTTCATCCTCGCTGACGTTCATCACCGGCGAACGCGCGGTTTTCTGGTTGCAGCCCGCGGTCAGCGCATTCAGCGACAGCGGATAGGTGTCCGGCACCGTGTGCTGTTTCTCGACGAGCACGCCGAGAATGCGGGCCTCGAGGGGCGTGAGTTCGCGAAGGGCGCGAGGCGTGGGCGTATCCGGCGTGGTGGTCATGAGTGGCGTCGCAGCGTGCAGCAGGTGAAGGGAAACGGTCGCGGCCCGCGCGGCATCGCGCACGGGCGAGCCATATGATAGCTTGCGTCACGCGGCCCGGCGCTGCCTGTCGCGCCGACGCGCGTATTGGCCGCAGCCGGCTTTCGTCCAAGGTATCGGCAGGTCCGTGCCGCACGGCAATGCGTGCCGCCACGCCGCGACTGCCGGCACCTTACGCATGGCGGCGTTTGCGCGACGCGCAGGCGGGCGCTACGATATCCGTTACCCCGACGTCCGCGGCGCCGCGCGACCGCCCTCACACCGCACCACGCATCGCCCATTCCGCACGCGATGCCGCCACGCAGGCGCACCGCGCGTCGACACCGCTCATCCGTTCACCCTTTCGACCCGTTCACCGCCATGACCGCATCCTCTTCCGCACCGCACGTGCGCGCCATCGTCACCGGACACACGCGCGGCCTCGGCGCGTCGCTCGCCGAACAACTGCTGCTGGAAGGCGTCGCCGTGCTCGGCGTGTCGCGCAGCCGTCACCCGTCGCTCGCGTCGCAGGCCGGTGACCGCTTCGCCGAAATCGAACTCGACCTGTCGGACCCGCCGGCCGTCGCGGCCTGGCTGGCCGGCGATACGCTGCGCCGCTTCGTCGACGGCGCGTCGATCGTGCTGCTGTTCAACAACGCGGGTATCGTCGACCCGATCGGCCCCCTCGCCGCGCAGGATCCGTCGATCGTCGCGCGCGCGGTCGGCGTGAACGTCGCGGCGCCGCTGATGCTGTCGGCCGCGCTCGTGCAGTCAGCATCGGCCACGACCGAATGCCGGATCCTGCACGTGTCGAGCGGCGCGGCGCGCAACGCGTATTCGGGCTGGAGCGTGTACTGCGCGACCAAGGCCGCGCTCGATCACCATGCGCGCGCGGTCGCGCTCGATGCGAACGGCGCGCTGCGGATCTGCAGCGTCGCGCCGGGCGTCGTCGACACCGGCATGCAGGCGACGATCCGCTCGACCAGCGAAGACAACTTCCCGATGCGCGAGAAATTCGACCAGTTGAAGTCGAGCGGCGCGCTCGCGACGCCCGAAGCCGCCGCGCGACACCTGATCGGCTATGCGCTGAGCGACGCGTTCGGCTCGGTGCCGACCGCCGACGTGCGGGAGTTGCCGGGCCACTGAGTCGCCCGGCCGCGTGGCCACGCCACCCGTCAACGCCCGTCGAGCCGCTTCGTCCAGTCTTCGACCTGCCGCTCCATGCGGCGCTTGTCGAGCATCTTGCGCCACCCGGGCGGCAGGACCGGCAGGTCGCACAGCGCATCGAGCGCGGCCATGTCGAGCGTGCGCCGGTACAGCACGTCGAGCACGGTCGACAGCGGCCATTGCGGACAGCAACGCTCGTGCAGCGCCAGCACGTCGCCCGGCGCGACCCACCCCTCCTGCAGCACGCGGTAATACCAGCCGGTCCGGCCGCTTTGCTGCACGAGCGCGGCCATCCGCGGATGCTCGAAACGCGCATTCAGCTTCCAGCACGGCTGCCGCGACTGCGACACCTGAAGCACCGCGCCACCCAGCGTGAACACGTCGCCGAGACATACGTCGTCTTCGGTCATCCCGTGCGTCGACAGGTTCTCGCCGAACGCGCCCGGTTGCGTGAGCACGTCGCGCGCGCCGATCTGCGCGGCCCACCACGCATAGTGATCGTGCGCATAGTGGTGGACCGCCTTGTCGGGGCCGCCGTGATGCCGCGCATCGGCCTGCTCGTCGCCGGCCAAGCCGTGCGTGCCCAGCCACAGACGCGCGCCGACCGGCTGCTTGTCGATCGCGCTCGCGTGCGGCGTGCCGGCCAGCGGCCTGCACTTGCCGACCCGCACCGCGCCGATGACGGCCGAGATTGCCGCGCGTGCCGGATCGCTCATGTCGTCACACCGTCGGGCAGCGCCGCGAGCAGGCGTTCGAGTTCACGCGTGCGCGCGTCGCCGAGCGGCATCAGCGGCTTCCTCGGTTCGCCGGCATCGAAGCCGCGCAAACGCAGCCCGGCCTTCACGGTCACCGGCAGCCCGCCGCTGACGATGAACTGCAGCAGCGGCAGTTGCGCATGAAAGACCGACCTCGCACGCGCGAGGTCGCCCGCACGCATCGCGTCGAACAGCGCAAGCGGCAACGCCGCGTTCAGGTTCGGCGCGGCCGTGCACCATCCGGTGGCGCCTGCCGCGAGCGCGGCGAGCGCCATCGGGTTGCTGCCGTTGTAGAACGGGATCGCGCCGTCGCTCAACTGCGCGAGCCGGTGCATCCGGCCGATGTCGCCGGTGCTCTCCTTCACCATCGTCACGTTGTCGACGCTCCGGCAGATCGCGGCGATCAGCTCAGGCGACATGTCGACGCCGCTCGTCGCCGGGTTGTTGTACAGCATGATCGGGATGCCGATGGCGTCGCCGATCGCGCGATAGTGCGCAACGATTTCGTCGTTGCCGAGCTTCCAGTACGACACCGGCAGCACCATCACCGCATCGGCGCCGGCCTGTTCGGCGAAGCGGGCGCGGCGCACCGCGCCCGCCGTGGTGAGATCGGAAATGCCGACGACGGTCGGCACGCGCCGGCGCACCGCGCGAATCGACGCGGCGGCGACCGCCTCCCATTCGGCGTCGGACAGGTACGCGCTCTCGCCGGTACTGCCCAGCGGCGCGATCGCATGGACGCCGTCGGCAAGCAGGCGCTCGATCAGCGCATCGAGCGTTTTCAGGTCGACGCTACCGTCGACGGAAAACGGCGTAACGGGGTAGGCAATGATGCCTTTCAGCAGGATGGACACGATAGGGATTCCTCAATGATGAATACATGGCTCGGCAACGAATCGGCCGCTCACGCGACGCAATCCCGATGCGTGCGCAATGCACGGCGCGCGTAGTAGTCGAACGTCACCGCATCGCGCTTCGGCTTCGAGATCCAGTCGTGCGCTTCGCGCGCCAGCGTCGGCGGCACCGGCCGGATCTCGCCGGCCGACATCGCGAGCAATTGCAGCTTCGCGGCCCGCTCGATCAGCAGCGCGAGCAGACAGGCTTCCTCGATCGTCTTGCCGACCACGAGCTGGCCGTGATGCGCCAGCAGGATCGCGCGCTTGCTGCCGAGCGCCTTCGAGATGATCTCGCCCTCCTCGTTGCCGACCGGCACGCCGGGCCAGTCCTTCAGGAACGCGCAGTCGTCGTACAGCGGACAGGTATCCATGTGCGACACGACGAGCGGCTGCTCGAGCATCGACAGCGCCGCGACGTGCGCCGGATGCGTATGGATGATGCAGTTCACGTCCGGGCGCTCGCGGTAGATCCACGTATGGAACCGGTTGGCCGGATTCGGAATGCCGTCGCCGTCGACGACGTCGAGATCCTCGTTCACGCGCAGCAGGTTCGCGGCGGAGATTTCGTCGAACCCGAGCCCGAGCCGCTGCGTGTAGTAGGTGCCGGCGTCGCCCCCGCGGCACGTGATCTGCCCGGCGAGCCCGGAATCGTGGCCGGCGTCGAACAGGATCCGGCACGTGAGCGCGAGCTTCTGCCGCGCGGACCAGCCGCTGTCGCCCACTTCGTTTTCAAGCCGCCGCTCCGCCAGCGCGACCAGCGCTTCCTTCGTCAACTTCAGCGTTTCCGCCATGTTCGCCTCCCGAATGGCGCCGGCCTGCCGCGCCGTCCGCAGCTGTTTTCCCGGCACCACGCGACACACGATACACCATAGGACACGTTGTGTCATGCGTTACAATCGGTTTTTCGAAGGACACCTGGCGCCCCATGACGATTCGCCTGAAGCTGCTCAGAAAACAGAAGGGCTGGACGCTCGACGTGCTGGCCGACGAGACGGGTCTCACCAAGAGCTACCTGTCGAAAGTCGAGCGCGGCCTGAGCGTGCCGTCGATCGCGGTCGCGCTGAAGCTGTCGAAGGCGTTGAACGTCGATGTCGAGCAACTGTTCTCCGAAAGTCACAACCGCGAGCTGATCACGGTCACGCGCGCCGGCGAACGCACGGCGATGGGCGCGGCGGCCGACAGCCGCGCGCACCGCTTCGAAAGCATCGCGGCCGGCGTCGCGCCGAAGAAGATGCTGCCGTTCGTCGTGCATCCGCCGCACGAATTCGTCGCATCGACGTTCCGCGAGCACGAAGGCGAGGAATTCCTGTTCGTGCACAAGGGGCGCGTCGAGATCGAATTTCCGAACGAGACCGTGCAACTCAAGGCGGGCGATTCGGTCTATTTCAACGCACTCATCCCGCACCGCACGCGCAGCCTCGGCACCGCGCAGGCGGAGATCCTGGTCGTCGTCAGTCACGACGACTAGCATCGTCACCTCTTCGCGCAAGGATTCCCCGATGGTCACGAAGGCCACCGCACCGTTCCAGCAGATCAAGACGCTCGTTCGCCGGAACGTCGAATCCGGCGCCTGGCGCCCCGGGGACCGCATTCCGTCCGAGCTCGATCTCGCCGCGCAGTTCGGCGTCGCGCGCATGACGGTCAACCGCGCGCTGCGCGAGCTGACCGAGGAAGGCGTGCTCAAGCGCATCGCGGGCGTCGGCACCTTCGTCGCCGAGGAGAAGCCGCAGTCGAACCTGCTGATGATCGCGCACATCCGCGACGAAATCCGCGCGCGCGGGCACGAATATCGCTGCCGCGTGCTGAGCCGGGCAAGCGAGCCCGCGTCGTTCGACGTCGCGGCCGCGTTCGGCCTGCCGGTCAACACACCGATCTTTCACGTGGTGTGCGTGCACGAGGAAAACGGCCGCCCGATCCAGCTCGAGGATCGCTACGTGAACCCGGCCGCCGCGCCCGGCTTCATCGACCAGGATTTCCAGACCGAGCCGCCGTCGGAGTACCTGTACAACAACGTGTCGCACTACGAACTGGAGATCGAGCACGTGGTCGATGCGTCGCTGCCGACCGGCGAACAGGCGCGGCTGCTCGACATGCGCGCCGACGAGCCGTGTCTCACGCTCACGCGTCGCACCTGGACGAACGGGTTGCCCGTCACGTTCGTGCATTTCCTGCATCCGGGCAACCGCTACCGGCTCGGCTCGCGCTTCAAGCCGGGCGCCGGGCGCCATCCCACCTGAGCCTTCATCGTCCGTACCAACGAGCACGGCGGCCGTTTCGCGATGAAACGGCCGCCGTGTTATGTATCGACCCTGCTCAGATCGCGCCGGCCTGCCCCGCGCCGCGCGACCACACGACCGGAAACAGCGGATGATCGAGCGGCGCGCCGTCGGGCAGTTGCTCGGCGAGCCCGGGGAACTCGGGCGACGTCTTCCAGCGGCGCGGCGCGTGACGGATGTCGTCGCCGACGAAGCGGATCGAGAACGCGCGGCGGCGGTTCTGCGTGCCGCCCGACGCGTGCAGCGTCAGCATCCGGAAGCACACCATGTCGCCGGGTTCGAGCGCCCAGCGGCGGATCGGAAACGCCGCGCGGTCGGCCTCGATGTCGGGCAGGTCCGCGAGGCTGCCTTCCGGGAACCACTTCGCTTCCTTGTCCATGAACGTGCGCGGCATCAGCCACGGCCCGCGATGCGAGCCCGCGACGAATTCCAGCGTCGATTCGAGCGGCACCGGATCGACCGGAATCCACATGCTGACGTTGTCGTCGCCTTCGATGTTGTAGTACGGCTGGTCCTGATGCCACGGCGTGCGCTGCCGCGTGCCGGGCTCCTTCACGAGCAGGTGGTCGTGATGCAGCCGCACGCTTTCGGTGCCCATCAGCGCGGCGGCCACCGACGGCGCCGGCGAGCGCACGATGAAGTCGCGATATGCGTCGTTGTGCTGCCAGTTGCAGAAGTCCTCGAAGAACCAGCCCGGATCGTCGGGCCGGCTCGCGACTTTCGCGCGCACGCTCGGCTGCGCGAGGTTCGCATCGATGCCGGCGCGCAGCGCGGCGACTTCGTCGGGCGAAAAAATGCCCTTGATGCAGACCGCGCCTTCGTCTCGGAACGCGGCGATCAGTTCGGGCGTCACGGCTTGCGCGACGCGATCCTGGATACTCGTCATGGTGTGCCTGTCGATTGAATGCGTGACGGAGTCACGGTGCCGAAGTCAGTTGCTGCTTCGCGCCGTAGATATCGAAATCGAAGTATTTCGCGGCGATCTTCTGATACGTGCCGTTCGCGCGGATCGCGGCGATCGCGTCGTTCAGCCGCTTCTTCATGTCGGCATCGCCCTTGCGCACGCCCATCGCGACGCCGTAGCCCGTGATCCGCACGTCGGTCACGTCGGGGCCCGCGAACGCGTAGCCCTTGCCGCGCGGCGTCTTCAGGAACGAGTAGCCGGCCTGCGTCTTGTCCTGGAAGGTCGCGTCGAGGCGGCCGTTGACGAGATCCTGATACACCTGGTCCTGGTTCTGGTACGAGACGATCGTCACGCCCTTGGTCGCCCATTCGGCCTTCGCGTACGCCTCCTGCGTCGTGCCCTGGTCGATCCCGATGCGCTTGCCCGCGAGCGACGCGGCGGTGGGCAGCAGCTTCGAGCCGACCGGCGCGACGAGCGCGCCCGGCGACGCATACAGCTTGTTCGAGAAATCGATCTGCTTGAGCCGTTCGTCGGTGGCCGTCATCGCGGACATGATCACGTCGAACTTGCGCGCGCGCAGCGCCGGGATCATCCCGTCGAAGCCCTGCTCGACCCACACGCATTTCGCGCGCAGGTGCTCGCAGATCGCGTTGCGCAGGTCGATGTCGAAGCCGGCGAGCGAGCCGTCGGGCTGCTTCGCCTCGAACGGCGGATAGGTGGGATCGATGCCCCAGCGGATCGTCGACGTGTCCTGCGCGAACGATACGAGCGGCGCGAACGCCAGCGCGGTGACGAAAAGCGTTGCAGAGCGGTTCATGACGGGTCCTTGAAAGTCTCGACGCGCGGCGGGCAGGCGCCGGCGTCCGGTGGGTGCGATTGCGCCGGAGCGGCAGGCGCGGGGCGCGAAAGACAGGGACTTCGATGAAACTGCGATGCAGTCTAGACCGCTCAATTTTCGAGCGCAAGCGGGGAAACGGAGGGTGGGGCGGAATGCAGGTTCGAATCGGGAAAGGAGAGTGCAGTAGCGCCTGCAACGTGACCGTCTGGCGGGGATTTCCTCGCATTCTTAGGGTGTTTACCCTGCGCGATGCATACCCGCAACGGCGCGTGCTTTTCCGGAGAGAGGTGAGATTACGGTGTCTATACCGGTCGTCCCGGCACGGTCTCGTCCAGCGCACGCCACGATGGCATTCTCCGAGGACGAAAATTCATCTGAAGATGTGCGTCAGGCGCCCCCGCGCCGCCGCACCAGGTCCGTCGAAACCGCGATTGCCCGCCGTGTCCGGCCATGTTAAAAGTCGTCGCACGCATTTGGAAATGAAATGCGCGAATCCACAGAAGTGCAGAAATGAATAGACCCCTGTTCGACCTCGACCTGCTGCGCGCGCTCGTGATGGTCGCCGATTGCGGCAGCTTCACGACCGCGTCGGCGCGCCTGCATTCGACGCAGTCGACGGTCAGCCAGAAGGTGCGCCGGCTCGAGGAAATCGCCGGGCACCGCCTGCTCGACCGCGGCACGCGCGACGTGCGGCCGACCGACGCGGGCGTGACGGTGCTCAGCTATGCGCGGCGCATGATCGCGCTAAACGACGAGATGCTCGAAGCGCTGTCGGGAGCGACGGTCGCGCTGACGATCCGGCTCGGCGTGCCCGACGATTTCGCGGCGGGCCGTACGACGCATGCGCTCGCGGCATTCAAGCGCGCGCATCCGCAGGTGAAGCTCGAAGTGACGTGCGGGCTGAGCCGCGACATCAGCGCCGCGTACGACCGCGGCGAACTCGACCTCGTGCTGATCAAGCAGCGGCGCGACAGCCGTGAGGCCGTGGTGCGCTGGCCCGAGCAGCTGCGCTGGATCGACAGCGCGAAGCATCCGTCGATCGATCTCGACCCGGTGCCGATCGTCGTCTTCCCGCCGCGCGGGCTCTATCGCGACGACATGATCAAGGCGATCGAGGAGCGCGGCCGCCGCTGGCGGATCAGCTTCACGACGTCGAGCCTGAGCGGCATCCAGGCCGCGGTCGCGGACGGGCTCGGCATCAGCGTGCTGCCGGCGCGCGTGGTGACGGACGAGCACGTCGTGCTGACCGCGAAGCAGGGTTTCGCGCCGATCGAGCACATGGACATCGCGATACTGCACCGTCCGACGGCCGACCCGATGGTCAGCGAACTGACGAAGGTGCTCGCGACGATGCTCGAGCACGAGGAGCGGTAAGCAGGCCGGCAGCGGCAACGCGAAGGCCGCCGCGACGCGCTCGCGCGCCCGACCCCGTCAGAACATCGTGTTTGCGTTCGCGGCCTGCTCGGGCACCGGCTGATTGACGTCCCAGTGCTCGACGATCTTGCCGTTCTCGAGCTTGAAGATGTCGATGATCGCGCTGCCGCGCGTGCCGGGTTCGCGCACCGCGTGCACGTGCAGGATCACGTAGTCGCCGTCGACGAACGCGCGTTTGATCTCGCTGTGCGACTGCGGATATTTGTCGCGCAGGAACGCGACGAACTTGCGGAAGCCGTCGCGGCCGTCGGCCGCGTTCGGGTTGTGCTGCACGTAGCGGTCGCCGACATACGCGAGCGCGGCGTCAGCATCCTTGTCGTTCAACCCTTTTTCGTAGAACGCGAGCACCGTGCGCCGGTTCGCTTCCTGCCGCGCGCCCGTCGGCCCGGCCGCCACCGCCTGCGCGGCGCTCACGGCGAACAGGGCCGCCGCCATCCATCGTGCGGCCCGTGCCGCTGTCGTGCGTCGCATCGTCGTCTCCCGGGAAGTCCGGCTTAAAACCGGATCATACCGGCGCGGCACGGCGCTCGGGCCGCACTCGCGGCTTCACTCAGACCAGCGCACCGTTGCGCGCGACGATCTTTCCGGACGACACGACGAGCCGCCGCACCGGCCGCGCGACGACGGCCTCGGCGAATGTCAACGCATCGACGAGTACGACGTCCGCGCGGCAACCGGGCTGCAGCCCGTAGCCGTCGAAGCCGCACCCGCGCGCCGCGCCGTGCGTCACGCAGTCGAGCGCGACTTCGAGCGCATCGTCGCGGCGGAAATCGTTGCGCATGCCGATCAGCATCGCGCGTTCGAGCATGTCGGGCGACCCGTACGGCGTCCACGTGTCGCGCACGCCGTCGTTGCCGCCGATGACCGTCACGCCCGCCGCGCGGCATGCGGCCACCGACGGCACCGGCACCGCGGCCGGCGCGGTCGTGACGAGCCCGACGCCGAGCTCGGCCATCCGCGCGAGCAGCGCATCGCGCTCGCGTTCGGCGATATCGCCGAGACAGAAGCCGTGGCTGATCGTCACCTTGCCCTGCATCGCGTGCGTGGCCGTACGCTGCAGGATCAGGTCGAGCGAGTACGCGCCCATCGAGCCGCGCTCGTGCAGATGCAGGTCGAGCCCACGGCCGTGGCGCGCGGCGATCGCGAACAGCACGTCCACCGCCTCGACCGGATCGCCTTCGATCGCGCACGGGTCGAGCCCGCCGAGCAGATCGGCGCCGGCAGCCAGCGCGTCGGACAGCAGCGCATCCGTGCCGGGGCGCTTGAGCATGCCCGACTGCGGAAACGCGACGATCTGGATCTCGACCTGCCCGCGCAGCGTCTCGCGCGTCGCGAGCACGCCGTGCAGATGCCGCAGCCCGGCTTCGGTATCGATGTCGACGTGCGTGCGGATGCGTGTGGTGCCGGCCGCGAGGAAAGCGCGCGCCAGCGCGAGCGACGCGACGCCGGCGTCGTGCCCGCTCGTCGCGCGATAGTGGCGTTCGTTCTCGATCCGGTCGACGAGGCGCGGCCCGACCTGGTTGCGATACCACGGCATGCCCCAGTGCGTCTTGTCGAGGTGCGTATGGCCTTCGACGAGACCGGGCAGCGCGAGCGCGAGCGCGCCGTCCTCGATCGCGCAGCCGGCAGGCGCATCGAGCGACGGGCCGATGCGCGCGATGCGATCGCCTTCGATCAGGATGTCGAGCGCGGCGTCGGCGCTCGGGCGGACGTTGCGGATCAGCAGGTTCGTCATGTCGGTTCCGGTGGGGTCGGTCAGTGCGGCTAGTGCAATTGGTGCGGTCCGGTCGAAGAGGCGCGGCGCAGGTGCCGCGCCCCGGCGCGGTCAGCGCGTGAAGCGCAGCGCGGGCGCGAACGGCGCGCCCGTATCGCTTTCGCCGCAGCGGAACACCCAGCGCTCGGCCGGCACGCCCGCGACGGCCGCCGCCGCATTCGGCGCACGCACCGCGACGAACGTCGCGTCGCAGCCGACCGCGATTCCATAGTTGTCCTTGCCGATTACGCGCGCACCGGCATACGTCGCCATGTCCAGCGCGATACCGAGCGCTTCGTCGGTGTAGAAGCCCGACCGGTAGCCGACCATCATCGCGCGTTGCAGCATGTCGCCGTTGCCGTACGGCCACCACGCGTCGCGGATGTTGTCGTTGCCCGCGAACACGTGCACGCCCGCGTCGCGCAGCGCCTGCACCGGCGGAAACGCGCAGTCGCCCGGCGCATTCGTCAGGATCGACACGCCGGCTTCGGCCAGTGCCGCCGCGGTGCGCTGCACGTCGGCCTCGCCGACCTGGCCGAGCGCGTACGCATGGCTCACGTTCACGCGGCCGCCGAGCCCGGCCGCGCGCGTGCGCGCCGCGATCCGCAGCAACTGCGCGATGCCCGTTTCGCCCGGCTCGTGCAGGTGGATGTCGATCTTCGCGCCGCGCTTTTCCGCGATGCCGAACACGATGTCGAGCTGGCCGTGCGCATCGCCGTCGAGCGTCGTCGGGTCGATCCCGCCCACCACATCCGCGCCTTCGCGCACGGCCGCATCGAGGACTTCGGCGGTGCCGGGGCACGACACGACGCCCGCCTGCGGGAACGCGACGAGTTCGATATCGACGATCCCGCGCCATTGCTCGCGCGCGGCCATCACGGCCTGCAGGTTCGACAGGCCGGTCGTCGCATCGACGTCGACGTGGCTGCGCATCGCGACCGTGCCGAACGCGGCGGCCTGCGCGATCAGCGCATTCGCGCGCTCGACGATCGGCGGCGCGGCCGCGAGCTGGCGCTTCTCGACCGCGAGCCGCTCGCGCAGCGTGCCGACCGGTTCGTGCGGCACCCAGCGATCGCCGACGAAGCTCTTGTCGAGGTGGATGTGACCGTCGACGAAGCCGGGCAGCACGACGCGGCCGTCGAGGTCGATCGTTTCCGCGCCGGGCGTAGCGGTGCAATCAGCGCCGATCGCGGCAAAGCGGCCGTCGCGAACGACGAGGTTGATTGGCTGGCCGCCGGCGTCGACGGCATTGATGAAGATACGTTCGGTCATGGCTCGGAATGGGGGCGGTCGCTGCGCGACGCCGGCGCGGACAGAGGAAGGCACCGCGGCCGGCACGGCGCGACCGTTGGAAGGGACTGCGGCCACGATATCGGACGCCGCTGCCCGAGGCCAATTAAATGTCGCGATGCCGCGCATTCGATTTCGCGATGCGCGGCATGACGACGGGGCTGGATCGCGATGAAGGCCGCGGAAAAGCGGATGGCCAAACGGCATCGGGATCACCGCAACGGGCACGCCCAAAGGCCGTCTCGCACCTTCGCCGAGCGCCGCTTCCACGCCCCGCCGGACGGCGATTTACGCGGCAACAGACTTTACACGTTGTTACCCGGCCGCACCGGACGCGCTTGCGGCCATTCCTTATACTCACGCCGAGTTCGCCACCCGTCCCGGCATTCGTCGGCGAACCCGTTGCCGATGCAGGAAACACCATGATGCGCATGCCTTCCACGAAGACCGTTCTGTTCGCCTCGCTCGTCGCCGTCGCGGCGCTGCCGCTGACCGCCTGCGTCGCGCCGGGTTACTACGGCGCGCAGCCGGGTTATCCGCAGCAGCAATACGCGACGCCCGGCTACGCGCAGCCCGCGTATTCGCAACCGGGCTACGTGCAGCAGCAACAGCCGTATCCGAACCAGACGCAGCCGCCGTACGACCAGTACGGCAACCCGCAGCCGTACGGCTCGCAGCAGCCGTATGACCAGTACGGGAATCAGCAGCAATACGGCAACCAGTACGGCAACGGCTACGGCACGCAGTACGGCACGGTCTCGAACATCCAGCCGGTCAACGGCTCGGTCGGCCCGTCGGGCGTGGCCGGCACCGTCGTCGGCGCGCTGGTCGGCGGCCTGGTGGGCAACCAGTTCGGCCGCGGCCACGGCCGCGACGCGGCGACCGTGATCGGCGCGCTCGGCGGCGCGGTGGCCGGCAACCAGATCGGTCAGCAGATGGGCGCCGCGCAAGGCCCGAGCAGCTACCGGATCGACGTGCAGGTCAGCGACGGCACAATGCGCTCGTTCGACGTGCAGTCGCCGGGCAACCTGCGGCCGGGCGATCGCGTGCAGATCAACGGCAATCAGCTGTCGCGGTATTGAGTTCGATGCGGTGCGCCTGACCTGATCGGGCGCATCGTTGCGCGCCGCTTGACGTCGAGCACGGGTTCGACGCGACCGCGCGCCTGCTTCATGTCATCTTCATCCGGCGTGCCGGCCCGGCGCACATGACGCGCCGCCTCCGGCGCTCCCTCGCACGGCCCCCCCTCCACCGCCCGCCCCGATAACCGCGTCACAACGCATCGGCGTCACATGCGCTCGACACCGAGCCCGACGCGCGTCGACCCCGCAGCCATCTGCAGACGCCGCGAACGCCGCTACGTCGACGGCGATGCGCGGTGCCCGCGCGACGCGATCTGAAAGGCCGCCCGTGCCCGCGCCACACGACGCCACGCGACATCCGGATTCCTATTACGATAAGGACGATGCATCCCGCGGCCGCAACGGCCCGCGCCGGCATGCACGACCTCCAACCTGAACGCCCCCGATGACGATCACGACCCGCCTGCTCGATGCGGCCGACGCCGCCCGCTTCCAGACCGTTCGCCTGCGTGCGGTCGACACCGCACCCACCTCTTTCCTGCCGACGCTCGAAGAAGAATCGCAGGTGCCCGTCGACGAATTCGCGACGCGCATCACGCCGAACCACGAGCGCGCGGTGTTCGGCGCGTTCGACGGCGATACGCTCGTCGGCATCACCGGCGTGCGCCGCGATGCGCGCGTGAAGATCGCGCACAAGGCGACGATCTGGGGCGTGTTCGTCGATCCCGCGTATCGCGGGCAGGGCATCGCGCAAACGCTGCTGGAAAACGCGACCGCGCACGCGGCGCAGGCGTGGGGCTGCAAGCAGCTGATGCTGTGCGTGAACGAGGTCAACGCCACCGCGGAGCGGCTGTATGCGTCGCAGGGGTTCGTGCGGTTCGGCACGGAACCGTGCTCGATGTTCGTCAACGGCCGCTTCTACGACGAGCACCACATGGTCAAGACGCTGGCGTAACGCGAGACGGCGGCGAACGGGCATCGTGACACGCAGCCGGGCGTGCCCCCGGGCCCGCTTCGTCCGCACCGGATCCGACGCCATGGATGTGAGCGCCCACCAACTTTCCATGCAATAAAACCGGCGTGGCCCACCCTCGCCGGTTTATGCGCAGAAACTTTTAGAAAAAATACCGACGCCTCGGCCTCGCGCCAAGCGGCCGCGCCACCGTCAACCTGCCTCCGTAATTCCGCCCCCTGTTCATCCCCCCGGCGCCCGCGCTATCGTTTCCGTACCTTCACAGCCCAGGAGCTGCCTTTGCCTTCCCGTCACGGAGTCGACCTCACCCGCGCCCGCGCGCTGTTCGATCGCGAGCGCCACGCATTCATCGAAGCCATGCCGGTCTCCCGCGCGCTGTCCGCGGAAGCGTCCGAGCACTTGCTGTTCGGCGTGCCGTTGCACTGGATGCAGGACTGGTCGACGCCGTTCTCGCTGGTCGTGAAGGAAGCGCGCGGCGCGACGTTCACCGACGTCGACGGCCACCGCTACGTGGACTTCTGCCTCGGCGACACCGGCGCGATGTTCGGCCATGCGCCCGAGCCCGTCGCGCGTGCGCTCGTCGAACAGGCCACGCGCGGCTACACGACGATGCTGCCGAGCGAAGATGCCGCGTGGGTGTCGCGCGAACTCGCACGCCGCTTCAGGCTGCCGGTCTGGCAGTTCGCGCTGAGCGCGAGCGACGCGAACCGCTTCGTGCTGCGCTGGGCGCGCGCGGCCACCGGCCGCAACACGATCGTCGTGTTCAACGGCTGCTATCACGGCACGGTCGACGACGTGTTCGTCGATCTCGTCGACGGTCGCCCGGTGCAGCGCGACAGCCTGCTCGGGCAGTCGTACGACCTGCTCGCGAATACGCGCGTCGTCGAATTCAACGACCTGCCCGCGCTCGAAGCGGCGCTGCAAGCCGGCGACGTCGCGTGCGTGCTCGCCGAGCCCGCGATGACGAACATCGGGATGGTGCTGCCCGATCCGGGCTTCTGGGACGCCGCGCGCGAACTGACGCGCCGCTACGGCACGCTGCTCGTGATCGACGAGACGCACACGATCAGCAGCGGCCCGGGCGGCTATGCAGTCGCGCACGGTCTCGAACCGGACATGCTGGTGGTCGGCAAGCCGATCGCGGGCGGCGTGCCGTGCGCGGTGTACGGGTTCAGCGCCGAATTCGCGGAACGCGCGAAGCAGGCGAAGCTGAACGCGCCGCCCGGCCATTCGGGGATCGGCACGACGCTCACCGCGAACATGCTCGCGATGCATGCGATGCGCGCGACGCTCGCCGAAGTCGCGACCGACGCGGCCTATGCGCACATGTTCGAACTCGCCGCGCGGCTGGCGTCGGGGCTCGAACAGGCGATCGCGCAACACCGGCTGCCGTGGTGCGTGACGCGCATCGGCGCGCGCACCGAATTTCAGTTCGCGCCGGTGCCGCCGCGCAACGGAACGCTCGCCGGCGCGCAGCTCGACAGCGAACTCGAACACGTCGTGCACCTGTACCTGCTGAATCGCGGCGTGCTCATCACGCCGTTCCACAACATGATGCTCGTGTGCCCGCAGACGACGGCCGACGATGTCGACCGGCTCGTCGCGCAGTTCGGCGCGTGTCTCGGCGAGCTGATGTGATGCGGTGACCTTCGCGGCGCGATGCGCGACCTTTGGCATCGCGCGTGCCGCCTGACGATGAAACGGCCCGCCGCACGGCGAGCCGTTTCCCGTCACATGCGTATCGTGCGGCGCCGCGCTACGCCGCCTTCAACGCCCGCCGCGCCACTTCCGCGAAATACCGCGCGCCGACCTGCAGGATCTCGTCGTTGAAATCGTAGCCCGCGTTGTGGAGCGGCACGCCGCCGCGGCCGGCCGCTTCACCGTTGCCGATGAACATGAAATTGCCGGGCACCGCCTGCAGGAACGCGCCGAAATCCTCCGAGATCATCATCGGCTGCACGTCGGCGTTCACCGCGTCCGCGCCCGCGACCTGCGCGGCCGCCTGCACGGCCGTGTCGACCCATTCCGGCGAATTCACCGTCGGCGCGAACTCGTGCGTGTACTCGAACGCGCAGCTCGCGCCGTGCGCGCGGCAGATCCCTTCGCTGATCTCGCGCATCCGCGTGGCCAGCAGCGCCTGCACGTCGCGCGAATAGCTGCGCGTGTCGCCCTTGATCGTCACGGTCGACGGCAGCACGTTGCGCAACCCGTCGGTGATGAACTCCGTGCACGAGATCACCGCCTGCTGGCCCGGATCGAGATTGCGCGACACGATCGTCTGCAGCGCGAGCACGACCTGCGCGCCGATCACGATCGGATCGATGCCCATGTGCGGACGTGCCGCATGCGTGCCGCGTCCATCGATTCGGATCACGAAGTTGTCCTCGCTCGCCATGATGCCGCCCGCGCGCGTCGTGAACGTCCCCGCGAGCATGCCCGGCATGTTGTGCGCGCCGAAGATCGCGTCCACCGGAAAGCGCTCGAACAACCCGTCGGCCATCATCGCCTTCGCGCCGCGACCATGCTCTTCCGCCGGCTGGAAAATGAAGCGCACCGTGCCGTCGAAATCCTTGCGCTCGGCCAGCAGCCGCGCGGCGCCGAGCACCATCGACATGTGGCCGTCGTGCCCGCACGCATGCATCTTGCCGGGCGTGCGCGACGCGTGTTCGCGGCCCGGCGCGTGCTCGGCGATGTTCAGCGCATCCATGTCCGCGCGGATGCCGATTGCGCGCTTGCCGGTGCCGGCCGTCAGGTTCGCGACGAGCCCCGTGCCGCCGATCCCGCGATGCACGTCGAGCCCGAGCGTCGTCAGGATGTGCGCGACGTAGTCCGACGTGTTCACCTCTTCGAAACCCGTCTCCGGATACTGGTGCAGATGGCGACGCCAGGCCTTAAGTTGCCCCTGCAGCGTGCTTTCTTCGGTTGCGTCCATTGCGTCCATTGCGTTCGCCTCGTCGATCATCATGTCGTTCAGGCCGCGACCGCCACGCGGTCCAGCCATGCGCACTGCCGTGCGAGCACCGCGTCGGCCGTTTCGCCAACGCAGTCGCGGTAGACGGACGGCGCCGTCGCCCCTTCGGTGTTGATCGCCAGCACGCGCGCATGCGCATCGAGCCCGACCTGTCGCGCCAGCGCCGGATCGCGCATCAGCACATCGAGCCCCGCGATGCCGGCCGCGCCCGATTCGCCGGCGACAATCGGCACGTCGCGTTCGCTGCCGGCCGCGAGGCCGCGCATCGCGCGCACCGCGTCTGCGTCGTCGATCAGCATGAAGTCGTCGACGCACATCTCGAGGAAATCCCACGCGAGCGGCGACGCCTCGCCGCACGCCAGCCCGGCCATCACCGAATCGACGCTGCCGCTCGCCTTCGTCGCGCGCCCCGCCAGTGCGCTCTGGTACAGGCAATCGGCCTGGCGCGGCTCGACGACGATGAAGCGCGGCCGCTGCACGCCGTCGCGCTCCCACAGATGGCTCGCGACGCCCGCGGCGAGGCCGCCCACCCCGCCCTGCAGCAGCACGTGCGTGAACGGCCGCCCGTCGTCCCGCGCCGCCTGCGCGACCGCTTCGGCAGCGATCACGCCGTAACCCTGCATCACGTCGCGCGGAATCGCTTCGTAGCCGTCGTACGACGTATCCGACACGACGTACCAGCCGTTCGCCTGCGCAAGCTGCGCCGCGCAGACGACCGACTCGTCGTAATTGCCCGCGATGCGCACGATCCGCGCGCCGTACGCCGAGATCGCGCGTTCGCGCTCGGCGTCGACGTTCGCGTGCAGCACGATTACGCACCCGCAGCCGATCGCCCGCGCGGCGGCCGCCAGTGCGCGGCCGTGGTTGCCGTCGGTCGCGCTGATCACCGTCAGGTCGGCCAGCTCCGCCGCGTAGCGGCCGGTGACGAGCCCTTGCGGATCGAGATCCTGTGTGCGGCGCAACCGCTTCACGAGCCGCACCAGCGCGATCGGCGCGCCGAGCGCCTTGAAGCTGCCGAGCGGCGAGCGGCACGACTCGTCCTTTACGCTCACGCTCGCGACGCCGAGCCGTGCGGCGAGATCGGGCAGCGCGCGCAGCGGCGTGCGCGCGTGGCCGACGAGCGGCCAGTGCGACAGCCATGCGCCGCTTTCTTCGGCGGACGCGATGTTCATGACGCGGCGCAGCGCGTTCGGGTAGGCGGTGCGCGACGCACGCGGGTTGGCAATCAGCACGCGGAAAGCTCCGGATCGGGACGGCCCAGGGGCCGTCGGGTGGATGGGGATCGGGCATGCGCGAGTTGCGCTCGCCGTCGGTTGAGAAATAATATTGCGCACGCCGGTCAACAAAATCGCCAAATCGGCCGCTCAGACGCAAAAATTTCTCATTCTTTCCAGGCTTCACGCACCATCATGACGATCCCTCTCGATGCGTACGATCGCAAGCTGCTGATGGCCATCCAGCGCGACGCGCAGACGCCGCAAAGCGAACTCGGCGCGCGCGTCAACCTGTCGACCGCGGCCGTGAACCGGCGCCTGAAGCGTCTCGCGGACGAAGGCGTGATCGAGCGTTACACGGCCGTCATCGCGCCGGACAAGGTCGACCATCCGCTGACGATCGTCGTCAACGTCGAGGTCGAAAGCGAGCAGATCGACCAGCTCGACGCGATGAAGCGCAGCTTCGAGCGCTGCCCGCAGATCCAGCAGTGCTACTACGTGACGGGGGAATGGGATTTCGTGCTGATCCTCGCCGTGCGCAACATGGATCAGTACAACGCGCTCACGCGCGAGCTGTTCTTCGCGAACAACAACGTGAAGCGGTTCAAGACGCTGGTGAGCATGAGCCGCGTGAAGGTCGGGCTCGAGGTGCCGGTCGAACCGGGCGAGTAAGTGAGCGGTTGCACACATGGGGCAGCCGGCATGCAGGACGCACGCCGGCCGCCTCCCATCGACGGCTACGTCAGCGGCAACTGAAGCTCGCCGCCGAATTCACGTCGCCGGAGCCGTTGTAGCGGGCCACCTGCGGATACGGGCACAGCGGCCGCGTACGCCCGGCGCCCCACGACGCGGGCACGTCCGCATTCGGCACCGCATTCGTCGCATCGCGCGCGGCGGCCACCACCGCCCCCGGCGCCTGCCCCTGCTCGACCCACGCGACGAGCGGCGTCAGCAGGTCGAACTGGTCGGCCGCCGGCCCGCCCGCGCAGTGGTTCATCCCCGGTACCGGATAGAAGCGCGCGAAATCCGACGCATCGCCGCCGTTCGCCTGCGCGACCCGCGCATACCAGTCGCGCGTGTCGTCGAACGAGAACACCGGGTCGCCCGTGCCGTGATAGACGAGCAGCTTCGCGCCGCGCGACTTCAGCGCGGACAGGTTCGTCTCGTCGGGCGGCGTCATGAACGACCACGCGGATTGCGTGTACACGCCGCTCGTCGCGAAAATGGCCGGCGCATCGTTGTCCATGTCGAAACCGAGCGCGAAGCCGGGCACGTTCGCGAGCACCGCCGCGGTTTTCGGCGGCGACATGAACGTGAACGCCATCGCGACCGGATCGAGCGTGATCGAATTCGACTGCTTCCACGCGGCCCAGCCGCTGCCGGCGATGCCCGGATCGTACGGAAAGCCCGCGTAGAGCGCCGTGCCCGCGCTGTTGCGTGCGCCCGTGAACACGTTTTCCAGTGCGCTCTTCTGCGCTGGCGTCAGGCACGCGCCCGTGCGCGCGCCGTTCGCGCAGGTCGGGATGTCGGCATCGACGCTGAAGTGCGCCTGGCACGCTGCGACGTCCTGCACCATCCCGTCGGCCGCGCCGTCGAGCGCATCGCATTTCTCGAGGATCTTCGCGCCGACGAACTGCCGCTCCGCATCGGTGAAGCCGCTGCGGATATCCGGCAGCCCGTTCGATCCGGTCGCCGACGCGATCTTCGCGAACTGCTGCGCGCCGTACATCTCGCCGACCGCCGCCTTCGGCAGATGAAAGCCCGGATCGCCCGCGATGATCCCGTCGTAGTCGGCCGGGTTGCGCACCGCCGTGACCATCGCGTGACGGCCGCCGTTCGAGCAGCCGCCGAAATAGCTGCGGTCGGGCGCCTTGCCGTACGCGAGCCGGATCACCTGCTTGGCCATCGGCGTGAGCGCGTCGACCGCGCCGTAGCCGTAGTCGATCCGAGCCTGCGGATCGAGGCCGAACAGCGGGTTCTGCGCGGCGCTGTGCCCCGAATCCGAGCTGATCACCGCGAAGCCCTGGTTCAGCGCATCGGTCAGCGGCCCGCCGCCGCCGATCTCGCCGGTCGCGGTCACGACGTTGCCGTCGAGCCCGCCGTTCGCCTGGTAGAAGAAGCGGCCGTTCCACGCTTTCGGCAAGCGCATTTCGAAGCCGATCGCGTAGGTCTTGCCGTCCACCGCGCTCACGCGCTCGTTCATCTTCCCGTCGATCACGCAATGCTCGGCGATCGGTTTGCCGGCCACCGTGAGCGCGCCGGCGGCCGCGGTCGTCACCGACGTGAACGACGTGTTCGCATACGCGAGCTTCGCGGCAAGCGCGTCGCACGTCTGCGCCATCGCGGCCGGTGTCGCGGCGCTCAGGTGCGTCGGCGCGGAATTCACGGAATCGTCGCCGCCGCAACCGGCGAGCATCGCGGCGGCGGACAGCGGCGCGATACAGAGGAATGCAGATTTCCTGTTCAAGTTAACTCCCGTTCGGTTCGTCACGCCGGTGAATCAGAACATGTGCCGCACGCCGACCATCGCGCCGAGCTGCCCCATCCCTTCGCCGGGCGTCGTGCCGGGCCCGCCGCCGCTGACCGCGTAACGCGCATGCGCGCTATTCCACAGATACGACGACTGCGCATAGACGGCCGTGCGCTTGGTCAGCAGATAGGTCGCGCGCAGCGTGGCCATCGTCGCGCGCGTGTCGTGCGCGCTGTTGACGATCCGGTAGCCTTCGCCGTCGACGATGAAGTCCGGCTTCACCGCATACGACGCGCCGACGAAGAACAGGTCCGAATGCGCACCGGCCGCGGCCGGCGAACCGGTCGACACGCGCCGGCCGATCCAGCCCGCGCCGATCTTCGCGCCGGCCGCCTGCGCATACGCGCTCACGTGCGTGCGCGCGTCCTTGCCGCCGCTGCTCGTGAACGGGACGGGCGCCACGCCATCGAAGAAATTCGCGGCCGCGCCGGTGCCGCCGCGCTGCTCCTCGTACGACGCCGCCGCACCGAAATACGCGCTGTCGTACTTGAGCATCACCGACCAGTTGCGGCATTGCACCGCGTCGCCGGGCACCTGCCCCGCGCACGTGCCCTGCCCCGGCGAATTGCCGGTGCCCGCACCGTCGCGGCCGAACGAATACGCGGCGCCGAGCGTCACGCCGCGATACGTGCCGAGGTAGGTCACCGCGTTGTCCGCGCGACCGTTCGGCACGTATGCGTCGAACGAGCCGAGCCCGTAGATGTCGGGGCCGATGATGTCCGCGCCCTGCAGCGCGAGATAGGTCATCGTGTACTGGCGGCCGAACGCGAGCGTGCCGAAGCCGCCCTTCAGCCCGACGAACGCCTGCCGCCCGAACAGCCGGCCGCCCTGGCCGAGATCGCCGCCGCGCACGTTGAAGCCGCTTTCGAGCGTGAACACCGCCTGGTAGCCGCCGCCGAGATCCTCGGTGCCGCGCAGCCCCCAGCGCGACGGCAGTTCGCCCGTCACGCCCGGCATGCGCACCACGTGGTCGCCCGCCGCATTCGCGTGCGACACGAATTCGACGCCCGTGTCGATGATCCCGTACAGCGTCACGCTCGACTGCGCGTGCGCGCCCGGGGCGGCGAGCGCGCAGCACGCGCCGGCGGCCAGCAGGCCGTTCCTTGTCTTCGTTTTCATTGCGTTGCGTCTCCAGACCTTGGTGAGTGGCGCGCTCTGACGGCGCGCATTGAAAAAAACGAAACCTCAGTCGCCGGCCTGCGGGCGGCGAATCAGCAGCAGCGCGGCGACGGCCGCGACCAGCGTGACGGGAATGCTCGCGCCGATCACCATCGGCGCGCTGCGCCCGGCGGCCAGCAGCGTCGCGGCCGCGAGCGGCCCGACGACGGAGCCGAGCCGGCCGACGGCCACCGCGGAGCCGACGCCGGTACCGCGCATCGCGGTCGGGTAGTACATCGCGGCAAGCGCATACAGCACCGACTGGCCGCCGACGACGAACATCCCCGCCGCGAATGCCGCGACGGACAGCCAGACGAGCCCCGGCGCGACCGCCAGCGCGGCAAGCGACAGCACGATCCCCGCATACATCCCGACGACGACCCGCGACGTCTTCATCCGGTCCATCGCCATGCCGATGCCGAGCACGCCGAGGCCGCTGCCGATGTTGAAGAAGATCTGCACGATCCCGGCCTGGCTGCGCGCGAGCCCCTTCGCCGCCATCAGCGACGGCAGCCAGTTGAGCAGGAAATACAGCACGATCAGCGTGCAGAAGTAGCTGAGCCACAGCGCGAGCGTGGTGCCCGTGCGTGCGCCGCCGAACAGCGTGTGGACGACGCCCGGACGTGCGGAGCCCGACGCGCTGACGTCGAGGAACGCGCGCGATTCCGGCAGCAGGGCGAGCAGCAGCGGCGCGAGCAGCAGCGGCCCGACGCCGCCGACGTAGAAGATGTGCCGCCATTCGGTATCGCCGGCCAGCAGCACGCCGATCAGCGCCGCGATCATCCCGCCGAACGGAATGCCGCAGTACATCACCGCCACCGCGCTGCCGCGCGAGCGTGCGTCGACGGATTCGGACGACAGCGCGATCAGGTTCGGCATCGCACCGCCGAGCCCGAGGCCGGTCAGCGCGCGCACCACGACCAGCATCGCGAAGCTCGACACCTGCGCGGTCGCAATCGACAGCAGCCCGAACAGGCAGACCGACGCGATCAGCACCCGCTTGCGGCCGACCCGGTCGGCGAGCCAGCCGCCGAGCATCGCGCCCGGCAGCAGCCCGAAGGTGCCCGCGCTGAACGCGATGCCCATCTGCGACACGGACAGCCCGAATTCGCGCGCCATCCGCGGCGCGGCGACGCCGACCGACTGCAGGTCGAGCCCTTCGAGAAGTGCGATCGCGAAACACAGCGCGAGCGTGGTCGCGACCGTGGGTTTTTCCGCAACGTAAGTGTTCATGCTGTCTCCAGATCCGATGTCTTGTCTTGTAGTCGGTCGGCCTTGCAACGACCGCCGCGCGCCGCCGCCGGTCAGTAGCGGACGAGCGCGCGAGCAGTCTCATGAACGGCCGCCGTTATCAGGCAGCCTGATTCATTGGCCGCAAAAATGCCGGCCGGTCGCATGGCCGGCCGGTCGTTATGCGTGCGTTACGCGTAAATCACGTCGGGATCGCGCCGCGCCGGGTCGTACATCGCGTCGATCGTCGCCGCGCGATGCCGCTGCACGGCCGCCTGGTTCAGCGAACCCTTGTCGGTCACTTCGCCGAGGTCGAGCGACGGCGGCGTGTCGATCAGCCGGATGCGCGCGACGAACGTTGAACCGCCGCTCGCGTGGCGGTTCAGCGCGGCAAGCCAGCCCGCGAACGCCGCGCGCACGGCCGGCGCGCGCAGCACGTCGGTCACCGACGCATCGGCGGCAAGCCCCGCCAACGCGCGGCACGCGTCGATGCGCGGAAACACCAGCAGCCCGATGTCGTCGCGATTGATCCCGGTGACGACCACGTCCTGCACGTACGGTGCGCCGCTCGACACCGCGTTCGCGCGCAACGGCCCGACGCTGACGAACGTGCCGCTGCTCAGCTTGAAATCCTCGGTCAGCCGCCCGTCGAACAGCAGCCCGAGCTCCGGCCGCTCCGGGTCGGCAAAGACGCCCGCGTCGCCGCTGCGGTAATACCCTTCGTCGTCGAACACGTCGCGCGGATCGACGTCCGCGTGCCAGTAGCCGCGCATCACGTTCGGCCCCTTGAAGCGCAGTTCGTGCTTGCCGCCGCACGGCACGAGCTTCGCGTCGCAGCCGGGCGCGGGCAGCCCGATATAGCCGGCGCGCATCAGCGGCCCGGTCGTGAACAGGCACGACGGCGACGCCTCCGTCATCCCGAGGCCGGCCATGATCCGGATACGCTCGCCGCAATGCGCTTCGGTCACGCGGTCGAGCCGGTCCCACGCGGCTTGCGACAGCCCCGCGCCGCCGAAGAAATACAGCTTCACGCGCGAGAAGAACGTGTCGCGCAGCACGGCATCGCGTTCGAGCGCGGCCGTCAGTTCTTCCCAGCCTTTCGGTACGTTGAAGTAGATCGTCGGCGCGATCTCGCGCAGGTTGCGCACGGTTTCGTCGAAGCGGCCGGGCATCGGACGGCCATCGTCGATATACAGCGTGCCGCCGTTGTACAGCGCGATGCCGAGGTTGTGACTGCCGCCGAACGTGTGATTCCACGGCAGCCAGTCGACCAGCACCGGCGGTTCGCGCGTGAGCTCCGGCATCGTCTGGCGCAGCATCTGCTGGTTGCTGCACAGCATCCGGTGCGTGGTCGGCACGGCCTTCGGCTGCTTCGTCGAGCCGGACGTGAACAGGATCTTCGCGAGATGATCGGGGCCGACCGCCGCGTGGATCGCGTCGATCGTGCGCGGGACGGTGGCGAGCAGACGCGACAGCGGCACCGCGCGGCCGTCGGCATCAGCATCGGCATCGCTTGCGACGATCAACGCCGCGTCGGCCGGCAGCGTCGCGTCGAGCGCACGCGCAAACGGCGCGCGTTCGGCGACGAACACGGCACCCGGCCGCAGCACGCCGAGCGTGTGACGCAGCTTGCCGTAGTCGGTCGACACGAGCGAATACGCGGGCGAGATCGGCGAGTACGGCACGCCGGCCAGCATCGCCGCGAACATCAGTTGCAGATGCTCGAGATCGTTGCCGGACAGCACCGCGAGCGGACGCTCGGCCGACAGCCCGAGATCGACGAGACCCTGGCCGAGCGCGCGCGCGCGTTCGAGCATCTGCGCGTACGTGATCTCGATCCAGCGGCCGTCGGCGCCGCGCCGCGCGGCCAGCACGCGATCGGGATGCGCTTGCGCCCCGCGCACGAGGCAGTCGGTCACGCGCGTCGGGTAGTCGCCGAGCGGTTCGCGCGAGCGCAGGTACCACGCGCCGTTTTCCGCGCGACGAATCTCGGCCGCGCCTACGGCGACGGCCGCCGCGCGATAGCGCACGCCGCCCGTGTCGTTCGCCGGCCCGCCTGTGAGCGTCGCATCGTTCATCGTCGGTTCGCTCATATCGGGTAGTGCCGCGGCGTGGTCTGCACGGTGATCCAGCGCAGCTCGGTGAATTCGGCGATCGACGCACGGCTGCCGAAGCGGCCGTAGCCGCTCGCCTTCGTGCCGCCGAACGGCATCTGCGCTTCGTCGTGCACGGTCGGCCCGTTGATGTGGCAGATCCCCGATTCGATCCGGCGCGCGACCGCCATCGCCCGCGCAATGTCGCGGCTGAACACGCTCGCCGACAGCCCGAACTCGCTGTCGTTCGCGAGCGCGACCGCTTCGTCGTCGCTGTCCGCGCGCAGGATCGCGACGACCGGCGCGAACGATTCCTCGCGATACAGCCGCATGTCGCGCGTTACGCCATCGACGATCGCCGGCTGCATCGTCGCGCCTTCGACGCGACAGCCGAGCGGCAGTTGCGCGCCATGCGCACGCGCGTCCTCGACGAGCGACGCCGCGCGCGCGGCTGCCGCCGCATCGACCATCGTGCCGAGCGGATGGCCGGCCAGCGGATCGCCCGCGACCAGCGTGCGCGCCTTCGCGGCGACGCGTTCGACGAGCGCATCGGCAATCGGCCGCGCGGCGATCACGCGCTCGGTCGACATGCAGATCTGCCCCTGGTTGAAGAACGCGCCGAACGCGATCGCGTCGACGGCAGCGTCGAGATCGGCATCGTCCAGCACGAGCACGGGCGCCTTGCCGCCGAGTTCGAGCAGCACCGGTTTCAGGTGAGCCGCCGCGTGGCGCGCGATGATGCGCCCGACGTGCGTCGACCCGGTGAAGTTGATGCGCTTCACGTGCGGATGGGCGATCAGCCGCTCGACGAGTGCGGGCGCGTCGGCCGCCGCGTGCGTGATCACGTTGACCACGCCCGCGCCGAGCCCCGCTTCGTCCAGCACCGCGCCGATCAGCGCATGCACGCCGGGGCACGCCTCGGACGCCTTCAGCACGACCGTGTTGCCGCACGCGAGCGGCATGGCCAGCGCACGCGTGCCGAGGATCACCGGCGCGTTCCACGGCGCGATGCCGAGCACGACGC
Organism: Burkholderia metallica; assembly: GCF_902832845.1. Taxonomy (GTDB): domain Bacteria; phylum Pseudomonadota; class Gammaproteobacteria; order Burkholderiales; family Burkholderiaceae; genus Burkholderia; species Burkholderia metallica. The sequence continues at coordinate 73,200 of NZ_CADFDB010000010.1, read as the reverse complement.
CACACGGCACGCGCATCGCGAGCGCGAGATTGCCGGGCACGTCGGACGGGATCACGTCGCCGGCGATCTGCGTCGTCATCGATGCGGCCTCGCGCAGCATGTTCGCCGCGAGCGTCACGTTGAAGCCGATCCAGCCGGGCGTCGCGCCGGTTTCGGCCACGCCGGCCGCGATGAACGCCTCGATGCGCGCGTCCATCAGGTCGGCCGCCTTCAGCAGCAGCCGGCGGCGCTCGGTCGGCGCGAGCGCCGACCATGCGGGAAACGCGCGGTGCGCGGCGTCGATCGCCGCGTCGGCGTCGTCGGGGCCGGCGGCCGGCGCGCGCGACGCGAGCGCGCCGGTCGCCGGGTTGAGCCGGTCGAAGGTGCGCCCGTCGCGGGCCGCGCACCACTCGCCGGCGATCAGCATCCGTCTGTCGGTCATGTTGTCTCCTGCCATGCGATATCTCGTCCGGTTGCGTCAGCGCTTGTAGGCTTGCAGGCCCGGCTTGATCGTCTTGTCGTCGAGGAACTGCTTCAGCCCCTGCTCGCGGCCCCGCTCCGGATCGCGCAGTTGCGCCTGGTCGAGCTTTGCGTACAGGTAATCCTCGCACTGCTCCCACGTGAGTTCGCGCGAGCGCTTGAAGCCGTGCTTCGCCGCGCGCAGCACGACCGGGTTCTTGTCCATCAGCCGCGCGGCGAGCGCGATCGTCGCGTCGCGCAGCCCGGCGAGCGGCACGCTGCTGTTCACGAGGCCCATCTCGGCGGCTTCCACGCCGGTGAACGTGTCGCCGGTCATGATGTAGTGCAGCGCGCGGCGGTGCCCGACCGTGTCCGCCATCGCCTTGCTGACGAGGTTGCCCGGCGGGATGCCCCAGTTGATCTCCGACAGCCCGAACACCGCTTCGTCGGCCGCGATCGCGAGATCGCACGCGACGAGCGGCGAGAACCCGCCGCCGAAGCACCAGCCGTTCACCATCGCGATCGTCGGCTTGTTGTACATCCGCAGGCGGCGCCACTGCCATTCCGATGCGTCGCGGCGCACTTTTTCCTGCAGCGCGTCGGAGCCGCCGTCGATCTCGCGGAAGTATTCCTTCAGATCCATGCCGGCCGTCCACGCGGCGCCCGCGCCGGTGAGGACGAGCACCTTCGCCTCGTCGTCGAACTCGACCGCGTCGAGGACCTGCAGCATCTCCTGGTTGAGCGTCGGGCTCATCGCATTGCGCTTGTCCGGGCGGTTCAGCGTGACCCACGCGATGCCGGCCTCCACCTTCAGTTCAACGGTCTGCCAGCGGTTGTCGTACTTGCTCATATCGTTTCCTGTCGTTCGTTCCTGTGCGATTCGGTGCGCAGCATTCCTGCTGCGGACGGCTTCATTTAATATCAGGCTACCTGATATTGCAAGCGGCATGAGCGCCGGTGTAAACCCGGATCGGAAAGCGGCGGAAACAAGGGAATCGGGGAACGGTCAGGCGACCGGCCACGCGAACGCGGGCCGCGCGGGCCCGCGCGATGAAAGGTCCGGAACGGGTCAGCCGCGCAGGTTGCGCGAGAACAGTTCGAGCGCGCGCTGCACGTCCGCGACGGCGTCGGCGGAGATGTCGCCGAGCATGCGCGTCTCGAGCGGGCGCAGGACGGCTTCGCATTCACGCAGCATCGCGGCGCCCTCGTCGGTCAGCGTCAGCAGGATGATGCGGCCGTGCGACGGGTCGGCTTCGCGCGTGACGAAACCGCGGGCGGCCATCACGCTCATCACTTCGTTCGCCGATTGCGGCGTGATCCACGAGCGCTCGGCCAGTTGCGCGTTCGACGACGCGCCGCGCGCCTCGAGCACCGACAGCGCCGTGTATTGCGCGAGCGTGATGCCGAGCGGAGCGAGCGCGTCGGTCATGTGGCGGCGCAGCAGGCGGTCCAGACCGCCGATCACGTAGGTCAGGCGCTGCTGCACGCGCGCCTTCGGCTTTTCGCCTGCGGCGCGGGGCGCGGGCTTCGTGGTGGGCTTCGCGGAGGGCTTCGCCGGGGTCTTCGCGGGTGCCTTCGGACTCGCGGATTTGGTCGGTGCGGAACTCATGGTGCGGGCGGGATGGAATTGCGGGCCATCTTACCAGCACGTCAGGCGGCGAACGGGGGTTCCCGGAACGCAAACGCGCCGCTGCGCGCTCACGCACGCGCGACGGATTGCCGGCCCGGCCGCGACGCCCGCTGCGTCAGCGGCTTCCCATGAACGGCATCCCGTGCGCGATCAGCCACGCGGCTTACCCGCGAACCGCGCGGTCGGCAGCCCCGCGTGCCGCGTCTGCGCGACGAACACGCCGCCCGCATGCGGGTCGCCGGCGAGCGCATCGTCGCTCAACCCCACGCGGGCACTCGTCACGTACAGCCGGCCTTCGCCGTCGAGCGCCGTGCAGCTCGGCTGCGCGGTGGGCACCGCAATGCGTTCCGTCTCGACGCCGTCCGGGCCGTAGCGCACGACCCGCCGTCCACCCCACTGCGCGTTCCACAGCCCGCCGTCGCGATCCATCGTCGAGCCGTCCGGGTCGCCGTCCGCATCGGTCAGCCGTGCGAACGACCGTATGTTGGCGACACCGGCGCGGCTGTAATCGCACACGAAGATTTCGCGCACGAGCGAGTCGCAGAAAGTCATCTTCGCGCCGTCCGGCGAAAACGCGATGCTGTTCGCGATCGCCGCCGGCGGCAACGCGAGCCGCTCCAGCGTGAGGTCGGCATCGAGCCGGTAGAAGCCGCCGACCGCTTGCGGCGGCTCGCTGCCCTCATCCTTCATCCCGAACACGAATGCGCCGAACGGATCGCAGCGCCCGTCGTTCAGCCGCGTCGGCCGCTCGGGCTCGACGTCGACGATCCGCGTGAACGCACCGCTGCGCAGGTCGAAGAACGCAAGATGCGTCGCGAGCCCGACGAGCAGCACGTCCGGATCGCCGGTCAGCGCGAAGCACGCGAGCCGTTCGGGCATCGTCCACGGCGTCAGGTCGGAGCCGTCCGCGCGGCAGCGCCACAGTTGCGCGCCTTCGATGTCCACCCAGTACAGCGCGTGCGTCCTGTCGCACCACGTCGCGCCTTCGCCGAGCGTGTTGCGGCTGTCGGCCAGCAGCGTCGCCGCGGCGGCCGGATGAGTCTGTTGCATGCCGTCTCCCGATATCTGATCTGTCGCGTTCGCGGGCAGCCGCGCGTTCGTCAGATCTTCATCGCGCGCCGCTGGTTGCGACGATACTGGTCGAACAGCACCGCGAGCAACAGAATTCCGCCGCGTATCAGATATTGGTAAAAGGTCGGCACGTTCAGCAGGCTCATCGCGTCCTGGACGGAGCCCATGATCAGCACGCCGACCAGCACGCCGGAGATCGTCGCGACGCCACCCGTCAGCGACACGCCGCCGAGCACGCACGCGGAGATCACGCCGAGTTCGAGGCCGACCGACGTCTTCGGATCGCCGAGGCTCATCCGCGACGCGAGCATCACGCCGGCAAAACCCGTCACGAGCCCCTGCAGCACGAACACGGTGATCTTGATGCGCATCACCGGCAGCCCCGCGAGCAGCGCGGCCTCGCCGTTGCCGCCGACGGCCAGCACGTTCTTGCCGAACACCGTCTTGCGCAGCAGGAAGCCGAACACGACGAAGCCGACGATGTTGCTCCAGATCGGATACGAGATGCCGAGGAACGACCCGCCGCCGAGATCGAAGAAGCGTTCCTCGGAGATCATCACCGCGTCGCCGTTCGACGTGATGAACGCGAGCCCGCGCACGACTTCCATCATCGCGAGCGTGACGATCAGCGAATTGATCCGCCAGCGCGCGATCAGCACGCCGTTGACGAGCCCGACCGCGCCGCCGGCGAGCACGCCGCCCGCGATGCCGAGCACGACGCTGTGCGTCGCGGTGATCAGCGTCGACGCCACCACGCCCGAGAACGCGACGATCGACGCGACCGACAGGTCGACTTCACCGAGCGCGAGCACGAACATCATCGTCACCGCGATCGAACCGATCAGCGTGACCGACAGCAGCAGGCCCTGGATGTTGCGCGACGTGAGGAAGTCCGGCACCGTCAGCGACAGCGTCGCGAACAGCACGAGAAACACCATCACGATGCCGGAGCGGTTGATCAGCTGCCACACGCCGCCGCGCGCGCGTGCGGGCACGGCGGCGGCATCGGGGGACGGGGAAGTGCGTTGGGGTTGCATTGCCTGGCTCATTTCGTTTGCATCCGGTTGATCGTTGCGGGGCGCTAGCGCGGCAGCGCGAGTTTGATCAGCGCGTCGGGCGTCGCGTGCGCCTTCGCGACCTCGCCCGCGATCCGCCCTTCCTTCATCACGATGATCCGGTCCGACACGCCGATCACTTCGGCGAGATCGCTCGACACGAGGATCACCGTTCGGCCCGCTTCCGCGAGTTCGTAGAACAGGTTGTAGATTTCCGCGCGCGCGCCGACGTCGATGCCGCGCGTGGGCTCGTCCATCAGGAACACGTCGATGCGCTCGGCCAGCCAGCGCGCGAGCACGACCTTCTGCTGGTTGCCGCCGGACAGCGCGCCGATCGGCGTGTCGCCGTCGCGGGTCTTGATCGCGAGCCGTTCGATGTAGCGCTGCGCGAGTTCGCGCTCGCGCCGCCCGTCGAGCAGCATGCGCGCCGGGCTGAAATGGCGGCGCGCGCTGATGTTCAGGTTGTCGGCCACCGACGCGATCGCGACGATGCCTTCCTGTTTGCGGTCCTCCGGGCACAGCGCGAGGCCCGCGCGCACCGCGTCGCGCGGGCTGCCGAATGCCACCCGCGTGCCGTTCAGCTCGACGTGCCCCGCGCTCGGGCGCTCGGCGCCGTACAGCAGCTTCATCAGTTCCGAGCGGCCCGCGCCGACGAGCCCGAAGAAGCCGACGATTTCGCCGCGCCGCGCATTGAACGACACGGGCTCGGACAACCCGGGCCCCGCCAGCCCTTTCGCCTCGATCAGCACGTCACCGGGCGTGCGCGGCCGGTAGCCGTACACGTCCTCGATCGAGCGGCCGACCATGCAGCCGATCAGCCGGTCGCGGTCGAGATCGGCGACGGCGTCGAACGTGTCGATGCGACGGCCGTCGCGGAACACGGTCACGCGGTCGCACAATTCGTACACTTCTTCCATCCGGTGCGTGACGTAGATGATCGCGCGGCCTTCCGCGCGCAGCGCGCGGATAATCCGGAACAGCTGCGTGGTCTCGCGCGCCGACAGCGAACTCGTCGGCTCGTCGAACGCGATCACGCGCGCGTCGCGCATCAGCGCCTTGCCGATCTCGATCATCTGGCGCTGGCCGATCGACAGATACTTCACCGGAATGCCCGGATCGATGTGCTCGCCGAGCCGCTCCAGCGCATCGAGCGCGCGCGCGGCGAGCGCGCGTTCGTCGACCACGCCGAGCCGGCTCGGCAGTTGCCCGAGCATCAGGTTTTCCGCGACCGTCAGCTCGGGCACCAGATGCAGCTCCTGGTAGATGATCGCGATGCCGGCCTCGAGCGCCGCGCGCGTCGACGCGAAGCGCTGCACGGTGCCGTTCAGCGTCAGCGTGCCGGCCTGCGGCTGGTTCACGCCGGACAGCACCTTCAGCAGCGTCGATTTGCCCGCGCCGTTCTCGCCCATCAGGCCATGCACTTCGCCCGCGCGCACCGACAGCGACACGGCGTCGAGCGCGCGCACGCCCGGGAACGTCACCGTGATGCCGTCGAGCGCGAGCAGCGGGCCGCCGGGCGGCGCCGCCGCGGCGCCGGCTTGCGCCGCGTGGTCGTTGCCCGGCGCGGCCATCGTCGTCTGCATCGTCATCGCGTTCTCGCCTCGCGCCGCTCAGATGCCGAGTTCGGCGCGCACGGCCTGCCAGTTCGCGCGCGTCATCAGCTTGCCGCTCGTCTGCGTGTCGGCCGGCGGCGTCTTGCCGTTGCGGATCCAGTCGACGAGATTCTGCGTGCTGTCCTTGCCGTGGTTCGTCGAGCTGACCGCGATCGTCCCGTAGAAGCCGGTCGGCTCCTTCTTCTGGAATTCGGCGAACGCTTCGCCCGCGCCGTTGATGCCGACGCCGATCACGTCGGCCGCCGGAATGTGCAGCTGCTCGGTCGCGCGTACCGCGCCGAGCACGGTTTCCTCGTTCAGCGCGTAGACCACCCACTTCTTCACGTTCGGATGGCGCGCGAGCACGGGCGCGGCCGCGCTGAAGCCGCCTTCGTCGTCGGTCGTCTTCTGCGGCGCGTCGAAGATGTTCTCCTTGCGGAAGCCGTTCGCGAGCAGCGCCTGCGTCGCGCCGTCGGTGCGCAGCTTCGCGGTCGGCAGTTCGTAGTTCGTGATCCGCAGCGCGCCGACTTCTTCAGGCTTCCAGCCGCGCCGCTTCATCTCGTCAGCGATCGCCTGCCCGACCTGGTTGCCGATCTTGGTCGCCGACATCCCGAGGTGCGGCACGTTCGGCAGCGGCTTGCCGGTCGAATCGACGAGCTGGTCGTCGACCGTCACGAACTTCATGTTGTAGCGCTTCGCGCGTGCGGCGATCGCCGGGCCGAGGCGCACGTCCGGCGCGCAGATCACGAAGCCCTGCGCGCCCTGCGAGCCGAGGTTGTCGATCGCGGCCAGCACCTTCTCGCCGTCGGGCGTGCCGATCTTCACGACCGAGAAATTCTCCTTCTGGCCGAGCGCGGACGCCGCGTTCTGCTCGTTGATGAACCATGCCTGCTCGGGCATCTTCACCAGGAAGCCGATCTTCAGCGGCGCGTCGGCGCGCGCGGCGCCCTGCATGCCGAGCGGTGCGATGCAAAGCGCGGCCAGCAGCGCGCGCAGGGTGTGTCGGCGAATCGTGCGGTTCATGGGTGTCTCCTTGTATTGGCTTGGGTCTTCAACTTGCGTCGTGCCGGGTCGCGCTCGCGGTGGCGCGCGCCGGCGCGTTTTCAGCGGCCGAACGCGTCGGTCCCGACGCGCCGCCCGAACAGGAACGCGTCGGCGACGAGCCGCAACGGCCGTACGTCGACGTCGCTTTCGCCACGCGCGATCAACGCGTGGAAATGCGCATACAGCGCCGGATACTCGCGTTCGGGCCCGATCTCGACCGGCTCGCCCGCGATCGCCAGTTGCGCGCCGCCGCGGCTGATCGCGAGCACGCCGTCGGCCGTGTCGACCGCGATCTCCCACTGCTCGACGGGGCCGTGCCGCCAGTCGAATTCCGCGCGCACCGGCACGCCATCCGTATCGGCACAATCGAGGTCGGCCGCGATCGGCATCTGCGCGTCGCTCGGCACGTAGAGCGTCGCCTCCCGCAATACCAGTTCGCGCGGCAGGATCCGCGTGACGATCGACAGCGCGTTGATGCCCGGATCGAACACGCCGAGGCCGCCCGGCTCCCAGATCCACTGCTGCCCCGGATGCCAGCGCCGCACGTCCTCCTTCCAGCGCACCTGCACCGCGCGGATCGTGCGGGTCGCGAGCCACGCGCGCGCGGGTTCGACCGCGCTCGCGCAGCGTGAATGCCAGGTCGCGAACAGCGTGAGGCCGCGCTCGCGCGCCAGCGCCTCCAGCGCGGCCACCTCGCCGAGCGTCGCGCCCGGCGGCTTCTCGAGCATCACGTGCTTGCCGGCTTCGAGCGCGGCGCGCGCCTGCGCATAGCGCACCTGCGGCGGCGCGCACAGCGACACGGCGTCGAGTTCGGGCTCGGCGGCCAGCAGCGCGCGCAGGTCCGGATAGTTGCGCACGCCGTTGACTTCCGCGTGCCGGCTCGCGCACGCGGTCAGCGCGAAGCCCGGTTCGGCGGCAATCGCCGGCAGATGCTGGTCGCGCGCGATCTTGCCGATCCCGACGACCCCCAGCGAAATCGGATCACTCATCGTGCCTGTCTCCTTCGCGTAGCATTCGGTGATCGCTCAGTGCGCCCAGCGCAGCACGAGCGGATCGAGCCGGCGCGCGATCGCGAGCAGTTCCGCGCGCGTGTCCGGGTGCAGTTCCGGCATCGGATGCCGCGGCCGCTCGCACGCGATCACGCCGCCTGCGCGCATCAGCGCCTTCGCGGTGAGGATCCCGGACTGGCGGTTCTCGTGGTTGATCAGCGGCAGCCACGCCTGATAGCGCGCGTACGCGTCGTCGTGGCGCCCTTCGCGCCACGCGTCGAGGATCGGGCGGATGCCGTCCGGAAACCCGCCGCCCGTCATCGCGCCGGTCGCGCCCGCATGCAGGTCGGCGAGCAGCGTGATCGCCTCTTCGCCGTCCCACGGCCCCTCGATCGCATCGCCGCCGAGCCGGATCAGCTCGCGCAGCTTGTTCGCCGCGCCCGGCGTCTCGATCTTGAAGTACGCGACCTGTTCGATCTCGCGCGCCATCCGCGCGAGGAACGCGGCAGACAGCGCGGTGCCGCTCGCCGGCGCATCCTGGATCATGATCGGGATCGCGATCGCGTCGGACACCCGCGCATAGAACTCGTAGATCTGCGCTTCCGGCACGCGGAACGTCGCGCCGTGATACGGCGGCATCGCCATCACCATGGCCGCGCCGAGCTGTTGCGCGCGCAGGCTGCGCGCCGCGCACACCTGCGTGCTGTAGTGCGACGTCGTGACGATCACCGGCACGCGGCCCGCGACGTGTTCGAGGATCGTGCGCGTGAGCACGTCGCGTTCGTCGTCGGCGATCGCGAACTGCTCGGAGAAATTCGCGAGGATGCACAGCCCGTCGGAACCCGCGTCGATCATGAAATCGACCGCGCGTTTCTGGCTCGCGAGGTCGAGCTCGCCGGTGTCGGTAAACGTCGTCGGGACGACGGGGAAGATGCCGCGATGGCGCGGCGCGCTGCTCGATGTCATGTTTCGCGTCCTGCTTCGGCCTCGGCGACGGCCGGCCGTCATGCGGTTACGGTTTAGGCGTTGCGCGGGCCGGCAGCCCGCGACCGGCGGCGCGCGTCGCGCCGCGCGCCGCTCAATGCGAATGGCTCGGCACGTCCGCGCCGCGGGTGCCGACCAGGAAGTCGAGGTCGCACCCCTCGTCGGCCTGCAGCACGTGATCGATGTACAGCCGCGCATAGCCGCCCTTGCCGAGCTGGCCGGCCACGCCCGGCGCCGCGGCCGGATCGACGTCCAGCAGGCGGCGCTGCAATTCTTCATCCGTGATGTCGAGATGCAGCGTCCCGGCCTCGCAGTCGAGTTCGATCCAGTCGCCGTTGCGCACGGCCGCGAGCGGGCCGCCGGCAGCCGCTTCCGGCGCGACGTGCAGCACGACCGTGCCGTACGCGGTGCCGCTCATCCGCGCATCCGAAATCCGCACCATGTCCTTCACGCCCTGGCGCAGCAGCTTCGGCGGCAACCCCATGTTGCCGACCTCGGCCATGCCCGGATAGCCGCGCGGCCCGCAGTTCTTCAGCACGAGCACCGAGCTGGCGTCGACGTCGAGCGCTTCGTCGTTGATCGTCGCCTTGTAGTGCTCGAGGTTCTCGAACACGACCGCGCGGCCGCGATGCTTGAGCAGCTCGGGGCTCGCCGCCGACGGCTTCAGCACCGCGCCGCGCGGCGCGAGATTGCCGCGCAGGATGCAGATGCCGCCGTCCGCGATCAGCGGCCGGTCGAGCGGGCGGATCACCTCGTCGTCGTAGTTCGGCGCTTCGCGCACGTTGTCCCACAGCGACTTGCCGTTCACCGTCAGCGCATCCGGATGCGGCAGCAGCCCGCCCTCGCCGAGCCGGCGCAGCACGGCCGGCAGCCCGCCCGCGTAATAGAACTCTTCCATCAGGAAACGCCCCGACGGCATCAGGTCGACGATCGTCGGCGTGTCGCGGCCGATCCGCATCCAGTCTTCCAGTTCGAGCGGCACGCCGATGCGGCCGGCGATCGCCTTCAGATGAATCACAGCGTTCGTCGAGCCGCCGATCGCAGCATTCGTGCGGATCGCGTTCTCGAACGCCGCGCGCGTCAGGACCTTCGACAGCACGAGCCCTTCGAGCGCCATCTCGACGATGCGGATGCCCGACATGTGCGCGAGCACGTAGCGCCGCGAATCGACGGCCGGGATCGCCGCGTTGTGCGGCAGCGCGACGCCGAGCGCCTCGGCCATGCACGCCATCGTCGACGCGGTGCCCATCGTGTTGCAGGTGCCGGCCGAGCGCGACATCCCGGCTTCGGCCGACAGGAAGTGATGCAGGTCGATCTCGCCGGCCTTCAGCGCTTCGTGCAGCTGCCACACGGCCGTGCCGGAGCCGATGTTCTTGCCCTCCAGCTTGCCGTTCAGCATCGGGCCGCCCGACACGACGATCGCCGGCACGTCGCAGCTCGCCGCGCCCATCAGCAGCGCGGGCGTCGTCTTGTCGCAGCCGGCGAGCAGCACGACCGCGTCGATCGGATTGCCGCGGATCGCTTCCTCCACGTCCATCGACGCGAGGTTGCGCGTGAGCATCGCCGACGGCCGCAGGTTCGATTCGCCGTTCGAGAACACCGGGAACTCGACCGGGAAGCCGCCCGCTTCGAAGATCCCGCGCTTCACGTGCTCGGCGAGCTTGCGGAAGTGCGCGTTGCACGGCGTCAGTTCGGACCACGTATTGCAGATGCCGATGATCGGCCGGCCGTCGAATTCGTGATCGGGGATGCCCTGGTTCTTCATCCAGCTCCGGTACATGAAGCCGTTCTTGTCGTTCGTGCCGAACCATTGGGCGGAGCGCAGCCTGGGTTTTGTTGCCGACATCGTCAGTCCTGTGGTGACGGGATACCGGCGCAGTCTAGGCAGAATTTTGATAACTGGCTAATGACGTTTTTGGCGATTACGATATCGATTCCGATATCGATATAAACCCGTACGATGCCCGAAGCCAGCCCGTGGGGAAATCGCGGCCGCCTGAAGACGCGCCAGCTCCTGCTGATCGTCGCGCTCGCCGACGAAGGCAGCATTCATCGCGCGGCGGCCGCGCTGAACATGACGCAGCCGGCCGCGTCGAAGCTGCTGCGCGAACTCGAGGAATCGATCGGCGCGGTGCTGTTCGAGCGCCTGCCGCGCGGGATGCGGCCGACGCTGTACGGCGACGCGCTGATCCGCCATGCGCGCGCGGCGCTCGGCAGTCTCGACCAGGCGCACGAGGAACTGGCCGCGCTGAAGGCCGGTCATCTCGGCCACGTGGCGGTGGGCGCGATCACGTCGCCGGGGCTGCGGCTCGTGCCGCCGGCCGTCGCGGCGGTGAAGGGCACGCATGCGGGGCTGCACGTGTCGGTCGAGATCGACACCAGCAACGTGCTGCTCGAACATCTGGCGCAGGACAAGATCGACATCGTGCTCGGCCGGCTCTCCGCCGAACACGACAAGCTGCGCCTGCGCTACGAGCCGCTGACCGGCGAATCGGTGGCCGCCGTCGTGCGACCCGGCCACCCGCTGCTCGCGCAGGCGCCGCTGTCGCTCGCCGACGTGCAACGCGCCGCGTGGGTCGTGCCGCCGGCCGGCAGCGTGCTGCGGCATCGCTTCGAACTCGTGTTCCAGCGCGCGAGCCTCGCACCGCCCGCGAACCTCGTGGAGACGGCCGCGCTACTGTTCATCACGCAGCTGATCGAGCAGAGCGACATGGTCGCGGTGCTCGCGGAGGACGTCGCGCGGTACTACGCGCGCCATGGCATCGTGTCGGTGCTGCCGCTGGAGATGGATTGCCGGATGGACGATTTCGGGCTCATCACGCGCACCGACCGGCTGCATTCGCCGGCCGTCGCGGTGATGGCCGATGCGATTCGGGCGGCTGCGCGGCAGGTGTACGGCGTCGCGCTGTGAGGCTGACGCCGGCCTCGAATACGCGACGTCATGGCCGCGGCCGTTTCCGCGTGGCCCGGCAGGCTGCGCACCGCACCGCGCACCACGTGACGCATGATGCGTGATGCGTGACGTACTGCCCGCCGTCGTCACGCATTACACCCAGGGCGGCGCGATCCCCTCGGTCTGCAACGCCCGCTGGATCGCCGCTCGCGCGAGCACCCGCTGCAGATAGCCGCCGAGTACCGGACGTTGCCGCGCCGGCTCGGCAAAGCCGCGCGTCCAGCGGCACAGCATCAGCGCATACGGATCGAGCACCGTGTAATGCGCGCCGAGCAGCCACGGGCCGCCGCTCGTTTCGAGCTGGCGTTCGAGCTGATCCAGCAGCGCGGCGATCTTCGCCTCCGCGTGCGCCTTCACTTGGGCGGCGCCCGCCGCGTTGCCCACGTCGACCCAGCGCTCCGGATAGAAATACGCGATCAGCGTCGCCTGCAGCGTGTTGGTGAGCCACATCAGCCATTTGTAGAGCTGCGCGCGTTCCGGCGTGCCGGGCTCGGGCGCAAGCCGCTGCCCGGGATGCGTATCGGCGAGATGCAGGCAGATCGCGGCGGCTTCGTACAGCACGAGGTCGCCGTCCACCAAAACCGGGATGAGGCCGTTCGGATTGAGCGCGAGGTAGTCGGGCGACTTGTGCCGATCGTGCGTGCGATCGACGAATTCGAGTTCGAACGGCTTGCCGATTTCTTCGAGCACGAAGTGCGGCGCCATGCTGGCATTGCCGGGGTAGTAGAAGAGCTTCATCGTCGTCTCCGTTTCGCTGTCGTCGGTCTCAGGCCGCGGCGAACGCGATCACGGGTTCGCAGCGAATCGGAAAGTTGACCGAGTTCGCGATGTAGCACTTCGCGTGTGCGTCGTGATGCAGATGCTCCGCCCGCTCGCGATCGTCGCCGGCCTGGATCGTCACGTGCGGGCGCAGCACGATTTCGGTGAAGCGGCCCGGCTCGGCGCTGTCGACCATCGTGCCTTCCGCATTGTCGACATAGGCGAGCACGCGGATGCCCGCATCGGAACACAGATGCAGATACCAGAGCTTGTGACACGCGGCTGCCGACGCGAGCAGCAGGTCTTCCGGATTCCAGCGCGCCGCGTCGCCGCGAAACGCCGCGTCCGACGAACCCGGAATGTCCGGCTTCGAACCGGCGCGGATCACGTGATCGCGATCGTACTCGCGATACCCCGACGTGCCGGTGCCGCGGTTGCCGGTCCACTCGACTGCCACGCGGTACTTGTGTTCGCCATGCGCCATCTCGCTCCCCTCTGCAATCGGATATGAGGCCGCCATTGTGTCACCGGAATGCCCGGCGCGAACGCAATGTCCGCGGCGTCCACGCGATGACGGTCGCGCATCCCGATCCGGCCCGACGCATCGTGATGCGGGTCGTCGAACGCAACCGAGGCCGGCCGGCAGCCGAGCGCGCTCGCGCATTGCCGGCCGCCATCACGCGGCAAGCCACCGGATCGGCCGGCCCCTTCCCCGCTCCCCGCAACACGGTTAACTTACGATTGCAAATAAATCTCATTTGCATTAGATTTCGGCGCGCAAATGAACTGTTTGGAACATAGACGTCGGCACGCGGTCATCGGCCCTGCCCGTACGCAGATCACTTCAAAGGACGGGGTATGAGCAGGAAGAACTGGGCGGCCGCACCGATGGCCATCGTCGTCGGCACGACCGGCCTGAGCGCCGCCGAGGCTCAGGAACCGTCGCTGCCCGCGATCGAAGTCTCCGGGCAGCGCACGACGGCGCCGTTTCGCGCGCCGGAATCGACGAGCGCGACGCGCACCGAGACGGACGTGATGGAGATTCCGTTCGCGGTCAGCAGCGTCGACAGGAAACTGATCCAGACCGTGGCCGCCACACGCGGCGCAGACCTGTACGACTGGGTCGCCGGCGTCGCGCGGCAAAACAACTTCGGCGGGCTGTGGGACAACTACGCGGTGCGCGGCTTCGCCGGCGACGGCAACACGTCCGGCACCGACTACCTCGTCAACGGTTTCTCGTGGAATCGCGGCATCAGCGTGCCGCGCGACACCGCCACGCTCGAGCGCATGGAAGTGCTCAAGGGGCCGGCGTCCGCGCTGTACGGCCGCGGCGATCCCGGCGGACTCATCAGCTACACGACGAAGCAGCCGCAGTTCGCACGCGCGACCACCGTCGGTGTGTCGGCCGGCAGCTACGGCGCATGGCGCCAGACGCTCGATTCGACCGGCCCCGTCACGAAGTCGCTCGCGTACCGCGTCATCGCGATGAACGAGGACAACGGCAGCTTCCGCGACACGGTGTCGAGCAAGCGCTACCTGTTCGCGCCGTCGTTCACGTGGGACATCGGCGCGGACACGACGCTGCACTATGAATTCGAGACCGTCCGCCAGCGCGCGCCGCTCGATCGCGGCGTGGTCGCGGTGAACGGGCAGCTCGGCGCGATTCCGGCATCGCGCTTCCTCGGCGAGCCGCGCGACGGCGACTACGACGTGCGCAACTCGGGCCACCAGTTCACGCTCGAACATCGCTTCAATGCCGACTGGTCGGTCAACGCCGGCTTTGCGCAGCGCGACACCGACCTGTCCGGCCGCTCGTCCGAAGCGTTCGCGCTGCAGCCGGACGGGCGCACGCTCTGGCGCCGCTACCGGCAGGTCGCGTTTCATTCGAACGACGTGCAAGGGCGCGTCGAGGTGGCCGGCAAGGCCCGCACCGCTGGCATCGGCCACACGTTCGTGATGGGCGTCGACGCCTATCGCTTCAACTACGACCAGTTCGTCGCGCGCTCGACGCCGACGGCCGCCGCGCCGTATGCGATCGACATCTTCGATCCGGTTTATGGCCAGCCGGCGCCCGTGCCGCGCACCGCGACGAACCTGCTCGAGCGCAACGACGGCCAGGGCCTGTACGCGCAGGACACGCTCGCGTTCGGGCCGCACTGGAAAGTGCTCGCCGGGCTGCGCTGGGACCGCTTTCACCAGTCGGTCGAAAATCGCCTGAAGGGTGTAACGACGACCCAGCTGCAAACGGCGCTGAGCCCGCGGCTCGGCATCGTGTACGAAGCCAGCCCCGCGCTGTCGCTCTACGCGAACACCGCGTATTCGTTCCGGCCGAACAACGGCGCCGACGTGAACGGCCAAGCGTTCGATCCGGAGAAGGGGCACGGCTACGAGGCCGGCGTGAAATGGGCCGGCACGCGCTCGCTCGCGACCGTTGCCGCGTTCTACGTGAACAAGCGCAACGTGCTGACCGCCGATCCGGCGAATGCCGGGTTCTCGCGTGCGGCCGGCGAAGTACGCAGCCGCGGCGTCGAATTCGAATGGAACGGCGAACTGGGCCATGGGTTGCGCGGCATCGTCAATCTTGCGTACGTCGATGCCCAGGTCACGCACGACAGCGTGCTGACGCCCGGCGCACGCCTCGTCGACATTCCGCGGCTGAGCGGCAGCGCGCTGCTGATGTACGAAACCGCGCTGCCGCTCGTCGACAAGGCCGGCGCGGGCGCGGGCGTGATCTACGTCGGACGCCGCGCGGGCAACACCGCGAACACGCAGGACGGCTTCGACCTGCCCGCTTACGCGACCGTGCAGCTCAACGGCTACGTGCAGGTCAACAAGCATCTGCGCGCATCGGTCGTGCTGAACAACCTGTTCAATCGCACGACCTACGTCAGCTCGTACAACAACCTGTGGGTCACGCCGGGCGCGCCGCGCAGCCTGTTCGCATCCGTCGCGTACTCGTTCTAGAACGGCAGGCCGACGTGCATCGCGCGCCGGACGCAAACCATGCGTGCGGTGCGCGAAAAGCAGTCACGCCGCAGACGTCACGGGCATGTCCACCGATTGCCCGCAACGTGCCAATGCCGCGCACGTCGACCCTCGCTAGAGGGCGGAGCGTCGCCCGGACACCGCCGCCGTCGTACCGCGCACCACCAGTCGCGGCAACGACGCGATCCGCACGCGCGACGCATCGTCGATCCGGCCACCCGCCTCGCGCAACGTATTGAGCAGTTCGACCGCGAGGCCGGCGGCCTCGGCGGTCGGGATCGCAACCGTTGTCAGCGTGGGCCGCGTGTCGCTCGCCAGATGAATGTCGGTAATCCCGACGATCGACAGATCGTCCGGCACACGCCGGCCGCGATCGGCCGCCGCATGCATCGCGCCGATCGCCGGCAGGTCGTTGGTCGCGACGAGCGCGGTCAACCGCGGGTGCGCATCGAGCAGCTGCCCCGCCGCGCGCCCGCCGCCTTCGATCGAATCGGGTTCGGCCGCGACGATCGACGCATCGAGCCCCGCTTCGCGCATCACGTCGACGAAGCCGTCGTAGCGCGCCGCCTGCACGCCGCTCGCCGACCCGCCGACGATCACGCCGATCCGCTCGTGGCCCAGTTCGAGCAGATGCCGCGTGGCGATCCGCCCCGCCTCGCGGAAATCGATCGCGACGCACGGCAAACCGTCGGGCGGCGCGTCGGGCCGCTCCCACAAGCACAGCACGACCGGTACGCCGCGCGCCGCCACGTCGCGCAGGTCCGGCAGGTGCAGGTTCGCGTTGGTCACGAGGATGCCTTCGGAGATCGTGCCGGCGATCTGGTCGAGATACGCGCGCCCCTGCAGCGGATCTTCGTTCGTATTGCAGACGATCAGGAACTGCCCGTTGCGCCGCACCGCCCGCTCGACCGCCAGTGCGAACTCCGGATAGAACGGATTCGCGATGCTCGACACCATCAGCGCGACCGTCGGCGCGCGCCCCTCCGCCAGCGCCCGCGCGGCGAGATGCGGCCGGTACCCGAGCGCCGCCACGGCTTCCAGCACCCGCGCACGCGTCGCGTCGCCCACCCGGCCGCGACCGCGCAGCACGTTCGACACGGTCGCGGCCGTCACGCCGGCGCGGCGCGCCACTTCATCCAGGGTTGCCATCGTTAGCTCACTATATGGGACGTCTATCCAGTATTTGCTTCGCTCACCGAAGCGGCGCACTATCGCCACACACCCTGCCGCCCGACCGACGGGCGCGACTCGGCCGCGATCGCATCGCCCCTTTTTTTGATCGCGATGATTAAGCGCTTAATCATTGATGACAGCGCATTAGAACATGGAGCGGAGACAATGGCGAGCATCTCGATGCGACGCGTGCAGAAAGCCTATGGCGATCACGCGCCGGTCATTCGCGACGTCGATCTGGAGATCGGCGCGCACGAGTTCTGCGTGTTCCTCGGGCCGTCCGGATGCGGCAAGTCGACGCTGCTGCGGATGATCGCCGGGCTCGAGGATCTGAGCGCGGGCGAGCTGTCGATCGACGGCCGCCGCGTCGACGACGTGCCGGCCGCCGAGCGCGGCGTCGCGATGGTGTTCCAGAGCTACGCGCTGTTTCCGCACATGACGGTCTACGAGAACATGGCGTTCGGGCTGAAGCTCGCGCGCGTGCCGAAAGCCGACATCGACCGGAAGGTGCGCGATGCCGCGCGCATCCTGCAGCTCGACACGCTGCTCGAGCGCAAGCCGAAGGCGCTGTCGGGCGGGCAGCGGCAGCGCGTCGCGATCGGCCGCGCGATCGTGCGCGAACCCGGCGTGTTCCTGTTCGACGAGCCGCTGTCGAATCTCGACGCCGCGCTGCGCGGCCAGACCCGCATCGAGATCGCGCGGCTGCACCGGCAGTTCGAACGCGCGAGCGTCGTCTACGTGACGCACGACCAGACCGAAGCGATGACGCTCGCCGACAAGATCGTGCTGCTGCACGCCGGCGCGGATACCGCGCAGCACGGCAGCATCGCGCAGGTCGGCGCGCCGCTCGACCTCTACCACCACCCGGCCAGCCGCTTCGTCGCGGGCTTCATCGGCTCGCCGCGCATGAACTTCCTGCCGGCCGTCGTGACCGCGTGCGACGCGCATCGCACGGTCGTCACGCTCGTGCCGTCCGGCGAAACCTTCACGCTGCCGCGCGACGGCTCGGCGCTTGGCGCCGGCGCCGCCGTGACGCTCGGCATCCGCCCCGAACACCTGACGCTCGGCGCCGCGCCCGACGCGACGACGCTCGCACGCGACGTCGCGCTCGTCGAACGCCTCGGCGAACAGACCTACGTGCACCTCGACCAGCCCGGCGGCAACTCGCTGATCGCGAAAGTGCCCGGCGACGCCCAGGTACGCAGAGGCGAGCGTGTGCTCGTGCAGACGCCGGCCGCGGCCTGCCATCTCTTCACCGAAGACGGCCGCGCGCTGCCCGCGTGCGCCGACGTCCACGTTCACCACTACGCATAAGGATCGGGCATGCGCCTCGGAGTCTGTTACTACCCGGAACACTGGCCGGAAACGATGTGGGCCGACGATGCCCGCCGGATGAAAGCGCTCGGCATCGAGCAGGTGCGGATCGCCGAATTCGCGTGGAGCCGTATCGAGCCGTCGCCCGGCGAATACGACTGGGGCTGGCTCGATCGCGCGGTCGACGTACTCGGCGCGGCCGGCCTCGAAATCGTGATGTGCACGCCCACCGCGACGCCGCCGAAATGGCTGGTCGACCGTCATCCGGACATCCTCGCGATCGGCGCGGACGGCCGGCCGCGCGCCTTCGGCTCGCGCCGTCACTACGACTTCTCGTCGCCGACCTATCTCGAAGCGTCGCGCACGATCTGCACGGCGGTCGCCGAACGCTACGGCCGCCACCCGGCCGTGCGCTACTGGCAGACCGACAACGAGCTCGGCTGCCACCAGACCGTCGTCAGTTATTCGCCAGCCGCGCTCGTGCGCTTTCGCGCATGGCTGAAGGCGCGCTACGGCACGATCGACGCGCTGAACCGCGCGTGGGGCACCGTGTTCTGGAGCATGGAGTATCGCCATTTCGACGAAGTCGACGCGCCCGTCGGCACCGTCACCGAGGCCCACCCGTCGCATCGCCTCGACTACCGGCGCTTCGCATCCGACGAGCTCGCGCGCTATCACCGGATGCAGGTCGACGTGATCCGCGCGCATTCGCCGGGCCGGCCGGTCGCGCACAACTTCATGCAGCTGTTCACCGAGTTCGACCATTACGAAGTGGCGCGCGACCTCGACGTCGCGACGTGGGACAGCTACCCGCTCGGCGCGCTCGAGGAGCTGTGGTTCGCGCCCGACGTGAAGGCGCGCTGGCTGCGCACCGGCCATCCCGATTTCGCATCGTTCAATCACGACCTGTACCGCGGCATGTCGAAGCTGCCGTTCTGGGTGATGGAGCAGCAGCCCGGCCCCGTGAACTGGGCGCAATGGAACCCCGCGCCGCTGCCGGGCATGGTGCGCCTGTGGAGCTGGGAGGCGTTCGCGCACGGCGCCGGCTGCGTATCGTACTTCCGCTGGCGGCAGGCGCCGTTCGCGCAGGAGCAGATGCACGCGGGCCTGCACACACCCGACGACAAGCTCGACGAAGGCGGCCGCGACGCGCAGCGCGTCGCACGCGAGATCGCGGCCGTGCACGACGCCGGCGTGGATGCGGACGGCGCGGTGCGCGCGAGCGTCGCGCTGGTCTTCGACTACGACGCGAAGTGGCTGCTCGAAGTGCAGCCGCAGGGCGCCGATTTCCATTACCCGCGCGTCGCGTTCGAGTATTACTCGGCGTTGCGTTCGCTCGGCCTCGACGTCGATATCGTGTCGGCGCACGCGCCGCTCGACGGTTACCGCCTCGTCGTCGTGCCGCCGCTGCCGGTAGTGCCGGACGATTTCGCCGAACGGCTCGCCGCGTCGGGCGCGCAGGCGGTGCTCGGGCCGCGCACCGGTTCGAAGACCGTCGACCTGCAGATCCCGCCGACGCTGCCGCCCGGCCCGCTCGCGTCGATCCTGCCGGTGCGCGTGTGGCGCGTCGAATCGCTGCGGCCGAACGTGACCGAGCGCATCGACGGCACGCTGCGCGACGGCACACCGCTCACGGGCGCCGCACGCCACTGGCGCGACTTCGTCGAGCTGCACGACGACACGCGCAGCGTCGTCCGTGCGCGCTTCGCCGACGGTCACCCGGCCTGCGTGTCGCACGGCACGCTGCACTACTGGGCCGCGCTGTTCGACGACGCGACCACCGCCCGGCTGTTCGCCGACGTCGCGGCCGAAGCCGGCCTCGCGCCGACGCCGCTCGGCGACGGCGTGCGCGTGAGCCGGCGCGGCGGCCTGACCTACGTGTTCAACTATGGCGCGACGCCGCACACGATCGACGCGGTACCGCCGTCCGCGTTCGTGCTCGGCGCCGCGCAAGTCGGGCCGCAAGACGTGGCCGTGTATCGAAGCCGACCGTAGCCCCCCGCCACCGGCGCCACGACGCGCCGGTCACGCACAACGACACACTGGACTGGAGACACGCATGACACATCGCCCCCTTCGCGCCGCCGCCCGGCTCGCCACGGCAGCCGCCATCGCTTTCGCATCGCTCGGCATGACGGCGCCCGCCGATGCCGGCACGCTGACGATCAACATCGCGTTCAAGGGCGCCAGCCAGCGCACGGTCTGGCAGTCGACGCTCGACGCGTTCCGCAAGGCACATCCGGACATCGACGTGAAAGCGACCTTCGTCGACGAGGAAGCGTACAAGGTGCAGCTCCCCGCATGGCTCACGACCGTCGCGCCGGACGTCGTGAACTGGCACGCCGGCGAACGGATGGCGTACTACGCGAAGCGCGGGCTGTTCGAGGACCTGAGCGGCGACTGGACGAAGAACGGCTGGGGCACGATGTATGCGTCGACGCGCGATGCATCGTCGTACAACGGCAAGCAGTACGCGGCGCCGACCGTCTACTACTCGTGGGGGCTGTTCTACCGCAAGGACCTGTTCCGCAAGGTCGGCATCGCCGACGAGCCGAAGACGTGGGACCAGTTTCTCGACGCGTGCAGGAAGCTGAAGGCGGCCGGCATCACGCCGATCGCGATCGGCGGCCGCGATGCGTGGACGCTCGCCGGCTGGTTCGACTATCTCGACCTGCGGCTGAACGGCAACGCGTTCCACCAGCAACTGATGGCCGGCGACGTGCCGTACACCGACCCACGCGTGAAGAAGGTCTACACGACGTGGAAATCGCTGATCGATGCCGGCTACTTCATCGACAACGCGCTGTCCTACGATCTCGACGGCGCGCAGCCGTTCCTGTTCCAGGGCAAAGCCGCGATGATGCTGATGGGCACCTTCATCGCGGCGGGTTTTCCGCCGAGCGTGAAGCAGGAAATGGGCTACTACCGCTTTCCGATCATCGACCCGAAGGTGCCGACCGCCGAGGACGGCCCGGTCGAATCGCTGCATATCCCGACGAAGGCGAAGAACAAGGCCGACGCGCACACGTTCCTCGCGTTCGTCGAAACGCCCGAGATGGGCGCGAAGCTCGCGGAAGGGCTCGGTTCGCTGTCGGCCAACAGCAAGTCTCCCGAACCTGCCGATCCGATCTCGCGCATCGGCTTCCGGATCCTCGCCGACACGAAAGGCGGCGTCGCGCAGTTCTACGACCGCGACATGACGAAGGAAATGGCCGACGAGGGGATGAAGGGCATGCAGCAGTTCCTGGCCAATCCCGCGCAGCTCGATACGGTGCTCGCGCAACTCGAACAGACCCGCAAGCGCATCTACAAGAAGTGAGCGCGTGACCCAACCGGCGGCCCCGTGCCGCCGCGCCCGTTCAGGAGGCTTGCCGTGTCCAGTCCGATCACGTCCACCCCGCCCGCCGGTGCCGGTGCCGCGCCGCCGCCGCGCGGCACATCCGCCGCCGCACCGCACGCACGCCGCCCGTCGCCCGCCGTGCGGCGGCAGCGGCGTGCCGCGTGGCTCTTTCTCGCGCCGGCCTGCGCGATGGTTGCCGTCTATGTGATCTGGCCGATCCTGTCGACGCTTTGGCTGAGCCTGTACAACTGGGACGGGATGACCGAGCGCACCTTCGTCGGTCTCGCGAACTACGCCGAGCTGCTGCAGGCGCCGACGTTCTACACCGCGTTGCGCAACAACGTGATCTGGCTCGCGCTCTTCATGCTCGCGCCGCCGCTCGGCCTCGCGCTCGCGTTGTATCTGAACCAGGCCGTGGCCGGCATCCGGCTCGTGAAGTCGCTGTTCTTCGCGCCGTTCGTGCTGTCCGGTGTGGTGGTCGGCCTGATCTTCTCGTGGTTCTACGATCCGACGTTCGGGCTGCTCGCGCTGATCGCCGGCCACGGCATCCCCGTGCTCGGCGATGCGCGCTACGCGACGTTCGGCATCGTATTCGCCGCGCTGTGGCCGCAGACCGCGTACTGCATGATCCTGTACCTCACCGGCCTCACGTCGCTCAACCCGGAACAGATCGAAGCCGCGCGGATGGAAGGCGCGCGCGGCTTCGCGCTGCTGTGGCACGTCGTGCTGCCGCAACTGCGGCCGACCACCTTCATGGCGATCGTCGTCACGGTGATCGGCGCACTGCGCAGCTTCGACCTGATCTCGGTGATGACGAGCGGCGGCCCGTTCGAAAGCTCGACCGTGCTTGCGTATTACATGTACGACCAGGCGATCAAGTATTACCGGCTCGGCTATTCCGCGTCGATTGCGGTCGTGCTGTTCGCGATCATGCTCGTCTACATCGTGTTCCAGTTGCGCCGCCTGCTGCGCAACGAGCAATAACCTGACCGGTGGCCATCATGTTTCCGACTCCCGTTGCCCAATGGAAGCCCGTCTCGCGCAGGCTGTACAAGCTGTCGCTGCCCGTCGCGCTGCTGATCTGGCTGCTGCCGATGATCGCGGTGTTCGTCACGTCGGTGCGCTCGACCGAGGAACTGGTCGAAGGCCACTACTGGGGCTGGCCGCGGCACTTCTCGATGATCGAGAACTATCGCGACGCGCTGACGACGTCGCCGATGCTGCATTACTTCTGGAACAGCGTGCAGATCACGGTGCCTTCCGTCGTCGGGTCGATCGCGCTCGCGGCGATGGCCGGCTTTGCGCTGGCGACCTACCGGTTTCGCGGGAGTACCGCGCTGTTCGGGACGTTCGTTGCCGGCAACTTCGTGCCGGTGCAGGTGCTGATGATTCCGGTGCGGGATCTGTCGCTCAGGCTCGGCGTGTTCAACACGGTCGAGGCGCTGATCCTGTTTCACGTCGCGTTCCAGACGGGGTTCTGCACGCTGTTTCTGCGCAACTTCATCAAGCAGTTGCCGTTCGAGTTGATCGAGGCGGCGCGGATCGAAGGGGCGGGCGAATGGACGGTGTTCTGGAAGATCGTGTTGCCGTTGATCCGGCCGGCGCTCGCTGCGTTGGCGATTCTCGTCTTTACGTTCGTGTGGAACGACTACTTCTGGGCGCTGTGTCTGACGCAAGGCGACGAGGCCGCGCCGATCACGGCGGGTGTGGCCGCGCTGAAGGGGCAGTGGACGACTTCGTGGAATCTTGTTTCGGCCGGATCGATCCTGGCCGCGCTGCCGTCGGTCGCGATGTTCTTCGCGATGCAGAAGCATTTCGTGGCAGGGCTGACGTTTGGTGCGACCAAAGGCTGAGCGCGCAGCCCCGCGTATTCGTATCTCCCCCTCCGCATCGTGAGGTTGCCCGCTTCGGCGGGCTTTTTTTGTTATTCCGAAGGACCTGTTTGTCCCTAGCAAGCTGTTGCACTTCGAAGCCAGCGACGACGCGCGGTTGAACCGGCCCATGGCGCTCTATTACGCCGCGCACGGCGAGGCGTCGATCAGTCGTCGCGTGGTAGCCGGCGACGCGGCGCAATGGTGGCGCAAGGAAAGTCTGGTCAATCCGGTTCCGCTCGCCGATGTCGTGTTTCCTTCCACGCCGCTCGAACTGGACACGTTGATCCTGGACGACAAGACCGTGTCCGGCCGGCCTACGCGGCGGTGCTATTACAGCCATACTCAGTTCAACCTGGGCTGGCTGGATTCGGGCCCGCGCAACGGCCCATCAGAGGACGACCGTGACCGATGCGATCCCTATCCGGCGCAGGCGCAGGCCGAGTGATCGTCGGGTCGATCTCGTCGACGCATTTCGCTGCCGGGCCGCATCCGGCGGCCTGATCGAAGCCGGCGCGGAAGCGATCGTGCTGACGGCGAGCGGCTGCGGCGCGTTCGTGCAGGAATACGGCGACCTGTTGCGCTCCGACCCCGTCTATGCGGAAAAAGCGCAACGTATGAGCGCGCTCGCGCGCGATCTCGCCGAGGTCGTCGCGGCCGAGCCGCTCGACGCGCTGGCCGGCTCGAGGCGCGCGAAGCCGCGCGACCGGATTTGATTGTCACGGCGAATATGGGGTGCCAGACTCACCTGAACGGCGCGGGCCGCACGCCGGTGCGCCACTGGATCGAGCTCGTCGACACCCCCTCGTCAACCGACTGATTCCGGAGGAATGCCATGCAGATGAAACCCGAACTCGAACTCGCCGATGCCGAGCGCATGCTCGCCGCCGCCCGCGCGGAGGCGGAACGTCACGGCTGGGCCGTGTCGATCGCCGTCGTCGACGACGGCGGCCACCTGCTCGCGTTCGCGCGCCTGGACGGCGCATCGGCGGCCAGCGCCACCATCGCGCAGGACAAGGCGCGCGCGGCGGCGCTGGGCCGGCGCGAGACGAAGGCGTATGAGGATATGATCAACGGTGGCCGCACCGCGTTTCTGAGCGCGCCGCTGACGGGGTTGCTCGAAGGCGGCGTGCCGGTCGCGGTCGGCGGCCGGATCGCGGGCGCGATCGGTGTGTCTGGCGTAAAGTCCGAACAGGACGCGCAGATCGCCCGCGCCGGCACACAAAGCGTCGCGGCGTGACCAGCCAAAGCCGCGCGCGCATTTTTCCCCGGGAGGAATCACGATGATCGACCAAGCAGGACTGCAAGTCGCACCCGCGCTGAGCCAGTTCATTGAAAACGAAGCGCTGCCGGGCACCGGCATCGACAAGGCCGCGTTCTGGAGCGGCTTCTCGGCCCTGGTGCACGACCTGGCGCCGCGCAACCGCGAACTCCTTGCGGAACGCGACCGTCTGCAGCAGGAACTCGACACCTGGCACCGCGCGCACCCCGGCCCCGTGCGCGACCACGCCGCGTATCGCGCGTTCCTCGAACGCATCGGCTATCTCGTGCCGGTCCCGTCGAACGTCGCGGCAGCCACCGCGAACGTCGACAGCGAGATCGCCACGCAGGCCGGCCCGCAGCTCGTCGTGCCGCTGTCGAACGCGCGCTACGCGCTGAACGCCGCGAACGCCCGCTGGGGCAGCCTGTACGACGCGCTGTACGGCACCGATGCGCTGCCCGAAGACGGCGGCGCCGAACGCACGTCGGCATACAACCCGACGCGCGGCCAGCGCGTGATCGACTACGCGCGCAACGTGCTCGACAACGCCGCGCCGCTCGCGAGCGGCTCGCACCGCGACGCGCTGCGCTATCGCGTGCAGGACGGCCAGCTTGCCGTCGAAACCGCGAAAGGCGTCGTGCACCTCGCGCAACCGGCGCAGTTCGTCGGCTACCAGGGCGCGGCCGGCGCGCCGTCCGCGATCCTGCTGAAGCACAACGGCCTGCACCTCGAGATCCAGATCGATGCGTCGACGCCGATCGGCCGCGCCGATCTCGCGCACGTGAAGGACGTCGTGCTCGAAGCCGCGGTCAGCACGATCATCGACTGCGAGGATTCGGTCGCGGCGGTGGACGCCGACGACAAGGTCCAGCTCTACCGCAACTGGCTCGGGCTGATGCAGGGCACGCTGGTCGAAGAGGTCGCGAAGGGCGGCAAGACCTTCACGCGTCGCCTGAACGCCGACCGCGAGTACACGACGCCCGCCGGCGGCACGCTGTCGCTGCACGGCCGCTCGCTGCTGTTCGTGCGCAACGTCGGCCACCTGATGACCAACGGCGCGGTGCTCGACCGCGACGGCAACGAGATTCCGGAAGGGATCCTCGACGGCGTCGTCACGGTGCTGTGCGCGCTGCACGACCTGAAGGCGAAGCGCAACTCGCGCACCGGCTCGATCTACATCGTGAAGCCGAAGATGCACGGCCCGGACGAAGTCGCGTTCGCCGACATGCTGTTCGCGCGCATCGAGGATCTGTACGGCCTGCCGCGCAACACGCTGAAGATGGGCATCATGGACGAGGAGCGCCGCACGAGCGTGAACCTCGCCGCGTGTATCGCCGCGGCCGCCGCGCGCGTGGCGTTCATCAACACCGGCTTCCTCGACCGCACCGGCGACGAGATGCACACCGCGATGGAAGCGGGCCCGATGATCCGCAAGGGCGACATGAAGTCGTCGGCGTGGATCCAGTCGTACGAGCGCAACAACGTGCTCGCGGGCCTGTCGGCCGGGCTGCGCGGCCGCGCACAGATCGGCAAGGGGATGTGGGCGATGCCGGACCTGATGAACGCGATGCTCGAACAGAAGATCGCGCATCCGCGCGCCGGCGCGAACACCGCATGGGTGCCGTCGCCGACCGCCGCGACGCTGCACGCGCTGCACTACCATCTCGTCGACGTGCAGGCCGTCCAGCAGGAACTCGAAAAGACGCCGTACGCGAGCGAGCGCGACGCGCTGCTCGAAGGGCTGCTGACGGTGCCGGTCGTCGAGCGCGCGCAGTGGAGCGACGCCGAGATCCTGAGCGAAGTCGAGAACAACGCGCAAGGCATCCTCGGCTACGTCGTGCGCTGGGTGGAACAGGGCGTCGGCTGCTCGAAGGTGCCGGACATCCACGACATCGGCCTGATGGAAGACCGCGCGACGCTGCGCATCTCGAGCCAGCACATCGCGAACTGGCTGCGCCACGGCGTGATCACCGAAGCATTCGTGCTCGACGTGTTCAAGCGGATGGCGCGTGTCGTCGACCAGCAGAACGCCGGCGACCCGAACTATCGCCCGATGGCGCCCGACTACGACCGGTCGACCGCGTTCCAGGCCGCGTGCGCGCTCGCGCTGCAGGGCACGTCGCAACCGAGCGGCTATACCGAGCCGCTGCTGCACCGGTTCCGGCTCGCGTTCAAGGCACGGCAACACGGCGCCTGAGCACGGGCGGGCTGCGGGCTCCCGGCATGTCGGGAGCCCGCAAGCCCCGTACTCCGGCTTCACGAAACGGGCGGTCGCAACGGCCGCCCGTTTTCATATTCGCGTTCGCCCGACCGTTGAATCGAATAATCGGCACATACCGGATGCGTTCATTTTTCGCGTTGGCGTGCCGTTAACCAGGGGAAATCGGCGGCGGCATCCCGCGCGCCACGGCTCCTCATGCCGCGAAGCCTTGCGCCGCAACGCGCTGCCCGATATTCGCAAGCCCGGGTATTCACCGTAATTTGACCCGGATCAACGGTTCGCAACATTTTCCGCGCGCGCGGACGTGCGCGCTATACTCCGTTGGATTCGCGCTCCCCGATTCGTCGGATCGTCGAATCGGCGCGGATGTCACCGATGAACGTTTGATTTACCGGTATATCTGGCCGCGATTCCCGATAATCGGTATCCATTTTCTCCGCCGCCCGGCAGGCAGGCTCGAAATGGCTGCATCACGGCTCGACGCCGACACGTCATACGAACAATCGCATCGGCCCGCCTCCCGGCGGCAATCCCCAACGATCCACTGACCATGGCAGAAACCGACTACGCAATGCCCGGCGCAACCGGCCTGACGAGCCGGATCGCCGCTCACCTGCGACGGTTCCTGCTGCCGCACCGGATCTTCTATGCGGGGCTGCTGATCGCGCTGCTCCTGCTGATCCTGTGCGGGATCGTGCTGTACGAAGGCCGCATCGACGCGCGCGACCGCGCAGCCGCGATGCAGCAGAACCTCGCGCTGATGGCGTCGTGGGACATCGAGCGCAACATCGAAATCTATTCGCTGTCGCTGCAGGCCGTCGTCGAGGGCGAGAACGACCCCGATGTCATCAAGCTGCCGATGCCGCTGCGCCGCCAGGTGCTGTTCGATCGCGCGACGACCGCCAAGTACCTCGGCGGCATCTACGTGCTCGACGCGAAGGGCGACATCGCGGTCGACGGCAAGAGCGACGTGCCGCGCAAGGCCAACTTCGCCAACGAGCCGTACTTCACCGTGCACCGCGACCGCGCCGACGTCGGCCTGTACGTCAGCCCGCCGTATTTTTCGCGGCTGCGCGGCGGCTCGCCGAGCATCGCGCTCAGCCGGCGGATCACGAGGCCCGACGGCTCGTTCGGCGGCGTCGCCGTGATGTCGATCCGGCTCGAATATTTCCAGAACCTGTTTTCACGGCTGTCGCTGGGCGACCGCGGCTCGATCGCGCTGATCAATACCGATGGCAAGATGCTCGCGCGCGAGCCGTACGACCCGAAGATCGTCGGCCGCGACATCAGCCGCGCCAGCACGTTCCGGCGCTTCATGACCGCCAGCGAAGGCAGCTTCGCCGACACCGCGTCGATCGACGGCGTGCGACGCCTGTACGTGTTCCGGCACCTCGAGCACCTGCCGCTCATCATCATGGTCGCGCGCTCGGAAGCCGATACCTACGCCGCGTGGCACGACCGTGCGATTCCGATCGGCTCCGCGATGGTCGCGCTCGCGATCGGCTTCGTCGGCCTGTCGCTGCTGCTCGACGTGCAGTTGCGCAAGCGCCACCGCGCGGAAACCGAGCTGCAGGCGCTCGCGCGCACCGACGGCCTCACGGGCCTCGACAACCGCCGGATGCTCGACGTCACGCTCGAGCGCGAATGGCGCCGTGCCGCGCGCTCGCAGCACGCGCTGTCGCTGCTGTTCATCGACGTCGACTACTTCAAGCGCTACAACGACACGCAGGGGCACCAGGCCGGCGACGACGCGCTCGCCGCGGTCGGCCACTGCATCGCCGGGTGCCTGCGCCGCCCGGCCGATTACGCGGCGCGCTACGGCGGCGAGGAGTTCGTCGTCGTGCTGCCGGACGTCGACACGAACGGTGCGGCGGCGATCGCCGAGACGATCCGCACGGGTGTCCTCGATCTCGGCATCCGGCACGACGCCGCCGCGACGGGGCGCCTGACGGTGAGCATCGGCGTGACGACCAGCTATCCCGAATGCGACGACGACATGCAGGCCGCGCTGAAGATGGCCGACGACGCGCTGTATCGCGCGAAGGAAGGCGGGCGCAACCGCATCGTCGTGCACACGGCCGCGTCCGGCGGCCTCGCTGCACGGCAGGCCTGAGCGGCCGGGCGCCGGGCGACCGCCGTCGCCGCCCGTGCGCAAAATCGCCGACAATGTCGCCTCGACACGCCGCCGTGCGGCTGACGCGCCCGGCTGGCCCGCGCGGGAGCGCGGCCGCTTCGCACCACCATGAGACTCAAGGCAAAGATCTTCCTTCTGGCCATCGTGCCGTTCCTGCTCGCGATCGCCGGCATCGGCTTCGGCGTGCGCCAGCAGGCGACGTCCCTCGCGCGCACGCAGCACGCGACGATCCAGGCCGCGTACCTGTCGAGCAAGGAAGTCGAGCTGAAGCACTACGTCGAGCTCGCGACGAGCGCGATCATGCCGCTCTACGACGCCAGCGGCCGCAATGCGCGCGACGATGCGCTGCTGCGCACGCAGGCGCTCGCGATGCTGCAGAAGATGGATTTCGGCCCCGACGGCTATTTCTTCGTGTACGACCTGCACGGCAATTCGCTGATGCATCCGCGCGAGCCCGAGCGCGTCGGCCACAACTACTGGTCGATGCGCGACCCGCAGGGCGCGCTGACGATCCAGAAGCTGATCGGCGCGGCGTCGAGCGGCGGCGGCTACGTGCGCTACGCGTGGCAGCGGCCGTCGACGGGCCGCGTCGCGCCGAAGCTCGGCTATGTCGTCGCGCTCGAACGCTGGGGCTGGATGGTCGGCACCGGCATCTATCTCGACGACGTCGACACCGCGCTGCAGCGCATCGACGCGCGCGCGTCCGCGAACATCGAGCGCACGATGAGCTGGCTCACCGCGATCGCGCTCACGGGCGCGGCTGCGATCGCCGTGTGCGCGCTGGTGCTGAACGTCAGCGAGTCGCGCAGCGCCGACGCGAAGCTCAAGCTGCTCGCGCAGCGCGTCGTCGAATCCCAGGAACAGGAACGGGCGCGGCTGTCGCGCGAGCTGCATGACGGGATCAGCCAGATGATGGTGTCGGCGAAGCTGATGCTCGAATCCGCGCTCGCGCGCTTCGAACGCGGCTCGGCGCGCGTGCCCGAAGCCGAGCAGGCGCTGGCATCGGGCGTCGTGCGCCTCGGCGACACGCTGCGCGAGGTGCGGCGCATCTCGCACGCGCTGCGCCCCGCGATGCTCGACGATCTCGGCCTCGCGGCCGCACTCGAACAACTGGTGCGCGAGCTGGGTGCCGAAAGCGGCATCGACATCGGCTATACGCAGGTCGCGCACAGCGGCACCCGGCCTTTGCCCGCGCCGGTCAACACCGCGCTGTTCCGGATCGCGCAGGAAGCGCTGAGCAACATCGTGCATCATGCGCGGGCGTCGCGCGCGGCCGTCACGCTCGACGTCGGCGCGCAATCCGTCACACTGACCATCGCCGACAACGGCTGCGGCTTCGATGCCGAACGCTCGCAGGCCGACGCGCGCCGCGGCATCGGCCTGCGCAACATGCGCGAGCGTCTCGACGCGCTCGGCGGCACGCTGACGATCGCGTCGCAGGTCGGCCACACGATCGTCGCCGCGCGCGTGCCGCTGCCCGCCGCCGCGTGACGGCGCACCCCTAACAGGAGACCTTTCACGCATGAGCGCCCCCGACACCGCCCGGCCCGTCGCCCGACTGCTGCTCGTCGACGATCATCCGCTCGTGCGCGACGGCTTGCGGATGCGGCTCGAAGCGGCCGATCTGTCCGTCGTCGGCGAAGCCGGCAACGCCGACGAGGCGCTCGCGCTCGCGGCGTCGCTCGAACCGGATCTCGCACTGATGGACGTCGGCATGAACGGGATGAACGGCATCACGCTCGCGGGCGTATTCCACGAGCGCTTTCCGGGCATTCGCGTGCTGATGCTGTCGATGCACGACAACATCGAATACGTGACGCAGGCCGTGCGCGCCGGCGCGAGCGGCTATCTGCTGAAGGATTCGCCCGCGAGCGAGATCGTGCGCGCGATCGGCGCGGTGCTGGCCGGCCAGACGTTCTTCAGCGAAGGGCTGGCCGCGCGGATGATCCACGCGAGCGCGACCGCGTCGCCGCTCGACCGGCTCACGCCGCGCGAACGCGACATCCTCGACGCGCTGGCCGAGGGACTATCGAGCAAGCAGATCGCGCAGCAGACGGGGCTGTCGGTGCGCACGGTCGAGACGCACCGGCTCAATCTGAAGCGCAAGCTGGAGATCGAAGGGCAGGCCGAGCTGATCAAGTTCGCGGTCGAGCATCGGCGGAAGTAGGCCCATCCGGCGGACGACGCGATCCGCCACGAAAGGCGAGTCCGGCACGCCACATCATTCCGGCCGCGAGGACGTCACGCACGCTGCCGCGCGTTCGTCCTGCTGCATCGTTTCACGCCGCATCGTCAGCATCATGGCGACCGCAATACTCAGGATTCCGGAACACAGAACCGCCACCGAAAACCCGTGCGCCATCGCATCCCGATACGCACCGAGCAGTTCCGGCCGGGCGGCGGCGAACACATGCTCCATCACCGCCTGCCGCGCGAGCGTATCCGCTTGCGCGCTTCCCCCCGCCTGCATCGCTGCCGTCATCCGATGCAACGCACCGACGCTCATCACGCTGCCGAGCACCGCGATGCCCATGCTCATCCCGGTCTGGCGCAACGCGTTCATCGTCGCCGACGCCATGCCGGCGCGTTCGGCCGGCGCCAGTTCCATCACGGTCATGCCGGTCGCGGGCACCGCGAGCCCCATGCCGATGCCGAGCACCGCGAGCGCGAGGCCGACCGGCAGATACGGCGTTCCCGCACCGAAGCCGGACATCACTGCAAGCATCGCGCCGACCAGCCCGTACCCCGCGACCATCAGTGCGTGCATCGCAATGCGCGCCGCGATGCGCCCGAACAGCATCGACGTGATCGCCGTCATCACGAACTGCGGCATCAGCTGCCAGCCGGTTTCGGCGGGCGTGCGCCCCTGCGCCTGCTGCAGAAACAGCGACAGGAAGAACAGGCTGCTGTACCCCGAGAACCCGAGCACGAACGACGCGAGATTGGCGCGCATCAGCCGCCGGTCGCGGAACAGCCATACCGGCAGCAGCGGCCGCTCGACGCGCATTTCGACCCGCACGAACACGACGAACGCCACCGCGGCGCCCGCCAGCGGCGCGAGCACCTTCGCGTGCGACATGCCGGCTTCGCCGATACCGATCAGCCCGTACGTGAGCAACCCGAGCCAGACGACGCTCAGCGCCTGGCCGAGCGGATCGAACGCCGCATGCTGCGGATGCCGGCGCTCCGGAATGCCCCACGCGCCGAGCAGCACGGTCGCGATGCCGATCGGCACGTTGACGAGGAAGATGTTCTGCCATCCGCCATGCTCGACGAGCAGGCCGCCCACCAGCGGCCCGAGGATCAGCGCAAGCGCGCTGAACGCTGACCATCCGCCGATCGCACGGGCGCGCTCGCGCGCATCGGGGAACGCATGCGTGAGGATCGGCATCGCACCGGGAATCAGCAGCGCACCGGCGAGCCCCTGGATCGCGCGGCCGATCAGCAGCGGCTCGATGCTGCCCGCGCATGCGCAGAGCACCGAGCCGGCCGTAAACAGGATCACGCTGGCGAGCCACACGCGCTTGTGTCCGTAGCGATCGCCGAGCGGCCCGGCCGACAGCATGAACGCCGACAGCGCGAGCGCATACGCGTTGACGACCCACTGGAGGCCGCCGATATCGGTATTGAGCGCCGTCTGCAGCGTCGGCAACGCGACGTTGACGATGCTGATGTCGAGCGTGGCGAGAAAGGTGCCGAGACAGGCGGCGAGGACGAGCGCGGCGCGACGGTAGCGAGACATGGCGGTCCGCCCTTCACGGGCGCGAAGATGAGAATGATTCTCATCATATATATCGACCGACCGTCGGT
The DNA here is from genome assembly GCF_902832845.1 of Burkholderia metallica. Taxonomy (GTDB): domain Bacteria; phylum Pseudomonadota; class Gammaproteobacteria; order Burkholderiales; family Burkholderiaceae; genus Burkholderia; species Burkholderia metallica. The sequence continues at coordinate 40,576 of NZ_CADFDB010000010.1, read as the reverse complement.
CAATGGATTGCGTTGGCCGTGACCGGGGCGCTGGCCTAAACTGCGGGCTTTGCACGAACGGGCGTCGAGCCGCGCGATGACGGACAGGACACAGGCAGGACTCACGACAGGGAAGGACGATATTCCGGCAGGCAAGCCGCGCACGAAGCCGGCGGAAGTGCGCCTCGAGGAACTGATGGCCGCGGCCGAGACGCTGTTTCTCGCGCAAGGCGTGGAAGCGACGACGATCAGCGAGATCGTCGAGCACGCGCAGGTCGCGAAGGGCACGTTCTATCACTACTTCGAATCGAAGTCCGACATGCTCGCCGCGCTCGCGCAGCGCTACACGTCGTCGTTCGTCGACCGCCTGCAGCGCGCGGTGGACGCATGCGACGCTGACGACTGGCTCGCGCGCCTGCGCGCATGGATCCGCGCGAATATCGAAACCTACGCGGCGACCTACCGCACGCACGATATCGTCTACACGAACCACCATCACCACGATCGCACGAATGCCGACAAGAACGCGATCCTCGAACAGCTCGGCGCGATTCTCGACGGCGGCGCACGGGCCGGCACCTGGCGGCTCGCGCACCCGCAGGTCACCGCGCTGCTGATCTATGCGGGCGTGCACGGCGCGACCGATCACATCATCGCGGCGCCGGAAACGGATCGCACCGCGTTCGTCGATGCGGTGATCGACGATTGCCTGCGGATGCTCGGCGCGGGCGCGTAACGCGCCACCGACGCGGCGCCATGAAAAAAGGGCGCCGAGGGCGCCCTTCGTGCATCCGGGGATCGGCTCACGCCGCGACCGTCAGTTCGTCCGCGAATTGTGCTTCTGCAGATACGCGATCAAGCCGTCGATCCCGCCTGCCGCGAGCTGGCTCTTGAACTGCCCCTGATAGACCTGGATCAGCCACGCGCCCGACATGTCGATGTCGTAGATCTTCCAGTCGCTGCCGACCTTGCCGAGCCGATAGCCGACCGACTGGCTGTCGCCCGGCGTCGTGACCGTCGACTGCACGAGCGCGTCGGCACCCGACGCGCCGCCGGCCTTGAACGAGAACTTCGCGTCCTGACTGCCCAGCTGCGCGAGCGACGCGGCGTAGGTGCGCGTCATCAGCAGCCGGAACTGTTTGTACAGCTCCTGCTGCTGTTGCGGCGTGGCCTGCTTCCACGCGTCGCCGACCGCGATGCGGGTCGTGCGCTCGAAGTTCGTCACCGGCAGGAAGCGCTGCTCGACGACTTGCGTGATTTTCGCCATGTCGCCGCCGCGTGCGGCCGGATCGGCCTTCATCGCGTTGACGGTGCCCTCGACCGCATTGCGGACGATATCGACCGGTGCGCTCTGCGCGAAAGCGGAAACCGACACGGCGGCCGCCGCGACGAAAGCAAACAGATGACGTTTCATACGGATATCGCACTCGATGAGAAAAAACGACCGGCTCTTTGCATCGACCGGTGATGCGAAGTATACCGGGCCCGACGCTCCGCTGCCGCACGGTGACCGACTGTTACCTTTCAGCTTCATTTGTCACAGGCGCGGCCGGGCGGCGTCGATTATGTAAATATCCCAATACAAACGAACCGGTCATCGATACCGATTCCGCCGCCGCGAGCAAATTTCCTTCCCGCCCCTGAAACCCCCAACGTCACGACCGTCGTCACGCCGCGCCGGTATACTTGGCTACTTTGCCCTTGCCAGCCGCTCCCCACCGCCACATGGTGACATCTCTCATCGTCCGACTCGTTGCGTGGTCGGTGCGCCGCCCCGTCTGGGTCGTCGTCCTGTCGCTCGTCATCGCCGCCTTCAGCGGCGTCTACGTCGCGCAGCATTTCAAGATCAACACCGACATCAGCAAGCTCGTCGATGCCGAACCGCAATGGGCCGCGCTCGGCCAGGCCGTCGACAAGGCGTTCCCGCAGCGCAACGGCACGATCCTCGCGGTCGTCGAGGCGCCCGCGCCCGAATTCGCGACGGCCGCCGCGCATGCGCTGACCGAAGCGCTGCAGAAGGATGCCGATGGCGGCCGCATCGGCCAGGTCGCCGAACCCGGCGGCGGGCCGTTCTTCGAGCACAACGGGCTGCTGTTCCTGTCGCCGCAGGAAGTCGCGGACACCACGTCGCAGCTCGCGAGCGCGCGTCCGCTCGTCAACGAGCTCGCGAAGAACCCGAGCCTGACCGGGCTCGCGACCACGCTGTCCACCACGCTCGGCCAGCCGCTGCTGACCGGCCAGGTGAAGCTGCCCGCGATGGCGAAGCTGCTCGCGCGCAGCGCCGCGACGGTCGACGACGTGCTGGCCGGCAAGCCGGCCGCATTCTCGTGGCGCGCGCTGGTCGACAACGACGCCGCGCGGCAACCCGCGCGCGCGTTCGTCACCGTGCAGCCGGTGGTCAACTACGGCGCGCTGAAAGCCGGCGCGGAAACCAGCCAGGTGATCCGCGACGCGGCCCGCTCGCTCGATCTCGAAAAGCGCTACGGCGCGGTCGTGCGCCTGACCGGCGAACAGCCGCTCGCCGACGACGAATTCGCGTCGGTCGAGGATGGCGCGGCGCTCAACGGCGTCCTCACGCTGCTCGCCGTGCTCGTCATCCTGTGGCTCGCGCTGCGCTCGAAGCGGATGATCGGCTCGGTGCTCGTCACGCTGTTCGTCGGCCTCGTCGTGACCGCCGCGCTCGGCCTTGCGATGGTCGGCTCGCTGAACATGATTTCGGTCGCGTTCATGGTGCTGTTCGTCGGCCTCGGCGTCGATTTCTCGATCCAGTACGGCGTGAAATACCGCGAGGAACGCTTCCGCGATCCGCGCATCGACCACGCGCTGATCGGCGCCGCGCACTCGATGGGCATGCCGCTCGCGCTGGCCACCGCGGCCGTCGCGGCGAGCTTCTTCTCGTTCATCCCCACCGCCTATCGCGGCGTGTCCGAGCTCGGCCTGATCGCGGGCGTCGGGATGTTCGTCGCGCTGCTCACCACGGTCACGCTGCTGCCCGCGCTGCTGCGCCTGTTCGCGCCGCCGGGCGAATCGAAGACGCCGGGCTTCCCGTGGCTCGCGCCGGTCGACGATTACCTCGATCGTCATCGCAAGCCGATCCTGATCGGCACGCTCGTGGTCGTGATCGGCGCGCTGCCGCTGCTCGCGTTCCTGCGCTTCGACTTCAATCCGCTGCACCTGAAGGATCCGCACAGCGAATCGATGGCGACGCTGCTCGCGCTGAAGGATTCGCCGGAAGCGGCCGTCAACGACGTCACGCTGCTCGCGCCGTCGCTCGCGGAGGCCGACGCGGCCGCGAAGCGCCTCGACGCGCTGCCCGAGGTCGGCCGCACGACCACGCTGTCGACCTTCATTCCCGCCGACCAGCCGGCCAAGCGCGCGGCGATCGCCGCGGCCGCGAGCGACCTGCTGCCCGCGCTGACTCAGCCGGCCGCGCCGCCCGCGACCGACGCGCAGCGCGTCGCCGCGCTCAAGCGCGTGTCGAACCTGCTGAGCTACGCGGCCGAAGATCACCCGGGCCCGGGTGCGGCCGCCGCGCAGCATTTGTCCGCGTCTCTCGCGAAGCTCGCCGCCGCGGACGCCGCGACGCGCGACCGCGCCGAGCGCGCGTTCTCCGACACGCTGCGCATCGCGCTCAACCAGCTCGCTTCGCTGCTGCAGCCGCAGGACATCACGCGCGAATCGCTGCCGCCGCAGCTGGTGCGCGACTGGGTCGCGCCGAACGGTAGCGCGCTCGTGCAGATTTCGCCGAAGGTGCCGAAGGGTGTCGACCCGAACGACGACACGATGCTGCGCCGTTTCGCGACGACCGTGAAGGCCGCGGAACCGGGCGCGACCGGCGGACCGATTTCGATCCTGCATTCGGCCGACACGATCATCAACGCGTTCCTCCATGCGGCGCTGTGGTCGATCCTCTCGATCACGATCCTGCTGTGGATCACGCTTCGCCGTTTCGGCGACGTGCTGCGCACGCTGGTGCCGCTGCTCGTATCGGGCATCGTCACGCTCGAGATGTGCGTGGTGCTCGGCATCCAGCTCAACTTCGCGAACATCATCGCGCTGCCGCTGATGCTCGGTGTCGGCGTCGCGTTCAAGGTGTATTTCGTGATGGCGTGGCGCGCGGGGCAAACCGGATTGCTGCATTCGAGCCTCACGCATGCCGTGCTGTTCAGCGCCGCGACGACCGCGACCGCATTCGGCAGCCTGTGGCTGTCGCACCATCCGGGCACGTCGAGCATGGGCAAGCTGCTCGCGCTGGCCCTGACCTGCACGCTGATCGGCGCCGTGGTGTTCCAGCCCGTCCTGATGGGCAAACCGCGCGTCAAACGCGCCCAGAACCAATCGCAAGGAATCAATGAATAAGGTGCGAATCATTGCGGCGACCGTTGCCGCCAGCGCAATGCTGAGCGGCTGCGCGACGGGACCGAACCGCAACCCCAACGACCCGCTCGAGCCGATGAACCGGGCGATGTACAAGTTCAACGACACCGTCGACACGAACATCGCCCAGCCGATCGCGAAGGGGTACCAGAAGGTCACGCCGACGCCCGTGCGCACCGCGATCAGCAACTTCTTCTCGAACCTCGGCGATCTTGGCAACATGGCGAACAACCTGCTGCAGCTGCGCATCACCGACGCCACCGAGGATCTGATGCGCGTGGCGATGAACTCGGTGTTCGGCGTCGCCGGCCTGATCGACATCGCGACGCCGGCCGGGCTGCCGAAGCATCACCAGGATTTCGGGCTGACGATGGCGCGCTGGGGCGTGCCGTCGGGCCCGTACCTCGTGCTGCCCGTGTTCGGGCCGAGCACGATCCGCGACGGCGTCGGCCGCGCGGTGGACGTGCGCTTCAACCTGCTCAACTACATCGAGCCGGCCGCGCGCAACCCGATGTACATCGCGCAGTTCATCAGCGCGCGTTCGGACCTGCTCGGTGCGACCGACCTGCTGAAGCAGGCCGCGCTCGATCCGTATTCGTTCGTGCGCGACGCGTACCTGCAGCAGCGCAAGTCGCTGACGTACCGCAGCCAGTCGTCGTCGGCCACGGTGCCGAACTACAGCGAACCGGGTGAAGCGGGCGCGGTGCCGGCCGCGACGCCGGCTGTGCCGGGGCTGCCGAACTACGAGGATCCGGGCGAGTCGGGCGGCGCATCGGGAGCGGCGCCGAACAATGCGCCGGCCGCGCCGGGGTTGCCGCAGTACGACGATCCGGGCGCGGATAATGCGACGCCGGCGAGTGCGCCTGCTGCGGCGTCGGCTGCTGCGCCGGCTGCGGCATCGGCACCCGCGCCGACCCTTCCCGCGAGCAATCCGGCCGCGCAGAAGTAACGCGGCAGCGGCTACCGCCGCAAAGAAAAAGAGCGCTGCAAATCACATCTGCAGCGCTTTTTTTTTTGTCCGCGAGAAACGGAAAGCCGGGAGGGAAGGCGAGAAAAGCGGCCCGTGCCGCTCAGACGATCCGCATCGCGCCCGTACGCTCGAATGCGTGCCGTGCCTGGATCAGCGTCGTGCGCGCCGCACGCGCATCGCTCGCGACCTGCAGCAGCGGGCCGAGCTGCGACGGCTGCTTCAGCAATTCCCGCAGGATCGGCAGGATCGCCGTGCTGCCGTCGTCGCGCAGGCCGGCCGTCGCCGCGCGCGGCAACGTGCGCCACGCCGGATCGACGATCGCGCGGCACACCGCGAACGGCACGCCGCGCGCAGCCGCGAAGGCCGCCGCGATGTGCGACTCCATGTCGACGGCGAGCGCGCCCTTCGCGTGGTGCAACGACGCCTTTTCCTGTTCGCCGACGACCGGCGCACCGACCGCCGCGATCGTGCCGCGCGTGACGCGCGCCCACACCGGCGTGTCGTGCAGCGCCGCGACGAGCCGCGCGCTCCAGCCCGTATCGGTCTCGACGCGGCCGAACGGCCCGTCGATCGCGTTCGCGATCACGAGCGCCCCGGGTTCCAGATCGGGCGCGAGCCCGCCCGCCGTGCCGAAGCTCACGATGCCCGCGCAACCGCGCGCGGTCGCGTCGGCCAGCGCGCGCTCGAGCCGGTCGGCCCGCGCGGCGAATACGGCCTCGACGCCGTAGCCGCGTGCGATGCGCGCCTCGAACGCCATCCCCGTCACCGCGATGACGGGCAATGCGCCGTTGTGCCGAGATGCGCCCACGCGTTACAGCCCGACCGTCACGCGCGTCGTGTTGTCGCGCTTCAGATTGCGGTAGCGTGCGAGCGCCCACAGCGGGAAGAACTTGCGATAGCCGTGGTAGCGCAGGTAGAACACGCGCGGGAAGCCCGTCGCCGTGAAGCGCGCCTCGTCCCACAGGCCCGCTTCGTTCTGGTGGGCGATCAGGTAGTCGATGCCGCGCGCGACGGCCGGGTTGTTCACCTCGCCGGCCGCCATCAGGCCGAGCAGCGCCCACGCGGTTTGCGACGCGGTGCTCGGCGCCTGTTCGAAGCCGCGATAGTTCAGCTTGTAGCTGTCGCCGTCCTCGCCCCAGCCGCCGTCCTTGTTCTGGATCGACAGCAGCCACTGCGCGCCGCGCTTCATGCGCGGATCGTCCGGCGGCAGGCCGGCCGCGTTCAGCGAGCACAGGGCCGTCCACGTGCCGTACACGTAGTTCATCCCCCAGCGGCCGTACCAGCTGCCGTCCGGCTCCTGCTCCTTGAGCATGTAGTCGAGCGCACGGCGCGCCGGCTCGCTGTTCAGCGGCGTCTCGCCGAGCTGCGACAGCATCGACAGGCAGCGGCCCGACACGTCGGCCGTCGGCGGATCGAGCAGCGCGCCGTGATCCGAGAACGGAATGTTGTTCAGGTAGTACTGCGTGTTTTCCGGTTCGAACGCGCCCCAGCCGCCGTCGCTGCTCTGCATCCCGACGACCCACTCGCGCGCACGCGCGATCGAATCGCGATACGCATCGTTCTGCCTGAGTTTCTGCGCGCGATCCATCGCGACCGCGACCACCGCCGTGTCGTCGACGTCCGGGTAGTGCGCGTTCGCGTACTGGAACGCCCAGCCGCCGGGCCGCACGTGCGGACGGCGCGAGATCCAGTCGCCGCGCACGTCGAGGATCTGCAGCGGGCGCAGCCATTCGAGGCCGCGGATCGCCGCGTCCTCTGCGCGCGCATCGCCCGTCTCGAGCAGCGCATGCGCGGCGAGCGACGTGTCCCACACCGGCGACAGGCACGGCTGGCAATACGCTTCGTCGTCGTGCACGACGAGCAGCTTCTCGATCGACTTGCGCGCGATCGCGCGGTTCGGATGATCTTCCGCGTAGCCGAGCACGTCGTACATCATCACCGCGTTGGCCATCGCCGGATAGATCGCGCCGAGCCCGTCCTCGCCGTTCAGGCGCTCGTCGACGAACGACACGGCCTGACGGATCGCGCGTTCGCGCGTGTAGTTCGGAAACAGGCCGTCGACCGCGCGCAGCGCATGGTCGACCACGCGGAAGAACGCAAACCAGCCGGGGCTCTGATGGCCCTGGCGCGGCAGCAGCCCCGCGTTGACGGGCGGATCGATGAACAGCTCGTCGATGCGCACGCCGCGCGGGTTCTTCGCGAGCGGACGCTTCGCGTTCAGCACGAGCAGCGGCACGATCACGGTGCGCGCCCAGTACGACACCTTCGACAGATGGAACGGGAACCACTGCGGCAGCAGCATGATCTCGACCGGCATCATCGGCACCGCGCGCCACGGAATCGCGCCGTACAGCGCGAGCTGGATGCGGGTGAACACGTTCGACATCTCGGCGCCGCCCATCGCGTGGATCGCACGGCGCGCACGCTGCATGTGCTCGGCGTTCTCGTCGTCGCCGATCACCTTCAGCGCGAAATACGCCTTCACGCTCGCGCTGATGTTCGGCGCGCCGTCGGTGAACAGCGGCCAGCCGCCGTCGGCCTGCTGGATGCGGCGCAGATACGTGCCGATCTTGCGTTCGAGCTCGACGTTCGGCGTCTCGCCGAGATAGTGGACGAGCAGCACGTATTCGGCGGGAATCGTCGAATCGGCTTCGAGTTCGTAGACCCAGTGGCCATCCGCGTTCTGCGCGGCCAGCAGCGCGTCGGTCGCACGCGCGACGGCCGCATCGACGCCGGCCGGCACGGTGCCGGCGGACAGGGTAGCCATTTCGGTGAGATCGTTCATCGGTCCCTCTGTTACTTACTGTGTCTGGAGCACGTCCGCGGCCAGCTGGCCGGAGCGGATCGCACCCTCGATCGTGGCGGGCAGGCCGGTGGCAATCCAGTCGCCCGCCAGCACGAGATTGGTCCAGCGCGTACGCACGGCCGGACGCTTCATTTCCTGCGACGGCACCGCCGCAAAGCCCGCGCGCGGCTCGAGCACGAGCTGCCACGCGGGGATGGTTTCCGGGTTCGCGCCGGTCACGCGCGCGACGTCTTCCCAGATGCGCCGCGCGAGCGTGTCGCGCGGCGTGTCGAGCCAGCGGCCCGCATCGCGGATCGTCGCCGCGAGCAGGCCGCCGCCGGTGCGCACCGCATCGACGACGCCGTTGATCACGGCCGTCTGCAGCGGCACGCCGGCCGGCGCGTCGACCGCGAAATACGCGGTCACGACCGCGCTGAACGTATCGGGCGCGGTGAGTTCGGGCACGAGCGGCAGCGCAACCTCCGGCGGCACGGCCAGCACGACGGCATCGCCCGGCGCGAGATCGAGCCGCTCGCCGCCGAGCGACACCGCATCGACCGCGTTGCCGTGCGCGCCGAATTCGAACGCGTCGAGCCGCGAGTTCAGGCGGATCTGCGCGCCGCCGTGCTGCAGCATCCGCAGCGCCGGTTCGACGAACGCGCTGCCGAGGCCGTGGCGCGCGACGAGCGCGCGGCAGCCGGGGCCCCCCGCGGCAAACGTGCCGCACAGCGCGGCGCGTGCGAGTTCGGCGCTTGCATGCCGCGGCTCGACGTTCAGCACACCGAGGCAATACGGCCGCAGCCAACGTTCCCACAGCAGGCCGTCGCATCGCATCGTCTGGGCGAGTGAGCGGCCCGTGCGCGCGAACGCGAGCGGGGCGAGCGCGAGGTAGTCGAGCGGCGTCGTGCCCGGCGCGCGCGACGCGGCATCGAACAGCCACGACGGCCAGCGCCCGTTGCCGAAGCGCAGCGTCCAGCGCTGCTGCGACGCGATGTCGACGACCGGGAATTCAGCCCACGCGGGCCCTGCGAGCTGATCGGCCGCGCCGATCGCGCGCAGGTAGCGCTGCGTCGCGGACTGCCCCGCGAACACCGTGTGCAGTCCGCTGTCGAGCGTCGTGTTCAGCGTCCCGTCGAACCACGTGCGGCAGCGGCCGCCCGCATGCGCGTGCGCATCGTGCAGCACGATGCGTCGCCCGCGGCGTTGCAGCTCGACCGCGGCCGACAGGCCGGCAACGCCGGCGCCGATCACGTGGACGGTCCTGGGCATCGACTCGGTCGGCTCAGAACAGCGCGTAGCGCGCGGCGATCATCAACATGCGCGCCTTCGGCTTGCGCAGCGGCGCGCGCGGGAACGCGAAGCCGCGTGCGATCGCGGCTTCGAGAATGCAGCGGTACGCGCCCGACATGATGCGCGGCGCCTTCACCTGCGCACGCGGGCAGGTATCCATCACCGCGTCGGCCTGGCGGAAGTGCTCGAGCGCGCGCTCGACGAGCGTCGCGCACACCCGCGGCAGCGCCGGATTGCGCACGATCGTCGCCGGGTCGGTGATCGCGATGCCTTCGCGCGCGAGCAGTTCGCGCGGCAGGTAGCACCGGTTGATCGCCGCATCGTCGTCGATGTCGCGCAGGATGTTGGTCAGTTGCAGCGCGCGGCCGAGGTGATGCGACAGCTCGATCCCTTCGGCTTCCGGCATCCCGAATATCCTCACCGACAGCCGGCCGGCCGCGCTCGCGACGCGATCGCAGAAGAGGTCGAGCGTCGGTTCGTCGGGCGCGCAGATGTCTTCGACCGCGTCCATCGCCATGCCGTCGATCATCGCGTGGAAGTCGTCGCGCTGCAGGTTGAATGCGCGGATCTCGCGGTCGAGCGCGGCCAGATGGCGCGGCGGGCGGCCGGCGTAGCACGCGTCGATGTCCGCGCGCCAGCGGTCGAGGCCCGCGTTGCGCTCGGCGCGCGGCAGGTCGCTGTCGGCGATGTCGTCGACCGCGCGGCAAAACGCGTAGACCTGGAACATCGCATCGCGCTGCACGGCAGGCAGGATGCGCATCGCAAGGTAGAAGGAACTGCCCGATGTGACGGCAGCGGCGTCGGTTTCTGGTTCGTCCACGACGGAATGGGAAACGGCCAAGACGAGCTCCACGGAGACACCCACGCGGGGCGATTGAAGAAGCCATGCCCGGCGGGGGATGGTCAGGGTGTCAAATGCGTGCGAGATATGCGAACGATCGACGCAGACAGGCACAAATTACCGGCCGGAAGCCGGAAATGGCCGAAAGTATAGCAATCTTTGAAGTTCGATGGCGGACACGCGCCGCGCCGGGCGGCGTGCCGCAACGCGCTGGCCGGCAAGCGCGGCCGGCCGGGGCGCAATCCGGCGCCCGCGGCGCGTCAGCCGTAGACGATGTCGCGCTGCAGATCGAGCGCAATCAGCCCCATTTCGCGGGTGAGCTGCAGCATCGAGCGGCGCTCGAGGCGCGATCCCATGAAGCTCGTCACGCGGCCGTCGGGCTCCGCGGTGAACTGGAACACCGCGCCGCCCGTGCCGAACCAGGCGCCCGGAACATCCGGCGATTCCTGCCAGTCGATCTGCTCGAACACGCGCGCGATGCCCGCGCGCACGAGGTCGCCCGGGCCGATCGGCGGCGCGATGTCGCCCAGGTCGTCGAGCGAATAGGGGCCGGGTTTGTCCGGCTTCCGGTAGAAGAGATAGTCGACGTTCATGGGCGCAATCGCGAGCAAAGCAACAAATTAGCGTGCTTCGGGGGAAATTCAAATCGGATACGGCCGAAATGTGGCCTGTACGAGACAAGAAGGGAGCCGAAGCCGGCCTGTCTGGGCGCACGCGGGTTCGTCTAAGATGACAGCTTTCTCGAAATCTTAAGAGCCGGACACCATGGAGACGAACGCAAGCGCCACCCCGCAGTCCGATCATCCCGTTTTCGTGCTCGTGCACGGCGCCTGGCACGGCGCGTGGTGCTACGCGCACGTCGCGGCCGCGCTGGCCGCGCGCGGCCACCTGTCGATCGCGCGCGACCTGCCGGCGCACGGCATCCATGCCCGCTTTCCCGCCGCGTACCTCGCACGCCCGCTCGACAAGGATGCGTTCGGCGCCGAGCCGTCGCCGGTCGCGAACACGACGCTCGACGATTACGCGACGCAGGTGATGCAGGCGGTCGACGACGCGTACGCGCTCGGCCGCGGCAAGGTCGTGCTGGTCGGGCACAGCATGGGCGGCCTCGCGATCACGGCGGCCGCCGAACGCGCGCCGGACAAGATCGCGAAGATCGTCTATCTCGCGGCCTTCATGCCCGCGTCGGGCGTGCCGGGCCTCGACTACGTGCGCGCGCCCGAGAACAAGGGCGAAATGCTCGGGCCGCTGATGCTGGCGAGCCCGCGCGTGGCCGGCGCGCTGCGCATCGATCCGCGCAGCGGCGACGCCGCGTATCGCGACCTCGCGAAGCGCGCGCTGTACGACGACGTGCCGCAGGCCGACTTCGAAGCGGTGGCGAACCTGATGACCTGCGACGTGCCGGCCGCGCCGTTCGCGACCGCGATCCCGACGACGGCCGCGCGCTGGGGCGCGATCGAGCGCCACTACATCAAGTGCCTGCAGGATCGCGTGATCCTGCCCGCGCTGCAGCAGCGCTTCATCGACGAAGCCGACGCGTTCGCGCCGGGCAACCCGACCCGCGTGCACCAGCTCGACAGCAGCCATTCGCCGTTCATGTCGCAGCCGGCCGTGCTCGCCGGCGTGCTGGCAGGCATCGCGAAAAGCTGAGCGCTTGCCGGCGCTGCGCGTGCAGCGGCTACGCGTACGCGACCGACCGGTCGCGCCCGAGCCGCTTCGCGCGATAGAGCGCGGCGTCGGCCTCGTTGACGAGCACGTCGCAGGTCAGCGCGCCCGCCTTCGCACACGCGCCGCCGACGCTCGCCGTCACCGGCACGCTGACGCCCTCGGCATCGACCGGCTGGCTGCCGATCGCATCGCGCACCTTGTCGGCCACGCGCATCGCCTCGTCGAGATTCGTACACGGCAGCAGCAGCGCGAATTCCTCGCCGCCGAAACGGCCGAACGTATCCTGCGCACGCACGATCGACGCGACGCGGCGCGCCGTCTCGCGCAACACCGCATCGCCGGCCGCATGCCCGAAGCGGTCGTTGATCGTCTTGAAGTGGTCGAGGTCGAACAGCAGCATCGACATGTCGCCGCCGTAACGCTGCCAGCGCGCGAACTCGTCGCCAAGCCGCGCCTCGAAGAAGCGCCGGTTCGCGATACCGGTCAGGCCATCGCGATTCGCATGCTCGCGCAGCTTCGCGACCGCTTCCTCGCGCTCGCGCTGCATCACGCTCACATGCGTGACGTCCGAGATCGTCACGCACACGGCTTCGACGTCGCGGCCGCGCGTGAGCGGCATGAACGTGCAGTCCTGCTGCATGTAGTCGACGCCGCCGGTGATCGGCCGGTCGTGCTCGAAGCGAAACAGGTAGGGGCGCTGCTCCCACGAGCTGAACGCGAAGCTGCCGAGCTGGAACACGCTCTCGAGCTTGCGCGACAGCCATGCGCGCGGCAGGTCGGGAAAGCAGTCGAACAGGTTGCGGCCGATCACGTCGGCGGCGGGGATGCCGCTGTGGTCCTGCATGAAGCGATTCCACATCAGCACGGTCATCGCGCGGTCGAGCACGAACAGGCCGAAGCCCACCCGCTCGATCACGAGGTCGCTCAGCGACGGCGCGGCGGCCGTCATAGCGCGGACAGCAACGCGTCGAGCGCGTCGCCCATCAGCCGGATCGAATCCTCGGCCATCAGCATGACGAAGTGAGCCCGGAACGCGTGGTCCTCGAGCCCGAAGTTCACCTCGAGCAGCAACGCAACGCTCCATGCCAGCTCGGTCGGCTGGAATACGTCGTCGAACGACACGTTCGCGCCGAGCAGCCCCGGCGGAAAGAACACGGGCTTGCGGCCGAGCTCGTCGAGGATCGACGCAACGCATGCCCCCATCAGCACGTTCGCGACGTCGAACACGACTTCGTCGGGCGTCGCCATCCCGCCGTACACGCCGTCGCCGAACGTGCGGTCGACGACCGACATGAGCCGCGCGATGCCCGCGGTGCGGCACAGCACGAGCGCCTCGCCCTTGATGTCGGAGCGAAAGCCCTGGCGCACGGCGGTCACGTTGTCGTGAATGCCCGTCATCTCGCGCAGCGCGTCGCCCGCGTCGGTCGCTTTCACGACGCGCACGCGCGGCACCGACAGCTCGATGAAGTGCCCGAGCAACAACGCGAGCCGCGCGGCGGCGCGGCCCATTGCGAGGTTGGCGATTTCCTGCAACGCGTCGCGTTGCTCCGCCGTGAACACCGAGTCAGGCATACAACCCATACTCCTTGAGAATGGGCAGCAATGCCTCCGACGTCACGGGCTTGGCTACGAATGCGATCGCGCCCAATTCGCGCACGCGTGCTTGCGCCTGCGGCTGGATATCGGCGGATACCACGATCACGAACGTATTCAGATCTTCGTGGCGCAGTGTTTCCAGGACCTGATATCCGCTCATGTCGGGCATCGTCAGGTCCAGAAACATCACGGAAGCTTTGCCGTCACGATAGAGCGCCAAGGCCTCTCGACCATTCGCGGCATACGCGACTTCGACGTCCCAGCCTCCCGGCAGCGCCTTTGTCAGAAGTTTGCGAGCGAGCAGCGAATCGTCGGCAATTACAATCGGCAAAGGCATGGGGCGATGCGGTATACGGAATGGTCTCTCTCGCGTTAACGACCGCGCGGCGCGCTTCTTTAGGCGCCATGCGCTCGGGCCGCAGGCAACCGCCTTGCGGCCGCGCACGGGCGACGCGACGCGGGTGCGCGCGACGCACCGCGCAGCGAATGCCGGCGGGCGCATTTATCTGTCATAGGGAAAGCAAGGCGCGATTCTCTGAGTAAACCTGAGGCGATGCAACTCGCCATTTTCACCATTTCGAACAGAATTGGTCCGAACGCACGCCATTGCGAAAACAGCCGCGACCATTTTCGAGATAAGCACGCAAAATTTTTCCTTGTGTACGTTTGCGCTGCCGGATTCGTCGCGTTTTCAATCTGACAATTTCCTCCTGTCGGAATCGACAGGATGGCCGGCGTCCGGGGCCGTACGGCGGGCCGTCGCAACTCGTTTATGATGGCAGGCACCTTTGCTTGACCCGCTTCCCCGATGACGTCCGACCGGCCCGCCGACTCCCACGCTCCCGCTTCCCCGCCCGCCGACGACTGGCAGGACGACGGCAACTATGCGGCCGGTGCGCCCGAGCACGATTTCGCGGTGCGCCGCGTGACGCTGATCGTGCTGCTCGTCGCGGCGATCGTGCTGCCGTGCATCTACGTCGTGGTGATGGCGTACAACGACCTGAAGACGCGCGAGGCCGCCGCGAGCGACGTGACGATGCGCACCGTGCGGGTGGCCGAAGAGCATGCGCTCAAGGTGTTCGACCTGAGCGAAACGCTCGATGCGCGCATCGTCGATCTCGTGCAGGACATGGACGACGCGACCGTGCGCAACCGGGAGTCCGACATCCACGAAGCGCTGAACACGATCGGCGGCGGCTATCCGCAGGTGGCCGCCGTGTCGATCTTCGGCGCGAGCGGGATGTTGCTCGCGAACAGCCTCTACTATCCGGCGCCCTATGCGTCGATCGCGAACCGCGACGACTTCGCCGGCATCCGCGACGGCAAGGTGATCGAACACATCTCGCGGCTGATGATGGGGCCCCTCAAGCTGGAGAACATTCCCGTATTCAACACGGGCGTCGCGCGGCGCCATAGCGACGGTTCGTTCGCCGGGATGGTGTCGATCGCGCTGAAGTCGTCGTATTTCAACGCGTTCTACCGCGACCTGCTCGGCGGCGCGAGCACGCCGATGACGATGGCGCTCGCGCGCTCGGACGGCGCGGTGATCGCGTCGTATCCGCCGCCGCCGTCGCTCGCGCACACCGATCGGATGGCCACCTTCGGCGACGCACGCAACGATCCGCGCGCCGGCGTCGTGCGCGTGCGTCACGACGGCGCGAGCAGCGAGATCGTCGCGTACCGCCAGGTCGGCAGCTATCCCGTCTACGTCACCTGTTCGTATCGCACGTCGGCGATCTGGCACGAGTGGTACGAACACCTGAGCGTGCTGTTCATCTCGATGTTCGCGCCGTCGATCGCGCTGTGGTCCGTGATCTGGCTGTCGCTCAAGCGGCTGAAGGCGGAAGAGGAGGCGTGGGACCGCTGGCAGGCCGAAGCGTCGATGCGGCGCTCGATCGAATCGGCGTACCGGCAGTCGCGCAAGATGCAGGCGCTCGGCAACCTCGTCGGCAGCGTCGCGCACGACTTCAACAACCTGCTGATGATCATCTCGAGCAACGTGCAGATCGCGCGGCGGCGCGGGGTCCAGCATCTCGACAAGGAACTCGGCGCGATCGAACGCGCGCTGAAGAACGGGCAGTCGCTCACGCGCCAGCTCCTTGGCGTCGCGCGCAAGCAGCCGCTGCACAACGAAACGATCGACATCGGGCAATGGGTCGGCACGTGCCGCGAACTGCTGAAGACCTCGCTCGGCTCGAAATCGTCGCTGGTCGTCGCGATCGAGCCCGGCGTCTGGCCGATCCGCGTGGACGTCGCGGAACTCGAGCTCGCGGTGATCAACCTCGCGGTCAACGCGCGCGACGCGATGGCGGCGGGCGGCCGCTTCACGGTCGGCGCGCGCAACGTGACGCTGCGCCGCGAGGACGGCTTCCCGCTCACCGGCGATTTCGTGCAGATCTCGCTCGACGATACGGGTTCGGGCATGGCGCCCGACGTGCTCGCGCGCGCGTTCGAACCGCTGTTCACGACGAAGGCGCAGGGGATGGGCACGGGGCTCGGGCTGCCGCAGGTGTTCGCGTTCTGCGAACGCTCGGGCGGCCTCGCGACGATCGACAGCGCGGTCGGCGCCGGGACGTCGGTGCGCCTCTACCTGCCGCGCGCGCGCGCCGAGGATGTCGTCGTGCGGCCGCCGGCGGTCGCGCACGATGCGGGGGCGGGCGCGACCGCCGGCCTGCACGTGCTGCTCGTCGAGGACAACAGCGAAGTCGCGGCCGGCACCGAAGCGCTGCTCTCGCTGCTCGGGCACCGTGTGACCTACGCGCCCACCGCCGACGACGCGTTGCGCCTGATCGAAGGCGCGGCCGCGAACGATGCGTTCGACCTGGTGATTTCGGATATCCACATGCCGGGCCGCCTGAACGGCATCGACCTCGCCGAAGCGGTCGAGCGGCGGCCGGAGAAACTGCCCGTGATTCTCGTCACGGGTTACGCGGAGGAGCTCGACCGCACGCGCACCGTCAACGTCCGCGTGCTGTCGAAGCCGTTCGACATCGCGCTGCTCGACGAGATCCTGTTGGGCATTCGCGAAGCGCGCGACGCACGCCGCACCGGCACCTGACCCGCCGCGTGCGGGCCGGCGTGGGCGTGGGCGTGGGCGGTCTGAGCCGGTGTGACGCTCAGGCCGACTTCAGCAGGCGCACCCAGCCCGTATAGCGATCGACGAAGCCCTGCAGGAACTTGCGGGTGTCTTCGCTGACGATCTGGCCCTGGTCGTCGATGCGCGCCGGATCGTGCTTGATGAACATCTCCGGCTGCCCGAGCGTCTTCACGTCGAGGTACGCGAGCACGTTGCGCAGATGCTGCTGTGCGAGCGCGGTGCCCGTCGCGCCCGGCGACGTGCCGAGCACGGCGCCCGGCTTGCCCGACCACGAGTTGGAACCCCACGGGCGCGAGCCCCAGTCGAGCGCATTCTTCAGCACGCCCGGAATCGAACGGTTGTACTCGGGCGTGACGAACAGCAGCGCGTCGGCCGCTTCGATCGACTGCTTGAAGCGCTTCGCGACTTCCGGGAAATCGGCGTCGTAGTCCTGGCTGTACAGCGGCAGTTCGCCGATCTCGACGAACTCGAACGAGAAATCGGCGGGCGCGAGCGAGATCACGGCGTGTGCGAGCGCGCGGTTCGTCGACGCGCGACGCAGGCTGCCGACGACGACAGCGATGCGATAGGACATGGCATTCTCCTTCCGGTGGGTGAGGAATCGGATCGATTGCTTCCGAACGAGAGACAAAGGTCTGTTTATAGGCAAGCCAGCCCGCGAACCGCCCCACGGGGCCGTCCGGCCGACTTTCCACAAGGTTTTCCACAGAAATTGTGGATAAGTCGGCCGTTATGTTCTGACGTTACACATTGCCCGCCGCGTGTCGGCGACGACGCGCGGCACAGGGTTCGGCAAGCATAGCGCAGCCCGGCAGCCGGTTTTGTGAATACGTGACGGAACATTGAATTGCACAGGGAGCGCTGTGCCCAGTAAGCTGCTCGCACCGCGACGCGCGCGCCCTGTGGCGCCTGCACGGTCGCTTCGAAACACTGCGAACCACACATGCCGTCCGCCTACGACGATCCCGTTTATCTCGCGCAACTGCGGCGCGACCTGCTGCGCTTCGCGCGCCTCCAGCTCCGCGATGCCGACGCGGCCGAAGACGCCGTGCAGGAAGCGCTCGCCGCCGCCTGGTCGCACGCCGGCGATTTCGCGGGGCGCTCCGCGCACAAGACCTGGGTGTTCGGCATCCTGCGCAACAAGCTGATCGACGTGCTGCGCGCGCGGCAGCGGACCGTGAGCCTGTCCGCGCTCGATGCCGAGCTCGACGGCGAATCGGCGCTCGATCGCGAACTGTTCAAGGAAAACGGGCACTGGGCCGCGCATGCGAAGCCGCGGCCATGGCCGCGCCCCGAAACGCTGTTGCAGCAGCAGCAGTTCTGGACGCTGTTCCAGGCCTGCCTCGATCATCTGCCTGAGCAGATCGGACGCGTGTTCATGATGCGCGAATTCCTCGACGTCGAAATGACGGACATCTGCAGCGAATTGACGCTGACGACGAATCATTGCAGCGTGCTGCTGTATCGGGCGCGCACGCGCCTGCGAACCTGCCTGAGCGAACAAGGACTGACGACAGAAGATGCTGCCGGGGAAATGTACTGACGTGACGCGACTGCTGTCGGATGCGCTCGACCGGCATCTGACCCTGCATGAGCGAGTGCAGGTGCGCATACACCTGCCGACCTGCAGCGGCTGCAGGACCTATCGGGAGCAGATCGCGCTGCTGCGGACGGCCGCGGATGCGGCGGCGGGGCGGGGGCCGTTTCGTGCTGACGACGGTGAGTCGTCCGGGGAGGCCTAGGGCCTGGGCGGGCGCGCTGCGGCGATTGTCCGGGCGGTGGTGGGATGCTGCCTGGGCGATCGTGCCGTGTTCGATCGCCGGGACTTGCGCCCGGCACTGACACAATCAGAAAAATAAGGCGGACAAGAATTATTCGAACAACGCCTGAACCGATTCGGGCGGCCGGCCGATCGCTGCCTTGCCGCGATAAACGACGATGGGCCGCTGCAGCAGAATCGGGTGAGCGGCGATGGCCGCATAGGCTTCTGCGTCGCTCAGATCGGCGCGAGCCAGATCCAGTGTCTTGTACGGCTCCTCACCGTCGCGCAGCATGTCGCGCACCGGACGGCCAAGTTGACGATGCAGCACTTCCAGTTCCGCGGCCGTCGGCGGCGTCTTCAGGTACTCGATGACGTTCAACGGTGTGCCGGTGGTATTCAGCGATTCGACCAACGCGAGCGTCTCGCGCGACTTCGAGCATCGGGGGTTGTGGTAGATCGTGATCATCATTCAGTTCTGAAGAGCGGAGCCTCGTATTGTAGCCAGTCTGTGTTGGGGGCTGGATGGGCGCTTGGGTGCGGGATCGTGGTGAGTTCGTTCGTGCTTTGTTGGCGCAGGTGGGCGAGACCATGCGATGGGGCCGAAGGGGGAGTGCTTTACGCGAGGTGCGTTAATGAATTGGTAGGTTTATGCGCATAAAGGCGAGCGGTGCGCTATCGCTGGATGATACGTAAAGGCCCCCGCAGGCTTGACCAATGCTTGGTGCTTTCGACCGGAAAGGGAGCGGGCGGTTGTGTCGCCGGTTGGTTTATGCGCATAAAGCTTGCGATCCCCGGGCGAGGAAACTCGTGATTCGGGGCGGCGTCGGTGCGTCGGTGCGTCGGTGCGTCGGTGCGTCGGTGCGTCGGTGCGTCGGTGCGTCGGTGCGTCGGTGCGTCGGTGCGTCGGTGCGTCGGTGCGTCGGTGGGTCGGTGCGTCGGTGCGTCGGTGCGTCGGTGCGTCGGTGCGTCGGTGCGTCGGTGCGTCGGTGCGTCGGTATGCAGCATCGCAGATGGATCACCGCGCGCTGAGTCTCGGCGCGGTCGCGATGCGAACCTTCGCCGCTAGACCTATCGTCCGCGAGCGCTGAATACGATCCGGCGGCGGCGATCCGCAGGTGCCTGCCGTATCGATCTTCGGGGCAAGCGCGATGTGGATCGCCGTTCATCGCCTGCCGTCTACCGCGCTCGGTTTATGCGCATAAACGGATGCGCTCCGACAACGGGCAGTGTCGACATCCGCAGGTTCGGTAGCACGCGTACGCTGCGTCTTCGGCTCATGTGTCCCGTCGGCATTCAGTCGCACGACGATCGCCCACCTCGGGAGCAGCGGAGTTTATGCGCACAAACTCCCCCGGCTCTCCTGCTGCAAGACCGCTCCAACGAACGCAAGGGCAGTGCTCGGCGAGCCTGCGACAACCCGCGAATCAAACCGCCGAAGCCGTACACAACGACTCAACCCACGAGGCACTCATCGCGTTTCACGCCTCCGCCACACCATCTCCTCGCGCCACCCAACATCATCGACTCGTTTATGCGCATAAACCGATAGCCCGAATGGCCAACGCGTAGTTGTTCAACGACAATTTCATTGAAATCCAATTATCGTCCTGTAGAATTCCAACGACCAAAACAGGAGTGAAAATTGGCCGCGGAAATCATTGCAGTCACTCAACAAAAAGGTGGCGTCGGCAAAAGCACGATTGCCATGCACCTCGGTGCCGCGTTCCATGAAAAAGGGAAGCGCGTCCTCGTCATCGACGCAGACCGTCAAAACACACTGGTCCACTGGTCGAGCGCATCCGGCGACAGCGACACCGGCATCCCGTTTCCGGTGGTCAACCTGGCCGAAGCCGATGGCCAGATCCATCGCGAGATCAAGAAGTTCATCAACGACTACGACATCATCGTCGTGGACTGCCCGCCGTCGATCACCGAGAAGGTCTCCGGCGTCGTGCTGCTGGCCGCATCGATCGCCGTGATTCCGACGTCGTCGTCGCCGGCCGATTACTGGTCGAGCGTGGGTCTGGTCAAACTGATCCAGCAAGCGCAGGTGATGAACGAAGACCTCCGCGCCGTCTTCCTGCTGAACAAGACCGAAGAAAAGCGCATGCTGACCCGCGAGCTCAAGCGCGCGCTCGAAGAACTCGGCTTCCCGTTGCTGAAAACGCAGATCCCGACCCGGGAGGCGTACAAGCAGGCGATGGCGCTCGGTCAGACCGTGCTGCAGATGAACGATCGTGGCGGCAAGCTGGCCGCCGCTGAAATTCGCGCATGCGCCGACGAAATCGTCGCCATGCTGCCCTGACTTTATGCGCACAAAGGAGTCACATGAAACCCTCCCAATTTGCTAAAGGATTCCAAGCGCGCCCGGATATCACGACGAGCGAAAAGCGCACGGCGCTCGATCGACTCAATGCGATCGACGGTATCGTCAAGTCCGAGACGCCCACCGCGGCGCCGACCAAATCCGCGAAAAAAGACATCGCACCGCCGCCCGCTCCGGAATTCACGATCGATCCGTCGATCGATGAATCGGCGCAATATCGCGCGTGGCGCCTCGAGAACCGTTATGCGCCGGGGCAGGTGATCGAGCTGCCGCTGAAGGCGATCAAGCATAGCCCGTTCAACCCGCGGCACTTCTATCTGAAATCGTCGATTGCCGAGCTCGCGGTCAACCTCGCGAAGCAAGGACAGCAGCAGGCAATCCACGTGATTCCGGACTACGACAACCCGGGCACGTATTTCGTCAGCGACGGCGGGCGTCGCGTGCGAGCACTGAAGGAAGCGAACAAGGAGTCGGTCAAGGCGATCGTGATCGACGTGCCGATCGGCATCCAGAGCTACAAGCTCGGCTACGACCTCAATGTCCAGCGCGATTCGCAGACGGTGTTCGACAACGCCGTCGTGTGGCGCCGCTTCCTCGACGACAAGCATTTCCAGAGCCAGAAGGAACTCTCCGAACACCTCGGCCTCGACGAGTCGACGGTGGCCGTCGCGCTGTCGATCGGCAAGCTGCCGGAAGCGATCATGCAGGAAATGGTCGCGCGCCCCGATCGCTTCGGCTCGAACATGGCGTATCAGGTCGGTCGTTATCACAACGCGCGCGGCACCGAGGCCACGCTGCGGCTGATCAACAAGATCGTGTCGGACGACCTCAGCACGCGCCAGGTGTCGGACATCGTCAAGGGACGCGTCGCGGCGCAGGAAACGCCGAAGGCCGCCGGCCGTCAGCGCTATGCGCAGCGTCTCGAGATCAAGCTCGGCGGCAAGTCGGTCGGCGACCTGAAGTCGTATGGTGAAGATCGCATCGAATTGCGCCTGCGCGGTCTGCCGAAGGACAAGCGCGACGCGATCCTCGAGCAACTCGAGCGGATGCTGCTGTCGGAGTGATGGAAACGGCCGGCCGGCCCTGATGAAGACGCCGGCTCGCCCAATCGAGGGCGGGGCCGGCGGCGGCCCGTCAAAAGGCCTGAGCGGGCGTCAGGCGGCCCGCGACTGGTTCAGCGTGAACGACAGCAGGTCGCCGTCCGTCGGCTCGCCCCAGGTCTTCTGGGCCAGCCAGTCGAAAAAGGCCGTCTCGGCCAGCTTGGAATCGAGGCCGCGCTTGCGCCAGTCGTCGCGCAGGTGCGAGCCCATCGTCGGCAGCGCCTCCGATTCGAACGACTCGCGCGCCACTTCGCGCTCGGCGTCGCCCTGCTCTTCGTACAGCACCTTCGCTTCCTTGCGGCGGAACGCCGCGAACTCGCTCAGCAGGCGCGCCTTCAGATCGTCCGGCTGGGCCGCCGCCATCTTCGCGGCCGGCGTGCCGGCCGGCAGTGCATCGACCGACTCGACCGGCGGCGCATACCCCTTCTTCAGCGCATCCTTGAACAACGCGGGCGCGCTGCGCACCGGCGGCAGCGTCGTGCTGCGCATCCGCTGCTCGGTCATCTGCAGCGCGGCGCGAATGCGATTCTCCTCGCTGTCCGCATAGAGCGTCTGCGCTTCCTTCAGCGGGATCCCGAGCTTCACCATCCGGTCGACCAGCGTGCTGTCGAACACGTTCGGGTGTTCGTCGAGCGCGAGCATCGGCTGCTTGCGCTCGGTCACGCGGAACTGGATTTCGGCGACCCGCCGCCCTTCGCGGTGCTCGATCAGCTCGACGAAGATGTTGGTGACCGCGTTGACTTCCGCGATCGCGGGACGCAGGTAGTCGCGCTTGAAATACTTGTACTCGCGCTTCGCCTCGTCGCCGGCTTCCGTATCGGGCGTGCCCGACAGGATCGGCCGCCACCATTCCCACGGCTCGCGCATCGTCAGGTGGCTCGGATTCGTCAGGTAGCGCACGCAGATTTCGTACAGCGCGAGACCGGCGCTGCTGCGCAGCTGGCTCTGGAACTGCAGGCTCAGACGTGCATACTGCACCGGGTCGAGCAGCTTCTTCTTGATCTTCGGCGCGAACGAGAATTCGACCCACACACGGCGGGTCGTCGGATCCTCGAGAATTTCGGCGTCGGCGATCAGCGTCGAGATCCCCCACTTGCGGCCCGGCTTCTGGCTCGATGTGCCCGTACTCCATTCGACCTGCACCGACACCATGCGGCGCAGGTGTTCCTTCACCAGCGCGGTGTCGTTCGAATCGAAAGCGGAGTTGGCGACGATGTCCGACAGCAGCGCACGATACGTATCGCCCGAGTCGTCGGCCTGCTGCGCCACGGCCAGCAGGACATTGAACAGCTTGCGAGTGAGGAGCGTGATCTTGCCGCTCTTCGGCTGAATGGCGATCGCCTCGACGGCCTTACGCAATTCGGCAGAACTGGCACTCACCACATCCACATCGGTTTTCTTGGCGCGCTTCGTCGTGGCCATACGTCGGGTCGGAGGAGAAGTTTCCCGGAAGGATAGCGCCTGCGGTGATGTGCGTCCAGAACGACATGCTCACCATAGCAGGTGAAGCGCTCGCGCAAAACGGCACTCACCCCAAGCGCTCCCGAAAACCCTCACCGGTCCGGATTTGCAGCGTTCCGGACTCGTCCAGACGTGCTGCGGGAGACGCCGATTCACAGAATTTCACCTGTGCGCGACACGTGCGAAATGTGCTCCCGTATCGGCTCACCTTTCAATTTGTCGCAATTTTACGACTGCGCACGCTGTGTTCGACACAGCGTTGCGATCCCGGTTGAACGCGCCTCGCGATCGGCTTGTGTCGGCCTGTATGCATGTACAGGCGTGACTTCCGGCGAGATTCGCAATGGGTCCGACATCCCGGAAGAAGCCTGTGAACCTTGCTGGCGGGAGCCGATCGGACCTCCTTTGCCGGCCCGGGCGCGCATTGTACAGCGCACGAACCGGGTCTGGTCCCGAAAATGCTCACCTTCAGCACAGCATGTCGATTCGTCGGGAGGTCGCGGAATGCCCGACACACACGGGGTCCGCTGCCGGAGTCTCCCGAAAACGCTCACCTTACCCAAAAATCGCTGTGCTCCCACAGGCACGGAAATCGCTCCCGAAAAATCTCACCGTAACTGCCGCGGTATCAAAAATCCCAATGTCTTCCGATACTTATGCGCACAAGGCATTTGGCGGTCCGCGGCGGACATCCCCCGAAAAGCCTCACCTTTCGACGGAAATCCTTCATACGACAACCCTGTGTCGGCCCCCGAAAAATCTCACCTGTGCCAAAAAGTGGCACAGCAAAAACGAGATTTCTCCCAGTCCTGGCGGGCTTTTCGGCGAATCCGGCGGCTCACAGCTCCCGAAAAGCCTCACCTATGACCAATTATTGGGCACAGTCCATCCCCGAAAAGGCTCACCTTTACTCCGAATCACAGCCTGTGATCCGGGCCCCGAAAAAGCTCACCTCAACGGGATCCGGGCAGGAAAACCCCGATTTCCCTCCCGTAAAACCTCACCTTTAGGGCATCACGGCCCCCCGAGCGCACTTTTGCTGTGCACAATGGCGTTCGTTTCCCGGAAAACCTCACACCAAATGACTGCGGAGTCCCGTGAAATCTCACCTTTCACAGAATCTGCCTAAAAGATGGGCAGAAACGGGGCACGAAGAGGGTCCCGCAAATTCTCACTTATGTCTGCACAGGCAGAAAACTGTGCAGTCAGGCACCGCGCGGGTTCTGTGGCTGTGAGGCCCCGAAAAACCTCACCTTTGGGAAAACTTGCATTTCACTGTGATCCCGAATCCGCTCACGACCTTTCCCGCAACGGCTCACGCAGTTCCCTGAACCCCATCACGTCAGCTCCCGCAGAAGATCACCTTGGCTCCCGTAAAACTTCACCTTGTCGGCCGGAAAGCCTTGCTGCATAAGGCTGTGCCGTGGCGTTAACGTTTTTAACTAAGGGTTCAAGGGTGTTTACTTCTAATACTCTCAAGCCATCCGCTGCAGAGTTTTCCACAGACACCCGAACCCCTGAACACCCGCAGCCGACCGGATGCCCCGTCATGTGAAACAAATGCCCAAATTCGGGGTCTGCTGGAAAATGCTTGCGCGACAAGGACTTGGCTCACTTTCTTCGCTTTGTTTCACGGAATCCTGCACCACAGTCGTCTGGATTCGCTCACAGCCCTGATTTCTGTGCAAAGCGACGTAAATTCACAACGTCGACCGGGAATCAGTATCGATAGCTACGTATTTCGTTATGATTGCCACATTTCAATGTCTGTGAGCACAGCGATGACCCTGGACGAAATCCGCCACGCCATTCGGGACGAACTGGAATCGCTGCGTGCAAGCGGCGCGCGACGGCAGGAATTGTCGCTGCACGCGTGCAAGCGGTTGTTCTTCGATCTGGGCATTCGGCCGTCGGCTGCCAACGTCCGCGATCTCACCCAGACCGGCAGCGCGAGCGACATCCCGAAAGACATCGACCATTTCTGGGAACGCATCCGTTCGGCTTCCCGAGTCAGGCTCGACGGCGCCGCCATCCCGAAAGCCGTCGAGGAAAAAGCCGGCGCGTTGCTCGGCGCACTCTATGAAGAAGCGTTGAAAGCCGCGCGGGACAGCCTCGACGGCGATCGCGAGCAGGTTCGCGCCAGCATCGCCGACGCCGAACAGCGGTTGCGTGATGCAACCGTGCGCCAGGAAACCCTCGAAGCCGCACTCGTGCGCGGCGAAGCGAAAAACGAGCAATTGCAGGCGCGCGTGACGGAACTCGAGGTCCAGCTCGCGTCGCAAACGACGCACGGTTCGGCAAGCGAAGCGACGTTGCTCACCACAATCGCTCGACTGGAGAACGAGCTGGCCGCGGCCGGCGTGCGCGTCGAAGCCGAACAGGCTCATAACGCCACGTTGCGCGACCGCATCGATGCCCTGCAAGCGGAACTGCAACAGCGCACCGAGCACTACGCGCAGCAGATCAAGGACGCGGTGGCCGAAGCCGAACGCCGCGTCAAGCCGATGCTGGTCGAGCTGGATTCGTTGCGCAGCATGGCAGCGACCTATCAGAGCGGCTTGCGCGACGTTCAGCGCAAGGAGTTCGATTTCCTGCAGCAATTGAGTTCGGCGAAGGCGCGCGCCGACCGGCTCGAAGATCAATTGCGCACCCAGGGCGACGAACTGGAACGTGCGACGCGCGAGGCGAACGCATTGCGCGCGAGCCGCGGCATG
This sequence comes from Burkholderia metallica, assembly GCF_902832845.1. GTDB lineage: Bacteria > Pseudomonadota > Gammaproteobacteria > Burkholderiales > Burkholderiaceae > Burkholderia > Burkholderia metallica. Next base: position 14,610 of record NZ_CADFDB010000010.1, on the reverse strand, counting down.
AATCCGGAAATCGCCGCGCTGATCCGTCGCCTGGCCGATGCCGGGCAACTGGATGCCGAAGCGTTTGCCGCGATCGGCACGTCGCTGGATCACGACATTCCGGTGCCGGCTCAATGTCCGCATTGCGACGGCGAGCCGGAGTTGTCACATGGAGAAGATGGTTTTGAAGTGACGTGCCCCGAGTGTGAGCACGCGTCGGGCGCATGGCCGTCGCGATTCGAAGCGGCCGCCCGTTTTGCGCACTCGTGATGCAAGGTTCGGCCGCACCGCACAGGTGAGACGATCCGGGACGCTTGAGGTGAGGTTTTTCGGGAGCTGTGAAACGGTGAGGCTGCGCCACACGAGGCTGCTCACGGATCGCTTCGCGTGAGCAGCCGTTCGGCGATCAGTGAGTTTCGTCGCTGTCGGACGCGTCACCGTTGCTGTCGGCCAGCCCGTCGCGCCAGTTTTTCCACGCACGATGCAGGCGATTCGACGAGACCGGCCGCACGAAGCCGAGCCATTTGCCGACGCGTTCGGGCGGCACGTCGTGTTCGAACAGTTCGGCCGCGTAGGTATTGCGCAGCGTTTGCGGGCTCGCGCGGGCGGTGCGCGACGACGTGAGCCCGGCGGATTCGACGATCGCGTCGATCGCGCGCAGCATCGTCGCCTTGTGCATCGGCCGCCCCGTGTGGGAGGCCGGGAACACGAGTTCACCGGGAATGTCCTGACGCTTGCGTTCGGTGAGCCAGGCTTCGAGCAGCGCGATCGCGAATGACGCGAGGTGGGTTTCGCGCGCGAAATCCGGATGCGTCGACGCGATCCGCAGCGCCGTGCCGCTCGTATTGATGCAACTAATCGTGAGTGCACGGGCTTCGCCGGTTTTGATGCCCGCGCCGAGAAACGCAGCGACGAGCGCGCGGTCGCGCCGCTCTTTCCAGTACGCGGAACCCGATACGCCGATCGGTGAAAACAGGTATGCGAGCAACGTCGCGCGCTCGGCCGGCGTGAGGAAACCGGTCGGTTCGTTGTCGCGCGCCTTGCGCCAGTTCGCTTCGCCATCCTGAGCAATGAACCGGGCCGGGTTGGTCGACGCGTATTCGGTGCGCCGGATGTGGTCGAGCACGCGCTCGATCAGCCGCAAATAGCGCATTCGCTGGGTTTTCCGGATCGGCAGTTCGCCGACGAAATTCGCGATGGTGGCGGTATCGACCGTTTCGAGGGTTTTCTGGTGCGCCCGCATCCACGTGAGAAACGCGCCCCACTGCGCGCGATAGACGTCGGCCGACGAGCGGCGATAGTCCTGCATCGCGAGCCACGCATCGAATGCGGCTTCGGGCGAGACGATCCAGTCGGATGCGCCGCGGTCGAACAGGTCCGTTTCTTCCGGGCGTGCCGGGGTGTCGGGAGAGGCGGGAAGGGACATGTGATTTATTCCGTTAGTTGCGTATATGGTAGCCCTTTCCGCAACGTCTCGGGCAGCAAGAAAATGAGCAAGGCCGCCACGCATGGCAGCCCGTGGCCGGCGATCAGTCGCCCCACGCCTTGGACGGACGGTGAACACGCTCGCGATGCGCGGCGTCGTGCGACGCCGACGCCGCTTCGTACGCGAGGACCGCGAACGAAAATACGGCGGGCAGCGCATTCGAGCGCCCGAAGTCGATCGGATCGTCCGTTTCGGGAAACGTCATGTCCGACGGCCGTTCGAACAGTTGACGCATGCCGGCCTCGTGCCGGCTGGCAAAGCCGAGATCGGCGAGCGCCTCGGCTTCGATTGCGTGCAGCAGGCGCCACGTCAGCGGGACGCGCTGGCGGATGTAGCGCCCGGCGATATGCCGAACGATCAGCTCGAGGTCGTGCGCGGCAGCCTTGAAGCTGAGCGCGGCCAAATCTTGTTCTTCTGTCATTGCAGGCTCCTGTCGACCGGGCGGCGCCTCGGTGCGCCGGCTCCGGCCCGTGCATGGCGGAATGTCCGTATACTGTACAAATATACAGTGATTTCCGCAACTGGCCTGCGACAGATCCCCCTGGCCGTTCGGCCAGCTATTCGTGCCGTCAGCGGTGTATCACGATAAGCAGTGCGCGCGCCTCGGCCTTGCCGGGATTGCGGATCGCGTGCGGCTCGTCGGCCGGGTAGCGCGCGGTGTCGCCCACCTTCAGGCGCCGGCTGGCCGCCGCGGCTTCGATCTCCATCGCGCCCTGCAGCACGGTGAGGTGCTCGCGCGTGCCGGGCTCGTGTGCGTTCGATATCAACGCGCCGCCGCCCGGCAACGTCAGCTCGTACCACTCGAACTTGCCGGCGAGGTCGATCGGGCCCCATACGCGCAACTGGTAGCGGCCGTCGTGGCCGGCGAGCGTCGGAATGTCGTGCGGGCCGTCCACGCGGATGGTTTCGGGCGCCTTCGGCTGCGAGAACAGCTCGTCGAGCGTGATGCCGAGCGCGTTCGTCAGGCGCCACGCCACGGCGATCGTCGGGTTGGCCTTGTCGCGTTCGATTTCGGAGAGCATCGATTTCGATACGCCGGCCGCGCGCGACAGGTCGTCGAGCGTCAGCTTGCGCTCGTTGCGCAGCCGCTGGATCTGCTCGCCGACGCGCGGCGGCGTGGCGGCCGGCGGTTGCGGGGCGGCGCTGGCGGGCGTGCGCCGCGAACCGGGGGAACTTGCCATTTGGATTCCGTTCGCTTAGAGTTGTTCGGTATTTCGAATTTTAGTTCGGAATATCGGATAAATGCGGTCAACCGAACGACCGACTATAACAGTAGCAGGCCGTTGCGCCGCCGCCACGAGTGGCGCGTTGCGGAATGCGAAACCCTGTCAGGAGCTTTGCGATGCGTGATGCCTTTCTCGCCCAGGTGCGCGGGACGCTGGACCAGATCCGCGCGGACGGTTTTTACAAGACCGAGCGCGAGATCGCGAGTCCCCAGGCGGCGGACGTGAGGCTCGCCGGCGGTGCCGGCGTGCTCAATTTCTGCGCGAACAACTATCTGGGTCTGGCGAACGACGCGCGCCTGATCGACGCGGCGAAGGCCGGGCTCGACCAGGACGGCTTCGGCATGGCATCGGTCCGCTTCATCTGCGGCACGCAAACCGTGCACAAGCAACTGGAAAGCGCACTGGCCGCGTTCCTCGGCACCGAGGACAGCATCCTCTACTCGAGCTGCTTCGACGCGAACGGCGGGCTGTTCGAAACGCTGCTCGACGAGAACGACGCGGTGATCAGCGACGAGCTGAACCACGCAAGCATCATCGACGGCGTTCGTCTCTGCAAGGCGAAGCGCTTCCGCTACAAGAACAACGACCTGTCCGATCTCGAGGCGAAGCTCAAGGAAGCCGATGCGGCGGGCGCGCGCCACAAGCTGATCGCGACCGACGGCGTGTTCTCGATGGACGGCATCATCGCCGACCTCAAAGGCATCTGCGACCTCGCCGACCGCTACGGCGCGATCGTGATGGTCGACGATTCGCACGCGGTCGGCTTCATCGGCACGCACGGCCGCGGCACGCCCGAGCACTGCGGCGTCGAAGGGCGCGTCGATATCATCACGGGCACGCTCGGCAAGGCGCTGGGCGGCGCATCGGGCGGCTACGTCGCCGCGCGTCGCGAGGTGATCGAGCTGCTGCGCCAGCGCTCGCGCCCGTACCTGTTCTCGAACACGCTCACGCCGAGCATCGCCGCGGCATCGCTGAAGGTGCTCGAACTGCTCGGCAGCGACGAAGGCGCGAAACTGCGCGAGCGCGTGCGCGAAAACGGCGCGCGGTTCCGCAAGCAGATGACCGAAGCGGGCTTCACGCTCGTGCCGGGCGCGCATCCGATCATCCCGGTGATGCTCGGCGACGCTCAGCTCGCGACGAACATGGCCGACAAGCTGCTCGACGAAGGCGTCTACGTGATCGGATTCTCGTTCCCCGTCGTGCCGCGCGGGCGCGCGCGCATCCGTACGCAGATGAGCGCCGCGCATACGCCCGAGCAGATCGACCGGACGGTCGCCGCGTTCGTGCGCGTCGGCAAGTCGCTCGGCATCATCTGACGGAGGCGCGACCATGAAAGCACTGGCAAAGCTCGAACGCGGCCCCGGCCTCACGCTCACGCGCGTGAAGCGTCCCGAAGTCGGCCACAACGACGTGCTGATCAAGATCCGCCGCACCGCGATCTGCGGCACCGACATCCATATCTGGAAGTGGGACGACTGGGCGCAGAAGACGATTCCCGTGCCGATGCACGTCGGTCACGAGTATGTCGGCGAGATCGTCGAGATGGGACAGGAGGTGCGCGGCTTCGCGATCGGCGATCGCGTGTCCGGCGAAGGCCACATCACGTGCGGCTTCTGCCGCAACTGTCGCGCGGGGCGCCGGCATCTGTGCCGCAACACGGTCGGCGTCGGCGTGAACCGCGAAGGCGCGTTCGCCGAGTATCTGGCGATTCCGGCATTCAACGCGTTCAAGATTCCGCCGGAGATCTCCGACGATCTGGCGTCGATCTTCGATCCGTTCGGCAACGCGACGCACACGGCGCTGTCGTTCAACCTCGTCGGCGAAGACGTGCTGATCACCGGCGCGGGCCCGATCGGCATCATGGCCGTCGCGATCGCGAAGCACGTCGGCGCGCGCAACGTCGTGATCACCGACATCAACGACTACCGGCTGGAACTTGCGCGCAAGATGGGCGCGACGCGCGCGGTCAACGTCGCGCGCGAGTCGCTGCGCGACGTGATGTCCGAGCTGCACATGACCGAAGGCTTCGATGTCGGCCTCGAAATGTCAGGCGTGCCGAGCGCGTTCACGAGCATGCTCGAGGCGATGAACCACGGCGGCAAGGTCGCGCTGCTCGGCATTCCGCCCGCGCAGACGGCGATCGACTGGAACCAGGTGATCTTCAAGGGGCTCGAGATCAAGGGGATCTACGGCCGCGAGATGTTCGAGACCTGGTACAAGATGGTCGCGATGCTGCAGAGCGGCCTCGACCTGTCGCCGATCATCACGCACCGCTTTGCGGCCGACGATTACGAGAAAGGCTTCGCCGCGATGCTGTCCGGTGAAAGCGGCAAGGTGATTCTCGACTGGACGGCCTGAGTGCCGCAGGGGCAGCGTGGTGTGTTCACCGCCTGCCCCGCTTTCGTTTACGTCCGCGTATTCGAAGCCGAAACGCGCGAAGTCACGCTCAAGGTGAGATTATTCGGGAGCTGCGTTTGCGCGCCGAATCGCGATGCGATTGCACTTCGGTGACCCGCCATCGCTCGCTTACTTCACCTTTCGCCAGCTGCCGCGTTTCTTGCCATCACGCCGTTTCGCGCCTGTTCCCTCTCTTTCACACGCTTTCCTGCCGCGCTGGTCGCGCTTGCCGCGCGGTCGTTCACGATACACGCCACCCGATGTCGTGCCGACCCGCTTCATCAACCGTGAGCCAGCACGGGACGTTGCTACTCACTCGTGCGCGAAGCGATCAGCATCGATCGACCTCGATCGACTTCGATCGGTGCGCAGGCCATTACCTGATCCGGTCACCGTTCGACCCGCGCGGGTCGAGCTGAAGGCTCAACACGACGAGCCAGCGCTTCGGGCACTGCGGCGCGACTTCGACCGGTTCGCCGTGCGCGCCGGGACCGGTGACGAACCCGTGCTGCGCCGCGTACCGATACGCACGCAACGCATCCCCCTGAAGCCAGAAGCTGACGAGCGCGCATGTCACGAAGCGGAACAGCAGCACCGTCGCGGCCTCCGGCGCGAAACCGACCGCGACCAGCAGGCTGTCGAACGCGAACGCCAGCGCTTGCGCGACCGCGATCGCCACGATCGTCAGCTTGATCACGCCGCGCAGCCGCAGCGCCGCGCGCACGCTTGCCTGCCGGACGGCGAGCCGGGCGCGATCGTCGCTGCTGTCGTGCTTCGGCATATCGTGCTTCATGAAGCGGCACCCGCGTGCCGCGTGACGTCGATCTGCGTCGTATCGCCGGCAACGAAGCGACCGTTCGCAATGCTGACGGATTTGCACAGGATCGTGCTGTCGTAGTTGTGTCCCGGAAAGCGCATTACGTCGACCGGTTGAAAGCCTTCGCGGCGATAGAAATCGATGAGCCGCACCGCCGCGTACGGCGCGTCGAGTGCGAGGTGCGTCGCGCCGCGCGCGGCCGCTCGCCGTTGCGCGAAGGCGAGCAGCGCGCGGCCGATGCCGCGATCTTGCCAGACGGGATCGACGGCCAGTTGGCCGAGCGTCGCAACGTACCGGCTGCGGTACGGATCGCAACGGGAATCGGGATCGTGCGAATACATCGTCATCGTCGCGACCAGATGTGCGTTGCCGAGCGCGACGAAGCACTCGCCGGTGAGCACGCGTTCGCGCGTCGCCGCAGCCGGCTGATCGACGCACGGGCAGTTCAAGCCCAGCGCGCCGAGCGGTGCGAACGCGCGATGCAGCAGCGCGGTCAACGTGTCGTACGAATCGTTGCGCGGGTCGAAGCGCCGCACGACGATGCGGCCGTCGAGCCGCTTGGCATAAGCCGCATAGGCACGCGCGGGGCGCGCGGATTCCGGTCGCTGCATGATGTCCTTTCGCCCAGACAGGGTGACCGCAGTGTAGTGAGCGTCGCGGGCCCGCTTCAAGAAAAAATGTCGTAAACGCGGCGGCCCGCCTCATCCGGCCGGGCCGCGATTCAGCCCTCCCGTCGACAGGGCTTTTTCACGCGGGTGTTGACGATGGAGAACGATCGTTCTACCGTAAACCCATGAACACACCACACGACCCCTCCGGCGAACCGGGCGTTCGCGACCGGCTGCTCGATGCGGCTGAAGCGCTGATCTATTCGGGCGGCATCCATGCGACCGGCGTCGACGCGATCGTCAAGCGATCCGGCGCGGCACGAAAGAGCTTTTATTCGCATTTCGAATCGAAAGAGGCGCTGGTCGTGGCCGCGCTCGAGCGTCGCGACGCACGCTGGATGCGCTGGTTCGTCGATGCAACGCTCGCGCGCGGCAACGCGCCGCGCGCGCAGCTGCTCGCGATGTTCGACGTGCTGCGCGACTGGTTCGGGCAGCCCGATTTTCACGGTTGCGCGTTCCTGAATGCTGCGGGCGAGATTCCCGACGCGGACGATCCCGTGCGCGTCGTCGCACGTGTGCACAAGGCGCGCCTGCTGGCATTCGTGCGCGAGCGATTCGATGCGTATGCCGACGCAACGGGAATCGAGCGCCGCGGGCTTGCGCGCCTGGCGCGCCAATGGCTCGTGCTGATCGACGGCGCGATCGGCGTGGCGCTCGTGACCGGCGATGCGAACGCCGCGCGCGATGCGCGCGCGACGGCCGAACTGCTGCTCGACGCGGTATCGCGCTAGTCGAAGCAGCGAATCCGAACCGGCTGCGGGCGTCCGTGGCCATTACCTGAACAGGAGCAACCCATGTCCGCTTCCCCCGAAGTCCGCCCGCCCGTTCCCCCCTTCACGCTCGAGACGGCCCGCCAGAAGGTGCGTGCCGCCGAGGATGCATGGAACACGCGCGATCCGCAGCGCGTGTCGCTCGCCTATACGCCGCAAAGCCGGTGGCGCAATCGTGCGGAATTCGTGACCGGTCGTGATGAGATCGTCGGGCTGCTGCAGCGCAAGTGGGCGCGCGAGCTCGACTATCGGCTGATCAAGGAGCTGTGGGCATTCGGCGGCAATCGCATCGCGGTGCGCTTCGCATACGAATGGCACGACGACGCCGGCAACTGGTTCCGTTCGTACGGCAACGAGAACTGGGAGTTCGACGAGAACGGCCTGATGGCACATCGTCACGCGAGCATCAACGATCTGCCGATTCGCGAGCAGGATCGTCTTTATCGCTGGCCGCTCGGCCGTCGTCCGGACGATCATCCGGGGCTGTCCGACCTCGGGCTGTGAGGTGCGCATCGACTCGACGTATACCTCACCGGCGTTTAACGGTGAGGAAATTCGGGAGTCGGTGCACGCAAGGTGAGATTTTTCGGGACGCGGTGAAACGTCGCGTCGGACTGTGTGCTTCGAGCCGTTCGACGCAATTTCGCAGCGGGCAAAGCGACATGTCACGCACGCCGGGATCGCGCGACGCGACGCATGTGTCGGCATGAAGCGGTGTGCTTTACCGCGTGATGCGTCTCACCGGTCGAACCGCGCGGGCAGTACCAGCGACGATCGGTGTGTACGAACGCGGTGTGCAACTCACCGATCGGATCAATTCAATCGGCAAACAGCGCAAGCCGTGCGCATTGTGGCGTGACATCGCTCACCGCTCGACTTCACCCGACACGAATCGGAAGCCGCACGCGTGCGCACATCCTTTGCGTGTTGTTCACTTCTAGCTGCCCACCGCTTGCCGCTTCCCTCCGTCACCGCCCGGCGCGCACATGCGCATCGGGCAACCCTCATCGGCCCGCGATCCGCGCGGCGACCGCCTCACCCACTTCCTGCGTCCCCGCGTTGCCGCCGAGATCGCGCGTACGCGGCCCGTCGCGCAGCACGTCTTCGATCGCGGCGACGATCGCATCGTGCGCGTCGCGCTCGCGGCCCGTCCCGTTGCCGAGGAAGTCGAGCATCAGCGCGGCCGACCAGATCATCGCGACCGGATTCGCGATGAACTGCCCGGCGATATCGGGCGCGGAGCCGTGCACGGGTTCGAACAGCGACGGAAACCTGCGGTCGGGGTTCAGGTTCGCCGAAGGCGCGATGCCGATCGTGCCCGTACAGGCCGGCCCGAGGTCCGACAGGATGTCGCCGAACAGGTTCGACGCGACGACGACGTCGAAGCGGTCCGGCTGCAGCACGAAGCGCGCGCACAGGATGTCGATGTGCTGCTTGTCGACGGCGATGTCGGGATAGCGTTCGGCCATCTCGGCCGTGCGTGCGTCCCACCACGGCATGCTGATCGCGATGCCGTTGCTTTTCGTCGCGACGGTGAGGCGCTTCGCGCGCCGCTGCGCGAGGTCGAATGCGAATTTCAGCACGCGCTCGGTGCCGTGGCGCGTGAAGATCGACTGCTGCATCACGATTTCGCGGTCGGTGCCTTCGAACATCGTGCCGCCGACCGACGAATATTCGCCTTCGGTGTTCTCGCGCACGATCATGAAGTCGATGTCGCCCGCGCGGCGGCCGGCGAGCGGCGACGGCACGCCGTCGAACAGGCGCGCGGGCCGCAGGTTGATGTACTGGTCGAACTCGCGGCGGAATTTCAGCAGCGAGCCCCACAGCGAAACGTGATCGGGCACCGTCGCGGGCCAGCCGACCGCGCCGAACAGGATCGCGTCCATCCCCGACAACTGGGCCTTCCAGTCGTCCGGCATCATCTTGCCGTGCTGCGCGTAGTAGTCGCAGCTCGCCCAGTCGATCTGGACGAAGTCGAAGCGCACGCCGAAGCGCGCGGTCACGGCGTCGAGCGCGCGCAGGCCCTCGGGCATCACTTCACGGCCGATCCCGTCGCCGGGGATGACGGCGATCCGGTAAGTCCTGTCGTTCATGCGGGTGCTCCTCCTTTTTCGTGGGTCGGGCCGCTGCCGGCGTGGCGCGCAGCGGATCATGACGCCATTCTATTTATTTCCATTCGGATTAAAATCGTGCGAAAGGTTAATCGACTTTCCACGAATCGTGAACAAATCGCCAAATCTCGACGACCTGCGCGTGTTCAGCCTGGTCGTCCGCCTGACCAGCTTCAGCGCGGCCGCCGAGCAGCTCGCGGTGTCGCCCGCCTATGTCAGCAAGCGCATCGCGCTGCTCGAGGCGCAGCTCGGCACGCGCCTGCTGCATCGCTCGACGCGCCGCGTGACGGTCACGGAAGCCGGCGAACGCGTGTTCGCGCGCGCCGAGAAGATTCTCGACGACGTCGATCATCTCGTCGAGGACGTGTCGACCACGCGCACGGTGCCGCGCGGCACGCTGCGCATGTCGAGCAGCTTCGGCTTCGGCCGGCACATCATTGCGCCGGCGCTGCTGGACTTCACCGCGCGCTATCCGCAACTGAACGTGCGGCTCGATCTGTTCGACCGGCTCGTCGACGTCGCGGGCGAAGGCTACGACCTCGACGTGCGTATCGGCGACGAGATCGCCGATCACCTGATCGCGCGCCGCCTCGCCGCGAACTATCGCGTGCTCTGTGCATCGCCCGACTATCTCGCGCGGCGCGGCACGCCGCGCTCGCTCGCGGATCTCGCGTCGCACGACTGTCTTGCGATCAAGGAGCGCGATCATCCGTTTGGCGTATGGCGGCTGAACGTGCGCGGCGAAACGGCGACGGTGAAGGTCGGCGGCGCGCTGTCGACGAATCACGGCGAGGTGGCCGTGCAATGGGCGCTGGCCGGGCGCGGCATCGTGTTGCGCTCGATCTGGGAGGCCGGCCCGCTGATCGAACGCGGGGTACTGTGCCGCGTGCTGCCCGACGCGATCCAGCCCGCGAACATCTGGGCCGTGTATCCGGAACGCGTCGCCGCGTCGGCGAAAGTGCGCGTGTGCGTCGATTTTCTGATGGAGAAGCTGGCCGGCCTGACGGCCGCGGCGTGCGACGACATGGGCTGAAACCGGCTAAAGGTGAGCTTTTACGGGAGGATGGGCAGGCACGGCAGCGTCGCCTGCCGCGACGCGGATCGGCCTGCCCCGCCGGCTTTCGACCGTGCCTGCATGCGCACCCTGCTCACGCCGCGTGCGACGCGCCGAGCATCAGGTCGAGATTCTGCACGGCCGCACCGGATGCCCCTTTGCCGAGATTGTCGAACACGGCGGACAGCAGCACCTGGCCATGCTCGGCGTTGACGAACACGCCGAGCCGCAGGTCGTTGGTGCCGTTCAGCGCTTGCGGATCGAGATGCGTGATCGCACGGGTTTCCGCGAGCGGCGTCACGTCGACGTGGCGCGCATCGGCGTAATGATGCGCGAGACAGGCATGCAGCTGCTCGCCGGTCACGCCGGCGCCGAGCAGGCGCAACTCGATCGGGATGGTGAGTACGATGCCTTGCCGATAGGCACCGTAGGCGGGCACGAACAACGGGCGGTTCGCGAGGCCCGCATGCAGCTGGATTTCGGGCGCGTGCTTGTGCGCGAGGGCGAGGCCGTAGATCTGCAGCGGTTTCGCGTGCGACGCGTCGCCCGCTTCGAAGGCGTCGACGGCGGCCCGCCCGCCGCCCGAGTATCCGGACACCGCATGGATGCTCACCGGGTAGTCGCGCGGCAGCAGGCCGGCTCGTTGCAGGGGCCGCAACAGCGCGATCGCGCCGGTCGGGTAGCAGCCCGGATTGGTGACGCGCCGCGCGTGCGCGATCGTCTGCGCGTGCCCGTCCGCCATCTCGGGGAAGCCATAGACCCATTCCGGCTGCGTGCGGTGCGCCGAACTCGCGTCGATCACGCGTACCGCCGGATTCCGGATGAAGCCGACCGCTTCGCGCGCGGCCGCGTCGGGCAGGCACAGAATCGCGACGTCGGCTGCGTTGATCGCTTCGGCGCGCCGCACGGGGTCCTTGCGCTCGGCATCCGGCAGCGAGACGAGCCGCAGGTCGGTGCGCCCGTGCAGGCGCGCATGGATCTGCAATCCGGTCGTGCCTTGATCGCCGTCGATGTAGACCGTGGGCTGGCTCATGATGGTCGCGTTCCTTGCGTTCGTGGTCGGGAAAGCCGTATCGTCACCCGAGCGCCTAGAATAGAAAAAGTTGAATTTACTGACCGTCAGATTCAGTTTTCTTGAACGAGAGGTGGAAATGCGCGAGATCAGCCTGGACCGCCTGCGCACGCTGGTCGCCATCGCCGACCAAGGGTCCTTCGTCGCGGCCGCGCAAGCGCTTCATCTCGCGCCGCCGACCGTCAGTCTTCACATTGCCGAACTGGAAAGCCGCATCGGCGCACCATTGCTGTCCCGTACGCGTGGAAACGTGCGGCCGTCGCCCATCGGCGAAGTGCTGGTGGAGCGGGCGCGCCGCCTGCTGGCCGAGGTCGAATCCACGCTGGACGATGTGCAGCGCCAAGTGCAGGGGTTGACCGGGCGCGTCCGCCTCGGCGCGTCGACCGGCGCGATCGCGCACCTGTTGCCGCAGGCGGTGGCCCGGTTGCGCGCGCAGCATCCGGACATCGATGTGCAGATCGCGGTGCTCACGTCGCACGACACGCTGGCGCGCATTGCGCAGGGCACGCTCGATGTCGGACTGGTGGCGCTGCCGCAGGCGGCGGTCGCGGGGCTGTCGATTCGTGCGTGGCGGCGCGATCCGGTGATGGCGTTCCTGCCGGCGGACTGGCCGCTTCCGGCGCGCGTGACGCCCGGCTATCTGGCCGCGCGCCCGCTGATTCTCAACGATGCGACCACGCGGCTGTCGCGGCTCACGACGGAATGGTTCGCGCTCGGCGGCCATTTGCCCGAACCGCGGATCGAACTCAACTACAACGACGCGATCAAGAGCCTGGTCGCCGCGGGTTACGGCGCGACACTGCTGCCGCACGAGGCGGGCGCCCCGCTGCCCGATCCGCGCATCGTGATGCGGCCGCTGCGTCCGGCGTTGTGGCGTGAACTGGGTATCGCCCATCGGGCGGGGCCGGTCGAGCGGGCGACCGAGCACGTGCTGGATGCGTTGTGGGCGTTGAAGGCACGCTGACGCGTGGCATGCGGGATGGCCGGCGCGGCGGCGCGTGCGGTGCGCGCATGCGCATTCGCATCCGCCGAGTGCTGCTTCAGAGCCGGTTGTCCTTCGCGAGCGTCAGCACGCGTGCCCAGCGCTGCGCATCGCGCTTGTCCGTCATCGGCAGCTTCCATTCGCTACGCACCGCATCGCGCACGCGCACGACGAGATGCCAGCGGCCCCCGATCGGTGCAGCCTGGCAACCGTCGAGCTGCGACAGCGTGTAGCGGCCGTCCGCGCCGTCGTGCGACAGCCACAGCAGCCCCTGCGTCGCGGATACGCGCAGCTCGCCCCACGCGCGATGCACGACATGGGTCCAGCCGTCTTCCTTCGTATTCGGTGCGATGTCGCGGCGGCGCTTGAGCCACCACGCGACCAGCGCGATCAGGCTCGCGGCGGCGAGCACGGCGGCCGCGATCGCGACCGGCTGGCCGAACTGCGCGGCGATGACGTGAAACAGGTGAACCGCGCCCCATCCGAGGGCGATGAGCGCGAACAGGGCGATGAAAATCGGCATGTCGAATCTGAAATAAAGACGGGCCGGCGCGTGGCGCGCGCCGGCCCGTTGCACACGGCATTACCGGCGGCGGTGAATGTCGTGCGTGACGAAGCCCGCATCGTTGACGGGCAGCGCGAGGCCGTCCTTCACCGAGAGCGTCTTGCGGATGTCGTCGAGACCCGCGGACCAGTGGTCGCGCATCGTCGACAGACCGAACTGATAGTCCTTGTAGTGATGCTCGTACGCCTTCTGCTGATAGATCAGGTGCTGGATGTTGTACTTCTTCCCGCTCGACATCGCTTCGGCTTCGACGCACCACGGGTCGTTCTTGCGCTGCGCTTCCGGCACCTGTTCGAGCACGTGGCGCAGCACGTTGCGGTAGCGCTGTTCGCGCTGCAGCGTGTCGGTGACGAAACGCGTGCGGCTCGAATACTGCACGTCCTTCGTGCGTTCGGCGACGTCGGCCATCGTGCGTGGCAGCGGCCCGCGCGCGCTCCACAGGTCGACCTGGAACGCGAGCGTGTCGCGGCGCGGATGGGCGCGCAGCACTTCCATCAGCGGCGTGTTCGACACGACGCCGCCGTCCCAGTAATACTCGCCGTCGATTTCGACGGGCGGGAACGCGGGCGGCAGCGCGCCGGACGCCATGAAATGCTCGGGCGCGAGACGGATGCGCGAGTTGTCGAAGTACACGAAGTTGCCGGTGCCGACGTTGACCGCACCGACCGACACGCGCGTTTCGCCCGAATTGATCCGGTCGAAATCGCACAGTTTCAGCAGCGTGGCGCGCAGTTGCGACGTGTCGTACCAGCTGATCTTCTCCGGATGATCCGACACGCCCGGCAGCGGCGGCGGGAAGCGCGGCACGAAGAAGCCCTGCTGGCCCTGCATCATCGCGCTCGCGGCCTGCGATGCGGTGAAGAACGTGCGGACCTGGTCGATGCTGTTGAACAGCGCGGATTCGAACGCGGCCGGAACCGTCGGGAAGAACGCCGGCTTGCAGATCGTTTCCCAGAACTCGCGCAACCGCTCGACGCGATGCTCGGGCGCATTGCCGGCGATCAGCGCGGTGTTGAGCGCGCCGATCGAGATGCCCGCGATCCAGTCGAGCGGAATGCCTGCTTCGTGCAGCCCTTCGAACACGCCGGCCTGGTATGCGCCCAGCGCGCCGCCGCCTTGCAGCACGAGCGCGATCGTCTCGTAAGGCGGCGTGCGCGCGGCGGCGGGTGCGCCGGCCTCGTGATGCAGGTCCGCCGCGTCGACGGCCTGCTTTTCTGTTCGGGCGTGCGGTTTCATCAGTTGCTCCGAGAAAACCCGCCATGGATGGCGGGAAGAAGGAGTGGCGCCGAGCGGCGGCACTCCGTCGTGAGAATGGGCGGTGATGCGGAAATCGCCTCCCTGACGGGAGGCGGGGGCGTTACTGCATGAACCAGCCGTGGCTGACGATGAACGACTGGCCCGTGAGCGCCGCGCTCGGGAACGCCGACAGGAACAGCACCGTCTGCGCGACGTCCTGCACCGTCGTGAACACGCCGTCCACCGT
>NZ_CADFDB010000009.1 GCF_902832845.1 Burkholderia metallica | reverse complement strand
CACGAACACGGAGTGGTTCGAGCAATGGTTCCGACACCCACCCCTACCCAACAGAGCGGTATACCGCCCGCTAGCTCCATCCTCGCTTCGCTCGGCTGCAAGGTACCTCTCGCCGCATTGCATACGCTCACGTACCCCTCCCAACACTGCATCCGTAGACAAAGTCCCTCTTTTTTGCGCATCCGCTTTTATCAATCGGACTGCTTATCATCGGCAGGAACTGCATAACGATCATGCGATCGTACGCTTTCGGGCATCGGGCATCGGGCATCGGGCATCGGGCATCGGGCATCGGGCATCGGGCATCGGGCATTTGCGCCTATGCCCCCACGTGCGGCGTTGCGTCCCTTTTTCTTGCGAATGAGGGCGCGTGTGATTTTGTGAAATTGGGTGGCGAGCGTCGTCATTGCTGGAGTTGATTGATCGGGAGGATGACTGGAGGGGGGTGAACCTGTCGGCCGAGCGAAGCGAGGATGGAGCTAGCGGGCGGTATACCGCTCTGTTGGGTAGGGGTGGGTGTCGGAACCATTGCTCGAACCACTCCGTGTTCGTGACTGGCGCGGACACTTAGGCGCGATCCACTCCGGTGGCCATGGCACCGGGAGGTCATGCGTTTTCCCGGCGCCTTTCTTTTGGTTACTTTTCTTTGGCAAGACAAAGAAAAGTAACCGCCGCCCCGCGCAGGGGCGACACTAATAGACCGACACGACAACAGGTGCTTCACGAAAACTGGCAAGCGAACCACCCAACCACACCCCAAAAAAACCAAACCACGAATCCCGCCCGGCGAAGAGGGCAAAATAAAGCGAACTATCCGCTTCCGATAGAACCCGTCGCAATTCCGCAAGACGCTTGCGTCACCCTTACCTAAACTTGATCCTGTTGAACCCTCTTACGAAACCGAAAGGAACGACCATGACGACCTCGACCGTGACCCGCCAGACATTCGACGAAGTGATGGTGCCGGTATTTTCCCCCGCGCCGTTCGTGCCGGACCGTGCAGAGGGCTCCCGCGTGTGGGACACGGCCGGCCGCGAGTACATCGACTTCGCGTGCGGCATCGCGGTAACGTCGCTCGGCCACGGCCACCCGGAACTGCTGAAAGTCCTGGACGAACAGGGCCGCAAGCTCTGGCACATCGGCAACGGCTACACGAACGAGCCGGTGCTGCGCCTCGCCAAGCGCCTCGAATCGCTGACCTTCGCCGACCGCGCATTCTTCGCGAACTCGGGCGCGGAAGCGAACGAAGCCGCGCTGAAACTCGCGCGCCGCGTCGCATTCGACCGCCACGGCGCCGACAAGGCGGAAATCGTGTCGTTCGTGCAGTCGTTCCACGGTCGCACGTTCTTCACGGTCAGCGTCGGCGGCCAGCCGAAATACTCGGAAGGCTTCGGCCCCGTGCCGGCCGGCATCAAGCACCTGCCGTACAACGACATCGAAGCCGCCAAGGCCGCGATCGGCCCGCAAACCTGCGCGGTGATCGTCGAGCCGGTGCAGGGCGAAGGCGGCGTGATCCCGGCCGATCCGGCCTTCCTGAAAGCACTGCGCGAAGCGTGCGACGCGCACGGCGCGCTGCTGATTTTCGACGAAGTGCAAACGGGCGTCGGCCGTACCGGCCAGTTCTACGCGTACATGGACACGGGCGTCACGCCGGACATCCTGACCACCGCGAAGGCCCTCGGCAACGGCTTCCCGATCGGCGCGATGCTGACGACCAACGAACTGGCCGCGCACTTCAAGGTCGGCGTGCACGGCACGACGTACGGCGGCAACCCGCTCGCATCCGCGATCGCCGACAAGGTCGTCGAACTGATCGGCGACCCGGCCTTGCTCGAAGGCGTGCGCGAACGCAGCGTGCGCTTGAAGGGCGCGCTCGAACGCATCAACGCACGCTTCGGCATCTTCAAGGAAGTGCGCGGCAAGGGCCTGCTCGTCGGCGCCGAACTCACCGCCGCATTCGACGGCCGCGCGAAGGACTTCGTCAACGCCGCCGCCGAGAACGGCCTGATCATGCTGATCGCCGGCCCGAACGTGCTGCGCTTCGTCCCGTCGCTGGTGATCCCGTTCGACCTGCTCGACGAAGGCGTGAAGCGCTTCGAGAAGGCCGTCGAACAGGTGCTCGCGGCCCAGGAAGCCACCGCGCGCTGAGCGGCGCGCCCATCGCAGACAGGAACGACGATGCTATTTGTTCGCCCCGGCAAACTCACGGATCTCGATGCGCTCGCGCACATGGCGCGCACCGCGCAGCCGGTCCTGCACTCGCTGCCGCACGACCGCGCGGCGCTCGAAGCGCGCGTGGCGCTCTCCGAGGATTCGTTTCGCGCGGACGTCGACTTCGCCGGCGAGGAGTTCTACCTCTTCGTGCTCGAGGATTCGTCGACGGGCAAGCTGCTCGGCACGGCGAGCATCGTGGCCGCGGCCGGCTACTCGGAACCGTTCTACGCGTTCCGCAACGACGCGCTGATCCACGCGTCGCGCGAGCTGCACGTGAACCGCAAGATCCACGCGCTCACAATGTCGCACGAGCTGACCGGCAAGAGCCGGCTCGCGGGCTTCTACGTCGATCCGTCGCTGCGCGGCGATGCGGCCGCGCACCTGATCTCGCGCGCGCGGATGATGTACATCGCCGCGAACCGCCGCCGCTTCACGCCCGAAGTGTTCACGCTGCTGCTCGGCGTGAGCGACGGCAACGGCGCATCGCCGTTCTGGGAAGCGGTGGGGCGCAAGTTCTTCGGCCGCGACTTCACCGACGTCGACATCGCGTCGGGCGGCCGCAGCCGCACGTTCATCGCGGAAGTGATGCCGGCCTATCCGCTCTACGTGCCGCTGCTGCCGGAAGCCGCGCAGCGCGTGCTCGGCGAGCCCAACGAATCTGCGCTGCTCGCGTACGACATCCATCTCGAGGAAGGCTTCGAGCCCGACCGCTTCGTCGACATCTTCGACGCGGGCCCGGTGCTGACCGCGCAGGTCGACCGCACCGCGTGCGTGAAGCACGGCTCGGAGCGCGTCGTGCGCGAAGCCGCGCACCAGCAGGGCGACATCGCGTACATGGTGTCGACGGGCAGCGGCGAATCGTTCCGCTGCGTGCTGGCCGACCTGCCGGGCGACGCAGGCGATGCACCGCTCGCGGGCGACGTGCGCGCGGCGCTCGATGTGAAGGATGGCGATGTCGTGCGCTGCGTGCCGCTGCACCG
The DNA here is from genome assembly GCF_902832845.1 of Burkholderia metallica. Lineage (GTDB taxonomy): Bacteria > Pseudomonadota > Gammaproteobacteria > Burkholderiales > Burkholderiaceae > Burkholderia > Burkholderia metallica. Next base: position 375,309 of record NZ_CADFDB010000009.1, on the reverse strand, counting down.
CCGCGACGATGAAGATTTGAAGGGAGACGCAGCATGATCGTCGTTCGGGTCGTACAAACGGGCGACGTCGACGCGCTCGTGTCGCTCGCGAAGGAAACCGGGCCGGGCCTGACCACGTTCAAGCCCGACCGCGACGCGCTCGCCGCGCGCATCGAGCGCACGCGCCGCACGCTCGCGGGCGAGGCCGCGCCCGGCGAAGCCGGCTACTTCTTCGTGATGGAAGAATCGACGACGGGCGACATCGCGGGCGTGTGCGGGATCGAGACGCAGGTCGGCCTCGAACAGCCGTTCTACAACTATCGCGTGAGCACGGTCGTGCATGCGAGCCAGGAGCTCGGCGTGTGGACGCGGATGTCCGCGCTGAACATCTCGCACGACCTGACGGGCTACGCGGAAGTCTGCTCGCTGTTCCTGAGCCCGCGCTATCGCACGGGCGGCGTCGGCGGCCTGCTGTCGCGCTCGCGCTTCATGTTCATCGCGCAGTTCCGCGAGCGCTTTCCGGAACGCATCTGCGCGGAACTGCGCGGCCACTTCGACGAGGACGGCACGTCGCCGTTCTGGCGCGCAGTCGGTTCGCACTTCTACCAGATCGACTTCAACGCGGCCGACTACCTCAGCTCGCACGGCCGCAAGTCGTTCCTCGCGGAACTGATGCCGCGCTATCCGGTGTACGTCGACCTGCTGCCGCAGGACGCGCAGGACGCGGTCGGCCTCACGCACCGCGACACGCTGCCGGCCCGCAAGATGCTCGAAGCGGAAGGGCTGCGCTATCAGAATCACGTCGACATCTTCGACGCGGGCCCCGTGCTCGAATGCCACGTGAACGATCTGCGCACGGTGCGCGAGAGCGTCGTCGTGCCGGTCGCGATCGGCGTGCCGGATGCGCAGGGCGGCCATCTGCCCACGTCGCTCGTGTCGAACACGTCGCTCACCGATTTCCGCGTCGGCGTCGCGCCGGGCGTGGTCGCGAACGGCGCGTTCGTGCTGTCGGCCGACGATGCCGCCGCGCTCGACGTGAAGGCCGGCGATCCGGTGCGCGTGCTGCCGCTCAAAGTCAAACAGGGATAAACGAATCATGACGGAACTCTTCATCGACGGCGCCTGGGTCGCAGGCTCGGGCCCCGTGTTCGCTTCGCGCAACCCCGGCACCGACGAAATCGCGTGGCAGGGCGAAAGCGCGTCGGCGGCCGACGTCGATCGCGCGGTCGCGAGCGCGCGCCGCGCATTCGCCGGCTGGTCGGCGCTCGACTTCGAATCGCGCTGCGCGATCGTCAAGCGCTTCGCCGCGCTGCTCAACGAACGCAAGGAAGCGATCGCGACCGCGATCGGCCGCGAGACGGGCAAGCCGCTGTGGGAAGCGCGTACCGAAGTCGCATCGATGGCCGCGAAGGTCGGCATCTCGATCCAGGCCTACCAGGAGCGCACCGGCGAAAAGCGCCAGGACATGGCCGACGGCGTCGCGGTGCTGCGCCATCGCCCGCACGGCGTCGTCGCGGTGTTCGGCCCGTACAACTTCCCCGGCCACTTGCCGAACGGCCATATCGTGCCGGCGCTGATCGCCGGCAATACGGTCGTGTTCAAGCCGTCGGAGCTCGCACCGGGCGTCGCGCGCGCGACGGTCGAAGTGTGGAAGGAAGCCGGCCTGCCGGACGGCGTGCTCAATCTCGTGCAGGGCGAAAAGGACACGGGCATCGCGCTCGCGAACCATCGACAGATCGACGGGCTGTTCTTCACCGGCAGCTCGGACACCGGCACGCTGTTGCACAAGCAGTTCGGCGGCCGTCCGGAAATCGTGCTCGCGCTCGAGATGGGCGGCAACAACCCGCTCGTGATCGGCGAAGTCGAGGACATCGACGCGGCCGTGCATCACACGATCCAGTCGGCGTTCCTGTCGGCCGGCCAGCGCTGCACGTGCGCGCGCCGCATCTTCGTGCCGCAGGGCGCGTTCGGCGACCGCTTCCTCGCGCGCCTCGCCGACGTCACGTCGAAGATCACGGCCGACGTGTTCGATGCCGATCCGCAGCCGTTCATGGGCGCGGTGATCTCGGCGCGCGCGGCCGCGAAACTCGTCGACGCGCAGTCGCGCCTGATCGAGCAGGGCGCGAAGCCGATCGTCGCGATGACGCAGCGCGATCCGCGCCTCGGCTTCGTGAACGCGGCGATCGTCGACGTGACCGGCGTGGCCAACCTGCCCGACGAGGAATACTTCGGCCCGCTCGCGCAGATCGTCCGCCATGCGACGTTCGACGAAGCGATCGAGCGCGCGAACGATACGGCGTTCGGCCTGTCGGCCGGCCTGCTCGCCGACGACGCGAACGCATGGGAGCACTTCCGCCGCACGATTCGCGCCGGGATCGTCAACTGGAACCGCCCGACCAACGGCGCATCGTCCGCCGCGCCGTTCGGCGGCACGGGCCGCTCGGGCAACCATCGTCCGAGCGCGTACTACGCGGCCGACTATTGCGCGTATCCGATGGCGTCGGTGGAAAGCACGCAACTGACCTTGCCCGCGAGCCTGTCGCCGGGCCTGCATTTCTGATCGAGGGAGCGACGATGAACGCACAAGAAGCCAATTTCGACGGACTCGTCGGCCCGACCCACAACTACGCCGGACTGTCGTTCGGCAACGTGGCGTCGCTGAACAACGAAAAGTCGGCCGCGAACCCGAAGGCCGCCGCGAAGCAGGGGCTGCGCAAGATGAAGCAGCTCGCGGACCTCGGTTTCGCGCAGGGCGTGCTGCCGCCGCAGGAACGGCCGTCGCTGCGCCTGCTGCGCGAGCTCGGCTTCTCGGGCAAGGACGCGGACGTGATCGCGAAGGCCGCGAAGCAGGCGCCCGAACTGCTCGCCGCGGCAAGCTCGGCATCGGCGATGTGGACCGCGAACGCGGCCACCGTCAGCCCGTCGGCCGACACGAGCGACGGCCGCGTGCACTTCACGCCGGCCAACCTGTGCAGCAAGCTGCATCGCGCGATCGAGCACGAAGCGACGCGCCGCACGCTGTCGACGCTGTTCGCCGATCCCGCGCACTTCGCGGTGCACGAAGCGCTGACCGGCACGCCGGCACTCGGCGACGAAGGTGCGGCGAACCACACGCGCTTTTGCGCCGAATACGGCAAGCCGGGCATCGAGTTCTTCGTGTACGGCCGCGCGGAATATCGCCGCGGGCCCGAGCCGAAGCGCTTCCCGGCGCGCCAGACGTTCGAGGCGAGCCGCGCGGTCGCGCATCGCCACGGGCTCGCCGAAGAAGCGACGGTCTATGCGCAGCAGGACCCGGACGTGATCGACGCGGGCGTGTTCCACAACGACGTGATTTCGGTCGGCAACCGCGACACGCTGTTCACGCACGAGCGCGCATTCGTCAACAAGCAGGCGATCTACGACACGCTGACCGCCGCGCTCGACGCACGCGGCGCGCGCCTGAACGTGATCGAGGTGCCCGATGCGGCCGTGAGCGTGAACGATGCGGTGACGTCGTACCTGTTCAACAGCCAGCTGCTGTCGCGCGCGGACGGCTCGCAGGTGCTCGTCGTGCCGCAGGAATGCCGCGAGAACGGCAACGTCGCGGCCTATCTCGACGAACTCGCGGCCGGCAACGGCCCGATTCGCGACGTGCTCGTGTTCGACCTGCGCGAGAGCATGAAGAACGGCGGTGGCCCGGCCTGCCTGCGCCTGCGCGTGGTGTTGAACGACGCGGAACGCGCGGCCGTCACGTCGAACGTGTGGATCAACGACACGCTGTTCACGTCGCTCGATTCGTGGATCGACCGGCACTATCGCGATCGCCTCGCACCGGAAGACCTCGCCGATCCGGCGTTGCTCGACGAATCGCGCACGGCGCTCGACGAGCTCACGCAGATCCTGCGCGTCGGGTCGCTGTATGACTTCCAGCGCTGATTCCCGCACGGGCGCCGGGCTGCTCGACGACTTCCTCGCGTTCACGCTCGCGGGCGACACGCCGGCCGTGACGGACGGCGCGTGCGCGCACGGTGCGGTGCGCTGGCAATGGTTCGGCGCCGGGCTGCTCGCGCTCGAACCGGCGGCGGCCGGCACCGCCGCCGCGCCGGCGCGCGCCAGCGTGCTCGTGTCGGCCGGCGTGCACGGCGACGAGACCGCGCCGATCGAGCTGCTGTCGATGCTCGTGCGCGATCTCGCGGCGGGCGCGCTGCCGCTCGCGTGCCGGCTGCTCGTCGTGCTCGGCAACGTGCCGGCGATGCGGGCGGGCGAGCGCTATCTCGACGACGACCTGAATCGCCTGTTCAGCGGCCGTCACGCGCAGGTGCCGACGAGCCGCGAAGCGCCGCGCGCCGCACAGCTCGAAGCGGCGGCCGCCGCGTTCTTCGCGGCGGCGCCGGCCGGCGCCGCACGCTGGCACGTCGACATGCACACGGCGATCCGCGCATCGGTGTTCGAGCAGTTCGCGCTGCTGCCGCACACGGGCACGCCGCCGGCCCGCACGATGGTCGAATGGCTCGGCGATGCGCGCATCGCGGCCGTGCTGCTGCATACCGCGAAGGGCAACACGTATTCGCATTTCACGGCCGAGCACTGCGGCGCGCTCGCGTGCACGCTGGAACTCGGCAAGGTGCGGCCGTTCGGTCAGAACGACCTGTCGCGCTTCGCGCCGGCCGACCGGGCGGTACGCAAGCTCGTGTCGGGCGCCGCGCGTGACGCCGACGCGCCGTTGCCGCGCGTATTCACCGTGATCGACCAGATCACGAAGCAGAGCGACGCGCTCGAGCTGTTCGTCGCGGCCGACGTCGCGAACTTCACCGCGTTCGCGCGCGGCACCGTGCTCGCGCAGGACGGCGACTACCGCTACACGGTGAAGCACGACGAGGAGCGCATCGTGTTCCCGAACCCGGCCGTGAAGCCCGGTTTGCGCGCGGGCCTGCTCGTCGTCGACACGACGCGCGAGACGCTCGCCGCGCTCGTCTGACGCCGGCCCACGGCGCGCGGCCGCGGCGATCCGCGGCCCGCGCCCGCCCGCCGGCCATTCCCTTTTCGAGACGATGCGCGCGCGCTGCGCAGACGCCCGGCGCGGCGCGCTTGCGTATTTGCGACATCGTCTTGCAAGTTCGACGAGCGCTCCGGCCGTGGCCGGCGGCCGCAGCGCAGCATCGCGTGCCGGCGGCTGCTTTGCCGTATCGGGCCGCGCGGATTGGTACAATCGCGGCCTTGCGGCTGTTGCGCCGCATCACGGCGCGGCGGCGACGTTGCCGGGGCTATCCGACCCTGCAATGATGCATGCGCCCGTAGTTCCGGAACATTCGAGTATCGAGGAGAACACCTGATGAAGTTGGATTGGCGTAAAGTGGCCGCGCATGCGGTGGTGGCGGCATCGGCCGTGGCGGCAGGCAGCGCGTTTGCCGCTGACCTGAAAGAGCTCCGTTTCGGCGTCGAGGCCTCGTACGCACCGTTCGAATACAAGACGCCCGACGGCAAGCTGACCGGCTTCGACATCGACATCGGCAACGCGGTGTGCGCGAAGCTGAAGACGAAGTGCGTGTGGGTCGAGAACGACTTCGACGGGCTGATCCCGGCGCTGCAGGCGCGCAAGTTCGACGCGATCAACTCGGACATGACGATCACCGACCAGCGCAAGCACGCGATCGCGTTCACCGATCCGATCTACACGATCCCGAACCAGCTGATCGCGAAGCAGGGCAGCGGCCTGCTGCCGACCCCGCAATCGCTGAAGGGCAAGCGCGTCGGCGTGCTGCAGGGCACGATCCAGGAAGCGTACGCGAAGAAGAAGTGGGCGCCGGCAGGCGTCGAAGTCGTGCCGTACCAGACGCAGGATCTGGCGTACGCCGACCTGAAGTCGGGCCGTCTCGACGCGACCTTCCAGGATGCGGAAGCGGGCGCGAAGGGCTTCCTGTCGAAGCCGCAAGGCCAGGGCTTTGCGTTCGCGGGCGGTACCGTGAGCGACGCCGAGATCCTCGGCTCGGGTGTCGGTTTCGGCCTGCGCAAGAACGACGCGGCGCTGAAGACCGCGCTCGATCAGGCGCTGAAGGACCTGAAGGCCGACGGCACGATCGACACCCTCGCGAAGAAGTATTTCAGCGTGCCCGTGACGCTCAAGTAAGCGTTGCGTTCGAGCGCACGATGCAAGCAAACCGGCCGCTGATGCGGCCGGTTTGTTTTTGGAGACGGGAAACGGTGCGCGGCGTGGGCAGCGGCCGCGTCAGGCCGGAAAGAACCGGCCCAGTTCGTGCGCGAGCGCGTTGAGCACGCTCATTTCCTGCTGCGTGATCTTGCGCGCGGGCTGCGGGCCGGCCCAGTCGCCGTACAGCAGCGCGACGGTCGTCGCGCCGACGCGTACGGGCAGCAGCACGAACGCGCGCGTGTCGTCGAACGCGTCGAGATACCACGCGGGCAGGCGCTTGAGCATCTTCGGCTCCTGCGCCTGCTCGATGAAGATGCCGACCGAGTTCGTGATCGCGAGATGAAACACGTCCGGCTCGAAGCGCTCGTCGAAGCGCAGCCGCTCGAGCGTCGTGTCGACGCCCGGGCCGAAGCCGAGGCGCGCGGCGAACGTGCCGTCGTCGTGACGCACGAACATCACGGTGCGCGTGAACGCGAGGCCGGCCAGCAGGCTTTCCGACGCGAGCGCGAGCACCGGCGTGAGCACGTGCTCGGACGGCAGCGCGCGCAGGTCCGCGAGGCCGGCTTCGAGGCATGCCTCGGGCTCGGCCTGCGCGCGCGCGATCGCATCGGCGTTCGCGCGCAACTCGACGATCTCGCGCATCACGGTGTCGCTCGCTTCCTCGCGCGCGAGCCGCTCGGCGATCTCGACGAGTGCGTCGGATTCGATGTCGAGCTCCGTGCCGTAGTGCTGCGCGAGCGCCGCGATGCGCGCGTCGCGCTGCGGGCTCGCGGGCATCACGAGCGCGCCCGCGACGTCGGTCGAGCAGCGGCTCACCGCCCGCAGCCAGCGGACGCGGTCGGCCGGCTCGTTTTCTGCCGGATGGCCTGCATCGCCGTCGTCGTCATCGTCGTTGCCGAACGCGTCGGTGCGCGCCGCATGGTCGGGGTCGGTCATCCCCGCGCAGATCACGTCGGGCAACCGCCAGCGCGCGGCCGCCTCGAGCCCGATCTCGTCGAAGCCGACGCCGAGCACGTCGATGCACGCGGCCGCGTCGTCGCCGTTCAGCTCGGCCGCGCGGCGCCGGATCCGGTCCCATTCGCTGTCGAGATAGCAGACCACGAGCAGCTTGCCGACCTGGCGCATCAGCGTGCAGACGACGGCTTCCTCGCCCGAGCGCAGCTCGGCGCGCTCGGTGAGCTTGCGCGCGACGCAGCCGGACAGCAGCGCGCGGTTCAGTTCGAGCTTCGCGTCGATGCGCCGCGGCGTGCTGTGGTGGAAATGGTCGACGAGCTTGAGCCCGACGACCAGATGGCCGACGGCGTCCATGCCCAGCACCATCAGCGCGCGGGTCACGGTCGTGATGTTGCCGCCGAACGCCATGTACATCGCGGAGTTCGCGAGCCGCAGCACTTTCTGCGTGAGCGCGAAGTCCGACAGCACGACGCGCACGAGCGCGGTGAAGTCGAGGTCGTCGTTCTTCATCGCCGCCATCGTCGCGCGCAGCGATTCCGACAGCAGCGGGAAGTCGCCCCGTTCGTTCATCCGGGCCCACAGCTTGTCGAGCAGCGCGGTGCGGGGCAGGTGTTCGGTGATTGACATACGGATCCGTCCGGTTCGCCGCGCGTCAGGCGGCGGCGTGCAGGTGCAGCTGCTGCGCCTCGAAGCGCTGCGCGAGCTCCTCGGACGGCAGCGCCTGGCAGACGAGCCAGCCCTGGATATGGTTGCAGCCCATCTCCGTCAGCAATTCGCGCTGCGCCTCGGTCTCGACGCCTTCCGCGACGAGTTCGAGATCGAGCGTCTGCGCGAGGCCGACCACCGCCGACACGATCGCGCGATCGTTGCGCGAGGTCAGCAGGTTCTCGACGAAACTGCGGTCGATCTTCAGCTTCGCGAGCGGGAAGCGTTGCAGATACGCGAGGCTCGAATAGCCGGTGCCGAAATCGTCGATCGCGAAGCGGATGCCGAGATCGGTCAGCTCCTCGAGCAGCCCCTTCGCCTGCGCGGGATCGTGCATCAGCAGGCTTTCGGTGATCTCGAGCACGATGCGGCGCGGATCGATGCCCGTCAGCGCGATCGCCTCGCGCACGCTCTGCGTGAAGCGCGGGTCGCGGAACTGCTGCGGCGACACGTTGACCGCCACGTATTGCAGCGCGAGCCCCTGGCGATCCCATGCGACGAGCTGCATGCACGCGGCCTTGAGCACCCAGTTGCCGAGGTAGTTGATCAGGCCGGTCGATTCGGCCAGCGGGATGAAAGTCGCCGGCGGCACGAGGCCGTGCACCGGATGGCGCCAGCGGATCAGCGCCTCGACGCCGACCACCGCGCCCGACTGGCTGCGCGTGATCGGCTGGAAATGGAGCGAAAACTCGCCGTTGCGCACGCCGTCGTACAGGTCGGCCTCGAGCTTCAGCCGTTCGGCGTCGGCCGGATCGTCGACGGGCGCGTGGAACGCGAGCGCGTTGCCGCCCGACGCCTTCGCCTGCGACAGCGCATGGTCGGCGCGGCGCAGCAGCGGGCTGTGGTGCTGCGCACGATGCGGCGCGGGGCGCTCGTCGGGGTACAGAGCGATGCCGATGCTCGCGGACAGGTGCACGGTCTGCCCCTGGTACACGTAGGGCTCGCGCACCGCGGCCTGCAGCCGGCGGGCGAGCGCATCGGCCGCGTGGCTCGCCTGCGTGCGGTCCGGCGCACAGAGCACGACCGCGAACTTGTCGCTCGCGACGCGCGCGAGCCGCTCGTTCGGCGTGACGAGCGCTTTCAGCCGCTGCGCGGTCTCGCGCAGCAGCATGTCGCCCGCGTCGTAGCCGAGCGCGCGGTTGATCCGCTGGTAGTCGTCGAGGTCGAGCAGCAGCAGCGCCGCGCAGGTGCCGTCGCCGTCGGCGGCCTGCTGCGCGCGCATCAGCGCGGGCACGAGCGCGGACAGATTGTCGAGCCCGGTCATCGGGTCGTGGTGCATTTCGTAGGTCAGGCGTGCCTCGAGCGCACGCCACGACGACACGTCGAACGCCGCGATCGCGAACCCGTCGACGCCGTGGTGGCGGCTCTTGAACGCACGGATCTCGACGTCCAGCGGGTAGGTGAGCGACTTGACGATGCACATCGTCGCCTTCTCGACCTGGCCGGAACGCGCGGCGCGCGCGAGCAGGCCGTCGAGCGCCGCGGTATCCTGTTCGGCGATCAGGTCGCGCAGCGTCAGCGTGTGCAGGTAGTCGCGGTGGTAGCCGATGAAGCGCAGGCTCGCGTCGGACACATACAGGAAGCGCAGTTCGCGGTCGACATGGGCGAGGAAATCCACCGTGCCGACCGTCTGTTCCAGCCAGTTGCGCACGGAGTCGTCGCGGCGCGGCGCACCGGCGCGCGCGGGCATCAGCGCGCCGCCCGACCAGGCGAAGCGGCGCAGCGTATGCAAGGCGCTGCGCCAGGAGCCCTTGCGTGACGTCTGTTTCCTGTTGGCTTCCATGTTTCTCGCTGACGTGAAGGGCTGGAACCGGATGTCCGGAAGGAATAACGGCAGACTGTGCGGAATCTTTAACGAGCCGGCCGCGGCTGGCGCGGCCGCCGGACCGGATCGGTCATGCAAATGTTCGATTGGCGAACACCGGCATGGTCTATATCGACGCTGACTTTATAAGAAATGAGGACGCAGATGAAGCGAAAACTGTTGCTTGGCGGCGCCGTGGCGGCGCTGGTGGCCGGCCATGCGCTGATGGCGCAGGCGGAGTTGAAGCCGGGTGCCGACGCGCCCGATTTCACGACGCAGGCGTCGCTGGGCGGCAAGACTTACACGTACTCGCTCGCGGACGCGCTGAAGCAGGGGCCCGTGGTGCTGTATTTCTACCCGGCCGCGTTCACGAAGGGCTGCACGATCGAGGCGCACGCGTTCGCGGATGCGGTCGACCGTTACAAGGCTTACGGCGCGACGGTGATCGGCGTATCGGCCGACAAGATCGACACGCTGACGAAGTTCTCGGTGAGCGAATGCCGGAGCAAGTTCCCGGTCGCGGCCGACCCGGACGCGAAGATCATCCGGGAATACGACGCGAAGCTGCCGGCGATCGACCGCGCGAACCGCGTGTCCTACGTGATTTCGCCGGAAGGGAAGGTGCTGTACGAATACACGAGCATGTCGCCCGACAAGCACGTCGAGAACACGCTCGCTGCCGTGAAGGCATGGGCGGACGCGCATCCGAAGCAGTAAACGGGCGGTCCGCGCGTCGCAGCGGCTCGTCGCACGGGCCGCCGGTGCGGATCGATGCGTCGCCCGCGCCGGCCACGCTGCCCGCACGGTGGCCGGCGCGGGCGACGCGCGTCATGCGCGCAATGCCTGCTCGATCGGCACGCTGCCGCCGACGAAGCCGACGATCTTGCGCGAGATGCCGAGCTTGATCGCTTCGATCGCGGCCCACGCCACGTCCTGGCGCGAGACGGGCGGCGCGGGCTCGACCCGCTCCTCCGTCAGCGCGATCTTGCCGACGCCCGGCGTGTCCGCGAGCGGGCCGGGGCGCAGGATCACGTAGTCGATGCCGGATGCGATCACGCGCTCGTCGCCTTCGCGCTTCATCTGCGAATAGTGGCGCAGTGCGTCGGGGCTCTGCTCGGGCCGGTACGCGGACAGCGAACTGATCACGACGAGCTTTTGGACGTTGTATGCCAGCGCATACTCGGCCGCGCGGGCGACCGCGTCGCGGTCGACCTGCTCCTCTTCGGCCGCGCCTTCCGATTCGGCCGAGCCGGCGGCATAGATCACGTGCGTGATGCCCTGGAACGCGTGCGAGAAATCGTCCGTTAGATCGGCCTCGACGACCTTCGCGCCCGGCAGCGTATAGCCTTGCCGCCGCACCAGCGCCGTGACCTCGAACTCCGGCTGCTCGAGCAGCAGATCCGCGCAGGCCTGGCCGGTTCGGCCGGTCGCGCCAATCAGCAATACCTTCGTCGTCATGAAACCGCTCCTTGCTCGATGCGTCATCCTTCCAGATAGGGACGGACGACCGATAACTCAAGTGTAATGTCGATTGGCCGCGGCGGTGGCCGCGTATTAAGGGGCATACCGGCGGCGGGCATACCGGTGCGGGCGTACCGACCTCGGGTGCCCGCCTCGGCTCCGCGGCGCGGGCATACGACGCGACGGGCACTCCGGCGCCATTCATTCACACACGGATGCGGGAATGACGCGCCGACCGGCTATCATGTGCGCGATGCATTTTTCGCCGCTACGTCTTACAACGCATCGGCCCACCGGTTGGAGTACACATGGCATTACCCCTGGACAACGTGAGCATGGCCGTGTTCTGCGACTTCGAGAACGTCGCGCTCGGCGTGCGCGACGCGAAGTACGACAAGTTCGACATCAAGCCCGTGCTGGAGCGCCTGCTGCTGAAGGGCAGCATCGTCGTGAAGAAGGCCTATTGCGACTGGGATCGCTACAAGGGCTTCAAGGCGTCGATGCACGAGGCGAGCTTCGAGCTGATCGAGATTCCGCACGTGCGCCAGTCGGGCAAGAATTCGGCCGACATCCGGCTCGTCGTCGACGCGCTCGACCTCTGCTACACGAAGTCGCACGTCGATACGTTCGTGATCATCAGCGGCGACTCGGATTTTTCGCCGCTGGTGTCGAAGCTGCGCGAGAACGCGAAGAAGGTGATCGGCGTCGGCGTGAAGAAGTCGACGTCGGACCTGCTGGTCGCGAACTGCGACGAATTCATCTTCTACGACGATCTGGTGCGCGAGCAGCAGCGCGCGCTCGCGAAGCGCGAACAGCAGCAGCGCGCGGGCAACGGCGGCGCGAAACGGCCGGACGAACCGGCCGCTTCGCGCAAGCACGACATGGACGCGCGCAAGGCCGAGGCGATCGCGCTGGCGGTCGAGACGTTCGACGCGCTCGCGTCGGAGCGGGACGACGTCGGCAAGATCTGGGCGTCGGTGCTCAAGAGCGCGATCAAGCGCCGCAAGCCGGATTTCAACGAGTCGTATTACGGATTCCGAGCGTTCGGCAACCTGCTCGACGAGGCGCAGGCGCGCGGGCTGCTCGAAGTGGGGCGCGACGACAAGTCGGGCGCGTTCGTGTCGCGGGCGCGCCAGTCGGCGGCCGCGGAGCATGCCGCGGCGGGCGGTGAGAACGGCGGGTACGGCGGCGCGCACCATGGGTCGCGCGCGGCGGAGCCGGCGCGGGCCGGGCGCAATGCGCAACGTCGCGGGCAGCGGGCGGAAGCGGTCGCCCATGAAAGCGTGCAGGTCGAAGCGGACGAGGCGGAACTGCTCGACGCCGACGTGGCGCCGGTGACGCCGCCGGCAGAAGCGGTCGAAGCGGCCGAAGCGCACGGCGACGCGAAGGATGGCCGCAAGCGCGCGCGCAAGAGCGCGGCGAAGAAGACCGGCGCGAAGAAGGGCGCCGCCGCGAAGCGCGCGGGCCTTCACGGGGCCGGGAAGGCCGAAGACGCCGCCCACGACACGGCCAAGCACGACGGCGACCCGCACGCGCACGGCAGGCATGCCGACGACGCGCACCGCGACGCGGAGCACGGCGACGCGCGGCCGGTCGGCGGGATTCAAGCCGTGACGCACGCCGGGCCGGCGGCGGGCGATGCCGGTGGCGAGAGCGCCGCCCAGCCGTCGCACGACGCGGCGCCGGTCGACGCGAACGCCGAAGCCGCTGCGCAAGCGCCGGCCGCTGCCAAGCCGAAGAAGCCGGCCCGCAAGGCGGCGCCGCGCGCGCGTCGTCCGCGCAAGACCGCGGCGGACGCCGCCGAGTAAGGTTGGTCGTCCGGGTGTCGCCCGCTCGCGGCGGCACCCGCGCCCCGACGCGGGCCGGTGCAACGCCGGCCCGTCGACCTAGCCGTTCACCGCATAAGGCTGCGTCATCACTTCGAGGAAGTGGCCGTCCGGATCGTCGAAATACACGCCGCGGCCGCCATTGTGACGGTAGATCTCGTCGGGTTGACGCTTCGCCGGATCGGCCCAGTGCGGCAACCCGCGCTCGCGAATGCGCGCGAGCACGCGATCGAACGCCGCTTCGTCGATCAGGAACGCGTAATGTTGCGACCTGATTTCCCCCGCCTGTTCGTAAAAGTCGAGCGACACGCCGTTGTCGAGCGCGACGACCAGCATCGCGCCGAACGGCGTCGGCGGCGGCAGTTCCAGCAGCTCGGTGAGGAAGCGGCTCGACGCGCGCTTGTCGCGGCACCAGACGATCGTATGGTTGAGCTGGACGTTCATGGCGGGTTCCCGGGAACGGGCGCGAGGGTGGACATGGACACACGATAGTCGATCGCCGCCTGCGTGCAAGCGGGGCTGGCGGCGAACGGAGCCGCCGCGGGTGGCCGGGCGCGATTCGTCGGCTGAAACGATCTGGACGATCGGCTACTTTTTCGGGAGCAAAGGTCATTGGCGCGGCTTTTTGCGCCGCCAAGAATCCCTGTCAGGCATCGCCGTCATCCGCCGGATGACCGAGCGGCGATGCGCAACAGGGAGACAGACGATGCGCTTCATGCTGAACGGCCAGCCGTTCGATTTCGACGGCGATCCCGCCACGCCGCTGTTGTGGGTCATTCGCGACGCGGCCCGGCTCACCGGCACCAAATACGGCTGCGGCATCGGCGCGTGCGGCGCCTGCACCGTGCATCTCGACGGCGAGGCCGCGCGTTCGTGCGTGCTGCCGGTCGCGAGCGTCGCGGGCCGCGCGGTCACGACGATCGAGGGGCTGTCGCACGATCGCTCGCATCCGGTGCAGCGCGCGTGGATCGAGAAGGACGTGCCGCAGTGCGGCTACTGCCAGTCGGGGATGGTGATGGCCGCCGCCGCGCTGCTCGCGCGGCATCGCAAGCCGACCGACGCGCAGATCTACCAGGCCGTCACGAACCTGTGCCGCTGCGCAACCTACTCACGCATCCGCGGGGCGATCCATGTCGCGGCCGGCTGACGCGGGGCGGGCGCGACCTGCGCCGAACGCGTCGCGGCGCGTGTTCCTGAAGGGCGGCGTCGCGCTGGCGGGCAGCCTGCTGCTGCCGCTCGCGATCGGCGACGTCGTGCATGCGGCGGGCGACGGCGCGGGCTTTCGCGAGATCAACGACTGGGTGCGGATCGACGCCGACGGCAGGACGATCATCGGCCTGTCGCAGGCGGAAGTCGGGCAGGGCGTCTACACGGGGCTGCCACAGGTGCTCGCCGACGAGATGGACGCCGACTGGCGCAGCGTGACGGTCGAGTTCGTCACCGGGCGCGATGCGTACCGGATCGACGCGGCGAACGAGGCGCCGCAGCAGTTCGTCGGCGCGTCGATGTCCGCGACGATGTTCTACACGCGGCTGCGCATCGCGGGCGCGCAAGCGCGTTCGGCATTTCTTCGGGCCGGCGCCGCGCGGCTCGGCGTACGCGACACGCAGTGCGTGACGCGCGACGGCCGCGTGATCCATCCGCCGAGCGGCCGGTCGCTGTCGTACGGGGCGCTCGTCGCGGCCGCCGCGACGTTGCCACCCGACCCGCGGCCGCGCCTGAAGCCGGACTCCGCGCATACGCTGATCGGACGTCCGCTGCACAAGGTCGACGTGCCCGCGAAGATCGACGGCAGCGCGATCTTCGGCATCGACGTGCAGGTGCCCGACATGCTGGTCGGCGCGCTGACGATGGCGCCGACGCTGAACGGCCGGCCGACGGCCGTGAAGAATCGCGACGCGCTGCGCGCGATGCCGGGCGTCGTGGACGTCGTGCTCGCGAAGGACGCGGTGATCGTCGTCGCGCACACCTACTGGCAGGCGAAGCAGGCGTGCGACGCGGCGGACGTCGTGTGGGACGCCGGCGCGACGCCGGCGTTCGACAGCGCGACGATCCTCGCGCAGCGCAAGGGCGCGCTGCAGGCCGGGCACGCGGTGGTCGCGACGACGATCGGCGACCCCGCGCGCCGGCTCGCCGATGCAGACACGATCGTCGAAGCCGACTACCACACGCCGTACATCGTTCACGCGACGATGGAGCCCGTCAACGCGACCGTGCACGTGCGGGCGGACGAGATCGAGGTGTGGGGGCCGATCCAGGGGCAGGACAAGGTGCGCTGGACGCTGTCGGCGCTGTTCAACGTGCCGGCCGAGCGCGTGATCGTCAACACGACGTTTCTCGGCGGCAGCTTCGGCCGCAAGTACGTGCCCGATTTCGTCGTGCACGCGGCCGTCGCGTCGAAGGCGCTCGGGCGGCCCGTGAAGGTGATCCGCTCGCGCGAGGACGACATCCGTCACGGCTTCTATCGGCCGTGCGCGTCCGCGCGGCTGCGCGCCGCGCTCGGCAGCGACGGGCTGCCCGTCGCGCTGCATGCGCGCGTGGCCGGCCACTCGCTGTATGCGGCGATCAAGCGCGATCGTTACGACAACGCGGGCGGCTGGGACGAAACGATGCTCGACGGCCTGTACGACCTTTGCTACGACGTGCCCAACCTGCTGGTCGATTCGGTCACGGTGATGCAGCCGATTCCGGTCAGCTTCATGCGCAGCGTCGGCAGCACGTCGACGGTGTTCTTCCTCGAGAGCTTCGTGAACGAACTGGCGCACACGGTGCGCGCCGACCCCGTGCGCTACCGGCGTGCGTTGCTGAAGCACGACCCGCTCGCGCTGCGTGTGCTCGACGCGACGGCCGCGCGCGCGAACTGGTTCGGCCGGGCGCCGACCGGCGTGTCGCGCGGCGTCGCGTATTCGCTGTACACCGGGCGCGGCGGCGCGTTCAGCACGCATGTCGCGACGATCGCCGAAGTGCGCGTGACGGACGGCCACGTGAAGCTCGAGCGGATCGTGTGCGGGATCGACTGCGGCCGCGCGATCAATCCGCTGCTGATTCGCGAGATGGTGGAAGGCGGCGTCGGCTTCGCGCTGACCAATACGTTCAGAAGCGAGATCACGTTCGAGCATGGCGCGGTCGTGCAGCGCAATTTCACCGACTATCCGCTGCTCGGCCTGGCCGCGATGCCGAAGATCGAGGTCGTGATCGTCGACAGCGATCGCGACCCGCAAGGCTGCGGCGAAGTCGCGTTGCCGCCCGTCGCGCCGGCGCTCGGCGATGCGATCTGGCGCGCGACCGGCGAGCGGCCGCGCTCGATGCCGTTCGCCACGCCGCTCGCGACCTGAACGATTCCGGTGTTCCCCGCAAGGCCGACGGCGCCCGGTGCGCCGCCGGTCGATATCAAGCACAACTACACGACTGGTCTGGAGATCTTCACGAACACCTTCCGTACGGCCGCGACGGCCGTTTCGTTCGCGGCCGCGGCCGCGTCGCCGGGCGCGCATGCGCAGAGCAGCGTGACGCTGTACGGCATCGTCGACACGGGCGTGCAGTATTACAACAACGCGGCGGGCGGCGGAGCGGTCGCCGGGATGCCGTCGCTGACCGGCGAAGTGCCGTCGCGCTTCGGGCTGCGCGGCATCGAGGATCTCGGCGGCGGCTATCGCACGTTCTTCGTGCTCGAGAGCGGCTTCGCACCGAACTCGGGCGCGTTGAACTACGGCGGCCGCCTGTTCGGCCGGCAGGCGAACGTCGGCATCGAGTCGCCGTACGGCGCGCTCACGCTCGGGCGGCAGATGAACATGTCGATGCGGGTGCTGCTCAATGCCGACGTGATCGGCCCGTCGATCCATTCGATGGCGAGCTTCGACAGCTATCTGCCGAACGCGCGCAGCGACAACGCGGTCGGCTATCTCGGCCGCTTCGGCGGCCTGACGCTTGGCGGCACCTACAGCACCGGGCGCGACGGCGCGGGCCCGGCCGGCCCGTCGGCGACGAACTGCGCGGGCAACGTGGCCGGCGACCCGGTCGCGTGCCGCCAGTACACGATGATGGCCGCGTACGACGCGCCGCAGTTCGGCGTGGCCGCATCGTATGACGTGATGCACGGCGGCACGGGCGCGTCGGCGCCGCTGTCGAATCCCGGCTATACCGACACGCGCACGATCGTCGACGCCTACGTGAAATTCGGCAGCGCGAAACTCGGCGCGGGCTGGATTCGCCGCAACACGGCGGCCGCGGCGCACAGTCAGTCGGACATCTTTTTTGCGGGCGGCACGGTATATGCGACGCCGGCGCTATCATTCGACGCGCAGGCGCTGCGCTATCTGCTGCGCGGCCGCTACGACTCGAACCTGTTCGTCGGGCGGGCGAACTACAGCCTGTCGAAGCGTACGATGGTCTATACGTCCGTCGGCTACATGACGAACAGCGCGCTCGGGACGTCGGCCGTGGCGGCCGGCGGCACCGTCGACGCCGGCCGGAACCAGGTCGGCGTGATGGCGGGCATCCAGCAGCGCTTCTGAGCCGGCGGCGCGCACCACGGGGGCTTCGACGATGACGACCGATCTTCTCAGCGACGTGCTGACCGACCTGCGGGCGGATGCGGTCGTCACCGGGCGCTTCACGCTGAGCGCGCCGTGGGCGATCCGCAAGCCGGCCGTTGCGGGCGCGCCGTTTCGCATCTGCACCGGCAGCCCGTTCTTCCTGGCGGTCGCGGGCGCCGCGCCGGTGTCCGTCGAGCCGGGCGACTTCGTGCTGCTGCCGCACGGCGACGAGCACGTGATGGCGTCGTCGCTCGACGAGCCGCCCGTGCCGTTCGACCGGCTGATGGCGGACAAGGGCATCCGGCCGCGCTTCGACACGCCGCTCGAATTCGTCGCGGGCGGCGGCGGCGCGACCAGCGACCTCTATACCGGGATCGTCATTTATCGCGACATCGTGCGCAGCCCGCTGTTCTCCGTGCTGCCGCCGCTGATCCACGTCCGCGCGAACGACGCGGCCGTCGCGCCGTGGCTCGCGAGCACGCTGCAGAGCTTCATCGAGGAATCGATGGCGTGCCAGCCCGGCTGGGCCGTCGCCGCCGCGCGTCTGGCCGATGTGCTGTTCGTGCAGCTGTTGCGCGCGCACCTGCAGTCGTCGGCGAATCACACGGGCTGGCTGCGCGGCCTGACCGATCCGCAGATCGGCCGCGCGATGGCGCTGATGCATCGCGACCCGCGCCGCAACTGGCAACTCGCGAGTCTCGCGGCCGACGCCGGCATGTCGCGCTCGCGCTTTTGCGCGCGTTTCGCCGAACTGGTCGGCGAGACGCCGATCGGTCACCTGACCGCGTACCGGATGTATCTGGCGAGCGGCGAGCTCGTGCACGGCAGGTTGCGGCTGATCGAGATCGCCGAGCGGGTCGGCTACACGTCGGAGAAGGCGTTCGCGCGCGCGTTCCACCGCTGGTCGGGAATGGCGCCGCGCCGCTATGCACGCAACGCACGGGATCTGTATGACCTCGCACGACATGGATGACCGCGTCTCACTCTATCGGGTGCCGGCGCTTGCCCGCGGGCTCGCGATTCTCGAAACGGTCGCGCTCGCGCGGCCGCCCGCGAGCGCCGCGGCGCTCGCGGCCCGGCTCGGCGTGCCGCGCAACTCGATCGCGCGGCTGCTGAGGACGCTGGTGGGGCAGCAGTTCCTGAGCGTCGACCCGCACGGTCGCTACCGGCCCGGGCCGGCGGCGGAGCAGGTCGCCGCCGCGTACCTGGGCGCCCGGCCGGAGGTGGCGCACGCGCAGCAGGTGCTGCAGGCGCTGTGCGCGCGCAGCGGACTGGCCGCGCAGTTGCTCGGGCGGGACCGCGCGGAAGTCGTCGTACTCGCGCAGGCGGTGCCTGACGGAGCCGCCTGTGTGCTGACACGCGTGGGTGCGCGCTTCGTCGGGTGGGCGGAAGAGGGTGCGGATAGGGCGGATGCCGGCGTAGGCGACGTTCGGTCGTTCGGCCGGCCCGGCGGATCTCACGGCGCGCCCGGTATCGTCGCGATGCCGGTGGGTGCGCGCGGCGCGCTGGCGATCGGCGTCACGCTCGATGCGTGGGACGACGCGCGGCGGCGGGACGTGCGCCCGATGCTCGGCGACGCGGCGCAGCACCTGTCGGACGTGCTGGCTGATTTGGCCGATATGGTCGATATGGTCGATATGGTCGACACGGCCGATCGTCGCTGAATCGCGCGGCCGATCCGCGACCGCGGGCGCCGCGATCGTCCGCCGGCGCCGGGCGGCACACGGAACGAAAAAACGAGAACGGGGCGATACGCCCCGTCGATCCGTGTACGACCGGTGGTTACTCGCCGGCGACTGCCGGCCCGCCGCGATTGCCCCGGCGGTTGCGCCGTTTCTCGCCCCACACGCGGAACCGGTCCATGTACAGATAGACGACCGGCGTCGTATAGAGCGTCAGCACCTGCGACACGATCAGGCCGCCGGCGATCGCGATCCCGAGCGGCGCGCGCAGCTCGGCGCCGTCGCCGTTGCCGAACGCGAGCGGCAGCGCGCCGAGGAGCGCCGCCATCGTCGTCATCATGATCGGGCGAAAGCGCAGCAGGCACGCCTCGTGGATCGCGTCGAACGACGATTTGCCGTTGTTGCGCGTCTGGTCGATCGCGAAGTCGACCATCATGATCGCGTTCTTCTTCACGATCCCGATCAGCAGGATCACGCCGATCAGCGCGATGATGCTGAATTCGGTCTTGAACAGCAGCAGCGCGAGCAGCGCGCCGACGCCGGCCGACGGCAGCGTCGACAGGATCGTGATCGGGTGGATGTAGCTCTCGTACAGGATCCCGAGCACGATGTAGACGGCCAGCAGCGCGGCGAGGATCAGGATCGGCTGGTCGTTCATCGACTGCTGGAATGCCTGCGCGGTGCCCTGGAAGCTGCCGACGATCGTCGGCGGGACGCCGACCTGCGCCATCGTCTGGTAGATCACCTGCGTCGCCTGCGACAGCGACACGCCCGGCGGCAGGTTGAACGAGATCGTCGTCGCGACGAACAGCCCCTGGTGGTTGACCGACAGCGGCGTCGTGCTCGGCCCGAACGTCGCGATCGCCGACAGCGGGATCATCGTCGACTTCGACGTCGACACCGACGCACCCGACGACGCGCTCGACTTGCCGCTCGCCGCGATCGAGTTGAGCGCCTGGTTGCGCGCGGAGTCCGACGCGATCGCCGCGGCGCTCTGCGTGGCGGTGCCGGCGCTCGACGTGCCGGCGGACGTCGCGACGTAGGTGCCCGCGGCTGCGTTGGTGGTCTGCGAGCCGTTCGCGCTGCCGCCCGACGTGCTGATCCACACCTGGTTGAGCATCTCGGGGCTCTGCCAGTACTTCGGCGCGACTTCCATCACGACGTGGTATTGGTTCAGCGGGTTGTAGATCGTCGAGACCTGGCGCTGGCCGAATGCGTCGTACAGCGTGTTGTCGATCTGCGCGGGCTTGATGCCGAACCGCGCGGCGGTCGCGCGGTCGATCGTCACCATCGCCTCCATCCCGCCTTGCTGCTGGTCGGAGTTCACGTCGGTCAGCTCGGGGCGCTTCTGCAGCGCTTCGGTCAGGATCGGCCCCCACTTGTACAGGTCGGCGCTCGAATCGCCGAGCAGCGTGAACTGGTACTGCGCGTTGCTCTGCCGGCCGCCCACGCGAATGTCCTGCGCGGCCTGCAGGAACGTGCTCGCGCCCGCGACGTCCGACAGCGGCGCGCGCAGTTGCTGGATCACCTGGTCGGCCGTCAGCTTGCGCTCGGTGCGATCCTTCAGCGTGACGAACATGAAACCCGAGTTGGTCTGCGTGCCGCCGGTGAAGCCCGCGACGCTTTTCACGTTCGGATTGCTCTGCACGATGCGCATCATCTCGGAGAACTTCAGCTTCATCGCCTGGAACGACGTGGACTGGTCGGCCCGGATGCCGCCGATCATCAGCCCGGTGTCCTGCTGCGGGAAGAAGCCCTTCGGCACGACGACATACAGGTACACGTTCAGCCCGATCGTCGCGAACAAGGTCAGCAGGATCAGCAGCGGCCGGCGCAGCGCCCACGACAGCGAGCGCTCGTAGCCGCGCTGCATGCGGCTGAAACAGCGTTCCAGGAATCGCGCGAAGCGGCCTTCGCTCTGCGGGTCGTGCGATTCGGGCAGCAGGCGCGCGCACATCATCGGCGTGACCGTGAGCGACACCGCGAGCGAGACGGCGATCGCGAGCGACAGCGTCAGCGCGAACTCGCGGAACAGCCGCCCGACGATGCCGCCCATCAGCAGGATCGGCAGGAACACCGCGACGAGCGAGATGCTCATCGACAGCACCGTGAAGCCGACCTCGCGTGCACCGTCGAACGCGGCCTGCATCCGCGACTTGCCGTTCTCGATGTGCCGCGAGATGTTCTCGAGCACGACGATCGCATCGTCGACGACGAAGCCGGTCGCGACGATCAGCGCCATCAGCGACAGGTTGTCGATCGAGAAGCCGAGCAGGTACATCGCGCCGAACGTGCCGATGATCGAGATCGGCACCGCGACGCTCGGGATCAGCGTCGCGCGCCAGTTGCGCAGGAACAGGAACACGACCATCACGACGAGGCTGACCGCGATCAGCAGCGTGTGCTCGGTGTCCTTCAACGACGCGCGGATGGTGGTCGAACGGTCGAGCACCGGCGTGACCGTGATGTCGGCCGGCAGCGACGCGGTGAGCTGCGGCAGCGCCGCGCGCACGCGGTCGATCGTGTCGATGATGTTCGCGCCGGGCGAGCGGTAGAGGATCACGAGCACCGCGCGCTTGCCGTTCGACAGGCCGAGGTTGCGAAGATCCTCGACCGAATCGACGACGTCGGACAGGTCGGACAGCCGCACGGCCGAGCCGTTGCGATACGCGACGACGAGGTCGCGGTACTGCGACGCCTGCGACGCCTGGTCGTTCGTATAGAGCTGGTAATGCTGCGGGCCGAACTCGATCGCGCCCTTCGGCGCGTTGGCGTTCGCGGACGCGAGCGCCGCGCGCACGTCCTCGAGGCCGATCCCGTAGTGGAACAGCGCCTGCGGTTCGAGCTCGACGCGCACGGCCGGGTTCGCGGAGCCGCTCACCGTGACCTGGCCGATCCCGTCGATCTGCGACAGCGACTGCTGCAGCACCGTCGACGCCGAGTCGTACAGCTTCGCGGGCGACGAGGTCTCCGACGTCAGCGACACGATCATGATCGGCGAATCGGCCGGGTTGACCTTGCGGTAGGTCGGGTTGCTCTTCAGCGCGGCGGGCAGGTCGGCGCGTGCCGCGTTGATCGCGGCCTGCACGTCGCGCGCGGCGCCGTCGATGTCGCGGTTCAGGCCGAACTGCAGGATGATCCGCGCATTGCCGACCGTGCTCGTCGACGTCATTTCCGAGACGTCCGCGATCGAGCCGAGGTGCCGCTCGAGCGGGCTCGTCACGCTGGTCGCGACGGTTTCCGGGCTCGCGCCGGGCAGCGACGCCTGCACCGAGATGGTCGGGAAGTCGACCTGCGGCAGCGGCGAGACCGGCAGCTTGACGAACGCGAACAGGCCCGCGAGCGCGACGCCGATCGCGAGCAGCGTCGTCGCGACGGGGCGGGTGATGAAGGGGCGCGACAGGTTCATCGCTCAGGCATCCGTACGCGTGTCGGCACCGGGGCCGTGGCGTTCGAACCAGCCGCGCACGCGGCGCGCGAGCGAGTCGAAGCCGAGGTAGATCACGGGCGTCGTGAACAGCGTCAGCACCTGCGACACGATCAGGCCGCCGGCGATCGCGATCCCGAGCGGCTGGCGCAGCTCGGAGCCCGCGCCGGAGCCGACGATCAGCGGCACCGCGCCGAGCAGCGCGGCGAGCGTCGTCATCAGGATCGGCCGGAAGCGCAGCAGGCACGCCTGGTAGATCGCCTCGCGCGGCGGCTTGCCTTCGACGCGCTCGGCCTCGAGCGCGAAGTCGATCATCATGATCGCGTTCTTCTTCACGATGCCGATCAGCAGCACGATGCCGATGATCCCGATGATGTCGAGGTCGTGCCCGGTGATGATCAGCGCGAGCAGCGCGCCGATGCCGGCCGACGGCAGCGTCGACAGGATCGTGATCGGATGGATGTAGCTCTCGTACAGCACGCCGAGCACGATGTACATCGTGACGATCGCCGCGAGGATCAGGAACAGCTGGTTCGACAGCGACGCCTGGAACGCGAGCGCCGCGCCCTGGAAGCGGGTCTGGAACGACGCGGGCAGGTTGATGTCCTTCTCCGCGGCCTCGATCGCCTTGACCGCTTCGCCGAGCGACGCGCCGGGCGCGAGGTTGAACGAGACGGTGGTCGACGGGAACTGCGACAGGTGCGCGACCAGCAGCGGCGACGGCCGTTCGTGGAACGCCGCGATCGACGACAGCGGCACCTGGCCGCCGCCGGCCGACGGCAGGTAGATGTCGTTCAGCGATTGCGCGTAGTGCTGCTCCTTCGGCTCCGACTCGAGAATCACGCGGTACTGGTTCGACTGCGTGAAGATCGTCGACACGATGCGCTGGCCGAACGCGTCGTACAGCGCGTTGTCGACGGTCGCCGGCGTGATGCCGAAGCGCGCGGCGCTCGCGCGGTCGATCTCGATGTAGACGGACTGGCCGTTGCTCTGCAGGTCGGTCGCGACGTCGGCGAGCGACGGCTCCTGCTGCAGCCGTGCGACGAGTTTCGGCACCCAGGTCGCGAATTCGTCCGAATTCGGGCTCGTCAGCATGAACTGGTACTGCGTCGGGCTGACGGTCGAATCGATCGTCAGATCCTGTACCGACTGCATGAACAGCGAAATGCCGGTGATGTTCGACACGCGGTGCTGCAGGTCGCGGATGATCTGCGCGGCCGTCTCGGAGCGCTCGTCGCGCGCCTTCAGGTTGATCAGCATCCGGCCGCTGTTCAGCGTGATGTTGCTGCCGTCGACGCCGATGAACGAGGTCAGGCTCTCGACGTTCGGGTCCTTCAGGATCTCTGCCGCGAGCGCCTGCTGGCGTTCGGCCATCGCACCGTACGAGATCGACTGCGGCGCCTGCGTGATCGCCTGGATCACGCCGGTGTCCTGCGCGGGGAAGAAGCCCTTCGGCACGTAGATGTAGAGCAGCGCGGTGAACGCGAGCGTCAGCAGCGCGACGACGAGCGTCGAGCGCTGGCGGTTCAGCACCCATTCGAGCGCGACCCCGTAGCGCGCGATCACCCGGTCGATCACGCGGTGCACGCGCGCCTCGAAGCGGTGGCTCTCGGGCGGCGGCGAATGGTGCAGCAGCTTCGCGCACATCATCGGCACGAGCGTGAGCGACACGATCGCCGAGATCACGATCGTCACCGCGAGCGTGATCGCGAATTCGTGGAACAGTCGCCCGACCACGTCGCCCATGAACAGCAGCGGGATCAGCACCGCGATCAGCGACACCGTCAGCGAGATGATCGTGAAGCCGATCTGCCGCGAGCCTTTCAGCGCGGCCTCGAGCCCCGTTTCACCTTCCTCGACGTAGCGCGCGATGTTCTCGATCATCACGATCGCATCGTCGACGACGAAGCCGGTCGCGATGGTGAGCGCCATCAGCGACAGGTTGTTCAGCGAGAAGCCGGCCAGGTACATCACCGCGAGCGTGCCGATCAGCGACAGCGGCACCGACAGGCTCGGGATGATCGTCGCGTAGATGTTCGCGAGGAACAGGTACATCACGAGCACGACGAGCGCGACCGCGAGCAGCAGCTCGAACTGCACGTCGCGCACGGCCGCGCGGATCATCGTGGTGCGGTCGGTGACGACCTCCACGTCGAGCGCCGCCGGCAGCGTTTCCTGCAGCTTCGGCAGTTGCGCCTTGATCGCGTCGACCGTCTGGATCACGTTCGCGCCGGGCTGGCGCTGCACGTTCAGGATGATCGCGGGGTCCGAATTCACCCACGCGCCGAGCTTGGTGTTCTCCGAGCCGGCGACGACCGTCGCGACGTCGGTCAGCATCACCGGGCGGCCGTTCTTGTACGCGACGACCGCGCTGTTGTACTGGTCGGCGCTCGTCAGCTGGTCGTTCGCGTTGATCGTGTACGCGCGCGTCGGGCCGTCGAAGTTGCCCTTCGGCGTGTTCACGTTCAGGTTCGAGATCGTCGTGCGCAGGTCGTCGAGGTTCATCCCGTACTGCGCGAGCGCGGTCGGGTTCGCCTGGATGCGCACGGCCGGCCGGTTGCCGCCCGACAGGCTGACGAGGCCGACGCCCGCGATCTGCGAGATCTTCATCGCGAGGCGCGTGTCGGCGAGATCCTGCACCTGCGTGAGCGGCAGCGTCTTCGACTTGACGGCGAGCGTGATCACCGGCGCATCGGCCGGGTTGACCTTCGCGTAGATCGGCGGCGCGGGGAGGTCGGACGGCAGCAGGTTGCCGGCCGCGTTGATCGCGGCCTGCACTTCCTGTTCGGCGATGTCGAGCGGCAGGTCGAGCGAGAACTGCAGTGTGATCACCGATGCGCCGGCCGAGCTTTGCGACGACATCTGGTTCAGCGACGGCATCTGCCCGAACTGCCGTTCGAGCGGCGCGGTGACCGACGACGTCATCACTTCCGGGCTCGCGCCCGGGTAGAAGGTCTGGACCTGGATCGTCGGGTAGTCGACTTCGGGCAGCGCGGCGAGCGGCAGGAAACGCAGTGCGACGAGACCGGCCAGCATGATCGCCGCCATCAGCAGGGCGGTGCCGACCGGCCGGAGAATGAAAAGACGGGATGGATTCATCGAGCGGCCCGCGCGTTACTGGGCGGCGGAGGCCGCTGCCTGCGACGCGCCGTGCCGGTGTCCGCCGCGATGGCCGCCGGCGCCCGACGCACCCGACGCCGCAGCGGCGCCGCGCGCGCCCGACGCGCCTTTCGGCTTGTCGGCCGGGATCGAGATCTTCGCGCCTTCGCGCAGGCGGTCGGAGCCGTCGGTCACCACGCGCTCGCCGACCGTCACGCCGCTGACGATGCTCGTGCGCTCGCCGTCGACCGGGCCGATCGTGACCTTGCGCACCGTCACCGTGTTGTCGGGTTTCACGATGTAGACGAACTGGCCGATCGAGCCCGTCAGCACCGCGGACGTCGGCACGATCGTCGCATTGCGCAGCACGTCGACGAGCAGGCGCGTGTTCACGAACTGATTCGGGAACAGCATGCCGGTCTTGTTATCGAAGTTCGCGCGCAGCTTGACCGTGCCGGTGCTCGTGTCGATCTGGTTGTCGAGCGTCGCGAGCGAGCCCGTCTCGAGCGGCACCGTGTTGTTGCGGTTGTACGCGGTGACCGACAGCTTCTGGCCCGCGTTCACCTGCTTGAGAATCTGCGGCAGGTTGTCTTCCGACGTCGTGAAGATCACGCTCATCGGCTGCAGCTGCGTGATCACGACGATGCCGTTGGTGTCGCCCGGCGTCACGTAGTTGCCGGGGTCGACCTGGCGCAGCCCGACGCGGCCCGACACGGGCGCCGTGATGCGGGCGTACGTGAGGTTCAGCTTCGCGGAATCGATCGCGGCCTGGTCGGTCTTCACCGCGCCTTCGTACTGCTTGACGAGCGACGCCTGCGTATCGACGGTCTGCGACGCTATCGAGTCCTGCGACAGCAGCGTCTGGTAGCGCTTCAGGTCGAGGCGCGCCGTCGCGAGCAGCGCCGCATCGCGCGCATGCGTGCCTTCGGCGTTCTCGAGCGCGACCTGGTACGGGCGCGGGTCGATCTGCGCGAGCACGTCGCCTTTCTTGACGATCTGGCCTTCCTGGAACGACACCGACTGCAGGTAGCCCGACAGCTGCGTCTTGACCGTCACGTTCGCGAGCGGCGTGACGGTGCCGAGCGCGGACAGCACGATCGGCATTTCGCCCTGCGTCGCGGTCGCGACCTGCACGGGCTGCGGAACGTTCGCCATCGCGGCGGGGCCGCCGCGGCCGCGGTGACCGCCTGCGCCGCTGGCGCCGGCACTTTTCGCGGCCGTGCTGCCGGCGGCCGGCGTGCGGTTCCACGGGTGCCACCACAGCAGGCCGCCGATGACGACGACCGCGAGCGCACCGGCCATCAGCGTGCGGCGCGGGCGCCGTGCGGCGGGGGACGCGGGGTCTTGCGAAGGGGGCGTGGGCTTTTGTTCGTTATCCATCGTGTTCTGTCAGGAAGACGGCGCGGCGTGCCGGAAATCGGACTGCGGGGCTGCGCGTGGAAGAGCGGCGCCGGGAGGGGGCGCCCGGCTCGGTCCGGGGCCCCGCCGGCCTGCGCGGGAAAAGAGCGGTGCGCGCCGGGAATGCGGCGCGACGATGGGCATGATCCTACGTCCCGTCCCCGTTACAGTCCAGTGGTCTATCTTTCAACGGGTTACGGTCGTTACAGAACGCGACAACGCGATGACGAAACGATTACACGCCGACGCGCCGGGCCGGTGCGCCGCCGATCTCGCGGGTGATTTTCGCGATGCATTCGTGCAGCGCGGGCACCACGTGTTCGTGCAGCCATTCGGGCGGGCACTGATGCGCCGCGCCGCCGCAATTCACCGAATAGCGCTGGCCGGACGGGCCGACGAAACCGGCCGCGACGGCATTCAGGCCCTCGCGCCATTCGCCGATCGCGATCGCGTGGCCGTCGCGCATCGCGTCGTCGAGCGCGGGGTTCAGGCGCGCGGACACGTGCGGCCAGTCGTCGCCCGCCGTCGTGCGCAGCGATTCGAGCAGTTGGCGGCGCTCGTCGTCTTCCAGGGCGGCGAGATACGCACGGCCCACCGCGGTGCGCGCGATGTCCATCCGTGACCCGATCTCGAGGCGCGTGACGAGCACGGCCGAGCGCGGGCGGATCACGTCGATCGCGACCATGTCGAGCCGGTCGCGCACCGCGAGGTGCACGGACAGCGATGTGCGCTCGGCCAGCTCGATCATGAACGGCCGCGAACGCGCGCGGATGTCGAAGTTGCGCAGGAAGCCGTGGCTCAGTTCGAGCACCGACGCGGTGAGCACGAAGCGCTCGCTGTCGGGCAGCTGGAACAGGAAGCCGGCGCTGACGAGCGTCGCGGTGATGCGCGAGACGGTCGGCTTCGGGATGCCGGTCAACTCGGTCAGCTCGCGGTTGCTGACGGGCGCGTCGGCAGCCGCGATGCGGCGCAGCACGGCGAGGCCGCGGGCAAGGGCGGTGATCTCGTCGGGCGACGATTCACGGTCCCGCGACGCGGGAGGGGTTACAGTGGTCGACACGAAGGATTCTCTCTATTTCCGAAACTCGATTTCAATTTTGTTGGTATTGTAGGATTATTGTCAAAGGATGCATGTTCTGCCGGGGAACCGGTCATTGGATGAGATTTTACGGGTTCACCCTTGGTTTATTAGGAAAACGCTCAATGGAGCGTTGCCAGAAAGTGCATGAACCGGTGCAAATACCGCTTGACTTGTCGGGCGGAAACGGAAAGAATGTCTCACGTTTTCGAAACATCGTTTCAAGAGTTTAACCGGCAACGATGTTTCGCGCAGTCTCTCAGGTTCTAGCACGGCCCTCGGAATGGCTAGAACTTTTTTAGCGCCACGGTCTCCGTGGCGCTTTTTTTTGCCTGTCTTTCCGCGCGTCCGCCCGGACGTGTCAGGCCCGTATTATCCCCCCATCGTCGAAATCCCCTGCTCGAAGCCGTGCGGCGTCGGCCTGCGCCCGTTCGCGTGCGTGTGTCGCACGATTCGCGTGCGCAAAAAAAAGCGCGATGCCCGCACTGGGCATCGCGCATCAAACGGCGTGGAGCGCCGACGAATGAACGGTGATGAAGAAGGGGCGCCGCCGAGCGGCGCCCCGGTCCTCCGCGCGCGGCCCGGTCAGGCCTTCGCGAGCTTGATGCTGGTCTGCTCGGCCGTCAGGTAGCCGACGCTCGCGCCGAAGCGGTCCTTGAAGTTCGCGCGCACGAGCGGATCGAGCGTCGGCTTGACCTTGTCGTGCAGCGGCGATTCCCAGTCGCCCGCGTGCTGGAAGTTGCTCATGATGTACGTCCAGCCGTTGATTTCGTCGACCGCGTGCAGGCCCGTCGATTCGGCGCCGGCCGGGCACGACAGCACGCGCACGAGCGACTTCGTGTCGACGTTGTATGCCCACAGGAAGTTGTTCACGTGCATGCCCGAGTCTTCGCCGATGAAGAGGGTCCGCAGCTTTTCGGAGAACTTCAGGTTGTCGGGGTTCGCGATCTTGTCCGGGTTCGCGAGGTTGCCGAGCCCGTCGGCCGCGGCGAGATCCTCGCCGACGAGCGCGGCCGGCGCGCCCATGTCGACCGGTACCCATTCGCTGTCGATCGCGCTGCCCGTCGTGTCGCGCTGGCTGCCCTTCAGGTTCAGCGCGTAGACGGCGCCCGCGGCGATCTTCTTGTCGACCGCGACGTCGCGCGACGCCGCGTTGCCCTTGACCATCGACGTTTCGATCCGCGACATCGCCGTGTAGACGATCTTGTCCTTCGCGTTCACGGTCGTGCCTTCGAGCTTCGTGAAGCCCATGCTGCCGCCGATCAGCGCCGCATAGCGGTGCGTCTCGAGGAACGCGGCCGCCTTTTCCATCCCCGGCTTCACGCGCATCCAGTTGAATTTGCCGCCGAAGTGGATCTTCGTGTAGCTGGCGTCGTTGGGATCGGTGGTCACCAGGTCCATGATGTCCGACGCCTTCAGCGTATTCGCGAGCGCTTCGATCTCGCTGCTCGTCGCGTGGCCGATCCTGATCCACGTGAGCGTCGCGGTGCCCGCGCCGGCGGACGACGTCTGCGTCCACTTCGCGACGTACAGCGTGCCGGCCGACAGGTCGGCCGCCTTGTCGGCGACGAACATGAACAGGCCGCCGTTGGTTGCGTCGTCACCCATCATCACGGTGCGCTGGTCGGGCATCACCTGGATCAGCTCGTGCGAGATGCGGCCGAGGCAGTAGTGCTTCTTCACGCTGCCCGTGCCGTCCGGATTCACGGTGATCTCGGGCAGGTGGCCGTAGTGGTAGGGGTTCGCCTTCGTCTCGTCGCCGAACGTGTTCTTGCTGAACGCCTTGAACTGCGCGTCGGTTGCCGCCTTCGTCGCGTCCGGCTCGTACTCCTCGCTCGACAGGTGCGTGCCCCACGGCGACAGGCTCGCGCCGCAGGTGATCCACAGGCCGTGCGCCTTCGACGTGTCGACGTTGTGGTACTTGACGACCTTCAGCGCGCCGTTGGCCGGATCCTGGTCGAGCGTCAGCACCGCGATCGGCGACGGCAGCTGGCCGTACTGCGATGCGCTCGCCTGGTCGCGCGTCGTGTATTCGAACTGCACGACGGCGAACACCGTGTTGCCCTTCACGCCGGGCACGTTCGCGTTCTTCAGCGTCAGCAGCGAGCTGCCGTCCGGGCAGTCGGAATAGAACTGGCGCTCCTTGCCGGCCACCGAGCGATCGATGATCGGCTGGTTGTTGATGTCGTAGTAGCCGCCCGCGAGCGTCGTGCCGCCCTTGCCGTCCGGCACCATGTCGCCCGTCACGAAGAACGGCCGGTACGCGAGCTTGAAGTTGCGCGACGAGCCGTCGGAGAACGACACCGCCAGCGTCGAGCCGACCGTCGTCGTGGCCATCGCGGCCGCGTTGTCGAGCGTGGGCGCGGCCATCGGCGAGAACGTCGCCGACGTGTACGCGGCGGCGACCGGCGCCGGCGTCGACGCGGGATCGTCGTCGCCGCCGCAACCCGTCAGCAGGGCCGGCAGCGCGAGGCCGGAAAGGGGAAGCATCGGTGCGCCGGCGAGGATCTTCAGGGCCTGACGACGGGAAGCATTGGGCAACGCGGGCATGTGGAGTCCAGTTTCGGTTGTTGGAAGAATGGCCTTCGCCGAGCGGGCGCTCGGCAAGCTCGGCGAAGGCATATTGAAAACTGGACGGAAGTGTAAGGACGCTACATGAAAGTTTTTTGAATTGAAAACGTAATGCCGCGCCGAGCGTGCGGCGGACGCTCAATCGCGTTCGGGCGTCGCCGAGATGCGGTGGATCGACAGGTCCGCGCCGTCGAATTCGGCTTCGCGGTCCAGCCGCAGCCCGACGGTCGCTTTCAGCGCGCCGTAGACGAGCGTGCCGCCGGCGGTCGCGATCGCGATGCCGCCGAGCGTGCCGACGAGCTGCGACAGGAACGACACGCTGCCGAGGCCGCCGAGCGCGGGCAGGCCGAAGACGCCGGCCGCGAGGCCGCCGAGCGCGCCGCACATGCCGTGCAGCGGCCACACGCCGAGCACGTCGTCGATCCGCCACTTGTTCTGCACGCACGTGAACATCGCGACGAACAGCGCACCGGCCGCGGCGCCCGTGACGAGTGCGCCGATCGGGTGCATCACGTCGGAGCCCGCGCACACCGCGACGAGGCCCGCGAGCGGCCCGTTGTACGTGAAGCCCGGGTCGTTGCGGCCGGCCATCCACGCGGCGAGCGTGCCGCCGACCATCGCCATCAGCGAGTTCACGGCGACGAGGCCGCTGATCTTGTCGAGCGTCTGCGCGCTCATCACGTTGAAGCCGAACCAGCCGACCGCGAGCACCCACGCGCCGAGCGCGAGGAACGGGATGTTCGACGGCGGGTGCGCGGCGATCCGGCCGTCCTTCGCATAGCGGCCGTGGCGCGCGCCGAGCAGCAGCACGGCCGGCAGCGCGACCCAGCCGCCGAACGCGTGCACGACGACGGAGCCCGCGAAATCGTGGAACGGCGCACCGAACGCGTGCGTGAGCCACGCCTGCACGCCGAAGCGCTCGTTCCACGCGATGCCTTCGAAGAACGGATAGATGAAGCCGACGATGATCAGCGTCGCGACGAGCTGCGGGTTGAACTTCGCGCGCTCGGCGATGCCGCCGGACACGATCGCGGGGATCGCCGCCGCGAAGGTCAGCAGGAAGAAGAAGCGCACGAGGGCGTAGCCGCTGTGCTGCGACAGCGTGCCGATGTCGTCGAAGAACTCGACGCCGTACGCGATCGTGTAGCCGATGAAGAAGTACGCGAGCGTCGACACCGAGAAGTCGACCAGGATCTTCACGAGCGCGTTGACCTGGTTCTTCTTGCGGACCGTGCCGAGTTCGAGAAATGCGAAGCCCGCGTGCATCGCGAGCACCATGACGGCGCCGATCAACAGGAACAGTGTGTCGACGCCGGATTTCAGACCATCCATGCCGTGGCTTCCTTGCGCAAAAAACGGGCGAGGAACGCAAGTATCGAGCCAACTTGGTGAACGGTTGCGTGGAGTTGGTGCTCCCGCGCCGCGCGATGCGGCATTCCGGTGAATCGTGCACGCGAAGGGGGCGCGGCCGGCAGCGGCCGGGAGCGAGGCCGGATGCACGCGCGTGGTGCGGTGCGTGCGGAACTGGTGCGTTCGATCTGCCGATTGGTGCGTCGTCGCGCACCGTTGCGGCGCGTGGGCGGCGTTTCAGCGGTGCTTCAGTGACGCGGGAACAGCGACGGCGGCCGGCGCAGCCGCAGCGCGCACGCCGACCAGTACGCGGCGACGGCCGTCAGCCCGAGCGCGGCGCAGGCGAGCGCCGCGAAACCCGTCAGCGACTGGCCGTGGCCGTCGGGGCCGAGGATGCCTTGCGCGACGATCAGCGCGGCCGTCCAGAAGCCGATCACGGCCTGCGTGAGCAGGCGCGCGGACGCGACGCGGCGCGGGCGCCCCGATTCGGTCAGGTGGCGCGCGGACGGCGGGCGCAGGCACAGGAACAGGGTGGCGGCGAGCAGCGCGGCCAGCACGATCAGCCAGTCGACGAGGAAATCCATGAGAAAAAGGGGCATGTCCGAAGCGGATTGAAGCGTGCCCACTTTAGTGTCGTCGCGCGTGCGATTAAATCAGACGAGTCTGAAATCGAAAGCTGTTTTCAATGATGGCGTTTGATTGGCCCTATTCCACAGGCGGTATCATCGACGTCGGTCCAACCACGAGGCCGCGCGACGCGCGGCCGGAGATTGCTGATGAACATGAAGACATCGCGGGCGCGTCGCGTGCCCGGGTCCGTGCTGGCGGCCGTAGCCGCCGGTGCGCTGCTGCTGCTCGCGGGCTGCGAGAAGTCCGGTGCGCCGGCCACGCAACCCGATACGGCCGCGAGCGCGGCCGCCGATGCCGCGAACAACGCGGCCAAGGCGCTCGACCAGGTGGCGAGCACCGTCAACCAGCAAATCAACGCCGCGAAGGCCGGCATCGCGTCCGCGGCATCGGCCGTGCCGCCTTTGTCCGCGAGCGGCCTCGCGTCCGCCGCGCAGGCGCAGTTCGACGCGGCCGCTTCCGCGGTCGTCGCGCATGCGGCGTCCGAAGCCGGCGCGAAGATTGCCGAAGCCGGCAAGAAGCTCCAGCAGTGGAGCCAGCAGAATGCGTCGGGCGCCAAGCCTGCGAGCGGGGAGTGATGCGGGCTTGCATGATCCGCAAAATGTAATTATGATGGTTACACATGTCGCCGGCTGCGGGACGAGCCGGCGTCGTCAAGCGAGTGACGAATGAATACCAGCAGCCGGTTCGCGTTTGCCGTTCACGTGCTCGCCTTGCTGTCGATGCAGGAAGGCGTGCCGCTGTCGTCCGACATCATCGCGGGCAGCGTGAACACGAATCCGGCGCTGATCCGCCGGTTGTTGTCGATGCTGGCGGCCGCGGGCCTGACCACGTCGCAACTGGGCGCGGGCGGCGGTGCGCTGCTGGCGCGCGAGCCCGCCGCGATCACGCTGCTCGACGTGTATCGCGCGGTCGACGATGCGCAACTGTTCGCGCTGCACCGCGAGGCGCCGAATCCGGCCTGTCTCGTCGGGCGGCACATCCAGGGCGCGCTGACCGACTACATCGGCGACGCGCAGCGTGCGATGGAAGCGTCGCTCGCCACGCGCACGCTGGCCGACGTCACGGCCGACGTGCTGGATCTGGAGCAGCGCACGCAACAGGCGGCGCGCGCGAGCGGGTGAGGGTAGGCAGGGCAGGAAGCCGGACGGCGCGACGCGCGGCGACCGGCGCAACGGGGGCTTTGCCCCGTTTTTTTTCGGTCTTATATGTAATTAACTGTGTTACATATTTTCTTACTGGAGAATCGATATGACGCAACGTACTTTGAACATCGCACTGTTCGGCGCCACCGGCACGATCGGCTCGCGCATCGCCGCGGAAGCCGCACGACGCGGCCATCGCGTGACCGCGCTGTCGCGCAACCCCGCCGCGGCCGGTGACGGCATCACCGCGAAGGCGGCCGACCTGTTCGACGCGGCGAGCATCGCGGCCGCGCTGCCGGGCCACGACGTCGTCGCGAGCGCGTACGGTCCGAAGCAGGACGATGCGGCGAAGGTCGTCGCGGCCGCGAAGGCGCTCGTCGCCGGCACGCGTCAGGCGGGGCTCAAGCGGCTCGTGGTGGTGGGCGGCGCCGGCTCGCTCGAAGTCGCGCCCGGCAAGCAGCTCGTCGACAGCGAAGGTTTCCCGGAAGCGTACAAGGCGGTCGCGCTCGCGCACCGCGACGCGCTCGACTACCTGAAGACGGCAGGCGATCTCGACTGGACGTTCTTCGCGCCGGCCGCGCTGATCGCGCCGGGCGAGCGCACGGGCACGTTCCGCACGGGCGTCGGCAAGCTGATCGTGGACGCGCAGGGCAACAGCAAGATCTCGGCGGAAGACTACGCGATCGCGTTCGTCGATGCGCTCGAGCAAGACAGCTTCGTGCGCGAGATCGCGACGGTCGCGTATTGAGCGGCGCGCCGGCCGGCGGCGCGCATGCGCGGGGCCGGCCGCGACGTGCGTGAATTTCAGGCGATTCCACCCTGGCGGGCGGGATCGCCTGTTTCGTTTGGGAGCGGGCGCGGCCACGTGCCGGCGGATTCGCGCGTGCGGCGCGCACCGGATCGGTATTTATACCGGTCGACGCGGCGAAGCGGTTTTCATATTGTTCCCCGTTGGGCAGTTTGAATAGAATAAATTTCTATCTACGAGGGACTGGAGAAATGGACGCCATCGATCGCAAGCTGCTGGAGCTGCTGCAGGCGGACGCCACGCTGCCGATCGCGGAACTGGCGCAGCGCGTGAATCTGTCGCAAACGCCGTGCTGGAAGCGTGTGCAGCGGCTCAAGGAAACCGGCGCGATTCGCGCGCAGGTCGCGCTGTGCGATCCGCGCAAGCTCGGCGTCGGCACGACCGTGTTCGTCGCGATCCGCACGAACCAGCACACCGAGGAGTGGGCGCAGCATTTCACGCAGGTCGTGCGCGACATGCCTGAAGTGGTCGAGGTGTACCGGATGAGCGGCGAGACCGATTACCTGCTGCGCGTCGTCGTGGCCGGCATCGACGACTACGATCGCGTCTACAAGCAGCTGATTCGCGCGGTGCCGCTGTTCGACGTCAGCTCGTCGTTCGCGATGGAGCAGATCAAGTATTCGACCGCGCTACCGGTGCGCGATCTTGCCGAGCCGGCGTAGCGCGGCAACGAGCCGACACGACCCGACACGCGCGCGGATGGCGCCGCGGATTCAGCGGCCGCGCGCCAGGGCGCGCGCGCGTTCGTCGGCCAGCGCGTCGCGGCGCACGAAATCCGCGACGAACGGGCTGGCCGGATGGTGATGCAGCGCGTACGGCGTATCCCATTGCGCGAGCTGACCGTCCTTCATCACGCCGATCCGGTCGGCGATCGCGAACGCTTCGGCCTGGTTGTGCGTGACGAGAATCGCAGTGTGGCCCGTGCGCTTCAGGATGTCGCGCAGCTCGAACGCGAGCCGCTCGCGCGTATCGACGTCGAGATTCGAGAACGGCTCGTCGAGCAGCAGCAGTTCCGGCGACGGCGCGAGCGCACGCGCGAGTGCGACGCGCTGCTGCTGGCCGCCGGACAGTTCGTGCGGATACGCGCCACCGGAATCGGCGAGGCCGACGAGTTCGAGCATTTCCGCGACACGCATGCGCCGTTCGGCCTTCGGCATGCGCCGCAGGCCGAAGGCGACGTTGTCGGCCGCGCTCAGGTGCGGGAACAGCGCGTAATCCTGGAACATCATGCCGATGCGGCGCCGCTCCGGCGGCACGTCGAACGACGGCGCCGCGACCGGCGCGCCGTCCAGCACGATGCGCCCCATGCGCACCGGTTCGAAGCCGGCAATCGCGCGCAGCACGGTGGTCTTGCCGCAGCCCGACGCGCCGAGCAGGCAGCCGATGTCGCCGCGCGGCAGCGCGAGGCTCAGCCCGTCGACCACGGTGCGGCGGCCGTGCGGCGTGTCGTAGGCGAGGCAGAGGTCGTCGAGTTCGAGCAGGTTCACGGTGTCAGGCTCCGATCTTGTGGCGGGTGCGGGCGAGCAGGATCACGGGCACGAGCCCGGCCAGCACGATCGCGAGCGCGGCGACCGCGCCTTCTTCATAGGTGCCGCGTGCGGCTTCCGCATACAGCCAGGTCGCGAGCGTGTCGAAGTTCAGCGGACGCAGCAGCAGCGTTGCCGGCAATTCCTTCATCGTGTCGACGAACACCAGCAGCGCGCTCGTCGTGAGCGCGGGCCGCAGCAGCGGCAGGTGCACGCGGCGCAGCGTGCCGCCGGCCGTCTCGCCGAGCGAGCGCGCCGCCTGTTCGAGCGACGGCGGGATGCGTGCGAGGCCGGCCTCGATGCTGCCGGCCGGGATCGCGAGAAAGCGCACGGTGTACGCGATCACGAGTGCGGCTGCCGAGCCCATCAGCATCAGTCCGTCTCGGCCGAGCGCGGCGCCGAACAGCCGGTCGGCCGCGGCGAACGGCAGCAGCAGGCCGATCGCGAGCACGGTGCCCGGCACCGCATAGCCGAGGCTCGCGATTCGCGCGCAGACGCGGGCCGGGCCCGCACGGGCGCTGTCGCGTTGCGCGCGCGCGGCCCATGCGACGACGAGTCCGCACGCGAGCGTCGCGACGGTGGCGGCGGTGGCGATCGTCAGCGTGTTCGCGAGCCCGGTCATCAGTTGCGCGGACACGCCGCCGACGAGGTGCAGCCGCTTGGCCGTTTCGAGCGCGAGATACGCGGCCGGCGCGCCGAAGTCGAGCAGCACGGGCAGCCAGCCGAGCACGGCGGCGCCGAACGCGGCCGCGCCCGTCAGGCGGCGCGGCGCGATCGGCCGCATGCGGCGGCCGTGCGCGTAGCGCTGGCGGCGGCGCCCGTAGCGTTCGAGCACGATCATGCCGACGACGATCGCGAGCATCGCGAGCGCGATCTGCGCGGCGCCGGCGAGATCGGAGCGCGTGATCCACGTCGTGTAGACGGACACGGTCAGCGTCTGCACGCCGAGGAATTCCGACGCGCCGATGTCGTTCAGCGTTTCGAGCAGCGCGAGGCTCACGCCGACCGCGATCGCGGGCCGCGCGAGCGGCACGACGACGCGCCAGAACGTCGCGATGCGTCCCGCGCCGAGCGTGCGCGCGGCTTCGAGCAGGCTCGCGGACTGCGTGACGAACATCGCGCGCGTGCTCAGGTACACGTACGGATACAGCACGAAGCCGAGCACGAAGATCGCGCCGGGCAGCGAGCGCAGGTCGGGCAGGCGGAACTGGCGCGGGCTGTCGAAGCCGAGCAGCCAGCGGATCGCGCCCTGCACGGGGCCGATCGGGTGCAGCAGGTCGAGATACGCGAACGCGACGATGTAGGTGGGCACCGCGAGCGGCAGCAGCAGCGCCCACGTCAGTATCCGGCGGCCGGGAAAGTCGTAGGCGGTGACGAGCCACGCGCAGCCCGTGCCGACGATCGACACGATCGCGCCGACGCCCGCGAGCAGCCCCAGCGTATTGACGAGCGCCTGCGGCAGTACGAATTCGGCGAGATGGCGCCAGTGCGCGAGATCGGCGTCGAACGCGGCGGCCACGAGCACCGCGAGCGGCGCCGCGACCGCCGCGGCGATCGCCAGCGCCGCGAGCAGCCACAGGCTGCCCGCGCGCGGCAGCAGGCGCGGCCGGCCTCGCCGGTGGCGCGCGCCGGCGGCGGTTGCGTCAGTTGTCAAAACCGACCTTGTCGACGAGCTGGCTCGCCTGCTTGCGATGCTTCGCGATGTCAGCCAGCGGCAGCGGGTCGATCTTGAGCGTACCGAAGCTCGCGATCACCGGATCGAGCTTCACGTTCGCGCGCACCGGGTATTCGTAGTTCGCCTGCGCATACAGCGCCTGCGCTTCCGGCGACACGAGGTATTCGAGCAGCTTCACCGCGTTGGCCTTGTGCGGCGCGTGCTTCGCGACCGTCGCGCCGCTGATGTTCACGTGCGTGCCGCCGCTCTTCGCGTTCGCGAACGTCGGCCGGACGACCTTGATCGCGTCGCCCCACTTGCGCGCGTCGCTGCCGGCTTCCGCATGCTTCATGTGGCCGACGTAGTAAGCGTTCGCGAGGCCGACGTCGCAGATCCCGCCGAGGATGTCGCGCGCGACGTCGCGGTCGCCGCCCGTCGCCTTGCGCGCGAGGTTCGCCTTCACGCCGCGCAGCCACTTCTCGGTCGCCGCTTCCCCGTCGTGCGCGATCATCGCCGCGACGAGCGCCGTGTTGTACGGATGTTGGCCCGAGCGGATGCAGACCTTGCCCTTCCATTTCGGGTCGGCGAGATCCTCGTAGCGGAACGCATCGACCTTCAGGTCCTTCTCGACGTACAGCACGCGGTCGCGCAGCGATAGCGCGTACCAGTCGCCGTTCGCGCCGCGCAGGTTCGCGGGAATCGCGTCGTCGAGCGCCTTCGAGCGCACCGGCTGCGTGAGCCCACCGTCGACGAGATCGAGCAGGTTGCCGACGTCGACCGTCATCAGCACGTCGGCCGGCGACTGCGCGCCTTCCGCCTTCACGCGCTCGAGCAGGCCGTCCTTCACGAACACCGTGTTGACCTTCACGCCGCTCTGCTGGGTGAATGCGTCGATGAGCGGCTGGATCAGCTTCGGCTCGCGGGTGGTGTACAGGTTCACTTCCTCGGCAGCGTGGGCGAGCGGCGCGAATGCGGCGGCGGCAACGGCGAGGGCGCCGGCGAGCGGCAGCAGGCGGATGCGCGGTTTCGACATGAAGACTCCGGATGGGCAGGTGGACGATGGAAACGTTCCGGGGGGCGCGCCTGCCGGCCGAGCGTCCCGAAACATTACAAAATGAAAGACTTCGGATTCTAGATCGAAATGGGAACGATTATCAAATGAAAGCTTGCGGCGGACGGTGGGGCAGTGAGGCGCGGGGATCGGAAACGGGGCGTCGCGGCGGTGGCGCAAGCGCGTAGAATGCCCGCTTCGACGAATTTGACCGGAGACGTACCGACCATGAACGATCAGCGCAAGAAGAACCCTGTCCGCAACGTGAGCATCCTGATCGTCGTGGCCGTGCTGCTCGTGATCGGTACGATCCTGTACAACGCGATTTCGCAGAAGCGCGCTTACGACGAGGCCCATCCGGCCGAGGCCGCGAGCGCGGCGTCGCACTGACGTGCCGATGCGCGGCCCGGTGGGCCGCGCATGCGATGGGAAGGTGAGAGGGAGAATCCTCCGGCCGGCGGCGCGGCAGAGGTCGTGCGCGGCGGGAGTCGAAGCGGGCGCCGGAACCGGCGCGCCGCATACGCAGATCAGCCGTGCGTCAACGTGACGCAGGGGCGAATTTCGGGCGGATCCGTGCGTAGAACACGGCCGCGAGCAGCGCGAGCCAGGCCGCGCCGACATACAGCGCGACGCGCGTGTCCTCGAACCAGCCGAGCATCACGATCACGAAACCCATGAACGCGATCGTCAGTGCCGGCGCGACCGGCCACAACGGCACCTTGAACTTCAGCGCCGCGACTTCGGCGCCCGACAGCCGGCGGCGCATCGCGACTTGCGACAGCAGGATCATCAGCCAGACCCACACGGTCGCGAACGTCGCGATCGCCGCGACCATCAGGAACACGTCCTTCGGCATCAGGTAGTTGAGCAGCACGCCGACGAGCAGCGCACCCGCCATCACGAGCACCGTGACCCACGGCACGCCGTGGCGCGACGTCGTCATCAGCACGCGCGGCGCCTGGCCCTGGCGCGCCATCCCGAACATCATCCGGCCCGCGCCGAAGATGTCGCTGTTGATCGCGGAGATCGCCGCGCTGATCACCACCAGGTTGAGGATCGTCGCGGCCGATTTCACGCCGAGCGCCGAGAAGATCTGCACGAACGGGCTGCCGTCGCTGCCGACACCCGTCCACGGGCTGATCGACATCAGCACGACCATCGTCAGCACGTAGAACAGCAGGATGCGCGCGGGCACCGCGTTGATCGCGCGCGGAATCACGCGTTCCGGGTCCTTCGCCTCGCCGGCGCTCATCCCGATCACCTCGATCCCGCCGTACGCGAAGATCACGACCGACAGCGACGCGATCAGCCCGCCGACGCCGTTCGGCAGGAAGCCACCGTGGTTCCACAGGTTCGCGAACGTCGGCGCGTCGGCCGAGTGGCCGAAGTGCATGCCGGTCAGCAGGATCGCGACGCCGCCGCCGATCATCGCGACGATCGCACCGACCTTGATGATCGACAGCCAGAACTCGAGCTCGCCGAACACCTTCACGTGGCACAGGTTCAGCCCGCAGATGATCGCGACGACGCCGAGCACCCAGATCCATTGCGGGACATCCGGAAACCAGAAGGCCATGTAGATGCCGAACGCGGTGATGTCGGCGATCGCGACGATCACCATTTCGAGCGTGTAGGTCCAGCCGGTGACGAAGCCGGCGAACGGGCCGAGGTTTTCGGTCGCGTAATGGCCGAACGAGCCTGCGACGGGTTCGCGCACGGCCATCTCGCCGAGTGCGCGCATCACCATGTAGACGGCCGCGCCGCCCAGGATGTACGCGAGGATCACGGCCGGGCCCGCGAGCTGGATCGCGGACGCCGAACCATAGAACAGGCCCGTGCCGATCGCCGAACCCAGCGCGAGAAAGCGGATGTGCCGCGCGCTCAGGTGGCGCTGCAAGTTTTTCATCGTGTCTCCGATATTCGTTTTGCGACGGACCGGGCAAGCGGAGCCGGTCCGATTGGCTCAAGTTGTCTATACAACTTAAATGTGAACGAATGATAACAAGTCGGGGCGGGTAACCGGAATCGGGTATTCCCTGACTGGCGCGACGGGCGCAACAGCGGGTGGGGCGCGTGCGCAGCGACGGCGCAGGCCGGGTGAAACGGGCGCGTCATGCTTCGGAACATACGGAATCGGGGAACGTCGGGGCCGGTCCGCGGCATGCGCGGACCGGCCGCCGGCGGCGGCACACGGCGCGCGGATGTTCAGGCGGGCAGGCGGATCACGCTCGCGTCCTTGCGGATCAGCAGCGACGACGCGAGCATCTGCTTGCACTGGTGGGCGAGCACCTTCAGGTCGTGCGTGAGCTCGGCCCCCACCGCATCGGATTTCTCAGCGGACACGACCATCGCGTCGAGCTCGCGCGTGAGCTGCTTCGTCGCGTCGAGCTGGTCGGCGGGCGGCGGCTCGCCGGCCTCGGCCTTCTCGAGATTGTCGAGCACCGCGGCGAGGCCGCGATGCAGCGCGTCGTCGTGGAGGAGGTTGCCGTCGGCCGCGCAGGCCGTGCGGATCAGCGGCGCGGCGGCCGTGATCTGCGCGCCGAGCACGTGCGTCTGCACGAGCAGGTCGTTCAGTTCGGGCACGAAGCGCTGGTGCGCCTTCGGCTCGATCATCATGCGCTGGAACGCCTGCCCGAGATTCGCGAACGCGATGTGCACGTCCTTGCGCGCAAGGCGGTAGCGGTAGTCGTCGTCGAGGGCCGCGGCCGGCGCCTCGATGGCCGCGGCGACGACCGGCACGACGGCCGCGCCGTCGGCGGCCGGCACCGGCGGCGGCGACACGCCGCGCCCGGCGCGCCACACGGCCTCGAAATACTTGCGGGTGGCGGTCAGCATGTCGGCGACCTGCTTGCCCATCAGCCGGTACTCCCAGTACGGGAAAAGACGGCTCGCGGCGATCGCGATCATGCAGCCGACCACCGTGTCGATCGCGCGCTCGCCGATGATCCGCATGCTGCCCGGCGCGAGCAGGTGGAACATCAGCAGCACGTACGACGACGTGAACACGACGCTCGCCGCGTAGTTGAACAGCAGCAGGCTGTAGCTCATCACCATCGACGCGAACATGATCGCGATCAGCAGGTGCGGCTCCTTCACCGTGTAGATCAGCGCGATGCTCGCCGCGCAGCCGATCAGCGTGCCGATGATCCGCTGCGCGTTGCGCTGCTTGGTGAGCGAGTAGCCGGGCTTCAGGATGATGATGGTCGTCATCACGATCCAGTATGCGTTCGTGAGCGGCAGCAGCCGGCCGAGCCAGAATCCGACCGCCACCGCGATCGTCACGCGCAGCGCATGACGGAAGCTCGGCGAGCGCATGTTCAGGTTCGAGAAGATCAGCAGCGGCGACATCCGGCGGCGCTGCAGGAAGCGCGTGAGCGCCTTGTCGATCTTCAGTTCGGTCTGCTGCGGATCGGCGTGGCCCGACAGGTTGCGGCGCATCCGGTCGATCAGGCGCGTGGCGCTCCAGATGCGCCGGAACGTGGCCAGCACGGCCGCATACGCCTCCGCGTTGGTGGCCGCGAAGTTCTTCTTGCGCATCAGCTCGATCTCGTACTCGATCGCGCGCAGCTCGGCCTTCACGCTGACCCGCGAGTGCGGCGCGCGGTTCTCGAGCACCGCGAGCCCGATCTCCTCGAGATCGGCGGCCGCCTTGCGGATCAGGTCGCGGTAGAAAATGATCAGGTCGGAGCCGCCGAACGTGTTGCGCACCAGCGGGTAGTCGGTGTGCGCGCCGACGAACAGCTCGTGCAGGTCGACGCTGTTGATGAACAGGTTGTACATCGCCGTGCGGCCGGGGTCGAGCTTGCCGCGCCGCAGCTTCGGCAGGTTGCGCAGCACAATGTCGCGCGCGGTTTCCTGCGTTTCGACCGCCGTGATTTGCTTGGCGACGAGATTGCGGTAGCACTCGTCGAGATCGGCATCGAGATCGTAGAACTGCGCGCGCGCGAGCAGGTAGTCGGCGCACGCGAACAGGCTCTCCGCGAGCGCCTGCTGCTCGATCCGGCGCGCTTGCCAGCGCGAC
Source organism: Burkholderia metallica (assembly GCF_902832845.1). Lineage (GTDB taxonomy): Bacteria > Pseudomonadota > Gammaproteobacteria > Burkholderiales > Burkholderiaceae > Burkholderia > Burkholderia metallica. The sequence continues at coordinate 332,481 of NZ_CADFDB010000009.1, read as the reverse complement.
ACGAGCGTGGCCCAGTACGTGTACCAGAGGCCGCCCGCGAGAATCCAGCCGGCGTTGACGAACGCCTGCAGCGGCGTGAATTTTTCCTCGAGCGTCATCACCATCATGAACAGCGTCGCGAAGCTGATCTGCGGCCAGCGGTTGCCGTAGACGACGATCAGCGACAGCACGAAGGTGAGCGGCACGATGGTGAGCCACAGCACGAAGATGTTCGGCGTGGCGAGGCCGGTGGCGAGCGCAGCCAGAAAACCGATCACGCTGCACGCGAGCATTTCGTTGTGCTTGTACTTGAGCGGGCCCGGCATGTCGACGACGCACGCGCCGAGCGCGCCCGTCGAGATCGTGAAGCCGAGCTCCCGGTTGTGAAACACGATCAGGCACAGCACGGCAGGCAGCGAGACGCCGACCGCGATCCGCAGGCCGCCGAAAAAATACTGGCTGTAGAAAAACTTTCTGATTTCGACCGAATAGCGCATCGATGGGCTGAATGGCAGACGAAGACGCCCGGGGGCGGCATCTTGACTGGCGACGAGTCTATCGTATTTCGCGGTCCGCAAAACCTGGCCATCCGGCCGATGCTCGCGGCGGCGGGCCATTTGCTATCCTTCGGGAACCTGTTCGCCCGCTCCGGCCGGCGCGAGAATCCGACCTGCCTCATGCTCCATCTGTTCTATTCGAATCGTCACGAAACGCTGGCCGACGCGCTGCTCGAGGATCTGGCCGCGTTCCCGGCCCGCAACGGCCCATGGGCGCCGCAACAGGTCATCGTGCCGAGCGCGGCGCTGCGCCGCCGTCTCGAGCTCGACATCGCCGCGCGCAACGGCGTGTGCGCGAACGTCGAGTTCACGTATCTCGCGCAGTGGCTGTGGGCGCAGATCGGCCGCGTGCTGCAGGTGCCCGAGCGCTCGCCGTTCGCGCCCGACCGTCTCGTATGGCGCTGCTACCGGCTGTTCGCGCGAGCGGCCGACGGCGCGCCGTGGCTCGCGTCGCCGCGGCTCGCCGCGTATCTGTCCGCGTCCGACGATGCGATGCGCTACGAGCTTGCCCACCGCGTCGCGACCGTGCTCGACCACTACCTGACCTATCGCCCCGAATGGCTGGCCGCATGGCAGGCCGGCGAATCCGTGCTCGCGGGCGACGCCGCGCCGCGCGGGATCAGCGACGCCGCACGCGACGACGAGCGCTGGCAGGCCGCGCTGTGGCGCGCGCTGCTCGCCGAGCTGAGCGACAGCGGCACGCCGCCCGCGCACCGCTTCCTCGTCGAAGCGCGCCATCTCGATCCCGACACCGTCGCGCGCGCGGACTGGCCCGAATCGGTCAGCGTGTTCGCGCTGCCCACGATGCCGCCGCTGCATGTCGCACTGCTGCGCGAGCTGTCGCGCTGGATCGACGTGCGCATCTATGCGCTGAACCCGTGCCGCGAATTCTGGTTCGACATCGTGACCGCCGCGCATGCCGAGGCGCTCGATGCGGCGGGGCGGCTCGACTACCAGGAAGTCGGCCATCCGCTGCTCGCCGAATGGGGCAGGCAGACGCAGGCGCAACTGCACATGCTGCACGAGCTGACCGAAAGCGCCGCGTCGGGCGATGCGTCGCGTTTCGTCGAGAATCCCGAGTCCACGTGGCTCGCGCGCGTGCAGAACGCGATCCTCGAACTGCAGCCGGAGGCCGAAACCGGCGGCACGCCGGCCGAGCGAGGAATCGAGGTGCACGTGTGCCACAGCCTCGCGCGCCAGCTCGAGGTGCTGCACGACCGGCTGCTTGCGTGGTTCGACGCCGACCCGAGCCTGCAGCCGTCCGACGTGCTCGTCGCGGTGGCCGATCTCGCCGCGGCCGGCCCGTTGATCGACGCGGTGTTCGGCACGGCCGGCGCAGGCGGCGCGCGCGTGCCTTACCGGATCACCGGCCTGCCGCCGTCGCAGGCGAACCCGGTGGCGCGCGTGCTGCTCGACTGGCTCGCGTTGCCGGAGCGGCAGGTCGGCGCGCCCGAGCTGGTCGAATGGCTGCGTGTCGACGCGGTGGCCGCGCGCTACGGCATCGATGCGGCCGCGCTCGAAACGGTGCAGACCTGGCTCGCGGCCGCCGGCGCGCGGCGCGGGCTGTCGCCGCGCGCGAGCGACGACGCGGCCGTGCCGGCGCCGCGCCATACGTTCTCCGATGCGCTCGCGCGGCTCTTTCTCGGCTATGCGATGCCGGAGGGCGCGGCACCGGTCGGCGCGTGGCTGCCGATCGAGGCGGCCACCGGCAGCGAGGCCGAACTGCTCGGCCGGCTCGCCCGTTTCACCGACGATCTCGACGGCTTCGCGCGGCGGCTGGCCGACGCGCATACGCCGCAAGGCTGGAGCGAACTGTTCGCCGACACGCTCGCGCGTTTCTTCGATTCGGGCGCCGCGTATGCGGATGCGCTCGCGGGCGTGCGCGATGCGCTCGACGCGATGCTGGCCGCGATGACCGAGGGCGCGCCCGACGAAGCGTTGCCGGCGGCCGTCGTCCGGGCGGGGCTGACCGCCGCGCTCGACGATCCGGCGCGCGGCGGGGTGCCGTGGGGCGGCGTCACGTTCTCGTCGCTGACCAGCCTGCGCGGCCTGCCGTATCGCGTCGTCTGTCTGCTCGGGATGGACGACGGCGTGCTGCCGAGTCTCGCGCGCGCGGACGAATTCGACCTGATGGCCGTGCTGCCGAAGCTCGGCGACCGGCAGCGCCGCGACGACGAGCGCAATCTGTTCCTCGACCTGCTGCTCGCCGCGCGCGACCGGCTGCTGATCTCCTACACGGGCCGCAGCATTCGCGACAACGCACCGTTGCCGCCCGCGGCACTCGTCGACGAGCTGCTCGATCATCTCGCGCTCGTCGCGGCCGGGCCCGACGCCGCGCCGGATGCCGTCGATGCCGCGCGGCGCGCGTTCGTCGTCGAGCATCCGCTGCAGCCGTTCGCGGCCGCGTATTTCCAGCCCGGCAGCGCACTCGTTTCGTATGACGCCGAGCGTGCGACGCTTGCGTCGCTGCTGGCCGCCGAGGCGTCGCGCGACGGGCCGCGCGAGCGGCCGTTCTTCGCGCAGCCGCTGCCGCCCGAACCGGTTGAGCCGGTCGCGTTCAGCGAATTCGAACGTTTCTGGCGGCATCCTGCGCGCGCGCTGCTGCGTGCGCGGCTCGGCATCGTGCTCGCCGACGCGCAGGCCGAGCTGCTCGACACCGAGCCGTTCGCGCTCGATTTCGCCGGCAGCGACGCGCTCGCCGAGCGCGTGCTGCCGTTGCTGATCGAATCGGACGGCGCCGGCATGCACGATCACGCGCTGCGCATTGCGGACGCGAGCCCCGAACTGCCGGGCGGCGCGACGGGTGCCGTATGGCGCGATCAGGCGCTCGGCTCGATGACGCAGCTCGCGTCGAACGTGCGCCGCGCACTGGCCGACGGCATCGAGCGGCGGCCGTTCTCGCTCACCGTCGTGCCCGCGTGGCCCGACACCGAGCAGGCGTTGTTCGGCGCGGACGATGCGCTGCTGTCGCGCGACGCGGTGAGCGCGCCGCTCGACCTGCACGGCACGCTGAACCGGCTCACGCCGGCCGGGCAGATCATCTACCGCTATGCGCGGCCGAGTGCGCGCGACTACCTTTCCGCGTGGCTCGCGCATCTCGTCTATTGCGCGATCGAACCCGACGGCCCGCGCCGCACGCTGTGGTTCGGCAGCGGCGGCGCGTTCGAGCTGACGCCCGTCGCGGCGCCGCTCGAGCAACTCGCGCCACTGGCTGCGCTGTTTCGCGCGGGGCGGCGCATGCCGCTGCGGTTTTTCCCGCGCAGCGCGTGGGCGCGGGTGTCCGACGGCGAGGCCAAGGCCGCGAGCGTCTGGATCAACGAGCGCGTCGTGAGCGAAGCCGACGATCCGGCCATCGCGATCGCGTGGCGCGGTGCGCATGCATCGCTCGACGAGCCGTTCGGCACACTGGCTCGGCTCGTGTTCGATCCGCTCGTCGAGCATCTGAAGGAGGTCGCATGAGCGCCGTGTCGCAGCCGCAGCACGCGCTCGAACTCGACGTGTTCGCGTGCCCGCTCGACGGCGTCAACCAGATCGAGGCGTCGGCCGGCACCGGCAAGACGTGGAACATCTGCGCACTGTACGTGCGCCTGTTGCTGGAGAAGGATCTCGGCGCGGACGAAATCCTCGTCGTGACCTTCACGAAAGCGGCGACCGCCGAGCTGCACGAGCGGATTCGCAGCCGGCTCGCGCAGCTTGCCCATGCGCTCGACACAGGCGACGACGGCGGCGACCCGTTCATCTCGCGCCTGCTCGAAACCACGCTCGGCGCAGCCGGCATGCTCGACCCCGACACGGCCGCGAAGCGGATCAGGCGCGCGTTGCGCGCATTCGACCAGGCCGCGATCCACACGATTCACGCGTTTTGCCAGCGTGCGCTTCAGGAAGCGCCGTTCGCGGCGGCGATGCCGTTCGCGTTCGACATGGAGGCCGACGATGCATCGCTGCGCTTCGAGTTGGCGGCGGATTTCTGGCGCACGCGCGTCGAACCGGCCGCCGCGCGCTGGCCGGGCTTCGCGACCTGGCTCGTCGAATCGGGCGCGGGCCCGGCCGCGCTCGATGCGCAGCTCGCGCGCCGGCTGAAGAAGCCGCTCGCCGCGCTGCGCTGGGACGGCGTGGCCGAGCCGGACGAATCGGCCGAAGCGGCCGCGGCGGAATGCTTCGCCGAGGCGGCGCGAATGTGGGCGGCCGAGCGCGATGCGATCGACGCGTTGCTGCGCGCCGCGCAGCCCGCGCTCAACCAGCGCTCGCACAAACCCGAAGCGGTTGCCGATGCACTCGCCGCGTGGGCCGCGCACTTCGCGCAGGGCGACGCGACGGCGGCGCTGCCGAAGGTCGCGCTCAAGCTCACGCAAACCGCGCTGGCGAAGGCGACGAAGAAGGGCGGCACGACACCCGAACACGCATTCTTCGACGTGGCCGACGCGCTCGAAGCGGCCGTGGCCTCGGCCGAGGCCACCCAGCGCGCGCGCTGGCTCGCGCTGATCGCCGCATGGCTCGACATGGCGCCGGGCGAACTGGCCGAGCGCAAGCGCACGCGGCGCGTCGTGTCGTTCGACGATCTGCTTGCCAACCTGTATCACGCGCTGCACGCGCACCCGTGGCTTGCCGACACGCTGCGCGCGCGCTATCCGGCCGCGCTGATCGACGAGTTCCAGGATACCGATCCGCTGCAGTTCGCGATCTTCGACCGGATCTTCGCGCCGGGCGGCCCGCTGTTCCTGGTCGGCGACCCGAAGCAGGCGATCTACAGTTTCCGCGCGGCCGATCTGCATACGTATCTGGCGGCACGCGCGCGTGCGAGCGCGTGCTATACGCTCGCGGTCAACCAGCGCTCGACGCCCGCGATCGTCGATGCGTGCAACCGCTTCTTCATGTCGAATCCGCGCGCCTTCGTGCTCGACGGGCTCGACTATTACGCGGTGCGCGCAGGCACGCGCGTGCGTGCGCCGTTCGTCGACGAAACCGATCCGGGCCCGGCCGGCGATTTCCGGGTGTGGGCGTTGCCGGGCGGCGAAGGTACGCTGCTCAAGCGCGACGCGCAGGCGCAGGCCGCCCAGGCCTGCGCGGCCGAGATCGCGCGGCTGATGCGCGGCGCGCGCGAAGGGCGCGTGCGGCTCGGCGCGACGCCGGTGTCGCCGGGCGATGTCGCGGTGCTCGTGCAGACGCACCGGCAGGGCAGTCTCGTGAAGCGCGTGCTGGCCACGTGGGGCATCGGCAGCGTCGAACTGGCCCAGGCATCGGTGTTCTCGACCGGCGACGCCGAGCAGCTCGAACGCGTGCTCGCGGCAATCGATGCGCCGGGCGACCTCCGGCGTCTGCGCGCCGCGCTCGCGTCCGACTGGTTCGGCCTCGATGCGGGTGCGCTGTGGCGAATGGAGCAGGGCGACGGCGACGGGCAACGCGATGCATCCGCTACTGACGGCGCCGACGCGATGAGCTGGGTCGAGCGCTTCTCGCGGTATCGGCTGCTGTGGCGCGAACGCGGCTTCGCGGTGATGTGGCGCACGTTCACGCGCGAACTGCGGATCGCCGAGCGGCTGATGGCCGGTGCGGACGGCGAGCGGCGCGTGACCGACATCAATCATCTGGCCGAGCTGACGCAGGCACGCGCATCGGCGCAGCCGGGCATCGCACCGACGCTGCGCTGGCTCGCCGCGCAACGGCTCGACGGCGGCGGCGAGGAAGCGCAGCTGCGGCTCGAATCGGATCGCAACCTCGTGCAGATCGTCACCGTGCACAAGTCGAAGGGCCTCGAATACGCGATCGTGTTCTGTCCGTTCCTGAACGACGGCGGGTTGCGCGAGCCGCCGCCGTCCGCGCTGCCCGATGCGCGCGAATATCACGACGAGGCGGGCGACGCGGTGCTGCATTACGGCTGCGACGACGAAGCCGCCGCGCATGCGGCGCGGCAGGCGCTGCGCGAGCAGGCCGCGGAACGCGCGCGGCTCGTCTACGTGGCGCTCACGCGCGCGGTCTATCGCTGCTATGTCGTCGCCGGGCCGTACCTGGCGTCGCGCTCGACGCGCGAAGCGCGGCGCAGCGTGCTCAACTGGCTCGTCGCGGGCGCCGGGCAGTCGTTCGATGCATGGCTCGACGAGCCGCCCGATGAAGCCGCGCTCGATACCGCATGGCATGCGCTTGCGGGCGGCCCCGTGAGCGTCGCGCCGTTGCCGGCGCCGGGGCGCCCGGAGCGGCTCGCGGCCGGGCACGACGCGTCGCAGACGCTCGCGGCGCGCCAGGCGACGCGCGTGCTGCGCGATGCGTGGCGGATGGCGAGCTTCAGCTCGCTGACCGCGTCGATGGCGCGCGAGGAGGCGGGCGTCGCGGCCGTGCCCGACGACGAACTGCGGCCCGATCACGATGCGCTGGCCGCGGTGGCGCCGGATGGCGAGTGGCTGTTGGCCGATCCGGTCGCGCCCGAACCGCCGGACGACGACATCCTCGTGTTCCCGCGCGGCGCGGCGGCCGGCGAGTGCCTGCACCGTCTGTTCGAACTCAGCCGCTTCACGGAGCCCGAGTCGTGGCCCCGGGCCGCGCTCGGCGCGCTGCACGACCGGCCGGTCGAGGCCACGCCCGAGCTGGCGACACGCCTGCCGGCGATGATGGTGCGGCTGGTCGACGACGTCGTGCACACCGAGCTCGTGCCGGGCATGCGGCTCGCCGATCTCGATCCCGCGAAGCGGCTCGACGAAATGGGGTTCCTGTTCCCTGCGCCGGCGCTCGACCTCGTGGCGCTGCGCCGGCTGCTGGTCGCGCACGGCTACCCGGACGTTGCACTGGAGGCGGGCATGCTCGCCGGTTTCATCAAGGGTTTCATCGACATGATCGTCGAACACGACGGCCGCTTCTGGATCGTCGACTGGAAGTCGAACCATCTCGGCACGACGCTGGACGCGTACGGTCCGCGCGCGCTCGACGTCGCGATGGCCGATCACGCGTATCACCTGCAGGCGCTGCTCTATACGGTCGCGCTGCATCGCTACCTGCGCGGGCGGCTGCCCGATTACGACTACGACACGCATATCGCGGGCTATCTGTACCTGTTCGTGCGCGGTGTGCGGCCCGGCTGGCGCAGCGGCGGCGAGCCGGCCGGCGTGCATGCGCGGCGGCCCGCGCGTGCGCTCGTCGAAGCGCTCGACCGGATGATGGAAGGGGGCCGCGCATGAACGCCTCCGACGATATGCTCGAATTTACCGGCGGCCTCGTCGCGCGGCTGCCCGAACCCGCCGATTTCGGCATCGCGCTTGCGGAAGGTTTCGCGCGCCGCATCGGCGATCTCTCGCGCCGCGCCGGCGCGCCGGCCGCGGCCGCGCGCTGGGCCGCGCGCGCCGCGTTCGCGACGAGCCGAGCGACCGCCGGCGGCCACGTGTGCGTCGCGCTCGGTGCGCTCGCGCAGCGCTACGAAGCGCCGCCGGATGAGGTTCGCGCGGCGCTTGCCGCGAGCGGCGTGGTCGCGTTCGGCACGCTCGCGCGCGGCGACGAGCGGCCGCTGATCGTCGACCGTCACGATCACCTGTACCTGTCGCGCTATTTCGACTACGAGCGTCGGCTTGCCGACGCGCTCGTCGCGCAGGCCGGCACGGCCGTGCCGGACGAAGCGCTTGCGCCCGACCGGTTGCGTGACAGCCTCGCGCGTTACTTCGGGCCGCCCACCGGTGAAGTCGACTGGCAGCGCGTCGCGGCGATCGTCGCGCTGACGGGCCGCGTGACGATCGTCAGCGGCGGCCCGGGAACGGGCAAGACGACGACCGTCGTCGGCGTGCTGGCCTGCCTGCTCGACGCGCACCCGGCGCTGCGCGTCGCGCTGGCCGCGCCGACCGGCAAAGCCGCGCAGCGGATGCAGGAAGCGCTGCATGCGCGGGCCGGCGACCTGCCTCCCGAACTCGCGGCGCGCCTGCCCGATACGTCGTACACGCTGCACCGGCTGCTGGGCGGCGGCGGTGCGGCCGGCTTTCGGCACCATCGCGACAATCCGTTGCCGTACGACCTGATCGTCGTCGACGAGGCGTCGATGATCGACGTCGCGCTCGCCGCTCATCTGCTCGACGCGCTCGCACCGGGCGCGCGGCTCGTGCTGCTCGGCGACAAGGACCAGTTGGCCGCCGTCGAGGCGGGCGCCGTCTTCGCGGAGCTGAGCGCGCGGCCGGCATTTACCGCCGCGGCGCGTACGCGTATCGCGCAGGCGCTCGGCATCGACGAGGCGGCGTTCGTCGCGGCGTTGCCGGTGCGGGACGACGCCGCGACCGCGGCCGTTCCCGCGGCGCATCCGGTTTCCGCCGCGGTCCCGGCGCCGGCGCCTTCCTCTGCGCGTGCAACGGCTGCCCGCAAACCGGCGTCGAGACGGAAAACCGATACACGGCAGGCATCGCTCTTCGACGACGAACCGCAGGACGACGAAGATTCGTCGACCGATGTCGCGCCGCCGCCGGCTGCAGGCCCCGTGCCGGCCGAAACCGGCGACTCGGGGGAGGCTGTCAAAGCCGCCGAAGCCGCCGCATGGATCGAGGTCGGCGAACTCGCGTGGCTCGACGCCATCGAGTTGCCGCCGTTCGACACAGGCGACGCGGCGCTTGCGTCGGTCACGTCGATGGCGCCGGACGCAACCGCCGCGGCGTCCGCGCCCGCGGCCGCACCGGCCCCGCTTGCCGACTGCGTGGTCTGGCTCGAACGCAACTACCGCTTCGGTCTCGATTCGCCGATCGGGCGGCTGTCGCTCGCGATCCGCAGCGGCGACGTGCAGGCCGCGCTCGACGCGCTGCCCGCCGACGAGTCGGCTGCCGCGTCGTTCCACGACGATGCGGGCGAGTCGCTCGCGTCGTCGACGGTCGAGCGGCTCGCGCGGCGCTTCGGTGCCTACCTCGACGCGTTGCGCGACGCGCTGGCCGCGCCGGTGCCCGATCCGCTGCCGCTGTTCGACGCGCTCAACCGGTTCCGGATCCTGTGCGCGACCCGCAGCGGCTTGCGCGGCGCGGAGCACGTCAATGCGCTCGTGGCCGCGCACGTGCGCCATGCGGCGCGCGTGCCGCTCGCGGTCGGCGCGCACTGGTTCACGGGGCGGCCGATCATGGTGACGCGCAACGACTATGCGCTCGGCTTGTTCAACGGCGATATCGGCGTTGCGCTGCCCGATGCGCATGGCGTGCTGCGCGTGTGGTTCAGGCGCGCGGACGGCACGGCTCGCGCGGTATCGCCGGCCGCGCTGCCCCCGCACGAAACCGCTTTCGCGCTGACGGTCCACAAATCGCAGGGCTCGGAATTCGACGAGGCCGCGCTCGTGCTGCCGGCGTCGTTCGGCCGCGTGCTCACGCGCGAACTCGTCTATACGGCCGTCACGCGTGCCCGCACGCGCGTGCAGGTGATCGGGCCGCGGCGTGTGCTCGCGCAGGCGGTCGCGACACGCACGCAGCGCGACTCGGGGCTCGCGGCGCGCGTCGACGAGGCGCTCGAGCGGCGCCGGACGGAGGCTTCGCGATGATGATCCGCTATACGCTCGATCCGGCCGAAGTCGAATGGACGGCCGTGCGCGCGCAGGGCGCGGGCGGGCAGAACGTGAACAAGGTGTCGAGCGCGATCCACCTGCGCTTCGATATCCGCGCGTCGTCGTTGCCGTCCGTCATCAAGGAGCGGCTGCTTGCGCTGCCCGACCAGCGCATCACGCGCGATGGCATCGTCGTGATCAAGTCGCAGGAATATCGCACCCAGGAGAAGAACCGCGAAGCCGCGCTGGCGCGCCTCGATGCGCTGATCGGCGGTGTCGCGTACACGCCGCGCGCGCGGGTCGCCACGCGGCCGACGCGCGCGTCGAAGGAGCGGCGCCTCGAGCACAAGTCGCGCCGCAGCGCGGTGAAGTCGGGACGAGGGAAGGTGACCGACTGACGAATGGGCGAGCGACGGATGGGCGACGGGCGCGACAGTCGTTCGCTCGCCGACGCACCGGCTACCGCATTACGGCTCCTGCGCTGTCGAGCACGAGGGCGACACAGAACACGACGAGTCGAGCGACGGACGGGCGACGGTCGCGCCGGCCGTTCGCTCGCCGACGCACCGGCTACCGCATCACGGTTCCCGCGCTGTCGAGCACGAAGTCGACGCAGAACACGACGAGCCGGCTCTGTGCGCGAATCGCGACGGCGGCCGTGTAGCAGTCGCGGCCTTCCGTCAGCGAGAAGTGCGGGCCCATCAGCGCGACGCGTCCGGGTGCGGCGATCGCGCGCTGGAAATACGGGCGCCGTGACCAGTTGCTGTGGGTTTCCGGGAACAGCGGGGCGAGGCGGGTGGTGCCTGCCTGGCCGTCGTCGGCGTGCGCGCCGATCGACGGCAGGAACTGCTCGCCGGTCTCGTCGGTGACGAACACGCGGCGCGCAGCCGGCTCCGCGAATACGCGTTGCGCGGCGTCCTGCAGGTTGCCGCTCGCGGAAAATGCGGCGGCGCCGGTCAGCACGAGTCGCTCGATCGCGTCGAAACCCGGCTGCTCGGCGACGACCGGTGCGTGCCGGCGCGCGATGAAGCGCTGCCACGCGGCGTCGAGCATCGCGGGTGCCGCCGCGCTTGCATGGGCGATCGATGCATCGGGCTGGCCGAACCGGAAACCCTGCACGAAATCGATGTCGGCTTCCATCAGCGCCTGCAGCGAGTCGTCGCTCTCGACGCCCTCGGCGAGCACCATCGCGCCGGCCTGATGCAGCATCGATACGAGGTGATGCATGATGCGGCGATCGTCGGCCGAACGGGTCGAGCGTTCGACGAGCGAGCGATCGAGCTTGACGATGTCGGGGCGCGCGCGCCACACGCGGTCGAAGTTCGAGAATCCCGTGCCGAAATCGTCGATCGCGATCAGGAAGTCGCGATGCTGGATCATGTCGATCGTGCGGGCGAGCGCGGCTTCGTCGCGCGCCGGCTGTTCGACGACCTCCAGCACGATGCGGTTCGGCGGCAGGGCGAAATGCCGGCACAGCGCTTCGACGAATTCGCGCTGCACGAGGCCCGAATCGAGCACGCGCGGCGTGACGTTCAGGAACAGCCAGCCGTCGCCGATGCCCTGCGCGACGAAGTTGGCCGTATGCAGGCAGCGCGCGAGCCGGTCGAGCAGCAGCGCGTCGGCGTCGGCGCGCGTCTTGTCGAACAAGGCGGCGGGCGAGACCAGCGCGCCGTTCGAATCGACGACGCGCAGCAGCGCCTCGTAGCCGACGACCCGCTTGTGCGTGATCGACAGCACGGGCTGGAATACGCTGCGCAGTGTCGTGTTGCGATAGGTGGCGAGCCAGCCGCCGGGCGTCGCCGTGAGGCGTTCGAGCAGGGAGTCGAGCGAGAGGTCGCGGGCGGGCTTCATGTCAGTGCCCGGGGGCGGGCGGCGCAGCGGCGCCACGCTGAAGCAGTCGCACGCGCCGGCGGACGCGAAAGGACGTGGAACATCGTGACCGCCTTCTGCGGGTAAGTGTTCCGAGTGTAACGGGAATGGCGTCGCTCGCGTATCAGGGTAACTCCAGACGCACACGGATAGGCGCTCGCGGCCGGGGCGCCCGCATGCGCGCCGCGCATGACCGCCGCGTAGCAACGGGTACCGCTGGCGCACATGACGATCCGGCGGCATGGCATGGCATGGGGCATGGCACGACACGACTCGACTCGACACGGCGCGCGTGGTGTGACACGGCATGACATGTCATGACATGTGGTGACGCACGGCGTGACGAGTCGCGGCGAAGCGGGTGGGTGATGTGAGGCGCGGCAAGTCAGCGCAGACAATACGAGACGGCAAATCCCGGCGGCTGGATCAGCCCCGAGCGAACGTGGCCGTCAGAGGAGTGCCAATGCCATCCGTACCACACCGCTGAACCGTCCCCCCGTCCATCAGACACCGCGCCCCACCTGCTGCCGGTGCCTGCGCCCAAACGAATCGTCAGGTCGCTTCGCCGCTGCGCGGCTTCATTCCGGGAATCCGCTTGATCACACCGGTCGCGAGTGCGGTGCCGACGAGCACGATCGCGCAGCCTTCGATCATCACGACCGATACGTGTTCGCCGAGGAACAGCGCGCCCCACAGCAGCCCGAACACCGGAATCACGAACGTGACGGTAATCGCGCGGGCCGGGCCGATGTGCGCGATCAGGTAGAAGTAGATGAAATACGCGATGCCGGTGCATGCGATACCCAGCGCGAGCACGGAGCCCCATGCGTGCGCGCCGATCGGTGCGGCCGGCCAGGTCGCGATCGCGAACGGCAGCAGCAGCACGGTCGAGCCGATCATGCTGCCGGTCGCGTTGACGAGCGGATCGATGCCGCTCAGCTTGCGCTTCGTGTAGTTGGCCGCGATCCCGTACAGCAGCGTCGCGCCGAGCGCGGCGGCCGCGGCGAGGGCCGTCGCGCTCGCGCCGGTGCTGCCTTGCGCGTTCGCGATCTGGTTCCACACGAGCGTGAGCACGCCGCCGAAGCCGATCACGAGGCCGAGCACGCGCGGCAGCGACAACCTGTCCTTCAGCCACAGGTAGGCGACGAGTGCGCCCCATAGCGGCGCCGTCGCGTTGATGACCGACGTCACGCCGGCCGACAGCGTCAGTTCGGCAAACGCGAACAGACAGAACGGGATGCCCGAGTTCAGCGCGCCGACGACGAACAGCGGCCACGCGTGACGGCGCAGCCGGGCGCCGAGTTCGGCGGGCGGGAAGCGCGTCAGCGCGAAGCCGATCAGGAACAGCGCACCGATGCCCACCCGCAGCGCCATCAAAGGCGCGACGCCGAAATCGGCGACGCCGACCCGGATGAACAGGAACGACGCGCCCCACAGGGCGGCGAGAAAGGTCAGCAGAAGCGCATTCTTGGGTGACATCGGGAGGAGGGGCGAGGGACGGGATGCGGTGGATCTTACACCGCGTTACCGCGCCATCGCTTCACGTCCGGATGAAACGACAAGAACGGGACAAGAAGCGGGAAGCGCCGCCCGCCGCCGACAGGCGCCGGCAGCCAAGCGACGTCGCCGTTCAGTGATGGCGCCAGCCGCCGCGCCCGCCGAAGCCGAAATTGAGCGACAGCGCCGGTCCCCAATAACCGCCCCACGCGGGCGCATACGCAGGCGCGGGATAGTAGTAGGCGGGGCCCGGATCGACGTAGACGGGCGCCGGCTGCACCGGTGCCGCCGCGTAATAGCCGCCGGCCGGATAGTAGCCGTACGGGTAATAGCAGCCGGTGAGTGTCGCGGCGGCGAGCGCCGCGACGACGAGGGTCCTGTTCATGATGTCTCTCCGGCGGGGCCGGCAATCGGCAGATGCTTAAGCTTAGGCCGCGCGGCGACGACACGGTGCGCAAAACGGTAACGGATCATTTCCGCGCATCGGCTGCGGAGTCGGCCGGATCGTGGCGCCGCATGCGAAAACGGCGCTTCCGCGCTGCGGAAACGCCGTCTGGCCAAACCCTCCCGCGCCGTGTCGGGCGACGGGTGCGCGCCGGGCAAATGCCGCGCGTGGTTACTTGCCGACCTGGTTGCCGATGATGCCGCCGGCCGCCGCACCGCCGAGCGTCGACAACGCGCTGCCGCCGATCGCCGCGCCGGCGACACCGCCGACGCCCGCGCCGATGGCCGTATCGCGCTGGCGTCGCGACATCGAATCGCAGGCAGACAGGCTGGCTACCGTCGCGACGAGGAGAGCGTATACCCCAAAACGCCGAATCGTATTCATGATCGTTGTCCTTGTGGTAGTGAACGGAAAGTGAACGAGAAGCGCGCAACCGGCAGGCGGCCGCGCATGAAACCAATCTACTCGCCGTGCCGGAACGCCGCTGTAAGGACTTGTTAAGGCTCTCGGGGTTTCGTAATCAATTGTTTCGTTTGCAGGCGCGGGCACGCGCGATGCTGGCGCAAAAAAGCCCGCTCGAAAGCGGGCTTCGTCGATCGCATCGCGAGGCGATCCGGCGCGGATCGCCGCATGCGCTTACTGACGGTGATAGATCTCGGCGCCGGTCTTGACGAATTCGACCGCCTTGACTTCCATCCCCTTCTTCAGCGCTTCGGTTTCCGACACACCCTGCTGCGCCGCAAACTCACGCACGTCCTGTGTGATCTTCATCGAGCAGAAGTGCGGGCCGCACATCGAGCAGAAGTGCGCGACCTTCGCCGAATCCTTCGGCAGCGTTTCGTCGTGGAATTCGCGCGCCTTGTCCGGGTCGAGGCCGATGTTGAACTGGTCTTCCCAGCGGAACTCGAAGCGCGCCTTGGACAGCGCGTTGTCGCGGACCTGCGCGCCCGGATGGCCCTTGGCCAGGTCGGCCGCATGCGCGGCGAGCTTGTACGTGATGATCCCTTCCTTCACGTCGTCCTTGTTCGGCAGGCCCAGGTGCTCCTTCGGCGTCACGTAGCACAGCATCGCGGTGCCGAACCAGCCGATCATCGCGGCGCCGATGCCCGACGTGATGTGGTCGTAGCCCGGCGCGATGTCGGTGGTCAGCGGCCCGAGCGTGTAAAACGGCGCTTCCTTGCACCAGTCGAGCTGGAGATCCATGTTCTCCTTGATCAGTTGCATCGGCACGTGGCCCGGGCCTTCGATCATCACCTGCACGTCGTGCTTCCATGCGATCTGCGTGAGCTCGCCGAGTGTTTTCAGCTCGCCGAGCTGCGCTTCGTCGTTCGCGTCGTAGATCGAGCCGGGGCGCAGGCCGTCGCCGAGCGAGAAGCTCACGTCGTACGCCTTCATGATCTCGCAGATCTCTTCGAAGTGTTCGTACAGGAAGCTTTCCTTGTGATGCGCGAGGCACCACTTCGCCATGATCGAACCGCCGCGCGACACGATGCCCGTCATCCGGTTCGCGGTGAGCGGCACGTACTGCAGGCGCACGCCCGCGTGGATCGTGAAGTAGTCGACGCCTTGCTCGGCCTGCTCGATCAGCGTGTCGCGGAAGATTTCCCAGGTCAGGTCCTCGGCCTTGCCGTTGACCTTTTCGAGCGCCTGGTAGATCGGCACCGTGCCGATCGGCACCGGGCTGTTGCGGATGATCCACTCGCGCGTTTCGTGGATGTGCTTGCCGGTCGACAGGTCCATCACCGTGTCGCCGCCCCAGCGGATCGCCCACGTCATCTTGTCGACTTCCTCGCCGATCGACGACGTAACGGCCGAGTTGCCGATGTTCGCGTTGATCTTCACGAGGAAGTTGCGGCCGATGATCATCGGCTCCGATTCCGGGTGGTTGATGTTCGCGGGGATGATCGCGCGGCCGCACGCCACTTCCGAGCGCACGAATTCCGGCGTGATCTCGGTGGGCGCGTTCGCGCCGAAGGCCGCGGCGCCGAACGCCTGGCCCGGGTGCTGGCGGCCCATCATCGCGGCGAGCTTCGCGCCGTTCGGGCCGCTCGCCTTCAGGCTCTCGAGGTACTCGGCGCGGCGCTGGTTCTCGCGGATCGCGATGAATTCCATTTCCGGCGTGATGATGCCCTGGCGCGCATAGTGCATCTGCGTGACGTTCTTGCCGGCCCGCGCGCGGCGCGGGTTGCGGTGCAGGCCCGGGAAACGCAGGTCGGCGGTGGCCGGGTCGGCCGCGCGCTCGAGGCCGTACCGGCTCGACAGGCCGTCGAGTACCTCGGTGTCGCCGCGCGCGTCGATCCACCCCTGGCGCAACGCGGGCAGGCCCGCGCGGATGTCGATCTTCGCGTCCGGGTCGGTATAGGGGCCCGACGTGTCGTACACGTAGATCGGCGGATTCTTCTCGCCGCCGAAGCCGGTCGGCGTGTCGGCCTGCGTGATTTCACGCATCGGCACGCGGATGTCGGGCTGCGAGCCGGTGACGTAGACCTTGCGGGAATTCGGCAGCGGGGCGACGGCCGCGGCATCGACATGAGCGTCGGCGGACAGAAACTTCGGATTGGCGTTCATGCAATCTCCTGTGTGAGCGCCGGACACGCGCTGCGGCGCTTGCCCGGAGCCCTTGACGAATGTGGGGCTCGAGCTAAGCAGGAGACGAGGTTTGGTGAGGCGGCGGATTCGTCAGAAGGATGGCGGCGGAATCCGTACGCTTCCCTGCGCTGGCATTATCCAGATCAGGTTCAAAGGGTATTTCTCACCCGCAATGCCGGTCGTTCGACCGAACGCATCGCAGGACCCCCGCGTTAGCAAGGGCACACGATACACCGGCTTTGCGGCGGTTTCAACCGGTAGCGCGGCGGTTCGCCGGGACGGGCCTGGGCGCGCCGGCGCTGCGTGCCGGCGGTGCACCGCATCATCGATCGCCGCCGCTCGCGCCGGCAGCGCGGCCGGCGGCGGCGCAGCAGTGCAGCATCGGGGCGGCGCCCGGCCGGCCAAAAAATATTTTCGGGCCGGCTGTCATTTCTCGCGACGTCGTCCGTCTATTGGGCTCCTCAAACCCATGTTTCGGAGAGTAATCATGAAAAACGTACTGATCGCAGCCTGTGTCGCCGCTTTCGCCACGCTTGCAACAGGCGCGTATGCGCAGAACGACGCGATGTCCCAAAACGGTTCGTCGATGTCGAAAGACGCGATGGGCCACGACGCGATGGCAAAAGACGCAATGGGCCACGATGCGATGGCGAAGGATGGCGCGATGAAGAAAGGCGCGATGAAAAAGCATACGATGAAGAAGGACGCGATGTCGCACGACGCGATGGGCAAGTCGTCGGGCGACAAGATGGCGCCGTCCAACTGACGGCGCGGGCGCGGGCGGCCGGCGCGTGTTATCCGCGACACGGCCGGCCGCCCGCGTCCCGTGTCGTCGCGTTGCGTTTCTTCGACCCGTTTCGGGAGTCCTCATCATGCAAACCGTCCCCGCCACGAACCGCGCGCCCGCCGCGCCGCCCGCGCGCCCGATTCATCCGTTGTGGGTGCGCGCGAGCCACTGGCTCAACGCGCTCGCGGCGATCCTGATGGCGCTGTCGGGCTGGCGCATCTACGACGCGTCGCCGATCTATCCGTCGTTCACGTTTGCGCACGGCATCACGCTCGGCGGCTGGCTCGGCGGCGCGCTGCAATGGCATTTTGCGGCGATGTGGCTGCTTGTCGCCAACGGGCTGTTCTATCTGACGATGGCAATCGCGACCGGACGCCTCGCGCGCAAGATGCTGCCCGTCACGCCGGCGTCGGTGTGGCGCGACGTGCGCGCCGCGTTGCGCGGGCACCTCGCGCACGACGATCTGAGCGTCTACAACGCGGTACAGCGTGCCGCGTACCTGATCGCGATCGTCGATCTGATCCTGCTGGTGCTCTCCGGGCTGACGATCTGGAAGTCGGTGCAGTTTCCGCTGCTGCGCGAACTGTTCGGCGGTTACGACAACGCACGCGTCGTGCATTTCTGGGCGATGTCGCTGCTGGTCGCGTTTTTCGTCGTGCACGTCGGAATGGCGCTGCTCGTGCCGCGCTCGCTGCTCGCGATGCTGCGCGGCCGCTGATCCGGCGAATCCCGGACAAAGGAAATCATCATGTCGGAATCCGAAATCAAGCGCGACGGTTCGCGCTGGGCGCTCGACCGCAAGTCGCTCGAAATCGACGTGCGTCGCGAGCTGGAGATGCCGTCGCGGCGGCTGTTCAATCGGCGCATCCTGACGCTCGGCGGCCTGACGATGCTGACCGGTTGCACGCTGCACGACGATGCATCGGTCAACACGTTTCTCGAACGCGTGTCGCGGATGAACGACCGCGTGCAGGCCTGGCTCTTCAGCGGCGAGCGGCTTGCGCCGACCTACACCGAAGCCGACATCACGCGGCCGTTCCCGTTCAACGCGTACTACGGCATCGACGACGTGCCGCACGTCGACGCATCGACGTACCGGCTCGTGCTGTCGGGCCGAGTGACGGGCAAGCGCGTGTGGACGCTCGACGAACTGTACGCGCTGCCGCACGCGGAGCAGATCACGCGGCACATCTGCGTGGAAGGGTGGAGCGCGATCGGCCGCTGGGGCGGCACGCCGTTCGGCGCGTTCCTCGCAAGGGCGGGCGCCGATACGCACGCGAAGTACGTCGGCTTCAAGTGCGCGGACGATTACTACGAAAGCATCGACATGCCGACCGCGCTGCATCCGCAGACGCTGCTCGCATTCGATTACGACGGCCATCGTCTGCCGCCGGAGTTCGGTTTTCCGATGAAGCTGCGGATGCCGACCAAGCTCGGCTACAAGAATCCGAAGCACATCATGGAAATCTTCGTGACCGACACTTTTCCGGGCGGCTATTGGGTCGATCAGGGATACAACTGGTTCGGCGGATCGTGACGCGGGCCACGCGGGGCGCCGGGTGTCGTGCCGAAACGTCAGTCGCCAGCCTTTCAGCGAGGTCTGCGGTCGCCTTTCGAATCCTTAATGCATAATGCTCGACGTGCGTGGCCGGCATGGCCACGCACGCTTTTTTTGTCCGTCCGTGGCCGGATCGCCCGGGTCCGCTTTTCGTCGCCGTTCGCACCGTCATGTCGTTCCGCACGTCTTTGTTCGCCGCTCCGGTCCCGGTCGGCGTACTTGCCGGCCTCGCCGGTTTGTCCCGCCCGCATCCGCGGCGGGTTGCCGGGGGCTCCGAACGATGACCCCGCTCGACCGCCTTCTCGATTTCCTCGCCCGCCTGCCGATCCGGATCCGCCTGCCGCAAAGCCGCGGCGGCCGCGTCGCACTGGCCCTCGTGTTCATCTATTTCGTCTGGGGTTCGACGTACAGCGGGCTGCATTTCGCGCTGCAGTCGTTCCCGCCGCTGCTGTTGTCGGGGCTGCGCAACCTGCTGGGCGGCATCGGCCTGTTCATCTTCGCGCTGCGGCGCAAGCCCGAATGGCCCACGCTGCTGGAAATCCGCAATTCGGCGATCGTCGGCACGATGCTGGTCGCGCTGTCGTCGGGCACGATCGCGCTCGGGATGCGGACCGTCAGCAGCGGCTCGGCCGCGGTGATGGTCGCCACGGTGCCGCTGTTCGCGACCGTGATCGCGGCGGTCGCCGGCCGGCCGGTGACGAAGGGCGAGTGGGCGGCCGTCGCGCTCGGGATGGTCGGCATCGTCGTGCTGAACTCGGGCGGCGCGGGCGCCGCGAACTCGGCGCTCGGCACGATCTGCGTGCTGGCCGGCGCGCTGTTCTGGGCGGGCGGCGCGCATCTTGCGACGCGGCTCAAGCTGCCGTCGGACCTGTTCCTGTCGACGTCGCTGCAGATCGGGCTCGGCGGCCTGCTGTCCACGCTCGCCGCATGGCTGATGGGCGAGCGCATCGAGCAGGTCGCGGTGGGGCCCGTGTTCGCGTTCCTGTACCTGATGGTGTTCTGCACGATGGCCGCGTATGTCGCGTACGGCTACCTGATCCGCCATACGAGCCCCATCATCGCGAGCAGCTGCATGTACGTGAACCCGATCGTCGCGGTCGCGCTCGGCGCGTTGATACTCGGCGAACCGGTGACGACGGCGACCGTGGTCGCGACCGTCGCGATCCTCGGCAGCGTCGGGTTGTCGTTCCTGTTCGATCCGGCCCGCCGGCCTGCGCCGTCCGCGGCGGCCGACGCTTCGTCAGCGGTGGCCGGCGCCACCGCCGAATCGGACGCGGTGCCGGCAGCGATGCCGGCAGCCGCAGCGGATCAGTCCGCGATGCCCGATCCCGCGCCGATCCTTACGCCTTCCGCCGTACCGCTTGCCGTGCCGGCGCCCGGCGCCGTCGTGGACCCGGCCGCGGTCATGGATCCCGCGCAGGCATTCGCGCCGCCGCCGGCCGACGAACCGGCCGCATCGCGCGCGAACGCGTGACGCCGGCGCGTCCGGCCGGGTTCAGCCGCGTCGTGCGCCGCGGTAGTGGGACCAACCGGCGAGCGCGGTAAAGACGAGGCCGGCCGCGCACATGCCGATCCAGCCGAATGCGTGCCACGCGGCGACGCCGGCCGACGAGCCGAGCGCGCCGCCGATGAAGTAGCACACCATGTACACGGTGTTCACGCGGCTGCGCGCGTCGGGCTTCAGCGCGTAAATGCGCGACTGGTTCGAGATCTGCGCGGCCTGCACGCCGACATCCAGCACGATCACGCCGATCACGAGCCCGACGAGGCTCGTCCCCGACAGCGCGAAAATCACGAACGACGCCGCGAGCAGCGCGATCGCGAGCGAGATGATCGTGCGCGGGCCGCGCTTGTCGGCGAAACGGCCTGCGTACGGGGCGGCCAGCGCGCCGGCCGCGCCGACGATGCCGAAGAGCCCCGCGGCCTGCGGGCCGAGATGGAACGGCGCGCCGGCCAGCAGCAGCGTGAGCACCGGCCAGAACGCGCTGAACGCCGCGAACAGCGCGGCACCCGTCAGCGACGCCTCGCGCAGCCCGCGCAGTTCGACCGCCAGATGCCACATCGAGCCGAGCAGCTTGCCGTATGACAGCGTCGATGTCGGCGTGCTGCGCGGCAGCCGCAGCACGATCACCGCGGCCAGCGCGACGAGCGCCGCCACGGACGCGCCGAACACGGCCCGCCAGCCGAAATATTCGGCGACGAAGCCGGCCGCGGTGCGCGCCAGCAGGATCCCGAGGAGCAGGCCGCTCATCACGGTACCGACCGCATGGCCGCGCTCGGCCGGCGGCGCGATCTCGGCCGCGAACGGCACGGCCTGCTGCGCGATCGTCGCGAGCACGCCGATCGCGAGGCTCGCGACGGCGAGCACCGTCAGCGACGGCGCGGTCGCGGCGACGATCAGCGCGATCGACAGGCCCGCGATCTGCATCAGGATCAGCCCGCGCCGATCGAAGCGGTCGCCGAGCGGCGCGAGCAGGAACATCCCGGCCGCGTAGCCGAGCTGCGTGGCGGTCGGCACCGCGCCGATCCAGGACGCGCCGTCGGGAAAGGCCGAGCGGAAGCTGTCGAGCAGCGGCTGGTTGTAGTAGATGTTCGCGACCGACACCCCCGCGATCGTCGCGAGCAGCAACAGCAGGCTGCGCGAGTAATGGGGCGAGACGGCGTCGGTCGGGCGGTCGGTGGAGGCGGAGGACATGGCTGCGACGGAACGGAGTGGGGCGGCGCGCGGGCGTGCGGCGCAACGGCGGTTGCGCGGGCGGCCTGGGTGCCGATCGAGGCTGCCGATCATACCCGAGCACCGGGAATTCTGCCGGCCGGGCGGATAGGGAGCCGGGCGGCCGGAAGGCGGAAGGCAGACAGCAGACAGCAGACAGCAGACAGCAGACAGCCGCGCTCGCGGCATCGCCGCCCGCGAGCGCCCGCTATCGGTCGCGACCACCCGTCCCGCAACGCGCCCGGCCCGAGCCGCCCACGACGCGCGACCGATGCGCACGGTCAGTCGACCAGTTCCCCGCTCGGTTCATAGAACGGATAGGGTCCGTCGCCTTCGTCCACATACACGTGATGGGACGTCATCCCCGCGTCCGGCGCATGGAAATGCACCGCGAACGCGGGCGGCTCGAGCCGGAACGCGGACGGTGCGTCCGCGCGCAGGTCGAACGCCACCTGGTGCCCGGGCGCCGGCACCGCCGACGCGAGCGTGCCGCCGAAGCGCGTGAACATCGTCCGGTGCACGTGCCCGCACAGCACGCGCTCGACGTTCGGGTAGCCGCGCAGCAGCGTATCGAGTTTCGCGGCGGCGGCGGGCGCGAGGCGCAGCGCGTCCATGTGGCCGATCCCGGATGCGAACGGCGGATGATGCAGCGCGACGATCACCGGCCGGTCGCGCGCCGCGTCCAGTTGCGCGGCGAGCCACGCAAGCCGCGCATCGCACAGATCGCCGTGGCTCGCGCCGGGCACCTGCGAATCGAGCGCAAGCACGCGCACCGCGCCGACGTCGATCGCATACTGCACGAACGCGCCGTCGTGCAGCTCGGGGCGATCGGCGAACGCGCGGCGCAGTCCCGCGCGATCGTCGTGATTGCCGACCATCAGGTAATACGGAATCTCGAGCGGCGCGAGCAGGTCGCGCAGATGGCGGTATTCGTCGTCGTGGCCGAAATCGGTCAGGTCGCCCGTGACGAGCACCGCGTCAGGGCGCGGCTCCAACGCGTTCAGCTTCGCGATGCAGCGCGCGAGCGCGGCGGCCGTGTCGACGCGCCGGTACGCGAGCTGGCCCGGACGCTTGATGTGAAGGTCGCTGATTTGAGCAAGCAGCATCGTCGTTCCTCGGAATTGTCTGGTTATCGTGGGGCGGTATTACGCGGCGAGTGCGATCAGTCCTTGCGCGTCGATCGCGATGCCGACCGCCGTGCCGCGCGCGAGCTCGATGCGGCCCGGCACGTCGATCACGAGCGCGTCGGGCGCCGCATGCTCGATCGTGAGCCGCGTGCGCTCGCCGAGAAACGCGCACGCGCCGATCGCGCCGCGCAGCGGTGCATGCGCGGGATCGGCGAGCTGCGCGTCCTCCGGCCGGAAGAACCACTCGTCGGCGGCGTGCGGCGTGACGATCGAGCCGCCCGTCGTCACGAGCGCGCCGTCGCGCCATTGTCCCGCAACCCGGTTCAGCGTGCCGATGAACTGCGCGACGGTGCGGTTCGCCGGCCGGTAATAGATGTCTCGCGGCGTGCCGATCTGCTCGATGCGGCCCGCGCCCATCACGACGATCCGGTCGCCGAGCTCCATCGCCTCGGCCTGGTCGTGCGTCACGTAGACGGTCGTCACGCCGAGCTCGCGCAATAGCGCATTCATGTCGCGGCGCAGCACGTCGCGCAGCTTCGCGTCGAGCGCGGTCAGCGGCTCGTCGAGCAGCAGCACGCGCGGGCGGACCGCGAGTGCGCGTGCCAGCGCGACCCGCTGGCGCTGGCCGCCCGACAGCTGGTCGACCGGTTTGTCCGCATGCGCGTCGAGCCGCATCATCGCGAGCAGTTCGTCGACGCGCTCGCGCAGCGCGCGCGGCTCGGTCTTGCGGATCTTCAGCCCGTAGCCGACGTTGCCGCGCACCGTCAGGTTCGGAAACAGCGCGTAGTTCTGGAACACCATGCCGACCTGCCGGCGCTCGATCGGCAGCGCGGTGACGTCGTCGTCGCCGAACGCGATCGTGCCGCCGGCATCCGGCGTGTCGAGGCCGGCGATCAGGCGCAGCGTCGTGGTCTTGCCGCAGCCCGACGGGCCGAGCAGCACGAGCGTTTCGCCTGCGCCGATCGACAGGTCGAGCGGTTCGAGCACGCGCGTGCCGCGGAACGTTTTCGCGCAGCCGGTCAGGGTGATGGGAGTGGAATCGAGTTTCACGTGTGCGAATGGTTCAGCGGTTCAGCGCAGGTTCAGCGCGGGCGTTGCTTGAGCGCGCGCGTGCCGGAAGGATCGACGCCGAGCCACTGCATCGCGACGAGCAGCGGCAGCGTCATCAGCAGGAACAGGATCGTGTACGCGCTGCCGACTTCGAGGCGCAGCGACGCGTACGTATCGGCGAGCCCGACCGGCAGCGTCTTGGTGTCGGGCGTATGCAGCATCCACGTGAGGTTGAATTCGCCGATCGACAGCGTGAGCACCGCGAGCGCGCCGGCGACGATGCCGGGCCGCAGGTTCGGCAGCACGATCGTCACGAAGCGCGTGACGAACGACGCGCCGAGGCTCGCCGCGCCTTCCTCGAGCGTGCGCAGGTCGGCGCCGGCCGCGACGGCTGCCACCGCGCGCACCATGAACGGCAGCGTGAACACGACGTGGCCGACCACGATGAACCACAGGCTCATCCGGAACGCGGTGAAGCCGCCGTACACGACCAGCAGCGCGAGCGCCGATGCGAGACCGGGCAGCGCGACCGGCAGCACGAGCGCTTCCTCGATCGCGCGTGCGACCCGGCTCCGGCTGCGCGCGAGCGCATAGCCGGCCGGCACGCCGATCGCGAGCACGATCGCGAGCGTCGCGAACGCGACGTACAGCGACAGCGCGACCGAGCCGTGATATTGCTGCCACACCTGTTCGAGCCAGCGCAGCGTGAGGCCGCTCGACAGCCCGCGGAAATAGTTGACGGTCAGCCCTGCGAGCACCGACATCACGACGGGCACGATCAGGAACGCGCCCAGCAGCAGCGTGATGCCCCATTGCAGCACGGCGATCGCGCGCGCACCCGCGACGCGCGGCGCGTGCCGGGCAGCGCGCCTGGCGTGAACGGAAGCCGGCGCGGGGGCCGGCGACGGCGCGGAAGAACCGGAAAGCGATGGCATGCGGGAATCCTCAGGCCGCGGCGGCGGCGGTGTGACCGGTGAAGCGGCGCGCGAGCGCGAGCACGACCCACGTGACGATGCCGAGCACGATCGACAGGCCGGCCGCGGTTGCGATGTTCGCGTTCAGCGTGAACTCGGTATAGATCGTCATCGGCAGCACGTTCAGGTCGGTGGCGAGCGTGAACGCGGTACCGAACGCGCCCATCGCGGTCGCGAAGCAGATCGCGCCGGCCGCGATCAGGCCCGGCGCGAGCGCGGGCAGCACGATGTCGACGAAGATGCGCCACGGCGATGCGCCGAGCGAGCGCGCGGCTTCCTCGAGCGACGCGTCGAGCTTCGACGCGGCCGCGATCACGGTGACGATCACGCGCGGAATCGAGAAGTACAGGTAGCCGACGAACAGGCCCGCCACCGAGTACGCGAATACCCACTTGTCGCCGGTGAGTTTCGCCGACAGCATCCCGATCAGCCCCTGACGCCCGGCGAGCATGATCACCATGAAGCCGACGACGACGCCCGGGAACGCGAGCGGAAACGTGAGCAGCGCGAGCAGCACGCGCTTGCCCGCGAATTCGCGGCGCGCGAGCAGCAGGCCGGAGATCGTCGACAGCGCGAGTGTCGCGAGCGTGACGCCCGCGGACAGCGCGACCGTCTCGCCGAGACTCTTCATGTAACGCGCATTGCCGAGCAGCGCCGCGTAGTGCGAGAAGAACGCGCCGTCGGCGGAGACCTGCACGAGCGAGGCCATCGGCAGCAGCCAGAACGCGGCGAACACCGCGAGCGCCGGCGCGACGAGCGCGACGCGCCAGCGCAGCGGGAAAGTCAGGTCGAGCATCGCTTGTGTTCCGCGCCTTACTGCATGACCTGCAGGTATTGCTGGCCGAACGCCTGCTGGCCGGCCGCCATCTTGCCGAAGTCGACCGGCTTCGCGCGCGCATAGTCGCTCGCCGGCAGGAACTTCGCGGCGATGTCCGCACCGAGCGCCTGTGCGCGCACCGGGCGCAGGTACGCGCTGGCCCACAGCTTCTGGCCTTCGTCCGACAGCACGAAGTCCAGCACCTTCTTGCCGTTCGCGTCGTGCGGCGCGCCTTTCACGAGACTCATCACGTACGGCACCGCGATCGTGCCTTCCTTCGGAATCACGAATTCGACGTTCGCGTTGTCCTTGTACTTCGCGCGATACGCGTCGAAGTCGTAGTCGAGCAGGATCGGAATCTCGCCGGACAGCACGCGCGCGTACGCGGTCTGCTTCGGCACGATCGGCGCATTCGCCTTCAGCTTGCGGAACCAGTCGAGCGCCGGCTTGAAGTTGTCGAGGCTGCCGCCGAGCGCCTGGTTCACCGCGACCGCGCCCGCATAGCCGACGAACGCGCTCGACGGGTCGAGATAACCGACCATGCCCTTGTATTCGGGCTTCAGCAGATCGGCCCACGAGCGCGGCACCGGCTTGCCGTCGAGCGCGTCCTTGTTCACGAAGAAGCCGAGCGTGCCCGAGTGGATCGCGAACCAGTAGCCTTGCGGGTCCTTCAGGTTCGCGGGGATGTCGTTCCAGTGCGCGGGCTTGTACGGCGCGATCACGCCCTTGTCCTTCGCCTGGAACGCGGACGACACGCCGAGGTACACGACGTCGGCCACCGGGCTCTTCTGCTCGGCGATCAGCTGCGCGATCGACTGGCCCGAGTTCTTGTTGTCGAACGGCACGCGAATGCCGGTCTTCTGCTTGATCGCGGCGATCTGCGCGGCCCAGTCGGCCCATTCGGGCGGGCAGTTGTAGCAGATCGCCGTTTCGTCGGCATGGGCGGCGGGCGCGCCGGCGACGAGCGCGGCGCAGGCGAGCGGCGCGGCGAACGCGCGCAGCAGCGAGGTCAGGCGAAAGGACACGGTGGGTCTCCGGGCGAGTGTGAGGCGCTGGGTGGCGTGGGGGGTGTGCGGGGCAGGCGGCGCGCGTTCAGGCCTTGCGCAATTGCAGGTCGGCGGCGGGCAGTGCGACGGTCGCGCCGTCGCGCACCGCGTGCGGCAGGATCAGCGACGTGCGTTCGATCGCCGCGCCGCCGATGCATTCGACGAGACGCCGCCATGCGTGGCGGCCGATGTCGCGGTTCGGCGTCGCGACGCTCGCGAGCGGCGGCGCGAGCAGTTCGCCGATGGCGATACCGTCGAAGCCGAGCACCGACAGGTCGTCGGGAATCGAGAAGCCCGCGCGGCGCAGGCCGCGCATCACGACCATCGCGAGCAGGTCGTTGCTGCAGAAGAGGGCGGTCGGGCGCGTCGCGTGCGCGGTGAGATGCGCGAGCACCGCATCGGGCAACTCGGGCGCGTTGAAGTCGACTTCGACCGGCGGCAGCGTGGCCACGCCGCTTTCCTCGAGCGCTTGTGCATAGCCGAGATGGCGCTGGCGCGCCCGATCCGACGCGGCGAGGGAACCCGCCAGCATCAGCACGCGGCGGTGACCGCGCGCGGTCAGCAGCCGCACGCCGTCATACGCGGCGCTGCGGTTGTCGACCGACACCGACGGTCGGCGCTGCGTGTCGTTGTGCATCAGCACGTAGTGCGGGCCGTCGTGGTCGAGCATGTCGAGCAGCGGGTGCGTATCCGCGTCGGCGACGGTGAGGATCAGCCCTTCGACGCGCTGCTCGCGCAGTGTCTCGATCGCATGACGCTCGCGCGCCGCGTCGTATTCGGTCGTCATCAGGATCAGCTTGAAGCCGGCCGCGGTCGCCAGCTCGTCGATGCCTTGCAGGCAGTCCGCGAACACGGGGTTCGACAGCGTCGGCACGACGACGCCGACGAGCCGCGTGCGCTCGCCGCGCAATTGCCGGCCGAGCGGGCTCGGGCGGAATTGCAGCGTGTCGATCGCGGTGCGGATCGTTTGCAGCGTGGCGGGGCTGACGGTATGCGGGGCGTTGATCGCGCGCGAGACGGTGGCGATCGAGAAGCCCGCGAGGGCAGCGACGTCCTTGATGGTCGAGGTCATGAACTCATGCGATGTAAACGTTTTCGGCAGGAAAATTATCGAAAACGTTTGTGACCTCGCGATGACGCAGGCGACGCTTGTTTCGCAGGAAGTACGACACAAACGTCTGACGGATCGGGCCGTCGGACGACGCGAACCCGATTGTATCGGGGATGGTGCGACGCGGGACGAAATCGTCGTCGGCGGGGTGCCGGCGTCGATTACCGCAGATGAATCGGTGTGATGGGGCGCGGTATCGCGATGCGGCGCCGCGGAATAAGGGAGCGCATGCGCAAGCAATGGTAGAATCGCGTCCGCCCTGTTGCCGGGGTGATGAAATTGGTAAACATAGCGGACTTAAAAGTTTGAGTGCCCGGCCGGAAACGGTCGGTGCAGAACCCTTCAAATTCGGCGAAACCCCTGATGCACGCATCGAGGCAACGCCGAGCCAAGCCTCGCGGCATCCGCGAGGAAGGTGTAGAGACTAGACGGGGGGCGCCTAAGGCGCACGGGCAGAGCTCACGCCCGCGCGCGACGGTGAAGGCATAGTCCAGCGCACGAACGGCATCGCTCGAACGACGCCGGCTTCGAAAGAAGCAGTGTGACGAAAATCCGCCGCCTTAACTGGCTTGCCGGTTCGAGTCCGGTCCCCGGCACCATCGATTGCGTCGATGCGATTCGATGAAGGCGAAAAAAACCCGCGAGAAATGCAGCGCTCGCGGGTTTTTTATTTGGCGCACGCACACGCGGCGATACGCCGGCGCGGCGCGCGATGTGCTTGCCTGCGCCGAAAACCGCGCCATGTGATACTGGCACGCACGTTGCACCGCACGCCGGCGCCGCCCCCGGCCAACGCGTGCCGCCGACCGCTTTCTTCATCGTTCGCCTCTCGCAATCCCTCCCGTCATGACCGACTCGACCCATCACTATTACGAACCGTCGCAAGGCCACGGCCTGCCGCACGATCCGTTGAACGCGATCATCGGCCCGCGCCCGATCGGCTGGATTTCCTCCCGCGGCAGCGACGGCACGCTGAACCTCGCGCCGTACAGCTTCTTCAACGCGTTCAACTATCATCCGCCGATCATCGGCTTTTCGAGCACCACCGCGAAGGACAGCCTGCGCAACGTGCAGGAAACGGGCGAGTTCGTGTGGAACCTCGCGACGCGCGACCTTGCCGAAAAGATGAACCAGACCTGCGCAGCGGTTCCGTACGACGTGAACGAGTTCGACCTCGGCGGCCTGACCGCGCTTTCGTCGCGCCTGGTCAACGTGCCGCGCGTGGCGGAAAGCGGCGTGAACTTCGAATGCAAGGTGACCGACGTGATCCGGCTGCGCGATCATCGCGGCGTCGACACGCCGGCCACGCTGGTGCTGGGGGAGGTCATCGCGGTCCATATCCGCCACGACTTGCTGAAGGACGGCATCTTCGACACGTTCGGCGCGGGCATCATTCTGCGTGCGGGCGGCCCGTCGGCCTACGCGCACGTGAAGCCCGACAGCCGCTTCGACCTCTTTCGTCCCGGCGCGTGACCGATCGCGCGCCGCGGTAAGCCGGCCATCGGGCGCACGCGCGCCCGGCCCGAAAAGACCCCGCCCAGATCGACGATCTCGCGGGGTCTTTTGCTTCGACCCCTCGCAGGTTCGCAGCGCGCAATGCGTCCGCCACCGGACGCCCGACGCTCGTCACAGGCCCGACGACGATGCGCTGCAGCAAACACGTCCTTCGCCGCCGCCGGCTGCCGCAGTCGCGTGCCGCCGACCTGCGCCATGGTAAATCTGCTCACCACGAACGAGCGGCTTGGGCATCGACGCCCGCCGCGACAACGCATAGATTTCCAAGGTTGGCGTGCTTATCCGCGCGCCAGCCCGCGCGCAGGCCGGCAACCGGTCGCGCGTTCCCAATCAGCGTGAGACACAATCGAGCGTGGAGACGACACGATGAGCCTGTCAGAGCCATTGCGTCTGCATGTGCCGGAGCCCACCGGGCGCCCGGGCTGCAAGACGGACTTTTCCTATCTGCATCTATCGCCGGCCGGCGCGGTACGCCGCCCGCCGATCGACGTTGCCGCGGCGGACACCGCCGATCTCGCCCGCAGCCTCGTGCGCGTGCTCGACGACAGCGGCAAGGCCGTCGGCCCGTGGGCGCCGGAGCTCGACGATGCGCGGCTGATCGCCGGCCTGCGCGCGATGCTCAAGACCCGCATTTTCGACGCGCGCATGATGATCGCGCAGCGTCAGAAGAAAATCTCCTTCTACATGTTGAGCCTCGGCGAAGAGGCGATCGGCACCGCGCACGCGATGGCGCTGCGCCACGGCGACATGTGCTTCCCGACCTACCGGCAGCAGAGCATCCTGATCGCGCGCGACGTGCCGCTCGAGCGGATGATCTGCCAGCTGATGTCGAACGAAGGCGACCCGCTCAAAGGCCGCCAGCTTCCGGTGATGTACTCGGACCGCGAAGCGGGCTTCTTCTCCATCTCCGGCAACCTCGCGACGCAGTTCATCCAGGCGGTCGGCTGGGCGATGGCGTCGGCGATCAAGGGCGACACGAAGATCGCGTCCGCGTGGATCGGCGACGGCGCGACGGCCGAAGCCGACTTCCACACCGCGCTCACGTTCGCGCACGTGTATCGCGCGCCGGTCGTGCTGAACGTCGTCAACAACCAGTGGGCGATCTCGACGTTCCAGGCGATCGCGGGCGGCGAAGGCACGACGTTCGCGGGGCGCGGCGTGGGCTGCGGGATCGCGTCGCTGCGCGTGGACGGCAACGACTTCCTCGCGATCTACGCGGCGTCGAGCTGGGCGGCCGAACGCGCGCGCCGCAATCTCGGGCCGACGCTGATCGAGTGGGTGACCTACCGCGCGGGCGCGCATTCGACGTCGGACGATCCGACCAAGTACCGGCCGAGCGACGACTGGTCGCATTTCCCGCTCGGCGATCCGATCGAGCGCTTCAAGCGGCACCTGATCGTCAAGGGCATCTGGTCGGACCGTGCGCACGACGCGTTGACGGCCGAGCTCGAGGCCGAGGTGATCGCCGCGCAGAAGGAAGCGGAGAAATACGGCACGCTGGCCGACGACCGGATTCCGTCGCCGGCGTCGATGTTCGACGACGTGTACAAGGAGCTGCCCGCGCACCTGCGCCGTCAGCGCCAGGAACTGGGAGCATGATCATGGCGCAACACGAGACAGGCACGGCAACGCAGCCGATGACGATGATCCAGGCGCTGCGCTCGGCGATGGACGTGATGCTCGGACGCGACGGCGACGTGGTCGTGTTCGGGCAGGACGTCGGCTACTTCGGCGGCGTGTTCCGCTGTACCGAAGGACTGCAGAACAAATACGGCAAGTCGCGCGTGTTCGATGCGCCGATCTCCGAAGGCGGGATCGTCGGCGCGGCGGTGGGGATGGGCGCGTACGGACTGCGCCCGGTGTGCGAGATCCAGTTCGCCGACTATTTCTACCCGGCCTCCGACCAGATCGTGTCGGAAGGCGCGCGGCTGCGCTATCGCTCGGCCGGCCAGTTCACCGCGCCGATGACGATCCGCATGCCCTGCGGCGGCGGCATCTACGGCGGCCAGACGCACAGCCAGAGCCCGGAGGCGATGTTCACGCAGGTGTGCGGGCTGCGCACGGTCATGCCGTCGAATCCGTACGACGCGAAAGGGCTGTTGATCGCATCGATCGAGAACGACGATCCGGTGATCTTCCTCGAGCCGAAACGGCTGTACAACGGACCGTTCGACGGCCACCACGAACGGCCGGTCACGTCGTGGCTCAAGCATCCGGCGAGCGCGGTGCCCGAGGGCTACTACACGGTGCCGCTGGATACGGCTGCGATCGTGCGTCCCGGCAACGACGTGACGGTGCTGACCTACGGCACGACGGTGCATGTATCGCTCGCCGCGGCCGAGGAGACGGGCATCGACGCGGAAGTGATCGACCTGCGCACGCTGTGGCCGCTCGACCTCGACACGATCGTCGCGTCGGTGCGCAAGACCGGGCGCTGCGTCGTGGTGCACGAGGCGACGCGCACCTGCGGTTTCGGTGCGGAACTGGTGTCGCTGGTCCAGGAACATTGCTTCTACCACCTCGAAGCGCCGGTCGAGCGCACGACGGGCTGGGACACGCCGTATCCGCATGCGCAGGAGTGGGCGTATTTTCCGGGGCCGGCCCGGGTCGGTGAAGCGTTGCGACGCGTGATGGAGGCGTGAGATGGGCATTCATGTCATCAAGATGCCGGATATCGGCGAAGGGATTGCCGAGGTCGAGCTGGTGGCCTGGCACGTGGAAGTCGGGCAGACGATCAACGAAGACCAGCCGCTCGCCGACGTGATGACGGACAAGGCGGCGGTCGAGATTCCGTCGCCGGTGACGGGCAAGGTCATCGAGCTCGGCGGCCGGATCGGCGAGATGATGGCGGTCGGCAGCGAGCTGATTCGCCTCGAGGTCGAAGGCGACGGCAACCTGAAGGCCGGTGCACCGGTGCGGGAATCCAAGGTAGAAACCGCACCGGTCGCGGCAGCGCCGTCGAAGGCGGTGGCCGACGCGCCGGCGGAATCGTCGGCCAGGCCGGCTGCGAAGCACGCACCGGCGCAGCCGCGTCGTGCGAAGCATGCCGACGAGCACACGGAGCACGCAGCGCCGCCGCGCGCGGCGCTGGCGCCGGGCGAACGGCCGCTCGCGTCGCCGGCCGTGCGTCAGCGCGCGTGGGACATGGGCATCGAACTGCGCTATGTGCGCGGCACCGGTGACGCAGGGCGAATCCTGCATGCGGATCTCGATGCGTATGCGCGCACCGGCGGCGGTGCGACGCGCGGGTCGCAACCGCGCGGCTACGACGAACGCCACGATGAAACCGACGTACCGGTGATCGGCCTGCGGCGCGCGATCGCGCGCAAGATGCAGGAAGCGAAGCGCCGCATTCCGCACTTCAGCTACGTCGAGGAAGTCGACGTGACCGAACTCGAATCGCTGCGCACGGAGCTGAACCGCCGCTACGGCGACACGCGCGGCAAGCTCACGCCGCTGCCGCTGCTGATCCGCGCGATGGTGATCGCGCTGCGCGACTTTCCGCAGATCAATGCGCGCTTCGACGACGAAGCGGGTGTCGTCACGCGCCACGGTGCGGTGCACATGGGCGTCGCGACGCAGACGGACGGCGGCCTCACGGTGCCCGTGCTGCGTCATGCCGAAGCGCGCGACGTGTGGGCGATCTCCGCCGAGATCGCGCGGCTCGCCGACGCGGTGCGCACGAACCGCGCGCAGCGCGACGAACTGAGCGGCTCGACGATCACGATTTCGAGCCTCGGCGCGCTCGGCGGCATCGTGTCGACGCCGGTCATCAATCATCCGGAGGTCGCCATCGTCGGCGTGAACCGGATCGTCGAGCGGCCGATGATCCGCGACGGCGCGGTCGTCGCGCGCAAGATGATGAACCTGTCGTCGTCGTTCGACCATCGCGTCGTCGACGGGGCGGACGCGGCCGAATTCATCCAGGCCGTGCGCGCGGTGCTCGAGCGCCCGGCGCTGCTGTTCGTGGAGTGAGCCCGATGAAGAACGAACACACCACGCTGCTCGTGATCGGCGGCGGCCCGGGCGGCTACGTCGCCGCGATTCGCGCCGGCCAGCTCGGCATTCCGACCGTCCTCGTCGAGCGCGACCGGCTCGGCGGCACGTGCCTGAACATCGGCTGCATTCCGTCGAAGGCGCTGATCCACGTGGCCGACGCATTCGAACAGGCGTGCGGCCACGCGGGCGACGGCGCGCTCGGGATTCGCGTGCGCACGCCGGAGATCGACATCGCGAAAAGCGTCGCGTGGAAGGACGGTATCGTCGACCGGCTGACGCGCGGCGTCGGCGCGCTGCTCAAGAAGAACGGCGTGCGCGTGCTGCACGGCGACGCGAACGTGGTCGACGGCAAGACCGTCGACGTCGTGGCCGGCGGCCACACGACGCGAATCGGCTGCGAGCACCTGTTGCTCGCGACCGGTTCCGAACCGGTCGCGCTGCCGTCGATGCCGTTCGGCGGGCACGTCGTGTCGTCCACCGAGGCGCTGTCGCCCGCGACGCTGCCGAAGCGGCTCGTCGTCGTCGGGGCCGGGTACATCGGGCTCGAACTCGGGATCGTCTATCGCAAGCTCGGCGTCGACGTGAGCGTCGTGGAAGCGGCGGAGCGCGTGTTGCCTGCGTACGATGCCGAACTCGTGCGACCGGTCGCCGATTCTCTCGCGCGCCTCGGCGTGCGGTCGTGGCTCGGCCACACGGTGCTCGGGCTGGACGAGCACGGCGCGGTGCGCGTGCAGGCCGCCGATGGCGCCGAGCAGACGCTGCCGGCCGATCGCGTGCTGGTTGCCGTCGGCCGCAGGCCGCGCGTCGACGGGTTCGGGCTCGAGACGCTGATGCTCGATCGCAACGGCCGCGCGCTGCGGATCGACGACGCGTGCCGGACCTCGATGCGCAACGTCTGGGCGATCGGCGACGTCGCCGGCGAACCGATGCTCGCGCATCGCGCGATGGCGCAAGGCGAGATGGTGGCCGAGCTGATCGCCGGCAAGCGCCGCACGTTCACGCCCGCGTCGATTCCGGCCGTGTGCTTCACCGATCCCGAGATCGTGACGGCCGGCTGGTCGCCGGACGATGCACACGCGGCCGGCGTCGATTGTCTGAGCGCGTCGTTCCCGTTCGCGGCGAACGGGCGCGCGATGACGCTGCAGGCGACCGACGGCTTCGTGCGCGTCGTCGCGCGGCGCGACAATCACCTGATCGTCGGCTGGCAGGCGGTCGGGCGCGGCGTGTCGGAACTGGCCGCGGCGTTCTCGCAGTCGCTGGAGATGGGCGCGCGTCTGGAAGACATCGGCGGCACGATCCATGCGCATCCGACGCTCGGCGAAGCGCTTCAGGAAGCGGCGTTGCGCGCGCTCGGACACGCGCTGCATGTGTGACGGGCGGGCCTGACAGGGCGTCGTCGGTGCGTTGCGCACGCCACGGCGGCGCGCCGATCCCGCAACCGGTCTGATCCGGTCGCCCGTCTCCGCGCGCGGGGTCGGGAACGGGTGGAGGAGCCGCGCCAGCCGGGCCGCATTCGATTGCCCGGGCCGGCACCTGACAGGCTCGTAATTTTTCGAGACGAGAGGAGGGTTGTCGGCGCCGCGTCCGCCGACGATCATGTCGATAGCCGGAAACCGGGCCGCTTCGGGCCCGCCAACGCAGGCTCCACACGGAAGAACCGGACATGAAACTGCTGCTCGTCGGCGCGACCGGACTCGTCGGGCGATACGTCCTCGAAGTCGCGCTCGCCGATGCGCGCGTCGATCAGGTGATCGTCCTCGCGCGCCGGCCGTTGTCGCCGCACCCGAAGATGCGCGCAATCGAGGTCGATTTCGATCGTCTGCCCGACGCCGCCGACTGGTGGCATGCCGATGCGGTGATCTGCACGCTCGGCACCACGATGCGAACCGCCGGTTCGCAGGCGGCGTTCCGGCGCGTCGACCACGACTATCCGCTCGCGGTCGCGCGGCTCGCGCACCGCCACGGCACACCGGCTTACGTGCTGAATTCCGCACTCGGCGCGAACCCGGCGTCGCGCATCTTCTACAACCGCGTGAAGGGCGAAGTCGAGCAGGCGCTCGCCGGCGTCGGGTTCGCGTCGCTCACCTATGTACGGCCCGGCCTGATCGGCGGCAGCCGCGACGAATTCCGGTTCGGCGAGCGGCTGCTGGTGTTCGCGCTGAACGTCGCGCGCCTCGTGTTGCCGGCGAAGTGGCGCGTGAATCCCGCGTCGCGGATCGCCCGCGCGATGCTCGACGCGGCGATCGACGCGCGGCCGGGCGTGCAGGTCATTGCGTCGGAGCGGCTCGTCTGACGCGAAGCGGACGGCTCGCGCCGGCTACCGATCGGCGAAGCCGTCGAGGCCGCCGAACCGTTCGGCGAGCGCCGCCGTGAACGCGTCCAGCGCTTCGCTGCCGTCGCAGTTACGCGGGGTCGCGAGCTGGAATTCAACCGTATGGCTCAGCTTGCTCGCGAGCAGCCGGCGCATCTTGCCGGCGGCGACCCATGGCGCCGCGACGTGGTCGGGCAGGAAGCCGACATGCGCGCCGGACAGGATGAAGATCACGTCGGCGTCGACGTTTTCGGAGAACGCGGTCGGCTGCGCGTTGCGAAGCGCCGAGCCCGACGTGGGCGTCTTGTAGAGCCGCGCGACGTTGCTCGCGCGCGCGATGTCGTTGACTGACATGGTTTTCTTCGCGAACAACGGATGGCGAGCGCCGCAATATAGCGACTGGTTTTCGACGAACAGCGGCGCGTAGTGCAGGCCGGCCTGGTGGCCGGAGAAATAGCCGATCGCGAGCTGCAGTTCGCCTTTGAGCAGCCGGCGCTCCAGTTCGTCGGGCGGCACCGCGATCATCTCGATCAGCACGTCCGGCGCCCGTTCGCGGAAGCCGCCGACGGCCGCCGCGATCGATTCGACGATGTCCGGTGCGAGCCGCTCGGACAGCCCGATGCGCAGCTCGCCGAGCAACGTGCCCGACACGTGCTGCGCATCGCGCGTGAACACGTCCATCGCGTGCAGGAGCCGCCGCGTCGAGTGCAGCACGCGTTCACCCTTCGGCGTCAGCCGGAAGCCACTCTTGCCGCGATCGCACAGCCGGAACCCGAGGCGCGTCTCGAGCTTGGCCATCTGCGTGCTGATCGTCGACGGCGCCATGCCGAGCGTGCCCTGCGCGGCGCTGAAGCCGCCGCTTTCGACGATCGTCAGAAAGAGCCGCAGCAACAGCACATCCATGTCTCTCAGGCGGGTCAGCATGGCAATACATCGCGTTTCGTGAAGTTGGCTTATGTTAGTTCATATTTTTCGTCGGATGCGGAAGCGGCAGAATCGGGTACGAGGTCGCCAGCCGCGCGGCCGTTCCCTTCAGACAGGAATCCGACGATGAGCCAGAACGATTTCGCGTTCACGCGCGACAGCCTCTACGGCACGCAGGCCGAACCGACCTTCGCGGGTGCGACGAGCTTCATGCGGCGCCGCTTCAGCCGCGATCTCGACGGCGTCGATCTCGCGATCACCGGCGTGCCGTTCGATTCCGCCGCGTCGCACCGGCCCGGCACCCGCTTCGGCCCGCGCGGGTTGCGGATCGCGTCGACGGGGATTGCGTGGGAGCGCCCGTGGCCGTGGCCGTTCGATCCGTTCGACGTGCTGGCCGCGGTCGACTACGGCGATTGCGCATTCGATCTCGGCCAGCCGGAATCGGTGCCGGGCGCGATCGAGCGGCATGCCGACGCGATCCTCGCGCGCGGCTGCGCGATGCTCACGCTCGGCGGCGATCACTTCATCACGTATCCGCTGCTGAAGGCGCATGCGAACGTGCACGGGCCGCTGTCGCTCGTGCATTTCGATGCGCATACCGACACGTGGCCCGATCGCGACGTGAAGCGCATCGATCACGGCACGATGTTCTATCACGCGGCGCGCGAAGGGTGGGTCGTGCCCGAACGTTCCGCGCAGATCGGCATCCGCACGACCAACGACGAGCCGATGGGCTTCGACATCCAGGATGCGCGCCGCGTGCATGCGTCGACGCCGGCCGCGGTCGCCGCGCGCATTCGCGAGCGCGTCGGCGATCATCCGGTGTATCTGACGTTCGACATCGACTGCCTCGATCCGGCGTTCGCGCCGGGCACGGGCACGCCGGTTTCGGGCGGCCTGTCGAGCCATCAGGCGTTCGAGATCCTGCGCCATCTGGAAGGCATCAATCTCGTCGGCATGGACGTGGTCGAAGTGTCGCCGCCGTACGATCACGCGGAAATCACGTCGCTCGCCGGCGCGACGATCGCGCTGGAGCTGATCTGCCTGTATGCGTCGCGCAGGCGGCGGGCTACGGAACAAGCGAACGATGACTGAACTCACCTGGCGCAAGGCCGCGCCCGACGATGCGCCCGCGTGCATCGCGCTGCGCGCGCTCACGCGCGAGAACGCGTTCACCGAAGCGCAGTTGCGCGCGCTCGGCATCACCGCCGAAAGCTGGGGCGACGGGATTCGCGACGGCCGGTTCTCGGGCCATGTCTGCTGCGCTAACGGGCGCATGGTCGGCTACTGCTTCGGCGATACCGTTTCGGGCGAGATCGTCGTGCTCGCGATCCTGCCGGCATACGAGGGGGCGGGGATCGGCAAGCGGCTGCTGCGGCGCGTGATCGATGATTTCGCGGCGAACGGCTTCACGTCACTGTTTCTCGGCTGTTCGACCGATCCCGCGTCGCGCTCGTACGGTTTCTACCGCCATCTTGGCTGGACGCCCACCGGGACGCTCGACGACGCGGGCGACGAAATCCTGACGCTGCGGATCGGGCCGCCCGCGTGACGGCATGCACGGCGCGGGCGCGTCGTCGATTCGCAAGATTGTTTCGCCATACAAAATGATCGTGCGGTCGCGGCACGTGCGCTGACCTACGATGGAAGCATTCCCTCCATCGACCGACGAGCCGTGTGCACCCACTACCGCGCCCCTGACGAAGATCCGGGCATCAGCGAACTGAAGCTCGGCATAGGCGATCTGTACCGCCGCGACCCGTGGGCGCCCGACGTGTACCCCGACTACGCGGCGCCGATTGCGCGCGCCGACGGCGACGGCCTCGAGGTCGCGGCGGCCGTGTTCGGCTTCTGGCCGAAATTCATGCAGCCCGAGCGGATCGACGAGCACGGCCGCAAGAAAAGGAAGCTCGATACGGTGAACGCGCGGGCGGAAACGGTCGGCGCGTCGCGGCTCTACGGCAACGCATGGCGCAACGGCCAGCGCTGCCTGATTCCGGCGCGCTGGATCTTCGAGCCCTGCTACGAAACCGGTCGCAACGTGTGGCACCGGATCGGCGTCGACGGCTGGCAGCCATACTGCGTCGCCGGCATCTGGCGGCGCCATGAAGACGACGACGGCCGCGAACGCGTGGGCATGGCGATGCTCACCGTCAACGCCGATGCGCATCCGCTGTTCGCGCGGATGCATCGGCCCGGCGAAGAGACGCGGGGCGTCGTGATCCTGCGCCGCGACGATTACGACGAATGGCTGCACGTGCGCGACATCGAGGCCGCGCGGCGCATGCTGAACCTGCTCCCTGCCGACGACATGACCGCCGCTCCCGATCAGGCACCGCCCGCCGGCGCGTGACCTTTCATTTTTCCGACGGCTGACTTGCGATCAAGCCGGGAGGGCGCGTCACGATTATTCGGACAATTTCCAAAATTGACCGATTCCGGGTAATCACCGATACCTCGCAAGTTGTATATACAAGATCATCCGCTGGCTATGTCGGCGCACGTCGTGCCGCGTGCGCGCCAGTGCGCAGACCGTGCGTGCGTGGCGCATGCCGGCGATCCACGGCGCCCCGCACCGCAGAGCCGAAAAGCGCGGCTAGCAGCTTCCCGTTTCGTTCAAACCATGTGTGGTCCTGAGTATCTTGGAGATTTTCCCGTGTCAACGAATCCCAGTGGAAAAGCCGGCGGCCTGATCGAAGTCCGTTCGATCGACTTCATTCCCGACGCCGAGCGCCACGGCGGCTTGCTGAGCCAGTTCACGCTATGGCTGTCGGCCAACATGCAGATCACGGCCATCGTCACGGGCGCGCTGGCCGTCGTGCTCGGCGGCGACGTGTTCTGGTCGCTGGTCGCGCTGCTGCTCGGCCAGTTCATCGGCGGCGCGGTGATGGCGCTGCATGGCGCGCAGGGGCCGCAGCTCGGGCTGCCGCAGATGATCTCGAGCCGCGTGCAGTTCGGCGTCTACGGCGCGATGATTCCGATCGTGCTCGTGTGCCTGATGTACATCGGTTTTTCCGCAAGCGGCTCGGTGCTGGCGGGCCAGGCCGTCGCGCAGTTGCTGCACGTCGACGACGCGGCCGGCATCCTGCTGTTCGCGGCCGTGATCGTCGTGCTGACCGTGTTCGGCTATCGCGCGATCCATGCCGTCGGCCGGATCGCGAGCGTGATCGGCATCGCCGCGTTCGTCTACATGTTCACGCAGCTCTTCGCGAACCACGACATCGGCGCGTTGCTGGCGAACCGGCATTTCTCGGTCGCGAGCTTCCTGCTCGCGATGTCGCTGTCCGCGTCGTGGCAGATAGCATTTGGCCCGTACGTCGCCGACTATTCGCGCTACCTGCCGCGTTCGACGTCGTCGGTCGCGACCTTCGTCGCGGTCGGCCTGGGCTCGGTGATCGGTGCGCAGGCGGCGATGGTGTTCGGCGTGTTCGCGGCCGCGCTGGCCGGCAGCCAGTTCGCGCACCATGAGGTGGCCTATATCGTCGGCCTCGGCTCGACGGGCGCCGTGGCCGCGTTGCTGTACTTCAGCATCGCGTTCGGCAAGGTGACGGTCACCGCGCTCAATGCGTACGGCAGCTTCATGTCGATGGCGACGATCGTCAGCGGCTTTCGCGGCAAGGGGGCCGTGTCGTCGAAGAGCCGTCTCGTGTACATCTTCGGGATGATCTGCGTGTCGACGCTCATCGCGCTCGCAGGCCGCCACTCGTTCCTGAAGGAATTCACCGCGTTCATCCTGTTCCTGCTCGCGTTCTTCACGCCGTGGAGCGCGATCAACCTGGTCGACTACTACTGCTTCACGCGCTCGCGCTACGACGTGCCGGCGCTGTCCGATCCGGACGGCCGCTACGGCCGCTGGAACGTGATGGCGATCGCGATCTACGTGGTCGGCATTCTCGTGCAGCTGCCGTTCATGTCGACGCATATCTACACGGGGCCGCTCGTCGACGCGCTCGGCGGCACCGACATCTCGTGGATTCTCGGCCTGGTCGTGCCGGCCGTGCTGTATTACATCGGCGCGCGCGCGTCGCGCCGCAGCATCCCCGAACGCCTGATCCTGCCGCTCGAACACGGCGAAGTTCACCACTGACGAATCGTCGCGCGCATCGGGCCGGCCGGCTGCCGGCCCGAGTGTCGCGTCGAGCCGGGCGCGGCCTGCGTCGGGCGCGCTCTCAGATTTACTTTCCAGCGATGCCGGTGCGGCATGACTGCCACGCACGGCGTCGTTTCATTCCTGATCAATTGAATAGTATGACTAAATATATGACGGCCCGCGGCAGCGATCGCCGGGCGCGGATCGCGCACGCCGGCTTTCGGGTGACGGTGGCGGCAGTGTGCGTCGCCGGTTCGGGCGCAGCGTTCGCGCAGGACGGCGTCACGCTGTACGGCGTGATCGACGAATTCGCGCAGGTCGTGAATACGGGCAACGGCTATACGGCCGCGATCAATTCGGGCGGCCAGTGGGGCAGCCGGTTCGGGCTGAAGGGCGGCGAGGATATCGGCGGCGGACAGAAGATCGAGTTCGCGCTGGAGAACGGCTTCAACCCGAACGACGGCTCGCTGGCAAGTTCCGGCACGCTGTTCAACCGGCAGGCGTGGGTCGGCGTCGCGGGGCAGTGGGGCAAGCTGCGTGCGGGCCGCCAGAATTCGCCGCTGTTCAACGATCAGGGCGGACAGGATGCGTTCGGCGGCGTCACGCAGGCGTCCGGCATGGACAACCTGACCGTGTTCGCGTTTCGCACCAGCAATACGCTGTCGTACCAGAGCCCCGAGATCGCGGGCTTCCAGGGCGGGCTGTACTTCGGGTTCGGCGATGCGGGCGGCGCGCGCTCGGCAGGCTCCAGCCAGCAGTTCGATCTGACCTACGAACACGGGCCGTTCGGTGCGTTCGTCGCGGGCCAGTGGCTGAAGAACGCGACGGCGACCACGACCGATCGCACGATCATGGCCGGCGCGTCGTACGCGATCGGCAAGGCGAGCGTGTACGGCGGCTTCTCCGCGGTGAAGTGGGCCGATCTCGGCATCGATTCGCGCGTGTACGGGCTGTCGGTCAAATACCAGTTCAATCCGGCGAACTACGTGGCGCTCGGCTACGCGTACCTGCACGACCAGTCGTCGCAGGGCAACCATGCGGACCAGCTCGGGCTGATGTACGAATACGACCTGTCGAAGCGCACGAGTTTCTACGGCGCGCTGTCGTACCTGCGCAACCGCAACCAGGCCGGCTATACGCTCGCCGGTGCGGCGAACCCGGGCCTGCCGCTCGCGTATCCGGGCGCGAATGCGCGCGGCGTGCAGCTCGGCGTCGTGCATCGGTTCTGACGAGACCGACGCGCCGGGCCGCGTGCGCCCGGCGCTTTCCGCGGGCGCCGCCGCGCTATCGCGCCGTCATTTCCCCAGCCGCTCCGCAAGCGAATAGCGCTGCATGCAGCGCTCCATCGCGTCGAGAAACGCGTGCTCGGCCGCATTCATCTTGCGGTCGCGATGCCACAGCAGGAACACGTCGACGTCGACGAGCCCGTCGTCCGGCGGCAGCCGCCACAGCCGCTGCTGCGCGATGTCGTCGCGCACGATGTGCTCGGGCAGGCAGCCGATGCCGTAACCGGCGAAGATCAGCCGCCGCACTTCCTCGAGGCTCGGCGACGACGCGACGATCCGCCCGGTGAAACCCCGCTGGTCGCGAAACACGGTGAGCGGCGACAGGCTGTCGCCGATCTGGTCGCTCGTAAACGACACGAAATTCTCCGCGAGCAGATCGTCCATCCGCAACTGCGTCTGCCCGAACAGCCGGTGATGCCGGCCGCAGTAGATCGCATAGCGTTGGCGCAGGAAACAGCGCATCTCCAGCTTGTCGTGCGGCGTGCGGCACAGGCCGAGCCCGGCCGTGGCCGTCTTCTGCAGCAGCGACGAAAGAATGTCCGACGAGCGCATCACTTCGATCTGCAGATCGATGCGCGGATACGCGCGATGGAAGTCCGCGAGGAATTCGTCGTAGACGGGCGACTCGATGCGGCTCACCGTCAGCAGCCGGATCGAACCGGTGAGATCTGCCGTGCTGTCGTCGATTTCGGTTTCGAGGCGCGAGATGCCGCCGTAGATGTCGCTTGCGATCCGGTAGACGGCTTCGCCGGCCGGCGTCGGCGCGAAGTGCGTGCCGCGCCGCTCGATCAGCTTGCGCTCGAGCGTGTCCTCGAGCCGCCGCAACGCCTGGCTCACGGCCGGCTGCGTGACGTGCAGCCGCGCGGCCGCGCGGCTCACGCTGCGCTCCTGGATGATCACGAGATACGTGCGCAGCAGGTTCCAGTCGAGACGGTCGTTCAGGAACGGCGCGAGGTCGGGGCGCATCGGGTCTCCGGGCGAGTGATCAAGTCGGACATTAGTTGAATTTATACGGCGAATAATAACTTGAAATTTGACTAATGATTTGCGGTCGCCGATAAAGGAGGGGTGCCGCAGCGTGCGGTGCGAGGTCGCGTCAGACGGCCGTCTTCACGATATGGCGTGTCGCGTCGCAGCGGCGCGCGTCAGGAGCCCGCATGACCCAGTCCCTTCCTTCCCCCCGCCAGCCGGGGCGTGCCGCGACGGCCGCATTCATCGGCACGATGATCGAGTGGTACGACTTCTACATCTACGCGACCGCCGCCGCGCTCGTGTTCGGCGAACTCTACTTCCCGTCGCACGACCGCTTCGTCAGCACGATGGCGTCGTTCGCGACGTTCGCGGTCGGCTTCTTCGCGCGGCCGCTCGGCGGCGTGATCTTCGGCCATCTCGGCGATCGCATCGGCCGCAAGAAGGCGCTGATGACGACGCTGATGATGATGGGCGTCGCGACCGTCTGCGTCGGGCTGCTGCCCGACTATTCGAAGGTCGGCCTGCTCGCGCCGGTGCTGCTCGTCGCGCTGCGCGTCGTGCAGGGCATCGCGGTGGGCGGCGAATGGGGCGGCGCGGTGCTGATGGCGGGCGAGCATGCGCCGCAGGGGCGCCGCACGTTCTTCGCGTCGTTCGCGCAGCTCGGCAGCCCGGCCGGGCTGATCCTGTCGCTGATCGCGTTTCGCGCGGTCACGTCGATGGACAAGGCCGACTTCCTCGCATGGGGCTGGCGCCTGCCGTTTCTCGCGAGTTCGGTGCTGCTCGTGGTCGGCATCCTGATCCGGCTCGGCGTGAACGAGTCGCCGGAATTCGCGCGCGTGAAGGAAACCAACCGCACGGTGAAGCTGCCGGTCGCCGAAGTGTTCCGCTCCGCGTCGGGGCTCGTGGCGCTCTGCATCGGCGCGAACACGATCGGCATCGCGGGCGTCTATTTCACGAACACGTTCATGATCGCGTACACGACGCAGTACGTCGGCGTGTCGCGCTCGCTGATCCTCGACAGCCTGTTCGCGGTCGCGATCATCCAGTTCGTCGCGCAGCCGATCGCCGCGTGGATCGCCGAGCGCATCGGCGGCGCGCGCTTCCTGAAGCTCGCGGCGCTGCTCGCGATGCTGTCGCCGTATCCGATGTTCATGCTCGTGCAGGGCGGCACGTCCGCGTCGCTGATCGCGGGCATCGCGCTCGCGGTGGTCTGCATGGCCGGTTTCTATTCGGTGATCGCGGGCTTCGTGAGCGACGTGTTCCCCGCGCACGTGCGCTATTCGGCGATCTCCCTCGCGTACCAGATCTGCGGCGCGCTCGCGGGCGGGCTGACGCCGCTCGTC
Organism: Burkholderia metallica; assembly: GCF_902832845.1. Lineage (GTDB taxonomy): Bacteria > Pseudomonadota > Gammaproteobacteria > Burkholderiales > Burkholderiaceae > Burkholderia > Burkholderia metallica. The sequence continues at coordinate 288,444 of NZ_CADFDB010000009.1, read as the reverse complement.
GGCACGTGGCTCGCGCATCGTTTCGCGGGCCAGTGGTGGCCGCTCGCGGTGTTCTACACGTGTCTCGCCGGCATCTCGCTGCTTTGCATCGTCGCGCTCGACGCGCGTCGAGCGGCGCGGCCGGCTGCTGCCGAAGCGCTCGGCTCGCAGTGAAACTCAACATACGCATTCATCCGGAGTCCCCATGAAAGACCTGCTGGAAATCGACGGCGCCCGCTTGTGGCAGAGCCTCGCCGACATGGCGCGCATCGGCGCGACGCCGCGCGGCGGCGTGCGGCGCCTCGCGCTCACCGACGACGACCGACGCGGACGCGACCTGTTCGCGCAGTGGTGCCGCGACGCGGGCATGACGGTGAGCGTCGACGCGGTCGGCAACCTGTTCGCGCGGCGCGACGGCACCGATGCACAGGCCGCGCCGGTGCTGATCGGCAGCCATCTCGACACGCAGCCCGAAGGCGGCCGCTTCGACGGCGTCTACGGCGTGCTCGCCGCGCTCGAACTCGTGCGCACGCTGAACGACGCGGGCATCGCGACCGTCAAGCCGCTGGAAATCGTGTCGTGGACCAACGAGGAGGGCGCGCGTTTCGCGCCGGCGATGCTCGGCTCGGCCGTGTTCACCGGCGCATTGCCGCTCGACGAAGCGCTCGCGAAGCAGGATGCCGACGGCGTCACGCTCGGCGCGGCGCTCGACGCGTGCGGCTACCGCGGCACGCGCGCGTTGGGCGGCGCGGTCGATGCGTACTTCGAAGCGCATATCGAGCAGGGCCCCGTGCTCGAGGCGAACGGCACGACGATCGGCGTCGTCACGGGCGGCCAGGCGATCCGCTGGCTCGACGTCACGGTGAAGGGCGTGGCCGCGCACGCGGGCACGACGCCGATGCCGTATCGCAAGGACGCGTATTTCGCGAGCGCGCAGATGGCGCTCGAACTCGAACGGATCGTCGCCGGTCATGCGCCGCGCGGGCTCGCGACGATCGGGCAGGTCGGCATCCGCAACGCGTCGCGCAACACCATTGCCGGCGACGTGACGTTCACGGTCGACCTGCGCCATCACGACGATGCGCAGGTCGATGCGATGGAGCGCGAATTGCGCGACGCGTGCGCACGCGTGGCCGCCGCACGCGGCGTGCAGGTCGCGATCGACACCTGCTGGCGCAGCCCGGCGACGCCGTTCGACCGCGACTGCGTCGAACGCGTCGCGCAGGCGGCGCAAGCGTTCGGCTATCCGAACGAGCGGATCGTCAGCGGCGCCGGACACGACGCGATCCTGCTCGCGCGCCGCGTCCCGACCGCGATGGTGTTCATCCCGTGCGTCGACGGCCTGTCGCACAACGAAGCCGAGGATGCGCTGCCCGACGACGTGACGCGCGGCACGAACGTGCTGCTTCATGCGGTACTCGCGCGTGCCGGCGTTTCGACGCGTGCCGCCGTCGCGGCCGCGACGCAGGATGCGTGACGCGGCGAGCCGACGAATCGACGAAGCGACGAATCGAAAAACCGACGAGGGCGAACGATGAAGACCTATTTCCATCCCGAGCAGTTGCTGCACCATCCGCGCAGCTACCTGTCGCGCGGTCAAATGCGCGAGCCGCAGGAAGTGCCCGAGCGCGCGGCGCGGCTCGTCGCGGCCGTCCGGTCGCTCGACTTCGACGTGTGCGAGCCGGCCGACCGCGGCACCGCGCCGATCGCCGCCGTGCACGACATGAACTACCTGCGCTTTCTGGAAGACGCGCACCGCGACTGGAAGCGGATGCCCGACGACTGGGGCGACGAAGTGATGTCGAACGTGTTCGTGCGCGATCCGAACCCGCTGCGCGGCATCCTCGCGAAAGCCGCGCGCTACCTCGCCGACGGCAGTTGCCCGGTCGGGCCGAACACATGGCGCGCCGCGTACTGGTCCGCGCAGGGCGCGCTGGCGGCCGCGGCCGACGTCAACGACGGCGCGCGCGATGCCTACGCGCTGTGCCGGCCGCCCGGCCACCACGCGCGCCGCGATGCGGCCGGCGGCTTCTGCTACCTGAACAATGCGGCGATCGCCGCGCAGTCGCTGCTCGGCCGCTACCGCCGGGTTGCGATCCTCGATACCGACATGCATCACGGGCAGGGCGTGCAGGAGATCTTCTACGGTCGCGACGACGTGCTGTACGTGTCGATCCACGGCGATCCGACCAACTTTTACCCGGTCGTCGCGGGCTACGAGGACGAGACGGGCAGCGGCGCCGGCGACGGTTTCAACCTCAACCTGCCGATGCCGCACGGCGCGCCGGAGTCGACGTTCTTCGAGCGGCTCGACGACGCGCTGCGCGCGCTCGCGCGGTTCCAGCCCGATGCGCTCGTGCTCGCGCTCGGCTTCGACATCTACCAGGACGATCCGCAGTCGCAGGTGGCCGTGACGACCGACGGTTTCGGGCGGCTCGGCGGCGCGATCGGCGCGCTCGGATTGCCGACGGTGATCGTGCAGGAAGGCGGCTATCACCTTGCGAGCCTCGACGCGAACGCGCGTGCATTTTTCGGCGGGTTCGGCGCCGCGCGCTGACCGGCGACGCGAGGGGCGGCGATCGGGTGCGTGCGGGTTCAAGTTTTCCGCACGCTCGCCGATAATTCGCGCATAGGCTGGATGAATGCACGAAGGAGAGCCGAACGATGACAGCCGGCCAAATCAGACGCGCTGCGATCGCGCTCGCGGCGTTGGGCGCAGGGTCGCTCGCCAGCGCGGCCGAGCCGACGATTCCGCTGCGAGTCAGTCTCACCATTCCCGAAATCTGCGCGATCGGCGTAGGCGTGACGCGGGCTGCGGATGCCGACATGCCGAGCGTCAGTTGCGCGCACGGTACGCCGTTCGTGGTCAGCCACGCGCCGCCGCCCGATGCGCGGTCGGCGCCGCGCAGCATCGGCGCGGGCGCGCTGCCCACGTGGACCGTCACGTTCTGAGCAGCGCGCGGCACGTGCGCCCGCGTCCGTAGCCCGCCGCCCGTCGCCCGCCGCCGGACCGAACGCTAGAAACTGATCGTCGCGGTGATCGTGTCGCTGTAGTTGCCGGGCGCGGGCGTCGCCTGCACCGGCACCGCGCCGTACACGGTCACGACCTGCGACGTGCCCGTGCCTACCCCCGTGACCGTTGCGCTGCCGCCCGTGCCGTCGCCCCACGTGACCGCGTGCGTGGCGTCCGTATAGAGCCCGTAGCCGATCGTGCCGCCCCCGCCGCTGCGCTGCATCTGTCGCGCGGTCACGCTGCCGGTGCTGCCGCCGTTCAGCGCAATTTTCCACGCGTCGCCGTTCGTGCACTGCGCGGTGATCGAGCCGGTCGCCGCGAGTGCGCCCGACAGCACGCTCGCGGTGCCGAAGCTGACGTTGGTCGCACTGATGTTGCAGTTGTTGACCACATTGGCGGTCGCGCTGAACGGGAAGGCGCCGTTCGACGTTGTCAGCGACGCGCAGGTCGGCGCACCGAGCAGGTAGAACCCCGCGTTGAGCGACGTCATGTTGCCGCCGAAGTTTTGCGAGTAGGTCGTCGTGTTGTTGCCGTTCGTCGGCACGGTCGGCTGGTTCGACGTGATCTGTCCGTAGATCGTGACCGTGGCGCTCGCGCTCGTGCCGAGCGCGGGTTTCGTGAGCGTCACCGACGCGGGCGTCGTGCCGGAGGAAATGGAGCCCCACGCGACCGAATGCGCGGCATCGAGATAGAGGTCATACCGCATCTCGTTGGGGCCGTTCGCGAGGCTGCGCGGGCTCGTGCCGCCGAGATTCAGGCACACGAGCACGTTCGGCGTCAGCGTGACGGCCGACCACGTGCACGTGATGCTGACGGTGCCGGTGGTGGCGACCGACGCGCGCGAGATCGGGCTGACCGAGCCGAAGCTCACGGTCGACGCGGTGGCCGAGCACGTGTCGGCCTGCGCGTGTCGCGGCACGCCGCACCACGCGACGAGCGCAACGACGAGCAGCAGGACGATCCTCATGGCGCCGCCCGGCAGGTGAGCGGGCCGACCGTCGGCAGCGTGCCGTTGCCGGGCGCGGTGAAAGCGAATTCCGCGGCGCAGCGCTGCGTGCCGTAGTCGATCACGAGATGGTTGTCGTCCTTCAGCCCGTCGATGAACGTGAGGCCGTCGTAGCCGACGATCGTGTTTGCGCCGCTTTCGGCGTGATGCACGTGCGCGCCGGCCGGCAGCGGCTTCCCCGCGGCGTCGCGCAGGATCACCGACGCCGCGCGATAGCGCGATACGCCGAAATGCGCGACGACGCCCGACTGCGCCTGCGGCACGACCGTCATCGACGTGCGGGCGATCCGCGCATCGGCGGGCAGCTTCATCGCGTCGATCGCGATCTGGTTGTTCTGGTACGCATTCAGGTCGGGCACGAGCAGGTGGCCTGCGCGATCGGTCGTGCCGATCACGCGGTTCTCGTGCAGCACCGGAATGCCCGCGACGCCGTCGGTCGACACGAGCGCGAAGCCGTCGTCGATGCGGCGCGACACCTGCAGGCTGCGGTCCATGAACACAAGCGCGCCGCTGACGTCGAGTGACGCGCCGCTCTGGCGGTCGATGTTCTGCGCGGCCGCGATGACTTCGCCCGCATGCCCGAGATAGCGCAGTTGCGCCTGCCGGTAGGGCGCAGCGCCCGTGCCGCCGGTCTGTACGCCCCAGCCCCAGCCGCCGTCGTAGTCGGGCGGGCGGCTCGCATCGACGGTGTAGTTCGACTGGCCGCGCTGGCGGCCCACGGTCGCATTGATCGACGTGTTGCGGCCGAGCCCGATGTTCAGCGACACGAACGCGCCGTTCGCCCCCTGCTGCGCGAAATCGCGGTACGCGCTCACGCTCAGCGACGCGAGATCGCCGAAGCTCAGCGTGTACGACACCGTGCCGATCCGCGCGCTCGGGCCTTGCGGCAGCCGGAAGCCGATATAGCTGAGCGACAGCGTCTGGCGATGCATGAACGGCAGCGCGAGCGTCGCCTGGTCGGTCGCCGACGGCACCGGCGCGCCGTCGCGCGACGCCAGGTCGCCGTAGCGGCCGAACGCGCGGATCGTCTGCGCGTTGATCGAGAAGCGCGGTTCGATCAACTGGTAGCCGACGCTCGCCTGCGTGCCCGGATAGCGGCCGACGCTGCCCGCCACCGCGCCGCTCACGACGCCCGCATAGCCCAGCCGCACCAGCGCGCCGACGCCCGCGTTGAATACGCCGCCGGTCGCCTCCGCATGCCCCTCGACGGTCAGCGCCTGCGTGACGCCGCGCCGCATCGAGCCGCTGACGGCCGGCCGCGCGTCGTAGTCGAACGACTGCAGCGCGTAGTTGCGGCGCAGGAAGCCGGCCTCGAACGAATAGCTCGACAGCCCGGCGGACAGCATGCGCGTGTCGACGTAGAGCGGCACGGACGTCGCGACGGTGCGCCCGAGCGCGTCGCGCGTGATGACGGTCGCCTGGCCGGCGCCGGTGATGCCCGGCACGTCGTGAATGATGAACGGTCCGCTCGGCACGTTGCCGGTGTACTGGCGCACGTTGTTGATGTACAGGTCGACCGCCGACGGCACCGCGGCGGAGCCCGAGAGCGACGGAATCGGAAACGTCACGAGGTCGGGCCGCAGCGCGAAGTTGCTGCGCCACTGGACGCCGCCGAAGCGCACCGAGCGCGTCCAGGCGAGCGATCCGGAGATCGCGTCGCCGATCTGCGTGGTGCTCGGCCGCGCCGGGTCCGAGCGACTCCACGACGTATCGAAGCGCGTATAGCGGCGCTGGCCGTTGTAGAAATACGCGGTGCCGGTGGTGTTGAACACGCCGTACGGATCGAAGTAGCGCACGTCGGTGTAGAGCGAGACCTGCCGGTCGCCGATCGTCTGCGCGTACGCCTCGTAGTTGATCGCGACGCCGCGCGACGCGCTGGCCGCCTGCGTGGCCGGCAACGCGCGGCTGTCGACCGCGTACGGGCGGCGCAGCGGGTCGGCCATCTGCAGGTCGACGCTCTGGCGCGCCGCGTCGTAGCGGTAGCGCAGGCCGGCAATCGTGTCGAGGTCGACGCTCGCCGCGTCGGCGATCCCGAGCCGGTCGGTTGCGACGCCGATCGTGCGCAGGTCGGCGCCGCTTGCCGACAGGTGGCCGTCGCGCTCGCGGAAGTGCGCGAGCAGCGCAGTGCTTTCGCCGTTGATGCTCACTTCGAGGATCACGTCGTGCACGCTGTCGGTCATCACGAGCGCCGCCGGTTCGTCCGCGCGAGCCGCGCCGTGCACGAGCAGGCGGCCGGCCACGACGGCCGCGAGCACGATGCGCCGGGCGTGCCGCGACGTTCTCCGTCCGTCGGTCGGAACCGTGCCGGCGCGTGGCGAAGGGGGCGAGGCCGGGCGGCGCACCGGCGGTCTAGCCCGGCGGCTCCACCACGACGACCGCGCTGGCCGGCTGCGAATTGACGGCCGCCCGCACCGTGACCTTGCCGCCGAGCGCGACGCCGGCCGGCAGCGGCACGCTCCACTGGCCCGTGCGGCCCGCGAGCGCGTAGCCGAGCAGCCCGCGCGTGAGCGGATACGCATGGCCGTCGCCGGTCACGAGCTCGACCGAGGCCAGTTGCGCGCGGCGCGCGCCGCCGTTGCGCACCCGCAGCATCCAGCCGCCGTTGCTGCGCAGCAGCGTCCAGTCGAGTTGCGGCGCGCCCTGGGCGGCGGGTTCGACGAACACCGGAATCGAATAGCGCAACCGGATCGACACGCCGTTGGTCGGCGCCTCGCCGGGCGGCGACAGCTCGTCGATCAGCAGCCGGTAGCTCTGCTCGATGCCGGCGGGCGTGCGCGCCGCGCGCACGACGCGGATCAGTTGCTCCGATTGCGTGCCGACCTCGATCAGCGGCGGGCTCGCGACGAGATCCTGCGTGGGCGTCAGCGTGTCCTGCCCGTCGGCCTGGTCCCAGCGGAACACGCGTACCTGGCCGTACACCGGGCGCTCGCCCGGATTGCGCAGCGTGATGCCGGTGGCCGTGTCGTCGGCGCCGAGTTCGATCGTGACGGGGGAAATCTGCAGCGACGCGGCGTGCGCGGCGCCGGCCGCGCACAGCAGCGCGGCGAGCGTTCGACGGAATGCGGTCATGCGTGGCGGCGCCGGTCAGAAGTAGACGGTGGCGGTGACGGTCGTCTGATAGGTGTCCGGCTTCGGCGTCGCCTGCGCGGGCACCTGGCCGTAGACGGTCAACGCCTGCGCGGCGCCCGTGCCGGTGCCGGCCACGGTGTTCGTGCCTTGCGTGTTGCCCCAGATCGTCGTGCGCCCGGCGTCCTGATAGAGCTGGAAACCGACGGTCGTCGTCGTGTTGCCGGTCGACGTGCCGGCCATCAGGCGGCTCGCGACGCTCGAGCCCGTGACCGTGCCCGCGTCGAGGCCGACGTTGTACGGCGTCGTGTTGGTACACGTGACGCTGACGGTCGTCTGCTGGTTGATCGCGGTGGCCAGCACGCCGTTGGTGCCGAACGCCAGCGGGTTCGCGGCGATCGTGCAGTTCGGCTGCAGCGTCAGCGTGACGTTGAAGGTGGCGGTCGCGGTGCCGTTCGAATAGGTGGCCGCGTCGGCTGCAGGTGTCGACAGGCCGATCGACAGCGCGAGTGACAATGTCGTGGAAGCGATGGCGACTTTCACACGGATCCCTCATCGAGCGGTTTTTCATTGGATTTATGCCGCGCTTCGCGTGCCACGGCATGCCAGATGCTGATATGAATTAAAGGGTCTTTCAATTGCTAAATCCGCGCTGTTTCATTTTGTTACATTTGAATTGACCGTTGCGTGAATAAACCCGGAAAACATTGCGATTTTCGATTTTTTCCCGAACCGCCCAGTCGAAAGATTTTTCTGCGTCCCGGCAATCTTTTCACGGTTACTGTACGGTGCGGCACGATTTTTCCGATTGGCATAATGGATAAACCGGATCGTATCTAATGAAGGCATCGATTTCGATCATTCCAGATTGAATTGGATATGATTCGCGGCGGCACGCGCCGATATTCCGAATCATTTCCCACGCGAGGATTCACGGAATCGGAATCGACGGCTGAAAGCGAAAACGGCCGCATTGCGCGGCCGTGAGCATGGGGCGGTACGGCGCGGCGGCCGGTACGTCCGGCCGGCGCGTCGCGCGCCGCGATTACGAATTCGCGGCGGCCGGTGCGCGGCGCTGCTGCGCGACCTGCAGGAAGACGAGCGCGAGGCCGGCCGCGGCGATCAGCCCGCCGACGAGCGGCACGGCCGCATAACCGAAGCCCGCCGAGAGCGCCGCGCCGCCGGCCGCCGCGCCGAGCGCGTTGCCGAGGTTGAACGCGCCGATGTTGACGGCCGACGCGAGGCCCGGCGCTTCGTGGGCCGCCCGCATCACGCGCATCTGCAGCGGCGGCACGACCGCGAACGTCGCGATGCCCCACACGAGCAGCGTGACGGCCGCGCCGGCATGCGTGCGGGCAAGGATCGGGAACGCGGCCATCGTCGCGATCAGCAGCAGCAGGAAACCGATCAGCGTACCGTCGAGCGAGCGGTCGGCCAGGCGTCCGCCCGCGATGTTGCCGATCGAGAAGCCGACGCCGATCAGCACCAGCATCGCGGTCACGAAGCCCGGCGTCGCGCCGCTCAGGTGTTCGAGCGTCGGCGCGACATACGTGTAGAGCGTGAACATCGCGCCGGCGCCGAGCACGGTCGTCCCGAGCGCGCCGAGCACGACGGGGCGCGTCAGCACCGAGAGTTCGGCGCGCAGGTCGGGCATCTTGCCGGCTGCGCCCTTCGGCAGTGCGGCGAACAGCCCGGCGATCGCGATCAGGCCGAGGCCCGCGGTCGCCGCGAACGACATGCGCCAGCCGATGATCTGGCCGAGCCAGGTCGCGGCCGGCACGCCCCCGACGTTCGCGATCGTGAGGCCCATGAACATCGTCGCCACCGCGCTGGCCTGCTTTTCGCGCGGCACGAGGCTGGCCGCGACCACCGAGCCGAGCCCGAAGAACGCGCCATGATTGAGGCTCGTCACGAGGCGCGCGAGCAGCAGCGTCGTATAGCCCGGCGCGAACGCCGACAGCAGGTTGCCGATCGTGAAGATCGACATCAGGGCGATCAGTGCCGAGCGGCGCGACCAGCGCGCGAGCAGCAGCGTCATCAGCGGCGCGCCGACCATCACGCCGATCGCATACGCGCTGATCAGCATGCCGGCTTGCGGAATCGACACGTGCACGCCGTCGGCGATCACGGGCAGCAGGCCCATCGGCGAGAACTCGGTCGTGCCGATGCCGAACGCACCGGCGGCGAGCGCCAGCAGCGGCAGCGCGGCGCCGCGGCCCGCGCGGGAAGAAGAGGAAGTCGTGGGGTTCACGCGATGAGCTCCAGGAATCGAGAGGCAACGGCATGCAGCCGTCGGGACAGGAGGAAGTGTGCCTGCAAGACTTTTGCGGAAAAAGCCGTGTACGGGCGAAATTATCTTGATTTCATTTCAACAATGCGGTGGGGCGCGCAAGCGGTTCTTTTCGAAAGCTTTTTGTCATGAGCGACGCACGGCGCCTGGCCGGGAGATAGCGATGCGCGGGTGTATCGAGGCGGGCTGACGGTCGGCCCGTCCGGTCGTCCGGCCTCCGTCCGGCCGGCGCACGGCGATGCGCGGCCGCGTCGCGTATCGGGCTGGCCGTTCGGACGACTGGCGGGACCCGCGCGAGCGTTGCATCATCGCCGAAAACCCTTGGCAGGCAAGGGTTCGGGCAAAAAAAGCCCCGATCACAGGGGGACCGTGACCGGGGCGGAAACGCATCCTCTCTTTGGCACGAGGGTTGGATGCGCGCGAAGTATATTTCGGCGCATGACAATTCGAATCGCCGTTAAACGGCCGTTTTGGGTGCCAATTTGAAGAGACCGGCGCCGCGGCGCCGATCGTCGGTGTTTTGAAAGATTTTGCGCGGTGACGATGCCGGTGTTTAGCGCGCCAGGGCAGCCAGACCGCCGCGTTGACGGAGAGGCGGCAACGGCCTGTCGACCGATGGTGCGAACCGCGACGCTCGATCGGGTGCCGGGATGCGCCGGATGGAGTGCGTCTGCTCAGTTCGCGTCGCCGGCCGCATCGCGCACCGCTTCGAGAAACCGCGCGACGACCGGCGACGGCGGCACGGCCGCCCCGTCGAACACGAACTCGATGTCGAAGCGGCTCGCGAGTTCGTCGAGCGCGACGAGCCGGACCGTGCGCGGGCAGGTCTGCGACGCGCTTTCCGGCACGAACGCACAGCCCATCCCGGCCGCGACGAGGCCGATCAGCGTCGGAATGTCGCTGCCGACCTGCGCGATGCGCGGCGTGAAGCCGGCCTGCTCGCACTGCGCCATCAGGAACCGGTGGTGCGCGGCGGAGCGCTGCGCGTCGAACCAGACGAACGGCTCGTTCGCGACGTCGGCCAGCGTGCGCGGTGCGGCGGTGCGGCCGCCCGGCGGCGCGGGCATCGCGAGCACGAAGCGGTCGCTCAGCAGCCGCACGCCCGACAGGTGCGGCGCTTCGTCGCGACGCCACGCCATGATGCCGCCGTCGATCTGGCCGCGCACGAGCGCGCTCGCCTGCTCGGCCGACAGCATCGGCGCGATCGACAGCTTCACGTCCGGGCACGCGTCGCGAAACGCCTTGAGGACGTTCGCGACCACGGGCAGCGGCAGGCAGTTCGGCAATGCGCCCAGCCGCAGCTCGCCCAGCTGGCCGGCCGCGCTGCGCAATGCGCGCTCGCGGCTGTCCTGCAGCGTCGCGAGCAGGGCGGTCGCGTCCTGCAGGAAGCTCGTGCCGGCCGGCGTGAGCGTGACGCCCGTCGCGCGGCGCACCAGTAGCGGCGTGCCGATCGCGTCCTCGAGTTCGCGAATCTGTCGCGACAGCGCGGGCTGGACGATGCCGGCCGCACGGGCGCCAGCCATCACGCTGCCCGCCTGCGCGACGGCGACGAAGTAGCGCAGGTGACGCAGTTCGATCTTGCGCATGCGGGATGTACTCCGGTCCGTTGATATACCTGGAAAGCATAGCAAACGCCATTCGATGGTATTGGAAAGCATGAGCGCCGTGCCGTACGATGACCGTCACGCACCGCCCGCGCCGGCGAGTCGCGCGCTTTCTTCGTTTTCTCCATTCCTTTCGATCCCGTCGCCATGCCGCTTCATATCCCGACCCCTTATATCCGCTCGCAAATCGCGTCCCGCCGGCTCGGCAGGACCATCCGGCTGAAGCTCGATGCGCTGCAGCCGTCAGGCTCGTTCAAGCTGCGCGGCATCGGCGCCGTGTGCGAAGCGCGACATGCGGCCGGCGCGCGGCGCTTCGTGTCGTCGTCGGGTGGCAATGCCGGTATCGCGGTCGCGTATTGCGGCCGCGAACTCGGCGTGCCGGTGCGCGTCGTCGTGCCGGAAAGCGCGTCGGCGCGCGCCCGCGAGCTGATTCGCGTCGAGGGCGCGGAACTCGTCGTGCACGGCGCGAGCTGGGCCGAGGCGAATGCGTTCGCGCAGTCGGCGCTCGGCGAGCACGACGCGTTCGTGCATCCGTTCGACGACCGCATGCTGTGGCAGGGCCACGCGACGATGATCGACGAGATGGCGGCGGTCGGCCCGAAGCCCGACGCGGTCGTGCTCGCGGTCGGCGGCGGCGGGTTGCTGTGCGGCGTGCTCGAAGGGCTCGTGCGCAACGGCTGGCACGACGTGCCGGTAATCGCGGCCGAAACGGAAGGCGCCGACTGCTATGCGCGCTCGCTCGCGCAGGGGCGCGCGGTCGAATTGCCGGCGATCACGAGCATCGCGACGTCGCTCGGCGCGAAGCGGCCGTGCGATGCGGCGCTCGAATGGGCCGCGCGGCACGCGATTCATCCGGTCGTCGTGTCCGATGCCGACGCGGTGGCCGCGTCGCTGCGATTCCTCGACGAGCACCGGATCGTCGTCGAGCCGGCATGCGGTGCGGCGCTGGCCGCGCTCGAGCGGCCGGTGCCCGTGCTCGAGTCGGCGGCGGATATCGCGGTGATCGTCTGCGGCGGCGTGACGGCGACCGTCGAGCAGATGCAGACGCTGCGCGCCGAATTGCGCTAGTTGGGGCGAGCGGGTCAAGCAGGCATGCGGTGTGACGGCCGGGCGGCCGTCGATCATCGCAAACGGCGAAATCGGGCGCGCAGGTGCGCCGCGAAGCGCCGACGCCGTGTCCGCGACACGACGTGCAGGCAGCCGACCGCGCGGAATTTCCGGTAACGAATGACGGGGAAGGGTGCGTATCGTCGCGCGATGCCGGCTGCGGCCGGGGCGCGACGATACGGGCGGCCGGTCAGTTTGCGGCCGGTGCGCTCGCGCCGGACGGCGCGGACGATGCGACTGGATGGGCAGCAGCCGGCGCGGGCGATGTGCTCGACGGTGCGGATGCCGGTACGGGGGCCGATGCGGCAGATGCGGGCGCAGGCGCGGTCGGCGCGGGTGCCGGTGCCGGCGTCACAGCGGCCGGTGTTGAAGCGGTCGGCGCTGAAGCGGCCGGTGTCGATGCCGCTACGGCAGGCGGCGATGCCGGGCCGGAGGCCGATGTCGGCGCGGGAACCGACGCCGGTGTCGATCCCGGTCCCGAGGTCGTTGCATGCGCGCCAGCGGATGCAGGTGCCACGGCCGGCACAGACGCCGACGATGCTCCCGAAGCCGGCACAGCAGCCCCTGAACCCGACGTGGCCGCCGGTACGACAGCACGCATCCCGACGGGCGCCCCCACGGCCGGCACCGCGTTCACACCCGACTCAGGCGTGACGGCCGGCAGCGAAAGCGGCACCGGCGCCGCGGGTGGCGTCGGCACGACCGGCGTCGTCATCTTCATCGGCTCACCCTGCGGCGTCGGCGCGGGCTCGGGCAGCGGCGTGACGGGTTCCTTCTCGGCGGCCTTGACGGTCGCGCGGTCGCGGCGGGCCGGATCGATCTTCAGGAAATGCTCGACGAGATTGAAGAAGCGCTCGTAAAACACGCCGGCGGGAATCGTCTCGCTGGCGGTTTTCACGAGCGCGTCGTCGCTCGACCCGATCGGCAGCGACAGCGAGCCGAACACGCTGAGGCCGACGCTGGCCGACGTATTCGACTTCTTCAGTGTGTAGCGATCCTGCACCGCGTTCACGTACGCGATGCTCGACGAGCCGTCCGCGGTCGCGTCCGCACACACGACGTGAAACTCGATCACGACGTGCATGTCGTTGTTCGGCTGGAAATTCTTGCTGCCGTCGACCGCATCGTTGCGCGACGACGACACCACGTAGCCCTGGCTCAGCAGCGCGCGCCGCGCGGCCTCGCAGGCCGCGTCGGATTTCGAATGGAACGTGTGCGCATACGGGCTGGTCGTCGCGTCGAACTGTTCCTGCTGATAGATCGGCTTGGGCGGCGACGAACACGCCGCCAGCACGGTCGCGGCCGCGAGCGCGCACGAAACGGAAAACAGGCGAAATCGGTTGTGCATGGCGTCTTTCAGAAGGCTTGGCGAGCGCGCGCGCAACGGCGGTGCGTGGATGAAGCGCGCGGCAATCTCGTAAGGCCGGGGCGTCATTATAGTTTCGTTTGATGTCGCGCTCGCTTCAGTCGGCCGGCGCGCCGCGTGCGGCGGCCAGCAATTGCGACGTCAGCGGATGGTGCTCGCCGCGCCGCGAGCGGATCGCGTGGATCTCCTCGGTCACGTCGCCCGCGCGCCCGAGCCGCCTGAGCCCGCGCAGCAGCGACGCGTCGTTCGCGCCGAGTTCGCTCAGCGGAAACACGCCGAGGCCGCGCGCTGCGAACACGGCCATCAGCGCGCTGTCCTCGAATTCCCCGGCCACGCGCGGCACGATCCGTTCGCCTTCCAGCCACAGGTCGAGGCGCGCGCGCAGCGCGGAATGGGCGGTCGGCAGCAGCACGGGCAGGTCGGCGAGGCACTGCGGAAACTCCTGCCGCGCGGCCGGCGTGACGAGCGTCGCGGGGCCATACCAGTCGACCGGCGACGCGACGAGCCGCTCGCTCGTCACGCGCAGATTTGACCCCGACGGCGCACCCTGGCCGGCCAGCACCAGATCGAGGTGATGCAGCGCAAGCTCCGCGAGCAGCGCATCGTGCTCGCCCTCGTGGCACAGCAGCCGCAGCGTCGGCGTATCCAGCACGGGCGCGAGGATCGCGTGCGCGGCGAGCTTGGAGATCCCGTCGGCGAGCCCGACCGCGAGCCGGACAGTCGGCCGGCTGGCCGCCGCGCGCACTTCGTCGGGAATCAGCCGCCCGAGCTCGAAGATCGCTTCCGCGCGCGCAAACGCGGCCTGGCCGGCGTCGGTCATCGTAACGCCGCGCCCGGCGGGGCGCAGCAACTGGTGCCCGAGCGCCTTCTCGAGCTCGCGCACCTGCGCGCTGATCGTCTGCACGGCCATGTCGAGCCGCGCGGCCGCGCGCGCGAAGCCGCCTTCCTTCACGACGACCCAGAAATAGTACAGATGTCGGAAATTGAGCATCGGATCGTAATTTCGGAAAAACCGAACCAAAACTCAGATTCTCGCTGATTTTTACGAAGTTCGCGGCGGCATATCATCTGGCTTTCCACTTTCGCATCGGCCCATTCATGGACTACCTGCTGACGCTTGCCGCCGACCCCGCCGTCTGGGCCGCGCTCCTCACGCTCGTCGTGATGGAAGTCGTGCTCGGCATCGACAACCTGATCTTCATCTCGATCCTCAGCAACAAGCTGCCCGAAGCGCAGCGCGCCCGCACGCAGCGCCTCGGTATCGCGCTCGCGCTGGTGATGCGCCTCGCGCTGCTCGGCAGCGTCGCGTGGATCGCGAGCCTCACCGAACCGGTGTTCACGCTGTTCGACCATGCGTTCTCGTGGCGCGACATGATCCTGCTGTCGGGCGGCCTGTTCCTCGTGTGGAAGGCGACCACCGAGATCCATCACCACGTGTCGCACGACGGTGACGGCGCGGGCGGTGCCGGCGGCGCGGTCGGCCTGACGATGTGGGCCGCGATCGGCCAGATCGTGATGCTCGACATCGTGTTCTCGATCGACAGCATCGTGACCGCGATCGGCATGACCGAACACGTGCCGATCATGTTCGTCGCGGTGATCGTCGCCGTCGCCGTGATGCTGTTCGCCGCGCAGCCGCTCGCACGCTTCATCGACCGCAACCCGACCATCGTGATGCTCGCGCTGTCGTTCCTGGTCGTGATCGGGATGACGCTGATCGCCGAAGGGTTCGGTTCGCACGTGCCGAAGGGTTACATCTACGCGGCGATGGCGTTCTCGGCCTTCGTCGAAGGGATGAACATGCTGGCGCGGCGTGCGAAGGCGAAGCGCGCGGCACGCACGCAAGGCCACTGAATTACCGCGCGTGACGTCGGCCGCGGCCGGCGCACGCGCATCGTACGGAATCCGGACGACATTCGCCCGGAAAGGAGAGATGCGATGAAATGCCCTGTCTGCAAGACGCCCGACCTGCTGATGGCCGAGCGCCAGTCGATCGAGATCGACTACTGTCCGACCTGCCGCGGCGTGTGGCTCGATCGCGGCGAACTCGACAAGCTGATCGCCCGCGAAACCGATGACGCGCCGGCACGTCGTGACGCCGCACCGGCGCCGCCCGAGGCGTCCGCGCAGCGCGGCCGCGACGACGGCTGGGGGCGCGACGGCCGCGCGCACGACGACCGTTACCGGCACGACGGCCGGCGTCGCAAGAAGTCGGTGTTCGACCTGTTCGATTTCGATTGAAGCCACCGGCGCCGCCGCGTGCCGCGTGTCGTGAAACAAGCCCCGCACAGGCGTTGCCTGGCGGGGCTTGTTCATCGTCGGTACGGCATCGGGCCGTACCGCAGCGAGACGCTCATGCGTCGCCGGCTTTCACGTCGATACGGCGCGGGCGGGTTTCTTCGCGACGCGGAATCGTCAGCGTGAGCACGCCATCGCGCAGGTTCGCGTCGATCCGCGACGTGTCGAGGTCCGCGCTCAGCGCGAACGTGCGCTCGAAGCGCGGCGCGCGAACTTCCGCATGCCGCACGCGCAACTCGGCCGGCGTGTCGATGCGCGCTTCGGCTTCGATCGTCAGCGTACTGTCGTGCACCTTCACGTCGAGGTTTTCCCGCGGCACGCCGGGCAGGTCGGCGCGCAGCGTCACGCACTGCGAATCTTCGACGATGTCGACGGCCGGCACGATCGCGGGCCGACGCGCTGCGTCGTCTGCGGTGGCGGTGGCGGTAGCGCCAGCGGCCGCGGACGGGGTGCCGGACTGGCGTTCGGTCAGGGTCTGGCTCGTATTCATGTCGTTCTCCTGAAGGTGATGCCGAGGTTACTGGACGGTGATGGCGCGCGGCTTCGATTCTTCGCGACGCCCGACGCGAATCAGCAGGCAGCCGTTTTCGTAGCGGGCGCTGACGTTGTCGGGATCGGCGTTCTGCGGCAGCTCGACCACGCGGCGGAACTTGCCGTGAAAGCGCTCCTGCGCATACGTGCGCACGTCGTCGCCGGCTGGCTGCGGCACGGGCTTGCGCTCGCCGCTGATCGTCAGCAGATCCTTGTCGATCGATACGTCGAAGTCCGCCGCGGCCATGCCGGGCGCGAACGCGACGATCTCGATCGTGTCGTCGGTCGCGCCGATGTTCAGCGCGGGGAATGCGCTCGGCCGGCCCGCGCGGATGCCGGTCGGAAGTCCGCCGAACAGGCCCGCCATCTGGCGCTGGATGCGGGCGAATTCGTCGAACAGGTCGTTGCCGAAATAGAGATCGCTCATGATGGTCCTCCTGCACGTGAAGCGCGGAATACGCGACGGGCGCCGACGGCACGGTGCCGCGCGGGGTTCCGCTGGATCGAAGCGGGGCGGTGCCCCGGCACCGCGTAATTAGAGGTCGCCGAAACGGATTTCAAGAGGGGAAATCGCACGCCGCATCGCCGCGGCGCGACGCTGCGAATCGATGCCAATCGATGCGACAATCCCCGCGCATCCACTGACCACGGAGACCGGACGCACATGGACATTCAACGTATCGCGATCGTCGGCACCGGCGTGATCGGCGCGAGCTGGGCCGCCTTCTATCTGACGCAGGGTTTCGACGTCGTCGCGACCGACCCGGCGCCGCAGGCCGACGCGCGGCTGCGCGACGCGCTCGCCGCGTTTCTCGGCGACCGGGCTGCCGAACTGTCGGCGCGGCTGTCGTTCGACGCCGATCTCGTGCGTGCGCTGGACGGTGTCGACTTCGTGCAGGAGAACGGCCCCGAGCGGCTCGACGTGAAGCGTGCGCTGTACCGGCAGATGGACGACGTGCTGCCCGCGCACGTGCCGATCGCGTCGAGCTCGTCGGGCCTGAAGATGTCCGAAATCCAGACCGCGTGCGCGAAGCATCCGGAGCGCTGCCTGATCGCGCACCCGTTCAATCCGCCGCACCTGATCCCGCTCGTCGAGCTGGTCGGCGGCGATGCGACCGGCCCGGACGTGATCGCGCGCGTGAAGGCGTTCTACGATGGGCTCGGCAAGCAGACCATCGTGCTGAACAAGGAGATGACCGGCCACGTCGCGAACCGGCTCGCGGCCGCGCTGTTCCGCGAGGTGTATCACCTCGTCGGCGAAGGCGTCGTGAGCGTGGCCGATGCGGACAAGGCCGTCGCGTGGGGCCCCGGGCTGCGCTGGGGGCTGATGGGGCAGTGCCTGACCTATCACCTCGGCGGCGGCGCGGGCGGGATCGCGCACTTCCTCGAGCACCTGTCGGGGCCGATCACGAGCTGGTGGGACGACCTCGGCACGCCGTCGTTCGATCCGGCAGTCGATCGCAAGCTGAACGACGAGTTGCGCGCAATTCAGGGCGAACGCTCGATACAGGAACTGGCGGCGGAGCGCGACCGGCTGCTCGTCGAACTGATCGACGCGCGGCGCCGCAGCTTCCTGCCGTGATCCGCACCCGCCGGCGCGGCTGGGCCGGCTATTGCTGCGACATCGCCTCGTGGGCGGGCGGCGTCTGGGCCAGCCACGCGGGGTTCGTGGCCTGCACGAGTTCGCGGTTGCGCGCGCGCGTCGCCGCGTTCGGCGGGTAGTTGCCGTCGTTCGTCGGCAGTTCGCCGTCGAGATAGGCCTGCTTGAGCTGGTCGATGACTTCTGCGCGCGTCAGCCCCGGTGCGGGGGCCGACGTGTCGGTCTGCGCAAAGGCGGGGGACAGCACGGCGGCTGCGGCGGTCGCGACGGCGAATCGCAGGATGTTCTTCATGGTGGGCTCCGATCAAGGGGAGGGGGTATCGGAGGCACGCAGCGAGATGCGATGCGTTCCGATGGGAGCCCATTGTCGCGAGCGGGCGCTGCGCGGACGATGACGCGTTCCGGGCAAAGCTGTCAGGTGCGACTGATGCGCCCGGGCGCCCGATACCGTTACAACTCGGCCGCCGCCGTGATCAGCGTGGCTTCGAGCGCGAGCGTCGAGCGCGACGCGGCCGCCGGCCGGTCGATCACGTATTCGAGTTCGCCGAGTTCGGGCAGCCCCGCGTCGAGCCGCGCGAGCCCGGCCGGGATCACGTAGCCGGCGAACGCGCTGACGCCGAGCCCCGCGCTCGCGGCGGCGCGCAGCACCGCGACGCTGCTGCTCACCACGGCGATCCGGTACGGCCGCCCGATGGCCTCCAGCGATTCGAGCACGCGGCGGCGCGACACGCTCGGCTCCGGATGCATCGCGAGCGGCAGCACGGCTTCGTGGCCGGTGATCCGCGAATCGGGGCCGGTGCACCAGTACAGCGGCTCGCTGCGGATCACGCGGCCGCGCCGGCTGCCGGCGATGCGTTTCGCGAACACCAGGTCGTGCCGCCCTTCGTCGAGCGCGTCGAACAGGTCGCCCGACAGCCCGGTCGAGATCGCGAGCTCGACATCCGGATTGCGCTGCACGAAGCTCGCGAGCGCGGCCGTCAGGTGCGCGGACGCGAAATCCTCCGACATCGCGAGCCGCACCTTGCCCGACAGCGGCGGCCCGCACACCGACGTGACGGCTTCGTCCATCAGTTCGAGGATGCGCACCGCGTAGCGGAACAGCGCGTCGCCGTGCTGCGACAGGTGCACGTTGCGCGTGTCGCGTTCGAACAGCGGCCGGTCGAGCAGCTCCTCGAGGCGGCGGATGTGCTGGCTGACGGTCGACTGCGACAGGCTCACGCGCTCGGACGCGGCGGTGAAGCTGCCGGACTGGGCGACGGCGACGAAGCTGCGCAGCAGCTCGGGCGGTAACGGGCGCATTGCTAAATCCACTGAATCGGTTTCGACAACTTCATAAATGGCCGGATGGCGCGGCGCTAGTATCGGATCACGCGCCGGTGCAGCCTCTGCGAACGGGAGCTGCCGGACGCGTAGCCCGTGTCGCGCCGCCGGCTGTATCGGTCAGTCTAAGCCATCCGGCGTCCGGCCCGAAACCGCATCATCCCATCGACCCCGAGAACGTGCTCGCACGACGAGCCGCCGGGCCGCGGCGCACCGCCGCAGGAGACGAGTCCGCGCACCGGATCGGCGTGCGGCGCCGGCTTCCGCACGCGTTCGGCGCCCGTCACGAAGAGACTGGAGACGACTCATGATCATCTACGGAACCGCGCTGCTGGCGTTCTGCCATCTGGCCGGACTGTTCCTCGGCGACCTGCTCGGCAGCGCGATCGGCGTGAAGACCAACGTCGGCGGCGTCGGCATCGCGATGCTGCTGCTGATCTGCCTGCGCCTGTGGCTGCACCGCCGCGGCTGGCTGCCGAAGGAGACCGAGGCCGGCGTCGGTTTCTGGGGCGCGATGTACATCCCGGTGGTCGTCGCGATGGCCGCGAACCAGAACGTCGTCGCCGCGCTCAAGGGCGGCCCCGTCGCGCTGCTGGCCGCGGTCGGCGCGGTCGCGATCTGCGCATGCTGCATCGCGGTACTCGTGCGCACCGGGCGCGACGACACGGCCTTCGCGGGCGTGCCGCAATTCGAAGAACAGTGACGGAGGCCGCCATGCTGCAGATGCTCGAAAAAACCGTCGCCCACAACGGGCTCGTCGCGTCGTTCGCGCTGGTCGGCCTGATCATGTGGATCTCGTCGCTCGCGTCGCGCAAGCTCACGTTCGGCCGCGTGCACGGCTCCGCGATCGCGATCGTGATCGGCCTCGCGCTGGCTTACGTCGGCGGCGCGTTCACCGGCGGCGAGAAGGGCCTCGCCGACGTGCCGCTGTTCGCGGGCGTCGGCCTGATGGGCGGCGCGATGCTGCGCGATTTCGCGATCGTCGCGACCGCATTCGAAGTGCAGCCGGCCGAGGCGCGCAAGGCCGGGCTCGTCGGCGTCGTGTCGCTGCTGCTCGGCACCGTGCTGCCGTTCATCGTCGGCGCGTGCATCGCACGCGCGTTCGGCTATACCGACGCGGTCAGCATGACGACGATCGGCGCGGGCGCCGTCACCTATATCGTCGGGCCCGTCACGGGCGCGGCGATCGGTGCGAGCTCCGACGTGATCGCGCTCAGCATCGCGACGGGGCTCGTGAAGGCGATCATCGTGATGGTCGGCACGCCGGTCGCGGCCGGCTTCATGGGCCTGAAGACGCCGCGCTCCGCGATGATCTTCGGCGGCCTGGCCGGCACCGTGAGCGGCGTGAGCGCGGGGCTCGCCGCGACCGACCGCCGGCTCGTGCCGTACGGCGCGCTGGTCGCGACGTTCCATACGGGCGTCGGCTGCCTGCTCGGCCCGTCGCTGCTGTTCTTCACGACGCGCGCACTGGTCGGCGCATAGACCCGGACGATGTACGGCCCGCGTGCGGGCCGCATCCATCGCGGCGTCCTCTGAGTCGCATTCGTCAACATCATCAATCGGCGGCGGCGCCAGGCTTAGAATGCCGCTAAACCATCGAAGCGGGAGAACTGTTCATGACGGGATGGAATCACGCGCGGCAGGCGCGCGATGCACGCCTCGCGGCCGGCGCGGCCTTCGCGCGGGGCAAGCGGGTCGATGCGCGCGACACCGTCGCGTTGCTCGAAGCGGTGCTGCGCCCCGGCGACCGCGTGTGCCTCGAAGGCGACAACCAGAAGCAGGCCGACCTGCTCGCGACGGCGCTCGCCGACGTCGACAGCGCGAAGATCCACGACCTTCACATGGTGCAGTCGGGCGTCGTGCTGCCCGAGCATCTCGACGTGTTCGAGCGCGGCATCGCGAAGCGTCTGGACTTCGCGTACTCCGGCCCGCAGTCGCAGCGCATCGCGAAGCTGCTGTTCGGCGGCAAGATCGCGCTCGGCGCGGTGCACACGTATCTCGAACTGTTCGCCCGCTACTTCATCGATCTCACGCCGCAGGTCGCGCTGATCGCCGCGGTCAGCGCCGACGCAGACGGCAACCTGTACACCGGCCCGAACACCGAAGACACGCCGACCGTCGTCGAGGCCACCGCGTTCAAGGACGGCATCGTGATCGCGCAGGTCGACCGCATCGTCGACAAGGTACCGCGCGTCGACATCCCGGGCGACCGCGTGCATTTCGTCGTCGAGGCCGGCCGGCCGTTCTACGTCGAGCCGCTGTTCACGCGCGACCCGGCCGCGATCACCGAAACGCAGATCCTCACCGCGATGCTCGCGATCAAGGGCATCTACGAGCCGTACGGGATCAAGCGCCTGAACCACGGGATCGGCTTCAACACGGCCGCGATCGAGCTGCTGCTGCCGACCTACGGCGAGAAGCTCGGGCTGAAGGGCAAGGTCTGTTCGCACTGGGCGCTCAATCCGCACCCGACGCTGATCCCCGCGATCGAGTCGGGCTGGGTCGAGCAGATCCACTGCTTCGGCTCGGAAGTCGGGATGGACGACTACATCCGCGCGCGCTCCGACATCTGGTTCACGGGCCCCGACGGGTCGCTGCGCTCGAACCGCGCGTTCTGCCAGACGGCCGGCCTCTATGCGTGCGACATGTTCATCGGCTCGACGCTGCAGATCGACCTGTCCGGCCATTCGTCGACGGTCACGGCCGAGCGCATCGCCGGCTTCGGCGGCGCGCCGAACATGGGCAGCGACGCGCGCGGCCGGCGCCATCCGAGCGAGCCGTGGCTGAAGGCCGGCGCGCAGGCCGACCCCGACACGCCGGCGGCGCTCCGGCGCGGCCGCAAGCTGGTCGTGCAGATCGGCGAGACGTTCGGCGACAAGAACGTGCCGATGTTCGTCGAGAAGCTCGACGCGCTGAAGCTCGCCGACAAGCTGCAGCTCGACCTCGCGCCGATCATGGTCTACGGCGACGACGTCACGCACATCGTCACCGAGGAAGGGATCGCGAACCTGCTGATGTGCCGCGACAAGGACGAGCGCGAGCAAGCGATCCGCGGCGTGGCCGGCTATACGGAAATCGGCCGCGGCCGCGATCGCCGCATGGTCGAGCGGTTGCGCGAGCGCGGCGTGATCCGTCGCCCGGAGGATCTCGGCATCGATCCGCTCGACGCCGACCGCCGCTGGCTCGCCGCGCGTTCGATCAAGGATCTCGTGCACTGGTCGGGCGGCCTCTATGCGCCGCCGGCGCGGTTCCGCAACTGGTGAGGAAGAGGGCATGGAACAGTTGAACTATCGCTTCACCGCGCGCGAACGCGCGAAGGGCGACGAGGCCGCCGCGCTCGTCGGCGTGGTGGCCTCCGGCAATCTCGAGGTGCTTGTCGAGCGCGTGCTGCCGGGCAACGCATGCGAGATCGACATCCGTACCGCGGCGGTCGGTTTCGGCGCGGTATGGGAGGCCGTCGTCACGGATTTCGTCGAGCGGCGCGCGCCGGGCGGCCTGAAGCTGTCGATCAACGACGGCGGCGCGCGGCCCGACATGGTGTCGCTGCGGCTCGCGCAGGCCGTGCGCGCGATCGAGGGGGAATCGGCATGAGCGACGTCAACGTCAGTCGCGACGCACCGGCGTTCGTCGCGAATGCGGCGAGCTGGTACGAAGCATCGGCGCGGCAGCGCATCGACGGGCTGCTCGATGCGGGCAGTTTCGGCGAATTCCTCGGCCCGGCCGAGCGCGTGACGAGCCCGCACCTGCCGCTGTTCGACCTGCCGCAGCAGTTCGACGACGGGATGGTGGTCGGCCACGGCCGGCTCGACGGCCGGCCGGTGTTCGTCGCCGCGCAGGAAGGCCGCTTCATGGGCGGCGCGTTCGGCGAAGTGCACGGCGCGAAGCTCACCGGGCTGCTGCGTGCCGCGCGCGAAACCGGCACGCCGGTGCTGATCCTGTTCGATACGGGCGGCGTGCGGCTGCAGGAAGCGAATGCGGGCGAGCTCGCGATCGCCGAGATCATGCGCGCACTCGTCGAAGCCCGCGCGGCCGGCGTGCCGGTGATCGGGCTGATCGGCGGGCGCGCGGGCTGCTACGGCGGCGGCGGGCTGCTCGCCGCGTGCTGTTCGGCGCTCGCGGTGTCGGAGCAGGGGCGCATCAGCGTGTCGGGCCCCGAGGTGATCGAGACGAATCGCGGCGTCGAGGAATTCGACTCGAAGGATCGCGCGCTGATCTGGCGCACGATGGGCGGCAAGCATCGGCGGCTGATCGGCGCTGCGGACCGATATGTCGCCGATACCCCGGATGCGTTCCGCGCGGCGGCGCTCGACCTGATCGGCCGCGCGCCGGCGTTCGACGCGGCGATGCTGCGTGCCGAACAGGCGCGCCTCGAAGCCCGTGTCGAGCGGTTCGGCGCATGCAAGGATGCGCTCGACGTGTGGCGCGCGCTCGGGGCCGACAAGCCGGAAGCGATTCCCGGGATGCCCGACGATGAATTCGCGAAACTCGCTGACCAGTTACAGGAGCCGAAATGAATCGCCCCCTACGCTCACGTTGTTCGCTACGCGTCGACTGCGCGGCTGACTCTTGCGGCCGGCTGTGCGGGTGCGCAGCGATGCGCCGCGCATTCCCCGTGACGCCCGTTGCGGCAGCCCGGCAGGAGGCCGCATGACGCTCGATGAAATCCTGAACGCGCTGTTTCCGAAAGGCCATTCGATCGCACGCGCCGGCGGCCTGCTGACGGGCCATGCGGAACTGGCCGGCACGCGTGTCGACGTGATCGGCGTGGCCGACCGTTCGCCGTTCGGCATCGACGAGGCGCTGACGCTTGCGGCGCGCGTGCTCGACACGGTCGCGCGCGGCGGCGACACGCCGATCCTCGTCCTCGTCGACAGCGACAGCCAGCGGATGAGCAAGCGCGACGAACTGCTCGGCCTGAACGAGGGGTTGTCGCATCTCGCGAAGTGCCTGATGCATGCGGATCTCGCCGGGCACCGGACGATCGGCGTGCTGTACGGCCACACGGCCGCGGGCGCATTCATCGCGACCGCGCTCGCGACGCGCACGCTGCTCACGGTGCCGGGCGCCGAGCCGGAGGTGATGGACCTGCCGTCGATGTCGCGCGTGACCAAGCTGCCGATCGACGTGCTGAAGGAGATGTCGCGCTCGACGCCGGTGTTCGCGCCGGGGCTCGACAACCTCGTGAAGATGGGCGCCGTCGACGCCGTGCTCGATCCGGCCCGCGCGCTCGACGCGCAGGTCGGCGAATGGCTGGCCAAGCCGGTCGACCGTATCGACCGGCGCGCCGCGCGCGGCCGGCCGGTCGCCGCGGATGTCGCCCGGCGCGTCGAGGCGCTCGCGCGTGCCGCACGCTGAGCTGCCGCTGCGCCGCCACACGCTCGTCACGCTGACGGCGGCGGGGTGGGGCGCGGCATTCGCGCGCGATCCCGCGCTGGCGGGCGATCCGCTCGTGCGCGCATGGGCCGGGCGCGGCTGGCCGCTGATCGTGCGTCGCGCATCGCCTGACGAGGTCGATGCCGGCCGCGTGCCGCTCGGCCTGTCGCTGCCGCCTTCGGCGGGCAAGCGGCGCATCGCATTGAACGCGGCCGCCGACGCGCTCGCCACGGTCCGCCCGTTGCCCGCATTGCCTGACGTGCTTGCAGCCGCGCCCGACGCGTGGCGCGCGCCGCTGCGCGAACTCGACGCGCTCGGCGCGCGCTGCGGCGTGCAGGGCCGCGTGTTCGGCAGCCTCGCATGGCAGGCGCTGACGGGCGAGCGCTACCTGAGCGAGTCGTCCGATCTCGACCTCGTGTTTCCGCTGCCGGATGCCGGATCGATCGCACCGCTGCTCGACGGCCTCGCGGCGCTCGACGCGCGCGCGCCGATGCGCATCGACGGCGAACTGCTGCGCGACGACGGCGCGGGTGTGAACTGGCGCGAACTGCATGCGCCGCAGTCGGAAGTCGCGGTCAAGACCGCGATGGCCGTCGAACTGATGCGGGCCGACGCATTCACCGGAGGCGCGCGATGAGCGCGTGGGCCGCCTGCCGCGTCGCGGCGCCGCTCGAAGCCGAGCGCCTCGCCGAACTGGCCGAGCGCAGCCTCGTGCTCGAAATCGAGACCTATCCGAAGCCGGGGCTCGTCAGTCATGTCGATACCGGCAGTCATGCGGATATGGATGCCGCGACGTTCGCCCGCAGCGCCGCGGTGCTGCGCCCTTACTTCGCCGAGTTGGCCGACGCGGGCGCGCGCGATGCGGACATGGCCGTGCTGCGCAAGATCGGCCTGCGCGCCGAGCACGCGATGCTCGCGGCGACGGGCGGCGTCAATACGCATCGCGGCGCGATCTTCGGGCTCGGGCTGCTGTGCGCGGCCGCGGGCCGGCGCGCGGTGCCGGGCGCCGTGCCGGACGGGATGACGCTCGGCGCGTTCGTGTCCCGCCGCTGGGGGGCCGACATCCTCGGCGGCCCGCGCCTGCCCGACAGCCACGGCGAACGCGCGAGCCGCCGCTACGGCGTCGGCGGCGCGCGGCGCGAGGCGGCCGACGGTTTCACGACCGTTTATGCGGTCGGACTGCCCGCGCTGCGTCGCGCGCGGCGCGACCTGCCCGGCGACCCGGAAGCCGCGCGCGTCGACGCGTGCTTCGCGCTGATCGCCGCGCTCGACGATACGAACCTGCTGCACCGGGGCGGCCAGGCCGGCCTCGACTTCGCGCAGGCGACCGCACGCGCGTTCGTCGCGCGCGGCGGCGTGCGTGCGCGCGACTGGCGGCTGCGCGCGGCCGCCGCGCATCGTGCGTTCGTCGCGCGCCGGCTGAGCCCGGGCGGCGCGGCCGACCTGCTCGCGATGAGCGTCTTCGTCGATGCGCTCGAAATCGACGAGGGCGCGCGATGACGCTCGCCATCCTCTGTTCGGGGCAAGGCGCGCAGCGCGCCGACATGTTCGATCTGACCGGCGCCGCGCCGCAGGCCGACGCGCTGTTCGCGCATGCCGGCCGGCTGCTCGGCGACGATCCGCGCGCGTGGGTCCGGCAGGCCGGCCCGGACGCGCTGCGCGAGAACCGCGCCGCGCAGATCCTCTGCACGGTCCAGGCGCTCGCGGCCGCCGCGCTGCTCGATGCGGTGTGGCCGCGCCGGCGCTGCGTGGCCGGCTACAGCGTCGGCGAAGTCGCGTCGTGGAGCGTCGCGGGGATGATCGAGCCGCGCGCCGCGCTCGACCTCGCCGATGCGCGTGCGCGTGCGATGGACGCCGCGAGCGGCGGCGACGAGCGCATGGTGTTCGTGCGCGGCCTGACGCGCGCGCAGCTTGCGCGGTTGTGCGACGGCCGCGATGCGGCGATCGCGATCGCGAACCCCGGCGACGCGTTCGTGGTCGCCGGGCGGCAGGCCGATGTCGATGCGGTAGCCGACGCCGCGTCGCGCGACGGCGCGCTGCGCGTCGCGCCCGTGTGCGTGCGGATCGCGTCGCACACGCGCCGGCTCGCCGCGGCGGTGCCGAAGTTCCGCGCGTCGCTCGCCGCGACGCCCGTGCGGCGACCGCTGCCCGGCACGCGGCTCGTTTCGGGGATCGACGGCGCGTCGGTGCTCGACGTCGACGCGGGCCTCGACAAGCTGGCGCGGCAGATCGCGGAGCCGGTCGAGTGGGCGGCCTGTCTTGCCGCGTGCGTGGAGGCCGGCGCGACCGCGTTCCTCGAACTCGGCCCCGGCCGCGCGCTGGCCGAGATGGCCGCCGGCGCGTATCCGGCGCTGCCGGCGCGCAGCCTCGCGGATTTCCGTTCCGTCGACGGTGTGGCGAGCTGGCTCGCGCGCGTCGCGGCGGGCTGATCGACGGCGTGAAAAACGGGCTGTAGTCCGCTTACCGCGCACCGGTTTTGCGCTGTGTGTTGCGCCGGCGCAGCAGCGTCGCAGCCGATGCTTGTCACGCGAATTGGCATCGCTACAATGGCGCCCGCCATGAGACCCGCCGCCTTCCTTCTCGCTGCGCTCTGCTGCGCGGCGAGCGCCCACGCCAGCCATATTCCGTCCGACGCCGCGTCGGTCGGAACGTACTTTTCGTATGACAACGCGGCGGCCGACACGACCGTCGATCTGATCGACCACGCGCAGCGCCGCGTGCTGCTGGCCGGCTATACGCACCTGCCGCTGGCGGTCGCGAGCGCGCTGCGTGCGGCCCGCGCGCGCGGGGTCGAGGTGCGTGTCGTGCTCGTGCGCTCGCCGCGCGCGGGCCGTTACAGCGGCGCCGGCTATCTGAAATCGTCGGGTGTCGACGTGGCGATCGATTCGCGGCACGGCGATCCCGCGCGGCGCTTCGTGATCGTCGACGACAGCGTCGCGCTGACCACGCTGTCCGACGGCGCGGCCGCGCATGCGGAAACGGTGAACGTGTTCCAGCGCGCGCCCGAGCTTGCGCAATCCTATGCGCAGTCGTTCTGGCGGCTGTATCGGCAGGCCGCCGGCCTCTGACCCTTTCCCGCGGCGCCGTGCGCGCCGGTGTGACCCTGCTTGCATCGGCACGGCCGATGAACCATGCTCGTCGACAGGCGCCGGCGCGGTGTTCGCGCATCCGGCGCAACGGCAGGGAGCCGATCGTGTTCGAGTGTTTCGTCGATCGCGCCGATGCCGGCCGCCAGCTGGCCGGCGCGTTGCGCGACTACGCGGGGCGTGGCAACGTCGTCGTGCTTGCGTTGCCGCGCGGCGGCGTGCCCGTCGCGTATCCGGTCGCTCGCGCGCTGCACGCGCCGCTCGACGTGCTGGTCGTGCGCAAGCTCGGCGTGCCGCACGATCCCGAGCTCGCGATGGGGGCGATCGCGACGGGCGGCGCGATGCATCTGCAGCGTTCGGTGCTCCGCGCGATGAACGTGACCGATGCGCAGCTTGCCGACGTGATCGCGCGCGAGACGGTCGAACTGCAGCGCCGCGAAGCGCTGTATCGCGGCGCCGCGCCGCCGCTGCCGGTCGACGGGCGCATCGCGATCGTCGTCGACGACGGCGTCGCGACCGGCGCGTCGATGCGCGTCGCGCTGCAGGCGTTGCGCGAGCGTCGCCCCGCGCGGATCGTGGCGGCCGCGCCGGTCGCGCCGGCAGGCGCGCGGCATGCGTTCGACGATCTGGCCGACGCGTTCGTTACGGTGTCGCTGCCGCTGCCGTTTCTCGGGATCAGCCAGTTCTACGCGCACTTCGAGCAGACGAGCGACGACGAGGTGCGCGCGTTGCTCGACGCAGCGCGCCCCTGATGCGGGATCACGTCCGCCGGCTGCGGCGCGGGCGAGGGCGTCGACTTTCGGCCCGTGCGAACACGTGCTGCAGCATCGGATGCACATTGCCTCGCCAGCGCGCCCCGGTAAACAACCCGTAGTGATCGCAGTCGTCGACGTCGAAGCGGTAGCGCTCGTCGTCGGCGAGGCCGCGGCACAGGTCGAGCGCCGCATGCGTCTGGCCGGCGCCCGTGACCGCGTCGCATGCGCCTTCGACGGTCAGCAGCGTGGCGCCGCGCAGCGCGCCCGGCTCGACGCGCCGGCCGCCCACGTCCCACGTGCCGAGCGGCAGGCTCGTGCGCTGGAACACGATGTCGACCGTATCGAGGAAATATTCGGCCGGCATGTCGAGCAGCGCCGTGTATTCGAGCAGCGCACGCCGTGCACCGGCGACGCCGGTCGTGTCGAAGCGGGACGCGGCCAGCGCGTACGCCTCGATCAGCGACAGGAAGCGCTGCGGGTACATGAGCGCGATCTCGCCCTGCTGCAGATAGGTCGGGAACACGTAGCGGCCGTGCCCCGCGAAGCCGGGCGGCACGATGTCGATCAGGTGGCGGCGGCACCAGCCGAGCGAATGCGTCGCGGCGGCGGTGCCGAGCGCGCTCGGATTGCGGCGCGCGTCGAGCGGGCCGCCGATCAGCGTGACGCTGGCGGGCGGCGCGAGGC
Organism: Burkholderia metallica; assembly: GCF_902832845.1. Lineage (GTDB taxonomy): Bacteria > Pseudomonadota > Gammaproteobacteria > Burkholderiales > Burkholderiaceae > Burkholderia > Burkholderia metallica. The sequence continues at coordinate 259,366 of NZ_CADFDB010000009.1, read as the reverse complement.
CGCGCGCGGCGCGCAGCGCGAGCGCACCGAGCGCCGGCACGGTCGCCTGGCACACGGCGACGACGTGCAGCGGCCGGTCGTCGTGCGCGAGCCCGTCGATGAAGCCGTCGAGCGTCGCGACGTAGTCGTCGAGCCCGAAGCGGCCCGACGCGAGCGGGACGTCGCGCGCATTGCGCCAGTCGGTCACGCAGACGTCGCCGTCCGCAAGCAGCGTCTCGACGGTTTCCCGCATCATCACGGCCGCATGCCCGGCGAGCGGCGCGCACAGCAGCACCGTGCGCCGCGCGTCGGCATGCGCGAAGCGCCGCAGGTCGCAGAACGGCGTGCGCGCGACGACGTGCTCGCCGACGTCCGGCCAGCCGATGTCGAAGCGCGGCGGCTCGTTCCGAGGCCCGAGCAGCGGCTCGAACAGGTCGTCGTAGCACGACGATGCGGTACGCGGCAGCGTGGCCGCGGGCCACGCGTCGAACGCGTGCCGCGTCGCCGCGCGCCACGCGCGCATCCATTGCCGCTGCTGCTCGACGAGGGCATACCACATGGCGGACCTTGGGGCGTAAGGGGCGTGAACTTGCATTATGGTCACTGTGGCCGCACAACGTTAGCGTCGCGGGCGGCCGGCGCGATGCGCATCGCGCGCACCGTCGCGAAAGCCGGCCGCGCACGCTCCGCCACGTCGCCACGCGGTCGCGTGGCCGGCGCAATTCGCCGTAGCCCGCCGCCGTCGGGAGCCGGCGCTAGGCGATGCCGCGCGGCGCTGCTACAGTCGTCGGTCCCAGTCCCACAAGCGGAGCGTTTGCAATGAAACTGATCGGCATGCTGGATTCCCCGTTCGTGCGCCGCGTCGCCATCTCGGCGAAGCTGCTCGACCTCCCGTTCGAACACGAGTCGATCTCGGTGTTTCGTCATTTCGACCAGTTCAAAGCGAGCAACCCGGTCGTCAAGGCGCCGACGCTCGTCACCGACGACGGCGCGATGCTGATCGATTCGTCGCTGATCGTCGACTATCTCGACCACCGGGTCGCGCCCGAGCGGCGCCTGCTGCCCGACGCCGTCGATGCGCGGCTGCGCGCGCTCGTGCCGGTCGGCTTCGCGCTGGCGGCCGCCGAGAAGACCGTGCAGATCGTCTACGAGCAGGCGCTGCGTCCGGCCGACAAGCAGCACGCGCCGTGGATCGAACGCGTGCTGAGCCAGCTCGAGGGCGCATACGGCGCGCTGGAGCCGCTCGTCGCGGCCGCAAACGGCTGGCTCGGCGGGGCGCGCCTGCTGCAGTCCGACGTGACGGTCGCGGTCGCGTGGCGCTTCACGCAGTTCATGGCGGCCGATTACCCGGTGCTCGCGCGGATCGATCCGGCCCGTTATCCGGCACTGGCCGCGCATTCGGCGCGGGCCGAAGCGCTGCCGGCGTTCGTCGCGACGCCGCTCGCCTAGGCGCAGGCAGGGGCGAGGGCACTCCGCGCGCCGCGCGCCGTCGGTCGCCGCGCGTGGTCCGGCAAGCCGCCGCCGATTGTTCGCGGCGGCCGACAAGTGACTTCGCATTCGCGCTGTTTATCCGCAAGCGCCCGGTCCCTAGAATCCACTCCATCGAATCATGCATTGCCTGATGGAGCCGATGATGAAAGACCTGATCGAATCGAGCCTGTACCACCCGTCCGTCGTGTTGCCGCTTGCCGCGCTGACGCAGTTGATGGTCGAGCGCGATTTCAATCTCGGTCAGATCGGGCTGATCGTCGCGGCGCGCGGTGCGCAGGCCGCCGTGTCGCGCTCGCGGGCGCTGATTTTCTGCCGTCACTGCGAAGCGCAGGCATGAAGCGGCTCGCGGCGCATGGATAAAAAAATGCCCGGCCGGCGCAAGCCGGTCGGGCGGATCGGGTTCGATCGGGCCCCGGCTTCGGCCGGGGCTTTTTCTTTGGCGACGCTCAGGCGCGCGCCGGCGTTGCGACGCCGTACACGTCGGAATCGTCGTCCTGTTCGCGCAACTGGCGCACGAGCTGATGGGCTTCGCGGCGCGTCGCGACGGCCGGCGGCGAGCCCTTCAGCGGCTGGCGCGCGGTTTCCGCGAGCGCGACGACCGACACGATGCCGATCACGGCGGCGCCCATCATGTAGTACGCGGGCATCATCAGGTTGTGCGTGACGTCGACGAGCCACGCGGTCACGAGCGGCGTCGTGCCGCCGAACAGCGACACCGACACGTTGAAGCCGATCGCTAGCGCGCCGTAGCGGATTTCGGTCGGGAACAGCGCCGGCAGTGCCGACGGCATCACGCCGGTGAAGCACGACAGCAGCACGCCGAGGATCAGCAGGCCGCCGAACACCGAGGCCGTGGTGCCCGTATGGATCAGCAGCAGCGACGGGATCGACAGCACGAGCAGGCCGACGCAGCCCGCGAGCATCACCGGCTTGCGGCCGACCTTGTCCGACAGGCGGCCGGCGGCGAGCGTCAGCGGCATCATCAGCACCATCACGATCAGCACGAGCACGAGGCTGTGCGATTCGTCGAAGTGCAGCGTCGACGACATGAAGCTCGGCAGGTACGACAGCACCATGTAGTCGGTTACGTTGAAGATCAGCACGAGGCCGACGCACAGCAGCAGCGCACGCCAGTTGCGCATCAGCGTGTCGCGAAAGCGCGCCTTCGGCACGGCCTTGTCCTGCGCTTCGCGCTCTTCGGCCTGGCGCTTGAACGCGGGCGTTTCTTCCAGCTTCATCCGGATGTACAGACCGATCAGGCCGAGCGGGCCCGCGATCAGGAACGGCACGCGCCAGCCCCACGACAGCAGCGCTTCCTGCGACAGCGACGCGGTGAGCAGCGCGACGACGCCTGCGCCCATCACGTAGCCGATCAGCGTGCCGAACTCGAGGAAGCTGCCCATGAAGCCGCGGCGCTTGTCGGTCGAGAATTCGGCGATGAAGGTGGCCGCGCCGCCGTATTCGCCGCCGGTCGAGAAGCCCTGCACGAGGCGGGCGACGAGCAGCAGCACGGGCGCCATGATGCCGATCGACGCGTAGCTCGGGATCAGGCCGATCGCAAAGGTGCCGGCGGCCATCATGATCATCGTGGCGGCGAGCACGCGCTGGCGGCCGATGCGGTCGCCGAGCGGGCCGAACACCATGCCGCCGAGCGGGCGCACGAGGAACGCGGCCGCGAACGTGCCGAAGGTGGCGAGCAACTGCGCGGACGGGCTGCTGGACGGGAAGAACACCTTGCCGAGCGTGACGGCGATGTAGCTGTAGACGCCGAAGTCGAACCATTCCATCGCATTGCCGATGGCCATGGCGCTGACGGCGCGCTTGAGGAGGCTCTGGTCGACGACAGTGATGTCGTCCGCGGCGAGCGGGGCTTTGCCGGACGGCGAAGCGGTGGAAGAGGCAGCGGTCGGGCTGACGTGTGTTGCGGTCAAGGTCATGCACTCCTTTGACTGCGCCGAACGGGCGAGCCGTCCGACACGGTTTGCCGGCGAGCGCGGTGTCGTGTGCGGCGCGTCGGGGCAGACCATCGAGCACCTACTGCACAAACGGCGGTAAAGGGCCACAAGGGGCTGCTTCGACGCGGGCCCGATGGGCCGGCGCGACAGTGCGCTCAAGAAGAATGGGCCGCGTGATGCTGGCGGCAGATGCCGGTGCGGACGATGGGTCCGGCGTTCCGGCAACGCCCCGGAGGGGCAACGAAACGAGAAAAGCGGGCCTGTCGGGCGGGCTTTCCTGTGGGTGCGATTTCGGTGGAACGGCCGGCCCGCAACGCGCGGACGGACTTTCGTCGAAATCGAATAGACAGAGATTGAATGTTGAAACAGGCAACATGATAGCACGATGACTGACGATCGTGCAAATTGCCGGGAGTCGCCCGTCTGGCGGGGCGTCCGGCGCAGCCGGCTCGGGTATGATCGGCCGCGCGCGGCGGGGCCGTGCGGCCCCCGGCGACCGGGGCGAATCGACGAGGAACCGGATGACCGAACTGATCAGGATCGCGGCGCTGTTCGCCGCTACCGCGCTGGCCGAAATCGTCGGCTGTTACCTGCCGTGGCTCGTGCTGAAGGAGGGCCGGCCGGTGTGGCTGCTGGTACCGGCCGCGCTGTCGCTCGCGCTGTTCGCGTGGCTGCTGACGCTGCACCCGAGCGCGGCGGGGCGCACCTATGCCGCGTACGGCGGCGTGTACATCGCGGTGGCGCTGGTGTGGCTGCGGGTGGTCGACGGCGTCGCGCTGACCCGCTGGGATGTGGCCGGCGCGGTGCTCGCGCTCGGCGGAATGGCGGTCATCGCGCTGCAGCCGCGCGGGTAGGCGCGGCCGCGGCGCATCAGGCCGCTTCGGCGGCGTCCTGCTCGGCCGACTGGCGCCACACGCAGGTGCCCTTGACCGACTTGTCGAGCTCGTCGAGCTGCGCCTGGTGCGCGGCGAGTTCGTCGTCGCTCGGGGCCAGCACGATCAGGTCGAGCGCCGTGAGCGACACGCGCTGGCCGTTCCCCGCGCCGCCGTCGGCGCCCGCGTCGTCGAGCATGTCGATCACGAGGCTGTCCTGGCCGCGCGTCATCGCCAGATACACCTCGGCGAGCAGCTCCGAGTCGAGCAGTGCGCCGTGCAGCGTGCGGTGCGCGTTGCTGATGCCGAAGCGGTCGCACAGCGCGTCGAGCGAGTTGCGCTTGCCGGGGAACATCTGCTTGGCCTGCACCAGCGTGTCGATCACGCCGCCGCAATGTTCGGTGAACGGCGGCATGCCGAGCCGCGCGAATTCGGCGTCGAGAAAGCCCAGGTCGAACGGCGCGTTGTGGATGATCAGCTCGGCGCCCTTCACGAAGTCGAGGATCTGGTTGGCGACTTCCGCGAATTTCGGCTTGTCGCTGAGGAATTCGGTCGTGAGGCCGTGCACTGCCAGCGCGCCCGGATCGCTGTCGCGCTCGGGGTTAACGTAGAAGTGCAGGTTGTTGCCGGTGAGCCGCCGGTTCAGCAGCTCGACGCAGCCGATTTCGATGAGGCGGTCGCCCGTGCGGGCGTTCAGGCCGGTGGTTTCGGTATCGAGAATGATCTGGCGCATGTCGGGAAATACGTAGGAAACAGGGGAGCGGCCCGCGTTCAGGCCGTGAGCGATTCGACGCCGCGATTCGCGAGCGCGTCCGCGCGCTCGTTTTCCGGATGGCCGGCGTGGCCCTTGACCCAGCGCCACTCGACCTCGTGCTGCGCGACGAGCGCGTCGAGCCGCTTCCACAGGTCGGCGTTCTTCACCGGCGTCTTCGCGGCGGTGACCCAGCCTTTCTTCTTCCAGCCGTGGATCCACTCGCTGATGCCTTTCTGCACGTATTGCGAGTCGGTATGCACGACGACCTGGCACGGCCGCTTCAGCGCTTCGAGCGCGGCGATCACGCCCATCAGCTCCATGCGGTTGTTGGTGGTGTTCGGCTCGCCGCCGAACAGTTCCTTCTCCTTGTCGCCGTAGCGCATCAGTGCGCCCCAGCCGCCGGGGCCGGGGTTGCCCTTGCAGGCGCCGTCGGTATAGATGTCGATGGTGTCGATTGTCATGAATGTTCTTGATGGGTGGTCGGGGAGGCCGCCGGCGTCAGGCCCGGAGCGAGCACGGGCTTCTTCATCCGGATCTGGCCGACGAGGCGCATGCCGCGCACGCGCTTGACGGCCGTCACCATGTAGACGGCGCCGAAGATCGGCCACCAGCGGTCGCCGGCGGCTTCCATGAAGCCGTAGCGGGCCAGCCACTGGTCGGTGGCGAGCGGCGGGCGGTAGCAGCCGAAACGGCCGCGTTCGAGGTCGAAGCCGAGCAGCTTGATCCAGTCCTTCAGCCGGATGAACGCGATCTGGTCGCGCGTGGCCGGCACGAACGGGCGGTTCGCCATGCGCCCGAACGATTGCCGCATGCCCCACAGGCTGAGCGAATTGAAGCCGGTGATCACGAGCTGGCCTTCCGGCATCAGCACGCGCTCGGCCTCGCGCAGCAGGCGGTGCGGATCGGACGTGAATTCGAGCGTGTGCGGCATCACGATCAGGTCGACGCTCTGCGACTCGAACGGCAGGTCGAGCAGGTCGCACCAGGTCGTGCTGCGGCCGTCCGGCGCGTGCTCGGGCGCATGCGCGTCGCGCGCCCACGGATACTGGTACGGCGCGCTCGCGCCGCTCGCCGGATCGAGCACGAGGCCGCGATACGGCATGCGGTTCTCGCGCAGCGCGTCGAGCTGCGGCAGGCCGAGCTGCAGCGCGTGGAACCCGAAGACGTCGGACACGATCCGGTCGAGCTGCGCCTGTTCCCAGCCCAGCACGTAGCGGCCGGGCGGCGAGTCGGTCCAGGCGGGCCAGTCTATAATTTGACGGTCAGACATAACGATGATTGCGCGCCTATGAACGAGCTGGAATACGTGCCGGTTCCGGCATTCGATGACAACTATATCTGGCTCGTCTCGGACGGCCGCGATGCGATCGCCGTCGATCCGGGTGAAGCCGCGCCGGTGCGCCGGGTTCTTGCGGAACGCGGCTGGCGGTTGACCGCTATTTTACTCACGCACCATCACGCCGACCACGTCGGCGGTGTCGCGGCACTGCGCGATACCCAACCGGACGAGGCGCCGCTCGCCGTTTACGGCCCCGCGGCCGAGGCGATCGGCGTGGTCACGCAGCCGCTGGCCGGCGGTGCGCGCGTGACGCTCGACGCGCCCGACGTCGCCTTCGACGTGCTCGACGTGCCCGGTCACACCCGCGGCCACATCGCCTATTTCCAGGCGGCCGGCCAGCGCAACGCGGTGCCGCACGTGTTCTGCGGCGATACGCTGTTCTCGTGCGGCTGCGGCCGCCTGTTCGAAGGCACGCCCGCGCAGATGCTCGCGTCGCTCGACGCGCTCGCGGCGCTGCCGGGCGACACGCGCGTGCATTGCGCACACGAATACACGCTGTCCAACATCCGCTTCGCGCTGGCCTGCGACCCCGGCAATGCGGCGCTCGCCGCGTGGCGCGACGACGCGCAGGCGCTGCGCGCGCGCGGCGTGCCGACGCTGCCCACTACGATTGCGCATGAGCGTGCCGTTAACCCGTTCATGCGGGCCGACAGCGACGCGATCCGCGCGACGCTCGAGGCCGAGCTGCACGAAACGGTGCCGGATCGTCTGACGGCGTTCACGCTGATGCGCGAGTGGAAAAACCGGTTCCGATGATGATTTCCGGAGGACTCCAAAGCTCAAGCGGTGTCTGTAAAAATTGCTCCAAATGTAGGATTTCGCTGAGTTTTCGGTGTTTTTATTGACGTGAAGCACGCACTTCCGTAGTATCGCCTGCAATTTCCAGCCGTCGGAAGCCGAGATTTTCATGCGACTTATATTGAGTGCGATGGTGGTGCTGTTGCTCGCCGCTTGTGCGAGCCAGCCGCCTGTCGCCAACAACGCCGCCGATTCGCAGGCGACGTCCAACTACCTCCGTAAATCAGCCACCGCCAAAGAAACTGTCGACGTCGACAAGCAATCCGTCGGCGACCTGACCAGTGCCGACTCCGATCTCTGGGGGCGCATCCGCCGCGGTTTCCAGATGCCCGACCTGCAGAGCGACCTCGTCGACATGCAGACGACCTGGTACACGCAGCGGCCCGATTACGTGCAGCGCATGACCGAGCGCTCGCAGAAGTACCTGTACCACATCGTCGAGGAGCTCGAGGCGCGTCACATGCCGACCGAGCTCGCGCTGCTGCCGTTCATCGAGTCCGCGTACAACCCGCAGGCGCTGTCGGTCGCGAAGGCGGCCGGCATGTGGCAGTTCATGCCCGGCACGGGCCGCACGTACAACCTGAAGCGCAACATGTGGCAGGACGAGCGCCGCGACGTGCTCGCGTCGACGAGCGCCGCGCTCGACTACCTGTCGCGCCTGCATGACATGTTCGGCGACTGGTACCTGGCGCTCGCCGCGTACAACTGGGGCGAGGGCAACGTGCAGCGCGCGATCGCGCGCAACCAGGCGGCCGGCCTGCCGACCGACTACCAGAGCCTGCGGATGCCGAACGAGACGCGCAACTACGTGCCGAAGCTGCAGGCGGTGAAGAACATCATCGCGAGCCCGCAGCAGTATGGGCTGACGCTGCCGGACATCCCGAACCACCCGTATTTCGTGACGGTCACGACGTCGCGCGACATCGACGTGGCGGTCGCCGCGAAGCTCGCGAACCTGTCGCTCGACGAATTCCGCTCGCTGAACCCGTCGTTCTCGAAGCCGGTGATCCTCGGCGCGACCGAGCCGCAGATCCTGCTGCCGTTCGACAACGCGTCGGCGTTCGAGAAGAACCTGAAGGCGTACAACGGCCAGCTGTCGTCGTGGACCACCTATACGGTCAGCGAGCGCGCACGGCCGGCCGCGATCGCCGAGAAGATCGGCGTGGACGCCGATACGCTGATGTCGATCAACAAGATTCCGGCCGGCATGCGCCTGAAGCCGGGCTCGACGATCGTCGTGCCGCGCGGCGATGACGACGACGAGGACATCAGCGCCGACGTCGCCGAAAACGGCGCGCTCGCGATGGAACCCGACGTCCCCGACACGCGCAAGATGCTGATCCGCGTGCGCCGCAAGCAGTCGATGGCGGCGATCGCCGGCCGCTACGGCGTGTCGGTCGGCCAGCTCAAGGCGTGGAACCGCACGCACCGCGATCTCGCGATGCCGGGCCAGGCGCTCGTGCTGCACGTGCCGGTCGGCCGTTCGGTGCCGGCGGAGCCCGGCCCGGAGCGGATCGCGACGTCGGCCGGCGGCGCGCGCATCGAGCGCGCGAGCCTGACGGTGGGCGGCAAGTCGCACGGCGCGAAGCGCGGCGCGGCGAAACCGGCGGCCAAATCGGCGAAGGCGGCGCCCGCGAAAGCGGCACCGGCCAAGGCCGCCGCGCACAAGGGCAAGAAGAAGTAATACGGTCGCGAACGCATCGTGCGGCCGGACCGGTTCGCGCGATTGCGCTATCATCCGACGAAATGCGACGAACGCCGTCACCGAGGTGACGGCGTTTTTGTTTGCGCGCGGCGCGGGGGCGCCGCTTCGCATGTCTTCAAATAACGAGGGGGAGCGATGTCGTCGGTGCAGCTGAGGGTGCTCGCGCTGTTTTCGGTCGGGTATTTCGTGTCGTATGTGTTTCGCGGCGTCAATCTGGGCTTCGCGCCGTTCGTCACGCACGAGCTCGGGTTGTCGGCCGCCGATCTCGGCCTGCTCACCAGTCTCTATTTCCTCGGCTTCGCGGGCGCGCAGATCCCGGCCGGCGTGATGCTCGACCACTTCGGCCCGCGCCGCGTGACGGCCGGCATGCTGCTGTTCGCGGCCGCCGGCGCGGCCGTGTTCGGCGCCGCGCACAGCCTCGGCACGATGATGGTCGGCCGGCTGCTGATCGGCGTCGGCGTATCGGTGTGTCTCGGCGCGGCGTTCAAGGCGCTCGCGCAGCATTTCCCGGTCGGCCGGCTGCCGCTCGTCAACGGCCTCGTGATGGCCGTGGGCGGCCTGGGCGGCGTGATGGTCGGCTCGCCGCTGACCTGGCTGCTCGGCTGGACGAACTGGCGCGCGATCTGTTTCGGCCTCGCGCTGCTGACGGTGGCCGTCGCGGCGTCGATCGGCCTCGGCGCGCCGGAAGCGCCGCAGGTGCGCCATCAGGGCGGGCTCGTCAGCCAGTTCAAGGGCACGTGGCACATCCTGAGCAGCCGCGCGTTCTGGAAGATCTCGTCGTTTTCCGTCGTCACGCAGGGCGTGTTCTACGCGATGCAGTCGCTGTGGGTCGGGCCGTACCTGCGCGACGTCGCGGGGTTCGACGCGGCGCATGCCGCACGCCTCGTGTCGGTGCTCGGCTTCGCGATGATGGCCGGCTGCGTCGGCTTCGGCGCCGCCGCGCGCGTGCTCGAGCGGCGCGGCGTGTCCGTGTACGCGTTCTGCGGCGTCGGCATGGCGCTGTTCGTCGCGACGCAGGCCGCGATCGTCGCGCGCGTGCCGTTGCCGCCGGCCGTGCTGTGGGCTGCATACGGCATGTTCGGCGGCGTCGGCATCCTGACCTACGCGGTGATGGCCGGGCATTTCCCCGCGCACCTGATCGGCCGCGCGAACACGACGCTCACGCTCGTGATCTTCCTGCTGATCTTCGCGTTCCAGATCGGGGTCGGCGCGGTGCTGTCGCACTGGCCGGCGGTCGACGGCCGCTATCCGGCCGTCGCGCACTTCACCGCATGGGGCGTGCTGCTCGCGCTGCAGCTCGCGAGTGCGGTCTGGTACGTCTGGCCGGCGCGCGGTGCTGGCCAGACAGACTGATCCGGCGGTACGCTGGCGGGTAGGGCGGCCGCGGAAACGGGGCCGTAGCAGCGCGTGCCGCGTCGCCGGGCGCGGCGCGCACACGATCGGGCGGCCATATCCATTGAAGATAGGGCCATTTTCAGGCTATAATTTGAAAGTTTGTGCTGATCAACCTCGCACCCTAGCGCCTACCTCATTCATCCCGTTCATCCGCCGCACGCCGCCTGCCGGGCGATGCCGCGAAGCCTCGTGCGCCACGCGCCGGTTTCGCGTCTCGACAACGCAGGCCGCGTCCAGCAAGCGACCACGCGCGCCCACGCAGCGCGGCGCTCGCGCGGCAGGGTAAACAGGTCGGCAGCAGGGTGTTCCCCAAGGAGCCTCCCGTGTTGCCGTCTTTTACTCCCGCCTTGCTTGCACTCGCCGACGGCACGGTCTTTCGTGGTTATTCGATCGGGGCCGAAGGCCACACGATCGGCGAAGTCGTGTTCAATACCGCGATCACCGGCTATCAGGAAATCCTGACTGATCCGAGCTACTCGCGCCAGATCGTCACGCTCACCTACCCGCATATCGGCAACGTCGGCGTCAACGCCGAAGACGTCGAAGCCACGAAAGTCCATGCCGCCGGCCTGATCATCCGCGATCTGCCCACGCTCGCATCGAACTTCCGCATGGACCGCACGCTCGGCGACTACCTGCGCGACGAAGGCGTCGTCGCGATCGCCGGCATCGACACCCGCAAGCTGACCCGCATCCTGCGCGACAAGGGCGCGCAGAACGGCTGCATCTTGACGGGCTCGGACGACGCAGCGAAGGCGATCGAGCTCGCGCGCTCGTTCCCGGGCCTCGCGGGCATGGATCTCGCGAAGGTCGTGTCGACCACGAAGCCGTTCGAGTGGAAGCAGACCGAATGGCGCCTCGAAGGCGGCTACGGCATGCAGGAAGCGCCGAAGTACCGCGTCGTCGCGTACGATTTCGGCGTCAAGTACAACATCCTGCGCATGCTCGCGGAGCGCGGCTGCCACGTGACGGTGCTGCCGGCCCAGGCGAGCGCGGAAGATGCGCTCGCGCTGAATCCGGACGGCATCTTCCTGTCGAACGGCCCCGGCGATCCGGAACCGTGCGACTACGCGATCGCGGCCACGAAGCAGTTCATCGAGCGCGGCGTGCCGACCTTCGGCATCTGCCTTGGCCACCAGATCATGGGCCTCGCGGTCGGCGCGAAGACGCTGAAGATGAAGACCGGCCACCACGGCGCGAACCACCCGGTGAAGGATCTCGGCGACGGCCGTGTCGTGATCACGTCGCAGAACCACGGCTTCGCGGTCGATGCCGATTCGCTGCCGGCCAACGCGCGCGTGACGCACGTGTCGCTGTTCGACGGCACGCTGCAGGGCTTCGAGCTGACCGACAAGCCGGCGTTCTGCTTCCAGGGCCACCCGGAAGCGTCGCCCGGCCCGCACGACATCGGCTACCTGTTCGACCGTTTCACCGCGCTGATGGACGCGGCGAAGCAGCGCAACGCCTGAGTCACTGACGCAACCGAAGGACGGGAGATTCACATCATGTTCGGCCACGCACTCGGCATCACGGATATCTGGACCTACGTGTTCGGCGTGATCTTCATCATCCTGCTGCCGGGGCCGAACTCGATGTACGTGCTGTCGCTCGCCGCGCAGCGCGGCGTGAAGGCCGGTTATCGCGCGGCGTGCGGCGTGTTCGTCGGCGATACGGTGCTGATGGTGCTGTCCGCCGCCGGCGTCGCGTCGCTGCTGAAGGCGAACCCGCTGCTGTTCTCCGTCGTCAAGTACGGCGGCGCCGCGTATCTGCTGTACATCGGCACCGGGATGCTGCGCAGCGCGTGGAGCAAGCTGCGCGCGCGCGGCGATGCGCCGGTCGATGCGCCGCCGGCCGTCGACGGCGAGCGGCCGTTCCGGAAAGCGCTGATCGTGAGCCTGCTGAATCCGAAGGCGATCCTGTTCTTCATCTCGTTCTTCATCCAGTTCGTCGACCCGGCATTCCCGCATCCCGCGCTGTCGTTCGTCGTGCTCGGGGCGATCGCGCAGTGCGCGAGCTTCCTGTACCTGAGCACGCTGATCTTCGCGGGTGCGCGGCTCGCCGAGCACTTCCGCCGCCGCCGCAAGCTCGCGGCGGGCGCGGCGAGCAGCGTGGGCGGCCTGTTCATCGGTTTCTCGGTGAAGCTCGCGCTCGCCACGATGAGCTGAGCGCAGCCGGCCGACCCACGACAACGATTACTTACTGAATTCACAAGCCATGCCAAAACGCACAGACATCAAGAGCATCCTCATCATCGGCGCCGGCCCGATCATCATCGGCCAGGCGTGCGAGTTCGACTATTCGGGCGCGCAGGCTTGCAAGGCGCTGCGTGAGGAGGGCTACAAGGTCGTTCTCGTCAACAGCAACCCGGCGACGATCATGACCGACCCGAACACGGCCGACGTGACCTACATCGAGCCGATCACGTGGGAAGTCGTCGCACGCATCATCGAGAAGGAGCGCCCGGACGCGATCCTGCCGACGATGGGCGGCCAGACCGCGCTGAACTGCGCGCTCGACCTGCACCACCACGGCGTGCTCGAGAAGTTCGGCGTCGAGCTGATCGGCGCGTCGCCGGAAGCGATCGACAAGGCGGAAGACCGCCAGAAGTTCAAGGAAGCGATGACCAAGATCGGTCTCGGTTCCGCGAAGTCGGGCATCGCGCACTCGATGGAAGAGGCGACCCAGGTGCACGCCGAAATCATGGCGCTCACCGGCGGCAGCGGCTATCCGGTCGTGATCCGTCCGTCGTTCACGCTCGGCGGCTCGGGCGGCGGCATCGCGTACAACCGCGAAGAATTCGAAGAGATCTGCAAGCGCGGCCTGGATCTGTCGCCCACGCGCGAGCTGCTGATCGAAGAGTCGCTGCTCGGCTGGAAGGAATACGAGATGGAAGTCGTGCGCGACCGCGCCGACAACTGCATCATCGTCTGCTCGATCGAAAACCTCGACCCGATGGGCGTGCACACCGGCGACTCGATCACGGTCGCGCCGGCGCAGACGCTCACCGACAAGGAATACCAGATCCTGCGCAACGCATCGCTCGCGGTGCTGCGCGAGATCGGCGTCGACACGGGCGGCTCGAACGTGCAGTTCTCGATCAACCCGAAGGACGGCCGCATGGTCGTCATCGAGATGAACCCGCGCGTGTCGCGTTCGTCGGCGCTCGCATCGAAGGCAACGGGCTTCCCGATCGCGAAGGTCGCGGCGAAGCTGGCGGTCGGCTACACGCTCGACGAGCTGAAGAACGAAATCACCGGCGGCCAGACCCCGGCGTCGTTCGAGCCGACGATCGACTACGTCGTCACGAAGATCCCGCGCTTCGCGTTCGAGAAGTTCCGCGAAGCCGATTCGCGCCTGACCACGCAGATGAAGTCGGTCGGCGAAGTGATGGCGATCGGCCGCACGTTCCAGGAATCGTTCCAGAAGGCGCTGCGCGGCCTCGAAGTCGGTGTCGACGGTCTCGACGAGAAGTCGACCAACCGCGACGAGATCGCGATCGAGATCCACGAGCCGGGCCCGGACCGCATCTGGTACGTCGGCGATGCATTCCGCATCGGCATGACGGCCCAGGAAATCTACGCGGAAACCGCGATCGATCCGTGGTTCCTCGAGCAGATCGAGCAGATCATCCTGAAGGAAAAGGCGCTCGCGGGCCGCACGCTCGCGTCGCTGACGTTCGACGAGCTGCGCTACCTGAAGCAGAGCGGCTTCTCCGACCGCCGCCTCGCGAAGCTGCTCGGCGCGACGCCGGAAGACGTGCGCAAGCGTCGCGTCGAACTGAACGTGCGCCCGGTCTACAAGCGCGTCGACACGTGCGCGGCCGAGTTCGCGACCAAGACCGCCTACATGTACTCGACCTACGAGGAAGAGTGCGAGGCGCAGCCGACCACCAACAAGAAGATCATGGTGCTGGGCGGCGGCCCGAACCGGATCGGCCAGGGTATCGAGTTCGACTACTGCTGCGTGCACGCGGCGCTCGCGATGCGCGAGGACGGTTACGAAACGATCATGGTCAACTGCAACCCGGAAACGGTGTCGACCGACTACGACACGTCCGACCGCCTGTACTTCGAGCCGCTGACGCTCGAAGACGTGCTCGAGATCGTCGACAAGGAAAAGCCGGTCGGCGTGATCGTCCAGTACGGCGGCCAGACGCCGCTGAAGCTCGCGCTCGACCTCGAGGCGCATGGTGTGCCGATCGTCGGCACGTCGCCGGACATGATCGACGCGGCCGAAGACCGCGAACGCTTCCAGAAGCTGCTGCAGGACCTCGGCCTGCGCCAGCCGCCGAACCGCACCGCCCGCGCCGAAGACGAAGCGCTCGCGCTCGCGGACGAAATCGGCTACCCGCTCGTCGTGCGCCCGTCGTACGTGCTGGGCGGCCGCGCAATGGAAATCGTCCACGAGCCGCGCGACCTCGAGCGCTACATGCGCGAGGCCGTGAAGGTGTCGAACGATTCGCCGGTGCTGCTCGACCGCTTCCTGAACGATGCGATCGAATGCGACGTCGACTGCATCTGCGACGGCGAGGCCGTGTTCATCGGCGGCGTGATGGAGCACATCGAGCAGGCGGGCGTCCACTCGGGCGACTCGGCATGCTCGCTGCCGCCGTATTCGCTGTCGAAGGAAACCGTGGCCGAGCTGAAGCGCCAGACGGGCGCGATGGCGAAGGCGCTGAACGTGGTCGGCCTGATGAACGTGCAGTTCGCGATCCAGCAGGTGCCGCAGGCGGACGGTTCGAAGCAGGACATCATCTACGTGCTGGAAGTGAACCCGCGCGCGTCGCGCACGGTGCCGTACGTGTCGAAGGCGACCAGCCTGCCGCTCGCGAAGATCGCGGCGCGCGCGATGGTCGGCCAGAAGCTCGCGCAGCAGGGCGTGACGAAGGAAGTCGAGCCGCCGTACTTCAGCGTGAAGGAAGCGGTGTTCCCGTTCGTCAAGTTCCCGGCCGTCGATCCGGTCCTCGGGCCTGAAATGCGTTCGACCGGCGAAGTGATGGGTGTCGGCCGGACGTTCGGCGAAGCGCTGTTCAAGTCGCAGCTCGCGGCCGGTTCGCGCCTGCCGGAGTCGGGCACGGTGCTGCTGACCGTGATGGACGCGGACAAGCCGAAGGCCGTCGAAGTCGCGCGCATGCTGCACGACCTCGGCTACCCGATCGTCGCGACGAAGGGGACGGCTGCCGCGATCGAAGCGGCCGGCGTGCCGGTGAAGGTCGTGAACAAGGTGAAGGACGGCCGTCCGCACATCGTCGACATGATCAAGAACGGCGAGATCGCCCTCGTGTTCACGACGGTCGACGAGACGCGCCAGGCGATCGCCGATTCGCGTTCGATCCGCATGAGCGCGCAGGCGCACAAGGTCACGTACTACACGACGATGTCGGGCGCGCGCGCGGCCGTCGAAGGCTTGCGCTACCTGAAGGATCTGGAAGTCTATGATTTACAAGGTCTTCACGCTCGCCTAAACTAAGCAGTCAGTTACCTGTCGAAGCAACACGTGCCGCGATTAGGCGGTGTTTCCAGTGCATCGGAAGCGCGCTTAATCGCGGTGATTTTTTTTATAGCCGTTTTTAGCGATTGAGCCGTTTATGAGCACCATTCCGTTGACAAAGCGTGGCGCAGAACTTCTGCGCGATGAATTGCAGCGCCTCAAGTCCGTCGAGCGGCCGGCCGTGATCAACGCGATCGCGGAGGCACGCGCACAGGGCGACCTGTCCGAAAACGCCGAATACGATGCGGCGAAGGAAAAGCAGGGCTTCATCGAGGGTCGTATCGCGGAACTCGAATCGAAGCTGTCGGCCGCGCAGGTCATCGATCCCACCGTGCTCGACGCGGAAGGCCGCGTGGTTTTCGCGTCGACCGTCGAACTCGAGGATCTCGAGTCGGGCGACACCGTCAAGTACCAGATCGTCGGAGACGACGAAGCCGACATCGATCACGGCCTGATCTCGGTCAGCTCGCCGATCGCGCGCGCACTGATCGGCAAGTCCGAAGGCGACGTCGCGGCCGTGCAGGCGCCGAGCGGCGTGCGCGAGTACGAAATCATCTCGGTCAGCTACATCTGAAGCGGGGCGACGTGATGCCGCATCGCGTGTTCCGTCTGCTGTCGGCCGTATGGGTCGGCAGCCTGCTGACGATCGGGTATGCGGTCGCGCCCGTGCTGTTCAAGACGCTGGAGCGGATGACGGCCGGGACGGTCGCCGCCCAGTTGTTCCGGATCGAGGCGATCCTCGGTGTCGTGTGCGGCGTGCTGCTGCTCGCGTTGTCGAACCAGCAGGTGCGGCGCGGCAGCAGCGAATACCGGCGCGTGCGCTGGATCGTTGCCGCGATGGTGGTCTGCGTGCTGGTCGGGTATTTTGCGCTGCAGCCGTTCATGAACGCACTGCGGGTGGCCGCGATGGACGCGGGCACCGATATCGCGAACTCGCCGTATGCGAGCCGCTTCGGGATGCTGCACGGCGTCTCGAGCGTGTTCTATCTGGTCGAGAGCGTGCTGGGGCTGATGCTGATCTGGCGTTTGCCCGCGCGCGACGCGTGAGCGCCGCGGGGGCCGGCCGAGGCCGGGCCCGCGGGCAGGGCGGCGGCACGGATCGTGCGCGCCGCCCCGATGCTTACTTGTCCTGGAACGGACGCTTCGTGCTGGCCTGGCGCTTCTTGGCGCGCTTCACGTTGCCGCCTGCCGTCACGCGCTCGTTGCCGCGCACGACGACCTTCGTCGGCTTCGGGCGACGCACGGGGCTCGCGTTCGGCGACACCTTGACGACCTTGACGGTGCGCGGTGCACGGCCTTTCTTGTCGTCGGCGGCTTCGGCCGCGCTCGGCAGCGCGCCGGCGCGACGGCCGCGGGCGGGTGCCGCTGCGGCGGCTTCGGGCTTCCAGATCACCAGCAGCTTGCCGATGTGCTGGATCGGCGCCGCGCTCAGGCGATCGCAGATCTCGTCGTAGATCGCGACGCGCGCGTCGCGCTCGTCGCCGAACACGCGGATCTTGATCAGCTGGTGCGCGGCCAGGTGGACCTTGATTTCCTTCAGCACGGCGTCGGTCAGCCCTTCGGCGCCGATCAGCACGACGGGCTTGAGCGCATGGGCCTGGGAGCGCAGCGCGGAGCGCTCGGCGGGAGAAAGCGAAAGGGCGGGCATGGAAATGTCGAAATCTTAATAAGGGCGCGCTGACTGAAAAGCGTTCGCGGGACGTTGCCGCGTCAGCCGTGCGCCGAAACCACGTAAAATCGCGGCTTGGGCCTGAAAAGGGGCCTCAGCCGCGCGAAGAAGACGCGTATTATCCGCTAAAAGCGCGGCTTCACGAAGCAATTGGCAGCAATCTCTCTTTCGAATGGCAAAAAACCGCTTCAACCAGCACTGGCTGCACGACCACATCAACGATCCGTACGTCAAAATGGCGCAGCGGGAGGGCTATCGCGCGCGTGCCGCGTACAAGCTGAAGGAAATCGACGAGCAGGACAAGCTGATCCGTCCGGGCCAGGTGATCGTCGACCTCGGCGCAACGCCGGGCAGCTGGAGCCAGTATGCCCGCAACAAGCTCGCGCAGGGCAGGAAGCGCGATGCGGAACGCGAGGGCGGTATCGACGGCACGATCGTTGCGCTCGACATCCTGCCGATGGAGCCGATCGCCGACGTCCATTTCCTGCAGGGCGACTTCCGCGAGGACGACGTCCTTCATCAGCTCGAAGAAGTGCTGGAAGGGCGTGCGGTGGACCTTGTTATTTCCGACATGGCCCCCAACCTCTCCGGCGTGGCCTCGGCGGACGCGGCGCGCATCGAGCATCTGTGCGATCTGGCGCTCGAATTCGCGCAGAATCATCTGAAACCGGACGGAGCGCTGCTCGTGAAGTGTTTTCACGGCAGCGGCTACAGCCAGATCGTCGAGAAATTCAAACAGCAGTTTAAGACCGTCGCGCCGCGCAAGCCGAAGGCGTCCCGCGACAAATCGTCCGAAACGTTCATTTTGGGTCGGCATCTGAAACGCCCGCGCTAATGCGCGGCGGGGGTGCCGCAAACGGCTCCGGCCCTTGCCAGACAAGCGAAGCGCTATCGCGGCGGTTGTCAATGCTTATGGCGAGGGTGGTCGGACTGGATTAGAATGACCGAGGGGCGCCGCAAGGAAAATGTAGGCGCTCGTCTACGAGTGAAGGAGTGGTGCTTTGAACAACAATATGTTTTCGAAGGCAGCAGTGTGGCTGGTGATTGCACTGGTGCTGTTTACGGTGTTCAAGCAGTTCGACAAGCCCCGCGTCCAGGAAGGCGTGTCCTATTCGCAGTTCATGGACGACGCCAAGAACGGCAAGGTCAAGAACGTCATCGTTCAGGGGCGCAACCTCACCGTCACTCCGGCTGATGGCCAGAAATACCAGATCGTGTCGCCCGGCGACATCTGGATGGTCGGCGATCTGATGAAGTACGGCGTGCAGGTCAGCGGCAAGGCCGACGACGAACCGAACGCGCTGATGTCCGCGCTGTACTACCTCGGGCCGACGATCCTGATCATCGTGTTCTGGTTCTACATGATGAGGCAGATGCAGGGGGGCGGCAAAGGCGGCGCATTCTCGTTCGGGAAATCGCGCGCGCGGCTGATCGACGAGAACAACAACGCGGTGAACTTCTCCGACGTCGCGGGCTGTGACGAAGCGAAGGAAGAAGTGTCCGAGCTCGTCGACTTCCTGCGCGACCCGCAGAAATTCCAGAAGCTGGGCGGCCGCATTCCACGCGGCGTGCTGCTCGTCGGCCCCCCGGGTACCGGCAAGACGCTGCTGGCCCGCGCGATCGCGGGTGAAGCGAAGGTGCCGTTCTTCAGCATCTCGGGTTCGGACTTCGTCGAAATGTTCGTCGGCGTCGGCGCGGCCCGTGTGCGCGACATGTTCGAGCAGGCGAAGAAGCACGCGCCGTGCATCGTGTTCATCGACGAAATCGACGCGGTCGGCCGTCATCGCGGCGCCGGCATGGGCGGCGGTAACGACGAGCGCGAGCAGACGCTGAACCAGATGCTCGTCGAGATGGACGGCTTCGAAGCGAACTCGGGCGTGATCGTGATCGCCGCCACCAACCGTTCCGACGTGCTCGACAAGGCGCTGCTGCGTCCGGGCCGTTTCGATCGCCAGGTCTACGTCGGTCTGCCGGATATCCGCGGTCGCGAACAGATCATGCGCGTGCATCTGCGCAAGGTGCCGATCGCGAACGACGTCGACGCGGCCGTCATCGCGCGCGGCACGCCGGGCTTCTCGGGCGCCGATCTCGCGAACCTCGTGAACGAGGCTGCGCTGTTCGCCGCCCGTCGCGGCAAGCGCATCGTCGAGATGCAGGATTTCGAAGACGCGAAGGACAAGATCTTCATGGGTCCGGAGCGCAAGTCGGCCGTGATCCGCGAGGAAGCGAAGCGTGCGACCGCGTATCACGAGTCGGGCCATGCGGTGATCGCGAAGCTGTTGCCGAAGGCCGACCCGGTGCACAAGGTCACGATCATTCCGCGCGGTCGCGCGCTGGGTGTCACGTGGCAGCTGCCGGAGCATGACAACGAGACGTACTCGAAGGACTACCTGATGGATCGCCTCGCGATCCTGTTCGGCGGCCGGGTGGCGGAAGAGCTGTTCCTGAATCTCATCAGCACCGGCGCATCGGACGACTTCAACAAGGCAACGCAGACGGCGCGTGCGATGGTGGCCCGCTTCGGCATGACCGACGCGCTCGGGCCGATGGTCTACGTCGACGACGAGAACGATGCGTCGCCGTTCGGCCGTGGCTTCACGCGCACGATTTCGGAAGCGACGCAGCAGAAGGTCGATTCGGAAATCCGCCGCGTGCTCGACGAGCAATACGGCCTTGCACGCCGCCTGCTCGAAGAGAACCGCGACAAGGTCGAAGCGATGACGGCCGCGCTGATGGAGTGGGAGACGATCGATGCCGATCAGATCAACGACATCATGGAAGGCCGTCCGCCGCGCTCCCCGAAGAGCTCGCCGGCAGTCGGCGGCGATTCGTCGGGTGGCGGCACCAGCGCCGAGGTGAAGCCCGGCAGCGCGCCGGCGCCGGCTTCGCCGGCGGCATAATCTCCGCTTTAACGCCGTTCACGGGCTGGTGTGGCTTCACACCGGCCCGTTTTGCATTCATTCACGCCAGTTGCTCGTGTCCGATTCCTCAGTTTCCCCGCTCCTTCCCGCGCCGCTCCAGTGCGGCCGCTTCGAACTGACGTTCGAACGCCCGCTCGTGATGGGCATCCTCAACGCTACGCCCGATTCGTTCTCCGACGGCGGCCGCTTCCTCGCGCGCGACGACGCGCTGCGCCAGGCCGAGCGGATGATTGCCGAAGGCGTCGACCTCCTCGATATCGGCGGCGAATCGACGCGCCCCGGCGCGCCGCCCGTGCCGCTCGACGAGGAGCTTGCGCGCGTGATCCCGCTCGTCGAGGCGCTGCGGCCGCTGAACGTGCCGCTGTCGATCGACACTTACAAGCCGGCCGTAATGCGCGCGGCGCTCGCCGCAGGCGCCGACCTGATCAACGACATCTGGGGGTTCCGCCAGCCGGGCGCGATCGACGCGGTGCGCGACGGCAACTGCGGGCTGTGCGCGATGCACATGCTCGGCGAACCGCAGACGATGCAGGTCGGCGAACCCGATTACGGCGACGTCGTGACCGACGTACGCGATTTCCTCGCCGCGCGCGCGCAGGCGCTGCGCGAAGCGGGGGTGGCGGCCGAGCGGATCTGCGTCGATCCCGGCTTCGGGTTCGGCAAGGCGGTCGTCGACGACAACTATGCGCTGCTGGCCGCGTTGCCGGACACGGCGCCCGCGCGGCCCGACGGGCGCGCGTATCCGATACTCGCGGGCATGTCGCGCAAGTCGATGCTCGGCGCGGTGATCGGCGGCAAGCCGCCGATGGAGCGCGTCGCGGCGAGCGTGGCGGCCGCATTGTGCGCGGTCGAGCGCGGCGCGGCGATCGTGCGCGTGCACGACGTCGCGGCGACGGTCGATGCGCTGAAAATCTGGAATGCCGTGCGCGAAGCCGCGCGGCAACGATAAGTCAGAAGACGAAGGAGGAAGGTTCACCATGGGACGTCGATATTTCGGCACGGACGGCATTCGCGGCACGGTGGGCGAGGCGCCCATCACGCCGGATTTCGTGTTGCGTCTCGGCTATGCGGCCGGCAAGGTACTGGCCAGCTCGGCCGACGTCGCGGCAGGCTCGCGCCCGACCGTGCTGATCGGCAAGGACACGCGCGTGTCGGGCTACATGCTCGAGGCCGCGCTTGAGGCCGGTTTCTCGGCGGCCGGTGTCGACGTGATGCTGGCCGGCCCGATGCCGACGCCGGGCGTCGCGTACCTGACGCGCGCATTGCGCCTGTCGGCGGGCGTCGTGATCAGCGCGTCGCACAACCCGTATCACGACAACGGGATCAAGTTCTTCTCCGCCGACGGCAACAAGCTGCCGGACGACACCGAGGCCGCGATCGAAGCGTGGCTCGACAAGCCGCTCGAATGCGCGTCGTCCGACGGTCTCGGCAAGGCGCGCCGCCTCGACGACGCGGCCGGCCGCTACATCGAGTTCTGCAAGAGCACGTTCCCGGCCGCGTTCGACCTGCGCGGGCTGAAGCTCGTGGTCGACTGCGCGCACGGCGCCGCGTACCAGATCGCGCCGCACGTGTTCCACGAACTCGGCGCGGACGTCATTCCGATCGGTGTCGCGCCGAACGGCTTCAACATCAACGACGGGGTCGGCGCGACCGCGCCGGACGCGCTGGTGCGCGCGGTGCGCGCGAACCATGCCGATCTCGGCATCGCGCTCGACGGCGATGCGGACCGCCTGCAGGTCGTCGACGCAACCGGTCGCCTGTACAACGGCGACGAGCTGCTCTACGTGCTCGTGAAGGACCGGATCGCGACCGACGGCAAGGTCGACGGCGCGGTCGGCACGCTGATGACGAACCTCGCCGTCGAAGTCGCGCTGCAGCGCGAGGGCGTGAAGTTCGTCCGTGCGGCGGTCGGCGACCGCTACGTGCTCGAACAGTTGCGCGAGCATGGCTGGCAGCTCGGCGCGGAGGGCTCGGGGCACATCCTGTCGCTCGACCGGCACTCGACCGGCGACGGCATCGTGTCGGCGCTGCTCGTGCTGGCCGCGCTCAAGCGCAGCGGCCGGACCCTCGCGCAGATGCTCGACGGCGTCACGCTGTTCCCGCAGAAGCTGATCAACGTGCGGATGAAGCCGGGTGCCGACTGGAAGGGCAGCGCGTCGATTCGCGCCGCGATCGATGCGGCCGAAGCCGCACTCGCCGGCAGCGGCCGCGTGCTGATCCGCGCGTCGGGCACGGAGCCCGTGCTGCGCGTGATGGTCGAAGCGCAGCAGGCGACGGACGCGGTCCGCCATGCGGAGGCGATCGCCGACGCGGTGCGCGCGGCGACGGCCTGACGCGCGAGCCGGCGCGGGGCGGTCGAACGCCTGCACGCCGGTGCCCGGATGAACCGGCATGCGGCGCCTTCGCGGCGCCGCGATTTCGTCAGGCGCAAAGGTTTGCGATATCTAAGAAGCGGTCTTCGACCGTTCGGTTCAGGACTCGTTAAATCATCCGACCCCGAATGTCGAGCCGATTCCAGCGGTGGCGATCCGCAGCGCTGACACTGGGCCAGGATCCGCCCGCACCCATGTGAACGGGCAGTCGCCCCGACCCTTCCAGGCAGGACGTTCGTGCCGCCCCCGCTGTTCCGGCGCCGTCAGGACACCACATCCGCCGCACCCGATACTCCCTTTCAACCAGTCATGTTACTGTCACGCCAGTTTCATCGATTGTCACATTACCGTCATGAGGAGCCCCTAACCTTCGCGGTGCCGTAGTCATCCGCTCACACACTGGAGGTCTCATGAAATTGATGCAAACCGCGATTGCCGGCCTGGCTGGCGCGCTTTTCGCCGTCGCCGCTCACGCTGCCGACATCACGGGCGCAGGCAGCACGTTCGCCATGCCGATCTACACGAAATGGGCTGCCGACTACCAGCAGTCCGGCGGCGCGAAGGTCAACTATCAAGGCATCGGTTCGTCGGGCGGCCTGAAGCAGATCGTCGCGAAGACGGTCGATTTCGCCGGTTCGGACGCTCCGCTGAAGGATGACGAACTCGCGAAGGAAGGCCTGTTCCAGTTCCCGACGGTGGTCGGCGGCGTGGTGCCGGTCGTCAACGTGCCGGGCGTGAAGCCGGGCGAACTGACGCTGTCGGGCCCGGTGCTCGGCGACATCTACCTCGGCAAGATCAAGAAGTGGAACGACCCGGCGATCGCCGCGCTGAACCCGAAGGTCAAGCTGCCGGATACGGACATCGCCGTGGTGCGCCGCGCCGACGGTTCGGGCACGAGCTTCATCTGGACGAACTATCTGTCGAAGGTCAACGACGAGTGGAAGTCGAAGGTCGGCGAAGGCACGACGGTCAACTGGCCGACGGGCACGGGCGGCAAGGGCAACGACGGCGTCGCGGCATTCGTGCAGCGTCTGCCGGGCGCAGTCGGCTACGTCGAATGGGCGTACGCGAAGAAGAACAACATGGTCTACACGGCCCTGAAGAACTCGACGGGCACGGTGGTCGAGCCGAAGACGGAAACGTTCAAGGCCGCTGCCGCCGGCGCGAACTGGTCGAAGTCGTTCTATCAGATCCTGACGAACCAGCCGGGCAAGGAAGCATGGCCGGTCGTCGGCGCGACGTTCGTGCTGCTGCACGCGAAGCAGGACAAGCCGGAGCAGGGCGTCGAAACGCTGAAGTTCTTCAGCTGGGCGTTCAAGAACGGCGAGAAGGCAGCCGACAGCCTCGACTACATCTCGCTGCCGCCGGCAGTCGAAGCGGAAATCCGCAAGCAGTGGAAGGTCAAGGTGACGGACGCATCGGGCAAGCCGGTCGCCGCCGAGTAAGCATTGCAGCGGTTCGCTGCCCGGCCGTGCCGGTCGGGCAGTGTGTGCGGTAAAGCCGGGCGTTACGGCGCCCGGCAATCAAAAGCAGGCACCCATGTCTGATATTTCCTATACGTCCTCACGGTCCCCCGACGTTGCGCAGCAACGCGCGCCGGGCCGCCTCGGGGATGTCGTATTCGGCGGTCTTGCGCGGCTGGCCGCCATTGTGACCCTGCTGCTGCTCGGCGGGATCATCGTTTCCCTGATCATTGCGTCGATGCCGACCATCCAGAAGTTCGGCCTCGGCTTCCTGTTTCAATCCGAGTGGGATCCCAACTCGGACATCTACGGCGCGCTCGTGCCGATCTACGGCACGATCGTGACGTCGATCATCGCGCTCGTCATCGCGGTGCCGGTCAGCTTCGGCATCGCGCTGTTCCTCACTGAGCTGTCGCCCGTGTGGCTGCGCCGCCCGCTCGGCATCGCGATCGAGCTGCTCGCCGCGATTCCGTCGATCGTGTACGGCATGTGGGGCCTGCTCGTGTTCGCGCCGATCTTCGCGGAGTATTTCCAGAAGCCGCTCGGCCACCTGTTCAAGGACGTGTGGATTCTCGGCCCGCTCACCGCCGGCCCGCCGATCGGTATCGGCATCCTGGCCGCCGGCGTGATTCTCGCGATCATGATCATCCCGTACATCGCCTCGGTGATGCGTGACGTGTTCGAAGTCACGCCGGTGCTGCTGAAGGAATCGGCATACGGGATCGGCTGCACGACCTGGGAAGTGATGTGGAAGGTCGTGCTGCCCTATACGAAGACCGGCGTGATCGGCGGCGTGATGCTCGGCCTCGGCCGCGCGCTCGGCGAGACGATGGCCGTGACCTTCGTGATCGGCAACACGAACCTGCTCGACAGCGTGTCGCTGTTCGCGCCGGGCAACAGCATCACGTCGGCGCTGGCGAACGAATTCGCGGAAGCGCAACCGGGCCTGCATACGTCCGCGCTGATGGAGCTGGGCCTGATCCTGTTCGTGATCACGTTCATCGTGCTGTCCATCTCCAAACTGCTGCTGCTTCGTCTCGAGAAGGGAGAGGGCAAGAAATGAGCGAGCCCATCATGAATTTCCCGGGGCCGGACGGCGCTGTGCTCGACGCGATGCGCAACCGCCTGCAGCGCAAGCGCAAGGCCGTCAACGCGATCGCCCTGGCCGCGTCGCTCGGCGCGATGGCCTTCGGCCTGCTGTGGCTCGTGTGGATTCTCTACACGACGGTGCATCTCGGCGTCAGCGGCCTGTCGCTGCAACTGTTCACGGAATCGACGCCGGCACCGAACACGGAAGGCGGCGGTCTCGCGAACGCGATCGTCGGCAGCCTGCTGCTGTGCGGTTTCGGCACGCTGGTCGGCACGCCGATCGGCATCCTCGCGGGCGTCTATCTCGCCGAATACGGCCAGAAGAACCTGCTGGCGGGCACGATCCGCTTCATCAACGACATCCTGCTGTCCGCGCCGTCGATCGTGATCGGCCTGTTCGTGTATGCGATCGTCGTCGCGAAGTCCGGGCGTTTCTCGGGCTGGGCCGGCGTGATCGCGCTCGCGTTGCTGCAGATTCCGATCGTGATCCGCACGACCGAGAACATGCTGAAGCTCGTGCCGAACGCGCTGCGTGAAGCAGCCTTCGCGCTCGGCACGCCGAAGTGGCGCATGGTGCTGAAGATCACGCTGCGCGCGTCGGTCGGCGGGATCGTGACGGGCGTCCTGCTCGCGGTCGCGCGGATCGCCGGCGAAACGGCGCCGCTGCTGTTCACCGCGCTGTCGAACCAGTTCTTCTCGTGGGACATGAGCCAGCCGATGGCGAACCTGCCCGTCACGATCTACAAGTTCGCGATGAGCCCGTTCGCGGAATGGCAGTCGCTCGCATGGGCGGGCGTGTTCCTGATTACGCTCGGGGTGCTCGGACTCAACGTCCTGGCGCGCTCGATCTTCTCGAAAAAGTAACGGCGGAGCGATCCGATGAATATGGCAGAAAGCCACCTGAATCCTGTCGAGCGCACCGCTGCGCCGGCCGGCACGCACGACGCGGCGCACGGCCGCCCGCTCGCGCCGCTGAACGCGAAGATCGAGGTCAACAACCTCAACTTCTTCTACAACAAGTTCCACGCGCTGAAGAACATCAACCTGAGCATTCCCGAAGGGAAGGTGACGGCGTTCATCGGCCCGTCGGGCTGCGGCAAGTCGACGCTGCTGCGCACGTTCAACAAGATGTTCGCGCTCTATCCGGAGCAGCGCGCCGAAGGCGAGATCCTGATGGACGGCGAGAACCTGCTGACGACGAAGCGCGACATCTCGCTGCTGCGCGCGCGTATCGGCATGGTGTTCCAGAAGCCGACCCCGTTCCCGATGTCGATCTACGACAACATCGCGTTCGGCGTGAAGATGTTCGAAAAGCTCACGCGCTCGGAAATGGACGACCGCGTCGAGTGGGCGCTCACGAAGGCCGCGCTGTGGAACGAAGTGAAGGACAAGCTGAGCCAGAGCGGCTACGGCCTCTCGGGCGGCCAGCAGCAGCGTCTGTGCATCGCGCGCGGCATCGCGATTCGTCCGGAAGTGCTGCTGCTCGACGAACCGTGCTCGGCGCTCGACCCGATCTCGACGGGGCGCATCGAAGAGCTGATCGCGGAGCTGAAGAGCGACTACACGGTCGTGATCGTCACGCACAACATGCAGCAGGCCGCGCGCTGCTCGGATTTCACGGCCTACATGTACCTGGGCGAGCTGATCGAATTCGGCGAGACCGAAAAGATCTTCATCAAGCCGGTACGCAAGGAAACGGAAGACTACATCACCGGCCGCTTCGGCTGATGACGGAGAACAACAGCCATGTCGGATAAACATCTGTCGAGCCAGTTCGATGCGGACCTGAACGCCGTGTCGTCGAAAGTGCTGGAAATGGGCGGGCTCGTCGAGTCGCAGATCGTCGGCGCGATGCACGCGCTGAACGAGTTCGATCGCGACGCGGCCGAGAAGGTCATCACGGCGGAAGAAACGCTGAACGCGATGGAAGTCGACATCGACCAGGAGTGCGGCAACATCATCGCGCGGAGGCAGCCTGCCGCGCGCGACCTGCGCCTTTTGATGTCGATTTCGAAAACGATTACGAACCTCGAGCGCGCGGGCGACGAGGCCGAGAAGATCGCGAAGCGCGTGCGCCGCCTGGTCGACGAACCGGCCGCGCGCACGGTCAACATCGCCGAGATCAAGGTGTCGGGCGAGATGGCCGTGACGATCCTGCGCCGCGCGCTCGACGCGTTCGCGCGTCTCGACACGGTGGCCGCCGCGCAGATCGTCAAGGACGACAAGGAGATCGACCAGGAATTCCGTGCGTTCGTGCGCAAGCTCGTGTCGTACATGCAGGAAGATCCGCGCACGATCTCGGTCGGCCTCGAATACCTGTTCATCGCGAAGGCGATCGAGCGGATCGGCGACCACGCGAAGAACATCGCCGAATTCATCATCTACATCGTGAAGGGCACCGACGTGCGGCACCAGCCGCGCGACACGCTCGATCGCGAAGCCAATAGTTAATCGACTCCGTACAGGAAAAAAAGAGGTGCCGATGCCCAGCAACATTCTCGTCGTTGAAGATGAGCCCGCGATTTCCGAACTGATCTCGGTGAATCTCCAGCACGCCGGTCACTGCCCGATCCGCGCGTACAACGCCGAACAGGCGCAGAACCTGATCAGCGACGTGCTGCCCGATCTCGTGCTGCTCGACTGGATGCTGCCGGGCAAGTCCGGTATCGCGTTCGCGCGCGACCTGCGCAACAACGAACGGACCAAGCACATCCCGATCATCATGCTGACTGCGCGCGGTGACGAGCAGGACAAGGTGCTCGGCCTCGAAATCGGCGCGGACGACTACGTGACGAAGCCGTTCTCGCCGAAGGAGCTGATGGCGCGAATCAAGGCCGTGCTGCGTCGCCGCGCGCCGCAGCTGACCGAGGACGTCGTGTCGATCAACGGGCTGCGTCTCGACCCGGCCACGCATCGCGTCGCCGCGCATGCGGAAGGCAGCGAGATCAAGCTCGATCTCGGCCCGACCGAGTTCCGCCTGCTGCATTTCTTCATGACGCATCCGGAGCGCGTGCACAGCCGCACGCAACTGCTCGACCAGGTGTGGGGCGATCACGTGTTCGTCGAGGAGCGCACCGTCGACGTGCACATCAAACGATTGCGCGCGGCCTTGAAACCGGCCGGCTGCGATGCGATGATCGAGACCGTGCGCGGCAGCGGCTACCGGCTCGCCAAGCACGCGTAACGTATTCACGCATGCCGTGTGCCACGGCGTGCCGTTCATTCTTTCGGGCGCTGAATCATGAACATCATCTGGGCGCGCTTTCTGGTGTCGCTCGTGCTGCTCGTGCTGATCGGCGTATTGGTCGGCGTGTTCGCCGGCCCGATCTCGGGCCTCGTGTTCCTGGTCGTGATGCTGGTCGCGCAGGGTTTTTTCAGCACCTTTCATACGCAGCGTCTGTGGCGGCTGCTCGATGCGCCGGTCTACGGCGAGGTGCCGAGCGCGCCGGGCATCTGGGGCGAGATCTACTATCGCCTGCACAAGCTCGCGAAGCAGTGGCACGCGCAGGTGCGGCAGGTCGAGCAGCAGCATTCGCGCTTCATCCAGGCGATCCAGGCGTCGCCGAACGGCGTCGCGATGCTCGACGACCACGACCAGATCGAGTGGTGCAACGCGATCGCCGAGGTGCACTTCGGCCTCGACGCGAAGCGCGACCTGCGCCAGCACATCACCAACCTGGTGCGCCATCCCGAGTTCGTCCGCTATCTGAATGCGCAGCATTACGACGAGACGCTCTTGATGCGCGGGATGGGCGATTCTCGCCAGAACGTGCTCGAAGTGCAGGTGTTTCCGTACGGCGAGAACCGCAAGCTGCTGCTCACGCAGGACATCACCGAGCTCGAGCGGACCGACGCGATGCGACGCGACTTCGTCGCGAACGTATCGCACGAGCTGAAAACGCCGCTCACCGTGCTGTCGGGTTTCCTCGAGACGATGCGCGAGCTGCCGCTGAACGAGGAAGACCGCGCGCGCTATCTCGAGATGATGGAGCAGCAGGCATCGCGGATGCGGCACATCGTCACCGATCTGCTGGTGCTCGCGAAGCTCGAGGGCGAGAGCAAGCCGCCGGTCGATCGCGCGATCGACATGCGCGCGGTGTTCGACCATCTGAAGGAGGACGCTCAGACGCTGTCGAACGGGCATCACGACATCGCGTTCTCGATCGACGAGACGCTCGGCGTCACCGGCGCGCAGACGGAGCTGTTCAGCGCGTTCGCGAACCTCGTCACCAATGCGATCCGCTATACGCCGGAAGGCGGCAAGATCGTCGTGACGTGGCGGCGCGAAGGCGCGCAAGGCGTGTTTTCCGTCACGGACAGCGGCTTCGGGATTCCGGCCGCCGATCTGCCGCGGCTCACCGAACGCTTCTACCGCGTCGACCGCAGCCGCTCGCGCGATACGGGCGGCACGGGGCTCGGGCTCGCGATCGTCAAGCACGTGCTGCAGCGGCACGACGCGCACCTGTACGTGCAGAGCGAGGAAGGGCGCGGCAGCACGTTCACCGCCCGGTTCCCGGGCTCGCGTATCATCGCGATCCGGCCGGCCGCGTTCGAGGCCTGAGCGCGCAGCGGCCTGCGTCGCTCGTTCGGCGAGCGGCGGCATGCCGGCTCCGCAATCGAAAAGAGCAGCCCGCGGGCTGCTCTTTTTCCTGGGCGGTGCGGCGCGCGACGCGCGCCGCGCGGCCGGCTCACGAGCAGAACTTCGCGAGCAACCCGAGTTGCGCGTTGCGGATCGTCTTGCCCGTGCGGCGCCGGCGGTAGTGGCCGTCGCTCTGCATCTGCCACGCCGACTGGTTGTCGCCGAGGCACACCGACAGACCTTCGGCGATCACGCGTCGCTTGAGCTTGCGATCGCGGATCGGGAACGCGACTTCGACGCGGCGGAACAGGTTGCGGTCCATCCAGTCGGCGCTCGACAGATAGACGTCCTCCGCGCCGTTCGCGTGGAAGTAGTAGATCCGGTGGTGCTCGAGGAAGCGGCCGACGATCGAGCGCACGGTGATGTTTTCCGACAGCCCCGGCACGCCCGGCTTCAGCGCGCAGACGCCGCGCACGATCAGGTCGACCTTGACGCCGGCCTGCGACGCTTCGTACAGCGCGGCGATCACCGATGGCTCCAGCAGCGCGTTCATCTTCGCGACGACACGCGCGCGCTTGCCGGCCCGCGCGTTGTCGATTTCCGCGCGGATCGCTTCGATGATGCGCGGATGCAGCGTGAACGGCGATTGCCACAGCTCGTGCAGCGTGAGTTCGCCGCCGATGCCGGTCAGTTGCTGGAACACGTGGTGGACGTCCTCGCAGATCTTCTGGTCGGCCGTCATCAGCCCGAAGTCGGTATAGAGGCGCGCGGTGCGCGGGTGGTAGTTGCCGGTGCCGAGGTGAACGTAGCGGCGCAGCGACGCGTTGCCGCCCTGCACGACGCGCCGCACGATCAGCATCATCTTCGCGTGGCACTTGTGGCCGACCACGCCGTACACGACGTGCGCGCCGACGGCTTCGAGCTGCGACGCCCAGTTGATGTTGGTTTCCTCGTCGAAGCGCGCGAGCAGTTCGACGACGACGGTCACTTCCTTGCCGTTGCGCGCGGCTTCCATCAGCGCGTCCATCAGCGGCGAATCGGTGCCGGTGCGGTAGATCGTCTGCTTGATCGCGACGACGCTCGGATCCTTCGCGGCCTGCTGCAGCAGTTCGAGCACCGGCTGGAAGCTCTCGTACGGGTGGTGCAGCAGGATGTCGCCGTTGTCGATCGCGTCGAACATCGTCGGCGTGTTCGCGATCGCGGCCGGGGTCGACGCGGTGAACGGCGTGAACTTCAGGTCGGGGCGGTCGACGAGATCGGGAATCTGCATCAGCCGCACGAGGTTCACCGATCCGGCCACGCGATAGCAGTCCTTCTCGCCGAGTTCGCTTTCCACGAGCAGGCGTCGCACGATGTGCGGCGGCGTGTCGGCCGACACCTCGAGGCGCACCGCGTTGCCGAGGTGGCGCGCCGGCAGTTCGCCCTGCAGCGCAACACGCAGGTTCGTGATTTCGTCTTCGTCGACGAACAGTTCGCTGTTGCGCGTGATGCGGAACTGGTTGCAGCTCTTCACGACGAGTTGCGGGAAGAGTTCGCCGACGAAGCGCTGCATGAACGAGCTCAGCAGCACGAAGCCGTGCTCGAAGCCCGACAGCGCGTGCGGCATGCGCACGACGCGCGGCAGCGCGCGCGGCGCCTGCACGATGCCCATCACGGCCTGGCGGCCGAATGCGTCGCGGCCTTCGAGCTCGACGACGAAGTTCAGGCTCTTGTTCAGCACGCGCGGGAACGGGTGGGCCGGATCGAGGCCGATCGGCGTCAGCACGGGCAGCAGCTCGTCGAGAAAGTAGTGCCGC
Source organism: Burkholderia metallica (assembly GCF_902832845.1). GTDB lineage: Bacteria > Pseudomonadota > Gammaproteobacteria > Burkholderiales > Burkholderiaceae > Burkholderia > Burkholderia metallica. Next base: position 227,699 of record NZ_CADFDB010000009.1, on the reverse strand, counting down.
GCCCATTCGAGCTGCTCGTCGTTCCACGAGTCGCTCGCGTGGAAGTAGATGCCTTCCTGTTCGAGCGCGGGCAGCACGGTTTCGTGCAGCATCGTGTACTGTCGATGAACGAGCCGCTGCGCGCGTTCGACGACGAGATCGTAAGCATGTTGTAACGACATGCCGTCGGGCGTCAGTGCGCCGGGATTGTCGCGGATCTGCTCCTGAAGGCCGGCCATCCGGACTTCGAAGAATTCGTCGAGGTTGCTGCTGGTGATGCAGATGAAGCGCAGGCGTTCGAGCAGCGGGACTTGCGGATCGGACGCCTGGGCCAGCACGCGCTCGTTGAAACCGAGGATGCCGAGCTCACGATTGAGAAGCGGGTAACGGACGGACATCGGCAGAGTAGGGGGGGATTCGGGCGATGATTCGAAAGGACGCTCGGAAACTCTCACGGTACGATGACGTGCTGATGACAATAATGTATTTATATCGGGAAATTCTACGCTGTAACCGTTTCGTCTCATAAATGTTTCGACGCTATGCAAACGAGCGGTGTGCATGCCCGTGAAGCGTGGCAATGGCAAGCGTTCCACGCTTAAAATGTCGCCTTTGATTGATCGCTGAGGGTGGCCGGACCGGCCGCCGCGAGCGAACGCGCACGGAGCCCCTTCAGATGGTTACAACTCCCCACTTGCTGGCTGCCGTGGATCTCGGCTCGAACAGTTTCCGGCTCATCGTCGGTCGTGTCGAGGAAACGCCGGCGGGCAGCCAGATCTACCCCGTCGATGCGCTGCGCGAGCCCGTCCGGCTGGCCGCGGGCCTGTCGAGCGACAAGATGCTCGATCGCGCGTCGCAGGAGCGTGGCTGGGAGGCGCTCAAGCGGTTCGGCGAGCGCCTGCGCGATTTCCACCCCGATCACGTGCGCGCGGTGGCGACCAACACGCTGCGGGTCGCGAAGAACGCGGGCGAGTTTCTCGGCGAAGCCGAGGCGGCGCTCGGTTTTCCGATCGAAGTGATCGCCGGCCGCGAAGAAGCGCGGCTGATCTATGCGGGTGCTGCGCATTCGGTGCCGGCGAGCGCGGGCAAGCGGCTCGTCGTCGATATCGGCGGCGGCTCGACCGAATTCATCATCGGCTCGCACTACACGCCGATCGTGATGGAGAGCCTGTATATCGGCTGCGTGAGCCACAGCCGTACGTTCTTCCCGGCCGGCAACGTCGACGAATACACGATGCGGCAGGCCGAACTCGCGGCCAAGCGCGAGATCCAGATCATTTCGAGCGAGTACAAGAAGGCCGGGTGGGACCAGGCGATCGGTTCGTCCGGTACCGCGCGCGCGCTCGCGGAGCTCGTCGAGGCGAACGGCTTCAACGATCCGGGCATCACGCATGGCATTTCGCGCGGTGGCCTCGAGCGCCTGAAGCGGGCGCTGATCAAGTCGGAGAACGTCAACCGGCTGAAGCTGATCGCGCTGAAGCCCGACCGCGTGCCGGTGCTCGCCGGGGGCCTCGCGATCATGCTCGCGGTGTTCGAGGAACTGGGGGTCGATTACGTCGACACGACCGACGGCGCGCTGCGCCTGGGCGTGCTGTACGACCTGCTCGGCCGGACGCAGCACGAGGACATGCGCGCGGTGACCGTCGAGGGCTTCACGCGCCGCTACGGTGTCGATCGCGCGCAGGCCGAGCGCATCGGCGCGCTCGCGGTGCGCTTCTACGACGAACTCGATGAAGGCGGCGAAGAGGCGCGCGAGGAGGGGCGGATGTTCCTTGGCTGGGCGGCCGCGTTGCACGAGATCGGCCTGTCGATCTCGCACAGCGCGTATCACAAGCATTCGGCCTATATCGCGAGCAACGCGGACATGCCGGGTTTTTCGCGCACCGACCAGGCGCGCCTCGCCGCGCTCGTGCTCGGTCACGCGGGCAAGCTCGGCAAGCTGTCGCAGGCGCGCGAGGTCGAGTGGCCGCTGCTGTTCTGCCTGCGGCTCGCGGCGCTGCTGTGCCGGCGCCGGACCGATGCGGGGCTGCCGGACATTTCCGTTTCGCAGATGAAGAAGGGCGGGTATGAAGTGCGCCTGCCGAGCGCATGGGTCGAGCAGAACCCGCTCACCGACTACAGCCTCAGCCAGGAAGCGGCGGAGTGGGAGAAGGTCGGTATTCCGTATCGCGTGGTGTATACCGGCGCGTAAAGGGTCGAAGCGCAGGTCGAGGCGGGGCCGGGATGGGCTGTTGCAGCTGCCCTCTCGGCATTGCCCGCGCGATCGCCCTGACGGCCGCTCAATCCGCCGAACAGACGATCGCGGTCAGGAACGGAAACGCCTGCTTGACCGTCGCGTCGCTGCCTGCCTTGCGCACGGCTTCCTCCACCGCACTTTTCGTGCCGCGCACCACGACACCGTAGGCCCAGTCTCCGATCGGCTTGCCCTCGCCCGGGCGGAAGATCGGGTCGTTCGCCTGGTAGCCGAGTACGACGTACACGCCGAAGCCGAACGCCGTCAGCGCGTGGTTCGTGCGGAACGCGTTGACCGAATTCGATTCGACATGCATCGGTTCTGACTGGATATCGCCGGCCGCAAGCAGCGGCGCGACGAACTTGTGACCGGTCGAATGGCAGTCGAGCGCGTCGTCGAGCGCCTTGGCCGACGCGGTGCCGGCCGTCGCGAGCGCGAGCAGCGATGTGCAGAGGGCTGTCTTCAGAAGGTCGTTTTTCATGCGCGGACAATGCGAGTTGTTCATACGTATTATCGCGTGTTCGCGGAAATGTCGCGTGCGGGGTGCGTGGTCGGTGGGGGCGGACTTATCCGGGATTTCGTGGGCGTGAGCTGCTTTACGGCTTTCGTTATCGCGGCAGGCTTCACAGGCATCAAGTCGGCCGGCGCTGCTTCGGGCGGCTCGTCAGGTGATGCGGTGCGAGGCCATGCTGTTCTGCAGCGCATCAGCGCGGCTCTTATCGGTGGTGGCGGTCATGGCGGTCCTCAGGGCGTCGGAAGGTTGTACTGCATTCGTGCTAGGCTCGGATTCACATTGCGGAGGTTGTCATGCAGCGAACCATCGAGTACCGCGGCTTTGAAATTGATGTCCAACTGACCTCATCCGCTCCGGACATGTACGACGTCACGTTCCAGATAAAGGGCCACGACAATCTCGGTATCCTGGGTGAGCGCGGACATCGGATACAGATTCGAAACGGCCCATTTACCCGACGCTGGGCATACCTCGTGGCCGAGATTGCAGGACAGGCGGCGATCGACGTTTTGCTTGGTCCCGCCGAGTGATTTGCGTCCTCGGTCGTCAATTCGAGAGTCAGGTTCTTTGCTTGGCTGAGAGTCTCGGCTGGCGTGCTTTTATCTGCTGGGGCAGTCCTCGTGCCTCGATTGCGGTTCCGTTTTCTTGCCCGCTCGCGTTCCGCGTGAGTGGGCTATTTTTTGTTTTTGGTGGTCATGATGCGGTCGTCAAACTTCATCGTGAGAGAAGGGCGCGTGTACCAGGAACGGGGGCTTTCGTTGCGCCCCAAACGACCTCGACGCAACAAATCGGCTCGGCGCACGCAGCCCAAACAGTCTGTCAGTGCAGTCAATGAGGTCTGCGTCGAACTGCGAGCGGTGCTAGACCTTGATCGCACCGGCGCTGTTACCCCACGCGATTTGTAACGTGTTATTGCAGACGACACGTACTGACGTGAACTGTGTGGTAGTCGCCAGGGTACCGTCGCAGGCCGTGACCAACAGCAGATAGCCGTTGATCTGATCCTTGCCCTTGAGTGTGCCGGATTGGCCCGTGCGGGTGAGCGCCCAGAGTTTGCGACCTTCCTTCAGTACGCCGGCTGTCTCGAGCTGGAACCTGCCGATCTCCGTCAGATCGCGATAAATCTCCAGGGTCTCCTCGGGTTGCACGACCTGGTAGCGTGCGCTCACAACGGACAGCGGTGCCTTGTTGTCCGAGCGGTACCGCACCATCTGTTCAGGAGACGCGTGGATCGAACCGAGACTACGGCCGCCTGCGGCGACGAAGCGTACTTCGGCTTCGTCGATGCGCCAGTCCATGCCGACAGCACGCGCCCAGACTTCGAGTGGTTGTTTGGGGGGGGCGAACTTGTTGCCGGCCGTGCCACGGTTCGGTTCCAACGTAGGCCATGGTTTGCACGAGGCGCATTGAAAACTCATGTTCGACAGAGATGGCATAACGCCCGGCCGATGCCGGGCAGATTGGGTTGAATGAGAGGGGAGCGGAAGAAGTAGACCGCGAGAACGACGGCCACGAGGGTGGCGATTAGCGGATCTTCGTGTTTCGATAAGGGTAATAGAGATTGGCGGCGATCGATATATTTTCGAGATATTGAGATTGACCTGTTAACGCTGACAGGTCCGTATAACAGACGTCTCGCTGCCACCACAATTTGACAGTCTTTAACCCGCATCGAGATGGAAGAAGACAACTTCTGCGAGACAATGTGATGGTCCGTTGATCCGTAGTGCGCCGTGGCGCGATTTGCGAGTAGACCAGAACCATGAACAAAAATAATTACCGACTGGTATTCAGTCGCGTCCGGGGCATGCTGATTGCCGTCGAAGAAACTGCCAGCGCATCAGGCAACGCGGGCCGAGGCGAAGTTGTGTCAGCAGCTCGGGTATCACATGTGTTCGCACGATTCGCGCTGCGCCATGCGGCATTTGCGGTACTGGTCGCGGCCGGTGCAACGCCCATATGGGTGAATGCACAGATCGTGGGCGGCGGAGTCCACACACCTTCGGTGATTCAGACGCAAAATGGATTGCCTCAAGTTAATATTAATAAGCCCGGAAATGCTGGTGTATCTTTAAATACCTATAATCAGTTCGACGTACAAAAACCTGGTGCGATACTCAATAACTCGCCCACAATCGTTAACACACAGCAAGCGGGCATGATCAACGGCAACCCGAATTTCGGGCCGAACGACGCCGCACGGATCATCGTCAACCAGGTCAACAGCAATAACCCAAGCTCGATTCGCGGCTTTGTCGAGGTCGCTGGCCAGAAAGCCGAAGTCATCATCAGCAATCCGGCCGGATTGCAAATTGACGGCGGCGGATTCATTAACACTTCTCGTGCCGTTTTAACGACGGGGGTACCCTATTACGGCGCGGACGGTTCTGTGGCCGGATTCAATGTGAATCGCGGGCTTGTCACGGTATCCGGATCCGGCCTCAATACGGCAAATATCGATCAGGTTGACATCATCGCGCGGGCCGTTCAGGCGAATGCCGCCATTTACGCGAAAAATCTGAACGTCATCGCTGGTTCGAATCAAGTTAATCACGACACGCTTTCGGTGACGCCGATTCAGGGCGATGGCGTGGCCCCGGCGGTTGCGATCGACGTCGGCCAGCTCGGCGGTATGTATGCCAACCGCATTTTCCTCGTCAGTTCGGGGAGCGCTGTCGGTGTCCAGAACGCCGGCACGCTCTCGGCGGACGCGGCCGGCATGACGCTCACGACCGACGGGCGGTTGGTGCAGTCGGGCAAGATCAGTTCGCTTGGCAACGTCGCGGTGTCGGCTGGTGGCGGCATCGACAACAACGGTACGACCTATAGCCAACAATCCGTGTCGATGAGTACCGGCGCGGACATGACGAATAGCGGGACGCTTGCCGCGCAGCACAACGTTGGCGTGAACGCCGGGTCGCTGAATTCGACGGGCGCAATTGGCGCCGGCGTCGATAGCAACGGCACGGTCACGCAAGCCGGTGATCTGCAAGTGACGACGACGGGTCAATTGACTGCGACCGGCCAGAACATCGCAGGCGGTACCACGACCTTGCGCGGCTACGGCGTCAATCTGGCCGGCAGCAAGACGGCGACGAATGGCACGCTGGATGTGAACGCGACGGCGGGTGATATCAACCTGTCGAACGCGACGACGAGTGCACAGGGTGCATTGAACGCGACCGCAGCGGGCGCGATCGTCAACGACCACGGCAGCCTGTCCAGCCAAAGCGGTGCCACGCTGACGGCGGGCAGCGTGTCGAATCAAGGCGGCACGGTGTCGTCGCAAGGCCCTTTGACGGTTAAATCGTCCGGGGCGATTTCGAATCAGGCCGGCACGCTGGTGTCGCAGAACACCGCCGACGTGGAAGGCGGCGCAATCGCCAATCAGCAAGGCATCATCCAAAGCGCAGGCCAAATGAAGGTGGTCGCCGCGTCGCTTCAGAATACCGCCGGGCGTGTTACGTCCCTGAATGGCGACGGTCTGTCCATTACCACGAGCGGCCAGCTCACAAACGCAGCAGGCACGACCGCGAACGGCGCGCAAGGTGGCGTCATCGGCGGCGACGGCACTGTCGCAATTCAGGCCGGCAGCATCGCAAACCAAGGATCGATCAGCGCCGCGACCGATTTAACGGTCGGTGCGCAATCCGTGGACAACGGCAGCGGAACGCTGACGGCCGGTCAGAACGCATCGATCGATGCCGGCGTACACCTGGCTAATGCTTCCGGCAGCATTTCTGCCGGCGCGTTAGCAAACGTTCGCGCGACCAATCTGGACAATAGTTCAGGTTCGATTCAGGCAAGCCAGTTGTCATTGACGGCAAGCGACCTTGCGAACCGGTCGGGCGCGATTACGCAAACCGGCACGAATCCGACCACGATCGCGGTTTCGGGGACGCTCGACAATAGTTCAGGTACGGTGCAGACGAACAGTGCCGATCTGAGTCTGACGCCCGCGACGCTCATTAACGATCACGGCAAAATCGCACACGCCGGCAGCGGTACGCTGACCATTGGGACGGGTGCGCTGTCGAATAATGGCGGTTCGATCGCGACCAATGGTGCGCTTGCACTGACCGCCGCCGCTGTGTCGAATCAGGCGGGTACGCTTTCCGCGCAGCGGCAGGCTACGCTCGGCGTTCAGTCGCTCGATAACAGCGCGGCCGGTTACATCGGTGCCGATAGCGTAACGATCAAATCCCAAGGAGCGGTCAACAACAAAACCGGTGCGATCGAGTCGAATCACGCGTTGACGGTCTCGGCCGACAGCTTGGCAAATGACGGCGGTGCCGTTAAGGCACTCGGCACGGATGCGTTGTCCGTCACGACGACGAACGCGCTGACGAACACGGCAGGCGGCACGATCGGCGGCAACGGCAACGTGTCGGTTTCGGGCGGCACCGTCGACAATTCAAACGGTTCGTTGCTGGCCGCACAATCGCTGTCGGTGCAGTCGAACGGCCAGCTCGGAAATGCGGCCGGCCTGATTCAAGCGAACGGCAATTTGAAGGTCGCAGCACAAGGCGCGGTGCTCAATAACGGCGGGCAAATTGAGGCGAACGGCGCAACGGCGGCGCTCCAACTGTCCGGGGCGAGCATTGATAATAGCGACGGACGGATTGCAAATATCGGCACGGGCGCGACGACGATCGACGGCGGCACATCGATCACGAACACCGATGCATCCGGCAAAGCGGGTGCCGGCACCATCGGCGGCAATGGCGATGTGACGCTGACCACGCAAACGCTCACGAATGCGCAAGGCGGTCAAACATTGGCCGGCCACGACCTGACGTTGAACGTCGCCAGTAGTGCGAACAATGCTGGCGGCGTACTGTCGGCCGCGAATAACCTGACGCTCAACGGCGCGAACGCTACCCTTTCCAATTCGAATGGATCGGTGCATGCAAACGGCGTGCTGTCGTTGACTGCCGCATCGATTGACGACACCTCCGGCAAGATCGGCAATGACGTCGGTAGCGGTGGCAGCGTGTCGATCCAGACAGGCGCGTTGTCGAATGCTGGCGGTGCGATCGGCAGCGATCAGGATTTGTCGCTGACGACGGGAACGTTGAACGGCGACGGTTCTATCGTCGCAGGTCGTAACGGTTCGATTATGCTCGGGAGCGACTACACGCAGACGGCCGCGAACAAGCTTCACGCGAACGGCAACCTCACGTTTTCCACGTCGGGAAAACTGACGAACCAAGGCGTGATGGATGCCAACGGCGCGCTCACGGTGAATGCGGCGAACGTCGACAACCAGAGCGGTGCGGATTTGAATTCCGCAAACACGACGGTCAACGCGAACGGCGGCACGATCGATAACGCAGGGCGCATCGAAGGCGATTCGGTCACGACCAACAGCGCGACGTTGAACAACACAGGGACCGTGATCGGCGCCAACGTGACGGCCAACGCCAATACGATCACGAACACCGGTGCGACTGCTGTCTTCGCCGCCGCCAACCAATTGAACCTGTACGCAACAAACCAACTGTCGAATACGGGGGGCGCGAACCTGTTCAGCGTCGGCGATATCAACATCGCGGCGAATGGTCAGCGTGACGCCAACGGGTTGCTCGCCAACCGCACGCAGAACGTACTGAACGATCAATCCACGATCGAAGCACAAGGCAACATTGAGCTTGCGGCCAGCACGTTCACTAATTCGCGCCCCGCGCCGACCGTCACGACCGAAACGACCGATACAACGACCACGCATCAAACGAAGCGACAGCAGTTCATCGGTTGCCCGACCGGTAACGCTGCGCCGAACCATGGCGTGTGTTCGTATGCGACGTGGTCGGGCCCATACAAAACGCCGCAGACGGCAACCTACTCGGCAAGCCAGATCGTGTCCCAATCGAACGGGACCGATCCCGTCGATCGCGTACTTGTCGTGAACGTCAACGGTCGGCAACAAACGTTGTACTACAACACGTTGACGGTGAACGGTGACGGCAGCGTCACGGCAGCGTATTGGGTCGGTTACGATCCGCACATCAACTACGCACCGGATACAGAATATGCGACGCGCAGCGACGGTCATAACGGCTATCAGCGTGTCGAGATCTGGCGCGATACCACGTCCACGACCCAGCAAGACAAGGTGACGAGCCAGGCGCCGCAAGCGCAGCTCGTCGCGGGCGGCAGTATCACGATGGCGAACGTCGGTACGATCAATAACGACTACAGCGTGATCACGGCCGGCAAGTCGATTCAGATCGGCAGCACGCAGCAGAACGGCTCGGTGGGGAGCGGCAGTTACGGCGGTACGGTCGTCAACAACGTTGGTCAGACGCTGTATCAGTACCAGTCCGACAATATTGTATCGATGTATGCGTGGAACGAAGACACCACGCAGGATCGCGGCACGATCGTTGAGCCTCCGGTTGTCCATACGCCGGTCGCGATTGGCGGTACGGGCGGCACGATCATCGCGAATCAGTCTGTGACGATCGACGCACAGAGCGTCAATAACCAGAACGTCGCCGCGCAGAATTCCGCGACCGGCGCAACGGGCGGCACGCTCGGCAACAATTCGGCCAATCAAGGCGTGTCGGGCGGCAATCTGACCAAGGTCAGCGCGGCCAGCGGTTCGACAACGGTTCCCGCGCTGCAATCGGTCGCGAGTACAACCGGCGCATTGTCGATCACGCTGCCGACGAGCGGCATGTACTCGATTCATCCCGCGCCGGGGCAACCGTATCTGGTCGTCACCGATCCGCGCCTGACGACCTATACGAATTTCATTTCGAGCGACTACATGCTCGGCCAGTTGAACCTGAACCCCGCGAGTATCGAGAAGCGCTTGGGCGACGGGATGTACGAGCAGCAGATGGTGCGCAACCAGATTACGCAGTTGACGGGGCGCACCTTCCTGCCCGGCTACGCGAGCGCCGAAGACGAATATCGGGCGTTGATGACGAACGGCGCGAACTACGCGAAGTCATTTGGTTTGGTGCCTGGTATGGCGCTGACCGCCGCGCAAATGGACGCGCTGACGAGCGATATCGTGTGGCTGGTCGACCAGACCGTGACGCTGCCCGATGGCAGCACGACCCACGTGCTGGCACCGGTCGTCTACATGGCACAAACGCATGCGAACGACCTGCAACCGACCGGAGCGTTGATCGCGGCCGATGACGTTGAAATTCATACGACTGGTACCACGACGAATACGGGCGTCATCAAGGGCGGCACGAAAACGGTACTCACCGCGACCGATATCCTGAATCGCGGCGGCACGATTTCCAGCGACAGCAAAAACGGTACGACCGTCGTGTCGGCGAGCAATGATGTTGTGAACGCGTCGGGTATGATCACCGGAAACCGTGTCGCCGTATCGGCGGGTCGCGACATCGTCAATACGACACTGGTTGATGCAGTCGGTGCAACTGATGCATCGGGTGCAAGCAAGGTCAGTACGAGCCTGATCGGCCAGCAAGGCACGATTGCGGCGACGGGCGACTTGTCCGCGCAGGCTGGACGTGACCTGACGCTGCACGGCGCGAACCTGTCGGCCGGTGGCAATGCCCAGGTAACGGCAGGTCGTGATGTCAACGTCGATACGGTCCAGTCCTCGACGAACCAGTCGATGCACCTGAGCGATCAGCGGCATTGGGAAGAATCCACGACGCAGAACGTGACGAGCGGCATTACCGCAGGCGGCAATCTGGCAGTGCAAAGCGGCAACGATACGACACTCAAGGGTACGACCGTTTCGGCCGGTAAGGATTTGTCGGCGATCGCGGGCGGCAATCTCACGGCGACAACCGTAACGGACGAACATCGTCTGGATAACGTTGCGGTCGACGGTCGCGCGCGTAAGGAAGTCGATCACACCTACGACCAGACCGCCGTCGGCACGACGTTCTCGGCCGGACAGAATGCGACGCTTGCCGCGATCAACGCTACCGATGCATCGAAAGGCAATGTGACCCTGACCGGCTCGTCGGTCACGTCGGGCACCAACAGCGCGACGCCGGGCGGTGTGGCGATCGCGGGCAGCGGCAACGTGACGATCAACGAGGCGCGTGAGGAACACGACAGCTACCAGAACGTACAGACGAAACGCGGCAGTTTCATGTCGGGTTCGACCACGAAGGAATCGCACGATACGCGCGCTAATATCGGTGTGGCAAGCACCGTGTCGGGCGATACGGTCAACGTTCAATCCGGCAAGGACCTGACGATTCAGGGCAGCAACGTCGTCGGGACCAACGATGTGAATCTCAAAGCGCTGGGCGATGTGAAGATCACGACATCGCAGAACACGGTGCAGTCGGCCAACAGCTTCGAGAAAAAGGATTCGGGTTTGATGTCGAACGGCGGTATGTCGGTTACGATCGGCACGCGTTCGATGACGGATCAGCAGCATTCGACGGAAGTCACCAACACGGGCAGCATGGTAGGTTCGGTGAACGGCAACCTGAATGTGACCGCCGGGAACGACCTGCACTCGACGGGCAGCACCCTGCACGCGGGCAACGATATGTCGCTTGGCGGGAAATCCGTCACGATCGATTCCGCTTACGACACGATGAGTCAGGCCGAACAGCAGCAATATCGGCAGGCCGGCGTGTCGGTCGGCATCACGAGTCCGGTGATTGCGCTCGCGCAGACGGGGCGGCAGATGGTCGAAGCTGCTGGAAAGACCAAGGGCGACGCCCGATTGACCGCGCTGACTGCGGCAACGACCGGGCTTGCCGCGAAGAACGCCTACGACGCAACGGGTGGTGGCGATCCGTCGGCGCTCGGAAAGACTGTAGGCGTCAATATTTCGGTGGGCGCGAGCAAGAGCGACAACCAGTCGCAATCGCAGGCAAGTACGGCCGTCGGTAGCGCGGTATCGGCTGGCCGGAACGTAACGGTCACTGCGACTGGTGCTGGTGCTGGCAGCAATATCGACGTCATCGGCAGCACAATTTCGGCGGGCGGCGATGCGAAACTTGCCGCAGACGGCAAGGTGAATCTGCAAGCGGCGGAAAATACGAGCAGCCAGTCTTCGACAAACAGCGGCGGCAGCTTTGGTGTCGGTGTGTCGATCGGGGGCGGTAAGCAGAACGGCATTGCATTCACAGCTGGCGTCGCAGGCAACCGGGGGAATTCGGACGGTAATTCGACTTCGTGGACGAATACGCACGTGACGGCGGGCGATACGCTGACGATTCAATCTGGTGGCGACACGAACTTGAAGGGAGCCGTTGCGTCGGGCAAGCAGGTCGTCGCCAATGTGGGCGGCAATCTGAACGTAGAAAGCTTGCAGGACACGGACCACTACAACTCCAAGCAACAAGGTGCAGGGGTGTCGGTCAGCGTATGCGTTCCGCCGTTGTGTGCTGGCCCATCGAGTGTATCCGGCAACATCAGCCAGCAGAAGATGAACAGCGACTACGCTTCGGTTACTGAACAGTCGGGCATCAAGGCGGGCGACGGTGGCTATCAGGTTGACGTGAAGGGTAACACCGACCTCAAGGGCGGCGTTATTGCGAGTAGCGACAAGGCCGTGCAGGACGGCGTGAACAGCCTGACGACGGCGACGCTGACGACGAGCGATATTCAGAACCACGCGTCCTACGATGCATCGTCGGTCGGGATTTCGGGCGGCTATGGCGGCGGTATCGGCAAGAATCAGAAAGGTACCGCAGACAACGTGAACCCGGTGGGCGGCACTGAATTGCCCAAGACCCAGAGTGGCTTGGCTGTCACCCCGCCGGTCGTGCTCAGTGCATCGGACGATGCAAGTTCGACCACGCGTAGCGGGATCAGCGGCGGGTCGCTCAAGATCACTGATAGCGCCAAGCAACAGCAGCTCACCGGCAAGACTGCCGATGAAACAGTCGCGAGTGTCAACCGAGACACGTCGAATACAGGTGGTGCGCTTGCCCCGATCTTCGACAAGGACAAGATCCAGGCCGGGTTCGATATTACGAGCCAGTTCATCAATCAGATGGGTACGTTTGTCGATAACCGGCTGAAGGAAGCAGATGCTGCGCAAGCCGCCGCGAAGAATCAGGCATTGACACCGGAGCAACGTCTTGAAGCGCAGCAAAAGGCCGATCAGTTGACTGCCGAGTGGGGACCTGATGGATCATACCGACAGGTCCTGTCGGCACTGACGGCGGCAGCGGGCGGAAACGTCACGGGTGGCATGGGCCAGTTCGCGCAAACCGGAGTGGTCAACTATCTTCAACAACAGGGCGCGTCGTATATCGGCGACCTTGTAAAGAACGGCACGATTACCGAAGGTAGTCCGCTGCACGCCGCGATGCACGCCATCGTTGCGTGCGCGGGTGCTGCTGCAAGTAGCCAAAGCTGCGGAGCAGGTGCGCTCGGCGCTGCAACGGCAAGTTTGCTGACGAATCTGTTTGCCCCGCCCGGACCGGACATGACCGAGCAAGAAAAGGAGGCGAAGCAGAATCTGATCTCCTCTATCGTCGCGGGCGTGGCATCCGCGAGCGGCGTAGGCGGATCATCGGGGGCTGTTGCGGCGACGAACAGCGCGACAGCAACGACGCAGAACAACTGGCTTGCCAGCGAACAACGTGTGCAAGCACAGAAGGAATGGGATGCGTGCAAGGGCAATACTGTATGTCAGTTGCAGACGGCCGGAAAATGGACCGCGATTAGCGGGAAGCAAGACCTCCTGACGGCGAACGGCTTCATCAAAGGTGTCAGCGAAGGATTGGGACGCGATGTCGTCGGTATGGCTCAGTTCATGATGCACCCGGTTGACGGTATCAATGCACTGAGCGCATTGATCTCGCGGCCGGAAATTCGCGCGCAGCTCGGCGAACAGTTGTACGCGTCGTTGAACACGCAGATTGCCGAAATCAATACGGCTCTGACGGCCGGAGGCGACGCGAATGCCGAGCTGCTTGGCAAGAATATCGGCGGTCTGGTCTACCAAGTCGGGAGCGTTGCGACCGGAGTATACGGCGCAGCTAAGGCGACTATCGCGCTCGGTAGCGCAGGGATCGATTTGACGACTCAAGCGCTTCTCAAGTTGGCGGACAAATCCGGAGAATTCGGAACCCTGACGAATCTCAAGAGCTTGTTCGGTCCGAGCGGCCAACCCCTGATGGACTTTAGCAAGCTGACGAGCGCTCAGAAAGGCACTGTCGGCGAAGTGCTGGGCGGTGCAACCATTGACCGGATTGCGCCGGGCGCCGAGCGTCTTGGCCGGATCCCCGTCGTCGGCGAGCAAGGTATTGATGACCTGTATAAAGTCAACAAGCCGGGAGTTGACTACGTTATCGTTGAATACAAATATGATACGTCGAAGCTCAAGAAAACTGCTGACGGTTTGCAAATGAGCGATGATTGGTTAAATGGAGTAAACACCGGTACAGATCGAGTCCTCAATGCCGTTGGAAACGAAGCTGTTGCAGATAGCGTTAAGGATGCTCTTGATGCCGGTCGTGTCGAAAAATGGTTGGTGCATACTGATCCGTATGGAAGTGTAACGGTTGGTATTCTGGACAAAAATGGGAAATTTGTTATTCAGCCAAATTCTGGAGTTGTTGGGAAAAATCCATGAGAGATAAAATTGCGCCGGCTGATTATTGGATTAAGCGAATTGAGTATTCGGAAAAAAGAATTGAGGCTATGCTTGGTCGCATAAAGGAGCCCGCCGGTGATCCTGCCTATCGCCCTCAATATGTTTTTGACTTGGCGCTGAAGCATTTGGAATTGATTTTAAAGCGATATTCTGGTGGGGATCCGATTCATGATTTGGCGCAATACTTTTCAGGGCTACTCGATGCGTGGGAGCAGTCTGTAAGGCTGGGGGAAGATGTATTTACAGATGAGCAAAAGGCATTGCGCCGGAGCTGGGCGAGGAACCTAGATTTCTACATTATCAGCTTTTGGTTGGTTGGATTGGCTTTGATGCTGGAAATTCCGGACGATCAATGGCGACGTTTGATTGCGCTGATTGGGAATGAAGGTGAGGATGTACTGCTTGATCGAGTGATCGCTAGTCGTGACCACGACCGAAAAATCGGCACGGAACTTCGGCACCCGAAACCCTACCGGCGATTGCTCGATGCCGTCGATGCGCCAGCCGCCGGTCAAGCAAAGCAGCTCCGGCTCTTTGTCGAAAACTGGTACCGGGAGCTGGATCGAGCGCCAAAAAAAGGAGGCGTTCCGGCAATATACGATAAACCTTACTGGTATGGCTTCGATGAAAACATCGAAGGTGGCGCATATTTTGGATTTTGGTGTATCGAGGCTGCTGCTGCGGTCAAGGCGTTCAATCTTGATGACAATCAGTGCGCGGGTTTGAAGCATTATCCATGGGACCTTGTTCATCCAGAACAATCAAATACGAATGGTGACCACTCGCAAAGTGATGTTTCTGTGGCCGCACCCTCAACGCCGCCAAAGCGCGGGTTGCTGAAACGTCTGTTCGGAAAATGAATTTCTCTTTCGGATCGGTTCCGGGATCTAGATTGCAATGAAAACAACAAACCGGATGACGGTAGTGTCGCTGACGGCTCTCATGACGTTCGCCACACATGCGCAGCAGGCCCCCACGCCTGCTGACCGTGCTGCCGCCGCGCGCGCAAACGCGGAACAGGATCGGCAGGCGCAGCAGCAACGCGACGCGCAGCAGCGTGACGCGGCGGTGCGTGCCCCTTCCGTGCGGTCTGAAGTGCCGCACGCCGGAACGTACCCGCAGTTGCCGAGCGAACAGCCGTGTTTTCGTATCGACCGCTTCGCGCTCGACGTCCCGGATTCGCTGCCCGATGCCGCGAAGTCGGCCGGCGCCTCAGCGCTGCCGATGGATCGCTTTGCGCTCGCGCGCGAATGGCTCGCTCACTACGCGGGCCAGTGTGTCGGTAAGCAAGGTGTCGATACGATCGTTAAAGGCTTGTCTCGGGAAATCTTGGCACGCGGTTACATCACGACGCGCGTATTGCTGCCGGAACAAGACTTGAAGACCGGCACGCTGAAGCTCGCACTGATTCCGGGCGTGATTCGACACGTGCGCTTCGCCGACGAACAATTACGCGGCACGTGGAAAACAGCGTTCCCGACCAGCGACGGTGAACTATTGAACCTGCGCGACCTCGAACAAGGCCTCGAACAGATGAAGCGCGTGACGAGCCAGGACGTGTCG
Organism: Burkholderia metallica; assembly: GCF_902832845.1. Classification (GTDB taxonomy): domain Bacteria; phylum Pseudomonadota; class Gammaproteobacteria; order Burkholderiales; family Burkholderiaceae; genus Burkholderia; species Burkholderia metallica. The sequence continues at coordinate 211,841 of NZ_CADFDB010000009.1, read as the reverse complement.
ATGCAGATCGTGCCGGCCGACGTGCCGGGGGAGAGCGATGTCGTCCTCGACGTGAAGCGCGGTAAGCCGTGGACGGTCGTCGCCTCGATCGACAATTCGGGCACACGCGCGACGGGCAGACTCCAGGGCAATCTGTCAATTGGAATCGACAACCCGCTTGGCCTGAACGACGTGTTTAACGTCGGCGTGAGTCAAGACCTTGAATTTGGCGACAAGCGCCTTGGGTCACACGGCTGGAACGGGTTCTATTCGATTCCTTGGGGCTACTGGACCGCCACGATTGCGGCGTACACGAACACCTACTATCAACAGATTGCTGGTGTGAACCAGACGTTTGTTGCAAGCGGCAATTCAAAGACGCTGGATTTCAAACTGGCGCGCGTGCTGCTGCGCAGTCAGAACGACGTGTTTGGTGGGTACGTCCGCCTGTCGCGCCGCTTTGGCGAAAGCTTCATTGAAGACACAGAAATCACGCAGCAGCGGCGCAACAACACGGTTATCGAACTTGGCCTGACCGATCGTCACTACTTCGACGGGGCTCAGTTCGATGGCACGCTCGCCTATCGTCAGGGCGTTGGCGGTCTCGGCGCGAGGGACGACATCCTCGCGGCGGGCGGCGGCCCAACCTACCGCTACCGAATGGCGGTGTTGGATGCGAACTTGTCGGTGCCGTTCGCGATCGCCAAACAGCCGTTCCGCTACGTGACGAGCATCCGTGGCCAGTACACGGGTAACACGCTGTACTACATCGATGACTTGACCATTGGCAGTCGCTACACGGTGCGTGGTTTCGATGGTGAAACGATGTTGGCGGCGGCGCGTGGCATCTATTGGCGCAACGAACTCCAAATGCCGATTGGGCAAACCGGACAAGCGATTTATGCCGGACTGGATTACGGCCGTGTATGGGGACCGCAGCCGGTTGTGTTGATCGGCACGCAGTTGGCTGGTGCAGTGATTGGCGTGAAGGGTAGCGTTGCGACGCGGTTTGGTGGATACGGTTACGACTTATTTGCCGGCACACCGGTCTACAAGCCATCTGGATTTCCGACTGCACGTGTGAACTTTGGCTTTCAGGTGACAGCGCAGTTTTGAGCGATGGCGGGATGCGAGACAGGGCGCAGGCTAAACGGAAGGCATGCTCAAGGGAGCGGAGTGTAGGCGAATACGCGCCAAACCGAAGGTCGTGTAAAGCAGCGGACACACGGTGGTAGCTTACTTAATTAGATGATCACGTATAAATCAATGATTCGAGGCGTAGTTCTCGGAGCCTATCCGAACCTTTGTGTGTGAGGCATAAACTGATGGCCAAGGAGCCACTTTATGCCACGCAAACGCAAGGAAGAAGTGCCGATTGAGCCGGGCAAGGGCTTGAACCTGGACCCGGAACTGATCAAGCAACTGGTGCCCGGAACGCTGGATCGGGCCACGATCAACGAGCAGCTCGCGGCGCTCAAGAAGGCGATCTTCGAGCGCGCGCTGGGCGGCGAACTGACCCACCACCTTGGCTACGAGAAGGGTGAAGCCAAACCGGGCGGCCGCACGAACCATCGCAACGGCACCAGCCGCAAGCGCGTTGCAACCGACGACGACTTGCTCGACGTCGAGATTCCGCTTGAACGCGAAGGGACGTTCGACCCGGTGCTAATTGCCAAGGGCGAACGACGCTTTACCGGCTTCGACGACAAGATCATCGCGATGTATGCACGCGGCATGAGCGTGCGGGAGATTCAGGGCTTCCTGCTGGAGATGTACGGCATCGAGGTATCGCCGGACTTCATCAGTACCGTCACTGACGCGGTGATCGACGAAGTGCGCGAGTGGCAACAGCGACCGCTCGAGCCGATGTACCCGGTCGTGTTCTTCGACGCCTTGCGCGTCAAGATCCGCGACGAAGGCGTGGTGCGCAACAAGGCGATCTACCTGGCGCTGGGCGTGCGCCGCGACGGCACGCGTGACGTGCTGGGCCTCTGGATCGAGCAGACCGAGGGCGCCAAGTTCTGGCTGCGGGTGGTGAATGACCTGAAGCTGCGCGGCGTGCAGGACATCCTGATTGCCGTGGTCGACGGCCTGAAGGGTTTCCTGGAAGCGATCAATACGGTGTTCCCGGAAACGACGGTCCAGACCTGCATCGTGCATCTGATCCGGAACCCGCTGGACTTCGCGAGCTGGAAAGATCGGAAATCGGTCGCAGCAGCGCTCAAGGAGGTCTATCGGGCACCGTCGGCCGAAGCGGCCGCCGTGGCGCTGGATGCGTTCGACACGAGCCCGTGGGGTACGAAATACCCACCGATTGCCGCCCTCTGGCGCCGGGCCTGGGATCAGGTGATTCCGTTCTACGTGTTTGCGCCTGACATCCGGAAAATTGTATATACGACCAACGCGATCGAGTCGCTGCACATGCAGCTTCGGAAGATCATCAAGGCGCGCGGCCACTTCCCGTCGGACGAAGCCGCGCTCAAATTGATCTGGCTGGCGCTGCGCAACGTCGTGGCCAAGTGGACCGGTTCCCGGCACGATGGGAAAAGTGCAATGACCCAGTTTGCGCTGCTTTACCCGGAACGATTCAACATCGGAGTCTGAATCTCAACCCGCCTCACACACGAAATTCCGGATACCTCCACCGAATAAAGAAAAAGGGGTTACACGCTTGTGGCATGTAACCCCTTGATTCCTTTGGTCGGAGCGAAAGGATTCGAACCTTCGACCCTCTGATCCCAAATCAGATGCGCTACCAGGCTGCGCTACGCTCCGACGAGCCAGAGATTCTATCGTTGAACGGTCGCCCCGGTCAATCCCCATATGCGGGTAAATGACGCGGCGGCGAACCGTTCGCAATTTGCGACAATTCCTACGGTAGTCGGCGAACCCGGACGCATGGGCGAGGGGCCGCTCACCGAAGCAAGGAGAACATCATGATGAACCTGATCCTGTGGCGCCACGCCGAAGCCGAGGACTACGCGACGAGCGATCTCGCGCGCCAGTTGACCGTCCGGGGCCGCAAGGACGCGCAGGCAATGGCCAAATGGCTGCGCGCCCGCGTCGAGACGAATACCGTGATCCTCGCGAGCCCGGCGGCCCGCACCGTTCAGACCGTCGAGGCACTGACCGACCAGTACCGGACGGTCGACGCGCTCGCACCCGGCGGCAGCGTCGACGACGTGCTCGCGGCGGCCGGCTGGCCGGACGGCATCGCGCCGACGGTCGTGATCGTCGGGCATCAGCCGACGCTCGGCAGCGTCGCCGCGCAGCTGATCGCCGGCGGCGACGACAGCTGGAGCGTCAAGAAGGGCGGAATCGTGTGGCTTGCAAGCCGCACACGCGACGGCAGCCGGCAGGCCGTGCTGCGGGCGGTATTGACGCCCGACCTGGTGTGAAGCCCGTCCTGAAGTGCTTTGCAGGGAATCATCATACGGTTCTGCAAGCTTTCTGCTAAAGTCAATTCGGCGACACGTCATTGAAAGGACACGGTCGTGCCACATAACGGTCACGGCCGATTACTACATTGGCGGGCATGTCGCCTTATTCCTTACGACCAGGAAAGCCTAATGCGAGAACTGCCGACGCCTACGCTCCCTTTTGCCTCGCTTCCCCTCGACACGTCGCGGCGCCACCTGCCGCGCGCTGCTGAAACCGTCACATCGGAGTATCGCCTGCGCGCCGCGTGGGCGCGTACGGAAGACGAACTGCGCGAGGCCCAGCGCCTGCGTTACAGCGTGTTCGCCGAAGAAATGGGCGCGCAGGTCAGCGGCCCCTCCGGTCTCGACGTCGATCCGTTCGATGCGTACTGCGATCACCTGCTGGTTCGCGATCTCGACACGCTGAAGGTCGTCGGCACGTACCGCGTGCTGCCGCCGCATCAGGCCGCGCGTGTCGGCCGTCTGTACGCCGAAGGCGAATTCGACCTGTCGCGCCTCACGCACCTGCGCGGCAAGATGGTCGAAGTCGGCCGCTCGTGCGTGCACAGCGACTACCGCAGCGGCGCCGTCATCATGGCGCTGTGGGGCGGCCTGGGCGCGTACATGATGCAAAACGGCTACGAGACGATGCTCGGCTGCGCGAGCGTGTCGATGGCCGACGGCGGCCACTATGCGGCGAACCTGTACCAGTCGCTGTCCGCGGGCTCGCTGACGGCGCCCGAGTATCGCGCGTTCCCGCACACGGCCCTGCCGGTCGATGAGTTGCAGACGGGCACCGTCGTGGCGCCGCCGCCGCTGATCAAGGGTTACCTGCGTCTCGGCGCGAAGATCTGCGGCGCACCGGCCTGGGATCCCGACTTCAACTGCGCGGATTTCCTGACGCTGTTCCGCCTGTCCGACATCAACGCGCGCTACGCCCGTCACTTCCTGGGCTGAGCCGGTCCGAACTGCGTCGCGCCGCCGGGCGCGCGCAAGCGAACGCCGTCGCATGGCATCGGCCGCGCGACGGCGTTTGTTCGTCTGATCGACGTGTATGAACCGGGCCCTGTTAATTTCGGCGATACGCAACCACCTGCGTGCCGCGGGACGGCACGTTCGCGACCGGCCCCGGGGGGGCGGCCGGACGGCAGCGGCGCGCTTAGTGCTTGCGCCGCCAGTCGAGCAGGTGGTGTTCGGCCATCCAGTGATGAATCATCCCTTCGCCTTCATGTCTGCGCTTGTATTCGCGCGACTCGAAGTACGACAGGGCGGCGAGCACCATCAGGCCCACGCACAGGCCAATCAGGCCGGCAATTTCTTCAGACGACATGGCAGCCTCCTTTCCTCGGCTTAGTGCCATGCGTACATAGTAGGACATGCGCGGGCCGACTCCGAAACGGGAATTCCGCTAGACTCGGCCCGGTCCCGGCGCGCGATGGGCGTGCCGATTTCCGGAGCCATACCCGATGACCCGTTTCATGCTGGCCGTGCTGGCCGCATCGTTCCTCGCCGGCTGTACCAGCGATCCGCATCAGGCTCGTCGCGGCCATCCGCCGGAAGATCCGGCCGACTATCATGGCGTGCCGACCGACATGACGCCGCCGTCGATGCTCGACGCGCCGTCGCCGAAGCCCACGCAATAAGGCCGGTTCGGCCGGCCGTCAGGCGCGGGCCGCGGATGCGTCGGCGCCGATGTGCCGCAACAGCCCCGGCAGGTAGCGCGCGAGCGTCGCGCCGCGCGCGGCCATGAACAGCAGCAGCGCGAACCAGAGGCCGTGATTGCCGTACGTGCCGACGGCGGCGAGCGTGGCCACGACGAAGATCGCGAGCGACGCGACCATCGCGCGCATCAGCGATTGCGTCTGCGTCGCACCGATGAAGACACCGTCGAGCAGGAAACCCCAGACCGACACGATCGGCGAAATCGCGGCCCATGGCAGGTAGCGCAGCGCCACTTCGCGGATCTCGGTCTGGTCGGTCAGGCGCGCGACGATCCAGCCGCCGGCGGCCCAGTACACGAGCGCGAACAGCAGCGCGCCGAGCGCCGACCAGAGCAGCGTGACGCGTACGGCCTGCCGGAAGGCGCGGCGGTCGCGCGCGCCGGCCGCCGCGCCGACGAGCGCTTCGGCCGCATGCGCGAAGCCGTCGAGGCCGTACGCCATGAACGTCTGGAAATTCAGCAGCAGCGCGTTTGCCGCGAGCGTCGCATCGCCCTGTTCTGCACCGAGGTGCGCGAACCAGCCGAAGGCGCCGAGCAGGCACAGCGTGCGCAGGAAGATGTCGCGGTTGAGGGCGATCAGCCGCCGGAGCGCCACGCGGTCGGCGAGCGCGCGTACCGCGATCGGCGCAAGGCCGCGCGGCCGCAGCCGCCACAGCATCCACGCGCCGAGCGCGAAACCGCATGCATCCGCGGTGGCGGTCGCGGCGCCGATGCCGGCAATGCCCCAGCCGAAGCCGTACACGTAGAGCAATACGGCGCCGATGTTCACCGCATTGATGAACACCTGCGCGACGAGCGCGAGCCGCACGCGCTGCATGCCGAGCAGGTAGCCGAGCACGACGTAGTTCGCGAGCGCGAACGGGGCGCTCCAGATGCGCGCGTGGCTGTAGGCAAGCGCCGTCGCACGGACGGCATCGCTGCCGCCGAGCGCGGACAGCGCAAATGACAGCAGCGGCACCTGCAGCGCGAGCACCGCGGCGCCGAGCGCGAATGCGACGATCAACGCGCGCAGCAGGTTCAGGCGGATCCCGGCGGCGTCGCCGGCACCGTGTGCCTGCGCGACGAGGCCGGTCGTTCCCATCCGCAGGAAACCGAATCCCCAGAACACGAAATTGAAGAACAGCCCGCCGAGCGCGACGCCGCCGAGGTACTGCGCGCCGTCGAGGTGGCCGGCGACGGCCGTGTCGACCGCGCCGAGGATCGGCTGGGTCAGGTTCGCGAGGACGATCGGGAACGCGAGCGCGAGCACGCGTCGGTGCGTGATGGTGGCCGAGGTGGTCGAGGCGGCCGCGCCCGTGCCGGCCTCGTGCGGTAATGCGGATTCGGACATGACGGACGCGTCAGGCGCGTTCCTGCACGCAGACCCACGGCGATACGACGACCGCCCACAGCTCCGGGTTGCGCGCCGCGTAATCGGCGGCGGTTTCGGCCGGCATGCGCGCGACGAGGCCCGCCGACAGCCAGCACGTGACCTGCTCGGCATCGTCGTCGGCAACCGCTTCCGCGACGCTGACGAGATCGAGGTCGCGCGCGACGGACAGCAGCTTGCCCTGCGCGAAGAAGCGTTCGAGATCGCACCAGTCGATCTTGGCGGTTTCGCCGAGGAGTTTGGCGTAGAGCGGGCTGTGCGACGCGCCAGCGCCGGAGTGGTAATCAGAGGACATCGTTTTCTTGGAAAGACTGCTTGGGTGGCGCCACTATAAACCATCCGGCCGGGCGGGCCGCGCGTGGCTGCCGGCTCATGCGTCGCGTAGCGCGCGGCGCACGATCTTGCCGGTTGCGGTCATCGGCAGGCTGTCGACGAACGCGATCGCGCGCGGATACTCGTGCGCGGCGAGGCGCGTGCGCACGTGCGCCTGCAGCGCCTGCACGAGCGCGTCGTCGCCGGTGTAGCCGGGGTTCAGCACGACGAACGCCTTGACGATCTCGGTGCGCGTCGCGTCGGGCACGCCGACGACGGCCGCCATCCGGACCGCCGGATGCGTGAGCAGGCAATCCTCGATCGGGCCGGGGCCGATCCGGTAGCCGGCGCTCGTGATCACGTCGTCGTCGCGGCCGACGAAGCGCACGAAGCCATCGGCGTCGATCGTGCCCGTATCGCCGGTGAGCAGGTAGTCGCCCGCGAACTTGTCGCGCGTCGCAGCGGCGTTGCGCCAGTATTCGAGGAACATCACCGGGTCGGGGCGGCGCACCGCGATGCGCCCTTCGACGCCGGGCGGCAGCGGCGTGCCGTGCGCATCGACGATCGCGACCGCATGGCCGGGCACGGCCTTGCCGATCGCACCGGGCTGCGCATCGAACAGCGCCGCGCACGACGACAGCACCATGTTGCACTCGGTTTGCCCGTAGAACTCGTTGATCGTTACGCCGAGCGCGTCGCGCCCCCAGGCCGTCAGCTCGGTGCCGAGCGACTCGCCGCCGCTCGCGACCGATTTCAGCGACAGCGCGTAGCGTTCGCGCGGCGCCGGGACGGTGCGCATCAGCTTCAGCGCGGTGGGCGGCAGGAACGCGTGGGTGACGCCGTGCCGGGCCATCAGCGCGAACGCCGCGTCGCCGTCGAATTTCTCGAAGCGGCGGGCGAGCACGGGTACGCCGTGATGCCAGGACGGCAGCAGCACGTCGAGCAGGCCGCCGATCCATGCCCAGTCGGCGGGCGTCCAGAACAGGCGTGCGTCGCGCGGGAAGCACTGCTGCGACATCTCGACGCCCGGCAGGTGGCCCAGCAGCACGCGATGCGCGTGCAGCGCACCTTTGGGTTTGCCCGTCGTGCCGGACGTATAGATGATGACCGCCGGATCGTCCGCGGCCGTATCGGCCGGCGTGAAGTCGGGCGTTTCGGCGGCGAGTGCCGCGTCGTAGCGCAGCACGCCCGGCTGATCGGGCGCATCGTCGCCGATGCAGTAGACGGTATGCAGCGACGGCAACTGCGCGCGCAGCGGTGCGATTTTCGCGTAGCCGGCCGCGTCGGTGACGAGCGCGGCGGCCTCGCTGTTCGCGAGCCGGTATTCGAGCGCATCGACGCCGAACAACGTGAAGAGCGGCACCGCGATGGCGCCGAGCTTGTATGCGGCGAGGTGCGCAACGGCCGTTTCGGGGCCCTGCGCGAGAAAGATGCCGATCCGGTCGCCGCGTTGCAGACCGGCACGCACGAAGCTGTTCGCGAGCCGGTTAGAAGCATTCCTCAGGTCGTCGAACGTGATGCGGGAAACGTCGCCTTGCGCCGTTTCGTGGATCAGCGCGAGGCGCCCGCTGCCGTCGGCCCATTTGTCGCAGACGTCCACGCCGATGTTGTAGCGCGCCGGAACGCCCCATCGGAAGCGGGAGAGCAGGTCGTCGTAGCGGTCGGCGGCGGGCAGCATCGCGTGGTCTCCTCGGGGCGAATGGCGTCGCGGACGGACGACTTACATCAGGGTTTCACGCAGACGAATCCACAATGGCGCCTGATGGTAGGGAATCTTCTGACTCGTCCGAAAGCGGCGCCTCGATGCACGATTCCACAATGACGCATAAGATCACGAAAAACAGTGTGTGACCATGGATTTGCTTCTGATAGCTGCGGGGTTCAGCCTGATCGGAATCGGCGTACTGGTGGCGTTTGCCCGTCACGTCGATCCGTTGTCCGGCCGGTTCACCGGACGTCTGCGCAAGCGCTGACATCACCTTCCCGATTTCCACCGCGACGGCACGCGATGCGCGCCGGCATCGCGTGTCGTCCATCGGGCGCTCAGCGCGCCGGCAGGTAGCGTGACGGGTCGATCGACCGGCCGCCGTAGCGCAACTCGAAATGCAGCGCGACGCGGTCGCTGTCGCTGTTGCCCATCTCGGCGATCGACTGCCCTTGCGTCACCGACTGGCCTTCCTTCACCAGCAGCGCGCGGTTGTGCGCGTAGGCGGTCAGGTAGTCGGCGTTGTGCTTGAGGATGATCAGGTTGCCGTAGCCGCGCAGCCCGTTACCCGCATAGACCACCACACCGGGCGCCGCCGCGACCACCGGCGTGCCCGGCGCGTTTGCGATGTCGATGCCCTTCGATTTCGAGCCGTCGAACGTGCGGACCACGTTGCCGGCTGCCGGCCAGATCAGCGCGATGCTCGTGGCCGGTTTGACGGCCGATTCGACCGGTGCGGAAGGCGCGGGGCGGGCGCGGCCGGCGCTGCCGGTACCGGTGGTCGACGGCGTCGATGCGGTGGTCGTGCCGGGCGGCGGCGCGACACGCAGCACCTGGCCGACTTCGATCGCATCGGGGTTCGTCATCTGGTTCCAGCGCACGATGTTCGATACCGACGTGCGGTTGTCGCGCGCGATCTTGTACAGCGTATCGCCACGCTCGACGCGATAGAACCCGGGGCCGACAGGCGCGGAGCCGCACGCGACGAGCAGGGCGGCGCAGGCGGCTGCGAAGAGTCGCTTCGTTGTTGTTCCGAACATTGAACCTCGCAAAACCCTGCCGCTCGTGACGCGACAGGCAACACAAAACGTCCGATTTTAACGGGTTCGACCCGCGCTAGGCAGTTTGGACCGCTGCCGGGGCCGCCGCGCGCCGGTCCGGCGTGCGGCGAATCGGCGTCCCGTCCGGTGTTTCAGCCGGCGAGCGGCAGCACGCGAATCCGCAGCGTGGCCGTTTCGGTCGCGCCCGGCGCGAGCATGCGCAGCCCGAGGCCGTTGTGGATCGCATCCGGCAGGCCGAGCCACGGCTCGACGCAATAGAAGTCCGAATCCGGCTTTTCGGTCCAGGTGGTGACCGCGTACCACGGGATCGAACCCGGCACGTCGAGCGCGATTTCGATCGTGCGGCGGCGGCCCGGCATCACGATGCGCACCGGCGTGGCCGGCACGCCGTCGAGGCAGTGGAAGCGATCGAGGATGTCCGGGTCGTCGAGGCGATAACGGGCTTCGCCCGGCTCGGGCGTACTGATCGAGCCGTCCGCCTGCTGCGCGCAACGGTGCGTCGGCGGCAGTTCGAGCGTGGTTTCGGCGCGTTCGCCGTGCGGCAGCGCGAAATAGAAATGGTGGCCGGCGTAGTACGGCAGCGGCGTGTCGCTGCGATTGGTCGTCGTCAGCGCGACTTCGAGCGTGTGCGAGTCGGCCAGCCGGTAGGTCGTTTCGAACCGGAAATCGAACGGGTAGCTCGCCCGCAGCGCGTCGGTCGCGTCGAGCGTCATCGACAATGCGGCGCCATCGGCCGACGGTTGTGCGGCGAACGGCAGGTCGCGCGCGAAGCCGTGCATCGGCAGGTCGCGCACCACGCCGGCGGCGTCGCGCCAGCGGCCGAGTTCGCCGTCGACGCGATGACGGCCGAGGAACGGGAACAGCAGCGGATTGCCGCCGCGCACGCGCGCGAGGTTGCTCCAGTCGGCCGTGTCCGGCCAGAAGATCACCGGTTCGCCGTCGACATGCCATGACAGCAGGCGGCCGCCGAATTGCGGAGCGACCCGGACGAGCGACGGGCCGGCGTGAAGTTCGTGAATGTCGTGTTGCTGGAAGGTCGGCATGGCGAATCGGGTTGGGCGGGTGGACGGATACGGCGCGCTCCATTATCGGGCCGCGGCGGCTCGGGGAAAACCCTTCTCGGGAAATCGCGAGTTTTTAAGACCGCCAACGCTCGGGATAATGCCTCTAAACCGGTGAGGTTGCCGGGTCATGACACTTCGTGGAGGGGGCCATGGATCTGGCAATGGCAATGGGACTCGCACTGTTCGGCATGTTTACCGGCAGCACGGTATTATTTTTCTATCAGCTCGGCCGCTGACGGCAATTCCTGCCGACATCGAAAGGCCCGCCATGCAAATGGCGGGCTTTTTGCTTTCTGAGTGCTTACAAATTGCAAGCGTTTGTGTGCAACGCCGCAATATCCGGCCAAATGCCTTGGCGCGGTAATCCGGGCTCGGCATAATCGGGGCGCGTTTTTTCGGACGCGCCTCGCGTCGTCCGCTTCTCTTCCCGCTTAATCTTCATTAAAAGGACCGACGCGTGAGCCTCTGGTTTCTGGTATTCCTGAGCGTCCTGCAGGGCGTTACCGAACTCTTTCCGGTCAGCAGCCTTGGCCATACGCTGCTCGTGCCGGCGCTGTTCGGCATGCACATCGACAAGCACGCCCCGCAACTGCTTCCGTTCCTCGTTGCGCTGCACCTCGGCACCGCGCTGGCGCTGCTGTGGTATTTCCGCGCGCGCTGGATCGCGCTGATCGGCGGCTTCTTCGCACAGCTCGGCGGCCGCAAGAACGACGATGGGCACCTGATGTGGGCGCTCATCATCGGTACGATTCCGACCGGCATCGTCGGGCTGCTCCTCGAGAAGCGCATCGAGCGCGTGTTCCACGACCTGCGGATCGTCGCGATCGCGTTGATCGTGAACGGCGTGCTGCTGTGGCTCGGCGATCGCATCCAGCGTAGCCGCGCGCATCAGGCGCCCGAGAAGATGACGTTCAAGCAGGCGTTCTTCGTAGGTCTCGCACAGATCGGCGCGCTGATTCCGGGCTTCTCGCGCAGCGGGCTGACGATGATCGCCGGCAATGCGGCGGGGCTGACGGCGGAGAAGGCCGCGGAATTCTCGTTCCTGCTCGGTACGCCGATCATCTTCGCGGCGGGCGTGCTCGAACTGCCGAAGCTGTTCCATGCGCGCGACCAGCTCGCCGATGCGCTGCTCGGCGGCGTGCTGACGGCCGTCGCCGCGTACCTGAGCGTGCGGTTTCTGATGCGTTATTTCGAAGGGCGCGGCCGGCTGGCTTCGTTCGGCGTGTATTGCGTGATCGCGGGTGTGTTCTGCCTGGGCTGGTTCATGCTTCATCCGCAGCCGGTTTGACGCTGCTGCGGCCGGCCTTGCGTGATGTTTCGCGATGATCGGGTATAATTTCGGGCTCGGCTTTCTTGCCGGGCCCGTTTTGTTTCGTTTCGGGGTTTCGCGTTCGGTGGTTGTGACGTCCGAGTGAAGCCCGGTGGCAAAGGTGGCCCGTGCCGGCCGTGTCTTTTCTCCCCGACCGCCCTTAGCTCAGTTGGATAGAGCAACGGCCTTCTAAGCCGTAGGTCACACGTTCGAATCGTGTAGGGCGGGCCAGTGAAATCAATAGGCTAGGTTGTTTTTTGCGGCCTGTCTTCAGCCTTCGATAATTCCGTGTAGGTGTCATATAGGCGTTCTCAGTCAACGCAGATTCAAATCAATCTGGGTTGGGTGGCGCGGCGACTGCAAGTGATCGCAGTCAGGACGTGCATCGAGTGGCCAACGTACATGCAATTTGCTTGCCGTATGAAGCGAGTCTGAATGCTGGAACGCATCCGCCATCGATGGCTCGTTCTTTGCAGGCCCGACTACCTGTCAGATCGAGTCCCGGCTAATACAAATCACCCAATTGGGTCGCGCTGCTTGCAGCCATGACCCATCTAGCATTGAAGTGGAACTGGCCATTGGTTAGTTCGTTTCGAGCGAGCGTGTCTTTTGCGCACGCCGATGGGTCTACGTTCAGCATTCGCCTGAACGGGAGTAACACCGCACGCTTATGCTGCGGAAACAACTGGACCTTCGCCGTGCTCGCAAATGCCAGCTTTACGACAGGCCGCTTGAAGCTGCGGCGAGCTTCTATGGATCGTGCAGAGTCGTTCACGTCGCCACAGACCGCCACTCGCGATCGTGTGCCCATCCTGTCGCCAGGATGAACGTGCCCGCGAGATATGGATCGACCATTTTCCCCGTACGTTCCTGTCACAAGCTTCATGTAAATCGTATTGGTTTCGGCAGAAACCGGTGCGGTACTGCGACGCGGCGAGCCCTGAGCCGGTTCCCAACCGCTTATTTGATTGGCGCGTGGAAAGGATGTCAGCAAGGAAATTGCAAAGGAATTTCAGGTATCTTTCGCTGGCAAACGTTTTGTCCTACAGTAGCGGGGCCTCACGCTGGTGAGCCAGTTGGGGACAGAACCTGAGACGATAATAAAGGGATTTCAAATGAGCTTCGCCCCGAATGGCGGTATTCCGGCCGGCTCCGGCGGGAATCTGTTGGGCTCGCTGAGCGCGCTTGGCGGCCTTGCCGGGCCGGTTGCGTCCACGGTGGCAGGCCAGATCGGCCCGCTCGCCGGCCTCGCAAGTCATATCGACACCGTGCAACGCGCTGTCCAGCTTGCGCAGACCGGCTTCTCGCTAATGAACAAAACGCCGGCCGCGATTGTGGACGCGCTCAACAATGCGGCTGGCGGTGTCGCTCGGCTGACTCAGCTAAATCGATACGTGACGATCGAGTCGCCGCTCGGTTCGGACGTGTTGCTGGTCAGCACCGCGATCGTCGATGAACATGTCAATCGATTGCCGGAGATTCACCTTGATTTGCTGTCACACCAGCATGATCTGGCACCCGAACAGTTGATCGGTCAACCGATCAAGATCCGCTTCGACCAGAATGCGCGGCAGTCGACGCTGGAGCGCATCGTCTCGTCAGGCGGGGCCGATAGCATCCGTTACTTCGACGGCTACGTTACGTCGTTCGACCGAGCGGGCAACCCGGGCAAGGTGACGCAATATCAAATGACGGTGGCGCCGTGGTTCTGGTTTCTGACGCGCTCGACCGACTGCCGGATTTTCCAGAACAAGACCGCTCAGGACATCCTCACCGAGATTTTCCAGGATCACGGCTTCACTGATTTCGAGTTCGACATCCGGACCGCGCAAAAGCCGCTCGAATATATCGTGATGTACCAGGAGTCGTATTACAACTTCTGTGCGCGTCTGATGGAGCAGGAAGGCCTGATTTGGACGCACCGCTACGAGAAGGAAAAGCACTTCCTTGTCATCGGCGATACGAATTTCGTTTTCCGCCCGATCGACGGGTTGGCCAATTTGCCGTATGCGGCCACCGCGGCGAGTGAAGACAACGGTATCGACCAGTTGCATGAAGGGCGACGTTTCGGCGTCGGCAAGATCGCCTTTCGCGACTTCAATCACCAGAACCCGTCGTCGCCGCTGATGCTGGCGCAGGCCGAGCCGGAGAACCTCCGCCATGCGGGGCTCGAGACAACGGAGCGTTTCGAACACCAGTCGTTGTTCGACCACGGCGATGATGGCGACCGTTACGCACGCATTGCGATGCAAGCAGAAGAAGCGAGCGCGCATCGGTATACCGGCAGCGGCTACGCATGGCGGATGACGGCTGCAGGCAGCGTGACGGTGACGAACCATCCAGTCATGGCCAACAATCAGGAATACGCCATTCTGCACGTTCGCCACGAGGCCGTGAACGACTACACGGAACACAACGCAAAGCTGCCGTACCGCAATACATTTTCTCTGCTCCCGAAGAAGTTTCCGTATCGTTCGCCCAGAAATACCCCGAAGCCCGTCATCCACGGCACCCAGTCGGCAATTGTGGTCGGCCCCAAGGGCGAAGAAATTCACACGAACGGGAGTGCGGTCAAGGTGCACTTCCTGTGGGACCGCCGCGGCAAGCTGGACGGCTCGGATTCGATGTGGATTCGCGTGTCCCAACCATGGGCGGGCGACGGTTGGGGTGCGGCCGCCATTCCACGGATCAAACAGGAGGTCTTGGTCGCGTTTAATCAGGGGGACCCCGACAATCCGGTCATTGTGGGCCGCGTCTACAACGGCGAGCAGGGCAATCCTTATCACGGCGCCGCAGGGCAGACGATGGGGATCAAGAGCCAGACCCACAAGGGCGCAGGCTCGAACGAATTGCGGTTCTCCGACGTGAACGGCGCGCAAGAAGTCTTTCTGCACGCGCAGAAGGATATGAACACGGTCATCAAGGATTCGGAAACGCATACGGTCGAAGCCGGCGCGCGCACGGTGTCGCTGCTCAAAGGCAGTGAGACGAAGCAGATCGCGCAGGGCGGATTGAAGGAAACCATCGCGCTGACTCGCGACACCACGGCGAACGTGATCAATACGAAGGCCATCGCAAGCAAGGCCGGGCCCGGCATGCAAAGCCATCAGGCGAGCGATGGAATCGAGCATCGTGTCGGGGATGGCGTCGTGACGATGACGCCGGACAGCATCAAGCTGACCTTTGGACCATCAACGATCGTCATCAACGCGAACGGCATCTATCTCGACGGGCCGGTCATCCATCTGAATCGCGGCAGTGCGCAATCCGCGGAACAGGCGCTCGCGCTCGAGTGGGCGGCAGAGCAGGCGACGATCGCGAAAGGGCTGGCGAGCCCCGACCCGGCGACGCGCGCGGCGGCGGCCAAGCTGGCGAGCTCGCTGAAGGCGCAGCAACTGGCGAAACTCGCGGATCACGTGTATCACCCGAACGATCCGCCGCCGACCGGGTGGAAGATGGCGACCAACGATCCGGAAGCGTTGAAGGCGTTCGGACTCAAGCCGAGCGACTTCGAGAAAAGCGGTAGCAACTTCGGGTCGCAGATGTATATCCCGGATCCGAATGTCTTCGGCGACAGCATGAAGCCGACGGTAGCGTTCAAGGGTACCCAGCAGCTCTTCGGCGAAGACATGAGCAACAACATGGCGCAAGGGCTCGGCGCCGATGCGCCGTATTACCGCAATGCGGTCACGATCGGCAAGAACATCGAGACCACGGGCGCGTCGGCCGGCGTCGATTTCACCGGGCATTCGCTCGGTGGCGGACTGGCGTCCGCTGCAGCCGAGGCCAGCGGCGGTTCGGCCGTGACCTTCAATGCTGCCGGCCTCAATCCGGAGACCGTCGCGCAATACGGCGGGACCGCCCAGGCGGCCAACATCACCGCCTATCGCGTCGACGGCGATATCCTGACCGGCCTGCAGGAAGGCCGCCTCGGACCGATCAGCGACGGTACGGCGGCGCTGATGCCCAAGGCGGTTGGCAGTCCCGTCACGCTCGACGGTGAAAGCGTGACCACGGTCGGCCGTCACCTGATGGGTGACGTGACGAACGGGATTAACCAGCAGGTCGCGAAGGATCAGCTCGACCTCGTTTCCCAACTGAATTCATCTTACTGATGCGATACAAGAAAGCGATAACCGCCGGCGCGATTGCCGCACTCGTTGGAGTGTCCTCGCCGCTCTGGTGGCCCACTCAAGCCCAAGGGACGAACATGACTGGCTTCAAGCGTTACGCACCGGAAGATTTCTTTTCGGGGCAGCAACTCACATTGGCTCAGGCCATTCATGACGGCGATCTCGGCCGGGTTCAGCAGCTCGCGCCGAAGACGGATCTGAATGCGCCGGGCGCGAAGAATACGACGCTGCTCTCGTATGCAGTGCAGGAAATCGTCCCGGTCAAGAACGACGCGTCGAACCCGAGGTACCAGATCATTTCTGTGCTCGTGAAGAACGGCGCAGATCCCAAGGCGCCGGTTGGCAGCAGCGGCGGATCGGTCGTCGATGTCGCATTGCGAGCCGATACGCCCAATCTCCTGCGCGTGTTGTTGAGCAGCGGGCTCGATCCCAACTGGCTATACAACGGCGACACGCCGATGATCTTCGCGGTTGCAGAGAACCGGTTGCTGCCCCAGCTGAAGCTGCTGGTCGAGCACAAGGCGAACGTGAATGCGCGCGATTCGCTCGGAAAGACTGCACTCTTCGAGGCGACGATGATTCAGCAGTGGGACGTCGTCGACTACCTGCTCTCGCACGGTGCGGATCCGAAGATTGCCAGCCAGCTCGGCGTGTCGTACGGGTGGGTGCTGCAGAACGAGTTGAAGAACCATACGGCCGCGGACTCGCCGGCGCGTACCCGTATCGAAGAGATTCGTCGCAAGATCGTCACGGCCGGCGCGCCGTGGCCGCCGCTCGATCCGAAGGCGCAACGCGCCGCGATGCGTGCCCGCGGCGAGAAGGTCGTGACGCCGGCCGGCCAGACGGATTGAACGCACTCGCGACCGTTGAAGTGTCGTGCAACGATTCGGGAAATGATGAACGTTTTTGATTCGACGCCGCGTGTCAGGCGAGAGACGGTCCTCGGCGTATCCGAGGTGCTGTACGTCCTCTCGCTGATGATGCCGGCGATGCATTTCGAAAAAGAAGCGTCGCTCAGCGGGCTGTCGGTTCTCGCCCAGGGCTGGTGGGGACTTTTCATGCTCAATCCAGCATGGCTCGCCAATCCGCTTTACGTTGTTGCGGCCGTCCAGCTTGCCCGGAACCGATATACGCGCGCGAGCCAGTTTTCGGCCGCTGCGCTCGCGTGTGCGCTCTGTTCACTATTCACGACGAAGTGGTACTTCAACGAAGCGGACGCGACGCCGATATCTGGCTACGGCGTCGCGTCTTACGTGTGGCTCGTCGCGCATATCGTATTGCTCGCGGGCAGCTTGCGCTTGCGCCGGGAAAGCACCGTCGCGCTACCGGGAAAATGAGTGTCGGCGTGTGGACGCTGATTTCGACCCATTCCAACAATACACTTCACGAGAGATCTAGCATGACGGATTCCGAAAACCGTATCCGGATTCACGAAGGCAGTATCGTCCTGCCGAACGGTTTCGAGGATCGCACGACCAACCTGTTCGTGCCAGCTGATACGGCTGCGCAGCCGAACCTCAGTGTCGCACGCGACTGGCTCAAGGACGGAGAGACCCTTGCGCCGTATATCGATCGTCAGATCGCGCTGCTCAAATCGAGGTTGCAGGGACACCGGGTGCTTTCGCGTCAGGCCGAACGGCTTGGACCTGAAACCGATGGAATGCCTGGGGAGCGCATCGACGCGGCCTATCGGAACGGCCCCAAAACCGTATTTCAACGGCAAGGTGCATTCATTGTTGCCCCGGGACGCGTGCTGATCTTTACCGCATCGAGCGCGAAGAGCTTCGGCGAAACGCTCGACGCATTGTGGCGCAACTGGCTCGACGGCTACCGTCCGGCAGAACAAGAGTCGGCATAACAACAGCAAAGGACAATCATCGTGTACGAAGCCGCACGAGTCACTGACCCGATCGATCACACCAGCGCGCTTGCGGGCTTTCTGGTCGGCGCCGTGCTGGGCATCGCCCTGATCGCCGCAGTCGCCTTTGCCACATTCACATGCGGATTCGGCGTTGCGTTGCTGGCGGGCATGATGGCCGGTATCGGAGCGCAGGCTCTCCTGTCAATAGGGGAGTCGATCGGGAAGATGTTCAGCTCGCAATCCGGCAACATCGTTACCGGTTCACCGGACGTCTACGTCAACTCCCTGTCGGCGGCCTATGCGACGCTGAGTGGCGTGGCTTGCAGCAAGCACAATCCCATCCCGCTTGTCGCGCAAGGATCGACGAACATTTTCATCAACGGGCGGCCCGCAGCGCGGAAGGACGACAAGATTACCTGCGGCGCGACGATCGCCGATGGCTCTCACGACACGTTCTTTCACGGTGGCACGCAGACTTACCTGCCGGTCGATGACGAGGTGCCGCCGTGGCTGCGGACCGCGACCGACTGGGCGTTTGCGCTGGCGGGGCTGGTCGGTGGGCTTGGCGGACTCTTGAAGGCAGCCGGCGGGCTCTCGCGCGCAGTTCTACCGTGCGCCGCAAAATTCATCGGCGGGTTCGTCCTTGGAGAAGCCTTTGGGCGCTACGTCGCCGGCCCTGCGATCAACAAGGCGATAGGCGGGATGTTTGGCAACCCGGTCGACGTGACGACCGGGCGGAAGATCCTGCAGGCCGAATCAGAAACCGACTTTGTGATCCCGAGCCCGATGCCGGTTTCGGTCGAACGATTTTATTCAAGCAGTATTGACTATGCGGGAACGCTCGGCCGCGGTTGGGTGCTTCCGTGGGAGCGTCGTTTGCATGCGCGTGACGGGCGCCTCTGGTTTACCGACGCGCAAGGACGCGAGAGTGGGTTTCCGCTGCTGAGATCTGGGCAAGCTGCATTCAGCGAAGCCGAGCAGCAATACCTGACCTGTACGCCGGATGGACGTTACATCCTGCATGACATTGGCGAGACGTATTACGACTTCGGCCGATACGAGCCGGACTCCGGCCGCATCGCATGGGTGCGCCGCATCGAGGATCAGGCGGGGCAGTGGTGCCAGTTCGAGCGCGATAGCCGCGGCCGCGTCAGCGAGATTCTGACGTGCGGCGGATTGAACGCCGTGCTCGATTACGAGCAGGAACACGGACGGCTTAGCGCGGTCACGCTCGTTCATGGCAACGAGCGCCGGCTGGCCGTCGCTTACGGATACGATGAGAACGGTCAGCTGGCGTCGGTGACGGATGCAAATGGGGCGGTCGTGCGCCAGTTCGCATATACCAATGGCCTGATGGCGAGTCATGTGAACGCACTGGGTTTCACGTCGAGTTACGTGTGGTCGAGGATAGAAGGGCAGCCGCGGGTTGTCGCGACGCGTACCAGCGAAGGCGAGGACGCAACGCTCGAATACGACATCGAAGGCCGTCAAACTCGCGTTCGGTATGCCGATGGCCGCACCGCGCACTGGCGCTTCGACGCACAGTTTCAGATTGTCGAGTACACCGACTTCGACGGGGGACTCTACCGGATCAAGTACAACGACGCTGGCATGCCGGTGATGCTGATGCTGCCGGGTGAGCGCACGGTCGAGTTCGAGTACGACGACGCAGGCCGGATCGTCGCCGAGACGGATCCGCTCGGTCGCACGACTCGCACTCGCTATGACGGCAACAGCATGCGGCCCGTGGAGATTGTCGGGGCCGACGGCGGCACCTGGCGCGCGGAATACGATCCGCAGGGCCGGCTGCTGTTGAGTCAGGATCCGCTTGGTCGGGAAAATCGCTACGAGTACCCGAAAGGGTTGACCGCGCTGCCGATCGCGCACGTTGACGCGCGTGGCGGTCGCTCGACGCTGGAGTGGAACGGCCTCGGCGAGCTGGTCGGCTACACGGACTGTTCCGGCAAAACCACGCGGACGATTTTCGATGCGTTCGGCCTGCCGCTCGCGCGCGAGAACGCACTGGGGCAACGCATCTCGTATGATCTGCGTCCCACCGGCGAGCCGCGCCAGATTAGGTATCCAGACGGCAGCGCGGAGACATTCGAGCACGATGCGGCAGGATTGATGGTTAGACACGTCGACCGTGGCGGACACGTCCAGCAGTTGCTGCGGAATACTCGCGGGCAGCTAATCGAGACGATCGATCCTGCCGGAAGGCGGCTTTGCTATCGCTACGATGCACAAGGACGGCTTCGCGAGCTCCGACAGGGCCACGCCCACTACACATTCACGTATAGCGCGGGCGGCCGCCTGTTGACCGAGACCCGTCCGGATGGCGTGCAGCGACGGTTTGAGTATGGGGAAGCCGGTGAATTGTTGGCGGTAGACTTTGTTGGTGCGCCGGAGGGCCGTTCGGCGCAAGATCGTCCGATTCGAACCATCCGATTGGAACGTGACCGGATGGGAAATGTGAAGGTGCAACATACGCCGACTGAAGTCACGCGCTTCGAGTACAACAAGGGTGATCAGTTAGTGAGGGTAGAGCGGACGCCGACGTCAGCCGGCATAGCACTTGGGATCTCGCCGGACGTTGTGAGCTTCGAATACGACAAGGCCGGTCGACTGCTTGCCGAGCATGGTGCGAATGGCAGCGTCGAATATGCGCTCGACGCACTCGATAACGTGATGGCGCTCGAGTTGCCGCACAATCAGACGCTACAGATGTTGAGTTACGGCTCTGGGCACGTGCACCAGATCCGCTGCGGCGATCAAGTGGTGAGTGACTTCGAGCGTGACGACTTGCATCGTGAGGTCACGCGTACACAGGGACGGCTGACTCAGCGTTTTGCCTACGACCCGCTTGGCCGAAAAGTCTGGCAGTCCGCTGGCTTCCAACCGGACGCACTCGGTCGAGGACGCGGGCAGTTGTGGCGTAACTACGGCTACGACGCGGCGGGCGAACTGATCGAGACCAGCGACTGCCTGCGTGGCAGCACGCAGTACAGCTACGATCCGGCCGGACAGCTGACACGTCGTGTAAACACCATGGATAGGGAGCTGGAGGAATTCGCTTGGGACGCCGCCGGAAATCTGCTCGACGAAGCGGAGCGGCGAAGTCGTGGGTACGTCGAAGGCAATCGCCTGCGCATGTGGCAGGACCTGCGCTTTGAATACGACGCGTTCGGCAACCTGGCGGCAAAGTTTCGCGGGGCGAACCGGACGCAGCGCTTCACGTATGACGGGCAGGACCGGCTGATTGCGGTCCGAACGCAGGACGTGCGTGGCGTGGTCGAAACTCATTTTGCCTACGATCCGCTCGGTCGGCGCATCGCGAAAACCGATACCACTTTCGATGTGCGCGGCGCGAAGCAACGCACCGAGACGAAATGGTTTGTTTGGGAGGGGTTGCGACTGGCTCAAGAGGTCCGCGAGACTGGTGTGAGCAGCTATGTGTACAGTCCAGACGCACCTTACTCGCCAGTGGCGCGCGTCGACGCGGTAATTGCAGAGGCGCTGGCTGCAACAGCAATCGACACGGCCAAACGTGCCGCGCGGATCTACTACTTCCATACCGATCTCGTGGGAGCGCCGCTCGAAGTGACCGACGAGGCGGGGGAGTTGGCGTGGGCCGGGCAATATGCGGCTTGGGGTAAGGTCGAATCGAGCAGCCGGCAAGTGACGGTCGCGCGCACCGATCAGCCGTTGCGCTATGCTGGGCAATATGCCGACGACAGCACGGGCCTCCACTACAACACGTTCCGATACTATGATCCGGACGTAGGGCGGTTCATCAACCAAGATCCCATCGGATTGTTGGGTGGTGACAATCTGTACGCGTATGCGCCCAATCCAACCGGATGGATTGATCCGTGGGGATGGTGTGTTACACCTACTGTTTCCCGGGGGGCCGCCGGTCAGCCACTTCGTGCAACCGCGACAATCACGGCTGCGGACCTCGGCACCGGAACCGTAACGAATGCGTCGTCTCGAGCGTGGGCGAGATTATTGGGGTATCCAACTGACGATGCCGGCCATATTCTAGGAAAACTTCTCGGCGGGAGTGGTGGAAAGGACGGTGTCTTCCCTCAGTTACCGGGCATCAACCGTGGTTTGTTCAGGGATTTCGAGGGACGGGTCGCAGCGTATGTGAAGAGGGCTGGCTCGGCTGATGTGGACATCCAATTTGTCTACGGTAATGGCGGCACTCGGCCTACACAGATAATCTATGACGTATTCCAGAATGGGCAAAAGATTATGGGCGATATTTTCAATAATTAAAGGTTGAAGATGATGGATGCTAATATTGAACAAGCGCGATCGGCATTGCGATCATTCATGTTGGAAATGAATAAATGGGAAAAGGATTTTTACAAGAAAAAGCGTAGTGCGCTGGAAAGTGGTGGCGATGTTTCTGAAATTGATGATCGTGCACGGAAAGATCTTTCGGCCATTTTGGAGAAATGGGCGTTCCAAGAAAAAACAAACCAAGGTCGTTTGATTGACTTGGGTTGTTCGGATCCTCCGACATACGATCCTGGCACTGACGTCGAAGACAGCGTGGAATCCACTGACGGCGAGGTGGTTTTCACCATTCGCCAGACATTGGGAATGTTGACGCTATCCCGATTCACGATGAAGGAAAAGGCGGGTAAATGGATGGTGAAGAAAAAAGAATTTCTTAATTTTAAGGATAAATGGCAGCGTTCAGTTCTCTAACAACGTCGCTCGACCTGTTGCTCTGGTCGGGCGTTGTTAAGGCTGACATGTATTCTGATATGCGTGAAAGTTGGATGCGGAACTGTCTGCGCGGATCTGATGCGCTTTAATTGGATTGGCGAGAGTGGCTTGTGAGAGTCGTTAGTTGGGGGCGGTCAGTTTCTAGGCCTCTATGCACGGTAGCGGAGCAGCAACATCGTCACTCGATCAGTTGAGGTGAATGCGAGAGGCACTTCGTCCATATGGACTGAAGTTGCTGGAATCAGAATGGAAAGGTTGGCACGCATAGTATCGATTTCGATATTGCAAGGGACACGAATCAAGCCGATGCGGTTCCTATCATCTGTTCTACACGATGGTCCAGTGTCCGGTATGTCGCTTTGAAGAGGTACTTCGTCAGATCCATCAACTCGCGCGCCAGGCCGGTGGGCGCTGTCTTTCGGAGCAGTATGCGGGCCGCGGCACACCACGCTTGGCCAGAAAAGTCTGGCAGTCCGCTGGCTCCCAACCAGCCGCACTCGGTCGAGGACGCGGGCAGTTGTGGCGTAACTACGGCTACGACGCGGCGGGCGAACTGATCGAGAACAGTGACTGCCTGCGTGGCAGCACGCAGTACAGCTACGATCCGGCCGGACAGTTGACACGTCGTGTGAACACCATGGATCGCGAGCTTGAGGAATTCGCTTGGGATGCCGCTGGCAATATGCTCGATGGCGCACCCGGCAAGAGTCGCGGATACGTCGAAGGCAACCGTCTGCGGATGTGGCAGGACATTCGCTTCGAATACGATCCGTTCGGCAATCTGGCGACGAAGCTTCGCGGAGCCAACCAGCAGCAGCGCTTCACTTACGATGGGCAGGACCGGCTGATCGCGGTGCGCACGCAGGACGCGCGTGGCGCGGTCGAAACGCGCTTCCAGTACGATTCATTGGGCCGGCGTATTTCGAAGACCGATACCACGTTCGACGTGCGTGGCGTGAAACTGCGCAGCGAGACGAAACGGTTCGTATGGGAAGGCTTGCGCCTCGCGCAGGAAGTGCGCGAGACAGGCGTGAGCAGCTATGTGTACAGCCCTGATGATCCGTACTCACCAGCGGCCCGCGTCGATGCGGTGATCGTGGAGGCCCTGGCCGCGGCCGCGATCGAGACGGCGAAGCGCGCGTCGCGGATTTACCACTTCCATACGGATCTGGCAGGGGCGCCGCAAGAGGTCACCGACGAGGCTGGCGAACTGGCGTGGGCGGGGCAATACACGGCGTGGGGCAAAGTCGAGCCGAGCAAGCGTCAGCTCGCGACCGCGCGGACGGATCAGCCGCTGCGCTATGCCGGTCAGTATGCCGACGAAAGTACGGGGCTACACTACAACACGTTCCGGTTCTATGATCCGGACGTGGGAAGGTTTATTAATCAAGATCCGATTGGGTTGGTGGGCGGCGACAATTTGTACGCATACGCATCAAACCCATTGACCCGAATCGATCCGATGGGGTGGTGTTCCACTAAGCTCGGGGAAAATATGGGGGCTCGCCCACATGATGGTATGGCGAACCACCACCTGATTCCTGAAGAACTCATGAAGCACCCCGACTTTGCAGCCATGTTCAGCCGGTTGCGCGGCATGGGATTCGACGGTGATGGTGCGTCTAATGGCATATTCCTGCCCGGAAGCTCCAAGCTTGCCCAAACGCTGGAGCTTCCTGGACACTGGTCGAACCACGGGCAATACACTGCGGCCATTGAGACTGAGCTAACGAAACTTAACCAACAATTCCTGGCGGGCCGTCTCAGTGATACGCAACTTGTGCTCGGTGTCGGGCGCATTCAAAATATGGCGAGAGAAGGCTTGGAGTCCGGTAAATATTTGGTTGATGCAATAACGGGAAGGTTACTTTGATGAATGCACGTTTCTTCGTTGTTAAATATCGCGCTGGAGGCGCAGGCTGCCCTCCATACCTGTCGGGAGAATTGAACCGTGATGAATGGGAGTGGCCGATGTATGTGGCTGATCCATTTGGCGTCGATGTAAAGCATGAATATATTTTCGCGCTATCAGATCCGTCGATTTCAATTGATTTTGATTTCTACGGAACGCAAACGAATTACGTGTCAAAAGAGTTTTTGAATGCATGTGAAAAATTGGGGGTTAGGTATAGAGCAATCCCCATTGACATCGTTGCGGGCGGAAAACCGGCAGGTAATAAAGCGTATTCAATTTTCTTGCCGGCAGATCATGAGTCTCTGCTTGATCGACAAAGGTCGAGCTATTCCGAAGACCGGGATCTGGAAACAAAAGAGATTGCCGAGAATAAGTTGTTTCCAGGGACTCCAATGTATAGTTGGATCAAAAACTTCATTCCGCGCGACGATCGCGATAGCAATCTTTTCAGATGTACCGAAACAATGGATCTGGTATGTAGCCAGGGGTTTAAATCGGAGGTGGAGCGATGCGCATTGAAAGGCATTGATTTTTTGCCGATCGATGAAAACTATTCGTACGACCCGTGGGGTGAGGCACCGTAGGCCGCCATTTATCTTGGCACTATGATTTGGATGTGGGGCAATACGTGAGTGACGTATACGGTCTGAGGCAGGATGAGGCATTTCAGCCACTCGTCCAAGTCGACGATGACGCTGAAATCGCATATGACAAGAGCGTAGCTATACGAGCAACCGCTCTTTGCGGGCGAGGTTTTGGTGGAGACTACGACCCCGTTAAGCTTGCGTGGGGCACTTCTCGCAGAAAAAAGACCAGCGATGTTCATGCGATGCTGTCCCCATTTCTCATGTTTAGTGAGAGGGCGCTGGATGTATTGGCGCCGGTACTTCGTGACAGCGGGGAGATATTGCAGGTCGAAGCCCCGATAAAAGACATGTCCGGATTTCATGTAACCCGGGTGATAGAGAATGCTGTCGATATGGATGCATCAAAATTCAAAGTCTATCCTCGGGCGACGGTTTTTAATAAAATATTTCTTCTGAAGAGTCGCGTTGAAGGGGTTGATATATTTCGCCTAAAAGAAAGTCCTGCTACAGTATTTGTATCCGAGCGTTTTAGAGAGCTTGTAGAGCAAAATAAATTAAAAGGGTTCGATTTCGGAGAGGTCATTTCGCAATCTGAGAAGTAGGATTTCGCAACTCCCGGTGACTGGTCAGAGCATGGCCCGGGTGGCCTCGATTTCACGAGAGTAACTTGTGAGAATCATACGTTGGGGGTGGTCGACTTCTGGGCCTCTATGCGCCGGTAGGCCGACGAAAGGAATTTTGCGGAGCAACAACGTTGTCACTCGATCAGTTGAAGCGAATGCGAGAGGCGCTTCGTCCATACGGACTGAAGTTGCTGGAATCAGAATGGAGAGGTTGGAACGCGCAGTATCGATTTCGATGTCGCAAGGGACACGAATCAAGCCGATGCGGCTCCTATCTGTTCTACACGACGAGCGGTGTCCCGCCACCGATCTGTTTGGCAAGAAGGGGCGCGCGTGGCTCGGCGTTCGACCGCTCCGTTGGACGAGCGACTCGGTGTTGAGCAGCGACTGCGCGAACTGGACCGCCTCGGCGAGGATCTGCGTGAAGTGGAGAAAGCGCTTGCGCAAGCGACCGTCGACGACGCGCGATTACGAGTGATGCTGACAATCACCGGCGTCGACCCCCGCCCCCCGGTTTCCCCATCTCCCCATCACTCGACCGTCACCGATTTCGCCAGATTCCTCGGCTTGTCGATATCCGCCCCCCGCAAACACGCCGCGTGATACGCAAGCAACTGCAACGGCACGACGTGCAGGATCGGTGACAACAACCCGTAGTAATCCGGCATCCGCAGCACCGACACGCCTTCGCTGTTGTCGATCCGCGTATCGGCATCGGCGAACACGTAAAGCTGCCCGCCGCGCGCCCGCACTTCCTGCATGTTCGACTTCAGCTTCTCCAGCAGCGCATCGTTCGGCGCGATCGTCGCAACGGGCATCGTGTGCGTCACGAGCGCGAGCGGCCCGTGCTTCAGCTCGCCCGCCGGATACGCCTCCGCGTGGATATACGAAATCTCCTTCAGCTTCAGCGCCCCTTCGAGCGCGATCGGGTAGTGCAGCCCGCGCCCGAGAAACAGCGCATTCTCGTGCTGCGAGAATTCCGCGGCCCAGCGCTCGATCTGCGGCTCGAGCCCGAGTACGTCCTCGAGCGCGCCGGGCAGCCGCCGCAATTGCATCGTGTAGCGCGCGAGTTGCGCGTCATCGACGTAGCCGCGCAGCCGCCCGAGCGTGACCGCGAGAATGAACAGCGCGACGAGCTGCGTCGTGAACGCCTTGGTCGACGCGACGCCGATTTCCGGGCCGGCCCGCGTCAGGAAACGCAGGCCGGTCTGTCGCATCATCGCGCTGGTCGGCACGTTGCAGATCGCCAGCGTGTCGACGTGGCCGAGTGCCTGCGCGTACTTCAGCGCGGCGAGCGTGTCGGCGGTCTCGCCGGATTGCGACACGCTGACCACCAGCGTATTCGGCATCGCGAGCGCGTCGCTGTAGCGGTACTCGCTCGCGATCTCGACCTGCGCGGGCACGCGCGCGATCGTTTCGAGCCAGCGGCGCGCAGTCAGGCCGGAATAGTGGCTCGTGCCGCACGCGAGAATCAGCACGTTGTCGATCTGCTCGAACGCCCGCGCGGCGTCGGGCCCGAACACGGCCGGATCGAACAGTCCCGCATCCGGAATGGTCGCGGCCACGGCCTGCGGTTGCTCGAAAATCTCCTTCTGCATGAAATGCCGGTACGGCCCGAGTTCGACCACGGCCTGCGCGGACGAAATGGTCTGTACCGCGCGTTCGACCGGAGCGCCGCTGCGATCGAGTACGCGCACGCCGCCGGGCGTCAACTCGACGATGTCGCCTTCCTCGAGAAAGATGAAGCGATCGGTGATGCCGGCGAGCGCAAGCGCGTCGGAGGCGAGAAAGCATTCGCCGTCCGTCACGCCGACGACGAGCGGCGAGCCGGCCCGCGCGCCGATCAGCCGTTGCGGCTCGTGCTTGCTGAACACGGCGATCGCGTACGCGCCATGAAGCTGCGAGGTCGCCGCGCGCACGGCGGCGAGCAGGTCGCCGCGATACTGGCTGTGGATCAGGTGCGCGACGACCTCGGTGTCGGTCTGGCCGTCGAACTCGTAGTGCGCGGCGGAAAGTTGCTTGCGCAACGTTTCGTGGTTTTCGATGATGCCGTTGTGCACGAGCGCGATTTCGTCGCGCGAGAAGATCGGATGCGCGTTGCAGGTTGCCGGCGCGCCATGCGTCGCCCAGCGCGTATGCGCAATGCCGGTGCTGCCGGTCAGGCCGGCAGTGCGCACGTGCGCATCGAGATCGGCGACGCGCGACACGCTGCGCTCGCGACGCGCCTGGCCGTCGACGACCGTCGCCACGCCGCATGAATCGTAGCCGCGATATTCGAGGCGACGCAAACCTTCAATCAGAATCGGGACGATGTCCCGTTGCGCGACCGCGCCGACGATGCCACACATGACTCGTCACCTCCCTGTTGGTCATCATGGACCGCGCGCACCGTTGTGTCAGCGCGATGCGGTTGCCGTTTCCGCCGCCGCTGCCGTCGCGAGCCCGCATCGGGCGGGTATGACGGGGGCGGCCTTCCTGCGTTCGAATGCCAGATAAAGCGATTCCTCCAGTACGTTCCAGTGCGCACCGTGCCGGTATGGGCCCGATCGCGCCTGCCAGCATGCAACCGTGCCCCAATCGTTCATCCTGAGCGCGACCAGCGCGATCAGGCTCCACGGGTAATCGGTGTCGGCGAGTTGCGGCCAGCGCTTGCCGTACTTTCGCATCCATCGCGTGTAGATCACTTCGCCAGATTGTTCGGGAACCTGAATATCGGACAGGAGCGGGAGAATCTGCGCGAGCTTCGCCGGATAAAAACTCGCATCGCTGACCTGCTGCGTGCTGGCAAGAAAGCCGGATGCGGTGCCGCGCCAGAACACCTTCAGGATCGCGGATGCCAGCCGGTTGGCACGCTGGCCCCACAAGTCCGCATGCGTGGGGTCCGCGCGCCGGGCGTAGTACGCCGCGAGCGCCTGGAACGCGCGGTGCACCTCGACGTTGTCCATCAGCAGCGCGACGTGCAGCGACGACGAGATCTGATAGACGCCGGAGGGCCTGTCGAGCAATGCGTCGAGATGGTCGACGGCGCGGTTCAGGCTGAGTTCCCACGCGGTGGGCAAGCCATCGGGCGGCGCGAAGCGCGCGAGCAGTTCGATCCACGTCGCCATCGTCGCGTCGTCGGTTTCCGCGCTCGCGCATGAGCGGTACCGGTCGTTCTTCACACAGAAGCGATCGAAGCCGCCATCGGGACGCTGGCGCGGCAGCAACCACGCAATCCATGCGAGTGCGGCCTGGCGCGCGTCGAGTTGCGCGTCGGACGCGGCGAGCAGCGCCTTCGCCGCGAAATACGGGTCGATGCCGACGCCGTTCAGGCGCACGGTGATCGCACCGTCGGCGCGTTGGTACAGCCCGTTGAGCCGGAGCTCGGCGGCGCCCGCGTGTAACGCGAAGCCGCACGCAGCGATCCAGCAGGCGACGTGCCACAGGCGGCACAGCGCGACGGTGGCCGCAACGCGCGAACGTGCGGCGGGGTAAAGCGCGGGCCGATTCATGATCGTGGGCTCCTGCGCGGCGATCCTGTTCAATCGTCGCCGGGTACGGCGTTGGCCGCGTCGCGTCCGGCGAGCATGGCTATGTTGCGGCTCGGTTCATCATGGCGCCGGTGAACCAGAGGCTGGTATCGATCCTTTGCGTTCACGAGCCGGTTCGGGGCATCGGAGCCGGCCCACGGCGCGTGGATAGTGCGTACTTCAGCTGGCCACGTCGGCACGTTCGGCACGCAGAGCGCTTGTCTTCCGCTGCTGACGCACGCGTCGCGCTTCCGCACGGCTTCGTGGACCGGGCCCCGTTCGTCCGCTGTCGGACGAATGCATCGGGGCGCATCCCACAGTCATTAAGCAAGGCGCGAGCCATCGGCCGCGTTACCGCGCGCAGCAACGGGCGGGAGCGGCGGCCGGTGCGTCGCATGGATGACGGTGATGGATTTTGATTCACCGAAGAATCAGTCCGAGCGGGCGCGAATGCCGGCACGCGATCGGCGGTGCGGTCCGCACGTGTCATGCGGCGAGCGAATTGTCTGCCGAACCTGTGCGGCTTCTGCAGTACACCGCCGTGCGGGGATACGTGTCGCGCGGGTCGATGCGTGTGCATCGCCAGGATGGTTCTACGTTTCGTTTGATCACACGCCTTGAATGAACCGGACTCCGATGTAACGGCCCCGTTCAGGGCTTGCGTTACACGTTCGAAACATTTCCCACGCTTCGACTCGTGTGACGTGAACGGTGTTGCGTGTCGAATAAATCCCCGGTACGTGACTGCGGTCGAGTCGTCGATTGCGTTGCCTGCTGCACAGACGAAAGTGGCGGATCGAGGAAGCGCAACGCGCTTCGACAGAAGCGTGAGATTCGATGCGCTATGGAGCCTGCCGTGAAGTCGAGATTCGTCGGACGACGTCACCGAAAACACCGTGCAATTGCCTGAATGGTTGGCTGTTTCGCACTAGGCCGGCGATGCGGCACGCGTAGCAGTTGTGAAACATTCCGTTGCGCACTGCGTATGCTCGCGGCGTGCGGTGTGAAGCGGGTACGGCCGCAGGCCCGCTGGTTTGAATATTGCTGTAGTGGAAGGGCGATAGCGAACACACGTAACGCCAAGCCAAGCCGAACCAGACCAAGCCAGTCCAAGCCAGTCCAAGCCAAGCCAGACGAGGAACGACTCATGACGTGACTGATCGAGTGCAACGGGACGCCGGTAGTACGACGATTCGCGTGGCGTTGACCACGTGGACCGGGCGGCGCGCTCGCTGCGCGACACCGCAACGTGTCGATCGCATGCGAGTACGGGAGGCGCCGCCTGAATACATGCTTCGCGCCACGAGCAGGGTCATTCAGCGCGAAATGGCTCAACGAGGATAACGATGAAAAAGATTTTGCTTGTGTTCGGGACTCGGCCGGAGGCCATCAAGATGGCCCCGCTGGTGCGTGCATTGAAGGCGCAGGCAGGGGTCGACGCCAGGGTATGCGTGACCGCGCAGCACCGCGAAATGCTCGATCAGGTGCTGACGCTGTTCGACATCAAGCCCGACTACGATCTCAACGTGATGCGGCAAAGCCAGACGCTGACCGACGTAACGACCGGTATTCTGCAGGCAATCGGCATCGTCTTCGACGAGTTGCGTCCCGACGTCGTGCTGGTACACGGGGACACGACGACCACGCTCGCGGTCAGTCTCGCGGCGTTTTATCGCTACCTGCCGGTCGGACACGTGGAGGCCGGTTTGCGCAGCGGCGACATTTGGTCGCCGTGGCCGGAGGAGTTGAACCGCCGCGTGACCGACGCGGTGTCGTCGTGGCATTTCGCGCCGACCGGGCAGGCGCGCGACAACCTGCTCAGCGAGGGCATACCGGGTGGAGCCGTCGTGCTGACCGGCAATACGGTGATCGATGCGTTGCACGAGGTCAAGCGCATGCTGGACAGCACCGCGGCGCTGACGGAGAAGGTCGCCGGACAGTTTCCGTTTCTCGAACCATCGCGGCGTGTCGTGCTGATCACCGGGCATCGTCGCGAAAGTTTCGGCGCGCCGTTCCAGCATTTCTGCGACGCGCTGTGCACGCTCGCGAACCGCTATCCCGACGCGCAGTTCGTCTATCCGCTGCACATGAATCCGAACGTGCGGGAACCGGCGCGCGCTCGGCTGGGCAGCGTGCCGAACATCTACCTGATCGAGCCGCAGGAATATCTGTCGTTCGTATTCCTGATGTCTCGCGCACATTTCATCATCACCGATTCGGGCGGCATTCAGGAAGAAGGGCCGGCGCTCGGCAAACCGGTGCTGGTCACGCGCGAGACGACCGAGCGCCCCGAGGCGATTCAGGCGGGCACCGCGCGGCTCGTCGGCACCGATCAGGAGCGGATCGTGTGGGAAGCATCGCGGCTGTTCGACAGCGAGAGCGCGTACGGGGAAATGGCGCATGCGAGCAATCCGTATGGCGACGGTCATGCGAGCGAGCGGATCGTTCACGCGTTGATGCGCAATCCGGCGGGGGCCGCGAGGGCGACGAGCTTTTCGATGGGGGCGTCGGACCTGCCGCGCAATGCGCTCACGCTGGGGTTGCAGGCGTTGAGGTCGCCGTGAGCAATGCGATGGCGTGAAGCGGCCGCTTCGAGCGGCAACGCCGTGTGAAGGCGGCGGTGTTTCATGCGCGAATCGATTGCGTATATCCGGCTTTCGTGTGTGCGGGCCGGTTCGCAGACGGAAGACGAGGTCGCGGGTCGACATCCGGCAGGTGACTTCGGGCACCGCCACGCGCGTTGCATGCCGGACACACGCGTGCATCGCGATGCCCGCGCCCAGGATCGATGCGAAACGCATGCATTGTCGTCGGATTCGGCGTGTTGTCCTGCGTCGAGCAGGCGACGACATGGATGATCGCCTGTTCGATCGGACCGTTTGCATCGCGCGTGCCGATGCGTGAGGCGCGCTTGCGATCCATCGCTTCAAGCACAGCACGAAGACCGTGGCGGACGCGCCCATGCTGTCGCGTGGCACTGCCGCGATCCAGCGGTGCATTCATCATTCTTCCGCGAGTCTTCCGGTCGAGGCGCTGCGTCCTAAAACCCTGGGCTCGCCCAATATCTCCCGCGGATGGCGTGCGGCTGCCTCGCGTCCCCATCGCAACAGGGCCGCTGCATTGATCGGTTGCGTCCGCGCCATGCCCGTCACGCGTTACCGATTCTCCGCCGAAATTCCCCTGTTTCCCCCCATCAGTCCCGCGATACGCGCCCGGCGCAAACCAGCCGCACATCGGTTAGAGTTGGAGCCCGGGCCATTCCGCATACGATTCTGTCAGCTCGGACAGCGGCGTGTTGCCTGAGTGACGGTTTGCATGGGCCAGAATCGACGCTGGCGCGTGTGCCGGTTTCAACCCGGATCGCATGCCCGACAGCCGTCCCCGGCCAGCGCGCCGATTGCAACGCATCAACGCATTGACCGCCGGGTCTGCCGGCGGCGTAGTCCACGAGACGGCACGGGCCGGCGCAGCAGCACGCACCCGCTGTCGTTCGAATCCCCACCCGGCGCCCGTGGTGCGAGGCGGGCGCCCCGACCAGGAGGTGAACGATGATCACGCTGACCGTCAACGGTAGCGAGCAGCATTTCGACGGCAATCCCGACATGCCGTTGCTCTGGTATCTGCGCGACGTCCTCGGCCACACGGGCACCAAGTTCGGCTGCGGCATGGCGCTGTGCGGCGCGTGCACCGTGCATCTCGACGGCGTCGCGATTCGGTCGTGCATCACGCCCGTCGCAGCCGCGTCCGGCAAGGGCGTGACGACGATCGAGGGACTGTCGACGGACCTGACCCATCCGCTGCAGCAGGCGTGGCAGGAACTGAACGTCGCGCAGTGCGGCTACTGCCAGTCCGGGCAGATCATGCAGGCCGCGTCGTTGCTGAAGACGAATCCCCATCCGACCGACGCCGACATCGACGATGCGATGTCCGGCAACATCTGCCGCTGCGGCACCTACACGCGCATTCGCGCGGCGATCCGACTGGCCGTGCGCCGCGGAGGTGCCGCATGAGCGCGCCCGAACTTTCCGTCCACAACGAGAGCCGCCGCGCGCTGCTGCTCGGCTTCGCATCCGGCGGGCTGCTGCTCGCGTTCGGCGTGCCGTCGCTCGTGCGCGCGGCCACGCCGGGGCAACCGCCCGTCAGCGCGAATCCGCAGTACGGCGGTGCGGGGATGCCGCACGGGTTGCGCGACGATCCGCATCTGTTCGTCGCAATCGCACCGGACGGCACCGTTACCGTGACCTGCATCCGCTCCGAGATGGGGCAGGGCGTGCGCACGAGCGTCGCGCTCGTGGTAGCGGACGAACTGGGCGCGGACTGGGCGCGCGTGGCGGTCGCGCAGGCGGTCGGCGACGAGCCGCGCTACGGCAACCAGAACACCGACGGCTCGCGCAGCCTGCGCCAGAGCTTCGCCGCGTTGCGCCGCGCGGGCGCGGCCGCGCGCACGATGCTCGAGCAGGCCGCGGCGGCGGCGTGGGGCGTCGATGTGCGACAGGTCAAGGCGACGGTGCACGAGGTCGTCGACACGAAGAGCGGACGCAAGCTCGGCTTCGGCGAACTGGCGGCGAAAGCGGCCGCGCTGCCCGCGCCGGATCCGGCAACGGTAGTGCTGAAAACGCCAGCCGAATTCCGCTATATCGGCAAGGGTGAAACGGCGCTGATCGACGGACGCGACATCGTCGGCGGCCGCGCGCACTACGGGATCGACACGCGGCTCGACGGGATGCTGTACGCGGTCGTCGCGCGACCGCCGGCGTACGGCGATACCGTGGCATCGTTCGACGCATCGGCGGCGCAGAAGCTGCCTGGCGTCGTCAAGGTCGTGCCGCTCGAGCCGACGCCGCTGCCGTCCGGTTTCCAGCCGCTCGGCGGCATCGCGGTCGTCGCGCGCGATACGTGGACCGCGATCCAGGCGCGCGCGCAACTGAAGATCGACTGGAAGCACGGACCCAACGCGAACTACGACTCGGCCGCGTATCGCAAGACGCTCGAAGCGGCCGCCGCGCAGCCGGGCGACGTGATCCGCAACGACGGCGACGCGGCGGCGGCGCTGGCCGGCGCCGCGAAACGCGTGCGCGCGACGTACTACATTCCGCATCTCGCGCACGCGACGATGGAGCCGCCGGCGGCGGTCGCGCGCGTGGCCGACGGGCGCTGCGAAGTATGGACCTGCACGCAGGCGCCGCAAACCACGCGCGACGAAGTCGCGAAAGCACTCGGGCTGCCGACGGAGCACGTGACGGTCAACGTGACGTTGCTCGGCGGCGGCTTCGGCCGCAAGTCGAAGCCCGACTACGTGGTGGAGGCGGCACTGCTTTCGAAGGCGGTCGGCGCACCCGTCAAGCTGACGTTCACGCGCGAGGACGACATCGCGCACGACTATTTCCATGCGGTGTCGCTCGAGGCGTTCGACGGTGGAATCGATGCGTCGGGAAAAGTGGTCGCGTGGCAGCATCGCACGGTCGCGCCGTCGATCCAGTCGACGTTCAGGGCCGGCGTCGTGCACGAGCAGCCCGGCGAGCTCGCGCAGGGCATCGCAGACCTGCCGTTCGCGATTCCGAACGTGCGGATCGAGAATCCGGCCGCGGAAGCCCACACGCGGATCGGCTGGTTCCGTTCGGTCTACAACATTCCGCATGCGTTCGGCATCCAGAGCTTCGTGTCGGAGCTCGCGCACGCGGCCGGCCGCGACCCGAAGGACTTCCTGCTCGACCTGATCGGGCCCGCGCGGCGATTCGAACCGCACATCACGGTGAAGAACGTGAACTATGGCGAGGACCCGGCGCTGTATCCGATCGATACCGGGCGGCTGCGGCGCGTGGTCGAAACGGTCGCGCGCGGCGCCGGCTGGGGCCGCAAGCTGCCGAAGGGGCACGGGCTCGGAATCGCCGCGCATCGCAGCTTCGTGTCGTATACGGCGGCGGTGTGCGAGGTGCAGGTCGATGCCGACGGCAAGATCACGGTGCCGCGGGTCGACATCGCGATCGACTGCGGGCCGCAGGTCAATCCGGAGCGCGTACGCTCGCAGCTCGAGGGCGCGGTCGTGATGGGGCTCGGCATCGCGCTGCACGGCGAGATCACGTTCAAGGACGGCCGCCCGGAGCAAAGCAACTTCAACGGCTTCCAGGTGCTGAGAATGAACGAAGCGCCGCGCGAAATCCGCGTGCATCTCGTCGCACCGGACGATTATGCGACGCCGCTCGGCGGCGTGGGCGAGCCGGGTTTGCCGCCCGTCGCGCCGGCGCTGACCAATGCGATCTTCGCGGCGACCGGCACGCGCATTCGCAGCCTGCCGATTGCCGATCAGCTCGCGAAGCCGAAAGCGGGGTAACGACACATCGCGCGCCGGGCCGTTTGCGCGGCCCGGCGCGTGCGCAATCCCGCCATCCCGCCATCGCACGCCGTCCATTCATGCATCGCATGGGCATGTCAGTTCGACGGCTTCCGCCCGTGATTCGACCGCCCGGGCCGCGCTTTCCAGAATCAACTGCCGGATTTCAATCGCGACATAAACGCCCGGCATTCTCAATGAAAATAGAATAAAACGCCCGCGGACATCGGGTTTGCCCCATGGTGCGGTATCGTACAAAGAGAGTCCGGAAAGTAACCGATCATTGGCGCGTCGAATTCAGAATTGTAAAAAGTTCATTTGTTTTGAAATTCCGATGTCGGTCAATCATGCGCGATGTTTAGTTGTTTTGATGAAGGGCATTAAAGCGTAAACATTCCAGGTCGAGCCTCGGGCGGATATTCATTCTCGTTTTGCGTGGCGTGCAGGGCGTTGCGGCGCCGATGCGCGGTGGCGCCCGCACGTCTGATGGCTTGCGTCATCGGGCGCGGACGCCAGGCGGACAGGGTTTGCTTTTCAGGTGGCGATAGACGGCGCACATAGGACGAATCGGTCGATCGATACATCCGATTCAGCGGGATTGTGCGCGTTATTCAGACGAGCGGGTTAATTCAATCGGGTTCGAATAATGTAACCGCATCGTCCGAAAATTAAAGATATTTAACGTATTGATCAACGTCGCAATTGCGGCGTCGTTCGATGCCCCGCTAGATGGGTTATCTAGCATTCTCAATCTGGAGAAATGCAATGCAAGAACTGAATCATCAGGAAATCGCACAAGTTTCCGGCGGCTACTACAGCGGCCCGGGCATCCCGTCCGCGCTGGGCAACATCATCGAATGGGCCGGCAGCACCGCCGAGAACATCGGCAATACGCTGACGCTGGGCATTTTCGCCGCGCCGGTCAAGCAGGCATACAACATCGGCGAGACGATCACGACCGCCGCCGTGAACCTGCTGGACGGCCTGTTCGGCGGCCCGCAGTACTGAGACGCCCGCGTTGAGGCAACGCGGTAGACGCCGCGTTTCCCGATGATGGAACCGACGATCCGGTATGCACGGGTCTTCTTTGTATACCGGATCGCTTGTGGCTGTTCCCGCGCGTGGAAGCGGGACGGGCGCCGTTTCCGATATTTGGCGATACGTTGGCGAAAATGGAGTTCGGTCTCTTTCGTTCCGAAGCGGCACAGGCGCAACGTAGGCGCGTGCTGGGCGACATCGTGCTGGTGCACCCGCTGTCGACGACCGTGCTGACGGTCGTGGCGATGGTGATGGCGACCTGCGTGGTGCTGTTCTTCACGTTCGGCACGTATACGCGGCGCACGACGGTCGCCGGGGTGGTGATGCCGGATTCGGGGCTGGTCAAGGTGTATGCATTGCAGCCGGGCATCGTCGTCGAACGCGACGTGAAGGAAGGGCAGCACGTGAGCCGCGGACAGACGCTCTATACGGTGTCGACCGACCTGCAAAGCGCGGCCCAGGGCGCGACGCAGGCCGCGTTGATCGCACAGGCGCAGCAGCGCAAGGCGTCGCTGCTCGCGGAAATGGACAAGACGCGCAGCCTGCAACAGGACGAGCGCGACACGCTGCGCGCGAAGATCGCGAACCTGAAAGGCGCGCTCGCGCAAATCGACGACCAGCTCGCGGCGCAGCGGCTGCGCACGTCGATCGCGGCCGACGGCGCGAAGCGCTATCGCGGGCTGCTCGCGCAGGATTACATCTCGAAGGACCAGGCGCAGCAGCGCGAAGCCGACTTGCTCGACCAGCAGTCGAAGCTGAACGGGCTGCTGCGCGATCGCGCATCGACGCTGCAGTCGCTCACCGAGGCGAGCAACGAACTGTCGGGGCTCGGCTTCAAGCAGCAGAACCAGCTCGCGCAGATCGACCGCAACGTGATCGACGTCGACCAGAACCTGATCGAAAGCGAGGCGAAGCGCCGGATCGTCGTCACCGCGCCGGAGGCCGGCATCGTGACGGCCGCGATCGCCGACGTCGGCCAGTCGGTCGATACGTCCCGGCCGCTCGCGAGCGTCGTGCCGGGCGGCGCGCACTGGCAGGCGCACCTGTTCGTGCCGAGCGCGGCGATCGGCTTCGTGCGGGTCGGCGAGCCGGTGCTGGTCCGCTATCAGGCATTCCCTTACCAGAAATTCGGCCAGTACGAGGCCAGGGTCGTGTCGATCGCGCGCACGGCGCTGTCGGCGACCGAACTCGCGAACGACGGCGGCCCGGCGGCGACGCCGGGCGAGCAGCGCGACGCGACCTTCTATCGCGTGATCGTCGCGCTCGACGCGCAGCACGTGACCGCGTACGGCGCGAAACAACCGTTGCAGGCCGGCATGACGCTGCAGGCGGACATTCTGCAGGAACGCAGGCGCCTGTACGAGTGGGTGCTAGAGCCGCTGTACAGCCTGACCGGAAAACTCTGACGAGCACGCGCATGGCATTACTCGATCGACTTTCGTTCGGCCTCGGCCGCAAGCTGCCGATGGTCCTGCAGACCGAAGCAGCGGAATGCGGCCTCGCGTGTCTCGCGATGGTGGCCGGCTATCACGGCCACCACGTGGATCTCGCGACGCTGCGCGGGCAGTTTCCCGTGTCGCTGAAAGGGGCGGGCCTCGGGCGCGTGATCGAGGTCGCGCAGCGGCTGTCGCTCGGCACGCGCGCGGTGAAGCTCGACATGGATCAGCTCGGCCAGTTGCGCGTGCCGTGCCTGCTGCACTGGAACTTCAACCACTTCGTCGTGCTGAAGGAAGTGAACGGCAAGACCGCGACGATTCACGATCCGTCGCACGGCGTCCGCAAGCTCTCGCTCGCCGACGTCTCGCGCGCGTTCACCGGCGTCGCGCTGGAGCTGTGGCCGACCTCGGGCTTCGCGCCGCGCGCGGCGCGGCCGCAGGTCAAGCTGCGCGAACTGCTGGGCCCGGTGTCGGGGCTGTCGCGCTCGCTCGCACAGATCCTCGTGCTGGCGATCGCGCTCGAAGTCTTCATGCTCGTGCAGCCGTTCTTCCTGCAGTGGGTGATCGACGAAGTGATCGTGAGCGCCGATCGCGACCTGCTGACGGTGCTCGCGCTCGGCTTCGGGCTGCTGCTGCTGATGCAGCAGGCGACCGGCGCGATTCGCGCGTGGGCGCTGATGTACGTCGGCGTCACGCTCAACATCCAGTGGCGCGCGAACGTGTTCACGCATCTGCTGAGCCTGCCGGTGCGCTACTACGAGCGGCGCCATCTCGGCGACGTGGTGTCGCGCTTCGGCTCGATCGACACGATCCAGCAGACGCTGACCACGTCGTTTCTCGGCGCGGTGATCGACGGGCTGATGACGCTGGTCACGCTCGCGATGATGTTCGTGTACAGCCGGGTGCTCGGCCTCGTCGCGCTGGCCACGATGGCGCTGTATGCGCTGGTGCGCTGGATGTGGTACGCGCCGCTGCGGCGTGCGACGGAGGACCAGATCGTGCATGCGGCCAAGCAGCAGAGCCATTTCCTCGAGACGGTGCGCGGCGTGAAGACGATCAAGCTGTTCAACCGTCAGGCCGAGCGTCGCGCGAGCTGGATCACGCTGCTGGTCGAGCAGGTCAATGCGAGCCTGCACGTGCAGAAGCTGCAGATCTTCTATCAGCAGCTCAACGGGCTGCTGTTCGGCATCGAGAACGTGCTGGTGATCTGGCTCGGCGCGCGGATGGTGATGGACGGCCAGTTCACGGTCGGCGTGCTGATGGCGTTCAACGCGTACAAGAGTCAGTTCGACAGCCGGGTCGGCAGCCTGATCGACAAGTATTTCGAGGTCAAGATGCTGCAGTTGCAGGGCGAGCGGCTGGCCGACATCGTGTTCGCGGAAGCGGAACCCGACGCGACCCTGCGCAACGTGCCGGGCGAGGCCGAGGAACTGGATGCGAGCATCGAGATCGACGGGCTGTCGTTCCGCTACGCGGACGGCGAACCGCTGGTGCTGGACGGCGTCAGCGCGACGATCGCGGCAGGCGAATCGGTCGCGATCGTCGGGCAGTCCGGTTGCGGAAAGACGACGCTGATCAGCGTGCTGCTCGGGATTCACGAGCCGACGGGCGGCGCGGTGCGCATCGGCGGGCTCGACGTGGCCCGGCTCGGCATCGAGCGGCTGCGCGGGCTGGTCGGCACGGTGCTGCAGGACGACGTGCTGTTCGCGGGCTCGATCGCGGACAACATCAGCTTCTTCGATCCGGAAGCGGACCCGCATTGGGTGGCCGAATGCGCGCGCATCGCGGCCGTGCACGACGACATCGCGGCGATGCCGATGGGCTACAACACGCTCGTCGGCGACATGGGCACGGTGCTGTCGGGCGGCCAGAAGCAGCGCGTGCTGCTGGCGCGCGCGCTGTACAAGCGGCCGCGCATCCTGGTGCTCGACGAAGCGACGAGCCATCTCGACATTCAGCGCGAGATGCAGGTCAACGCGGCCGTCACGCAGCTCGCGATGACGCGGCTCATCGTCGCGCACCGGCCGGAGACGATCGCATCCGCGCAGCGCGTGATCATGCTGCAGGGCGGGAAGGTCGTGCTCGACCAGTCGACCGCGGCCATGCGCGCGGCTGCCGCGGCGAAGTCGGCGGCCGTTCCGGCAGCGTCGCGCCAGGCGCCGCACGATGCCGGCCCGGTACAGCCGGTCGCGGGGCGCTAGATGATGAAGCGCTCCCTCGCCATCGTGCTGGCGGCCGTCGCACTCGCAGCGGTGGCGCCGCCCGCGTGCGCGCAGATGCTCGACGTCTATCGCACGCGCGACGACGTCGCGGCGACGCAGGCCGGCTCGATGGTGTCGGCCACCGCCTGCGGCGCACGGCGCGTCGACGACCGGCCGCTCGCGCTCGAGGACGCGATCCTGCAGGCGATCTGTTCGCATCCGCAACTGAGTCGCACGTGGGCGGACGCACGCGCGGCGACGGCCGAGGTCGGCGTGTCGAAGGCCGCGTACCTGCCGACGCTGAATGCGACGGCCGGCATTGAGCGCGACAACGTGAACACGACCTATACGGGCGGTTTCTCGAACGGGCAGCGCAGTACCAGCCGCTACGGCATGCTCAGCCTGAGCTGGGTGCTGTTCGATTTCGGCAAGCGCGGCGCGAACCTCGACCGTGCGCGCGCGTTGCTGCGCGCGGCCAACGCGACGCACGACGACGCGTTGCAGAGCGTGTTCTACAACGCGGCGCAGGCGTTCTACGCGCTGCGCGACGCGCAGGCGGCGCTGGAGGCGGCGCAGGCGGTCGAACGCGCGGCGCAGGAGAGCCTCGCCGAAGCGAGCGCACGACACGCGGGCGGCGCGGGCACGCTCGGCGACGCGTTGCAGGCGCAGACGACCTATCGCAAGGCGCTGCTCGACCGCGTGAGCGCGGAGGGCGATTTGCAGAACGCGATCGGCACGCTTGCGACGACGCTCGGCGTCGACGCGGACACGCCGCTGCGCATCGCGGATGCGGAACCGTCGCCCGATCGCGACGAGTTCACGCGCGGCGTCGCGAGCCTGATCGCCGAAGCGAAGCGCGATCACCCGAAGCTGGTCGCCGCGCGCGCGAAGCTCGAAGCGGCGCGCGACCAGATTCGCACCGTGCGCGCGCAGTCGCTGCCGACGATTTCGCTGACGGGCAGCCTGTCGCGCAACAACCCGTCCTATCAGCAGCAGCCGTCGCTGTTCCAGTTGCAGAGCAGTCACGGCAATTCGATCGGCATCCAGATCTCGATCCCGCTGTTCGAAGGATTCGCGTCCGGGTATCGCATCGCGGAAGCGAAGGCGCAGGCGGACGCGCAGGAAGCCGACGTGCGCAACACCGAACTCCAGGTGTCGCTCGACGTGTGGAAGAGTTACCAGAGCCTGCAGACCGACACGGCGAACCTCGACAACTCGCAGCATCTGCTCGACACCGCATTGCATTCGCTCGACATCGCGCGCGGCCGCTACAAGGCCGGTGTCGGCACGTTCACGGATCTGCTGAATGCACAGTCGGCGCTCGCCGATGCGCGGCGCCAGCGCGTGCTCGCGGTGTCGAAGTGGCGCACCGCGCGACTGAAGCTGGCCGAGAGCCTCGGGAGGTTGGGATTATGGAACGACGCGGGTTGAGTGACGCGCGGCCGAACGCGGTCGACGCAACGGCGCGAGGGTGCGCATTCCTGTTCCCGGGACAGGGGGCGTTCTATGCGGGCGCGCTGCGGAAACTGGGCCGCGAACACCGCAGCGTGCGACAGGTGCTCGACACGATCGACGCGATCGCGAGCGAACGGCTCGGCCGTCCGCTGACGGGCGCGCTGTGGCGCGACGATGCGGGGATCGATACGTGGTTGCGCGAAGCGCCGGACCTGTTGCAGCTCGGCATCTTCGGCGCGTCGGTCGGGATGTTCGGCGTGCTGCATGCGCGCGGCGTCGCGCCCGACGTGCTGATCGGACACAGCTTCGGCGAGATCGCGGCGCTGGTGTGCGGCGGCATGTATTCGATCGAGCAGGGCGCGCGGATCGTGTGCGACCGGATCGCGTCGTTGCAGGCGGCCGCGCCGGCCGACGGCATGATGGCCGCGATTGCGGCGGACGCCGACGCGACGCGCGCGCTGATCGAATCGAGCGCGATCACGCACGCGGTGCGCAACGTGTGCGTCGCGGTCGAGAACCACGCGTCGCAGACCGTCGTGTCCGGCCCGCGCACCGCGCTGGAATGCTTCGTCTCGGTATGCGCGGCGCAGGGCGTAAGCGCGCAGACAATCAGGTCTCCGTATGGTTTTCATCACCCCGATCTCGCCGATGCGCGCGCGCAGTTCGCCGCGCGGCTCGCCGCGTATCGGCCCGGCCCGCTCGCGATTCCGGTGTATTCGCCGATTCTCGGCCGCCGCTACAGCAGCAGCGACGATCCCGGGGCGCGGCTTGCGTCGCATTTCGTCCTGCCGGTGCGGTTCGCGGACGCGATTCGCGCCGCGCGCGCGGACGGCATCACACGCTATGTCGAATGCGGCGCGCTCAATGCGCTGGCGCGCATCGTCGTGCGCATCGCGGGGCCCGGCACGGTCAGGACGTTCGGCGGCCCGTCGAACGCGGCAGAGGAATCGAGCGTCGTCACGACGATCACCCGTTATTTCCAGGAGGACACCATCATGAAAGACGATATTCGCATCAGCAACGCAGGCTCCGGTTTCGACGCGTTCTGGCATGCGCGCGGACCGCACATCGTCGACTGGCTCAAGGGCGAACTGCGTCACGCGTTCGACGCGGCGAGCGCGGCACCGGCCGGCGCCGCACCGACCCCCGCGCCGTTCGCGCCGCAGCCGGAGCCGGCCGTCGCGTCCGCGCCGCGTCTCGCGGCCGTGGGCGGCCCGGCACTGACGGCGGTGCCGGCGCCGTCAGTGCCGCACGACCCGGGCACGGCCCCGACGGCACCCGCCGCGGCGCGCCCCGCGCACGTGCCGCGCGAGCGACTGTTCTCGGAACTCGTCGATATCTACGCGCAGGCGATGGAGTATCCGGCCGAAGTGTTCTCGGAATCGATCGAGCTGGAAGCCGAACTCGGCATCGACTCCGTCAAGCAGACCGAGATCATCCAGCGCATCACCGCGCGCTACGCATTGCCGCCGCTGCCGGCGAATTTCCGCAGCGGCGATTTCAGGACGATGGGGCAGATCGTCGATTTCGTCCACGAGAACCAGGGGAAGGCGGCCGCCTGACGGCCGCGGGCCGAAGCGTTGGTCGGCAGGGGGGGGCCCTGCCCGTAATCACCCGTTCTCGATAGGCAGGCAATCCATGTCGAATACCAGCATGCGCGGCAAGCTCGTCCTCGTGACGGGCGGCGCGAAAAACGTGGGCAAGGCGATCTGTAGGCGTTTCGCCGAGCAGGGCGCGCACGTGATCCTGAATTTCTTCCACTCGCTCGACGCGTCGAAGGAGACGGCCGACGAACTGCGCGCGCTCGGCGCGACCGTCGACGTGATCCGCGCGTCGGTCGCGCAGCAGGCGCAGGTCGACCGGATGTTCGACGAGATCGAACGGCGCTACGGTCGGCTGGACGTGCTCGTCAACAACGCGGCGTCCGGCGCGCTGCTTGGCGTCGACGAGATCGGCGCCGAGCATTTCGATCGCGCGCTCGACACCAACCTGAAAGGCGCGTTCTGGTGCGCGCGCCGCGCCGCGGCGCTGATGGCGCGCTCGGGCGGCGGCGCGATCGTCAACGTGTCGTCGGTGGGCGCGACGCTCGTGCCCGCGAACTATCTCGTCGTCGGCACCGCGAAGGCGGCGCTCGAATCGTTGACGCGCTATCTCGCGGTCGAGTACGCGGGCCGCGAGATCCGCGTGAACGGCGCATCGTCGACGCTGATCGACGGCGACGTCGCCGCGCAGTTTCCGGACCCGGAGAACACCAAGCGTTCGAGCATCGCGGCGACGCCGCTGAAGCGGCTCGCGCGCGCGGAAGACCTCGCCGATCTCGTCGTGTTTCTCGCGTCGGATGCCGCGCGCTGGATCACCGGGCAGGTAGTCGTCGCGGACGGCGGGTTGTCGCTGTGCAGCGAGGGCCTGTCGCCGCGCGCGGAATGGGCGAGTGCCGCGCAGGAGGTGGGCGCCGCGGCCGCCGCCGCGGCGCAGCCGGCCCCCGCGCCGGCCGAACGTAAGGCCGAACGAGCGGCCGAACGAGCGGCCGAACGCGCAGCCGCGCCGGCCGACGACGCACCGGACAGCGACGACATCGCCGTGGTCGGCATGGGCGTCGCATTGCCCGGCGCGAGCGATCCGGATGCGTTCTGGCGCGCGCTGCTGGACGGTCCCGAGCTG
The DNA here is from genome assembly GCF_902832845.1 of Burkholderia metallica. Taxonomy (GTDB): domain Bacteria; phylum Pseudomonadota; class Gammaproteobacteria; order Burkholderiales; family Burkholderiaceae; genus Burkholderia; species Burkholderia metallica. The sequence goes on along the minus strand of NZ_CADFDB010000009.1, from coordinate 167,413 downwards.
TTCGGCAACGTGCCGCCGGATCGCTGGGATTACCGCTCGTTCTACTCGCCAGACACGTCGGCGGAAGACAAGAGCTATCAGTCGCGCTCGGTCTTCATCGAGCAGTTCGAGCCGTGCGCAAAGGTGCGCGCCGAGCTCGATGCCGGCACCGCGCCGCGCGAACTCACGACGCTGTGGCTGCGCCATGCGCTGTGCCAGTCGCTCGAAGGCGTGACGTTGCGCGCTGCCGATCGCGTCGCGTTCCTCGTCGGCTATACGGCGGACGGCAGCCAGCATCTCGAGGAAGGGATGGTGCTGGCCGCCGCGCGCGCGCGCCTGAACGCGGTGCTGATCGACGCCGGTGTCGACGCGGCCGAGCGCACGCGTCGCGTGGCCGCGATCGATGCGGTGCTGAGCGCGCGCTATGCGCGCGGCGCGGGCGACCTCGCATCGTTCTTCCCGCATCGCGTCGGCCTGAACGCGATGAAGGGCGTGCTGCCGGACGACGCGGAATACATGATGGTCGACACCGCGTGTTCGTCGTCGCTGTATTCGATCGATCTCGGGATCAAGGCGCTGCTGCTCGGCAAGCAGGACGTGGTCGCGTGCGGCGGCGCATTCGCGCTCGCGCCGCGCGGCTCGATCCTGTTTTCGAAGCTGCACGGGCTGTCGCGCAGCGGCGAGGTGCGGCCGCTCGATCGCGACTGCGACGGCGTGCTGTTCGCGGACGGCGCGGGCGTCGTGATCCTGAAGCGCGTCGCGCGGGCGCGCGCGGACGGCGACCGCATTCTCGGCGTGCTGAAGTCGTTCGGCTCGTCGTCGGACGGCAAGGGCAAGGCGATCTACGCGCCGAATTCGGCCGGCCAGCGCATCGCGATCGACCGCGCGTACGCGCGCACCGCGACGGTGCCCGCCGACGTCGACTGGGTCGTCGCGCACGCGACCGGCACGCCGGCCGGCGATCTCGCCGAATTCCAGAGCCTGCGCGACGCGATCCGGCGCGACAGGCCGGTGCAGGTGACGTCGAACAAGTCGCTCGTCGGGCACACGGGCTGGGCGGCGGGCGTCGTATCGGTGATCCAGGTGCTGCTCGGCTTGCGGCATCAGGTGATTCCGCCGCAGCATCGCTTCAGCGAGCCGCCGCCGGAGTTCGACATTGGCGCCACCAGCCTGCGGATTCCGGTCGCGCCGGTCGCATGGCCGGCGCGGCCCGATGCGGCGCGCGTCGCGGCGGTGTCGGGGTTCGGCTTCGGCGGCACGAACGGTCACCTGATCGTGTCGGAATATCGCGCCGATCTGCCGGCCGGCGACGCGAGCGGCCGCTTCCGGCGCGAACCGCTCGCGATCGTCGGGTGGTCGGCGAAGTTTCCCGGCCTCGACGGCGACGCGCAGGTCGCGGCGTGGCTGCGCGGCGAAGGGCGTGCGCCCGATGCCAGTTTCGGCGTCGGCTATCCGCTGCCGAGCTTCGCGCGCGTGAAGATGCCGCCGGCCGTGCTGCGCGCGCTCGACCGCTGCCAGCTGATGGCGCTCGACGCCGCGCACGATCTGCGCGAACGCCTCGGCACGTTCTGGCGCGAGCATGCGGACACGATCGGGCTCGTGATGGGGCACATGGGCCCCACGCGCAACGCGGCGCTGTATGCGAGCCGCTGCTATCTCGACGACATCGCGACGGCGGTGCTCGACGCGACGCGGCCGGACGAGCGCGCGGCGACCGAACGGCTGCTGCACGGGCTGCGTGAGACGACGCAGCAACTCGTCGCGCCGACCACCGAAAACTCGTTCCCCGGGATGATGCCGAACGTGATTCCGGCGCGCGTCGCGAACTATCACGATCTGCACGGGATGAACATGACGGTCGATGCGGGCCACGCGTCGACGCTGGCCGCGTTCGAGGCGGCCGAGCGCTTCCTGTGCAGCGGCGAGCTCGATATGGCGATCGTCGGCGGGATCAACGGCAACGTCGCGGAGGAGGTGAGCCCGGCCTTCGGGCTGCCGCTCGCGGAGGGCATCGTGCTGTTCGCGGTGACGACCGTGCGGCGTGCGCGGGCCGAAGGGCTGCCGGTGCTCGCGGTGGTCGGCGGCGGCGACGCGGCGGCCGCGGTCGATCCGGCCGCGCCGTGCGACGCAGCGGGCCGCGCGGTCACGTATGCGGGCGCCGATGCGGCGGTTGACGTGCTGCGCGCGATCGTCGCGCGTACGGCCGGCACGACGCTGGCGCGCGACAGCGGCGGCGACCGGCTGCGCTATGCACTGCACGTCGCCTGCGAACCGGCGGCGCAAGCGGCCGAGCCGCGCGAGCAGCACGAGCAACACGAGCCGCGCGAGCCGCAATCGGCGGCCGTGCCGGTGCAGGCGCCGCTGCCTGCGCCGACCGCCCCCGTCCCCCCCGGCACGTTGCTGCCCGGCACGCTGCGCCGGACCGGTGTCGCGGCCGACGGCGAACCGCTCGGCGTCGCGCGATACCGGATCGAATGGCGCGATGCGCGGTGGCAGCCGGCGGGCCGGTCGACGCCATTTATCACGCCGCGCTGCGTGATCGTCACCGACATGCCTGACGCGCTGGCCGCGCAGGCCGATCCGGGCCCCGGCTGCGTGGTGCTGTCGACGCGGCCGTTCACCACGCGCCGGCCCGGCTGGCACTGGATCGAGCGGATCGACGAAACGGCGCTCGACGGGCTGCCCGACGACATCGGCCACGTGCGCGTGCTCACGTCGCTCGATGCGCGCGCGCTCGCCCCGGGCGCCGCGGCGCCGGCCGCGCCCGCGCGGCTCGCGCTGCACGATCTCGCGTTCGTCGCGATCAAGCGCTGCCATGCCGCGCTCAAGCGTGACGGCACGTTCGTCGCGCTGCTGCTCGATGCGCTCGCGGGCGACGTGCCGCATCCGGATGCGGGGCTGTTCACCGGTCTCGTGAAGGCGCTCGCGATCGAGATGCCGGAAGCGCGCCCGGTGGCGGTGCTAACCGACGCACGCGCGCTGCCCGATGCGCTGCGCGATGCCGAGCGCGAAAGCGGCGCACGCCACTGGCTGCCGGTCGTCGCGCTGGGCGGCGGGCGTCGCCGCACGCCGCGCGTGATCGAGGACGCAGGCGAGCTGCGCGCCGACGAGCGGCTGTCGCTCGGCCCGGACGCGGTCGTCGTCGCGGTCGGCGGCGCGCGCGGGATCACCGGCGAACTGATGAAGACACTGGCCGCGTACGTGCGTCCGACGCTGTACCTGATCGGCAGCAGCGCGCTCGACGACGTCGATCCCGACCTGCTCGCGATGGACGACGAAGCGTTCGCGAAGAGCCGCCCCGACTACATCCGCCAGCAAAAGGCGCTGCATCCGGAACGGCCGCTGCCGGCAATCATTCGTGCGTTCGAGCGGCGCGCCGACGCGCGCACCGCGTGCCTGAACATCGAGGCGATGCGCGCGTTCAGCGGCGCGCATCGCGTGACGTACCTGCGCGCCGACGTGCTGGACCCGGACAGCGTGCGCGCAGCCATCGACACGATTCTCGCGCGCGAGTCGCGCGTCGACCTGCTGGTCAACGCGGCCGGGCTGAACCGTTCCGCGTCGGTGCCCGTGAAGTCGCTCGACGATTTCGTCGCGGTGCGCGACATCAAGGTGCGCGGCTACTGGAACCTGCGCAACGCGTTCGGTGCGCGGCAGCCGCGCCTGTGGTGCAACTTCGGGTCGTTCATCGGCCTCACGGGCCAGGCGGGCGAAACCGACTACGCGTCGGGCAACGACTTCCTGAACACGCAGGCGTCGTATCACCGCGCGGCGCTCGGCCACGACGAGTTCACGATCGGCTGGACGCTGTGGCGCTCGGTGGGGCTCGGCTCGAATCCGGTCACACGCGCGTTTCTGGAGAAGAGCGGCCTGTTCACGAGCATGCGCACCGAGGAAGGGCAGCATCACTTCATGCGCGAGCTCGGTCTCGGCGAGCGCGCGGCGATGTCCGTGCATCTGGGCGACGCCGAGCGGCGCGCGATCGAAACGCTTCTGCCCGGCTACTTCGATCTCGATGAAGCGGCGCCGGCCGGCGCCGCCTCGCGCGAGCCGGATTTCTATCTCGGCGACGAACTGGCGCGCACCGACGACAGCGTGACCTTCGAGCGCGTGTTCGATCTCGAGCGCGATGCGTACCTGCAGCATCACGTCGTCAACGGCTTTCCGACGCTGCCGGGCACGTTCGTGCCCGAAGTGGCCGCGGAAGCCGCGCTGCGACTCGTGCCGGGGCTCAAGGTCGTCGGGTTCGCGGACGCGCGGTTCCTGCATTTCCTGCGCGTCTACGACGCGAAGCGGCCGAGCGTGAAGCGCATCCACGCGCGGATCGTGTCGCGCGACGCCGACGCGGTGCTCGTGCACGTGCGGATTGCCGGCGACGTGCTGGCGCCGGGCGGCCAGGTGCTCGTGCGCGACAAGCCGCACTTCGAGATCACCGTGCGCCTGGCCGCGGCCTACGCGCCGGCGCCGGTATGGAGCGAACCGGCGGGCGGGGCGTTCACGCCCGTCGCCGATCCGTACCACTTCGACGCGGCGCCCGTGCGGCTGACCGGCATGTTCGTGTCGACGACCGACACCGGCATGAGCGACGCGGGCAAGCAGGCGCGCTTCCGGCTGAACGTGCCGGACGGCGATCCGGTGTTCTCGCGCTTCGTGGTGCCGAGCATCCTGCTCGACGGGCTCGCGCGCGTGGCGGCGCTCGATCATGTCGCCGGCGACTACATTCCGCTCGCGGCGCCGATGTCGATCGGCCGCATCGACCTGTACGAAGCCGGCAACGACTGCGAGCTGTCGAGCCGCCACGCGTCGATCGCGCTGCGTGTCACACCGCGCGCGTTCGCGCTCGAAGGGCCGGCGAGCAGCGGCAACCGGTTCGTCGCGGTGCGCCCGGACGGTGCGATCCTGATGCAGATGCGCGACGTGACGGGCATCGTGATCGGCTACGTGCACCGCGTGACCGGTGCGTTCGCCGCGCGTGGCGAGATCGACGTGCTGCTTGCCGCCCGCGCGGCTTCCGAACAGGTGTCCGCATGAGCACGAAGCGTCTCGCACCCGGCCCGCGCGGCAGCGTCGTGATGGGCAACCTCGCGGAATACAAGCGCAATCCCGTCACGATGCTGCTGAAGCTGCAGCAGCAGTACGGCGACATCGCCCGCAACCGGCTGGGCCCGTTCCTCACCCATGCGCTCGCGCATCCGGACGGCGTCCAGCACGTGCTGCAGGACAATCACCGCAACTACGTGCGCGGCCGCTTCTACGACAACTTCAAGATGTTCTTCGGCGACGGGCTGCTGACGACGGACGGCGAGTTCTGGCGGCGCCACCGGCGCGTCGTGCAGCCGCTCTTTCATCGCAAGCAGGTGGAGTCGCACACGGCCGCCGTCGGCGACGCGGCGCTCGCGCTCGTCGAACGCTGGCTCGGGCAGCCCACGCATGCGCCGTTCGACGTCGTCGAGGAAATGATGCGCGTGAGCCTGCGCATGCTCGGGCTGATGCTGTTCAACGCGGACATCTCGCGGCACGCGGACGAGGTCGGGCCGGCCGTGCGCTTCGGCATCGAGGCGATGATGCCGCAGGGCAACCTGAACGACTTCGTGCCGCGCTGGATGCCGACGCCGTTCCACCGCCGGATCGCACGCGCGCGTCGCGGCATCGACGCGATCGTCGATGCGATCGTCGCCGAACATCGCGCGGGGCGCTGCGACACGAGCGACGTGATCTCGCTGCTGCTCGCCGCGCGTGACCCCGATACGGGCGCGCCGCTGACCGAGCGCGAGGTGCACGACGAGGTGATGACGGTGTTTCTCGCCGGCCACGAGACGACCGGCAGCGGGATGGCGTGGGGGCTCTATGCGCTCGCGCAGCATCCGGACGTGCTGCGCCGGCTGCGCGACGAGCTCGATGCGGTGCTCGGCGGCCGCGCGCCCAATGCCGACGACATCGCGCGCCTGCCGTATCTGGTGCAGACCGTCGACGAGATCCTGCGTCTCTATCCGCCGATCTGGGGCTTCACGCGCGACCTGGTGGACGACGACGAGATCGGCGGCTATCACGTGCCGGCCGGCTCGTCGGTATTCATGTCGCCGTACGTCACGCATCGCCATCCGGCGCTGTGGGCCAACCCGGACGCATTCGATCCCGAGAATTTCGGCTCGCACGCGCCGGCGCGGCACAAGTATGCGTATTTCCCGTTCGGCGGCGGGATGCGCAAGTGCATCGGCTACCAGACCGCGCTGCTGCAGATGCGCGTGCTGATCGCGGTGGTCGCGCAGCACGTCGACCTGAGCGCGGTGCCCGGACGCTCGCTCGACACGGGCGCGACGATTTCGCTGCGTCCGCGCGACGGGATCTATCTGGTCGCCCGGCCGAGGTCGCGCGAGCGCGCGCGTGCCGCGCCGGCTGTGCGCGACGCCCACGTGCCGGCTGCGCGTGGTGCGGCTTGTCCGTATGCGGGCGCGCAGGTGTCGACGACCGACGATGCGCGCTCGGCAGGCGCGGCGCCGGCCGTCACCGCCGAACGTGCCGCCGGACCGACGCTCGCACCCGATGTGCTGGCGCTTCTGCAACGCGATGCGATTGCATCCTCGGCACCGCGCGACGCCGAAACCCATACCGACGACGCGCCGACCCACCGCTTCACCTGGCGGCCGGTCGAAATCGAACCGCTGCCCGAGCTGCCGGCGCCCGAGCTGAGCGGCAAGCGGATCGCGATCGTCAACGGGCTGGGCCGCACGGTCGAGCGCGTGGTGGCGGCACTCACGCGCGCGTGTGCGAAGCCGGTCGTGTTCGCACCGGCCGACGGGGTCGATCCGGCGGCGGCCGCCGGCACGTTCGTCGTGCAGTCGGGGCCGTTCGACGGCATCGTCGATCTCGGCGTCGAAGCGCCGTTCGTCCTCGACGCGAGCGACCGATGGGAAGCGCCGCTGCGCCGCACGGTCGCGTTGCTGCAGGCGTGCTACGGCGACTGGGTGCAGGAGGAGGCGACGTCGCGGCTGTTCTATCTCGCTGTGACGTGGATGGACGGCGTGATGGGCCATGGCGACGACGCGCTCGTGCAGCCGCTCGGCGGATTGTGGGCGGGGCTCGCGAAGACGCTGCCGCAGGAGCTGCCGAACTGCAACGTGCGCGTGTTGGACATCGCGCCGGACGAAACCGGCCGCGTCGACGGCTTGATCGCGCGCGAGCTGTATCGCTGGGGGCGCTTCGAGGTCGGCCATCGCGGCGGGCGTCGCCACACGCTCGTCGCCACCCGCGACGACCTGCCGGCGCACGCGGCGCCCGACTGGGGGCCCGATGACGTCGTGCTGTTCTCGGGCGGTGCGCGCGGCATCGGGTTCCTGGCCGCGTGCGAGATCGCGAAGCGCCATCGCTGCACGGTGATCGTCACGGGCCGCGACGCGCTGCCGGCCGGCGACGAGCCGTGGCTCGCGCTCGACGACGCGGGCTTCAGGCGCTACGGGCTCGACCTGCTGCGTCAGGCGACGCCGGAACGGCCGCCGAAGGCGATCCGGCACACGCTGCGGCAACTCGAACGGCGCCGCGCGCTGAAGGCGTCGCTCGATGCCGCGGCCGCACTCGGCCTGCCGGTGCGCTACCGCGTATGCGACGTGACCGATGCGCACGCCGTGCGCGCGCTGTGCGACGAATTCGGCGCGCGGCTGCGCGGCGTAATCCACAACGCCGGCATCGATCAGCCGGTGCGATTGCCGCGCAAGTCCGCGGACGAATTCATCGGCACCGCGCGCGTGAAGGTGCGCGGTTTCATGAACCTGTACGCGGCGGTGCGCGAGCGGCCGCGCGTCGACTGCTTCGTCAACGTCGGCTCGCTGACCGGCCGCTGGGGAGGCATGACGGGCGAGACCGACTATGCGGCCGCGAACGAGGCGCTCGCGCGGCTCGGCTGGTGGGCGCGTCGCGATGCGCCGGTGCGGGCCGTAAAGACGCTCGTGTGGCCGACCTGGGACGGCGTCGGCATGATCACCAACCTTGCCGTCACGCGGCGCTACGTGACGCCGATGCGCATCGGCGACGGCGTGCGTCACTGGCTGGCGGAGCTTGCGGCACCCGCGACGCAGACCACTTCCTCCACGCCCGGCAGCGGCGAGCCGATGTACATGGGCGCGGTCGGCCGTGCGCTCACGCCGATCCAGCTGCGCGGCTTCGATGCGGTCGACGGCTTGCCCAATCTCGGCGAACTGGCGACACGGCGGCACCACGCGGGCGAACCGCGGCGCTTCCGGCCGTTCGCGTTTTTCTCGACGCGCTTTCGCGTGGCGGGCGCCCCTTATACGCGCGCATTCCGCTTCGGCGGTCGCGCGGTGGCGCCCGCGTCGCTGCTGCTCGAGCACGCGCGCGTCGTCGCCGACTGGGTGGCGCCGCCCGACGGCGAGCGTGCGTACCTGCACGAAGCCGTCGACGTGACGATCGCGCTCGATGCGCTCGCCGACGCGCTCGACGGCCAAGGCGATCTCGCGCTCGACTCCGACGTGACCGGCCGCACGGCCGACGACGGCTGGCGCGTGACGGTGCGGTGCGCATCGCTTGCCGGACGCGCGCTGCTCGATGCGACGTTCGTCTACCGAAGCCATCCGCCGGCGGGCACGACGGTGCCGTTGCCGCACGACGCGCCGGACGATGCGGTATGGCCGACCGCGCGCGCGAGCTGGCGCGGCGACCTGTTGCCCGACGCGCGCTGGGCCAGCGGCATCGCGCAGGTCAGGGCCGCGGATGCCGACGCGTTGTGGCGTGTGCCGGGCGACGACGACGGCGCGCGCGGCGCGGTGCCGTGCCCGCAATTGTGGCTGCCGGTCAATCATCTGGAGAGCGTATTGAACGTGCTGCTCGGTGCATGGCCCGAGCGCGGCGAGCCGCCGCGTACGTGGCGCATCGGCCGCATCGTGTTCGGCGCCGCGCCGGCCGGCGACGCCGAATTGCTGTTGCGCTATCCGCACGGCCGCTTCGCGATCGCCGATCGCGGCGGCGCATCGATCGCCGACCTGCGCGACGCGCGGCTGGCCGGCGCGACCGACCTGCAGGCCGCGGCCGCGTCGGCTCTTTGAACGGAACAGGAGATCACCATGACGGAGCGCAACGACGGCGCGCGGTACTGCATCATCGGCGCGGGCGCGGCAGGGATCACCGCCGCGAAGAACCTGCTCGCGGCCGGGATCGATTTCGACGTGATCGAGCGCGAGGACGACGTCGGCGGCAACTGGTACTACGGGCGGCCGAGCGGCGCCGTGTATCGCTCGATCCACATGATCAGCTCGAAGCGGTTTTCGGAGTACACCGATTTCCCGATTCCGGACGACTATCCGACCTATGCGCGCGGCGATCAGGCGCTCGCATACCTGCGTGCGTATGCGCGGCGCTTCGGCGTGTACGACCGGATCGAGTTCGGCCGCTCGGTGCTCGAGATCGCGCCCGTTGCCGGCGGCACGCAGTGGCGCGTCGAGCTGGATCGCGGCGAAGTGCGCACCTATCGCGGCGTGATCGTCTGCAACGGCCATCTGTCGCATCCGCAACTGCCGGACTATCCGGGCCGCTTCGACGGGCTGCAACTGCATTCGTCGCAGTACCGCACGCCGGAGATCTTCGCCGGCAAGCGCGTGCTCGTGGTGGGTGCGGGGAACTCGGGCTGCGACATCGCCGTCGAGGCGTCCCACCATGCGCGCGCGGTGTTCCACAGCACGCGGCGCGGCTACTACTACTGGCCGAAATTCCTGTTCGGCATCCCGGCGGACCAGTGGGCCGAATGGCCGCTGCGGCTGCGCATGCCGCTGTGGGCGCGCCGCTTCTTCGGCGAGCGGCTGCTGCGGCTGACGACGGCCGGGCAACCGGAGGACTACGGGCTGCGCAAGCCCGATCACAAGCTGTTCGAATCGCATTTCATCATCAACTCGACGCTGTTCTATCACCTGGGCCACGGCGATCTCGACGCGCGGCCCGACGTGCGTGAACTGAAGGGCGATCGCGTGGCGTTCACGGACGGCAGCGAGGAGCCGGTCGACGTGATCGTGTACGCAACCGGCTACCGGCCGAGCTTTCCGTTCATCGACCAGGCGCATCTGCAATGGCGCAAACAGCAGCCGTCGCTGTACCTGAACATGTTCGACGCACAGCATCGCGACCTGTTCTTCATCGGGCTGTTTCAGACGTCGACCGGCAACTGGCCGCTGATGGACTATCAGGCGCAGCTGCTCGCCCGCTACCTGCATGCCCGCGACGCGGCGCCGCGCAAGGCCGCGCGGATCGACCGGCTGATCCGGCGCGGGCGCTCGGACTGGAGCGGCGGCATCGCGTTTCATCGCACGCCGCGGCACGTGATCGAGGTCGAGCATTTCGCATACCGGCTGCACTTGCGGCGGCTGATCCGCGGCTTGCCGGCCGTGCCGGGCGCGGCGGCGACGACTGCGCGTGGCGTGCAAGGGACGCAAGGGGCGCAACGCGCGCCGTCGGCCGCCGTGCGCGCGGGAGGGGCGTCGTGAGTCTCGTGAACGTCGAACATGTGTCGAAGACCTACCTGCTGGACAGCGTGCGCGTGACCGGACTCGCCGACGTGTCGGCGACGCTCGATGCGGGCCGCTTCACCGTGTTGAGCGGCCCGTCGGGCAGCGGCAAGACGACGCTGCTGAACATGATCGGCTGCATCGACCGCCCCGACAGCGGGCGCGTGACGATCGCCGGCCACGATACCGCGGCGCTGTCCGACGATGCGTTGTCCGACTTTCGCGCGCGCCACGTCGGTTACGTGTTCCAGACCTTCAACCTGCTGCCGGTGCTGTCCGCGTACGAGAACGTCGAGTATCCGCTGCTGATGGCGGGCTGGGCGCCGGCGCGGCGCGCGGCGCAGGTGCGCGACCTGCTCGACGCGGTGGGGCTTGCCGACAAGGCGCGGCACCGGCCGAGCCAGTTGTCGGGCGGCCAGCGCCAGCGCGTCGCGATCGCGCGGGCGCTGGCGGCCGAGCCGGCGATGGTGCTGGCGGACGAACCCACCGCGAACCTCGACAGCGCGACCGGGCAAGCGATCATCGAGCTGATGCGCACGATCCAGCGCGAGCGCGACGTGTCGTTCATCGTGTCGTCGCACGATCCGCAGGTGGTGAGCGTCGCCGACGAGGTGATCCGGATTCTCGACGGCCGCATCGTCGGCCAGGAACGGGCCGATGGCGCCATCGCGATACAGAAGGAGGGCAGATGATCCATACGCTGATGCTCGCGCTGCGCAACCTGCAGCGCAACCGCCGGCGCTCGCTGACCACGCTGCTCGCGATGATCGTCGGTGTCAGCGCGATCCTGCTGTTCGGCGGTTTCAGCCGCGACATCACGCTCGGCCTGCAGACCGATTTCGTGCAACGCAGCGGCCACCTGCAGATCCAGCGGCAGGGCTATTTCCTGTACGGCACGGGCGATCCGGCCGCGTACGGCATCCGCAACTATCCGGCGCTGATCGAGACCCTGCGGCGCGACCCGCAGCTCGCGCCGCTGCTGCAGGTCGTCACGCCGACGCTGCAGTTCGGCGGGATCGCCGGCAACTTCGCGGCCGGCGTGTCGCGTACCGTGATGGGCTTCGGCGCGATTCCGGACGACCAGTACCGGATGCAGCAGTGGAACGCGTACGGTTTTCCGCTGCGCCCGCGCGCGTTCGCGATGCGCGGCAGCGCCGACGATGCGGCGGTGGTCGGTCTCGGCGTCGCGCGCGTGCTGCATCTGTGCGGGCCGCTGCACGTGCCGGATTGCCACGATGCGCCGCCGGGCCCGGCCGAGCCCGCCGCCACCGGCCCGGACGCGAATGCGCCGGCCGACGTGCTCGCGCTCGCCCGGGGCGAGGCCGGCACGCAGCCGGCCGGCGACGGCGCGACCCATGTCGAAGTGCTGACCGCGAGCGCGGGCGGCGCGCCGAACGTCGGCCGCTTCTCGGTCGTGAAGGCCGAGCAGCAGGGCGTGAAGGAACTCGACGACGTGTATCTCGCGGTGCGGCTGCCGCAGGCGCAGCGGCTCGTATACGGCGGCGCCGCGCCGCGCGCGACCGCGATCGAGATCCAGCTCGCGCGCACGGCCGACCTGCCGGCCGCGCGCGCGCGTATCGAACAGCTGCTGCACGGCGGCTTCGACGGTCAACCGCTCGACGTCGTCGATTTCGCGACGCTGAACCCGTTCTACGACCAGACCAACCGGATGTTCTCGGTGATCTTCGGTTTCGTGTTCGTGCTGATCAGCGCGATCGTGCTGTTCGTGATCAGCAACACGATGAGCACCGCGATCATCGAGCGCACGGTCGAGATCGGCACGCTGCGCGCGATGGGCATGCGGCGCGGCGGCATCCAGGCGCTGTTCGTGTGCGAAGGCGCGCTGCTCGGCGTGGCCGGCGCATCGCTCGGCGTGCTGGTCGCGCTCGCGATCGCCGCGGCCGTCAATCACAGCGGGCTGGCCTGGACGCCGCCCGCGCGCATCGACGCGGTCGCGCTCACGGTGCGCGTGTGGGGCGAGTGGCGAACCATCGCCGTCACGTTCGCGGGGCTCGCATGCGTGGCCGGGCTGTCCGCGTGGCTGCCGTCGCGGCACGCGGCGCGGCTGTCGATCGTCGACGCGCTGCGGCACGTGTGATGCCGTGCGGATGCGGGTTGTTTCGTTCATTTCACTTTCGGGAGAGCGCACGTGCGTCGCCTGTTCGTTTCATGCTGTCTGAGTCTTTCGTTCCTCGCCGGCGCAGCCCTTGCGCAGCCGGCGCCCGATCCGCAGAAGGTGCTCGCGGCGAGCGATGCGGTGCGCACGCCGGAGAAATCGTTCGTGCTGACCGCGACGCTGATCGAGTACCGGTCGGGCAAGCAGGTCGACGGCAACACGCTGTCGATCTATTCGAAGCCGGACGCGCCCGGCGGCGCGTTCCGCACGCTGGTGCGCTTCGTCGCGCCGGCGCGCGACACGGGCAAGCTGATGCTGAAGAACGGCAACGACCTGTGGTTCTACGATCCCGCGAACCAGGCGAGCGTGCGGATCTCGCCGGATCAACGACTGCTCGGGCAGGCCGCGAACGGCGACGTCGTAACGGTCAATCTCGCGCACGACTACACGGCCGTGCTGAAGGGCATCGAGGACATTGCCGACGGCGACCGGCAGACGCGCCGCGCTTACCGGCTGATGCTGACCGGGCACGGCGAAGGGCTCACCTATCGGCGCATCGAGATCTGGATCGACACGGCGAACAACCGGCCGCTGAAGGCGCGCTTCTATTCGGAAAGCGACCGCCTGCTGAAGACCGCGTTCTACCGGCGCTACGCGATGCAGCTCGGCGTCGAGCGGCCGACCGAGACCGTCATCATCGACGGGCTCGACAGCAACTGGGTCACGGTCATGCGTTTCTCCGACTACGCGTGGCGCGACATTCCCGATGCGTGGCTGCAGCGCGACTACCTGTCCCGCTTCCAGGCGCAATGACGATGCGGCGTCGATGCCGGATCGCCGCGCTCGCGTGCATGCTGCTGCCGGCGCTCGCGCGTGCGGCGGCCACCGGCGGCGCGGATGCGGCGAGCAGCGCCGGTGCGGTGGATGCGGTGGGCGCGGTGGACGCGGCCGATGCGGCGGCGCTCGATCTCGCCGATCGGCCCGCCGCGGCGCCGGCCGATACCGCGAAGCCGTGGAAGCTGGCCGTGCAGGACGCGCTGCGCGCGAGCCGCTATCGCGACGGCGCGCACGCCGGACGCAACCAGCTGTCGGTCGAATTCGAATACGGGCAGTGGCTGACGCCGACGTTCGCCGCGCATTTCTCGATGCGCGTCGACCGCTTCGATCCGCTCGGGACGTCGCGCACGTCGTCGCGCGACGTGACGCTCGTGAAGGAGGCGTATGCGAGCTGGCGCGCGGCACCGACGTTCGTCGTCGACGCGGGGCGCTTGAACGAGCGGCTGGGCGCGGCGATCGGCTACAACCCGACCGACTTCTTTCGCTCGGGTGCCGTGAGCCTCGACGTCCCGCCCGATCCGGACAGCCGCCACACGAACCGGCTCGGCACCGTCGCGCTGCGCGCGCAGCAGGTGTGGGACACGGGCTCGCTCGCGGCGCTGCTGTCGCCGCGGCTCGAGCGCCGCAGCCTGCCGGGCGATCCGGCCGCGTCGTCCGACCTGCAGCGCACCAACGGCGTCGATCGCTGGATGCTCGTCGCGAGCCAGCGGCTGAGCGCGGCGCTCCAGCCGCAGTGGATCGTCTACGGCGAAAGCGGGCAGGCGCCGCAGGTCGGCCAGAATCTGAGCGTGCTGCTCGGCAACTCGGTGGTCGCGTACGCCGAATGGACGGGCGGCTACCGGCGCTCGCTGATCGCACGCGCGACCGGCGCGGCCGGCGACCGCGCGTTCCGCACGAGTTCGTCGGTGGGCGCGACCTGGACGCTGCCGGTCGATCTGTCGCTGACCGCCGAATTCCAGAGCAACGGCGGCGGCGCGGACGCCGCGCAATGGCGTTCGCTGCAGCGCGCGAGCCCGGCGGCCTGGGGCCGCGCGGTACAGACGTCGATCGCCGCGCAGGAACTGCAAACCCGCCACGGCGTGTTCCTGATGGCCGCATGGCGCAATATCGGCGTGCGCCGCCTCGACCTGTCGGGCTTCGTGCAGGCCGATCTCGGCGGCGGCCGCCAATACTGGCTCGAGCTGCGGCGGCGCTTCGACCGGTTCGACGTCGCGCTGCAATGGCTGCATCAGGGCGGGCCGTCGTGGAGCCGCTTCGGGGCGATGCCGGAGTCGGGCAGCGTGCAGGTGCTGGGGATTTTTTATCGATGACGCAAGGAGAGTTCGAATGAGCAAACGCGCGCTTCAGGCGGCGACCGCCGTGCTTGCGCTGGTCCCGTCGGTCACCGGGGTGCTCGGCATGATGGGCATCCACGATCCGCTGTACGCGTCGCTCGGCATCGCGCTGCCGGCCGACGCGACGCTCGACGGCAACCTGCGCTTCTACGCGGGCGTTTGGTTCGGGCTCGGGCTCGCGGCGTTCTCGGTGATCCCGGCGATCGAGCGTCAGGGGCGGCTGTTCGCGACGCTGTGGGCGATGATCTTTCTCGGCGGCCTCGGCCGGCTGATCTCGCTGGCGGCGCTCGGGCCGCCATGGCCGCCGTTCATCGGCTTCACGGTGCTCGAAGTCGTCGGCGCGCCGTTGTTCATCGCGTGGCAGCGGCGCGTGGCCGCTCGCGCAATCCTGGAGAACGCACATGCATGACATCGACATCGAACGCCGCGTCGCGCCCGCGCGACGCCTGTCGCGGGCCTGCGCACGGTTTGCGTCACGCGCCGTGCTGGCCGCTTCACTTTTCGCCTGCGTTGGCGTGGCCGCGCCGCCGGCCGGTGCGCAGACCGTGACCGATACCGCGGTCGACGACTATGCGGCGACCCGCTATCCGATCATCCTCGTGCACGGCCTGACCGGCACCGACGACTATTTCGGCGTGGTGCCGTACTGGTACGGGATGCAGGCCGACCTGAAGCGGCATGGCGCGACGGTCTACGTCGCCGACCTGTCGGGGTTCCAGAGCGATCTTGGCCCCAACGGGCGCGGCGAGCAGTTGCTCGCGTACGTGAAGCAGGTGCTCGCGGTCACGGGCGCGGCCAAGGTGAACCTGATCGGGCACAGCCAGGGCGGGCTGACGTCGCGCTACGTGGCGTCGGTCGCGCCCGCGCTCGTCGCGTCGGTCACGACGATCGCGACGCCGCACCGCGGCTCGCAGTTCGCCGATTTCGTGCTCGGCGCGCTGAAGCTCGACCCGACGGGCCTGTCGACGCCCGTGTTCGGCGCGCTGCTGAATGTGTTCGGCATCCTGACCAGCGACAGGCACAACACGAATCAGGACGCGATCGCCGCGCTCGACGCGCTCGGCACGACCCGCGCCGAGCAGTTCAACCGGCTGTTCCCGAGTCCGGGACTCGGCGGGGGCACGTGCCGTACCGGCGCGCCGGCCGAGACGATCGGCGGCAACGTGCATCTGCTGTATTCGTGGAGCGGCGCCGCGTACCAGCCGGTGTCGCTGCTCGGCCTCGTGACGGGCGCCGTCGACACCAGCGTGATTCCGGTCGTCGATCCGGTGAACGTGCTGGACCCGTCGACGCTCATGTTCCTGACGGCCGGCAACGTGATGGCGCTCGCCGGTGCGGGGCCGAACGACGGCTTCACGTCCACGTGCAGTGCGTTGTTCGGCACGGTGATCTCGACCCGCTACCGCTGGAACCACTTCGACGCGATCAACCAGTTGCTCGGCCTGCGCGGCGCTTATGCGGAAGATCCGGTCGCCGCGCTGCGCGTGCATGCGAATCGGCTGAAACTGCAGGGCGTCTGAGCGATGACGGTCCGGACGATGCTGGCTCGCGCGGCGCTCTACGGCGGCGCGGGCATGATCGCGGCGGCAGCGGTGTGGCATGCTTTCGGTACGCCAGCCGTGCCGCCGCGCGCCGTGGCGCTGCCGCCGTCGGCAGTGGCGCCCGACGCCGCGATGCCGCAGCCCGCGCGGGCCGCGTCCGAGGTCGCGCTGCCGGCGTCGCTGGCGGGTTCGCGTGCGCCGCGCCTGCCGGTCGGGCCGGACGGCCATCTCGCGAAAGTGCATGCGGTGCGGGACTTCTTCGATTACTTCCTGCTTGCGCAGCACGACCTGACGCCGGCCGCGCTCGACGAGCTGGTCGCGCGCGAGGTCGCCGCGCAGCCGATCGGCGCGGCCGCACGGCGCGAAGCGCTCGACGTCTGGCCGCGCTATCGCGCGTGCGTTGCCGCTTTCGACGCGCAGCCGGGTGCGGCGCAGACCGGCGCGAATCTCGATCCGGACGAGATCGCGGGCGAACTCGAGCGGCGCGCGATGCTCGCGAGCCGCTGGCTCGGCGACTGGAGCACACCGTTCTTCGGTACCGAATGGCGGCAGCAACGCGACGATCTCGACCGGATCCGGATCGCGCGCGATCCGGCGCTGAGCGACGCACAGAAGCGCGACCGTCTCGCGGCGCTCGATCAGTCGTTGCCGCCGGGCCTGCGCGACGCACGCGAGCAACTGGCGCGGCAGCGGGAGACGGTCGCGACGGTGGCCCGGCTCGACGCGCAGCGCGCGGAACCCGACGTACTGCGTGCGCAGCTCGGCGCCGACGTCGCCGCGCGCGTCGTGCAACTGCGGCAGGACGACGATGCATGGCAGGCGCGCTATCGCGACTACACGGCCGAACGCGAGCGGCTCGACGCGCAGCAGCTCGCGCCCGACGCGCGCGATGCGCAGCTCGCGCAATTGCGGCAGCGCGACTTCCCGGACCCGGCCGACGCGTTGCGCGCCGCGTCGCTCGACACGGGCGCCGCCGCCGCCGCGCAAGCACACGCGAGATAGCGTGTCGCGCCCGCGCGCCCACCCGACCATTCCACGTTTTACGCTCGGGAAGTGTGGGGTATGTCACCCAGCCCGCATTATTTCGATTCAGGCGTGATTTTGATTTGAAACGGTAATTGCATTCCGGTGTATTGGCTATTGACGATCATTTTCAATAAACCATGGGTGAAACAACTTTATAAAGCCTTTATTTAAATGGATGCTACTTGATTGGCAACGCAGGAATCGTCGGGCGGCAGGCGAAACTGTCAAATTACTTCATGTAACCAAATCAGCATGGCGCTGACGGCAGCGCTGCGTGATACCTTTTTACCCGATGCGACCGGACATAAAACCGCAAAGCCGGTTCATTTCAACGTAGTCCGAAGTTTTTGGTGGCCAAGGGGCAGGGATATAACGTACGAGGTGCGTCGTGACACACCAGGAAAACAATGTCATCGAGCTGCCGCATGCACTGGGTGCCAATCATTTCCTGTCAGCGCTGGATGGAATAATCCGCTCGGAATTGGCGCCGCATTTGCAGCTGGCGAATCTCAAGACCGGTCAGGTGCTGTGCGATGCCGGCCGGAATCTGGAGGCCGTCTATTTTCCGGTGACGGCGGGCATTTCGCTGCAGTACACCGCGGGCGGCAGGATGACGCTCGGCGTGACGGAAATCGGCCGCGAGGGCGTTGTGTGCGACGACGTCGTCGGCAGCGCGATGCAGCGGCGCGTGGTCGTCTATCGCGGCGGCTTCGCGTACCGGCTGTACGCGCGCCGTTTCGCCAGCGCGTGCGACGCATCGGCCGCGATGCGGCGGCAGGTGTTCATGCGCATGCAGCTGATTCTGTCTCAGGCGTCGCAGGTGATGTTCTGCGGCCGCCATCACGTGATGCGGCAGCAGCTCGGCCGATGGCTGCTGGTCGCATACGAGCGCTCGCGCAGCATCGAGATCCCGGTCACGCACGGCATGCTCGGGCAGATGCTGGGCGTGCGGCGCGAGACCGTCACCGAAGCGACGCGGCAGCTTCAGGAACTGGGCGTGATCGATCAGCACCGCGGCGCGATCGTGCTGACCGACCTCGCGAATCTCGAGCGGCAGGGGTGCGATTGCCACCGGATCATCCGGGACGAGACGCGCCGCATTCTCGCGATCGATCCCGCGACCGACGGCGCCGCCGCATCGTCGCGGAGCATCAGGACGCCCTAGCTGCCCGTGCGGCACAACGGCTGTCGCGTTCGCGGCCGCGCCGGATTCCTGTCATGGCCGCCCGGCGTGCCGCGCGCAAGCCGAAGGCGGGAAGGGGGAGAGACATCCATGCCGGAACGCCGGCAGACGCCGGGCCGGCGGCGTCGAGAATAATCAGAAATTCAGTATGGACAACCAATCGAACCTCCAGCGTCAGCGCAGCTCGTTTCACGTGTGGCCGTGGAGTCCGGCGCTCGGCATCCTGCCGATCGTGGTCGTGATCGGCGCGCTGGCCGGTTTCGTCGCCGTCAGCCTGATCGTGATCATGTCGCTGCGCGTGTACGTCGGCGGCGAAAGCAGCTGGTCGAAGGCGCAGAAGGACGAGATCATCCTGCTGACCCGCTACGGGCAGACCGGCGATGAAACGCTGTTCGACGACTACCTGGCGGTCGACCGGACCCTCGCGTTCCTCGGCGTTGCGCGCCGTGCGATGACCGGCGTGCCGGCGGATCGCGGCGCCGCGCGCCGGGCGATGATCGAGGCCGGCATCAATCCCGTCGATGCGGCGGCGGTGGTGTGGTTCTATCCGGTCCTGAGCAGCTTCGCGGGCCTGAACGCCGCGCTGCAATACTGGGAGAGCGCGGACCGCCAACTGGCCGGCCTGCGCGCGGTGGCCGACGCGCTGCGCGAGTCCGTGCATGCGGGCGACCTGCGCCGCACGAGTCGCCTGAACCGCGAGATCTGGAGTATCAATTCGCGCATCGAGCCGCTGCCGAAGCGTTTTTCCGACGAACTGAGCGCCGAATTCCGCTCGGCCGTGATCCAACTGTTCCTGTCGTACCTCGCCGCGTCGCTGCTGATCATCCTGCTGTCGATACGCTGGGCGAGCCGCGCGCAACGGCAGCAACTGTCGATGCAGACCGAACTCGACCGCAGCCAGGCGTTCGCCGAGGCCGCGCTGCGCTCGGTGGCCGACGCGATCGTCACGATCGGCCTCACGCGCAGCATCGAGACGGTCAACCCGGCAGCCGAGCAGTTGCTCGGCGCGTCGTCGGATCAGTGCGTCGGCAAGCCGATCAACGACGTGCTCGACCTGATCGATACGTCGACGGGCATGTCGATCAAGCTGCTCGCGTCGCTCAGCAACTGCGGCGACCACACGTTCACGCGCGATCTGGACCTGCTCCGCGTATGCGGCTCCGCGGTGTCCGTGCGCGCGTCGCTGTCGAAGATGGACAACGCGGCGGGCCGCTGCGTCGGCTACGTGCTGATCCTGCGCGACATGACGCGCGAATACCAGTTGATCGAGAGGCTGACATGGCAGGCGTCGCACGACGCGCTGACCGGACTGATCAACCGGACCGATTTCGAGCGGCGCCTGGGCGACGCTCTGGCCGAGCGTGCGGGCGGGATGCTGATGGTGCTCGATCTGGACGGCTTCAAGGAAGTCAACGACGTCTGCGGTCACGCGGCCGGCGACGCGCTGCTGCGCGATGCGGCGACGGTGTTCCGGAGCTGTCTCGACGATGCCGACCTGGTCGGCCGGCTTGGCGGCGACGAATTCGGCATCCTGCTGCCGCCCGCGCGCACCGGTGCGCCGGACGGCGGCAAGGCCGAGCGCATCCGCGCGGGCCTGGAGGACTTCACGTTCCTGTGGCAAGGCGAGCCGTTCAAGATCAGCGTGAGCATCGGCGTGCTGGATCTCGCGTGCCGGCCCGATAACGTCGAGACGGCGATGCAGATGGCCGACATCGCGTGCTACGTCGCGAAGGACCGCGGCCGCAATCGCGTGCACGTCGCCGATTCGCGCGACATGAATTCGAGCCGCCAAGCATATCACATGCAATGGAGCCGCCGCGTGAAGACGGCGCTCGAAACGAATTCGTTCAAGTTGTATGCGCAACGAATCGTGCCGATCCAGGCGGGACACGACGCGCGCGAGCGCGCGGAGATCCTGCTGCGCATCCCGGACGCCGACGGCAAGCTGATCTCGCCGGTGTTCCTGCCGGCCGCCGAGCGATACGGCCACATGACGATGATCGACCGCTGGGTCGTGCGCACCGTGATCCGGCGTCTCGCGCGGCTGGAGCAGCGCCGCTACGTCGAATACAACGTGAACCTGTCGGCGATGTCGATCACCGACGAGCGCTTCGTCGAGTTCGTGATTGCCGAGCTGTCGGCGTCGGGGCTCGATCCGTCGCTGCTCTGCTTCGAGATCACCGAGACCAGCGCGGTGCGCAACCTGGAGGTCGCGTCGCGCTTCATGTGCGAATTGCGCGATCTCGGCTGCCGGTTCGCGCTCGACGATTTCGGCGCGGGCATGTCGTCGTTCTCGTACCTGCGCCAGTTGCCGATCGACTATCTGAAGATCGACGGCAGCCTCGTGTCGGACATGACGTCCGACAGCATCAAGCGCGGCATCACGTACGCGATCAACGACATCGCGCACGTGATGAAGTACCGCACCGTCGCCGAGCACGTCGAGGACACGACGACGGCCGACACGCTTCGCGCGATGGGCGTCGACTATTGCCAGGGCTATTACTTCGGCCGCCCCGCGCCCTGGCAGGAAGGGGGCTTTCATTGAACCAGCGAGGAACGAACGCATGAGTGCTCCATTTGAACTGACCGGCGACCTGATGGACCTGGCCAGCTATCCGGGCTGGCTGCGCGACGTGGTTGGCGCGACCGACGAGCTGAAGGCGCGCATCCTCGCGCATCCGGTGTTCGCGGCGATGAGCGCGGGGACCTTGCGCGCAGCGCAGTTGCGCGCGTTCTTCGTGACCGGCTGGGCGGTGGTCAGCCAGTTTCCCGAGTACATGGCGATGAACCTGGTGAAGACCGCCGCGTACCGGTCGCGCGGCGACGAGAAGGCGCGGCGCTATCTGATCCGCAATATCCGCGTCGAGCAGAATCACGTCGATCACTGGGCGAACTGGGCCGAGGCGTCCGGCGTGGCGATCGACACGATGCTGCGCGGCGACGCGCCGCCGGACGGATTCGCGCTGAGCCACTGGTGCTGGACGAGCGCGAGCGCGGGCGCGCTCGCGCCGAGCATCGCCGCGACCAATTACGCGATAGAAGGCGTGACGGGCGAGTGGAGTGCGCTGCTGTGCGCGTCGCGCTACGAAGCGCGGTTCGAGCCGGCCGTGCGGCATCGCGCGATGCGCTGGCTCAAGCTGCATGCCGACTACGACGACCGGCATCCGTGGGAGGCGCTCGACATCGTCGCGACGCTGCTCGGCCGGTCGCCGGCAGCCCGCGACGTGCGGGACGTCGAGACGTCGATCCGCAAGAGCCTGAGCTATTTCATGACGAGTCTCGATTGCTGCATGCGTGGGTAGGCGGCGGCTTCGTGCGATCGCGGGTTCGGGCCGGCTGCCCCGGGCGTTGTGCCGGATGGCGGCACGGCGTGACGTCGCGATGCGCTGTCGGGGCCGCCGTGCTGGATGATTTTTCATGGCCATGCAGGTTCTTGTCGTAGAGTCCGATCCGCGCGCGCGCGACATGATTCGCGCGTTTCTGCGCGACTGCCGGATCGACACGTCGGTGCTCGACGACGTGTCGATGCTGTTGCCGCACGTGCGCGCGGCGCCGCCGACCGTGATCGTGCTGCGGGTCGAGCGGCCCGCCACGGCGGTCCACATGGCGCTCGGCGCGCTGCGGCGCGCCGGTCACGACATGCCGGTGATCGTGATCAGCCGCGGCGCGCACGTGGTCGACAAGGTCGTCGCGCTCGAGATCGGCGCGGACGACTACGTGGTGGAGCCGTTCGAGCCGATGGAACTGGTCGCGCGGGTGCGCAGCGCGATGCGCCGTTATGCGCCGACGTGGTTGCTGCCGCCGCGCGAGCCGGGTTTCCCCGCGCCCTATGCGTTCGGCGACATCAGCGTGAATTTCACGACCCGGCGCGCGACCCGCGCGGGCGCCGACCTCGGGTTGCGCGCGAGCGAATTCGCGCTGCTCGAACTGTTCATCTCGCGGCCGATGCGCGTGCTGTCGCGCGCGGAAATCCTCGCGCTGCTGGGGCTCGATGCGACGGGGCGTTCGGAGCGCGGGCTCGACGTGCTGATCTTCCGGCTGCGCAACCTGATCGAGCGGGCGGTCGGCGACTATCGCTACATCCGCACCGTGCGCGGCAAGGGCTACATGTTCGTTCCGCTCGATACGCCGGCGAACGTAGACGACGCGTCGCCGCCCGCGTGAGCGGCGCGTGACGCGAGCGCGCCGCACATCGGCTCTTGCGTAATGCGCGCCGGCACTGCCCGGCGTCGATCGTCCCGATCCACCGCCGGGTTATTCGCCATTGTCGTTTTAGAACGACCGTGCTAAATTTCTCGCCAGCATTTGCAGTCACCGACCCAACCATCCGGTTCCGGCAACCGGAGCGAACGGGTGCGCCGGCGCGCACCCGACAGGAGACAGACGTGATGAAGCCTGAATCGATCGAGCGCATGCGGATCGACCGGCGCGCGCAGCGCAACGACCCTGCGCGGTGCGCGCCGGCCACACGGAGGGCTTCACGATGAGCCTGCTGATGTCGCGACGCGATCTCGCGTTCCTGCTGTACGACTGGCTCGACGCCGGTGCGCTCGCCGCGCTGCCGCGCTATGCGGAGCACAGCCGCGAGACGTTCGACGCGGTGCTCGACACCAGCGAGCGGATCGCGGCCGAGCTGTTCGCGCCGCATGCGGCGCGCGGCGATCGCGAGGAGCCTCACTTCGACGGCGAGCGCGTGACGCTGATTCCCGAAGTCGCGCCGGCCGTGCGCGCGTTCGCGGACGCCGGCCTGATCGCGGCGGGCCAGGACGAAGCGCTCGGCGGGATGCAACTGCCGAAGCTCGTCGAGGCCGCATCGTTCCTGTTCTTCCAGGCCGCGAACATCGCGACCGCCGCGTACCCGTTCCTGACCGTCGCGAACGCGAACCTGCTGATCGCGCACGGCAGCCCCGCGCAGATCGACGCGTTCGCGCGTCCCGAGCTGGAAGGGCGCTTCTTCGGCACGATGTGCCTGTCCGAGCCGCAGGCCGGCTCGTCGCTGTCCGACATCGTCACGCGCGCGGACTTCGAATGCGCATCGCCGCTCGGCCCGCGCTACCGGCTCACCGGCAACAAGATGTGGATTTCCGGCGGCGAGCACGAGCTGGCGGAGAACATCGTCCATCTCGTGCTCGCGAAGATTCCCGACGAACACGGCCGGCTGCTGCCCGGCACGCGCGGCATCTCGCTGTTCGTCGTGCCCAAGTACCTGCCGGCCGCCGACGGCGCCGCGCGCGGCGAACGCAACGACGTCGCGCTCGCCGGGCTGAACCACAAGATGGGCAATCGCGGCACGACCAACTGCCTGCTGAACTTCGGCGAAGGCACGCGTCACCGCCCGGAAGGGCGGGCCGGCGCGATCGGCTATCTGGTCGGCGAGCCGAATCACGGGCTCGCTTACATGTTCCACATGATGAACGAGGCGCGCATCGGTGTCGGCGCGGGCGCGGTGGCGCTCGGCTATACCGGCTACCTGCACGCGCTCGACTATGCGCGCAACCGGCCGCAGGGGCGTCCGCTCGGGCCGGCAGGCAAGGACGCGGCCGCGCCGCAGGCGCCGATCGTCGCGCATCCGGACGTGCGGCGCATGCTGCTCGCGCAGAAGGCGTACGTCGAGGGCGGGCTCGCGCTGATCCTGTACTGCGCGCGGCTCGTCGACGAAGCGCGCGCGCACGTCGACGCCGACGCGCGCGCCGAGGCCGCGCAGCTGCTCGACATCCTGACGCCGATCGCGAAAAGCTGGCCGTCGCAGTGGTGCGTCGCGGCCAACGATCTCGCGATCCAGGTGCACGGCGGCTACGGCTACACGCGCGACTATCCGGTCGAGCGGCTCTATCGCGACAATCGTCTGAACCCGATCCACGAAGGCACGCACGGCATCCAGGCGCTCGACCTGCTGGGCCGCAAGGTCGCGCAGGACGACGGCGCGCTGCTGCGCACGCTCGATGCGCGCATCGCCGCGACGCTCGAGCGCGCGCGCCCGGCCGGCGGCGACCTGTGCACCCACGCCGATGCGCTGGCGCGGCGCTGGGCGCGGCTCGTCGACGTCACGCGCGCGCTGGCCGCGCTCGGCGATCCACAGGTGCGGCTTGCGAACGCGAGCGTCTATCTGGAGGCGTTCGGCCATCTCGTCGTCGCGTGGCTGTGGCTCGACGTGACGCTGGCCGCGCACGGGCACGACGGCGATTTCCACGACGGCAAGCGTGCCGCCGCGCGTTACTTCTTTCGTTGGGAGCTGCCGAAGGTGGATGCGCAGCTCGATCTGCTGGCGAGCGTCGACACGACGACGCTCGACATGTGCGACGCTTGGTTTTGAGCATCGCGGTGCACGGATAAGGGTGTCGCGATGCCGGTGCGGCGCACCGGTATCGCGCACCGCTCGCGCGGGCGCGTCCCGCTGCCGTATCGATGCGCGCCGATGGCGCGCAAGGAGAGAAGAGCACATGAAAGCCTTGTTGTGTACCGCATTCGGTCCGATCGACCGCTTGCGCATCGAGGAAGTCGCGGCGCCCGAACCGGCCGCGGGCCAGGTGCGGATTCGCGTGAAGGCGGCGTCGCTGAACTTCCCCGATGCGCTGATCGTGCAGGGGCTGTATCAGGTGAAGCCGGCGCTGCCGTTCTCGCCCGGCGCGGAGTTCGCCGGCGTGATCGACGCGGTGGGCGACGGCGTGAGCGCGTGGCGGCCCGGCGACCAGGTGGTCGCGTTCACCGGGCACGGCGGGTTCGCCGAGCAATGCGTGGCCGACGTGCATCAGATCGCCGCGTTGCCGCCGGGCATGACGTTCGAGCAGGGCGCGGCGCTCGTGCTCGCGTACGGCACGTCGCTGCACGCATTGCAGCAGCGTGCGCGTCTGCAGGCGGGCGAGACGCTGCTGGTGCTGGGCGCGGCCGGCGGCGTCGGGCTCGCGGCGATCGAGATCGCGAAGGCGCTCGGTGCGCGCGTGATCGCCGCGGCATCGAGCGCGGACAAGCTTGCGCTGTGCCGCGAAGCGGGCGCCGACGAGACGATCGACTATGCGACCGAGGACCTGCGCCGCCGCGTGGACGAATTGACCGGCGGCCGCGGCGCGGACGTCGTCTACGATCCGGTGGGCGGTGCGTACACCGAAGCGGCGCTGCGCGCGACCGCATGGCGCGGCCGGTTCCTGGTGGTCGGTTTCGCGGCCGGCGAGATTCCGAAGATCGCGCTGAATCTCGCGCTGCTCAAGGAGCGCGACATTCTCGGCGTGTTCTGGGGCGACGCGGTGCGCCGCGATCCGAAACAGCACGTCGCGAACATGCGGCTGCTCGCCGAATGGTTCGCGGCCGGCAAGGTGCGACCGGCGATCACCGAGCGCGTGCCGCTCGGCGGTGCGGCCGATGCGATCGCGCGGATGGCGAACCGGCAGGTGAAGGGCAAGGTGGTGATCGTACTGGACGCGTGAGCGGCGTTGCGCGCGCGGCGCGCCGATCGAAGCTGGCCGGCTGGGGTTCGGCGCGCGGGGGCGGGTTACGCGATCTGCCGCAGCAGGGCCGCCACACGCTGCCCGAGCGCGCGATGCTGATCGGCCGCAAAGTGAACGCCATCGATCGGGCTGACTTCGATGACCGTGCCGGCATCGAGGAAATGCGCGCCGGCGTTCGCCGCGACCTGTGCGTACAGCGGCGCAAGCTGCCGCGATTTCGCGGCGCCGCCCACGAAAATATCGCCGAGGAAGCCGACTTCGACGATCGGCGCAGGCGCCATCAGTACGCGCTGCGGCGCCGCGCCGTGCGGGCCGGCACCGTACGCGGCGATTTCGGCAAGCAGCACGCCGACCGACGTCGCGATGTCGGCGGGCGTGACCGAGAAGCGTGACTTCAGATCGTTCGTCCCGAGCATCAGCACGACGACGTCGACGGGCAGGTGGCTTTCGATGCACGCGCGCAGATACGACAAGCCGTTCTTGTGCCGGCCTTCGATCGGATCGTCATGCACGGTCGTGCGTGCGGGCAAACCTTCTTCAATGACCCGCCAGCCGGAGCCAAGCGCGTGCGCGAGCACGCCGGTCCAGCGCTTGTCATGGGCGAACCGCTCCAGACCGCCCGCACGCGTCATCGGGCGCGTGCCGTGCGTGTTCGAATCGCCGTAGCAGAGCACGGTTTTCTGCGTCATCGTCATCTCCTCCGTCAGTCGCTCAGTCGCTCAGTCTTTCGGCAAGCGCAGCACGTCGAGCGCGTGCTGTGAAAACTCGACCCAGAACCGCTCGTTCGCGATGCCGGCCTGCAGCACCAGATGCTGCAGGCGCTTCGCGCGCGAATCCGCTTCTTCCGGAAAATCGCGCGCCTCGATCCGCAGGTACAAGTCGAGTTTCTCCTGGTGCAGCGCGATGCGCCGCCTGATTTCGTTCTCGAGGCCGGCCGGCCCGAGCACCGCCTCCGCACGCAGGCGCACCATCAGCGCTTCGCGCAGCGGCGTCGGATCGTCCTGTTCGGCGATCCAGCGCCGCAACTCCTTCTTGCCGGCCGGCAGGATCCGGTATGCGCGCTTGCGGCCGCGCCCCGATTCGGCCGGCAGCGATTCGATCCAGCCCGTTTCTTCGAGACGGCCCAGCTCGCGATAGATCTGCTGGTGCGTCGCCTGCCAGAAATAGCCGATCGAACGATCGAAGCGATCGGCGAGTTCGGAGCCTGAACCGGGGCGTTCGGCGAGGGCGGTGAGAAGGGCATGGGGCAGGGACATGTCGGATCGGAGGAGGCCGCTGAATGAACCGCATCTTGCCATATCGGGGCCCGGGTGCAAGGCGACGGTCACGTTTGTGCAACATGTTGCATAAACGAAAGTGGCGGACTATCATTCGTGCAACTTGTTGCATAAAAATGGAGTCCCCGATGACATCGCGCTATCCGCATCTGACGACCCCGCTCGAGCTCGGCTTCACGTCGCTCAGGAACCGTGTGCTGATGGGGTCGATGCACGTGGGCCTCGAGGAAGCGCCCAACGGTTTCGAGCGGATGGCGGCGTTCTACGCGGAGCGTGCGCGGGGCGAGGCCGGCCTGATCGTCACCGGTGGTTTCGCGCCGAACGAACGCGGCCGCCCGGCGGCGGGCGGCGCGATGCTGACGACCGAAGCAGAAGCCGAACGCCATCGAGTCGTGACGCGCGCAGTGCACGCGCAGGGCGGCAAGATCGCGCTGCAGATCCTGCATTTCGGGCGTTATGCGTATCACCCGGCGCTCGCCGCGCCGAGCGCGCTGAAGGCGCCGATCAACCCGTTCATGCCGCACGCATTGAGCCGCGATGAAGTCGACGAGACGATCGCCGATTTCGTGCGATGCGCGGCGCTCGCGCAGCATGCGGGCTACGACGGCGTCGAGATCATGGGATCGGAGGGCTACCTGATCAACGAATTCATCGCCGCGCGCACGAACCATCGCGACGACGAATGGGGCGGTGCGTACGAGAACCGCATCCGCTTCGCGGTCGACATCGTGCGGCGCGTGCGCGAGCGGGTCGGTGCGAACTTCATCGTGATCTACCGGCTGTCGATGCTCGATCTCGTCGAAGGCGGCTCGACGCTCGACGAGGTGATCCGGCTCGCGCAGGCGATCGAAGCGGCCGGTGCGACGATCATCAATACCGGCATCGGCTGGCACGAGGCGCGCATCCCGACCATCGCGACCAAGGTGCCGCGTGCCGCGTACGCATGGGTCACGCGGCAGTTGATGGGCAAGGTCGGCATTCCGCTCGTCGCGACCAACCGGATCAATACGCCGGAAGTCGCCGAGCAACTGCTCGCCGACGGCTATTGCGACATGGTGTCGATGGCGCGGCCGTTTCTCGCCGACGCCGAGTTCGTGCGCAAGGCGCGGGAAGGGCGCGCGGACGAGATCAACACGTGCATCGGCTGCAACCAGGCGTGCCTCGACCACACGTTCAGCGGCAGGATCACGTCGTGCCTCGTGAATCCGCGCGCATGCCATGAAACCGAGCTCGTGATTCGCCCCGCGCAGCAGCGCAAGCGGATCGCCGTGGTCGGCGCCGGGCCGGCGGGCCTCGGCTGCGCGGTCACCGCGGCCGAGCGCGGTCACGCGGTGACGTTGTACGAAGCCGGCGCCGAGATCGGCGGCCAGTTCAACCTCGCGAAGAAGGTGCCCGGCAAGGAAGAATTCAACGAGACGCTGCGCTATTTCCGCCGGCAGATCGAGCTGCGCGGCATCGCGCTGCACGTCAATACGCGTGCGACCGCCGAGATGCTGCTGGAGGGCGGATTCGACGAAGTGGTGATCGCAACGGGCATCGTGCCGCGCACGCCGCCGATCGACGGCGTCGGTCATCCGAAGACACTCGGCTATCTCGACGTGCTGCGCGACGACAAGGCCGTCGGCAACCGTGTCGCGATCGTCGGCGCGGGCGGCATCGGCTTCGACGTCGCCGAGTATCTCGCTCATCGCGAACGCGGCGAACAGGGCGACGCGGGCCGGTTCTTCGCCGAGTGGGGTGTCGACCCGTCGTACGCGAACGCCGGCGGCTTGCGCGATGCGCGGCCCGAGCCGGCGGCGCGCGAGATTCATCTGTTGCAGCGCAAGGCGTCGAAGGTCGGCGACGGGCTCGGCAAGACCACCGGCTGGATTCACCGCACGGCGCTGAAGGCGCGCGGCGTCGGGATGTCGTCGGCGGTGACCTACGCGCGCATCGACGACGACGGTTTCCACGTGACGATCGACGGCGTCGGGCAGACGCTGCCGGTGGACAACGTCGTGATCTGCGCGGGACAGGAGCCGTTGCGTGTACTCGCGGACCAACTGGAGGCCGCCGGACGCACGGTTCATGTGATCGGCGGCGCGTACGAAGCCGTTGAGCTCGATGCGAAGCGTGCGATTCACCAGGGCACGACGCTGGCCGCGACCCTGTGAGACCGATCCGATTCTTTTCCGCCCGACGTGACAGGAGTTTTCGATGACGAACCCGCCCATGCAACTTTCACCGGCTGTCGCGCAATCGCTCGACACGTGGCACGCGATGGTCGAACGCAAGGATTTCAGCGCGCTGGACTCGATCGTCCATCCGGACGCGGTGTTCCGTTCGCCGATGGCGTTCAAGCCGTACGGGCCGGCGCCCGCGCTGCTGATGGCGCTGCGCACGGTGATCACGATCCTCGACGATTTCGTCTATGACCGCCAGTTCGCGACCGACGACGGCAGGAGCGTGGTGCTGGAATTCAGCGCGGTCGTCGGCGACAAGGCGCTGAAGGGGATCGACATGATCCGATTCGACGACGAAGGGCGGATCGTCGAATTCGAGGTCATGATCCGGCCGTTCAATGCGCTGCAGGCGCTCGGCGCGGAAATGGGCGCGCGGCTCGGGCAGCAGTTGCCGGCGTTCAAGGCCGGCGGCTGAGCGCAGGGCCGCTCGGCGCGGCCAGAACAACCTGACAAAATCCTGACGAACCAGGTTGATATTTTGTATCATCTGACGTTTTGCGTCGCCGGCTGCCCGGGTGTCCGGGTTCGACTGCGAGCGACGACGCCTGACGAAGATCGATACGACGTGACGAATACCAGACTCAAACCGGCGCGCGGGGAGCGGCATGCTGCCGCGTCGCGCCGGGCCGCCCGCGCGTGGCGCGCGCGCGGCTGCTCGACCCTGCTGGGGTGCGCGATGGCGACCTCCGGCGCATTGGCCGCCGAGGCGAGCGCGCCGGCACCGGACGAGCGGCATGCGCTGCCGGCGATCAACGTCAGCGCGCGAAGCGCGCCTGCCGACCCGCTGACGCAACCGCTCGAAACGGGGTCGCGGCTCGGGCTCGCGAGCCTCGACACGCCCGCGAGCGTCGAGACGGTCACGGCCGACACGATCGACGCGCGCGGCGATCGCACGGTGCTCGACGCGGTCACGCGCACGGCCGGCTTCGCGAGCGCGACGGCGCCCGGCAACGGCGGCACCGCATTGAGCGTGCGCGGCTTCAGCGGCCAGGAATCGGTGATGACGCTGCTCGACGGTGTGCGGCTGATGCCGGCCGCCGGCACGATCACGTACCCGTTCGATACGTGGTCGGTCGAGCGCATCGACGTGCTGCGCGGCCCGGCGTCGGTGCTGTACGGCGAGGGGGCGATCGGCGGCGTCGTGAACGTCGTGCCGAAGCGCCCGCAGCGCACGCGCGAGACGACGCTGCAGTTCGGCGTCGGCCCCGACGGCGCGAAGCGTGCCGCGTTCGATACGACGGGCGCGCTCGGTCCGCAACTGTCGTACCGCTTCCATGCGAGCGATGCACGGGCGAACGGTCTCGCGGAGCGGGCCGACACGCATACGACGGCCGTCGGCGGCGCGCTGACATTCGACGTGAGCCCGACGTTTGCGCTGACGCTCGACTTCGACTACGGCCGCCAGATGCCGGCGACGTACTATGGTGTGCCGGCGCCGAACGGCGTGCTCGATCCGTCGCTGCGCAAGCTCAACTACAACGTCGCCGATGCGACGATTGCCTACTACGACCAGTGGACGCGCCTGTCGGCCCGCTACCGGCCCGCGGCCGGCGTGACGATCGACAATCAGCTCTACTATCTGACGTCGAATCGCCACTGGCGCAATGCCGAATCGTATGGGCTCGATGCCGCGACGGGCCTCGTCACGCGCGGCGACTATCTCGACATCGGCCACCATCAGCGGCAGATCGGCGACCGGCTGAGCGCACGCGTCGACGGTACGCTGTTCGGCCGCGCGAACCGCTTCGTCGTCGGCACGGAATTCAGCCAGATCACGTTCAGCGGCACCAACAATTCGCCGTATGGCGGCGAATCGACGGTGCCCGCGCACGGCTTCGCTCCCGGGGTGTTCACGAGCCCGGACCCGACCGTGCCGCAGTTCAGTACGCGGGCGCGGCAGGCCGCGGTGTTCGCCGAGAACCGGCTCGAAGTGCTGCCGCGGCTCGCATGGGTGAGCGGGCTGCGCTACGACCATATCGCGTTCAGCCGCGAGCAGGCGGCAAGCGGCGCGGGCTTCGACAAGCGTTTCGCAAACGTCGGCTGGCGCACCGGCTTCGTGTACGAAGTCGCGCCGACGCTCAGCGCGTATGCGCAGTACACGACGGGCGCGGAAGGGCTCGGCTCGCTCGTGACGCTGTCCGCGTCGCAGGCGAACTATCGGCTCGCGACCGGCGAGCAATGGGAGGCCGGGCTCAAGCAGACGCTGCTCGACGGCCGCGCATACTGGACGTTCGCCGTGTACGACATCACGAAGCGCAACCTGCTCAGCGCCGATCCGTTCAATCCGGCGCTACGCCAGCAGGTCGGGCGGCAATCGTCGCGCGGGATCGAGCTGACCGGCGGCGCACGGTTGCCGCACGGCTGGACGATCGATGCGAACGTCGCGCTGCTGCGTGCGCGCTACGACGCGTTCAACCAGACGACCGGCGGCACGACGGTGTCGCGGGCCGGCAACGTGCCGTCGAACGTGCCGCAGCAGAGCGCGAACCTGTGGCTCGGCTGGGCATTCGCCGAGCGCTGGCACGCGAACGCGGGCGTGCGCTACGTCGGGGCGACCTACGGCGACGATGCGAACCGCGTGCAGGTGCCGTCGTATACGGTGTTCGATGCGTCGCTGCGCTGGCGGCCGACGTCGCGCACCGAGCTTGCGCTGTACCTGCGCAACCTCGCGAACCGCACGTACGCGGTGACGACGTCGAACGGCGGCGAGCAATGGCTGCTCGGTCCGTCGCGCTCGGCGGAGCTCGTCGCGACGATGCGCTTCTGATGCGGCGCGACGTGCATTCCGTCACCCACATGCTCGACATCGAGCGCGTGAGCTGGTCGCCTGGCGGCGCGGTCGTCGTGCTCGATTCGGTGACGCTGACGGTGGCCGAAGGCGAGTTCGTCGGGCTGGTCGGCCCGAACGGCAGCGGCAAGACGAGCCTGCTGCGCTGCGTGTTCCGTTACGCGCGGCCCGCCGCGGGTCGCGTTGCACTCGACGCGCAGGACGTGTGGCGCATGCGGCCGCGCGCGGTCGCACAGCGCATCGCGGTGCTGCAGCAGGAGACGCCGGACGATTTCGGGCTGACGGTCGATGAACTGGTCGGCATGGGCCGCACGCCGCACAAGGGGCCGTTCGATGCGGAGTCGGCCGACGATCGCCGGATCGTCGAATCGGCCCTGCACGACGTCTGCCTCGTCGAGCGCCGCGCGCAACGTTTCGCGTCGCTGTCGGGCGGCGAGAAGCAGCGCGCGCTGCTGGCCCGCGCACTTGCTCAGCAGCCCGAACTGCTGCTGCTCGACGAACCGACCAACCATCTCGACCTGCGTCACCAGCTCGAACTGCTCGCGCGCGTGCGCCGCCTCGGCATCGCGACGCTCGCGACGATTCACGACCTCAACCTCGCGGCCGCGTATTGCGACCGGCTCCATGTGCTTGCGCACGGGCGGGTCGTCGCGTCGGGCGCGCCGGCCGACGTGCTGACCGAAACGCTGCTGCGCGACGTGTTCGGCGTCGCCGCGCTCGTCGATCGTCATCCCGTCACGGGCCGCCCGCGCATCACGCCGCTTCATCCGGAATGAACGCCATGCCGCTTGCTTTTTCGTCCACCGTGTTGCCGTCCGCTTTGTCGTCCGCTTTTTCGACCACCCTGTGTCGGCTCGTTGCCGCGATCGTGCTCGGCTTGACGGCGGTTCACGCGGGCGCCTATCCCGTCACCGTGCGCAGTTGCGATCGCGACGTGACGTTCGAGCGCGCGCCGACGCGTGCGGTGAGCAACGACGTGAACCTGACCGAGATGATGCTCGTGCTCGGCCTGAAGGACCGGCTCGTCGGCTATACGGGCATCGGCGGCTGGAAGACGGGCACCGCGCGCGTGCGCGACGCATTGCGCGGCGTGCCCGAACTGGCGAGCCAGTATCCGTCGCTCGAGGTGCTGGCGGCCGCGCGCGCCGACTTCTATCTCGCGGGCTGGAACTACGGGATGCATGTCGGCGGCGCGGTGACGCCCGCGACGCTTGCGCCGTTCGGCATCCGTACCTACGAGCTGACCGAATCGTGTTCGCACGTGATGAAACAGTCGGCCGCGTCGTTCGACGACGTGTTTCGCGACCTGACCAATCTCGGCCGGATCTTCGGTGTCGACGCGCGCGCCGCGCAGGTCGTCGCCGCGATGCGCGCGCGGCTCGCGGCCGTATCGCGCGCGATCGGGCATCCGGCACCGCTGCGCGTGTTCGTGTACGACAGCGGCACCGACAAGCCGATGACGGCCGGCGGGCTCGCGATGCCGAGCGCGCTGCTGGCGGCGGCCGGCGCGCGCAACGTGATGGACGACCTGCCGCGCAGCTGGACGCAGGTGAGCTGGGAAAGCGTGGTCGCGCGCGATCCGCAGGTGATCGTGATCGTCGACTATTCGGCGGTGACGGCCGCGCAGAAGCGGCAGTTCCTGCTGAGCCAACCGGCGCTCGCGCGCGTGGCCGCGATCCGCGACCGGCGCTTCGTCGTGATTCCGTACGATGCGGCGACGCCGGGCCCGGAAAACGTCGCGGCCGTCGAAACGCTCGCGCGCGCGCTGTATCCGGCCGCGTTCGCCGGGCCGGCGCGATGAGCGCGCCCGTGCGGGTCTCGCGGCCCGGCATGCGCGTGGTGCTGCCGGCGCTCGCGCTGCTGCTGGTCGTGTCGATCGTCGCGTCGGCCGCATTCGGCCCGGCGCCGATCGCGATGCCGGCCGCGGTGCGGATCGTCGCCGCGCACGTCGCGTCGGCGTTCGGCGGTGCCGACGCGATCGTGGCGGCGGGCGACGACAGCATCGTCTGGCTGATCCGGATGCCGCGCGCGCTGCTCGCGGCGATCGTCGGCGCGACGCTGGCCGCGGTCGGCGTCGCGCTGCAGGCAGCGACCGCGAACCGCCTGGCCGATCCGCACCTGCTCGGTGTGAGCGCGGGCGCGATGCTCGGCGCCGTCGCGGTTACCGTGATGGCCGGCGCGGCCTTTGGCCCGTTCACGCTGTCGGCCGCGGCGTTCGCGGGCGCGCTCGCGGCGACCGCGTGCGTCGTCGCGCTCGCTTACCGGCGCGGCCGGCTCGAATCGGACCGGCTGCTGCTCGCGGGCGTTTCGGTGTCGTTCATGATGGCCGCGTTCGGCAACCTGCTGCTGTATCTCGGCGATCAGCGCGCCGCGTCGTCGGTGCTGTTCTGGATGCTCGGCGGCGTCGGGCTCGCGCGCTGGGATCTGCTGCCGGTGCCGGCCGTGTGCGCGGTGCTTGCCGGCAGCGCGTTGTACGCGCGCCGTCGCGAACTGAATGCGCTGATGTCGGGCGACGTCGCCGCGGCGTCGCTCGGCGTGCCGAGCGCGCGGATGCGGCGCGAGGTGTTCGTCGTCGCGTCGTTCGCGACGGGCGCGATGGTCGCGGTCAGCGGCGCGATCGGCTTCGTCGGGCTCGTCACGCCGCATCTGTGCCGTCGCGCGGTGGGCGCCGAGCACGGCCGGCTGCTGCCGGTGGCCGCGCTGACGGGCGCGATCCTGCTCGTGTGGGCGGACGTGGCCGCCCGCACGCTCGCGGCGCCGGAAGATCTGCCGATCGGGATCGTGACCGCGATGTTCGGCAGCCTGTTCTTCGTCGCGCTGCTGCGCCGTCGCTGAGCGGCCGCGATGCACGCGCCGGCGGGCCGGCGCACGGGGGAGGGCGGCCGGTGCGCCGGCCGCGCGCGTTATTGCCGCGGGACGGCCATGCCGGTGCTGCCGCCGAACGTGCCGGCATGCGCGGCGGCTTCCGGCAGGTCGAACAGATTGTCCGGCAGCGTTCGCACAGGCAGCGTGATCACGAAGCGTGCGCCGCCGAGCGGCGAATCCTCGAGCCGCACGTCGCCGCCGTGCACCAGCGCGACACGCCGCACGATCGCGAGTCCGAGCCCGAAGCCGCCAGTCTGCCGGTCGCGGCTGGAGTCGAGCCGCTGGAACGGTTCGAACACGCGGGCGCGTTCGGCGGCCGGGATGCCGGGGCCGTCGTCGTCGACGCTCAGCACGAGTGCGCCGGACGGGTCGCTCGCGGCGGCGAGCAAGACCTTGCGCGACGCGTAGCGCGCGCCGTTGCGGATCAGGTTCAGCAACGCGCGGGCAACCAGCTTCGGGTCGCATACGTGGGTGGACGGTGCGCCGTGTGCCGACACGTCGAGCGTGATGCCGCGATCGACGATGTCGTTTGTGACGTTGCCGGCGACGCTGTCGATCAGCGCGTCGACGTCGACGTCCATCGGTGCGAGTTCGCTCGCCCCCTGTTCGAGCCGGCCGATCGTCAGCAGCTCGGTGACGAGTTCGTCGAGTTCGCGCACGTCGCGCCGCAGCGCGTCGCGGCGCTCGCGCATGCGCCCCGTCTCGTCGGGTTCGGCCAGCAGCGCGAGCCCGAATTCGAGTCGCGCGAGCGGCGTTTTCAGTTCATGCGAGATGCCGTGCATCATTTCGCGCTGCTGCTTGATCGACGCCTCGATGCGCGCGGCCATGTCGTTGAACTGCTGCGACAGCTCGTAGATGTTCGACTTGCCGGACAGCTTCACGCGGGTCGACAGCGTGCCGGCGCCGAATGCGCGTGCGGCTTCCTGCAGCCTGCGCAGGTCGCGCCAGTGATAGTGCACCCACAGCACCACCGCGAGCAGCGTGCTGAGCGCGAGCAGCATGTACGCATAGATCTTGATGTCGAGGCTGAAGGCTTCGATCGGCCGCGCGTGCAGCACCGAACCATCCGCGATCGGCATGTAGTAATCCTTGCCGTCGTAGCTGATCGCGATCAGGCCGGCGTCGAGATCGCGCAACGGCCCGCCGCTCAACTGCGCGCGGGCAGCGGCCATCGACATGAAGTCGAACCTTTCGTTGCCGTGTTTCGCGAGTTCGCGCAGCGCGAGCTTGCGCTGTTCGCCCGGATGACGTTCGAGGTAGTCGTTGAGCACGAATGCGTAGGTGGTCAACGAATCGCGTTCCGCCTGCGCGCTGCGGTCGTAGAAGATCCGGTCGAACGACAGCTGGATGAACACGATCGACGCGGCAACGAACAGGATCACGACGAGGTACAGCCTGATCAACGGGCGCAGCATTTATTCGTCCCACGCGGAAGGGCTGAACAGGTAGCCGCGACCCCAGATCGTCTTGATCTTGTGCGGCTCCGACGACGCATCCTCGAAGCGGCGGCGCAGCTTCGAGATGCCGGAATCGACCGAGCGGTCGAGCCCGTCGAACTCGATCCCGCGCAACTGCTTCAGGATGTCGTCGCGGCTCAGCACGGTGCCGGCCGCGCGCGCGAGGATCAGCAGCAGGTTGAATTCGGCGGTCTTCAGGTCGACCGGCTCGCCGCGCCACGTGACGGTGCGGTTGGGCGGCGAGATCGTCAGCTCGCCGAACACGAGCGCATCGGGCGCGGCTGCGCGCGCTTCCGCGGCGGCCGGCTGCGCACGGCGCAGCAGCGCGCGGGCGCGGGCGACCAGCACGCGCGGCTCGATCGGCTTCGTCACGTAGTCGTCGGCGCCCGTCTCGAGGCCCGCGACCTGGTCGTACACGTCTGCGCGCGCGGTCAGGATCAGCACCGGGACGTTGGTGAACGCGCGGATGCGCCGGCAGACTTCCATCCCGTCGAGATTCGGCAGCATCAGGTCGAGTATCACGAGGGCCGGCTGGTGCTCGCGCACCGCCGCGACGGCGAGGTCGCCGCGCCGCACGACCGTCACCGCGAATTCATAGCCGTCGAGGTATTCGCGGACGAGCTGCGCCAGGCGGTCGTCGTCCTCGATCAGCAGGACGCGGTATTTGAGCGGATCTTCGTTCATGGTCTCCTCAGGATGCACGCGCGATCTCGCGCACGGGCGAGCCGGTGTGCGGCGCGGCACGCGAATTCTATCCGGCGCACCGTGGGCCGGGGGCGCGGTACGACAATCTCGAACAATCGAACACAATTGCGCACAGATTCTCCGTAGATTCAGGACAGTCTCCGCGGAGAGCGGCACCTAGACTGCGGGCTCCGTCACTCTTATCTCGATATTGTGCGCCCGATACTCCGCCGCTACCGCTATTGCATGCCGCTCGCCGGCCTGACCCTCGCCGCCGCCGCCCATGCGGAAAACCAGTATTCGCTGTCGCTCGGCGGCGGGTTCGCCCCGCGCTACCAGGGCAGCAACCAGTATCGCGGCGTCGTTGCGCCGTCGTTTTCCGCCACGTTCGGCAATGGCTTCTTCATTGACGGCACGCAGGGCGCCGGCTACCGGCTGGACCTGCCGCACGGTGCGTTCGTGTCGGCGGCGGTGAGCTACGACGCGGGCCGCGCGGACGAGAACCGCTTCGACCTGCCGGGCTCCGACCACCTGAAGGGGATGGGCCGGATTCCGGGCTCGGTGCTCGTCGGCTTGCGTGCGGGCGTGGCGTTGCTGGACGGCGGCGAACTGACCGTCACGGTCGACACGCCGGTCACGCATACGTCGCGCGGCCTGTCCGGGCATGTCGACCTCGCGGTGCCGATATTCAAGGCCGCGCGGCACACGATCGTCGTGACGGGCAGCGTGCACGCCGGCACGGGCCGCTACATGCAGACGTTCTACGGCGTGACCGATGCGCAGTCGGCGACGAGCGGGTTCCGGCCGTATTCGACGAGCGGCGGAGTCGACAGCGCGACGCTGTCGCTCGCATGGAACTGGGATCTGTCGCAGCACTGGTCGGCGCACGCGACCGGCGGCATGACGCGGCTGCTGGGGCGCTATGGTGACAGCCCGATCGTCCAGACACGCAGCAACTACTACGGCATCGCGGGCGTGACGTACAAGTTCTGAATGGATCGCCGGCGCGTGCAGGGCGCACGCGCTGCGTCGGCGTCGCGCCGTCGACGCGAATCGGTGCGGTAACATGCGCTCGGGTTCGGCGTCAGGCCGGCCCTGCGATGCCGGTGCGCCGACGCGGGTCGGCCGGGTCGCGAAAGACCGCCATGCGCTGGCCGGCTTTGTCAGGAAGCGGTCGACAGCATGCGGAACCGATCATGCATGCGATGCCCGGTCGTGCACGAATGCCGCACATGCACCGCCGGGTCGCGACAGGGAGAAACCGATGAAGAACACGATCGCGATGCTCGTTGCAGTCGTTGCGAGCGCAACCTTTGCAGGATGTGCCGACATGGATACGAAGCACCCCAATGCCACCGCGGGTGGAGCTGCGACGATTCCCGCGCAGCCGGGCGCCGCGCAGGCGTGC
This sequence comes from Burkholderia metallica, assembly GCF_902832845.1. Lineage (GTDB taxonomy): Bacteria > Pseudomonadota > Gammaproteobacteria > Burkholderiales > Burkholderiaceae > Burkholderia > Burkholderia metallica. The sequence continues at coordinate 128,746 of NZ_CADFDB010000009.1, read as the reverse complement.
AAGGCGGACGCCGCGCCGGACGACGCGCTGGTCGGCAAGGCCGAGGCCGACGCGGGCGCGCTGCTCGACGGTTGCCTGTGGCGCGTGCTCGAGCGCGACGGCAAGTCGTTGCCGGGCACGATGGATTACCGGGAGGAACGTCGCAATCTCGGCATTCGCGACGGCAAAGTGATCTGGGTGCGGCGCGGGTAACGGATTCGGCCGCCGGCGACGATCGGTCGGGGGCGATGGCGTTCGTGCAGGCGGGAAAATGGGGACGTGCGCGGCGTGGGCCACGCCGTCGCAAGCCCGTGTGTTCGTGAGCGCGGCGCGGGCGCAGCACGACGTTCCATGCAAGAACGGCACCGCCGAGCTGCAGTGGGTCGACGACATGAACGCGCCCGAACTCGAGCCGACGCAGGGGAAGTAAGCGCGATGGCCGAAATCGATCTGAAAAAGGACGCCGTCTCGGTGGAGACGGACCGCGTCAACGCGCAGGTTGAACAGATGTGTCCCGCACGCGAACCCACGCTGTGGGTCAGCTTCCATTTCGACGGCTTCGGCTTCCGCGAGAAGGCCTGCCCGTGCGCTACTTCGAGATATACCAGAGCGCGTCGGTGCTGACGCGCGTAGCCGGCGTGGCCGCGGCCGGCGCCTGGGGCGTCGCGGGCGGCGGCGTGTTCGACGTGACCGCGGTGGGCCACGTAGCCGGCTGGTTCGACGGACTCGACACGGGCGGGGGAGTCGCCGTGCTCGCGGTCGATGCCGATCCAGACGTCGACGGCGTGTTCAGATACCAGAGTGCGTCGGCCGACGCCGTGCGCTTGGCCGGTGCATTCGCGGCCGGTTGTTTCGCGGCGGCCGCCGTGGCAGCCGTCGGCGCGGGCGCACCCGCACGCTGCGTTCCCGTTCCAGCCCCGCCCTGAGCGGTCATCCCCGCCGTCCCCCGCTGCGCGCGCGCCTCGAACGGCCCGAGCTGGAAGATCAACGTTTGCGCGGGACGCGTCAGGACGGCATACGGAAACTGCAGCTCCCACGACATCAGCACGCGGCCGGACGACGTCTCGGTGAAGATCGCCGGCACGTGCTTCATGTCGCTGAACTGTACGTACACCCGCGCGCCGTCGTCGAAGACCTGGGTCGGCTTCGCCTGGTCGGCACCCGTGACCGTCCATCCGAAGTTGTACGAGCCGGCCGGGCCGGCGGGGCCGCCCTGCGGCGGCGGAGGCGGGGACGCCGGCGAGATCGTGCGTGCGCGCGTGACGGGCGGCGCCGACACGCTCAGGCTCGCGAACGGGTTGTACGTCTGCGCCTGTTGCGGCGGCGTGAAGGACGGTGGAAGGATGGGCATGGGAGTATCCGGCGAATCCGGCATGGTCCGGATTGCATCATAGACCTTGCGCGCATACGCGAGGCGCTTGTCGGGCGACGCGGAGTTGTACGCGCCGATCGCGTTCCAGTTGGGGCCGAGCTGGCGGATGTTCTGCGACAGGATCCACGCGCCGACGTATGCGTTCGTGCACGCGTCGAACAGGCTCTCCCGCGTGATGCCTTCGCGCGCGAGCGTCGGCAGCCACGTGCTGTTGATCTGCATCAGCCCGATGTCGACCGTGCCGTTGGTATTCGTGTTGATCGCGTTCGGATTCATCCCCGATTCGACCTGCGCGATGCCGCGCATCAGGCTGACGCTCACGTGCTGGAACGCGGCCGCGTCGTCCAGGCAATCGGCCCGCGCGACGCCCGCGAGCGTGCACGACAGCGCAATCGCCGACGCGATTTTCAGCGTGGCTCGGTGGATCGAACGGGTTGTCTGACGCGGCATGGCAGGATGGGGCGGAATCCGGGCGCCCGGTGCAAGGAAATTACGCAGACGCGAAGTGTGCCATAGCGAACCGTCAAATGGCTCGCGTCAAACTTTCCTTTGCATTTGCCCGTGCGTGCGCCGGCATTCCTGTCGTGCCGGATCGCCGCCCGAGGCGATGCGGGATCGGTAAGAATGGCCGGCATTGTGGCGAATTCCAATGCAATGGCGGCGACCGCAAGCTGACGTATTACGTCAGTTGCGCGTTGAAACCGGCGGAGAACCGGGCGAAAGGGAAAATCGGCCGGCGGCCGAGGGCGGGGCGAAAGAAGGCAACAAAAAAATCGGCGGCCGAAGCCGCCGCATACGCAATGCCGAGTTGACCAGCCGCGCGGTGCGCAGCCGGCCACCCTGCATCAGAAGCGGTGACGCAGGCCGAGGTTGACCATCGTCTGCGAGCTCGTGCCCGCATAACCGTACGACCCGATCGATGCCTGCGCGGCCATCGAGCCGCCGTTGCCGTCGCCGGTCTGGCCGCTCGCGTGCTGGTACGCGGCGGTCAGATAGACGTCGGTGCGCTTCGACAGGGTGTAGTCCGCGCCGGCCGAGACCTGGTGATAGGTCGCCGACGTGTCGCCGCCCGAGCGCGTGTAGCTGTAGCCGACGCCGACGAGCAGCGCGTTCGTCGCCTGGTAGTTCACGAAGCCTTGGCCCGTGTTGTAGTGCTCGTTCGAGCCGAACACCGAGCTTCCATCGCGGCGGTACTGCGCGTTGCTGTAGCCGACGCCGAACGTGAACGGGCCGGCGACGTACTGGCCCGCGATGCGCGCGATGCCGATCGAGTGCGCGCTTGCATAGCCGTTGTTGATCGGGCCGTCGAACGTGCCGTCCGACGAACTCGTCCAGCCGCTGCGCAGCGTGTTCGACGCGGGGCCGTTGGTCGTGTGGAAGTAGCCGCCCGCGACGCTGAACGGCCCGCGGTTGTACGACACGGCGGCCGAATACGAATTCGCGGCGCCGGTGCTGCCGGCGATGCCGCCGAACGAATACATCGCGGAGAACTGCAGGCCCGCATAGACGGCCGACGTGTACTTCACCGCGTTGTCGACGCGAAAGCTGTTGTCGTAGTTGTCGACGTCGCCTGGCGTCGCGAACGCGCTGCCCAGATAGTTGTCGGCGGTGATGCCCTGCACGAGATCGACGAGCGGGTCGTACTGGCGGCCGAACGTGAGCGTGCCGTAGCGGTCGCTCGTCAGGCCGACGAATGCCTGCCGGCCGAACATGCGGTTGCCCTGGCCGAGCCGGCCGTTGCTCGGGTCGAAGCCGTTCTCCAGCTGGAACAGCGCCTTCAGCCCGCCGCCGAGATCCTCGGTGCCTTTCACGCCCCAGCGGCTGCCGGCGAGGTTGCCCGCGCTGCTGTTGCCGAGCATCCATGCGTTGTCCTTGCCCTGCGCGTGGTTCACGTAGGTGATCGACGTGTCGATCACGCCGTACAGCGTGACGCTGGACTGCGCATGCGCGACGGGTATCGCCGCGAACGACGCGAGCGAAATCAGCGAGAGGGTCGTGCGTTTCATGTCATCTCCTTGCGCATTCGTGTGTTCGTGATCCGGAATGGCAGGAGACTACCGAGTCGCTATAAAACGGCAAAAATGAAATTCTCCGTTGTGGCCTGATCCCGACAGGCGTGTTCCGGGAAATTCATTTTTGAGGGATTTGAATTATTGAACGATGCGTATCAATGGGTTGCCATTTTCGCGATTTTTCATCGCGTTTTGCATGGGATGTGATAATTCGGCGCGATTTTCGGGCGAATGGCCGTAATCTCGATATTGTTATCGATCCGTCAAATCATTATTTAACGAATCGAATTGGCCGGCCCGGAGTGGATGTGATATTCGCGTGCGGCGCGCATTCGGCGGACGGGACGCGGCTTGACCCTCCGCCGCCGCAGCGATGTCGCCCGCCCACCAAGACAGCAGCCGCCACCTTACTTTTGTATATAATAATCATTCTCATTTACAAAATCGTTGACGCCTGCGCACTGCGGAACCCGGCCATGTCTGCTGACAAGCTGTCTCTCCATCGAGAAATCGACGTCCTCTACACCGGCCACCACGCGTGGCTGCGCGGCTGGCTGAGCCGGAAGCTCGGTTGCGCGCATCGCGCGGCCGATCTCGCGCACGACACGTTCATGCGCCTGCTGGCGCGCGACGAGCCCATCGGCGCCGACGAGCCGCGCGCATTCCTGACGACGGTCGCGCAGCGCGTGCTGAGCAATCACTGGCGGCGCGAGCAGATCGAGCGCGCGTATCTCGATGCGCTCGCGCTGCGCCCCGAAGCGGTTGCGCCGTCGCCGGAGGAGCGGGCCGTCGTGATCGAGACGCTGCTCGAGATCGACCGGCTGCTCGACGGGCTGCCGCCTGCGGCGAAGCGCGCGTTCCTGCTCGCGCAGCTCGACGGGCTCACGCAGGCCGAGATCGCGCGCGAACTCGGCGTGTCGCTCGCGACGGTGAAGCGCTATCTCGTGAAGGCCGGCACGCAGTGCTTCTTCGCGACGGCGGCCTGACCGATGGCCGCCCCGGGAACACCGGCGGTGCCGCCGCAGGTTGCGCGTCGCGCGGTCGAATGGTGGGTCGAGCGGCAGGCCGGCCGAACCGGCGCAGCGTTCGACGCCGCGCTCGCGCGCTGGCGCGCGGAGGATCCGGTGCACGACGCGGCGTGGCGCCATATCGAAACGATGCAGCGCCGGTTCGGCGCGCTCGCGGCCGGGCTCGATCCGCAGGTCGCGCAGGCGGCGCTGCTGCCGCCGCGTGCGGGCCGCCGCCGCGCGGCCGTGAAGGCGCTGGCCGTGCTGCTGTTCGCGGGCGGCGCCGCGTGGATGGCCGAGCCCGCGCGGCGCGCGGCGATCTGGCCGGCCGACCTGCGCACGGCGGTCGGCGAGCGGCGCACGGTGACACTTGCGGATCGCACGGTCGTCGTCCTCGATACCGACACGGCGCTCGACGTGCGCTTTAACGACGCGGCGCGCCACCTGCACCTGCTGCGCGGCACGATCATGGTCACCAGCGGCCACGACGATCGCGTGCCCGCGCGAGCGCTCGTCATCACGACCGCACAGGGAGAACTGCGGCCGCTCGGCACGCGCTTCGCGGTACGGCAGCGCGACGGCGACACGCGTGTCGAGGTGTTCGAAGGCGCCGTGCGCGTGCAGCCCGGCGCCGCGGCGGCGGCCGACGCGCGCGTGATTGCAGCCGGAGCGGGCGCGGATTTCACGCGCGACGCGATCGGCGCGCCGGCCGCGCTCGACGCGTTTGCGTCCGCGTGGACGGGCGGCATGCTCGTCGCGTCGCGCATGCGGCTGGCCGATCTCGTCGCCGAACTCGACCGCTATCGCCGCGGCAGCCTGCGCTGCGATCCGGCCGTGGCCGACCTGCGCGTGTCGGGCACCTATCCGCTCGACGATCCGCAGCGCGTGCTCGACACGCTGAAGGCGACGTTGCCGATCGACGTTCGTTACCTGACGCGTTACTGGGCGACGGTCGTGCCGGCACGGTCATGAGCGCGCCGAAAAATATTTCCGCCGACCTGAGCTGTTTTCCGACGTTCGCGTGACATGGGTAGTGAAAGCAGCTCCGGCCCATCGTCCACCGACATCCCGATCATGGTTTCCATCCGTCTCACGTATCGGCGCCGTCCGGCGCCTGCCCGACATGTGCCGCGCGCATCGCGCCCGGCCGCACCCGCCGCGCCGGGCCGCCTCGCGCGCCGGCTGGCCGGCGCCGTCCTGGTGTCGGCGCTGCTGCCGCTGCCCGCGTTGGCCGACACCGACGCCGATGCCGCACCGTCCGCGCAGCGCGAGTCGCGCCGCGCGTTCGACATTCCGGCCGGGCCGCTCGAAGCGGCGCTGAACCGGTTCGGCCGCGACGCGGGAATCCTGCTCGCGTTTCCGGCCGAGCTGACGGCCGGCCTGACGAGCGGCGGCGTGCAGGGCCGCTTCGATGTCGATGGCGCACTCGAGCGCTTGCTGGCAGGCACGGGGCTCGTCGCGTTGCGCCAGGCGGGCGGCGGTTACACGCTCAAGCGCGCAAGCGGTCCGGTTGCGCCGCCCGTGGCGGCCGGCATAGCGACGGGCGCCGAGTTGCCCGCGATCGATGTGCGCACCCGCGCATTGCGGGCCGAAAGCTATCGCGCGCCGAAGGACGCGGGCGTGCTGCGTTCCGACATCCCGCTGCTCGACACCGCGCAGGCCGTCAACATCGTGCCCGCGCAGGTGCTGCGCGACCAGCGTCCGCGCAATCTCGACGACGCGCTCGGCAACGTGAGCGGCATCACGCAGGGCAACACGCTCGCGGGCACGCAGGACACGATCATGAAACGCGGCTTCGGCAGCAACCGCGACGGCTCGATCATGCAGAACGGGATGCCGCTCGTGCAGGGCCGCGCGTTCAACGCGGCGACCGACAGCGTCGAGGTGCTGAAGGGGCCGACGTCGCTGCTGTACGGGTTGATGGACCCGGGCGGCGTCGTCAACGTCGTCAGCAAGCAGCCGCAGCTCGCACGCTACAACGCGATCTCGCTCGGCGCGTCGACGTTCGGGCATGGCAAGAACGGCGGCAGCGCGACCTTCGATTCGACGGGGCCGATCGGCGATTCGCGGCTCGCGTACCGGCTGATCGTCGACCAGTCGAACGAGCAGTACTGGCGCAACTTCGGCGAATACCGGCAGACCTTCGTCGCGCCGTCGCTCGCGTGGTACGGCCGCGATACGCAGGTCGTCGCGTCCTACCAGTACCGGAAATTCCATACGCCGTTCGATCGCGGCACCGCGCTCGACCCGCGCACCAACGCGCCGCTCGACATTCCCGCGCGGCGGCGCATCGACGAGCCGTTCAACAACATGGACGGCGAATCGCACCTCGCGCAACTGAGCGTCGATCACCAGTTCAACGCGGACTGGAGCGCGCATTTCGGCTACAGCTACAATCGCGAGACCTACGACGCGAACCAGTTGCGCACGACGGGCGTCGATCCGGTGAAGGGCACGATGACGCGCAGCAACGATGCGACGCACGGGTCGCTCAGCACCGACAGCTACGGGATCGGCTACGTGAACGGCAAGCTGACGCTCGCCGGGATGCGGCACGACGTGCAGGTCGGCTTCGACACCGAATACCGTCGCATCTACCGCAAGGACATGCTGCGTCAGGCGGTGAAGACGCCGTTCAGCTATGTCGATCCGGTATACGGCCTGCTGCCGCCGTCGAGCACGGTGTCCGCGAGCGACAGCGACCAGACCGACACGCTGCACGACGCGTCGGCGTTCGTGCAGGACACGATCCACCTGACCGACAAGTGGATCGTGTCGGGCGGGCTGCGCTACATCACGTACAACCAGGTCGCGGGGCGCGGCCGGCCGTTCGTCGCGAACACCGATCTCAGCGGCTCGAAGTGGCTGCCGCGCGCGGGCGTCGTGTACAAGTGGACCGACACGTTCTCGCTGTACGGCAGCTATTCGCAGTCGCTGAAGCCGTCGTCGTCGATCGCGCCGATGACGGGCTACATCATCGACGGCGCGACGCCGCCCGAGGAAGCGACCGCATGGGAGGTGGGCGGCAAGCTCGACCTGCCGGGCGGGATGACGGGCACGCTTGCGCTCTTCAACATCGACAAGAAGAACGTGCTCGTGTCGCAGTACAACGACGCAACCAAGCTGACCGACTGGCGCACGTCGGGCAAGGCGCGCTCGCGCGGCGTCGAACTCGACGTATCGGGCAAGCTCGGCGAGCGCGTGAACGTGATCGCGAGCTACGCGTACATCGACGCGAAGACCACCGAGGATCCGCTGTACGCGGGCAACCGGCTGTGGAACGTCGCGCGCCACACCGCGTCGCTCGCGGCCGTCTACGACTTCGGCACGGTGGCGGGCGGCGACGACCTGCGCATCGGCGCGGCGGCGCGCTACGTCGGCGCGCGGCCCGGCGATTCGGCGAACAGCTTCACGCTGCCGTCGTACGTGCTCGCCGACGCGTTCGCGACGTACGACACGCGGATCGGCAAGCAGAAGCTGTCGTTCCAGCTCAACGTGAAGAACCTGTTCAACCGCACCTACTACCCGTCGAGCGCGAACCGCTACTTCGTCGCGATCGGCGACGCGCGCCAGGTGTCGCTGCTCACCACGCTGCAGTTCTGACCACGCAATCGCCGCGCGGCCGTCACGGCGGCGCGCGGCTTCGGAGACGATTCAGATGAACCGGAACATGAAGACCGGCGCCGTGCGCGCCGTTGCCGCCGATGCACGACGTCGCGCGCTGCGCACGATCGCAGGCGCGGTGTTCGCGATCGGCGCGGGCCTCGGCGCAGGGGTCGCCGCGCCCGCAGTGGCGGCCGATGCGCCGCCGGCCGTCACGCGCGTCGCGATGCTCGTGCAGCTGCGCGGCCCGAACCTGGAAGTCGACGAACGCATCGGCCGGCATCTCGGCGAACGCGGCTACGCGGTGCGCCTGATCGACGAGTCGGCCACGCCCGATGCGGCGCGCGACGCCGACCTGGTCGTGATCTCGTCGACGGTGTCGTCGAAGAACGTGCGGCCCGGCTGGCGCACGCTCGACAAGCCGCTCGTCACATGGGAAAACGACCTGCTCGACGATCTCGCGATGACGGGCAAGCGGCACGACGTCGACTTCGGCGAGACGGGCAAGGAGCGCTACCTGTGGCTCGTCAATGCGCCGCATCCGATCGCGGCCGGGCTGCCGGCCGGCGCGACGAACGCGTACGGCAAGCAGGCGCCGATGAGCTGGGGCAAGCCGGGGCTCGGCGCGATCACGATCGCGACCGTGTACGGGCAACCCGACAAGGCCGCGATCTTTGCGTACGAGAAGGGCGCGACGATGGACTACGAAACGCTCGCGCCCGCGCGCCGCGTGATGTTCTTCCTCGACAACGACACGTTCACGAACCTGTCGCCGGCCGGCGTCGCGCTGTTCGATGCGGCGGTGGACTGGGCGGCCGGGCGGCGCTGAGCTGCCACGCGGCGATTACGCGGCCGGCGACGGCGAACGCCGCCGCGATGCTGCCTCGATCAGCTGCGCCAGCGTTTGCGCGGGCTCCGACATCGTGCGCCGCGCGCGATGCACGAGCCCGATGTCGCGGTGGAACGTGTGATGCCCGAGATCGATCGCGCGCACGCCGGCCGGCCAGCGGCGATACACGGCGGTCTGCGGGACGATCGCGACGCCGACGCCGTTCTCGACCAGCTTGACGATCGCATCGAGCTCGTCGAGTTCGCAGGTGTCGCGCACCGCGATGTGCATCTTGCGCAGGAAGCGGTCGACCTGGCGCCCGCCGAACGACGCGCGGTCGTAGCGCACGAACGGCTCGCTCGCGAGCAGGGCGGCCCAGTCCTTGCCCTTCACGCCGCGCGGCACGATCAACCGGAACGGTTCCTGTGCGAGCGTCGTCCAGTGCAGGTCGCTCTGCAATGCAAACGGCGGCCGGATGATCGCGGCCATGTCGATCTCGCCCGCGTCGACCCGGTTCACCAGCTCGATCGACAGCCCCGGAATCACGCGCGTGCGGCATGCGGGATGCACGCGATGGAAATCGGCGAGCGCGGCCGGCAGCAGCGCGCTCTGCACCGACGCGATCGCGCCGATCGTCACGCGCACGGCGGCCGGCGAGCCCGGCGCGGTCGAACTCAGGTTCTCGTACAGGCCGATCAGCGCCTGCGCCTGATCGAGCACGTGATGACCCCTTTCGTTGAGCCGCGCCGATCGGCCCTGCCGGTCGAACAGCGCGAAGCCGAGCTCGGCTTCGAGGCGCTGCATCTGCGCGCTCACTGCCGCCTGCGTGAGCCCGATGCGATTGCCCGCGGCGGCGAAGGTGCCTTCCCGGGCGACGGCGACGAGGGTTTTCAGTTCGCGGATCATTCATCATTTCCGTTTGTGAATGACGCAACTATATATTGATTTAATTTTTGATAGACCTTGACTACCATGGTGCGGTCCTCGCGCCACGCGAGCGTTCCCATCCGAGGCAATCATGAGTCTTTCCCCGTTTCACCTGGCGATTCCGGTCCACGACCTGCCGGCCGCGCGCGATTTCTACGGCCGCGTGTTCGGGCTCGAAGAAGGGCGCTCGAGTGCGCAGTGGGTCGATTTCAACTTTTACGGGCATCAGCTCGTGATCCACGAACATCCGAAAACCGCATCGCAGGAAGCCGCGCATACGAATGCGGTGGACGGTCACGACGTGCCGGTGCCGCATTTCGGGATCGTGCTCGACTGGCCGAGCTGGGAAGCGCTGGCCGAGCGGCTGCGTTCGTTCGGCGTGACGTTCGTGATCGAGCCGTACGTGCGGTTCCAGGGGCAGGTGGGCGAACAGGCGACGATGTTCCTGTTCGATCCGTGCGGCAATGCGCTCGAATTCAAGGCGTTCCGCGACATCGGCCAGTTGTTCGCGAAGTGACCGGCGGCGCGGTCGGCGCCGATTGAAATTGGGTGCGAGAATGCGGGCTGCGGCCCGGTTGCGCGCAGGTGCGCCGTCCGGCGCCGCGCCGCGCCGTACGGCATCCGTTCGTGCGTGCCGTTCTCCAAGGAACCCGTATGGACAGTCACATCGCTCCGGTCGAGCTGAAGAAAGCCTACCGTCTCCTCAATCACGGCCCGACCGTGCTCGTGTCGGCCCGCCATGACGGCGTCGACAACGTGATGGCCGCCGCGTGGGCGTGCGCGCTGGACTTCCTGCCGCCGAAACTGACGGTCGTGCTCGACAAATCCGCGAAGACGCGCGAGCTCGTCGAGCGCAGCGGCACGTTCGTGATCCAGGTGCCGACGGCCGCGCAATTGCAGCTCACGCACGCGGTCGGCAGCCACAGTCTCACGGAGCGGCCCGACAAGCTGCGCGAAGCGGGCGTCACGCTGTTCGACGTCGCAGGGCACGACCTGCCGTTCGTCGCCGGCTGCTCGGGCTGGCTCGCGTGCAAGCTGATTCCGGAGCCGCACAACCAGCAGGCGTACGACCTGTTCATCGGCGAGGTGGTCGCCGCGTGGTCCGACACGCGCGTGTTCCGCGACGGCCACTGGTATTTCGAATCGGCCGATCCGGCGCTGCGCAGCCTGCACTACATCGCGGGCGGCAATTTCTATGCGATCGGCGAATCGCTGCACGTCGACCCGGACGCACAGTAAGCGCCGGGCGGGCGACCGGTCCCGCCGATCCGGGCGCGCGGGTCACGCGCGCTTTTTCAATTCCGTCAGCATCGTTTCGGCGAACGCCTGCGCGACGCGCGGCAGCGTGCGCCCACGCTTCGCGACGAGCGCGATCGGCCGCACGAACGCGGGGTCGTCGATCGGCTTCATGACCAGCTCGGGCTCGGCACGCACCTCGCGCGCGGTCGCCGGCAGGATCGTCACGCCGAGGCCGCCGCGCACCATCGCGACGGCCGTCATCATGTAGGTCGGTTCGCACGCGATGTCGGGCGTGCAGCCCGCCGCGCCCAGCGCGGCATCGACGACGCTGCGCACGCTCGTGCCCTGCGCGGTGAGCACGAGCGGCACGGCCGCGACGTCGGCGGTGCTCACGCGGCGCTTGCGCGCGAGCGGATGATCCTTCGGGCACACGGCGACGAGCCGGTCGGCGCCCGCGTACAGCACCTCCAGCGACGCATCGAACGTGTCGCCGCCGGTCAGCCCGAGATCGGCTTCCTCGTTACGCACGAGCGCGGTGACGAGGCTCGCGACGCCGTCGCGGATCTCGAAGCCCGCGCGCGGCACGTCGCGCCGGAACGACTGGATCAGCTCGGGCAGCAGGCTCGACGCGAAGGTCGGCAGGCACGCGAACCGCACCGTGCCGCTCGTGCCTTCACCGAGCGCGCGCGCATCGCGCAGCACGCGCTCCATGTCGTCGAGCGAGCGCTGCAACAGCGGCAGCAGCTCGCGCCCGGTCTGCGTGAGCGCGACGCTGCGGCTGTTGCGGTCGAACAGGCGCGCGCCGACGATTTCTTCGAGCCGGCGGATCTGCACGGTCAGCGCCGGCTGCGACAGGTGCAGCCGCGCGGCCGCGCGCGTGAAGTTGCCGGCCTGCGCGACGGTGACGAACGCGCGAATGTCGCGAAGATTCAGATCCATAACGGCTCGTGATTGCTGCGATCAAATCATTTCAATTGTGCTATCGCTGCGCCGACCTTACGCTCGTCTCCAATAAAAGACAAGGTAGGAGACACGGATGCTGCCGTTACTCGGGCTTGGCACGATCGTCGTGCTGCTGGCCGCGATTCTGTCGAAGCGGATGTCGCCGCTCGTCGCGCTGATCCTCGTGCCGATCGCCGCGTCGCTGATCGGCGGCTTCGGGCTGCACACCAGCAAGTTCGTCATCGACGGGCTGAAGGGGCTCGCGCCCGTGGTCGGGATGTTCGTGTTCGCGATCCTGTATTTCGGGACGATCACCGACGCCGGCACGCTCGACCCGATCATCGACCGCATCCTGCGCGCGGTCGGCACGCGGCCGACGCGCATCGTGATGGGCACGACGCTGCTCGCGCTGCTGATTCACCTCGACGGCTCGGGCGCCGTCTGCTTTCTCGTGACGATTCCGGCCGTGCTGCCGCTGTACGACCGGCTGAACATGGACCGGCGCGTACTGGCCGCCGCCGTGTCGATGGCCGCGGGCATCAACTTCCTGCCGTGGACGGGGCCGATGATCCGCGCGTCCGCGTCGCTGCACCTGCCGGTGTCGGCGCTGTTCAATCCGCTGATCCCGGTGCAGGCGATCGGGCTCGTGTTCGTGTTCGGCGTCGCGTACTGGCTCGGGCGGCGCGAGGAGAAGCGGCTCGGTCTGTCGCGCGACGATGCGTCGATCCCGCTGCCCAAGCGCGAACTGACGCCCGACGAGCAGGCGCTGCGCCGGCCGCACCTGTTCTGGTTCAACCTCGTGCTGACGCTCGTCGTGCTCGGCACGATGGTCGTGATGGGCGAGAAGATTCCACCCGCGATCATGTTCATGGTCGGGCTGTGCATCGCGCTGATGGTGAACTACCCGAACGTCGATATGCAGCGAAAGCGCATCGACGCGCATGCGCGTGCCGCGCTGATGATGGCCGGCATCCTGCTCGCGGCCGGCGTGTTCACGGGGATCATGCAGGGCAGCGGGATGCTGAAGGCGATGGCGCAGGCGGCGGTCGGCTTCGTGCCGCCGTCGATGGCCGGCCACATCCCGGTGGCGCTCGGCCTCGCGTCGATGCCGCTCAGCATGCTGTTCGATCCCGATTCGTTCTACTTCGGCGTGCTGCCCGTGATCGCGGAGGTGGCCGGCCAGCTCGGCGTGCCGGCCGTGCAGGTCGGGCAGGCCGCGTTGCTCGGCCAGATGACGACCGGGTTCCCGGTCAGCCCGCTGACGCCCGCGACGTTTCTCGTCGTCGGCCTGTGCGGGATCGAACTGGCCGAGCACCAGAAATTCACGTTTCCGCTGCTGTTCGGCGCGTCGATCGTGATGACGATCGCATGCGTCGTGCTGGGCATCTTTTGATCATTCGCGGCGGGGCGATCCGCCGCACGACGGTACCGACATGACAGCAAAGCAACCTGAACGGCGCGTGCGCATCGGCGCGGGCGCCGGCTACTCGGGCGACCGGATCGAGCCCGCGGTCGAGCTGGCCGAACACGGGCAGCTCGACTATCTCGTCTTCGAATGCCTGGCCGAGCGCACGATCGCGATCGCGCAGCAGGCGCGCCGCGCGGACCCGGCACTCGGCTACGACCCGCTGCTCGATGCGCGGATGCGCGCGGTGCTGCCGGTCGCCGCGCCGAAGGGCGTGCGCATCGTGTCGAACATGGGCGCGGCGAACCCGCGCGCGGCCGCGCGGCGCACCTCGCAGATCGCGCGATCGCTCGGCTTTGCGCACCTGAAGGTCGCGGCGGTCGAAGGCGACGACGTGCTCGACGTCGTGCTGCGCGGCACGTTCCGCTTCGAGGAATCGGGCGACGACGTCGCCGCGTATCGCGACCGCATCGTGTCCGCGAACGCGTACCTCGGCGCCGCGCCGATCGTCGACGCGCTCGCGGCCGGCGCGGACGTCGTGCTGACCGGGCGCGTCGCCGATCCGTCGCTGTTCGCCGCGCCGCTGATACACGCGTTCGGCTGGCGGATGGACGACTGGGACACGCTTGGCGCGGCGACCGTCGTCGGCCATCTGCTCGAATGCGCGGGGCAGGTGACGGGCGGCTATTTCGCCGACCCCGGCTACAAGGACGTGCCGAACCTCGCGCGGCTCGGGTTCCCGATCGGCGAAGTCGCGGCCGACGGCACGGTCGTGATCACGAAGGTGCCGCACGCGGGCGGCCGCGTGAGCGCGGCGACCTGCAAGGAACAGCTGCTCTACGAGATTCACGATCCGGCACGCTATCTGCAGCCCGACGTCGTCGCGGATTTCACGCAGGTGGCCGTCGTCGAGGAGGCGCACGACCGCGTGCGCGTGACGGGCGGGCGCGGCACCGCGCGGCCCGACACGCTGAAGGTGTCGGTCGCCTACGTCGACGGCTGGATCGGCGAAGGGCAGATTTCGTACGGCGGCCCGGGCGCGCTCGAACGCGCGCGGCTCGCGCTCGACATCGTCCGCGAGCGGCTGGCATTGACCGGTGTCGCCGCGACCGAGTTGCGCTTCGACCTGATCGGCGTCGATGCGCTGTACGGCGACGCGACGCCCGACCGCCGCGGCGAGCCGGCCGAGGTGCGCGTGCGGGTGGCCGGCCGCGCGGCGAGCGCCGCCGAAGCGGCGCGCATCGGCAACGAAGTCGAGACGCTCTATACGAACGGGCCGGCCGGCGGCGGCGGCGCGTTCAAGTCGACGCGCGAGGTGATCGCCGTGCAGTCGGTGCTGCTGCCGCGCGCGGCCGTGACGCCGTCGTTTTCATTCGTGGAGGCATGATGCAACTGCGTGAACTCGCGCATGCGCGCACCGGCGACAAGGGCAACACGCTGAACGTGTCGGTCATCTGCCGCGACCCGCGTCATTACGATCATCTGCGCACGCATCTGGACGCCGACACCGTGAAGGCGTGGCTCGCGGGCATCGTGCATGGAGACGTCGTGCGTTACGAGCTGCCCGCGCTCGGCGCATTCAACTTCGTGCTGCGCGATGCGCTCGGCGGCGGCGTCACGCGCTCGCTCGCGCTCGATGCCCACGGCAAGTCGGTCAGTTCCGCGCTGCTGGCGATCGAGGTGCCGGCCCCGGCGTGACGGAGGTCGCCGCCGGAGCGGGGCGCGCTTACGGAATCAGCAGCTCGCGAAGGCCGCTGGCGTGCTCGATGCGCTCGCCGGCAACGTGCAGCCGCTGATCGCGACGATAGTCGTAGACCGCGCGCGACGCGGCGAGCTGGTCGAAGTCGAGTTCGACCGCGTGGCGCGATTCGGTATTGCCGGCCTCGAAGATCAGGTTGCCGAACGGATCGGCGGCGAGGCTGCCGCCTGCGAACACGACGTCGTGCGCGCTGTCGCCGACGCGGTTGGCGACCACCGCGAACACCTGGTTCTCCATCGCCCGCGCGGTGGCCGATGTGCGGTGGACGGCGCGGTACGGCTCCATGTTGCCGTCGGTGATCAGGATCAGCTCGGCGCCGAGCGCGGCGAGCGCGCGGCCGGTTTCGGGGAATTCGTTGTCGTAGCAGATCAGCAGGCCGATCCGCACGCCGCGCCATTCGATCGTCGCATAACGGTCGCCGGGCAGCACGACGCCGCGCTCGCTCACCCACAGATGCGTCTTGCGATAGCGCAGCGCGATGCCGTCCGGCGTGACGAACACGGTGGTGTTGTAGAAGCGGCCGCCGTCGTTCTCGATCAGCCCGACCACGACGGCCACGTCACGCGCCCGCGCGGCCGCGATGACCGCGCTGACGCTCGGGCCGTCGAGCGGCTCCGCGCATTCGGCGAGATTCGACGGATCGAGGAAGCCGGTGAGCTGCGCTTCCGGAAACATCACGATGTCGGTGCCGGGCGCGCAGGAGGCGATCGCTTCGAGCGTGCGCTGCAGGTTGTAGTGCGTGTCGCCGTCGCGGCCGGCGAGCTGAACGATGTCGAGCTTGAGTTTCATGGCGATGTCGGTGGCAGAGGCCCGTCGCCGATGGCGCCGGAAGGGTCGGTAAGAGGCCCCAGTATGCGCCGAAGCGGCGGATTTCCCATCCCGCCGGCGCGTTAACCCTTCGGGGGTATTGATCTGCGACGCTACCGGTGGCGGCGTGCGCCGGCCCGCGTGATTCGCGACGCGTGTCAGGCGCCGGTCTGCGCGTTCAGGAACAGCGAGAACAGTTCCGATTGCGAGTTGATCGCGAGCTTCCCGTAGATGTTGCGGCGATGCACCTTGACCGTCTCGGCGGAAATCGACAGCTTGTTCGCGACTTCCTTGTTCGAGCGGCCGCTGAGGATCAGCCGGATCACGTCGAGCTCGCGTGCGGTGAGCGGCGTGCCGAGCCGCGCCATCGCGTGCTCGAAGCGGTCCTGCGCACGGGCGCCGGCCCGCGGCGGCACCGCGGCTTCGGCGGCGGCCGGCTCGAACGCGAGCCGCTGCCGCATCAGCCCGGCTACCCACGGCCGGATCAGGTCGAGCAGCGCCACCTGCTCGGGGCCGAAGCGCCGCTTGCTGCCGAGCGACAGGCACAGCGTGCGCGCATCGTCGAGCACGACGTTGAACTGCACCTCGTCCTCGACGACGTTGTGCGTGAAATAGCGCGTGTAGTACTCGGTGTCGCGAAAGCACTCGGGCGCGACGTCGGACAGCCGGAACAGGCCGCTCGCCGGCGCATCGCGGTTCGCGATGTAGAACGGATCGAGCAGGTACAGCCCCTGCACGTAGTCGCGGAACAGCGGGTCGGGGCCGCCGCCTTCGTACGGACATTCGGCGAGCACCTGCGGGCGGCCGTCGCCGAAGATCAGCGCGACCCAACTGTCCACCGCGACGTATTCCTCGATCAGCCGGATCAGTGCCAGCCAGAAGCCCGGCTGATCGAGCGACTCGATGAGCCGCCCGACCGACCGGTGCCATGCGACATCCTGCAAGGTGAGGTTCATGCGTGTTCCGGGTCGGGCGGGACCGGTCGGGGCGCATCGTGCCGTCGTGCCGTACGCATCGACCGGACCCTGGAATGAAGTACGAGATCGTAACGCCGGACGACGCGGATGGCGAGGCCGCGCACCGTCTCCGTCTCCTGATAAGCTATCGCGATTCCGAGAGGGAGCAGTCGTCGACTCCCAGTGCCAAGACCAATTCCAAGACCGATAGCGATATGACAACGATGCCTTTGATGGGCCAGCCGCTCGACACGTTGATGAATCGGCTCGAAGCCGATCTTGAAGAAAGCGACTCGAGTCGCGCGAGTGACCTTGCGGCAAGACTGCGGGCCCAGCCGTTGCGTGCCGATTCGCTCGACGCGATCGCACGCCTGCACACACTCTGGATGCACGCCGGCGATCCGGCCGCTGCGCGCGCCGTGCTCGATGACGACGGCGCGGCCGTGCATGACGCGGCGCCACCCGACGCGCGGCCCGATATCCGCATGCAGCTCGCGCTGTACCGGCTGCAGGTCGCCCGGCACCTGGGCGAGAACGACGCCGTCAAGCACGCGATCGGCGAGATGCACGACGTCGTGCGCACGTCGCCGACACTCGATGCCGATCGTTTCGTCCGCGCACGCATTCTCGATACGCTCGAATACGATCACGCGGAGCACGCGCTCGACGCGATCGAACTGCGGCATGCGTTGAATGGCGCGCTTGCCGACCGGGCCGCGTTTCGCGCGCGGGACGAGGCGAACCGGCAATGCCTGCGTGCGTGGGCGCTGCGGCGGCTCGGCCGGGACGACGACGCGCGGGCGGCGGCCGAGGCCGCGGTGGCGGCCGTCGCGTCGGCAGGGGCGGACCAGGACATCGATGCCGATGACTGGCTGCGGATCGGCCACGCGATGATCGAGATTGCGCCGCTGCAGTTCGACACGATTCGCCAGGCCGTCGAGTCGCGCATAGCCGACTCGGCACTGCCGCCGCGCCGCGAGGCCGAGGTGAGGCTCGCGCGGCTTGCCGCGCGAGCGGCATACGCGCAAGGCGATCTCGATGGCGCGCTCGCGCGTTGCGAGATGGCGCGTTACAGCCTCGAGTCGGACGGCGGGGATGATTTCATCGAATACGAGCTGCCGTGGTTGCTCGAGGCCGGCCGCTTCGACGACGCGGGGCGGTGCGCGTTCTTCCACGTGTACCAGCTCGAAAGCAGCATGCTCGACCGGGTGGGGCGGATCATCCATGCACGCCTTGCCGAGCCGACCGATACGTCGGTCTGGTGGCCGCTGTGCGCAATGCGCGCAGCCGGTTTCGAGCCGACGCTCGAGCGACTCGTCGAGCTCGGCGCGCAAGAGCGCGATGCGCTGGCCGCGCGTTCGCCCACGCATGCCGAGATTTTTGCCGTGCTGGGCTCGCTCGACGGCGATGCGTTGCGTTACGCGGTGGCCGACGCCGCGCGCGAGGTCGCGCTGCGGCGCGCGCCCGGTCATCCGTGGATCGCGCGGCTCGCGGCGGTCTACGATGGCGAAACCGGCCGCATCGACGCGACGACCCAGGCCGCGCGCCTGCTCGCCGCCGCGCAGGAAGGCGAGATGCACGACAACCGCACTGCGATCATGCTGACCCAGGCGCGCATTGGCGCGCTGGGCGTCGCCGCCGCGCTGAAACTGCCGCTGCCGCCGTCGCTGCGCAGCGGCTTGTGGAGCTACGTATTCTCGGCCCGGGTCGAGGACCTGGCCGAGGAGGCGATCGATGCGCTGCCGGCCGCAGAACAGGCGCCGGTGCGCGCCGACCTTCAGCGCCTGCGGATCGCCGCCTACGAGCAGGGCCGCGCGCGCATGGAACGCTTCTTCGAAACCGGCAAAGGGCACCCGTACGACGCGTGTGCGCACCTGTATTCGATGCTCTGCAACAACCTCGCGATTCTCTACCGCGACGAGGACCGTTACGACGAGGCGCTGGTCCTGCATCGCAACGGGATTGCGGCGAGCTCGTTTGCCGAGCATTACTCCGGTGTCCGCTACGTGCTCGCCTGCCAGGGCAAGGACGACGAGATGGTCGAGGCCGCCGAGCAGCTCTGGCATTACGCCGCCGAATACGGTTTCAGCCGGCATGACCCGAACTGGTACGTGCGCGACGTGGTGCGCGCGCTGTATCGCCTCGATCGTTGCAACGAACTGCCGATCTGGCTCGAACGCCTCGTCGGCTGGCAGCGGGAACACGACCAGGTCGACGGCAGCCTGCCCGACGAGGCGCTGATCGCCCGCTTCGTGTTCGCGTCCCACATGGCGGCGTCGCATCCGGACCAGGCGTCGGCGCTGTACGACGCCGCGCGCGGGCAGGCCGATACGTCGAGCGATCTGGACGTGCTGATCCGGGCCGCCGATGCGGCATACGAACTAGGCCGCCGGTCCGATGTGAAGTATTTCTACGAGCGCGTGCTTGCCGGCAACCGGCACGCCGCCGAGCCGCTCGACCTGATGGAAGACGTGATCGAGCGACGGATACGGGAGGCCGATGCGCCGGCCTCGCCGGATTCAGCGACCGCCACGCCGAACAAGCGCTGGTGGAAGTTCTGGCAATGACGGCAGCAGATCGGCGGGCCGGCTACGCGCCACGCAACGCGCTGAACGCCGATGCGCTGAAAGCGGCGATTGCCGCCCGCAGCACCGCGCGGGGCGACGCCGACGCAGTGCGCGCGTGGCTGCTCAACCATTTCTACCGGCATGTCGTCGCGAACTTCGAGCCCGCGCGCACGATCGGCTCGCTCGACGATGCGCGGCAGGCGCTCGGCCAGGCCGCGCCGCCGGCGTGGGTCGCGCGACGCTTCGGGCCCGGCGCGAAGACGATCGGCGAAGCCGACGCGGGCAGGCAGGCACCCGTCGTCTGGGTCGACCCGTCCGATCCGCGTCTCCTCGCACTCGAAACCACGCTCGTCGAGTTTCTCGAGTCGCGCAAGGGAACCGGGCTCGAGGGCAAGCTCGACCGTGTCAATTGCCCCCAGGCGCTCGCGATGTGGGAACGCGAGCATGCGGAGATGGCGTCCCGGATCGCGCGCGGCTGGCGCGAGAGCCAGCCCGATGCGCTGCGCACGTGGTGCGAAACCGCCAACGGACGCTTTGTCGAATTCCTGCCCGACAGCCCGCTGCTGCGCGCCGAAATGGCGTTCGAGAGTTACGTGATGCGCCATTGCCTCGGCCAGTTCGCGGACCGGCAAGCGCTGGCGGGCGGCTACGGCGGGCGCTATGCGGAAGCGATCGAAGCGCGCCGGCTGCGGTTGCTGAGCTTCCGGGATGCGGGCGGCCAGCCGCACATTACGATCAGCGTCGAGGTGCGGGCGGACGGCGGCCTCGACGTCGATCAGGTCAAGGGCAAGCAGAACCGGCCGCCGGTCGAGCGCTACGTCGACGACGTGCTGGCCTGCCTCAATGCGCTGGGGACGACGGATCGCACGCCGCCCGACTGCATCGCGCTCGGTGTCGTCCATACGCCATCGGGGTGGTGCAGGATCGAGGACGTGACGGATGCCGCGTCGCAAGCGCGGCTCGTTGCGCGCCATCCGCAATTGTTCGGCCGGCTCGCCGAGCCGACGCCGACCGTCGAGTGGCTGGTCGCCGCGCGGCAGCCTGAACTGCTGCAGGCGTGGCCGCCGCGTGCCGGTTCGGTGCGTTACGCGGTGCGCGCGACGCTGGCGCCGGCCGTGCCGTCCGCACCTGAGGACGCCGCGCCGCCGGCCTTTGCAACCGAGGACGTGCACTGGCCCGGTTACGTCGCACCGCGTGGCGTCGGTGTCGCGCAATGACGGGGCGACGACCATGATATTCAAGGTGATCATTGCCCTGTTCGTGCTGTGGCGCATCGTGCGCTACTTTCGCCGGCGCGGTGGGCGCTATTCGGCCTTGTCGGCCCGCAAGCATTGGGCGCTGCTGCTCGCGCATCCGTACGTGGACGCGACGGAATTCTCGGGTTTCGACGATGCGGACACGAGCCACCTGAACGAGACGTCGCGCAAGTTCTTGCGTGCCCAGATGCTGCACCAGATGGAGTTGCGCACCGACGCGACGGACGACGATGCGCGCGCACATCTGGCGCGCGTGCTCGAGACGCAGTGGTTTCGCGCCGACCTGCATGCGCTGCAACCGACCGACGACCCGCGTGCGGCGCTTGCGTTCGCCTGTGCGCGGATGGCGTTCCTCGCGCGCGTGGCGATGCTGATGGGCTGGACCGAACGGGACACCGCTTGGCGCGTGTTGTTGCTCAACGCGCAGCGCGCCCAGGATTGTTTCGACAGCTGGGCGGATTTCGGCCACGCCTACGTCGCGGGCCGCAAGCAGTGGGTGGCCGGATTTCGCGCCGATCCGTTTGGCAAGGCGTTCGACGATGCGACGCTGCAACGCTGGCTCGCACCGGGTGACGGTGCGTGGGGGCAGGCGCCGTGGCCTGGGCTGGCGGCGTTCGATCCCGAGCCGGTCGCGCAACCGCGTTGATGCGTGGATACCGCCGGTCGTTTTCCCGGGCATCGCTTTTTATCGCTATCGACACTGACATGATTTCATCCATTCATCCCCTGGTGCGACGCCTGGTGCTGCCCGTCACGTGCGCGGTGCCTGCGTTCGTGTTGCCGGCTGCGGCGCACGCGATCCAACCGGCTGTCGCCGACCCTGTGCTGCGTGCGTTCATCCACGACACTTACGGCGATTGGCGCACGGACCGCAAGGGCTGGCAGGCGGATGTGGACGATTTTGTCTATGCGTCTTGCGGCTCGCTGCGCGTGGCAACGGCCGACGGCCCGCGCACCCTGCTCGCGATGTGCGGCGAGACCGCGGCAGCGGTGCAGAACGGGATGCCGGGCATGGATTCGGACGCGACGACCGGCACGATCGACCTGTACGTGCTGAAACCGGCGGCCGACGGCAAGACGCTCGAGCCGGTCATGAAGAAAACGGAGATCGCGTCGGGCGGGCGCGGCGAGCCTGGCACCGTGCGCATCGAGCGGCTCGGGCCGCACCTTTTCGGTTTCGTCATCGGCGAAAGCGACACGCGGCAAGGCTATTCTCAAAGCTTCCGCGCGATCTGGCTGCCGGTCGGCAATGCACTGGTGCTGGCGGCGGCGCGCATCGACGAGGCGCTCGACAACGCTGAGTCGACCGAATGTGCGAACGCGCGGGCGCGCTGCGAGGAACGTCGCTTCGAGATCGCGCCCGACACGACCGGCGCCGGCGACGTCTATCCGCTGACGGTCACGGAAACGGGCATGCGCGGCGACAGGGCGATCCGCGCGCGCCATACGGTGAAGTTCGACGCGGCGCGTGGCCGCTACGTCGTGCCGAAGGCATTGCGCGAAGGGTACTGATCCTTCGCGCGCGGGAACGGGCGGCGTTGCGCCGCCCGCACATCACACGTACAGATACCGCACGAGGTGGAAGAACACCGGCGCGGCGAAGCAGATCGAGTCGACGCGATCGAGCATCCCGCCGTGGCCCGCGATCATCGAGCCCCAGTCCTTCGTGCCGAGCGAACGCTTGACGGCCGACAGTACGAGCCCGCCGACGAAGCCCGCGATCACGATCGCGAGCGAGATCCCGAACGCGGCGCCGAACGAGAACGGCGTCACGCGATAAAGCGATGCGCCGCACAGCGTGGCGAGCAGGCCGCCGCCGATGAAGCCCTCGATCGTCTTCGATGGCGATAGCTGCGGCGCGATCTTGCGCTTGCCGAACAGCTTGCCGACCACGTACTGCAGCACGTCGCTGATCTGCACGACGACCAGGAAGAAGAACAGCAGCAGCGCGTTCTGCCCGGTGTAGTGCGGAATGTCGAGGATCAGCACGGCCGGCGCATGGCTCAGCCCGTACACGCACACCATCAACGCCCAGTTGATCTTCGCGTTGCGGCTCAGGAAGTCGCGCGTGTCCTGCGTGAGCGCCGACACGAGCGACATCGCGAAGAACAGGTGCACGGGCACGAAGATCGAATACATCCCGTACCAGTTGATCCCGAGCAGCAGGTACTGCACGGGGATCGCGATGAAGAACGCGATGAAGAGCGTCGTATGGTCGCTCGCGGTGGTGGGCGTCAGCGTGATGAATTCGCGCAGCGTCAGGTACGACAGCAGCGCGAACACCAGATACGTGACGTTGTTGCCGAGGCCGATCGCGACGGCCATGATCGCGATCATCGCCCACCATGCGCGGATGCGCTGGTTCAGGTTGACGATGGTCGCGCTCGTGCCGCCGCTGCGCGCGCCGAGGATCGCGCCGATCACGGTCGCGACGACGAGCACGCCCGTGACGCCCGCGACCAGTTCCCAGAAAATTGTTCGCATTTCTTGATATCCGGAAAGGGAGAAGAGGGCGCCGCGTTCAGCCGGCCGGCCGCTGCGGCGGCGCGAGCGCGACGACTGCGTCGCGCATGCGGGCGAGGAAGGTCGGCTTGTCTTCCTGGGCGCCGAGCGCTTCGTTCGCGCCGAAGTGCACCTTGCAGATCAGCGGCACCGGCCAGATCGCGCCCTTCGGCATGATCCGTTGCAGGTTCTCGAGATAGACGGGCGCGAGTGCGACGTCCGGAAACTCGGTCGCGAGGTGGAACAGCCCGCTCTTGAACGGCTGCGGCAGGATCTCCGCGCCGCGCGTGCCTTCCGGGAAGATGATGATCGAATGGCCCTGCTTGAGCGCGTCGCGCACCGGGTCGAGCGGATCGCCGCCCGATTCACGGTGACGGTCGATCAGCACGACGTTTAGCAGCTTTTGCGCGATGTGGCGCTTCATGTCGCTGCTGTCCCAGTAGTCGCGCGCGGCGACCGGCCGCACGACCGCGCGCACGTTGCGCGGCAGCGCGGCGAGGATCGCGAGCGTGTCGATGTGGCTCGTATGGTTCGAGAAGTAGATCTTCTGCGTCGGCGATGGCGGCGCCTGATGCCAGACCGGATACGCGCCGGCGACGAGCCGCACGATGGACAGCAGGAAATCGCGCTGCCAGATGTTGAGGATGTTCATCGGCGCTGCGCCTCCTGCCTGCCTGCATGGCCCGCTGCGCGTGAGCGGCGGGTGGAGCCCCGGAATGCCGGCGCGGCAGGATGCGCGCCGGACGGCCCTTGTTTAAATTTTTTCAAATTCGTGGCTGCCTGTCGCAGGTCCGCGATAATCGGACGATTTGCCGTCTCACGCTGATGCGTCGCGGCGAATGAGCCGGACGGCGGCGTGATATTCGGCTGTTGCACGAGTGCCCGTTTGCAGTTCGAATGGATCTCGCTGCGATCGGGCCAGCGGATTATCGCGAGTTTCCGTCAAAAACGCCAGATTGGCGCCGCGCGGGCGGCCCGCGCGCGTGCTTGACGCATCGGGGCCGCTCGGCGACGATGAGGGCCGTCCCTGGAAGGCCGTCCAGGGCCGTTTCGCCGCCCGGGGCATGGCGGCGGCAAACGTATCCGACCGTGCCGTACAAATAGAACGATGAGCCTCTACGCACTCAAACCGAAATTCCAGAACCGTCTGCGCCCGTTCGCGAACGCGCTTGCCGAGCGCGGCGTCACGGCCAACCAGGTCACGCTGTTCGCGGCCGGCGGCTCGATCGTCGTCGGCGCGCTCGCCGGCCTCGGCGTATTTGCCCGCGCGCTGTTCCTGCTGATCCCGCTGTGGCTGTTCGCGCGGATGGCGCTCAACGCGATCGACGGGATGCTCGCGCGCGAGCACGACCAGAAGAGCACGCTCGGCGCTTACCTGAACGAACTCGGCGACGTCGTGTCCGACATCGCGCTCGTGCTGCCGTTTCTCGCGGTCCCGGCGTTCGCGCCGGCGGACGTCTGGCTGTTCGCGCTGACGGCGGTGATCGTCGAATGCGCGGGGCTGATCGGCCCGCTGGTCGGCGTGAGCCGCCGCTACGACGGCCCGTTCGGCAAGAGCGATCGCGCGCTCGCCCTCGGCGCGTTCGCGCTGTGGATCGGGCTCGGGTTGCCGGTCGGCGACGTGGCCGCGTGGCTGTGGCGCCTGCTGATCGTGCTGTCGATCGTGACGGTGGTGCGGCGCGTACAGGCCGGCATCGCGGAAAAGGGCGGTTGAACACGCCGTTCGGCGCGGTGGCGTAGCGGGCGCCGGAGGGCGGCGCACCGGGATTCGAATAACGAAACGAGAGAGATCGCATGAGCGCACGCACGGCACGCGAGGCCGACTTCATCACGCACGACGGCGAAACGCTGTTCTATCGCCACTGGCCCGCAACGGGCGCGCACTGCCGCGGCGCCATCGTGCTGCTGCATCGCGGCCACGAACATTCGGCGCGCGTCGCGCATCTCGTCGACGAGCTCGACCTGCCCGATTTCGCATTCTTCGCATGGGACGCGCGCGGTCACGGCCGCTCGCCGGGCGCGCGCGGCTACAGCCCGAGCGCGGCCGCTTCGGTGCGCGACCTGCAGACCTTCGTCGAGCATATCCGCGACACGCACGGCATCGCGATCGAGGACATCGCCGTGGTCGGCCAGAGCGTCGGCGCGGTGCTCGCGGCCACCTGGGCGCACGACTATGCGCCGCCGATCCGCGCGCTCGTCGTCGCGTCGCCCGCGTTCCACATCAAGCTCTACGTGCCGTTCGCGCGGCCGGGCCTGCGGCTGATGCACAAGCTGCGCGGGCTGTTCTACGTGAACAGCTACGTGAAGCCGAAATTCCTCACGCACGATCCCGAGCGGATCGCGAGCTACGCGTCCGATCCGCTGATCACGCGGCCGATCGCGGTCAACATGCTGCTCGACCTGCACGACACCGCGCGGCGGATCGTCGCCGATGCGGCCGCGATCACGGTGCCGACGCAACTGCTGATCTCGGGTGCCGACTGGGTCGTGCATCGCGGCCCGCAGGACCGCTTCTTCGAACGGCTCGGCGCGGCGCGCAAGGAGCGCATCGTGCTGCCGGGCTTCTATCACGACACGCTCGGCGAACGCGATCGCGCACAGGCGCTCGCGCCGCTGCGTGCGTTCGTGCTGCGCGAATTCGATGCGCCTGGCCCGCGCGTGTCGCTCGCCGACGCCGACCGGCGCGGCGCGTTCCACGACGAGTACGCGGCGCTCGGCCGGCCGCCGTCGAACGTGTTCGCGCGTGCGTACTGGGCGCTCACGCGAGCCGGCCTGAAGGCGGGCGGCGCGCTGTCGGACGGCATCGCGCTCGGGCTGCGGCTCGGCTTCGATTCGGGCTCGACGCTCGACTACGTGTACCGCAACCGCGCGCAGGGGCGGCTCGGTATCGGCGCGCTGATCGACCGCACCTATCTCGATTCGCCGGGCTGGGTCGGCATCCGCCAGCGCAAGGTGCATCTGCAGGAACTGATCGGCGCGGCGATCCGCCGCCTGCGCGGCAGCGGCGCGCCGGTGCGGATCGTCGACATCGCGGCCGGCCACGGGCGCTACGTGCTCGACGCGATCGCATCGGCCGCCGAGCGCGACGGCGCGGCGCCCGACGACATCGTGCTGCGCGACTACAGCCCGCCGAACGTCGAGGCCGGACGCGTGCTGATCGCGCAGCGCGGGCTCGAACCGATCGCGCGCTTCGAGCGCGGCGACGCGTTCGACGACGCGTCGCTCGCGGCGCTCGAGCCGCGGCCGACGCTCGCGATCGTGTCGGGTCTCTACGAGCTGTTCGGCGAGAACGCGCTGATCGAGCGCTCGCTGCGCGGGCTCGCGCAGGCGGTGCCGCCGGGCGGCTATCTGGTCTATACGGGGCAGCCGTGGCATCCGCAGCTCGAATTCATCGCGCGTGCGCTGAACAACCACCGCGGCGAGGCGACCTGGGTGATGCGCCGCCGCTCGCAGGCCGAGATGGACGAGCTCGTCGCGCGCGCGGGCTTTCGCAAGCTCGACCAGCGGATCGACGACATGGGCATCTTCACGGTCAGCCTCGCGCAGCGGGTCGACGCGTCATGAGCGCGCTCGGCGGCGGCGCGCGCGACCTCGCCGAATCGGCCCCGGCGGCCGGCGCCGGCGCGCGCCACGCGTCGTTCGCGCTGCGCGTCGGCTGGCTCGCCGTGATGGGCGCCGTGTTCTTCTCGACCTACGGCTTCGCGAACTGGCTCGCGGCACGCCGCGCGGCGGTGCCGACCTTCGCGTTCGGCTGGGAGCACGCGATTCCGTTCGTCCCGTGGACGATCGTGCCGTACTGGTCGATCGACCTGCTGTATGCGCTGTCGTTCTTCTTCTGGACTCGCCGTGCCGACCTGCTCGATCACGTGAAGCGGCTGTTGACCGTGCAACTGATATCGGTCGCGTGCTTCATCGCGTGGCCGCTGCGCTTCGGGTTCGAGCGGCCCGACGCGGGCGGCGCGGCCGGTGCGCTGTTCACGCTGCTGATGGGCTTCGACAAGCCGTTCAACCAGGCGCCGTCGCTGCACATCGGGTTGCTGGTCGTGCTGTGGGCCGTCTATGCGAAGCATGTGCGCGGCACGCTCGCGCGCGTCGTGCTGCACCTGTGGTTCGCGGCCATCGGCGTGTCGGTGCTGACCACCTATCAGCATCACGCGATCGACGTGCCGACCGGGGCGGCCGTCGGCTGTCTCGCGCTGTTCCTGTTTCCGCTGCGCGACGCCGCGGGCCGGCTGCCGGGCGCCGACGCGTCGCCGGGCGCGGCCGGCCGCGCGCTCGCGCGCCGCTATGCGCTCGGCGCCGCGCTGATGGCGTGGGCGGCCGTGTGGAGCGTGCCGCGCGCGCAGGGCTGGGCGCTGGCGGCAGGCTGGATCGCGCTGGCGCTCGCGTGCGTCGCATGGGCCTACCGGCGTGGCAATCCCGGCGCATTCCAGAAGGATGCGCAGGGCCGGTTTCCGGTGTTCATCCGCTGGCTGCTCGCGCCGACGATCGCCGGCGCGTTCGTCAATTCGCGACTGTGGACGTTCCGGCAGCCGGCGCCCGTAAGGATCGGTGAACGCGTGTCGATCGGCCGTACGCCGACGACGCGCGAGATCCGGCGCCACGGCTTCACCGCGCTGGTCGACCTGACCGCCGAGATGCCTCGCTGGGCCGCGGCCGAGGCGTCGCTCGCGTATGCGGGCGTGCCGCAGCTCGACCTCGTCGCGCCGACGGCCGCCCAGCTCGCGCAGGCCGTCGCGGCGCTCGAACGCCTGCACGGAGAAGGGCGCGACGTGCTGGTCTGCTGCGCACTCGGTTACGGGCGCAGCGTGCTGTGCGCGGCCGCGTGGCTGGCGATGCGGCGCGGGCTCGGCGATGCGCGCGACGCGCTGGCCGCGGTGCGCGCGGTACGGCCGCATGCGGTGTGGTCGGACGACGGCGTGGCCGTGCTGCAGCAATGGATCGATCGCCGCGGCGGCGTGGGACGCGTGTGATGCGCGATCCGTCCGCGCCGTTCCGGATTGCCGCCGCGCGCGGCGCGCTCGATGCGGGCGCGTGGGCGATCGCGGCCGCGCTGGCGGCGGCCGGTGCCGGCTGGTGGATCGCGTCGGGCTGGGCGCCGACGATCGCGCGCGTGCTGCTGGCCGTCGTCAGCACCGGGTCGGGGATCGCGGCGCTGTGGTACGCGGTGCGGATCGAGATCGACCGCCGGCTGTTCGCCGCGCTTGCGCGCACGGCGGCAGGCGGCGCATCGGTCGACGACGGGCTCGCGGCGCTCGACCGCGCGCTCGCCGATCTCGGCTGGATCGACGCATCGAAGGCCGCACGCGCGCTCGACGCGCGCGTGCGCGGGGCGGTCGGGCTGTGCCGCGCCGGGGTGCTCGTTGCGATCGTGCAGTGGCTGGTCGTCGGGATCGCGATCGCGGTGCCGCAGGTCGGCTAGCCGTGCTTGCGCGCCGTACGTGCGCGGCGGCAGGCGACACCGGGCGATTGACGAGCGCCCGCGTGTCGGTAGCGGGGTGGCGATGTCGACGATTTGATACAGGTCAGTTTTCGGTGAAAGAAAGCCGATCCGGCGGCGCGGGATTGCGGTAGCATACGCGCCGCCTCGCGGCAGCGCGTTCCCGGGCGGTCTGCAACGGACCGCCGGCCGGCCGCACCGCGCCGGCGGCATGCCGTTCGGCCTGTCCGCCGACAACGGCGCAATTCTTACCATTCGTCCCGTTCATGCAGCAGTTCGTGCCGAAACGAGGCTTTTTCGCCTCACCGTTGCGAATCGGGGTAAGTTTTGTCCTATTTTTGAGATAGTGTGACGAATAGGCGAGCGCCGGTGCCAGGCGCGCGCAACGCGAAGACGGTCGATTAAAGAATTCGCCGCATCGTTTCGATAAACGAACAGGCCAGTTAGATATGAGGGGAAGCAGTGGGGATGTTCACTCACGAGCATGGCTGCTTTGCGCGCATCGGTTGCGATGCGACGGATGACGGGGCGATCCTGACGAAACGGAGCGGCGCATGAAGCCGGCCGTCTCGCTGCTCGTCCTGTCGGGCGCGCTGGTCGGCGCGTTTCACGCGGCCGCGCTGTCGGCCGCGCCGATCCCGGCCGTGCCGGCTACCGGTGCGGCTGCTGCCGCGTCCGGCGCTGCGCCGACATTGGCTTCGGCGTCGGTGCTCACGGCCACGCCTGCCGCGGCCAGCGCGGCCGCGGCCGCGGCCGGCCTGCCGTCGACGACGGTGCGCGTGCCGTTTGCGTCGCTCGGCGCGTTCGATCCGCTGCGCCTGCGCGGCGCCGACGACGCGCGCACGATCAACGCGGGCGTGCGGCTCGACCGGGTGGTCACCGGCGCGCGGCTGCGCCTGACCTACGCGTATTCGCCGTCGCTGGTGTTCCCGATGTCGCACCTGAAGGTGTCGGTGAACGGGGAGGTCATCGCGACCGTTCCGTTCGACGCCGCGCAGGCGGGCCGCACGGTCACGCAGGAGATCCCGATCGATCCGCGCTACTTCTCGGATTTCAACCAGATCGGGCTGCGGCTGATCGCGCACTACACGCTCGACCATTGCGAGGACCCGGCGAATTCCGCGCTGTGGGCCGACGTGAGCCCGAAGAGCGAGCTGATCCTCGACGAATCGCCGGTGCGCCTGCCGAACGATCTTGCGCTGTTGCCCGCGCCGTTCTTCGACCGGCGCGACAACGGCCGCGTGCGGCTGCCGTTCGTGCTGCCGGCGTCGCCCGATTCGGCGACGCTGCGCAGTGCGGGCGTGCTCGCGTCGTGGTTCGGCGCACTGGCCGACTACCGGCACGCGCGCTTTCCGGTGTCGTCCGGGCTGCCGGCCGACGACCAGGCGGTGGTGATCGGCACGGTGGCGACCCTGCCGGCCGGCCTCGCGCTGCCGTCGATCAACGGCCCGCTGCTCGCGATGACCGACAACCCCGCGGCGCCCGGGCGCAAGCTGCTCGTCGTCACGGGCCGCACGGCGGCCGAGGTCGACGACGCGGTCGCGACGCTCGTGCTGGGCCGCGTGGCGCTGTCGGGGCCGGCGGCGACGGTCGCGCACGTCGATCTCGGCGCGCCGCGCAAGCCGTACGACGCGCCGCGCTGGCTGCCGGTGAACCGGCCGATCGCGTTCCGCGAGCTCGTGTCCGATACGCGCGAGCTGGAAGTGCGCGGCACGTCGCCCGACGCGATCCGCCTGAACCTGCGCGTCCCGTCCGATCTGCATTCGTGGAACGGCGCGGGCGTGCCGATCACGCTGCGCTACCGCTACACGGCGCCGACGGTGCAGGACAACTCGACGCTCGCCGTCGAGATCAACGACCAGCTCGTGAAGTCGTACCGGCTCGGGCCGGCCCATGCCGAGGACGCGCGAGGCCGCATGCAGCTGCCGCTGCTGTCGGTGCCCGAAGGGCGCGTGACGAGCGACGTCGACATCCCGGCGTTCCGGGTCGGCAGCGGCAACCAGCTGCAGTTCCGCTTCACGCTCGACTCGCAGAAGACGGGCCTCTGTTCGAGCACCGCGACCGAGCCGCAGCGCGCGGCGATCGATCCCGATTCGACCATCGACTTCTCGCATTTCGTCCATTACGCCCAACTGCCGAACCTCGCGTTCTTCGCGAACAGCGGCTTCCCGTTCACGCGCTTCGCCGACCTGTCGCAGACGGCTGTCGTGATGCCCGAGCGGCCGTCGCGGCAGGAGCTCGAGGCCTATCTGACGATGCTCGGTCACATGGGCGAATGGACCGGCTTCCCGGCGCTGCGTGTGCAGGTCGCGCGGCCCGGCGACGTCGCCGCGCTGTCGGGCAGCAAGGATCTGCTCGTGATCGACGGCTCGCCCGCGTCGCCGCTGCTCGCGCACTGGCGCGCGGCGCTGCCGCTCGTGATCGGCGAACAGGGCAGCGCGGGCGGTGCCGGCGCCGCGCGCGTCGCGTTCTCGGTGAAGGAGCGCTGGCGCAACGGCGTCGGGCTGGCCGACGGCGGCGCGCACATCGAGCAGACGGGCCCGCTCGCGGCGCTCGCCGGGTTCGAGCTGCCGGGTAGCCACGGGCGCAGCGTCGTCGCGCTGACTGCGACCGACCCGCCGCGCCTCGGCGATCTGCTCGACGTGTTCGAGAACGCGGGGCTCGTGTCGCAACTGCAGGGCGACCTCGCGCTGGTGCGGCCGGGGCAGGTCGACAGCCTGCGCGTCGGCGAGCCTTACGTGGTCGGCTTCGTGCCGTGGTATGCGCGCGTCTGGACGCACGCGGCGCGGCATCCGGTCGTGCTCGGCGCGGTCGGCGTCGTCGCGGGGCTGCTGCTCGCGCTCGGCGTGTTCAGCGTGCTGCAGCGCATCGCCGCGCGCCGACGGGGGATGTAACGGATGGCGCGGGCAATGGCGAAGCGACGGGCAATGCGGCCGGCGCGGCGCGTCGGCGCGGTACTCGCGATGGCGGCGGCGTTCACGTGCGCGGCGGCCGGCATGGCCGCGCGCGCGCAGGCTGCAGGAGCGGGTGCGACCGGTGCGGCCGACGCGGGATGCGGCGCGGCATGGCCGCGCTGGGACGCGTTCAAGCGCGATTTCATCTCGGCCGACGGCCGCGTGATCGACGTCGGCTCGGCCGATTCGCGCACGGTCTCGGAGGGGCAGGCGTATGGACTTTTCTTCGCGCTGGTCGCGAACGACCGGCGCACGTTCGACACGATCCTCGCATGGACCGAGAACAATCTCGCACAGGGCGACCTGAGCGCGCATCTGCCGGCGTGGCTGTGGGGCCGCGCGCCCGACGGCGCGTGGCGCGTGCTCGATGCGAACGCGGCGTCGGATGCCGACCTGTGGATCGCCTATGCGCTCGTCGAGGCCGGGCGGCTGTGGCACGAGCGCAGCTACACGGCGCGCGGCGCGCTGCTCGCGAAGCGCGTGCTCGACGACGAGACGGCGAGCGTGCCGGGCCTCGGCCTCACGCTGCTGCCCGGGCCGACGGGCTTCAAGCTCGCCGACGGGCAGTGGCGCGTGAATCCGAGCTATTCGCCGCCGCAGGTGATCCGCGCGCTCGGCGCGCGGCTGCCCGACGACCGGCGCTGGGCCGCGCTCGCCGCCAGTACCGGGCGCGTGCTGCTCGACACCGCGCCGAAAGGCTTTTCGCCCGACTGGGCGCTGTATCGCGCGGGCACGGGTTTCGGTCCCGATCGCGACACCCGTGCGGAGAGCGCGTACAACGCGATCCGCGTGTATCTGTGGGCCGGCATGCTCGATCGCGCCGATCCGCTCGCCGCGCCGCTGCTCGCCCGTTTTGCGCCGTTCGCCGATTACATCGCCGAGCATGGCGCGCCGCCGGAAAAGGTCGATACGACGACGGGCGTCGCCGGGCCGAACGACGGCAACGGCGGGTTCTCGGCGGCGGCCGTGCCGTTCCTCGACGCACGCGGGCAGCGCGCGCTCGCGGACGCGCAGGCGGCGCGCGTCGATACGCTCGCGCGCCAGTCGGCGCCCGGTTACTACACGAGCGTGCTGACGCTGTTCGGGCTCGGCTGGCGCGACGGCCGCTACCGGTTCGGCGCGGACGGCACGCTCGACCCCCGCTGGGGAGGCCGTGCATGCGCCGCCCGCTGAAGCGCGCCGCGCCGCACGTCGCGGGATTCGCGTGGCTCGCGTCGTCGGTGTGCGCGGCGGCGCCGGGCACCGTGCCGGAGGCGGCGAAGGCGAACCCCGCGACGTCGGCGACGCCCGCGACCGCCGCGTCCGCCGACGCGCAGCGCCTGCTCGACACCGCGCGGATGTGGGGCGTCAAGCATCGCGACGACCTCGCGCGCGATGCGCTGCGCAAGGGGCTGCTGATCGCGCCGGGAGACCCCGGGCTGCTGGCCGAGCAGGTGCGTGTGCTGTTGCGGCTCGGCGACGCGCAAGGCGCGCAGGCGTCGCTCGCGCGTCTGCAGGCGCAGTCGCCCACGGCGCCCGCCACGCGCCGGGTGGCGGACGAATACCGCGTCGCGACGAGCGGGCGCGGCGAGATGGCGCAGATCCGCCTGCTCGCGCGCAGCGGCCGCGCCGACGAGGCGGCCCGGCGGATCGTCGCGCTGTTTCCGAACGGCGCGCCGTCGGGCGCGCTCGGCGCCGAGTATTACCAGATCGTGTCGAATGCGCCGGGCGGCCGCGAGCCGGCGGTCGCCGCGCTGCGCCGCGCGGTCGCGGCCGATCCGCGCGACACGAGTGCGGCGATGGCGCTCGCGCGGCTGCTGAACCAGCGCGCCGACACGCGTCCGGAGGCGAACCGGATCGCGTGGGCGCTCGCGAAGCGCACCGACGCCGACCATACGGACGCGATGGCGTTGTGGCGGCGCGTGCTGCAGTCGGCCGGCAGCGATCCCGCGTATCTCGATGCGCTGCATGCGTATCTCGCGCTCGTACCGGACGATACCGAATTCGTCGACCGCGCCGCGGCACTGGATCGCCAGCGCGACGCACAGCGCCAGCTCGAACGCAATCCCGACTACATTGCGCAGCAGCGCGGCCTGCGGGCGCTTGCGCGCGGCGACCTGGCCGGCGCCGATCCGCTGCTTGCGCGCGCCGCTCGGGCGCGGGCGGACGACGCCGACGCGGTCGGCGGGCTCGGCCTGCTGCGGCTGCGCGAAGGCCGGCACGACGAGGCGCGCGCGCTGTTCGCGCGCGCCGCGACGCTGTCGGCCGACCAGCGCGGCAAATGGCAGGGCCTCGCGCGCACCGCGCAGTTCTGGGGGCTGCTCGCGCAAGGCCGCGCGGCCGCCGCGGCGGGCCGTGCGCAGGACGAGGAACGCGCGGCCCGCGCGGCGCTCGCGCTGCAGCCGGACAGCCCGGACGCGAAACTTCAGCTGGCCGATGCGTTGCTCGCGCAGCGCGACTGGGCGCGCGCGGAGCCGTTACTGCGCGAACTGCTGGCCCGGCGTTCGCCGGACCTCGCGGCCGTGCGCGACACGGCCACCCTGTATGAGCGCACCGGCCGCGCGGACAAGATCGGCCCGCTGCTCGACGCGCTGCAAGGCCGCGTGACGGGCCGCGACGATCGGCGCGCGCTCGACGGCCTGCGCGCCGGCGTGCTCGCGGACCAGGCGCGCGCGCTTGCGGACCAGGGCGCCCGTGGCGCGGCCGCGCAGCGCTACGAAGCCGCCGTGCGGGCGGCGCCCGACGCACCGTGGACGCGCTTCGCGCTCGCGCGCCTCTATCGCGACATGGGGCTGCGCCAACTCGGCCGCACGGTGATGGACGACGGGCTTGCGCAAGGCGATACGCCCGAAATGCGCTACGCGACCGCGTTGTACCGCAATTCGATCGACGACGTCGCGGGCGCGCAGGCCGCGCTCGCGCCCGTCGACGACGCGCACCGCTCGGACGGGATGCGCGCGCTCGCGCGCAAGCTCGATGCCGAACACGCGCTGGCCGATGCACGCGGCACGCTCGCGCGCGGCGATCGCGCGGCCTTTGCCGCGTCGCTCGCGCACGCGCAGGCGAGTGCGCCGGACGATCCCGACATGCTCGCCGCGATCGGCGCGCAGTGGATCGACGCGGGCGAACCGGACAGCGGCCTCGCGCCGTTGCGCGACTGGATCGCCGCGCATCCGCGCGAAGCCGATACCGATGTGCGGCTGCGCTACGGCGACCTGCTCGGCAGCGCGGGGCGAGACGACGCACTCGTCGCATGGCTCGACACGCTGCGCCGCGAACCGTCGCTGACTCCTGCGCAGACGGCGAGGATCGAGGACCAGTCGCTGCGGCTCGTGCTGCGGCAGACGGACGACGCGATCGCGCAGCGCGACTACGCGCGGGCACGCACGCTGCTTGCTGGCGCGAGCCCGGCCGGCCGCGCGGACAAGCGCTATGCGCTCGAGCTGGCCGATCTCGAACGCGCGCAGGGCCGTTACGACGCCGCGCGCGATGCCCTCGCGCCGGTCGTCGCGCGCATGCCGGAAGACGCCGATACGCAGCTCGCGCTCGCCCGCATCGACGAAGACAGCGGCAACCGTGCGGCCGCGCTCGCGCGCGTGCAGGCGGTGCTCGCCCGCACGCCCGACGACGACGTCGACACGCAACTGTCGGCCGTGCGCCGCCTGAACGCGCTGCGCCGCCCGGACGACGCCGCGCAGGTGACCGACCGGCTGCAGGCCGCGTATCCGGCGCGCGCCGACGTGACGGTGGCCGCCGGGCGCGTGGCCGAGACCCAGGGCCGCTACGACGACGCGGCGTCGCTGTACCGGCTGTCGCTGTCGCAGGAACGCGCGAGCGGCGTGAGCCCCGGCCGCGACGGCCTGACGCCCGCGCAGGCCGCGTTCGCGGATCTCGCGCAGCGGCGCAATCCCGAGATCGAGACCGGCTGGACGCCCGCGTACAAGTCGGGCGACGAAGGCGTCTCGTCGTATCGCGCGCAGCAGGTGCCGATCTACGTGCAGATGCCCGTGCGCTACGACGGGCACGTGTTCGCGCAGATCGACACCGTGCATCTCGACCCGGGCACGCTCGATACGAGCAATCCGAACGCGTATGTGCTCAATACGTTTGGCCGCTACGCGGCGCTGAACGCGCAGAACGCGCTGACGCCCGCGTCGATCGCGAACCCGCCGGGCTCGCTGCACCAGTCGGCGACGGGCGTCGCGCTCGGCGCCGGCTATCTGTCGGACGCCTGGCGCGTCGATCTCGGCACGTCGCCGCTCGGTTTTCCCGTGCACTACCTCGTCGGCGGCGTGCGCTATCGCTTCGACGCGGGCCCGGCCGGGTTCTCGGTGAACGTGTCGCGGCGGCCGGAAACGAGCAGCGTGCTGTCGTACGCGGGGATGCGCGACCCGTGGACGGGCGAGGTCTGGGGCGGCGTGCGCCGCGACGGCGTGAACCTGCGCGCATCGGTCGACGTCGGCCGCACGAACCTGTTCGCGGAACTCGGCACGGGCGTGCTGTCCGGGCGCAACGTCGAGCGCAACGCGGAAGTCACGCTGCGCACGGGCTTCACGGTGCCGGTGTACGAGCGCGCGGCGATGAAGGTCAGCACCGGGCTCGTCGGCAATGCGTGGCATTACGCGCAGAACCTGCGCTACTACACGTACGGGCAGGGCGGCTACTACAGCCCGCAGCGCTACCTGTCGCTCGGCGTGCCGATCGAATGGGCGGGGCGGCACGATGCGCTGTCGTGGGACCTGACCGTCACGGGCGGGATCTCGAACAGCTATGAAAAGGATTCGCTGTATTACCCGATGTCCGCCGACCAGCGGGCCGCGCAGGTGGCGGCCGGGTTCGTGTACGCGGGCAGTTCGACGCGCGGCGTGTCATTCTCGTACGGCGTCAACGGGATCGTCGAATACCGCGTGAACCCGCACCTGAGCGTCGGCGCGCAACTGCACGTCGACCGATCGCACGACTACGCGCCGAGTTCGGCGCTCGTGTATCTGCGCTACGCGTTCGACGCGCGCGCGCAGCGCAGCTGGCTCGTCACGCCGACGCCGGTACGGCTTTATTCGGATTACTAGGTGACTGGGGGAACGTCGTGAATACGGAAATCGATGCCGCCCGCCCCGCGCTCGCCGCCACCGGCCTGCGAGGCCGCCTGCGGGCGCTGCTCGGCGTGGGGCCGGCCGGCGGCCGCGTCGGCGCGGTGAGCCGGATCGCGATCGACGGCTTGCCCGATGCGTGGACGCAACTGGAAGCCGGCGGCCTGTATGCGATCTACGCGGCCGGCGGCACGCCGGCCTGCGATGCGCTCGTGTGGGAGAGCGCGCGTCAGGCGCGCACGCGCGACGTGACGGTCGTGCTCGCACGCGACGCGGCGCACGTCGCCGAACAGATGGAGGCGCTCGGCTTCGCGGGCGGCGCGCAGCCGGCCGGATGGCCGCGCAACCTGAACGTGCTCGCGATGCCGCCCGCGGCCGAACCGGCCGACGACGACAACGCCGCCGCCGGCTTGTCCGCCGACGCACCGCGCCGCGCGGCGCCGGGCCCGTTCGCACGGCTGACCGGCGGCCTGCGCGCGATGAAGCGCTACGGTTTTCGCGCGCGCGCGCTGTATTTCGTCGAAGGCGCGCAGCGCTGGTTCAGCTGGGACGACCCGATTGCGCTCGCCGACGAGGCGCTCGCACTCGCCGACTGGTGCCGCACGCACCGGATCGCGCTCGTGCTGCTGCTCGATCCCGAAACGGCCCGGGCGGGCGACGCAGCGCGCACCGACGATGCGCCGTTCGTGCGCGACGCGAATCGCACGCCGCGCAGCGGTTTCCACGGTATCTGCTCGGGTGTCGCGCAGTTGCAGCGCACGCACGGCGAACTGCTGTGGGTCGTCGATTTCTGGCGCGCCGGCGACACGCTCGCGGCCGGCGAAGTACGGCCGCTGCGCTTCGCGCCGGGCGGCCGGCTGACGGCGAGCGTCGACGGCGGCGCGGCCGGGCCCGCGCGCCGGACGAAACTCGCGAGCGACGAGGATCGCGTGGTCGTCAGCCGCGCGGTGCTCGACGGCGCGAACCGCGTGCCGGACGGCTGGGAAATCGTCGACGACAACGCGGCCGTGGTCGCCGCGTGCGCGCATGCGCAGGCCGCGACCGCGGTGCTCGTGTTCCGCTCGCATGCGCAGCTCGAAGCGCTGTGCGCGGACGTGCACGCGCTGCGGCGGCGGTGCGGCGGCGCGCTGAAGATCGCGGTCGTCGAGCGCGGCGAAGTGCTGCGCCAGCAGTTCGAGATGCTCGTGCTGAGCGTCGGCGCGAGCCGCGTCGTCGCACGCGACCTGCCGGTGTCGCGGATGCAGGCCGCCGTGCACGCGCTGCGCGGCCAGCTCTATGCGCGGCCCGTCGCGGCCGACTATCGCGCGGCGCTCGCGGCCGCGCTCGGCGATTCGGTGCTCGGCTACCTGCCGGTCGGCGCGTTTTGCCTGCGCATTCGCGCGGTGCTCGATCGCGGCGCCGTGCTCGCGTTGCCGCATACGCTCGCGAAGATCGCGCTGCTGCCGGGCGTCGCGCACGTCGACGCGCTGCGGCATTGCCGGCCGCGCCGCGCGGGCGACATCGTGACGGCCGACGCCGCGCACCTGTACGTGTTCCTGTTCGCGTGCGAGCCGGCGGATGCCGAGGACGCGCTCGCACGCATCTTCGACGTGCCGGTCGATACGCTGTCCGATCGTGTCGTGTGCCTCGGGCGCGGCAGCATCGACACCGAGCTCGATGCGCTGAAGGCCGAGAACCGGCGTGCGCCGATCGCCGACTACAGCGATCTGTTCGCGGCCACGCAGCCGGCGGGCGCGACGCGCGCCGGTCCCGGCGACGCGTTGCCTGAAGCGGGCGAAGTGAGCGATGCGATCGACGCGATCGATACGGTCGTCGCGCTCGAGGCGATGAAGGCGCCCGGCGCGACGCCGCCGGCCGCGGCCGGCGACGCATCGTCGCCGGAATCCGTCGTTACCGCCGCACACAAGCGCGGCGCCATCCGCAGCGCGATGCCGCTGCGCAAGCAGGGGGTCGCATGATTGCCGCAATCGTCATCGGCTTCATCGTCGGCATCGTGATCGCGGTGCCGGTGTGGATCGTCGCGCAGCACCTCGGCATCGGCCGCGGCTTTCAGGCGCCGCGCGGGATCGACCGGCGCGATGCGGTGCCGTGCGAACTCGTGCCGGTCGCGCTGCGCGGGCGGCTGCTCCCCGATGCGGGGCGCGGCGAGCCGCGTGACGGAGCGCCCCGATGAAGACGATCGCCATTACGTCGACGACGGGCGGCGCGGGCCGCACGACGCTCACGGCCGCGCTCGCGGTGCTGCTCGCGCGCCGCGGCCGGCCGGTCGTCGCCGTCGAATTCGATGCGCAGAACCTGATGGGCGCGACGCTCGGCCTCGACACGCTCGCCGAGCACGGCCTCGCGCAGAGCGTGCTCGGCGGCGCCGAGCCGTGGCATGCGCATACGTGGCGCAATGCCGACGGCGTGCTGTTCGTGCCGTACGGGCAGGTCGACGCGACGGGCGCGGCCGCATGCGATGCGCGGCTCGCGGCCGATCCCGCGTGGCTCGCGCGCTCGCTCGACGAGATCGCGCTGCCGGCCGACGGCGTCGTGCTGATCGACACCGCCCGCTATCCGTCGACGCAGGCCGAGCAGGCGGTTCGCCGCGCGGACCTGACGCTCGTCGTCGTGCCGCCGGAGCCCGCCGCGTGCGCGACGACGGCCGCGCGGCTCGGAGCGCTGCGCAGCGGCGGCGGCGAACTGCAGATCGTCGTGAACCGGATGAATCCGGCGCGCGACATGCAGCGCGACGCGCTCGGCATGCTGCGCGCGGTCGCGGGGCCCGCGTCGATGCTCGAACAACGCATCCACGTCGATGCGGCCGTGCCCGAAGCGCTCGCGCGCGGCAGCTGGATCTTCGACGATGCGCCGTATTCGCAGGCGTCGCACGACCTGAACGGCGTCGCGAACTGGGTCGATGCATGGCTGGCGGCGGGTGCCGCCGGCCGGCGCGGAGCGGCGCGATGAGCGCGGGCTTCGCGCCGCGCCTGCGTGCAGCCGGCCGCCGCGCGGCCGACTGGTTCGCACGCGGCATGGGTTTGCCGGCGCAACGCTCGCGCGTCGACTGGCTCGTGCGGCTGTTCTTCCACGCACCGCCGCCGGGCCGGCCCGACTACGTGCGCCGCTGGGTGCGCGTCGCGTTCCTGCGGCTGGCGCACGAGTGGGGCGTGCTGCAGCCGCTCAGCGCGCGCGAATGGCTGTGGCGGACGATCGTGCGGGCGCCGCGCGCGGCCGACGGCCGGCCCGCGCGCGATCCGCTCGCGTGGTTCGACCGGTACGTCGTGCCCGTCTACGTGGCCGGGCGCGCGGTCGGCCGGCGCATCGGCGCACTGCTCGAGCGCCTGCCGTGGGTGCGCTGGGGCGGCTGGCTCGATGCGCGCGCGAACGGCATCGGCCGGCGCCGCTGGCTCGCGCCGCTGCTGCTCGTGGCCGGCGCGCTGCTGTGGGCCGCGGCCGGGATGTCGCCGCTGATGCCCGGCGCGCAGTTCGCGTTCTTCGCGATCGTCGCGGTGCTGGCGCTCGCGCTGCGCCGCCTGCCGGGCCATCTGCCGACGCTCGCGCTCGCCTCGCTCGCGCTGCTCGCGACGGTGCGCTACGTGTGGTGGCGCACCACGCAGACGCTCGATTTCCGCGGCCCGGTCGAGGCCGTCGCCGGCTACCTGCTGTACGGCGCGGAAGCCTATACGTGGATGATCCTGCTGCTCGGCTTCGTGCAGACCGCGTGGCCGCTCGACCGGCCGATCGTGCCGCTGCCCGACGATCCCGACACGTGGCCGACCGTCGACGTGTACATCCCGACCTACAACGAGCCGCTGTCGGTCGTGAAGCCGACGGTGTTCGCCGCGCAGAGCATCGACTGGCCGAGCGCGAAGCTGCGCGTGTACCTGCTCGACGACGGCAAGCGGCCCGAATTCGAGGCGTTCGCGCGCGAGGCCGGCATCGACTACGTGACGCGCGACGACAACCGCCATGCGAAGGCCGGCAACATCAACCGCGCGCTGCCGAAGACGCACGGCGAGTACATCGCGATCTTCGACTGCGATCACGTGCCGACGCGCTCGTTCCTGCAGACGACGATGGGCGTGTTCCTGCGCGATCCGAAGTGCGCGCTGGTGCAGACGCCGCACCATTTCTTCTCGCCCGATCCGTTCGAGCGCAACCTCGGCACGTTCCGCGAGATTCCGAACGAGGGCAACCTGTTCTACGGGCTCGTGCAGTCGGGCAACGACCTGTGGAACGCGACGTTCTTCTGCGGCTCGTGCGCGGTGCTCAAGCGCAGTGCGCTGGAAGAGGTGGGCGGCGTCGCGGTCGAGACCGTGACCGAGGATGCGCACACCGCGCTGAAGCTGCACCGGCGCGGCTATACGTCGGCCTACCTGCCGACCGTGCAGGCCGCCGGCCTCGCGACCGAAAGCCTCGCCGGCCACGTGAAGCAGCGCACGCGCTGGGCGCGCGGGATGGCGCAGATCTTCCGCATCGACAACCCGTTCCTCGGGCGCGGGCTCGGCCTGATCCAGCGGATCTGCTACGGCAACGCGATGCTGCACTTCTTCTACGGGATTCCGCGGCTCGTGTTCCTGACGATCCCGCTCGCGTACCTGTTCTTCCACCTGTATTTCATCAGCGCGTCCGCGATGGCGCTCGCGAGCTACGTGATCCCGTATCTGGTGCTCGCCAACGTCGCGAACTCGCGGATGCAGGGGCGCTACCGCCATTCGTTCTGGGCCGAGGTCTACGAATCGGTGCTCGCGTGGTACATCGCGCTGCCGACCACCGTCGCGTTCTTCAGCCCGAAGCACGGCAAGTTCAACGTGACGGACAAGGGCGGCAAGATCGACGAAGGCTACGTCGACTGGTCGACGTCGAAGCCGTATCTCGTGCTGTTCGGGCTGAACGTGCTCGCGATCGTCGCCGGCGTCTGGCGGCTCGTGGCCGACCAGGGCGACGAGGCGTCGACGATCCTGATCACGCTCGGCTGGACCGTGTACAACCTCGCGATGCTCGGCGCGGCGTTGGCGGTGGCGCGCGAGACCAAGCAGGTGCGTGTTACGCACCGGATCGCGATGCGCGTGCCGGCCACGCTGCTGCTCGCCGACGGAACGACCGCCGCCTGCTTCACGAGCGACTACTCGACCGGCGGCCTCGGCCTCGAAGCGGTGCCGGGGCTGCCGGTCGCCGTCGGCGACACGCTCACCGTGTGCGTGACGCGCGGCGACCGGCCGTTCCCGTTTCCGGTGCGCGTGAGCCGCGTGACGCCGACCCACGTCGGCGTGAGCTTCGACGCACTGACGCTCGAACAGGAGCGCCAGCTCGTGCAATGCACGTTCGGCCGCGCGGATGCGTGGCTCGACTGGCACGAAGGCGAGCGTCCCGACACGCCGCTGCGCGGGCTGAAGGAAGTGTTGCGTATCGGCCTGGACGGGTACGTACGGATGTGGAAGGGTGCGGCGCGCGGCCTGCAGGCCATGCTGGCGCCGAAACTCGATCGGGCGCGCGACTGACGCGGCGCTCATCACGGAGTGGTTAGATGACGTTCTGGAATCTGTATTTCATCCTGAAGTTCGCGCTGTTCGCGACCGGGCACCTGCAGCCGTTCTGGCTCGCGAACCTTGCGTTCGCGGTGGCGCT
Source organism: Burkholderia metallica (assembly GCF_902832845.1). GTDB lineage: Bacteria > Pseudomonadota > Gammaproteobacteria > Burkholderiales > Burkholderiaceae > Burkholderia > Burkholderia metallica. Next base: position 86,511 of record NZ_CADFDB010000009.1, on the reverse strand, counting down.
CGCGGCGAGCGCGCCGATCCGCCGGCGCGCGTGGCGCATCGTCCGGCAACTCGTCGCGATCGCGATCGCAGTGCCGCTGCTCGCCCGCGAGCTGCATGCGCCGCCGCTCGCGCGGCTCGCCGAGGCCGCGCGCGAAGTGAGCACGTTCCGCGTCGATTACTGGATGGAACTGCTGCCGCGCCTGTTGCCGCCGGTGCTGCTGCTGACGATGGCCGGTGCGCTGATCGTCTACTTCATCGTCAACCGCTGGCTGCGCGTCGCGACGTTCGTGCTGGCCGCGCTGGTCGTGATGCCGCTGTGGCAGGCCGGCAGCGGACTGATGGCGCGCGTCGTCGCACCGCTGCCGCAGCAGGCGAACGTGGCGGGCACGACGCTCGCCGGCCAGCCCGAGGACCACAACGCCGCGCTCGCGACGTTCCGCACGCAGGAATCGCAGCGGCAGGTCGCGTTCGGCCATCTCGGCAACGATCCGGCCACGCAGTTCGACGTGATCGTGCTGCATATCTGCTCGCTGTCGTGGGACGACCTCGATGCCGCGAAGGTGCGCAACCATCCGATGCTGAGCCACTTCGACTACCTGTTCACCAACTTCAGCACGGCCGCGAGCTACAGCGGCCCGGCGGCGATCCGCGTGCTGCGCGCGAGCTGCGGGCAGGAAGCGCACGCCGACCTGTACAAGCCGGCGCCGCAGCAGTGCTACCTGTTCTCGCAACTGGCGAGCGCGGGCTACAAGGTGCAGTCGCTGCTGAACCACGACGGCCATTTCGACAACTTCCTGCAGGTGGTCCACGACAACATCGGGGTGCCCGACGCGCCGCCGGTGTCGAACGCGGCCGCGCCCGTCGCGATGCATGCGTTCGACGGCTCCGAGATCAAGAGCGACTACGCGACGCTCGCGAACTGGTATGCGCAGCGCGCGTCGGTGCCCGGGCCGGTCGCGCTGTACTACAACACGATCAGCCTGCACGACGGCAATCGCGTCGTCGGCAGCACGCTGACGAGCATCGATTCGTATCCGCAGCGCGCGACCAGGCTGATGGACGATTTCGATCGCCTGGCCGACCTGATCGCCCAGTCGGGCCGCCGCGCGGTGATCGTGTTCGTGCCCGAGCACGGCGCCGCGCTGCGCGGCGACAAGTACCAGGTCGCGGGCCTGCGCGAGATCCCGACGCCGCGCATCGTGCACGGGCCGGTGGGCGTGCGGCTCGTCGGCTTTGCCGGCAACCACGGCGCGACCACCGTGATCGATCAGCCGACCAGCTTCCTCGCGCTCGCGCAACTGCTGTCGAACCTCGTGTCGAACAGCCCGTTCAAGCCGGGCGCGACGCTCGCGCAATACGCGGCCGACCTGCCGCGTACGCGGATGGTCGGCGAAAACGAAGGCACCGTGACGATGCAGACGGGCACGGGCTACGCGGTCAAGACTCCGGATGGCGTATGGATCGACGAACAGTGATACCTCCCGGCGACGCCGACGACGATCGGCTGTCGCAACCGAACGACGTGCTCGGTCTCGCGCGGCACCTGCCCGCGCTCGATCCCGAGCGTTACGTCGACGAGCAGGCGCGCCGCGCGTTCATCGAATCGCTCGAGCGCTGGCCGACGCTCGCGAAGCTGATGGGGCTGAAGGGCTGAAACGGGGCCGGGCGCGACGTCGTCGCAGCAGCAGCGACAACAAGGCGCGCAGCGGTGGTGCACACAGTCGGGCGTCGTCGGCGGCCGGGTGCCGTGCCGAGGCCGCGCCGCCGACCGGCCGATGCGACTGCCGGCAGCGCACGTGAGCACGGCCGGCCCCTTCCTTCGCGCTACTGCGCGTGGCGCACCGGTTGGCGCGTCCATTCGTTTTCTTCGCCGGGCACCTTGCCGAAGGTCTGGTCGGCCCATGCCGCGCGTGCCGCATCGATCTTCTCGCGCGCGCTCGACACGAAATTCCATTCGATGAACCGCTCGCCCGGCAGGTGTGCGCCGCCGAGCAGCATCACGCGCGCGCCGTTCGCGCTCGCGAGCTCGACGGTCGCGCCCGGTTCGAGCACGGCCATCGTCGCGGGGGCGAGCGGCGTGCCGTCGATCGCGAGATCGCCGTCGACGAGGTACACGCCGCGTTCGTCGTGCTCCGCATCGAGCGCGAGCGTGCCGCCTTCGGCGAACGCCGCATACGCATAGAGCGTCGGCGAGAACACCGCGACCGGCGACGCGAGCCCGAACGCGGTGCCCGCGATCACACGCACGTTCACGCCGTCGCGCGTGAACGACGGCAGCGTGTCGGCCGCATGGTGGACGAACGCGGGCGCGGTGTCCTCGTGCTCGACCGGCAGCGCGACCCAGGTCTGGATGCCATGCACCGGCTGCTCGCGCGGCCGATCCTCGTCGGGCGAGCGCTCCGAATGCACGATGCCGCGGCCGGCCGTCATCCAGTTCACGTCGCCCGGCACGATCTTCTGCCGGAAGCCGAGGCTGTCGTGATGCATCAGCGAGCCGTCGAACAGGTAGGTCACGGTCGCGAGGCCGATGTGCGGATGCGGCAGCACGTCGATGCCGCTGCCGGCCGGCAGCACGGCCGGCCCCATCTCGTCGAAGAAGATGAACGGGCCGACGAGGCGCGCGGCGCGCGCGGGCAGCACGCGGCGCACGACGAGGTTGCCGATGTCGCTTTCGCGCGGCGTGAGCAGGGTCTTGATCGAGTCGGACATGGCGGGATTCCCGTGGTCGATGCGGAGCGCGTCAGGCGATCGCGGTGTCGATGGCGATCGGATGCGTGAGGATCTTGTGCACGGGGCACGCGTTCGCGATCTGCAGCAGGCGCTCGCGCTGTTCGCCGGACAGGTCGCCTTCGAGCGTGATGCGCCGCACGATCGTGCTGCCCTCGGTGCCCGGCTCGTGCGCGAGCTTCACGTGCACTTCGGCGAGCGGCCAGCCCTTGCGTTGCGCGTACATTTTCAGCGTGATCGCGGTGCACGCGCCGAGGCTCGACAGCAGCAGCGCGACCGGGGTGGGCGCCGCATCGCCGCCGCCGAGCGACGCCGGTTCGTCGGCGCGCCACTGGTGGACGCCGTCGCTGAAGTGGACAAGGTAATCGACGGAGCCGATGCTCGCTTCGACGGACAGTTCGCTCATTGCAGTTCCATGAAGAGAAGAGGGGGAGGCCTGCGGCCGGGCTGCGCGTTACGGTTCGAGCAGCCGCTGCAGCCGCAGTTCCTCGAAATCGAGTTCGGACTCGATCCGGTGCAGCACGGCATCGTCGACCTTGCCGTCGCGATGCAGGTCGAGCAGCACGCGGCGCGACACGCCGACGAGCTCGAGTTCGACGCGCAGCATGCGCGCGCGCACGTTGGCCGTCTCGGCGCCGTGGCGATGCGCGCGCTCGTTGAAGCTGACGCGGTTCCGGTATTCGGCGAGCAGCCGGTCGAGCGACGGCCGCTCGAGCGTCGAGCCGCGCTGTTCGAGCGCAGCGAGTTCGGCGAGCGCCGCGCCGAACGCATGCGCGCGCACCGCGTGCTCGGACATCGTGTGGCGCGTGGCCGGGTGCAGCTTCAGCACGCGGATCAGCGGCGCGAGCGTGCCGCCCTGCACGACGAGCGTCGCGATGATCAGCAGGAACGTGCTGAACAGGATCAGGTCGCGGCCGGGGAAGTTGGCCGGCAGCGCGATCGCGGCCGCGAGGCTCACGACGCCGCGCATGCCCGACCAGCCGAGCACGACGGCCTCGCGCCACGACCACGGCGCGTGGCCCGCGCGCGGCGCGCGCAGGCGGCCCGGCAGCCACATTGCGGCGAACACCCACACGATGCGCGCGACGATCGCGGCCGCGGTGGCGGGCAGCGCGACGCGCAGCCCGGCCAGCAGCACCGCGCCCTCGTGGTTCACGCGCGCGAGGATCGCGTGCAGCGCGAGCCCGATCAGGATGAACACGAGCGCGTCGAGCACGAACACGATCGCTTCCCACGTCGCCTTCGCCTTGATCCGCATGTCGGCATCGAACACGCGATGCTGGCGCACGCCGAGCACGAGCCCGCAGGTGACGACCGACAGCACGCCCGAGCCGTCGACCGCTTCCGCGATCCCGTAGCTGCCCCATGCCATCGCGAACGTCACGACGATGCCGAGCATCGGGTCGCGCAGGCGCGGCAGCACCCAGCTCATCGCATGGCCGCACGCGAGGCCGACCGCGATGCCGATCAGCGTGAGCGAGAAGAACAGGCCGGTGGCGCTCGCGGGCGTGATCGACACGGCGAGCGCGGCCGATACGGCCATCTGGTACAGCAGCAGGCCCGACGCATCGTTGACGAGGCTTTCGCCTTCGAGCACCGCGACGAGCCGCGCGGGCAGCGGGTGGCGCTGCAGGATCGCCTTCGCGGCGACGGCGTCGGGCGGCGACACGATCGCGCCGAGCGTGAAGCAGGCAGCCCAGGGCAGCGCCGGGTTCACCGCATGCACGGCGAGCGCGACCGCGACGGTCGTAAATACCACCGCGCCGAGCGCGAGCGACGCGATCGACGCCAGCGCCTGCCGGAATTCCTTCCAGGCGGTGTAGAACCCGCTCGACATCAGCAGCGGCGGCAGCACGGCCGCGAGCAGCAGCGCCGGGTCCATGTCGGGCACGCGCCTGCCGGCGACCGCGACCACGCAGCCGCCGAGCAGCAGCACGACGGCCGGCGGAATCGACAGGCGTTCGGCGAGCCACGTGAGCGCGCCCGCGCCGCAGATCAACAGCAGGAGGTAATGAAACAGCTCGACGTTGGTCATGCGCGGCCGGCGGCGAACGGTTGCATCACGACGGCTTGCGGTCGTTCGCGCCGCCGCCCGGGAGCGCACCGAACATGTGCTGGCTGCATTGCGCGTCGCGCCACGCGGTGTTCAGGCGATGACCCGCGAGCATCCGGCGTGCGACGGGCAGGATCTGTTCGCCGGCCAGCATGCCGAGCAGGCCAGTGAGCGCGATGATCGGCGGGGCCGGCGAATTCACGCCGAGCGCGCCGTAGATCACGCCGGCGAGGATGCCGGCGAACAACGACAGGAGATACGGTTTCATGGCGGGCGTCCGGTGAGGGCAGACGAGCGGCGCGGGGCGCGCCGTCAGGATTGCGAAAGCGTATCGGGTTTGCGTGAAGAAAAAAAGCACGAATCGCTCCGAACGGGCATCGATGCACGAATCGGATCGATTCCATTTCTTGGGTGTTCGCGCCGCGTGTTTGCGGATTAAATATTTCGAGCCGGATGACGATCCGGCGCCGACCTCCCCAGGCTCCTCCCGTTTTCACGGTCGAGGCAGGCCCCCCTTTTTCCGTTCACAGGACACCTTGCGCCATGAGCAATCCGAAACTTGAAGTACTGACGCCGCAGAACAGCCAGCTGATCTTCATCGACCAGCAGCCGCAGATGGCGTTCGGCGTGCAGTCGATCGATCGCCAGACGCTCAAGAACAACGTCGTGGGGCTCGCGAAGGCCGCGAAGGCGTTCAACATCCCGACCACGATCACGACGGTCGAGACCGAGGCGTTCTCCGGCCATACCTTCCCCGAGCTGCTCGACGTGTTCCCGAACCAGCAGACGCTCGAACGCACGTCGATGAATTCGTGGGACGACCAGAAGGTGCGCGACGCGCTCGCCGCGAACGGCCGCAAGAAGGTGGTCGTGTCGGGTCTCTGGACCGAAGTCTGCAATACCACGTTCGCACTGTGCGCGATGCTCGAAGGCGGCTACGAGATCTACATGGTGGCCGACGCATCGGGCGGCACGTCGCAGGCCGCGCACGACTTCGCGATGCAGCGGATGGTGCAGGCCGGTGTCGTGCCCGTCACGTGGCAGCAGGTTCTGCTCGAATGGCAGCGCGACTGGGCGCGCCGCGACAGCTACGACGCGGTGATGGCGATCGCGAAGGAGCACTCGGGCGCCTACGGGATGGGGGTCGACTACGCGTACACGATGGTCCACAAGGCGGCGCCGCGCACCGCGACGCCGCACGCGTCGCTCGCGGCCGTCCCGGCGAAGTAACGGGCCGCCGGCCGCGATCGTCGCGACGGACGCGACGATCGCCTGCCAGGGCCCGTCGTGCGTTCAGGCGCCGGGCAGCGCCCACGGCGCGTGCGAGAAATGTTCCACGAGGAAGTCGAGCAGCACCGTCACGCGCGCGGCGCGCAGCATGCCGGGCGGCGTGACGAGGTTCACGTTGATGTCGGCGATCTTCCAGTCGGACATCACTTCCTCGAGCTCGCCGCGCTGCATCGCGTCCCACACCAGGAACTCGGGCTGCAGCGCGAGGCCGTGACCGCCGACGAGCGCGGGGAGGATCACGTCCGCGTTGTTGGTACGGATGCGGCCCTGCACGGACACGCCGGCCTCGTCGCCCGATGCCGGGTGGCGGAAGCGCCAGTATTCGGGCGTCGGCAGGTTTGTGTAGGTGAGGCACACGTGCTGTTCGATGTCGCGCGGATGCGTGGGGCGGCCGCGCCGGTCGAGGTAGGCCGGCGATGCGACGAGCGGCCGGCGCACCGCGCAGAGCCGGCGCGAGCGCAGCGACGAATCGCTCAGCTCGGCGATGCGGATCGCGACGTCGAAGCCGCCGGACACGATGTCGACGATGTGATCGGTGAGCACGAGGTCGATGTCGACGCGCGGATAGCGTTCGAGAAACGTGGGCAGCACCGGCGCCAGATGGCGCAGCCCGAACGACATCGGCGCATTCACGCGCACGAGGCCGTGCGGTTCGAGCGCCTGCGCGGACGCTTCGCTCTCGATCAGCTCCGCGTCGGCGAGCAGGCGCATCGCGCGGTCGCGCAGCAGTTCGCCGGTCGGCGTGAGCGACAGCTTGCGCGACGTGCGGTACAGCAGCATCGCGCCGAGGCGCTTTTCGAGTCGCGCGATGGCTTTCGACACGGTCGGTTGCGAGATGCCGAGCAGATCGGCGGCTTTCGCGAACGAGCCCGTCTCCGCGACGCGCGCAAAGATGGCCCAGGCTTCGAGATCAGGAAGGTGTTGCATGGTCGGGGCGGATGGCAGGGAAGCGGGGAACGGATGCGGCGCACCGCGAGGCGCGGGCGTGCGATGCAGGTGATTCTAATCCGGCCGGGAGAAAAATCGTTATGGAATCTTATCTACTTTCGTTGGGTGCCGGCGTGCTGATCGGCATCGTGTACAGCGTGATCAAGGTGCGTTCACCCGCACCGCCGCTGATTGCTCTTGTGGGTCTGGCCGGCATGCTGGTCGGCGCCCAGGCCATCGCGCCGGTCCGTCACTGGCTCGGCTTCTGACCGCATCGAGGACACTTCATGAGCGCAACCGCTACTCAACCCGATCTCATCCTGCACAACGGGCGCATCACGACGCTCGATCGTGCGAACCCCGTCGCCACCGCGGTGGCGATCAAGGACGGCCGCTTCGTCGCGGTCGGCGCCGACGCGGACGTCGTGCCGCTCGCGGGCCGCGCGACGAAGGTCGTCGATCTCGCCGGGCGCCCCGTGCTGCCGGGCCTGATCGACAACCACACGCACGTGATTCGCGGCGGCCTGAACTACAACCTGGAGCTGCGCTGGGACGGCGTGCGTTCGCTCGCGGTCGCGATGGAGATGCTGAGGCGCCAGGTCGCGATCACGCCCGCGCCGCAATGGGTGCGCGTGGTCGGCGGCTTCACCGAGCACCAGTTCGCGGAGAAACGCCTGCCGACGATCGACGAACTCAATGCGGCCGCGCCCGATACGCCGGTGTTCATCCTGCACCTGTACGACCGCGCGCTGCTGAACGCGGCCGCGCTGCGGGTGGTCGGCTACACGAAGGACACGCCCGAGCCGCCGGGCGGCACGATCCTGCGCGATGCCGCGGGCAACCCGACCGGCCTGCTGCTCGCGAACCCGAACGCGACGATCCTCTACGCGACGCTCGCGAAAGGCCCGAAGCTGCCGTTCGACTACCAGTACAACTCGACGCGCCACTTCATGCGCGAACTCAACCGGCTCGGCGTGACGGGCGTGATCGATGCGGGCGGCGGTTCGCAGAACTATCCCGACGATTACGAGGTAATCCGCAAGCTGCACGACGCTGGCGAGATGACGGTGCGGATCGCGTACAACCTGTTCACGCAGAAGCCGAATGCGGAGAAGGAAGACTTCGTGAACTGGACGAAGAGCGTCCGGTATCACGACGGCACCGACTATTTCCGCCACAACGGCGCGGGCGAGATGCTGGTGTTTTCGGCGGCCGACTTCGAGGATTTCCGCGTCGCGCGCCCGGATCTTCCCGCGCAGATGGAGGACGACCTCGAAGGCGTCGTGCGCGTGCTCGCGCAGAACCGCTGGCCGTGGCGCATGCATGCGACCTACGACGAGACGATCAGCCGCGCGCTCGACGTGTTCGAGAAGGTGAACCGCGACATTCCGCTGGACGGGCTGAACTGGTTCTTCGATCATGCGGAGACGGTGTCGGAACGATCGATGGACCGGATCGCCGCGCTCGGCGGCGGCATCGCGGTGCAGCACCGGATGGCGTACCAGGGCGAATACTTCGTCGAGCGCTACGGCGCGCAGGCGGCCGAGGCCACGCCGCCCGTCGCGAAGATGCTCGACAAGGGGATCAAGGTGTCGGCCGGCACCGACGCGACGCGCGTGGCGTCGTACAACCCGTGGGTGTCGCTCGCGTGGCTGGTGACGGGCAAGACGGTCGGCGGCCTGCGGATGTATCCGCAGCGCAATCTGCTCGATCGCGAAACCGCGCTGCGCATGTGGACCGAGTACGTGACGTGGTTCTCGAACGAGGTGGGCAAGAAAGGGCGCATCGCGGTCGGCCAGCTTGCCGACCTGATGGTCCCGGATCGCGATTTCTTCACGTGCGCGGAGGACGATATCGTCGCCACGTCCGCATTGCTGACGGTGGTCGGCGGCAAGATCGTGTGGGGCGCGGGGCCGTTCGCGTCGCACGATGCGCCGATTCCGCCCGCGATGCCCGACTGGTCGCCCGTGCGCGAGTACGGCGGCTACGGCGGCTGGGGCGCGACGCAGCGCGAGGGCGCGCCGTTGCAGCGGGCGGCGGCCGCCGCCGCATGCGGCTGTTCGAGCGCGTGCAACGTGCACGGCCATGCGCATGCGAGCGCGTGGGGCCGCGCGTTGCCGACGTCGGATGCGAAGGGCTTCTGGGGCGCGTTCGGCTGTTCGTGCTGGGCGGTCTGACATGGCGACACCGACCCACTTCGACGGCATCGGCAATCCCGCATGGGTGCGCGCGCTGCTGGCGCGGCCCTGGGTGCTGCCGCTCGTGCGTATGGCGCTGGTGTCCGCGTACCTGATCGGCGGCGTCGCGAAGGCGCTGGATTTCGCCGGCGCGGTCGCCGAGCAGGCGCATTTCGGGCTGCAGCCGGCCGCGCTGTGGGCGGCGCTGGCGATCGCGGTCGAGCTCGCCGGCTCGCTGTGCGTGGTGTTCAACCGCTTCACGTGGCTCGGCGCCGGCAGCCTCGGCATGCTGACGCTGGTCGCGATGGCGGTGGCCAACGATTTCTGGAACCACACGGGCGCCGCGCGCTTCATGGCGCTCAACAGCTTTTTCGAGCATCTCGGGCTGATCGCCGCACTCGTGCTCGCGACGCTGCTCGCCGATGCGAAGCACCCGGCCGGCGACGGCCGCACCATTCGATGACGATGAAACAACCAGGAAACCCTGTCATGAAAACCATTCGTTCCGTGCTGCTCGCCGCGATGATCGCGGGCGGTCTCGCCGTCGCACCGGCCGCGTTCGCGAAGACGACGGCCACGAAGGCCGTCGCGACGCCGGCCGTCGCGGTCGGCCCGCAGTACGACACGACGCACGTCTGCGTGTCGCCCGACGATTTCGACCGCTTCACCGACAGCTTCGTCGCGACGTTCGGCGGCAAGAAGTCGAAGCAGGGCGTGTTCCAGGTCACGCCCACGCCGAGCCAGACGATGTCGCAGCTCGTGCTCACGCCGGTCGGCACGGTGTCGGTGTTCGGCTTCAAGACCCCGATTCCGTATCCGTTCTGCGCGGAGCGTACCGGCTATCTCGTCACCGATCTCGACGTCGCGATGAAGTCGGCGCGCGCGCACGGCGCGGACGTGGTCGTCGACACGTTTCCCGATCCGATCGGCCGCGACGCGATCATCCGCTGGCCGGGCGGCGTGAACATGCAGCTGTACTGGCACACCGAGGCGCCGCACTACGATGCGCTGGAAACGGTGCCCGAGAACCGCGTGTACGTGTCGCCGGAAAGCGCCGACACGCTCGTGCGCAACTTCGTCGCGTTCTCGCACGGCAAGGTCGTGTCCGACGTGCGCCGCGCGCCGGGCGTCGAGATCGGCCGGCCGAACGATACGTATCGCCGCATCCGCATCGAATCGGGCTTCGGCAAGATGACCGTGCTCGCCACCGACGGCCACCTGCCTTACCCGTTCGGCCGCGAGATGACCGGCTACGAGGTGCCGGATCTCGCCGCGACGCTGAAGAAGGCGCAGGCCGCCGGGGTGACCGTGCTCGTGCCGGCGTTCGCGTCGGACGGCCGCGACGCGGCGCTCGTGCAGTTCCCGGGCGGCTACGTCGCCGAGATCCACGCGGGCGCGGCGCGATGAAGCACGAGGATACGATCCTTGCCGCGGTGGCCGGCTTCGTCGATACGCTGAGCTTCGTCGCGCTGTTCGGGCTGTTCACCGCGCACGTGACGGGCAACTTCGTGCTGATCGGCGCGGGCATCGCGGGCTTCGGCCAGGGTGTCGTGCTGAAGCTCAGCGTGTTTCCGGCATTCGTGTGCGGCGTGATCGCGAGCAGCCTGATCGCGCGGTCGATGTCGGCACGGCCCGCGTGGCAGGGGACGCGCGTGCTGCACACGGTGCAGGGCGTGCTGTTGCTCGGCTTCTGCGCGGCCGGCCTGTGGGCGACGCCCGTCACGCAGCCCGACAGCCTGCCGGCGCTGGTCGCCGGCATCGTCGGCACGTTCGCGATGGGCGTGCAGAACGCGCATCCGCGCGTGATCCCGCGCGCCGGCGTGCCGAACACGGTGATGACCGGCAACGTCACGCAGGCGATCCTCGACGTCGTCGACATGCTGTCCGCCGGCACGGCCGACAGCGTGCGCGCGGCGGCACGCGCGCGTTTCGCGAAGATGCTGCCGGCGATCGTCGCGTTCGCGCTCGGCGCCGCGTGCGGCGCGCTCGGGTTCCGCTACGTCGGCTTCCTCGCGTTGCTCGCACCCGTCGGCGCGCTTGCGGTGCTCGCGCTGGGCGCGGCGCAATCCGTGGATGCGGTGAAGCAGGAGCGTGCATGAGCCGGCAGCGGGAACGAATACATCGCCGCCGCTTCGATCGTGCGGCGCGCCGCGCCGCGCGCGTGTCCGTCGTCGCGGGGCTGTTGCTCGCCGCGCGTGGCGAGGCGTTCGCGGAAACGGCACAGGCGCCGGCATCGGCGCCGGGCGGCGCCGCGTCGACGTGCACGGCCAAACGGCCGACCGTGTTGTTCAACCGCTGGCAGGAAGACTGGTCGGTGCTCGCGAATCCGTGCGTGCCGCGCGCACCGCTCGACGGCCTGAAATACATGCCGCTCGGCAACGATCCGGCGACCTATCTGTCGCTCGGCGTGAACCTGCGCGAGCGTCTCGAGACCAACGACGCGCCGCTGTTCGGCATCGGCTCCGCGCAATCGGACACGTACCTGATCCAGCGCGTCGAAGTGCATGCCGATGCGCATCTCGGCCCGCACTGGCAGTTCTTCGTGCAGTTGCAGGACGATCGCGCGTTCGGCAAGAACACGATCTCGCCGGTGGACAGGAACCCGCTCGATCTCGAGCAGGCGTTCGCGACCTACACGGGCGCGCTCGGCGGCGGCACGTTCAAGTTCCGCGTCGGCCGGCAGGAGATGGCGTTCGACCTGCAGCGCTTCATCGCCGCGCGCGACGGCCCGAACGTGCGGCAGGCGTTCGATGCGGTATGGGCCGACTACGAATACCGCAAGTGGCGTTTCATCGCGTATGCGACGCAGCCGGTGCAGAACCGCAGCGTGTCCACGTTCGACGACGTGTCGAACCGCGACCTCACGTTCAGCGGCGTACGCTTCGAGCGGCAGTCGGCGGGGCCCGGCGACCTGTCGGGCTACTGGTCGCGCTACAACCGCAGCAACGCGCGTTTTCTCGATGCGGGCGGCGCGGAGCGTCGCGACGTGTGGGACCTGCGCTACAGCGGCACGCAAGGCCGCTTCGACTGGGATCTCGAAACGATGCTGCAGACGGGCACCGTCGGAAGCAGCACGATCCGCGCATGGGCGGTCGGCACGATCGCCGGCTACCGGCCCGACGCACCGTGGTCGCCGCGCATCGCGCTGCAGGTCGACGCGGCGTCGGGCGACCGGCATCCGCACGACGGCCGCATCGGCACCTTCAACCCGCTGTTTCCGAACGGCTATTACTTCACGCTGGCCGGCTTCACCGGCTATTCGAACCTGATCCACGTGAAGCCGTCGGTGACGCTGAAGCCGTCGCCAACCCTGTCGCTGCTCGGCGCGCTCGGCTTCCAGTGGCGCGAGACGACCGGCGACGCGGTCTACCAGCAGGGCAACGCGGTGGTACCGGGCACCGCAGGAAAAGGCGGGTTGTGGACGGGGATGTACGTGCAGTTGCGAGCGGACTGGACGATCGCCGCGAACCTGATCGGCGCGATCGAAGCCGTGCATTTCCAGGTCGGCGACGCGATCCGGCAGGCGGGCGGACACAACGCCGACTATGTCGGGGTCGAGCTGAAGTATGGGTGGTAGCCGTTGCTTGCTGGCGGCTGGCGGCACGCTGCGGGGCGTTGAATGAATGCGCGTGTGCAGGTGCTTGCCTATTCGGACGCGATGCTGGTCGTGCGCCGGCTTGGGGCTGGCGGCGCGGGCCAGCGCTGGACGCCGGGGCGCGCGCTTCGCTCGGGCCGCTGCGCGTTGTCCGGCGAGAAGATCGTGTGCGGCGACGCCGTCTTCAGTCCGCGCGGGCGGCCGCCGTTCGAACCGGATGCGATGATCCTCGTCGCGGCGCTCGGCCGTCCGAGCGCGTCGCCGGTGCGCCCGCACGTCCAGGTGCTCGAGCGCTCGGCGCAGCTGCTGATCGTGCGCTGGGTCGAGCCGGGCCGTGCGCACTTCGGCGAGCAGTACTGGAAACCGGGGCGCGCGCGGCAGGCCGGCGTCTGCGTGCTGTCGGGCGCGCGGATCGCGTGCGGCGACGACGTGTTCCGTCCGAGCGGGCGGCCGACGCCGCCGAATGCGCGCGCGATGATTCTGGCCGTCGCGCTGGATGGCGCGGAGCCGAATCACGGCGGGTGACACGCAGCGCTTCGACCGGCGTTTGCATTCACGCGATGACAATGACGAAGGGCGGCCGGAGCCGCCCTTCGTCGCGTTGCGGCCGGCATCGCGCCGGCCGCTGCATCGCGGTGCCGCCGTGCCGTTACAGGTTCGGCGACAGTTGCAGCGCGTTCGTCAGGTCGCCCATCGGCTGGCCGCCGTTGGCCTTCAGCGCGTCGTCGCGCTGCTGCAGGCCCGCGAGGCGCGGCAGCGAGAAGCGGCGCGTGATGAAGCGCAGGATCGACGCGGTGTCGTACTGCGTGTGATCGACGAAACCCTTCTTCGCGAACGGCGACACGATGAGCGCCGGAATCCGCGTGCCCGGGCCCCAGCGATCGCCCTTCGGCGGCGACACGTGATCCCAGAAGCCGCCGTTTTCGTCGTAGGTGACGACCACGACCATGTTCTTCCACTGCGGGCTCGCCTGCAGATGGGCGAGCACGTTCGCGATGTGCTGGTCGCCGCTTGCGACGTCCGTGTAGCCCGGGTGCTCGTTCAGGTTGCCCTGCGGCTTGTAGAACGCGACCTGCGGCAGCGTGCCCGCGTCGATCGCCTTGATGAACTCGCTGCCGTCGGTGCCGCCGTCGAGCAGATGCTGCGCACGGTTCGCGCTGCCCGGCGCCTGGTTCGCGTAGTAGTTGAACGGCTGGTGGTGCGGCTGGAAGTTCGGCGCCGTCATGTTCGGGCCGTAGATCACGTTCGCGGTGCCGCTCTGCGCCGCTTGCAGCGCCTGGTTCCACGCGCCGCCGTACCATGCCCACGACACGCCCGCGTTGCTCAGCAGGTCACCGATGTTCTGTTGCGACTGCGGCGGCAGCGTCGTCGCGGCCGACGGATCGGCGAGGTTCGGGTCGCCGCCCGCTGCGGCCTTGTTGCCGCTCGGCTGGTATGGCGGCTGCATCGTGTTGATCGCGTAGAAGTCCGGCGTCAGGTTGCCCGAGTTCACGAACTTCGGAATGCCGTCGAGCGCGGAAGCCGGCGAGTTGCTCGCGAGCTGCAGCGACTTGCCGTCGGCCGCGACGGCCGAGATCGAGCCGGCGGCCGGGCTCTTGTCCGCGTTCGCGTAGAACGGCGCGCACGCGCAGATCAGGTACTGGTGGTTCAGGAACGAACCGCCGAACGCGCCCATGAAGAAGTTGTCGGCGAGTGTGAACTGCTGCGCGATCTTCCACAGCGGCAGCTTCGTCGCGTCCGGCGTGTAGTGGCCCATCACGAGGCCGCCCGAGTCGGCCCATGCGGCGAACATGTCGTTCTTGCCGCCGTTGATCTGCATCTGGTTCTCGTAGAAGCGGTGATACAGGTCGCGCGTCGTCACGCTCATCGGCGTGTTGAACCCGTTCGGGTCGTCGATCGCGAACGGTGCGTTCGGCAGGTTCGCCGTCATCGCTTCGGTCACGGCCGGCGTCACGCCCTTCGCGGTCAGGCCGCCCCAGGCCTTCGGCAGCGTCGCGAGCGGCTGGCCGTTGCGGTCCTTCTGCTGCGCGCTGGCCGCGGTCACGTTCTGCAGGCCGTTCGCGCCCGGGAAGTTGCCGTACAGGTTGTCGAAGCTGCGGTTTTCCGCGTAGATCACGACGACGTTCTTCACCGTCGACAGGCCCTGCTGCTGCACGTCGTCGCCGCCGCAGGCGGTGAGGGCGGCGGCCGCCGCAACGGCGATCGGTGTAAAGCGAATCCAGGCGTGGTTTTTCATCCGTTGTACTCTCTATCTCTCTTGTCGCGTGGGGAACCGGCGCATGCGTGTACGACCGGTTCGCGAGGTGACCGTGGCATGTCCGGCTGCACGCATTTTGAGGGGGCGATTTGACAGCCGGGTGTAGGCGTCCTTTCGATTGGCTGTCGGCGACGCGTCATGTAACGGTCATGCGGCTGACATAAACTCCGGCCGCTCATGAACCCACATTCCGACGAATCGATGAAGCCTCGCCAATCGACAGCCGGCGCGTTCGCGCGTGCGTGGCTGCACCTGACCGGCGCGCTCGCGCTGGCCACTTCGCTTGCAACCGTTGCCGGCTGTGACGGCCAGCCGGGCGCGGGTACGCCGTCCGTGCAGGCCGCGAGCGCGGCGAGCGCGCCGGGCGCCGCGAACGTGGTTGCGTCCGCAACGGTTGCCGCCAGCGGCGCGGTGGTCGAGACGAACCGGCCGCAGACGCGGGCACAAGTTTACGAAGGCGTGCGCCGGATGACGGCGCTCGGCAAGCAACTTTTCTTCGACCCTACGCTGTCAGGTTCCGGCAAGCTCGCGTGCGCGTCGTGCCACAGCCCCGATCACGCGTTCGGCCCGCCCAACGCGCTGGCCGTGCAGTTCGGCGGCGACGACATGAAGCGTCCGGGCTTTCGTGCGGTGCCGTCGCTGAAGTATTTGCAGGGCGTGCCGCAGTTCACCGAGCACTTCCACGATTCCGACGACGAAGGCGACGAGAGCGTCGATGCGGGCCCGACGGGCGGCCTCACGTGGGACGGCCGGGTCGACACGGGCGCCGAGCAGGCGCGCATTCCGCTCACGTCGCCGTTCGAGATGAACAGCACGCCGGCGAAGGTCGTGCAGGCCGTGAAGGCGGCGCCTTACGCGGACGAGTTCCGCGCGGTGTTCGGCGCGAAGGTGCTCGACGACGACGCGGCCGCGTTCAAGGCCGTGCTGCGCGCGCTCGAAACGTTCGAGCAGACGCCCGAGCTGTTCTCGCCGTACACGAGCAAGTACGACGCGTACCTCGCGGGCCATGCGCAGCTCACGCCGGCCGAACAGCGCGGTCTGCAGTTGTTCAACGACGAGAAGAAGGGCAATTGCGCGAGCTGCCACATCAGCCAGCGCGCGCTCGACGGCACGCCGCCGCAGTTCAGCGATTTCGGGCTGATCGCGATCGCGGTGCCGCGCAACCGCGCGCTGCCCGTCAATCGCGACCCGCGCTTTTACGATCTCGGCGCATGCGGCCCCGAGCGTACCGACCTGAAGGGCCGCGACGAATTCTGCGGTCTGTTCCGCACGCCGTCGCTGCGCAACGTCGCGCTGCGCAAGACGTTCTTCCACAACGGCGTGTATCACACGCTGGAAGACGTGATGCGCTTCTACGTCGAGCGCGACATCCATCCGGAGAAGTTCTATCCGGTCGTGCACGGCAAGGTGCAGATCTACGACGATCTGCCCCGGCGCTACTGGCCGAACATCAACCGCGAGGCGCCGTTCGACCGCAAGCGCGGCGAGCAGCCCGCGCTGAACGCGGCCGAGATCAAGGACGTGATCGCGTTCCTCGGCACGCTGACTGACGGATATCAGCAAACGGCCGCGCCGGCGGGGCACTAGCAGGCGTTCAACGCGGCACGCATGCTATGCTCGCTCGCTGACGGGCGCGGTGCGGGCCGGTTCGCCGGCCTGCACCGCGCCGTTCGATCGAACATCCAAGGAGAAAAACATGTCGATGCGCGCATCCCTTTCCGTCGTCACGCGTGTGCTGGCCGGCGCCGCGTGTGCAGCCGCGATGCTGCCCGCCCATGCGCAGAACAACCTGAACTTCCTGAACGACACGCCGATCAGCTATTTCACCAAGACCGACCGCGCGTCGCTGTCGAAGGCCGTGGCGCAGGTGCGCGACGAAGGCAAGGACGGCGAGACCACGACGTGGCAGAGCAGCGGCCGCGGCACGCAGATCGATGCGAAGCTCACGCCGACCACGACCGAGACCGACGGCAAGATCTGCCGTGAAGTCGCGACCGACATCACCGCGAAGGGCCAGACGATGACGCTCAAGCCCGTCTATTGCAAGACCGGCGCGGGCAAGTGGCAATTGCAGAAGCGCTGAGCACGCGCGCGATGAAGCGCGACGGCACGCGGCGCACGGTGTCGTGCGGCGTCGTGATCCTCGATGCGGCCGGCCGCGTGTTCCTCGCGCACGCGACGGACACCACGCACTGGGATATCCCGAAAGGGCAGGGCGAGCCGGGCGAATCGCCGTCGGATGCGGCGCTGCGCGAGCTGCTCGAGGAAACCGGCATCGCACTCGCGCCGGCCCGGCTGCTCGATCTCGGCCGCTTCGCGTACCGGCACGACAAGGACCTGCACCTGTTCGCGGTGCGGGTGGCCGAAGGCGAGATCGATCCCGCGCAGTGCACGTGCACGTCGCTGTTTCCGAGCCGTCGCGACGGCTCGATGATTCCCGAGATGGATGCGTATCGCTGGACCGCGCCAAGCGACGTCGACACCTATGCGAGCCGCAGCCTCGCGCGGCTGTTTCGCACGAAGCTGTCGCTGGCGGATCTGCATCGGCGTTTGATGGGCGGGTGAGCGAGCGCGGCGGCTGTCGCGTCGAAGCGCGCAATAAAAAACCGGCCCGCAGGCCGGTTTTTTCATGGTCGCGCGATGGCGGCTGTCGACGCCGCACACCGCGCGCGAAGCATGCCGTCAGGCAGGTTTGCCCCAGCTGTCGCGCAGCCCGACGATCCGGTTGAACACGGGCTGGCCCGGCTTCGAATCGACCCGGTCGGCCACGAAATAGCCGTGGCGCTCGAACTGCACGCGCGTTTCCGGTGCGATGTCGTCGTTGCCCGGCTCGAGGTAGGCCTGTACGACCTTCTTCGAATCGGGATTCAGCGCCTCGAGGAAATTCGCGCCGCCCGCGTCCGGATGCGGCTCCTTGAACAGACGGTCGTAGATCCGCACTTCGGCCGGCAGCGCATGCTTCGCGCTGACCCAGTGGATGTTGCCCTTGACCTTGTAGTTGTTCGCGCCTTCGGTGCCCGACTTGCTGTCCGGGAAGTAGTTGCAGTGCACGGCGGTCACGTTGCCGTCGGCGTCCTTGTCGAAGCCCGTGCATTCGATCACGTAGCCGTAGCGCAGGCGCACCTTGTTGCCCGGGAACAGGCGGAAATAGCCCTTCGGCGGGTTCTCG
This sequence comes from Burkholderia metallica, assembly GCF_902832845.1. Taxonomy (GTDB): domain Bacteria; phylum Pseudomonadota; class Gammaproteobacteria; order Burkholderiales; family Burkholderiaceae; genus Burkholderia; species Burkholderia metallica. The sequence goes on along the minus strand of NZ_CADFDB010000009.1, from coordinate 68,335 downwards.
ACGAAATCGTCGCGCTCGATCCACAGCTTGCGCGAGATCGGGAACGTGCGCACGCCGCGGTCCGGGTGGTGCGGATGCACGGGCGCCGTGCAGGCTTCCTCGAGGTCTTCCGGATAGTTGTCGATCACGAGCTTCAGCGGATCGAGCACGGCGACCGTGCGCGCGGCCTTGTCGTCGAGATCGTCGCGCAGCGCGCCTTCGAAGATGCTCATGTCGATCCACGAATCGATCTTCGTCACGCCGATCCGTTCGCAGAACAGGTGGATGCTCTCCGGCGTGAAGCCGCGGCGGCGCACGCCGACGATCGTCGGCATCCGCGGGTCGTCCCAGCCGTCGACGTGGCCTTCGGTGACGAGCTGCAGCAGCTTGCGCTTGCTGGTGATCGCGTACGTGAGGTTCAGCCGCGAGAATTCGATCTGTTGCGGCAGCGGGCGCGTGAACATGCCGGCTTCCGCGAGTTCGTTCAGCACCCAGTCGTACAGCGGGCGGTGATCCTCGAATTCGAGCGTGCACAGCGAATGCGTGATGCCTTCGAGCGCATCCGAGATGCAGTGCGTGTAGTCGTACATCGGGTACACGCACCACGCGTCGCCGGTGCGGTAGTGATGGGCGTAGCGGATCCGGTAGATCACCGGGTCGCGCATGTTCATGTTCGGCGAAGCCATGTCGATCTTCGCGCGCAGCACGTGCTCGCCTTCCTTGAACTCGCCGGCCTTCATGCGGCGGAACAGGTCGAGGTTCTCTTCCGGCGTGCGCTCGCGGAACGGCGACGGCTTGCCGCCTTCGGTCAGCGAGCCGCGGTTCGCGCGCATTTCTTCGGCGCTCTGGCTGTCGACGTACGCCTTGCCGCGCTTGATCAGCAGCTCGGCGAACTCGTACAGCTTGTCGTAGTAGTCGCTCGCGAAGTATTGGTGATCGACCGCATCCTTGCGCCAGTCGAAGCCGAGCCAGCGCACCGCGTCGACGATCGAGTCGACGTACTCGACGCTTTCCTTTTCCGGGTTCGTGTCGTCGAAGCGCAGGTGGCACACGCCGCCGTAGTCGCGCGCGACGCTGAAGTTCAGGCAGATGCTCTTCGCATGGCCGATGTGCAGATAGCCGTTCGGCTCGGGCGGAAAGCGCGTCTCGACGCGGCCGCCCCATTTGCCGGAGCGGTTGTCTTCGTCGATGATGTTGCGGATGAAATTGGAAGCCGCGGGGGCGTCGTTACGTTCGGTGCTCATGCGGATGGCGTCAGGTTGTGTCGGCGCGTCGCGCCGGTTTAATCCCGTGATTCTACCTGACCGGGGTCCGTCCCGCGCGGCTTGCGGTACGGCAGGGGCGGGTTCCGGCGGGTTCGGGCGGATTATCTCGATATTGTGTCGGCTGTAACACGACGTAAATCGGATTGCCCGGGCCGTTTGGCGTTGCCTATGATTGCGTCACCGATTCAATGCCGCCGCCCGGCTTGCCGCGTGGCGGGAGGAAACCAAAAATCATGATGAAGAAGACCACGTTTATCGTTCGTACCGCCGTGATCGTGGCGGCCCTGTCGCAACTCGGCGCATGCGCGATGACGCATACGCAGCGCAATGCCGGCATCGGCGCGGCCGCGGGCGGCGCGCTCGGCTATCTGGTGACGGGCGGCCCGCTCGGCACGGTCGCGGGCGCCGCGGCAGGCGGCATCGTCGGCGCGAACGTGCGCTGACCGCCCGATGACGCGAGCCGCCGACCAGGCGGCTCGTCGTCCGGTCGCGGCGCGGCCTCTTTCGCGCCCGGCCCCACGCACATCCTTCCGGTTTCAGACAGGCACCATCAGGGAGGAACGGGTGTGCGACACTGCGTCGACGCTCCATAACGATTCCACTCGTCGACGCACACGCCATGAGCCGATTTCCCGTTTTCGTCCTGCCGGGCTACGCCAATTCGGGCCCGCTTCACTGGCAGAGCCGCTGGGAGCGTGCCGATGCACGCTTCTCGCGCATCGCGATGCCCGACTGGGACCGCGCGTTCCGCAACGGCTGGTGTCTCGCGCTGGATCGCGCGGTCGAAGCCGCGCGCGGGCCGGTGCTGATCGCCGGCCACAGCCTCGGTACGCTGACCACCGCGTGGTGGGCGACGCGCTATGCGCGGCCGGCCGCGCTCGCGAAAGTGCGCGGCGCGCTGCTCGTCGCGCTGCCCGATCCGCAAGGCCCCGCCTTTCCGGCCGATGCGCACGGCTTCGGCCCCGTGCCGCTCGAACGGCTTCCGTTTCCGACCTGCGTCGTCGCCAGCAGCGACGATCCGTACGGCTCGCTCGCGTTCGCGCGCGGCTGCGCGAACGCATGGGGCAGCGCATTCCACGATATCGGCCCGCGCGGGCACATCAACGCGGACAGCGGGCTCGGCGACTGGCCCGATGCGCGCGGCTGGCTCGATGCGATGGGGACGGCGGACTGACTGCCGGTCGTGGTTCATCGAATCGGACACCTTTTGTAACCATGTGCGAATTTCATGCGATGTCTCGCGGCCCGACGTGCGCGTTGCTGCCCGTACGATTGGCTTGGACGCGACGCGCAACCGACTGCGTTTTGTGACGAACCCCATGACTTTCCGATCGACCGGGCCGATAAGGTGACGGTCTATTCAATTCGATCGGAAGGAGGGAGCCATGTCGAGCGGCTCAACGCGGAATCAGCAGGTCGGCGGGAAAAAATCGTCGGCGGCGAAAAGCACCGTCGTCGACCTTTCGGGTCAAAGCGTGCAGGCGTTTGACGGGCGGAGACGGTGTTCCGCTTCGATTGCGTGACCGGAGACAGCGAGCATCCGACCGATCGTGGTGCCTTCCGAATCATGCGGAAATACCCGTCCTATCGCAGTCGTGCCTGTAACGTGCAAATGGATTACGCGATGTTCTTCACAGGAGACGGCAAAGCGTTTCACCCGTACCACGGGCCGATGCCGCCGTCGCTCGTCTTCCTGGCCGCGGCGGATTCGGACGCGGTCGCCGTTACCGTCGACAGTCTGTCGGCCGGGCACGGTGGTTACGCGGCACTCGTGCGTTCGCCATCGCGCGCGGCGCTTGCGACGCTGGCCGGAGGCTGCGATACGCTGGCCCGGCGCTGACCGAACGGCGGGCGCTGCACTCCGGCCCGCCGCCGCCCGGCTCAGATGGCCTGTTTCGCCCGCAGCATGGCGATCTTCGCGTCGTCGTAGCCGAGCATGTCGCGCAGCACGTCGTCGGTCTGCGCGCCGAGCAGCGGCGGGGCCGTGCGCGCGTCGGGCGGCGTCGCGCTCATCCGGATCGGGTTGCGCACGAGTTTCGCATCGGCGCCGCACGGGTGCGGCAGCGACACCTGCATTCCGCGCGCGACGACCTGCTCGTTGTCGAACACCTCGTCGAGATCGTTGATCGGCCCGCACGGCACGCCGGCCGCTTCGAGCGCGGCGATCCAGTCGGCCTTGTCGCGCGTCTTCACCATCTCCGCGAGGATCGGCACCAGCGTGTCGCGGTGGCGCACGCGCGCCGGATTCGTCGCGAAACGCTCGTCGTCGGCCAGCGCGGGCCGGCCGCCCGCCTCGACGAACTTGCGAAACTGCCCGTCGTTGCCGACCGCGACGATGATCCACCCGTCGCGCGTCTGGAACGTCTGGTACGGCACGATGTTCGGATGCGCGTTGCCCCAGCGCACCGGCGGCTTGCCGCTCGCGAGGAAGTTGGTGTTCATGTTCGCGAGCAGCGCGACCTGCACGTCGAGCAGCGCCATGTCGATGTACTGGCCTTCGCCCGTCCGGTCGCGGTGCGCGAGCGCGGCGAGCACCGCGATCGTCGAATAGAGGCCGGTCGCGAGGTCGGCGATCGCGACGCCGGCCTTCTGCGGGCCGCCGCCCGGCTCGCCGTCGCGCTCGCCGGTGATGCTCATGAAGCCGCCGATCCCCTGGATGATGAAGTCGTAGCCCGCGCGGTGCGCGTACGGGCCGGTCTGGCCGAAGCCGGTGACCGAGCAGTAGACGAGGTCGGGCTTCACCGCGCGCAGCGAGTCGTAGTCGAGCCCGTACTTCTTCAACTGGCCGACCTTGTAGTTCTCGAGCACGACGTCGCTTTGCGCGGCGAGTTCGCGCACGATCTGCTGCCCCTCGGGCGTCGCGAGGTCGATCGTTACCGAGCGCTTGTTGCGGTTCGCCGCGAGGTAGTATGCGGCCTCGGCGGTATCCGCGCCGTCCGCGTCCTTCAGGTACGGCGGCCCCCAGTGGCGCGTGTCGTCGCCGGCGCCGGGGCGCTCGACCTTGATCACGTCCGCGCCGAAATCGGCAAGGGTCTGCGCGCACCACGGGCCCGCGAGCACGCGGGTCAGGTCCAGCACGCGGATATGGCTCAGGGCACCCATCGTCGAATCGTCTCCTTTCATGGCTTGGCGTCGCCCGGCGAAGCCGCGCGGCATGCCGCGTATCTTAAGGCGAATCGGTCGCGGCGGTGGCGTAGCCGGGCGGGCACGATGGCCCGGACCTGGGCCAGAGACGAGCCAGAGACGAGCCAGATCCGAGCCAAATACGCCCCCAACGCCGGTCGGAACCCGACCGACCCGGCGCCGGCCGGCCCCGCCGGCCGCGCATCCGGATCTATCCCGTATAATCGATCGTTTAAGAAACCTGCCGTCGCGCGCCCTGCCTGGGGCGCCGGCGTTTGAAGCCGTCTTTGCCAGACTGTCCCCGCACGCCATGAAAGCTGCCGAAATCCGCGAGAAATTCCTCAAATTCTTCGAATCGAAGGGCCACACGATCGTCCGCTCGTCGAGCCTCGTGCCCGGTAACGACCCCACGCTGATGTTCACGAACTCGGGCATGGTCCAGTTCAAGGACGTGTTCCTCGGCACGGACCCGCGTCCGTACTCGCGCGCCACCACGGCGCAGCGCAGCGTGCGCGCGGGCGGCAAGCACAACGACCTCGAGAACGTCGGCTACACGGCGCGCCACCACACGTTTTTCGAGATGCTCGGCAACTTCTCGTTCGGCGACTACTTCAAGCACGACGCGATCAAGTTCGCGTGGGAGCTGCTGACCACGGTCTACCAGTTGCCGAAGGAAAAGCTGTGGGTCACGGTCTACCAGGAAGACGACGAGGCGTACGACATCTGGGCGAAGGAGGTCGGCGTGCCGACCGAGCGGATCATCCGCATCGGCGACAACAAGGGCGCGCGCTACGCGTCCGACAACTTCTGGACGATGGGCGACACCGGCCCGTGCGGCCCGTGTACCGAAATCTTCTACGACCACGGCCCGGACGTGTGGGGCGGCCCGCCGGGGTCGCCTGAGGAAGACGGCGACCGCTACATCGAGATCTGGAACCTCGTGTTCATGCAGTTCAACCGCGACGCGCAGGGCAACATGACGCGCCTGCCGAAGCAGTCGGTCGACACCGGCATGGGCCTCGAGCGTCTGGCCGCAGTGCTGCAGCACGTGCACAGCAACTACGAGATCGACCTGTTCCAGAATCTGATCAAGGCCGCCGCGCGCGTGACCGAAATCACCGACCTCACGAACAACTCGCTGAAGGTGATCGCCGATCACATCCGCGCGTGCTCGTTCCTGATCGTCGACGGCGTGATTCCCGGCAACGAAGGCCGCGGCTACGTGCTGCGCCGGATCGTGCGCCGCGCGATCCGCCACGGCTACAAGCTCGGCCGCAAGGGCTCGTTCTTCCACAAGCTGGTGGCCGACCTCGTCGCCGAGATGGGCGTCGCGTATCCGGAGCTGAAGGAAGCCGAGCAGCGCGTGACCGACGTGCTGCGCCAGGAAGAAGAGCGCTTCTTCGAGACGATCGAGCACGGCATGTCGATCCTCGAAGCGGCGCTGGCCGACGTCGAAGCGAAGGGCGGCAAGGTGCTCGACGGCGAACTCGCGTTCAAGCTGCACGACACGTACGGCTTCCCGCTGGACCTGACGGCCGACGTGTGCCGCGAGCGCGGGATGACGGTCGACGAGCCGGCATTCGACGACGCGATGGCGCGCCAGCGCGAACAGGCGCGCGCGGCCGGCAAGTTCAAGGCCGCACAGGGCCTCGAATACACGGGCGCGAAGACCACGTTCCACGGCTATGAAGAAATCGCGTTCGACGACGCGAAGGTCGTCGCGCTGTACGTCGACGGTTCGTCGGTCAACGAAGTGAAGACCGGCCAGGATGCGGTCGTCGTGCTCGACCACACGCCGTTCTACGCGGAATCGGGCGGCCAGGTGGGCGACCAGGGCGTGCTCGCGAACGCCGCGACGCGCTTCGCGGTGGCCGACACGCTGAAGGTGCAGGCCGACGTGATCGGCCACCACGGCACGCTGGAGCAGGGCACGCTGAAGGTCGGCGACGTGCTGCGCGCGGAAATCGACGCGCATCGCCGTGCCCGCACGCAGCGCAACCACTCGGCCACCCACCTGATGCACAAGGCGCTGCGCGAAGTGCTCGGCGCGCACGTGCAGCAGAAGGGTTCGCTGGTCGACGCGGAAAAGACCCGCTTCGACTTCGCGCACAACGCGCCGATGACCGACGATGAGATCCGTCGCGTCGAGCAGATCGTCAACAACGAAATCCTCGCGAACGCGCCGGGCATCGTGCGCGTGATGCCGTACGACGAAGCGGTGAAGGGCGGCGCGATGGCGCTGTTCGGCGAGAAGTACGGCGACGAAGTGCGCGTGCTCGACCTCGGCTTCTCGCGCGAACTGTGCGGCGGCACGCACGTGCATCGCACCGGCGACATCGGCTTCTTCAAGATCGTCGTCGAAGGCGGCGTCGCGGCCGGCATCCGCCGTGTCGAGGCGATCACCGGCGACAACGCGGTGCGCTACGTGCAGGAACTCGACGCCCGCGTGAACGAAGCCGCGGCCGCGCTGAAGGCGCAGCCGTCCGAACTCACGCAGCGTATCGCGCAGGTGCAGGACCAGGTGAAGTCGCTCGAGAAGGAACTGGGCGCGCTGAAGTCGAAGCTCGCATCGAGTCAGGGCGACGAGCTCGCGCAGCAGGCGGTCGAAATCGGCGGCGTGTTCGTGCTGGCCGCGACGCTCGACGGCGCCGACGCGAAGACGCTGCGCGAAACGGTCGACAAGCTGAAGGACAAGCTGAAGAACGCGGCGATCGTGCTGGCGGCCGTCGAAGCCGGCAAGGTCAGCCTGATCGCGGGCGTCACGCCCGACGCGAGCAAGAAGGTCAAGGCCGGCGAGCTCGTGAACTTCGTCGCGCAGCAGGTCGGCGGCAAGGGCGGCGGCCGTCCGGACATGGCGCAGGCAGGCGGCACCGAGCCGGCGAACCTGCCGGCCGCGCTCGCGGGCGTGAAGGGCTGGGTCGAAGCGCGGCTCTGATCGTCGCGACCGATGCGATGCGGTGTCGTTGCGGCATCGCGTGGAGTGAAAAAGACCCGATCGGCATCCGGCCGGTCGGGTCTTTTCGTTGGCAGGCCGGTGCCGTGCGTGCGCCGGCCGCCCGAAGGAAGCGTCAGACCGGCGCGGTGACGGGCGGCTCCAAAGCACCGTCCGGTTGCCGCGCGGCTTCGGCGAGCGCATCGCGCAACGCGGCCAGCGCCGCCGACGCATAACCGCGTCGCCACGCGAGCAGCGTGTCGATGCCTTCCAGTTCGGGAATCGTGTGCGCGGCGATGTTGCCGGTTTCGGACTGCAGATCGAGCACCGAACGCGGCGCGACCGCGATGCCGGCCCCTGCCGCGACGCACGCGACGATCGCGTGATACGACGCGAGTTCGAGCACGCGCGCCGGCTTGACGCCGTGCGCCGCGTACCACTGTTCGACGTACTTGCGATACGCGCAGCCGCGCTCGAACGCGATCAGCGTCGGCACGATCACGTCGCGCGGCGTGCGCACCGGCGGATGGCCGCGGGGGGTGAGCAGCACCAGATCCTCGCGGAAGATCGGCACCGTCTCGAACGTGTCGGGCAGCGTGTCCGGCGCGGGCGGCCGCGCGAACAGCGCGGCGTCGATCTCGAAATCGCGCACGCGGTCGATCAGGCAGCCCGTCGTGCCCGTCGACAGTTCGAGCGACACGTCGGGCCACGCGTGGTGATAGCGGGCGAGCACGGTCGGCAGGCGGCTCGCGGCCGTGCTTTCCATCGTGCCGAGCCGCAGCCGCCCGCGCGGCGTGTCCTCGCGCACCGCGTCGCGCGCCTCGTCGGCGAGCGCGAGCAGGCGTTCCGCGTACGGCAGCAGCGTGTGCCCGGCCGGGGTCAGCACGAGCCGGCGGCCGTCGCGCACGAACAGCGCGGCGCCGAGTTCCTCTTCCAGCTGCTTGATGCGCGTCGTGACGTTCGACTGCACGCGATTGAGCTTGGCCGCCGCGCGCGTCACGCCGTTCTCGCGCACCACGGCCCGGAAAATCGCCAGCGCCGACAGATCCATGATTCTCTCCAGGCGATGATTGTATTCTTGATTATTCATTTTTCGAGAACGTTTGGTCAAGCTACGATGGAGCCATTCCGATTCCCGATCCGGCCGGCGCGTTGAACGCCGGCCCATGCCGCCATGTCACGCTCCGATGCCCCGACTGCCGCCGCCGGCGCGCCTTCCGCCAGCGATGCCGACGATGTCGACCGCCGCGCCCGCACGGCCGCGCTGGCCTGCATGATCGGCCTCGCGGTCGTGCTCGGCGTCGGCCGCTTCGCGTTCACGCCGCTGTTGCCGCTGATGCTCGCGGACGGCTCGATCGGCCTGAAGGCCGGCGGCTGGCTCGCATCGGCGAACTATGCGGGCTACTTCGTGGGCGCGGTCAGTTGCGCGGCGCTGCGCGTCGCGCCCGCGCGAATGGTGCGCGTCGGGCTCGCGGCCACCGTATTGCTTACCGCCGCGATGGGTGTGGGCCATCTGCTGCCCGTGTGGCTCGCGGTGCGCTTCGTCGCAGGTGTCGTCAGCGCATGGACGTTCGTGTTCGTGTCGCAATGGGGACTGCGGCGGTTGACCGAACTGCACGCGCCCGAGTGGAGCGGTGTGATCTACGCGGGGCCGGGCGTCGGCATCGTCGTGACGGGGCTGCTTGGCAGCGCGCTGGCCGGCCAGCGCGCGGCGTCGGGCTGGCTCGGTTTCGCGGCACTGTCGGCCGTGCTGTCGGTCTCGATCTGGCGTACGTTCACAGCCGCCCCGGCGCAAGTCGTGCCGCCGGGCGGCGCCGCGCCGCATGCGCCGGCTGCTGCCGCAGCCGTGGACACGCCGGCCCGTGCGCGCGGCCATCGCACCGACGCCGCGTGGCTCGTCGTGCTGTACGGCCTGCCGGGCTTCGGCTACATCATCACCGCGACGTTCCTGCCCGTTATCGCGCGCGCCGCGCTGCCGGCCGGTTCACCGTGGCCCGACCTGTTCTGGCCGATGTTCGGCGCGGCGCTGATCGTCGGCGCGATCGCCGCCGCGCGGCTGCCCGCGCACTGGGACAACCGGCTGCTGCTGGCGGCCGGTTGCGCGACGCAGGCGCTCGGCATCGCCGCCGGGATCGTGTGGCCGACCGCGGCCGGCTTCTCGGTCGGCAGCGCGCTGCTCGGCCTGCCGTTCACCGCGATCACGCTGTTTGCGATGCGCGAGGCGCGGCGCCTGCACGGCGAGCGCGCGGCCGGGCTGATGGGCTATGCAACCGCGTCGTACGGGGTCGGGCAGATTCTCGGCCCGCTCGTCGCGGCGCCGCTGGCCGCGCGCTTCGGATCGTTTTCCCCCGCGCTGTGGGTCGCGGTGGCCGCGCTGCTGCTCGGTGCCGCCGGCTTCGCGGCGAGCGCCACGCGCCGGCGCCTGCCGTGCTGATCGCGATGGGGCCGGATCGTCTGCGGGGCGGGCAAACTCGCTAGAATGAAGCCTTTCCCGCGCCGAGCGGGTGCGCGGGCAGCCGGCTGGCGGCTGTCCGCCGCCCGCCAGATCCCCATCGATGACCACCGCCGACTACCGCTTTTGCCCGCGCTGCGCGAGCCCGCTCACCGAGCGTGCCGATCCCGACCATGAAGGCGGCCGCGTTCGCCAGGCGTGCCCCGACGACACCTGCGGCTATGTGCACTGGAACAACCCGTTGCCGGTGGTCGCCGCGATCGTCGAGCTCGACGGCAAGATCCTGCTCGCGCGCAACGCGGCGTGGCCCGAAGGGATGTTCGCGCTGATCACCGGCTTCCTCGAGAACGGCGAGACGCCCGAGGACGGTATCGCGCGCGAGGTGTTCGAGGAAACAGGGCTGAAGGCCGAGCACGTGTCGCTCGTCGGCGTGTACGAATTCATCCGCAAGAACGAGCTGATCATCGCGTATCACGTGCGCGCGTCGGGTACGGTCGCGCTGTCGCCGGAACTGCTCGAATACAGGCTCGTCGATCCGCCGCTGCTGCGCCCGTGGCGCGCCGGCACGGGCGTCGCGCTCGCCGACTGGATGCGTGCGCGCGGCCTCGATTTCGAATTCGTCGACCGGCCGGGGCAGTGACGCGCGACCGCGGCGACGCCGGCCGGGCACGATGACTATTGATAGTCGAGCAGCACGGTGACCGCGGCGTTGACCGAGCCGCCGCCGATCTTCGCGTCGGTCTGCCGATAGGCGGCGATCAGCGGGACCGAATAGGACCCCGCGATACCGTTGTAGGGTGTCGGCCGGGACACGTTGAATGTCAGCGGCTGATTTGTCGCCGGGTCGATCAATCCGATCGCGATGCCTTTCGCCGTCGAATCGGAGCGGGGCGCAAGCACGCCGGGCATGCCGGCGACCTCGCCGTTCAGCGGATTGAGCTGATAGCCGATCTTGTTGAAGCGGGCCGGGCAGTTGCTGAGGTTGAGCCTAAACGGAGTGGGGTGCGCGGTGCTGCCGACGCCGCTGAGTTCGGTCGTTTTCGCGCCCCGCAGTTGAACCGTTTTCGATTGAACCGAACAGGTGCCCGCGATGTACTCGGCGTCGGTGGCCAGATAGATCGAGCTTGAGTCACCGAACAGGCCGGACTTGTAGCGGATGGTGAAGTACATGTTGAAGAGGGACGGCTTCAACGTGCCGTTATACGGGGTGCGGGCATCGCGGAGCAACTGCACTTCGACGTTTCTTGCCGCAGAGTTGTGTCGGCGTGAAGTAGTCGCGCGCGACGACGGTGCCGACCGCCGTGTTCGACGGAATCGCGATCCGGCCGCTGTCGAACGCGTACAGCGATTCCCCGGCGAACACGAACGCCGGCAGCAGCGAGCGGGCACGCGAGTGCGGCGCCCGCCGGGGTGACCGCGTGCCCGCAGGGAGCGGTAATCGACCGGGTTGGCGAAGGGGCGTGCTCGAACGTCAAGATAAGAAGATTCCGTGAGGTTGGGGCGACGGCGCGCGTAGCGTGGCGCGTTTGTGGGCGATTTGTAATTTTACGGATCTCAACCGCCGCAAAAGATGGGATATGCCCTAATTCATCGATAGTTATGGTGTGACGAGAACTAAAGTCTGCGACGACGGGCCGGATTTGCCTGCCGCTTGGCATTTCGCGCGAGATGTGCTTTTCTGTGCGGCACCGCGTGGCGGCCGTTGCCGCGCCCCGTAACCGAGCCTCCGATTCATGTCCGCCGCCAAACCCGAATCGCGTCCGCGCGACGCCTATCGCCATTTCCTGCCGATCACGACCCGCTGGATGGACAACGACGTCTACGGGCACGTGAACAACGTCGTCTACTACAGCTACTTCGACACGGTCGTGAACGAATACCTGATCCGCGCCGGCGTGCTCGACGTCGAACACGGGCAGACGATCGGCCTCGTGGTCGAGACGCAGTGCAACTACTTCGCGCCGCTCGTGTTTCCGCAGGCGGTCGACGCCGGGCTGCGGGTCGTGAAGCTCGGCACGTCGAGCGTGCGCTACGAGGTCGGGCTGTTCGCGCAGGGCGACCCGTCGCCCGCCGCGCAGGGGCATTTCGTGCACGTGTATGTCGATCGCGGCACGCGCCGGCCGGTGCCGCTGCCCGACGCGCTGCGCGCCGCACTCGAGCCGCTCGCGGCCTGACGTCGCGGTGCACGCGTTCGCGCTCCAGGCCTTCAACGGCCTCAGCTACGGCTTGCTGCTGTTCATGCTGTCGGCCGGCCTCACGCTGATCTTCAGCGTGCAGGGCGTGCTCAACTTCGCGCATGCGAGCTTCTACATGCTCGGTGCGTACGTCGGCTACAGCATCGCGGCCAGTGCAGGCTTCTGGCTGGCGCTCGCGCTCGCGCCGCTCGCGGTCGGGCTCCTTGGCGCCGGCTGCGAACGCGCGCTGCTGCGCCGCGTGCAGGCGCGCGGCCACACGAGCGAGCTCTTGCTGACCTTCGGCCTCGCGTACCTGATCGGCGAGGGCGCGAAGCTCGCGTGGGGCCTCGCGCCGCTGCCGGCGCCCGTGCCGGCGCTGTTCGACGGCGCGCCCGTGACCGTCTTCGGCCTCGCGCTGCCGCGCTACCGGCTGTTCATGATGGGGATGTCCGCCGCGATGCTGGTCGCGCTCGGCGCGCTGCTGCGCGCGTCGCGCCTCGGGCTCGTGGTGCGCGCGGCGCTCACGCATCGTGCGGCCGTCGAGGCGCTCGGCTACGACGTGCCGCGCGTGATGACCGCGCTGTTTGGCGCGGGCACCGCGCTCGCGGCGCTCGCCGGCGTGATCGGCGCGCCGCTCGCGGTGATCGAGCCCGCGCTTGCCGAAACCGTCGGGTCGGTCGTGTTCGCGGTCGTCGTGATCGGCGGGCTCGGCTCGCTCGGCGGCGCGTTCGCGGCGTCGCTCGCGGTCGGCTTCGCGCAGACCTTCGCGGCCGCGAGCGACACGTCGCTGCGCGATCTGACGGAATGGGCCGGCATCGCGCTGCCCGACAGCGTGGCCGCGGTGTCGGTCGCGCAACTGGCGCCGCTGGTGCCGTACCTGCTGCTCGTCGCGGTGCTGGTTGCCCGGCCGCGCGGGCTGTTCGGCGAGCGCGCCGATGCGTAACCGTCCATTCGCCGGCGTCGTGCGCTGGACCCTGTTCGCCGCCTGCGTCGCGCTGCCCGCGTGGCTGTGGCCGCACGGCGCCGTGCTCGGCTATCTCGCGCAGACGGCCGCACTCGTCGTGCTCGCGCTGTCGTACAACCTGCAGCTCGGCACGACCGGGCTGCTGTCGTTCGGGCACGCGGCGTTCGCGGGCCTCGGCGCGTTCGCGGCCGCGCACTGGTTCAACCACATTGGCGGCCCGCTGCCGCTGTTGCCGCTCGTCGGCGGCGTGGCCGGCGCCGGTTTCGGCTTGGCTGCCGGGCTGCTCGCGACGCGTCGCGCCGGCACGGCGTTCGCGATGATCACGCTCGGGCTCGGCGAATGCGTCGCGGCCGCTGCGTGGAGCGTGCCGGCCTGGTTCGGCGGAATCGGCGGCGTGCCGATCGACCGCGCGAGCGGCACGCCGTGGGGCGGCTGGCATTTCGGTGCGCCGGCGCACGCGTATGCGGTGATTGCCGCGTGGTGCGTCGCGTCGGCGTGGGCCATGCACGCGCTGACGCGCACGCCGCTCGCGCGGCTCGCGAACGCGGTGCGCGACAACCCGGCGCGCGTCGCCGCGCTCGGCACCGATCCGCGCCGCATCCGGCTCGCGATGGTCACCTGCGCATCGTTCTTCGCGGGCGTCGCGGGCACGCTGACGCTGATCGACGTCGAACTCGCGACGCCCGACAGCGTATCGATGGCGCGTTCGGCGACCGTGCTGATCGCCGCGGTGATCGGCGGGACGGGCACGTTCTTCGGGCCGGCGGCCGGCGCGGCCGTGCTGACCGCGCTCAGCATCGGCGTCGCGGGCGTGTCGCGCGCGTGGGCGCTGTATCTCGGCGTGCTGTTCGTCGCGATCGTCGTGGCCGCGCCGCGCGGGATCGCCGGCATCGTGCAGACGCTCGCGCATGCGTTGCGGCGCGGCGCGCCGGCGGCCGAGCGGTGGCGCATGCTGTGCGCGGTCGGCGCGTGCGTGTTCTGGGGCGTCGCGATCGTCTGCGCGGCCGAGCTCGGCTATGCGTGGCGCTTCGGGGAGGACGACGGCGCGGGCTTCGCGTTCGGCGCGTGGAGCGTCGATGCCGATACGCCGGCCGGCTGGGCCGTCGCGTGTTCGGCGGCGGGCATCGGCACGCTGCTGTGGGGTTGGCGCGCGCGGCTCGTATCGGGCGAGCAAAGTGGGCAGAGCCGACGGAGCGCACAGACCGCCAAGCGGGAGGACGGGCGATGAACGGCAACGCGATTGCGCTGCACGGCGTCGTGCAGCGCTTCGGCGCGCAGACGGTGCTCGACGGCGTCGAGCTGAGCATCGCGGCCGGCGAGCGCCATGCGCTGATCGGGCCGAACGGCGCGGGCAAGTCGACGCTGTTCGGCGTGATCGCCGGCGCGACGCGGCCCACGCGCGGGCGCGTCGTGCTGCACGGCGTCGAGCTGCGCGGGCGTGGGCCGGTCGTTGCGAGCCGGCTCGGCATCGGCCGCAGTTTCCAGCAGACGAGCGCGTTCGCGCGGCTGACCGTGTTCGACAACCTGCGCTGCGCGGCGCTGCATGCGCCGGTCGAACGGCGGCGCTGGTGGAACCGGCTGCGCGAATCGGCGTCGGTCGATCGCGCGGCCGAACGCGTGCTGCACGACATCGGCCTCGATGCGCACCGCGACACGCCGGCCGACGCGCTGAGCTATGCGGAACAGCGCGCGCTCGATCTCGGGATCGCGCTCGCGAGCGGCGCCCGCACGCTGCTGCTCGACGAGCCGACCGCCGGCATGAGCCGCGCGCAGGCGGCGCGGATGATCGCGCTGATCCGGGCGACGACGCAGGGTCGTACGGTCCTGCTGATCGAACACGACATGGATGCGGTGTTCGGCTTCGCCGAACGCATCACGGTGCTCGTGCGCGGCACGGTGGTCGCGACCGGCGCGCCCGATGCGATCCGCGCCGATCCGGCCGTGCGTGTCGCCTATCTGGGCGAGGGCGGCCGATGAGCGCGTTGCTCGACATTCGCGGCCTGCGCGCCTGGTACGGGCTGCAACCGGTGCTCGACGGCGTCGATCTCGCGCTGGCGCCGGGCGAGACGCTCGCGCTGCTCGGCCGCAACGGCTCGGGGCGCTCGACGCTCGCGAAGGCCGTGATGGGGCTCGTGCGCACGGCGGGCTCGGTGCGCATCGGCGGCGCCGAATGCGCGGGCGCGCGCACGTTCGAGATCGCGCGGCGCGGCGTCGCGTACGTCGCGGAAAGCCGCGACGTGTTCCCGCTGCTGACGGTCCGCGAGAACCTGCGGCTCGGGCTGCGCGGCCTCCGTGGCAGCGCCGAACGCGCGGCGCTCGAACGGCTGTTCGACCGCTTTCCGCTGCTGGCCGCGCGCGCGGACGTGAAGGCGGCGCGGCTGTCGGGCGGCGAACAGCAGGTGCTCGCGCTGGTGCGGGCGCTGGCTGCCCGCCCGCGCGTGCTGATCGTCGACGAACCGGCCGAAGGGCTCGCGCCGCTCGCGGTCGACGAAGTCGGCGCGTGTCTTGCCGCGCTGCAGGCCGACGGCGTCGCGATCGTGCTGATCGAGCAGCGGCTGCAGTTCGCGCCGCGGCTCGCGCGGCGCGTCGCGGTGATGGGGCGCGGGCGGATCGTCTACGACGGCGCGCTCGACGGCCTGGGCGGCGAGGTCGCGAACGCATGGCTGAGCGCCGGCTGACGGCGCGCGCCCGATTGTTCGGAAAACCCCACCGGTCAATTCGCGTCGAGCCGCTTTATCGCTGCCGCACCGCGCCGTAAATTGCCAGTCATGCCGGTCGCCGCATCGACGCACTGCGCGGCAACCGGCGCCATCCATCGAAGGTCTTCTGACTGAGGAATGCAATCATGAGCAAGCTGGCAAACAAGGTTGCGATCGTCACGGGCGGGTCGAAAGGCATCGGCGCCGCGATCGCGAAGGCACTGGCCGCCGAGGGCGCATCGGTCGTCGTCAACTATGCGAGCAGCAAGGCGGGCGCCGATGCGGTCGTCGGCGCGATCGTCGAGGCCGGCGGCCGCGCGGTCGCCGTCGGCGGCGACGTGTCGAAGGCCGCCGACGCGCAGCGCATCGTCGACACGGCGATCGACACGTACGGCCGCCTCGACGTGCTCGTCAACAATTCCGGCGTGTACGAATTCGCGCCGATCGAAGCGATCACCGAAGAACACTACCGGCGGCAGTTCGACACGAACGTGTTCGGCGTGCTGCTGACCACGCAGGCCGCCGTCAAGCATCTCGGCGAAGGCGCGAGCATCATCAACATCAGCTCGGTGGTGACCAGCATCACGCCGCCCGCGAGCGCGGTATACAGCGGCACCAAAGGCGCGGTCGACGCGATCACCGGCGTGCTCGCACTCGAACTCGGCCCGCGCAAGATTCGCGTGAACGCGATCAACCCGGGGATGATCGTGACCGAGGGCACGCACAGCGCGGGCATCATCGGTTCGGATCTCGACAAACAGGTGCGCGCCGAAACGCCGCTCGGCCGTCTCGGCGAGCCGGACGATATCGCGTCGGTGGCCGTATTCCTCGCGTCGGACGATGCACGCTGGATGACCGGCGAGCACCTCGTCGTGAGCGGCGGGCTGAACTGAGCGGATCGTGCCGCGCGGGTAGCAGGGGGCGCGCAAGCGGCCGCCTGACCGGCGCCGCCAGCCGCTTCATCGTCGCGCGGCGGCTACGTGCTCATCGCGAGCGCATTCGCGCCGACGTGCCAGCGCAAACACTCGACGACGAGCGCATGATCGCGCGCGTCGTCGAGCCCCGCGATCGTCATCGCGCCGACGACGCCCGCACCGGCGATCCGCAGCGGCACGCCGCCGCCGTCGAGCGCATAGTCGTCGTCCGACAGCCCCTGCGACTGCAGCGACCAGCCGGCGCGGCGAAAGCGTTCGCCGACCGCGAGCGAACTGACGCCGAAGCGCAGCACCGTGTTCTGCCGGCGGCGGATCGCGTCGCTGTCGCCGGCGCGGCTGCCGTCGAGCGCGCAGTAGAACAGCGGCGCGCGCTCGCCGACGATGCCGACCGCGATCGGCAGCCCGCGGCGCGACGCGAGGTTGACCGCGATCTCGCCGATCCGGCGGGCGATCGCCGCGTCGAAGCGCGGCAGCGCCGGATTCGACGCGTCGTCGTCGAAGGGAGGGGGTTCGAGGCGAAAGAGGGTCGTCACCATGGCGGCTCCGTGGCGTCGCCGGCTCAGCGTGCGCGTGCCGGGCGTCGCGTCGTCACGGGCCGCGCGCGGGCCCGTGTTCCGATCACTGCTTCAATGCGTCAGCGCGGCGGCGCCGCGTCGAGCATCCATTCGTGCGCGGGATCGTTCTTGAACGCCCACGCACGGCTCGGCCCGGCCATCACGTTCAGGTAGTACAGGTTGTAGCCGTGCGGCGCGACCACCGGGTGATAGCCGCGCGGCACCATCACGACGTCGTGGTTCTCGACCGCGCAGGCTTCGTCGAGGCTGCGGTCGTCCGTGTACACGCGCTGGAACGCGAAGCCCTGCGGCGGATCGATCCGGTGGTAGTAGGTTTCCTCGAGCGACGTTTCCTCGGGCGCCGCGTCGCGGTCGTGCTTGTGCGGCGGATAGCTGCTCGAATGGCTGGCCGGCGTGACGACCTCCACCACGAGCAGCCGGTCGGCCGCCGGGTTGTCGCCCATCAGGATGTCGCACACGTAGCGCGTATTGGTGCCTTGCCCGCGTACCGAGCGGCGCATCCGCTCGCCGTCCAGGCGTTGCACGGGCTTGTCGCCGCTCGTGTACGGCGCGGTGCACAGCGCGATTTCCGCGTCGCGCGTCGCGACCAGTGTGACCGTCTTGCCGCCCGGCACGTACAGCGCGTCCGGCGACACGGCGTCGAAGACGCTGTCGCGCGTGCCGAGCGCGTCGTAGGTGGCGCCGTCGACGTCCGCGCGCACCGTGCCGGTGAGCACGACCACGCAC
This sequence comes from Burkholderia metallica, assembly GCF_902832845.1. Classification (GTDB taxonomy): domain Bacteria; phylum Pseudomonadota; class Gammaproteobacteria; order Burkholderiales; family Burkholderiaceae; genus Burkholderia; species Burkholderia metallica. Next base: position 50,511 of record NZ_CADFDB010000009.1, on the reverse strand, counting down.
AGCTCGCGCGCGCCGGTGTCGAGCGTTTCGGTGTCGCCGGCCTTCAGGCGCAGCGCGCGGAAGCCGACGTGCTTCCAGCCGGCCGATTCGGGCGTGACGTTGCAGATTTCGCGGTCGGCCGAGGCCTTGACCAGCAGGGGAGAAATCGTCATGGGTTCGGGCTCCGTGGGGTAGGGCTCAGGCGGTCATGCGCTCACGCGCTCAGCCGGTCGACGATCGCGCGCAGCGATTCGTAGCCCTTCTTCGCATACGCATAGCTCGGCGCGACGGCCGGGTCCTGCTCGGCCTCGACGACGAGCCAGCCTTCATAGCCGGCATCTTTCAGCGTACGCAGTGTTGCCTCGTAGTCGAGCGCGCCGTCGCCGGGCACCGTGAAGGTGCCGTTGATCACGCCGTTCAGGAAGCTCCAGCCGTCGTTGCGCGCCTGCGTGACGACCTGCGGCCGCACGTCCTTGCAATGCACGTGGACCACGCGCGAGACGTGCTTCTTCAGCAGCGCCACCGGGTCGGCCGCGCCGCCGAAATACGCGTGGCCGGTGTCGAACAGCAGGAAGACCTTCGCCGGGTCGGTCAGCGCCATCAGCCGGTCGACGTCGGCGGGCGACTCGACGTACGCGCCCATGTGGTGATGGTAGGCGAGCTTGATCCCGTACGTGTCGAGCAGGTGCGCGCCGAACGCGTCGAGGCGCGCCGCATAGCGCCGCCACGCGTCGTCGTCGACGAAGCGCGGCCGCTTCGCGACCGGCGTGTCGATGTTGCCCTGGATCGTGCCCGCGCATTCGCCGTACACGACCACCTTCACGTCGTTGTACTGCAGCTTCGTCATGTGCGCGCGGCAGCGCTCGATCTCCGCGGCGAGCGCATCGGCGTCGCTCAGGCCCGGCGCGACTTCGGCGAGAAAGCCCGAATACCAGCCCGACACGCACACGAGCCCGAACTCGGCGAGTTTCGCCTTCAGCTCGGGGCCCGTCTTCGGAAACTTGTTGCCGAGCTCGAAGCCTGCGTAGCCGATTTCGGCGCCTTCCTTCAGCGCCGTTTCGAGCGGCGTCTCGCCGCCGAGCGACGGCAGGTCGTCGTTCATCCACGACAGGGGATTGATACCGATGCGGACGTTCCAGCTCATGACGTGCTTCCTTGATTCGAATGTGTTTTTCGCAGGGAGGGTTCGTGGGCAGTGCGCGCGATCAGCGCCGCTGCCGGGTCTTCGCATCGAGATACGCGCGGTGCGCCGCGTCGACGCCGGCGCGCGCCGACACCTCAGGGACCGCGACTTCCCACCACGCGCCGCCGTCGTCGGTCGTGCGCCGGTGCGTGGTGTCGATCACGAGCACCTGGCTCTTCGTCGCCGCGCGGGCACGCTTCATTTCGCGCCGCAATTCGCCGATGTCGCGCACGTGCACGGCGTCGGCGCCCATCGCGCGCGCATGCATCGCGAAGTCGATCGTCGAGCGCTCGCCGCCTTCCGGCACGCAGTCGTCGAGCATGTTGTTGAAGCTCGCGCCGCCGCAATTCAGCTGCAGCCGCTCGATGCAGCCGTAGCCGCGGTTGTCGAGGATCACGACGATCAGCTTGCGGCCGAGCATCACGGACGTCGCGAGTTCCGCATTGAGCATCATGTACGAGCCGTCGCCGACGATCACGATCACTTCGCGCGCCGGCCGCGCGAGCTTCGCACCGAGGCCGCCCGCGATCTCGTAGCCCATGCACGAGTACGCGTAGTCCATGTGGTAGTTGCCCGGCACGCCGCTGCGCCACAGTTTGTGCAGCTCGGCCGGCAGCGTGCCGGCCGCGCACACGACGAGATCGTCGCGCGCGCTGTCGCGCCCCGCATCGGCCGCGGAGTCGCGCACCGCGCCGATCACTTCCGCGTCGTACGGGAGCGTGTCCGTCGGCACGTGCGTGGTGAGTTCGGTCACGCGCGCGTTCCATGCGGCGGCCTGGTCGCGGTTGCCGGCGGTCCAGGCCGGATCGGCGCGCCAGCCGGCCAGCGCCGCCGACAACTGGCCGAGGCCCGTGCGCGCGTCGGCCACCAGTTGATGGCCGCGTTTCTTGCCCGCGTCGAACGGCTGCACGTTCAGGCTCAACAGCGTCGCGTCGCCATAGAGCGCATGCGAGCCGGTCGTGAAATCCTGCAGCCGCGTGCCGACCGCGAATATCACGTCGGCCTGCGCGGCCGCGCGGTTCGCGGCAGGCGAGCCCGTCACGCCGATCGACCCGAGATTGAGCGGATGGTCCCACGCGAGGCTGCCCTTGCCGGCCTGCGATTCGGCGACCGGCACGCCGTGCGTGTCGGCGAACGCGCGCAGCGCGTCCCATGCCTGGCTGTACAGCACGCCGCCGCCGGCGACGATCAGCGGCTTCTTCGCGGCCTTCAGCACGTCGAGCGCGTCGGCGAGTTCGAGCGCGTCGGCCGGCGGCCGGCGCATCCGGATCACCGGCGGCGCGAAGAAATCCTCAGGCCAGTCGTACGCGAAGGTCTGCACGTCCTGCGGCAGCGCGAGGCACACCGGGCCGCATTGCGCGGGGTCGGTCATCACCTGGATCGCGCGCGGCAGCGCGACGAGCAGCTGCTCGGGCGACGTGATCCGGTCGAAATAGCGCGTCACCGGCCGGAAGCAGTCGTTCGCGCTGACGTCGCCCTGTTCGAAATCCTCGACCTGCTGCAGCACGGGGTCGGGCAGCCGCGACACGAACACGTCGCCGGGCAGCAGCAGCAGCGGCAGCCGGCCGACGTGCGCGAGCGCGGCCGACGTCAGCATGTTGGTCGCACCGGGGCCGATGCTCGACGTCGCGGCCATCATCCGCTGACGGAAATTCGCTTTCGCGAACGCGACGGCCGCATTGGCCATCCCTTGCTCGTTGTGCGCGCGCAAGGTCGGCAAGCGGTCTTTTTCCGCATGCAGCGCCTCGCCGAGCCCGGCCACGTTGCCGTGGCCGAAGATCGCGAACACGCCGCCGCAGTACGGCAGGATCTCGGTGCGGCCGTCGGGCTGGACGACTTCGGCGCGCAGGGCGGCCAGGTAGCGCACGAGCGCCTGGCTGACGGTCAGTCTTACGGTAGAGGTCATGTCGGTCGGTGAAGAGGAATCGGGTGGGGCGTCGCGTCAGGCCGCGGCGGCGCGGGCAGCCGCCGCGCGGCGGCCGAGCCATGCGTCGACCAGCTGCGCGAAGTTGCCGGCGACTTCGTCGATCAGCGCCTGGTCGTCGATCCGGCCGGCGAACCAGTTCAGCGACGCGTCGGCCCACAGCGTGCGCCCGACCATGAAGCCCTTGACGATCGGGTTGGTCGCCGAGCGGAAGCTGTCGACAAGATATTGCAGCGGCTGGTTCAGCCCGAGGATCACGGCGCCGCGACAGTACGGGTCGCGCTCCGCGATCAGCGCGGCGAGCCGCGTCCAGCCGTCGGCGCTCAGCGGCGTGAGCTTCCACCATTCGGGCTTCACGCCGAGGTTGTAGAAGCGCGCGATCGTGCGCAGCACCGCGTCGTCCTCGGTGCCGGCCGGCGTGACCGCGCGCGGCGGAATCATTTCCAGCAGCAGCTCGTTGCCGCTGGCCCGCGTGGCTTCCCACAGTTCCAGCACGCGCTGCTCCTGTTCGACGCGCAGGTCGACGGCGTCGTCGGGATGATAGTGAACGAGGCACTTCACGACCTGTTCGGTCGGCCAGTGCGTGAGCGACGAGCCGACCGAGCGCGTTTCGTCGAAACGCAGCGGCCGCGAGCCCGGCAGCTCGACCGGGCGGCCGACCCACCAGCCGCGCCCGGTGGCCGAGGCCAGCGCGTCGCTGCCGTAGCCGCCGCCGTCGATCAGCACGCCGACGTGGCCTTCGATATGGCGATCGCGCTCGACCTTCTCCACCGCGCGCACGAGCAGCTGCTTCAGCGTCTTGATCCGCGCTTCGTCCGCGCCGGACTGCACCGCGAGCTCGTAGAACTGGCTGCGATGGTCGAACGCCATCACGCACAGGTCGTCCCATTCGCGGCGCGGCACCGTCACGCGATGCAGGTGCGCGAGCGTGTGGTCCGCGTCGACCACCGGGTTGCGGCTGCCGTCGAACCAGTGCGCGAGTTCGGCCGGCGTCGGCATCGCCGCGGAGCACGCATGGCGCGACACGACGATCGCGCCGCACGCGTTCGCGATGCGCGTCGACTCGGCCCAGTCGCGCCCGCGCAGCAGCCCCGACAGCAGGCCCGACAGGAACGCGTCGCCCGCGCCGAGCACGTTGAGCACCTCGACGCGTTCGCCGAGAAAGGTCGGCGCGTCGTCGATGCGGGCGGGAATGTCGCCCTCGATCACGCAGCAGCCGAGCGCGCCGCGCTTGACGACCAGCGTCGCGTTCGTGATGGCGCGCACCGCCTGGAGCGACCCGATCAGGTCGTGCGGCACGCCGCCGGCGATCAGGAACTCCTCCTCGGTGCCGACCAGCAGGTCGAATTCGCCGAGCACCTGCTGCAGCTGCCGCGTCACCTGCGCGTCCGGCACGTAGCGGTTCTCGCCCGCGCCGCGCGCGGTCAGCCCCCACAGCACGGGCCGGTAGTCGATGTCGAGAATCCGCACGACGCCGTGGCGGCGCGCATAGCCGAGCGCGGTCAGCGACGCCTCGCGCGTGCCCGGCGTCGACAGGTGCGTGCCGGTGATCGCGAGCGCGCGGCAGCCGGCGATGAAGTCCTCGCGGATCTCGTCGGCGCGCACGGCCATGTCCGCGCAGTTCTCGCGCACGAACAGCAGCGGAAACGTGTCGCGATCCTTCAGCCCGAGCAGCACCAGCGCGGTGAGGCGTTCGCGGTCGGTCTGCAACTGGCTCGTGTCGCAGCCTTCGCGCTCGAGCGTCTCGCGCAGGAAGCGGCCCATCTGCTCGTCGCCGACGCGCGAAATCATCGCGGTCTTCAGCCCGAGCCGCGCGACGCCGAACGCGACGTTGCCCGACGAGCCGCCGAGATACATCTGGAAGCTGCGCGCGTCTTCCAGGCGGCTGCCGTACTGCTGCGCATAGAGATCCACGGCCACGCGGCCGAGGCAGGCGAGATCGATGGGGCGGTCACTCGGAAAGTTCAGCAGGCTCATATCACGTGTCACGCTCGCGGCCGGCGTTCGGCGATGCCGGCGAATTAGGGGGCCGATCCGGTCGCGACCGTCCGCATCGTGTACTGCACGACGCGGGACTGCCTGCCGCAAGGAATCGGGCTACGGACGCAGTCTAGACTTTTTGGAAATCCAGTTCCCTAGGTGAAATCACGTAGAAATAAATTTCCAAATTTTTGAGGAAGTGATCTACAGTTTCATCCGGATGCATCAGTCCGCATCGGCTTCGATCGGACTGGGCCCGGCGGCGCGCAACGCGCCGTCTTCCGCCCCCGGAGATGAGGAGACAGATTGATCATGAAGACCAAGCTGATGGCCGTCGCGGCCGCCGCGATCCTGGCTGCGCCGCTCGCGCATGCCGAGAAGATCGGCGTGACGATGGCGTCGTTCGACGACACGTTCCTGACCATCCTGCGCAACAGCATTTCCGACGCAGCGAAGAAGGACGGCGCGACGGTGCAGATCGAGGACGGCGGCAACGACGTCGGCAAGCAGTTGAGCCAGGTCCAGAACATGATCGCGCAGAAGGTCGACGCGATCATCGTGAACGCGGTCGATACCGACGCGACGCCGAAGATCACGAAGATGGTGACGGCCGCGAAGATCCCGCTCGTCTACGTGAACCGCAAGCCGGTGGATTTCGACAAGCTGCCGGCCGGCGTCGCGGTCGTCGCGTCCGACGAGAAGCAGTCGGGCACGCTGCAGGCTCGCCAGGTGTGCAAGCTGCTCGGCGGCAAGGGCGACGTGCTCGTGCTGATGGGCGAGCTGTCCAACGAATCGGCGCGCGCCCGCACCAAGGACATCGAGGACGTGATCGCGACGAAGGACTGCTCGGGCATGAAGATCGTCGACAAGCGCGAAGGCAAGTGGAGCCGCACGCAGGGCCAGGACATCACGATGAACTGGCTGAGTTCCGGCACGAAGTACGACGCGATCATCTCCAACAACGACGAGATGGCGATCGGCGCGATCAACGCGCTGAAGGCCGCGCGCAAGTGGACGCCGAAGACGATCGTCGCGGGCATCGACGCGACGCCGGACGGCCTCGCGTCGATGAAGAGCGGCGAGCTGAAGGTGTCGGTGTATCAGAACGCGGCCGGGCAGGGGCAGCAGGCCGTCGCGGCCGCGCTCAAGCTCGCGAAGAAACAGCCCGTCGACCGCTACGTGAACGTGCCGTTCGAGCTGGTCACGCCCGAGAACATGAGCCAGTACGCGAAGCATTGACCGGTGATCCGTTGAACTGCGCGGGCCCGGCACGGCCGGGTTCGCGCGCGACTCGTCGAGGAACGTCCATGTTTACAGCCAGGATCGCGCGCCCGATGGCCGGCGACGATGCGTCGGCCGCTTCGTCCGGCGCGTCGGCGCCGCCGGCTTCTTCCGCGGCCGACTGCGTGCTCGAGGTGCGCGGCGTCGGCAAGTCCTTTCCGGGCGTCGTCGCGCTTGACGGCGTGCAGTTCCGCGTGCGCCGCGGCACCGTTCATGCGCTGATGGGCGAGAACGGCGCGGGCAAGTCGACGCTGATGAAGATCATCGCGGGCGTCTACACGCCCGACCAGGGCGAAATCCTGATCAACGGCGAGCCGGTCGTGCTGAACGGCCCGCTGGATGCGCTCGATCGCGGCATCGCGATGATCCACCAGGAACTCAACCTGATGCCGTACATGACGGTCGCGGAGAACATCTGGATCCGCCGCGAACCGAAGAACCGCTTCGGCCTGATCGATCACGCGGCGCTGCGCCGCCGCACGGCCGAGCTGTTCGAACGGCTGTCGATCGACATCGATCCGGAAACCGACGTGCGCACGCTGACGGTCGCGAGCCGCCAGATGGTCGAGATCGCGAAGGCCGTATCGTTCGACTCCGACGTGCTGATCATGGACGAGCCGACCTCCGCGCTGACCGACAAGGAAGTCACGCACCTGTTCCGGATCATTCGGCAGCTGCGCGAGCAGGGCAAGGGCATCGTCTACATCACGCACAAGATGAACGAGCTGTTCGAGATCGCCGACGAATTCTCGGTGTTCCGCGACGGCAAGTACATCGGCACGCACGCATCGAGCGACGTCACGCGCGACGACATCATCCGGATGATGGTCGGGCGCGAGATCACGCAGATGTTCCCGAAGGAGGAGGTGCCGATCGGCGACGTCGTGCTGTCGGTGAAGGATCTCGGCGTCGACGGCGTGTTCCGCGACGTGAGTTTCGAGCTGCGCGCGGGCGAGATCCTCGGCGTGGCCGGCCTCGTCGGGTCGGGGCGCTCGAACGTCGCCGAGGCGCTGTTCGGCGTCGTGCCGGCCACGTCGGGCGAGATCCGCATCGACGGCAAGCCGGTGCGCATCGCGACGCCCGCGCAGGCGATGAAGCACGGGATGGCCTTCCTCACCGAAGACCGCAAGGACACCGGCTGTTTCCTGAATCTCGACCTCCTCGCGAACATGGAGGCCGCGGTGCTCAGCAACCGCTACGTGAAGTTCAATTTCGTGCGGCACGCGCAACTGAAACGCGACTGCGAGGAAATGAGCCGGATGCTGCGGGTGAAGTCGCCCGGGCTGCACGAGGAGATCCAGAACCTGTCGGGCGGCAACCAGCAGAAGGTGCTGATCGGCCGGTGGCTGCTCACGCAGCCGCGCATCCTGATCCTCGACGAACCGACGCGCGGCATCGACGTCGGCGCGAAGGCCGAGATTCACCGGCTCGTCAGCGCGCTCGCCGGCAAGGGCGTCGCGGTGCTGATGATCTCGTCGGAAATGCCGGAAGTGCTGGGAATGAGCGATCGCGTGATGGTGATGCACGAAGGGCGCATGACCGGCATCGTCGATCGCAAGGACGCCGACCAGGTCCGCATCATGGACCTCGCGTCGCGCTGAGCCGAAACAAGAGTGGAGACAACGAAATGGGCAACCTGAATCCGGTCGCGGACGCGCAGACCATGACCCTCAAGTCGCGGCACACGAAGTGGCCGCCCGAGCTGAGCATCTTCCTCGTGCTCGTCGGCATCAGCCTGTTCTTCGAGATCGTCGGCTGGGTCGTCGTCGGCCAGAGCTTCCTGTTCAACGCCGAGCGGCTCGAGATCATCGTGCTGCAGATGGCCGTGATCGGCATCATCGCGGTGGGTGTGAACCTCGTGATCATCACCAGCGGGATCGACCTGTCGTCGGGCTCGGTCGTGGCCGCCGCGGCGGTCGTGTCCGCGAGTCTCGCGCAGGTGTCCGACTTCCCGCGCGCGGTGTTTCCGCACCTCACCGACCTGCCGATCATCTGGCCCGTGCTGGCCGGCGTGTGCGTCGGGCTGCTGGTCGGCCTGCTGAACGGCTCGCTGATCGCGATGACGGGCATCCCGCCGTTCATCGCGACGCTCGGCACGATGGTCGCCGCGCGCGGCTTCGCGAAGTGGTTCACCAACGGGATGCCGGTGTCGATGCTGACCGACCAGTTCGCCGCGATCGGCGCGGGCGCCAATCCGGTGATCATCTTCCTCGTGATCGCCGCGATCTTCCACGTCGTGCTGCGCTACACGCGCTTCGGCAAGTACACCTACGCGATCGGCGCGAACCGTCATGCGGCCGTCGTGTCGGGCATCAACGTCACCCGCCACCTGATCTTCGTGTACGCGATCGCGGGCCTGTTAAGCGGAATCGCCGGCACCGTGACGGCCGCGCGCGCGATCTCCGGCCAGTCCGGCATGGGCGTGATGTACGAGCTCGACGCGATCGCGGCGGTCGTGATCGGCGGTACGTCGCTGTCGGGCGGCCTCGGCCGCGTGACGGGCACCGTGATCGGCGTGCTGATCCTCGGCGTGATGACGTCGGGTTTCACGTTCATCCGCATCGACGCGTATTACCAGGAGATGGTCAAGGGCGCGATCATCGTCGCGGCCGTGATCGCCGACCAGTACCGCAACAAGAAGAAGCGCCGCTGAGCACACGCGTGCGCGCGAGCCCGCTCCCCCCATTCGCGAAGGAAACCCCGATGAAGATCGCGCTGGACCCGTACATGATTCGCCACCTGCCGCTCGACCGGCTGCCGCACGCGGTGGCCGAGCTCGGCTACGACCAGATCGAGCTGTCGCCGCGCAGCGACTTTCTCGACTGGTGGGTGATGCCGCGTGCGACCCGCGAGCGGATGGCCGCGTTCCGCCACGCGCTGCGCGCAAGCGGCGTCGGCCTCGCGTCGCTGCAGCCGATGTACCGCTGGGCGAGCCCGTTCGACGACGAGCGGCAATGGGCGGTGCGCTGCTGGAAGAAGGCGATCGAGGTGGCGGTCGAGATGGAGTGCGCGCTGATGGTGTCGGAGTTCGGGCGCGGCGCGTCGCCCGAGTGCTCGGTCGGCGAACGGCCGGGGGCGAACCCGAAGGAACTGTGCGAAGCCGCGTGGTTCCGGTCGATGGACGAATTGCTGCCGATCCTCGAGCGCGAACGCATCGTGCTGTCGGTCGAGCCGCATCCGGAGGACTGGATCGAGCAGCTGCAGCCGGCGATCGACATCGTCACGAACATCGGCTCGCCGTCGCTGAAGCTGTCGTACATCGCGCCGCACACGTTCTACTACGGCGACGACATGGCCGCGATGATCGCGCAGGCCGCGCCGATCCTCGCGCACGTGCGCGTGGCCGATACGTTCGACCACCGCAAGAGCAGCCAGCTGCGCTACATCGTGAACCCGCCGGGTTCGAACCAGATCCGCGTGCACCAGCATCTCGACATCGGGCAGGGCGAGATCGACTGGGACGTGTTCTTTCGCGCGCTCGGCGCGGCAGGCTTCGACGGCGTGATGTCGTCGTGCGTGTTCGCGTGGGAGGACCGCGCGGAAGCGTCGTCACGCTACATGCGCGACACGATCCAGCGCTACGTCGATCGTCATTTCGATCGCACCGCGCGCTGAAGAATGACTGACCGGTGCGGCGCGTGCCGCACCGCCAATGAACGACTGGAGACTGTTAGATGACCTTGCAAATCGGCGTGATCGGCTGCGGCGCGATCGGCCAGGACCATATCCGCAGATTGACCCGCACGCTGTCCGGCGCGCGCGTCGTGGCCGTCAACGACATCGATCCGCAGCAGGCGCGCGACGCGGTGACGAAGTACGGGCTCGAAGCGGAGATCTACGGCGACGGCCACGAGGTCGTCGCGGCCGCCGACGTGCAGGCCGTGCTCGTCACGTCGTGGGGGCCGACGCACGAAGCGTTCGTGCTCGACGCGATCGCGCACGGCAAGCCGGTGTTCTGCGAGAAGCCGCTGGCCGTCACCGCCGACGGCTGCATGCGGATCGTCGAAGCCGAAGTCGCGCACGGCAAGCGGCTCGTGCAGGTCGGCTTCATGCGGCCGTACGACGAAGGCTACCGCGCGCTGAAACGCGTGATCGACAGCGGCGCAATCGGCGAGCCGCTGATGCTGCATTGCGCGCACCGCAACCAGTCGGTCGGCGAGCGCTACACGACCGACATGGCGATCACCGACACGCTGATCCACGAACTCGACGTGCTGCGCTGGCTGCTCGGCGAGGATTACACGAGCGCGCAGGTCGTCTATCCGAAGAAGACGCGCCATGCATCCGCGCATCTCGCCGATCCGCAGATCGTGCTGCTCGAAACCGCGAGCGGCGTGCGCATCGACGTCGAGATCTTCGTGAACTGCCAGTACGGCTACGACATCCAGTGCGAGGTGGTCGGCGAGCAGGGCGTCGCGAAGCTGCCCGATCCGCCGGCCGTCGGGCTCAAGCATGCGGCGCGGCAGTCGGTCGAGATCATGACCGACTGGAAGGAGCGCTTCATCGCGTCGTACGACGTCGAGCTGCAGGCATTCATCGACGGCGTGCGCGCGCATGCGCTCACCGGGCCGTCGGCCTGGGACGGCTACGCGGCGGCGGTCGCGGCCGACGCGTGCGTGCGCGCGCAGAAGAGCGGCGCGGTCGAACCGATCGCGATGGCCGAGCGTCCCGCGTTCTATCGTGGCTGATCCGCGGCCACCCGCCGCTTGTCTGACGGACCGACCGACATGACGATGAAGATTGGCTGCGCCCCGTGCTGCTGGGGCGTCGACGACGTGAAGAACCCGCACCTGCCGCCGTGGCGGCAGGTGCTCGCCGAGGCCGCGCAGGCCGGTTACTCGGGCATCGAGCTGGGGCCGTATGGCTACATCCCGCTCGAACTGGACGTGGTGAGCGCCGAGCTCGAGCGGCAACGCCTGAGCATCACCGCGGGCACGATCTTCGACGATCTCGTGTCGCCGGAGAACCTGCCGAACCTGCTGCGCCAGACCCGCGACATCTGCGCGCTGATCACGCGGCTGCCCAGGCTGCCGACGCAGGACGGCCAGCGCCATGCGGCGCCGTACCTGGTCGTGATGGACTGGGGCCACGACGAGCGCGACTACGCGGCCGGGCACGGCGATCGTGCGCCGCGGCTGTCGGACGAGCGCTGGGCGCGGATGGTCGACCATATCCGGCAGATCGCGACGATCGCACGCGACGAATTCGGCGTGCGCGCGGTGATTCATCCGCACGCGGGCGGCTATATCGAGTTCGCGGACGAGATCGACCGGATCGTCGCCGATATTCCCGCCGACACGGCCGGCCTGTGTCTCGACACCGGCCACCTGCATTACTCGGGCATGGACCCGGAAACGTGGCTGCGCCGTCACGCGTCGCGCGTCGACTACGTGCATTTCAAGGACATCGACGCGGCCGTGTACGACGCGGTGATGGGCGAGCACATCGCGTTCTTCGCCGCGTGCGCGCGCGGCGTGATGTGCCCGATCGGCACCGGCGTGCTCGACTACCGCGCGATCCGCGAGGCGCTCGACGAGATCGGCTACGCGGGTTACATCACGATCGAGCAGGAGCGCGACCCGCGCAACGCCGGCACGAGCCTGCGCGACGTCGCCGCGAGCCGCGCGTTTCTCGCGTCGGCCGGTTTTGCATGATCTTGTGAACACGCACCAGGAACACCACCATCATGATTGACGGACAGATTCTGCTTGGACATTCGATTCGCTGGGGCATGGTCGGCGGCGGGCTCGGCAGCCAGATCGGCTACAGCCACCGGTCGGCCGCGTTGCGCGACGGCAGCTTCCAGTTGCTCGCCGGCGCGTTCGACCTCGACCCCGAACGCGGCCGCCAGTTCGGCGTGAAGCTCGGCGTCGCGGCCGAACGCTGCTATTCCGACTACGCGACGATGTTCGACGCCGAGGCGCGGCGCCCGGACGGCATCCGCGCGGTATCGATCGCAACGCCGAACAACACGCACTTCGAAATCTGCCGCGCGGCGCTGAACGCGGGGCTGCACGTGGTCTGCGAGAAGCCGCTGTGCTTCACGACCGACGAGGCCGAGACGCTGCAGCGGCTGTCGGTCGAGAAGAACCGGATCGTCGGCGTCGCGTACGGCTATTCCGGACACCAGATGATCGAGCAGGCGCGCGAGATGATCGCGCGCGGCGATCTCGGCGAAATCCGCATCGTGCAGATGCAGTTCGCGCACGGCTTCCACAGCGAAGGCGTCGAGGCCGCGAGCGCGGCCGCGCGCTGGCGCGTCGACCCGAAGTTCGCGGGCCCGAGCTACGTGCTCGGCGACATCGGCACGCATCCGCTGTACATCTCCGAGGTGATGGCGCCCGAGCTGAAGATACGGCGGCTGATGTGTTCGCGGCAGAGCTTCGTGAAGAGCCGCGCGCCGCTGGAAGACAACGCGTTCACGATCATGGAATACGACACCGGCGCGGTCGGCTACGTATGGTCGAGCGCGGTGAACGCGGGTTCGATGCACAGCCAGAAGGTGCGCGTGATCGGCTCGAAGGCGAGCGTCGAATGGTGGGACGAGCATCCGAACCAGTTGCGCTACGAAGTGCAGGGCCAACCCGCGCAGGTGCTCGATCGCGGAATGGGCTATCTGCATCCGCACGCGTTGCGCGAGGATCGGATCGGCGCCGGGCATCCGGAAGGGCTGTTCGAAGCGTGGTCGAATCTCTACGCGCGCTTCGCGCTGGCGATGGATGCGGCCGATCGCGGCGACGCCGCGGCATTGAAGCACATCCGCTATCCGGACGTCCATGCGGGCGTGGAAGGCGTGCGCTGGGTCGAGAACTGCGTGCGTTCCGCCGATGCGGGCGGCGTGTGGGTCGACTATCGCTGAGCAGGGCAGGCCGGTTGCGCCACGCGCTGCCGTGGCGGCCGGCCTTGGTAGACACCCTGATCTTTACGGCGCCGCGAGAGCGTCGGACAATCGCTTCCAGTATCGCCGTGGAGCGTAGGCAAGTGATGATCGAGCGCGTGGGAGCGAGCGTGCGGCGCGGGCCGTGCCGCAAACGTGATTAAATTCGCCCTTCATGCATGTATCCAGGTGAGCCCCGGGCCGCGCCCGCCCGCATCGCGCGCGCATCGGGGCCGTCAACTTCGCGCTATCCGATGAGTTCATCCGAGAAACCTCCCGCCACCGTCGAGCAGTTCCTGCAGCATCTGACGCAGGAATACGACGGCCTCAGCAATCGCCTGAAGGTGATCGCGCGCCACGTGGAAACGCATCGGGACCAGCTTGGCCTGGAAGGCATCCAGTCGCTCGCGGAGGCGTGCGGCGTCCAGCCGTCGGCCGTCGTGCGCTTCGCGAAGCATTTCGGCTTCTCCGGCTTTTCCGAGATGCAGCGGCTGTTCCGCGAGGGGCTCGCGCAGCAGATCGCGCCGGGGCGCGCGTACAACCTGCGGTTGCGCGACGTGATCGAATCGGGCTCGTCGAGCCTGCAGCCCGAACAGATCGCCGACGAGTTCATCAAGGGCAGCATCGCCGGGATGCAGCAACTGCGGCAGACGCTCGATTCGCAGGCGCTCGCGCAGGCCGTCGACCTGCTCGCCGACACGCAGGCGATCTGGATCGCGGGCTCGCGCCGTGCGTTTCCGATCGCCGTGTACCTCGACTATGCGCTGCAGCACACCGACAAGCGCATCGGGCTGTTCAGCGCGCTCGGCAGCATGCATCTCGGGCAGATCCGCTCGGTGCGCGCGGGCGACGTGATGATCGTGATCTCGTTCATGCCGTATGCGGAGGAAACCGTGCAGGTCGCGCAGCAGGCCGTGCAGCGCGGCGCGCGGCTGATCGCGATCACCGACAGCCGGATGAGCCCGCTCGCGCGGGAAGCCGAGGTGACGCTGATGGTGCAGGACAGCGCGACGTTCGGTTTCCGCGCGCTGACGGCCACGATGGGCCTTGCGCAGAGCCTGTTCGTCGCGCTCGCGTACCGGCTCGAACTGTCGTATCTGCCGACCGCCGACGGCGCGCACGGCACGCAGGCCGGCTGAACGCGATGGTCGATGCGCCGCCCGCCGAACGATCGCGCGGGCGGCACAGCGGCGGACTTACTTCGCGGTCGGCATCGCGAATTCGGCGCCCTTGCCGATGCTCGACGACCAGCGCTGCATCACCGACTTCTGGCGCGTGTAGAAGCGCACGCCTTCCTCGCCGTACGCATGCATGTCGCCGAACAGGCTCTTCTTCCAGCCGCCGAAGCCGTGCCACGCCATCGGCACCGGAATCGGCACGTTGATGCCGACCATGCCGACCTGGATGCGCCGCGCGAATTCGCGCGCGATGCCGCCGTCGCTCGTGAAGCACGACACGCCGTTGCCGAATTCATGCGCGTTGATCAGGTCGACCGCTTCGCCGAAATCTTTCACGCGCACGCAGCCGAGCACCGGCCCGAAGATTTCCTCCTTGTAGATGCGCATCTCGGGCGTCACGTGGTCGAACAGCGTGCCGCCGGTGAAGAAGCCTGCCTCGCGGCCGGCCACACGCAGCCCGCGGCCGTCGACCACCAGTTGCGCGCCTTCGTTCACGCCTTGCTCGATGTAGCCTTCGATGCGCTTGAGCGCGTCGCCGGTGACGATCGGGCCCATCTCGACTTCCGGTTGCATGCCGTCGCCGATCACCAGCTTGCGTGCGCGCTCGGCCACCAGCGGCACGATCTTGTCCGCGACGTCGCCGACCAGCACCGCGACGCTGATCGCCATGCAGCGTTCGCCGGCCGACCCGTACGCGGCGCCGATCAGCGCGTCGACCGCTTGCTCGAGGTTTGCGTCGGGCATCACGACGAGGTGGTTCTTCGCCCCGCCGAGCGCCTGCACACGCTTGCCCGACTGCACCGCGCGCTGCTGCACGTAGGCCGCGATCGGCGTCGAGCCGACGAAGCTGACCGCTTGTACATCGGGGTGGTCGAGCAGCGCGTCGACCGCGCCCTTGTCGCCCTGCACGACGTTGAACACGCCGGGCGGCAGCCCGGCCTGCGTGAGCAGGTCGGCGATGAACAGCGCGGCCGACGGGTCGCGCTCGCTCGGCTTCAGCACGAACGTGTTGCCCGTCGCGAGCGCGACCGGGAACATCCAGCACGGCACCATGCACGGGAAGTTGAACGGCGTGATGCCCGCGACGACGCCGAGCGGCTGGCGCATCGTCCAGTTGTCGATGCCGGTGCTGACCTGGTCGGTGAAGTCACCCTTCAGCAGTTGCGGCACGCCGCATGCGAATTCGATGATGTCGATGCCGCGTGCGACTTCGCCCTGCGCGTCGGAGAACACCTTGCCGTGCTCGGCCGTGATGATCGCCGCGAGGGCGTCGCGATGCTCGTTCATCAGTTGCAGGAAGCGGTGCAGCACGCGCGCGCGGCGGATCGGCGGCGTCTCGGCCCAGGTCGGGAACGCGGCATGGGCCGACGCGACGGCCTGCTGCACTTCGCTGTCGTCGGCGAGCGCCACGCGGCGCACCGCGCGGCCGAGCGCCGGGTTGAGGACGTCCTGGAAGCGGCCGCTGCGGCCGGCGACGGGCGCGCCGTCGACATAGTGGCCGACGTCGGCGTCGGAGGTGTAAGCGGGAACCGGATTCATCGTGTCTCCTGGGGAATCGGGTGGGATGGACAGCACCCAGTCTAGGCAAACGCGCGGGGCGGGAGAAGGCCGCGAAACTTGATTCACTGTTCAGAATTCTGAATAATCGATGGATGAATCAGCAAAATGTCCAGGCGCTCTGGCCGCATATCCATTCGCTGACGGTGCTGGCCGCGGCCGGCAGTTTCACGGCTGCCGCGCAGCGGCTCGGCATCAGCAAGGCCGCGATGAGCCAGCGCATCGCCGATCTCGAAAAGGCGGCTGGCGTGCCGCTCGTGCGGCGCACGACGCGCAGCGTGCGGCTCACCGATGCGGGCCAGACGCTCGTCGACAGCACGCGCGACGCGTTCGAGTCGATCGGACAGCACTTCGCGCGCGTGAAGGATCTGGCCGGCGAGCCGCGCGGGCTGCTGCGCGTGACGGTGCCGGTCGCGCTCGGGCGCCAGCAGGTCGTGCCGCACCTGCCCGATTTCCTGCGCCAGCATCCGGGCGTGCAGATCGAACTCGACCTGTCGGACCGGCTGCATTCGCTGACGCAGGAGGGCTTCGACCTCGCGATCCGCCATACGACCACCGCACCGCAGACCCACGTCGCGTGGAAGCTGTGCGACACGCGCTCGCTGCTCGTCGCGAGCCGCGACTATCTCGACGCGCGCGGCGCGCCGCGGCACCCGAGCGAACTGGTCGAGCACAGCTGCCTGTGCTACCTGCGCGACAACGAACCGGCCGCGTGGAGTTTCGAGCCGGACGGCCGGCGGCGTCAGCGCGTGAGCGTGCCGGTGCGCGGCAGCTTCGCCGCGAACAACAGCGAGGCGATGCGGGAGGCCGCGCTCGGCGGGCTCGGCATCGCGCTGCTGCCGGATTTCAGCGCGCAGCGCGACCTCGATGCCGGCCGGCTCGTCACGCTGCTCGACGGCTGGCGGCCGTCCGGCGCGTTCGGCGACCACATCTTC
Source organism: Burkholderia metallica (assembly GCF_902832845.1). GTDB lineage: Bacteria > Pseudomonadota > Gammaproteobacteria > Burkholderiales > Burkholderiaceae > Burkholderia > Burkholderia metallica. Next base: position 33,617 of record NZ_CADFDB010000009.1, on the reverse strand, counting down.
GCGATCCGGCCGTACAGCCCGGTCGTGCCGAGCGCGGTGCGCGCGCTCGTGCGGCACCTGCGCGAACGGCTCGCGGGCGGCTTCTCCGGCGCATGAGCCTCGCGCCCGCGGGCGCCGGCCGTGGGCCGTCCGGGCAGCCGGGGCGGCGCTGCGGTAAAATCGCCGCTTCCTCCCGCGCCGCGTGTGGCGCGTCATTCGAAGGTCGACAGCCGATGCAGATTCACAAGGAAGTGGACGCGCGCGGGCTCAATTGCCCGTTGCCGATCCTGCGTGCCAAGAAAGCGCTCGCCGATATGGAAAGCGGGCAGATCCTCAAGGTGCTCGCGACCGATCCGGGTTCGCAGCGCGACTTCGCCGCGTTCGCGAAGCAGACGGGCAACGAGATCGTCGAATCGACGACGCAGGACAAGACCTTCGTGTTCCTGATGCGCCGCCGCTGACGGCGCGCCTCGCGGTGCCGGCCGCCCGGGCGCCGTACGGCCGCGCCGCGCCGGCCACGCTTCTCTGACAATTCTTAAACCTCGCTTCGCGACCGCCTGCGTATACTGACCCGGCCGGTCGTCCGCTCCCAGCGGATGCGCCGGTCACGGTACGTCGTACGGCGGGCACGGGGGCCATGCCTGGCGCTACCGTCGTACAACGGGGAGAGGACATGTCCTTCAGACCAGGGACCATTCGAAGTCCGTCCGAAGCGGAACGCAGCGTATCGGGGCTGAGCCGTATCGAGCTCGACCCACAACAGGATCGCCACGCGCGTGCCGCGCTGGAGGCGTACGCGGATTCCGCCGCGGCCGAGATGCCGTGGCTGGCCGAGTGGCTCGACGAACGGCTGCGCGATGCCGCGCAGCGCGAGGGCTCGGGCCCGACTTACTGCGGTGCGACGATCGAGCGCGTGTTCGATCTGGCGCACGCGTGGGCGACGAGCCAGCCGGACTACGCGGCCACCGCGTGGGAGCGTGTGCGCGGGCAGTTGCAGCGGATGCTGGCACAACCGGCGCGTCCGGAGCGGCTGTCACCGCACGTGCCGGCCGACGATGTCGCCGAGCCGGCGACGGGCGTGGCGCGCGTCGACTAGGCGCCAGATTGCACGGCAGGAAGGATTATTCGAAGAAAAGACGGTAGTCCGCGCAATTTGTTGGCGAATTTCATACTACTATGATGAAATCGCCGGTTCGTCCGTGCCCCGTTTTTGAGATGCTTGGCCGGGGTCGCTGGTTTGCGCAGGTGGCGCGAGCGGCGAACGACGGCTCGACGGCCGATATCCGGACGCCGCCGCACACGTGTCGCGCGGCTGGATGAAGGCGGAGAGCTGAACTGGACGAATCGATTTCGATTTGCGGGGTGCTATGAGAATTGCTGTACTGGATGACGATCCGGCCCAGACGGATTTCGTCAGTCAAACGCTGACGGCCGTTGGCCACACGTGCTATGCGTTCAAGGAAGGCAAGGCCCTGAAGAAGCGTCTGCAGCGCGAGACGTTCGATCTGCTGGTCCTCGACTGGAACGTGCCCGACATGTCCGGCGAGGAAGTGCTGAAGTGGGTGCGTGCCAATCAGACCGAGCACAGCCTGCCGATCATCTTCATGACGAGCCGCGACGACGAGGCGGGGATCACGCAGATCCTCAACGCCGGCGCCGACGACTACGTGGTCAAGCCCGTGTCGGGCCCGATCCTGCGCGCGCGCATCGGCTCGCTGCTGCGCCGCGCGTATCCGGTCAACGCCGAGGCCACCGTTCGCGAATTCGATCAGTTCCGTTTCGACGTAAACCTGAAGCAGGCCTACGTCGGCGACAAGGCCGTGAGCCTCACGCAGAAGGAATTCGAGCTCGCGCTGCTGCTGTTCCAGCACCTCGACCGGCCGCTGTCGCGCGCCCATATTCTCGATCTCGTGTGGAAGCAGGCGACCGACATCCCGTCGCGCACGATGGATACGCATATCTCGATGCTGCGCACCAAGCTCGGCCTGCGGCCCGAAAACGGCTATCGCCTCGCGCCGATCTACGGCTACGGCTACCGGCTCGAACGGGTCGGCCAGGGAGAACCGGAGTGACCCGGCACATCATGCAGCGCGCGGCGAACCTGCGCACGGCCGCGCTGCGCGCCGTCTGCGTGGCCGCGTTTGCGTTCGCCGCGCAGCATGCGGCCGCGCAGCCGCCGGCGGCCGCGGCAGCAGGCAAGATGGTCGTGTATCGCACGCACGCGGGCGACACGCTGTACGACATCGCCGCACGCTACCTGCAAGGCACGGACGATTGGCAACTGCTTCAGCAGATCAACGGCGTGCCTGCGCCGAAGCGCCTGCAGCCCGGCATCGCGCTGAAGCTGCCGGTGGCGCGGCTGCGCAAGGAAAAGCTGACCGCGCGCGTCGTCGCGGTGCAGGGCGCGGCCGAACGCGCGTCCGGCAATAATGTCGCCGGCAATGTCTTCTCGCCGCTCGCGAGCGATGCGACGCTCGCCGAGGGCGATCGCGTACGCACGGGCCCGAACGGCTTCGTGACGCTCGAACTGTCCGACGGCACGCACATGAGCCTGCCGCCGGACAGTCAGCTCGACCTGAAGTCGCTGCGCCGCACGGTGCTGACCGGCACGCTCGATCGGGAGTTCGAACTCACGCGCGGCTCGGTCGAAAGCGAGGTCACCCACCTGAAGAAGCGCGACGACCGCTTCCAGATCCGTTCGCCGTCGGTCGTGGCCGGCGTGCGCGGCACGCGCTTTCGCGTGAACTACGACGCGGCCGGCACGGCGTCGACGCGCGTCGAAGTGCTCGACGGCACCGTCGGCGTCGCGGGCGGCCGCCAGTCGGCCACCCCGACGCTCGTGCATGCGAATTTCGGCAGCGTCGCGACGGCGTCCGGCGCGGTCGGCGCGCCCGTCGAGCTGCTGCCCGCACCGGCGCTTGCGCATCCCGACAAGGTGCAGGACGAGCCCGACGTCACGTTCGACGTCGCGCCGCTTGAACAGGCGCATGCGTACCGCGTGCAGCTCGCGCACGACGCGGGGCTGCTCGACCTGTTCCGCGAAACGCGTACCGATTCGCCGCGCGCGGTGTTCCGCAACGTGCCGAACGGAAACTACTTCGTGCGGGTCGCCGCGATCGACGCGAACGGCCTCGAGGGCCAGCCGCGCACGTACGCGTTCGAACGCCGCGCGATGGGGCTCGACGCGAGCGCGTCGCCCGGCGCGGGCGGCTACGAGTTCCGCTGGTCGCCGAACGGCGCGGGCAAGGGCGCGCGCTACCGGTTCGTGCTGTCGCGCTCGAAGGACCTGAGTGCGCCGGTCGTCGACCAGGTTGGCCTGCATGCGCGTCAGATCACCGTCGCGCACCTGCCGCCGGGCGACTATTTCTGGGCCGTGACCGTCGAGGAGTTCGAAGGCGGCAAGTTCTACGAGAAGACCAGTCCGGTCGGCGCGTTTACGCTGTCGCGCTGATCCGCGGCGCATGAAACCCGACTCCGTATCCCCGCGGCGGCATCTCGGCCGCCGCTTCCTGATCGAATGGATCGCGATCGGCTGCCTCGGGATCGCGGTGATTCTCGCGTGCGCGCTCGGCCGCCTGTCGGCGAGCGTCGACGGCCTGATCTACGACCGGCTGCTGATGCTGCGCAGCCTGCCGCTGTCGCCCGACGTGGTCGTCGTCGACATCGACAACCAGAGCGTGTCCGCGCTCGGCCGCTGGCCGTGGTCGCGCGACGTGCATGCGCGGCTGCTCGACACGCTGGCGCGCGCGCAGCCGGCCGCCGTCGTCTACGACGTACTGTTTACGGAACCGTCGCCGGAGGATCGCGCGTTCGCGGACGCGATGAGCCGCGTGCCGACCTTCCTGCCCGTGCTGCTGAGCCCCGAACAGGCGGACGGCTCGCGCGTGGTCGATCCGCCGGTGGCCGCGCTCGCGGCGCGCGCGGTCGGGCTCGGTCACATCAACCTCGAAGTCGACCCCGACGGCATCGTTCGCAGCGTTGCGCTGTTCGAAAGCGACGGCCGCGTGCGCTGGCCGCAACTGATGGTGCCCGTGTACCGCGCGATCCAGGCCGGCCGGCTGCATCCGGTCGGCGGCGTGCCCGGCGCCCACGCGCACGACCTGTCGCGCGACGCGAACGGCGAGGGCCGCTACCTGATCCCGTTCAGCCGCAACACGCCCGCCTATCCGACGCTGTCGTTCGACGACGTGCTCGAAGGGCGCGTGAAGCCCGATGCGCTGCGCGGCAAGATCGTCGTCGTCGGCGTGACCGCATCGGGGCTGTACGACCGCTTCGCGACGCCTGTGTCCGGCGAGTTCGGGCCGCTCGCCGGCGTCTATATCCATGCGAACGTGCTCGACATGCTGGCCACCGGCAGCGCGATCTCGCCTGCGTCGGGCGCCGGCCTGTTCGCCGCGTCGCTGCTGCCGCTCGCCGTGCTGCTGGGCGGCTTCCTGATGCTGTCGCCGTGGCGCGCGCTGCTGCTGACGCTGAGCCTCGCCGCGCTCGCCGTCGTCGCGAGCCTCGCGCTGCTGGTCGAGGCGCGCATCTGGCTGTCGCCGGCGCCCGCGATCTTCGGGCTGATCGCCGTCTACCCGATCTGGAACTGGCGGCGCCTGGAAATGACGATGTCGTACCTGCGCCGCGAGCTGCAGCGGCTCGCCGACGAGCCGCACCTGCTGCCGGAGGCGCCGCGCACGCGCAACGTCGGCGGCGACGTGCTCGAGCGGCAGATGGCGCTGATGGCGCAAGCCGCGCAGCGCGTGCAGGACATGAAGCGCTTCGTGTGGGACAGCCTCGACAGCATGCCGGAGCCGATCTTCGTGACCGACCTGGCCGGCACCGTGCTGATCGCGAACCATGCGGCCAAGCGCTACGGGTCGCGTCTCGCGCTGCCGCTGCCGGAAGGGCGGCCGCTGCGCACCGCGCTCGGCGAGCTGACGTTCATGAAGACCGTCGACGGCAACGCCGACCACGATGCGGCGATCCGCGAACACTGGCCGGCCGCGCTCGACCCGACGCTCGAGGCCGAACACGACGCGATGGCGCGCGGCATCGAGGTGCGCGATCGCGATGGGCTCGACCATCTGTTACGCTACGCGGCTTGCACGAACGCGCAGGGCCGCGTGACGGGCTGGATCGCCGGCCTCGTCGACGTGACCGAACTGCACGCGGCGGAGCGGCAGCGCGAGGAAGCGCTGCACCTGCTGTCGCACGACATGCGCTCGCCGCAGTCGTCGATTCTCGCGCTCGTCGAGATCGAGCGCGACCGCGCCGAGACCGACGCGATGCGCGGGCTGCTCGCGCGGATCGAGCGCTATGCGCACCGTGCGCTGTCGCTGGCCGACGAGTTCGTGCAGCTGGCGCGCGCCGAGTCGCAGGCATACCAGCTCGAGACGACGAGCTTCGTCGACGTGCTGATCGATGCGAGCGACGAGGTATGGCCGCAGGCGCAGGCGAAGCACATCCGCATCGACACCGACGTCGGCACCGGGATGTGCTGGGTACGCGCGGACCGCTCGCTGCTCACGCGCGCGTTCGTGAACCTGTTGAACAACGCGGTCAAATACAGTCCATCCGATACCGTGATCACGTGTACGCTGGCGGTCGAGCACGCATCGAAACGGATGTTCTGTACGATTCGCGATCAGGGATACGGCATTGCGCCGGAAGATCAGCGGCATCTGTTCGAGCGCTTCAAGCGGTTCCATGCCGGCGAGCGGCCCGAAATCTCGGGTTCCGGGCTTGGCATGGCATTCGTGAAGACGGTCGTCACGCGCCATGGGGGCAGCGTGTCGGTCGACAGCGAGGTGGGTGTCGGCACCGCGGTGACGGTGTCGCTGCCCGCGATGGACGAGCCGTCCGCCTGACAGGGCCGGGCGCGACGGCAGGCATTTGGGGAAAGCCATGAGAAAGGAATGGGCAGCGGCCGCGCTGGCGGTGTCGCTGTTGACGGGTTGCGCCGGCGGCGTGACGAGCGGCGTGAGCGCGATCGGGCAGCCGAACGCGTTCGCGTCCGACGCGCACGGCTACGACATCGTGCGCACGGCCGCGCAGGCGGGCGACGCCGAATACCGGCAGATCGAGGCGCTCGTGCGCGACGAACTCGCGCACCGCGGCTTCGATGTGAAACCGCTCCCGGCCGCGCGCTACCGGCTGTCGATCGCGTATGCGACGCAGCCGGCGTCGGTCGCGGCAAGCGCTGCCGGGTGTGGCGCCGCGAGCAGCGCGTGCGTGACGGTCGACGGCCCGGCGCCGCTCCCTCTGCCGTTCATGGGGCGCGTGTACCGCCATGTGCTGACGCTGCGCTTCGTCGACGCGAAATCGGGCGCCGACGTCTACCGCGTGTCGGCTGCGCTGCGAGATCGCGATCCCGGCACGCAACAGGCCGCGCCGGCGCTCGTGAAGAGCGCGCTCGCGAAGGTGCCGTTCGGCGAAGGCGGCGGTTGGCTCGTCAAGACGAAAAAAGACGACGCGGGCGCAATGCCGGGCGTCGTCTTGGTGAAGCCGGCCGACGCGCGCTGAGCGCGGTGCGGCCGGTGAGGTGAGGGCGGGCTCGCCGCTGCGAGCCGTCGCGCCCTTGCCGCGTTCAGTCGGCCGGGTGGGCGCCGTTGCGCGAGCGCAGGTATGCGTCGAAATCCGTGCCGACTTCCGCATGGCGCAGCGCGAATTCGACCGTCGCCTTCAGGTAGCCGAGCTTGCTGCCGCAGTCGTAGCGCGTGCCCTGATACTTGTAGGCCAGCACCTGCTCGTCGGCGAGCAGCGCCTGGATCGCGTCGGTGAGCTGCAGCTCGCCGCCCGCGCCGGGCTTCAGCGCGCGCAGGTGCTCGAAGATCCGCGGCTTCAGGATGTAGCGGCCGACCACGCCGAGGTTCGACGGCGCGACTTCCGGCGCCGGCTTCTCGACGATAGCCGACATCTTGACGATCGACTCTTCCCACTCCTTGCCGTCGACGATGCCGTACGACTTCGTCTCCGACGGCGGGATCTCTTCGACGCCGATCACCGAGCTGTGATAGTGGTCGAACACGTCAACCATCTGCTTCATCACGGGCGGGTTGCCGTCGAGCAGGTCGTCGGCGAGGATCACCGCGAACGGATTGTCGGCCACGAGCTTTTCCGCGCACAGCACCGCATGGCCGAGGCCGAGCGCTTCCGGCTGGCGCACGTAGAAGCAGTCGACGTGGCTCGGCTTGATGCTGCGAACGAGTTCGAGCAGCTTCTCCTTGCCGCGCGCCTCGAGCTCGGCCTCGATTTCGTACGACTTGTCGAAGTGATCCTCGATCGCGCGCTTGCTGCGCCCGGTGACGAAGATCATCTCGGTAATGCCGGCGGCGATCGCTTCCTCGACCGCGTACTGGATCAGCGGCTTGTCGACGACCGGCAGCATTTCCTTCGGGCTCGCCTTCGTTGCCGGGAGGAACCGCGTGCCGAGACCGGCGACGGGGAACACCGCCTTCGTAACTTTCAACATGATCGAACCTTTATTTCTGTAATCGACTTGTCAGACGGTCTATGTTCACGTCCGCATTATAGTGAACGCAATCGACCTTACGGTTTGTTACGCAGGCAACCGATCGAGCTGCGCGCGCAGTTTCTCGAGTGTGCTCTGGAATTCCGCGACGCGCTTCTGTTCCTGCTCGACCACGGCCGGCGGCGCTTTCGCGACGAATGCCTCGTTGCCGAGCTTGGCATTGCACTTCGCGATCTCGCCCGTCAGGCGCGCGATTTCCTTCGACAGACGTTCGCGTTCGGCCGCGACGTCGATCTCGACCTTCAGCACCAGCTTGTTCGGCCCGACGATCGCGATCGGCGCACCGTGCGCTTCCTTGTCCAGCGCCGCTTCGTCCGCGAGGATCTGCACTTCCGACAGGCGCGCGAGGGCCTGGACGTACGGCGCGAACGCGCGCAGGCGCTCGGCGTCGCCCGCGGCGAGCAGCGGTACCTTGGTCGCCGGCGACAGGTTCATCTCGCCGCGCAGGTTGCGGCACGCGTCGACGATCGCCTTCAGGTCGGCCGCCCACTGTTCGGACGCCTCGTCGATCTTCTGCGGGTTCGCGACCGGATACGCCTGCGTCATCAGCGACGCTTCGCCCTCCGCGTTGCCTTGCGGATAGCGGCCCGCGAGCGGCGCGACCTTCTGCCAGAGCGCTTCGGTGATGAACGGGATGACCGGGTGCGCGAGGCGCAGCACCGTTTCGAGCACGCGCAGCAGCGTGCGGCGCGTCGCGCGCTGCTGTTCCGGCGTGCCGTTCTGAATCTGCACCTTCGCGAGTTCGAGATACCAGTCGCAGTACTCGTCCCACACGAACTTGTAGATGCTGCTCGCGATGTTGTCGAAGCGGTAATCGGCGAAGCCCTTCGCGATGTCGGCTTCGGTGCGCTGCAGCAACGACACGATCCAGCGGTCGGCCGCCGAGAAGTCGAGGTAGCCGCCCGGGCCGCAATCGCCCGCGCCGCAGACTTCCGGCTTGTCGGTGCCGCAGTCGTGGCCTTCGCAGTTCATCAGCACGAAGCGCGTGGCGTTCCACAGCTTGTTGCAGAAGTTGCGATAGCCTTCGCAGCGCGCGAGGTCGAAGTTCACGTTGCGGCCGAGCGTGGCCATCGACGCCATCGTGAAGCGCAGCGCGTCGGTGCCGAACGCGGCGATGCCGTCCGGGAATTCCTTGCGCGTCTTCTTCTCGATCGTCGCGGCCTGCTTCGGGTTCATCAGGCCCGTCGTGCGTTTCGCGACCAGCGTGTCGAGGTCGATGCCGTCGACGATGTCGATCGGGTCGAGCGTGTTGCCCTTGCTCTTCGACATCTTCTGGCCTTCCGCGTCGCGCACGAGGCCGTGCACGTACACGGTGTGGAACGGCACCTGGCCCGTGAAGTGCGTGGTCATCATCACCATCCGGGCGACCCAGAAGAAGATGATGTCGAAGCCCGTGACGAGCACGGACGACGGCAGGAAGTGCTTCAGTTCAGGCGTTTCGTTCGGCCAGCCGAGCGACGAGAACGGCACGAGCGCCGACGAGAACCACGTGTCGAGCACGTCCTCGTCGCGCTTGAGCGCGCCCGCGTAACCCTTCGCGGCGGCCTGCGCGCGCGCTTCTTCCTCGTTGCGCGCGACGAACACCTCGCCGTTCTCGCCGTACCACGCGGGAATCTGGTGGCCCCACCACAGCTGGCGCGAGATGCACCAGTCCTGGATGTTCTCGAGCCACTGGTAATAGGTGGTCGTCCAGTTTTCCGGGACGAACTTGATCTGGCCGCTGCGCACGACGTCGAGCGACGTTTCGGTGATCGACTTGCCCGGATTGAACGTGCCTTCCGGCGCCGGCTTCGTCATCGCGACGAACCACTGGTCGGTCAGCATCGGCTCGATCACGACGCCCGTGCGGTCGCCACGCGGCACCATCAGCTTGTGCGGCTTCACGGAATCGAGGAAGCCTTGCGCGTCGAGGTCGGCGACGATCGCCTTGCGCGCGTCGAAGCGGTCGAGGCCGCGATACTGCTCGGGGCCGTTGTCGTTGATCTTCGCGTCGAGCGTCAGGATCTCGATCGGCGCGAGCTTGTGGCGCTGGCCGACCTGGTAGTCGTTGAAGTCGTGCGCGGGCGTGACCTTCACGACGCCCGTGCCGAACTCGCGGTCGACGTAGTCGTCGGCGATCACCGGAATCTCGCGGCCCGTCAGCGGCAGCGTGACGAGCTTGCCGATCAGGTGCGCGTAACGTTCGTCTTCCGGGTGGACCATCAATGCGACGTCGCCGAGCATCGTTTCCGGACGCGTCGTGGCAACGGTGAGCGAGCCCGAGCCGTCGACGAGCGGGTAGCGGATGTGCCACAGGTGGCCGTTTTCCTCTTCGCTCACGACTTCGAGGTCCGACACGGCGGTCAGCAGCACCGGATCCCAGTTGACGAGGCGCTTGCCGCGATAGATCAGGCCCTGTTCGTAAAGCGTGACGAACACGTCGCGCACGGCGGCCGACATCTTGTCGTCCATCGTGAAGTATTCACGCGACCAGTCGGTCGACGCGCCGAGGCGGCGCACCTGGCCGGTGATCGTCGAACCGGATTTTTCCTTCCATTCCCATACGCGCTCGACGAACTTCTCGCGGCCGAGGTCGTGGCGCGACACGCCCTGCGCATCGAGCTGGCGCTCGACGACGATCTGGGTCGCGATCCCCGCGTGGTCGGTGCCGGGCACCCACAGCGTGTTCTCGCCGAGCATCCGGTGATAGCGGGCGAGGCCGTCCATGATCGTCTGGTTGAACGCGTGGCCCATGTGCAACGTGCCCGTGACGTTCGGCGGCGGCAACTGGATCGCGAAATCGGGGCGGGCCGGGTCGAATGCCGGGGCCGCGTAACCGCGCTTTTCCCACTCCGGCCCCCATTGGGACTCGATGGTGTGGGGCTCGAAACTCTTCGCAAGCGTGTTGTCGCTCATGTTGGAAATCTGCCGAAAAATGCGTGAATTGGATGCCGAATCCGACGATTATAAATGGATGCACATCCACCAGCCATCGCCTTGCCGGCGCGGGCCCGTCGCGACGCGGCCGCAGCGTGCCCGCGACCCGCTTGCAACTTGCTGTCGAACGGATCGGGAACAGCATCGCGCGGCCGACTTATAATGTCGGGTCCGCATTTTCCTCGCCCGTTCGCTGCCGCTCCATGCCCGACCTGCTCGCCAATCTGAACCCCGAACAACTCGCCGCCGTCACGTTGCCGAACGAACCGGCGCTGATCCTCGCGGGGGCGGGCAGCGGCAAGACCCGCGTGCTGATCACGCGCATCGCGTGGCTGATCCAGCAGGGCTACGCATCGCCGCCCACCGTGCTGGCCGTCACCTTCACGAACAAGGCCGCGCGCGAGATGATGGCGCGCCTGTCGGCGATGATGCCGATCGACACGCGCGGGATGTGGATCGGCACGTTCCACGGCCTGTGCAACCGGATGCTGCGCACGCACTGGCGCGATGCCGGCCTGCCGCAGACCTTCCAGATCCTCGACACGGCCGACCAGCTGTCCGCGATCAAGCGGCTGATGAAGGCCGCGAACGTCGACGACGAAAAGTACCCGCCGAAGAACGTCCAGTACTTCATCAACAACGCGAAGGAGCAGGGGCTGCGCCCGGACAAGGTCGACGCGAGCGACAACTTCAACCGCAAGTTCGTCGAGCTGTACCAGGCGTACGACCAGCAGTGCCAGCGCGAGGGCGTCGTCGATTTCCCCGAGCTGCTGCTGCGCTGCTACGAACTGCTCGCGTACAACGCGCCGCTGCGCGCGCACTACCAGGCGCGCTTCCGGCACATCCTCGTCGACGAGTTCCAGGACACCAACAAGCTGCAGTACGCGTGGCTCAAGATGCTCGCGGGCGGCGAGAACGCGATCTTCGCGGTCGGCGACGACGACCAGTCGATCTACGCGTTCCGCGGCGCGAACGTCGGCAACATGCGCGACTTCGAAGACGAATTCCGCGTGCGCAACCTGATCAAGCTCGAGCAGAACTACCGGTCGCACGGCAACATCCTCGATGCGGCGAACCAGCTGATCTCGAACAACGCGCACCGTCTCGGCAAGAACCTGCGCACCGATGCGGGCCACGGCGAGCCCGTGCGCGTGTACGAGGCGAGCACCGATTCGCAGGAAGCGGGCTGGATCGTCGAGGAGATCCGTTCGCTGATCAACACCGGGATGGCGCGCAGCGAAGTGGCCGTCCTGTACCGCAGCAACGCGCAGTCGCGGTCGATCGAGCACACGCTGATGTCGTCGGGCATTCCGTACCGCGTGTACGGCGGCCTGCGCTTCTTCGAGCGTCAGGAAGTCAAGCATGCGCTCGCGTACCTGCGCCTGATCGACAACCCGAACGACGACACCGCGTTCGCGCGCGTCGTGAACTTCCCGACCCGCGGGATCGGCGCGCGCTCGATCGAGCAGCTCGCCGACGCCGCGCGCCTGTACGGCTGCTCGATGGCCGCCGCGATTCCGTACGTGACCGGCAAGGCCGGCACGAGCCTCGGCGGGTTCGCGAACCTGGTCGCGAAGATGCGCGCCGACACGCAGCACATGAACCTGCCCGACACTGTCGAGCACATCGTGCGCGCCAGCGGTCTCGCCGATTTCTACCAGGGCGAGCGCGAAGGCCAGGATCGCCTCGAAAACCTGCAGGAACTCGTGAACGCGGCCACCGCGTTCATCGCCGAGGAAGGCTACGGGCTCGACACGCCCGCCCGGTCGATCCCGCTGCGCGCGGGCGCGATCGCGGCGCCCGAGCTCGGCACGGCCACCGACGATCCGGCGCTCGACGTGCTCGATCCGGTGTCGCCCGCCGACCCGGCGCAGAACCCCGACACGATGACGCCGCTCGCGGGCTTCCTGTCGCATGCGTCGCTGGAGGCCGGCGACAACCAGGCGCAGGCCGGGCAGGACGCCGTGCAACTGATGACCGTGCACGCGGCGAAGGGGCTCGAATTCTCGGCCGTGTTCATCACGGGCCTCGAGGAAGGGCTGTTCCCGCACGAGAACAGCGTGCTCGAATCCGACGGCCTCGAGGAAGAGCGCCGGCTGATGTACGTCGCGATCACGCGTGCGAAGGAGCGGCTCTACCTGTCGTTCGCGCAAAGCCGGATGCTGCACGGCCAGACGCGCTACAACGTGCGCTCGCGCTTCTTCGACGAACTGCCGGAGCACGTGCTCAAGTGGCTGACGCCGAAGGTCGAGGCCGGTTCGCGCTGGGGCGGCCGTTCGGACAACGCCGGCTACGGGCGCGACTGGTTCGCGCGGCCCGGCGGCGGCAGCCGCGAGCAGATCGTCGATCCGGCCGTGTCCGCGCCGCTGCCCGCGTTCGCGGACAAGCAGCGGGCGGCCGATGCCGGCTTCCGGGTCGGCCAGCAGGTGTTCCATACCAAGTTCGGCGAAGGCACGGTCACCGCGCTCGAAGGCAACGGCACCGACGCGAAGGCGCAGGTGAAATTCAAGCGGCACGGCGAGAAGTGGCTCGCGCTCGCGGTCGCGAAGCTGCAGGCGGTGGAATGATGAACATCGACATCGCGGGTGCGGATTCGGCCCGTCCGCTCGGCATCCTGGCCGCGCTGCCCGAGGAACTCGGCGACCTGATCGCCGCGATGCGCGCCGACGGCGCGATGAAGACGGTCACGCTCGGCCGCCGCGACTATCACGTCGGCACCGTGCACGGCGCGGCCTGCGTCGTGACGCTCGCGCGGGTCGGCAAGGTCGCGGCCGCGGCCACGGTCAGCGCGCTGATCCACGTGTTCGGCGTCGCGGGCGTCGTGTTCACCGGCGTCGCGGGCGGCGTGTCGCGCACGGTGCGGGTCGGCGACGTCGTCGTGGCCGATACGCTGCTGCAGCACGACCTCGATGCGTCGCCGCTGTTTCCGCGCTACGAGGTGCCGCTGCTCGGCATCACGCGTTTCGCGACCGACGCGGCGCTCACCGCGCGCCTGAAGGCCGCCTGCACGCTGTTCGTCGCGGAAGAGGGCGCGCAGTTCGCCGAGCGCTTCGGGCTGGCCGGCGCGACGCTGCACGGCGGGCTCATCATCAGCGGCGACCGCTTCGTGTCGAGCGAGCACGAGGTCGTCGCGTTGCGCGACGCGCTGCCGGACGCGCTCGCGGTCGAGATGGAAGGCGCGGCGATCGCGCAGGTGTGCGCGGAACACGACGTGCCGTTCGCGCTCGTGCGCACGATTTCCGATACGGCCGACGATCACGCGACGCAGTCGTTCTCGCATTTCCTGTCGGCGATCGCGAGCAGCTATTCGTCCGGCATCCTCAAGCGTTTCCTGACGCTGCATGCGACGACGGCGGCCTGAAGCCGCCGTCGTATTTTTCCTCCGGATCGATCGAACGGCCGCGGCAACCCCGCCGCGGCCGGTTCGTCACGCGTTCTTGCGCCGGCTGCTTTCGAGGTTCGGCAGGAACACCGTCAGCACGCCGATCAGCGGCAGGAACGAGCACACCTTGTAGACGAACGTGATGCTCGTCGCGTCGGCGAGCTGGCCGAGCACGGCCGCACCGACGCCGCCGAGGCCGAACGCGAAGCCGAAGAACAGCCCCGCGACCATCCCGACCTTGCCGGGCATCAGTTCGGTCGCGTAGACGAGGATCGCGGCGAACGCCGATGCCAGCACGATGCCGATGATCACGGTCAGCACGCTGGTCCAGAACAGGTTCGCGTACGGCAGCAGCAGCGTGAACGGCGCGACGCCGAGGATCGACACCCAGATCACGTACTTGCGGCCGATCCGGTCGCCCACCGGGCCGCCGATCAGCGTGCCCGCCGCCACGGCCGCGAGGAACACGAACAGGTGGATCTGCGCGGCCTGCACCGACAGGTGGAACTTGTCGATCAGATAGAACGTGAAATAGCTGTTGATGCTCGCGAGGTAGAAATACTTCGAGAACACGAGCAGCACCAGCACGCCGATCGCGCCCATCACGCGGCCGCGCGACAGGGTCGGGTGGCCGGCCGCCGCGGCCTTCTTCTTCATCGACGGATGCTTCTTGTACCAGTGGCCGATCTGCGTGAGCACGATCATCGCGACGAGCGCGGCTGCCGAGAACCACGCGATGCTGTGCTGGCCGTGCGGAATGATCACGAGCGCGGCGAGCAGCGGCCCGAGCGCGGAACCCGCATTGCCGCCGACCTGGAACACCGACTGCGCGAGCCCGTGCTGGCCGCCCGACGCCATGCGCGCGACCCGCGACGATTCGGGGTGGAACACCGACGACCCGCAGCCGACGAGCGCCGCGGCCACCAGCAGCATCGGGAAATTCGGCGCGACCGACATCAGCAGCAGCCCCGCGAGCGTGAAGCCCATGCCGACCGGCAGCGAATACGGCTTCGGACGCTTGTCGGTATAGAGGCCGACGAGCGGCTGCAGCAGCGACGCGGTGATCTGGTAGGTGAGCGTGATCAGGCCGATCTGCGCGAACGACAGCGCGAACTGGCTCTTGAGCATCGGATAGATCGCGAGGATCAACGACTGGATCATGTCGTTGAGCATGTGCGAGAAGCTGATCGCGCCGAGCACCGGGTACACGGTGCGGGCGACGGGAGGGGCGGAAGGCTGGGAAGCGGTAGCGGCGGCGGCGCCGGAGTCGAGGCTGGTTTCCATGTGAGAGCTGAACGAGTTGAGGTGGCGGGCGCGCTCTGTCGGGGGCGGCGCGTCTTGAATCGTTGCTGCGTCAAAGAAGTGTAATGTGGCGTATCGAGAATGTCAGGACAAGTTTTATCGTGAATCGGACATTCCTCGGACGGATCGGCCGGTACCGGCTTTTTTGGCCGGGTATAACGCTGGCGGCGCGCCCGCCCGCAAGCGGAGGGGCGGCGCCGAGGCCGGTACGTGGTTTCCCGGACTCAAGAAGCGGCGATGGCGGCCGTAGTACGACCCAATGACAACAGGCGCGCCGCGCCCGGCACCGGCTATCCGCCGTGCGGGCGCAGGACGCGCGGCATGGCCAGCCATCGCGGGAACGCCGGGACCGACCTTTCCGGCCGCGTGATCAATACGGGGATAGTTCGATGAAAGCAGCATCTTTGCCTCCACAGCCCGGTGCGGCGGCCGCCGCACACGACGTTGCCGCCGGCCGCGCCGCACGGCGCGTGCGCGCGGCGCGTCGCGCGCGCCGGCCGTGGACCGTCAAGGCGACGTTGCGCGCCGCATTCGCGATCCTGCTTGTCGGAACGCTCGCGATCGGCGTGTTTTCGCTGTGGCAGATCAGCCGGCTGAATGCGTCGATCGCGTCGGTCTACGAACAGGGCCACGTCGCGAGCCGCGCGGCCGAGGAGGTCCGCGCCGAAGTGCTGCGCGCGAGCCGCGCGCAGAAGATGCTGCTGACCGCGACCACCGCGAAGGAGCGCGACGACCTGGGCGCCGACGTCGGCGCGGGGCTCGCGTCGATCGGCCAGGCACTCGGCACGCTGCAGCGCTACGCGGATCCGGCCGATGCCGACGATTCGGCGCGCCTGCGGGCATTCTCGACGGCGGTCGGCGCGTGGAGCGCGCATCTGCGCGATTTCGTCACGCTCGTGCGCGCGCAGCCGCTCGACCTGTCGCAGATGAACTGGCAGGTCGGCACGCAGGACGTGTCGCTGCTGGTCGAAACCGGCAAGCTCGAGAAGCTCGTCGCCGAACTGGTGAAGACGCGCGGCGCGAAATCGAAGGCGACGCTCGATGCGTCCGCGACCATTTTCTCGTCGTCGTTCGCGATGATCGCGGCGATGACGGGCGCGCTGATCGTGCTCGCGATCGTGATCGCCGAGCGTGTCGTGCGCCGCCTCGTGTCGCAGCTCGGCGGCGAGCCCGCGCATGCGAAGGCGATCGCCGCGGACATCGCGCGCGGCGACCTGACGCGACCGATCGAGCTGGGCCGGCACGACCGCGACAGCATCGTGCGTGCGCTGGCCGAGATGCAGACGGGGCTCGCGGCGACCGTCGGCGAGATCGCCGTCAGCGCCGAGGCGATCGCCGCCGCGTCGGGCGAGATTTCCACCGGCAACCTCGATCTGTCGAAGCGCACCGAGCAGCAGGCCGTCGCGCTCGAGCGCACCGCGGCCAGCATGGAGCAGCTCACGTCGACCGTCCGGCAGAATGCCGAGAACGCTCGGCAGGCGAGCGCGCTCGCGGCCAATGCGTCGGCCGTCGCGGAAACGGGCGGGGAAGTGGTCGGCCGCGTGGTGGCGACGATGAGCGAGATCGACGACAGCGCGAAGAACATCCGCGACATCATCGGCACGATCGAGGGGATCGCGTTCCAGACGAACATACTCGCGTTGAATGCGGCGGTCGAGGCCGCGCGCGCCGGCGAACAGGGGCGCGGCTTCTCGGTGGTCGCAGGCGAGGTCCGCCTGCTCGCGCAGCGCTCGGCCACCGCGGCGAAGGAGATCCGCGCGCTGATCGGCGCGTCGGTCGAGCGCGTCGCGAACGGCGCCGCACTTGCGCACGATGCGGGCCGCACGATGGACGACGTCGTACGCGCGGTCAAGCGCGTGACCGACATCATCGGCGAAATCTCCGCCGCATCGGACGAGCAGAGCGCCGGCATCGACGAAATCGGCCGCGCGGTCACGCAGATGGATGCCGGCACGCAGCAGAACGCGGCGCTCGTCGAACAGGCGGCCGCCGCGGCGAATGCGCTCGACGAGCAGGCGCAGGCGCTGAAGTCGCTGGTCGGGCGCTTTCGCCTCGCCGCGTAAGCGCCGCGACGCGGGGCGACGCGCTTACGACTTCTTCTTCGCGTCCGGATCGATGATGACCGTGCAGGTCGTGCCCGCCGACAGCACCACGTCGGCCGGCACCTCGTCGATCCGGATGCGCACCGGCACGCGCTGCGCGAGGCGCACCCAGTTGAACGTCGGGTTCACGTCCGCGACGAGGTCGCGGCTTTGCGGGTTGTCGCGATCGTAGATGCCGCGCGAGATGCTCTCGACGTGGCCCTTCATCACCCCGCCGCTCATCAGCCGCATCTCGGCCGGCGCGCCGATCTTCACGCGCGGCAGCTTGGTTTCCTCGAAGTAGCCGTAGACCCAGAACGAATGGCTGTCGACGATCGCGAGCTTCGCCTGCCCGGCCACCGCGTAGTTGCCCTTGAACGTCTGCAGGTTCGTGACGTAGCCGTCGACCGGCGCGACCACGCGTGTGCGTTCGAGGTTGAGCTTCGCGGCGTCGAGCGCGGCGATCGCCTGCTGATACTGCGCATCGGCGCTCGACGCGCTGTGCGCCGCGTTCTCGCGGTTTTCCTTCGACACGACGAGCGCATCGAGATCCGCGCGGCGTGCCGCGTCGTCGCGGCGCATCTGCAGTTCCGCGCGGCGGGCGGCGACGGCCGCCTGCGCCTGCTCGACCGCGATCTGGTAATGCGACGGATCGATCTGCATGATCAGGTCGCCCTTTTTCACGAGCTGGTTGTCATGCACGGGCAGCTCGACGATCGCGCCCGACACGTCCGGCGCGACGTTGACGATCTCGGCGCGCACGCGCCCGTCGCGCGTCCACGGATCGTCCATGTAGTGCACCCACAGCGAGCGCCCGATCAGGATCGCGACGAGAAGAATGACGGCGGTCGCGACGAAGCCGAAGAGTTTTCTGAGAATCATGATGGTTCGGAATCAACGGTAAACGGCAAGACTCAGTCCGCCGCAAATGCAGACGAGAAGGCAGGCCCGGAACAGCGACGGGTGCCAGACGAGACGGTAGAGGCCCGTATAGGCGAGCAGGCGGTCGACGGCCCAGGTCGCGAGCGCGCCGAGGACGAACATCAGCACCACCGTGGGCATGTAGGCATCGAGAATGGCGATTTCACGCGGCATCATGACGAGGCTCCTGGTTGGGGACGCACGGGGCGGTTGCGGTCGAGCGCGGCGAGCGGCGATTCGGGATCGAGCAGCGCCGTGCGCACGAAATGCAGATGGCTCAGGATGCGCTGCAGCCGGTGGCGTTCGTCGCGCGACGGCGTGAACGCGTCGAGCGTCTGCCGGGTCGCGTCGATCGCGTCGTTGACCGCGGCGAGCGTCGCATCGAAGCGTTCGGCGTCGGGCCGCGTGAACAGCGACGACAGCGCGGCGCGCATCGTCTCGATCGCGCGTCGCCACGGCATCGTCGGCGCATAGCGCGGGTCCGGCGGCAGCGTGGCCAGCTCGTGGCGCAGGTCGATGGCCGCGTTGCCGGTTTCGAGCACCGCGAACATCCAGCGCAGCGCGTCGCGCTGCACGTCGGGCTGGTCGGCCGACAGCGAGTGCGCCTGGTACATCAGGTCGCGCGCGCCGCTCTCGAAACGCGTGCGCAATCCGGCGAGCCGCGCGTGGCACGCCGCGACGGCCTGGTGGCGCAGGTCGGCGAGCAGCCGCTTCTTGAGCCACGGCGCGGTCGGCGGGAACATCACCGCGAATGCGATCGCCGAGACCAGCATCGACAGCAGCAGCGCGAGTGCGTCGTTCATGAAGCTGGTGGGATCGTAGTGCGTGATGCTGTCGGGGCCGGCGAGGAAGCAGAAGAAGATCAGGTAGCCCATCCCGTAGCCCGCGAGCTTCGGCTTCAGCGTCATGTAGATGCCGATCGCCAGCAACGGCGCGAGCGCCGCGCACAGCAGCCAGAAGCCGTCGATCCGCGGGTAGATGCCGAACATCAGCAGGAAGCCGGTGCAGACGGCCAGCGCGGTGCCCATTCCCATCTGCGCGGCCATCGCGGTCGGGCGGGGCGCCGACGATGCGAGCGCGCAGGTCGCCGCCGCGTTCAGCACCAGCATCACGCCGCTCGGCCAGGCGGTCTCGATCCAGAACCAGCCCAGCGCGAGAATGACCGTCGCGGTGCGGATGCCGGCGATCGTGGCGGCCGTCCGGTTGGTGCGCGGCTCGTAGCGTTCGATCCAGCGTTCGCGCTCGTGGGTCGCGGTCGCGAGCGACGCGTAGGTCGCCGCGTATTCCTGCAGGTCGGTGATGAAGCGGTATAGCAGCTCGGCGGCCGTGTCGAAGTCGAGCAGCGGGAAGCCGGGCTGCGTTTCGAGTGCCGCGCGCGTCGCCCGGATGCGGCGCGGCAGCGCGTCGCGCCACGCGAGCAGCTGCTCGGCCGAGTGCGCGGCGTCGATCGACGTGCGCACGGGTTCGCCGTGGCGCGTGAGCAGCGGCGCGATTTCGCGGAAATACGGTTCGATCGCATCGATCGCCGCCTGCGCGCCGGCCGCGTGCAGCCGGTTCATCAGCTGGTGCAGCGCGTGAAAGCGGCTCGACGCGCTCATGAACTCGCTGTTCAGCCGGGCGAGGCGGCCGCTGCGCATGCGCGTGTCCGGATTCTCGAACACGGCCATGCTGCGCGCGGCTTCGAAGCCGACCACGTCGGCGACGAAGCGCGTGTGGATGGTCTCGATGTGCGCGCGGTCGAGCTGGCCCGACAGCGCCGACGCGACGTAGTCGACGAAGCTGCCGAAGCGCTTGCGCACCGTCGTGCGCATCTGCTCGCCCGTGTATTGCGGAAACACGAGTGCGCTGACCACGCCGGCCGACACGATCCCGATGATGACTTCGGACACGCGCGTCATCGCGCTCATGAACGCACCGTCCGGGTGCTGCGACGCGGGCAGGCCGATCAGCGCGGTCGTATAGCCGGCGAGCAGGAAGCCGTAGCTGCGGAAGTTGCGGTTGCGCGCGGCACCCGCGGTGCACAGCGCGATCCACACCGCGACCGCCAGCAGGAACAGCTGCGGCTGCTGCGGGAACAGCCCGACGAACGTGAGCGTCGCGATGAGCCCGAAGATCGTGCCGGCGACCCGGTAGAAGCTCTTCGCGAGCACCGCGCCGCTTTGCGGCTGCATCACGATGAACACCGTGGTCATCGCCGTTTTCGGTGCAGGCAGGTCGAGCCGCATCGACACGCCGAGCGCGATGAAGGTCGCGAGCAGCGCCTTGAACAGATAAAGCCACGCGGCGCCGTCGGTGCGGGCCCAGTCGCCGAACGCGGTGCTCCAGGTCGCGAACGGGCCGCCGGCAGGCGTGGAGGCGGGGGAGGAGGCTGACATGGTGTCGCTCCTCGTTACCGTGCGGCCGGCACGCCGGACGCACCGGCGGCCGCCACCCGGGCGGGCCGCGCGACTGCCGCCGCGGGCTTCGCAGCCGATGCGGCAGCGCTCGCGCTGGTGCCCGCGGCGGATTCGTCATGCGACGGATGGCCGCCCGGCACGTCGGTGCCGGTTTCGACGCCGCCGCCGAGCGCGGCCATCAGCTGCGCGTGCGCGGCGAGGCGCTCCGCGTCGATCCGGGCGGCCGTTTCCTGCGCGCGCAGCAACTGCTGCTGGGCGACCAGCACGTTCACGTAATCGGTCAGCCCGCGGCGGAAGCCTTCGCGCGACAACTGGTAGCTGCGGTCGTTGGCGGCCACCGAGCGTGCGGCGTCCTTCTTCTGCGTATCGAGCGAACGGATCCGCACGACCTGGTCGGCGATGTCCTTGAGCGCGCCGACGATCGTCTGGTTGTAGCGCTCGACCGCCTGGTCGTAGCCGGCATTCGCCGCGCCGAGTTGCGCGCGCAGCCGGCCGCCTTCGAAGATCGGCAGCGACAGCGCGGGGCCGGCCGTCCAGCCGCCGTTCATCGCGCGCAGGAAGTCGGTGAACGGTGCGGTCACGCCGAAGCCGCCGACCGTCGCGAGCAGATCGATGTTCGGGTAGAACGACGCCTTTGCGACATCGATGCCGCGCGCCTGCGCGTCGACCGTCCAGCGCGCCGCGACGACGTCGGGGCGGCGGCCGAGCAGGTCGGCCGGCATCGCCGACGGCAGGCCGGCCGGCGCGTCGAGCGACAGTTGCGGCCGCTTGATCGCGTCGCCGGCGCCCGGGCCCTTGCCGGCCAGCGCGGCGAGCTGGTGCCGCGCGAGCTGGATCGCTTCCTCGTAGCTGTCGATCTGGCGCTCATAGTCGGGCAGCGTCGATTCCGCCTGGCTCACTTCGAGCTGCGTGCCGAGGCCCGCCTGCAGCCGCTTGCGCGCGAGATCGGCGAGCGCATGCTGGCGTTCGAACGTCTGATGCGCGAGGTCGAGCAGCGCGTAGTTCATCGACATGCCGACGTACGCGCGCACGACGTTGACTTCGAGTTCGAGCTTCGCCGCACGCGCGTCGGCGGCGGTGGCATGCGCGGTGTCGAGTGCGCGCTCGGTCGCGTTCTTGTCCTTGCCCCACAGGTCGAGGTGGTACGACAGGCCGAGCGTGCCGGTGTTGTTCCAGGTGTCGGCGTTCGCGAGCGGACCCGGCCCGTAGTACACGTTGTCCGGCCAGTGCTCGCGCATCAGCGACAGGTTGCCGTTGATCTGCGGCAGCTCGGCCGAACGCGCCACGCGCGCCATCGCCTGCGCTTCGCGCACGCGTGCCTCGGCGGCCGCGAGGGTCGGATTGCCGGCCTGGGCGCTGGCGATCCACGCGTCGAGTTGCGGATCGCGGTAGGCGCGCCACCAGTCGGCCGCGGGCCAGCCCGCGTCACGGTCCGCCGCACGGATCGCGGCGCCGGCATCGAGCGCGTTCGCGTCGATGCGGGCCGACTGCGGCTTGTTGTCGCCCATGCTCGCACACCCGGCCATTATTAATGAGACTGCAAGAACCGCCAGTGCGAGCGTCCCTTTTGTCGCCGGAGACTGCACGATTTTCTCCCTTTCGGATATAGATGAGTCGGATGCGATTATATTTTTCAGTGATTCCTGAATAAATGGACAAGGGTGCAAGTCATTTTTACGAATCCTGAGACAATACTTGTTCGCCTCTGTGCAACAATCCGTCCGGATTCAAACGGGTAATGGGATGGATACGCTACAAAACATGCGGGTGTTCGTCCGCGTGGTCGACGCGGGAAGCTTTACCGCGGCCGCCCAGCAGATGAATTCGACCACCGCCTACGCGTCGCGCGCGGTCTCGGACCTCGAGGCCCACCTGCGCACGCGCCTGCTGAACCGCACGACGCGCCGGATCGCGCTGACCGAAGCCGGCGAGCGCTATCTGCAGCGCTGCGAGCAGATCCTCGCGTACGTCGACCAGGCCGAAGCCGAGGCGGGCGATGCGCACGCGCGCCCGTCGGGCAAGCTGAAGGTGCATTGCTTCACGAGTCTCGGCCAGCACTATCTGGTGCCGGCCATCGCGCGCTATCGCGAGCGCTATCCGGACGTGCACGTCGAGCTGACGCTCGCGCAGCGGATGCCCGACCTGCTCGACGAGGGGTACGACGTCGCGATCGTCGTCGGCCGCGACCTGCCCGATTCGGGGCTCGTGTCGCAGCGGCTCGGCGAGAGCTACAGCGTGGTGTGTGCGTCACGCAATTACGTCGAGGTGCACGGCGTGCCGCAGCGGCCGGCAGATCTCGCGCAGCACGTCTGCCTCGGGATGGTCGCGCCGGGGTTCCAGTTCGACGAATGGGCGCTGGCGGGGCCGAACGGCGACGAGGTCGTCCCGATCACGGCGCCGCCGTTTCGCGTGAACGTCGCCGAGGCGCTCGCGGTGGCCGTACGGGAAGGGATGGGGATCGGCGGGTTGCCGCTCTATTCGGCGATCGGCTGGCTGCGCAGCGGGCACATCGTGCGCGTGATGCCCGAATACCGGTCGCACGTGATGAACATCTACGCGCTGTATCCGTCGCGCCAGTACCTCGACGCGAAAATTCGCACCTGGGTCGATTTCCTGCGCGACGAACTCCCGGCCACGCTCGCGGCCGACGAAGCCGCGCTCGAGCAGTACACGCGTGCGACATGACCGCGCGGTGGGCCGCAATCTGACGAGATTTGTCCTTCACGCAACATTTTTTTACGAACGCGTGTCAGACAGTTTGTTATTGTGGAAACTAACGAGATACGGAACCCCGGAGTAGCGATGGACACGCACCTGATGATCGGCCTTGGAGTCCTGCTGGGCGCGGCCGCGGCCGCCGCGGCGACCCGCGACCTGCTGCGCGCGATGAAGGCGAAGGCGCGGATGAAGCCGGTGCCGGTGCGGGTGCGCGAGCTCCGTCGCCCGGGCCGCTGATCCCGCGGTCACGCTCCGGGTCGCAACCACGCAACAGGCCGCGCAACGCGGCCGGCAGGCTCGGTGTTCAGCCGAGCTCGACGACCTTGTCCCATGCGAACGCGGTATTTTCCCGTTCGCCGGTGCGCCGGTGGATATAGCCGCGCGGGTTGCACACCACGCGCGTGCCGCCGTCCGCCACATAATCGAATGACGTATGCGTGTGGCCGTGGAGCCACAGATCCGCCGGCGGCCGCACCAGTTCCGCCATGTCCGTGACGAATCCCGCCGACGCCAGATCCTGCGCATAGCGCTGCGCCAGCGAGCGCCGGTGCGGCGCATGGTGGGTGACGACGATCGTGCGGCCCGCGAACGGCGCCGCGAGCTGCGTTTCCAGCCACGTGCGGCTGCGTCGATGCAGCGCGATCGCGTCGGCCGGCGAGAAATCCCGTTCCGGCGCGCCCTGCGCCGCATGCAGCGCCGCGTCGTGCGGCCAGGTCACCTGGATCAAACCCTTGAAATCGAGCATCACGCGCAGCCCGGCGTCGATCGCGTTCGCCACGCTGGCTTCGTCGGCGCCGAACAGTGAAAAATCGGCCCAGAGCGTCGTGCCGAGCACGCGGAAACGTTGGCCGGGATCGACGTAGACGTCGTTGTTCAGGTAATGCACGTTGTCGAGCGCCTGCGCCGCGTCGCGCATCGCCGTCTCCAGCGCGCCGAATTCCCCGTCGTAATACTCGTGGTTGCCCGGCACGTAGATCACCGGCACCGCCGGATCGAACGTTTCGGCGGCCCAGCGCAGGCCTTCCGCGTGATTGTGGATGTCGCCGGCCAGCACGACGAGATCCGCGTCGGCATGCGGGATCGCGTCGGGCAGGTTGCTTTCGAGATGCAGGTCGGACAGGACGCGAACTTTCACGGGCTTGGCTCCGGAGTGGGCGGCTTCAGCGCAGGACCTTGCCGGGATTCATCAGGCCGCGCGGGTCGAGTGCGGTCTTCAGCGTGCGCATCAGCGTCGTTTCCACCGGCGACTTGTAACGCTGCGCGTCGTCGATCTTCAGCTGCCCGATCCCGTGCTCCGCGCTGATCGTGCCGTGATGGCGATGCACGTTGTCGTAGACGATCCGGTTGATCGGCGCCTGGAACGCGGCCAGGAACGCCTTCGGGTCGCCGCCTTCGGGCATCTGCACGTTGTAGTGGAGATTGCCGTCGCCGAGGTGGCCGAACGTCACCATTCGCGCGCCCGGCGCGGCCTGCTGGATCGCCGCGTCGGTCTCGTCGATGAAGCGCGCGATCGACGAAATCGGCACTGCGATGTCGTGCTTGATGTTCAGCCCCTCGTCGGCCTGCGCGAGCGGGATGTGCTCGCGCAGGTCCCAGAACGCGCGCGACTGCGCGAGGTTCTCCGCGACCACCGCGTCGATCACGAGCCCGGCCTCGAACGCTTCTTCCATCAGTTTCTCGAACAGCGCGCGCGCATGCGCTTCGCTTTCGTTGTCGGACAGTTCGAGCAGCACCGTCTGCGCATGCGCTTGCGCGAACGGGTAGCGCAGTTGCGGGTAATGCTTGCCGACCAGCTGCATGCAGAAGTCCGACATCAGCTCGAAGCCGGTCAGCAGCGGCCCGGCCGCGCGCTGCGCGAGGGCGAGGAAATCGAGCGCCGCGTGCGGCGATTCGAGCGCGGCGAGGGCGGTGACCTGCGCGGCCGGCAGCGGGTGCAGCTTCATCACGGCCGCCGTGATGATCCCGAGCGTGCCTTCCGCGCCGATGAACAGGTCGCGCAGATCGTAGCCGGTGTTGTCCTTGCGCAGTCCGCGCAGTCCGTCCCAAATCTCTCCCTGCGGCGTCACCACCTCGAGCCCGAGGCACAGCTCGCGCGCATTGCCGTAGCGCAGCACCGCGGTCCCGCCCGCATTGGTCGACAGGTTGCCGCCGATCGTGCAGCTGCCTTCCGCCGCGAGGCTCAGCGCGAACAGCCGGCCGCCTTCGCGGGCGCGTGCCTGCACGTCGGCGAGGATCACGCCGGCTTCGACGGTGATCGTGTTGTTGTGCGGATCGAGTGCACGCACGCGGTTCAGCCGCGCGGCGCTCAGCACGGCCTGGCTGCCGCTCGCGTCGGGCGTGGCGCCGCCGGCTAGGCCCGTGTTGCCGCCTTGCGGCACGAGCGCGATGCCGTGTGCATTGGCCAGCCTGACGAGCGCGGCGACTTCGGCCGTGTTCGCCGGCTTCAGCACCGCGCACGCCGCGCCCTTGTAGCGGCGGCGCCAGTCGGTCAGGAACGGTTCGGTATCGTGCGGATCGGTCAGCACATAGTCGGCGCCGATCGCGTCGCGGCACGCGGAAACGAAAGCTTCGGAAGACATCATCACCTTGTCGCGTAAGGGTCAGGACGCGGCGCGCGATTTTTTCGCCGCGCGCTTGAACGGCGCGACGTACGCCAGCGCCGCCACGAAGAAGCCGACGGCAAGCGCGGTCTCGCACCAGCCGAGCGTCGCGGACAGCCCGCGATCGGACATGCCGCGCACGACGCCTTCGGCGAAATAGACGAGGATCAGCATGCTCGCCCACTGCATCGTATAGATGTTACGCCGCCAGACGCCGGGCAGCGCGAGCGCGAGCGGGATCGCCTTGAGCATCAGCGCGGAGCCGCCCGGGCGCAGCGGCGCGAGCCGCAACTCCCACGCGAGCGACAGCGCGATCAGCGCGACGAGGCACGCGGCGGCGATCAGTGCGTAGCGCGGACGGGCCGCGGCGGCGGGGCGGGCGGGCGCGTTCATGCGGCGTCGGCGGCCTGGGCATTGGCGAGGGCGGCCGCCGCGCGTGCGAGCCGCACGCCGAGCGCGGCCGCGAGCGCCTTTTCGTCCGCCGACAGCCCGGCGGCTGCCGAGCGGTCGTGCTGCGCGACGTGCGATGCGCCGTACGGCGTGCCGCCGGTGCGCGTCGTGCTGAGTGCGGATTCCGTGTACGGGATGCCGACGATCATCATGCCGTGATGGAGCAGCGGCAGCATCATCGACAGCAGCGTCGATTCCTGGCCGCCGTGGAGGCTGCCGGTCGACGTGAACACGCTCGCCGGCTTGCCGGTCAGCGCGCCGGACAGCCATTGCGGCGTGGTGCCGTCGAGGAAATACTTGAGCGAGGCTGCCATGTTGCCGAAGCGGGTCGGCGAGCCGAGCGCGAGGCCCGCGCATTCCTCGAGATCGCGCAATTCCGCGTACGGCGGGCCGTCGGCGGGGATGTCGGGGGCGGTGGCTTCGCAGACGGCGGACACGGGCGGCACCGTGCGGATGCGAGCCTGCATGCCCGGCACGCTGTCGATGCCGTTCGCGATCGCGAGCGCGAGATCGCGCGTGGCGCCGTGACGGCTGTAATAGAGGACGAGGATGTCTTTCATGGGCGACGGAGCCGCGTGCGTCCGCGCGCGTGCCCGGTGCAGTCGGCCCCTGCTGGAATCGAGCGGCTATTATAGGGGCTGAAGCCGTCGCGCAGCGCGACGGCGGCGCGCCTCCAGGCGCGCGGTATCACGAAGGAGAAGTCGTTTGCCGAAGTTGAGCGTGGATCTCGACACCATCAAGCGCCTCGCGCAGTTCGCGGCCCGGCGCAGCGCCGAGGATCGCATTCCGCAAGTGGCGGGCAGCCTGACGTTTACGACGATGCTGGCGCTCGTGCCGCTCGTGACGGTCGCGTTCGCGCTGTTCACCGCGTTCCCGATGTTCGCGTCGTTCCAGATCTCGCTGCAGGGGTTCCTGGCCGATCACCTGATGCCCGCGCAGTTCAACATCCAGATCTTCAAGTACCTGAACCAGTTCGCGTCGAAGGCGAAGGGGCTGACGACGGCCGGCCTGATCGTGCTCGTCGTCACGTCCGTGATGACGATGATGACGATCGAGTCGGCATTCAACCTGATCTGGCGCGTGCGCAAGCCGCGGCCGTTCGCACAGCGCGTGCTCGCGTACTGGGCGCTGATCACGCTCGGCCCGCTGCTGTTCGGCGTGAGCCTGTCGATCTCGTCGTACCTGTTTACGCAGTCGCTGGCGTTCACCGGCGCCGCACCGTCGACGTCGATCGTCGAGTGGCTGCTCGCGCTCGCGTCGCTGCCGCTGACGGTGCTCGCGTTCACGCTGCTGTACGTGTACCTGCCGAACTGCACGGTCGCATGGCGCGACGCCGTGATCGGCGGGCTGTTCGCGGCCGTCGCGTTCGAACTCGCGAAGCGCGGCTTCGGCTACTACGTGCGTCGCATTCCGACCTATACGGCCGTCTACGGCGCGTTCGCGGCGCTCCCGGTGTTCCTGCTCTGGGTGTATCTGAGCTGGTTCATCGCGCTGCTCGGTGCGATGGTGGCCTCCGCGCTGCCGGCGATCCGCGTCGGCCAGTTCCACCGCATCCACTATCCGGGCAGCGACCTGCTCGACGCGCTGGAAATGCTCGCGCGGCTCACCGACGCGCGCACGGCCGGCAAGCGCGGCTACACGGCGATGCGGCTCGCGACCATGTTGCGCTGCGACATGGAAACCGCGCAGCGCCTGCTGACGACGATGGAGGAGCGGGAGTGGATTGCGCGGCTCGACGGCGGCGGCGAGACCACGCCGCGCTACATCCTGCTCGCGAATCCGGAGCAGTTGACGCTTGCGCAACTGTTCGACGTGCTGGTGATCGACCGCACCGAGCTCACCTACCAGTTGCAGCGCCGCCGCAGCCACGTCGACGGCGGCGCGCTGCTCGCGGTGCTGTCGAGCGAGCGCTTCGACGTGTCGCTCGCGACGCTGATCGCCGCGCACCGCGTGGCCGGCGCGCAGCCGGCGGGTGCCCCGGGGCAGGCGCCGGGCGGCGTGTCCGACCCGCAGGCGCGGCCGCCGCGGCCCGCGTGAGCGGGGCGGCCGGCCGTTACAGCGGGATTTTTCCCGTGCAAATGTCCTTGAACATTACCCAGTCGCCCATCAGGCTGTAGATCGGGTGCCGGAACGTGGCCGGGCGGTTCTTCTCGAAGAAGAAGTGTCCGACCCATGCGAACCCATAGCCGCAGACGATCGCCGCCGGCAGCCACAGCCAGTGGCCGGTCGCGATCGCCATCGCGACGCAGCCGATCACGCCGAGCGAGCCGATGAAGTGCAGCCGTCGCGACGTCAGGTTCTGGTGTTCGTTCAGGTAATACGGGTAGAAATCGGCGAAGCTGGCGAATTGCTCCGAATGCGTATGCGCCATGGACGTCTCCTCCGGCCGCGGTTCACGGGGCCATTGTGCGGCCGGCAGACCGCTTCCGCAAGCGGGGCGCGGCCCGCCGCGCGGGCCCGCGCTTTCCTTTTGACAGGCTTTCCGATAGGATCGAAAGAGGTTTTGCATTCAAGCATGAGGGGACTACGATGCGCGTCAGCGATATTCTGAAAGTGAAGGGCAACACGCTGTTTACCGTGACGCCCGATAAGCCGCTGCGCGAAGCGGTCGATACGATGGCAGAGCACGACATCGGTTCGCTCGTCGTGATGGAGTACGGCGATCTCGTCGGGATGCTCACGTTCCGCGAGATCATCCTGCGCCTGCGCGAAAACGGCGGCGCGATCGGCGACGTGCAGGTGCGCAAGGTGATGGACGAGCCGCTCACGTGCACGCCGGAAACCGACGTCAACGAAGTGCGCCGGATGATGCTCGAGCGCCATGCGCGCTACATGCCGGTGCTCGACAAGAAGGTGCTGATGGGCGTCATTTCGTTCTACGACGTCGCGAAGACGGTCGTCGAGGCGCAGAGCTTCGAGAACCGGATGCTGAAGGCGTACATCCGCGACTGGCCGGAATCGGAAGCCGAAGCGCACAAGTCGTGAATCACGCCGCGCCCGTCGCCGTCATGCGCGGGCGCTGCCACCCGGCTCGCGGCGGCGCAGGTTCGTCCTGCGCCGCCGTTTTTCCAACGACCACACGAGGCCCGTGCAGCGTCGCCCAGACGGCGCGCACGTATTCCGCATGAGCGATCAAACGCAAGTCACTTCCGGGCGGCGTGGCGACCCGCGCGCCCACGCATCGCAGTTCGACCTGCTGCGCGAGCGCCGTTTCGCGCCGTTCTTCACGACCCAGTTCCTCGGCGCGCTGAACGACAACGTCTTCAAGATCGGCTTCACGTCGCTCGTCACCTATCACACCGCGCGGTTCGCCGGCGTCGATGCGAAGACGGCGGCCTTCCTGATTTCCGCGATCTTCATCCTGCCGTTCGTGCTGTTCTCGGCCACCTCCGGCCAGATCGCCGACAAGTACGACAAGGCGACCCTCACGCGTTTCGTGAAGACCTTCGAAATCGTGTTGATGCTGGTCGGCGCCGCCGGCTTCGTCACGCACAGCGCCGCGCTGCTGTATCTGTGCACGTTCATGATGGGGATGCACTCGACGCTGTTCGGGCCCGTCAAGTATTCGTACCTGCCGCAGCATCTCGCCGAGCATGAGCTGGTCGGCGGCAACGGCCTCGTCGAGATGGGCACGTTCATCGCGATCCTGATCGGCACGATCATCGGCGGCGCGGCCGCGGGGATCGAGGGCAATGGCGAGCGCGTGCTCGCGGTGAGCGTCGTCGTCATCGCGCTCGCGGGGCGCCTGGTCGCGCAGCGCGTGCCGTCGACGCCGGCGCCGCAGCCCGACCTCGTGATCAACTGGAATCCGGTCAGCGAAACATGGCGCAACCTCGGGCTCGCGCGCCAGAACCGCACCGTGTTCCTGAGTCTGCTCGGCATCTCGTGGCTGTGGTTCGTCGGTGCGACGTTCCTCACGTCGTTCTTCAATTTCGCGAAGGACGTGCTGTCCGCGAGCCCCGACGTCGTCACGATCCTGCTCGCGACGTTCTCAGTCGGCATCGGCCTCGGTTCTTTGCTGTGCGAACGGTTGTCGCAGCGGCGCGTCGAGATCGGCCTCGTGCCGCTCGGCTCGATCGGCATCAGCGTGTTCGCGATCGAGCTGTACTTCGCGAGCCACGCGCTGCCGTCGCCCGGCCATCTGCTGTCGGTCGGCGAATTCCTGGCCGGCGCGCGCCACTGGCGCATCCTCGCGGACCTGTTCCTGCTCGCGATGTTCGGCGGCTTCTACAGCGTGCCGCTGTACGCGCTGATCCAGAGCCGCAGCGCGCCGACGCACCGCGCGCGGATCATCGCCGCGAACAACATCCTGAACGCGCTGTTCATGATCCTGTCGGCCGTGATGGCGATGGGGCTGACGAAGGCCGGCGTCGATATCCCGGGCCTGTTCCTCGTCACGGCGCTGCTGAACGTGATCGTCGCCGCGTATATCTATCTGCTCGTGCCCGAGTTCCTGCTGCGCTTCGTCGCTTGGGTGCTCGTGCACACCTTCTACCGGATTCGCCTCGTACACGCGGAGCGGATTCCGGCGCAAGGGGCGGCCGTGCTCGTGTGCAACCACGTCAGCTACGTCGATGCGCTGGTGCTGGCCGCCGCGAGTCCGCGGCCGATCCGCTTCGTGATGGATCACCGGATCTTCAAGACACGCTTCGCGAGCTGGGTGTTCCGGCATGCGAAGGCCATCCCGATCGCGCCGCGTCACGAGGATCCCGCGATGCTCGCGCGGGCGTACGACGCCTGCGAGGCGGCGCTGAAGGACGGCGAACTCGTGTGCATCTTCCCCGAAGGGAAGCTGACGAAAACCGGCGACATCAACACGTTCCACCACGGCATCACGGAGATCCTGACCCGCACGCCGGCGCCGGTGATTCCGATGGCGCTGCGCGGGCTGTGGGGCAGCTATTTCTCGCGGCATTCCGATGCGCGGATGCCGCGCCCCATCAAGCGCGGCGCGATGAGCCGGCTGACGCTTGCCGTCGGCGAGCCGATCCCGGCGTCGGTCGCGACGCCCGACGCGCTGCAGGCTGCGGTCACCGAGTTGCGCGGCGCGCGGAAGTAGGCGGGCGCCCGGCGGCCGGCATTCGGCTGCAATCGGGCCGGAACGGGCTTCCTGCCGCACCGGTCGGGCCGCGAACGCGAGTTGGGGGCGCCTGGGCCGCGTGGCATGCGGCCCGCGGGCCCCGGACGGCTGGCATAATAGCGGCTTACCTCTTTTCTCGACCGGCAAACGATCGGCCTGCCTGCGGCCTCGGCAGCGCATCGGTTTGCCTATTTCTCTTTGGGCGGTTCCATCATGTCCGGCAATACCCTCGGCACGCTTTTCACTGTCACGACCTTCGGCGAATCGCACGGTCCCGCGATCGGCTGCGTGATCGACGGCTGCCCGCCGGGAATGGGGCTGACCGAAGCCGACATCCAGGTCGAGCTCGATCGCCGCAAGCCCGGCACGTCGCGTCACGTGACGCAGCGGCAGGAGGCCGACGAGGTCGAGATCCTGTCGGGCGTGTTCGAAGGCGTGACGACCGGCACGCCGATCGCGCTGCTGATCCGCAACACCGACCAGCGCAGCAAGGATTACGGCAACATCGTCGAGACGTTCCGTCCCGGTCACGCCGACTACACCTACTGGCAGAAATACGGCATCCGCGACTACCGCGGCGGCGGCCGCTCGTCGGCGCGCCTGACCGCGCCGATCGTCGGCGCGGGTGCGGTCGCGAAGAAGTGGCTGCGCGAGCGCTTCGGCGTCGAGGTGCGCGGCTACATGAGCGGCTTGGGCGAAATCGACGTGCCGTTCGTCGACTGGTCGCACGTGCACGAAAATCCGTTCTTCTCTCCGAACGCGGCGGTCGTGCCGGAACTCGAGGCGTACATGGATGCGCTGCGCAAGGACGGCGACTCGATCGGCGCGCGCATCGACGTCGTCGCATCGGGCGTGCCGGTCGGCTGGGGCGAGCCTGTGTTCGACCGTCTCGATGCGGATATCGCCAAGGCGATGATGAGCATCAACGCGGTGAAGGGTGTCGAGATCGGCGCGGGCTTCGACAGCGTCGCGCAGCGCGGCTCGGTGCATGGCGACGAACTGACGCCGGGCGGTTTCGTCGGCAACCATGCGGGCGGCGTGCTCGGCGGAATTTCGACCGGGCAGGACATCACCGTGTCGATCGCGATCAAGCCGACGTCGAGCATCCGCACGCCGCGCCGCTCGATCACGAAGGCCGGTGACGAAGCGACGGTGGAAACCTTCGGCCGCCACGATCCGTGCGTCGGCATTCGGGCGACGCCGATCGCCGAGTCGATGCTCGCGCTGGTGCTGATCGACCATGCGCTACGCCATCGCGCGCAGTGCGGCGACGTCGAGACGCCGACGCCGAAGATCGCAGGCAGCGCAACCTGACGCAAGCGGGCGGGGCGCAGCGCGTCACGCCCGGCGCGAAGAATGCAAAACGGGGCGCTGCTTCAGGCAGCGCCCCGTTTTCGTTTGCGGCGGTTCGCGGTGACAAAAACGCGCCGTTCGCGGCGGCGCGTTTAGGTCATTACATGTTCGGGTAATTCGGCCCGCCGCCGCCTTCCGGCGTGACCCACACGATGTTCTGCGTCGGGTCCTTGATGTCGCAGGTCTTGCAGTGCACGCAGTTCTGCGCGTTGATCACCAGCCGGTCGCTGCCGTCGTCGTTCTTCACGAACTCGTACACGGCCGCCGGGCAGAAACGCCCCTCCGGCCCCGCGTACGTGCGCAAGTTCACGTTCACCGGCACGTTCGCATCCTTCAGCGTCAGGTGCGCCGGCTGGTTCTCCTCGTGGTTCGTGTTCGAGATGAACACCGACGACAGCCGGTCAAACGTCAGCTTGCCGTCCGGCTTCGGATACTCGATCGGCTGGCATTGCGACGCCGGCTTCAGCATCTCGTGGTCCGCGTGCTTGTGATGCAGCGTCCACGGCACGTTGCCGCCCATCACCTTCTGCTCGAGCCCGACCATCAGCGTGCCCAGGTACAGCCCCTTGGCCATCCACTGCTTGAAGTTGCGCGCGCGGTACAGCTCCGTGTACAGCCACGATTGCTTGAAGGCGTCCGGGTACGCGTTGAGTTCGTCCGACTGGCGGCCGGCCTGCACCGCATCGAACGCGGCGTCGGCCGCCAGCATGCCGGTCTTGATCGCCGCGTGGCTGCCCTTGATCCGCGACGCGTTCAGGAAGCCCGCGTCGTCGCCGATCAGCGCGCCGCCCGGGAACACCGTCTTCGGCAGCGACAGCAGCCCGCCGGCCGTGATCGCGCGCGCGCCGTACGACACGCGCTTGCCGCCTTCCAGGAACGCGCGGATCGACGGATGCGTCTTGTAGCGCTGGAATTCCTCGAACGGC
>NZ_CADFDB010000008.1 GCF_902832845.1 Burkholderia metallica | reverse complement strand
GGATTCACAAGCTGCCTGTAGTACACGTACTGCTCCAGATCCGCCGTGTCGGTCAGCCGATACTTCAGCCAACCCTGTGACGCGTTACGTGCCGTGCGCCTGTAGGCCACGGCCATGTCGTCTCCGTCCGGGTTCGCCGCCTTCCCGTATTTAGTCTGAAACCAGTGATCCACTTCCGTGTAATCGATCCTCGTCCCACTCATGTCGCTACGGATCTCAAACTCGATGTGATCGTCCGGATAAAAGTGCACGGCAAGCACGTCCTCTCCTGCTCCACCCTTGATCTTTGTCGGCGGAAATTTGACCTCCGTCGTTTTGTAGATCTTCTTGATGGCCGCATATAGATCCTTGATGGCTTCATCCGCGTCATAAACTTCCCACTCAACCGTGAAATCCGTTCCCTTCAGCTTGTAACAACAGCTCAATCTTCCCGCACCAGTTCCCGGCGGCAGATCCCCTCCACCGCTTGCTCTATTGCCATATCTGTCACGAATCGTGAACCCGCTCAGATTGAACGGCGTGTAGTTGAGCCCCATGATGCTGACACCACGGTAGGTCGGCTCAGATGAAAACGCATCGCAACCAGCTAGTACGAGCGATGCAACCGACAACGCAAAGAGCCGCCTAATCATGCGAGACCTCTCCATCATTCCCGGACTCCGAAGTCGCGCGTGTCGCCTCCCGCAAGACATCGGCGTCGATACGACTCAACGCGTCTCCGAACGTCCGCTCGCCGCACATCGCATGCGCCAACCGCTCACGAATCACCGGATGCTCATCGAATCGCGGCGAAATGACGACGCCCTTTGAGACGTAGTTCAACAGGTCGTCATCGTCGGCAATACGGTATCGACGCGCACGTTCCAGTTGTTCGGAAACACACTGATAAAGCGTCAATTCCGTGAAATCGTCGAGCATCGCTCCATACATCATGCGCAACTGCATCGCGAGCTTGTCGGCACGACCGAGATGCAGCAACGCCATATGCTGCTCAATTGTCATCACCTGCTCTCCCTCGACGACCGCATCGACCACACCCGCATCGTTGGGCCAGACGACCTCGTTCAATTCACGCTCGCGATACCAGATCTCGGCACATGGTGCGAGAAATGTCCGAGCCTGTTCCGCGCTCCAAACTGCCCGTAACCGTGCAAGAATCCGGTTGTCATAGAAATGCAGGAAGTACGCGCGCTTGTCTGGCGTCGAGTAACGGCAGAACGATCGGAAATGCTCGACCAGAGACCGAATCGGAAACGAAGACCATATCCACGTCAGCATGTGCAGTCCGCTCGACTCCCTCCAGAGCCGCCGGACAAGCCGACTCTGTAGATCGCGCGGATCATCAAATGCGAAGCGATCGATCGCAATCAGATAGGGGGCAATGTCCGTATAGGACTCGAGAACGGTGCCATCCCACAGTGACCGCCATTCAAGCCGAGGGACGTTAGCCAGCAGTTTGTCGACGTCCGGATTGGCGCGCGCATCGGCAAGTATGTACAGGTGCGCCGAAACGCGCTCTGCATCGAACGCTTCGAATTGCGCCAACAATCGATCACGCCACGCGTCCCATGCCGCGTCCAAGTCACTGGTTGGCTTCTCAAGCCCGGTTCCGGTCATCAGGCGACCTCCGTCATCGCTTCGACACCACGGTGTGCATCAAGCAAGCACTCCTTGCATGGCCCGATGGGCATACTCGGCAGAGGAGTCGAAAGCGAAGCAGGACCGGTCCAGTGGAAATTTCCGCACTTGAGCGTGATATCTCCCGGGCATCCGAGTTCGATGTTGCCGCCATCGATCTTGAGATAGGCGCCACCGCTTGTCAGCGTCAACGCTCCGCGCGAGGCCGCGAGAATCGCACCATCGCTACTGGTGAAGTTCATGTCCTTCGACGCCGACAACGCCATCGCACCCGTGCGGGCCTGGACGACGACATCCTTTTTAGCCGCAGTGACCCGTACCCCCTGTGCTTGCGCGAAGAGCGATACCTGCCTTCCCGCCGCGACGGTGAAGCTCCGCATGATCCCGACGTCGAAATTCCCGCCCGCCGTCGCGATCAAGTTCCGGTCGGCATTGACCTGTAAATGCTCCCCGGACGTGAGCCCGATACCTGATGGTGCACTCGCAAGAATCGCCGAACGCTTCAAGCCATCCAGTGCTTCCGCATAGAATGACTTCTGTTGCTGCAACTCGGAGACGGTCGCCTCCGCCGCCCGTACCGCCTCGGAAAGTGACTCCATGCGATCAATCGCCCGCAGCAACTGCTCCTGCGCCTCTTTCATGTCGAGTTGATGCCCCGAGGCGGCGGCCTGCGCTTCGGTACTCAACAGCAAGCCCT
Source organism: Burkholderia metallica (assembly GCF_902832845.1). Lineage (GTDB taxonomy): Bacteria > Pseudomonadota > Gammaproteobacteria > Burkholderiales > Burkholderiaceae > Burkholderia > Burkholderia metallica. The sequence goes on along the minus strand of NZ_CADFDB010000008.1, from coordinate 396,997 downwards.
TCGGGCCGCGCGCCGCAAGATGCCCGTCCGTCCGTAACTCGGCCCCTTGACCGCGTTCGTTACGGCCATCGTCCACCATGTGCCCCAGATTCAGCTCACTGGTCTGAGTCGGCGTCGTGAGATGAATATGCTCGACGCCCTCCTTATCCTCCATCCGCAACTCATTCCGCGCCGCCGTACGAATAAGATTCCGCGTATGGTTCAGGTTGTTCACCAGATCCGGATGCACGCTGTCATGCATCGCCCCGATGATCACCGGCCGGTTCGGATCGCCGTCGGTATGAACGATCGCCACCTCCGCCCCGTCGATCAGCGGAAAGTGATGTCCGTAGTTGTCGCCGATATAAGGCTTCGCAAACCGCACCGGCCGACTCGTCCCACCCGGGCTCCATTCATCGAGATCGAACGGCAGCTTGATCACGTACCAGCCCTGCTCGGTCAGATACGCATACTTGTAATTCCCCGGCGACGTAACGCGCGCCGGCAGAATCCCGTCAACCACCGGCCGCGACACCGAAGCCATCGGCGTACGCCACACGCGATCCGACGGAATCCCCTCGAACGCCACCCAGTACGACTCGTTCCGCCCGCCGTGTGACTCGACCGACGTCACGAACACCCCATGCTTCGCATCGGCCGGCTTCGGCTCAATCCGCATCACCTCACCGGCTTCGAGCCAGAACGGATTACCCGTCCCCTTGAACGTGATCTGCTCGGCCAGATAGGCTTCGTGCCGCAACCGGGCGACCTGCTTACCCTCGTCGGGCGTCTCGTAATGCTCGCCCCAGCGATAATCGACGGCGTTCGTCGTCTTGTCGTCACGCGCTGTGTTTTCCTCGACCAGCAACGACACCTCGGCCTGCCGATGGTTGTAGTCATGCAGCCGCACCGCCTCCGGCACACGCTTCGTCTCGCGCCCGAGTGTCTTGATCGCGTCGGCCCCGGCGCTCTCCAACCCCGAGTCACGCCGATACGGCACCGTGCGCTGCTTGCGCGCATACGCATCCAGATCGTCGCCGAACACGACCACGGCGCGATCCTTCTTCTGCTCCCAGCGAAACCAGATTCCCTCTTCCGCGCAAATGCGCCGGATGAAGGCGAACGTCGTCTCGTGATACTGCGTCACGTACTCGCGACGCTTGTACTGCCCGCGCAACTGAAACTGGAAATCGACACCCGCGCGATACCCGTAATGCCGAAGCGTACCGGTCACGATCTCCTCGACCGACTGCTTCTGAAACAGCCGGCTGGTCACACCACGATCGAGATCGGCCAGCGTCGGCTCGAGCACGACCCGGTAGCGCGTTTCATCCGCCGACGTCTCCAACTCGTCGAACTGCGTGATCACGCCGTGAACCATATACGCCGCAGGCTTCGCACTGAACTGCGCCGCGTTCTCCCCGAACATCTTCCGCAGGTAATCCATGTTCGGGTCGATCGGATCGGCACTGAATTTCGCCGGCCGGCCCAGCACCTGATCCATCGGAATCCCCGCCGCCGGGCTTGTGAATTCGATCTCATACCGGTAAAGCTGGCTCACGCGGTCCAGCCCCGTGAACTTCACGATCGAGAACGGTGCCGGATGCGGCGCCAGCTTCAGTTCATAAGCCTGCGTAGGCAAAATCATCGACATGGATTCTCCCAGTCGCACGACGCGTGCTGCTCCGCCGGGGCAACCATCGACGCCCCGGCGGCTCGCACACGAACGTCGGATCAGTTCTTGGCCTTCGGCATCTGCGATACGAGCGACAGTCCGATATCCATCCCCTCGACCTGGAAGTGCGGGACGATAAACAGCTTGATCCGGAAGAAGCCCGGGTTGTCGTCGATGTCCTCGACCGTCACCCTGGCCTCGCGCAGCGGATGCGACGCCTGCAGCTCGTCGCCCGGATCCTTCATCTCGGTCACGAGCCCCTTGATCCAGCCGTTCAGTTCGAGTTCGAGCAGACGGCGATCCTTGGTCGTGCCGATGTTCTCGCGCTGGATCAGCTTCAGGTAGTGCGCGATACGCGACAGCAGGAAGATGTACGGCAGCCGCGCATTGATGCGGCTGTTCGCGGTCGCTTCCTTGGTCTCGTACAGCGCCGGTTTCTGCGCCGAACTCGCCGAGAAGAAGCATGCGAAATCGTGGTTCTTGTAGAACGACAACGGGATGAAACCGAGATTCGCGAACTCGAATTCGCGCGTTTCGGGGATCAGCACCTCGGTCGGAATCTTCGGCTGGTAGCCGGTGCCGAGGTCGTACAGGTGGACCGGCAGATCCTCGACCTTGCCGCCCGCCTGCGGCCCGCGAATCTGCACGCACCAGCCATTGCTGACGAAGCTGCGCACCATGTTCGCCGCGAACGCAAATGACGCATTCATCCACAGGTACTTGTCGTGGTCGGGGCCCTTGACGGCTTCCTCGTAGTTGAACGCCCGCACCGGCGCCGTATCCTTGCCGTATGGCAGACGGCCGAGCACGCGCGGCATCGTCAGGCCGACGTAACGTGCGTCGTCGGTATCGCGGAAGCTCTTCCACTTGATGTATTCGGCGCGATCGAAGTAGTTGCCGATGTCCTGGATCGCCGCCACTTCCTCCATCGATTGCTTGCCGAAGAACGCCGGCCCGACCGAACCGATGAACGGCATGTGCGCGGCGGCGGCCACCTTCGAGATGTTCCGCAGCAGCGCGACATCCATCGGCGAATGGGCAAATTCGAAATCGCTGATCATTGCGCTGATCGGCTGGCCGCCCGGCGTGTCGTACTCCTCGATGTACGTCAGCCGATACAGGCCGCTCTGGATCAGTTCGGGGGTGTCCTCGAAGTCGCGCTGCAGCGCGTCCTTCGACACGTCCAGCACCTCGATGCGTGCGTTCTTGCGGAAATCGGTCCGGCTCACGAGCATCTTCAGGCCACGCCAGCGCGCTTCGAGCGCCTGGAATTCCGGCGCGTGCATCACCGCATCGAGCTGACGGCCGATCTGCCGGTCGATCTGGCCGATATGGAAATCGAGCAACGACTTGTCCAGCCGGTCGACCGGCTGGCTCGCCTTTGCGACGAGTTCGAGGAACGCGCCCATCCCGCGCGCGATGCGTTCGTCGGCCGACGCCTCGGACAGCATGTCGTTGTCGCGGAACGCCTCGAGCGGGCGTGCTTCGTTGACGGGCTTCAGGTTGATCTTGCTGCACAGCGACGCATAGACGCTGTCGATATCCCCGTGCGGGGCGTCCAGCACGACGGTCTCGGTCGCGCCGGCCTGCTGCGTTTCGGTGGGTTTCATGTCGGGTCCTGTCTGCGATCGAATCGCTACGATGTTGCGAAATGCGCTGAACGCGCGCTTTGCCTGGCGTCGCTCACGCATGCCCTTCCGGCTGCGTCGCGGCAGTCGCGATCTGCGCGAGTTCGCCACGGAGCTTCGCGGACAGGCGTTCGTCCTTCAGCACCTTCTCGAACTCGCGGCGGAACATGCCGTTGTCGAGCAGATTCGATTTGAGGTCGCGCAGCAGATTGCGCATCGCAAGCAACCCCTGAAGCTCGGGAATCTGGCGCGCGACCTGCTCGGGCTCGAAATCCTTGATCGACCGGAACGACAGGTTGACGGGCAACTCCGAGCCGTCGCCGGCCAGCGTGTTGTCCGCAGCGATCTTGAGATCCGGTGCGTAATCGGCCAGCACGGCATCGAAGTTGTTCTTGTCGATGTTCACTTTCTTCCGCTCGGCAAGCGGCGCCTGCTCCCGGCCGGCGCTGAAGTCGCCCGCCACCAGCAGCTTCAGCGGCAGCTCGACCTTCTTTTGCGCCCCGCCCGTATGCAGATCAAGGGTGATCGACACCCGGCTCTTCGGGATCTCTCGCTGAAAGCTATCCAATTCGTTCTCCTTATCCAAGGAAGCTTGAAGACTCCGCGATGTGCACCCGCAACTACCGGTGCGCTGTCGTTCGCGTCACCCTTGCTCAATCGCGCAGCACGTATTGACGGACGACCGATTCGGATATTCGCGGCACGGCATCCGATTCAGCCGGCAGAAAATATCACGCACTTTCACATGAAGTAAACCACCCAAATCTGAAATCGATCCTCAATCACCAATTCGAGACTGAAAATAATACAAGTACGAATACGGAAAACCGTCCAGACCTCATCACACCGACATCTCCCCAGATCCAAAGTCAATCTCAAATAACCAAAAACCCCGCCCAACCCACTGATTTTTATACACAAAAATCAACACACAAGATCACCAAAACCTCAATAAAGCAACGCATCACAAATCCACGAACCAGGAAATAAGATCGCCCTCAAAATCCAAACCATTGAATCCAATCATATCTCGATATAAATGACACATTTGTCAACAATTCATCTAATTGCGGGGTATACGAAATCGGAAAACGATGGTTAGAATCGGCGCCTCATAATTCCAAATCGATATTGACCACACCATGCGGATCGAAAAGCCGCTCTGGCATGAAGGGCTGATTCTCACGCAGCAGCACTTCCAGCAGCAGGACCGCTGGAACGGGTTCGCGCTGCAACAACTGGCGTCGGCATTGTCCGTATCGCCATGGGGAACACTGAGCGTCGAGATCGACGAGGAGGCACTGTCTTCCGGACGCCTGAAGCTCACCCGGCTGCAACTGCGCTTCCCCGACGGCACGCCGGTCGACACGACCGTCGCCGATGCGTTGCCGCCGGCGCGCGACCTCGCCCGCGAGTTTCCGGCCGATGCCCAGACCGTCGACGTGCTCGCCGCACTCGCGCTGCCCGACGCAAACGGCAGCAACTGCCGTTTCGACGAAACGGCACTGGCCCGCCCGCGTCGCGCGTACCGCGAATTCGTCAAGGTGACGGACCTGAACGGAACGGCGGAAGCCGAGATCGCCGCCGAACGCCATGCGGTCAGGTTGCTGTACGGCCATGAATCGCACGCAGACGATACGACATGCGCAATCGCCCGCCTGACGCGCACGACGAGCGGCCAGTTCCAGGTCGATCGCGGATACGTGCCGCCCTGTCTGTCGCTGTCGGGCCATCCGCTGCATATCGAGCGCATCCATCGGCTTGCGGATATCCTCGCCGCCAAAAGCGCGCTTCTCGGCGCGCGGCGCAGCGAACGGATCGAGCAGGTCGCCGAATACGGTATCGCCGACGTCCAGCTCTTCTGGCTGCTGCACTGCATCCATCAGGCGTGGCCGCAACTGCGCTTCCTCGCGTCGCATCCGGCGCAGCCCACGGATCGCCTTTACCTGGTACTCGCCGAGCTGGCGGGATCGTTGATCACGTTCTCCACGCGCGTACCGCTGACCGACATCCCGCCCTACGACCATGCCGCCGCACACGGCGTCTTCGCGACGCTCGAATCGCTGATCCGCGATCTGCTCGACGCGATCATTCCGTCGCGGGTCGTGTCGATCGGGCTTTCGCACACGGCAACCACAACGTGGGTCGGCCAGTTCCGCGACGAGCGGATCGTCGAAGGCGCAGCGGACTGGTACCTGTCCGTCAACGCAGCATTGCCGGCGTTCGATCTGGTCGAGCAGTTCCCGCGCCTGTGCAAGATCGGTGCGCCGGACGACGTCGAGCACATCGTCAACTCCGCGGTGGCCGGTATTCCGCTCAAGGCCGTGCAGCGCGTGCCCGGTGCCATTCCCGTCCGGCTGGACAACCACTACTTCGCGCTCGACGCGCATGACGCCGCGCATGCGCGGATGCTGGCCGCACGCGCTTGCCAGATCTACCTGCCCGCGTCGATTCCGGACGCGTCGATCGAACTCTATGCGGTGCTGCGCTGATGAATGCCATCGTCTCCTCCCGTCACGATTCCGCGCTGCTCGCGCGCGAGCCATCCTCCGATCGTGCGCCCCGGCCTTCGATACGGGCGCAGTTGCGCGATACCGCGCTGCTCGTCACTCACCTGTCGAACGGCGGGCAGGTCGACGGCCAGGAGAACCTGCGTCAGCAGTGCGTCACGCTCATCGCGCAGTTCGCCACGGCGCTCGATGCGCAAGGGGTCGCGGCCGACGTCCGGGACGACGCCGTCCTCGCCCAGTGCGGGCTGATCGATGAGGCGGCATTGCGCTACCTTTCCGCGTCGGACAAGGGAAAGTGGGAGTCCCAACCGCTGCAGGTCGACCGATTCGGCACGCATGATGCGGGAACGCGCATTTACGAGCGCCTCGAGCAGCGGATGCGCGAACCCGCGCCGAACGTCGACCTGCTCGAATGCTATGCGGCCGTTCTAGGCCTCGGGTTCCGCGGCCGTTACGCCGCCCGCTCGGGTCCGTCGCCGGATGCCCACGACGGCGAAGCGAAGCGGCAGGCATTGATCGCTGCGCTGGTCGCCCGGATCGATCAGTTGCGACCGGCCGCGCGGCCGGGGTTCGTCACCGACCGCTCGAACACGCGGCTGATCGATTGGCTCAGACACCTGTCTCCGTGGGCGATTGCGGGAACCGCGTGCGCGATCGCGATCATCGTGTGGTTCGCGTGGGATCGCATCCTCGACGCGGAACTGGCACGACTCGTCCAGCAAGCGACGCGGCCGTGAACGTCGATACCGCCGTCCCGTCGGCAGCAACACGCGCCGATGCCGATGCCGCACGCGCGGCCCTGTCGGGACTCGGCTACCCGCTGCGCACGGTCGTGACGATCTCGGCCGCTCTGGCGCTTACCGTCATCGGATGGGTGTTGCCCGTCGACCGCGACGTCATGTGGGGATCGATTGCCATCGTCGTCGCGCTGTCGGCGCTGATCGCCGGGTTGCATGCGCGCAGATTGACGCAGGCCCGCGAACGGCACGTGCGCGTGATCGCGCAACTCGGCGCGGCAACCGCCGACCTGCCCGTCGCGCTGCGCACCAGCATGCCGCTCGTTCTCGTCATCGGGGACGGTCTGCCCGCCATGTTCGATCGCGGCGCAAGCCCGTCGCGTTTCATCCACGTCGGCGACGGCGCCATCTGGTTGCGGGCCGATCGCCCGCAGGACCTTCCCCGCCTTGCCGTTGCGGTCCGCCAGTGGCGGAACGGTCATGCGCCCGATTGCATCGTGTTGTCGGTCGCGCCGGGACTTCATGCGAGCGACGACCTGCTGTCGCAAACGCTGCGCGTCATCCGGCAGGCAGTGGCGGACACGTCGCGCATGCTCGGCACGTCGCTGCCGGGCTATGTCGCGATCTATCAGCGACTCTCCGATTCGGCCGTTTCGGCGGGACCGGCAACCCGATGGTATGGCGTATCGGCACGCTCACCGATCGCGGACATGCGCCGGTTCGACGCCGCGATCGACGCCGCCGAATCCGATGCCCTCCACGCCGGCGCAAGCCCTGCTGCCGCGGCCCGCGCCGCCGGGATCGCATCCATGATCGGATGGACTCGCCGTATCGTGTTCGACACGCTGACAGACCGTCGCCAGCCTGCGTCGCCCTGGCCGTTGTTCGGCGCCGGCTGGATCGACCATGGTCCGGCGACGGCCCCCGACAAGCCATGGGAACGCGAAGTCCGCGCGCGCACGGGCATCGCGCCGGCCGTACTATCGGCATCGCCCGCGCCGTGGCCGCTGCCGCAGCCGCTGATCGACGCGATGCCGCGCCGCGCGCGGCGATCGCCGCGCGTCACCGCGGTCGCGCATGTCGTCGCGATCGCGGCTTGTGCGGCCACCGTCGCCATCTGCGGTGCAGCGACAAACAACGCAGCGCTGATGACCCGAATCGGCGACCACGTCGAGCGCTACAACCGTCTCCCCGCTACGCAGGAGGCCGCGAAACGCGATGCGCTCAAAACCCTTTCGTCGGACCGCGATCAGCTCGATCGATATGCGCGCATCGGCGTGCCGCTCCGACTGTCGTTCGGCACGTATCGCGGCGCTCGACTGCTGCCGGTGCTCGACGACGCGATCGCCTCCTACCAACCGCCCGCGCCGCCGCCCGCCGTCGTCACGCTGGACAGCATGTCGCTGTTCGACAGCGGCAACGCAAGGCTCAAGCCCGGCACCACGCGCGCGATGGTCGATGCGCTCGAACTGATCAAGGCTCATCCCGGCAAGCGCGTGCTCGTCGCCGGCTATGCGGACGACCAGGGGCGCCCCGACCGCAACCTGAAGCTGTCGATCGACCGCGCGACCGCCGTGCGCGACTGGCTCGTCGATGCATCGGGCATGCCGACGACGCAATTCGCGATTCAAGGCTACGGCGATACACGGCCGATCGCGGACAACGCCACGCCCGCGGGCCGGGCCAGGAATCGTCGAGTCGAAATCACGCTGGTGCCCGACATGCCGGCGCCGGCCGTCTCGACCGGCGCCGCGAGGTAATACACGTTTGGGTTCCCGGGGCATCCGTCCCGGGTTTGTCAGCGCCGGAATCCGGTTCCGGCGATTCGCAGTACGAAGAAGAAGGAGTGAACAAATGGCAATTCCGGCCTACATGTGGCTCAAGGACGACGGCGGTGCGGACATCAAGGGTTCGGTGACCGTCCAGGATCGCGAAGGCAGCGTCGAACTGGTCGCGTTCGACCACGACGTGCACATTCCGACCGACGGCAATACGGGAAAGCTCACCGGTACACGCGTGCACAAGCCGATCACGCTGACGAAGGAGACGGACGCGTCGACGCCGTATCTGTACAAGGCCGTGACGAGCGGCCAGACGCTGAAGTCGGTCGAGATCAAGTGGTACAAGATCGACGACGCGGGCAAGGAGAAGGAGTATTTCAACACGAAGCTCGACAACGTGAAGATCGTCGCCGTGAAACCGAAAATGCTCGACATCAAGAACCCCGCCTACGAGAAACACAACCATCTCGAAGACGTCGAACTGCGCTACGAGACGATCACGTGGTCGTACAAGGACGGCAACATCATCCACAAGGACACGTGGAACGAACGTTCCTGACGCGCTGACCGACGGGCGGAATCCGGCGCGCCCGCGCGCCGGGTGCCGCTGCGCCGGTCGCCGATTCGCAGTCGCGCCCGTCGGTTCGCATGGGCGTCGACGAATGCACGCCCGCCTCCCCTCCTGATCCGATATCGACATGACGCCGCCTCTCCGGGACGCCTCCCATCTCATTCGCCGCCTCAATCCCCATTGCGCGCGCGCTCTCGAAGCCGCCGCGAGCCTGTGCCAGACCCGGCTCGCCGACGAAATCGCGGTCGAGCACTGGGTGCTGAAACTGATCGAAGCGGACGACGGCGACATTCCGGCGATCCTGCGCCACTACGGTCTCGATATCAACGCGGTGTGGGATGCGTTGATCGACGTGATCGACCGCATGCCGCGCACGCTGCGCGGCATGCCGGCGCTGTCGCGGCAGCTCGCCACGGTGATCGAGGATGCGTGGACGCATGCGATGTCGGACGATTCCGACGGCACCATTCGCTCGGGCCATCTGCTGCAGGCGATCGTCGACGCGCCACACGTGTTGCGCACGCAGCGTGCGTGGCCGCTGTTGTCGGTTTCGAGCGCGCAGATCCGGCGCGTGCTGCCCCGGATCGGGCGACGTTCATCCGAGAACGCGTCCGACGGCATGACGTTGCAGCCGCCGACGTCGCCCACCGCCGATCAGTCCGGCAACGTTGCGACGGCGGCGTCCATCGATCGTCACGCGCCACCGGCACCGTCTCGCACCACCGACGACGACGCACTCGCGCGCTTCGCACTCGACCTGACCGAGAAGGCCCGCCGTGGCGAGATCGACCCAGTGTTCGGGCGCGACCGGGAGATCCGGCAGATGATCGACGTGCTGGCGCGCCGCCGCAAGAACAACCCGATCCTGGTCGGCGAGCCGGGCGTCGGCAAGACCGCGCTCGTCGAAGGGCTCGCGCTGCGCGTGATCGAAGGCAGCGTGCCGGAGACGATTCGCGACACGCGCATCCTGACGCTCGATCTCGGCTTGCTTCAAGCCGGGGCCGGCGTCAAAGGCGAATTCGAGCAGCGGCTGAAGAACGTGATCGACGAAGTGCGGAACTCGGCGACACCCATTCTGCTGTTCATCGACGAAGCGCACACGCTGATCGGCGCGGGCAACGCGGCCGGCGGCGCCGACGCGGCCAACCTGCTCAAGCCGGCGCTCGCGCGCGGCGAGTTGCGCACGATCGCGGCGACGACGTGGGCCGAGTACAACGAATACTTCGAACGCGACGCGGCGCTCGAACGACGCTTCCAGGTCATCAAGGTCGACGAGCCCGACGACGACACGGCGTGCCTGATGCTGCGCGGGCTCGCAAGCCGCTATGCGCAGCATCACGACGTCCACATTCGCGACGACGCGATCGTCGCGGCCGTGCGGCTGTCGCGCCGCTACATTCCGGCCCGGCAACTGCCGGACAAGGCCGTCGATCTGCTCGACACGGCCGCCGCGCGCGCGCGCATGGCGCTCGACGTGCCACCGGTGGAATTGCAGCAGACACGCGCGACACTGGCGGCACTCGAACTGGAACGCGCCGCGCTCGATGCGGATTCCCGCGCCGGGATCGGCGACGTTGCCGGACGACGCGCGACGATCGACACGGAACTCGACGCCGTACGCGACACCGCGGACACGCTGCTCGACCAGTACGCTAGGGAACGCGAACGCGTCGACGTGTTGCGCAAGCTTCGCGGCGCGGCCGTCACTGCGCCCGATCCGGCGGCCCTTTCCGACGCCATCGATGCGCTATCGGAAGTTCAGGGCAAGTCGCCGATGATCGCCGCCGACGTCGATGCGCAAGCCATCGCACGCGTCGTCGCGGAATGGACCGGTGTGCCGGTCGGCAATCTCGTCGACGACGAACTGCGCAGCCTGCTCGCGCTCGAAGCGATGCTCGCCGCGCGCGTGGTCGCACAGGACGATGCGATCGGCGCGCTGGCGGAAAGCCTGCGCACCGCGAAGGCCGGCCTGAAGAGCGAACACGCACCGCTCGGCGTGTTCCTGCTCACCGGGCCGTCCGGCGTGGGCAAGACCGAAACCGCGCTGGCGCTCGCCGACCTGCTGTTCGGCGGCGAAGCCGCGCTGACGACGATCAACCTGTCCGAGTACCAAGAGGCGCATACGGTGTCGCAGCTCAAGGGCTCGCCGCCCGGCTACGTCGGTTACGGGCGCGGCGGCGTCCTGACCGAAGCCGTGCGCCAGCGTCCGTACAGCGTCGTGCTGCTGGACGAAGTGGAGAAAGCGCACCGCGACGTGCTCGACATTTTCTATCAGGTGTTCGACCGCGGCACGATGCGCGACGGCGAGGGGCGCGAAATCGATTTCCGCCACTGCGTGATCGTGATGACATCCAATCTCGGCAGCGCGCAAATCGACGATGCAACGGCCGAGGATCCGGCAATCACGCACGAAGCGCTACGCGAAGCCGTGCATTCGCAGTTGGTCGCGCACTTCCAGCCCGCCCTGCTCGCACGCTTTCAGACACTCGTCTATCGGCAGCTCGATGCCGCTGCGCTCGCCTCGATCGTGCGGCTCAAGCTCGACAAGATCGCCGAACGTCTCCATCGGCAACACGCGGTGACTCTGACGTGCGCGGACGGCCTGATCGAATCGATCGCGCGGCACTGCGTATCGCGCGAGTCCGGCGCACGCAGCGTCGACGCTTTCCTGAACCGGCGCGTGCTGCCGGCCGTCTCGCGCGAACTGCTCGCCAGGATGGCAGCGGGTATCACGCCGCGGCAAATCCTGTTGTCGGTCACCACCGAAGGATCGTTGACGATCGACTTCGTCGATGCGCCGACGGCCGGCGATGCCGGCACGACGCAACGGAACGACCGATGACCGCCGGCCCGTCGCTCTACGACATGCTGCTCGGCCAGATCGGCGGCGAGCCGATCGGCGCTTACGACGACCGCACGCTCGAATGCCTGAGCGTGCAGCAGAACGTGCGCCGCATTCTCAATACGCGGGCAGGCGCGCTCAAGCACCTGCCCGACTACGGGCTGCCCGACCTGACGAACATCTACAAGGCACTCCCCGCGTCGGCGCATTTGCTCAAGCAGCAGATGGAAGCAACGTTGCTGAAGTACGAGCCGCGTATTCGCGCGATCGACGTCGGGATCGTCGACAATCGCGATCCCGGCATCCTGGTCAGCTTCGAGATGACCTGCCATCTCAAGAACGCAGGGCTCGTGCGCTTCGGCACCTACTTCGAGCCGCCGGGCCGCCTGCGCGTCGAACGACGCATCGACCCGTGACGAGCTCGCGCCGTCACTGCTCGAGCGCAAGATGCGCGGCGAACCCCACCGCTCCCGGCGCGATCTCCGGCTTCAGCGTCAGCGCCGGAATCTCGTAATCGCCGGCATTCTGCCGCCGGAACGGAATCGGCGGCGTCGTCTCCAGTGCGTCCAGACGCTTGCCGAGCGCCGCACGCGTTTCGGCGAAACGCGCTTCGTCCATCCGGTGCGTCTGATAGATCACGAACGGCGGCAGCACGTCGAAACCCGGGTAATAGAGAATCCCGTGCTGAATCGGAAACAGCACGTCGTCGATCGGCCCGTTGATGCCGCGCGGGCTGTAGTGCGATTCCCAGCCGCCGGTCGTCACGATCACCATCGCGCGCTTGCCCGCCAGCGATCCCTCGCCGTAACGGTCGCCCCAGTGGCTGTCGGAATGCTCGCCGACGCCGTATGCGAAACCGTACGCATATACGCGCTCGACCCAGCCCTTCATGATCGCCGGCATCGAGAACCACCACAGCGGAAACTGCAGGATCACCGCGTCGGCCCACTTCAGCTTGGCCTGCTCGCGCGCGATATCGTCGCGCTGCGTGCCCGTCTCGAATGCACGCTTCGAATCGAGCGCGGGATCGAAGCGCGCATCGGGCGCGCGATCGGTCACGTCGCCCGCATCGAACGCGGCCTTCCAGTTCATCGCATACAGGTCGGTCACCTGCACCGCGTGGCCGGCCGCTTCGAGATGCGCGACGGCATAGTCGCGCAGCGCGCCGTTCAGCGAACGCGGTTCGGGATGGGCATACACGATCAGCACGTTCATGTTCGTCACTCCGTCGATTGAATGACTGCAGGATGCCGCGGTCAAAGGTATATTTGAAATGAATTCCTGATATTCCAGGTATAGCGATGAATAATCTCAGGCGACTCGATCTGAACCTGCTGGTCACGCTGGACGTGCTGCTCGCCGAGCACAACGTCACACGCGCGGCCGAGAAGCTGAACATGTCGCAGCCGTCGGTCAGCGTGCAGTTGCAGAAACTGCGCGACCTGTTCGGCGATCCCCTGTTGCTGCCGGGGCCGCGCGGGATGCGGCCGACCGCACGCGCGGAAGCGCTGCGCGAGCCGTTGCGGGACGCGCTCGAAGCCGTCGAACGCGCGGTGATTCCGGCCACGCCGTTCGATCCCGCGACCGCGACGAACACATGGCGGGTGGCCGCGACCGACTACGGCGAATCGACGATCGTGCTGCCCGCGCTGAATGCGCTGCGGTCGGCCGCGCCCGGTACGCGGCTCGCCGTCGTCGAACTCGTGCCGCCGCGCATCGAGCAGGATGCCGAACGAAACGGTATCGATCTGGCCTTCCATACGACCGAGGGTTCGCCGCCGGGCATGCGGCGCCTGCCGCTGTTCGTCGAGCGATACGTGCTCATCGGCCGCGCCGGCCATCCGAAGCTCAAGCGGCGCCCCACGCTCGCGCAGTTCGGCACGCTCGAACACGTGATCGTGTCGCCCGACGGCGGCGGCTTCTTCGGCGTGACGGACGAAGTGCTCGCGAAAGCGGGGGCCGTGCGGCGCGTCGTGCTGTCCGTCCCGCATTTCCTGTTCGTGATGTCGGCCGTCGCCAGCACCGATCTCGTCGCGATGGTGCCCGAGCGGCTGGTGCGCGATGTGCCCGCGCTGCGTGTCGTGGAAGCGCCGGTCGACGTGCCCGGTTATGAAATGTCGATGCTGTGGCACGAGCGCGCGCATCGCGATCCGGCGCATCGGTGGCTGCGGGAGACAATCGCGCAATCGGTGTAAGCGGCACGGCCGACGGAATCGGCACGCCAGCGAGCGGGCAGCGCTCGCCTACCGGCCTCCATCGGCCGCCCCGACATCCGCCGCGTCCGCGCGGCCAAGATTCTTCATCCGGGACTTGAAACCGCGTCGAACACTGTATATATTTACAGTTCTTTTGCACCATTTGACCCGAATTCCGTCATCCACAGACGGACGGACTTTTGTGAGGCGACCATGTTCCAGTCATCCGCATTCGATCCCGAGCAACCCGGCTTCAATCCCGTCCACTTCGAGCGCGCCGCGCAGCGGGCGGTCGTCGATCTGCAGCGTGTCGTCGGCGGCCCCGCTCAGCGGGCGCTCGGCCTGCGCCGCCGCACCCACCCGGCCGCCGTCCGCACGATGAGCTGGCAGGCGCTGCTGAACGTCGAGGATCTGGCGTTCTCGAATGCCGGCTTCCTGAGCCGCAACGATCCGACCGTCGTCGATGCCTTCATCCGGCTGCGCGGCAGCCGGCTGGTCGCCGCGGACGTCGAGGAACCGGTCGACTGGCGTCGCGACGACGACGACCTGCCGGCCGTCTATCTGATCGTCAAGGCGATGCTCGAAGCGGAAGAGGAAGAACGGGCCGAAGCGGCCTGAGCGGCGCCGGGCACCGGTCGTGCGCGGCTGGCCGGTTTCGCGCCGCCTCGTTGCGGAGTGGCGCACGGAGGCCCGCAAAGGCGCACGGCACGGTCACCGCACCGCCCGCCTGCGCGCGCCTTCGGCCCAGCGGCGGGCAATACGTGTATCGTCGCACCGGCTGCACGCCGTCACGCGACGAACCTCGTCGCGAACGCAACCGCCACCCTGCCGTTACAGCCGCGCCGCGAGCCGCGCACCCTGATCGATCGCGCGCTTCGCGTCGAGTTCGGCGGCCAGTTCCGCGCCGCCGATCAGATGCACCGAGCGCCCGGCCGCCTGCAATGGGGCGAGCAGCGCGCGCTGCGGCTCCTGCCCGGTGCAGAGCACGATCGTGTCGGCCTCGATCAGTTCGTGATCGGTGCGCTGCTCGCCGTACGACACGTGCAGCCCGCGCGCATCGATCAATTCGTAGTTCACGCCGCCGACCATCTTCACCTGCTTCATCTTCAGCGTCGCGCGGTGAATCCAGCCGGTCGTCTTGCCGAGCCCCTTGCCGAGCGGCGCGGCCTTGCGTTGCAGCAGCGTCACTTCCCGTGCCGGAGCTGAAACCTGCGCACGCGTCACGCCGCCGCGCGTCGCGGCCGGGTCGGTCACGCCCCACTCGGCCTTCCACGCTTGCAGATCGAGCGCCGGCGATTCCCCTTCCTGCACCAGATATTCGGCGACGTCGAAGCCGATCCCGCCCGCGCCGACCACCGCCACTCGCCGGCCCACCGGCTGCCTGCCCGCGAGCACGTCGATGTAGCTGAGCACGTTCGGGCCGTCCTGCCCCGGGATCTTCGGGTCGCGCGGCGCGACGCCGGTCGCGAGCACGATCTCGTCGTAGCCGCCCGCGATCAGGTCGCTCGCGTCGACGCGCCGGTTCAGATGCAGGTTCACGCCGGTCAGCTCGACCTGGCGCCCGAAGTAGCGCAGCGCTTCATCAAACTCTTCCTTGCCCGGAATCCGCTTCGCCATGTTGAACTGGCCGCCGATCTCGGCGGCGCCGTCGAACAGGTCGACGTGGTGGCCGCGCTGCGCGAGCACGGTCGAGCACGCGAGCCCGGCCGGCCCCGCGCCGACCACCGCGATGCGCTTCGGCTGTTGCGCGGGCGTGTATTTCAGCTCCGTCTCGTGGCATGCGCGCGGATTCAGCAGGCATGACGCGATCCGGTTCTTGAACGCGTGATCGAGGCACGCCTGGTTGCAGCCGATGCAGGTATTGATCTCGTCGGCGCGGCCCTGCGCGGCCTTGACGACGAACTCGGCATCCGCGAGCAGCGGGCGCGCCATCGACACCATGTCCGCGCAGCCGTCCGCGAGGATCTGCTCGGCCACTTCGGGCCGGTTGATCCGGTTGGTCGTCACGAGCGGAATGCCGACCTCGCCCTTCATCTTCTTCGTCACCCACGCGAACGCGCCGCGCGGCACCGACGTCGCGATCGTCGGCACGCGCGCCTCGTGCCAGCCGATCCCCGTATTGATGAGGGTCGCGCCCGCGCGCTCGACCGCCTTCGCGAGCTGCACGGTTTCGCTCCAGTCGCTGCCGTCCGGAATCAGGTCGAGCATCGACAGCCGGTAGATCAGGATGAAATCGCGGCCGACCGCTTCGCGCGTGCGCTCGACGATTTCGATCGGCAGCCGGATGCGGTTCTCGTACGCCCCGCCCCACTGGTCGGTGCGCTTGTTCGTGTGCATCGAGATGAACTGATTGATCAGGTAGCCTTCCGAGCCCATGATCTCGACGCCGTCGTACCCGGCTTCACGCGCGAGCGTCGCGCAGCGGACGAACGCGCGGATCTGCCGTTCGACGCCGCGCGCGCTCAGTTCGTGCGGCGCGAACGGCGAGATCGGCGACTTGATCTTCGACGGCGCGACCGCGAACGGGTGATAGCCGTAGCGGCCCGTATGCAGGATCTGCAGCGCGATCTTGCCGTCCTCCGCGTGCACCGCATCGGTGATCTCGCGATGCCGGCGCGCGGCGGCCGACGTCATCAGCGTGCCGCCGAACGGCTTGGTCCAGCCGGCCACGTTCGGCGCGAAGCCGCCCGTCACGATCAGCCCGACCCCGCCGCGCGCGCGTTCGGCGAAATATTCGGCGAGCCGCGGCAGCGTCTTGCGGCTGTCTTCGAGGCCCGTGTGCATCGAGCCCATCAGCACGCGGTTCTTCAGCGTCGTGAAGCCGAGATCGAGCGGCGCGAGCAAGTGGGGAAAGGAGGTCGTCATGAGGATTCAGCCAAGGGGCGATGCGTGACATCGTAGGCGCGCGCCGCCTTGAACGTGAGGGGGCAAACAGCCATAATGCTTGTCATTTTCGGCCAAGATGACATGACTTCCCCTCTCGCCAAGGACCGCCTCGGGCTGCGCCGGCCGACGATTCCGGTCGCCTATACGCGCCTGCTGCTGCAGGCGCTGGCCGCGCGCGGTGTCGACCTGGCCGCCGTGCGCGCCGGCACGGGCCTGCGCGATGCGGTGCTGGCCGAGCCGGACGCGCGCGTCGCGCCGTCGCAATGGGGGCGGCTCGTGCTCAATGCGATCGAGATCGGCGGCGATCCGGGCATCGGGCTCGCGTTCGGGCTGCTGCTGAAGCCGACCGTACACGGCTTTCTCGGCTACGCGACGCTGACCGCGCGGGACATCCGCGAAGCGCTCACCGTCACGCAGCGCTACTTCCGGATGCGCAACCGCCAATATCGGCTGACTTATGCGGAAGACGAACGCGGCGCGACGCTCGAACTGCACGGCGTGCAGGCGAGCCCCGTGCTGCAGCATCACGTGATGTTCGAATTCGTGCTGACGGGGCTCGCGCAGAACATCTCGCAATGGGCCGGGCGCGCGTCGCCGCCGATCGCGCTGCGGTTCGCATGGCCGGAGCCGCCCTATTTCGCGCGCTATCGCGACCAGTTGCCGCCGGTCGAATTCGGCTGCGCGGCCAATGCGCTGTGGATCGCGCGCGACGTGCTCGACTGGCCGCTGCCGCTCGCCGACGAAGTCGCGCACCGGCAGGCGCTGGTGCAGGTGGAGCGCGAGTATGCGCAGGTGCGTCAGGAGGACGGCGATCTGGTCGAGCGCGTGCGTGCGGAGCTGGCGCGCGGAGCCGGCGATTACCCCGGGCCGGAGACGCTCGCCGACGCGCTGCTCGTATCGACGCGCACGCTGCGGCGGCGTCTGGAGGAAGCCGGGTCGAGCTACCGGCAATTGCTCGACGAAGCGCGGTTTCGCGACGCGAAGCAGTTGCTCGCCGCATCGGATCTCGACCTGAAGACGATCGCCGAGCGGCTGCAATTCACCGACCCGGCGAATTTCACGCGCGCGTTCCGGCGCTGGGCCGGGCAGACACCAAGTGCGTATCGGGAAGCGGCGGCCGGCGTGACAGGGTCGGCGACGACCCGAGCACCGGTGCGCGAATGACGCCGAGCCGTCGGCGCCATGGTGCGGCGGCAGCGACGCGCGGATTTCGGCGTCGCGCGCCGGACGACCCGTCGCCCGGCAAACCCGGACGGTCGGCCGAAAGCGTTCGCGTATGATGGGCGCCACATCAAAACGATGCCGCGCGAACCGGCGCCCGCTCCGACCCATGCCCAATCGCACCACGCTGATCGACGCGACGATCGACCGCGTCGATACCAACCTCGTCCGATTCAAGGCCGACGTCAGGAAGGCCCCGCCATACCGTTTGACGATGCAGAACGTCTGCTACTTCGTCACGGCCGACGACGTCGACTCGGAAGCGTTCAAGCAGATCGAGAAACTGAAGCCCGGCATGCGGGTGCGCGCCTGCACCTTCGCGCATCGCGGCCGTCGCCGGATCGCGTGGATCAGAAGCGGCAACGTTGCCATCGCGCCGTACGACGTGGTCGCGCAAAAGCGGCGGAACCTGTCGCTGCTCGCGTGGGCGTCGTGCGTGCTCGTGCTGAGCCTGGGCATCGCTGCCGCGGCACTCCATTCGGGTTGGGCGTTCGTGTCGGCACTGGCCACCGTCGTGGCCATCGTCAGTCTGACGGGCAGCCTGCTCGCCATCGCCGGCCTGTCCGATCTGATCTTCCAGCCGCAGCGACGCGAAGCCCAGGATAGCTGGCAATGCGAACCGTCCGGTTTCGACGTGGAACGGAGCAGCCCATGACGAACCATGCGATGCAAACCACGTCCGGTCGCGTGACGGCCATCGGCCAGCAATCGATCGAAACGAAGGTCTGGAGCAACAACCTGGGTGCGACCACGCAAACAATCGAGGAAATCACGCTCCAGCTCGATTCGCTCGAGTCCCCGCTCGTATTCAGGACCAACCGGACGACACGCCTGTTCATCGCCGACGGCGATCGATTGAATGTCGCCTATACCGACGGCCAGGATCGCCGGATCGTCTACGGCATCCGCAACATGACCGACGGCTCGGCTTATCTGCTGCGCCCCGCCAAAATCGCCGGCGCCCGGACCGACCTCGTTGTCATGCTCGTTTGCGTGATCGCCGCCGCCGTGGTCAGCGGGATCGTATCCGCGGTGACGCTCAGCATGGAATCGACGTTCGACGTGTTTGCGCTGATCAGCGCGGCTGCCATCGGTTTGTGCGCGCTGAGTGCGCTCCTGCGCATCCTGTTCGGCGTGATCGTGTGGCCCGAAATCAGAAGACTGGCTCAGCCGGGCGGCAAACGCGAAATGCATGCGGCAACCCAGGCGCTGTCGCTCACGCAGGAAGAAACCCGGCACGTGCGCTTCATCTGACCACGCCGCTCGTGCGGGCGCACGAAGCTGCACGCGCCGGATCGCATCGCCGCGCACACCGGCTGATTCGCCGCCAGTGCGCGCCGCTCGTTCAGGTCGAACCAGGGCCGCCCGAACGCGCGTCGTCACTCAGATCAATCCGCGCACCGCCATCGCCGTCGCCCGCGTCGATCCGCACGTCGCCCGTTGCCGCGACGATCGCGTCGTACACGTCGTCCGTCACGCACACCACCGGCACCGCAATCGCATACAGCTCGGCGGCCACGATCGCGCCGATCGAGATGATCAGGTCGCGCTCCTTCAGCACGATCGCGACCGGCCCCGTGCCGTTGCGCACGGCCTCCGCCAGCACGCTGCTGCTCGAACTCGACCCCTTCGCGTGCGGCATCACCATCACCGTGCCGGCGAGGCTCGCGCCGGCCTGCGGATGCCCGCGATCGACGATCCTTCCCGCGCCGGAATCGTAGCCGCCCCAGAAGCTGAGCGGCTTGTCGAGCACGAACGGGCGCGCGCACGCGCGGCCCGGCACGAGCGTGTCGCCCGTCAATACGTTGCGCGTCGCGTCAGTCATCGAATCGCACCATTCCTTCATACGCCGACCGTACGCACTCGCGCATGCTGCCGTACGCGACGCTCACGCCGATGTTCGCGGGCGCATACGACGCCCATTTCCCCGAATTGGTCATCACGAGCCCCGACAGCTGCTTCATCACCGGCGTGATGTACGTGCAGGTATCGACGACGATCTGGATGCCGCGCGCGGCGAATTTCTCCGCGAGGCCGGCTTCGTCCAGCTCCCACAGGATGAACCGGCTCGTGTTCACGTAGAAATCGCAGGCCGGCTTGCCGTCGTACGCGTCGAGCAACGTATCGAGCGTGCGGAATTCGGCCAGCGAGAAATGCGGCGTGCCGAGCGCGACCGCGACGAGCGCATCGCCGGCCGCGCCGTGGTTCAACGTGCGGCGAATCTCGTCGAGATCGGCCATCGCGACGTCGACCGTGCGTGGCGCCGCCTGCCCATGCAACGCGGCGTCGAGCGTCGGCGCTTCGGGCGTCACGCCCACCGCATGAAACAGCGCGACCGCGCCGCTCGACGCGGCGGCCGCACCGAGCGCCTTGAGTTCGTCTTCGGTGGTGTCCGCCGGCAGCCCGACGATCGCCGGCACGATCGCGCCCGCGATCCGGCCGACCAGCAGCCCAAGCGCGGCGAAATGGATGTCGCGCGACGGCAGGCGGCTGAAGTCCGGCGCGTTGAACACGATCCGCGCGGCGCGGTTCGCTTCGACATGCAGCCCCGCGTACGGCGCGCGCCCGGTGATCGCGGCCGCCAGATCGAGAAAATCGCCGTAGCGGCTCGTGCGCGCGCCGAGCACCGAATTCGCGAACACGATCGCGTTCGATTCGGCCCACGCGATCTGCTCGCCTTTCGCCGGACGATTCTTCAACTGGTAAGGCGCGCACGTGAAGCTCGATTCGCAGCCGAGCTGCAGATGCGCGTCCATCAGGCGCTGCGCGTCGCGCTGGATCGTGCGGTCGCCGTGGTACAGCTCGGGATGGATCAGGTCGAGCGACCCGACGTTCAGCGTGGTCGGCACCGCGACCTTCGCGCCGGTCTCGACGAAATACTCGACGAAGTCGAGGCTCGTCTGGCCGTGGTACAGGCAGCCGTCGATATGCGCGGACGTGATGTCGATCAGGTGCGGCGCGGACATCACTTGCGCGGTGCGTGCGACGATCCGCATCGCGCGCGCGACGCCCTCGCCGAAATCCCCGCGCAGCATCGCGCTGTCGCGGTCGCTCAACTGCAGCATCGGTGGCTCCTCTGACGGGAACCGGCGGCGCCGGTTCACGAAATCCGTCAGGGGACTCTACAACTGGAAATAAAAACTGTCCAGATAGCAATCTATCCGGACCGTTTAAAAAACCAATTTACACATCTTCCCGCGGACAAAGAAACCAGTGGCTCTAATTTCGCCCCAGTTTGCCGCGAACGGTCGCCTAGCGTTCCGCGGTCACGCTGAACAATTCGTCGCGCAGCGCCTTCGCGCGGTCGCGGCCGAACTGCGTTTCGAAATCGTCCTGCGCGGCCTGCCACGCGACCAACGCCCGCGCGAACGTCCGCTCGCCGAGCTTCGTGAGGCTCAGCGCATGGGCGCGCGCATCGTGCTCGGACGCGGCCGTCGTGACGAAGCCGTCGCGCTGCAGCGGCTTCAGCGCGCGCAGCAACGTCGTGCGGTCCATCACCAGCGCATCGGCGAGTTCGCTCATCAGCAGGCCCGGCTGGCGCTTCATGTTCGCCATGATCGAGAACTGGGCGGGCGTGACGCCCACCGGGGCCAGATGGCGCTCGTACAGTTGCGTGACGAAGCGCGCCGCCTGACGCAGCGCGAGACAGTTGCACGCCTGGGCAATCGAGGTGTCGTTCATGCCTGGCAATTTATATGTGCATATGCATAAAGTCAATGTACACTCCGCCGTAACACGGCCGGCGGCCGGCCCTCGCGTCAAGGAGACGGACATGGACTACATCGACAAGCTGCGGATTTTCCGGTCGGTGGTGGAGATGCGCAGCTTCACGCGCGCCGCCGACATGCACGGCCTCGCGCGGCCCGTCGTGTCGCGCGCGGTCGCGGATCTGGAGGCGCGCTTCGGCAGCCGGCTGCTGCACCGGACCACGCGCCAGGTGTCGCTGACCGAAACGGCCGAGCGCATCTACGAACGCTGCGCGGCCGTGCTCGACGAACTCGACTCGCTCGAAGCGGAAGCGCAGGCGCCGACGCGCGAACCCGAAGGCCTGCTGCGGCTCGTCGCGCACACGACGGCCGCGCTGAACCGGCTGGTGCCGCTGATCGCCGGCTTCAAGGCCACGCATCCGAAGGTGCGCCTCGACGTGACGCTGACCGAGCGGCCCGTCGATCTCGTCGGCGAAGGCTACGACATCGGCATCGTCGTGCCCTACATGCTGACGAACGAATCGACCGTCGTGCGGCTGGTCGAGCGGATTCCGCTCGTGATCGTCGCGACGCCCGCGTACCTGCGCGCCCATGCGCGCCCGGTCGCGCCGGCCGATCTCGCCGAGCATTCGTTCGTGCCGATGTCGCCGTCGCTGCGCCGGCCCGCGCTGTCGTTCCGCGTCGACGGCGACTTGCTGACGGTGCCGTTCCGCTTCGACATCTCATCGAACAGCCCCGTCTTCAATCGCGAGATGGTGATGCACGATTTCGGGATCGGCGTCGTGCCGCGCACGCTCGTCGAAGCCGAACTCGCGTCGGGTGCGCTCGTGCAACTGCTCGAGGATGCCGATCTCGTCGACAAGTGCGTCGAGATCAAGCTCGCGTACGCGAACCGCGCGCTGCTGCCCGCGAAGGTCAAGGCGTTCATCGACTACACGGCCGCGTACTGCGACCGCGAAGGCTGGATCGTGCCGGCCGCGGCCTGACGCCGATTGGTACAGCCGCGACAACAATCTGATCCTGCCCCGCCGCTCGCTTCGCGCCGTATAGCCCCCTAACATGTGTACATGCACAAGACGACGCTCAACGATGACGATTGCTTCGCGGTCCGGCAAGCCGCCCGCCGGATCTCGCAGTTCTACGAGCGTTATCTGTCGCAGGCGGGCGTGACGCCGTCGCAGTACAGCATTCTCGCGCTGCTGCGCGACCGGCCGGGCCTGACGATGGCGACGCTGTCGGCCGTGCTGGTGATCGAACGCACCGCGCTGCTGCGCGCGCTCAAGCCGCTCGTCGGCGCGGCGCTGGTGGCCGGCCGGATCGAGCCGCCGTGCCGCGGCCAGACGTTCGCGCTGACCGCGCACGGCGAAACGAAGATCGCCGACGCGCAGGTGCACTGGCTCGCCGCGCAGCAGGCGTTCGAGCAGCGGTTCGGGTCGGCGCAGGCGGCCCGCCTGAGAGACGAATTGTTCCGGATCACGCACAACCTGCCGGAACGCTAGCCCCTTTCCCGATCGACGACACGTCGTCGATCGTCTTGATACGTGCATATACATAGGTGAATCGATGGATACGACCCAAGCCGCTGCGTCATCGCGTGAAGCAGCCACACCCGACCAGAGCGCGAAGCAACGGCGTCGCGTGCCGTGGATGCGCATCGCGGTGGGTGCCGTCATCGTCGTCGTCGCCGCCGCCGCGCTCGACTGGCTGTTCGTGCTGCGCTTCCAGGAGAGCACCGACGACGCGTATGTCGGCGGCGACGTGACGGTGCTCGCGCCGAAGGTCAGCGGCTTCGTCGACAAGATCCTCGTGACCGACAACCAGCGCGTGAAGGCCGGCGACGTGCTCGTGCAGCTCGATGCGCGCGACTACGACGCGAAACTCGCGCAGGCCACTGCCGAAGTCGACAGCGCGCGCTCCGCCGTGGCCGAGCTCGAGGCGAAGCAGCAGCTGCAGTTCGCGGTGATCGGCCAGCACGCGGCGGACAAGAACGCGTCGTCGGCCGAGCTGACGCGCGCCGCGTCCGACCGCGTGCGTTACCGTGAACTCGTGAAGTCGGACGCCGTCTCGAACCAGATCGTCGAGCGCGCGGACGCCGATTACTCGAAGGCCGGCGCCGCCGTCGAACGCAGCGATGCCGCGCTGCTCGCGTCGAAGCGGCAGCTCGACGTGCTCGGCGCGCAGCTCGCCGATGCGCGGGCCCGCGTGAACACCGCGCTTGCCGCGCAGCGCGTCGCCGCGCTCAACGTCGAATACACGACGATCCGCTCGCCGGTCGACGGCTACGTCGGCAACCGCACGGGCCGCGTCGGGATGCTCGCGAACGTCGGCGTGCCGCTGCTGACGGTCGTGCCCGCGTCCGGCCTGTGGATCGACGCGAACTTCAAGGAAGACCAGCTTCGCAAGATGCGCGCGGGCGATCGCGTCGACGTGTCGCTCGATGCGTCGAGCACGCGGCTGCACGGCCGCGTCGACAGCGTCGCGCCCGCCACCGGCGCGACCTTCAGCGTGCTGCCGCCCGAGAACGCGACCGGCAACTTCACGAAGATCGTCCAGCGCGTACCGGTGCGCGTGCATCTCGATCCACAGCCCGGTATCGAACACGTGCTGCGCCCCGGCCTGTCCGCGGTCGTGACCGTGCATACCGGCCACGCAGGCTGAACGGGAGACGACGATGACCACCGCGTTTTCCGGCGACCCGGCGTCGCAACCGACGAAGCAGCGCGTGTTCGCGTTCGCGCTGATGTGCGTCGGCTTCTTCATGGCGACGCTCGACATCCAGATCGTCGCGTCGTCGCTGCGCGACATCGGCGGCGGCTTGTCCGCCAGCCAGGACGAACTGTCGTGGGTGCAGACGGCCTACCTGATCGCCGAGATCATCGTGATCCCGATGTCGGGCTGGCTGTCGAAGGTGATGTCGACGCGCTGGCTGTTCGCCGCGTCGGCCGTCGGCTTCACGATCACCAGCATGCTGTGCGGCATCGCGTGGGACATCAATTCGATGATCCTGTTTCGCGGGCTCCAGGGTGCGCTCGGCGCCGCGATGATCCCGACCGTGTTCACCACCGCGTTCGTGCTGTTCCCCGGCAGGCAGCGGCTGATCGCGTCGACGACCATCGGCGCGCTCGCGTCGCTCGCGCCGGCGATCGGCCCCGTGATCGGCGGCTGGATCACCGATCAATGGTCGTGGCACTGGCTGTTCTACCTGAACCTCGTGCCCGGCATCGCGGTGGCCGCGCTCGTGCCGCGCTACGTGCACATCGACGAGCCCGACCTGAGCCTCATCAAGCGCGGCGACTATCTCGGCATCGCGCTGATGTCGGGCTTCCTCGGCTGCCTCGAATACGTGCTCGAGGAAGGCCCGCGCAAGAACTGGTTCGGCGACGACGTGATCGTGATCTGCGCGTGGATCTCCGGCATCTGCGGCTTCCTGTTCGTCGTGCATGCGCTGACCGCGAAGGACCCGGTCGTCGACCTGCGCGCGCTCGTCGTGCGCAACTTCGGGATCGGCAGCCTGCTGTCGTTCGTGACCGGCATCGGGATCTTCGTGACCGTGTTCCTCACGCCGCTGTTTCTCGCGCAGGTGCGTGCGTTCAGCTCGCTGCAGATCGGTATCGCGCTGCTGTCGGTCGGTGCGTTCCAGTTGATCGCGCTCTGCGCGTATGCGTTCGCCGCGCGCTACTTCAGCCTGCGCTCGCTGCTCGTGTTCGGGTTGATCTGCTTCGGGCTCGGCTGCTATCTGTACACGCCGATCACGCACGACTGGGGCTGGCGCGAACTGCTGCTGCCGCAGGCGCTGCGCGGCATCGGCCAGCAATTCAGCGTGCCGCCGATCGTGACGATGGCGCTCGGTTCGCTGCCGCAATCGCGCCTGAAATCGGCGAGCGGGCTGTTCAACCTGATGCGCAACCTCGGCGGCGCGATCGGCATCGCGGTGAGCGCGACGATGCTCAACGACCGGCTGAACTTTCATTACCTGCGCCTGAACGAGCACGTGAGCGCCGGCCAACCGCAGATCGCGTCCCTGCTCGATCGCCAGGCCGCGTACTGGGCGTCCGTGGCCGGCAATACGCTGAACACCGCGCAAGCCGGGCTCGCGAACCTGCACCACCTGATCTATCGCGAAGCGCTGACGCTCACCTATGCGGATGCGTACTACGCGCTGTCGCTGTGTTTCGTCGTCGCGCTGATCGCGGTCGTCTTCTCGAAACCCATTTCCCTGAACGCGCCGCCGCCGGACGCGCACTGAGGCTGAGGTCCTCTCCATCATGAAAAAACTTCTCGTCGCCCTCGCCGTCAGCGCACTCGCCGCAGGGTGTGCGGTGCAGCCCGCGCAGCATCCTGCGCTGCAGGACTCGGTTCGAACGCTCGCACCCGATGCGTGGGACATTGACGTGCCGCGCGCGGACATCGACGCCGCCGCGTGGTGGGCGCAATTCCACGATCCCGTGCTCGACCGGCTGATCGCCGCCGTGCTCGACGGCAACCTCGACCTGCAGGCCGCCGCCGAACGCGTGAAGCAGGCGCAGGCGCTGACCGTGCAGAAGCGCGCGGTGCTGCTGCCCGAACTCGACGCGACCGCGCACGCGGCCGACGCGCGGCAGAACACGCCGCCGCCGCTCGGCTACGTACGGCAGGCCGGCGCGGGGCTCGCGCTGAGCTGGTCGCCGGATGTGTTCGGCGGTGAACGGCTCGACCTGCTCGCCGCGCAGGCCGAGTTGGTCGGGCAGCAGCATGCGGAAGATGCGATGCGGCTCGCGCTCGCGGCCGACGCGGCTTCCGCGTACGTCGATCTGCGCTGGTCACAGCAGGAATTGAAGATCCTGCAGGACAACGCGAAGATCCGGCAGCATGCGCTCGAACTCACGCGCAAGCGGCAGGCGTTCGGGTTGTCGACCGAGCTCGACGTGACGCGTGCGCAGAACCAGCTCGATGCGCTCGAAGCACGGATTCCGCCGACGCAGGCGCAGATCGCGCATCAGCTCAATCTGATTGCCGTGTATTCGGGACGCACGCCGGAATCGGTCGATCGGCTCGTGCTCGCGCAGGCGGGGGAGATTCCGGCGCCGCCGGTGGGCGCGCCGGGGACGTTGCCTTCGCAGGCGTTGCTGCGGCGGCCCGATGTGCTGACGGCGTATGCGCAGGTCGAGCGGCGTGCCGCACAGGTGGGGGTGGCGAAGGCCGAACGGTATCCGAAGTTTTCGTTGAACCTGACGGACGGGATTCTGGCCGCTTCTTATCTCGGGTTGCCTACATTGACCGATAACCTGTTCAGTGCCGCGTTAAGCGCGACGAGTCCGATCTTCAATGCGGGGCGGATTACCGCCGATATCTCGCAGAGCGAAAGCCGGATGCGCGAATCGGAACTCGGGTTACGGCAGACGATGCTGCAGGCGTTGCGGGAAGTCGAGGATACGCGGGCGAATCTCGTCAGTTCCGACGAGGCGACGCGCAGGCTCGGGAGTGCGCTCGCGGCTTCGGACAAGGCGCTTGGGTTGGCGAATCAGCTTTATAAGGGCGGTGCGACGGATTTTCTGGATGTGCTGTCGGCGCAGGAAGTGTATCTGCGGGATTCGGATTCGCTCAATCAGGTCAGGCGCGAACATGCGCTGGCGGCGGTCGCGCTTTATCGGTCGCTTGGCGGTGGGTGGAGCAGGAATGACGCGGCGGGTGGGCCGGGGGTGGAGGCGGTGGCGAAGAACTGAAGCCGGCGCCTGATGCGAACGCACGCCGCGTGAACGGCCTGCGCCTTTATTCACACATCGCCCGCGAGATCATCCGGCAACGGGCCAGCGGTAGCCGATCACTTCATTCAACGGATACGCAAGTTCGCGCACTTCTTCCAGTTGATTGCCGCCGAAGAGATACACCTGTTCTTCATCGTGACGCAGGTAGAAACCGACATGCCCTTTCCAGCTAGCGGGATCGTCGCGCGTCAGAACGGCGATGCAGCCGTAGACCGGGCGCTCCAGCGGCCTGCCCCATTCGAGCCACGAACGCGCGAGCGCGGAGCCCGTGCCGCGAATGTCGGCGCGCGCCATGCACCAGTTGACGAACGACGAGCACCAGGAAATCTTGTCGTCGTAGCCGACCAGGTTCGTCTGGTTGTTGTATTCGACGATGCGCGGATTGATGCTGCCGGGCGGGTGGCGGCGGATGCCGAGTTCGGCCAGGGCGACGGGCATCCACGGCGGGTGGGCGGCGTTCGCGTTGCTCTCAGGATTGGATGGGGTCACGTCGTTCTCGGGCGAGTGTGATGTGCGCTCAATCTTCGCACGAATGCGGCGGCCGGCGGCGGCGCCCTGCTTCCTTGTGATTTCCTTTCGATCCGCTCGTATCATATCGGCAGCCTCCTCGACCTCCCTTGCTGCCATGCGCATTACGCCTCTGCCGCCCCTTCAGTGCCTCGTCGCGTTCGAAGCCGCCGTGCGGCACGCGAGCTTCACGAAAGCCGCCTCCGAACTGCACCTGACCCAAAGCGCGATCAGCCGCCAGATCCAGCAGCTCGAGGAATACCTCGGCCGCTCGCTGTTCGTCCGCGAGCATCGTTCACTGCGGCTGACCCTT
Source organism: Burkholderia metallica (assembly GCF_902832845.1). Taxonomy (GTDB): domain Bacteria; phylum Pseudomonadota; class Gammaproteobacteria; order Burkholderiales; family Burkholderiaceae; genus Burkholderia; species Burkholderia metallica. Next base: position 368,701 of record NZ_CADFDB010000008.1, on the reverse strand, counting down.
GCCGGCGAGCAATACGCGACCCAGGTCCATCATCTGCTCACGCAATGCGCGGAAGCCACGCATGACGTGATGAAGCCGTACGGCGATCTCGAACTGACCATCGCATGCTCGTCGGGCGTCGCGCTGCTGTGGCTCACGCCGCGCCTGCCGAATTTCCGCGCCGCTTATCCGAACATCAAGCTGCGCTTGATCGTCAGAGACGGCCTCGCGTCGATGTCGCCGGCGGAATTCGACGTCGGCGTCTACTACGTGCGCCAGCAGGCGCCGGCCGAATACACCGCTCGCCGCCTGTTCGACGAGGAAGTCTTTCCCGTCTGCGCGCCCGGCTATCTGGCCGGCCGCACGCTCGACGCAGCCGACCTTGCGAACGAGACGCTGCTGCGCCTGGAAGATGGACAGCGCCAATGGATGTCGTGGCCCGAATGGTTCGACCAGAACGACATCGACCGGCAGAAGGCGCTGCCGCAGGACATCACGATCAATTCGTATCCGCAGATCGTACAGATGACCATTCTCGGCCAGGGCGTGTCGCTCGGCTGGCGCTACATGATCGACGCGTGCATCGAGGCCGGCCTGCTCGTGCGCGTGACGGAAGCCTCCGCGAGCCACGGCGGCGGCTATTACGTGATCTCGCCGAACGACCGCGCGCAGAACCAGGCCGCGCGCCTGTTCACACGCTGGCTGTTCGAACAAGCGGAGAAGCAGATCGCGTCCTGATCGCGATGCATGCGCGTAGCGCATGCGTGCATGCAAATCTTTCGTTTCAGAAAAAAATCGCGCTGTCCTTAGCATGGGGTTCACGCGGGGCGCCCGTCCCGTCTTCTGGCAAAGGAAGAGACCATGCAAGGAACGCTTTCCCCGCGCGCCGCGCCTGCCGTCGATGCGGCAGTGCAGCAGCGTCGCCGCGCCATCGTCGCGACCGTGATCGGCAACGGTCTCGAATGGTTCGATTTCACCGTCTACAGCTTCTTCGCGGTCATCATCGCGAAACTGTTCTTTCCGACCGGCAACGAACTGACGTCCGTGCTGCTGACCGTCGCGACGTTCGGCGTCGGCTTCTTCATGCGGCCCGTCGGCGGCATCGTGCTCGGCATCTACGCCGACAAGGTCGGGCGCAAGGCCGCGCTGTCGCTCACCATTCTCATGATGGCAGCCGGCACCGCGCTCATCGGGCTCGCGCCGACCTACGAACAGGCCGGCATCGCCGCGCCGCTGCTGATCGTCGTCGCGCGGCTGCTGCAAGGTTTCTCGGCCGGCGGCGAGATGGGCGGCGCCACCGCGTTCCTCACCGAATACGCGCCGCCGGAGAAGCGCGCGTACTACTCGAGCTGGATCCAGTCGAGCATCGGCTTCGCGGTGCTGCTCGGCGCCGCGACCGGCACCTTCGTCACGACGTCGCTCGACGTGCAGGCGCTGCATAGCTGGGGCTGGCGACTGCCGTTCCTGCTCGGGATCATCGTCGGACCCGTCGGCTATTTCATCCGCAGCCATATCGACGAGACGCCCGCCTTCAGTGCCGTCGAGGCGCAGGCCAAAGAAAGCTCGCCGCTGAAGGAAGTGCTGTCCACCTACCCGCGCGAGACGTTCGCGAGCTTTTCGATGGTCATTCTGTGGACCGTCTGCACGTACGTGCTGCTCTTCTACATGCCGACGTATTCCGTGCGCACGCTGCATCTGCCGCAATCGACCGGGTTCGCAGCCGGCATGGTCGGCGGGCTGATGATCATGTGCTGCTCGCCGATCGTCGGCAAACTCGCCGACGTGTGGGGACGGCGCGTGTTCCTGTCCGGATCGGCGCTTGCGATCTTCGTGCTCGCGTGGCCGATGTTCGCGTGGATCAACCATGCGCCCGGGTTCACGTCGCTGATCGTGTTCCAGGCCGTGTTCGGCGTGCTGATCGCGACTTATACCGGGCCGATCCTCGCGGCGTTCGCCGAACTGTTCCCGACCAAGGTGCTATCGACCGGGCTGTCCGTCGCCTACAACTTCGCGGTCACGATCTTCGGCGGCTTCGCGCCGTTCCTGATCACGTGGCTCATCGCCCGCACCGGCAGCAACATGGCGCCGGCCTTCTACGTGACCCTCGCGGCGGCCGTCAGCTTCATCGGAACGCGCTTCGTGAAGGACGCCAGGCGTGCCGCTTCCGTCAATCGATAAGGATCCCTCTCCATGACCATTACCGTGCTTCAAGGCGGCAACGTACTCGATCTCGAACGGGGCGTGCTGCTCGAACATCATCACGTCGTAATCGACGGCGACCGGATCGTCGAAGTGACCGATCGGCCGGTGGATTTTCCGAATGCGCACCGCATCGACGTACGCGGCAAGACCGTGATGCCGGGGTTCATCGATTGCCATGTGCATGTGCTGGCTTCGAATGCGAATCTCGGCGCGAATGCGACGCAGCCGAACATTCTCGCGGCGATTCGCTCGTTGCCGATTCTCGATGCGATGTTGTCGCGCGGGTTCACCAGCGTACGCGATGCAGGCGGCGCGGACTGGAGCTTGATGCAGGCGGTCGAGACCGGGCTGGTGTCGGGGCCGCGTATTTTTCCATCGGGAAAGGCGTTGTCGCAGACCGGCGGGCACGGGGACTTTCGGCCTCGCGGGGACTTGCTGGAGCCTTGCTCGTGCTGTTTCAGGACGGGCGCGATTGCGCGCGTGGTGGACGGGGTCGAAGGTGTGCGGCTCGCGGTACGTGAAGAAATTCAGAAAGGCGCGACGCAGATCAAGATCATGGCGTCGGGTGGCGTCGCTTCACCGACCGACCCGATTGCGAACACGCAATACTCCGAGGACGAGATTCGGGCCATCGTGGATGAAGCCGAGGCCGCGAATACTTATGTGATGGCACACGCGTACACGGGGCGGGCAATCGCGCGGGCGGTGCGCTGTGGGGTAAGGACGATCGAACACGGCAATCTGGTGGACGACGCGGCGGCGAAACTGATGCACGAGCATGGCGCGTTCGTGGTGCCCACGCTTGTCACGTATGACGCGCTCGCGAAACACGGCGCGGCGTTCGGGATGCCGCCCGAGTCAGTGGCAAAGGTGGCTTCCGTTCAGCAGAAGGGGCGCGAATCGCTGGAAGTCTATGCGAACGCCGGCGTGAAGATGGGATTCGGGTCGGATCTGCTCGGGGAAATGCACGCATTTCAGTGCGGGGAGTTCCGGATCCGGGCCGAGGTGCTGGGGACTCTGGAAGCGCTCCGGTCGGCGACGACCGTCGCGGCGGAAATCGTCAACATGCAGGGCCAGCTCGGGGTCGTGGCGGCGGGAGCGATCGCGGATCTGGTCGTGCTGGACGGGAATCCGCTCGAGGATATCGACGTGGTGGCCGGTCAAGGCGAGCGCGTCGAATATGTATTGCAGCGGGGGAAGGTTGTGAAGGCGCGGGCGGGTTAGGGTGGGTTCGCGGTTGCGGGGATTTGTCGCCGGATCGTTTGACGGCTCCGTTGCTTGCTTCGAGCCGGACGATCGAAACAACGAGCGAACGATCATGGTTCGCACTTTTTTGAATGATCGGCGATCGGTGACGGTCCATCCTGCTACGTCGAACGCCTGCTCCTGCCCGTCGCGCGTTCCGGATGTCCGTGCGCAGCCTCCGGTCATGAAGCGCAGCCTCGTCGGGGGCGTCTTTCCGTTCGGCCAGGCGGGCTCGGAAAGTCAGCGGCTAAATTGTCCGAAAAACCGAGCCCACGCCACCCGAAGACGTCGCGCGCGGTCTTCGAAGAGATAGGAGGCCGCAAGCGTCAGGAGACCTGAAATTGCCCCCGTCACGATGTGCTCGACATAGGGGATACGGTAGTGACTCGTGTGCGAGTAGACGTCGCCCAACGTTGTCAGGATGCCAACGACCAGCGCATTGCCGTATCGATGCGGGTAGAGTTTCGCCGCGGGCGTGAAAGTCAACAGTACGGCCAGGAGTCCGGTAAGCAGACCCGTATGAATTGCGATAGTCCAGTGGGTAACGCTCATGATATTTCCCCAGCTCCCGGGCATGCAGGTCATGCACGCACTGGTCGGCTGCCAGAAGCGCTGGACAAACAGTCTGACGCGGTGCTTCCACTCGGTTGACATGATGCCTTCCCATCAATGTCATCGCCGCGGCCTGTGCCATCACACGTATCGTTGAAGCAGTTTCCAAACTCTTTAACGAGCTTGCCGCCGTCGTCACGGATGGGTCGACTGTGCGCCGTATGGGCCGGGCAATAACCTGGACATGGGGGAATACTACTCCACGATTTGACGCCCGCTGTTTCGAACGAAACCGGAATTCGATGCTTGCGTCTATCGGTGCCCCCCCGTCCGTGACGCGCGTCGAACGATGCGCTTGCGCGCGAAATCGATGGTCGGCCTCGCCCCTGAGCGGTCCATCGGATTTGCCTGTAGTGGCCCATTCACCACGGCGTCGGGATGTGCTGCGGTAGCCGTCGGTACAACGCCAGTCAGCGGTCGACGCAGAAGACATCGTCGGCGCCCACTGACGCAAGACGATCAAGCTCCGGAAAAGTCATCCGGCGGAAAATCTTCATAGGACTTCGGGGCATAGCCCCAGATTCTGGCGACGTCACCCCTGACCTCAAACTCGAAGCCAATTTCTGCCAGCTTACTCAAAACAAGCGTTGAGTGATCGATGACCTCGTGCCTGACCGAAGCCTGCTCACGCAATCCGAGATCCATCCACTCAACCCCCACAAATGGAAACGGCAGGTGGTAGAACCACTCGACATCCCATCCCGACACATGCCCGTTGATCCATTTTGAACGGTACGAAGGCCGCCATCCGTCCAGACCACGCATGAATGAAATCAGCTCGTTCCATTTCGTGTCATTGGCCAGAGACCCGGCGAACTTCTTTTGCGCCTGCGATCGAATTTTTGCCTTGTCGATACCCCGTGGCAGGGCATCAGCCATAGGAAGCTCGGACTGCATTTACTCCCCTCTGGTAGTCGTGGGCGACGCGATTGTCGGCGATGTCCCCGGTACTGTCGACTCTTTCAAAACCCTAGCGAACCCTATCGCCTCGCGATATCGCCTGACTCAACGGCCATCGAGACAATTGCATCCTACTGAACAACCGCATCGACCATCGCCTGCGCTTCCGACACAAACCGTGAATAGCGCCGCTGTTTGGGCAATTGCTGCGCGAAACAGGCTGGCCGCTGTTCCTCGGCCACGTGTTCCGTACTGCAAGCGGCGATCGTCGGCAACGTCGCATCCCGCCACAGGATATAAACCCGCGCGCCCTGCCTGATCGACACTGCCAACGTTTTCGGCCCATCCGGCATGCCGTCCTGGCTGTCACCCAGCAGCCATGCTTTCACCGCCGCATCAGCCGGCTTTCGCTTCACCGGTAATTCCGCAAACCGAAACTCCGCGGCGTCGCCACCGAGCACGTCGGTGTAAAACGTCTCGCTATCGAAAATCGCGGCAACGTCATCCGCCGACTTGATCCCCGCATCTGCCGTCGCTACCCAGGCCTTCAAAAGCGGAACCGCCGTCACGACGAGATTCACCTTCCCGTCATTCGACTTCAAGAACAGTCCGTCCGGCCCGGGCGTCATCCCGTTATCGACAACGAGGCTCGACACGTTACTCCCCGCCTTCGCGGAAAACCCTTTCGCCCTGACCATCCCGACCAGCTTGACCAACCGCGCATTCACGTCGGCCGTGTATTTCTTGTCCAGATCCGCCCGGTCTTCAATCCGCGCCGCTGCAACCGTGTCGACGGCTTTCTTTCGATAGGCAAGATAAGAATCGGCAGGCGACGCAACCACCTTCGCGCCCACGGCAGCCATTACCGCGACGAGCACCACCGCCCCCACCCCGATCTTCCACCTGGAAATGCGTTTCATTTTTATAGACGTCACCGAATCCCGCGCCGATATGCAAACGGCTGCCGTGAACCCACTACAGCCGTCCCTCAGAAACGCCTTATTCTAAATCGCGAATCAGGCTTTACTCATCCACCTTGAAAGCCGACACCAGCCGCGTCAATTCCGCCGCCTGCTGCTTCAAACTCTCCGCAGCCGCCGCACTTTCCTCGACCAAAGCCGCATTCTGCTGCGTCATCTGATCGAGCGACTGCACCGCATCCCCGATCTGATCGATACCCGCACTCTGCTCCAGGCTCGCCTCGGCAATCTCGCTCATCATCGCGCTCACGCCCTGCACTTGCGTCACGACATCGCGCATCACCTTCCCGGCCTCACTCACCAGCCGCGACCCGGTATTCACCGTCCCCGCGCTATGTTCGATCAGCGATTTGATCTCCTTCGCCGCCTGCGCGCTGCGCTGCGCCAGATTCCGCACTTCCGAAGCCACCACCGCAAACCCGCGCCCCTGCTCCCCGGCCCGCGCCGCTTCCACCGCCGCGTTCAACGCAAGAATATTCGTCTGGAACGAGATGCTGTCGATCATCACGATGATCTCGGAGATCCGCTGCGACGCGTCGCTGATCTCCTGCATCGTGCTCACCACCTCGCCCACCACCTGCCCACCGCGCGCCGCCGCATCGGAAGCGCCGTTGATCATCTTCGCGGCCGTCGTCGCCGTCTCGGTGTTGTTCCGCACCACGGCCGTGATTTGTTCCATCGATGAAGCCGTGCGCTCCAGGTTGCTCGACTGCCCTTCGGTACGTTCGCTGAGGTCGGCATTGCCGGTCGCAATCTGCGCCGACCCGGTCGCGATCGATGCAGAAGCCGCCCGAATGCTATGCACCAGCGTCGACAGCGACGACACGAACCGGTTGAACGCATCCGACAATTGCCCGATCTCGTCCTGGCTCTCGACCGTCATCCGGCGCGTGAGATCGCCCTGACCGCTTGCGATCTCCGACAGCAGCGTCGCCGCCCGTCGGATCGGCGCGGCGATCGCACGCCCCACCTGCCAGATCACGAGCAACGCGACACCCAGCCCCACCACCGCCGCGACCAGCGCAGCACTGCGGATCGCACGCGTCACCGGTCCGAGGAGTTCGACCTGCGGCACCTCGACGACCACATATGCGTTCAACTCCGGAATGAACGACGTCGCGATGAAACGCGCGCCGCCTTCACCGTTGTAGCTCAGGTACGCATACGGCTTGCCGGCCAGCAGCGTCGACGACGCATCGCCGGGCAGCCCCTGCTGGTCCTTCATGAAATGCTTGCCGTCGATCAGCGACGAATCGCGATGCATCATGATCGCGCCGTCGGGACGCACGAGATACGCGAAGCCGGTCTCGCCGATCCGGTAAGCGGCGATGCCCTTCGCGAGCGCATCGACCGACAAGCTCATGCACGCCGCGCCGATCGGCACGCCGTCGAGTTCGACGCGGCTGTTGATGAACATCATGTAGCCGCCGACCGTCACCTCGCGGTCCATGTTCACGTCGAACGCCTTGCCGGACGACAGGAAGCCGGTCAGCCACTGATCCTTGTCGGTCACCTTCCGCTGCAGACCGGCTTCGTTGTAGTAGTTGCCGCTCTTCACCGACACCCACTGCACCGACGCGGCCTTCTGCTCGTCCTTCACGTTCTTCGCGAGCTGGATCCAGTTGCGCGTGCCGGCGTCCGGTTCGCCGTCGGCTTCCCATTGCAGCAGGAATGCATCGCGCGCGAGAATCCGCGACGCGGCGATCGGCCCGGCCATCTGCCGCTGCACGTCGGCGCGGATGCCGTTCACGGCCGTCGGCAGCTCTTCGCGCACGACGCGATCGCGCACCGCGTTGCCGATCAGGCGGATGCTGAGCCCGCTCGAGATCGCGACGAACACGAGCAGGCAACTCGTCATGCTGAGAATCAGCTTGTTCTGAATGGAAAGCTTGCGCCAGAAATGCATGGGGAACCCTCGATAGCCGCTCGGTCTGAGCCAGTTTGGGTTATCGGCATGCGCGCGCAGAACCGCATCGCTGATTTCAGATGTTCATCATGCGAGATTCGTTATATCTCAGCACCGGCGGCATTCGGGCTGTTTATTTTGACGACTCCTGCGATTCGGCGACCTGCGGCATATTCGTACGCTGCGAAACATGGGGCGTGACGGTTTGCTTCGCAACGTCATCAATTGCCAAGAACGTGAGCCGGTACTCGTACACGGCAACAGCAAGCTTGAAACCGACCGCAATAGTCACCGTCAAAACCAGAAATGATGCAATGGCCATCTGAAGTAATGAGAACCCCGCCTCGTCGGGAATTTCAGCATCGACCTTCTTGATGAGACGCGCCAGCTCGTCATGCCCGACGTCCTGAATCGCGGCCAGCACCGGACCGACACGCTCCAGCATCTCCATTACGGCAGCCCGCCGCTCAATCGGATCAGTTTCCTTCTCGACGATGTCAATCATCTGGCGCACGGAAGGCGGAGTCGTGCAAATGTCCGCCGTCACACCCATACGACACGACCGCTCAGTCAACACGCGGATCCGTGCCAGATCCGCTGCAATCACAGCGGGGCCGGGTCGCAAAAATCGCGCGTCGAACGACGTATAGGAGCCCATCAGCGAAAATGCGGCGCTGAGTACCGACATCGCGGCGAATACCTCACCGATCATCTTGTACAGACTGCGCTTTCTCTCGACCTGGTGCTTGAGCTGAATTTTCTTCTCGTCTGGCGTGCCCTTCGGCAAATCGCGAAATGCAGCATGCGCCGCCATCAGCGACCGATGCCGTATGACTCCAATCAACGCCAGATATCCCAATGCCGCCGGCAACGGCATCCAGCGCCATTGGCTCAACCATGCGTAATCACTATGTGTGGCCATCCACGGCCCCAGCCAGTAATAGCAGGCGAATGCAATCGCCAAGGAAAGCACAATCGTCTGGATGATCAGGTTTCTAAGCGACAAATCAGCTGTCAGCACACGCACCAGCAGCCTGACAACACCGCGAGGGTTTCGTGTGTTCTCGCGATTGGCAGCGGCCCCGGCATTATTCTCGGTCGACATCTATACATTCCCTCAGGTTCAGATCGTGGGTGAGCGCGAGCAATCCAATCAATACGCCACGAAGATCGTGACCCTCCGGTTCCGCGCCCGCGCGGCCGCATCGTCACCCGCGACGAGCGGCTGCGTATCGGCCCGCCCGATGGCCGCGAGCCGATGCGGTGCGACGCCGCGCTCGGTCAGGTAGCGCACGACGCTCCCCGCGCGCGCCGACGACAGCTCCCAGTTCGATTCGTATTTCGCGTTCGCGATCGGCACGCTGTCGGTGTGGCCTTCGACGAGGATGTCACCGGTTGCATGCGCGCTCAATGCCTGCGCAATCTGGTTCAGCACCGGCGACGAATCGGGCAGCAAGCGCGCATCGCCAACGTTGAACAGGATCTTCGCGTCGATGCCGATCTCGACACCATGCGGTGCCTTCACCAGCGAGATCCGGCCGTTCGACTTCAACGAATCGAGCAACGCGAGCCACGGCGGCGAGCGCTCAGGTGTTACGGCAGAGGCAGCGGATGCACTCGCCGCGCTGTCGGCATGCCGCGCGAGCGTCTGATACCGCGCATCGAGCGCGTTGTATTTCGCGAGCTGAAGCACATACAGCGCGAGAAACAGCACCATCAGCGTCGTGATGAGATCCGCGTACGAAATCAGCCAGCGGCCCGATTGCACGCCGTCGAGTTCGTCGTCGTCGCGATCGGCGGCAGATGCACCGTCAGTTCGAGCAGTCATGCGATTGGGAATCCGGGTTCGTCGTACGACATGCGCCCATCACGCGAGCGATTCGACCGCACGCCCGCGCACGTCACCGGTCAACCGCGTTTCGATCGTATGCGGCGATTCCTTGCGCGATATTGCCAGCAAGCCGTCGAGATACAGCTTGCGAAACCGCAATTCGCTGTCGATCTGCGCGCGCAGCTTGCCGTAAAGCGGCAGGAACACGAGGTTAGCGAACGCCAGCCCGTACAGCGTCGCGATGAACGCAACCGCGATGCCTGGCCCGAGCTGCGCCGGTTCGAGAATGTGGCTCGTCACCTGCACGAGCCCGAGCACCGACCCGAGAATGCCGAACGTCGGCGCATACCCGCCGGCCTGCTGCCACACGCGCGCGGCAGCGAGGCGGCTGCGTTCGTACGCATCGAGTTCGCGCTGCAACGCATCTTCGAGCACGGCGGTCGACACGCCGTTGGCCAGCAGTTCGAGCCCGCGGCGCGCGAACGGATGAATACCGCTCACGTCCATCGATTCGAACGCGAGCAGCCCGTCGAGCTTCGCGCGGTCGCCCCATTCGAGCAGGTCGGACAGGTTCTTGCGATCGACCTCGCGCGCACGGACGAACGCGAGCCGCAGCTGTTTCACCGCGTCGAAGAAGCGCGCCCAGGTGTTCTGGATCATCACCGCGCCGAGCGTGCCGCCAAGCACGATCACGAGCGCCTCGAACTGGAACAGCATCGAGAAGTGCCCGCCTTCCAGCGCGAAACCGAACACGATCGCGGCGCCGCCCAGCACCACACCGGCCAGGGTCAACAGATCCATACGCGCCTCCTCGTCATGCATCCGATGCCGACGCGACAGGCGCAGTGCCTGCCGCCGGCGCCTTCGCCGCGCGAACGGCATCCAGCACGCGCCGCTCGATGTCCTCGATCTCAACCGGATCGAGCTTGAGCTCGCGGCGCATCACCCACGACACCTCGTTGCGCCGCGCCTCGGTCATCACGGAGAACAGCTTGTCGGCCACCGCGCGATCGTCGAGATTCGCGATGAGCTTCGCGAGATCGTAGGTGTCGAATGTGCCGATGACGTCGAACAGCGTGCGCTGGTCGATCGACACGAGATCCTCCAGCGAGCGCACCTCTGCGCGACGCGCGTTGCGTCGCGAGAAGTACGCAACGCCCTTTTGCTCGACGTAGCTGAGCACCTTCGATTTGCGGAACGCGAACACTTCGTCGGCAATCTCGCCGTTCGACAGCTTGTTGAGCAGCATCGTCCTCTCGACGCCGATCAGCGATTCGAGATCGGCCAGTTCGATGAGTTCGAGCTCGCTGTTGATCGACAGATCGAGATCGTGATCGGCCACCTGCTGCGCGCGATCGATCACGCGCGCGGCGTCGAACGTGACGACCTGGCGCGCATCCGACGAAGCCGCATAGTCGACTGCCCCGCCCGCATGGTCCGCCTGCGCCGCTTCGATCGTGACGAGGTTGAGCTTCTCCATGCGTCGCAGCATCGCGAGCACGTGCGGGCGCGAATGGCCGGCAATCGCGCGGCATTTGCGGATCACTTCGGCAAGCGGCACCGAGGTTTCGGCCGCATGGGCCTGCATCGGCCGGCGCACCCACGCGTCGCCGCCGTCGCGCGCTTCGGCGCCCGCCATCAGCGCCAGCACATGCGCATACGACAGCACGCCCGGCATGAAGTCGGCATGCGTGTAGGTGGCGAGCTGGTCGTCCTTGCGCTTGACGCGGCGGATCATCGTTCGCACGATGTGGCGCAGCAGCGCCGACACGCGCTCGATTTCCTCGTCGAGCATGCCGGCCGGCACGACCGTCAGCTGACAGAATGAAAGCGCCTTCGCGGTATGGGCACGCGGTTCGGCCGCGAGCAATGCCGATTCGCCGAAGAACTCGCCGCGGCCGAGCGTCGCGACGATCACGCGCTTGTCGTCGCATCGCGTGGACAGCTCGACCTTGCCGTCGGCGATCAGAAAGATGACGGGCTCGCCCGCAAAACCCTCGGAGTAAATGATTTCCCCGGGCGCCGCCGTACGCGTCCACGATTGCTGACGATTCAAGTCGATTCCCCTGCTGCGCTGAATGTTGCGGACTGCGCGTCGCATGTCGAAAGCATGCGATCGCGAGTCGTCCCCGTGACCCGTTTACGTCATCGGGCTCAACATCCTTTAGGGAATTCGTCCTCGTTTCGAACCGAAATCAACGTAAAACGTTTGCGGGTCGCGCAGCCGCACGGGAAAGTTCATTTCATCGCCTGCGCGTGTAGTGCAATTGAAAGCGGCGAGCGGTCCCGTGCGTCAGAACTCCATGTCGAGTTCGTCGATGTCCTCGTGCTCCGCCTTCGCCGCGTCGGTCCACTCCGTCACGAACGGATGGGCGAGCACCTGCATGCAGTACTCGGCGATGTCGGGCTCCAGTTTCACGTCGTAGGTCAGGAAGCGCGTGACGACGGGCGCATACATCGCGTCGGCGATGCCGATCTCCGCGCCGAACAGCCAGGGGCCGCCGTACGCGGCCAGACACTCGCGCCAGATCGTCACGATCCGCTGGATGTCGTGCTGCGCGCGCGACCAGATGCGAAAGCCGGGAAAGTGCGCGCGCAGGTTCATCGGCAACGCGGATCGCAATGCGCTGAAACCGGAATGCATCTCGCCGCAGATCGACCGGCAATGCGCGCGGGCTTTCCGGTCTTCAGGCAGCAGCCGCGCGTGCGGCCGGATTTCGTTCAGGTATTCGGCGATCGCGAGCGTGTCCCACACGGTGTTGCCGTCGTGCGTCAGGCACGGCACGAGAATCGACGGCGACAGCAACAGCAACTCCGCGCGCGACGCGGCGTCGATCGGCACGCTGACCGTGTCGAACCCGAGCCCGCTCAACTTCGCGAGCAGCCAGCCGCGCATCGACCACGACGAGTAATTGCGGCTGCTGATGGTCAACGTCGTCCGTCCGGTGACTTCCATGTCGCTCCCCTGTTCAAAACCGTTCGCGCCCCTGCACCGAAAACGGACGCCGCGTCGCGCCACCCGCACCATGCCGGTGCCGCCCATTCGCCGAACTGGCGCAGCACCGCACGCTGTCGCGGCACATGCCGCACGCCAGGCCGGCTGGGCAACGCATCGCGCGCGGCTGCCGTGTGGCGCGTGCCATCTGCGTCGTCGCGTTCCCGAACCGCGTGCAACGCGCGTGCCAGCCGCAAGCTGGCACATCGCTTGCCTCGTTCAATGCAACGCGGCACAACGAGCGACGGTCATGAATCTGCTTGCCTATCCGTTCTACCAATGGTCTGCAGAATGCACGCGCCCGGCGCGCGCATGGGCCGCGGCCACACGCGCGACGATGGCGCTGTGGCCGCCGTCCACCGCGACGCCGACCGGCCGCATGCTCGACGCGCTGTGCGAACTGCTCGAATGCTGCGCGTTCTCGCATCGGCGTCCGCCGTTCGGCATCACGTCGATCGTCGTCGACGGTGAAACGGTGCCGGTCGTCGAGGAAGCCGCCGCCGCCACGCCGTTCGGCACGCTGCTGCATTTCCGCAAGGCGTTGCCAGTGGCGCGCCAGCCGCGCGTGCTGATCGTCGCGCCGATGTCCGGGCATTTCGCGACGCTGCTGCGCGGCACGGTGCATACGATGCTGGCCGACCACGACGTGTACATCACCGATTGGCACAACCCGCGCGACATCCCGCTCACGGCCGGACGGTTCGGCTTCGACGAATACGTTGCGCACGTGATCGACTTCATCCGTCAGATCGGCCCCGATGCGCACGTGCTCGCGATCTGCCAGCCGACCGTCGCCGCACTCGCGGCGGTCGCGCTGATGGCTGCCGGCGGCGATCCGGCGCAGCCCGCGAGCCTGACGCTGATGGCGGGCCCGATCGATTGCCGCGTGAATCCGACGAAGGTCAACGCGCTCGCGACGAGCCAGCCGATCGAATGGTTCGCGCGGAACCTGATCAGCGTCGTGCCGGCTGGCTTCGTCGGTGCGCAACGCTGCGTGTATCCGGGGTTCGTGCAGGTCGGCGCGTTCATGTCGATGAATCCCGATCGCCATGCGGCGTCGTTCGCCGACCTGTATTACGAGCGCGCGAAAGGCGACCCGGCAAAAGCCGACACGCTGCGGCACTTCTACGACGAATACTTCGCCACCGCCGATCTCACCGCGGAGTTCTATCTGGAAACGGTCGAGAAGGTGTTCCAGCAATACGCGCTCGCGCGCGGCGAGCTGACGGTCGGCGACCGGCTCGTCGAACCGGCGGCGATTCATCGCACCGCGCTGTTGACGATCGAAGGGGAGAAGGACGATATCTGCGCAGTCGGCCAGACGGTCGCCGCGCAGGAGCTGTGTTCGGGGTTGCCGCCGTACCTGAAGACGCACCACGTGCAGACGGGAGCGGGCCACTACGGTGTGTTCAACGGCAGCCGCTGGGAAACGCAGATCTATCCGATCGTGCGCGCGACGATCCACGACAACGAGCCGTACGATCGCACCGCGGATGCGGAAGGCAACGCGGACGGCACGCACTACGTGACGCTGCGCGCGCTGCTCGATGCCCGCACAACCGCGCACGACGCGGCGACCGACGCGCCGCTGCATCCAGCCCACTGAAGGCCTACGACACTGAAAATGAAACGCCCCGCCATCGATGGCGGGGCGTGCGTTGCTGCAGCTTGCGGACGACGCGCGAGGAAGCGGCCTCGCGCGTCAGCCTGCGTTACGAACAGGCCTTGCCGTGCGACGCGTGGTAGCCCTTCGCCTTCGCGTCGGCTTCCGACATGTAGCTGCCGTGCTTCGTCTTGCCGTAATACTTGTCGGTCGAGCAGTGATAGACCTTCGTGCTGTCGTTGGCCCACACCTTGCCCGGGCCGCCGCCGGGTGCCGCCGCCGCGGTCGTTGCGGCCGCGCTCTTCGCCGGCGCGGTGCCGGACGCAGGGGCGGCGGAGGCCGCCATGGCCGGCGCTGCGGCCGGCGCGCTCGCGGCGGCCGCCGACGATGCGCCGTACCAGGCCTTCACGCCCTTGTGGCCCGCGCATGCGCCCTTCTTCGATGCGCCCGAGTAGAACGAGCCGTCCTTGCACAGACCGGTCGTGCCGGCCGGCGCGCTGGCCGGAACCTGCGCGAACGCACCGATCGACATACCCATGCCGGCGACCAGCGCGGCGATCAACATTGTCTTTTTCATGGTCCTCTCCTGATTTGCCTGTATGAAGAATGCGTTCCGGGTATTCCCGGGAAAGTCGCGGTTACCGCACCCAGCGGCACGCGCGATGGTGGTGGTGGTGATCGAAGTGACACACACGGTGCGAATGCGCTTCCGCCAGTGCCGGCACGAGAACGGCACATGCCACTGCGGTGGCCGTCAGGATCTTTGCGATGCGCTTCATGAAATCTCTCCCGGGTAGGTCAACCGGTGATCCGGCTGGTACCTCCTTAACGCCGGTCGTCGACGGGCCGTGCACCGCGTTCACGCGCAATTGACGATCTTTGACATCGCGACGGCGCCAACGCGTCGAAGCTGACGAACGACTTTCTTTTCTTTCCGGATCTTCAGCTTCGCGGTCATTCGGAATTCGAAAGAATGTGAACACGGGAACGCGGACCCCACGTGGGCTTCCATGGAAGGCCCAACAAAAAACCGCCCGAAGGCGGTTTTCACAAACAGGCGGACGGACGATGCATGCGGAAACACCGCACCGCTACGCCCCCGACTCTGCCCACGGTGTCGGTGGCGGCACCGCGCACGGGCCGTCGACGTCGATCGATTTGAAATCGGCGGGCCCGACGATCTCCAGGTACTCCATGTCCGGCGAGTAGTCGAACAGGTAGTGGACGATCCCCGGCGCCTGGTGCACGCAATCGCCGGCGCTCACCAGCGTCTCCTGTTCACCGTACATGAAGCGCGCCCAGCCCTTCAGCATGATCACGATATGGAACTCGGCCTCGTGACGGTGCCAGCCGGTGCCCGCCTCCGGTGCATGATTTGCCCTGACGAGTTGCGCGACGACCTTGCCGTTCGTCGCGGCCGCGATACCGAGATCGCGATACAGGAAGAAGTCGCGCAGGCCTTCGCCGCGATACGCGGTGTCCTGCGGCTTCACATGGGAAAAGGCGGTGGGGGTCGGGGTGCTCATCGCGGTGCTCCTTCATCGAAAGGATCCCGCGTGACAAGCATTTAGCGTTCCAGTGTGCGGCGGCGCGACACCGCGCCGGGTCGTTACCGCTTGCGCCGCTTGCCGGTCAGCAGCGTCTGCGCGATCACCGCGAGCAGCAGGAACGCGCCGCTCGCGAGGTTCTGGTAGTACGGGCTCAGCGTGCCGACCTGGTTGATCACGTTCTCGATCACGCCGAGCAGCAGCACGCCGGCGAGCGGGCCGAACAGCGTGCCGACGCCGCCCGTCAGCAGCACGCCGCCGATCACCGCCGCGGCGATCGACTGCAGCTCGTAGCTGTTGCCTGCACCCGGCAACCCCGAATCGAGCCGCGACGCGAGCAGCGCGCCGGCCAGCCCGGCGAGCGCGCCGCTCAGCCCGTACGTGACGATCTTGAGCCCTTCGACGTTCACGCCGAGCATACGCGCCGCCTCCTCGTTGCCGCCGATCGCGAACACGCCCGCACCGTAGCGCGTGTGATTCAGCACGAACGCGGCAACGAGATACGCGATCAACACGATCCACACGAGATTGCCGACGCCGAACAGCGCGCCGTTCGCGATCGTCGCGAAGAACCCCGGATTCGCGATCAGCATGTCCTGGCTCGCGAGCACGAGCGACAGCCCTTTCAATCCGAGCAGCGCGGCGAGCGTGACGATGAACGGCGCCATCCGCGCGCGCGCGATCAGCCAGCCGTTCACGAGCCCGACGATCAGCCCGGCGCAAACGGGCGCGGCGAGCGCGGCGCCCCAGCCATACGGCGCCGCATACGCGGCAATCACGGTGCCGAGCCCGACGAGCGAGCCGACCGACAGGTCGAACCCGCCAAGGATGATCACGAAGCTCTGCCCGATCGTGATCAGCGCGACGAAGGCGGCGGCCGCGACGATGTCGAGCAGGTTCGGCGCGCTGAGGAAATGCGGAAACACGCGGCCGGCGATCAGGCACACGAGCACGAGGATCGCGATCGCACCGCGCGACTTCACGAGCCGGACGAACTGCGCGCGGCGCGCGCGGCTCGCGTCCTGCGCGGTGTGCGTGGGAATCGGCGCGGTCGACATGTCAGGCTCCCGAGCGCTGCAGGTACAGCGCGCCGAGGATGAACGCGGCCTTCAGGATCTGCGCATACGTGTAGCTGATGTTGTTCATGATGAAGCTGGCGTCGAGCAGTTGCAGCAGCAGCACGCCGAACACGGTGCCGACGATCGACACGCGCCCGCCGGAGAGCGGCGTGCCGCCGATCACCGACGCGGCGATCGCATCGAGTTCGAAGTTCACCCCGACATAGTTCGGATCGCCGGCGCCGAGCCGTGCGGTGGCGAACAGGCCGGCAAGGCCCGCGAGCGCACCGCTTGCCGCGTACACCGCGAGCAGCGTGCGCCGCACCGGCACGCCGGCGAGATGTGCGGCCTCGCGACTCGCACCGACGAGGATCGTGTAGCGCCCGAAGGTGGTATTGCGCACGACGAAGAACACGATCGCCGCGCACGCCAGCGCGATCAGCATCACGACCGGCAGCCCGAGGAACGTACCGATGCCGATGAAATCGAATGCATCGGAAGGCGGCAGGCTCACGCGCGACCCGCCGAGCAACGCCTGCGCCAGCCCGCGCGCGGCAACGAGCAGCGCCAGCCCGGAAATCAGCGGATCGATGCCGAGCCGCGCGACGAGACCGCCGTTGAAGAGGCCGACCGCGAGCCCGATCGCGATCGCCGCCGCGCATGCGGCGCCCGTTCCGTACGGCAGACACACGGCGATGACCGCGCTCGACAGCGCCATCACCGACCCGACCGACAGGTCGATGCCGCGCGTCGCGATCGCGAGGTTCTGCCCGAGCGCGATCAGCACGATCGGCGCGGCCTGGAACAGCAGGCTGCGCGCGGCGAGCGGATTCGAGAACCCGGGCGTGACGATCAGGTTGAAGACCGCGAGCGCGACGAACGCGAGATACACGCTGCGGTCGCGCGCCTGGGCGAACAACGCGCGGCGCGACGTGCGGCGTGCGTCGTCCCGCTCGCTCGTCAGGTTGGCTAGATTCACGCTTCCCTCATTCTCTGGTCGATGTGCGGTGCTCAAGCCTGATTCGCGAGCAGCGCGGTCACGTCGTCGGGGCTCGCGCCGCGCGTCGACAGCTCGCCGCTCGTCGCCCCTTCATGCAGGATCACGAGCCGGTCGGCCAGCTCGAGCAGCTCGTCCATCTCCGACGACGTCGCGACGACTGCCAGCCCGTCGTCGGCGAGCCGTTTGACGAGGTCATGCACTTCCGCCTTCGCGCCCACGTCGATGCCGCGCGTCGGATCGTCGAGCAGCAGCACCGTCGGCTCGGTCGACAGGCAGCGCGCGATCAGCGCCTTCTGCTGGTTGCCGCCGGACAGCGTCGAGATCGGCGCGCTCGCGTGCGACGTCTTGATGCCCAGCTCGCGGATGTAGCGCTCGACGAGCGCGTCCTGCTTGCGCACGGAAATGAAGCCGAAGCGCGCGATGCGCGGCAGCACGCACACGACGATGTTCTCGCGCACCGACAGCTTCGAGAAAATGCCTTCCGAACGGCGATCTTCGGACAGGAACGCGAGCCCCGCGCGAATCGCACGCGCCGGGTCCGCGCCGTCGAGCGCACGGCCGCCGATGCGCACCGCGCCGCCGTCCGGCTGCTGCGCGCCGAACACGGCCTTGAACGTTTCGGTGCGGCCGGCGCCGAGCAATCCCGCGAGCCCGACGATTTCCTTCGGCGCGACGCGGAACGACACGTCGCGCAAACGCGTACCCCAGCGCAACCCGTCGACGGCGAGCGCCGGCGCCTGCGCGTGATCGGCCGCGGCGGCTTGCGCCTGTTCGCGCGGCCCGTGCGCGCCGACTTCGCGGCCGAGCATCGCCGCAATCAGCGCCATGCGCGGCAGCCGGTCGGGCGTGTCGCTGCGCACCACCGCGCCGTCGCGCAGCACGGTGAGCCGGTCGCACATCCGGTAGCACTCGGACAACCGGTGGCTCACGAGCACGATCGCGATGCCCGTCGCGCGCAACTGATCGACGACGCCGAACAGCACTTCCACTTCCGCCCCGCTCAACGCCGACGTCGGCTCGTCGAGAATCAGCACGCGCGCGCCGAGCGACACGCCGCGCGCGATCGACACCATCTGCTGCTGGCCGAGCCCGAGGGAACCGACCTTGTCGGCCGGATCGACCGAGAGCCCGTAGCGCTCGACGATCTCGCGCGTGCGCGCGCGCATCGCGCGCCGATCGATCCACGGGCCGAAGCGGCGCGGCTCGTGGCCGAGGAAGATGTTCTCGGCCACGCTGCGCTCGGGAATCAGGTTGATTTCCTGGTAGACCGCGCAGATGCCCGCGCGCTGCGCGGCCCGCGGGCTGTCGAACGACACGGGTGCACCGTCGACGCGGATCTCGCCCGCGTCGGGCTGGTGAAAGCCGGTGAGGATCTTGATCAGCGTCGACTTGCCGGCGCCGTTCTCGCCCATCAGCCCGTGCACTTCGCCCGCGCGCAGCGACAGCGACACGCCGGCCAGCGCGCGCACGACGCCGAACGTCTTGCCGATGCCGCGCGTCTCGAGCACGACGGGTTTGCCGCCGGCGCCATCGTCGGCGCCGGGTCCGGCGGGTAGCGTTGCGTCCATCGTGCGCCTCGTGTTCGCGTGTGAGCGGTTGCCGACCGGTTACCTGCCGGTTGCCGGATCAGTACACGAGATTCGCTTCGAGCGAATGCTTCGCGTTCGCCTTGTCGTACAGCGCGTCTTCCATGATCTGCTTCTGCGCGACCGGCTTGCCGGCGAACCACGCTTCGAGCGACTTGAATGCGAGCGGGCCGAAGCGCGGGTTCGTCTCGACGCTCGCCGCGGCCGAGCCGTTCGCGATCGCGGTGACGAAATCCTTCGTGCCGTCGATCGACACGACCGTCACGCCGCGCTGCTTGCCGGCCTGCCGCAGCGCGGTCATCGCGCCGAGCGCCATCGTGTCGGCCTGCGCGTAGACGGCGTTCACGTCCGGATGCGCGAGCAGCACCTGCTCCATCACCTTCTGCGCTTCGGTGGCCGACCAGTTCGCCGTCTGCGACGCGACGATCTTCATGTTCGGGAATTTCTTCAGGCCGTCGGCGAAACCGTCGGTGCGCTGGCTCTCGACGGTATTGCCGTAGCCGCCCTGGATCTCGGCGATCGTGGCTTTACCGCCCGTCGCATCGGCGAGCGCCTGCGCGGCGCGCTGCCCTTGCCGGAAGAAGTCGGAGCCGAGGAACGTGATGAAATCCTGGCACGGCGTGCCGGCCGTCTGCCGGTCGATCGTCACGACCGGGATGCCCTTCGCGCGCGCCTGCGCAAGCGCGGGCTGCAGGCCGGTCGAATCGTTCGGTGCAACGATCAGCGCCTGCGCGCCCTGGTTGATCATGCTTTCGATATCGGCGACCTGCTTCGCCTGGTTCGCGTTCGCATTCGTGTACAGCAGCCGCTTGACGCCGGCCGCCTTCGCCGCGGCACGCACCGACGCGGTTTCGGTCGCGCGGAACGGGTTCTGCTCGTTCTCCGACTGCGAGAAGCCGACCACGAGATCGGTCAGCTTCACGCTGCCCGGCTTCGGATTCGTGCAGGTCTGCGCGGAGCTCGTCCCGACCTTCTGCGCATTGTCCTGCGCGTGCGCGATCGCGACGCACCCGAGCGTCACCCCCAATGTCACCACGATACGTTGCAGCTTTGCACGGCTCGGCATCATCGTCTCCAAGTGTTGTGATCGGCCCGCGCGCCGTCGCACATACGGCCGGCTTCGACGTCACGAACTAATATTATTACTCGATATTATCGCCTGCCCGACTCGGGATAATCCCGTACCGCCGAACCCGTCAGGCAGGGCCCGGCGTCCACCGCAGCATCGCCTGCAGCGACTCGCCCGGCGCCAGCACGCAGCCTCCGACGAGCGATACGGATTCCTTCGCATTGAAACTGTCCGTCGTGTTCGTGACGGGCTCGACGCACAGCGCGTCGGCGCCGGCCGGCGCGTACACGACGAGCTGGTCGAACGGCCGCTCGGCGTGCATCACGACCTGCCGGCCGCGCGCCGGCCAGATCACCGCGGCTTCGCGCGACCAGCCGACGAAATTGTTGTCGAGATCGAACGCATCGACCGGCATCCCGTTTCGGAGCGCGTCGACAGCCGGATGAGCGCCGACGCGAACGGGCAGCACGTCCGCATCGGCGTGCCACATCGCATCGACGTGCGCCTTCACGACGGTATCCGGCGTGCGCGGGTAATACGGGTGATGGCCCATGCCGAACGGCATCGGCGACGCGCCGAGGTTGCGCGCGGACAGCGTGATCGACAGCACGGCGCCGTCGAGCCGGATCGACTGGCGCGCCTCGTAATGGAACGGCCAGTCGCCCGGGCGGCCGGGCGACGGACGATGCTCGAAACGCAGGTCGGCCCGCGCCGCCTCGCACCGCTCGACTTCCCACGGGCGACGCCAGCCGTGGCCGTGCAGCGCATGGCGATATGCATCGTCCGGGCCGGACAGATCGATCGTGCGGCCGTCGAATTCGAACTTCGCGTCGCGGATGCGGTTGCAATACGGAAACAGCGGGAAGCTCGCGAAACGCAGCGGATCGCCGCTCGCGAGCGCCGCGTCGGTGGTCGGCCGGAACCAGTGCTGCGGGCCGTCGGGCCCGTGTTCGTAGTACGCGGCGATCGCGCCGCCGGCCTGCGGCGCGACGCGCACGCGGGCCGTACCGCTGGCGAGTTCGATCAGGCCGGCATTGCGGGGCGTTCCCATCGGCATCGTTCATCCCGGGATGAAGCTGGCGACCCCGCGGCCGGCGTGCAGCATCCGGCCGCGGGCATGTGCGGCAAAGAATGGCATGGCGCGGCCCGCGTGGTCAATAATATTTGTTGATATTATTATCCGAATGTCGACGAATCCGGCGCAGCCCGCGTAAAGCTTGATTGCCGGCCCGAATGGCCGATGTTACCGTCGGGTCAGGTTGATCCGACCCGCTGTTCATTACCGATTTTATTTGCCCACCCTGCCGAGGCCGGACCGCGCTCCTACCGTGAAACGCTCTACTCAACGTCGCCCCACGATGACCGACATCGCCAAGCTGGCCGGCGTGTCGCAATCCACCGTCTCTCTCGTGCTGAACAACGCGGCGGGCACGAAATTCTCGGACGCCACCCGCGACAAGGTCGTGAAGATCGCGCACGAGCTCGGCTACCGCTTCCTGCCGCGTGAAGTGACGATGACGCACGACGGCGAGCGCGACCTGATCGTCTATCTCGCCGACGAAATCTCGACGAGCCCGCACCCGGTCGTCAACGTCGACGGCGCGCGCGACGCGGCCTACGCGAACGGCAAGCTCCTCGCCGTGTACTCGACGCACGGCAACGTCGACATCGAGCGCCAGGTGCTCGAATCCGTGCTCGCGATGCCGAACCTGCTCGGCGTCGTCTATGCGACCGTCTATACGCGCAAGGTTACGCCGCCGTCCGAACTGCTGCGCGTGCCGGCCGTGCTGCTCAACTGCTATACGACGGAAGGCGGGCTGTCGTCGATCGTGCCGGCCGAAGTCGCCGGCGGGCTTGCGGCCACTGAATACCTGCTGCGCGCGGGCCACCGGCGCATCGGCTACATCAACGGCGAACCGTGGCAGGACGCCGCGAAGGACCGCCTGAAGGGCTATCGCACCGCGCTCGCGACGGCCGACATCCCGTTCGCGCCGGAACTCGTGCGCGACGGCGACTGGGGTTCGGACACCGGCTTCGAGCAGGCGCTGTCGCTGCTGCGCGAGCCGCATCCGCCTACTGCGATCTTCTGCGCGAACGACCTGATGGCGCTCGGCGCGATCGAGGCCGTCAAGCATCTGGGCATGCGCGTGCCCGACGACATCTCGGTGCTCGGCTACGACGACCAGGAAATCGCGCGGCACACGCACCCGCCGCTGTCGACGATCGTGCTGCCGAACTACGAGCTCGGCCGCTGGGCGGTCGAGATTCTGCTGCAGGAAGAGCAGAACCGCGCGGTCGGAATGCCCGTGCGCCGTCGCGCGATCAAGCTCGACGGGCCGCTGGTTGAGCGCGGGTCGGTGCGCGCCGTCGAGACGGCCGCGCAATCGGCCAGCGCGTAGGCGAGCACCCGCCTTATTTTCATTCCCCCAACACAACTACGCGGTGCGGCGGCTTCGCCGCCCGGCCTGCTTGTCCTTGCCGTCGAACACTTCAGGGTAAACACCATCGCTAAATTATTAGTAATAATTTCAAAGCATTTCTATACTTGCGTCGGCATCGGACAAAACCCCGCGCCACGACACGGCAACACGACGAGACGGTGACCGGAAGCGAATGCGCGCGAACCCCGCCGCGCTGCCCGCTCCGCCCGTCCGCACATCACACGCGTACCGCTCCGGACGCTTCCTGTCCGGGCACCGCTTCATCCGCATCGAGTCACCAGTCGTCCGCTTCTCCTCATTCATACGGAGTCCAGAATGACTATCACGTCTCGTCTCAAGCCCGCCGCACTGGCGGTCGTCATCGTGCTCGCATCGTGCGGCGGCGACGATTCGTCCGCGCCGTCGGCGTCCGCGCTCGCCGCGCGTGCGTCCGTCGATGCCGCATCGACCGACAGCGCCGCAGCCGCGAACGCAACGGCGTCCGGCGATTTCATGAACACGGGCTACGGCGGCCCGTCGCACTTCCCGAATCAGCTCGTCACGCTCGGCCTGCCGGGGCCGACGCCCGCGCTGCGCGTGTCGCCGCACGGCGTGCTGCCCTATGCACCGCCGGCGCCGCCCGTCGCGACCGACACGCAGACGCTGACGCTCGCCGACTTCGATACGTACGGCCCGGCGTGGACGAGCGGCGGCGGCAATACGATCCGGATCGACGGCACGAACACGGACGGCGCAAAGCTCGTCACGAACGCGCAGCATCCGGCGTACGGCCACGCGTCGTACGAAGCGGACGTCACGATCGGCGCACCGGCGCCGGGCGCGAACACCGCGAACGCGGGCTTCATCGTGCACGTGACGAACCCGACGGTCGGCACCGACGCGCTGACGGGCTACTACATCGGGCTCGACGCGGTGCGGCACGTGGTGCAGGTCGGCCGCGAACGGAACGACTGGACCGACTTCATCGACTACCCGGCGCCGGCGATCGTGCCGGGCAGCACGCACCACCTGAAGGTCGTCACGCGCAACAACGCGATCGACGTGTACGTCGACGGCACGCAGACGATCAGCATCAACGACGCGACGAGCGGCCTGACGACCGCGCTGCGCGCGGGCGCGTTCGGGCTGCGCCGCTTCGGCGCGAGCGTCGCGTTCAGCAACGTGACGGTCAGCCGCTATCCGGACGTCGCACCGAAAACCTACGACTTCTCGCGCGTGGTCGGCGCCGTGTACAACCCGTGGAATGCGGTCAACGCGATCGACTTCTGGGAGAACTACGATCCGGCGACCGTCGACCGCGAGCTCGACTACGCGCAGACGTACGGCATGAACACGATCACCGTGTACCTGCACTACCTGAACTGGGTCAACGACCGCGACGCGTTCCTCGCGAAGTTCGACAGCCTGCTCGGTATCGCCGCGCGCCACGGGCTGAAGGTCGCGCCGATCTTCTACGACGATTGCTGGCACGTCGATCCCGCCTACGGCCCGCAGCCTGCGCCGATCTTCGGCGTGCACAACAGCCGCTGGGTGCAGTCGCCCGGGCAGTCGGTCGAGCAGCAGTACCTGCAGCCGGTCGCGGCGGGCGCGTCGACCACGTACAAGCAGGACCTGCAGCACTACATCGCCGATTTCGTGTCCGCGCACCGCAACGACCCGCGCATCCTGTACTGGGAACCGATGAACGAGCCCGGCTGCAGCGGCAACGGCGCGCTGCAGCCCACGCGTGCGCTGATGATGAACGACGCCCGCATCGCGATCCTGAACGCGGGCGCGACGCAGCCGATCAATTCGCCGAACGTGCAGGAGCCGGAAGGCGACTACTTCTCCGATTTCCACGCGTTCCACCCGTACGCGAAGAACGCGACGACGCCCGACTACTCGCTGCCGCCGAGCCTGCTCGACAGCCTGAATTCGGAAACGCTGCAGCGCGGCTGGCCGGGCGGCCAGGCCGGCCAGACGATGGCCGGCATCGCATCCACCTACGGCGGCACGACGGGCTTCCTCGTGTGGGAGCTGATGATCGGCCGCACGAATACGCGCTTCCACTGGGGACAGACGGCGTCCGCCCCGGCGACCGTCGAACCGGGCACGCCGTTCCAGGGCACGCTCTACCCCGACGGCCACCCGTGGAGCACGGCCGAGGTGCAGGCGCTCGCGAGCGCGTTCAGCTCGCGGCTGCGCGTGCTCAATGCGACGTACTACAACGACACGACGTTCACGACGCCGGTGTTCTCGTCGATCACGCCGCTCGTCGATTTCGACCTGAACACCGAGCGCGGCACCGATTCGCCGGACGCGTCGAAGGGGATGAATGCGACGAACTATGCGATCCGCTGGACCGGCGCGCTCGACATTCCGAAGGCCGACAACTACACGTTCAGCGTGACGAGCGACAACGTCGCGCGCGTGTGGATCGACGGCCGCAAGGTGATCGACAAGGAACAGCCGGGGCTCGCGACCGCGAAGGGCCGCATTCACCTGACGCAGAAGCGCAACGTGCCGATCCGCATCGAGTACGTGCATGCGAGCGGGCCGGCCAGCATGCATCTGCAATGGTCGAGCCCCGGTGCGAGCCGCGACAATCTGGTGCGTGTCGCGCAGCGGCCGCTGACGGACGCGCTCGCGCAACAGTAGGCGTTTTCACGGCGACGCCCGTGGCGCCGGTGCGGCGTCACGGGCAACGCATCGCGCCGCGCAACGACCGGTTTACTTCAACCGCCCCGACAGGAACTGCCCGAGCCGTTCGCTCTTCGGATTCACGAGAATCTCCTGCGGGTTCCCTTCCTCCTCGATCTTCCCCTGATGCAGGAAGATCACGTGATTCGACACGTTGCGCGCGAAGCCCATCTCGTGCGTGACGACGACCATCGTGCGGCCTTCCTCGGCGAGCTTCTGCATCACCTTCAGCACTTCGCCCACCAGTTCCGGATCGAGCGCCGACGTCGGCTCGTCGAACAGCATCACTTCCGGCTCCATCGCGAGCGCACGCGCAATGGCCACGCGCTGCTGCTGGCCGCCCGACAGGTGCGACGGATACATGCCCTCGACGCGCGGCGCGAGGCCGACCTTCTCCAGATACTTGCGCGCCCGCGCGATCGCTTCGTCCTTGCCGACGCCGAGCACCGCCATCGGCGCTTCGATGATGTTCTCGAGCACCGTCATGTGCGCCCACAGGTTGAAGTGCTGGAACACCATCGACAGCTTCGTGCGCATCCGCTGAAGTTGCTTCGGGTCGGCGACACGCAGCGAGCCGTTGCGGTCGCGCGTGGTCCCGATCGGCTCGCTGCCGATCGTGATCTGCCCCGAGCACGGCTGCTCGAGGAAGTTGATGCAGCGCAGGAACGTGCTCTTGCCGGAGCCGCTCGAGCCGATGATGCTGATCACGTCGCCGGCCTTTGCCTTCATCGACACGCCCTTCAACACCTCGTTGTCGCCGAACTTCTTGTGCAGGTTGTCGACGGTGAGCTTGTACATGCTGAATCCTTCCTTGCGAATCTTGCGAAAGCGTTAGTGGCCGCGCGGCGCGAGGTACGCGAGCCAGCGCGTCTCGAGCTTGCGGAACGCCCAGATGAGCGTGAACACGACGGCGGCGTACAGCACGGCCGCGATGCCGTAGGCCTGGAACGACATGTACGTCGCCGAATTGACGTCGCGCGTGACCTTCAGGATGTCGGGCACGGTCGCGGTGAACGCGAGCGTGGTCGCGTGCAGCATCAGGATCACCTCGTTGCTGTAGCTCGGCAGCGAGCGGCGCAGCGCGGAAGGCAGGATGATCCGCGTATAGAGCTTGAAGCGCGACATCCCGTAGGCCATCCCGGCTTCGATCTCGCCGGCCGACGTCGCCTTGATCGCGCCCGCGAAGATCTCGGTCGCATACGCGCATTCGTTCAGCACGAACGCGAGCAGCGTGCAGTTCATCGCGTTGCGGAAGAACGTGTCGAGCAGCACGTGGTTATGCACGACCTGCAGGCTGTAGATGCCCGTGTAGCACATCAGCAGTTGCACGTAGAGCGGCGTGCCGCGGAACACGTACGTATAGAGCCACACGGGGCCCGAGATCCAGCGGTTCGACGACGCGCGCGCGATTGCCAGCGGCACGGCGAGCGCGAAGCCCAGCGCGATCGACACGACCAGCAGCCACAGCGTGATCGCGAGGCCGCTGAAGCGGTAGCCGTCGGTATAGAGATAGCTTTGCCAGTACTGGCTGACGAGTTCGATCACAGTGCGAGCCTCCGGACACCGACGGAATAACGCTTCTCGAGGTGATGCAGCACGACGTTCGACACCGTCGTGATCGCGAGGTAGATCGCGCCTGCCGCCAGCGTGAAGAAGAAGAAATCGAGCGTGCTCTTGCCCGCGTCCTGCGACGCTTTCACCACGTCCGCGAGGCCGATGATCGACACGAGCGCGGTGGCTTTGACCAGCACCTGCCAGTTGTTGCCGATGCCCGGCAGTGCGAAGCGCATCATCTGCGGGAACAGGATGCGGCGGAACACGCGCCAGCCGCTCATTCCGTACGCGAAGCCCGCTTCGAGCTGGCCGCGCGGCACGGCGAGGAACGCGCCGCGGAAGGTCTCGGTGAAGTACGCGCCGTAGATGAAGCCGAGCGTGATGACGCCCGCGACGAACGGATCGATGTCGATCTGGTCCCAGCCGAGCATGTCGGTCACGTTGTTCAGCAGGATCTGGATTCCGTAGAACAGCAGCAGCATCAGCACGAGGTCGGGCACCGCGCGGATCAGCGTCGTGTAGAAGGTGCCGACCGACCTGAGCATGCGATTCGTCGACAGTTTCGCGCTCGCGCCGACGAGGCCGAGCACGAGCGACGCGGCGAGCGACAGCACCGCGAGCTTCACGGTTTCCACCGTGCCGGCCCACAGCAGCGGGCCAAATCCTTGGAAGATCATATGAGGGACCCAGATCGAAGTGGCTGGATTGTCAATAGCCATTAACTGCGCATCAAACGATACTTACGCACGACGTGATGCAGCCTGCTCATCAAGCCGCACGCATCGCGCACCGTGCGCGGCGCCCGACGACAGCGCGGCACGCACGCGGCCGGCGCGCGCCGGCGCCGCTGTACGACACCCCGCCGCGAACCCTTCCAACCCGGACATCGCCCGTTCCGGCGGCGCCCCAAGTTGTACATACAACTTTGCCTTTTCAGCCCGTCCACCGGCAATCCGTGTTTATCTCTAGTTGTCGCCGGATTGTTTCGCCGGTGGAATTTTCCCTTCAATTTCAATTGATTACGGATTACATCGAGCTAAACGGAAGCTTTCCGAGCGCATCGGGCGCCAGCTTTCACCTGTCTAGACCTGACAAGGCCGCATCGCGCAGCCCCTCGGTCATGCGGACCGTTTCCAGACCGACCAGCCGGTAGCCGAACGACGGTTCCGTCAGCGGATGCCGCGGGCGTGCCGGCATCGGTTCGATGTTTCTGCCGCAGGTTCGTCATGTCATGGACACGCGCACGTCGTGCGCGCGGCCCAACGTCGCGAACACGTTCGCGCGCCTCTCGCGGCGCATCCGCGGTCGCGATCGTTTTTTATGCGTTCTTTTCGCGGCCGGTTCGAGTCTATACACCGTATCGTCACCGCGATTCCTAGAATGGGCGGCATGTCCAGCATGAAATCTCCGCAGTGCGAAGCACGATGCGAACCGGGGTGCCAGCATGAAACCGACCACAACCGAAACCGCCGCTTCACGCGCGCTGCCGATCGTTCGATCGCGGCGCCGGACCGCCGCCGACGAATTCGTGCTGCTGTCGATTCGCATCGAATCGGACAACCTCGCCGTCGTGCGCCGCCTGCTGCATCAGGCCGTCGGTGCCGCGCTCAATTTCTACACGGCTGCGATCGACAACCGTACCGGGCGCGCGTGCATCGAGCTTGAAGTCGCGCGGTCGCAGGCGTCGCCCGCGATCCTGTCGATCCTCCGCCTGCTGCCGGCCGCCGAATTCGGCGCGATCCGCCTGCTGCAGCACTAGCCGGCATCCGTTGCGGTCGCGCACGACACACGTCTCGCGCCCGCCCCCCCCTTTCATCGATTCGAACGCGCGTTTCCGGCGCGAACGCATGCGGCTCGTCTTCGCCACGCGCCGCGCCGTTACGCCGTCGGCGCGCGCGCCGGATCGTCGTTCCCGTCGCAACGGGCCTTTCCAGGAAGCACACTCAATGAAAAAAGCAGTCGTCGGTACCCTCTCCCTCGCGTTCTTCGGCGCCGCCGCGCATGCGCAAAGCAGCGTCACGCTCTACGGGATGCTCGATGCGGGTATCGCCTACACGAACAACCAGTCGGGCAAAAGCGCGTGGCAGCAAGGCAGCGGCCTGCTGTCGAACACCGTGTTCGGCCTGAGCGGCAACGAGGATCTCGGTGGCGGCCTGCATGCGCTGTTCCGCCTCGAAAGCGGCTTCAACCTGAACAACGGCACGCAGTCCTACAGAAATACGATGTTCGGCCGTCGCGCGTACGTCGGCCTGCAGAGCGACCGGTACGGCGCGCTGACGCTCGGCCGCCAATACGACGCCGTGGTCGACACGCTCGGCCCGCTCGCAATGGCGAACAACGGCGACGGCAACAACCTCGCGTCGCATCCGTTCGACAACGACAACCTCGACGATTCGTTCTACATCGACAACGCGGTGAAATACACGAGCCCGACGCTCGCCGGCTGGCAGTTCGGCGGCCTGTACGGGTTCAGCAACGCGGCCGGCGGCTTCGCGAACAACCGTGCGTACAGCGCCGGCGTGTCGTATGCGAACGGGCCGGTCAGCCTCGGCGCCGCGTATCTGCAACTCAACCGCGGCGGGCTGACGCCCGGCGGTGCGCTGTCGACCAACGACGCGCCGAACTTCCCGGCCGTGCGCCAGCGCGTGATGGGCGCGGGCGGCAGCTATGCGTTCGACCGGCTGACGGTCGGCGCGTTGTGGACGCATTCGATGTTCGACGACAC
Organism: Burkholderia metallica; assembly: GCF_902832845.1. Classification (GTDB taxonomy): domain Bacteria; phylum Pseudomonadota; class Gammaproteobacteria; order Burkholderiales; family Burkholderiaceae; genus Burkholderia; species Burkholderia metallica. The sequence continues at coordinate 338,789 of NZ_CADFDB010000008.1, read as the reverse complement.
GGCCGCATCGTCGCTGCCCGGCGCGCTGAACGCGCTGCGCTTCGACAACTACGAAGTCAACGCGCGTTACGCGCTGACGCCAGCGGTTTCGTTCGCGGGCGCCTATACGTTCACCGACGGCCGCTACGACGACGCAGCCGGCAGCCACCGGCCGAAATGGCATCAGGTAACGCTGATGGCCGACTACGCGCTGAGCAAGCGCACCGACGTCTATGCGGAAACCGTCTATCAGCATCAGTTCGGCGTGCCGTCGGGCGCGACGCTCGGGTTTGCGAACGTCACGGGGCTCGCGGCTTCGTCGAACCATACGCAGGTGGTCGGGACGGTCGGCATCCGGCATCGGTTCTGAGCGCACGCCCGTCGGCAAAGGCCGGCCGCTCTGTGCAATCCCGCATGGACGCGCGCCGGCCGAACAGGGATCATTCGGGGGAATCCGGGCCCGCGCGTCCGCGAAACCGGTACACTCGGCGCCGGGCGCGCGCCGGATCGGCATTCGGCGGCGGGCCGCTGCCGACTCTGGAATCGTGATCCCATGACCACACCGATCTATCAGGAAATCAAGGACTTCATCCTCGCGCGCATTCATGCCGGCGAATGGGCGGAAGGCGACCAGGTGCCGTCGGAGAACGAGCTGGCGCGCGAATTCAACGTCGCGCGGATGACCGTCAACCGCGCGCTGCGCGAGCTGACCGCCGAACAGGTGCTCACGCGTACGCGCGGCTCCGGCACCTACGTCGCGTCGCCGAAGTACGAATCGACGCTCGTCGCGATCCGCAGCATCTCGGACGAAGTCGCCGCGCGCGGCCACGGCTATCGCGCGCAGGTGCTGCAGGTCGGCGCGGCCGTCGCCGACGCGAAGCTCGCCGACGAGCTGCAGATCGACACCGGCAGCCCGATCTTCCATTCGCGCGTGCTGCACTTCGAGAACGACACGCCCGTGCAGCTCGAGGAGCGCTGGGTCAATCCGGCCTGCGCGCCGGAATATGCGTTGCAGGACTTCACGACGACGACGCCGAACCAGTACCTGACGCGCGTCGCGCCACTGCAGCGCGTCGAATACCGGATCGAGGCCGCGATGCCCGACGCCGAAACGCGCCGCCACCTCGCGATGGACGACCGCGAGCCGTGCCTGCTGCTGCATCGGCGCACATGGTCGCAAGGGCTGGTCGCGTCGGTCGCCAATCTGTGGCACCCGGGCAGCCGCTACCGGTTCACCGGGCATTTCTGATGCCGATGCGCGCGCTTACCGCGCGCCCGGCTGCGCCCAGCGCTCGATCGCTCTGACGGCCCGCACGGCCGAATGCGGGTGCCCGATCCCCTGCGACGGATTGCCATCGATACTTGCAAGCACCGCCGGTCGCGCAGCGCGTAGGCATTTTTACGACGATCGCAACCATCGCATGCCAAATTTCCCGCGCAGCGGTATGCTGATGTCGTACGGTTGCGCACGACGCCTCGGGTAATCCCTTCATCGGCACGTCGTCACGCCGCCGTCGCGACCGCAATCATGCGTTGCAAGGAGGGATTCGTGATGGCATCCACGCATCAGCACTTCCACCTCGAACTACGGCACGCCACCGCGCCGACCTATTTCATCAGCTACCTGTTTCCCGCATTGCTGTTCGTGTACGAACTGCTGCGCGTCGGCCAATGGATCCGCGATCACGGGATGCAGTTCGCCGCGTTCAAGCAGATGGGTTACGAATATCTGCTGATGCTGCTGTTCGTCGGGCTGCAGATCGTCGTCGAGGCGATCTTCCTGCTCGGCGCCGCGATGCGCAAGGATCATCGCGACTTCGAGCACCGGCTGCCGAACGTGGTCCTCGGGATCGGCTGCTCGATCGCACTGCTCGCGATCGATCTCGCGATCCAGCTCGCGTTCTGACGATCGGCGGGCGCAGGCCCGCCGACGGCGGTCGCGCTCACGCGCGCGCGTCGCGCAGGAACGTCGCGACAGCGGCCAGCACGTCGTCGGTCCGCTCGCGGTGCGGCATGTGTCCGCACCGGCCGAGCAACAGATACGACGACGGCCCCGCGACCTGCGCGGCGATCCGCTTCGGATGCACGTCGGACCCGTATTCGTCGTCTTCGCCGTGAATCGCGAGCGTCGCGCAGTGCACGCGCCGCAAGTCGTCGTCGAGATTCCAGTCGCGAAACGCCGGCGACAGCCACGTGTCGACCCACGCGCGCAACACCCATTCGGCCTTGTCGCCGTGATAGCGCGCGAGCCGGTCGAGCTGCCCCGGTTCGTCGAACTGCTGCCCCGCGTCGCGAATCCCGGCCAGCGTTCGATCCTCGACGAACGCCTGCGCGGCGATCGTCACGAGCGCGCGGCAGCGCTCCGGATGCGCGGCCGCGCAACCGATCGCCATCCCGCCGCCGACGCTGTGCCCGAACGCGACGAACGCATCGACGCCAAGCTGTTCGAGCAGCGTCGCGAACGCATGATCGGCCTCGTCGCGCACGAACGTCGTGCCGAGTGTGCCCGGATGACGATCGGAACGACCGAAGCCGAGACGGTCGTATGCGATCACGTCGCGCTGCGTGGCGCGCGCGAGCTGCGCGGGGAAGTCGCGCCACAGCTCGACGCAACCGAGCGAATCGTGCAGCAGCACGATCGGTGCGGCCGGCTCGCCTGCCGCCGGTTGCGCGGGGCCGCCGCGCCAGCGTTTCGCGAAGAGACGCCCTTGCGGCGTCTCGACGGTGGTCTCCTCGGTCACGATTGCGGTCATGTGTGTGATGTGCCTGTCGTCTGCATGAGAACGGCCGCCCGCCGGCGGCCGCATCGAATTGCGCGATGGTGGCCCGCGGCCGCCCGCAGCGTCAAGCAAGCCCCCACCGCCCGCGCGTTCATTCGGGCTGCGGCGGCAGATAGTCCATCTTCGCCTCGTCGTACAGCCGGTAGATCAGCGCCTGCATCGCGCGGATGTCCTCCGATTCGTCGAGCATCCGCATGCTCATGATGATCGGCGACACGAGGTTCGGATCGTCGAGCGGCTTGTAGCTGATGTCGTCGCGCTTCAGCCCGTACACGCTCTGCGGCACGACCGACACGCCCTCGCCCATCGCGACGAGGCCGAGCGCGATCTGCAGTTCGCGCGTCTCGTAGATCTTGCGCGGCTGCAACGCGCGGTCGTGAAACGCCGCGAGCACCTGGTCCGCATAGCTCGGGCGCGGCGCCTTCGGAAAGATGATCAGCGTGTCGTTCACGAGATCGTGCAGCGACAGCACGGGCTTCGCGCTGTCGAGCACGTGGCCGACCGGCAGCGCGACGATCATCCGCTCCTCGCGCAGCACGACGCGCCGCACGCTCGGATCCTCGTGGCGGATGCGCCCGAACCCGACGTCGATGCGCCCTTCCTTCAGCGCCTTGATCTGGTCCATCGTCGACATCTCGTGCAGGCTCAGCTCGACGGCCGGATACTCGCCGCGAAAACGCCGGATGATCTTCGGCAGCATCCCGTACAGCGTCGAGCCGACGAAGCCCACCGACATGCTGCGCTCGATCTTGCCGACCCGCTTCGTCATCGATTCGAGCTCGGTCGTCTGCGCGAGCAGCTGCACCGCGTGCGAATAGAAGAAGCGCCCCGCGTCGGTCAGCTTCAACGGCCGCGCATTGCGCTCGAACAGCGGCACGCCGAGCGCTTCCTCGAGCTGCTGGATCTGCCGGCTCAGCGGCGGCTGCGCGATATGCAGCCGTTCGGCCGCCCGCGTGAAATTCCGCTCTTCCGCAACCGCGACGAAGTAGCGGAGGTGTCTCAACTCCATGTTCGATGCCTCCGGACAACAATCCGGCGCTCAACCCCGGCCGGACGATGCCGTCACGATACCGCAGGCGGCGCAAACCGCCACGCGCGGCCGCGCGCCGCCCAAAGCAAAACGGGAAGCCCGCGAGCTTCCCGTTGCTTCGTCGATGCCGACGCGCGGCGCCGCGGCGCCTCGGCATCGCGCGCCGCCCGTCACACCTCGGTCGCGTAGAGCGCGTCGCGCTGCGCGTCGCTCAGCGTGTCGAGCGGCACGTCCGGCAGCTGGTAGCAGATCATCGTGCCGTACAGTTCGGCGAGGCAATTGCTGCCGGCATCGAGCGCGTAGCCGTCCTCGCCGTCCGGAGCCGGCGGGTACACTTCGCGCCACGCGTTGATCGCGGCTTCGATTCGCGCGATGGAAACGGGTCCGGCCTTCCGCTCGGCGGGTGATGCGCTCATGGATTCCTCTGGGTTGCGCGCTCCGCGGGCCGTATCGGCCCGCACGGAGCGATGAAAACGCCGGGCATCGCGCCGGCCGCCGCAGGTCGCGCGCCGGATGCCGATCCGCGCTGCGCGCCTCGCGCCGGCCGGGCCGTGGCCCGGTAGGGTCGGGCAATATAACCGGCTTTGACCCCGTGGAGGCAAAAGCCGGGCAAAAAAAACGGGAAGCGCGAGGCTTCCCGTTTCGTCGCATCGCGCGCGGCCGCATGCCGCGCCCGCGTCAACCCGCGGTTTCGCGATTCGCCACCGGCTGGCGCTGCGCGCCGCGGCTCGCGGCGATCCACGGCGCGATTTCCATGTCTTCGTAGCGCACGAAACGGCTCTTCTTCAGGAACCGGAAGCCGAGCCACACGACGAGGAACAGCGGAATGCCGACATAGGTCGCGGCCACGCCCGCCCAGTCGATCCGGTTCGCGAGGAACGCCTGATAGTCCTGGCCGAGCGCGATCACGAGGCACAGCACGAACGCGAACAGCGGGCCGAACGGGAACCACTTCGACTGGTACGGCAGCTGGTCGAGCGAGTAGCCCTGCTTCACGTAGCCCTTGCGGAACCGGTAGTGGCTCACCGCGATGCCGAGCCACGCGATGAAGCCCGTCATCCCGGACGTGTTCAGCAGCCACAGGTACACGGTCTTGTCGCCGTACAGCGACGTGAAAAAGCACAACGCGCCGACGGCCGTCGTCGCATACAGCGCGTTGCGCGGCACGCCGCCGCGCGACAGCTTCGCGAAGATCTTCGGCGCACGGCCTTCGGTCGCGAGGTTGTAGAGCATCCGCGTGGACGCATACATGCCCGAGTTGCCGGCCGACAGCACGGCGGTCAGGATCACCGCGTTCATCACGCCGGCCGCGAATGCCAGACCTGCGTGGCGGAACACGAGCGTAAACGGACTCACGCCGATGTCGGTCACGTCCGTCTTCAGCAGGTTCGGGTCGGTATAGGGAATCAGCACGCCGATCACGAAGATCGCGAACACGTAGAACAGCAGGATGCGCCAGAACACCTGGCGCACCGCGCGCGGGATCGTCGTGCGCGGGTTTTCCGATTCGCCGGCCGCGACGCCGATCAGCTCGGTGCCCTGGAACGAGAAGCCCGCGATCATCGCGACGCCCATCAACGCCGGCAGGCCGCCCGCGAACGGTGCGTCGCCGATCGTCAGGTTGCCCCAGCCGTTGCTCGGCGCGCCCTTCAGAATGCCGAAGATCATCAGCAGGCCGACGCCGATGAACGCCACCACGGTGACGACCTTGATCAGCGCGAACCAGTATTCGGCCTCGCCGAAGCCGCGCACGGTGAGCGCGTTGAGCAGGAACATCACGCCGAGGAAGGCCGCGCTCCACCACACGCCGGGCACGTCCGGAAACCAGTAATGCATCACGAGCTGCGCGGCGACGAGTTCCACCGCGATCGTCACCGCCCAGTTGTACCAGTAGTTCCAGCCGAGCGCGAAGCCGAAGCCTTCGTCCACGTATTTCGCGCCGTAGGTCGCGAACGAGCCCGACACCGGCATGAACGCAGCCATTTCGCCGAGGCTCGTCATCAGGAAGTAGACCATCAGGCCGATCAGCATGTACGCGACCATCGCGCCGCCGGGGCCCGCCTGCGAGATCGACGCGCCGGACGCGACGAACAGGCCCGTGCCGATCGAGCCGCCGATGGCGATCATCGTCAGGTGGCGCGCCTTCAGCGCGCGATGAAGCTTGGGTGGGTTCGCGGGCGAACCGGGTGGGTCGGATTTCGGAATTGCGGACATAAACGAGACGAACGTTGAGCGGGCCGGCATCCGTAGCCGGCGCATGCGGAATCGGAGCGCAGTGCGCGTCCTGCGATGCATTCGATGCAGCCCCGATTTGCGTTGCGCGGCGGGCGCCTGCGGCGAAGCGCGGATTCTACCTGATTCGCCACGGGGACAGCTCAGGTGCCGCGGCCCGCCGTCGCCGCGGAGATTTCGCGGAATCAACACGTTGGCTCCCACCGGACCGGCCATGGGCGAGGACCGGCGGAAAAACCACGCGCGTCGGGCAGCTGTCCGTTTTTCCAAATCCGCCGGTGTTGCGCCGCTGTCCGCCGCCCTCCCGTCGATACCACGCCGACGGACATAATCGCCGGGTAATCACTGGATTATTCAGACAAAACACCCAATATCGATCATTGATTCAAATCAAATCGCCTGCATGCAAAGCGGTAATGATGCGTAACCGTTGTGAATCGCCGTATCCGCATGCATGTTTTGCATGCGCGCACGAATGTCGTGAAATCGCGAGATAATGCGCCCCGATTCAAAATAATCAGTGTGCGGAATCGCCGACGATGCGCCAATCCGCCGCCCGCCGCCCCCGAGGATGAAGTCATTCACGCTGCCCGCCGCGCTGCGCCGCCATACCGCGTCGATCGTGGCCCGCATTCTGTCGCCCCGCGGCGTGCTCGTTGCGGGGATCGTGCTGCTGATGTTCAGCTGGGGACTTTCCACGTCGCTGTTAATCGAGGCGCGGCGAGATGCATACGACCATGCGGTCGAAAATGCACGCAACCTGATGCTGCTGATCGAACGCGATATCGTGCGCAATATCGAGCTCTACGATTTGTCGCTGCAGAACGTCGTCGACGGCATTGCCGACCCGGAGTTGATGACGCTGCCGCCGCGCCAGCGCCACCGGCTGCTGTTCGACCGCGCGGCGACCGGCGAATATCTGGGCTCGATCTTCGTGATGGATGCGCACGGCAATATCGTGATCGATTCGAGCGCGTCGCCCGCGCGGCAAGGCAATTTCGCCGACCGCGACTACTTCGCCGTGCATCGCGACGGGCTCGCGCAGGGCCTCTACCTCAGCCGGCCGTATGCGGCCCGGCTGCGCGGCGGCGCGCTGACGATCGCGCTCAGCCGCCGGATCAGCCGGCCCGACGGCAGTTTCGCCGGCATCGTTGTCGGCACGCTCAGCATCGACTACTTCCGCGCGCTGCTCGACGGCCTCGCGGTCGGCCAGCACGGCAGCGCGGCGATCGTCGAGGACAACGGCACGCTCGTGTCGCGGCTGCCGTTCGACGCGCGCGTGGTCGGCCTCGACCTGCACGACTCGCCGCTGTTCGTCGAATCGCAGCGCACCCGCGCCGGCGCGCTGACCGGCACCGGCGCGATCGACGGCGTGCGGCGCATCTATGTTTACAAGCATCTCGCCGGCCTGCCGCTGATCGTCGACGTCGCGCCCGCCGAAGTCGACATCTACGCGCCGTGGCTCCACCGCGCGATCTGGACCATCGTGCTGATGTGCCTGTTCACCGGCTTCATCGCGTGGGGATCGATGGCGCTGTCGCGCGAACTGCGGCGCCGGCAGATCGCCGAATCGAAGCTGTACCGGCTCGCGCACACCGATGCGCTGACGGGCCTCGACAACCGCGGCACGTTCGACGCGGTGCTCGCGAAGGAGGCACAGCGTGCGTCGCGCAGCGGCCGCCCGCTGTCGGTGCTGTTCGTCGACGTCGATCACTTCAAGGCGTTCAACGACTACTACGGCCACCCGGCCGGCGACGACGTGCTGCGGCGCGTCGCGCAAACCGCGTCGCGCTGCCTGCGCCGCGACAGCGACCACGTCGCCCGCTACGGCGGCGAGGAATTCGTCGTCACGCTGCCCGACACCGATGCGCAAGGCGCGGTGGTCGTCGCCGAGGGCATCCGGCGCGCGATCGCGGAACTCGACATCGAGCACGCGCGAAGCCCGTACCGGCGCGTCACCGCGAGCATCGGCACGGCGACCGCCGTCGACGGGCGCCTGAACGCCGCCGCGCTGCTGCGGCAAGCCGACGAGGCGCTGTACCGCGCGAAGTCCGGCGGCCGCAACCGCGTGCTGGAAGCGCAGCCGCGCACGGCCGACGCCTGACGCCACCGCGACGTGACGTGACGCGAACGCGCGCGGCAGCCGGCCGCGCCGGATGACCAACCGCACCGTGGACAGTCCCCCCGCGTTCGGCTAGCGTTACGTCTGCTGCACATGCGGCGCGGCGCCGGCCCGCGCACGCCGCCGTGCGCGTTCCGCCACTCCAGCTCCGCCATGACCACCCCGCTCCCGACCCGGCTGCCGCCGATCCTGCGCCACGCGCTCCGCCCGCTGCTCGACCCGTATCGCCGCTACCGGCACGCGAAGCTGATCCATGCGGCGCGCGTCGCGCTCGCGATTCTCGTGTCGATCGCGCTGTCCACCGGGCTGAACGTGCCGCACGGCGAATGGTCGACGATCACCGTGCTGATCGTCGTCGGCGGGCTCCAGCATCACGGCAACATCCGCAAGAAGGCGGCCGAGCGTGCGCTCGGCACGTCGATCGGCGCGCTCGCGGGGCTCGGGCTGATCCTGCTGTATTCGTTCGTGCACGCGCCGCTCGCAATCTACCTGCTGATGGCGCTCGCATGCGGCATCTGCGCGTACCACGCGATCGGCAAGGCCGGCTACATCGCGCTGCTGTCGGCGATCACGATGGTGATCGTCGCCGGGCATGGCGACAACGAGATCGTCGACGGCCTGTGGCGCGCGGTGAACGTGCTGACCGGTATCGCGATCGCGCTGGCGTTCTCGTTCGCGCTGCCCCTCTACGCCACCTACTCGTGGCGCTACAAGCTCGCCGACGCGCTGCGCGCGTGCGCGGCCGTCCATGCGCGACTCGCGGGCGACCGCCAGGTGAGCGACGACGCGCACCTGAAGGAAATGGCCGCGCTCAGCGCGCTGCTCGTGCAGTTGCGCTCGCTGATGCCGTCGGTGTCGAAGGAGTGCGAGACGTCGATGGCGCAGCTCGAAGCGATCCAGCGCAGCCTGCGCCTGTGCATCGGCTATCTGGAGATCCTGTCGAGCGCGGTGCCGGCCCGCGACGACGTCGCGGCCCGCGAATACATGCGCGTCGACATGAAGGCGATGAACCGGCGCATCCGCGACACGCTGGTCGGCGCGAGCCGCGCGCTCAAGTTCGGCACGCCGAGCCGGCTCGCGCCGCGCCGCCGGCCGGCCGAACCGCCGCACGACGCGCCGCCGCAACTGTCCGGCTACGTGTCGATCACGGCCAAGCTGGCCGGGGAAGTCGACCAGTTGCGCGAGAAACTGCTCGATACCGCGCAGTCGTGGAACATCTGACGTTGGCAGCGACCGGCGCTTTACACGCCATACTTTCAAATACCTTTCGATACGATGCGGCGGGCATCACGACGCCGACCGCCACGCTTTTTGCCCCGATCCAACCCCGATAACACGCGTCCCGAGCGGGCTCGCCGGGGGCGGAATCGCTGCGATTTCGCGCCGGCCCGCGGGGCGCTCTCCACCCGGTTAATCCCTCGTCAGGCCCGCCGCGACAGGCGCGGCGACGGTTCTGCACCAAAATCAGCCCTTGCTCCAACCTTCCGGACAGCCGATACTCGCATATTCCGCGAAATACGATCCCACCGGCTTCAATCCACGGTAATTCCTATGAGCACGATTCTCGAAAGCCTCCCGACCGGCCAGAAGGTCGGTATCGCCTTCTCCGGCGGCCTGGACACCAGCGCTGCGCTGCACTGGATGAAACTCAAGGGCGCCGTCCCGTACGCATACACGGCGAACCTCGGCCAGCCCGACGAAGACGATTACGACGCGATCCCGAAACGCGCGATCGAATACGGCGCAGCCGGCGCCCGCCTGATCGACTGCCGTGCGCAGCTCGTCGCCGAAGGCATCGCGGCGCTGCAAAGCGGCGCGTTCCACATCACGACGGCCGGCGTCACGTACTTCAATACCACGCCGATCGGCCGCGCCGTGACGGGCACGATGCTCGTCGCCGCGATGAAGGAAGACGGCGTCAACATCTGGGGCGACGGCAGCACGTACAAGGGCAACGACATCGAGCGCTTCTACCGCTACGGCCTGCTCGTGAACCCGGACCTGAAGATCTACAAGCCGTGGCTCGACCAGACGTTCATCGACGAGCTCGGCGGCCGCGCCGAAATGTCGGAATTCATGAACCAGGCCGGCTTCGCGTACAAGATGTCGGCCGAGAAGGCGTATTCGACCGATTCGAACCTGCTCGGCGCGACGCACGAAGCGAAGGATCTCGAAAGCCTCGAAAGCGGCATCAAGATCGTGAACCCGATCATGGGCGTCGCGTTCTGGCGCGACGACGTGAAGATCGCCGCGGAAGAAGTGACGGTGCGCTTCGAAGCCGGCCAGCCGGTCGCGCTGAACGGCGTCGAGTTCACCGACCCGGTCGAGCTGCTGCTGGAAGCGAACCGCATCGGCGGCCGCCACGGCCTCGGCATGAGCGACCAGATCGAGAACCGCATCATCGAGGCGAAGAGCCGCGGCATCTACGAAGCCCCGGGCCTCGCGCTGCTGTACATCGCGTACGAGCGCCTCGTCACCGGCATCCACAACGAAGACACGATCGAGCAGTACCGCGAGAACGGCCGCCGCCTCGGCCGCCTGCTGTACCAGGGCCGCTGGTTCGACCCGCAGGCGATCATGCTGCGCGAAACCGCGCAGCGCTGGGTCGCGCGCGCGATCACCGGTGAAGTGAAGATCGAACTGCGCCGCGGCAACGACTACTCGATCCTGAGCACGAAGTCGCCGAACCTCACGTATCAGCCGGAGCGCCTGTCGATGGAGAAGGTGGCGTCGACGTTCTCGCCGCGCGACCGAATCGGCCAGCTCACGATGCGCAACCTCGACATCACCGATACGCGCGACAAGCTGCGCGTGTATTCGCAAGTCGGGCTGCTGACGCCGGGCGAAGCATCGGCGCTGCCGCAGATCAAGGGCGACGACAAGTAAGCCGTTTCGCTCGACGCCATGCCGCATCGCTTGCGGCATGGCCGGGCAGGCCGCGTGGGCGGATCGAATTTCGCACATGCGGCCTGCCGCTTCTCCTCCCCCGCCTTTTTGCTTTCCCTCCGTATTCGCATCACCCCGAGTAACGCACCCGAGACGTCGCACCGCCGCCGCGTGAGTCATGGCAAGCTGCGGTCTTCCGATTCCAGCGCCGACTCATGACCGCCCTTACCGTCATCCACCTGAACGGCCCGATCAACAGCGGCAAGACGACGATCGGTGTCGCGCTCGCACGCGTGCTGCCCGACGCGCGCTTCATCGACGGCGACGATCACGATGCGCCCGAAGACGCGCCGTTCGCCGTGCAATGGGCGATCGCGCTCGAACGTCTCGTCACGCAGATCGCGAACGCGCGCGAGCGTTACCTGGTCATCGCGTATCCGATCGGCGACCCGGAATTCGAGCGACTGCGCGCCGCCTGCGATGCGCGCGACGCACGGCTGTTCGTCGTGACGCTCGCACCGCCCGAAGCGGTTGCGTCGTCGAAGCGCGGCGCGCGTGTGCTGACGGACTGGGAGCGGAGCCGGATCGCCGAGATGTATCGCGAAGGCCATGCATCGCGGCCGTTCAGCCAGATGGTGCTCGATACGTCCGACGCGACGCCCGACGCTTGCGCGGCACGGATCGCGCAGCACGTCGCCGCGCCGGCGTCGTAACCGACACGCCGGCGCGCGAATACCTCGCAGCGATCGGCGTCCATCCGCTTTTCCGGCTCGAATAGGAAAACGTTTACTCTTCCAACGCTTCTTGTTAGCATCGTCCTCGATCGGCCGGACGCGCTTCACGGAAAGCCGATTGCAAGCTTCAGATATTCCGCAATTTCCCCGAGATTTACCGCATCACTGTTCCAGCCGTCGAGCGTTACCTGCTTTCTGTATTTTGGAGTGCTTTCTATGGGCAACCGGTCTCGTTTCGACGATCGTGCGCCATAAAAGGAAAACGTTATCCACAACGTGGCACCGAGCCACGGACCATCAGAGAGAGACACCATGAAGAACAGGATCATCCCGTGCGTCATCGCCGTTCTGTCCGTTGCGTGCCTGTCCGCGTGCGGCGGCGACGATCCGGCCAGCCCGGCCGCCGCCGCCCGCCAGCAGGCCACCGCGATGGCGCTCAGCCCGTCGAATCCGCCCGGCTCGAACTTCAACCTCGCACCGTTCACGCTGCAGTTGCCGACCGGCTCGTCCGGCAAGGTCGACACGGTGAGCGGCTCGTCGCTCGCGGGCGGCTACGTGAACCCGACGTATTTCTATACGGACGGCAGCGACGGCTCGATGGTGATGATGGACCCGACGCAGGGCTGGACGACGTCCGGCTCGCTGCATCCGCGCACCGAGCTGCGCGAGAACGCGACCTGGCCGACCTCCGGCACGAACCGGCTGAATGCGACGGTGGCCGTCACGCAGGTGCCCGATCACACGACGATCGGCCAGATCTTCCAGGGCACCGGCCCGAGCAAGCCGCTGTGCGAGCTGCAGTTCACGTCCGGCGGCGTCGTGCAGCTGCTGCTCGAAAGCACCAACCAGGGCGGCAAGTCGACGACCACGCCGATCACGACGGTCGGTGTCGGAAAGAAGTTCAGCTACGCGCTGAGCCTGAGCGGCACGACGATCACCGTCACCGCGAACGGCACGACCAAGACCTTCACGATGGATTCGAGCTTCGACGGCGAGAATTTCTACTTCAAGGCGGGCGACTACGACCAGACGGCCGTGTCCGGCACGCCGCTCACGACGCCGGGCACCGTCGTGAAGTTCTATGCGCTGACGCTCACGCATGGCTGATCGCACGTAACGCAACATGGCGCCGGGCGGGCATGCGATGCGCGTCTGTCCGGCGTTTCGGCGCAAACACCGCGCTCACGAATGATGCCGCACGCCCGGCGCGACCGCTTCCCGCTCCCCCTTGCGGCTCAGCATCAGCGTGACGACCGCCGACACCGCGAGCGTGCCAGCCACCACATAGAGCCCCGCCGAATACCCGCCCGTCACGTTCTTCAGCCAGCCGATCGCGAACGGCCCGACGAACCCGCCGAGATTGCCGATCGAGTTGATCATCGCGATCCCCGCGGCCGCGCCGGCGCCCGACAGGAACGCGCTCGGCATCGCCCACAGCGGCGCCTTCGCGGCGCTGATCCCGATGTTGACGACGACCAGCGCGAGCACGGTCAGCAACGCGGTGCTCGCCTGCCCCGCGAACACGAAGCCGATGCACGCGAGCACGCACGGAATCACGACGTGCCACGTGCGCTCGCCGGTGCGATCCGAATTCCGCGCCCAGACGATCATCGCGACGACGGCGGCGATGCTCGGGATCCCGGTCAGCAAGCCCGTCTGCAGCGCGGTGAAGCCGAACTGCTTGACCATCAGCGGCGCCCACAGCCCGAGCGTGTAGAGCCCGGCCGACGTGCCGAAATAGATCAGCGCGAGCGCCAGCACGCGCGGATCGCGCAACGCCTGCCACGCGCCGGCCGTGTGCCCGGCATGCGTGTGGCGCACGTCGGCTTCGGCCTTCAGCTTCGCGATCAGCCAGTCGCGCTCGTCCGGCTGCAGCCACACGGCCTTCGACGGCGAATCGGTCAGGCACTTCAGCACGACGAAGCCGAGCACGACCGCCGGCAGCGCTTCGACGATGTACAGCATCTGCCAGTCGGCGAGCCCGAACAGCGGCGGCATCTGCATGATCGCGCCCGACAGCGGCGAACCGATCGCGGTCGAGATCGGCGCGGCCGCCATGAACCACGCGGCGGCCACCGCGCGCTGCTTCGCGGGGAACCACAGGCTCAGGTACAGGATGACGCCGGGGAAGAACCCGGCTTCGGCCACGCCGAGCAGGAAGCGCAGCACGTAGAAGCTCGTCGGCCCGGCCGCGAACGCGGATACGGCCGACACGAGGCCCCACGTGATCATCACCCGCGCGATCCAGATGCGCGCGCCGACGCGATGGAGAATCAGGTTGGACGGCACTTCGAACAGGAAGTAGCCGATGAAGAACAGGCCGCCGCCGAACCCGAACGCGGTCGGCGACAGGCCGATCGCCTTGTTCATCGTCATCGCGGCAAAGCCGACGTTGACGCGATCGAGAAAGCTGACGAAGTAAAGCAGCATCACGAACGGAATGATCCGCCACATCAGTTTCCGCGCGACGCGTGTTTCCAGATCCGCTTGCATGTGTCTCCTCCTTCGAGGTCGAGCCGTGCTCTGCCGGTGAATACTCGCCGGCGCCGCGACGAAGCGCGCGCGCCGGCACCCGGCTCGCGTCGGACGCGCGAGTCGCGGGCATCAAAAACCGCGGGGACGATGAACGGGCGGCGCCCGGCTACCGGTTGCGCACACACGCCGCCTACGTTGCGGCCCGCATGCGTAGCGTCGCGTTGATCGTCAGGCCGCAACCGCCGCGTTTGCGACGCGCTCGCACACGGCCGCCGTCACCTGCGCGGTCGTCGCGCTGCCGCCGAGGTCGCGCGTATGCAGCGACGGGTCGGCCGTCACGGCCTCGATCGCCTGCATCACGCGCGCGGCAGCGTCCGTCTCGCCGAGATGCTCGAGCAACATCACGACCGACCAGAACGTGCCGACCGGATTCGCGAGCCCCTTGCCCATGATGTCGAACGCGGAACCGTGGATCGGCTCGAACATCGACGGATAACGACGCTCGGGATCGATGTTGCCGGTCGGCGCGATACCGAGGCTGCCGGCGAGCGCGGCCGCGAGATCGCTGAGGATGTCGGCATGCAGGTTGGTCGCGACGATCGTGTCGAGCGACGCCGGCCGGTTGACCATGCGCGCGGTCGCCGCGTCGACGAGTTCCTTGTCCCACGTGACGTCCGGGAATTCCTGCGCGACCTGCTTCGCGATCTCGTCCCACATCACCATCGCGTGCCGCTGCGCGTTGCTCTTCGTGACCACGGTCAGCAGCTTGCGCGGGCGCGACTGCGCGAGCCGGAACGCGAAGCGCATGATGCGTTCCACGCCGGCGCGCGTGAGGATCGACACGTCGGTCGCGGCCTCGATCGGATGGCCCTGGTGCACGCGGCCGCCGACGCCCGCGTATTCGCCTTCGGAGTTCTCGCGGACGATGACCCAGTTCAGGTCGTCCGGCCCGCAGCGCTTCAGCGGCGCGTCGATGCCGGGCAGGATGCGCGTCGGGCGCACGTTCGCGTATTGGTCGAAGCCCTGGCAGATCTTCAGGCGCAGCCCCCACAGCGTCACATGGTCGGGCACGTCGGGGTCGCCCGCCGAGCCGAACAGGATCGCGTCCTTGCCGCGTAGCGCGTCGAGGCCGTCGGCCGGCATCATCGCGCCGTGCTGGCGGTAATAATCGGCGCCCCAGTCGAAATCCTCGAACTCGAACGCGAAGCGGTCGCTGCCGCGGGCCAGCGCTTCCAGCACCTGCTTGCCGGCCGGCACCACTTCCTTGCCGATGCCGTCGCCCGGAATCGTTGCGATACGGTAGGTCTTCATGCGGACATCCTCGATTGATCGTGAGCGTGAACGCACTTTACCGAACCAGGAGTGCAGGAACCGGCGCTAGAATCAAGGCATCTTTAACTTCGATTCACGAATCCCGTCATGGTGGATACCGTCCAGCCGGCCGATCTCGGCTTCTTCTCGACGCTGGCCGCATCGGGCAGCCTGAGCGCGGCCGCGCGCGAACTCGGGTTGACCGCGGCAGCCGTCAGCAAGCGGCTCACGCAGATGGAGCGGCGCGCGGGCGTGACGCTCGTCAACCGCACGACGCGACGGATGATGCTGACGCCCGAAGGCGACGTGTATCTCGACTACGCGCGCCGGATCCTCGACCAGATGGACGAACTCGGCGAGTTGCTCGGCAGCGCGAAGCAGCGGCCGAAGGGGCTGCTGCGCGTGAACGCGACGCTCGGTTTCGGGCGCAGCCACGTCGGCCCCGCGATCTCGCGCTTCGTCGCGCGCTATCCGGAGGTGTCGGTGCAACTGCAGTTGTCGGTCATGCCGCCGCCGCTCACCGACGACGCGTTCGATGTGTGCATCCGCTTCGGCGAGCCGCCCGACACGCGCGTCGTCGCGCGGCGGCTCGCGCCGAACCGCCGGCTGCTGTGCGCGGCGCCCGCGTATCTCGCGCGGCACGGGATGCCCGCCACGCCGCACGACCTGGCGCGGCACAACTGCATCGGCATCCGGCAAGGCGACGAAGGTTACGGGATCTGGCGCCTGACCAGCGGCCGCGGCGCGGCACGCAACACGGAAGCCGTGCGGATCAACGGCAACCTGACGACGAACGACGGCGAGATCGCCGTGAAGTGGGCGCTCGACGGGCACGGGATCCTGATGCGCGCCGAATGGGACCTCCGCGACTATCTCGCCGACGGTCGCCTCGTCGTCGTGCTGCCCGACCACGAAACGCCGAGCGCGGACATCTATGCGGTGTATGCACAGCGTCACCAGATGTCCGCGCGGATTCGCGCGTTCGTCGACTTTCTGGCGGACGAATTGGGGCGGTTGAGGGCCGTGTAGGAAACGGTCTGGATCGCGCAAGCCGCGATCGTTGCGCGCAGCCGGCCAGACGATATCCGGCCGCCGAATCGCGTTGCGCACGGAGGGATGGCCGTCAAAAATGACATTACTTTGGCTAAATTTCCTAAAAATAGCCAAAATATTTACATTCTCACTTGCCAACCGGACCCAAAGTCGCTCACGCCTCGCATCGATTACGCTAATATTTTGGCATCTTCGTTGGCAAAACATTGAAATATTAGCCTCATGGCACAAAAGACAGCCCCGCTCCTGCCGGCATCGACCCAGCTACTCGCCGAATTCGGCGAGCGGCTGAAGCTTGCTCGCCTGCGCCGGAAGCTGACGGCCAAGCAGGTTGCGGAACGCGCCGGCATGTCGCCGATGACGCTTCGTTCGCTGGAAGCCGGCGGATCGGGCGTCACCATCGGCGCCTATCTGTCCGTCATGCAGGTGCTGGGGCTCCAGGGCGATCTGGAAAAGCTGGCCGCCGCGGACGAATTCGGCCGCCGGCTTCAGGACGCCCGCCTCGTCAAACCACGATCCGCCCGACGCACCGCGCCGGCCCTCTCCGCCGCCACATCGTCCACACCCGGCCGGCGCATGCGCGCAAGCGCGCCGGCCGCCACGAAAGCGGCCGGAGCAGGCACGCCGGCAGCCGGAACCACCGAACCCGGCGATGCTCGCGGCACGACGGCAGCCGATCTGGTCGCGTTGCTGAAGCCGGCAAGAAAACGGCATGGGGAGCATCGAGGGAAATGACGACGATCGGCGTCTACGCGGATTGGGACGGCTTGCCCGAACCGCGAAAGATCGGACTCCTGCACGGTTCGCGTCGCGGTGGCGCGCGAAATGCCGAGCACCTGCGCCGCGCGCGTGAAGCTGTTCATTTCGACGATGCGCGTGAAGATGCGCATCGCGCGGATCGGATTGTCCACCGCACACCCCTGCAGGTTTGCCGCATGCCGCGGCGCCCGCTCGCGCACCGTGCATGCGTATCGAGAAACGCCGCGCCGCCGGCGCGGCCGACGGTTCAGCCGTTCGCCGCCGCGGCGCCGCGCGCCGGTTCGTCGAGCAGCCGCTGCGCGAGCGCAAGCGCGTCGTCGCGGGTTGCCGCCGCATTCAGCGGATAGCCCCACACTTTCTCGAACGCGCCCGAAAAAGCGTCGAGCGCCACGCGCCGCGACGCATCGGGCTCGATCGCGATCATCGCGGGGATCCATTCGCGCGACTGCGCACGGTTGGCCTTGCTCCATTTCGCGAGCTGCTTGCGCATCTCGTGATCGTCGCCGCCGCGATCGTCGCCGGACGGCGCATCGTCCGTCAGCAGAACGAACGGTTCGCGACGCGCGAGCAACGCATCGAGTTCGGCGATCAGGCGGGCGGGCTCGGTGTGCGTCGAACCGGTGTAACGCAACCAGACAAACGGGAATTCGGTCGTGATGATCTGCATGTCGGCCTCCAGATGAGAACGATTCTCATTTTATGGGTCAAGGTCGATCGCGTCATTTATCGTGCCGGCCAACTGCTTGCTCGATCCGGCCAATTGCATGCGAGCGGCGCGGATCGCGCCGTTCAGCGCTGCCGGTCGGTCAGGAATTGCGTCGGCGACTTGCCGGTCGCCTTGCGGAACATCGTCACGAAGCTGCTCGCGCTCTCGTAGCCGAGGTCGATCGCGATCTGGTGCACGCGGCGGCCGGTGGTCAGCATCCGCAGCGACAGCGCGACGTGCAGCCGCCGACGCCAGTCGCCGAGGCTCATTCCGAGCTCCTTCGCCGCGAGCCGCGTCAGGCTGCGCTCGCTGACGCCCGCGCGTCGCGCGAGTTCGGGCAGCGACGACTTGTCGGCCGGACAGTAGAGCAGATGATCGATCAGCTTGCGCAGCCGGCGGTCGGCCGGCATCGGCAGGTACAGATCCTCGACCGGCGCCGCGACGAGTTCGTCGAGCAGCGTCGCCATCAGCCGCCCCTGCGGCCCGTCGACGTCGTACAGGTTCGGAAAGCTCGCCGCCTTCAGCAGCAGTTCGCGCAGCAGCGGCGACACCGACAGCGTGCAGCAGCGCGCGGGCAGGTCGAGCGCGGCGGCCGGCTCGACCAGCACCGCATAGAACGTCGCGCCGGCCGAGCCGCGCGCCGCATGCGCGACGCCGCCCGGAATCCATACCGTGCATTGCGGCGGCGCACTCCACACGCCGCCTTCGATCTCGCAATAGACGACGCCGCTCAGCGTGTAGAGCAACTGCGCCTGCGGATGGCTGTGCCGCTCCAGCCTCCATTCGGGCTCGACGACCGAGCCGCCGAACACGACGAGCGGACGCGGCACGTGGAAGACTTCGTCGTCCGCTGCGGGATCGGTGATCGATGGAAGCGTGCGCATGAAACGGTGAACGATGGAGAAAAACCGGACGCCGGGCCCGCGCGTCCTTTCGTGCTTATACCAGAAAGGCGCCGGCGCGGCCGGGCGGCTGCCGAAGCCGCGTCTGCGGGCGCGCGCCGAAGCGAATACAATGCCCCGATCCCCCGCCGCTGCGCCCACCTGCCGGAGCCGCCATGTTCGACCTGACCACCCTGACCACCTTCACGGCCGTCGTCCTGGGCCTGTTCCTGATTCCCGGCCCCGCCGTGCTGCTCGTGCTGAGCCGCACCGTGCAGGGCGGCCGCAAGACCGGCATCCTGACCGGCCTCGGCGTCGCCAGCGGCGACTTCGTGCATACGCTGTTCGCGGCCGTCGGGCTGTCCGCGCTGCTGATGACGTCGGCGCTCGCGTTCAACGTCGTCAAGCTGGTCGGCGCCGCATACCTGATCTATCTCGGCGTGCGCGCGCTGCTGGAGAAGGCGTCCGATCCGTCGCTGCCGCAGGTATCCGCCGTCACGCCGCTCAACGCGTACCTGCAGGCGATTCCCGCCGAAGTGCTGAATCCGAAGACCGCGCTGTTCTTCCTCGCGTTCATGCCGCAATTCGTGCATCCGGAACGCGGCTCGACGTTCGTGCAGTTCGCGGTGCTCGGGCTGATCTTCGTCGTGCTCAGCTCGCTCTACACCACGCTGATCGCGTGCTCGATCCGCCCGCTCGGCCGCATCGTGAAGCGGCTCACGTGGCTCACGCGCTGGCAGGGGAAGATCATCGGCTCGATCTTCATCGCGCTCGGGCTGCGCGTGGCCGTGCAGCAGCGCTGACGCGCGCGGCCGCATGACGTCCGCCGGCGAAACCCTCTATACCGACCCGCGCCTCGTCGCGGTGTACGACCTGTTCAACGCGGGCGATCAGGATTTCAGGTTCTACGCGTCCGCGATCGGCGCCGCGCGGCAACGCGTTCTCGATCTCGGCTGCGGCACCGGCACGTTCGCGCGCCGGCTCGCGGCGGCCGGGCACGAGGTCGTCGCGATCGATCCCGCACCGGCGATGATCGAATACGCGCGTCGCCAGCCAGGCGCCGACACCGTGCACTGGCTCGCCTGCGGGCTCGACGGCCTGCCGCCCGGCGCGCCGTTCGATGCAGTGGCGATGACCGGGCATGCGTTCCAGTGCCTGCTGACCGACAACGCGATCGACACGACGCTGCGCGACGTGCGCCGCGTGCTCGCCGACGGCGGCCGCTTCCTGTTCGACACCCGCAACCCGCGCGTCGCGCCGTGGCGCGCGTGGACGCCCGAACATTCGGCACGCAGCGTCGCGTCGCGCGAAACGGGCATCATCGATCTTCATCATGCGGTGCGGTCCGTCGCCGACGCGATCGTGACGTTCGATACGCACTACCGTTTCCGCCGCGACGATACGGTGCTGACGAACACGAGCCGGCTGCGCTTCATCGCGCAACCCGAACTGCGGGCGCGCGTGAGCGCAGCCGGATTCTCGTCGGCCGACTGGTACGGCGACTGGCAGCACGCACCGTTCGACGACGCGACCAGCGCGGAGATCATCGCGATCTGCCGCGCGTAACCGCGCATGCGTCGACCGCGTCAGCCCGCCACGGGCAGCGTGTCCACCGCGTACGCATGCCGCAGCGTGCGCCCCAGCACCGGATCTTCCAGCTCGACCTCGAACCGCTCGGCCGGCCGGATGCCGCCGATCGCCGCCAGCGTGCCGCACAGCATCGCGGTGCCGTCGACGAAGCGGCCGTCGTGGCGGGCGAACTGCGCGAGCAGGTCGTCCGGTGCGCGCATCGCGGTCACGCTGCCTTCCTGGTACAGCACGCGCTCGTCGTCGATCGTCGCGTACGCGCGCAGCACGAGCCGATCCCAGTGCGCGGCCACGTCGTCGAACTTCCACAGCGTGTTCGCGCACGGCTTGCCGCACATCTGCTTCGACACGGTGATCCCGTAGGTCTCGACCTCGCGGTCGGTATGGTCGGACGCGACACCGACGAACGTCTCGCCGCCGTCGCGCACCAGCACGAATTCCGCTTCGCCGCTGCTCTGGCCGCCCGATACCTGGATCGCGGGTGACGGATCGAGACGATCGGCCGCGACGCGGTAGAACACCGGGGTCGTCGCCGGACGCTTGACGCCGAGCGCCTCCAGCTCGCGAATGTGCTTTTCCATGGCGACCGTGTCGCGGCCAGTCCAGCCCGCGATCACGAGCGTATCGATCGTGATCGCGCGCTCGGTGCGGCCGTCGCGACCGTCGATCGCGAACGTGATGGTTTTCATCGAATGCTCCTCGTTGCGGGCCGCACACGCAGGATGCGCGGCCGCCCGCCTCTGTCGGTAGTAGGCCGTGCTTACGCCGGGTCGTAGTAGTGGATCTCCAGCAGCACGCAGCCGCCGTTCGACTTGAACGGGCCGTGCCATGCGCCGGGCGGACGCACCGCGTACGTGTAGCCGTTGAACGGCGTGCCGCCGTTGCCGTGCTCGTCGTTGCCGACGGTCAGGTCGCCTTCGACCAGAAACACTTCCTCCCAGTAGTCGTGCACGAACGGCTTCTTCGTGTGCAGGCCGGCCGGCAGGCGCAGCAGGCGCGTGCGGCTGCCGCGCTTGCGCTCGGTGTCGAGCGCGCCGGACAGGATCAGTTCCTGCGCGCCGGACGCCGGGTCGTAGCCTTCCGGCAGCCGCCAGTCGCGCTGCATGTCCAGCGTGTGGAATTCGTCGTGAAGCTTGTTGATGGCCATCTGTCTCTCCTGAATGCGATAGCGGGTAAAGCCGGTTCGGTGCGGCCGGTCAGGCCGCGCGCGGCGTCGACAACGACTGGTTCAGCGAATAGCTGCCGAGCATCGAATCGACGAGATGCGACGCGCGCTGCCAGTCGTACGTGCGGTACGCGTGCCCCTTCGTGACGAACGACGCGCCGGCATAGAACAGCTCGTACTGGTTATGGCGCGATGCGAATTCGGAGCCGACCGCGTCCCATGCGAGCTTGAAGAACTTCACGCGCTCCTCGGACGAACATACGGGCGACTTCTGCGTCTTCTCGATGATGCGCAGCAGGTCGGGGTTCTCGAAATCGCGCGCGCTCGACGGCAGCATGATCATTCCGCCGCCGGCGAGTTCGCGCAGCGTGTTGAGCACCTTCGAATAGAGCTGCTGCGTGACGACCTGCGAGCCGTACAGCATGTTGCGGTCGGGCACGTAGAAGCCGTTGACGACGGTGCCCTTCGCTTCCATTGCGTAGACCCACGCCTCGACCATCGACGCTTCGGCCGCGAGCTGGCCCAGCGTCTCGCGCACCTGCGGGAAGGCGTTCGTGCCGTTGACCTCGGAGATCTTCAGGCCGAGCCCGACGAGGAAACGCAGCTTCGTCATCAGGCGCACCTGGCATTGATAGTTCTGGAACACGTGCGCAGGCGTCGCGTGGAACTGCTTCGCGCACATCGCGGTGTTGCCGGCGACGAAGATCCGCTCCCACGGCACCTTGACGTCGTCGAAGTACAGCACCGCGTCGTTCTCGTCGAAGCGGCTCGACAGCGGGTTGTCGAACACCGACGTCGCGTGCTCCTCGTACGACTTGCGCGACAGGATCTTCATGCCCTTCGCGTTCATCGGCACCGCGAACGACAGTGCGTACATCTCGTCGCCTTCGCGCAGCGGCTGGATGCAGCTGCAGAACACCTCGTTCGCCATGATCCCGCTCGTCGCGAGCATCTTCGCGCCGCGCACCGTGATGCCTTCGGCATCCTGATCGACGATGCCGACCGCGAGGTACTTGTCCTCCTGCTCGTGTGCCGACTTCGACTGGTTCGCCTGCGGATTCACGATCACGTAGGTCAGGAACAGGTCGTTGTCGCGGGCATAGCGGTAGTAGTCGCGCAGCGCGCCCGCGCGCGCCGGATCGTATTGCTCGAACACGTCGGCGCCCATGTACATGCCCGACAGGCACGACGCAACGTGATCGGGCGAGCGGCCCATGAAGCCGTAGTGCAGCTCCGACCACGCTTCCAGCGCGGCGCGGCGTTCGACGAGCTCGTCGTAGGACGTCGGCAGTTGCCAGATCCGGCTGACGCGGCGGCCCGAATCGGGCGAGACGAACGTCATCTTCTCGACGTTCTCGCCGCGCGCCTGGTAGTCGTACAGGCTCGCGTAGCTGCGGATCGAATTGCGGAATGCCGCGTGCGCGGTCACGTCGCCGACCGGCTGGCCGTTCAGGTAGACCTGCCGCCCGTCGCGCAGCGACGCGATGTGCTGAGTCCCGTTCTTGATCATGATGTGCTCCTGGGTGGAATGAAGCGTGGATGGCATTCAGGCAGACGGCGCATGCATGCCGTCGAGCGTGCGATAGCGGCCGCCGAAGAAGATCAGCGGGCGCCCTTCCGAGCGCGCGTGGTGCCGCGTCACGCGGCCGACGAAGATCACGTGGTCGCCGCCGTCGTATTGCGCATAGGGTTCGCATTCGAACGTCGCGAGCGCGTCGGGCAGCAGCACCGTGCCGTCGTCATCGGCGGCCGCGTCGGCGCGCCAGCCCCATTTGTCGCCGTTCGCTTTCGCGAAGCAGTTCGACAGGTGCTGCTGCGTCTCGTCGAGCACGTTCACCGCATAGCGGCCCGCGCCGGCCAGATCGTCGAGGCTCAGGCTGCGACGGTCGACCGAGAACAGGATCAGAGGCGGGTCCAGCGACACCGCATTGAACGACGCGACCGTGATGCCGATCGGCATCCCCGCTTTGCGCGGGGCGGTAATCACCGCGACGCCCGTCGCGAACATCGACAGCGCGGCGCGAAAGCGCCGCTGCTCGTCGGCGCATGCGCCGTTTCCGGTTCCGGCATGGTTCTCGCTCATCTCGTCCTCCTTGGGTTGCAACGCCGGATTCCGCAGTGGAATCCGGCCCAACAAAGCACCGTGATTTAGCTTTGTTATTTAGCTTTTATTAAATGCAAACACAAAGGCGGGTTCAAGCTGTCGTAAACCCTGACCTTGAAAGCTTTGTTTGAAAGACAACCCTACTGCCGGGATGGATGTTGCGCGGCGCCCGCGAATGTCCACGTACACTGCGCCTACCCGATGCCCCGGGGCGTGCGTGCCCCGCGGGAGATACCGCTTTCCGGAGCCGCTTCGATGCAATCCCGCCCGATCTACATGGACTACAGCGCGACGACGCCCGTCGATCCGCGCGTGGTCGACAAAATGGTGCCGTTCCTGCACGAGCAGTTCGGCAATCCGGCTTCACGCAGCCACAGCTACGGCTGGGATGCCGAGCAGGCCGTCGAGGAAGCGCGCGCGCACGTCGCCGCGCTGCTCGGCGCCGATCCGCGCGAAATCGTGTGGACCTCCGGCGCGACCGAGGGCAACAACCTCGCAATCAAGGGAGCCGCCCACTTCTACCAGGGCAAGGGCAGGCATCTCGTCACGGTGAAGACCGAGCACAAGGCCGTGCTCGATACGTGTCGCGAACTCGAACGCCAGGGCTTCGACGTCACGTATCTCGACGTGCGCGAAGACGGCCTGCTCGATCTCGACACCGTGCGGCAGGCGCTGCGCGCCGACACGATCCTGGTGTCGGTGATGCTCGCGAACAATGAAACGGGCGTGATCCAGCCGGTGGCCGACATCGGCGCGCTGTGCCGCGCGCGCGGCATCGTGTTCCACTGCGACGCCGTGCAGGCGGCCGGCAAGATTCCGGTCGACGTGAATGCGCTGAACGTCGACCTGCTGACGGTGACTGCACACAAGGTCTACGGCCCGAAGGGGATCGGTGCGCTGTACGTGCGCCGCAAGCCGCGCGTGCGCATCGAAGCGCAGATGCACGGCGGCGGCCACGAGCGCGGGATGCGTTCGGGCACACTGCCGACACACCAGATCGTCGGGATGGGCGAAGCGTTTCGGCTTGCGAAGGAAGAGATGGCGGAAGAAAGCCGCCGTGTCGGCGCGTTGCGCGACCGGCTGCTGGCCGGCCTGTCGACGCTCGACGAGGTTTACGTGAATGGCGATTTGACCCACCGGATTCCGCACAACCTGAACGTCAGCTTCAATTTCGTCGAAGGCGAATCGCTGATCATGGGAATCAAGGGTGTCGCGGTGTCGTCAGGCTCCGCGTGCACGTCGGCATCGCTGGAGCCGTCGTACGTGCTGCGCGCGCTGGGCCGCAGCGACGAGCTCGCGCACAGCTCGATCCGCTTCACGCTCGGCCGCTTCACGACCGAGGCCGAAGTCGACAGCGTGATCGCGCAGGTGCGCGACACGGTCGGCAGGCTGCGCGCGTTGAGCCCGCTGTGGGACATGCATCTCGACGGGGTCGACCTGAATACGATCGAGTGGGCCGCGCACTGAGTGCGGCCGCCCGCGCGTCAGCCTTTTTCCTGCCGCGCGATCAGGTGCGCGAGATCGAGCGTCGCGCGATCGCCGTTGGTGACGAGGCGGTCGATCACCGAGCAGAGCGCCTTGAATTCGGTCTTCGTCACGCCTTCGAACAGTACGTTGTTGATACGCTGCTGCGTGTCGGCGAGCGCCTTCAGCAGCTTCGTGCCGGCCGGCGTGACCGTGAGCCGCATCTTGCGCTTGTCGTCGGGGTCCGAGCGTTTGTCGATCAGGCCGAGCTTCTTCAGCTTGCCCGTCTCGATCG
The DNA here is from genome assembly GCF_902832845.1 of Burkholderia metallica. Classification (GTDB taxonomy): domain Bacteria; phylum Pseudomonadota; class Gammaproteobacteria; order Burkholderiales; family Burkholderiaceae; genus Burkholderia; species Burkholderia metallica. The sequence continues at coordinate 313,226 of NZ_CADFDB010000008.1, read as the reverse complement.
TGACGAAGGCGCCGCTCAGGTGCAGGTGATCGGCGAGACGGTTGACGGTCACGACGTCGTCGTGCGAGAGGTGGGAGACCGACACGAGCAGCGAATACTGGATGCCGGTGAGGCCGATCAGCGAGCCGAAGCCGTCGCGCACCGACAGCAGGCGGGCCGCGAACGGCAGCAGCCCGTTGATCAGGTGGCGGAATTGCGTGTCCGTGCCGTCGGTCAGGCAGGCCGGGTTGGTAATGGTCAGAACGGACTCCTCTTGCTGCTTGGCCATGACTTCGACGCTCCGTACGGTCATGCGGATTTAGCTTTGAAACGAAATTATACGGCAAAGGCACATACGCCTTTGGCCCGGCCCGGCCGGCGCCTGCGGCCCGGTTTCACGATACAGGAGGTACGTCGATGCCCTTTCCGCTTCATCCCGCGACGGTTCGCGCGCCGCTCGAATGCTATCTGCGCGCGAAGGACCTGAACCGGCCCGCGCTGATCGCCGAGTGCTTCGCGGCCGACGCCGAACTGAGCTTTTCGCTCGCGAACGACGATATCGATTTTCCGCCGCGCGTGACGGGCGCGGCCGCGATTGCGCGCACGCTGGTCGAGGAATTCGGCGAGCGGTTCGAGCGGTGCCGGACCTATTACGTTTGCACGGAACCCGAAGTCGACCCGCACGGCGTCAGCGGGATGTCGTGGCTCGTCGTGATGCGGCAGAAGGACAACGGCGCGTTGCGAATCGGGCATGGCACGTACCGCTGGCAGTTCGACGTTGACGGCGACGACGTCGCACGGATTGCCGCGCTGCATATTCACATCGCGCGGATGGATACGGTCGACGATCCGAAGGCGGCGAAGCTCGATGCGCTGCACGCGGCGTTCGGCTATCCGTGGCTGCCGGCGCACGCGCTCGCGCGCGGGTTCGCGGATGTCGCCGCCGCGCAGCCGGAGTGGGCATTCCTGGCGCCGTTCCGGAACGCAGTGGTGGGGGCGTAGCCGATTTCTTCGGCCTGGCTCTACGGATCCTGTCGCTCCACGCGGCGCTCGCGACGACGTACGCGTCATGCGCGGTCAAGCGCCTGCCGCCCCCCCTCCCAATCCAGCCCGAATCGCGCGCGAAACCTGCGCACTCGGTCCGCACCGCTCGGCGCTTCTTGCTCTGCCGCAATATAGCGGACAGCGTGCGCCCGACCTGCTCCGTTTCATGCGTGCCAGCAATGATCGTGCCCGCACTTGACGCGTCGCCGCCGCGATCGCGACGCGTTGCGGCGGTATACTCGATGCGGTTCGGCAACGCGCGCCGCCGCATGCGCCGCAGCCTTCGACCTGCGCCGCCGGCTGACGATGCGCCTGCAATCGGACCGCTTCCGCCCGCCCATCCATAGTCGATACGAACCGTCATGTCGCACCGCCTTACGCTCGCCGTCGTCGCCCTCCTCGCCGTGTCCCCGATCATTGCCCAGGCCCGTCCGCTCGCGCGGCCGCCGGTCGAGCGCGATTTCAAGAACTGGTCGGTCGTCTGCGACAACGGCAACCGCTGCATCGCCGAAAGCCACGCCGACGACATCGACGACGCAGGCACCCGCGTCATCCTGCGCGTGACGCGCGACGCCGGCCCGGACGCACCGGCATCGCTCGACATCTACGCGTCGGCGCCGCTGGACTTGCGCACCGCTCGCGTGGATGGCCGCCCGTTCGACGCAATGGCGCCCCAATGGCATGCGTTCGGCGGCAAACCGGACGATGACGAAGCGCACCCGTTCCGGATCAGGACCCACGATCCGGCGACGGTTGCCGCATGGCTCGCGGCAGCGCGCGATGCGCAACTGCTGAGCTTCGGCGATCCGGCGTCGGCACAAACGGCCCGCACGCCGTTGACGGGATTGAATGCGGCGCTGCTGCTGATCGACGACACGCAGGGCCGGGTCGGCACCGTCACGGCGCTGCTGCGCCCCGGCAGCCGGCCCGCGTCGTCGGTGCCGGCCGCGCCCGCATTGCCGCCCGCCGTCACCCCGGCACCGACCACCGCGACCCTCGCGGCCGCCGAGCAGCGCCCGCTCGTCGACGCGGTGCTCGCGAAATTCGGCGACGACGTGAAGCAATGCGCGGCCGATGTCGAAGATGAAATGCCGGCAAGCGATCGCAGGAAGGCGTCGCGCGCGGTGGCGATCTCCGCCGACGAAGCGCTCGTCGCGATACCGTGCCAGACCAGCAGCATGTATAACCACACCGACCTGTGGTACCGCGTGCGGCGAACCGCGCCCTATGCGCCGACGGCGATGAACTTCGGCGAAAACGCGAACGCGGGGCTCGATTCGGCGTCGTTCGCGAACGAACTGACCGACGCCGGCTACGACCGCACCCGCGCGACGCTGTCGAGCAAGGTCCGGCTGCGCAGTGCCGGCGACTGCGGCTCGAGCGCGTCGTGGATCTTCGACGGCCGGCGCTTCATGCTCGACGACATCGCCACGCACGGCACCTGCAACGGCCTCTTCGACGATCAGTGGCCACGCCTGTATCGACGGGCCGACGCGGCAGGCACCGCGCGCTGACGCGTCACGTTACGCGCCGACGATCGAGATCGAGAACCCGTCCCAGCCCTTCTGGCCTACCGTCTGCACGGCGGTCGTCGTGAGATTCGGGGCGGCCGCGAGACGCGCGAACCCGTCGCGCACGCCGACCACGTCGGGCTCGCGATTGTCCGGATCGGCCACGCGCCCGCCGCGCACCACGTTGTCGACGACGATCACCGTGCCGGGCCGCGACAGCTTCAGCGCCGCGTCGAGATAGGCCGGGTTGTTGTCCTTGTCCGCATCGATGAAGATGAAATCGAACGGCGCCTCGCCTGCGTCGATGAGCCGTGCGAGGCTGTCCTTCGCGCGGCCGACCATTACCGTCACGGCCTGCTCGAATCCGGCACGCGCGATGTTCCGCGTCGCGACCTTCGCATGCTCGGGGTTCAGTTCGAGCGTCACGAGCGTGCCGCCCGGCGGCAACGCGCGCGCGAGCCAGATCGTGCTGTAGCCGCCGAGTGTGCCGACTTCGAGGATGCGCCGCGCGCCGCGAATCGTCGCGAGCAGTTGCAGCAGCTTGCCCTGGTTCGGCGCGACGTTGATCGCGGGCAGCCCGGCCGCGTCGCTCGCCGCCAGCGCGGCGTCGAGCGCATCGTCGGACGGCACGAGCGTCGCCGACAAATACGCATCCACCTGGTTCCATCGATCCTGATTCATCGCGCGCCCCCTCGTTTGTGGAACAGGCATTTTATGCGTCGCGCCGCCATAAGCAACCCACCATTCGTTCTAAGGGCAGCCGCGGACGTGCTCCTATAATCGCCCGACCACCACAACTACAGATGGAGCACCCATGACCGATCAGGCCGCATCGAACTGGCGCCTCGAAACCATCGCCGTGCACGGCGGATATCGTCCCGACCCGACCACGCGCGCGGTCGCCGTGCCGATCTACCAGACCGTTGCGTACGCATTCGACGACACGCAGCACGGCGCCGACCTGTTCGACCTGAAGGTCCAGGGCAACATCTACACGCGGATCATGAACCCGACGACGGACGTGCTCGAGCAGCGGATCGCCGCGCTCGAGGGCGGCATCGGCGCGCTCGCGCTTGCATCGGGGCAATCGGCCGTCACGTACGCGATCCAGACGATCGCGGAAGCCGGCGACAACATCGTGTCCGCGAGTTCGCTGTACGGCGGCACCTACAACCTGTTCGCGCATACGCTGCCGCAATACGGGATCACCACGCGCTTCGCCGATCCGCGCGATCCCGCGTCGTTCGCACCGCTGATCGACGCGCGCACGAAGGCGATCTTCGCGGAATCGGTCGGCAACCCGCTCGGCAACGTCACCGACATCGCCGCGCTCGCGGAAGTCGCGCATCGGCACGGGATTCCGCTGATCGTCGACAACACGGTGCCGTCGCCGTACCTGCTGCGTCCGTTCGAGCATGGCGCGGACATCGTCGTGCACTCGCTGACGAAGTATCTCGGCGGCCACGGCACGAGCCTGGGCGGCGCGATCGTCGATTCCGGCAAGTTCCCGTGGGCCGAGCATGCGGACCGCTTCAAGCGGCTGAACGAGCCGGACGTCAGCTATCACGGCGTCGTCTATACGCAAGCGCTCGGGCCGGCCGCCTATATCGGCCGCGCGCGCGTGGTGCCGCTGCGCAACATGGGCGCGGCCATCTCGCCGTTCAATGCGTTCCAGATTCTTCAGGGTATCGAAACGCTGGCGCTGCGTGTCGAGCGAATCAGCGACAACGCGCTGAAGATCGCGCAGCATCTCGCGCGCCACGAGCACGTCGAATGGGTGAACTATGCGGGCCTGCCCGATCATCCCGACCATCCGCTCGTCGCACGCTACCTGTCGGGCCGCGCGCCGGGCATCCTGACGTTCGGCGTGAAAGGCGGCCGCGACGGCGGTGCGAAGTTCCAGGACGCGCTGAAGCTATTCACGCGGCTCGTCAACATCGGCGACACGAAGTCGCTCGCGACCCATCCGGCATCGACCACGCACCGGCAACTGTCGCCGGTCGAACTCGCGAAGGCCGGCGTGAAGGAAGAAACGGTGCGGCTGTCGATCGGCATCGAGCATGTCGACGACCTGCTCGCCGATCTCGACCAGGCGCTCGCGCAGCTTTGACCGGCCCGGCCGCGCCGGCTTGCCGGTGCGGCCTGCATCGAACGGGTTGACCTTGAAGCGGCTTCAAGGTGTTCAATCTGCGGTCGATGCCGGGGCGATGCCCGGCGCGTACGATCCGTACCACGCAACCGGGCAGCACGATGCCGAGCCCGCCGCGGTACGCCAACCGTTCGAGAGGCCCCATGACACCGACCGCGAAGCTTGCGCTGCTCACGTTACCGCCGTTGCTGGCCGCCTGTTTCGGCGCCGTCGCCGCCGCCTGGCGCGCGCCCGGCCCGAAAACGTCCAGCGTCATCCAGCATTTCACCGGCGGCATCGTGTTCGCGGCCGCGGCGCTCGAACTGCTGCCGCAGGACCGCGCGCACGCGCTGTTTCCGGTCGTCGTCGGTTTCGTGCTTGGCCTCGCGCTGATGCTCGCGATCCGTGCGCTGTCCGGCGCGATCGAGACGCGCTTCGAGGCAGCGCGGCTGCCCGTGAGCCTCGTCATCGTCACCGCGATCGATCTCGTCATCGACGGCCTCGTGCTCGGCATCGCGTTCTCCGCGAGCGACGAAAGCGGCATCATCCTGACCGTCGCACTGACGCTCGAAGTGCTGTTTCTCGCGCTGTCGGTCAGTGCGGCGCTCGCGGCCGCCGGCATCGGCCGTCTGCCGTCGGTCGCCGTGCCGGTCGGGCTCGCGGCGCTGCTGAGCCTCGCGGCCGTCGCCGGCAACGCGGCGTTCGCCGGGCTTCCGGCCCCTATCTACGCGGCCCTGCTCGGGTTGGGCACCGTCGCGCTGTTGTACCTCGTCACCGAGGAGCTGCTGGTCGAAGCGCACGAAGTGCCGGAGACGCCGTTCGCGACGGCCGCGTTCTTCATCGGCTTCATCGTGTTCTTCCTGATCGAAGGATCGGTGAAGGCCGGATAAGCGCGACGCGGCCGCGCACCGGCTACCACGTGGTCGCGCCCGCCGGATACGTATCGACGATGCGGGTGCCGTTGACGGGCGTCACGCCTGCGTTGCGCAGCGCGGCCCACAGGTCGATCGCATGTTCGCGCGACTTGCGGCTGCAGTCGTCGGTCAGCACGTTCAGCGCGATCACTTCGTCACGCGTCGTCAGTTGCACCTGCTCCTTCAGCTTGCGCGACTGATGCGATGCGGTGCGGACGTCGCCGAGCAGGACCTGCGTTGCCGCAACGGTCGATTCGCCGCCCGCGTCGGCCGGCACGAACGTCAGCCGGCCGTTGTCGACCTCGCATTGCCCTTGCGCGAACGTCGCGCTCCACTCGCCTGCCGGGACGGCTGCATACTCGCAACGCATCCGCTCGTTCGCGCGCCGGCCGACGTCGTGCGCCGACGCGTGCGACAACGCCCGTTCCGGCCAGCCGGCCGCCATGGCGGCCGTCGACATCAGGCACGCCGCCAGTACGATTCCTTTCGCGCAATTGCGCATGTCATGCTCCTGTTCGAATGGGAGGCGGCCGACGGGCACTGTGTCGCCAGCCGCAAATGAACGATCAACGCGCCGCGAAGCGCTTGTCGTGCGCGTCGAGCCACGGCGCCGCCTCGCCGCGATGCACCGTCGCGCGATGGATTTCCTGGTTGCGCGCGACCGTGGCCGGGCTCGCCGGATAGTCGTGATTCGGGCTCGGGATCACGCCGTCGTGGCGCGCCCGTACCAGCTCCTGCCGGACTTCCTGACGGGTCTTCTGCTGCGCGGCTACCGCCTGCGAAAAGGCCGCCATCGACAGTGCGGCAGCGGCAATGACGATCATCGGTCGCTGAAGGTTCATGTTGTTCACTCCTTGCTGAAAAGCCCTGACGGGAGGGGAGCCTTCACTTTGATCCGGTAGCGGTGCGCAATCGTGATCGCCACATGACGGTTTCGTCACCGATCCGGCATCTTCTGCATCGCAGTGCGAATCAAATGCGTCGCATGCTTCGACGCGCATGACGCCGCGATGACATTTTTCTCATTTGTCCGTCACCGTCACGATCCGAACGCTTCCCAGAATCGGCAACGCGATGGGGATATTCCGCATTCGGCGGCACGACGCACAGCGTCGCGTGGAATCGACCCAAGCTCGCAACGATCATCTTGAATACCAGGGGGCACTCCATGAAAACGCCAATTCGGCTCGCCATGATGTCGGGCGCGCTGCTCGCGACCGCAAATGCGGCGCAAGCGTCGGAAGTCACGTTATACGGCCTGTTCGATACGTCGCTGACCTACGTATGGAACGCCAACGCGGACGGCAAGCACCTCGTCGGCCTCGGCAACGGCAATCTGCTCGGCAACCGCTTCGGCGTGAAGGGCTCGGAAGACCTCGGCGGCGGCCTGAAGGCGATCTTCACGCTGGAAAACGGCTTCAATCCGAACACCGGCGCGCTCGGGCAAGGCAACCGGATGTTCGGCCGGCAGGCATTCGTCGGCCTCGAGAGCGCGCGCTGGGGCACGCTGACGCTCGGCCGCCAGTACGACGCGCTCGCGGATGTCGCGTGGCCGGTCACCGGCGACTTCTACTTCGGCAGCGTCTACGCGACACCCGGCGACGTCGACAACTACGACACGTCGTCGCGCACCGACAACGCGGTCAAATACACATCGCCCGTGATGAGCGGATTCCAGTTCGTCGGCATGTATGCGCTCGGCGGCGTGGCCGGCAAGCGTGGCGCCGGGCAGACCTGGTCGGCCGGCCTGTCGTACAGCAACGGCCCGGTCGACGCGGCGGGCGGCTACTACTACGCGGCCAATCGCGCATCGCTCGCCGACGGCATCCGGACCGGCTGGAACGGCACCTCCGACGGCACGTTCGACGGGTCGCTCGTCAATGGCGGCTATGTCTCCGCGAAATCGATCGGCATCGCGCGCGGCGCGCTGCGCTACAGCTTCGCGCCGTTCGCGGTCGGCATCGACTACAGCAACGCGCTGTACAAGGCCGATGCGATGTCCGCGTTTCGCAGCACGCAGAAGTACGACACCGCACGCGGCTTCTTCAACTATCAGGCGACGCCCGCGCTGCTCGTCGGCGTCGGCTACAGCTACACCCGCGCCCGCGGCGACACGGGCGCGACCTATCATCAGGTATCGGCCGGCGCCGACTATGTGCTGTCCAAGCGCACCGATCTCTATGCGGTCGGTGCGTGGCAACGGGCGAACGGCGAACAGCGCACGTTCGACGGCGGCACGCAGACGGCGCAGGCGTCGATCGGCTCCTACGGCTACGGCGGAACGCGCACGCAGGGCATCGTCAATCTCGGGCTGCGCCACCGGTTCTGAGCGCGGCGGGAAGATACGCGCCGCATGACGAAGTTTTCATGTTGCGGTCAGGTTCGCGAAGCTTCGCATCGCTACGATCGGATACGTGACGGGCAGCGCCCGTTCCAGACCACGCAAGCGGGTCGCTGCCGCACGGCACGTCACGCGTTAGGCCCGGACACGTCGAGTGCCGGGCCTCTTTTTTTGCCATCGCGACGGACCGGATGATGGTCCGGGCGGGAACGCTCCCTTGAACCGCGAGATCTGTCGATGCAAGCGCAGTCACCGAAGACCGGACGATCGCGCTCAACGCGTACCGTTGCGCTGCGGAAACAGGCACGTATGCGTTTTTACATACAGGTTCGGATTGCCGCAGCGATGCCCTGCATAGTCGATCTGCTCGCCAGGCATGAGGTCGGCCGGCGCCGGCTTGCGCGCGGCGGCGGGCGCGGTCGAAGCGGTGCCGGAGCGTGTCGACGCGCAGCCAGCCAGCAACGGGACGATCAGGACTGCGATCAAGGTTAAACGAAGGACGGGACGATGCACTTTTCGGTCCGGAGTGAAAGTCTGAACAGGGCCGCCCGCTTGCGAGACTGCTGCAGCGAACGGCGCGAACGCCGCGGGCCACGTAGCCATCGGCAGACTTCATGTTCCGCTTCGCGCACATCGCCCCCGTGACGCGAACATGACGATCGCGTCAGATCGGTCGCGTCCGAACGGCGCATCGCCGCGTCAAGCAATCTGACGCATTTTTCATCTCGCGATCACGATCACGCAGGGCTGCTTTCGCATACTGGGTCCACGGTTCGCCACCCGGCGGCCCCGATCACGGAGAGCACTCGATGAAAACCGCAAAATTCGCAGCACTGATCGTCACCGCCACGCTGTCGTTCGGCGCGGCCACACAAGCCGCCTTCGCGCAGACACAGACGCAAACGCAGGGCAAGACCCGCGCGCAGGTCGCCAACGAACTGAAGCAGGCGCAGCACGACGGCGTCGTGCCGATGAGCAAGACGCAGTACCCGCCGAGCGGCGAGCTGGTCGCGCGCAACAAGGAGCTGCACGGGATCTCCGTGCATGGCGGCGAGAAGAAGCCGCAGACCGACAACCACGACAAGCTGACCGCGCAGCAGTGACGCTCGGCCACGCCACCACGGGCAGCACGCCGCGCGCGGCCGCCTCAGGGCGAACGCGCGGGCGGCCCCGCCCGCGATGTCAGGTGCGGATGGTGGCCGGCCGGTTCGGCTCGGCCGGCCGTCGCGGAAAGCGCAGCCAGAACGTCGTGCGGCGGCCCGGGTCGCTGTCGACGCCGCATTCGCCGCCGTGATTGTCCATGATCGACCGGACGATCGCGAGGCCGAGCCCCGTTCCGGACGCCGAATTGTGTCGCGACGGATCGACGCGATAGAAGCGCTCGAAGATCCGCCCGACATGCTGCGCGTCGATGCCGGGCCCCGTATCCGACACGGCGATCGTCGTCGCGCCGCCCTGCTCGACGCAGTCGATCGTCACGACGCTGCCGCGCGGCGCGTACCTCAGCGCATTGGACAGCAGGTTGCTCAGCGCGCGCTGGTACAGCGTCAGATCCGCATCGACCCACGCGTGGCCGTCGACCTTCACCTGCACGCCCGCATCCTCCGCGAGCGGCTCGTAGTAGCCGGCCACCCGCTCCGCCTCCTCCGCCGCATTCAACCGCCGCACGTCGATCGACGTGCCGGCCTGCTCCGAACGCGCGAGAAACAGCATGTCCTCGATCATCCGCGACAGCCGCTGATATTCGTCGATGCTCGACTCGATCACGCTCCGATAGTCATCCGCGCCGCGCGGCTGCGACAGTGCGACCTGCGCGGCCGCCTGCAGGTTCGTGAGCGGCGTGCGCATGTCGTGCGCGAGATTCGACGAGAACTGGCTCAACCTCGTGAACGATTCGTTCAGCCGTTCGAGCATGCCGTTGAACGCATGCTCGAGCTCCTTCAGCTCGCCGGCCGTATCGAGCGCCGGCAGCGGATGCGCGAGCCGGCTCGTCGACATCTGCTCGGCGCGCGCCGCGAACCGCCGCAGCGGGCTCAGCCCGAGCGCCGCGATGCCGTACGCGACCGCCGCCGCGAGCACCACGCCGAACACCTCGATCACGACGATCGTATAGGCATGCGTGCGCAGTAGCAGCATGTCGGCGCTGCGGTCGTACTGCACTGCGACGCGCACCGTCGGCGCATCGGCGCCGGCGAGCGGCACGACCGTCACGAGATACCGCTGCCGCGCACCGGGCGGCGCGACGCCGACGGGCACGCGCCCCGCGTCGAGCGACAGCAGCGGCGCCACCGGCCGGAAGCCGGGCGTGCCGACGAGGCGCGTGCCCGTCGCGTCGTAGATCGCGAGATCCATGTTCGGATGGCCGTGCAACTGGTCGATCCAGATATCGGTGTTGCGCGCGACGTCCGCCGTCGAGCGCGCTTCGCCCAGGTGCGCGCCCAGCGCGGCGGAAATGCCGGCCATCTGCTCGGCCGCCGTCGTTTCGACGCGATTGCTGAGCGCTTCGTACAGCGCGACCCCGCTCGACGCGAGGATCACCGACGTCGACAGGATGATCAGCGCGGTCAGGCGTCCGCGCAGCGTGCGCGGCAGCAGGCGCGCGATCATGCGGCCGCGCCGCCGCGCGCTTCGAGCACGTAGCCCATCCCGCGCACGGTGTGGATCAGCTTCGGGTCGTACGCGTCGTCGATCTTCGAGCGCAGCCGGCGGATCGCCGAATCGACGACGTTCGTGTCGCTGTTGAAGTTCATGTCCCAGACCTGCGACGCGATCGTCGCGCGCGGCAGGATCTCGCCCTCGCGGCGCATCAGCAGCCACAGCAGCGCGAATTCCTTCGCGGTCAGCAGGATCGTGTCGCCCTGCCGCGTGGCTTTGCGGCGCGTCAGGTCGAGTTCGAGGTCGGCCACGCGCAGCGTGTTCGAATCGCGCGGCTGGCCGCGCCGCAGGATCGACTTGATGCGCGCCGTGAGCTCGACGAAGTCGAACGGCTTCGCCAGATAATCGTCGGCGCCGAGTTCGAGGCCCTTCACGCGATCGCCGACGTCGTCGCGCGCGGTGAGGAACAGCACCGGCGTCGACTTGCTGCGCCGCAGGTTCTGCAGCAGCGTCCAGCCGTCCTGCCCGGGCAGCATCACGTCGAGCACGAGCAGGTCGTACTCTTCGGTCTCGGCCTGATGCTGGCCCGTGATGCCGTCCTCGACCCAGTCGACGACGTAGCCGGCTTCGGTCAGCCCCTTGCGCAGATACGCGCCCGTCTTCGGTTCATCCTCGACAATCAGAATTCGCATCACGCATCACCCTTGAAGAAACCCAGCCGGCGCAGCACGCCCGAGCCGAAGCCGCCGCCGACGCTGCCCCGCAGCGCCGCGCGCCACGACACCGCATGGCTGACGCGATACAGCACGGGCAGCACCAGCAGCGTCAGCGCCGTGGACGACAGGATACCGCCGATCACGACCGTCGCGAGCGGGCGCTGGACCTCGGCGCCGGTGCCGGTCGCGAACGCCATCGGCAGGAAGCCGAGCGACGCGACGAGCGCCGTCATCAGCACCGGCCGCAATCGCGTGAGCGCGCCTTCGCGCACCGCCGCGTCGAGCGGCGTCCCTTCGTCGCGCAGGTTGCGGATGAACGAGATCATCACGAGCCCGTTGAGCACCGCCACGCCGGACAGCGCGATGAAGCCGACCGCCGCGGTGATCGACAGCGGAATCCCGCGCAGCCACAGCGAAACCACACCGCCGCTCAGCGCGAACGGAATGCCGGTGAACACGAGCAGCCCGTCCTTCACGTTGTTGAACATCACGAACAGCAGCACGAACACCATGAACAGCGCGAGCGGCACGACGAGCTTCAGGCGCTCGCTCGCGCTCTGCAACTGTTCGAACTGCCCGCCCCACGACAGCCAGTAGCCGGCCGGCACGCGCACGTCCTGCTGCAGCCGCTCGCGCGCATCGGCGACGAAAGAGCCGACGTCGCGGCCGCGCACGTTCGCGCTGACGACCACCCGCCGCTTGCCGTCCTCGCGGCTGATCTGGTTCGGGCCCGGCGCGACGTCGATCGTCGCGAGCTCGGCGAGCGGCACGTACGGCGCCGCCGCGAGCGGTGCGCGTGCGCCTGCGGCCGGCGCCGGCAATGCGATCGGCAAGCGCTTGATCGCCTCGATGTCCGAGCGCAGCTCGTCGGGCAGCCGCACGACGATGTCGAAGCGGCGGTCGCCCTGGAACAGCGTGCCGGCCTTCTGCCCGCCGACGGCCGCGGCCACCGAATCCTGCAGGTCGGCCACGCTCACGCCGTAGCGCGCGAGCTTGTCGCGATCGAGGTTGACGGTCAGCACCGGCAGGCCGGTGGTCTGCTCGACCTTCACTTCGGACGCGCCCGCCACCTTCTGCAGCGCGGCCGCGATCTGCTCGCCCGTCTGGTTCAGCACGGCCATGTCGTCGCCGAAGACCTTCACCGCGACGTCGCTGCGCACGCCCGAGATCAGCTCGTTGAAGCGCAGCTGGATCGGCTGCGAGAACTCGTACGCGTTGCCCGGCAGTTCGGCGAGCGCGTCCTCGATCTCGCGCACGAGCCGGTCGCGCGGCTTCTTCGGGTCGGGCCACGTGTCGGCCGGCTTCAGCATGATGTAGCCGTCCGACAGGTTCGGCGGCATCGGGTCGGCCGCGATCTCGGCGGTGCCGGTGCGCGCGAACACGCGCTCGATCTCGGGGAAACGCGCCTTCAGCGTCTTTTCGATCGACTTCTGCATCTCCACCGACTGCGACAGGCTCGTGCCGGGAATCCGCAGCGCGGAAACGGCCAGGTCGCCTTCGTTCAGGCTCGGAATGAACTCGCTGCCGAGCCGCGTCGCCAGCCCGAGCGTGACGAGCACGATCGCACCCGCGCCGAGCATCACGCGCGCCGGGCGCGTCATGAACGCGGCGAGGACCGGCTCGTACGCGCGCCGCGCCCAGCCCATCAGCCGGTTCTCCTTTTCCTCGACGCGTTCGCCGATGAACAGCGCGACGGCCGCCGGAATGAACGTGACGGTCAGCACCATCGCGGCCGCGAGCGCCATCACGACGGTGATCGCCATCGGATGGAACATCTTGCCTTCGACACCCGTCAGCGCAAAGATCGGCAGGTACACGACCATGATGATCAGTTGCCCGAAGATCAGCGCGCGACGCGCTTCCTGCGATGCGCCGAACACTTCGGCAAAGCGCTCGTCGCGCGTGAGCGGCCGGCCGGCGGCGGCCTGCGCATGCGCGAGCCGCCTCACGCAGTTCTCGACGATCACCACCGCGCCGTCGACGATGATCCCGAAGTCGAGCGCGCCGAGGCTCATCAGGTTCGCGCTCACCTTCGCGTTGACCATCCCGGTGAAGGTCATCAGCATCGACAGCGGGATCACGAGCGCGGTGATCAGCGCCGCGCGCAGGTTGCCGAGGAACAGGAACAGCACCGCGATCACGAGGATCGCGCCTTCGAGCAGGTTCTTCTTCACCGTCGCGACGGCCTTCTCGACGAGCACGGTGCGGTCGTACACGGGAATCGCCTTCACGCCCGACGGCAGCGTGCGGTTCACGTCCTCCATCTTCGCGGCGACGGCCTTCGCGACCGTGCGGCTGTTCTCGCCCATCAGCATGAAGACCGTGCCGAGCACGACCTCCTCGCCGTCCGACGTCGCGGCGCCCGTGCGCAGCTCGCGACCGATGTCGACGAGCCCGACGTCCTTCATTCGCACCGGTACGCCGCCGACGTTGGTCAGCACGATGTTCGCGATGTCGTCGACGGTGCGCGCCTGGCCCGGCACGCGCACCAGATACTGTTCGCCGCGCTTCTCGATGTAGCCGGCGCCGACGTTGTCGTTGTTGCGCTCCAGCGCGCGCACGACGTCGGCGAGCGTGAGCCCGTACGACATCAGCTTCGCCGGGTTCGGCGCGACGCGGTATTCCTTCACGTAGCCGCCGATCGAGTTCACCTCCGTCACGCCACGCACGTTGCGCAACTGCGGGCGGACGACCCAGTCCTGCAGCTCGCGCAGGTCGGCCGCGGTATATCGCGTGCCGTCGGGCTTGCGCGCGGCCGCGTCGGCCTCGACGGTCCACAGGTAGATCTCGCCGAGGCCCGTCGACGTCGGCCCCATCGCGGGCGCGATGCCGGGCGGCAGCTTGTCCTTCGCCTCCTGGATGCGCTCGTTGACGAGCTGCCGCGCGAAATAGATGTCGGTGCCGTCCTTGAAGATCACGGTGACCTGCGACAGCCCGTAGCGCGAAATCGAGCGCGTCTGTTCGAGGCCCGGCAGGCCCGCCATCACCGTTTCGACCGGATAGGTGATGCGCTGCTCGGCCTCCAGCGGCGAATAGCCGGGCGCGGCCGTGTTGATCTGGACCTGCACGTTCGTGATGTCGGGCACCGCGTCGATCGGCAGCTTCTGGTAGCTGAATACGCCGAGCGCGGCCACCGCCGCGATCGCCAGCATCACGAGCCAGCGGTGCGCAATCGCAAAGCGGATCAGGCGTTCAAACATGGCGGGATTCCTTGAAGCGGGGCACGGTCGCCCGCACCGGACGAGCCGCCCGGCCGGTCACCCGGTGGGCCGGAAAGCGGGCCGCATACCGGGCCAAGAACCGGGCCGCGAGTTGCGCCACCGCGCATACGTCACGCTCATTCATGTTCCGCGCTCCCCTTGCCGAGTTCGGCCTTCAGCACGAAGCTGTTCGACGCCGCGTATTCCTGGCCCGGTTTGAGCCCCTTCAGCACTTCGGTCGCACGCTCGTCGCGCCGCCCCGTTTCGACGGCCTGCGCGACGAAGCCCTTCGGCGAGCGCACGAACACGGACGGTGCGCCGTCGACGTCCTGCAGCGCGTCGGTCGCGACCGCGAGCGGCACGCCCTGCCTGCCCGCGTCGACCGACACGTTCACGAACATCCCGGGCCGCCACACGCCGTCCGGGTTCGGCAGCACGACGCGCGCGGGCGCGGTGCGCGTCTGTTCGCCGAGCAGCGAACCCACGTACGCGATCGGGCCGCTCGAACGCGATTCGAACGCGGTCGCGACGACCGTCGCGTCGCGACCGACCCGCACGTCGTTCAACCGCTGTGCCGGCACCGCCATTTCGGCCCATACCGTCGACAGGTCGGAAATCACGAACATGCTGGCGTCGGCGGCGATCGCTTCGCCCGGTGTCGCGTGCTTCTCGACGATCGTGCCCGCGAACGGCGCGCGCAGTTCGTAGCGGTTCAGCGCGCCCGCGCCGACCGGCGCATTCAGCGCGGCGAGCTTCTGCCGCGCGTTCTGCACGGCGATCTCGGCTTCACGCAACTGCACCTGCGCCTGCTGGTAGTCCTGCTCGGCCGAAATGCGCTCCTGCCACAGCGTGCGTTCGCGCGCGTAGGTCGCGCGCGCGCCCGACAGCCGGCGCTCGGCCGTCAGCAGTTCGCTGCGCCGGTCGGCCAGATCGGTGCTCGCGATCACGGCGAGCACCTGCCCCTTCGCGACGTTCTGCCCGAGCGACACCGATACCTGTTCGACGATGCCGGCCACGCGCGGCACCACGTGCGCGGTGCGGTCCTCGTTGAACTTGATCTCGCCCGGCAACTGGAACGGCGTCGCTATCTGCGCGGGGCCTGCCTTCGCGAGCGCGATCTTCGAAGCGGCGAGCTGCGCGTCGGTCAGCGCAATCGCGCCGTCGGCGCGTGCGAACGGGAACGACGCGGCTTCGCTGCCCGCCTTCACGTCGATCGTCGCGTCGAACACGTGCGGCTTCGCAATCGACTGCGCGGACACGAACTTCTGGCCGGCCGCATCGAAACGCAGCGGTTCGTGCGTGCGGTCGTAGCGCACCAGCGTGCCGGATACGGTGACGCCCTTGTCGGCCGGCTTGCCGTCGACGAACGGATAGACGACGAGGCGCGCATCGCCGGGCTTTTCCGTCATCACGATTTCGACGGACAGCTTGCCGCGCTTGAGCACGACGCCGCCACGCTCGCCGGCGGCTTCGGTCGGCGAAGCTGCCGTGGAGGCGGTGGAAGCGGCCGGTGCGGCCGCGCCGCCGCCGTTGCGCGTGACGCCGAGTGCGCCGAGGACGATCCCGGCGCCGCCGAGCACGACCGCCGCGATGATCAGGATTCTGCTGCGTGACATGGTGATCCTTCAGGTAATAGAGGCGTCCGTTGCGCTATTGCGCGACCGGTGCAAGCGGTGCGAGCGGCGTACCGACGAGCCGGCCGATGTCGGCGCGGGCCGTATGTGCGTCGGCAAGCGCGCGCACGTATTGCGACTGGCCCTGGAACAGCGTGCGCTGCGCGTCGAGCACGTCGAGGAAGCTGAACTTCCCGAGTTCGTAGCCGCGTGACATCGCGTCGAGTGCGACGCGCGCGGCCGGCAGGATGTCGCCCTTCAGCCGCTGCGCTTCCTGCGCGGCGGCTTCGAAATTCGCGTACGCCTGTGTGAGTTCCAGCCGCAGACGCATGCGTTCGCGATCGAGATCGGCGTTCGCGCGCTCGGCCTTGTGCGTCGCCTCGAGCAGCGCGCCCTTGTTCGTGTTGAACAGCGGAATCGGGATCGACACGCCGACCACCGCCTGGTTGTCCGGCACGCCGCCCGTGGTCACGCGCTTCACGCCCGCGCTGATCGTCACGTCCGGAATGCGCCGCGCGCGTTCGAGCGACACGGCCGCGTTCGAGCGCAGCATCTCGGCGCGCGCGACCCGCGCGAGCGGCGCATCGTCGATCTGCGCGGTCAGCGCGGACAGCGGCGCCACCGGCGGCACCGCTTCGAGATCGCCGAGCACCGCCACCCGGCCGTCGCGCGCTTCGCCCATCACCGCGTTCAGCTTTTCACGTGCGACCTCGACCCGGCCGCGCGCGGTCACGACTTCGATCTGCACGCCCGCCGCCGCCACGTGCGCCTTGGTCGCCTCGACCGGCGACACCTTGCCGGCCTGCGCACGGCGGCTCGCGAGATCCGCGGAGCGCGCGGCGATCGCGGCCGACTCCTCTGTCACCTGAAGCTGGCGCTGCGCGGCGAGCAGCCCGTAGAACGCGGCGATCACGTCGGCGCGCACGACGGCGCCCTGCTCGTCGAGCGACGCATCGGCCGCTTCCCTGCCGTACGACGCGACGTCGACGCGCGCGCTGCGCTTGCCGCCGAGTTCGATCGTCTGGTTGATCAGCGCGGTCGACGTGCGTTCGGCGCGGCGAAACCCTTCCTGCAGGAACGAGATTTCCGGGTTCGGGCGTGCGCCGGCTTGCAGCAGCGCGCCTGCGGACGCATCGACGTCGGCGCGCGCGCCGCGCAGCGCCGGGTTGTTGCGGGCGGCGACCGACAGCACGTCGGCGAGCGTCAACGGCGGAACAGGGGGCGCGTCGGGGGGCGGGGCGGCGATTGGCGCGGCGCTGCCGGACGTCGCCGGCGCTGGCGACGGCTGCGCATGAGCCGTCGCGGCCATCGCGAAGATGACGGCCACGACGAGGTTGAGCTTGAGCATGTTCGGTTCTGCGGTAACGGTTTGCGACCGATGCTACGGTCAGGCCGCAGTGCGAACATGAGGCGAAGATGATATTTCCGTCATCTTCGGGGCGGCAGCGCGTGAGCGCGCAGCAATTGGATGAAGCGGTGTGTCACTACACCGACCCGCTAGCGCAACGTATTCCGTTCATGAATACGTGGGCGGCGCACGTCACAAATGACATGCAGAAGTTGTCCAGCAACGCTCGCCAGCGAGCGCCGGAACCTATGGCTTCGCGCACGAGCTAACAGCGAGTGTCACGCGCGCGGTGAGCGACGCCAGCGCGAAACGTCTCGGTCTCGTGTTTGATTGCAAGAAAAAGAAGCCCAGCCGATACGGCGCCACACTGCGCTGAAATTACTTGATCGCCTTGCTTGTCGGCGTCACGCGAGGATCATCGCAAAGCCGCGCGCAACTGCCCTTACATATCGGCGTCAACTCGATCACGATTTGATGGATAGTCATCGTGCCGTCGGGATGCTTAACCACCATCTCATCTGTGAACGTCTTCTTGTCAATCAATATGTTCTCGCTCTTGATGCCAAGTTGCTGCAGATATGCTTTAACAATGTCGGCTCGGGTCTCCTTCAATCTCTCCACATTTTTTTCGTTTTTATATGCACCCGCAATCACAACCGCTTGAATTTCCACATCGGGCCATTGCTTCGCCTCAATCACGATATTGGCTATTGCGAGCCTGTCGGCATTGGAAATATCAGTGGCATTGAACGGCAGTTGGATCTGCGCCTCCTCTCCGATAGTACACGCGACAGCCGGTCCGTCGAAGAATGCGAACACCAGGATTGCCAGAGCCGACAGAAAAGACTTCAAACACCGTGTGATGATCATTGAATAACAACCCTATCAAATGTCGCAATATACCCAGTTATGCTATCGGCGTTCTTGATCGCACAATCCGAATTATTCATTGCAAAAACCTTCATGCCAATTTCAGTATCGCCATAAACAATATCGTCGGAATTAAATGTGTCAGTGTAATGCGTGCACTCATGAATCAAAACTTTTACTTTTGCGGCATGGAATAGCTCACCGTTTGAAGTAGAGCAGAATTTTGAATAGATTGCTATGACTCGCCGTTCGGAATCAGGCTTACAGACTCCCGCATGATTCGAGCCGGTATCAGGTACAACGGCGCACGACAGGCTCCGGTTGAGATCGCTGTCCCAGCGAACAATTTTCTCCGGAACAAGCTCTTGCATGGCTTTCAGCAGGCGAGGCAGGCCAGCGACTAGTGTGCTTCTGATCTCCTCATCTGCGCGGCCGAAGTAAGTTTTGGCTCGATCCTGCTCGCTTCTGTCCCATCGCGTAACCGCCGCGATACGATCCTGAATCAAGACCACACCCGCATCTCGCGCACGCATTACCACATCGGCGAATTGCTTATTCGTCATATTTGGGCATATCGGCGCCATGTTGACGTCAACGTAGACCTTCGATCCAGGTGTCGTGTTCGTGGCAGCGGAGTCGTGAACGATTTCGTAACCGTCATTAGGCATTTTCGCTCCTCACAATTTCAAGGCAAAGCGATTCGGCATTGGTTGTCGTGACGCGCTGTGTATGGCCGGTAGCATCCGTGACGCCGCTGAATACCTTCCCGGCCGCGGTACGAATTCGATATTGCAATCTCGCCAACGGTCGGCCGGTATCGGCGTCGCGGAGAACAAATTGTTCGTCGTGTTCAGTCCGTCCCGCCACCACCGAACGCGAAACGCTTCGCCCCGTCAGCGCAGCCGCTTCCTCCGCCGTGAAAGTCATTCTCATGTTGCGCTCTGCGTAGAAAACCGGCGGCGGGCTGCAGTCGCACACGTTGATATCGCCGCTCAATGCCCATTGCTTGCCGTTCGGGCCTGTCCCTGGCCAGCGTGGCCCCTCCGGTGCAATGAATCCTTCTTGCCTACAGGTCGTGCAGTAGGTTTTCATGCCGAGCGTGGCGATTTGTACTGCCGGAGGCGGATTAGAACAGGTCACAGTGTCGAGACCCTCGGTGATGATCGCGCTCCCCGCGCGGTCGCCCTTGGCGAGGAAAAACCGGATCATGTCGCAGCCTCCTGGTTCTCGCCATTCGGGAGTTCGCAACCCACGAAGGTAAACGGCGTGCAGTCCGGGTAATCCGCGACGCCAAGGCTACTGATCGCTTTTGCTGCTTGTTCGTTCGTCATCCTGCATCCCTCTCTGGTTAAGTGGGTGAAAGGTGCTCCACGCCAACTTAACGCCAATCCGACAGAGGGATAAATCATCCATGTACGAAAATTCGGTAACGACCATCTGGTACACGAATGAAAGCCATGAAGATCTCTCGGATGCAAAGAGGTGAGCGCAATTTCCGGGTATCGGACGGCGCGGCGTCGGCCCGGATGCCCGCACTGTCCGAATTTTTTTGGCTGCAATGCGCACATGTCGCCACGTTCGTCTAAAACGACTGAACGACGGGATTCGCGAATTAAAATGCCGGACGCGCGTTTCCAGCGCTCGTCTTTATTGGCGGCTGACTCTCGTCCTGATTTGCCGGGCGGCCGATTTCGTATTGAAGTTGTGCGGGCCGCGTGGCGCGATGCAAGGGTCCGCCGTCCGGACGCGCGTAGCACGCCGCAGTAATCGGCGCTCAGTCGCCACGACCATTGGCCACGGCGCGGAAACGAAGGGCAATCTAAGGCTTGTGGGAAGCCACGCCGAAGGTGGGTTCAGACGAGTTGCCGCCGGCCAGATCCGACAGCACGCGCTACATACGCCCCAGTGCCAAATACACCGCTCAAGTTTGCCCGTTCCTTATCTGCCTGCGACGCTGCAGCCATGCGAGCAGCTGTCGCCCATCCGGCTCGCCGAACCATCGCGCATGCCCGATCAGGTACCCGTCGTACGCGATGTCGACGATCGCCGGCGCATCGATGATGCAGCCGAAATAAGCGACTTCCGACAGCGCAAACTCCGTATGCACGATCGGCAGCAGCGCGACCAGCGCCGCATAGGCTTCGTCACCCAGTGGCTCGAGCGATTCGTAGCCGTCGAGCAGCGCGTCGATCTGCGCGTATTCGACGCGGCGCGCATCGGCCGGCGCCATCCAGTCGACCGTATTGCGCTCGATCGCTAGCGCGAGGTCCATCACCGCGCAGGTGCGATCCGCCAGCCCGAAATCGAGCACGGTCCGCACCTGTGCGCCGGGCCCCGCCTCGGTCCACAACAGATTCGACGCATGCCAGTCGCCGTGGGTCCACAGCGGCGCAAGCGCAGGCAACAGCGGCACGAGCCGCGCGTGATACGGGCCGATCGCGTCGGCCACGTCGCCGCGCCAGTCGCGCGCGCCGAGCGCACGCACGAGCAGCGGCTGCGCGTCGACCCAGCGTTCGAGCGCGCCCGCCAGATCGGCGGACGACAGCACACGAAAACTCGACAGCAGCGTCCGCACGGGCCGCGCCGGCGCTTCGTAGCCGGCCGATGCGCGATGCAGTTCGGCCAGCGCGCGGCCGGCCGCGTATGCATGCGAAGCATGCGTGAACGGCTGCCACGACATCACGCCGCGATACGGGTCGACACCCGGTGCGCGCACGTGCACTTCGTAGGTCCACTCGCCGGACGCGAATGCGGTCGCGCCGTCGCGAGCCGCAAGAATGTCGACCACGGGCATCCCGCGTTCGCGCAGATGCGCGATGAAACGATGCTCTTCCTCGAGCCCCTCGACATCGCGCAGGCTCACGTGATGACGCTTGACGAACAGCCCGCGGCCGTCCGTCATCTGCACCAGCACGGCCGCCGCGAACTGCCGCGGGCTGTGCCAGGTGAGCCGCGCGGGCTCGCCGGCGCCGTCGATCCGTGCGAGCACCGCCGCCACCTCGTCGTGCGTCATCAGCGGCCAGTCGCGTTCGGCCTGCTCGCCGTCGACGCCGAATTGCGGCGGCGCGACCTCACGCGACAGGTTTCCGTCCGGCTCGAGTGGGAATGACATGAACGACGTTGCTCCGTAGTTGAATCCGAATCGGCGCGCGAATCAGCGCGCGCCGTCGCCCGTCGCCAGCGCACCACCGGCCGCCGCGCGCAGCGCCGCGGCCGTGCGGCTCCAGTCGCGCCAGCCGACGACGGCGAGCCCGATGAACAGCGCATAGAGTCCGGCCGTCAGATACAGTTCCTTGAACACGAACATCCCGACGTACACGACGTTCACGACGATCCACAGCCCCCACGACGCGATGTAGCGCCGCGCGGTCCAGTATTGCGCGACGAGGCTGAACGCGGTCAGCGACGCATCGACGAACGGGAGTGCCGCATCGGTCCAGCGCGCCATCATGCCGCCGAGCAGCGCGCTGCCGACGACGGCCGCGACCAGGTCGGGCAGCATCTGCATCGGCCGCACGCCGGTGACGGGTGCGACGTCGCCCGCCGGCGCCGCGCCGCCTTCGGCTTCACGCGCACGCTGCGCGAGCCAGCGCTGCCAGCCGTACACCTGCAGCACCGCGAACGCGCCCTGCAGCAGCATTTCCGAATACAGCTTCGCGTCGAAGAAGATCCAGCCGTACAGCGCGACCGACACGAGCCCGACCGGCCAGCACAGCATGCGCCGCTTCGCGGTCAGCCAAATCGCGAGCGCGCTGACGATCACGCCGGCGATTTCAAGTGGGGACATCGTCTGTGCTCTCCAGGTTGGCTGCCGGGGCCGCGCGTCACGCGGCCGGTTCCGGACGATCAGAAATCATAGGTCAACGACACGCGCGCGGTGCGCGGCGCACCCGGGAACAGGTACGCATCGCCCTGCTGCTCGCCCGCGTCGCGCCAGTAGAACTTGTTGAACAGATTGTCCACCGACACGCGCAACACCGTGCGATGGCCGCCGATCTTCGTCGTGTAGCGCGCGCCGAGATTGAACACGAACCACGACGGCACGCGCGCGGTGCCCTCTTCGTTCGCGTTGCGGGCCGCGCTGTACTCCACGCCGCCCAGCACGTTCAGCCCCGCGACGCCCGGCACCGCGTAGTCCGCGTACAGCGACGCGCGCAACGCGGGCACGTTGATGATCTGGTGCCCTTCGTACGCCGGCGACCCGGAATCGTAGGCCCGCGCGCGAATCGCCGCGACGCTCGCGGTCAGCCCCAGCCGCTCGGTCACGCGCCCGGCCGCGCCGAGTTCGATCCCCTGGTGCCGCTGCGTGCCGCGCTGCACGAACGTGTAACTCGTACCCGATGCGTCCGGATCGGCGAACTGGAACGGCTTGCTGATCGAGAACACCGCGGCCGTGAGGCTCAGCCGGTCGAGCCAGTCGTATTTTGCGCCGAGCTCGAACTGGTGCGATTCGACGGGCGGCAGGAACGCATACGCGTTGGTCGCGCGCACGGGGGCCTGGTCGCCGAGCGACAGCGCCTTGCTGTACGACGCGTACAGCGACAGCACGTTCACCGGTTTGTAGACGAGCGCGACCTGCGGCAGAAACACCGAGCGGTCGGTATGTGTCGCATCGCCGTCGAGGCTGCTCCAGCTGCGCTGGCGCAGCAGCACTTCCTTGCCGCCCGCGAGCACCTGCCAGTGTTCGCCGATGCTGATGCGGTCGAGCCCGAACACACCGTACTGCCACGCATCGAGGCGCGGATACGACGGCCCCGGCGAATTCGGCGAAGGCGCGAAAGTCACGTCGGGCCCGTAGATGTTCTCGCTGCCCACGTAGTCGTACACGGCGTCGGCCATGCTCACGACGCGGCGCTGCACGCTCACGCCGAGCGTCAGTTCGTGCCGCAGCGGGCCCGTCGCGAACTTGCCCGTCGTGACCGCGCGCAGATCGTCGTTGCGCCGGTATTCGCCGGGGCTGCGGAAGTCGTACACGTCGTAGTCGCCGTTCGCGCCGAAGAAGAACGGCGACGTCGCGCCGGCCGCGCAACTGGCCGCGTACGAGCAGCCGTATGCGAACGCGCTGTTGTCGTCGATCATCGTGCGGCTGCGGCCGGCGGCGATGTAGGCTTTCCAGTCGTCGTTGAACTGGTAGTCGAAGCGCGCGTTCAGGTTCAGCGCGTCGGTCGTCACCGGTTTCGCCCACGGCTGCGTGCCAAGCGCCTTCGACGTCGTCTTGACCGACGGCACGACGGTGCCGCCGAGCAACTGGTAGCCGGGCGCGGAACGCTGGATCCACTGCTGGAATTCGGCGTTGAGCTGCAGGCTCGCACGCGGGCTGATGTCCCAGTCGGCGGCGATCGAGCCGAACGTGCGCCGTCCGTTCGTGCCGTCGACATACGAGTGCATGTTCTCCTTCGCGGCATTGATCCGGAAGCCGAACTGATTGTCGGGGCCGAAGCGGCGGCCGAGATCGACGGCCGCCGACGTCGAGCCGCGGCTGTCGACGCCGCCCGTCACGCTCGCGACGTTCGCAGAGCGCTTGGTCACGAAGTTGATCACGCCGCCCGGCGCGACGACGCCGCTGTCGATGCCCGCGAGCCCTTTCAGGATCTCGACGCGCTCCTTGTTCTCGAGCGGCACGTTCTGCTCGCCGGACACCGTCAGCCCGTCGATCCGGATCGCGCTCGCCAGATCGACCGGAAACCCGCGGATCGCGAAACCTTCGAAATAGCCGACCGGCGCATAGTCGTTGACGACCGACGCGTCGTTGCGCACGACGTCGCTCAACCGCTTCGCCTGCTGGTCGTCGAGCTGCGCACGCGTGACGACACTCACCGACGCCGGCGTGTCGCGCAGCGGCGCATCGTCGAGCCCCGCGACCGATGCATTGCGCACGCGCAGCGCATTGCCGCGCTCGCCGCTCACCGTGATCGTCGGCAGCGTCGCGCCGCCGGCCGCTCCGGCGTCCGGCGCCGGCGTGTCGCCCTGCGCCGCGGCGGCCTGCACCGCGAAAAGCGTGATGCCGACACCGACGCCAAGTCCGACCTTCGCGCGCCGCCGCCTTGCGCGCGACGCTGTTGTTTTATTCACCGTCATTGTTCTGGATGGAAAACTCGCCACTCGACCCTGTCGAAACACGTTACGAAGCTGCATTACGAATGCTGCGAAGCGCGCGCCCGCGAACGGCTCCGCGCCCGAGCGCCGGACGCGTGCGTCGGCACGATATTCATCCGACGAATCGGACGACACGGCACGCGCGCGGGCCGACCGGTCGGGAAGACGCAGGATGGGACATCGGATTCAGGTGACGCGCCGGGAACCGACGCAGCCGTCGACGGTTCGTCGGGGGCGTGTCGGGCGGCCGGCGGCATCGCGCGGTCTTGTCATGCGGGGGACGCTTCGAACGCCTCGGTGCGGGCGCGACGCATTTGCGCGCACCGTTCGCTGGAACGGCGGCATGCCCGTCGCGCGCGACATCGCGGCGCGGCGCGCATTTTACCCCGGGCGGGGCTGAACGCCCTGGAATCGGGCGAAAAGGGGGGAAGCGGGATTCGTGCGGCACGGCGACGGTGCCCATACGGGCCAGCGCATTCGTGCGCGGCCGCGCGGCCTGCGAGCGGAGCGGGCACGTTCGCCCGCTCGCGATCCGGCTGCCGGTCAGAACCCCTGCATCGTCACGGTCGGATCGACGACCAGATGCACGACGCCGTAAATCACCGCACCGACGAGCACCGCGAGGATGATCGCGACGAACGGCAGCAGCGTGAAGTTGACGTTCGCGAGATCGGCTGCGTGCGCCTTGCTGTTGCGTACGCCGAAGAAACTCCACAGGACCAGCTTGATCATGCCGAGCAGTTTCATGATGACGCTCCTTTCATCGAATCGGTTGACGCTATCGTCGATCCAACCGGTCTCCGAAAAAAGCAGCAGTTGCGTGCGCTTTTCGCGCAGCAGGCCGTCTGCGGCGGCGTGTCGCAGGCGCCGTCAGCGGTCGAGCACGAGCGGCGCCGTGGCCCCTTGCGCGGGCCGTGCGACGCACAGCAGCGCACTGCCGGGTGCGACCGGCGCGTCGGGCGCCGAGTTGTAGGCGACCGCGCCGGACAGCACGCGCGTTGCGCACGTGCCGCACGAACCGGAGCGGCATTCGGACGGCACGGCCACGCGCTGCCCTTCCGCGAATTCGAGCAGCGTGCCGTCGGCGGGCGTCCATGCGGCTTCACGCCCCGAGCGCCGGAACACGACGGGCACGCCCGCCACCGCCGGCAGGCCCGCCGCGCGGGTGGCGCTGCGCGCGACGCTCGACGGCCCGAACGCCTCGAAACGGATGCGCTCGTCCGGCACGTTCAGCGCGCGCAGCCCGTCGTACAGGTCGCGCATGAACGCGGCCGGCCCGCACAGGTAGAAGTCGTAGTCGTCGAATGTGAGCAGCCGCTTCAGTTGCGCGATGTCGATGCGGCCCGCCCGCGCTGCCGTGCCGTCGTGCGGGCGGCTGTCGAACCAGTGGAGCGACAGCCGCGCATCGGCGGCCGCGATACGCGCCAGTTCCGCCGCGAACGGCCGGTCGGCCGCTTCACGCGCCCCATGCACGAACACCACGCGGCGCGACGGTGCGGCGTCGGCCAGCGCGCGGCGCAGCATCGCGATCATCGGCGTAATGCCGATGCCGGCCGACACGAGCACGGCCGGACGCGGGCTCGCGAGATCGAACGTGAAGCGGCCGCGCGGCATCTGCGCGTCGAGCGTCATGCCCGCCTGTGCGTGATCGTGCAGCCACGCCGATACGCGTCCTTCGCGCTTCACGGTGATCCGGTAATGCGCGCCGCCCGGTGCATCGGACAGCGTATAGCTGCGGATCGCCGCTGAATCGCCGCCCGGCAGCGCGACGCGCAGCGTCAGGTGCTGGCCGGCTTCGTAGGCAGGTAATGCGCCGCCGTCCGCCGCTTCGAAATGGAACGAGCGGATCGCGCGCGCTTCGTCGACGATCTTCGCGATGCGCAGCGGCCGCCACGCCGGTGCCGATACCGGTGCCGATGCGGACGGCACCGAAGCGGCCGCCGTCGCCACCGCTCCACCCGCGGCGGCCGCCATCGCCGGGAACTGCGGCGCGCGCTCGACCGCCGACCATTGGAACGGCAGCACCGCGCGCATGCGCCGCACTTCCCGCACGTGGAACCGCACGACGCGCTGCGCACCGTCGAACGACGCGACGAGCGGCCCGTCCCACACGATCTCGGCGCGCGCGGCGACATACACGAGGTCGCCGCTGTCGAAATCGACGAAGAGCAGCCCCGCGCGCGGATCGTGCTGCAAATTGCCGAGCGTGTTGAAGAAGCGGTTGCCGCTGAAATCCGGCGTCGTCAGCGTGCGCGCGTCGTCGACGCGCACGAAGCCCGGCATCCCGCCGCGATGCGACACGTCCGCGCCGCGCGCGGCGCCCGCGTCCGCCGACGTGTTCGCGCTCGCGACGAAGAACGTATCGGCCTGCGCGAGCAGCGCGCGATCGGCGTCGTTCAGCCGGTCCGACACGTCGGGCTCGACCTGCGCATCGCCATCGCGCGCGACGAACGTCGGCTTGCGACCCTGGATGTATTTCGCGCAGTTGCCGAAGCTCTGTTCGACCGCGATCGTCAGCACGTCGCCGTCGACCGCCCGCACGATACCGTTCACGCGATTGCGCCGCCGCGTATCGAATTCGATGCCGAGCCCGCCGAGCGGCGCGCCCGCGCGCCACGCGCCGGCCAGCGGATCGCCGGGCAGCGCGCGCGCCGCGATGCGCAGCGTGCGCGCATCGGGCGACGTCACGAACCCTGGCTCACCGGCGCGCAGCGTCGCCCACGGCTGGCCGTGCGCATCGACACCGCCAAGCACGAAGAACGGCAGTTGCGCGAAAAACGTCCGGTGCTGGTCCGGCATGAAGCGCCGGATCCCGCGCCGGCCGGCCGAACCCGCGGCCTCGGTCACGCCCGCGCGCTGCTGCACGGCCAGCTCGCCCGCGTGAAACGGCGCGGTGTCGAGTTCCCATCCCGGTACGACGGCGGTCGGGGCGTTCATCATGTTCTCCGTGGGCAGGCGTGGCTTCGGCTGGCGTTACGCGGCGAGCAGGCCCGCGCGCGTCGTCGGCATCGCGACGAAGCCCGGCAGCGCCTCGACGCGCGCGAGCCACGCCCGCACGTGCGGATACGGTTCGAGCGACACGCCGCCTTCCGGTGCGTGTGCGATGTACGTGTACGCGGCGATGTCCGCGATCGTCGGTTGCGCGCCGGCCGCGAACGGCTTGGCGGCCAGCTCGCGGTCGATCACGTCGAGCACCTTCGCGGCCGTGCGCTTGGCGGCCTCCGGGTCGAGCTGGGCGCCGAACACGGTCACGAGCCGCGCGGCCGCCGGGCCGGACGCGATCGGGCCGGCCGCATACGACAGCCAGCGCTGCACGACGGCCGCGCCGACCGGGTCGTCGGGCAGCCAGTGCGCGTCGCCGTAGCGCTTCGCGAGGTACACGAGAATCGCGTTCGAATCGGCGATCACCGTGCCGCCGTCGTCGATCACCGGCACCTGCCCGAGCGGATTGAGCGCGAGGAACGCCGGTTCGCGCTGCGCACCGGCCGCGAGATCGACGTCGATGGTCTCGGACGGCAAGCCGAGCAGCGACAGGAACAACCGGACGCGATGCGCGTGCCCGGACAGCAGGAACGAATACACACGGATCGGCGAGGCGGGCTGGCGGGAAGCAGACATGGAAAACGCTCCGGAATCTCGCGTCGCCGGGAGTCGGCGACGAACCCCTGCAGCGTAGCGCTCGCCGTTCGTCACCAGAAGACGGATAATCGACGAAACATTATCCTTTCCCATAGGACAATCGACGATGGCCGACTTGCGCGACGTGAACCTGAACCGGCTGGCGATCTTCGTCGCGGTGGTCGATGCCGGCTCGCTGACGGCCGCGGCCGAGCGGCTCGGCCTCGCGAAGACGGTCGTCAGCACGCACATGCAGCGCCTCGAATCAGAGGTCGGCGCGAACCTGCTGGTGCGCACGACGCGCCGGCTGAGCGTGACCGACGCGGGGCGCGCGTTCTACGACGCGTGCCGCGACATCGTGCGCGCCGCCGAAAGCGCGCTCGACGCGGTGTCGTCCGACGCGGGGCCGCTGCGCGGCACGCTGCGCGTGAGCGTGCCGATCGACTACGGCGCGCAGGTCGTCGCGCCGGCCGTCGTCGCGCTGCGCGACGCGCATCCGGGGCTCGATGTCGAACTCATCGCGAACGATCGCGTGGTCGATCTCGTCGCGGACAACCTCGACGTCGCGATCCGCATCGGCCGCCTCGCCGATTCGAACTATCGCGCGGTGCAGCTCGGCACGTACGAGAAATGGCTGGTCGCGAGCCCGGCGTTCGTCGCGCGGCACGGGCTGCCGCGCGATCCGGATGCGCTCGCCGCGCTGCCGTTCGTGATGCTGTCGACGCTGGCGCGTCCGCACACGGTCGAGCTTGAAAGTGCGAACGGGGGCAGCGCGTCGGTGCGCTGCATCCCGCATTTCGTGTCGAACACCGCGACGGCTTGCCGGGCGATCGTGCTGGCCGGCGGCGCATTCGGCCTGCTGACGGATTTCTCAACCGCGGAGGACATCGCGGCCGGCCGGCTCGTGCGGCTGCTGCCTGCGTGGCGCTCGGCGCCGGCGGGGATTCATGCGGTGTTTCCGTCGACGCGTCTGCCGTCGCCGAAGGTGCGCGCGTTCATCGACGCGATGAAGGGGCGTATCGGCGCCGGCGCGACAAACGCGAAAATTATCCCCGCCGAGCGCCGCGCGTCCGGCAAGCGGTCGGTGGCCCGCAACGCGCGATAGCAACGCATCGATCGAGTCAGTCGTGCCCGTCGACGAGAACGTGCGGGCCGGAACGTGCAAGCGCGCGGATCGAAACGCGCGAACGGCGAGTGACGTTCCGATCTGCTTCAATGAGCAAGCATGAGCCTTCTCATAAGCAACGATTTCAGATCCTTCCGCGTATCGCAGACGATATGGACATAGAGGGTGTCGGCGCGCACTTCGTAAATGATGCGATTCATTCCGGCAACGACCTGCCGATATTGACCGACGTCGATATTCGCAAGCTCGTCGGGAGTCCTGCCCTGTTTCGGAAAAGCGCGAATCGATGCAATGACATCCTTGATCTGGCCATAGCCTGCTCGCCAGATTTCCGCGCCGAAATTCGAAACGAGATAGCGCTTCAACACCTTCAGATCTTCTTCCGCCGAACGAAGGATAACGACACGAAGTGTCATTGATCGTCGTCCTTGTCGAGATCTGCAAAGACATCCTCGGCCGGACGAAAGTGGCCTTGATCGATCTCCCGATTGCCCAGTGCAATCAGCTTGAGAAGCGCGAGCGTCTCTTCCTGCTCCTCGTACGACTTGACATCCATCACGACGAGCTTCGCTTCGCCGTTCTGGGTGATCAGCATCGGCTCGCGACTCTCCGAAATGTCCTTGACGATCTCGGCCGCATGGCTCTTGAGATAGCTGATGGGTTTGACCTGGGTAGAGAATTTCATGAGAGCATCGTCCAGCATGGCCGCAACAGGACCGATTATAGTCCGAATTTAGTCTCGAAATTGAACGTGCGCCGACGCCTCGCGCCGCTCCGGTTCAATCCTGCTCCCGCAACGTCCCCAGCAGCACCTTCCTGCAACTGGCCACCATCTGCGCCTCCGGATCGCGATAGTCGGTGAGCAGCCACGCCGCGCCGACGTTCGTCATCGCGCCCACCAGCGCGAGCCCGATCAGCCGCTGCTCGGTGCGCTCCGCGGGCGTCGCCGCTTCGCGCGGCGCGCCGATCGCCATGATCAGCTTGCCGAAGTCGATCAGCATGCGCTGGTAGGTCATGTCGGTGTCCGCGCTCACGCCCATCACCTCGAGCAGCAGCACGCGCGCCGCGCACGGGTCGCGCAGGAACGCGAAGAACGCCGCGAGCCCCGCATCGACGCTCGCGTGCAGATCGCCGCCGCGCTCGGCCACCGCCCGCGCGACCGCGTCGTGCAGTTGCTGCGCGTGATGCAGGTAGGTGCAGCGCAGCAAATCCTCGGTGCTGTCGAACGCCGCATAGAAATAGCGATCGTTCAGCTTCGCTTCCTGGCAAATCGACCGCACGGTCGCCTTGCGGAACCCGACCGTGCCGAACACGCGCGTCGCCGCGCGGATCAGCGCGTCGCGGCGCTCGGCGGCCCGCACCTCGGGCGCCACGCCGCCATATGCGCGGCCCCGTTTTTCCGTTTCGAGTGCTTTCTCCATTCCGCTATTTGACATCAGGACACCCGAAAACTAAAGTGGTGACGACCAACACCACAATAGACGCGCCGCCGGTGCAGCACAAGCGGAACGGGAGGAGCAACGGATGAACGGGTTTTCCGGCAAGGTCGCCGCGATCACGGGCGCCGGTTCGGGCATGGGCCGCAGCCTTGCGGTCGAACTCGCGCGACGCGGTTGCGATGTCGCGCTCGCCGACATCGACGAAACCGGGCTCGCCGGCACGGCGGCTGCCTGCGCGCGGCACGGCGTGCGCACAAGCACGCGGCGGCTCGACGTCGCCGACCGCGACGCGGTGTTCGCGTGGGCCGATTTCGTGCGCGCCGAGCACGGCAAGGTCAACCTGATCTTCAACAACGCGGGCGTGTCGCTGGCCGCGAGCGCCGAAACCGCGCGCATCGCCGATCTCGAATGGATCGTCGGCATCAACTTCTGGGGCGTCGTGCACGGCACGCAGGCGTTCCTGCCGCATCTGCGCGCGTCGGGCGACGGGCACGTCGTCAACACGTCGAGCCTGTTCGGCCTCGTCGCGATGCCGACGCAGAGCGCGTACAACGCGACCAAATTCGCGGTGCGCGGCTTCACCGAGGCGCTGCGGATGGAACTCGAACTCGACGGCGCGCCGGTGAGCGCAACCTGCGTGCATCCGGGCGGCGTCGCGACGAACATCGTCGACGCGAGCCGCGTCGACACCAGCATCCACACACTGACGGGCCAGGACGAAGCGACCCATCGCCGCCAGGCGAACCGCCTGATCAACACGACGACGGCCAACGACGCCGCGCGGCAGATCCTCGCGGGGGTCGAGCGCAATGCGCGCCGCGTGCTCGTCGGCGCCGACGCGCGCCGGCTCGACAAGATCGCGCGCCTGCTCGGCGCCGGCTACCAGTGGCTGATGCTGCGCCACGTGCGGCGCGCCCGCGCCCGCAATCTGGAACGTGCGGCCGCCCCGGCCGCGCGCCCGACCACCCCGACCAAGGACCCCGCATGACCTCGACGACGACCGACCGGCGCGACGCGCCGCCCGCCCGCGGCGCCCGCCCGGACGGCCACGACCTCGACGTGCTGATCGTCGGCGCCGGCCTGTCCGGCATCGGCGCCGCCTATCACCTGAAACGGCGCTGCCCGGATGCGAGCGTCGCCATCGTCGAGGCGCGCGACGCGATCGGCGGCACGTGGGACCTGTTCCGCTATCCTGGCGTCCGTTCGGACTCCGACATGTTCACGCTCGGCTACAGCTTCCGTCCGTGGCACAGCGACAAGGCGATCTCGGACGGCCAGACGATCCTCGACTACATCCGCGACACCGCACGCACGTACGGCATCGACAAGACGATCCGCTACGGCCAGAAGGTGGTCGCGGCCGACTGGGACTCGAACCGCGCGCGCTGGACGGTGCACGTCGAGCGCACGCGGGACGGCGCGACCGACACGCTCGTGTACACATGCCGCTTCCTGTTCATGTGCAGCGGCTACTACGACTACGACGCCGGCTACCGGCCCGACTGGGCCGGCATGGACACGTTCGAAGGCACGCTCGTGCATCCGCAGCACTGGCCGAAGGACCTGGCGTACGCGAACCGGCGCGTCGTCGTGATCGGCAGCGGCGCGACGGCCGTCACGCTCGTGCCGTCGATGGCGGCCGACGCGCAGCACGTGACGATGCTGCAGCGCTCGCCGACCTACATCGTGTCGCTGCCCGCGCGCGACAAGATCGCGAACGCGCTGCGCCGCGTGCTGCCGTCGCGGCTCGCGCACCGGCTCGTACGCGTAAAGAACGTACTGCTGACGATCTACCTGTACAACGTGTCGCGCCGCAAGCCCGAGCAGACGAAGAAATTCATCATCCGCGCGGCCGGCAAGCAGCTCGGGCCGGATTTCGACGTCGCGAAGCACCTGACGCCGCGCTACATGCCGTGGGACCAGCGCCTGTGCCTCGTGCCGAACGGCGATCTGTTCAAGGCGATCCGCGCGGGCCGCGCATCGATCGTCACCGACGAGATCGAGCGCTTCACACCGACCGGCCTCCAGCTGAAGAGCGGCCAGCAGCTCGACGCCGACGTGATCGTCACCGCGACCGGGCTGAAGGTAAAGCTGCTCGGCGGCGCGCGCGTCACGGTCGACGGCCGCCCGGTCGACCTGCCGGAGACGGTGTCCTACAAGGGCATGATGTACAGCGGCGTGCCGAACCTCGCGTCGTCGTTCGGCTACACGAACGCATCGTGGACGCTGAAGGCCGAGCTGATCGCGCGCTACGTGTGCCGGCTGCTGAACCACATGCGCGCGAACGGCTACGACACCTGCGTGCCGCGGCTCGGGGCCGGCGACATCGGCGACGTGCCGGCCGTCAACCTGAGTTCGGGCTACATCCAGCGCGCGGCCGGCATCCTGCCGAAGCAGGGCCACCGCAAGCCGTGGAAGTTCCACCAAAACTACGTGCGCGATCTCGCATCGCTGAAGTTCAGCCCGCTCGCCGATTCGGCGATGCAATTCGAACGCCGTGCGACGGGCGCCCCGGCTGCCGCGACGCCGGTTGCCGAACCCGCACTCGAAACCCGCTGAGGCCAGACATGACTCCTACGCTCCATCTGATCCAGAACGTGCTGCTCGGCGTCGTCGCGGTGCTCGCCGCGCTCGCGCTGTTTACCGCTTACGTGGCCCGCCGCGTGACGCGCGCGTTTCCGCCCGAAGGCCGCTTCGTCGACATCGGCGGCGACCGCATCCACTACGTCGAATACGGCAGCGGCCCGCCGCTCGTGTTCGTGCACGGGCTCGCCGGGCAGTTGCGCAACTTCGCGTACCTGCCGCTCACGCGGCTCGCGCAACGGCATCGCGTGATCCTCATCGACCGCCCGGGCGCCGGCCGCTCGCTGCGCGGCGCGAGCTCGCAGGCGAACGTGTTCGCGCAGGCCCGCACGGTCGCCGCGTTCATCGACGCGCTGAAGCTCGACAAGCCCGTGCTGGTCGGCCACTCGCTCGGCGGCGCGATCGCGCTGGCGGTCGGCCTCAACCATGCGGACCGCGTGAGCCGGCTCGCGCTGATCGCGCCGTTGTCGCACGAGCAGAGCGAGCCGCCGGCGCCGTTCAAGCCGCTGATGCTGCCGTCGCCGCTGGTACGCCGCTTCGTGTCGTGGACCTTCGCGATTCCGCTGACGATCCTGACGGGCCGCAAGGCCGTCCAGCAGGTGTTCGCGCCGGAAGCCGTGCCGCGCGACTTCCCGGTCAAGGGCGGCGGGCTGCTCGGGATGCGCCCGCACGTGTTCTATGCGACCGCGACCGACCTGCTGTCGGCGCCCGTCGACCTGCCCGCGATGGTGCGCCGCTACGCTGATCTCGCGCTGCCGGTCGACGTGCTGTACGGCCGTGCCGACCCGATCCTGAACTGGCGCGATCACGGCGAAGCGCTCGCGAAGAAGTCGGCGCGCGTGCGGCTGAAGGTCGTCGACGGCGGGCACATGCTGCCGGTCACGCTTCCTGACGCGACCGCCGACTGGCTGCTCGAAGTCGCCGCCGCGCCGGCCGATGGCGTCGCGCAGACGGCGCGGGTCGCGCACTGACGTGCTGGCGCACCGGAACGCGGCGCGGATCGAAGCGGGAACCTGATCCGGCGCCGCGCCGGCGGCGGGATCAGGATTCGTCGTCGGGCACCGACAGCCCGAGATCCGATATCACCTCGCGCGCACTGCGGAATGCCTCGACCGCCGCCGGCGCGCCCGCATACAGCGCGCTGTGCAGCAAGACCTCGCGGATCTCGACGAGGCTCGCGCCGTTGTTGAGCGCGCCGCGAATGTGCCCCTTCAGTTCCGTACTGCGGCCGAGCGCCGCCAGCATCGCGCACGTGCACAGGCTGCGCGTCTTCAGGTCGATCCCGCCCCGCTGCCACGTACTGCCCCACGCGTGCTCGTTCAGCCAGTTCTGCAGCGGGCGTGAAAAGCCGTCGAGATCGCGCATCGCGCGCTCGACGAACGCCGCGCCCATCACGTCGATGCGTCGCGCCTTGCCGTATTCCCTGTCCTGTTCGCTCATGTCCGTGTCCTGTGTGGATGGAGTCGCGGCCGCTTCGGCTTCGTCGGCAGCCGGGGATCGCGCCATGTTCGTCGGGCCGGCGCATCTCGTCAAAGATGGGCCCCTCGGTTCGCGGCCGGCCGCGTGACGCGATATCGAACGCTACGTAACATCGCGCCGCGCGTTACGGCGGCTTACGGGAACATCGCAACCGCCTCGCCGGCGCACCCCGCGTGCCCGTCGCGCGAAAAACCCGTTACACCGTTTAAATCGCGCAGATATTCCCGATTTCTGCAATAAAGCTCGACACCGTTTCGGGGAATCTGCCATGGCGCGAAATTTGCAGAGATGGCCGGGACACACTTCCAATGTCGAGGCCAACATGCACACACTCTTCAAGAAGACGACGGTAACGATGGCCGTCTCGTCGTTGCTCGCGCTCTACGGTTGCGGCTCGGTCGATGGACCGACCACCCCGCCGACGATCAAGCCGAGCACGTCAGGGACGAGCGGCAGCTCGGGGACTTCGGGTACGTCGGGCGGCGGGACTTCGGGGACTTCGGGCGGCGGCAGTTCGGGTACGTCGGGTAGTTCTGGGACCTCGGGTACTTCCTCGGGCACTTCCGGCACCTCGGGCACCTCCGGTACGTCGGGAACTTCCGGAACTTCCGGCACTTCCGGCACTTCCGGCACTTCCGGCACTTCCGGCACTTCCGGCACTTCCGGCACTTCCGGCACTTCCGGCACTTCCGGCACTTCCGGTACGTCGGGTACTTCCGGTACGTCGGGTACTTCCGGCACCTCGGGCACCTCGGGCACTTCCGGCACCTCGGGCACTTCCGGTACCTCGGGCACTTCCGGTACCTCGGGCACTTCCGGTACCTCGGGCACCTCCGGTACGTCGGGTACTTCCGGTACGTCAGGCACCTCCGGTACGTCAGGCACCTCCGGTACGTCAGGCACCTCCGGTACGTCGGGCACCTCCGGTACGTCGGGTACTTCCGGTACGTCAGGCACCTCCGGTACTTCGGGTACTTCCGGTACTTCTGGCACCTCCGGTACCTCGGGCACTTCCGGTACGTCGGGCACTTCTGGTACGTCCGGCACTTCCGGTACGTCGGGTACTTCCGGTACGTCAGGCACTTCCGGTACCTCGGGTACCTCGGGCACCTCGGGCACCTCGGGCACCTCGGGTACTTCCGGCACGTCGGGCACTTCCGGTACGTCCGGTACTTCCGGTACGTCGGGTACTTCCGGTACGTCGGGTACTTCCGGTACGTCAGGCACTTCCGGTACCTCGGGCACGTCGGGCACTTCCGGCACGTCGGGCACTTCCGGCACGTCGGGCACCTCCGGTACCTCGGGCACCTCCGGTACGTCAGGTACTTCCGGCACCTCCGGCACTTCCGGCACTTCCGGCACCTCCGGCACCGGCGTCACCCCGCTCGGCAACGTCCTGCAGAAATCCGGCAATCTCGTGACGGCAATCGGCACGACGGTGGCGAATGGCGGCGGCCAGATCGGCGGCGTGCAGATCCCCGGCACGAACCCGACGACGGCCACCAGCGTCGGCAACGCGGTCACGAGCCTCGGCAACGGCGTGCAGGCGCTCGGCAACGGCGTTGCGGCCGGCCTCGGCTCGATCGGCGTGTCGGCCAACCCGCTCGGACCGACGCTGACGTCGACCACCGGCCTGCTGACCGGCACCGGCGGCGCGGTCAACAGCCTCGGCAACGCGGTCAAGAGCCTCGGCTCGGGCCCGCTGTCGCCGCTGTCGCCGGTCACGACGCTCGTCGGCGATCTCGTCGGCACGGTCGGCGGCGCCGTCAACTCGACCGCGTCGGGCCTCAACACGGCACTGAACAGCTCGCCGGTCCAGCAGCTCGAGACGCAGATCGGCAAGGTGATCAACCCGATCACGAACACGCTGACCGGCGGTGTCACGACGCCGGGCGCCACCCAGACGCTCGGCGGCGTGACGCTGCTCGGCACGCCGCTCAACGGCCTGCTGAGCGCGCTCGGCAACGGCCTCGCCAGCGCCGGCACGAAGGTCGGCGGTGCAACCGACAACCCGGTCGGCGCCGGTCTCGGCGGCGTCGTGGCGCAGCTCGGCAACACGGTGACGTCCACCGGCGGTCTCGTCCACGACAACAACGCCGGCAGTTCCAGCAGCGGCACGGGCGGCAGCAACCCGCTCGCCCCGATCACGGGCCTGCTCGGCACGCTGACGGGCGGGCTGGGCGGCCTGGGCGGCGGCAGCTCGAGCGGTTCTGGAGGCACCAGCGGCACGAGCAGCGGCGGCCCGCTCGGCCCGGTCACGGGCCTGCTCGGCTCGCTGACGGGTGCGCTCGGCGGCCTCGGTTCGGGCGGCACGAGCGGCACCGGCGGAACGAGTGGCACCGGCGGCACCAGCGGCACCGGTGGCGTGGGTGTCGGCGGCCTGCTGGCGCCGGTCACCAACCTCGTCAACGCGCTGACGCCGCTCGGCGCCAGCCTCACCGGCACGGTCACGACGCCGGGCGGCAACGTGACGGGCACGCTCGGCGGCCTGCTGACGAGCGGCCCGGTCGGCGCGGTGGCCGGTGCGGTGACGACGCCGGCAGGCGGCGCGGCCGCCGGCGGGGCGGCGGGCGTGGTCACGACGCCGGCCGGCGGCGGCACCGTGGTGGGCGGCCTGACCGGCAGCTCGAACGGCGGCACCGCGGGCGGCGCCGGCAACCTGCTGTCGCCGGTGACGAACCTCCTCGGCGGCCTGCTCGGCGGCGGCAACAAGAAGTAACGCTTTACCTATCAGAACCACAGGCCAATGGCCGGGCACGCATCCATACCAAGCCCGGCCGACGGCCGGCGTCACCCGCCAAGCGGGGGCGCCGGCCCTCACTCGTACGAGGACCCGATCATGAATTCGACGCTCGACGGCATCGCAGCGGTTCAGGACCGCCCACCCCGTTCCGCCACGCCCCTGCGCGCCGGCCTGCTCGGCATTGCCGCCGGGCTCTTCGCGCTGTGGATCACGCGCGGCCAGCCGACCCTCGATGCAGCCTCGCGCGCGGTCATCGCGAGCCTCGCGATCATCGGCACGATCGCGCTGCACGAAATCTTCATCTCGCGCGTCTACCTGCGCCCGAGCGCGGGCCTGTCGCGGCAGGCGGTCCGGCCGCTCGGCATCGCGCGCGTCGCGACGCGGCTCGGCGCATTGACGTCGATCTATGCGGGCATCGGCGTGATCTACTGGCTGCTGCCCGAATATCACGGCGCGTTCTACCTGCCGTTCTGGTCGCTGCTGCGCTCGCTCGCGCCGTACGTGATCGTCGCCGCGCCGTTCTACTTCGCATGGATGGACCGCCACCAGCGCGAGACCGACGACGCGTACCTGCTGTGGGGCCGCTTCCTGTTCCGCCGCGAGCAGCCCGCGAGCTGGAAGCCGGTGCGCGAGATGCTGGCCGGCTGGGGCGTGAAGGCGTTCTTCCTGCCGCTGATGACCGTCTACCTGTCGAAAGACGCCGATCACCTGACCGCGTCGCTTGCGAACGCGATGCATGCGCCGGCGTCGATCGCGACCTTCATGTTCATGTACGACCTGTCGTTCACGATGGACCTGATGTTCGGCACCGTCGGCTACCTGTGCACGTTCCGCATCCTCGACAGCCACGTGCGCACCGTCGAGCCGACCACGCTCGGCTGGGTGGCCGCGCTGATGTGCTACCAGCCGTTCTGGTCGCTGTTCTCGAACAACTACATCCGCTACGAAGGCTCGATGTTCTGGGACAACTGGCTGGCGTCGGCCCCGACGCTGCGCGTGATCTGGGGCACGGTGATCATCCTGCTGCTGCTGACCTACGCGCTGTGCACGATCTCGTTCGGGTTGCGGTTCTCGAACCTCACGAACCGCGGGATCATCACGTCGGGCCCGTACCGCTTCACGAAGCATCCGGCGTACATCACGAAGAACCTGTCGTACTGGATGGTGTCGGTGCCGTTCGTGGAGCCGCACGGCTGGCAGATCGGGCTGATGCACTGCGCGGGGCTCGTCGCGGTCAACCTGATCTACTACACGCGGGCGAAGACGGAAGAGCGCCATTTGATGCGTGATCCTGACTATCGCGCGTATGCGGAGTGGATCGCGCAGCACGGATTGTTCGCGCGGATCAGGCAGGCGTTCGGCGTGCAGCAGGCGGCGTGATCGGCGCTTCCGGGCCGGGGGGCCGGTCACGCATCGGCCCTGCCCGCCCCACGCGCCCCTCGGTTCATCCGCGCTTGCGCGTCAGTACGGCGAGCGCGACGACGCATGCCGCCGGCATGACGAAGCAAAACGCGGCCAGCGGCCACGGCGTATCGCCGGGCAGCACCAGCGTCACGAACGTGCCGGCCCCGCCGACGATCAGGCTCTGGACGCAGTAATACAGCGACACGGCCGTGCCCGCCGTGTCGTCGAACTCTCGAAGCGCACCGTTCGCCGTCACCGACGACATCAGCACGATGCCGATCGCGACGATCCACATCGGCATCACGAACGCGGCGAACGACGGCGCCATCAGGGCCGTGCATGCCGCCAGCACGATCGCGCCGGCCATCATGACGCCGGCGCCGCGCACGAAACAGCCCGGAATCCCCCAGTTCGACACGCACCATCGCGCCAAACGCGCGGCAACGATCATCACGATCGCGACGGTGGCGAACGCCGCGCTGAATGCGGTGCGGGAATAGCCGGCCTGCCCGACCAGCACCCGCGGCGCAATCGAAAAGAACACGAAAAATGCGCCCATGGCCGTGCCGAACCCGAGCGAATAGACGAGGAAGGACGGGCTGCGCAGGATCGAGACGACGGGTTGCCGCGGCTTGCCGGCGGCCCGCGGCCGCGTTTCGTGCCAACGCGGCCACGCGCGGCCGAACGCCACGCATCCGGCGCCGCCGAGCATCACGAAAATCGCGCGCCAGCCGAAACCGTGCGCGATGCCCGCGCCGAGCATCGGCCCGAGCGCGGGGACGAACGCGAGGATCGCGCCGAACTGGCTGTAGAGCGTGCTGCTTTCCGGACGATCGGCATACACATCGCGCACCGTTGCAAAGGTCGCGACGAGCGCGGCGGACGCACCCAGCGCCTGCAGCAGCCGCAACGCGACGAACACGCCGCCGCTGCCCGCCGTCGCGAGCGCGAGGGAAGCCGCCGAGAACAAAAGCGCGCCGCCCAGGAGCACGGGTCGACGCCCGATCCGGTCCGACAACGGGCCGAACACCAGCTGGCCCACGCCGAGGACGATCATGTAGACGCTCAGCGTCAGCTGCACCACGGCGGCCGACGTGTGCAGCGCGGACGGCATCTCCGGCACCACCGGCAGATACACGTCCATCGCGAGCGACGCGAGGAGATCGAAAGGGGCCATCAGCAGCAAGGCCGACGGCAGCGAGCAAGCCCATACGGGCGGGGTGTGGTTTCGGGTTTGATCAGGCATGACGAAGCATCCGCTCGGAAAAGGGAAATCCGGCGGCAATCTGCCTGCTGAGTCATCGACGAGAGGAGATCGCCGCAACAACCGGGTGAAGCAGGTTGTTGCGGCTCAGCGATCCGAGGACGGGCCCGCTCCCATGGTCAGATCCTTGTGGAGTTCGTTTGCCGGGAAGTGTATGCGATTTCCCGCATGAAAGCGGGCTGCGGCCGGAAACGGTCACGCGGACGATTCCGGATCCTCGCGGTGAATCGTCACGCACCCACCGGCCGACATGCGACCAATCGTCGCGAAACAGCCGCTTTCTCCGCTTTTCGTCGCTTTTCTCCGCCGGTCCGATTGCCGCGCTGCGGCACCTCGCGTAGGGTGCTGGCCGTCCGCACACGATCCGTCGCGCCGACACCCGACCGTCGTCACGCACGACGGCCGCGCGGGCCGTGCCCGCCGCTCACCGTCTCCGCGATGCCGCCCGCCGGCGCCGCGCATTCATGAGGAGAGAGACGTGATCCACAAAGTCCTGATCCTGTTCGCACTCTGCATCGCGGGCCTCGCCGCGATCGCCGCCGGTTTCCAGCACATCCCCAGCTGATTCGCGGCCCCGGCCCGCTTCGCGGGGCCCGGGGGCCGCACCCATTCCTTTTCCCTGTTGCGATGAACCACTTTCTCGGACCGCCCGGGACGGGCGGCCTTTGCCATGCGCATCGACGTACACCATTCCCAGCACGACATCGACGATGAACTCGACACCCTCTACGCGCGCCTGCATCAGCCGGGCCATCGCCTGCACGGCCTGCCTGCGGTCGCGCTCGGCCGCTCGGACCTGATCGTCCGCCACCGCGAGGCGGACGGCGAATACTTCCTGTATGTCGAAGATCCGGCCGCGCGCCAGCTCGCCGGCTACACGGTATTCAACCGCCTGCCCGAAATTCCGCGCCGCGCGGATCGCTACCTGCGCGCACCGCATACGCGGCTACGCGGGTCGGCGCAACGCAAGGGCCTTGCGACCACGCTGTATCGCTGGGGGCTCGACGCGGGCCTGTGCCTGATCAGCGGCGCGCGCCAGTCGGTCGGCGCCGCGCAACTATGGACCGCGCTCGCGCAGGATTACCGTCACGGCTTCGTCGATATCGAAGGGCGCGCGCTGCGTTATCTCGGCGAAACCGTCGCCGACGACGTGCACGGCGCGCTGCATACGCGGCGGCTGATGCTCGGTCACGGGTGGGAGATAGAAGAATTCGCGCGCGTGACGGGGATGGGGATGGCCGGCGTCGACCGAACGCCGGTGCGATAATCCGTGCGATCCGCGCGACGCTGCTGCGCGACACGCAAATCGACACGCTCATTGATGGCTACCGAACCCCGTCCCCACTCAGCCCCCCGCTTCGACATCGTCGCACTGTGCGGCAGCCTGCGCGCGCAGTCGTACAACGCGGCGCTGCTCGACGCGGCCGCGCTCGTCGCGCCGCCCGACATGCGCATCGTGCGCTTCGATCGTCTCGGCGAATTCCCGCTGTTCAATCCCGATGCCGAATATCCGTCGCCGCCCGCCGTGCGCGATTTGATCGAGCGCCTGAACGCGGCCGACGGCGTGCTGATCGCGAGCCCGGAATACGCGCACGGCGTGACGGGCGTCATGAAGAACGCGCTGGACTGGGTCGTGGGATGCGAAGCCGTCGTGTACAAACCGGTCGCCGTACTGAATGCGTCGCCGCGCGCGACGCATGCGGACGCGGCGCTGCGGGAAACACTGTCGGTGATGTCCGCGCACATCGTCGAGCGCGCGTCGATCGCGCTGCCGATCCTCGGCAGCCAGCTCGATGCGGCGGGCATCGCCGCGCATCCGCCGTTCGCGTCGGCGCTGGCCGATGCGTTGCACGCGCTCGGCGCGGCAATTGCCGAAGGCGCGCCGCCGGGCTGACGTTGCGCATTCGCAAACGCATCGCAGTCCAGACGAATCGGACATTGCGCCTGTCGACAGGCGCAATGTCCTGTGCAGATCATCGTCCGCGATAGATCGGCCGGTCGGCGGCAATCGAGCCCGATTCGCTCGCGGTCGGCGACATCGTCCCGTATCCGCTCGTATCGGCAACCGACGTACCCGTCGAGCCGATCTTCGTCAGCGCTTCCGCCAGTTTCGCCGGATAGTGCGGGTCTTCGCCGGTCTGACGGTAGCCGGCCGTGTGCAATGCGGCCAGTTCGGCCGTGACTTCCGCGCGCGTCACGGTGGACTGCGGCGCGGCCCATGCGGAAACGGAAGCGGTCGCGGCAACCGTCGCGAGAACATACAGAGCAAGCTTGTTCATGTGAACTCTCCTTGGCATCGACGACGTTGTCGACAGAGAGTGAGTCGAGCCGCGAGCGCAAAGATGACACGCGCCGGCGAAAATTTTCGGCATTGTGTCGCCATGCGGCTGCCGGGCCCCGCGCCGTGGAGACGGGCTGCGCAAATAAATGCCGGCCGGGTGTCAGATTCTGGCGGCCCGCGCGACTACAGGGTCGTGGCGCTGCGCCACCCTCTGTTTCCGCTCATGGGGTCCGACATGAAAACCAGAATCTGGATACCGATCGCGTCGCATCTCGCGACGGGTCTCGTTGCATTCGCCGCGGGCATCTACGTGCTTCCGATCCTGACGGCATCGGAGGGCGCAAGCGCCGTCGAACTGCAAGTGGCCGCCGAAAACACACGCCATACCGGTCGCTTCGAACGCGGCCTGCCGGGCAGCGACCTGCTGCACTGGGCCGACGGCAAGCTGACCATCACCGATTCGTCGATCGCCTTCGAAGGCGACGTAGCACCGGGGCCCGACTACAAGATCTACCTCGTTCCGGAATTCGTCGACACCAAGGCGTCGTTCCTCGCGATCAAGGCGCGTGCCGCGCGCGTGGCCGACCTGAAGACGTTCGGCAACTTCGTCGTGCCGCTTCCCGCCGACGTGAACCCCGCGCAGTACACGTCGGTCGTGATCTGGTGCGAGCGCTTTTCGAAGTTCATCAGCGCGGCCCGGTATCGAAGCGCCGCGAAGTCGGGCTCGGTGTCGATGTAACCGGCTGCCGCCGCAGCGGCGCGTGGTCGCGCACTACCGGCTCTTGGTCCGCGTGCCCTTCTTCACCGTCTTCGCGCGCGGCACTTCCTTCTCGGGCTGCGCGCCGCCGCCGGCGAGATCCTCGAGCCACGCGAGCGCATCGACGTACGACAGGAACTGCTGCAGGTATTCCGGCGACAGCTCGCGCATCGTCGCGAGCGACCGGTGCACGAGACTGTTCGAATTGAGCGGCCCCGCATTGCGCGGCACCTGGTCGAGCGACTGGCGGTACTGCTGTTCCGTGCGGACTTTCGACCACATCGTGCGGAAGTAGTCGACCAGCTCGGGATCGAGCCCGCGCCGGTCGGCCTGCGCATCGCGCGCAAGCCGTTCGACGAGGTCCGCGATCGCGCCGCGCACGGGCGCACCTGCCGCGGCGTCCGCAGTGTCGCGCGCCACCTTCGCTTCATCGGCCCGCGCCACGACCTCCGCGAAGCCTTCGATCAGCGTCGCCAGCCGTGCGTCGAGCAATTCGCGCGCGCTGCCATCGAGCACGGCCGCGCGCCGTTCGAGCGCGTCGATCCGGTGAAAACGCACCGGATCGAGCCGGTCGGCGCCCTGCTCGCGCCACGCGTCGAGCGTCGCGCGCACGTGCGTCGCGTCGAGCGTCACTTCGCCTTCCCTCCGTTCGACGCCGACTTGCGCGGCACCGGCGCGATTTCCACGCGACGGTTCTTCGCGCGGCCTTCATCGTCCGCGTTCGAGCTGACCGGCTGTTCGGAGCCGAACGCCGCCGCGAACACCGACGACGCCGGCACGCCGGCGTCGATCAACGCACGCGTGACCGTCAGCGCGCGCTTGGCCGACAGCTCCCAGTTGTCCGCGAATCGGCGGTTGCCGGCATGCACCTGCTGGTCGTCGGCGAAGCCGCTGATCATCAGGAGCTCGTCGCGCGTCTTCAGGTAGGTGCCCAGCGGCGCGGCCAGCGTCTGCAGCAGATCGCGGCCCGCGGGCTGCAACTG
Source organism: Burkholderia metallica (assembly GCF_902832845.1). Lineage (GTDB taxonomy): Bacteria > Pseudomonadota > Gammaproteobacteria > Burkholderiales > Burkholderiaceae > Burkholderia > Burkholderia metallica. The sequence continues at coordinate 269,194 of NZ_CADFDB010000008.1, read as the reverse complement.
GTCGGAGTTCAGCGCGAACAGCACGCTGCCGCTGATACCGATGCGCCCGTTCACGAGCGTCACGCGGCCGGCCGCGAGCGGCCCGGCGAGCGCCTGCTCCAGCGATTTGCGCTGCTGCGCTTCCTGCTGGCGCGCCCGCACGGCTTCCTCGAGCTTCGATGTGAGCTGAAGCTGCATGCCGATCACGCCGACGAGGATCAGCACGAACGCGCCGAGCAGCACCGACATCAGGTCGGCGAAGGCGGGCCACACCGGCGCGGATGACGCGCCGCCGTCGATTTCGTCGTGCATGCGTTACGCTCCGACGGACGCCCGCCGGCCGGCGAGCTGCTGCAGGTCTTCGACGATCTGCTTCTGCGACATCATGCTCAGGTCGATCACCTCGCGCGCCTGCGCGACGTAATACTCGAGCTGCTCGTCGCTACGCGCGAGCGACTTCTCGAGCGCGGCCTCGATGCGTTGCAGATGGGTCAGCAGCTTGTCGTTCGATTCGCCGAACACCTGCACGGCGGCGCCGAACGCATCGCCGAGGCTCGCCACTTCGACGGCACCGGCCGTGACCTGCGCGGCCACCGAGTCGAGCTTGCGCGTTTCGGCATCGACGGTGTCGTTGAAGCGCGCGCCGACGCGATCGAGCAGGTCGGCCGACGTGCTGACGAGCGCATCGATCGCGGTGCGCTGTTCGGTCGACGCGTGATTGACCGCGCCGAGCAGCGTTTCGAGCGTCGCGAGCAGACGGCTGCGCTCCTCGAGCATCGCGGTGTCGTGCGCGAGGCTGTCGGACAGGCGCTGACGCAGCTCGGCGACGACGTCGGCCGCGGCCTTCGGCGCCTCCGAGGCAGCCTGCACGAGACGCGCGATCTCGTTGATCGTGTCGCCCGCATGCACTTTCGCCTGCGCGGTGATGTCGTTCGCGGTGCGGGCCAGCGTGTCGCAGATGTCCTGCTGACGCGTCGCGGCCTGCGCGCTCGCTTGCGCCCATTCGTCGCGCAGCGCGGCGGCCATCGCGGCGAGCGAGTCGTTCCATGCGGCGAGGCGTGCTTCGTCGCGCGCGGCCAGTTGCGTCTGCAAGCTCGCGTGCGAATCGCGGATCGTCGACAGCAAGTCGTTCGAGCGTTGTTCGAACGTCGCGGCCTGTGCGCTCAGGTCACGCGTCGTTTGTGCGAGCGCATCGCAGATTTCCTGCTGGCGGCCCACGCTGTGTGCGCCCGCGCGCTGCCATTCGTCGCCGAGCTTCGCGGCCATCGCGGCCAGCGAGTCGTTCCATTTCGACAGGCGTTCTTCATCGCGTGCGGCAAGCTGCGTTTGCAGACCCGTATGCGAATCGCGGATCGTCGACAGCAAGTCGTTCGAGCGTTGTTCGAACGTCGCCGCCTGTGCGCTCAGGTCACGCGTCGTTTGCGCGAGCGCGTCGCAGATTTCCTGCTGACGGCCCGCGCTGTGCACGCCCGCGCGCTGCCATTCGTCACCGAGCTTCGCGGCCATCGCGGCCAGCGAGTCGTTCCATTTCGACAGGCGTTCTTCATCCCGTGCGGCAAGCTGCGTTTGCAGGCCCGTATGCGAATCGCGGATCGTCGACAGCAGGTCATTCGAGCGTTGCTCGAACGTCGCGGCCTGTGCGCTCAGGTCGCGCGTCGTTTGCGCGAGTGCGTCGCAGATTTCCTGCTGACGGCCCACGCTGTGTGCGCCCGCGCGCTGCCATTCGTCGCCGAGCTTCGCGGCCATCGCGGCCAGTGATGCGTTCCATGCAGACAGGCGTTCTTCATCGCGTGCGGCAAGCTGCGTTTGCAGGCCCGTATGCGAATCGCGAATCGTCGACAGCAGGTCGTTGGAGCGTTGTTCGAATGTCGCGGCCTGTACCGAAAGCTCACGCGTCGTTTGTGCGAGTGCGTCGCAGATTTCCTGCTGACGGCCCGCACTGTGCGCGCCCGCGCGCTGCCATTCGTCGCCGAGCTTTGCAGCCATCGCGGCCAGCGAGTCGTTCCACGCGGCGAGGCGTGCTTCGTCGCGCGCGGCCAGTTGCGTCTGCAGGCTCGTGTGCGACTCGCGCATCGCGGCGAGCGTCGCACCCGAATGGCGTTCGAACGTCGCGGCGGCTTCGCCCAGCGCACGCGCATGCTGGCCGGCGAGCGCCTCGCCGACCTGCTCCTGACGCGACAGCGCATCGCGCCACGCGTCCGACAGGCAGTTTTCAGTCGATTCGAGGCGCGTCGCGACGCCGTCGAGCAGATCCGTCGAACGCTGCGCGAACGTATCGGTGAACTGGCCGAGCGTCGTCTGCAGCTGTTGCGCGACCGCGTCGCCCGCGCGGCGCTGTTCGTCGAGCGCACGGTTCCAGACGGCCGTCACGTTGCCGGTGGTCTTTTCGAAACCGTCCGTCAGCCCGTCGAGCTGACGTTGCACGGCGCCCGTCACGGTGTCGCGCAGCGCGGCCATTTCCTGCGCGAGCCCCGTCATCGTCGCGGCGACGACCGGTTGCAGCGCGGCGCCGGCCACGCGCGCGCTTTCGGCGGCGCTTTCCTTCAGCGCGTCGCCGACGTTCGACGCGAGGCCCGCATACGCGCGCTCGGTCCGGTCGAAAAACGCCTGCTGGCTTTCGAGCTGGCGATCGTGCAGCGCGACGCTGCGCGCCTCGAGCGTCGTCATCATCGTCTGCAGCCGGTCGACCAGCGCCGGCATCACGTCGGCCTGGCGCTGCAGCAGCCGGAACGATTCGTCGCGCTGGTGCGCGGACGAATGCACGCGCAACGTCGTCGCGATCTTCGCGTCGAGCTGCTGCGCCGCGTCGATCCGCTCGCGGCGCACGAGCGCGGACAGCAGCCCGAGCATCGCGGACGTCGCGACGCCGGCAATCGACGTGCCGAACGCGAACCCGAGGCCCTTCACCGGCGCGATCAGCGATGCGCGGATCGCGTCGAGGTCGGTCGCGCTTTCGAGCGCGGCGCCCGTGCCCTTCAGCGTGACGACCATCCCGAGCAGCGTGCCGAGCATGCCGAGCAGCACGAGCAGGCCGACGAGGTACGGCGTGAGCGCCGGGCCCGGCAGCGCGACGCGCGCGCCTTCGACCCGCGCACGCACCGCGCCGCGCAGGCCCGGGTGCAGCGTGTCGAGCCACGTGTCGAGCTTCGCGGGCGGCTCGGTCAGGCCGGCGACCGCGCGCGACAGCGTGGCGGTGGCCTGCCGGTAGCGCAGCAGTTCCCATGCGCCTGCGACGTAGCACGCGGCGATCAGCAGCGTGACGGCCGCCGCCAGCGGGTTCGACGCGGCATAGCCGGCGCCGATCCAGCCCACAGCGAGCAGACCGGCGACGAAGACAACGAGATCAAGGCGAATTCTGGACATAGCGTGTTGATTAGCTGGTGCGAAGGGCCGCGAGCAGCCCGTCCACCGTTTGAAACCGGACTTCGAGTTCGGCCAGCAGGATGCTTTGCATCTCGTCGCGAAACGTCTCGAGCCATGCGCCGGGCACGAGCGCCGCGGCGGCCTCGGCCGGCTCGACTGCCGCTGCGGCGGCTTCCGCATCGGCCAGCGCCTGCCGCTCCGCGTCGCGCAGCCGCCCGAAACGCGTGGCGAGCAGCGCGGGCACGGCCGACAGCAGGCTGCGCTCGCGCGCGCCGAGCACGCGCTCCATGATCGCGTCGAGCGTCGCGAGCCGCGCCATCCCGGACGAGCGTGCGGCGACCGCGACCCGCAGGCGGCCGCGCAACTGGCCGATCGCCGTTTCCATGTCCTGCTGCAACGCCAGGTAACGCTGGCGGAAGTCGGCGAAATCGGCAGTGTCGGCGGCCGGCGGCGGCGGATCGCCGGGCCGGCGCCGCGCGCGCGGCCGGTTGGCGGCCGTGATCGCCTGCGCGAGCTCGTGGCGCACGCGCGCGCAGTCGCGCTCCGCGTCGTAGCCGCGCACGCCGGCCGCGACGCCGGGCGCGCTCGCGTTCAGCGCGGACGACAGCGTGATCGCGTCGGTCCAGCCGAGCCACTGGCTCAGCCGGTCGGACAGCGTCTGCCGGGATTCCGCGACGTCGGCATCGGCCACGCGCGCGAGGAGCCGGACGAGCGCCGGGCCGCTCAGCGCCGGGCGCGGAGGTGCTTGCACCATGCTGCAAACCGTCAAAAAAGGCAGCAGTTTACACGTCGTCGGGGAGCCGACCGCCGGAATCGGGGGAGCGGCGCCGTCCGGCGCGGCGCGCGACGGACGCGAACGCCCGCCCGGCAAGGCTCGGCGGGCGGCGGCGGGGCTTGGGAACATCGCCGGCGGCGGCTCGGCCAGCCGTCGGATCGGGGTGCCGGTTGGGTCGACGGGTGAGTCGGGCGGAATGAACGGCGCTTTCTTATCCCGGACACGCGTTAGCGGGACGGTTCAAGCCGCTCTCGCCGTTCGAACCATTCGCTCCGGCGACCGCCCACGAAACCGGCCAGCCGCCGTGCGATCCCGCCCGAAAACGAAAGCGCTCAGATCCCCGCTTTCGGCGCGTTCAGGATCAGCCGCAGCCCGAGCAGCGTGATCGCGCCGGCGGCGACGCGGTCAACCCACTTCTTCGCGCGCAGATAAAGCTCCCGCGGCCGGCGCGTGGAAAAGCACAGCGCGACGATCGTGTACCAGCCGAACTCCACGCCGAACACGAGCGGCGGCAGCGCCAGATAGCACCACACCGGCGGATGCTGCGGGAGCAGCGCCGCGAAGATGCTGCCGTACCAGATCGCCGTCTTCGGGTTGCTGAGCTGCGTCGTGAGGCCCGTCAGGAACGACTTGCGGGCGCTGCCGCCCGCCATCGCCTGCGGATCGTCCATCGCGATCGGCCGGTCGGCGCCGCGCCAGATCTTCGACGCCATGTAGATCAGATACGCACCGCCCGCCACCTTGAGGCCCACGTACAGCCATTCGACGGCCTGCAGCAGCGTATAGAGCCCGGCCAGCGCGACGCCGCCGAATACGATGCCGCCGATGCCCATGCCGAGCGCGGTGGCCAGCCCGTCGCGACGCGACAGCCCGATCGAATTGCGGGCAACCAGCACGAAGCTCGGGCCCGGGATCATCGCGCCGAGAAACAGCGCCGCCAGGATGGCGAGTACGGCGGCCGATGCAGTCATCGAAGTCTCCTTGATGAGCGACGCCGAATCGCCGGCGCCTGCGTGTCGTTTCCGATGGTCGAAGCGCCGATTCTGGCACGCTTCGTACATGACCGAAAGCGGCATTGCGCTGCTATGCTGGCCCTGTTTCCCGCGATTCGCGCCACCCGCCATGATCGAGATCCGCGCCGCCCGCTATCCCGACGATGCCCGCGTCGTCGAGGCAATCTTCCGCGAGTACATCGCGAGCCCGACCGTCAGCCTCGCATTCCAGGACTACGAGCCCGAGATCGCCGCGCTGCCCGGCAAGTACGCGGCGCCGCGCGGGTTGCTGCTGCTCGCGTGGCGCGGCGAGCGCGCGGTGGGCTGCGCGGCGTTTCGCGAGATCGACGCGACGACCTGCGAGATGAAGCGCGTCTATGTGCGTCCCGACGCGCGCGGGCTGAACGTCGGCCGCGAATTGGTCGAACGGCTGCTGCGCGACGCGAAGGCAGCCGGCTATGCGCGCATGTGTCTCGACGTACTGCCCGAGTTCGTGGCCGCCCGGCAACTGTATGCGTCGCTCGGCTTCACGCCCGCGCCGCCCGTCGCGTTCAACCCTGTGCCGGGCACCGAGTTTCTCGGGCGCGATTTGTAGTCCCGCCGTCGACACCCCGTTCCTCCTTTCGACAGGACACTCCGTCATGCGTGCTTTCCGCCTGTCCATCGCGCCAACCAAGTGGAAATACCTAGTCCGTCGGCATTCCGTGTGTCGACGCGCGCCTCGCGGCAACCGGCCCGCGGGTCTACCATAGGCGCTTGCCGTCGCGCGGCAGACAGCTTGCGTGCGCGTCGCTCCGCAGGTGAACCGCACAGGAAGGAGTACGTCATGACGCAACACTTCGACGCGATCGTCATCGGCACCGGGCAGGCCGGACCGCCGCTCGCCGCGCGGCTATCCGCCGCCGGCCTGAAAGTCGCGATCGTCGAGCGCGGGCGCTTCGGCGGCACCTGCGTGAACACCGGCTGCATTCCGACCAAGACGCTGATCGCGAGCGCGTACGCCGCGCAGCTCGCCCGGCGCGCCGGCGAATACGGCGTGTCGGTCGGCGGCCCGGTCACCGTCGACATGAAAGCCGTGAAGGCGCGCAAGGACCAGATCTCCGGCCGCTCGAACCACGGCGTCGAGCAATGGGTGCGCGGCCTCGCGAACACGACCGTGTTTCAGGGTCACGCCCGATTCGAGCGCGCCGATACGGTGCGGGTGGGCGACGACGTGCTCGAAGCGGCGCGCATCTTCATCAACGTCGGCGGGCGCGCGCAGGTGCCGGACATGCCGGGCCTCGACACGGTGCCGTACCTGACCAACTCGACGATGATGGACGTCGACTTCCTGCCCGACCATCTCGTTATCGTCGGCGGCAGCTATATCGGGCTCGAATTCGGTCAGATGTATCGCCGCTTCGGATCGCAGGTCACGATCATCGAGAAGGGGCCGCGCCTCATCCGCCGCGAGGACGAAGACGTCTCGCAAGCCGTGCGCGAGATTCTCGAGAACGAAGGAATCGACGTGCAACTCGACGCGAACTGCCTGAGCGCGCGGCGCGACGGCAACGGCGTGGCGGTCGGCCTCGACTGCGCGGGCGGCGGCCGCGAGGTCGCGGGCTCGCACCTGCTGCTCGCGGTCGGGCGCGTGCCGAACACCGACGATCTCGGGCTCGACCGGGCCGGCGTCGCCACCGACGCACGCGGCTACATCACCGTCGACGAGCAATTGCGCACGAACGTGCCCGGCATCTGGGCACTCGGCGACTGCAACGGGCGCGGCGCGTTCACGCACACCGCGTACAACGACTACGAGATCGTCGCGGCGAACCTGCTCGACGACGATCCGCGCAAGGTGTCCGACCGCATCACGGCCTACGCGATGTACATCGACCCGCCGCTCGGCCGCGTCGGCATGACGCTCGCGGAAGCGAAGCAGACGGGCCGCCGGCTGCTCGTCGGCACGCGCCCGATGACGCGCGTCGGACGGGCGGTCGAGAAAGGCGAAAGCCAGGGGTTCATGAAAGTGATCGTCGATGCGGACAGCCACGCGATCCTCGGCGCGTCGATCCTCGGCGTGACCGGCGACGAAGTCGTGCACGGGATGCTCGACGTGATGGCTGCCGGCGCGCCGTACACGACGATCAGCCGCGCGATGCACATCCACCCGACCGTGTCGGAGCTCGTGCCGACGCTGCTGCAGGATCTGCATCCGGTCGAATGACGCGCGGCGCTTGATCGTCCACGCGCCCGCGACGGGCGCGCCGAAGCCGCCGATCGCGAGCACGTTCGATCGCATTCCACAACATCATGGAAGCGCATCGATACGGGGAAGCTGGTGCGCAGGCCGCGAAGATCGTCGTCGCGGCCTGAACGCCGCGGGCGCGGTGTGCCGGTCGAACCCGACCGATCGCCGCGCCCGCGCGCTCAGGCTTCGAAATACCGCGGCCGGTCGATATCGGCCAGCAGCCCGGGCTGCGTCGGCGCCCAGTCGAGCGATGCACGCGTGCGCTCGCTCGTTGCGGGCGCATCCATCCCCGCGAACATCGCGAACCAGCCGAAATGCTCGCCGGCTTCCGCCGTCGTTTTCGCGACGACCGGCACGTTCAGCCGGCGGCCGATGACCTCCGCAATCTCGCGGAACCGCACGCCCGTATCGTCGACCGCGTGATAGCGCGCACCGGCCACGCCGCGCTCGATCGCGAGCCGGTACACGCGCGCCGCGTCGAGCCGGTGCACGGCCGGCCAGCGGTTGTCGCCGTCGCCGATATAGGCCGACGCCCCTTTCTCCCGCGCGAACGCGATCAGGCGCGGCACGAAGCCGTGATCGCCGTCGCCATGCACGGACGGCGGCAGGCGCACGACCGACGCATGCACGCCGCGGGCTTCCAGCGCGACCGCCGTCGCTTCGGACGCACGCGGGTACGACGACGACACCGGCACGTGCGGATCGTCTTCCGTCGCCGCGCGCCCGGGCGCGACGAGCGCGAGGCCCGACGTGACGACCAGCGGCCGCGCCGAGCCCGCGAGCACCGCGCCGATCGTCTCGATCGCGCGACGGTCGAGTTCGCAGTTCTGCGCGAAGCGCAAGAAGTCGTGATTGAATCCCGTATGAATCACCGCATCGGCGGCTTCGGCGCCGCGCGCGAGGCTGTCTGGGTCCTCCAGCGACCCGAGATGGACGTCGGCACCCGCGGCCGCCACCGACGCGGCAGCCGCGTCGGACCGCGCGAGACCGAGCACCGAGTGCCCGGCGGCAATCAGTTCGGCGACGACGGCGGAGCCGACGAATCCCGACGCTCCAGTCACAAAGACACGCATGTTCAAACCCTCCGGATGGCATGGAGGCTTACTATCCGTCGATGGCCGCGCACGGTGAAGTCGTGACGGTTTACCGGTAAACGAACTAACAGGATATGGCTGACACCCGCGACAACCTGCTCGGTGCGTACCTGCGTGACCGCCGCGAAAAACTCGACCCGGCCGCGCTCGGCCTGCCGGCCACCCGCCGCCGCACGCCCGGCCTGCGGCGCGAGGAAGTCGCGCAGCGCGCGCACGTGAGCGCCGCGTGGTACACGTGGCTCGAACAGGGGCGCGGCGGCGCGCCGTCGGCCGACGTGCTCGACCGGCTCGCCCGCGCGTTGCTGCTGAACGACGCCGAGCGCGAGCATCTGTTCCTGATCGGCCTCGGCCACCTGCCGGAAGTGCGCTATCTCGCGAGCGGCCAGGTGTCGCCGCGCGTGCAGCACGTGCTCGATTCGCTCGACGCGAGCCCCGCGATCGTGCGCTCGGCGACGTGGGACGTCGTCGCGTGGAACGACGCGGCGGCCGCGACGCTGACCGACTACGCGACGCTCGCGCCGGAACGGCGCAACATCCTGCGGCTCATCTTCGTCGATCCGCGCGTGCGCGGCGCGCAGACGAACTGGGAACGCGTCGCGCGGTTCGCGGTGGGTGCGTTTCGCGCCGACGTCGCGCGCGGCGGCGCGACACGGGCCGTGCAGGCGTTCGTCGACGAAATGCGCGCGGCGAGCGCGGAGTTCGACGCGCTGTGGCGCGACCACGATATCCGGTCGCACGAAGAAGGAACCAAGGAGATCCACCATCCGGCAGTCGGGCGAATCGCGCTCGAATATTCGGCGTTCGCGGTGAACGGCCGGCCCGACCAGACGCTCGTGATCTTCACGCCGGAAACGGCGGCCGACCGCGCACGCGTGCGGTCGCTGGTGGCCGCACGCGCGCAGGCGCTGGCCGGGCAGATGCCCGTTGCATGACGGCGCGCGATTTCGTCTGACGAAGGCGCCGTAGCGCCGTATCGCCGCCCGCTACGCGAGATACGGCGACCGGAAAATGTCGGTTACGCCGCTCGCTGCAACAGGTCGGTGGCGAACGACTTCGCATGCTCGACTGCTTCCTGCGCGTCGCCGAACACACCGAGCTGATCCCAGTGCTCCTCGGCCGCATACGTGCCCTTCACCGCAAGCGCCCGCTGCACGCTCAACTGCGCGGCGTATCGGCCGTCGTCCAGCGGCCGCGCCGTCGCGACGACCTTGTGCGGCGGGCTCGCGCGCTCCGGCTGGATCAGCTCGACGGCGCCGTCGGCCACGCCGATGTTCATCAACTCGTTCCGGGCCTTGCAGTCCGGGCAGTAGAAGCACCAGCCGGCATCCTCGCGATGAGGCCTGACCTGCCCGCGTGCCAGCACGGCACGGCATTCAACGTTTTCGCAGATGAACGGCATGGCAGTCTCCGAAGTTGTTTGACGGAAATCCTAGCATGTCCGTCGGCGCGCAACCACCGGCATCGGCATCGACCGGATTCCCGGCCGGCCGCCCCGGATCGCCGCGCCGCTCGATGCATACTCGATGCATACGCGATCGACCGTTCCGCACCGCATGCCACGCCCATGCCCGCTTTCTCGACTGGATGGCGATCAACGCGCGCTGCGCGCAATGGATACGCGCCGGAACCGGCAGATCGAGCGGTAATCCCGCGGCGGCCCCTTCGCGGCCACGGTTGTAACCGCGTTACCGCAGTTGGTGCGCCACCGCTCGCGCCACCGCACTCAATGCATCGCCACGCTCGAGCGCCGCACGCGGCCGTGCCGCCGCGCCCTGCGCATCGAGCGCGCGCGGCGCGAAGTCGGGCGACGACGAGAACTTGACGATCGTCAGCGCGCTCTTCGGCTCGACGAGGATCGACTGGCCGAACCGCCCCGCCGCCGCGAACGCGCCCTGACCGTCGTTCACCTGGTACCAGTAGTCGCGATACGCATAGCCGTCCTTGCCGGCGACCACGTTGCCCTTCGCGAACAGCGCCGCGTTGTGCGCGGGCTGCAGCGCCGCGCGTATCGCCGCGGCGGGCAGCGCGCCGCGTGCACCGGCGAGCCCGGTGCGCACGCGCTCGGCAAAGCGCGCGGCGTCGCGCAGCGTCGTGTACAGGCCCCGCTCGCCATCGCCATCGCGTTGCGGTCGACGACGCCGTAGGCGTCGTCTTCCGCGAAATCGCGCCATAGCCAGCTCTCGACCAGCGCGCTCCACGACTGCCCCGTCGCGCGCTGCATCGCCCATGCGACGGCTTCCGGCGACCCGCTCTGGTAGAACCACACGCTGCCGGGCGCGACGTCCGGCACGCGTCGCACGGTCAGCAGGAAATCGGCGATGCTGGCCGGTGCGCCTTCGCGGTGCGGCAGCAACCCGACCGCACCGAACAGGCCGAGATCGGGCGGAATGCCCGGCGCGTACGCGGTGGGCACTTCCATGTCCAGGTTCTGCTGCAGCGTGGCGCTGCCGAACGGCGTGTCGGCGAGTTCCGGTACCGTGCGCGAGAGCGGCGCGCCCGCGTCGAGCACGCCCGCTTCGATCATCTGTGCGGCGACCAGCCCCGTCACCGATTTCGTCATCGACGCCCATGCGTGCGGCTGGTCGGGCCGGAACCCGTCGAAGTAGCGCTCGTAGACGATCCGGCCGCGCTGCACGACGAGGAAGCCGTCGGTGCGCGTCGCGCGCAGGTAGGCATCGAGTGTCAGCGTCTCACCGCCGATCGTCACGGGCAACGCGTCGAGGCCGGGCGCCGGCCGCTCCGGCAGCGGCATCGGCGCGGCCGCGTGCCGGATGCCGGCCGTCGGCGCGAGCAGCCGCGTGTTGCACAACGCCCAGCGCAGGCGCGCCGGCGTGAACGCGTTCGCCTTGTCGACGATCTGGTCGGCCGGCGGCGGAAAACCCTGCATCATGCCCGGCGTGGCGCCGTCGATTGCAGGAGGTGCGGCGTGCGCGGTCGCGGCAAGCGCGAGGCCGCCGGCTGGCGTGAACGTGCCGGCCAGCCGGCCGGTGCGCCGGACAGCGGTGAAGCGTCGACGAAGTCGCATCGGATTATGTCTCGTAGTGAAAGGAAAAACGACCGCGCGCGGCCACTCACGGCTGCTGGCCGTCGATGCGCAGCAGGTTCGACACCGACGCGCCCCCGTCGACGCGCCGCGCCACCGCCGCCGCGAGATTCGCCTGGTTCGTATCGGTGACGGAACCGCCGAGCGTCACGCTGCCGTCGCGCACCCGGACGAGGATGCGAGTGGCATTCAGGTTCTTCGTGCGCGCGAGCGCCGTGCTGACGCGGCGCTGCAGCTTGCGGTCGGCCGCCTTGCGTTGTGCGGGCGACAAGCCGGCCGACGCAGGCGCCTGCGCCGACGCCTGCACGGCCGCATCCGCCGAGACCGGCACCGCCGCGCTCGCGGCTTCGGGTTGCGCATGCGCGGCGACGGTCAAGCATGTCGCCGTCAGCAGCGCCGCAGCCAGTCGGGATGAAGTTCGCATCATCGAATCGCACTCCTGAAAATAATTGAAAGAGACACCTCAGAACTGCGTCATCAGCCCGATCGACACGCCGGTCGTCGCGCTCGCGCCGCGCCGCAGGTTCAGCGCCGCGAGCGTCGCCGGGTCGAGCATGACCTGCGGGCCGGCGAACTGAAACTGGACCGCCGCATCGGCGCGATGCATCGCGCGGGCGCGTACGTGCCGCCGCTCGCGCAGCGGATGATCGCGCTGCTGCGGGACAGCGCGGCAGCGCACGCCGACCATCATTTGCGGGAGTGATGACACGCCCCTTTTTCTGCGGATTTGACCGGGGCCGGCGGGGCCGACAACACTAACCCGCAGTGCCGCACACAGACAGACGGCACGCGCCCGCGTCCCCTTCAGAGTCCGCCATGTACCCGACCGACACCGTGCAATCCCCGAGCGCCGTCCGGCCGCTCGCCGACCGGCAACTGCGCCGGATCGTCATCGCCTCCGTCGCCGGCAACGCGATGGAGTGGTACGACTTCTTCGTGTACGGCACGGCCGCGGCGCTCGTGTTCGGCCACGTGTTCTTTCCGCCCGGCGCGTCGCCGCTCGCGGGCAGCCTCGCCGCGTTCGCGGCCTTCGCGCTCGGCTTCGTCGCGCGGCCGCTCGGCGGAATCGTGTTCGGCCATGTCGGCGATCGCTACGGGCGCAAGGCGTCGCTCGTGTGGACGCTGCTGATCATGGGCGCGTCGACCTTCGCGATCGGGCTGCTGCCGACCTATGCGCAGGTCGGCGTTTGGGCGCCGGCGGCGCTCGTCGCGCTGCGCCTGCTGCAAGGCGTCGCGTCCGGCGGCGAATGGGGCGGCGGCGTGCTGATGATCAGCGAGAACGCGCCGCCGGAGCAGCGCGGCTATTACGCGGCGTGGAGCCAGCTCGGCGTGGGCGGCGGCTTCGTACTGTCGTCGGCCGCGTTTCTCGCCGCGCAGGCGCTGCCGGACGACGCATTCCGCACCTGGGGCTGGCGGCTGCCGTTCCTCGCGAGCATCGTCATCTTCGCGATCGGCATCTACATCCGCCGCCATCTGCCCGAGAGCCGCGACTTCGAGCAGGCCGGCAAGCAGGGCGCGCACACGCATCTGCCGATCGTCGCGTGCATCCGGCGTCATCCGAAGGAAATCCTGCTCGCGATGGGGCTGCGCGTGGCCGAGAACGGCGGCGCCTACATCTTTCTCGCGTTCTCGCTCGTCTACGGCAAGTACGTCGGCATTCCGAACGGCGTGATGCTGACCGGCGTGATGATCGCGATGATCGTCGAGATGGGCGCGATGCTCGCGTGGGGCCGGCTGTCCGACCGGATCGGCCGCAAGCCGGTGTACCTGATCGGCGCACTGAGCCTCGTCGCGTGCGCGTTCCCGTTCTTCTGGCTGCTCGATACGCGCGTGACGCCGCTCGTCTGGCTCGCGCTGACGGTCGGCACGGCCGTGAGCCACGGCGCGATGATCGGCACGCTGCCCGCGCTCGTCGGCGAGCTGTTCAGCACCGAGGTGCGCTACTCGGGCGTCGCGCTCGGGCATGAAGTCGCGTCGATCTTCGCGGGCGGGATGTCGCCACTGATCGCGACCGCGCTGCTCGCGCGCTATCACGCGTCGTGGCCGGTGTCGCTGTTCCTCGTCGCGCTCGGCCTCGTGACCGTCGCGACGCTGTGCGTGATGCGCGAGACGCGTGTCGCGCCCGATGCCGGCAGCCGCGGCGATCCGGCGTGAGTGCGCGGACGGTTCCGGGGCTGGGGCCGGGCGCCGCCGCGCCGATGGCGATGGCGATGCGGTTGCCGTTTCCGGCCGGTAGGCGACGCGCCGGTTCGCTGCGCCGCGCACGCGCCGCTGCGGCACCGGGCGCGCTCGCGGCCGCGACGTCCGGGCTACGCGTCGCCGCCACGCCGCGCGCCGTCGAACACCGGCGCGAGTCCCAGGTGTTCGAGCAGCCGCGCGAATTCGCCGAGCCGCTGCCGCATGTACGCGGGCACGTCCACGTTCGCGTAGTCGTGGAAGCCCGCGCCGGTACGCACGCCGTCGCGCCCGGCTTCCATGTTGCGCACGACGCTCGCGGCCGGCGCGAAGCGCGGGCCGATCTCGCCGGCCAGGTACTGCGACGCGTAGTACAGGATGTCGCAGCCGCCCCAGTCGATGAACTCCAGCAGCCCGAGCACCGCGAAGCGCGGGCCGAAGCCGGTGCGGATCGCCGTGTCGATGTCCGCCGCGCTCGCCACGCCTTCCTCGACCATCCGCGCGGCCTCGTTCATCGCGAGTGCCTGGATGCGCGGCACGATATAGCCGGGCGCCGGCCCGCAGATCACCGGCTTCTTGCCGACGCGTTCGAGCAGCGCGGCCAGTGCGTCGACGACGGCCTGATTCGTCGCGTCGCTGCGGCTGATCTCGACGAGCGGCATCAGCAGCGCCGGATTCAGCCAGTGCGCATTCAGCATCCGTTCCGGGTGCGCGACATGGCGCTGCAACGCGGTGACGACGAACGTCGACGTGGTCGACGCGATCGTTGCATGCGCATCGACATGCCCGCCGAGCCAGCGAAGCGCGTCAGCCTTCGCATCGAGCACTTCGGGGAGCGCCTCGAACACGATGCGCGCATCGCGCACCGCGTCGGCCGCGCCGTCCCGCGCGACGATCGCGATACGCGCGACGACCGCGTCGACCTGTGCGGCGTCGATGCGGCCGAACGCGACCTGCGCGTGCAACGGCCGGGCGATCTCGTCGCGCGTGCGCGCGTCGAACGCGCTTTGCGCGGCCGCGTCGCGCCGCTTGAAGTCGATCAACGTCACGTCGATCCCGGCAAAGGCGAACACGAGCGCGATCCCCTGCCCCATGCGTCCCGCGCCGAGCACGTGCACGCGCGTCACGTCGGCGCCCGCCCTCATGCCGCGTACCCCGCGTCGAGCAGCGTGCGCATCGCGTCCGTCGACAGCGCCGCGAGGCCGAGCCGTTCCAGCGTGCGGCCTTCCGCATACAGGTCGCGCACCGCGACCGCGCTCGCGATGCTGAGCAGCCCTTGCGCAACCGGTGTCGGCACGCCGGCGCGGCGCCCGCACGACACGATGAACGACAGCCCGAGCCGGGTGTCCTCGAGCATGTAGCGATGCGTACGCAGATCGATCTTCTCGCGCCAGTCGCCGCTATCGGTCAGCTTGCCGTGCGCGCCGCGCCCGTACATCCACTCGTCGCCGTCGGTCGCATAGTGATCGGCGAGCGGGAAATGCGGCGCGCGATAGCCGAGCGCTTCGCGCACGGCGATGCGTTCGGCGTCGAGCGCGTTCGTCACGCGCCGGATCGACGGCTGCGTGCCTTCGTTGTGAATGTCCCACGCGTCGAAGTGTTCGAGCGGTCCGGCGTTCATCAGGATCAGCGGCGGGTGAATCACGGGGCCCGCGTTCATCAGCGCGCCGGACAGCGCATCCTCGACCGGCTCGACCGACGGATAGCCCGCGCGCAGCACGTCGAACGCCCAGCCGGCCGCCTGCGCCGGAAACACGCCGGTCGGCAGACGCGTCGCGTACGCGCTGATCACGACGTCGTTGTCGCCGTGCTTGCGCACGAGGTACGGCAGCGTGCCCGTTTCGGCGAACGCGACGCGCGCACGGTTGCCCGCGTCGGCCGCCGCGCGGGCGAACACGACGCTGCCGAACGTGCCGGGCGGCAGGAACACGACCTGGCCGTCTTCCAGCAGCGGCGCGACCTGCGCGGCGAGCGCGTCGTGCGACGTGGCCGGCAGCGGCACCACGACGAGCTGCGCACCGCGCAGCGCGGCCGCGAGATCGTCGGTCAGGCGGATCGCGCCGCGCGCGTCGCCGAGCGGCACGGTCCGCGTGCCGCGATAGTCGGTCACGTTCAGCACGCCGAGCTCGCGCAGCCGCGCGTGGGGCGCGCGATCGCGCCGCCACCACGTCACGTCGTGGCCCTTTTCGAGCAGGTCGATCGCCGCCGCATGGCAGCCGTGGCCGCCGCCCAGAACACATGCCTTCATCGTCTTCTCCCGGTGATTGAGTGCTTCCGAGACTACGCGGCCGCGTCGCCGGCGTCGCTTCAAAACGCGCAACGGCACGCCCGTTCACGCAACGCAATCGCGGCGATGCGCAGGCCGCCGCGCCCCCGCATCCGCTACGAGGCCCATGAATGGACATCGCCCTTTCACGCCATGCGCCGAACCGGCTCGGCACACTGCAGGCGCCCGACGAAGTCGAACGCGCGGTCGCGTACCGGCTCGGCCCGCACCGGATGGCCGCGTACGGCCGCGATCCGTTTCATGCGGAGCTGTATGAAGTGCCGCTGCATCACGGCGCGCTACTCGAACTGTGCTACGGCCGCGAAACGCGCATCGATTTCGGCGACGACGCCGATCACTTCCTGTTCAGGCTGACGCTCGCGGGCACATGCGAGCTGCAGGCCGGCCGCGCAGTCGCGCGGGCGGGCCCCGGCGAACTGACCGTGTCGTCGCCCGCGCTCGCGAGCCGCCTGCGCACGAGCGCCGACTGCCGCAACCTCGTGCTGCGGCTCGAACGCGGCGCGCTCGAACGCAAGCTGCAGCACATGCTGCACGCGACGCTCACGCGGCCGCTGCAGTTCGACCTCGCGGCCGGCGGCGCGGGCGCGGCGCTCGCGCTGCCGACCTTCGAATACCTGTGCCGGCTCGGTGCGCAGCCGGGCATCGGCACGGCCGCGACGAGCTTCGGTGCCGACCTCACCGCGTGGCTGATGTCGCTGCTGCTCACGCACCTGCCGCATTCGTACAGCGATGCGCTCGCGCGCGGCACGCCGCCGTTGCCGGCGCACGTGCGCCGTGCGTGCGATCACGTCGATGCGCACCTCGGCGAGCCGCTCGCGCTCGCCGCGCTGGCGGCCGTCGGAGGGGTCGCGCCGCGCACGCTGCAGCACGCGTTCCGCGCGTTCCTGCACACCACGCCGGCCGCGTACGTGCGCGAACGCCGGCTCGCCGCCGTGCACGCGGCGCTACAGCGCGGCGACGCGCGCAGCGTGACCGACGTGCTGATCGCGCACGGCATCCACGGCTTCGGCCATTTCGCGAAGGCATATGCGCGGCGTTACGGCCACGTGCCTTCCGTCACCGCGAGGCAGACACGATGACGCATACCGCTCCCGGCCGCCCGGCGGCCCCGGCCCGCCCCGAACCCGCGCCTCACGACGGCGATTCGCCCGACGGCCTGCGTGTGCAGGACCTCGATCTCAACCTGTTGAAGACGTTTCGCGCGGTCTACGAGGCGCGGCACGTCGGCCGCGCGGCGCTGCGGCTCGGCGTCACGCAGCCGTCCGTCAGCTACGCGCTCGGCCGGCTGCGGCTGATGTTCCGCGATGCGCTGTTCGTGCGCACCGGCACCGGCGTCGAGCCGACGCCGCGCGCGCAGCGGCTCGCGATATCGGTCGACAAGGCGCTCGCGATATTGCAGGACGTGCTCGACGAAGGCTCGCGCTTCGCGCCCGACAGCACGCAGCGCGTGTTTCGTCTGCACATGAGCGATTTCGCGGCGAGCGCGTTCCTGCCGACGCTGCTCGCCGCGTTCGACCAGCGCGCGCCGGGTGCCGTGATCGAGACGCTGCACGTCGACGAATGCCAGCTCAACGTCGCGCTCGAATCGGGGCGCATCGACTTCGCGCTCGGGCAGTTCGCCGACGCGTCGAGCCACTTCCGGCGCGCCGCACTGCTGCACGAGCGCTGCGTGCTGCTGATGCCGCGCCGCACCGCGCAACGCATGGCGTTGCCCGACGATTACGTGCTCGACGGCGCGGCGCCCGACGCGCTGCGCTTCGTCGCGGTCACGTCGCATCCGCAATCGATGCAGTTGCTGGAGCGTCACGCGCTGATGCCGCGGGTGCGCGCGGCGCTGCCCGATTTCATGGTGGTGCCCGCGCTGCTGCAGGACGGCGACTATGCGCTGATCCTGCCGGAGACGATCGCGATCACGTTCGCGGCGCGGCAGCCGTGCGCGCTGTACGAGATCGCCGATGCCGGCGAATGGGCCGTCAATGCGTACTGGCACCGGCGTTTCGACGCCGACCCCGGCCATCGCTGGCTGCGCGCGCTGCTGCTCGAACTGTTCAACATCGGCGAGCGGGCGCCGTTCGATGCATGGCTCGCGCCGCAGCCGCCTGCCTGCGCGTAGCGGCGCAAGCAGGCACGCGCGCGGGCGCGGTGCGGCCGGCGCGGTCAGAACGCCGTGAGGATGCCCGCGACGATCGAGCTGGCGGTCGCGCCCGGCCGGGCGACCGCGACGCCGCCGCCCGCCGCGCCGTTCACGACGAAGCGCGCATGCGCGCCGTTGCGCACCATCGCGGCGCCCGTGTACAGCACCGTGCGCTTCGACAGCGGATAGTCGAAGCGGATGCCGTACGAATCGGCGTTGCCGTCGCTGTCGGCAACCTTGCGGTAATGGCCGACGCTCAGCAGCAGCGATGCACGCCCGATCGGCACCGTCGCGCTCAGCTCCATGATGTCGCTGTGCGGATACGCGCTCTGGCTGTCGATCGCGGTCGCGACGTCGGGGCCGCCGCGATGGCGCATGTACAGCGCGGCGACCTTCACGACGCGGAAGTCGTACGAAATCGCGCCGAGCGTGTAGTTGCCGTTCGCGGCCGGGCTCGTGTCGCCGAGTGCGGCCGCGGCCGCCGGGCTGAACTTCTGCTGCATATAGTCGACGTCGACCGACAGCCCGCCGCGCACGTAGTTGAGCCCGGCGCCGTACGTGTCGCCGAGCGTCGCCGGCTGTCCGGCCGCGCCGTTGGCGCCGCGCGCGGCCATCGCGCGCAGCATGAAGCCCGCGTAGCGCGGCGACGTGTAGCGCATCGAGTTGCGCACGCGCAGGAACGCGGGCCCGACGAAGTTGTTCGTCGCATTGCCCCACGCGAGCCCCGCGCCGAGGCCCGGCAGGCTGTACGTGACGAGCGTCGTGTGCAAGATCGTGTAAAGCTCGCCGAGCTGCACGCCGCCGAACGGCCCCGTGATGCCGACCCACGCCTCGCGGCCGAACAGCGCGCTGCTGTTCGACAGTGCGCCGCTGGCCGCGTTGAAGCCGTCCTCGAGCTTGAAGATCGTCGCATAGCCGCCGCCGAGATCCTCGGAGCCCCTGATCCCCCACTGCGACGCGAACAGGTTGCCGCTGCCCATGCGCGTCACGTGGTTCGGCCCGGCGTTCGCGTATTCGATCGCGGTGTCGATGCGGCCGTAGAGCGTCACGCTCGACTGCGCGGCGGCCGGCAGCGCGATGCACGCGAGCAGCGCGGCAAGCGGTACGGCAAGCCGGTCGGCCCGCCCGTTCGGTTGGTTCATGTTGGTCGTCCCGTAGAAGTGCCGGCGCCGTTCGGCTGCGCGCCGCGTGGTGTGAGGCGCGCTCGCCGCAACGGGCCGGCGCTGCCGATCGAAAACGGGCCGAGTCTAGGAACGACAATTTCGGACGTCGACGCAATGCGCTCTATAACGCTTATAGATGCGTCGCATGATGTGCACGCGCCCCGCCGCAGGCGCGCTGCGCGGCGGCCCGCGCGCACGACCCTGGTGTTTTCTTTATCCGGGTCGGTAGATGCCCGTGTGGCGGCGCTGTCACTCCGGCTATGGCGGCCGAATTTGGCCGACTACGCTGCGTCTCCGACACGTGCCCCCGCACGCTTTCGCGCCGCGCAGGCGCGCGGCCCGCAAGGCCGCCGCCCCGCGCGTTTCCCCCGCCCGCTCCTGGAGAATCCGCATGTCCGCATCCACGGCCCGCGCTGCCGACGGCAAGCGCTATACGTACGAATGGTATGTCGTCGTCATCTGCATGCTCGCGTACGTCTTTTCGTTCGTCGACCGCCAGGTCCTCGTGCTGATGATCGAACCGATCAAGCGCGACCTGCACCTGTCCGACACGCAGTTCAGCCTGCTGAACGGCTTCGCGTTCTCGCTGTTCTATGCGGTGATGGGGCTGCCCGTCGCGTATCTCGCCGACCGCTACGCGCGCCCGCGGATCATCTCGCTCGGCATCGCGCTGTGGAGCGTCGCGACCGCCGCGTGCGGGATGAGCCAGCATTTCGTACAGATGTTCATCGCGCGCATGGGGGTGGGCGTCGGCGAGGCCGCGCTGTCGCCCGGCGCGTATTCGATGCTCGCCGACTACTTCCCGAAGGAGAAGCTCGGCCGCGCGATCGCCGTGTATTCGCTCGGCTCGTTCATCGGCGGCGGCGTTGCGTTCCTGATCGGCGGCTACGTGATCGCGCTGCTCAAGCATGCGAGCGCGTTCACGCTGCCGGTCGTCGGGCAGGTGCATGCGTGGCAGGTCACGTTCCTGATCGTCGGGCTGCCGGGGATCCTCGTTGCGCTGCTGTTCGCCGCGACCGTGCGCGACCCGCAGCGCAAGGGGCTCGCGCAGGATCGCTCGGGCGCCGTGCGGCGCGTGTCGATGCGCGATTCGCTGCGCTTCGTCGGCACGCATCGCGCGACCTTCTCGTGTCACTACCTCGGCTTCTCGTTCTACGCGATGACGCTGTACTGCCTGCTGAGCTGGACGCCCGCGTTCTATATCCGCCGCTTCGGAATGACGGCCGTCGAAGCCGGCTACACGCTCGGCATCGTGCTGCTGGTCGCGAACACGGCCGGCGTGTTCTGCGGCGGCTGGCTCAACGACTGGCTGCTGCGGCGCGGCCGTGCCGATGCGCCGATGCGCGCCGGCGCGATCGGCGCCGCGTGCATGGTGATCCCCGCGACGCTGTTCACGCAGCTCGACAGCCTGCAGGCGTCGCTCGCGACGCTGGTCGTCGCGATGTTCTTCGCGTCGTTCCCGATGCCGACGTCGACCGCCGCGATGCAGACGCTCGCGCCGAACCAGATGCGCGCGCAGATCTCCGCGCTGTTCCTGCTCGTGTCGAACCTGATCGCGCTCGGAATCGGCACGACCGTCGTCGCGCTGTTCACCGACCGCGTGTTCGGCGCGCCGGCGGCGGTCGGCCATTCGATGTCGATCGTCAACGTCGCGGCGGCCACGCTCGCCGCGCTACTGCTCGCCGCCGGGTGCCGGCACTATCGCCGCAGCCTCGATCGCGAACGCGGTCATGCGTCGGCAGCCGCACCGCACGCGGCCGAAGCAGCCAGCGCGATCGCCGCGCGCTAAATACGGCGCACATTTTGCGTCGCGACCATCATCCATCCGGCTGATTCAGGCATCGTTTTTTTATCGATTTGATTTATGCGATGCCCGTCCCTATTCTCGATCGCATGACGGCGCGGGCCCTGCCGCGCCGTGTTTTCCTTACCCCACGGATTGCCCCATGCAAGCACACCGCCACCAGGTCCGGATCGACGCGCTGATCGACGCGGCGCAGGACATCCGCTGTTTCCGGGTTTCGCGCGTCGACGGCCAGCCGTTCGACGCGTACGAACCGGGCGCCCATATCGACGTCACCGCGCCGTCCGGCATCACGCGGCAATACTCGCTGTGCGGCAACCCGGACGAGCGCGGCAGCTATCTCTTCGCGGTGAAGAAGGAGGCGCAGTCGCGCGGCGGCTCGCGCTCGCTGCACGACGACGTGCGGGTGGGTGCGGAGCTGTCGATCGGCGCGCCGCGCAACCTGTTTCGTCTGGCGAACGACGCGAGCGAGCACGTGCTGATCGCGGCCGGCATCGGCATCACGCCGTTGCTGTCGATGGCGTATGCGCTGCACAAGCGCGGCGCGCGCTACCGGCTGCACTACTTCGCGCGCAGCCGCGAGCATGCGGCGTTCGTCGACGAACTGGCGGCCGAGCCGTTCGCGTCGCACGTGACGTTTCACTACGGCGTCGAGCCCGATGCGCTCGCGGCCGAACTGGGCCGCTGCGTCGAAGCGGTCGATGCGCACGCGCATGTCTATACGTGCGGCCCGGGGCCGTTCATGGACGCGGTCGTCGCGGCAGCCGCGACGCGCGTGCCCGACGATGCGATCCATCTCGAACGTTTCGCGGCAGACCCCGTCGCCGCCGATGCGGGCCGCGTCGAAGCCGGCGACGGCCCGGCCGACGGCTTCGAAGTGCGCCTGCAACGCAGCGGCCAATCGGTGCGCGTCGCGCCCGACGCGTCGATCGTCGACGCGCTCGCGCGCATCGGCATCGAAGTCGACACGTCCTGCGGCGAAGGCGTGTGCGGCACCTGTATGGTGCCGGTGATCGACGGCGAGCCCGATCATCGCGACCACTGTCTCAGCAAGGCCGAGCGCGCGAGCAACACGGTGATCTGCTGTTGCGTGTCGCGGGCGCGTTCGCCGGTGCTCGTGCTCGATCTTTGACCGGCGGCGCAACGCATCACGCATCACGCATCGTCGAACCGCTCGACGAGCTCGGTCAGCAGCGAACGCATCCACGCATTCCCCTCGTCTTCATGAAAGTGCTCGTGCCAGTGCATCGTCACCGGCGCGGGCGGCAGCACGACGGGCAAGTCGTACAGGCGAAACGCGTTGTCGCGGTTCAGGATCTGCGCGAGCCGCTTCGGCAGCGTCGCGTACAGATCGGTGACCGACAGCACGCTCGGCAACGCGACGAAGTGCGGCACTTCGAGCGCGATGTTGCGGCCCACGCCCTGCGCGCGCAGCGCGTCGTCGAGTGCATGATGGCTGTGCTCGACCGACTTCACGTTCACGTGCGCGGCACGCACGAACTGCTCGAGGCTCAGCGCGGCCGCCGCCGGCAACCCGCGCCGGCGCCCCGTCATGCACACGTAGGTTTCCTCGAACAGCACCTGGTGCCGCGTGCGCGGCATCAGCTCGGGCAGGTTGCCGATCGCGAAATCGAGCCGGCTCGCGCGCAGCGCTTCCTCGATCTCCTCCACCGGCAGCGGCTGCACGCTGAGCGTCACGCGCGGCGCCCGCTCGCGCAGCGCCTGGCAGATCGCCGGCAGGTACGCCATCTCGCCCGCGTCCGACAGCGACAGCCGGAACGTGCGCGTGCTGGTGGCCGGATCGAAGCGCTCCGCATAGCGCAGCGCCACGCGCACCATGTCGAGCGCCTTGCCGACGATGCCCGCGAGTTCCAGTGCGACCGGCGTCGGCTGCATGCCCGAGCGCGTGCGCACGAACAGCGGATCGTCGAACAGCGTGCGCAACCGGCCGAGCGAATAGCTGACGGCCGGCTGAGACAGCGCGAGACGCTCGCCGGCCTTCGTCAGACTGCGCTCCTCGACGATCGCCTGGAACACGCGCAGCAGGTTCAGATCGAGATGATCGACCGACGTCATCGTAGCCTCCATCATTTGCCGTATTTATTGATCCGCCAATTTTAGATCAATTTGACGGATATGTAGCGGAAGACGAGACTGGGTACTCGATACCGCGCGCGACGCGGCCCCCTTTCGCGACTCTTTCCCCACGACAACGATGAGCGACATTGCCTACCAGACGATCGACACCCGCGCGTTGCATGGCCTCGCGCAGCCCGACCGCATCGCGCCAGCGATGTATCACGATCCCGCGCTGTTCGAAGCCGAGCTCGAGCGCATCTTCTACCGCACCTGGATCTGGGTCGCGCACGAAAGCGAGCTGCCGAACCCGGGCGACTTCGTCACGACGACGATCGGCCGCCAGCCGGTGATCGTCGTGCGCGACAGGACCGGCGACATCAACGTGCTGCAGAACCGCTGCCGCCACCGCGGCGCGACCGTGTGCGAATCGCACAAGGGCAACGCGAAGGGCTTCACGTGTCCGTATCACAGCTGGTCGTACGCGCTCGACGGCACGCTGCGCGCGCTGCCGTACGGCGACGGCTACGAAGGCGTGTGCGAGAAAGGCGAGCTGCCGCTCGTGAAGCTGCGCGTCGGCGTGTACCAGGGGCTGATCTTCGCGAGCTTCAACGACGCGATCGAACCGCTCGAGGATTTCCTCGGCGGCGCGAAGCCGTGGATCGACCTGTTCATGAAGCAGGGCGCCGGCTACCCGATCAAGGCGAACGGCGAGCACAAGTTCAAGTTCAAGGGCAACTGGAAGATCCAGCTCGAGAACACGACCGACCTCTATCACTTCCCGGTCGTGCACAAGTCGTGGATGAAATCGATCGACGACGAAACGGCCGCCGCGATCACGAGCTTCATGACGAGCGAGCACGCGTTCTGCCGCGGGCTCGGTAACGGCCACAGCCTCGCGGTGCTGATGCCCGAACTGATCGACCTCGACGACGACGACGGCGCGCCGCTGCCCGAGCGCTTCGCGCCGCTCGCGGCGAAGCTCGCCGAGCGCCATTCGCCCGACGAAGTGCGCCGCATCGTGCGTTCGCTGCTGGGTGTCGGCTTCAATCTGAACCTGTTCCCGAACCTCGCGCTGTCGATGGCGTTCTTCCGCGTGCTGCGGCCGATCTCGGCGAACGAAACCGAGATCCGTCACGTCGCGCTCGCGATGGACGGCGGCCCGGACGAAGCGAACCGCGAACGGCTGCGCATCCACGAGCACTTCCAGGGCCCGTTCGGCTTCGGCAGCCCCGACGACGCGGAAGCATGGGAACGCGTGCAGCGCGGCGCGCATGCGGGCCCCGACGTGCCGATCCTCGTGAATCGCGGGCTGAACCGCGAGACGACCGCCGCGAACGGCGAAAAGACCGCGCATGCGACCGACGAAACCGGCATGCGCGAGGCCTACCAGCAATGGCGCAAGATGATGGAGCAACAGTGATGGACGACCGCAACGCCCTCTTTTCCGAGCAGACCTTCGCCCGCGCGGTCGAATTCGTGTGGCGCGAAGCCGAGATGCTCGACCGCCGCGACTACCGCGCGTGGCTCGACCTGTGGGCCCCGGCCGGCCACTACGTGGTGCCGATCGACCCCGACACGACCGATTTCGCGGCGACGCTGAACTACGTGTACGACGACCACGACATGCGCGAGAAGCGCGTGCAGCGAATGGTGTCCGGCTACTCGGCGTCGGCGACCGACGCGGCGCGCACGGTGCGCACCGTGTCGCGCTTCACGCTGGAAAGCGGCAGCGCCGACACCGTCGAGCTGAAATCGGCGCAGGTCGTCGTCGCGTACAAGCGCGGCGTCGCGACGCTGTTCGCGGCCGACGTCACGCACAAGCTGCACATCGATGCCGAAGGCGAGATGCGGATCGCCGAGAAGGTCGTGCGCCTGATCGACTCGACCGAAGCGCTCAGCGCGATCGGCTTCCTGCTGTAAGCCGTGGCCGGTTCACCGCTGCACACGCAAAGGTGAACCGGTCACCTTCACCTTTCCGGACGACCATGCCCACCCTCGAAGTTTTCCTGCCGGCCGGCCACGACGACGCCCGCAAGGCCGAACTGATTGCACGGCTGACCGCTGCGACCGTCGACGCGATCGGCGCGCCGGCCGAATCCGTGCGCGTGCTGCTCACCGAATTGCCGGCGACGCATGTCGGCCTCGGCGGCCGCAGCGCCGCCGATGGCGCACCGCCGTCGCTGCCGGTGATCGTCGCGATCCTGATCGCCGGCCGCACCGACGACCAGAAGCGCGCGCTGATCGCCGCGCTGTCCGATGCCGGCGCGCACGTGCTCGATGCACCGCTGCAGGCCACGCGCGTGATCATCAAGGACATTCCGAACACCGACTTCGGCATCGGCGGCCGGACCGCGCGGGCGCTGGGGCGCTGATCGTGCGCCGCGCGCCGCCGCCCGGCCGTGACGCGACGCAGCCGCTACGCGTGCGCACCGGCGAGCGGCAGCGTCACGCGGCAGTCGAGGCCGCCGCCGTCGGCCGGGCTCGCCGCGATCCGCCCGCCGTGGCGCGTCACGATGCTCTTGCACAGCGACAGCCCGATTCCGTTACCGCCGGCTTTCGACGACGAGAACCCGTCGAACAGCCGGTCGTGCGCATCGGCCGCAATCCCCGGGCCGTTGTCGATCGCGCGCAGTTCGGCCTGGCCGCCGACATTCGCGGTGCCGAGCGTCAGCGTGCGCGGCACCTGTTCGCAACCGGCGAACGCCTCGATCGCGTTGAACGCGAGATTCAGGATCACCTGCCCGATCAGCACGCGCTCGCAGCGGATCGGCAGCGGCGCATCGGCCTGCACGATCGCGACCGTCACGCCGGCCTCCCTCGCGCGCAGCTCGATGAAATACGCGACGTCCGCGAGGATGTCGCGCAGATCGGCGAGCGCGACGACCGGCTCGCGCTTCACGATGAACTCGCGCACGCTCTTGATGATCAGCGCCGCATGCTCGGCCTGCCGGTCGGCGCTGCGCAGCCCCCAGATCGCGTCGTCGATCGCGCCGCGCGCGTTCAGCCGCTGCACCGCGCCTTCGATGAAATTGCGCACGGCCGCGAGCGGCTGGCTCAGCTCGTGCGCGATCACGCTCGCCATCTCGCCCATCGCGTTGTAGCGGCCCGCGTGTTCGAGCATGCGCGCTTCGGCCCGGCGCGCGTCCTCGATCGCGACTTCGTCGCTCACGTCGCGAAACTGCACGAGCAGCCCGTCGAGATCGTCCGCGATCTCGACCTGCCGGCACAGGATGCGCAACCAGCACGGCGAGCCGTCGCGCCGCACGATCCGGTAGCGCTGCGGCGCCGACGGATGCGCGGAGGGCGCATCGCGCAGTTGCGCGACGAGCCGGTCGCGGTCGGCTTCCGAGCAGTAGTCGAGCACCGCGCCGAGCGCTTCGTCGGGCGCGAGCCCGAGCACGCGGCGGCCCGACTCGCTGATGAACTGCACGCCGCCGTGCGGCGTCACGACCGCGATGCCTTCGTCGAGGTCCTGCATGAACTCGCGCAGCCGCGCCTCGTAGCGGCGCAGTTGCTGGCGCACCGCCTCTTCCGCGCTGATGTCGCGGAACTGCACCATCACGACGTCGCGCCCGCGCAGCGGCACGTAGGTGGCGGTCGCCTCGGACAGCATGTCGACGCCCGTGCGCGACCGGTAGCACCACTCGTACACCTGCGGCCCGTCGACGCGCGCGCGATCCCACGCGCTCACGGCGATTTCGCGCTGGTATTTCGGCTCGGGGCGCGTCATGTCCGGCGCCTTCAGCGGCAACAGCTCCTCGACGGAAAAGCCGAGCGCGATGCACGCGGCGCGGTTCGCCCACACGATCGCCCGGGTGTGCGCGTCGTGCAGCAGCACGCAGGTCGTCAGCGCGTCGAGCAGCCGGTGGAAATCGTCTTCGTCGGGGAAGCTCATGATCGGCACAGGATGAGGCCGCGCGGCATCGCGCGGCCGGAAACCCAACATAGCACCGGCGCGCGCCGCCCGCATCTGAAGATTTCTTTAGTGCGGCACGGAACGTCACCAGTGGCGCGGCCCAACGCACCAATTGCTGCGCGTTTTCGGCGTTTCTAGACTGGCTGCATCGTCGTGCCGCCGGCCCGAAACCCGCCCGGCACGCATGCCGCCCCGCATTCGCACCCTTATCCGCCCAGGAGACATCCATGCCGCAAGCCGCCCTCGCCATCGAACCCGCGCCGAGCGCTCCGCCCGGGGCACGCACGTCGGCCGCGCCGTTGTCGGCGCTCGACGCGGTGATCGAGACCGTCGCCGCGCGCCGCGACGAATTCGACCGCCTGTCGCACGTGCCGCGCGACGTGATCGCGCTGTTCAAGCAGGCCGGCATCTATCGCGCGGGCACGCCGCGCCGCTTCGGCGGCGATGCGCTCGCGCCGGGCGCGTTCCTCGACATGATCGAACGCATCGCGACCGCCGACGGCTCGGCCGCGTGGGTCGCGAGCTTCGGCTCCGCGAACGTGTATCTCGCCGCGCTGCCGCTCGAGACCCAGGCCGAGCTGTACGCCGGCGGCCCCGACCAGGTGTTCGCGGGCGGCCTGTTCCCGGTGCAGCCCGCGCAGGCCGCGCCGGGCGGCTGGCGCGTGAACGGCACGTGGAAATTCGCGAGCGGCTGCAAGGGCGCCGACTGGCTCGGCGTCGGCATCGCCGTGCCGGGCGCGCAGGACGCCGCGCCGAACAAGCCGCGCACGGCCGTGTTCCGCGCGACCGACGTCGAGATCGTCGAGAACTGGAGCGTGGTCGGCATGCAGGGCACCGGCAGCCACGACCTGCGCGTGGACGACCGCTTCGTGCCCGAAGCGTGGACCTTCGTGCGCGGCGGCGAGCCGACCGTCGACGAGCCGCTGTACCGCTACCCGACCGTCGCGTATGCGGCGCAGGTGCTGGCCGTCGTGAACCTCGGGCTCGCGCGCGCGGCGCTCGACGTCGTGAACCGCATGTCGGGCGGCCGGCAGACGACCACCGGCGCGCCGCGTCTGGCCGATCGCGCGTACTACCGGATCGAGCTCGCGAAGGCCGAAGCGCAACTGCGCTCGGCGCGCGCGTTCTTCTACGACGCCACCGACACCGTGTGGCAATCGATCCTCGCCGGCAACCCGGTGACGCCCGAGCAGGTCAGCCTGCTGCGGCTCGCGGCCACGCATATCGCACGCGAAGGCGCGAGCGTCGTCGAACGCGCATACCGCCTCGGCGGCACGGCGGCGATCTATCGCACGCACCCGCTGCAGCGGCTGCTGCGCGACGCGATGGTCGTCACGCAGCACGCGTTTCTCGGCGAAGGCAACTTCGACGGCGCCGGCGCGGTGTTCACCGGCATCGCGCCGTTTCCCGGTTATCTGTAACCTGCGTCGACCGATTTTTTCTGACGCGCACGAAGCCGAAGCCCCGTCGCCGGCCGGTTCATGCGCCCCACCGATTTCTCTGGAGAACCCGATATGTCCGATTCGAATCCGCTGCCGCTGCGCGTCCTGTTCTGCTGCGGCGTGTCGCAAAACTTCTTCGACCTGCCGCGCGAGAAGATCGGCGAAGTGTGGCAGGCGTACGGCGCGATGCTCGCCGCCGTCGAAGCGATGCCCGGCGTGCGCGTGCTCGGCGTGATGGACGACGACCGCCTCGTGGTCGGTCAGGCCGACGGCGCGCCGTGGACCTTCTACATCATGGCCGACGTCGCCGACTTCGACACGACGGTCGCCGTGTGCAACCTGTATCGCACGACGCCGGTCGGCGAATACAACCTGTGGCGCTACGGCAAGATCGAGGCGCGGGTCGGCCGCGCGCTGACCGTGCCGCCGGCCGCGAAGCCCGCGGCGTGAGACGCGCGATGACCGACCTCGCGCCCGGCCTGATCGACGCGCTCGCGCAGCGCGTGGCGGCGCTCGATGCAGAGCGCGCGGTGCGCGCGACGATCACGCGTTACATGGCGCTGTGCGACGTGCCCGAGAATGCCGGCGACGGCCCGTCGCTCGCGGAACTGTTCACCGCCGACGCCGTATGGGAAGGCATCGGCCCGCAGTACGCGCGCAAGTTCGGCCGCGTCGAAGGCACGGCCGCGATCGTCGCGATGCTCGGCCGCTACCTGCCGCCCGATCCGCATTTCTCGGCGAACCTGCATTTCCTGACGTCGGAATCGATCGAAATCGACGCCGGCCTCACGCACGCGCGCGGCCGCTGGATCATGCTGCAGGCGTCGCGTTACGGCGACGGCACGGCCGAGCTGATCGCCGCACGGCTGACCGTCGATTTCGCGCCGGCCGGCGACGGCGCCGCATGGCCGATCCGCCATTTCCGCACCGAACGCGTGCTCGACGGCCCGTGGCCGCTCGCCGCCGCGCCACGGTCCTGATGCTTCCTTCCGTTTTCGCACGAACCCGACCATGACAGGCTTCATCGACACCTTCACGCTCGGCGGCCCCGGCCCCACGATCGCGATCAAGGACACGATCGACATCGCGGGCCATCCGACCCGCGCGGCGAGCCGCGCGCTGGCCGACGCGCCGCCGGCCGCGCAACACGCGGACGTGGTCCGCCTGCTGCTCGACGCCGGCTGGCAGATCGCCGGCAAGGCGAACATGCACGAGCTCGCGTTCGGCATGACCGGCATCAACGACTACACGGGCACGCCCGTCAATCCGCAGGACGCCGCGCGCATTCCCGGCGGCTCGTCGAGCGGCTCCGCATCGCTCGTCGGGCTCGGCGCGGTCGACGCGGCGCTCGGCACCGACACGGGCGGCTCGATTCGTGGGCCGGCCGCATGCTGCGGCGTGGCCGGGCTGAAGCCGACGTTCGGCCGCGTATCGCGGCACGGCGTCGCGCCGGCCGAGACCACGCTCGATTGCGTCGGGCCGTTCGCACGCGATATCCGCACGCTGGTCGCGGTGATGGCCGCGATCGCGCCGGACTTCGACCGGACGCAAGCAGCGGCCGCCGCCGCGGGTTGCACGGTCGCGCACATCTTCGTCGACGCCGATCCGGCGATCGCCGCCGCGCTCGACGCGGCCGTGCGCGCGTCGGGTCTTCGCTCGCATGCGCTCGCGCTCGACGAGATGCCGGCTGCGTTCGCGGCCGGGCTCACCGTGATCAACGCGGAAACGTCGCGCGCGTCCGGTCATCTGGTCGCGACCGGCAAACTTGGCGCGGACCTCGATGCGCGACTGCGCGCCGCTGCAACGACGACGCCCGCGGCATTGCAGGAAGCCGAAGCCGTGCGCGCCCGCTTCACCGCGCAGGTCGACACCGCGCTCGACCACGCGGACGTGATCGTGCTGCCGACCTTGCCCGCGCTGCCGATCACATTGCAGCAGGCCCGCGACGGCGTGTCGGTAATCGCGATGTCGTCGCTGATCCGGCCGTTCAACCTGAGCGGCCATCCGGCGCTCAGCCTGCCGCTGCCGCTCGCCGGTTCGCCGTTGAAGGCCGGCCTGCAGATCGTCGGGCGCAAGGGCGCGGACGAGCAGGTCTGCGCGATCGCGGCCCACTTCGAAGCGGCACTCGCCGCATGAATCACGATGCGGGCGCGGCGGTATGCGGTACGCGCCCGCGAACCACGGAAACACGCACCATGTCAGACCGAGTCGTCCTCGTCACCGGCGCCGCGCGCGGCCTCGGCGCCGTCATCGCCGAACGCTTTCATGCGGCCGGCTACCGCGTCGCACTGGCCGATATCGCGGCCGATGCGATCCATGCGCATGCGCGCGAACTCGACCCGTGCGGCGAACGCGCGATCGCGCTGCCGCTCGACGTCACGTCCAAACGCGATTTCGAAGCCGCGCGCGATGCGCTCGTCGCGCGCTGGGGCGCAATCGACGTGCTGGTGAACAACGCGGGGGCATCGAAGGTCGTGCCCGCGATGGAGATCACGGCCGAGCAGTTCGACCAGGTGATCGACGTGAACCTGCGCAGCGTGCTGTTCGGCTGCCAGGTATTCGGCCAGTATTTCGCCGCGCGCGGCGCGGGCCGCATCGTCAACATCGCGTCGCTCGCCGGGCAGAACGGCGGCTCGGCGACAGGCGCGCACTACGCGGCCGCAAAGGGCGGCACGCTGACGCTGACCAAGGTGTTCGCGCGCGACCTCGCCGCGCAGGGCGTGACCGTCAACGCGATCTCGCCGGGCCCGCTCGACTTGCCGATCGTGTACGAAAGCGTCGCGCCGGAGAAGCTGCGCCAGGTACTCGCGAGCCTGCCCGGCGGCAAGCTCGGCTCGGCCGGCTTCGTCGCGGATGCGGCCGTGCTGCTCGCGTCGGGCGACGCGCATTTCGCGAACGGCGCGTGCTGGGACATCAACGGCGGGTTGTACATGCGCTGAACACGGCGCGCCGGGCGTCGCCGAGGCCGCGTCGCCGCGCTAGCGCGCCGCGTCGCCGCCGTCGCCCCACACGACCATCACGTCGCGCACGAGCGCGGCGATCGACGTCGCGCCGAGCTTCTCCTTGATGCTCGCGCGATGCACGTCGACGGTCTTCACGCTGATCGACAGATCCGATGCGATCTGCTTGCTGCCCTTGCCGTCCACCACGCCGCGCAGCACTTCCTTCTCGCGCGCGGTCAGCGCATCGAGCCGCTGACGCAGTTCGCGGTGACGCTGGCTGACCGCATGGCGCTGCTGCGCGAGCCGCAGCGCGCGTTGCACGCGTTCGAGCATCTGCTGCGAGTTGTACGGCTTCTCGACGAAATCGATCGCGCCGTTCTGCAGCGCGCGCACGGACATCGGGATATCGCCATGGCCGCTGACGAAGATCACCGGCAGCGTCGCGCCGCGCGCGTTCAGTTCCGCCTGCACGTCGAAGCCGCTCTTCTCCGGCATCCGCACGTCGAGCACGAGGCACGCGGGCAGGTTCACGTCGAAGCGCGCGAGAAAATCGGCCGCGTTCGCGAATCCTTCGGACGCGATGCCGACCGATTCGAGCAGCCACGCGAGCGATGTCCGCATGCCGCTGTCGTCGTCGACGATGTATACGATCGGTGCGGGTGACGTCATCGCGGGTGTCTCGCTGAATATTGGAAGGGGTATCGCACGCTGCGCAGACGAGGCCGGTTGTCGGCACGCCGCGCACGTCGTTCGCTGGGGGTGTGCGGCACATCATAACGAGCCGAAAACCCGCTGAGAACCCCTTCACGTCCCGCACGAGCGGGCAATCGCGCTTTTTTTCGCGCGCCGCGCCGTGCATCTAGGTAGAACCTTTAGACGCGTTGGCGAGAACGCCATCTCCGTCGTCAATCGTGCGAATGGTCGCCGGCGTTTTCGCGACGTACGCTTGGGTCGTCGTCGGCGATCCGGCGCTGCACCGGCGGCGCCGCACGATCGCCGCTTTCGTTCACTCAGGAGCGCCCATGTCTTCCACGACCGATATCCCGCGACCGGCACGCGTCGAGCCGACCGACGCGCAGAAGGCCTTCCGGCAAGCGATGGCCCACCTCGGCGCGGCCGTCAACGTGATCACCACCGCCGGGCCGCACGGCCGCTGCGGGATCACCGCGAGCGCCGTGTGCTCCGTCACCGATACGCCGCCGACGCTGCTCGTGTGCATGAACCGTTCGAGCGCGATGCACGCGACCTTCGAGCGCAACCGGCATGTCTGCATCAACGTGCTGCCGGCCGAACACGAGCAACTCGCGCGACACTTCGCGGGGCTCACCGACCTGCCGATGGAACGGCGCTTCGACCTGCCCGTGTGGGAACGCGGCGAGCAGGACGTGCCGGTGCTGCGCGACGCGCTCGCGAGCCTGCAGGGCACGATCGCCGACATGAAGGACGTCGGCTCGCATTCGGTGATGTTCATCGAAGCCAGCACGATCCGCGTGCGCGACGACGGCGACAGCCTGATCTACTTCAGCCGGGCGTTTCATCGCGTGTCGCGCACCGCGTGCGTGCGGTGAGCGGCGCGTTCACCGCTAGTCGCGCGTGACTACGCGGCGGCCCGCAACGCGCGCTGCCCGGCCGCGAGCGCGGCACCCGCGAACAGCGTCAGCGCCGAATACACGAGCCCGCGCGCGAGCCCCGCGCTGTCCGAGACCCAGCCGATCGCGACCGGCCCGGCGATCTGCCCGAACGCAAAGACCGTCGTGAACGCGCTGATCCCCTTCGCCCAGCCGTCGGTCGGCAGGTTGTGACGCACGAAGGCCGTCGTCGACGCCACCGCCGACAGGAACGTCGCGCCGAACAGCACGCCCGACGCGAACGCGGCCGCCGGATGCACGAACAGCGCCGGCATCAGCGTCGCGATGCCGAGCAGCGCGTTGAGCACGGCGAGCGCCTGGCCGCCGCGCATCCGGTCGAGCAGCCCCGACCAGAGCCGCGCCGACACGACGGTCGCGACGCCGAGCATCACGTAGAACGCGGCGACCACCGTGCCGCTCATGCCCGCGCCGCGCAGCAGCGCGACGATGAACGTCATGTAGCCGATATAGCCGACGCCGAACAGCCCGTAGCCGGCCAGCGCGAGCGCGAAGCGCACGGGGCTCGCCGTCGCCGCCGGCACCGCGCCGTCGCGCGGCGCGCCCGGTGCCGCGTGCGCGCGCTCGATGCGGCGCGCGGCCGACACGGCCACCACCGAGAACAACACGCAGGCGAACGCGAGCGCAAACCACGCGGGCTGCCAGCCATGGTCACCGTGCGAAAGCGTGGCCGGCACGAGCAGCGACGACGCGACGATGCCCCACCCGGTGCCGCCGTAGTAGAGCCCGAGCAGCAAGCCCGCATCGCGCGGCGACGCCGACGCGAGCCGCGCGGCCAGCACGCCGCCGCTGATGAAGATCAGCGCGCTGCCGACGCCGGTTGCGAGCCGCTGCACGAGCAGCGCGTGCATGCCCGACGACAGCCCGCATGCGGCCATCAGCAACGCGGTCAGCACGCAGCCGGCCGCGAGCAGCGTGCGTGCGCGCCAGCGCCGCGACAGCCACGGAAACGCGAGCGCGCCGATCAGATAACCGGCCGCGTTCGCGGTGTTCAGCGCGCCGGCCTGCGCGAAGGTCCAGCCGAGATCGGCCTTCATCGGCGGCAGCAGCAGTGCATACGAAAAGCGCGCGAGGCCGAGCGCGATCGCGCTGCCGAGCGACAGGCCGATCGCGAGCCGCCACGCAGCGATGCGTTCGGGGTCACGGTCGGGGCGGGATCGGGTCGCGCCGGCGTCCGGCCGCGACGGGCCGGCACGCTCCGGTTGCGGCGCTGTGCGCATCGAGTGTCTCCTTGTCTTCTGATGTCGGTCGAAGCCGTGGTGAGTCGCGTCGGCGCAACGTGTGTCGTCTGTCGCGCGCGCGTCGATTCCGACGGTCGAGGCTTCCGGTTCCGTCGGTCGATCATACGCGAGCCGTCGCGGGCCGGAATGCGTTCACGACGCGCCGCGCGGGAGAACGGAAATCGCCGGCCTGCACTCTCCGCGCAACCCTGCCGCGAAGGCCGTGAACAACGCGCGCCCTTCGGGCCACTCCGCCAATCCCGCTTCCGCATTCAGATGGCCGCGCGGGCCGAGCAGCAGCGGCGTCGCGCCACGCTCGCTCGCCCACGCGATGCCGCGCCCGGACGGGTCGTACCCGTCGTTCGAACTGGCGATCGCCAGCACCGGCACGCCGCCGAAATCGCCATCCGGCAGATCCGCGAATGCAGCGGCCGCGGCCGGAAATCGCGGACCGCCCGGATCGGGCACCGCAACGAGCCACACGCCGCGCACGACACGCGCCGACGCCGCCCGCCAGTGCGCGAACAGCAGGCAGCCCAGCGAATGACAGATCAACACCGGCGGCGTGGCGGCCTGCACGACGGCTTCATCGAGCGCCGCGATCCAGTCGCGCAGGTCGGGCGCATCCCACGACGCGGGCGCTATGCGGATGGCGCCCGGCAACGCGGCCTCCCAGTGGCTCTGCCAATGCGCCGGGCCCGAGTTGCCGATCCCCGGCACGATCACGATCGTCTGATCCATCTCCGTCTCCACGATTAAGCGAGCTCGCAGTCTGGCCTGCCGCAAACCGGCCGGGAATGGCAAATCATCGGATATTGAGACAATATGCCGATGAATTAACGGCAACGGGAACGCGGACATGTCGAACGGAGAACTCGATCGCCTGGATCTTTCGATCCTCGAAGCGCTGCAGGAAAACGCGCGGATGCCGCTGTCCGAAGTGGGCCGGCGCATCGGGCTGTCGCAGCCCGCCACGTCGGAGCGCGTCAAGCGGCTGGAAGAGCGCGGCATCATCGCGGGCTACGGCGCGCGGATCGACCCGGCCGCGCTCGGGTTGGGGATGATGGCCATCATCCGGCTGAAGACGACGCACGAACATATCAAGCCCGCGCTGCGCGCGTTCGCCGAGATGCCGCACGTCATCGAAGTGCACCGGATGACCGGCGACGATTGCTTCCTGCTGAAAGTGCTCGTGCCGACACCGGGGCAACTGGAAACCCTCATCGACGCGATTGCCCGCTTCGGCGCGGTCACAACGTCGCTGGTGCTGCGCTCCGAGCCGGCCAAACCGATCGGCAAGGCGCTGCTCGGCTGATACGCGCGTCGAATTGCCGGCGCGTCGCCGATTGCAATGATCGCAACGATCGAGCCGATTGAATTGCCGATGAAAAAACGCCGAATGCGATGCGGCGATTCCGAATCCGGTCATTAAAAAAACGACGTCGAATCCGTCATTCGCTTTAACCGTGCTTGACCGCACACGAGCGAAAATCCCCGCTGTTTAGCACGCGTCGGCTAAAAACCTTGCAACGCATTGCATTCGCAAATTCGTCAGACTAATATCAACGCCACTCGTCGCGCATTCACGAAATGCGAAATGAGGAGTGGCCATTTTTCTGCCACGTTTTCATGTTGAAACGCTCATGTTCACCACAGGAGGATTCACATGCAGGATACTCAGCAGATCGAATTGCTTGACTGGATGCAGGAAGACACGCATCCCGAGGCCGTCGACATGATGGTCGAGGACGCCGTGGTGCCGTTCGGCACCGCGCTCTGGCCGGTCTGAGCGGGCCAACCGTTCTCGCGGAAGGGCTGCGGCCCTTCCGCCGTTTCCGGAGACACGCATGCTGAACCTGCACCGCGCGCTGGGCTTCCACCCCGCGCTGCGCGACAAGCTGGCGCGCGGCGAATCGGGAAAACTGCTGGTCGGCCATGACATCCGCAACCGCGACATCGCGTTGCGCGCCTTCTCCGCCCTGCCCGATTCGCTCGACGCGACCACCCTCTGCCTCGAAAGCACGCCGCCCGCCGACATCGCCGCCGCGCTCGATCGCGCCGATCTGTTCGTGCTGCTGTACGACTCGTCGTGCCTGCCGAAGCCGTCGCCGAGCGGCCCGCCGTTCCTCGCGGCGATCCGCCCCGCGATCGTCGAGCACTGGAGCAAGTCGGTACTGTTCAAGGATTACGGCCCGCATCTCGACGAGGCGTTCGCCGAATCGCTCGACGACATCGCCGCACGCAACGGCCGGCTGATCGACGCGGCCTCGCGCGCGTCGCAGATCCGCTTCGTCGACGAAGCCGGCAACACGCTCACGGGCTCGCTTGCGCCCGACCAGAAATGGACGAGCGTGGACGGCATGGGCAACCTCGACGTCGTGCCCGGCGAGATCGCGACGCACGTGACCGACCTCAACGGCTCGGTCGTGTTCAGCGGCACGTTTCTCGGCACCGTGCCGTTCGCGATCAAGTACAAGGTCGTCGAACGCCTGGCGACCCTGCGCGTCGAGAACAGCACGATCGTCGATTTCGACACCGACGACGAAGGCTTCCGGCGCGATTTCTCGACCTATCTCGACCGGCATGCGAATCACCGGCGGATCGAGGAATTCGGCATCGGCACGAACCTCGGGATTCGCGGGCTGTACGGCCGCAACGCGGGGTTCGAGGAACGTCATCCGGGCCTGCACCTCGGGCTCGGCGGCGGCGAAAACGGCAGCCACCATCTCGACCTGATCTTTGCGCGCGGCACGCTCGCGCTCGACGAACGGATCGTGTTCGACGGCGCGTTCGCCGTCTGACGACCCGGCCGCGGCGGCCTCAGGCTTCAGCGGCCTGCGGGCCGCCGAGCCACTTGTACATCACGAGGCAGTCGACGAAGCCGAGCCGCGCGTGACGATACGCGCGCGGCAGGCGGCCGACGATGTCGAATCCGAGCTTCTGCCACAGCGCGACCGCCACCTCGTTCGTCGAGACGACCGAGTTGAACTGCATCGCGAGGAAGCCGCGCTCGCGCGCGACCTGCTGCGAGTGTTCGCACATCAGGCGCGCGACGCCGCGACCGCGCGCGTCCTCGCTCACCATGTAGCCGCAGTTGCTCACGTGATTGCCGGGCCCCGCCGCGTTCGCCTTCAGGTAATACGAACCGAGCAGCACGCCATGCTCTTCGGCGATCCACGTGCACAGCGGCGCATCGAGCCACAGTGCGCGCGCCGCGTCCTGCGTCGGCGCCGGATCGAATGCATAGGTTTCCTGAGCAGCGACGATCGCGCGGTAGGTCGGCCAGAAGCGCGGGAAATCGTCGTCGGTCATCGGGCGAATCGTGATCATGCGGGGTCTCTCGTGATGGAAATGTCGGCAGCCGGGTCAGCGATCGTACCGTGATTCACGAACGGCCGCCGCCTCGTTGCGCGGCGCTGCGAGCAACGTGCCGCACATTGGCTCGCACATCGGCACCGTCGGCGGATTCGCATGCGGCGGCAGCCGGGCGGGCAACACGCGGTCGAATGCGTGGCTGTGCGCGCGACGCACTGCGGACGCTGGCAGCATCAGCGCCGGAACAGGTGGCGGTGACGGCGTGACGATGCCGCAGTCACGCACCACGAACGGGACCGTGGCTCGCGACTTCCCCGATTGGGCTCAACGTGCATGCGGCGCCACCGGGCCGGCTTGCCACGAAGCGACGCTATCTTGCGAAAACCAGACGTTTATTTTTTTCCGTCGCAAGCGGCCGTCATGATCTCCCTCAAGCCCCGGCGCGCCGCCGGGGCGCCCCCACCCTCGAGGAGACATCATGAAAAGAAGGTACACCCTCACCACCCTGGCGCTGCTCTGCTGCGTCGGCATCCAGTGCGCGACGCCGGCATTCGCCGAAGAGCCGAAGAAGGTGGCGTTCGTCGACACGGGCAACACCGGGCGCAGCGTGATGGCCGAAGCGATCGCCGGCCAGTTGATCGCGCAGCGCCATGCGCATGTCGCGGTGATTTCGCGCGCGGTCGACGAAGATCCGTACGACGAAAAGCCCGAAGAGAACGGCGTGATCCTGATGAAGCGCCGCGGCATCGACACGTCCGCGCACAGGTCGGTGCAGTTGAACGCTAACGACGTCCGGCATTCCGACGTGATCCTGACGATGACCGACAAACACAAGGAAAAGGTGCTCGCGCTCTATCCGTCGGCCGCCGGCAAGGTATTCACGCTCGCCGAATATGCGTCCGGGAAGCACGTCGACGTGCCCGACGCGTGGGGCAAGCCGATCGACTTCTACGAAGCGGTGACCACGCAGCTCGACACCTACATCCCGGCCGCACTCGACAAGATCGCGACGGCTGCGCCGGCGAAGCAGTAATGCCGGCAGAACCTGTCGGCTCGCCGCGCGCAACGCGCCGGCGCCGACAGGTTCGTCGTTCACGTCGTTCCGCCCGGACACGCCACCCACCGCACGCGCCCGCCATCGGGCCATTAATTGTCTGCGTGGCGATGGAGTCCGCTCGACGCCCCCGACAATCGCGCGACCGGCCTGATTGCGCTGCGCACGGTCGCGCAAGCGTACGGCCCGCTCGGCACCGTCGCCGCCGAAGCCGGCATCCGCCGCGAATCGCTGTATCGCGTGCTGCCCCCCAACGGCAACCCGACGCTGAAAACCCTGCTCGTGTTGCTCAAGCATCGGCACGCGCCTATCCGCCGTCCCGGCGCAACCAGCGCACGCGCAAGACATCACGCGTCACACACAAGCAGCTCACCACCCGCTCACGGGCTGACCATCCACACCAGCAGCATCTGCGTCGGCGCGGCCGCCATCCCCGCCGGCGGATGCGCGAGCGTCGGCTCGACCGCCAGCGCCTGCGCAATCGTCGCCGCGTCGTCGACGGGCGTCGTGCGCACGATCGTCATCAGCCGCGCCGGCCGGTGCAGCGTCTCGCGATACAGCGCGCCGTACCACAGCGGTCGCAAGCCGAGCGCGTCCTGCAACACGTACGGATAACGCCACAGCCGCAGCACGAGACGGCTTTCCGGCCGGCCCGGATCGACGCGGACGAACACGCGCCGCGTGCTTTCGCCGTGCGTGTAGCGCGGCAGCACCGGCAGCGTGTCGGCCGGCGCCTGCGGCAACAGCCAGCGCAGCGCGGTGGCCGGCGACCACGGCGTCGCGCGCTGCCAGCCGGCCTGCGCGAGATGCCGGTCGAGCGTGTCCGACGTCGCGCTCCATTGCAGCGGCAGATATTCCTCGCGATCGCCGCCGATCTCGGTGCGGCGCAGCGGCACGCGCAGCCATCCGCCGTGCAACCACTGATCGACCGTCATCGCGACCACGTCGCCGACGTGCGGGCGCGCCGCGCGATCGAGCTGCCATTGCGCGGGCACCGTCCATACGCCGGCCGTCGCGAGCACCACCGCCACCGCGACGACCGCGCCCCTCGGCTGCACGTGCTCGCGCACGCGCCAGTACGCATACGCACCGGCCAGCAACGCGAACCAGGCCAGCCCGAGGCTCCAGCCGCCGAGCAGGCCCGACAGCCACGTGTCGCCGACATACAGCCGCGCGAAGCCGCCGAGCACGATCCACAGCACCACCGCCGTCACGACCGGAATCCGCCATCGCGCGGGCCGGTCGCGCGCGAGCACCCAGCCGAGGCCGCTGCTCGCGAGAATCGCGAACGCGGCTTCGGCATCGGGCAGCGGCACGTGCAGCGCGCCGGGCGGCAGGCTCGCCGGCGTCGCGCCGGGCACGCCCGCGCCGAACACCGGCACGAGCACGACCGCCACCCCCACCGTCGTGAGCCACCACGCGGCCGTCAGCCAGCAGCGATGGATCATCAGCCAGACGAGAAACGCGGCCGCGACGATCAGCCCCGTATCGTGTCCGTGCAGCACGGCCAGCGCGCGCATCGCGGCATCCACCGGCGGCGTGCGCAGGTTCTGCAGGAACGCATACAGCGCAATGTCCGCATGCATCAGCGGATCGTTCGCGACGACATCCTGCACGAGCCCCGCGAACAGCCACACGCAGCCGACGAACAGCAGCGCGAACACGGGCACCGCGCCCGGCAGCCCGCGCACATAGGCGATCGCGTCGTGCAGCCGCGCGCCGAACCGCGGCCAGCGGCGCGCGCACGCGTGCACGCTTTCGACGAACGCCCGTCGCAGCAGCGGCCAGCCGCGCCGCAGCGCGACGCGCACGCCGACCCACACGAGCGCGACCAGCGCCGCGACGACCAGCAGGATCGCGGCGACCCGCACGCTGATCGCCGCGGCCAGCGCGGCCGACGCCCCGAACAGGATGCCCGGCGCGACGTGCACGGGCGCCCAGACGAGCGCCGACACGACGTTGACCGGATAGAACGACCGGCGCGGCAGCGTCGCGCAGCCGACGACGACCGGCACGACCGCGCGCACCGGCGCCAGAAAGCGCGCGAGCACGATGCTCTTCATCCCGTGACGCAGCACGAATTCCTCGCCGCGCGCGTACGCGGCCGCATAGCCGAAGCGCGCCCACGCGTCGCGGATCATCCCGCGGTAGCGCCGCCCGAGCTCGTAGCTGATTCCGTCGCCGACCACGGCGCCGACCGCCGCGACGCCGATCGTCGTCCAGCCGTCGAGCGCGCCCGCGCCGATCAGCGCGCCGGCCGCGAACATCACGGCGCCCGCCGGCACGATCGTGCCGATCAGCGCGATCGCCTCCGCGCAGGCCGTCACGAACACGATCGCGAGCACGAGCAGCGGATGGGTGCCGATCGCGCCGATCCATGCGTGGATCGTGTCGCTCATCCTCCGCTCCAGGGCGGGGCGAACGCGGGGCCGGCAATGGCAGGGGGAGCGTTCATCGTGAGAGGCGCGCGCTCGCGCCGGCGTGGCGGATCAATCGAACTCGTGCTGTCGCGCATCGGCCTCGAGCGGCGCATCGTGGTAGCCGACCGTCGCGATTTCCTGCAGATAGCGCGCCAGAAACGCGCCGATCGATCCGGCGGCCTCGTACTGATGCACATGGCGGAATTCGTGGGTCAGCAGGCGGCGCGTATCCTGCCCGCGCAGCACGTACACCACGTGACCGAGCGTGAGCCCGATCGTCCCCGGCGACAGCAGCCCCGTGTCGCGCGCGATCGCGGCGAGCGAAGGCGTCTCGGGGAACGGCATGCGCTCGACGGTCACCAAACGAATCCGCTCCGGTTGCGCGACGCCGACCGTGCGCGCGTCGTCGGCTTGCGCGGGCGTCAGCGGCGCGCCCTGCGCGATCCCGCGTGCCGCCTCGGCTTCGGCCCATGCGACGGCGGCAGGCAGTGCGGACGGCAGGACATCGGCAAGATCGATCATCGCAGGGCTCCTCGGGGCGGAAGTGGCATCGGGCACCAGTTTAGTCCCGATTCGGGACGGTTCGCGGCGCGGCGCGCGACGCACGGCGCCCGCCCGCTCCCGCCA
Organism: Burkholderia metallica; assembly: GCF_902832845.1. Classification (GTDB taxonomy): domain Bacteria; phylum Pseudomonadota; class Gammaproteobacteria; order Burkholderiales; family Burkholderiaceae; genus Burkholderia; species Burkholderia metallica. The sequence goes on along the minus strand of NZ_CADFDB010000008.1, from coordinate 227,494 downwards.
CCGCGGTCATCGGGGAATACCCGGATTCGCGCCGGCTGCGCCGCGTATCTTTCCCGTCGATTATTTCGCTTCAGTACACATTCAGCGCTCGTTCGCGTCGAAAATTTCCCGGATGTGTACCGTTTTCGGATTCGGCGGAATATATTGGTCAGAAGAACGGCCGCGGCAATCGCCGCACGACCGTGCGCGGCGCCATCCCGAAGAGGATCGCTCGATGATCAGGGTAATTCTGGCTGACGATCACGCAGTCATGCGGGACGGACTGCGCCACATCCTGGAAACGGCCGGCGGTTTCGAGATCGTCGGCGAGGCGAGCGACGGCGCGGCCACGCTCGCGCTGGCCGAACGCGGCGCCGCCGACGTGCTGCTGCTCGATCTGTCGATGCCCGCGCCGACCGGCATCGAGCTGATCCGGCTGGTGAAGCACCACGCGCCGTCGCTGCGCACGCTCGTGCTGACGATGCATGCGGAAGCGCAGTACGCGGCGCGCGCATTCAAGGCCGGCGCCACCGGCTATCTGACGAAGGACAGCGCAGCAGCCGAACTCGTGGAGGCCGTCGGCAAGGTCGCGGCGGGCGGCGTGTACGTGAGCCCGTCGGCGGCCGAAAGCCTCGCGCTCACGTTGCGCGCGCCGGCCGCGGTGCTGCCGCACGAGCGGCTGTCCGCGCGCGAACTCGACGTGATGCGCCGCATCGTCGCCGGCCAGACCGTCACGCGGATCGCGGCCGAACTCGCGCTGAGCGCGAAGACGGTCAGCACGTACAAGACACGGATTCTCGAGAAGATGGCGCTGCCGCACGAGGCCGCGCTGGTTCGCTACGCGGTGCGCCACGACCTCGACCCCGGCGGCGACGCATGACGGCCGCCTTCCGCGTCCCGCCCTCGCCGCCGGACGACGTGCCCCCGGACGCGTCGCGCCTGTTCATGTCGTCGCTGCCGCCGGGCCGGCGCGAACGGCGGCTCGCGCTCGCGACCGTGCTCGTCTCCGCGGTGATCTTCGCCGCGCTGGCGCCGTTCGCGGGCCGGCCGCTCGCGCCGGGCGGGGCGTTCATCCCCGTGTACCAGTCGGCGATCGTCGTCAACGACATGGTGACGGCCGGCCTCCTGCTCGGCCAGTACGCGATCCTGCGCCAGAGACCGCTGCTCGTGCTCGCGGGCGGCTACCTGTTCACGGGCTTCATGGCCGGCACCCACATGCTGACCTTTCCCGGGCTGTTCGCGCCGACCGGCCTGCTCGGCGCCCGCGACCAGACCACCGCGTGGCTGTACCTGTTCTGGCACGGCGGCTTTCCGCTGGCGGTCGCCGCGTACGCGCTGCTGCGCGCGACCTCGCGAACGACTGGCCCGACCGTGGCCCCGCAGCGCCGCGCGGCGATTCCGGTGGGGCTGTGCATCGCGGCCGCAAGCGGCGCGACGGCCGCGCTCGCGCTGCTCGCGACGGCCGGCCACGACCTGCTGCCGCGCATCATGGACGGCAACCGGATGGCCGCGACGATGACGAACGCGATCACGATCGTCTGGGGGCTGAACCTGGTTGCGCTGATGCTGATGTGGCAGCGGCGGCGGCGCCAGTCGGTGCTCGACCTGTGGGTGATGACGGTGCTCGTCGCGTGGCTGTTCGACATCGCGCTGTCGTCGATGCTGAATCACGGGCGCTTCGATCTCGGCTTCTACGCGGGGCGCGCATACGGCCTCGTCGCGTCGGGCGTCGTGCTGTTCGCGATGCTGTTCGAGAACGGCCGGCTGCATGCGCAGACGGTGCGCGCGCTGGCCGGCGCACGCTTCCAGCATCGGCTCGTCGTGCAGCAGAGCGCGCAACTGAACGATGCGAACGAACGGCTCGAACAGCGCGTCGCCGCGCGCACCGCGCAACTGAGCGCGTCGAACCGCGACCTGCGGCGCGAAGTCGAGGACCGCGTACGCGCGGAACGGGCGCTGCAGGCGTCGCGCGAGGAATTGCGCGAGATCGCCGCGATCAGTGCGAGCGCACGCGAAGCCGAGCAGCGCCGCATCGCGCGCGAGCTGCACGACGAACTCGCGCAGACGCTCGCGACGCTGAAGAACGATCTCGAATGGCTGATCGATCGCGTACCGCAGGACGACGCGCAGCTCGCGCGCAAGATCGCGGCGATGCACGCGCTGGCGCGCGATGCGGTGGCCGCGACGCGCCGCATCGCATCGGACCTGCGTCCGCTGATGCTCGACGATCTCGGCTTCGCCGCGGCGATGCAATGGCTCGTCGAGGATTTCCGGCATCGTCACGGCATCGACTGCGCACTGCATGTCGCCCCGCCAGCGCTGCAACTCGACGAGCCTTACGCGACCGCGGTGTTCCGCATCGCGCAGGAAGCGCTCGCGAACGTCGCGCGGCATGCGGCCGCATCGCATGCGAGCGTCGCACTCGTGCATGCGAACGATACGATCGAGCTGACGATTCGCGACGACGGCGCGGGATTCGATCCGCGCGCGCCGCGCAAGTCGGGCTCGTTCGGGCTGGTCGGGTTGCGCGAGCGCGCGTATCTCGTCGGCGGCACGCTGCGGATCGCGACGACGCTCGGCGAGGGGACGACGGTCGAAGTGGAGATTCCGCTGTCGCCTGCGCAGGTGGCGACCGCGCAGGGCGGAGTTGGCGGGCCGCGCGGGTAGGCACCCGGCGAAGGCGACGATACGCCGTCGCCGGCCGATCGGCGACGGCGGTCAACGCGTGGATGGCGACCTCCACGCGCTCGCGTACCTGCTGTCGAACCCGCACGCAGCGGCCGGCTCCCCGTTCGTCGGCAACCGCTTGATGAAGCGGTCACCGCACGCCGTCACGCGCGCGCCGTCACCATCCCGCGCTCCGAGCGCATCCACGCGACCAGCGCGCCGATCCCGAGCAGCGCGAGACACACGATCGGCACGATCATCGGCCCGAATGCAGTGCCCGTCACCTTGCCGGCAAACGGCATCAGGTTCTGGCTGAAGAAGCCGCCGAGGTTGCCGATCGAGTTGATCGCCGCGACGCTCGCCGCCGCCCGTGCGCCGGTGAAGTAGCGCGGCGGCATCGACCAGAAGCACGGATACAGCAGCGGGATGCACGCGCCGCCGAGCACCAGTGCGATGAAGCGCAGCGGCGTCGACGGCAATACGAGGCTCAGCAGGAAGCCGAGCGCGCCAAGCGCCGCGACGATCGCGATCGTGCGCAGGATGCTCTTCGCGCGGCGCAGCTTCGCCGGCAGCCACAGCAGCAGCAGCACGGCGAGCGCCCACGGCAGCATGCTCAGGAAGCCGTTCGTGCTGCTCGACACGCCGAACGACTTCACGAGCGTCGGCAGCCAGTACGTCACGCCGTACAGCGACGTCGACATCAGCATATAGGTCGCCGCGAACAGCATCACGCGCGGATCGAGCAGCGCCTTCCACGGCTGGCCGTGCTCGGCCTTCGCGGGCTTCTCGCGTTCGAGCGCGGCCTCGACGATCTGCTTCTCGCGCTCGTCGAGGAAACGCGCGTCGCGCACCGATGCGGGCAGCACGCGGAACACGACGATCGCGACGATCACCGCCGGGATGCCCGTCGCCACGAACACCCACTGCCAGCCCGCGAGCCCCCACACGCCGTTCAGGCTCAGCAGCACGCCGCCGACCAGCGAGCCGAGCATGTTCGCGAGCGCGCTGCCGAGCGTAAAGATGCCGAGCACCTTCGCGCGATAGCTCTGCGGAAACCACAGCGTCAGGTAGTAGATCACGCCCGGATAGAAGCCGGCTTCGGCGATACCGAGCACGAAGCGCAGCGCGCAGAACGCGGGCATCGACGTCGTGAAGCCCATCAGCACCGTGATGAGCCCCCACGTCAGCATGATCCGCGCCAGCCACACGCGCGCGCCGTAGCGATGCAGCGCGAGCGTGCTCGGCACCTCGAACAGCAGGTAGCCGATGAAGAACAGCGACGACGCGAGCCCGAACGCGGCTTCCGTCATCCCAAGGCTGTGCACCATCTGCAGCTTCGCGAAACCGACGTTCTGCCGGTCGATGAACGCGATCAGGAACATCACGACGAGGATGGGCATCAGGCGCCGCGCCATCTTCGACATGATGCGCTGTTCTTCGGCGGACGCGGGGTCCAGGGTGTCGGTAGCGTTCACTTCAGGCTCCTTGCGTGAATCGGTTGTATATCGGTTGAATCGGCGCCGCCCGCGACGCTTGCACGGGCGCGACGGATTTCGATGAAAGGAAGCGGCGGCATCAGCCCGACCGGTAGTCGTCGAGCATCGGCGCGAACATCTCGTGCCACGCGCGCGGCTTGGCCTTGATCGTGCCGGCCAGGTACAGGAATTCGACGTAGTCCATCAGCTGGTTCGGCAGCACCGAGAAGCGCGTGTCCGGCGCGGCGAGCATCCGCATCACGTCGTCGTGCGACACGCCGACGCCCGACGACGCCGCATAGAGCGCGGCCGCCGCGCGCGGGTCCTGCGCGATCAGGCGGTTCGCTTCGTCGAGCGCGCCGAGAAACGCGACGGCCAGCGCGGGCGCCGTATCGACGAGCCGCTTCGGCGCGAACACGACGTCGAGCGTCATCGGGCCGAGCACGTCGACCGAATTCACGACGCGGTGGATGCCCGGCTCGCGCAGTTCCAGCGTCGAGAACGGCGGCGACGTGAAGTGCGCGGTCACGCCGTTCTCGCGGCGGATCAACGCCTGCATCGCCTGCGGATGCGGCAGGTTCACGGTGATCGAATCGAGCTGCGCGAAATGCGCGGGGCCGAGCTGCCGGCTCGCGACCATCTGCAGCACGACCGCCGACAGCGACGTGCGGATGCCGGGCACCGCGATCCGGTCGGCGCGCGTGAAGTCGCGCAGCGACGTCAGGCCCGGCCGGTTCGCGTTCAGCGACAGCGACGTGGTCGACAGCCCGCTGATGCCGATCACCTCGACGTTCGGAATGCCGCGCGCCCGCGCCCACAGCTCGATGAAGCCCGGCGCGCCGGCCCCGGCGAAGTCGAGCGTGCCGGCCATCATCGCGTCGTTGACGGAATTGCCGCCGTCGAGCAGCACCCAGTCGACCGCCACGTCGCGCACGCCGTGGCGCGCCGCGTGCCGCTCGAACAGCCGCTGCTTCTCCATCACGAGCAGCGGCAGGTACAGCACGCCATAGCCTTTCGAGATCCGCACCGTGAGCGGCTTCGCGCGCACGAACGCCGGCGCGGCCAGCATGCCGAGCCCGGCGGCGAGCAATGCGCGGCGGCGCGGCGACGTCGTCATGCGCGCGCCGCCGTACGACGGGCGGCACACGGCCACGCGCCGGCCCGCGTCGCGCGACGCCGCGCGTTCGTCGTGCCCCTGACTTGCTGCATGTTGCCGTCTCCTTGAATATTTCTGGTATTAATGCCGTCCTTGCGTACTGCATCCGGCTCGACACAGGTTATCGACCGAGTCTGAGAAAATGCTGACATCCCGCCCCCGGGAAAACCCCTAACCACCCATCTGCGAAACGGCACCATGCGCATTCTCGTCGTGGAGGACGATGCCGAAATCGGCGCGGCGATCCGCAGCCGCCTCGCGCGGCTCGGCCACGCCGTCGATCTCGAAACCGACGGCGCGACCGCGAACGGGCTGCTGCGCGTCGAGCGCTTCGACCTCGTCGTGCTCGACGCGAACCTGCCCGGCATGGACGGCTTCTCGGTATTGCGCCATCTGCGCGCATCGGGCAGCACGACGCCGGTGCTGCTCGTCACCGCGCGCTCGGCGATCGACGACCGCGTGAGCGGCCTCGGTCTCGGCGCCGACGACTACCTGGTGAAACCGTTCGATTACCGCGAACTCGATGCGCGCGTGCAGGCGCTCCTGCGCCGCAACAGCGGCCACGCGAACGACGTGCTGACGCTCGGCGGCCTCGTGATCGACCGCAGCAGCCGTCTCGCGGAACTCGACGGCCAGCCGCTGTCGCTGTCGCGTCAGGAATTCGCGCTGCTCGAAATCCTCGCGAGCCGACCGCAACGAATCTTCTCGAAAGACGAACTACTGAACCAGTTGTTCAGCTTCGGCAACGAGCCGACCGCGAACGCGGTCGAACAGTACGTGACGCGCGTGCGCAGGAAGCTGCAGGGCAGCTCCGTCGAGATCCGCACCGCGCGCGGGATGGGGTATCAGATTGCCGCGCACTGACTGGTTTCCGAAGACGCTGTTCGGGCGCACGCTGCTCTTCATCGCGCTCGTCGTCGCGACCGGCGCGCTCGCGCTCGCCGCGATCGCGCGCTACTACGCGGGGGTCGCCGCCGAACGCGCGTACGACCAGCTGCTCGCCGGCGCATCGATCCAGGTCGCGGAAAACCTCTACGTGCAAGGCGGCGTGCTCGCGCTGAATCCGCCGGTGGCCGCGCTGTCGACGCTGTCGCGCTACGACCTCGTCTACTACAAGGTCGTCGACTCGCGCGGCATCGTCGTGGCCGGCTACCACGATCTCGCGAGCCCCGTGACGCTCGCCGCCGCGAAACAGGGGCCCGCGTTCGCGACCGGCCTGTACCAGGGGCACCGGGTCCGCACCGCGACCATCGCGCGCTACATGCCCGAGGAGAGCACGCCGGGCTGGGCGCTCGTCACCGTTGCGCAGACCACGAATGCGCGCCAGCAGCTCACGAACGACATGAGTTTCAAGGTGTGGACGCTGATCCTGCTGATGAGCGTGCTCGCGATCGGCGCGAGCGGCCTCGCGATCCGGCGCGGCCTGCGCCCGCTCGCGCAGATCGGCGCGATCATCGCCGCGCGCGACCCGGCCGACCTGCGGCCGGTGGCCGTCGACACGCCGAGCGAGATCGACGCGATCATCGGGTCGATCAACGGGCTGATGCACCGCCTCGCCGAGCGGATCAACGCGATGCAGCGCTTCATCGCCGACGCCGCGCACCAGATGCGCACGCCGCTCGCGCGGCTCGACGCGCAGATCGAGCTGCTCGACGGCGAAGCCGATCCCGCCCGCCACGCGGCACGGCTCGACGCGCTGCGCGCGACCAGTTCGGACGTCGGGCGGCTCACCGGCCAGTTGCTCAATCATGCGATGGTGATTCATCGGACCGAGGCCGTCCCGCTGCAACCGGTCGAACTCGTCGCGCTCGCGAAGGAGGTGCTCGGCCGCACGATTCCGCTCGCCGGCGAGCGCGATGTCGCCGTGGCATTCGCGAGCGACGCGCCGCATGCGTGGATCGACGGCGATGCGATCAGCCTGCAGGAAGCGCTGTCGAACGTGCTGCACAACGCGCTGCTGCACGGGCATGCGGACGACATCGTCGTGTCGGTCGCCACCGCGCATCACGCCGACGGCGCGGTCACGCTGACCGTCACCGACAACGGCCGCGGGATTGCGCGCGAGCACTGGGATGCCGCGCTGCAGCCGTTCGTGCGGATCGCGCCGGACGGCAGCGAACGGCGCACCGGGTCGGGCCTCGGGCTCGCGATCGTGCAGGAAGTGATGAAGGCGCATGGCGGGCGCGTGGGGTTCGCGTTTCCCGACGCGGGCGGGTTTTCAGTGGTGCTGACGTTTCCGCGCGCGGCGCAGCGCGATGCCGGGAACGCGTGAGCCGACCGTGAGCGTCGGCGCGCGCGGCGCGGCAAACACTCAGTCGTCACGGTCGTCGTCGAAACGATTGCGCTGCGCATGCGTCGCCACCCGCCGGTCCAGCTCGTCGTACCGACGATCGCAGAACAGCCGGCACAGCGTATCGACGTCCGCGCGCGCGTCGACGTCGATCGTGTCGACATGCTGCTCCAGCTTCCCCTTGCCGATCCCGAACAGCCCCTTCTTCATCCGCATCGACACCGCGTTCAGCTGAAAGCCGCCCGCGTGCGCGTCGCTCAGCGCGGTCACCCACAGCTCGCGCTGATCGTCGGCCTGCTGCAGCACGAGCGCCGGCAACGGGCCGTCCTGCGTGTCGTTCCATTCGGCATGCTGCGCGGCCCACGGGAATGCGTCGAACGCACGGGTAAACGACGCGTAGTCCGTCTCTCCCTGCGGATCGAGCTGCTTGAAATCGTAGCCGACTTTCTGAATGGAATACGTCAACATGGTGCGGCGCTCCCGGTGGCGGTCATGGCGACCGAACGTCAATCTACCCGACAATCAGGCGTGCATGCCAATTTTTCGCCACGCCCGCTATACCGCCACCGCCTCTCCGCCCAGATACGCATCGCGCACGCGCTCGTCGTCGAGCAGCGCGGTCGCGGGCCCTTCGAGCACGACGCGCCCCGTCTGCAGCACGTACCCGTAATGCGCGATCTCCAGCGCGAGGCTCGCGTTCTGCTCGACCATGAACACGGTCACGCCCTGCCGGTTGATCGTATCGATCAACGCCAGCACCTTGTCGACGTAGAGCGGCGACAGCCCCATCGTCGGTTCGTCCATGCAGATCAGCTTCGGTCGCGCCATCAGCGCCCGCGCCATCGCAAGCATCTGCTGCTCGCCGCCCGACAGCGTGCCCGCCCGCTGCGTCAGCCGCTCGCGTACCCGAGGAAACAGGTCGAGCACGCGCTCATAGTCTTCCGCCACCGCCGCGCGGTCGCCGCGCGTGTACGCGCCCATCAGCAGATTTTCGCGCACGCTCATGTCGCCGAACAGCCGCCGCGCCTCGGGCACGGCCGCTATCCCGCGCCGCACGCGCTGCGGTGTCGCGAGCGTCGTCACGTCGTGGCCATCGAAGCGCACGACGCCGCGGCGCGGCCGCATCAAGCCGAGAATCAGCTTCATCGTCGTCGACTTGCCGCTCGCGTTGCCGCCGAGCAGGCTGACGATCTGTCCGCGGCCGACTTCGACGTTCACGTCGAAATGCACCTGCACCGGCCCGTAGAACGTGTCGAGGTGTTCGAGTTTCAGCAGCGCATCGGTCATGGTCGTGGTGATGGTCGTGGTCGTGTCGGGTCCGGAAGTCGGTGCGCTCATGCGGCCGCCTGCGCCGCGCGCTCGGCCGGCGCGCCGCCCGCATGGCGACGGCCGAGGTACGCCTCGATCACGCGCGGATCGTGCCTCACGTCGCGCGGCGCGCCTTCGGCGATCTTCACGCCGTTGTCGAGCACCATCACGCGGTCGGACACGCGCATCACGAGTTCGAGCTTGTGCTCGATCAGCAAAATCGTCAGGCCGCGCGCCTTCAGCGACTGGATCAGTTGCAGCATCTCGGCCGTCTCCGTCTCGTTCATCCCGGCCGTCGGTTCGTCGAGCAGCAGCAGGCGCGGGTGCAGCGCGAGCGCGCGGCCGATCTCCACACGCCGCCGGTTCGCATACGACAGGCTGTGCGCCGGGTGATCGATGCGCGGCGTGAGCCGTTCGCCGAACCCGGCGACGATCGCGCGCGCCTCGTCGCGCAGTGCAGCTTCCTCGCGCCGCACCGCCGCGGGCCGCACGAGCGCGCGCAGCACCTCGGCGGCCGCGCCGAGCACGGGCCAGCCCGGCCGCGCCGCGCGCAGCCGCGCATGCGCGCCGATCAGCACGTTGTCGAGCACGCTCAGGTTGCCGAACACGCGGCCATGCTGGAACGTGCGCGCGAGGCCGAGCGCCGCGAGCCGCTCAGGCGCGGTGCCCGTGATGTCGCGGCCGTCGAACGTCACGCGGCCGGCATCGGGCCGGTCGGCGCCCGCGATCAGGTTGAACAGCGTCGACTTGCCCGCGCCGTTCGGTCCGATCACGCTCAGCAGCTCGCCGTCGGCGAGCGTCAGGCTCGCGCCGTCGAGCGCGGTCACGCCGTCGAACCGGCGCGTCAGGCCCTGCACGTCGAGCAAGGGTCGAAGGGTCGTCATCGCGTGTCTCCTCACACCGTGCCGAGCAGGCCTTGCGGCCGGAACCGGACGAGCAGCAACAGCACGAGGCCATAGATCAGCATCCGGTAGTCGGCCGCCCAGCGGAACAGTTCGGGCAGCCCGATCAGCGCGATCGCGCCTGCGATGCCGCCGAGCACGTTGCCGAGCCCGCCGAGGATCACCATCGTCAGCGCGAGGATCGACACCTGCGAGTCGAAGGTCTGGTGATTGATGTAGCTGTACAGATGCGCGGCAATGCCGCCGCTCACGCCGGCCGCGACGCCACCCACCGCGAACGCGATCGCCTTGTAGCGGTTCGGCGCGATGCCGTGCGCGCGCGCGGCGACGTCGTCCTCGCGCACCGCGCGCAGCGTGCGGCCGAGATGCGAGCGCAGCAGCCGGACCTGCACGAGCGCGAATACGACGAGCACCGCGAACGTGAACCAATACGCGGCACGTGCGGTGGTCGCCCACGGCAGCGGCGCGATGCCGGTGATGCCGAGCGGGCCGCGCGTCAGGCCGTCCCAGTTCAGGATCACGAGGCTCACCACTTCGCCGATGCCGAGCGTCGCGATCGACACGTAGTGCCCGCGCAGCCGGAACGCCGGATAGACGAGCAGCGTGCCGAGCACGGCGGTGATCGCGCCCGCGCACGGAATCGTCACGGCCGGCGACCAGCCGAGATCCGACGACAGCAGCGCCGACGCATACGCGCCGATCACGAGCAGCGCGGCATGGCCGAGCGAGATCTGCCCGACCGTGCCCGCGACGAGCGTGAGGCTCAGCGCGAGCAGCCCGTACAGCCACGCGTTGGTCAGCGTCTGCAGCACGTACGGCGACGCACCGAGCCACGGCAGCACTGCCGCCAGCGCGATCAGCCCGACGAGCAGCGGGCGCGGCACGCGCACGGCCTTCGCGGCCGCGAGGAAGGTACCCGTCATCGGCTCGGGCGGCAACGCGCGGTTCGCGCTGAACAACCCGTTCGGCCGCCAGACGAGAAACACGATCAGCAGTCCGAACGCGAACAGGTCGCGATAGCTGGTGCCGAACAGCGCGACGCCGTAGCTTTCGACGAGACCGAGCAGCAGGCTGCCGGCGATCGCGCCCGGCACGTTGCCGAGCCCGCCGATCAGCAGCGCGACCACGCCCTTCAGCGTCGCCTGGAAGCCCATCGCCGGATCGATGCTGTTGTAGTACATGCCGACCAGCAGCCCGCTCACGCCGCCGAGCGCGCACGCGATCGCGAACACGGTCTGGTTCACGCGGTCGACGTCGACGCCCATCTGCAGCGCCGCGTCGCGATCCTGCGCGGTCGCGCGCACGGCCCAGCCGAGCCGCGTGAAGCGCAGGAAGCCGTACAGCAGCGCGGCCGCCGCGATGCCGATGCCCGCGATCAGCAGGTCGAGCGAGCCGAGCGTCGCGCCGGCGATCCGCAGATGCCAGTCGGGCAGCGGCGTCGGCACCGCGCGCGGGTCCGCGCCGAACGCGAGCTGCGCGAGCTGGTCGAGGATGAAGCTGATGCCGATCGTCGCGAGCAGCGGCGCGATGCGTGCCGCGTGGCGCAGCGGCCGCAACCCGATCCGCTCGATCGCGACGCCGAGCGCGCCGCAGCCGACGACGACCGCCGCGAGCGCGACCGGCAGCGGCAGCCCGAAGCGCGTCAGGCACAGCCAGCCGATGAACGCGCCGACCATGTAGACCGAGCCGTGCGCGAAGTTGATCAGGTGCGACACGCCGAAGATCAGCGCGAGCCCGACCGCGAGCAGCGCGTAGATGTTGCCGACGATGAGGCCGTTGAGCGTGTAGTCGAGCCAGGAAGCCATCACGATGCGTCCGTTGCGTGCATTCGGTTCAGGTTCAGCGCGCCGCGAGCTGCGGCTTCGCGCCGTCCCACAGCGCCCACTGCCCCTGCTTCACGACGAGATACACGGTGCGCGCGCCCGCGACGCGGCGCGTCTGCGGGTCGAAGCGCACCTTGCCGAAGATCACGCTCGGCACGTCGGCGATCTTCGCGAAGCCATCGTGCGCGGCCTGGCGCGTGGTGCCGTAGCGGCGCAGCACCTCGGCCGACAGGATCAGCGCGTCGTACGCGCGGGCGACGAACGAATCGGGATCGGCATGGAATTTCGCGCGATAGCGCTGCACGAACGCCTGCACCTCGGGGCGCGGCTCGGCCGGGAAGAAGTTCGATTCCGTATAGACGCCGTCGACGGCCGCGCCGCCCAGTTCGAGGAATTTCGGCGAATACACGGAGCCGACCGCCGCGATCGGCAGCGTGACGCCCGACGTGCGCGCCTGGCGCACGATCTGCGCGCCGTCCGCGTAGTACGAGATCAGCACGATCGAGTCGGGCTTCGCTGCACCGATCCGTACGAGCGTCGAACGGAAGTCCTTTTCGGTCGGCTGATAGCCTTCGGCCGCGACGACCTGTGCGCCGAGCCCCGTCACCGCCTTCGCGAAGATGTCCTTGCTGGTGCGGCCCCAGTCGGTGTTCAGGTACAGCACCGCGATCCGCTTGAAGCCGAGTTCCTTCACCGCGTAGCGCGCGAGCAGCGGCTGTTCCTCGGCCTGGCTGAGCGCGGTGCTCCACAGGTAGTCGCCGCCCTTCGTGAAGTCCGGATGCGAGTTCGTGAAGCCGAACTGGATCAGTTGCCCGCGCTGGTAGATCGGCGACGCGGCCATCGACGTCGCGCTGGAGAAGTCGCCCAGCTCGATCGCGATGCGCGGATCGGCGACGAACTTCTGCGCGATCGCCACCGCCTGACGCGGGTCGCTGCGGCTGTCCTGGAAGTCGATCGCGAGCGGCCGGCCGTGAATGCCGCCGCTGCCGTTGATCTCGTCGAGTGCGAGATCGAAGCCGCGTTTCCATTGTTCGCCGTACTGCGCGTCCTGGCCCGTGAGCGGCCCGCTCACGCCGATCACCACCGGCTCGCCCGACACGCCGGCCGCGAGCGCGCCGCCCGTCGACAAGCCCCATGCGGCCGCGAGCGCCGCCACCGTGCCCAGCACGCGCCGCCATGCGCCGCGTGCGTCGTTCCCCGAAACGTTCATGCGTCCCCCAGCTTCAGTCAGTCGAAAAGAGTGAGGGCATGTAACCATCCGGTTCAGGACGATCCAACGAAGTTTTGCGCATATCGATATCGCGCGCGGCGCGAAGCGGACGAGTCCCGCGAACGGCGCTGCGCCCACCCGCGTCGCGCGATGCAGCGGCGCGCGTCGCATCGCATTGATTCGATTGGCGTTTCGTTCATGTCATCGGTCGCAACCGACGCACGCTCGCGCGGGACCGGCGCTCGCGACGCGCGTGCCGTTCGCAGGATTCGCGCTGTCGATAGCAAAAATCATTATATGAATCGCGCATGCTCGCGCTCCTACAATGCGCAAATCGCATCATCGGAACGCGTCATGGAGCTGCATCAACTCGAAGCCTTTTCCGCGGTCATGTCGGCCGGCAGCGTGACCGGCGCGGGCGAACTGCTCGGCCGCTCGCAGCCGGCCGTCACGCGACAGATCCAGGAGCTCGAAGCCGATCTCGGCTACGCGCTGTTCGACCGGCACGGCCCGCGCGTCACGCCGACGCGGCGCGCGTTCCTGCTCTACGAGGAAGTCGAACGCTCGCTGGTCGGCCTGCGCGCGATCGAGGCACGCGCCCGGGCGCTCGGCGACGACACGGCCGAACCCGTGCGCATCGCGGCGACGCCTTCGCTCGCGGCCACGCTCGTGCCGGCCGCGCTCGCCGCACTGCCCGACGGCGCCCACGCGCCGCATTACCAGTTGCGCAGCGAATCGGCCGAGCACGTCGTGCACGAAGTGCTGGCCGGCACGGCCGATGTCGGCGTCGTCACGCTGCCGATGGCGCATGCGGGGCTCGACGTGCACTGGATCGCGCAAACGCCGTGCGTCGCCGTGCTGCCCGCCGGCGACCCGCTCGCGGCGCAGCCGCGCATCGCGCTGCGCGATCTCGCGCGCCGCCGCATCGTGACGGTCGCGAACCGGCACCGGCTGCGCCAGCGGATCGACGCGGCGTTCGCGGCCGCGCGCGTCGATGCCCGCGTGTTCATCGAAACCAATGCGTCGCTGAATGCGGTGATGGCCGCACGCGCGGGCATCGGCATCGGCATCGTCGATCCGGCGACGGGCGTCGCGCTGCCGGTGGACGGGGTGGTCGCGCGCCCGCTCGATGTCGACATTCCGTTCGCGTTCGGCGTCGCGACGCCGGCCGGCAAGGCGCGCACGGCGGCCGTCGATGCGCTGCTCGATGCGTTGCACCGGACGACGCGCACGTTGCTCGACGACGTGGTCTTTCACGACGCTGCCGCGCACGACGCACTGCTGCGCGGCGACCGGCTGCGCACCGAACGTACGCCGCGCGGTGCCGCCCGCGCGACGCGTGCACGCCGTACGCGCGCGGAGGCCGCATGACGACGCCCGCCGCATTGAATGCACTCGAAGCGCGCCTCGCGCAAGACCTGCGCTGGCTCGACCTGCCCGCGCCGTCATGGGTGCCGCCGCGCGAAGCCGACGGCACGCGCGTGCTCGACGTCGCGATCGTCGGCGGCGGCATGGCCGGGCTCGCGGCGTCCGCCGAACTGCGCCTGCTCGGCATCGACAACCAGTGCGTGATCGACCGCGCGCCGGCCGGCTACGAAGGGCCGTGGGTCACGTTCGCGCGGATGGACACGCTGCGCTCGCCGAAGCAGCTCGCCGGGCCCGCGCTCGGGCTGCCCGCGCTGACGTTCCGCGCATGGTTCGAAGCGCAACACGGCCGCGACGCGTGGGACGCGCTCTACAAGATTCCGCGCACGCAATGGATGGACTACCTGCGCTGGTACCGGCGCGTGCTCGACCTGCCGGTGCGCAACGACACCACGCTCGTCGCGCTGCGTCCGCGCGACGACGGCCTGCTCGCGCTCGACGTGCGCGGCAACGGTGAAGCGCGGACGCTGCTCGCGCGGCACGTGGTACTCGCGACCGGCCGCGACGGCCTCGGCGGCCCGTACGTGCCGCCCGTCGCGCAACGCGCGCCGCGCACGCGCTGGGCGCATTCGTCCGAGCCGATCGATTTCGCGGCGCTCGCGGGCAAGCGTGTCGGCGTGGTCGGCGCGGGCGCATCCGCGTTCGACAATGCGGGCACCGCGCTCGAAGCCGGCGCCGCACGCGTCGACCTGTTCTTCCGCCGCGCGGACATTCCGCGCATCAACAAGCTGACGGGCATCGGCAGCCCGGGCCTCGTGCACGGCTATGCCGATCTCGACGACGCGACGAAGTGGCGCTTCATGCACTACGCGCTGACGTCGCAGACGCCGCCGCCACGCGACAGCGTGCTGCGCGTGTCGCGTCACGACCATGCGCATTTTCATGCAGGCAGCCCGATCGAGACGCTCGCCGAACACGCGGGGGGCCTCGACGTGACGACGCCGCGCGGCCGCCATACGGTCGACTTCCTGATCTTCGCGACCGGTTTCCATTCGGACTGGACGACCCGCGCGGAATTCGCGTCGTTCGGCGCGCAGGTGCGGCGCTGGAAGGATCGCTATCGACCGGAACCGGGCACGTGGCTCGACGAACTCGCCGAGTCGCCCGATCTGGGCCCCGCGTTCGCGTTCCAGGAACGCGAGCCCGGCGCATGCGCGGCCGTCACGCGCATCCACTGCTTCAACCACGCGGCGAGCCTGAGCCACGGCAAGCTGTCCGGCGATATCCCGGCCATCAGCGCGGGCGCCGCGCGACTCGCGCGCGGGATTGCGAGCCGGCTGTTCGACGCGGACCGCGATCGTCACTACGACGCGCTCGTCGCGTATGCGAACGCCGAGCTGCAAGGCGACGAATGGCGCGACGCCGACGCGTGAACGCGCGTCCATCGATCACATTGACGACGAAAGGAATCCGAAAGATGACCGAATCCATCACGCCGGCCGATGCGCCGGACACGATCGACGCGATCGCCGGCCTGCGCGCCGACGATGCGGTCGCCGCGCTGCGCCGTGCGCGCGACAAGGTGCGGCTGCATACGCGGCTGAGCGAAGCCGCGCTGTTCGATCCCGCGTTGCCCGATCTTTCGCTTGCCGAACGACTGCACGCGGCACGCTATGTCGCACACGCGTCGAACGCGCACGCATTGGCCGATGCTTATCGGGCACGACTGATCGACGCAGGCGGCACGCCCGACGATATCGCACGGGCAGATGCCGATGCATTCGACGCATTGCCCCGCCGCATCGGCGCGATCCTTGCGCATGCGCGCCTGCTGACGCGCTCCCCCGTCGACGCGCGCCCGTCCGATCTCGACGCACTGAAGTCGGCCGGACTCACGACGCCCGCGATCGTCGCGCTGTCGCAGCTCGTCGCGTTCGTCGCATATCAGTTGCGGGTTGCCGTTGCCGCACGCGCACTGCAGGCCCATGCCACCCGGGAGGCCGCATGACGACGGCCACTCACGGCTTCACGTCCGACACGCTCGGCTGGTGTGCATGGCTCGACACGGTTTCGCTCGATGCGGCGACGCCCGATCAGCTTGCGGTGCTCGACGCGAGCCATCCGCAAGCGAAGACGTCCGACTATTACCTGCTGCTCGTCCACTTGCCCGAGATCCTGCGGCAACGTTCCGGCGTATTCAACGCGATCATGTACGGCCCGGGCGGGCTGTCGCGCGCGGAGCGCGAACTGGCGAGCACGGCCGTGTCGCGCGTGAACGGCTGCGTGTATTGCGCGTCGGTGCATGCGCAGCGCTTCGCGCAGCTCGCGAAACGCACCGACGCGATCGAGCAGGTGTTCGACGATCCGGCCACGGCCGGCACGACGGCGCGCGAACGCGCGATCGTCCGCTATGCGATCGCGCTGACGGAGCGGCCCGATACGGTCGACACGACCGACATCGCGGCGCTGGAAGCCGAAGGGCTGACGCATGAGGAGATTCTCGACCTGTCGCACGCGGTCGCGATCTTCGCGTGGGCGAACCGGTTGATGCTGACGCTGGGCGAGCCGGTGTTTCCGGAACCGGCGGCCCGCGCCTGACCTGTGGCGGTACCTGCACCTCGACACGGGATCGGCCCGATCGCGGCGCGACATCGCGTGCCCATGTGCGTCATCGCGGACGCGCATGGCGCGCGCCCGGCCTGCGCGTCAAAACACGCCCGGAATCAGCCGGTACCGCACCTTCTCCTTGTACGCACGATAATCCGCATCTTCCGACAACACCCTTTCCTCGAGACTGATCCGCCCGATCTGCAGCAGCATCCAGGTGGTGATCATGAACACGTTTCGCGCGCTGTAGTTGGCGAGCAGGAAACCGATTTCGGACAACAGGTAGGACGCATAGATCGGGTGACGCACGAACCGGTACGCACCGACCGAAACGACCCCGCGATTGGCGGGCAGCAGACCGAACGAGCGCCCCAGTGACAGTTTCGCGCACAGCTGGCACGCAATCCCGCAAAATTGCAAAGTTGCGCCGGCCCACTCGGGAATCAGTTGGGTACTGGCGTCCAGTTGATAGGCGAGGCAGTAGAACGAGCCGCCAACGGAAAAGCACACCGCGACCGGATGCCAGTCGCGCCGCTTCGGCAATTTCGCGAATGCCGACAATCCCACGGTCAGTGCCGCGGAGACCAGCAGCAGGATCAACGTGATCCGGCCCGGATTCTGGCGCCACGGTAGATAAGCCAGATAGGCAAACAGGCCTAGCACGGTCACCGAGCACACGCGAGCGCCCAGTTCGACCAGATTGATCGGCTCCGACGCCCCTTCCGCCTCCGCGGCATGCGGCATCCGGGCGTCTTGCGCACATTCCCCCCGCCTTCCGGCATCCTGTGTGACCTGTGTCATCTTGTCGACCCCGTCATTCATGCGTTTTTTTATTGCCGATTCAGATTAGCATGCCGAACCAGTTCAAGCGGGCCCAAGTTTTGACTTTGTGATGCGGATTAGTGTAATTCCCGAGAATATCGCCGAATGAAAAGCCGGAAGGGTTGAATATCCCGGTTGCCGCTCGGTACGCCGCATTCCACACTCCGGGCGGATGAAACGATTCCCGTTCTGCGGAAATCGACTGGCTCGTATTACGACGGAATCGGGCCCGGGTAAACGCCATGTATGCAACGGCTGCGATCGCAACGGAAACGACGCCCGGCCGCGCACTTCGCGCCGGCCCGCCCTTTCGTACGGCCGCCGCGGCGTCGCCGGGATACCCGCGTCACGCCTTGTGCGTCGACAGCAAAATACTCGTCTCGGTACTCGCGATCCCGTCGATCAGCCGGATCGCGCCGAGCACGCGATCGAAGTGCTCGAGCGAATCCGCATGCAGTTCGGCGACGAGATCCCAGCGCCCGTTGGTGCTGTGGATCGACGCGACGTTCGGATGCCCGCGCAGCACCTTCACCACTTCCGCGCCGCGATTGCCCTGCACGGCGATCGACATCAGCGCGCGAATGCGGTGCCGCTCCGCCGCCGGCTTGAGCCGCACCGTATAGCCGACGATCACGCCGTTCTTCTCCAGCCGCGTCAGCCGGTTCTGCACGGTCGCGCGCGCGACGCGCAGTTCCTTCGCCAGCGCGACGACGGGCAGTCGCGCGTTGTCGCGCAGCAGCGCGATGAGCTGTCGGTCGACGTCGTCGAGCGTGATCATGAACGGGCCTTCCTGTTGAGCGTGAGCCGGCCGCCAGCATGCCGGACGTCGTGCATTTCGATCCATGCGAACTGAACAAACTGCCGGATCTGGCTGGCATTTTGCCAAGTCTATCGATAAATCTGCCACTTTTGCCGTCTTTTTGTTGGCTCGACTCGCGGAAATAATGACTCCATCGACCGGCTGAACACGCCGCGCCGCCGCTTTCCACAAGGCCCGGACCCGCGCCGAAACACCGCCCGGTCGACCCGAGCGCCAGGACACCCGTACCGGCACTGAATATGGAGACAGACCGATGACCCGCTTCCTCGACGTTCCCGCCACCGCGCGACTGATCGCCCAAACCGGCGTCACGACGTTCCTGCGCGAACTCGTCGACACGCTGCGCGCCGATTACCTGCACTGGGCCGACTTCGACAAGTCGCCGCGCGTCGCGTGCCACTCGCGCGACGGCGTGATCGAACTGATGCCCGTCGCGAACGCGTCGCTGTTCGCGTTCAAGTACGTGAACGGCCACCCCGTCAACGCCGCGCGCGGCATGCACACGGTGATGGCGTTCGGCGCGCTGGCCGAAGTCGATACCGGCTACCCGCTGCTGCTGGCCGAACTGACGCTGACCACCGCGCTGCGCACGGCCGCGACGTCGGTGCTCGCCGCGCAAGTCCTCGCCCGCCCCGATTCGCACACGATGGCGCTGATCGGCAACGGCGCGCAGAGCGAATTCCAGGCGATCGCGTTTCACACGCTGCTCGGCATCGACGAAATCCGCGTGTTCGACGTCGATCCGCACGCGACCGAGAAGCTCGTGCGGAACCTCGCCGCGTACCCTGAACTGCGCGTCGTGCGTGCCGCGTCGACCGCCGACGCGGTGCGCGGCGCCGACATCGTGACGACCGTCACCGCCGACAAGGCGTACGCGACGATCGTCACGACCGACATGATCGAGCCCGGCATGCACGTGAACGCCGTCGGCGGCGATTGCCCCGGCAAGACCGAACTCGAAGCGGGCGTGCTGCATGCGGGCCGCGTGTTCGTCGAATTCGAGCCGCAGTCGCGCATCGAAGGCGAGATCCAGCAGATGCCGGCCGACTTCCCCGTCACCGAGCTGTGGCGCGTGCTGCAGCGCGAGACGACCGGCCGCGATCGCGCGGACGAAGTCACGGTGTTCGACTCGGTCGGCTTCGCGCTGGAAGACTACTCGGCGCTGCGCTACCTGTATGCGCTCGCGCAGCAGCACAACGCGGGCGTCGAGATCGCGCTGATTCCGCCGGCCGTCGACCCGAAGAACCTGTTCGCGCTGATCGACGACCCGGCCGCGATCGCGCAGGGTCACGCGGCGTACGTGACCGAAGCCGTCGCCGCGCTCGCGCGCTGACCGTCATCCACGGGCGGCCGGCGCGCCGCCCGCTTTCCTGCCCTTCGCTCCCGTCTTTCATGAACCTCGTATCGATCCAGGCGCCGGCCGCCGTCGTGATGATCCGGCCGCACCGCTTCCTGCCGAACCCGCAGACCGCGGCCGACAACGCGTTCCAGCGCACGGCCGGCGGCGGTGCGGGCGGCCCGGAGTCGCGCGTATCGGCCGCCGCGTGCGACGAAGTCACGGCCGCCGCGCAGACGGTCGCCGATGCGGGCGTGCGCGTGCATGTGTTCGACGATCACGGCGAGCGCGACACGCCCGATTCCGTGTTCCCGAACAACTGGTTTTCGACGCACCCGGGCGGCCACGTCGCGCTGTATCCGATGGCGAGCCCGAACCGCCGCCGCGAGCGGCGCGCGGACGTGATCGAGATGCTGAAGGCCGAGTACCGCGTGCAGGACGTGATCGACTATTCGGGCCTCGAATACGACGACGTGTTCCTCGAAGGCACCGGCGCGATGGTGCTAGATCACGTCGCACGGATCGCATACACCGCGCGTTCGCGCCGCGCCGATCCGGTCGCGCTCGAACGCTTCTGCACGCACTTCAATTTCGAGCCGATCTGCTTCGATACGGCCGATGCCGACGGGCGGCCGATCTATCACACGAACGTGATGATGAGCGTCGCGACCGAGTTCGCGATGGTGGGCCTCGACCTGATCGCCGACAGCCGGCGTCGTGCCGAGATCGCGCAACGCCTGACTGAAACGGGTCGCGCGGTGATCGCGCTCGATCAGTCGCAGATCGCGAACTTCGCGGGCAATACGCTGGAATTGTCGGGAAGAAACGGGCGTGTGCTTGCGCTGTCGCGGCGGGCGTTCGATTGCCTCACACTTGACCAGCGCGCGACGATCGAGCGCTCCGCGCGGTTACTGCCGCTCGACGTGCCGACGATCGAACTGGCCGGCGGATCGGTGCGCTGCATGCTCGCGGGGATTCATCTCGCGCGGCGGGCGGCCGCGCCGGATGCGATCGCCGTGGAATCGGCCGCATCGCCACGCGAGACGACGGCGCAAATCTGACCGGCAGGCTCACAAAGCGCAAACGGCTGCCGATGCGATGCAACGGCTGCCGTTTTTTCGTTCGAAGGGCATTGAATCGGCGAGTGTCGGCCCGCATCGGCAACGCTGCGGAATGCTCCGGCATCCGAACGATACCGGCGCCCGCGGCGCCGCTCACCCGGCCAGCAGCTTCAACCCCGCCGGCAGCGTTTCGCCGAACACGCGCACCGTGTCGGCTTCGTCGAATGCAATCGCCTCGCGCACCATGTCGATCCACGCCGTCGACGCATTCGCGGCCGACAGGCGCTTGATCACCGCGTCGCGCGTGTCGTCCGGCAGGTCGCGTGAACGGTCGCCGGTCATCCGCGCGATCTGCGCGGCCGCGAACGCGGCAGGTTCGACCTGCTTCCAGTCGAGCGCGAACAGCGCATCGAGCCAGCCCTTCGCGACTTCCGCAGGCACGACACTGTGCGCGCTGCCGTAGAACGGCCGCCGCGCACCGATGCGCCCGAGCGCCCACGCGCACAGCGCACGCTCGGCCGGCTTCTGCAATTGCGCGATCAGCCGTTCGGCCAGCTCGACCTTGCGCTCGACCGGCAATCGTTCGAGCGAAGCAGACAGCCGCGTCATGTCGGCCGGCCCGACCTTGCCCGGATCGAACGGCAGCTTGCGCCGCTTGTCGTCGGTCGGTTCGAGGAACGCGATCGCGTCGCGCACCTGCGTCTGCGCATCGTCGTCGAGGCCGCCGGCCACGCGCCGCCACAGCGTCCACCACTCCGACCACACCTGGCCGTCGTTCACATATTGAATGCCGTCGTCGAACAGCGGCCACAGCTGCTCGATGCGCCATGCATCGAGCGGATGGCCGAAGCCCGGGCGCAGGCAATAGCCGGCGAGGTTCAGCCACGCGCGTTCGTGATCGGCCGAGCGCCGGCGCCGCCGCGCGCGCGCCAGCAACGCGTCGAACAGTTCGCGCGCGAGTGCGACGTCCCACGCGTCGCGCGGGCCGAGCACGTGTTCCAGTTGCGCGCGCAACCGTCGCGTGTCTTTCGGCGTGACGCCGGCGGCCTTGCTGCCGAACGAACGCTCGATCAGCTCGATCGCCTGGTCGAGACGCGGATGCCGCGCGGGCGCATCGTCGCCTTGCGCGGGTGTATCGCCGCGCAACTGGAATTCGAGCCGCCAGCGGCGCGCCGTGTCGTCGGTCGCGATGCAGTGCATTTCGAGCGTGCCGACTTCGGTCAGCGACGCGCTGAGCTTCACCGGCGTTTCGCGCGCAGCGCCGGCCGCCTTCGCATCGACGACCGTCGCGATCGGCGGCAGCCGCACGAAATCGCCGCCGTCGAGATCGACGAGATCGCCGGGCCGGTACGCGGTGTCCGCCACCGTCGACACGAGGTGGAAGCGCACCGGCTGCCCGAGTTGCAGCGCGAACGTGCGATCGTCGAGCCGGATCTCGTGCCCCTCCTGCGCGCCGCGCGGCAGCAGGCAGACGCCGCGCGCAGCCGCATCGGCGGCGGCGGCGCCGTCGAGCACGAGGAAATAGCTGCGCGCGGAGCCGCCGCCGATGCGCGGTGCGTGCCCGGCGCGCGCGAGCCCGTAGGCCACCGCGCCGCGCGCGACCGCGACGTCCGGATGCGCGTTGTGCAGCACGTCGAGCGGCGCGCCGCGCCACGCGCCGAGCGTCTGCGCGAGACGGCCGGCGAGCGCGCCCGCGCGGAACACGCCGCCGTTGAGCAGCAGCGTGTCGGGCAGCGGGCCTTCCGCATGACGATTCAGGAACGCGGCGACGTGCCGCGTGACAGCCGCATCGCTCGCATACGGCAGCCCGAATTCGACGATCGCGGCGCGCGCACGGCGCGGCAACTCGCCGGCTTCGACCTGCGGAAAGAAACCTTCGACGACGATCTGCTCGACTTCCCGCCGCGTCAGCTCGGCCGAACGCGCGCCGCCGACCAGCTTGCTGCCCGCGCGGAGCAGCGTGACGTTGACGGATTCGGGCGCGTCGTCGCCGAGCAGCCGCTCCTTCGCCGCGCGGCAGCGCTCGACGAGCTGCGACAGGCTCGCGGCGGAGAGCCGCGTGCCGGGCTCGGTGAGGCGCGTTTCGACCAGCCGCGCAAGCGCGAGGTCCATGTTGTCGCCGCCGAGCATCAGGTGATTGCCGACGCCGACGCGTGTGAAGGTCGGCTCGCCGTCGTCGCCCGGCGCGACATCGACGAGCGTGAGGTCGGTCGTGCCGCCGCCGACGTCGCAGATCAGCACGCGCCGCGCGGCGGCGAACGTGTCGCGCAGCGTGTCGCGCTGACCGTACAGCCAGTCGTAGAACGCGGCTTGCGGCTCTTCCAGCAGCCGCAGCGCGGGCAGCTTCGCGCGTCTGGCGGCCTCGACCGTCAGTGCGCGCGCGCCGTCGTCGAACGACGCAGGCACCGTCAGGATCACGTCCTGCTTCGCGAGCGGCGCATCGGGAAAACGCGCGTCCCACGCATCGCGCACGTGCGCGAGATAGCTCGCGCTCGCGTCGACCGGCGACACCTTGTCGACGCCGTCGGCCGCGCCCCACGGCAGGATCGCCGCGAGCCGGTCGACCGACGCGTGCGACAGCCAGCTCTTCGCGCTGGTGACGAGCCGGCCCGGCACCTGCGCGCCGAGCGTGCGCGCATAGCGGCCGATCACGGGCGGCGGCGCGTCACCCGCGCCGCCGTCACGTGCGCCGGCCGCCTGCCACGGCAACCGCAACGCGTGCGCCGCGAGCTCGCCGGCCGCCGGGTGATAGCGCACCGACGGCAGCAGCGGCTGCGCGGCCACCGCGCCGGGGCCGACCAGCTGCTCGACGTCGAACACGCGGATCGCGTCGGAACCGGCCTCGACGTACGCGACGACCGTATTGCTCGTGCCGAGGTCGATCCCGACCGTATAACGCTTCATCGTGCTCAGGCGGCGCCGCGCACGTCGAACTCGACCTTCCAGCGCTCGTTCGTGCCGCTCGGGATCGCCTCGAGTTCGAGCGTGCCGGCTTCGGTCACGCGCGCATGCAGCTTCACCGGCACGACTTCGCCGACGGTGCGCCCTTCGGCCGGCAGCGTCGCCTGGATTTCTTCCAGTTCCTGCAGCTCTTCGGGCGACCAGTAGTCGAGCAGCGTGCCGACCTGGTCCTGGCGGCGCACCGACGAACCGAAGAAGCGGAACTGCACCGGTTCGCCGACGACGAGGCCGAACTCCTGCGGCGGCAGCGCCGCGTCCGAGCCTTCCTCCATCCCGAACGGCGCGACGCACAGCGCCTGCACCGGCGGTTCGAGCCCCGGCACCGCGGGCATCGCCGATTCGATCGCGACGTAGTACGCGCGCGCCGTGCCGCCGCGAATGCGCACGCCACGGCCGCGCTTCACGTAGCCGTAGTACGCGGCGCCACGCGCGACCGCGAGGTCGAGATCCGCGCCTTCGAGCAGGCGCGCGGGCGGCGCGCCTTCGGCGGCGAGCCAGCTGTTGAGCGTATCGAGCACGCGCTGCGTGAGCAGCGTCGACTTGAACACGCCGCCGTTGAACAGCACGGCGGTCGGATGCAGGAACGTCGCGCCCGGCGGCAGCGTGCGCTGCACGCCTTCGAGCGTGTCGAGCGCCGCGACCTGGCGGCCGAGGAACGCCGCGAGATGGCGCGTGACGCCCGCGTCCTGCGCATACGGCAGGCCGAGCTGCGTCAGGCCGACGCGCGCGCGGCTCACCGGGCGCGCGGCCGCATCGACCTGCGGGAAGAAGCCTTCCAGGATCGTCTGCGTGAGTTCCGCGCGCGTGAGCTCCGTGCGGATCGACCCGCCGATCAGCTTCGAGCCGCGGCTCGGCACGACGAGCGGCACCGCGTCGGTCGCCGGATCGGACAGCAGCGTTTCCTTCGCCGAGCGGCATGCGTACGTGAGCGCGCGCAGTTGCCATGGATCGGCCTGCGTGCCCTGCTGCGCGAGCTTGCGCGCGACCACATGCGCGAGCGCGAGGTCCATGTTGTCGCCGCCGAGCAGGATGTGCTCGCCGACCGCCACGCGATGCAGTTCGAGATTGCCGTCGCGCTCGACGACCGCGATCAGCGACAGGTCGGTCGTGCCGCCGCCGACGTCCACGCACAGGATCAGGTCGCCGACCTGCACCTGCTTGCGCCAGCCGCCCTGGCTCTTCTGGATCCAGCTGTACAGCGCGGCCTGCGGCTCCTCGAGCAGCGTCATCCGCGAGTAGCCGGCGGCGCGTGCGGCTTCCGCCGTCAGTTCGCGCGCGGCCGGGTCGAACGACGCGGGGATCGTGACCGTCACGTCCTGGTCGGCGAACGGTGCGTCGGGATGCGCGTGATCCCACGCTTCGCGCAGGTGCGTCAGGTAGCGGATCGAGCTTTCCAGCGGCGACACGCGCGACACTTCCGGCGGCGCATCGCTCGGCAGGATCGCCGCGCGGCGATCGACGCCCGGGTGGCACAGCCAGCTCTTCGCGCTCGACACGAGGCGGATCGGCGTGCCGGCGCCGCGCGTGCGCGCCATCTCGCCGACCGCGAAGCCGCGCGAGGCCGTCCACGGCAGCGTCAGGTCGCCCTGCGTGAGTTCGCTTTCATGCGGCAGATAGAGGAACGACGGCAGCAGGTCGCGCGACTCCAGCGCGCCGGGCGCGGTGAGCTGCGCGATCGGCAGCACCTGCTGCGTGATGGCTTCGCCGTCGCTCGCGGCGCTGTCGACATACGACAGCGCGCAGTGTGTCGTACCGAGGTCGATACCGATCGAATAGCGCGGATCGCTCACAGTTCCACCTCCGCCGGTGCGACGACGGAAGCGTCGTGGCTGCCCGTCAGCTTCGGCAGGCGCACGTCGGCCACGCGCCAGCCGCGATGGCTGAGCGTGCCGCTGAACGGCGCCGAGCCGACCACGTTGCCCGTCACGCGCACGGCCGTCGCGTCGAAGCCGGCCGGCAGCGTGACGCGGCTGCCTTCGGCTTCGTCGCGCACCGGCACGATCGTGAAGTGTTCGCGCAGCGCGGCGCGGCAGCCGTCGTGCACGAGGCGGGCGGCGGCGCCGATGTCGGCGTCCGCGTAGCCGGCGATGTCTTCCTCGACGAAGTCGATGAAGCGCGCATCGCGCTGCAGCAGACCGAGCAGTTGCAGCGCGGCCTGCGGGCTCGCTTCGCGCAGTTCGGGCGCCGGCGCTTTCACGGGGGCGGCGGCCGGGGCCGGGGCCGGGGCGGCAGCGGGTGCCGGCGCGACCGGTGCCGGGGCGCCGTCGCGCACGCGCAGCACGCCGGCCGCGAACTCGCGGTTGCCGAGCACGGAGAAGAACGTGCCGACGGCCAGCGACAGCCGGCCGAAGAAGGACAGGTTGGATTCGGGCATGGGGTCTGGACTCCTGTGGGCTCGCGACATGGCGAGCGATCTTGCCTGGGCGCCCGGCGGCGGCGTGCGGATTGCGCGCTGGCGCCGCCCGGCGCGTGATTCGGTCGCGCCCTCGCGGGTGCGGAAAACCCGTATTTTGCCCTGTGGCGGGCGAACCGGGCAGAAGTTGGGGGACAGAACATGTCGGCACGCCGGTTTCGCGCCGTGCCGGATTGCGTCGAACGCCACGTCATCGACGGCCGGCCGCGATGCTGCGGCGCATCAGCGCGGCTTGCGCCGCGGGGCCGCCTTCGCTTCGAATTCGCGCGACAGCATGCCGAGCGTGACTTCGCCGAAGCGCGCGAGCAGCGTCGTCTCGGCCTCCTTCAGCGTGGCCGACAGGTGCGCGTTCACCGCCTGCTCCACCAGGCATTCGGCGTCGTCGTCGGTGACGAGATCGGAGAACAGCGGCGGCTCGCCCACCGCGCGATAGACGTCGAGCAGCGTGATGTCGTCGAGCGCGACGCTCAGCACCCAGCCGCCGCCGTGCCCCTTCTCCGACTGCACGTAGCCGCAGTCGCGCAGGCCGCCGAGCAGGCGCCGCACGACGACCGGATTCGTGCACAGCATCGTCGCGATCGCGTCGGACGTCATCGGGCCGTCGGCCTGGTCCATGTGGATCAGCGCATGCAGCATGCGCGACAAACGGCTGTCGGTTCTCACGGGCGGAACTCCCTTCTCTCGAAACTTTTGAAGTTGCATGAATGATACCATCGCCCTATCATGCAACTTCTCGTGTTTCATGAGTTGGCCGCCAGCGGAACACGTTCGTCATTCACGCAGGTTCAGGACAAGGAGCGGGTGCATGCATGACCACCATGAAGTGATCGTGATCGGCGGCAGCTTTGCGGGGCTGTCGGCGGCGATGCAACTGGCGCGGGCGCGCCGCCGCGTGCTCGTGATCGACGCCGGCCGGCCGCGCAACCGCTTTGCCGCGCACGCGCACGGCTTTTTCGGGCAGGACGGCAAGCCGCCCGCGCAGATCGTCGCGAACGCCGCCGCGCAACTCGCCGCGTATCCGACCGTGCGGCGGATTGCAGGCGACGTGCGCACCGCCGCGCGCGATGCCGACGGCCGCTTCCACGTGACGCTGGCCGACGGCAGCCGTGCGAGCGCCGACCGGTTGATCCTCGCGACCGGCATCCGCGACGAACTGCCGGCGCTGCCGGGGCTCGCCGAGCGCTGGGGCGTCAGCGTGCTGCATTGCCCGTATTGCCACGGCTACGAGGTGAGCGGCCGGCGGCTCGGCGTGCTCGCCACGCATGCGCTGTCCGTGCATCAGGCGATCCTGATTCCCGACTGGGGCCCGACGACGTGGTTCACGCAGGGCGTGGTCGAAGCGAACGACGAAGAAGCCGCGTTGCTCGATGCGCGCGGCGTGCGCATCGAGCGCTCGCCGGTCGTGGCCATCCTCGGCGACGCGCCGCGTATCGAAGCATTGCGGCTCGCCGACGGGCAGGTCGTGCCCGTCGATGCGCTGTTCGTCGGCGCGCGCACGGCGATGGCGAGCGATCTCGCGCAGCAACTCGGCTGCGCATTCGACGACGGGCCGCTGGGGCCGGTCGTGCGCGTCGATGCGGGCAAGCAGACGAGCGTCGCCGGCGTCTTCGCGGCCGGCGACGCGTCGACGCCGATGACTAATGCGACGTTCGCATCGGCGTCGGGTGTGATGGCCGGGGTGGCCGCGCACCGGTCGCTGATAGTCGGGCTCGGCCGGTAACGGTGCATAGCCCGGGGGCCGCGATCCGGATCGACGCACCCGCAGCGACGTCCAGCGCATGCTGCGCGTCGTTGCCCCGCTGCCGGCGAACGGCACGCTCGTCCGGCTGCCGCCCGACCGGCATCTGCTGCCCGTGCCGGTGACGGCGCTGCTGCCGTCGCGCACCGGCCGTTGCGCGCGGCAGCGCATGACGCGCACCGCGGGCCGCACGATTCCGATTCCGACGATTAAACGCGGCTTAATGCCGAATTAGCGCTGCGTTAAACCCGAAATCCGTCGACGCCTCTACAGTGTCCGCATCGACAATCCGCTTCCTCCGAGGCAACGCATCGTGGACCTTCATACCCTCAACACCCCGGCCGCCCTGATCGACGTCGGTCGCATGCGCCGCAACATCGGCCGCATGCAAGCGCATCTGGATGCACTCGGCGTGACGTTCCGGCCGCACGTCAAGACCACCAAATGCGCGCACGTCGTCGAGGCGCAGCTTGCAGCGGGCGCGCAGGGCATCACCGTGTCGACGCTCAAGGAAGCCGAGCAGTTCTTCGCTCACGGCATCCGCGACATCGTCTACGCGGTCGGCATGGTGCCCGCGAAGCTGGGCCAGGCGCTCGCGCTGCGCCGGCGGGGTTGCGACCTGAAGCTGGTCGCCGACAGCCTGCCGGCCGCGCACGCGATCGCCGAATTCGGGCGCGCGCACGGCGAGCGCTTCGACGTATGGATCGAGGTCGACGTCGACGGCCACCGCTCGGGGATTCCGCCCGACGCCGATCTGCTGATCGACGTGGGCCGCGCACTGGCCGACGGCGGGATGGCGCTCGGCGGGGTGCTCGCCCACGCGGGCTCCAGCTACGAATACGACACGCCCGAAGCGCTGGCGGCCATCGCCGAGCAGGAACGCAGCCGCACCGTGCGGGCCGCGCAGCGTCTGCGCGCCGCCGGGCTGCCCTGCCCGGTCGTGAGCATCGGTTCGACGCCCACCGCGCTCGCGGCGAAACACCTCGACGGCGTGACCGAGGTACGTGCGGGCGTGTACGTGATGTTCGACCTCGTGATGCACAACATCGGCGTGTGCAGCCTGTCCGACCTCGCGCTGTCGGTGCTGACCACCGTCATCGGGCACCAGGAAGAGAAAGGCTGGGCGATCGTCGATGCGGGCTGGATGGCGATGAGCCGCGATCGCGGCACGCAGCGCCAGGCGCACGATTTCGGCTACGGACAGGTGTGCACCGAACACGGCGACGTGCTCGGCGACTACGTGATGAGCGCAGCCAACCAGGAGCATGGAATCGTGTCGCGCGCGGGTTCGCCCGATTCCGGCATCGCGCAACGGTTTCCGATCGGCACCCGCCTGCGCATCCTGCCGAATCATGCGTGCGCGACGGGCGCGCAACATCCCGAGTATCAGGCGATCGGCGAAGACGGCAGCGCGCAGACGTGGCCGCGCTTCTACGGGTGGTGACCTGAGCGCGCCGCCGCGTGGGCCTGGCGATGAATTGACTATTTGTCCAAATCTGGACAAAATTTAAAAACCTCGATTTGCGTGGCGCCATCAGCGCTTGCCCGAACATGCCGACAGACGCCCGACTCCTGCTGCTCGACCGCGATGCGGTCGAACCCGCTCTCCACGCCGAGCAAGTGACGGCGGCGGTGCGCGAAGCCTTCGTGCTGCACAGCCAACGGGCCGGACGCGTGTTCCCGGTGGTCCGCGAGAAGCTGCATACCGGCGGCGTATTCGGCATCAAGTCGGGCGACGTCGCCGGCCAGGATCTGCTCGGTTTCAAGGCAGCCGGATTCTGGCCCGGCAACCGTGCGCTCGGCGGCGAACCGCATCAGGCCACCGTCGCCTTGTTCGACCCGGCGACGGGCCGTCCGCTGTGCATCATGGACGGCAATGCGATCACCACCGCGCGAACCGGTGCCGCCGGCGGCCTCGGGCTGCAACTGCTCGCGCGTCGCGACAGCACGCGCATCTGCGTGTTCGGCACCGGCGTGCAGGCGCGCGTGCAGCTCGACTACGCGCTCGCGCTGTTGCGGCAACGGTGCACGGTGCAATACGTGAACGTCGGCGGCGAGCCGGACCCGCGGTTCGAATCCGCGTTCCGGGAACGGTGCGCGATCGGCGTGGCGCGTGACCGGAACGACGCGGTGGCCGACAGCGACGTGGTCATCACGGCAACGCCGGGCGGCGGCCCGCTGTTCGAAGCGGACGCGGTTCGGCCGGGCACCCACCTGACCTGCGTCGGCGCCGATACCGCCGGCAAGCGCGAGCTTCCGGCCGGCGTGCTGGAACGCGCGCGCATCGTCGTGGACGATCACGATCAGGCGCGCAGCATCGGCGAGTGCCAGTGGGCGCCGGATTTGCCATGCACTGAAATCGGTGACATCCTCGCCGGAACGACGCCGGTCGACCGCGCGCCGCACGAGATCACCGTCTTCGACATGACCGGGCTCGCGCTTCAGGACCTGACCGTCGCACGCTTCCTGTATCGGCAGGCCCTCGAACACGGCACCGGACGCTCCATTCCGTGGCCCTGGTAAACGACTTTTCTTCAACCGCCATGCGTGTCACCCAAGCTTCCGCCCTCTCGTTCGACCTGGACGACACCCTGTGGCCGTTCGGGCCGTCCGTCGTACGGGCCGAAGCGTCGCTTCGCGCGTGGCTGGTCGAGCACGCGCCGGGCACGGAGAGCGTGCTGTCCACACCGCAGGCACTGAGCGAGTTGCGTGAGGAATACGAACGATTGTGCCCGGAGCTTGCCGACGACTTCCGCGCGATGAGAATCGGCTCGATCCGGCTGGCGCTGGAGCGCGCGAACGAAGATGTCGCGCTCACCGAGCCTGCGTACGCAGCGTTCTATGCGGCGCGCAACCGGGTCGAATTCTATGAGGATGCATTGCCGGCGCTCGCGTGGTTGAGCGCACGGTTTCCGTTGGTCGCGGTGACCAACGGCAACGCGGATCTCCGGCTGACCGGCGGCGGCGAATTCTTTCGTGCGACGCTCAGCGCGCAGACGTTCGGGGTCGCGAAGCCGGAGCCCGGGATATTTCATGCGGCCGCGCAAGCGCTCGACGTGCGGCCGGCGGAACTGCTGCACGTCGGCGACGATTACCACCTCGATGTCATAGGCGCGTTGAATGCGGGGCTTCAGGCGGCGTGGGTGGTTCGCGATACGCATCCGGAAACGGAGCGGGTGCCGCAGCAGGCCGCGGCGCGGCATCTCACATTCAGTGATCTGTCGATGCTGTGTCGCGCGCTTGGTGGGCCTGATGAGGTGGTGTGAGCACCCGCGAGCGCCGCAGCCGCAACCGCAACGCACGCGTCACCGTCGTGACGTGCGGCCGACCGCCGTTCACCGGCCGCGCAAACGTAGCGGCCGGCCACGCCGCACCCGAGCGGGCGCCGCTCGTCACGCCGCCTTCCTCGCCTCCGCGATCCGCTGCGGCGCCTTCGGCCGCGCATACAGCCGTTCGAGATACGCGCGCAGGTGCGGGAACGGTTCGATCAGGTGGCATTCGCTCGCCCAGTCGATCAGGTAGGCCGTCACGCAATCGGCCACCGTCAGCGAATCGCCGACGATGAACGCGCGCCCGTCCAGATGCGCGTCGAGAATCGCAGCCATCGTGCTGAAATCCTCGCGCGCCAGCTCGATGTCGGCCGGCGAACGCTTCTCCGGCGGATAGATGAACGAATGCCGCGTGATCCGCCACAGCGGCTGCTCGAGCTCCGTCACCGCGAACATCACCCACCGATAGGCTTGCGCGCGCAGCGCCGGATCGACCGGCAGCAGCGCCTTCTCCGGGTATTTGTCCGCGAGGTACAACACGATCGCGGCCGACTCGGGAATCACGAGGTCGCCGTCCACCAGCACGGGCACCTTGCCGGCCGGATTGAGGCGCAGAAAGTCGGGCCGCTTGTGCTCGCCCTGGAGCAGGTTGACCGACACGAATTCGAAATCCGCATCCAGCTCCTTCAGCCCCCACAGCGCGCGTTGCGTGCGGGTGCCGGCAAATCCGTAAAGCTTCATCGCCAGTCTCCATCCGGAATGTCGGGAAAATGTCCGCATGCGGGCCATGCGCATCGAATGAAGCGACGCACGGTGGCCGGCATCGCGCGTCGTTCAGGCGCCGGGAATCGCCAGCACCGGCATCACGTCGATCGCCACGCCCGGGAACAGCGTGAAATGCGGATGGCCTTCGAACAGCGCGGCCGCCGCGTCGTGCGACGCCGCCCGCACGACGGTAAAGCCGCTCATCTCGTTCGCCGTGTCGTGGATGCCGCCCGCGTCGATGGTCTTGGTCTTGCCGAGCGGGCCGCCCAGCTCGACGATCGCATCGCGATGCCGCTCGACCCACGCATGCCAGGCGGCGATGCCGTCGCGCTCGCGCGTGCGCCGCTCGTCGTCCGACAGCACCATCCACGCTTTCATGGCGGGGCTATCCTTGCTTCCGAGAAATACCGCGAGATACAACTGCTGTTGCGCACTCATGCCGTCTCCTCCGATGACGGACGCGGCGGACTGCCGCGCCCCGACCTTGACAAGATAGGTTGATATCAACACAATTGCAACATGGCACGAAAAGAAATGCTCCCCTTCGAGACGACGCTGATGGTGCGCGATTGCTGCCTGTGCCTGCACATGCAGCGCGCGGCGCGCAACCTCGCGCGGATCTTCGACGATGCGCTGCGCCCGCTGGATCTGACCAACGGCCAGTTTTCGCTGCTGATGTCGTTGAACCGGCCGCAGCCGGCGCCGATGAAATCGGTCGCGTCGCTGCTCGCGATGGACCGCACCACGCTCACGGCCGCGCTGAAGCCGCTCGAGCGGCGCGGCCTCGTCACGATCGTGCAGGACCCGGACGACCGGCGCAGCCGGCTGCTCGAACTGACGCCCGCCGGCCACGCGCTGCTCGCCGAAGCATTCCCGGTGTGGCAGCGCACGCATGCCGAGATCGAGCAGCCTTTCGCGCCGGGCGAAGTCGACCAGTTGCGCGGCCAGTTGCGCACGCTGTCGGTCGATCCGGGTTCGCGCGACTGACGCGGCGCGCGGCACCGAGCCGCGTGCCGCTTACTTCCGGCCCTTCTTCGGCAGCAGCAGCTGCGCGAATTCCTGCAGGAAACGCACGGGCCCGTACTCGTGCAGCGCACGCCCGCTGCTGAGCGCCCCGTCGATGACCGTCGCGAGCCGCAATGCGAAGGTCTCCGGTTCGTCGAGCCCCAACGCGCCCCCCAGCTCCGTCAGCCGGCGCCGCAGTTCCTGCTTGTGCGCGACGGCGACCTTGCGGGCCGGATGGTTGCCGTCCGCGTATTCGGCGGCGATGTTGATCTGCGGGCAGCCGCGATAGCCGGGGCGCGCAATGCGTTCGCCGATCCATTGCAGTTGCGCATCCAGCTCCTCGCGCGGCGTGCGCCGGTACTGCGCGGCCACCGCATCCCAATGCGCCCAGAAATCGGCGTCCTCGCGCAGCAGGAACGCTTCGATCAGGTCGTCCTTCGTCGCGAAATGCCGATAGAGGCTCGTCTTCGCGACGCCCGCCTGCGCGACGATCAGGTCCACGCCGACCGCGCGCGTGCCCTCCCGGTAGAACAGCTCGCTGGCCGTTTGCAGAATGCGTTCGCGCGTATCGGGCGCGCTCGCTGGTGTACCCGTTTCCTTTCTCATCCCCATTCGGCCGTGACGGCCGCCCGCACTGCAACAGTGACCGGATCATAGCACCGCGTGCTTGACGCACGCTACAGGTCTGTACTATAAAACAGACCGTTCTGTATCCGAGTGGATCATGGACGATCGAATGACGGTTGCAGTCTATGGCGCGACGGGCCACACCGGCCGGTTCGTCGTCGCGGAACTGGCGCGGCGCGGCCTGGGCGCGATCCGCATCGGCCGCGACGCCGCACGGCTCGCGCAAGCGGGCGGCGATCCGGCAACCGCACGCGTCGCCGCGGTCGACGATCCGGCCGCACTCGACGCCGCGCTCCGCGGCGCCGATGCGGTGATCAACTGCGCGGGCCCGTTCCTCGACACCGCGCTGCCGCTGGCCGACGCCGCGCTGCGGGCCGGCATCCCGTATCTCGACCTGAGCGCCGAACAACCGTCGGTGCTGGCGCTGGCCGAACACTGCGATACCCGGGCGCGCGCCGTGGGCGTGACCGTCGTGCCGGCCGCGGCGTTCTACGGCGGCCTTGCCGACCTGCTCGTGACCGCCGTCGCGGACACGAACCGGCCGATCGAGCGCGTCGATGTCGCGACGGGGCTCGATCGCTGGCACCCGACCCGCGGCACGCGCGTGACGGGCGAGCGCAACCGCGCGGTGCGGCTCGTGCAAAAGGACGGCAAGCCGATGCCGGTGCCGTCGGCCGCACGCGAACGCGCGTGGCCGTTCCCGCCGCCGATCGGCCGCGTCGACGTGACGCTGCTGCCGTTTTCGGAAGTGATGACGCTGTCGCGCCATCTGCGCATCGATACGATCGAATCGTGGCTCGCCACGCGCGCGCTGCGCGACGTGCGCGATGCGGCCACGCCGCCGCCCGTGCCGACCGACGTGCTGGGCCGCTCGGCGCAGCAGTTCGCAATGGACGCGATCGTCGTGCAGCACGGTACGACGCACCGCGCGACGGCGTCCGGGCGCGACATCTACGCGGTCAGCGCACCGATCATCGTCGAAGCGGCCGTGCGCGTGGTCACGGGTGACACCGTGGTATCGGGCGGCGTGCGCAGTCTCGGCGAGCTGTTCGACGCACGCGATTTCCTCGCGGCGCTCGATTCGGTGGCAGTATCGTTCGGCACGACGACCGATCCGGTTTTCCACAACGAGGAGCAAGCATGAGCAGCAATGACAAAGGTGAGTATTTCCGGTCGCTTCACCGCGCGGGCCAGCCGCTGGCGTTGTTCAACGTGTGGGACGCCGGCAGCGCGCGCACGGCGGCCGACGCGGGCGCCGTCGCGCTGGCCACCGGCAGTTGGTCCGTCGCGGCAGCCAACGGCTTCGTCGACGGCGAGCAGATGCCGCGTGCGCTGATGATGGAAGTGCTCGCACGGATCACGCGCGCGACCGACCTGCCCGTCTCCGTCGATCTCGAAAGCGGATACGGCGAGCGGCCGGAGGACGTCGGCGAAACGATCGCACTGAGCATCGAGGCCGGCGCGGTCGGCTGCAATCTCGAAGACAGCTTCCCGGCGACGGGCGAATTGCGCGACGTCGACGCGGCAGCGGCCCGCCTCGCGGCCGCACGGCAAGCCGCGGATCGCGCGGGCGCGAATTACTTCATCAACGCGCGGTCCGACGTGTTCTTCAAGGCGCCGGCCGACACGCACGACGAGCGCCTGCTCGACGCCGCGCTGGCCCGCGCGCACGCGTACGCCGCGGCCGGCGCCGACGGCCTGTTCGTGCCCGGGCTGCGCTCGCCGGCGCTCATTCGCGCGCTGACGGCCGCGTCGCCGCTGCCGGTGAACGTGATGCGCGTCGCGGCCACGCCGACGCTCGCCGAATTCGCGCAATGCGGCGTGGCCCGCATCAGCCACGGGCCGTATCCGTACCTGCAGGCGATGAATACGCTCGCGGAGATGATCCGGCAAGGCGGTTGACCGCTACGCGCGACGGCCGGCCTCGCGCGCACCGCACGATGACATCGCATGTAATTGGCGCGCGACACGGCCGCGCCTACGCTTCGGGTGTCGCGCCGCCATGCCGGCGGCGCGCGTCACCCGGAGACACCATGTCCGCCTATCCGCTTCATACGATCGACTCGGCGCCGGCCGCATCCAGGCCCGTCCTCCAGCAACTCCAGCAGACCTTCGGCGTGATCCCGAACGTCGCGGCGGCCATGGCCGCGTCGCCGGTGCTGATCAACGGCTTCATCGGGCTGTTCGAGCGCGTGCACGCAAGCAGCCTCACCGAGCCGCAGATCCAGACGCTGCTGCTCACCAACGCGGTCGCGAACGCGAGCGAATGGCCGGTCGCGTTCCATACCGCGCTTGCGTTGAAACAGGGTGTGACCCACGCCGACGTCGACGCGATCCGGCGCGGCGGCCTGCCCGGCGACGCGACGCTGGCCGCGCTGTCGGCCACCGCGCGCAGGCTGATCGACACCCGCGGCCGGCTGGCCGATGCCGACCGGCAGGCGTTCTTCGACGCCGGCTTCACGGCCGAACAGTTGCTGGAAGTGATCGCGGTGGTGGCCGCTTCGACGATCACGAACTACGTCGGCAGCGTCGCGCGGCCCGCGCTCGAAGCGCCGTTCGACGCATTCGCGTGGCGGGCGAACGCCGCGTGAGTCCGGTAGAGTCGATCGCATCGCTCACGGAACACCCAGGGAGAAGGCACGATGAACGCCAGCCGCCGCGATCCGCACACGCCGCCGCACGAACTGGGCCGGTTGCTGCGCTACTGGCGCGACGTGCGCGGCGTGAGCCAGCTCGGCCTGTCGCTCGATGCGGGGATCTCGCAGCGCCAGATCAGCTTCATCGAAAGCGGACGCAGCGTGCCGGGCCGCGACACGCTGCTGACGCTCGCGCAGACGCTGGACGTGCCGCTGCGCGAGCGCAACGCGCTGCTGCTCGCGGCCGGCTATGCGCCGGTGTATTCGGAAGCGCCGTGGGATGCGCGGGAGATGCACGGCGTGATCCGCGCGCTCGAACGGGTCGTGCGCCAGCACGAGCCGTTTCCGGCGATCGTGATGGACCGCCACTGGAACGTGCTGATGACCAACGAGGCGGCGCCGCGCTTTTTCGGCTGCTTCATCGACATGGCCGCGCGCGACGGC
Organism: Burkholderia metallica; assembly: GCF_902832845.1. GTDB lineage: Bacteria > Pseudomonadota > Gammaproteobacteria > Burkholderiales > Burkholderiaceae > Burkholderia > Burkholderia metallica. The sequence goes on along the minus strand of NZ_CADFDB010000008.1, from coordinate 190,815 downwards.
CCGCGCAACCTGCTGCGCCTGATGTTCGATCCGCACGGCATGCGGCCGTTCCTCGCCGACTGGGAGTCGGTGTCGCGCAGCCTGCTGCAGCGCGTGCATCGGGAATCGGTCGGCCGCGTGCTCGACGATGAAACCCGGCAATTGCTCGACGACCTGCTCGCCAGCCCCGACGCGCCGCGCGACTGGAACACGCCGCCGGCGCCGGCCGCCGCGCCGTCGCTGCCGGTCATCCCGATCGGCTTCGTGCACGAAGGCGTCGTGCTGCGTTACTTCTCGCTGGTCACGACGGTGGGCACGCCGCAAAGCGCCGCCGCGCAGGAACTGCGCATGGAGTGCATGTTCCCCGCCGACGATGCGACCGAAGCACGCCACCGGCAACTGCTCGACGCGCACGCACCGCTGCGCTGACCGGCGGGCCGGGCGGCCCGCCGGTGCCGATCACTCCGCCAGCGCGGACGCCACGCCGACGCGCTTCGGCACGCCGGTCACGATCGTCGCGACCGCGACGGCCAGCACGACGGCGGCGGCCACGAACACGCCGGCCGCACCGTTCGCGTCGAACACGACGCCGCCGGCCGCCGCGCCCGTCGCGATCGCGAGCTGGATCGCCGCGACGATCAGGCCGCCCGCGCTCTCGGCTTCATCCGGCACGGTGCGCGTGACCCACGTCGACCACGCGACGGGCACGCCGCCGAACGCCATCCCCCACAACGCGACGAGCACCGCGTCGACCATCGGCGCGCGGCCGAGCGCGACGAGCGCGACGCCGAGCACGACCATCAGCGCGGGCATCCCGATCAGCATCGGCCGCAACCGGTGTTCGAGCACGCGGCCGGCGAGCGACGTGCCGACGAAGTTCGCGATGCCGTAGCCGAGCAGGATCGCCGACAGCCCGTTCACGCCGACGCCCGCGACCTGTTCGAGAAACGGCCGCAGATACGTGAAGAACGCGAAATGCCCGGTGAACACGAGGATCGTCGCGAACATCCCGAGGCCGACGGTCGGCCGGCGCAGCACGTCGATAAGCGTGCGCAGCCGCGTCGTGCCGCTCGGCGGCATCGACGGCAGCGTGACGACCTGCGACACGAACGCGAGGCCGCCGAGCACGGCCGCGATCAGGAACACGTTGCGCCAGCCGATCAGGTGTCCGAAGTAGCTGCCCATCGGCGCGGACGCGATGGTGGCGACCGCCACGCCGCTGAAGACGATCGACAGCGCGCGCGGCACCATCGCCGTGGGCACGAGCCGCATCGCGGTGGCCGTCGCCATCGTCCAGAAACCGCCGAGCGCGACGCCGAGCACGACGCGGCCGACCAGCAGCATCGCGAGGTTGGGCGCGAACGCGACGGCCAGGTTCGATGCGACGAGCAGCAGCGAGAACACGAGCAGCACGCGCCGCCGGTCGATCGTGCGCGTCAGCGCCGAGATCAGCAGGCTCGTGACGAGCGCGACCGTCGCGGTGGCCGTGACGGCCTGCCCGGCCACGCCTTCGGTCACGCCGAGACTCTCGGCCATCGGCGTCAGCAGGCTGGCGGGCAGGAATTCGGCGGTGACGAGCCCGAAGACGCCGAGCGTCATCGCGAATACCGCGCCCCAGGCCGGTTCGCGGGGGGCCGCCGTCGAGGCGGCCGTGGAGGTTCCGGGATTCATGCGGGGTTCCGTGTCGGTTAGGGAAAATACTGACGAGAGCGTATCGTAAGGAACCACATCAGGACGGTCTATGACATACAATCCGCTCTTGTTGATCGATCGTCCGAATCTCAAAATGTCCGAGCCCCTGCTCCCTCCCATCCCCGACGCGCACGACCTCGTCAGCGAGTTGCTGCTGGGGATGCGCCTGAGCGGCGTGCAGTACCGCCGCATCCAGGTCGCGCGGCCGTTCGGGCTGAACTTCGGCCATGTGACGGGCCGCGCGCAGTTCCATTTCGTCGGGCGCGGGCCCGTGCTGCTGCGCAATGCGTCGGGCGACACGATGCGGCTCGAGGCCGGCGACGCGATCCTGCTGCCGCACGGCGGGATGCACGCGCTGGTATCCGACCCCGATGCGCCGTGTCGCGAGATCAACGGCTTCGAGGTCGCGAAGATCTGCGACACGGTCGCGTCGGTGGCGTCGACCGGCACGTCGCCGGCACCCGGCGCGACGACCGAGCCGGGCGCCGGCGACGCGCTGATCTTCAGCGCGTGCATGGAGCTCGATCTCGGCGGCATGCAGCCGCTGGTCGGCACGATGCCGGAGTTGATGCACGTCGGCACGCTGCTCGCGCGCTACCCGGAGATCCGCCCGATGCTCGACGCGATGGAGCGCGAAGCGTGCTCGGCGCGCGCGGGCTTCGCGGGCATCCTCGCGCGGCTCGCGGACGTGGTCGCGGCGTTCATCGTGCGCGGCTGGGTCGAGTGCGGATGCGGCGACGCGGCGGGCTGGGTGCAGGCGCTGCGCGAGCCGAAGCTCGGTCGCGCGATCGTCGCGCTGCATCGCGACCCGGGGCGCAACTGGAGTGTGGCGGAACTCGCGACCGAAGCAGGCGTGTCGCGTTCGGTGTTCGCCGAACGCTTTCTCGCGGCCACCGGCATGACGCCCGTGCGCTATCTGACCGAACTGCGGATGCGGCTCGCCGCGCAATGGATCACGCGCGACCGCGAGACGATCGAGGCCGTCGCGTACCGGCTCGGCTACGGCTCGCTCGCCGCCTTCAGCCGCGCGTTCAAGCGCGTGGTCGGCAAGCCGCCGGGTGCGGTGCGCGCGGACGGCGAGGTGCGAGTCGACGCGTGAAGCGGGACGCGGGGCGCGTCACGCGTCACGCGTCATGCGTGATGCGTGATGCCGGCCGCGGTCGCGTCGCGTCCGTGGTCCGGCCTCTCCCGGCCCACCGCCGCGCGGCAATGCAGTACTCAGTCGGTGCGCGCGTCCAACCTGTCGATCAACGCCGTCGCGCACTGCACGGCGAGCGCCACGCACTGCTCCACATCGACGACCGCACCGCTCGCGACGGCGCCTTGCACGATCCGGCCCAGCAATTCCTTCGAGAGATCGGCGATCTCGTGATCCCGTTCCGTCATGATGTCCCTCCTGTCCGGCGGCCCACACGCGACACGCACGCTTGCGCTGCCCGTTCAACGCCCTTTCGCCCGCACGACGATCTGCGCCTGCGTGTCGCGTTCGATGCGTTCGAGCGACGCGCGCAGCGCCGTGAATTCGTCCGGCGTACACACCTGACGGCCGAAATCCGCCGTCATGCGCCGCGTGACCTGCACGACGCGCGCGGCCGCGTCGAATACGTAGTGCGACGTGAAGTCGACGAAGCGGTCGTGCACGGCGGTATCGGCCGGCAGGTCGGTCACCGCGACGCTGGCCGGCAGCGCGATCTGGCCGGTCTCGTCGAACGTGCCGCCGATGCAGCCCCACGGCTGCGTGCGCACGGGTTCGGCCAGCCAGCCTTCGACCTGCGTCGCGATCCCGCCCGTCAGGCTCGACAGCGCGGGCACCGCGGTCGTGCCGTCGGGCCACACGACATGATCGAGCGTGCCCGACATCGTCACGTCGAACGGCCCGTCGGTCACGCGCCGGTCGCTGGTCGACAATTGCGCGCGCCCGCGCAGCCCGCTTCGCCGCAGACGGTCGTTCGCGAGTTGCGCGACGGCGTCGGGCGTCGCACGGCGAAACAGGTTGCGTTCGAGTTCGGCCGTCCAGCCGTCGTCCTCGACGTACGCATGAAACCGCGCGGCGCCCGGGCCGGCCGCATCGATCTCGACCCGCGCGATGCGCGCGCGCGGCTGCGTGGCCGGCGTGCGCGACAGCACGCCCGTATCGACGAGCAGCGCGGGACGGTCCATCACGATCGGCGGCAGGTAGCCGAACGCGATGCCGGCCGTCGTCGTATCCGCATAGCGGCCGAGATCGGGTAGCCACGTGATCGCATGATTGATCGCGCCGCCGCCGTAACCGGGCACCGCCGGCAGCGTATAGACGGCCCCGAGATTGAGCAGCACCGGTTCGCTGCGGATGCCGACCGCCGCGAGCAGCGCGCCGAACAGCGCGACATGATCCTTGCAGTCGCCGTAGCGGTTGCGCAGGATGTCCGTGACGCGATGCGGCGCGGCGGCCGTTTCGCCGAGAAACAGTCCGACGTAGCGGATGTTCGCCTGCACCCAGTCGTACAGGATGCGCGCCTTGTCGCGCGGATCGGCGGCGCCCGCGGTGAGCGTACGCGCCAGTTGCGCGACGGCCGGATCGTCCGCGCCCGGATCGACGGCCGCGTCGCGGTAGCGCGCGGCGAACGCCGCATAGTCGGGCAGCGTCGACACGACGAGCCGGTCGCCGTAGGTCGCGTAGCCCACCGCACCGCTCTCGATGCGGTCGTACGGGCCGTGCCGGTAGTCGAATTCGTAGCGCGTGCGGCCGTTCGCGGTGACCGGCGCCAGCGCGACGTAGCCGCGTGCATCCGCGTACAGCGGCATGTCGGCCGGCACGTCGAAGATCAGCCGCTGGCTGTCGACGGGCTCGCGCGACGGCTCGACGGTGTAGCCGAAGTAGCCGCGGTTGACCGGCTTCGTGCGGGTCTTGCGGAACGCCACGCGCGTGCTCGACCCGGCTTCGACGCCGGGAAACACGACCGTGCGCAACAGCCCGTCCTGAAACGTCGGCGCGCCCGCCGAGCGCGGTTCCTGCACGTCGCGGATGCCGTCCGCGCCGACCGGATGCGCGACACCGTCGCGGTCGATCGTCTCGGCCGCGAGCAGGTCCACCTTCTCGAGATGCTTGTCGAACCACACGTAGCGCTGCGCGATCGCATCGATGCCGTTCGCGTCGTTCGCGCGCAGCGTCGAATCGTCGTGCTCGTCGAGCGAACCGTCGTGCTGGATCACGAATTCGTGGACGTCGCTGACGATCGTGACGGGTGCATTGCCGCCGGTGCCGCCGGCGCCGCCGACTTCGCCACTGCCGCGCGCATCGGCCGCGGCCACGGCCGCGTCGGCGCCGAGCGCGATCGCGCAGGCGAGCAGGCCGCCGGCCCATCGGAAAGGGAAAAGCACCACGTCGAAGCTCTCCGCGCGTTCGTTGCCGGGCGCGACGGGCGCGCGCCGGCACCGATGACTCGATTCGCATGACTCGATTCACATGACGCGCAGATGACGGCTCGCGCGCCGCGTGCCCGTCGTGCGACCCAGTGTGGGTGACGTGCCGGCGAGCGTCAAGCCGCGCGGCGGCACGCGTGCGCGCGAGTCGGCAGGCTCGCCCGGTGCGCCACGCCGATGCGCCACGCCCGCATCGCGCCCCTGTGTGTTCCGCTCCGTCCCGGCGTTCCAGCGGACGCCACCGCCGGCCACGCGCCGGATCGGCCGCTGACGCGCATTCGCGCAACACGGCGAACCGGCCCCACCCACCGTCCCGCTCCTGCAGCCCCGTCCACCGCCGTCCGACGCCGGCCCGCCCTGCCCGCGACCGCCTTCCCCACCCGCACCGACGCAATCGGCATCCGCGTTCCGGTCGTGCGTTGTTCCCCGCAATTCGACTTTTGTGCGCGCGCAACAATGGCGGTGCCTCGCGCCCGGCGCCCGGCGGGACACCCGTCTCCCGCCCGGCTCCGGGCGTGACGGTCTTCAAAAACCACATCTCACGAGGACATACCATGCAACTCCAATCCCATCCCGCGTGCCGCCCGTTTTACGAAGCCGGCGAACTCACGCAACTGACTGCCTTTTATGAGGAGGGACGTAATGTCATGTGGATGATGCTGCGATCGGAGCCGCGGCCCTGCTTCAACCAGCAACTCGTTACCGACATCATCCATCTCGCGCGCGTCGCACGCGATTCGGGCCTGCCGTTCGACTTCTGGGTGACGGGCTCGCTCGTGCCCGAGCTGTTCAACGTCGGCGGCGACCTGAGCTTTTTCGTCGACGCGATCCGCAGCGGCAAGCGCGACCTGCTGATGGCCTACGCGCGCTCGTGCATCGACGGCGTGTACGAGATCTACACGGGCTTCGGCACCGGCGCGATCTCGATCGCGATGGTCGAGGGCAGCGCGCTCGGCGGCGGCTTCGAGGCCGCGCTCGCACATCACTACGTGCTCGCGCAGAAGGGCGTGAAGCTCGGGTTCCCCGAGATCGCGTTCAACCTGTTCCCGGGCATGGGCGGCTATTCGCTCGTCGCGCGCAAGGCCGATCGGGGCCTCGCGGAGCAACTGATCGCGACCGGCGAGGCGCACGCCGCCGAGTGGTACGAGGATCGCGGCCTGGTCGACCAGACGTTCGACGCGGGCGACGCCTATCTCGCGACGCGCACCTTCATCGACGTGACGAAGCCGAAGCTGAACGGCGTGCGCGCGATGCTGCGCGCACGCGAGCGGGTGTTCCAGCTGACGCGCTCCGAGCTGATGGACATCACGGAAGCGTGGGTGCATGCGGCGTTCACGATCGAGCCGAAGGATCTCGCATACATGGAACGCCTCGTGATGCTGCAGAACCGCCGCGTGTCGAAACTGCGCACGGTGTAATACGACGGGCGCCGCCGTGGGCCGGCGGCGCCCGCTCATCAACGACGCTCAGGCGATCAGCCTGAGCTTTCGCGTCTCCGCGAGCCACGCCTCGAACGCCTGCGCCGGCATCGGCCGCGCGTAGTAGTAGCCCTGCGCGTGATCGACGTCGAGCTGCTTGAGGAATTCGGCTTCCGCATGCGTTTCGACGCCTTCGGCGACCACCGCGAAATTCAGCGCCTTCGCGAGCGACACGACCGAGCGCACCAGCGCCTGCGAGCGCGGATTGCGGTCGATGCCCGTGATGAAGGTGCGGTCGAGCTTGATCGCGTCGAGCGGCAGGCGCGACAGTTGCGACAGCGACGAATAGCCGGTGCCGAAATCGTCGAGATGAATCTCCGCGCCGAGCTGGCGGAACTGCCGCATCAGCCCGTTGGCCGCATCCTCGTCGTCGATGAAGCAGCTCTCGGTCAGCTCGATGTCGAGCAGGCCGGGCTTCAGCCCCGCGGCGTCGAGTATCGACGCCATCTGGTGCACGATGTTCATGTCCTGCAACTGCCGCGCGGACACGTTCACCGCGATCCGGATGCCGAGCCCCTGCGCCTTCCATGCGGCGGCCTGCGCGGCCGCGGTGCGCATCACCCAGCGCCCGAGCGGCGCGATCAGGCCCGACTCCTCCGCGAAGCGGATGAACTCGACCGGCGCGACAAGCCCGCGGTCGGGCGACTGCCAGCGGATCAGCGCCTCGACGCCGTGCACGTCGCCGGTCGCGATGTCGACGACCGGCTGGTAGTGCAGCACGAACTGCTCCTCTTCGAGCGCCTTGCGCAGATTCGTGTCGAGCCACATGTACTTCGCGACCTTCTGGTTCATCTCCAGCGAGAACACGCGGTACGTATGCTTGCCCTCTTCCTTCGCGACATACATCGCGGTATCCGCGCTGCGGATCAGCGTCTCGAGCGAATCGCCGTGCTGCGGATGCATCGCGATGCCGATCGAGCAGCTCGTGTAGACCTCCATCAGCCCGAGATGGATCGGCGTGCGCAGCCGTTCGAGAATGATCTGCGCGGTCGCTTCGAGCAACGGCCGCGTGCCGTGCTCGAACAGCACGAGGAATTCGTCGCCGCCGAGCCGCGCGAGCGTCGCGCCGGACGGCAGGCAGCCGCTGATGATCGCCGACACGTCCTGCAGCAGCCGGTCGCCGGTGATGTGCCCGTAGTGATCGTTGACGCGCTTGAAGTTGTCGAGGTCGAGGAACAGGATGCCGACCTGCCCGCGCGATACGGCGGTTTCGGCGGCGATCGCCGCGTGGATGCGCTCGCTGATCGCATGACGGTTCGGCAGCCCGGTGAGCACGTCGGTGTTGGCCAGCTCGCTGAGCCGCTGTTGCGCGCTGCGCTCCTCGGTGATGTCGATGCCCGAGCAGATCAGGAACTGCTCGTCGACGCCGCTGCCGCTCTGCACGAACTTGTTGCGGAACTGGAACAGGCGCGGCCCGTTGACCGTGTTGATGTAGCGCTCGACCGCGAACGAGTGGTTGCTCGCGAAAAAGCCCGTGATGTTGCTGCGCGACTGCGCGCCCTCCTCGGGGCTCATGAACAGCTCGAACGCGCTGCGGCCGATCACGTCGACTTCCCGCTTGCCCGTCACTTCCTCGCACAGGCGGTTGAAGCGCTGCACCATCCCGTTGCGGTCGAGGATCACGACGAGCGAATTCACCTCGGACACGACCTGCTCGGCGAACGCGAGCCCGTGCGCGAGATCGCTCGCGACGGATTCGGTGTCGGAATACGCGGAGGCCGTGCCGGCCCAGTCGGTCGGGTCGACTTTCCTGCCGACGAGATGAAGGCTCACCGGCTCGCCGAACAGCGTGATGTCGAGCACGAGGTGCGACGTGACGCCGGTCAGCGCGCGGATGCGCGCGGCCTGCTCGGCCGTCAGCGCGACGGCGACGTTGGTCAGGCCGCGAACGGCGGCCAGTTCGAGTGCATTGCTGTCGCTGCCGAGACGCCAGCAGGGGCTGCGCGTACCGACGTGCGCTTCGAGCACCGCGCTATCGTTTTCGTCATCCATGAAGACGCCCCGATCCAGAAAAAACGCACAGTGTAGACGGAGGCGAGCCGGCCGGCCCTCCTTCCGTGCCGCGCGCCGCGCGCATCCGGAAGGACAGCCGTGATTGCCGTGATGTGGGCCTCGTCCCGTACTTGTTTCCAGCCAATGCGACCCGGCGTTCGCGCGTGATGCGCGCAGGTGCTGCCTAACGAATGATGAAACCCATCTTATCAAATGACGATCAGAATTGGCACTCACATTTAGAGCAGAGTGTCAAGGAATCGGGACTCGATTGGCAAGTCGGATTTTTCATGATTTGCAGCCCGCGCGATCGGGATGCGGCGCGGCGCCACGGGGCGCGCGAAACGGGTCGAGCGCCCCGCCGGGCGGGCGTGTCGGGAGGATTCCGGGCGGCGGGGACGGTGCGGCGACGGGCCGCCTCGATAGGGTCGGATCGCTGTCCGGCAATCCGGATTTGCGCTATTTTTGATTCCGTTTGTGCGCGAATGCGCGGCTTTAATCCACAGTTCGTTGCAATACCGCTCACGCGCCGGCGCGGGAGGCCCGCGCCGGCTGCACGACTCAGCCCGCCGCGCCGTATCCGCCGCCGCCCGGCGTTTCGACGACGAACACGTCGCCCGGCGCCATCTGCGCGCGGCCGATGTGGTCGAGCGCCTCGACCGTGCCGTCCGCCCGCTCGATCGAGTTGCGGCCGAGCGCGCCCGCCTCGCCGCCCGCCGCGCCGAACGGCGCGTGGATCCGGTTGTTCGACAGGATCGATGCGGTCATCGGCTCGAGGAAGCGAATGCGCCGCACCGCCCCGTCGCCGCCGCGCCAGCGCCCGCCGCCGCCCGACCCGGCGCGGATCCGGTGCGAGTCGAGCCGCACCGGATAGCGCCATTCGAGCACCTCCGGATCGGTGAGCCGCGAATTCGTCATGTGCGTCTGCACCGCGCCGACGCCCGCGAAGCCGTCGCCGGCACCGCTGCCGCCCGCAATCGTCTCGTAGTACTGGTATCGATCGTTGCCGAATGTGAAGTTGTTCATCGTCCCCTGGCTCGACGCGACGCAGCCGAGCGCCCCGTACAGCGCGTTGGTGATCGCCGACGACGTCTCGACGTTGCCCGACACGACGGCCGCCGGATACTCGGGGTTCAGCATCGAGCGGGCCGGCACGATCACCGTCAGCGGTTTCAGGCAGCCGGCGTTCAGCGGAATGTCGTCGCCGACGAGCGTGCGGAACACGTACAGCACGGCGGCCATGCAGACGGCCTTCGGCGCGTTGAAGTTGTTGTCGAGCTGCGCGGACGTGCCGGTGAAGTCGATTTCCGCGCGCCGCGCCGCGCGGTCGACGCGGATCGCGACGCGAATCTCCGCGCCGTTGTCGAGCGGGTAGCGGTACGCGCCGTCCTGCAGCGCGCCGATCACGCGCCGCACCGCTTCTTCCGCGTTGTCCTGCACGTGCCCCATGAACGCGAGCACGACGTCGCGGCCGAACTGCGCGACCATCCGGCGCAGCTCGTCGACGCCCTTCTGGTTCGCGGCCACCTGCGCGCGCAGGTCGGCCATGTTCTGCTCGACGTTGCGCGCCGGGTAGCGGCCCGACGCGAGCAGCGCGCGGGTGTCGGCGTCGCGCAGCACGCCGGCCGACACGAGCTGCCAGTTGTCGATCAGCACGCCTTCTTCGTCGATATGGGTCGAATCGGGCGGCATCGAGCCCGGCGTCGTGCCGCCGATGTCCGCATGGTGGCCGCGCGAGCCGACGTAGAACAGCGGCGCGTCCGAGCCGTCCGCGAACACCGGCGTGATGACGGTCACGTCCGGCAGGTGCGTGCCGCCGTGATACGGGTCGTTCAGCATGAACACGTCGCCGTCGCGCATGCGGCCGCGATTGCGCTCGATCACCGTGCGGATGCTCTCGCCCATCGAGCCGAGGTGCACCGGCATGTGCGGCGCGTTCGCGATCAGGTTGCCGTCGCCGTCGAAGATCGCGCACGAGAAGTCGAGGCGCTCCTTGATGTTCACCGAGTACGCGGTGTTCTGCAGCCGCAGCCCCATCTGCTCGGCGATCGACATGAACAGGTTGTTGAAGATCTCGAGCCGCACCGGATCGGCGTCGGTGCCGAGCGAGCGGCGCGTCGGCAGCGGCGTCGTGCGCGTCAGCACGAGGTTGCCCTGCGCGGTCATCTCGGCGCGCCAGCCGGGCTCGACCACCGTCGTGCCGTTCTTCTCCGCGACGATCGCCGGGCCGTCGATCGCGTCGCCGGCCAGCAGCGTGTCGCGCACGTAGAGCGACGCGTCGTGCCATTGGCCGCCGGAATAGAAGCGCACCGCGGAATGGGCGCGCAGCGCGGCATCGCCGCCTTCGTTGCGCGGCGCGAGCGGCGCGATCTCCACCGGCGCGTCGGAGCGGCCGATCGCCTCGACCGACGCGAGTTCGGCGATGAGCGGCGTGCCGGGCATCAGGAACGCGTAGCGCTGCCGGTACGCGGCCTCGAACGCCTGCTGCATCGCGTCGACGCTGCCGGCCGGCACGTCGAGCGCCGAATCGGTGCCCTGGTAGCGCAGGTGCACGCGGCGCTCGGTCGAGATCCGCTCCGGCGGCACGCCTTGTTCGAGCAACGCGCCGACCGCCTCGTCGGCCAGCCGGTCGAGCGCCGCGTTCAGCGCCGGCAGCGACGCGTCGGACAGCACGGCCTCGACCGCGCGCTCGCGCATCGCCGTCTGGTCGGCGAGGCCCATTCCGTACGCGGACAGCACGCCCGCGAGCGGATGCGCGAACACCCGCGTCATCCCGAGCGCGTCGGCCACGCCGCACGCATGCTGGCCGCCCGCGCCGCCGAACGTCGTCAGTACGTAGCGCGACACGTCGTGGCCGCGCTGCACGGAAATCTTCTTGATCGCATTCGCCATGCTGCCGATCGCGATTTCGAGGAAACCTTCGGCCAGCGCCTCGGGCGTCTCGCGCCGCCCGGTCGCCGCGTGAATCTCGTCGGCGAGCGCGGCGAACTTCGCGACCACGCCGTCGCGGTCGAGCGGCTCGTTCGCATGCGGGCCGAACACGCGCGGGAAGTGATCGGGCTGGATCTTGCCGAGCATCACGTTGCAGTCGGTCACCGTCAGCGGGCCGCCGCGCCGGTAGGCGGCCGGCCCCGGGTTCGCGCCGGCCGATTCGGGCCCGACGCGCAGCCGCGCGCCGTCGAAGCCGAGCACCGAGCCGCCGCCCGCGGCAACCGTATGGATGCTCATCATCGGCGCGCGCATCCGCACGCCGGCCACCTGCGTCTCGAACACGCGCTCGAATTCGCCGTGATAGTGCGACACGTCGGTCGACGTGCCGCCCATGTCGAAGCCGATCACGCGCTCGAAGCCGGCCGCCTGCGCGGCGCGCACCATCCCGACGATGCCGCCGGCCGGCCCCGACAGGATCGCGTCCTTGCCCTGGAACGCGTCGGCGCGCGTCAGCCCGCCGCTGCTCTGCATGAACTGCAGGTTCACGCCCGGCATCTCGTGCGCGACCTGCTCGACGTAGCGGCGCAGGATCGGCGACAGGTACGCGTCGACCACGGTCGTATCGCCGCGCGACACCATCTTCAGCAGCGGCGACACCTCGTGCGACACCGACACCTGCGTGAAGCCGATCCGGCGCGCCAGGTCCGCCAGCGCGCGTTCGTGCGCGGTGTAGCGGTAGCCGTGGATCAGCACGATCGCGAGCGCACGCACGCCGCTGTCGAACACGCGGCGCAGCGATGCCTCGGCGCCCTGCGCATCGAGCGGCACGACGACGTCGCCGTGCGCGCCGATGCGCTCGTCGATCTCGACGACGGTCTCGTACAGCGCGTCGGGCAGCACGATGTTCAGATCGAACAGGCGCGGCCGGTTCTGGTACGCGATGCGCAGCACGTCGCGAAAGCCGCGCGTCGTCGCGAGCGCGGTGCGTTCGCCCTTGCGTTCGAGCAGCGCGTTGGTCGCGACCGTCGTGCCCATCTTCACCATGTCGACGCGCTCGGGCGTGATCGGCTCGCCGTCCGCGAGGCCGAGCAGGTGGCGGATGCCGGCCACGGCCGCGTCGCGGTATTGCTCGGGGTTCTCGGACAGCAGCTTGTGCGTGACGAGCGTGCCGTCGGGCCGGCGCGCGACGATGTCGGTGAACGTGCCGCCGCGGTCGATCCAGAATTGCCAGCGTGCTGTGTCGGAGGGAACGGGGTCAAGGTGTCGGTCGGTCATGATGTCGGGTCGATGCGTCGTTGAGTCGAAGGGCGAGCGCCGCCGCACGGCGCGCGTCGCGCGCCGTGTCACGGGGTCGATCGAGGGGGAAGAAAGACGACGGGCCGGCGGCCCTGTCGCCGGGGTTCGTCAGGCGGCGTCGAGTTCGCGGCCGCGGGTCTCGGGCAGCGTCAGCGCGGCGACGATCACCACGCCGTATGCGGCGACCGCGAAGATCCCGATGCTCGTGCCGAGCCCGTATTGCTTGGACAGCGCGCCGATCAGGAACGGGAACAGCGCACCGATCGCGCGGCCCACGTTGTAGCAGAAACCCTGGCCGGAACCGCGCACGCGGGTCGGGAACAGCTCGGTGAGGAATGCGCCCATCCCCGAGAAGATGCCCGATGCGAAAAAGCCGAGCGGGAAGCCGAGCCACAGCATCGACGCATTGGTCAGGTTCAGCGACGTGTACGCGAACGCGATCGCCATCGAGCCGACCGCGAACAGGATGAAGTTCGGCTTGCGGCCGAGCCGGTCGGTCAGGTACGCGCTCGTCAGGTAGCCGACCCACGAGCCGAAGATGATCATCGCGAGATAGCCGCCGGTGCCCATCACCGTGAGGTGACGCTCCGTTTTAAGGAAGGTCGGCAGCCACGTCGTGATCGCGTAGTAGCCGCCCTGCGCGCCCGTCGTCAGCAGCGCCGCGCGCAGCGTGGTCGTGATCAGCTTCGGCGCGAAGATCTCGGTGAGGCGCGGCGCATCGGCCACCTTCGCCTGCGCGGCCTTCTCCTTCTCGTAGACGTCCGGCTCCTTCACGTAACGGCGGATCGCGACGACCAGCAGCGCGGGCGCGAGGCCGACGAGGAACAGCGCGCGCCATGCCTGCTCGGCCGGCAGCACCGAGAACAGCAGCGCATACAGCAGCGCGCACAGCCCCCAGCCGATCGCCCAGCCCGACTGCACGAGGCCCACCGCCTTGCCGCGGTCGCGCGCGCGGATCACTTCGCCGATCAGCACCGCGCCGGCCGTCCATTCGCCGCCGAAACCGAAGCCCATCAGCGCGCGCGCCGCGAGCAGCTGGTGATAGTTCTGCGCGAGTCCGCACAGCGCGGTGAACACCGCGAACCACAACACGGTGAGCTGCAGCGTGCGCACGCGGCCGATCCGGTCGGACAGGATGCCGGCGATCCAGCCGCCGAGCGCCGACGCGAGCAGCGTGATCGTGCCGATGAAGCCCGCATCCGCGAGCGAGATGCCCCAGGTCGCGACGAGCGTCGGGATCACGAACGACAGCATCTGCGTGTCCATCCCGTCGAGCATGTAGCCGACCTTGCAGCTCCAGAACGCGCGGCGCTCGCGCGGCTGCGCGTGCCCGTACCACGAGAACAGGCCGTTGCGCTCGGGGCTCGCGGGCTCCGCGGCGTTCGCCGCGAGGGTCTTGCTTTCCATGGTGGTGCTCCTGTCGTTGTGCGCCGTCGAATGGCGATCGTGCGTGCGGGTGGTCGTGCGGCTCGTTGTGCGGTTCGTCGCCGCTCAGAATACGGCGAGCGACGCGTTCGTGATGTCGGTCATCAGCATGTGGCCGGGCGTGTGCGCGATCGCGATCGGCAGCTTCGCGTCCATCAGCGCGGTTTGCGGCGTCACGCCGCACGCCCAGAACACCGGCAGCTCGCCGTCGCGGATCGTCACCGCATCGCCGAATTCGGGCGCGTTCAGATCGGCGATACCGAGTTCGCGCGGATCGCCGAGATGGATCGGCGCGCCGTGCACGCCCGGAAACCGGCTGGTGATCTGCACAGCGCGAATCGCGTCGGCGCCGCGCATCGGCCGCATCGACACGACGAGCTGACCGCCGAAGATGCCCGCGCGGCGGTTCGGAATCGACGTGCGGTACATCGGCACGTTGCGCCCTTCCTCGACGTGGCGCAGGCCGATCCCCTCGCGGGCCAGCATGTCCTCGAACGAGAACGAGCAGCCGATCGCGAACACGACGAAATCGTCGCGCCACAGCGCTTCCAGCGACTCGACGCGTTCGGTCAGGCGGCCGTCGCGGTACACGTTGTAGCTCGGCACGTCGGTGCGGATGTCGAGATCCTCGCCGAGCGCGTCGATCCGGAACGCCCCCGGTTCGCCGACGCCCAGGAGCGGGCAGGCTTTCGGATTCGCCTGACAGAAGCGCAGGAAATCGTGCGCGAACGCTTCGGGCAGGATCGCGAGGTTCGCTTGCGCGTACGGGCCGCACTGGCCGGCGGTCGGGCCGCGGAACGCGCGTTGGCGCACGGACTGGCGGAATTCGGAAGGGGTCATGAGGTTGTGTCGCAGATCAGGGTGTCGTGGAGATGACGGTGGCGTGTCATCGGATACGGCGAAGAATAGAAAAGAAAAAAATTTGCCGCCAACGAGTTTTTTTGCGCTTCGTGTATAGAATTTCTTAACGAAGATTCGGGTTTTCCCCGGTCCCGTTCACTTTTCCTCACCGGCAAAGTGCGCATCCACCGTCCGTCCGATCGCCATGAACACGCGTTTTCTCGAAACCTTCGTCACGCTCGCGAAGCTGCGCAACTTCCGCACGACTGCCGCCGCGCTGCACGCGACGCCGGCCGCGATCTCGCAGCGCCTGAAGGCGCTCGAGGACGAGCTGCAGACGGTACTCGTCGACCGCGACAGCCGCGAATTCCGGCTCACGCCGAACGGCGAGTACCTGCTCGGCTATGCGAAAGCCGTGGTCGAGGCGACCCAGGAACTGCAGGCTGCCGCGGCCGGCGAGAGCGCGCTGCGCGGCAAGCTGCGGCTCGGCGTGATCGAGACCGTCGTGCACAGCTGGCTGCCGCACTATATGCGGCGCCTCGCGGCCGACTATCCGCAGCTCGAGATCGACCTGACCGTCGACGTCAGCGTCGTGCTGCAGCGCCGGCTGATGGCGGGTGAACTCGACCTGATCATCCGCGTGGAAGGCAGCGACGAGGCGTCGGTCGTGTGCGATGCGCTCGCGAACTATCCGGTGCGCTGGATCGCGCGCGCGGGGCTGCTGCCGAACCTGCGCACGGGCCTCGCGCGGCAGGTGCTGCGCCAGCCGATCCTCACCTACGGACGCGGCACCGCGCCCCATCGCGCACTGGAAGACATCGTCCGCACGCTGGCGCACGCGCACGGCGTGCCGCTGTCGGACACGCGCATCACCGGCTCGCCGTCGATCTCGGTGATCGTGCAGCTCGTGCGCGACGGATTCGGCGTGGCGGCGATCCCGGTGCTGTTCGTCGACGCGTTGATCGAAAGCGGCGAAGTGGTCGAGCTGCCGCTGCAGCCGTCGCCGCCGTCGATCGTCGTGTCGATGTCGCGGCGGGCCGACGCGCCCCGCTTCGTGCACGGCGCAGCGATCGCGGCGCGGGCCGCGTGTCACGAGTATTGCGAGAAGAGCAAACGGTTGCTGGTCGAAGCGCTTTGACGCGGGGCGGGGAGGGGCGATGCGCCGGGGAATCGAACGGCCGGCGCACCGCTATTTTTATGCAATACGAAAGAAATGAACCAGACAGCCCTTCACGCAGTTTGGCCCGTATGCGGCGGCGCGAGCTTGCCGTCGCCATACTCGCGCAGCACCTTGGAAATCACGATGCGATAACCGTCCAGCCAGCGCGCCTGCTTCGACTTCGCCTCGAGATGCGCGGGATGCTCGATCAACTGCCGCAGCGCCGCTTCCGACTCCCAGTAGTAGACGTTCTGGATCAGCCCCGATTCGGCGTTCTCCCACGTTTCCTCGCCGAGATAGCCGGGCGCCGCGCGCGCCATCTCGGCGATCTGCCGGTCGAGCCGGTGAAATTCGTCGTCGTATTGCCCGGCACGGAAAATGAAGGTCGACGCGTACATGCCCGCTCCATCGAATGCGCTTGAAAGAGCGCCGATTGTAAGGCAAGCCGCGCGTGCCGCGATCGTCACGCGGCGAGCGTATCGACGTCGCGCCGGCCGTCGAGCCACGCTTCGATGCGCTGTGCGTCGTCACGCATCTGTTCGGCTGCGGGAGCCGGCATCGCGGCCAGTGCGTGCCGCGCGCGTTCAAGCGCCTGCGCGAAGCCGCGTAACTCGCGCGTCGCGGGCCGATCGTCGGCATGCCGGCGCGCAAGCGCCGCTTCGACGCTCCTCTCGATCAACGCGCGCTGCGCGTCGATGAACGCCATGCACAGCGCGCGGCAATGCACGGATACCGACGCGACGGCGAACAGCACCGGCACGATCGACACGGTCAGGTAGCCACCGGGAGCAAGCCGCGCCAACGCGTGGCGCACGTCCTGCCCGCCGCCGACCAGCGACGCGAACACCGCATCGCGCCACACCGCACGCTCGAATGCGAGCGCATCGCGGCACGCGTCGAGCGCCGCACGGTCCGCGACCTGTCCGGCCGTCACCAGCGGAATCGGGAATGAAGCGTCGACGGACGATCGCGCGCCCGCCGTTTCGACGATGCAGTCCGCACCGAGCCACGCCGCGTCGTCGCGCCGCGCGGCCAGCACACGCGACTGCAGCCGGTCCGGCAACATCGGATCGAGCGGCACCGCACCGCAGATCGACGGTTTGTCCGCATGCACGCTGCAGCGGCCGTCGTCGGCCAGCGCCGCGCAACGGCCGAGCGACGGATAGTCGTAGCCCTGCAGCGTCAGCGCGATCCATTCGCCCTCCGCGCCGCCGGTGCGATGAAACAGCCGCTGCGCCAGTGCGTCGCACGCCGCGACGTCGTCCGCATCGAGCGCATGTGCGGGGTGGCCCGCACGCCAGCGCTCGCCGATCCGCTGCTTCGGCACGCGACCGATCGTCAGCGCGCCGACGAAGCGATCCCGATGCCGGAACAGTTCGCGCAACGACAGCGTCGGCGCGCTGTTGCAGCAGCGTCCGCATGCGTTGCACGCGAGCCCGTAGCCGTCTACCACGGCCGCCGCACCGAATCCTGGTAGCGCGTGAGGATGAAGCGCGCGACGTCGTCCGAGTGATACGCGGCGACGAGCTGCGTCACCCACGGCTTCGCGCGATCGGCATCGCGCACCGTCAGCACGTTCGCGTACGACGAGCGCGCGTCCTCGATGCCGATGCTGTCGCGCGCGGGTTGCAGCCCGGCGCGCGCGGCATCGTCGCTGTCGATCGCGACGAACGCGGCCGTGTCGAGCGCCGCGTAAAGGCGATCGCGGCGCACTGCGACGAGCTTCAACCCCAGCCGGTTGCCGGTCACGTCGCGCAGCGTCGCGCGCAGCCCGGCGCGCTCGCGCAGCGTCACCAGCGTGTCGTTCTGCAGCAGCACGAGCGCGCGAGCCATCCCGCGCGGATCGGCGGGAATCGCGACCGTCGCCCCCGGCTGCAATTCATTCAAGCGCTTCAGCTTGCGCGAATAGAACGCCATCGGCAGCGTGACGGTCGGCGCGACTTCGGTCAGCGCGTAGCGTTTGCGCTCGCGCGTCGCGGCCAGCTGTTGCGCATCCTCGAAGCTCGCCGCGTCGATCCGGCCGTCTGCCAGCGCCGCATCGATGCGCGACGGATCGTCGAATTCGACGACGTCGATGCCCAGCCCTCGCGATGCGGCGACCCGCTTCACTTCGTCCAGGATCTGCGCATGCACGCCGCGGGTCACGCCGACGCGTACGGCCGGCAACGCGGCTTCCGCGGCAACGGTCGAACCGGAATGAACCCACGCGCACGCCGCCAGCAACCAGGCGCCCGCTTCATGCACGATGCGCTTCATGACGCGTCCCTCAGAATCGTGCGGAACCCGATATGCGACGCGCCGAGATCGGCTTCCTGCTGTTCGCGCGACGACGCGCGATAACGCACGCAGTAATCGCGCGAGCACAGGAACGAGCCGCCCTTGATGACCATCGGCGTATCGTGCCGGCGCGTCGGCGGCGCGACGGCCGCCGTGTCGCCGTTCGTGTGCGACTGGTGCGGGCCGGTGTAAGCGTCCTTCGTCCATTCCCACGCGTTGCCGATCATGTCGTAGAGCCGGAACCCGTTCGCCGCGTAACAGCCGACGGGCGCGAGCCCCGCATGGCCGTCCTCGACCGTGTCGAGCACCGGGAACACGCCCTGCCAGTAGTTCGCGGCCGGCTTGCCCTGCGCGTCGCGCGGCGCCGCGTCGAGCGACGCGTCGTCGCGGCCGCCCTTGCCCGCGTACTCCCATTCGGCCTCGGTCGGCAGGTCGCGGCCGAGCCAGCGCGCATACGCGAACGCATCGCGCTGCGTGACGAGCGTGACGGGCAGGTTGCCGAGCCCGTCGATGCCGCTGCCCGGCCCGCGCGGATGACGCCACGATGCGCCTTTCACCCACGACCACCACGCGAGATCGCGTGCATTCATCTCGTCGCGCGTCGGCACGTGGAACACCGCCGCGCCGCCCTGCTGCTCGGCTTCGGTCACGTAGCCCGTCGCCTGCACGAACGCGGCGAACTGCGCGATCGTCACGTCGGTCTGGTCGATCCAGAACCCGCCGACCCGCGTGCGGCCGTCGCCCACCGGGCGCTCGTCCGCGTAGCCGCGCGTGCTGCCGAACACGAACGCGCCGCCGCGCAGGTGCACCATCCCGGCCCGCGGGTCGTCGCGCCAGCCGGCCGGCAGCCCCGAGTAGCGTTCGCACTGCCGCTCCGAGCCGAGCGGCGCGAGCGCGCGGCCGCGATTCGCGCCGTCGAAGGCGTCGCCCGCCGGGGCGACGGGATTCGCATAGCCGGCCGCGAACGCGGCGGCGAACAGCATGGCGGCCAGCGCCGCGCTGATCGTCCGGAACCGGAACCGCATCGTGTCGCTCCCGGGTCAGTAGTAGCCGCGCGGACGCAGCGGTTCGACACCGCCGACGTTGCTCATGTAAGTCTTCCACTGGTCGACGAGCGTACCGATCACCGACGGGTTCTGCGCCGACACGTCGGTCGTCTCGCCGCGATCCGACGCGAGGTCGTAAAGCTGCCAGTGACCGTCGAGCGGCCCGAGCGGCGGCTCGGTCCACAGCGCCTTCCAGCGGCCGTCGGCGCTGCGCAGGTACGCGCGGCCGTATGCTTCGTCGCCGAACGGCGTCGTATGCACTTCGCCCGTCGCCGATCCCGTGAGCACCGGCAGCAGCGACTGGCCCGTGACCGGATACACGTAGCGATTGTTGTAGATCACCTTGCCCTTGTTCTGGTCGACGCCCGTCAGCGTATTGACGAGCGGCGGCGCGGGCTGCGACGGCGGCGTGACGCCCGCGACCGCGAGGAACGTCGCCGTGTTGTCGGTCACGTGCGTGAACGCGCGCAGCGTCGGCAACGACTGCGTCTGGCCCGGCAGGTGCACGATCGTCGGCGTCGACACGCCGCCTTCGGCCGAATAGCCCTTCGTGAGCCGGAACGGCGACGCGCTCACTTCGGCCCAGCGCAGCCCGTACTGCAGCCGCTGCGCGTTCTGCTTGCCGTTGTCGGTGCCGAGCGCCGAATAGGTCGGCTCCTGCGCGTTCGCGGTGTCGGTCGCCGTCGGGTCCGCGCCGGAATCGATCGGCCAGCCTTCCGCGCCGTTGTCCGACTGGAACATGATGAACGTGTTGTCGTATTCGCCGATGTCCTTCAGGTGCTGGATCAGCAGGCCGATGTTGTAGTCGAGGTTCTCGACCATCCCCGCGTAGATCTCCATGTAGCGCGCCTGCGCACGGCGCTCGGCCGGCGACAGGCTCGACCACAGCTTGTCGACCTTGCCGGGGCCGTAGTCGACGTAGCCGTCCGCGGCCGCGTGCACCGCGCTGATGTATTTCGCGCTGGCGGTGCCGTTGTTCGCGGTCGCGGGCGACGCGGCCGTCGTTTCCGGCAACCCGTCGAACGGCCTGAAATCGGCGGGAATCAGGCCAAGCGCCTTCTGGCGTGCGATCCGCGCGTTGCGGATCGCGTCGTAGCCGGCGTCGTACACGCCCGCATACTTGTGCAGCCACGGATCGGGCACCTGCAGCGGCCAGTGCGGCGACGTGTAGGCCGCGTACGCGAAGAACGGCTTGCCGTCGCGCTTGTTCGCATCGATGTACGAAATCAGCTTCTGCGTATAGAAATCGGTCGAATAGAACACGGCCGGGCTGCCGCCCGTGCCGCCCGGCTGCCCGGGCTGGCCAGGCTGCACGTAGCGGCCGTCTTCGGTGTAGTTCGACGAGCCGGCCGGCTCGTGCGCGAAGTGGTTGGTCGCCGCGCCGCCGAGCAGCACGTAGCTGCGCTCGAAGCCCCACTGGTCCGGCGTCTGCCCGCTGCCCGTCGCGCTGCCGACGATCCCCGAGCCGATGTGCCACTTGCCCGCGATATACGTGTGGTAGCCGGCGTCCTTCAATAGTTGTGCGAACGACAGTGCGCGATCGTTCAGGTAACCCTCGTAGCCGGGCAGCCCGCGCCGTTCGTCGGTCGGCACGCCCATCGTGCCTTCGCCGACGAGATGGTGATCGGTGCCGGAGACCAGCATCGCGCGCGTGATCGCGCATACGGTGCCCGTGTGATGGTTCGACAGGATGCGGCCCGACGCAACGAGCGCGTCGAGGTTCGGCGTGTTGATCTCGCCGCCGAACGCGTGGATGTCGGAATAGCCGAGATCGTCGGCCATGATGTACAGGATGTTCGGCCGTTTCGCGGCCAGCGGCGGCGTGGCGTTCGCGGGCGGCGACGGCGGATCGCCGTCGACGCCGCCGCACGATGCGAGCGACACCGCACCGGCAAGCGCGGCGCAGACGACACGGAAACGAAAAGCATGCAACGGCGCGGCGGACTTTTTCATTATGCTGAACGCTCGATCTACGGGATCGGCGATCTTAGCGTCGCGCGCGCGGCATCCAAAGTCCGATTCGTCACATGCTAACGGGGTGGCGGAATATGCACGCGAACCGCATGGCCGCCATCAGCGCACGCGTATGCGCGCCTGCGGTGCACGCCGATACCGGCCGCCGCGGGGTTTCGGGTCAGCCGCGCCCGCCGAGGCTGCCGCCGCCGTCCACGGCCAGCACCTGCCCGGTGACGAAGCCGGCTTCGTCCGACAGGAAGAACGCGATCGCGGCGGCCACGTCGTCGGTCGTGCCGAGCCGGCGCGCCGGGATCGTCGCGAGCACCTTGCGTTCGGCTTCGCTGCCGACGGGCCGCGTCTGCCGGAACAGTTCCGTCTCGACCGGCCCCGGCGCGACCGCGTTGACGGTCACGCCATGCTCGGCGAGTTCGAGCGCCCACGTGCGCGTGCAGCCGACGAGCGCGCTCTTCGCGGCGGAATACGCGGTGCGATCGAGACTGCCGAAAATCGCGCGGCTGCAGATATTGACGATGCGACCGTGGCCGCGCGCCTTCATCGCTTCCGCGAAGTGCTGCGTGACCTGGATCGCGGCCCGCACGTTGAGATCGAACACGGCCTGCAGCGACCGGAAGTCGATCTGCCCGAGCGGTTGCGGCAACGCGATGCCGGCGTTGTTCACGATGCCGTCGACGTCGTGCCGCTCGCCGATGCGTGCAAGGGTGTCCGCCGTGCGTTCGACGTCGGCGAGATCGCACGCGAGCAATTCGCCGGGGAAGCCGATGTCCTGCGCGTGACGGGCGAGGCCGATGACGCGATGGCCGCGCCGTGCGAGCAAGGCGCTGACCGCGAGGCCGATGCCGCGCGATGCGCCGGTGACGAGATAGGTGCGAGATGACATGCGTGCTCCCGGAGTGCGTTCACGTGAAGGAGGGCGTGCAGAACCGCTTCCGGTGCAACCGCCTCCGGCATCCGCACTTTCGTCGGACCATTCTACGTGCGTAACGGATATTACGTCGTGAAGCCGCGCACGCGGCCGCGGGCGAGTATCGGCCGTTCGCGACACTGCGGCCGAGCGCCGACTCGGGCGACATTCTCCGTGCGTTGGCCGCACGAAGCCGGCGCCGCACGCGGCGATCGGCGCGCGGCGTTCAGCCGGCCCGCCCCGCCGCCACCGGCATCGCGCGCCGCGACGCGATCCGCAACGCCAGCACGCCGCCGGCCAGCAGTGCGGCCGCGACGAGCAGCAGCGCGAGGTCGTATGAATGCGTGACGTCCTTGATTCGCCCCATCACCGGCGGCAGCGCGAGCCCGGCGATGTTCGCGACCGCGTTGATCAGCGCGATCGACGCGGCGGCCGTGAGGCCCGACACGTATTCGGTCGTCACGGCCCAGAAGACGGGCGTCGCCGCCCAGTTGAAGCCGACCGCGAGCACGAGCAGCGCATACGCGACGGGCAGCATCGGCGTATAGATCGCCGCGATCAGCAGCGCGCCGGCCAGCAGCATCGGCACGCCGAGATGCAGCGCGCGTTCGCCGCCGAGATCCGAATGCCGGCCGTTCACGTACATCGCGACGCACGCGAACAGGAACGGCAGCGCGGACAGGCTGCCGACCGCGAAACTCGATTGCCCCGACAGGCTCTTCACGAGCAGCGGCAGGAACAGCGTGAGGCCGATCGTGCCGAACGCCTGCAGCAGCCAGAACGCGGCGAGCGCCCACACCTTGCCGTCGCCGAACGCCCGCCGCAGCGCGACGCCGTGCGACAGGTGCTCGCGCGGTGCGCTGTCGCGCAGCGTCGCTTCGAGCCACGCGCGCTCGTCGGCCGGCAGCCAGCGCGCATGCGCGGGCGTGTCGGGCAGGCGGCGCAGCACGACGAACCCGAGCAGCAGCGCGGGCACGCCTTCGAGCAGGAACAGCCAGCGCCAGCCCTCGAGGCCGAGCACGCCGTTCAGGTTCAGCAACGCGCCGGACAGCGGCAGCCCGATCACCGACGCGAGCGTCGCGCCGATATAGAAGAACGACATCGCGCGGGCCCGATCGCTCCGCGGATACCACGCGGACAGGTAGTAGATGATGCCCGGCGTGAACCCCGCTTCCGCCGCGCCGAGCAGCAGGCGCATCGCATAGAGTTGCCCTGGCGTATGGACGGCGCTCATCGCGGCCGCGACGACGCCCCACGTGATCATGATCCGCGCGATCCAGCGGCGTGCGCCGACGCGCGCGAGGAACAGGTTGCTCGGCACCTCGAACAGGATGTAGGTTACGTAGAACAACCCCGCGCCCAGCCCGTACATTTCGGCGCTCAGCCCGAGATCGGCGTTCATCTGCAGCGCCGCGACCGAGATGTTCGAGCGGTCGATGTACGCGACGAGATACAGCAGCATCAGGAACGGAATCAGGCGCAGGTTCAGGCGCCGCATCGTCGCGGCGTGCAACTGCGGGGCGTCGGCGGTCATCGGCGTGTCTCCCGGTTTGTGTCGCCCGTCGTGCGCGACGGGACGGCCGCCGCGCGACGCGGCAGCGTCATCCGGGCCAGTCTAGGAGCCGCGTGAATTTCGCGTCAACGACCGGGGCGTCGTCTCGATATGTGAGATGCGCGCGACCGACGGCGTCGCGCGTTCGCTCGCATCGGTCACGCATCGCGGGAAACAGGCCCGCGGCCGCGAGCGCCAGGCCGGGCGATGCGCGGCCCGCATCGGCGGCGGCCGCGTCGGCGATCGCCTGCGGGTCGTCGAGCCGCAGGCGGCCGGCCGCGCGATGGTCGTACGCTCAGAACTTGTGACGGATCCCCGCGTGAACCATCAACTGCTTCGACGTCGACGACAGATCCGCCGCACCGGGGACGTACGCCTGATCCAGCGACGAGCCCGTCGCGTCACCCGCGATCCGCTGGTACGCGCCCATCAGGTACACGTCCGTGCGCTTCGACAGGTTGTAGTCGGCCATCAGCCCGATCGAATGGATCTTCGGTTTCGCGGTGCCCGTCGTCGCGTCGTAGCGCGCCGTCGTGTACACGTACTGCGCGCCGACGAACAATGCCGGCGTGAACTGGTATTTTCCGTTCACCTCGAAGTTCTGGTACTTGATCGCCGTGACCGCGCCGCCCGCGAGCGGGCCCGTCACCGGCTCGATCGTTTCGTCGCCGAACAGGTAGCCGACGTTCGCGGTCGGCCGCGTGACGTTGCTGTTCGTGTACGCGAAGCCGACCGTCGCGGGGCCGGCCGTGTAGTTGATGCCCGCGCCGAAGATCCGCAGCCTCGCCGACGCGAAGTTGGCATCGGCGCCGACCGATCCGGACCCCGCGATCGCGCCGCCCGACGTCGCGCCCGGGTTGTCCGCATTCAGGAATGCCGCGCCGACGAGCAACCCGCCCTGCTCGTACTGCGCGCCGACGCTCCACTGCCGGTTGTTCGCAAAGCCCGTGTCGTTGCTGAAGCTGTACGTGCCGCCGAACGAGAAGCCGGAGAAATCCGGGCTCGCGTACTTCACCGTGTTGTTCACGCGAAACGTGTTGCCGGTGTTGTCGTTGTCGAGCGGATGCGAGAACGGATAGACACCCCAGCTGCCGTTCGCGGTCGTCGGCGCGAGATAGTCGACCACCGCATCGTATTGCCGACCGAGCGTCAGCGTGCCGAAACGCTGGCTGCCGAGCCCGACGTACGCCTGCCGCCCGAACATGCGGCCGCCCTGCGCGAGCGTGCCGCTGTTCACGTTGAAGCCGTTCTCGATCTGGAACAGCGCGCTGTAGCCGCCGCCCAGATCCTCGGTGCCCTTCAGCCCCCAGCGGCTGCCCTGTGCGAAGCCGCTCGCCATCTGCCACGCGCTGTGGCCGCCGACGTTGTTCGTATAGTCGATGCCCGCGTCGACGAGGCCGTACAGCGTGACGCTGCCTTGCGCGAAAGCGGGCGCGGCGCACAGCGCCGGAATCGCGACGAAAGCCAATCTCCAGTTCATTGTTTTGTGATCCTTATCGATAGGATTGCGCATGCGGGGCGGAAATGTCATCGTCCGCCGCTCGCGCATGCGTGGTGCTGCCTTTACAGGCGCGCGGCACGCCGCGCCCCCCTTTCTCGTGCCTGACGAACGCGTTACTTCGCGCCGTAGATGTCGAAGTCGAAATACTTCCGGTTGATGCGCTGGTACGTGCCGTTCGCGAGAATCGTCGCGAGCGCGCGATTGAAGGCCTCGCGCAAGTCGCTGTCCTGCTTGCGCAGCCCGAGCCCGTCGCCCTGCCCGAAATACTTCACGTCGTCGATCGCCGGGCCGACGAACGCGAAATCCTTGCCCTGCGGCTTCTTCAGGAAGCCGTCGCTCGCCGCGATCGATGCCTGGAACGCCGCGTCGAGCCGGCCCGTCACGAGATCGGCATAGACCTGGTCCTGGTTCTGGTACGACACGATCTGCACGCCGGCCGGCTGCCAGTTCGCGACCGCGTAGTCGGCCTGCGCGGAACCCTGCTCGACGCCCACGCGCTTGCCCTTCAGCGCGTCGGCCGTCGGCAGCAGCGGCGACCCCTTGCGCGCGACGAGGCGCGCCGGCGCATTCGAGATCCGGTTCGTGAACGCGATCTGCTGTTGCCGCTTCGGCGTGATCGTCATCGACGACGCAATCACGTCGAACTTGCGCGCGAGCAGCCCCGGGATCATCCCGTCGAAACTCGATTCGACCCACACGCAGCGCGCATGCAGCTCCGCGCACAACGCGTTCGTGATGTCGATCCCGAAGCCCGTCAGCGTCCCGTCGGGCAGCTTGTATTCGAGCGGCGGATAAGTCGGATCGACCGCGAGGCGAATCTCCTTGCCCGCCCAGTCGCCCGCATGCGCCGCCCCTGCCGCCAGCGCCATCGCGAGCGCCGCCATCCGTTTCCACTGCTTCATTGCCAGTCTCCTTCGTTGTGTGAATCGTCGATCGGGATCGTGCGGGCTCGTTACGCGAGAAAGCGCTCGGCCAGTGCGATCCAGTAGCTCGCGCCGGTGGCGAGGCAGGTGTCGTTGAAGTCGTAGCCCGGGTTGTGCAGCCCGCAGCCGGCCGCGCCGTCGCCGTTGCCGATCGACAGATAGCTGCCGGGGCACGCTTCGAGCATGAACGCGAAATCCTCGCTCGCCGCGATCGGCTTCAGATGCGGGATCAGCGCGGCATCGCCGCCCCATTCGCGGGCGACGTCGCGCGCGAACGCGGTTTCCACCGCGTGGTTGACCAGTACCGGATAGTCGTGGCGATAGTCGATCTCGGCCATCGCGCCGTAGCTCGCGGCCTGCCCGTGCACGATCTCGCGGATGCGCGTTTCGAGCAGCGCGCGCACGTCGGGCGACAACGCCCGCACGCTGAGGGCGAGTTCCGCATGCGCCGGGATCACGTTCGACGCCGTGCCCGCATGGATCGAGCCGGCCGTGACGATCGCCAGGTCCTGCGGATTCACGTTGCGCGACACGACGCTCTGCAGCGCCATCACGATCGACGCGCACACGACCACCGGATCGACCGTCAGGTGCGGCGCCGCGCCATGGCCGCCGCGCCCCGTCACGCGCACGCGCACCTCGTCCGCCGACGCCATCGCGGGGCCGTCGCAGAAGCCGAGCACGCCGACCGGCAGGCCCGGCACGTTGTGCATCGCGAACACCGCGTCGCACGGAAACCGCGCGAACAGCCCGTCGTCGAGCATCCGCTTCGCGCCGCCGAGCCCTTCCTCGGCCGGCTGGAAAATCACGTTCAGCGTGCCCGTGAAGCGCGCGCGCTCGGCCACGCAGCGCGCCGCCGCGAGCAGCATCGCCGTATGTCCGTCGTGACCGCACGCGTGCATCACGCCGTCGTGCCGGCTCGCGTGCGGCAGCCCGGTCGTCTCGTGGATCGGCAGCGCATCCATGTCCGCGCGCAATCCGAGCCGTTTGCCGGCGCCGCGCGCCAGCGTGCCGACCACGCCCGTGCCGCCGATCCCGCGCGTCACCCGATAACCCCACGTTGTCAGACAGTCGGCCACCAGACCGCTCGTCGCATGTTCGTCGAAACCCAGCTCCGGATGCGCATGCAGCCGACGGCGCAGCGCGATCATCTCGGCCTCGATGGCAGCCAGTTCCGGCTGGATAGATGGATGGTCCAACCCCGATTCTCCTCGATGCTTCTATGGTTTCCGATCGCCCGGATGACCGATCGTGGCCGCATCGTAGGCAGCGAAAATCCCGGCGAACAGCCGCGGTTTCGTTATGATGACAACCTTTCGTTGTCGGGTATCGCACCATGAGCACGATCAAGCTTCATCAGTTGCAGGCGCTCGTCGCGAGCGCGGAGGCCGGGAGCATTCGCG
Source organism: Burkholderia metallica (assembly GCF_902832845.1). Classification (GTDB taxonomy): domain Bacteria; phylum Pseudomonadota; class Gammaproteobacteria; order Burkholderiales; family Burkholderiaceae; genus Burkholderia; species Burkholderia metallica. The sequence continues at coordinate 163,041 of NZ_CADFDB010000008.1, read as the reverse complement.
GCGCGGCGCGCTCGCTCGGGCTGTCGCAGGCGGCCGTCACGCGCGCGCTGCGCGAACTGGAGGCCAGCGAACGCCTGCCGCTGCTCGTGCGCGCGCCGGAGGGAATCGGCTTCACCGAATACGGGAAAACGCTGCTCACGCACGCGAAGCTCGTGCTGAAGCAGCTCGAACACGCGCAGAGCGATCTCGAACGCATGCGCGGCCGCGTCGAGGGCCGGCTGAGCATCGGCGTCACGCCGTGGCTGACGCTGACGTTCCTCGCGGAAACGGTGCTGCGCTTTCGCGAACGGATGCCCGACGTGCGGCTCGAACTCTACGAGGCGCTGGCGGCCGTCGCCCAGCCGCTGCTGCGCGACGGCAGCATGGATTTCGCGCTCAGGCACATGCAGCCGGGCAGCGCGCAGGAATTCTCGTTCGAGCCGCTGCTGCGCTACGACATGTCGGTCATGGTGCGCGCCGGGCATCCGCGCGAGCGCGCGCGGTCGATCCACGACCTGCTCGACGACGACTGGGTGCTGAATTCCACGGCCGACGGCCAGGCCGCGCTCGTCGACACCCTGTTCACGCGCAACGGCGCGCAGATCGACGAGCGGCGCATCGTGCGCGCGCAGTCGCTGTCCATGCTGCAGACGATGCTCGAACAGGCCGACATGTGCACCTGGTGTCCGACGATCCTCGCGTCCGTGCCGCAGTTCGGCGAACGGATGCGCGTGCTGCCGTTGAAAGAGACCTTCGAGCCGGACGAGCTCGGGATCGTCACGCGGCGCAGCAGCACGCTCAGCGACGCGGCGCGCTGCTTCATCGACTGCCTGCTGCACGTGATCCGCGGGCATGCGCGCTCGGCGCGCAAGGCGGATCTCGCGTTGTTCGGGACGCTGTCGCTGCTGATCTGACGCGCGGCAGACGCGGCTCGCCGCCGCGCCGCCTGCGCTTCATGCTCGTGCTGCCCGTCAGATCTTCGCCGTCAGCGTGATCCCGACCGTGCGCGGATCGCCATACAGCACCGGATACGCGCCATACGACGGCAGCAGCTCGAGCTTCTTGTAGACCTTGTTGGTCAGGTTCGTCACGTAGCCCGTCACGATGTACTTCTGGTTCGGCGTCGTGTAGGACACGTGCGCGTTCAGCACCGTGTAGCCGCCCTGCCAGAGCTGCGGCATCGTCTGCCGCGTCGCGCTGAAGTACTCGCGGCTGCGGTAGTTCACGTCGCCGCCGGCCGTCAGCGTGCCGAACGACACCGGCACGCGATAGTCGAAGCCCGCGTTGATCGTCGTATGCGGCGAACGCGCGAACGAATTGCCGACGGCGGTCGGCACATAGCGGAACTCCGTGTAGCGCGTGTTCAGCATCCCGAGGTTCGCGAACAGGTAGAGGCTGTTGACCGGCTGCGCCTTCAGTTCCAGCTCGAAGCCGTCCGCGCGCCCCTGCCCCGCATTCGACAGCGTCGACACCGGCGGGCCGCCGAACGGGTTCGGTGCCAGCGCGAACACCTGGATGTCGCGATAGTCGTAGTGGAACACGCTCGCGTTGACGATCAGCCGCTTGTCGAACCACTCGCTCTTGATGCCGACTTCGTAGTCGGTCAGGTACTCCGGCGACACGGTCGACACCGTGCTCTGCGTATACGCGTTGCCGTTGTAGCCGCCCGACCGGAAGCCGCGCGCATAGCGGAAATACGCGCGTACGTTGCTGCTGAGCGCATATTCGGGCGTGAGGTCCCAGGTCGGCGCGCGCCACGTGTTCGTCTGGTTCTGCCGAGCGCTGACCGCCAGCGGCGACGACACCGACGACGGATCCCACCAGCTGCCCGGATTGCTGAACGTCACGTTGCCGGTGTCCTGCAGCCCGGTCAGGTTGATGTTCTTGCGCTCGATCGTGTAACGCAGCCCGCCGGTCACGTTGAAGCGGTCGGTAAACCGGTACTTCACGCTGCCGAAAATCGCCGCGCTCTGCGTGTGCTGCGTGAGGTCGGTCAGGTGGTAGAACGCGGGCGACGGCGAGCCCGGCAGGCCGCCGCCGGCGCCCTGCTCGGCCAGTTGCTCGGTGAACAGGTGGGTGCCGACGAGCCAGCTGAACCGGTCGTTCTGCGGCGACTCGAGGCGCAATTCCTGCGAGAACTGGCGGCTCGACAGGCGATCATGCGAACGCGCGGCGTCGAACGCGGAATAGTCCTCGTCGTCCTGGTACCAGCGGTGCAGCCCTTCGAACGCGGTGATCGACGTCAGCGTCACCGCCGGGTTGATGCGCCAGTGCGCGGTGAGCGACGTGCCCCAGGTCGAGATGTGATCGCTCGACGGCGCATTGAGCGACACCGTGTACGGATCGCTCGACCCGACGAAGCCGAACTGGTTCGCGCCGCCCGGCCCCGCGCCCTGCGCGTGCCACGCATTGCCGCCGCCCGTGTAGTTGCGGCCGTGAATGTTGAACAGGAAGTCGGTGTCCGAGGTCGGCACGGCCAGCACCTGGAAGCGCACCGCATTGTCGTGGAAGCCGCCGAAGCGACCTTGCTGCACGGTATTCGTGTAGAAGCTGTCGGCGTTCTCGTGATACACCGACACGCGCGCGGCCAGCACGTCGTTCTTGCCGATCGGCCCGCCGATTGCGGCTTCCGCGAGCCGGCTGTTGTACTGGCCGAGCCCGATCTTGCCGTAGCCGCTCACGTCGAAAGTGGGCTTCTGCGACGTGATGCTGAGCGCGCCGCCGACGGTATTCTTGCCCCACAACGTGCCCTGCGGGCCGCGCAGCACTTCGATGCGATCGAGGTCGAACAGCGGGAAGCCTTGCCCGAACACGCTGTTGATGTAGACATCGTCGAAATACACGCCGATGGGGCTCAGCGACAGGTCCGACGGATCATTGCTGCCGACGCCGCGCAGGAACCAGCGCGGCCGCTCGCGGCCTTCGGTCGACTGGCCGGTAAAGTTCGGCACGTACTTCGTGACGTCGTTCACCACGCGCAACTCGTTGTTCCTGATCGTGTCGCCGCTCAGCGCGCTCACCGCGACCGGCACGTCCTGGATGCTCTCCTTGCGCCGGCGTGCGGTCACCGTCACCGTGCCGAGATTCGTTTCGCGTGCTACCGTGCCGCGGGTCGCACGGGCTGCCTTCGCCGCGGCCGGGGCTGCATCGTCCGCGCCCGGTTGCGCCGGCTTCGCGTCCGGCGCTGCCGTCACCGCGCCATCCTCCGCCCACGCGGGCAACGATACGGCTGCACCCGTCAGCAGTCCCCCCAGCGCGGTGACGATTAGTTTTTTCCTGAACATCGATGAGTCATCCTGTTTGATCGGTTGAACGCACGTGCGTGCGCGACGCACGGGTGACCTGTTGCAATTCGGATGCCAGCATCGAGAAGCCCGTCGCACGGGGCTTCCGGCATGCTTGGGGGGCAGGTGTTGCTGCATGCGCATCTGTGGCGGGAAGCAAACTGCTTGTCACGCAACACCGCGCGGATTCCGCAACACCCGAGCCGATGGTCGTCAGGACAGCTTTGCAGTCACGGACGGCGATGCGTCGCGCCGCCCCGTCGAAACGCGTAACGCGAATGCAACCAGCGCGACGACAGGCAGCCAGCACAGAAACATGCCCGGCAACCCGACGACCGGCACGAGCGCACTGCCGGCCAGCGGGCCGCAGAACGCGCCCGTCATCGACGCGAGGTTGTAGAGGCTCGATACCTGAGCCTTGTCGGCCGGGAGACGGCCGAGGCGTTGCATGTTGACGAGATGCAGCAGCGACGACCCGGCGCACAGCGCGGCGAGACCCGCACCGACGATCCATACGTCATGCGCAAGACCCGGCGCGAGCAACCCGGCCACGCCACCGGCAAGACTGAGCGCCTGGCAACGGCGCGCCGTCATCCGCTGCGCGACATGCCCGAGCCCGAACAGCGCGATCACCGCGACGACGCCCTGCAGCGTCAGCAGCGCGACGGCTTTCGTTTGCGACAGCCCGAGCGACTGGATCGCCAGCACCACCGTATACGCGCCGACGAGCGAACGTGTCGCGCTGTTCACGGCTTCCAGCACGAGCTGCTCGCGCACGTCGCGACGCCATGCGAGCGCCAGCAATGCGCGCAGGCCGCCGGGTTCCGGTTGCGCACCGCGTGCCGCTGGCTCCGCGTCGCCGAGCAGCGTCCGGCTGAACAGCGCCATGCCCGCGAAGCTCGCCGATGCCGCACAGAACGTCGCGACCGCGCCATGCGTGCCGATCAGCCAGCTCGCGAGCCACGGTCCGACCATGCCGGTACCGACCGACATCGCCGCACGGTACCAGCCGGCGCGCGCGAAGCCGATCTGCGCGAGACGCGCGAGGAACACGCCGTTGATCGACACGATCCGGAACGGGATGCACAGCCCGATCAACACTTGCGTGAGCGCGATCAGCGGCCACGCGCCGGTCAACGGCACGACGAGATTGAGCAGCATCGGCCCCATGCTTGCGACGAAGTACACGCGCCGCGCGCCGTAGCGCGCGACGAGCAGCCCGGCCGGCAGCGTCATCAACGCGATACCGAGCGGCTCCATCGCCGCGATGATGCCGAGCCGCGCGCTGTCGACGCCGAGCGCGAGCGCGTACAGTGTCGTCGCGAGCTGCGCCATGCTGATCGTCGTGCCGCTCGCGAGCGCCAGCAGCATGAAACCGCCGGTGAAACGCTCGCGCCGCCATGCGTCGGCGACGCGTGCCGGCGCGCTCACCGCGCGGAGTCGCGAGACAGCGTCGCGATGCCGTCGAGCGCGCGCCGGTCGATCCACGCACGCACGTCGAAGTCCGCTGGCAGGAATCGCCATTCGACGAGGAATCGCTTGAAATCGTCGAGCGCGGCGATCGACGCTTCGTCGAGATCCGTGCGCAGCCGCCGGTGCACGTCCGCGCCGTACGCGAGCCTCAGCCAGTCATGGCCCGATCCCGTCTCGCGGCCGAGATAGCCGAGCACTTCCTGCTCGTGCTCGCGCGCCCAGCCTTCGACGTCGGTCACGCGCGCGAGGAAGCGGCTGACGATGTCGGGATGGCGTTCGAGCGTCGACGCATTGACGGTCAGCGGCCGCGGCGACCCGTTGTTGATGCGGATCTGCGGATCGGGATGAAAGCCGATGTCGACGACCGGCTGCGCGCCGATCAGGTGCGCGGTTTCGAGTCCGAGCGACCCCTTCACGTAGATCGCGTCGACTTCGCCGCGCACGAGCGCGGCCGCTTCGGCCGCATAGAGCCGGCGGCTCGACAGGCTCGCGGGATGACTGAATGCCGCGTCGCGCGTCGCCGGTGTCGACACCGGCGCACGCAGGTTCGACGCCGGCACGTCGATCCATTCGACGTCGGCGGGGCCGAGCCCGTCGAGCGACAGCGCGCTGACGAAGCCGCGCAGCGCCGCCGCACGAAATATGTCGATGCGCTCGCCGTCGCGGCGCGGCAGGCCGATGCGGCGCCCGCGCAGGTCTTTCGGCCGCTTCAGGCCGCTTTCCGGCAGCGCGACGATCGCCTGCGCCTCGTCGACCCAGGTCAGAGCGACCACGCGCGTCTCGGCGCCGGCCGCGCGTGCCCACAGCGCGGGAATGCTGCCGCCCTGCCGGAATGCGTTGTCGAGCGAATGATCGACGTGCGCATGATGCAGCGCCGCGTGCCGGCTTTCCTGCAGCGCGCGCACGGTGATGCCGTCGCCGGCGAATTCGCTGTCGAGCCAGCCGAGATGCGCGGCGATGCCGAGCGGCGTCGGCACCGGACAGCGCGTGTACCAGATCGACTGGACGTTGGAGGAAGCCGTGATGCTCATGGATGCGTTCGCCAAGAGAGTCGTGAACCGCGCGTCAGCCGCGCGGCGCGGTCAGCACCGACAGCCGCGTGATGCCCGCATGCTCGATCGCGGCCATCAGCTTCGCGACGGTGCCGTACGGCACGTGCTCGTCGGCCTGCAGGTCGAGCGCGACGTCGGGCCGGCCGGCCTTCAGCGCGGCCAGCTCGGCCGGCACCGCGGCCAGCGCGACCGACCGCTTGTCGAGATACACGACGCCCTTGTCGTCGACGCTCACGGTGACGTTCGGCTTGCGATCGGCCGGCGCCGTGGCGACGGTGTTCGGCAGATTCACGTGCACCGCGTTGTTGAGCAGCGGCGCCGTGACGATGAAGGCGACGAGCAGCACGAGCATCACGTCGACGAGCGGCGTGATGTTGATTTCGCTGAGCACGTCGTCGTTGTCGGAGGAAGAGGAGAAGGCCATTATGCGAACACCTCCCGGCGGGTGTCGTCGGCACGGCGTGCCGGCGCGGGTGCGGCGGCAGCGGGCGGCACGCGGAAGCCGGCTTTCTGCGCGAGCGTGACGAAATCGGTGGCGAACGCATCGAGATCGGCCGACGCGGCCTTCACGCGACGAACGAAGAAGTTGTACGCGAGCACGGCCGGCACGGCGACCGCGATGCCGATCCCGGTCGCGACGAGCGCCTCGCCGATCGGTCCGGCTACGACGTCGATGCTCGCCGACGCGCTGTGCGTGATCGCGGTCAGCGCATGGATGATGCCGAACACGGTGCCGAACAGGCCGACGAACGGCGCGGTGCTGCCAATCGACGCGAGCACCGCCAGCCCCGCCTCCTCGCGCCGGCGCGCGTTGTGGATCTGCTGCCGCAGATGCCGTTCGAGCAGGTCGTGACGGCTCCAGCTGTGTTCGAGATCGTGTGCGCTGCTCTCGTCGGCGCGTCGCAGCGCGTCGAAGCCCGTCGCGGCAAGTTCGCCCACCGGGCTGTTCGCGCCGTCGAGCGCGGCGGCCTCGTGGAAGCTGTTCGCGGCCCAGAACGCGCCGACGTAACGTCGGTTGCGCGCACTCGCCCGCAGGCTCTGGATCGCCTTCACGACGATCAGCGTCCACGTGACGACGGAGAAGACGACGAGCAGCCAGAGCGCGCCCTGGACGATGAAGGTGGTCGGGATACCGTTCATGATGTGAGTTCCTTTGAAAATGTGGCGGGCTGCCCGGCGGGTCAGCCCAGCTTGAAATCGATCGGCACGTTGACCCAGCCGTCGACCGCTTCGTCGCCGCGCTTCGCGGGCACGAACGTCCAGCGCTTCACGGCGGCCACCGCCGCGGTGTCGAGCATGCGGCGGCCGCTGCTCGTGCGGACCTCTACGGAATCGGGCGAACCGCTCGCGAGCACGTGCACGCGCAGCACGACGCGCCCTTCCCAGCCCTGGTCCTGCGCGAACGCCGGATAGTCGGGCGCCGGGTTGCGCAGGTAGGCCGCGTCGCCGACCGGTGCGGTTTCGCGCACGGGCGCGGCAGGCGCAGCCGGCGCGAGAGCAGGTGCGGCTTGCGTGGCGACGGCGGGCGCCGCCGTCGCGGGGGCCGCCTCGCGGGTGACCTGCGGCGCGGCGGCCGGCACCGGCGCCGGATGCGCGACGGCAGCACGCGGCTTCGGCGGGGTCGGCGCCTGCTTCGGCGGCTTCGGCGGCACCGCCGGTGGCGGCGGGTGCGCCGTCTGCGGCAACGGTTCGGGCGGCCGCGTCAGTTCGACCGTCATCGGCAGCGGTCGCGGCGGCTGCACGGGCGGCGCGGCAGGTACGCGCGCGGCCAGCAGCGCGACACCCGCATGCAGCGCCGTGACCGCGAGCGCAATCGCCGCCGTGACGCGCCACGCGCCCGGCTTCGCCTTCGTCGCATCCGGCCGTGCCGAAGGTGAAGCACACGGCGGACGCGTCGCCGCCGCCGCCCGGCCCGCCACGCCGTTCGCACCCGCACGCGGCGCAGCACGCGCCGCGTGCCGGCGTGCCGGCGGCACGCCGTATTCGATCGTCAGACCTGTCATGCTCGACTCCTTGCAATGACGCGCCGCGGCGCGCTACGCGACCCACGCATGGCGTTGCCGGTCGATACGCGTGAACGGCGCCGGGTCGATCCACGCGCGCGCATCGAAATCCTGTTCGAGAAAGCCCCACTCGACGAGGAAGTCCTTGAACGCGACCAGCCCGTCGATCGACGTCTGCGCGAGCCCCGTCTCCAGATGGCGGTGCACGTCCGCGCCGTACGCATAACGCACCCACTCGTCGGATGCGCGCGTCTCACGACCGATATAGGCGACCGTCTCCGCGGGATGGCGTGCGGCCCAGTCGCCCGCCCCCACCACCACCGACAGGAAGCGGCTCACGAGATCGGGACGCGCGTCGATCAGCGCACGGTCGACGGTCAGCGTGCGCGGCGTGCCGTTGCCGATCCGCACGAGCGGATCGGGGTGCGCGCCGAGATCGATGACGACCTGCGCGTCGATCAGATGCACGGTCTCGAGCCCTTCGACGCCTTTCACGAACACCGCGTCGACCTCGCCGCGCACGAGCGCCGCGATCTCGAGCCCGTACTCGTGCGGGCCACGCGCAAACGAAGCGGGCCCGGTGCGGCGTTCGCGTTCGTCGGGCAGGTCGACCCATTCGGCGTCGCCGTGCCCGAGCCCTTCCAGTTCGAGTGCGCTCAGGAAGCCTTTCAGCGCGGCCGCCCGCCAGAAGTCGATGCTGATCGGGTGGCGCGGCAACCCGAGCCGCCGGCCGCGCAGATCGCGCACCGAGCGGATGCCGCGATCGGGCAGCGTGACGATCGCCTGGAACTCGTTGGTCCACGACAGGCCGATCACGCGTGTGTCGGCGCCGCGTGCCCGCGCCCACAGCGCGGGAATGTTTCCGCCCTGCCGGAACGAGTGCGGCAGACTGTGATCGAAATGCGATTCGCGCTTGCCGGCGTCGGCCGTCTCCTGCAGCGAATTCAGCGTGATGCCGTCCGGCCCGAACTCCTCGTCGAACCAGCCGCGATGCACGGCGATGCCGAGTGCGGTGGGCACCGGGCAGCGCGTGTACCAGAGTGCGTCGCAGGCCGTGGCCTGCGCAGCGAGTGTCGTCATGGTGAAGGTCCTTGTCGATGTCGTTGGATGGCGCGGGAATGCCGTCGCGCTCATGCGCCGGCCACGCGCAGCGCCGCCTGCGTGCCGCGCGCGTTCAGCGCGCCGTCGACGAGCGGCAGCACTTCCTCGCCCACGCGGTACGCCTCCTCGAGATGCGGGTTGCTGGCGAGAATGAATGTCGAGACGCCGATGTCGACGTATTCCGCGAGCCGCTCGGCCACCTGCTCGTGGCTGCCGACGATCACGCAACCGGGGCCGCCGCGAATCTGCGACATCCCCGCCCACAGGTTCGGGCCGACGATCAGGTCGTCGAAGTGCTGCGTATTGCCCTGGTGCAGCGCGAACTGGCGTTTCGCGCCGACCGACTCCGACGATTCGCCGCGCCCGCCGAAGCCGTTGCGCGTCACGTCGCCCACCGTCGCGAACATCTGCCGCAACTCGGCCCATGCCTGCTCTTCGGTCTCGCGCGCCAGGATGTCGATGCGCATGCCGAAGCGCAGGTCGCGCTCGGCACGCTGGCGATCGAGCGCGCGGCGCGCCGCATCGACCACCTCCTTCTGTTTCGCGAGCGGCTCGCCCCAGCTCAGGTGCACGTCGCCATGCTTCGCGGCGACCGCGAGCGCGGCGTCGCTCGCGCCGGCCAGGTAGATGCGCGGCGGCTTCTGGCCGCTCAGCGGCGGCAGCAGGCCACCGGCTTCGACCCGGTAGAAGCGGCCGTCGAACGTAAACGGGTCGCCGGCCGCAACGCCCTTCACGACATCGAGGAATTCGTCGGTGCGCGCATAGCGGCTGTCGTGATCGATGAAGTCGCCGTATGCACGCTGGTCGGGGCCGCCGCCGCCCGTGACGACGTTCCACTCGACGCGCCCGCGGCTGATCCGCTGCAGGCTTGCGGCCATCTGCGCCGCATAGACCGGATGCACGAAATGCGGCTGCAGCGCGATCAGCAGCCGCAGCCGGCGCGTCTCGCGCGCCAGCGCGGCCGCCACGACCCACGGTTCCTCGGTAAAACGAAAGATCGGAATCAGCGCGCCGTGGAAGCCGGCGATATCGGCCGCGCGCGCGACCTGCGACAGATAGTCGATGTAGCCGAAATCGTCGTCGTCGACTTTCGGCGCGACGCGCGATGCGCGCTGGCGGTTCCATTCGCCACGCGTATGCAGGTCGTGTGCGCGCCGGCCGTCGCCATGCATCGGCAAGCGCCACAGAAATTCAACAGCCATCGGAGTTCTCCTGGTCGGGCCATTCGGATTGCGTGCGGCATCGGCGTGCCGCGCGTGTGCTGCGCTGTAAAGCACGCGGTGTGCCAACGCGCTCGCCACGGCGCGTGCCGGCCCGTCGATGAATGCACACGACGCCTTGTCGGCCGGGCATCGGCGGGATTCGTGCAGCGCGTACCGGCAGTTGCCGGCCATGGCGAAACACGCCCGTACCGCAGTGCTGCACCGACCGCACCGCTGCTGCGCGCGCAACAGCGGCCGGCGCGACTGTTGCTGGCGCAACAGGCCATGCATCGGCGCGAGCACCGCCCCTCCCGCGCGACGCCCGCGCCGCGTACGGCCGCGCGGTTTCCGTTCACTGGCCCGGAACTTGCAACGTTGACCGGCCCGCGCGTGCGACACCGACACCGTGCGCGACCGGGCTTCAACCATGCTTACGCAGAGAGGGAATCTCACCCATGACAGACAGGCCCGATTCGTCATCGGACAAGCAGCAGACGTTCTGGTACGCCCGATCGCCCGTGCCGACCCCGCTCGGCATCGCCGTGCATCTCGGCTGGCTCAACGGCGAAACGTCGGCCGACGGCGTCGCGATCCGCTCGCCGCGCGGCGACACGCGGCACGACGTGTCGTCGATCAGCGATCACACGCTCGCGCAGTCGTTCCGCCAGGGCGGCAGCATCCCTGCGATGTGGGCGCGCTCGAACGGCGCGAATACGCGCGTGATCGGGCTGTCGTGGGTCGACGAATCGCAGTTGATCCTCGCGCGACCCGAGTCGGGCATCCGCTCCGTGAAGGCATTGCGCGGGCGCCGCATCGCGATCCCGAGCCGCCCCGACGACCGCATCGACATCTTTCGCGCGTCGGCGCTGCGCGGTTTCGTCAACGCGTTGAGCCTCGACGGGCTGACCACCCGCGACGTCGAGCTCGTCGACGTGCGCGCACGCACGCTGCAAGCCGTCGGACCGGCGCGTGCGGCGGACCTGTTCGCGTCGCCGCACGGTTTTTCGAGCCGCGCGCTGTATGCGGCCGAAGCCGGCGCGCTGCTGCGCGGCGAAGTCGACGCGATCTACGTGAAGGGCTCGACCGGCCTCGAGATCGGGCAGCTGATCGGCGCGCACGTGGTGATCGACATCGGCTTTCATCCGGAGCGCGCGATCCGCAACAACAACGGCACGCCGCGCCCGCTGACCGTCAACGCGGACGTGCTCGCGAATCATCCGGACATCGTCGCCGGCTTCCTGAAACTCGTGGTCGCGGCCGGCGACTGGGCCGGCACGCACCCCGACGAAACCGCGCATTACGTGGCCGGCGAAACCGCGTCGTCGATCGACTGGGTCCGCGCCGCGTACGGCAACCAGCTGCACCGGCATCTCGGCGTCAACCTCGACGACGAATCGGTCGCCGCGCTCGACGACTTCAAGACCTTCCTGCACGTCCACGGTTTTCTGGAAGCCGACTTCGACGTCGCCGACTGGATCGACCCGCGCCCGCTCGCCGACGTGCTGCGGCCGTCGCTGCGGAAGCGCGCGTGACCTTTTTTCCGCCCCCTGTTCCGGACCATCATGAAACACACGCTCTCCCTCGCCACACTACGCCGCCCGCTGCGCGCGCTGTTCGCCGCGCTGCCGTTCGCCGCGGCATCGCTCGCCACACCGGCCGCGCATGCGGACGACGCGCCCAAGGTCGTGCGGATCGCCGTCGTCGCCTATTCGAGCGGCGGCAAGACGCAATACGCGGGCGCGTCCGCACTGATCGACGCTGACAAGTCGCTCGAGAAGGCGCTCGCCGCGCGGCACGTGAAGCTGCAGTGGGTGCCCGTGTCGACCGCGGCGGTCGGCACGCTCGTGAACGAGGCGTTCACGAACGGCAGCATCGATTTCGCCGGCTATGGCGACCTGCCGTCGGTCGTCGTCAACGCGTCGGGCACCCATACGCGCCTGATCGTGCCGGGCGGTGTCGGCAGCAATACGTATCTCGTCGTGCCGGCCGGCTCGGCCGCAAAATCGATCGTCGATCTCAAGGGCAAGCGCATCGCGCTCAATCGCGGCCGGCCGTGGGAAGTCACGTTCGGCAAGCTGCTCGCCGAGAACGGGCTGAAGCTGTCCGACTTCAAGATCTACAACCTCGACCCGCAGGCCGGCGCGGCGGCCGTCGCGGCCGGCCGCGTCGACGGCTTCTTCACGCTGTCCGACGCGTATTCGCTCGTCGACAAGCATGTCGGCAAGATCATCTGGTCGACCAAGACCGCGCCCGACGACTGGAAGATGCGCGCGGAACTGTGGGCGTCTGACGATTTCGTGCGGCGCTACCCCGCCATCACGCAGCTCGTCGCGACGGCCTACGTGCGTGCCGCGCACTGGATCTCGCAGCCGCAGAACCGCGACGCGTACGTGAAGATCCTGAGCGCGTCCGGCCAGCCGGAAAGCATCGTGCGCCGCGAATACGCGGATGAGGCGACACCGTGGAAGGAGCAATGGACGCCGCTCTTTACACCCGCGCTGACCGGCCACTACCGCGACGTCGTCGCGTACAGCCGCCAGGCCGGCCTGACGTCCACGCCGGTCGACGTGAACGCGCTGCTCGCGCCGACGTTCGTGTCGACCGCGCTCAAGCAGCTCGGGCTCGACGGCTACTGGCGCACCGACGCGGCGCGCGTCGCGAGCCGCTGATGCCGATGCATGCCCTCGCGTCGAACGGCGCACGCGCGCTCCGCCTGCCCGGCATTGCACGGCTCGGCGGCATCGCGCTGTGGTGGGCCACGCCCGTCGCGTTCGTCGCGCTGTGGTGGCTCGCGAGCGCGCAGCGCTGGTTCCCGCCGCAGCTCGTCGTGCCGCCCGAGCGGCTCGCGGCCACGCTGCGCACGCTGCTCGACACGGGCGAACTGCGCGACAACCTGCTGATCACGCTACATCGTCTCGCGCTCGGCTTCGTGATCGGCGCGACCGGCGGCGCGGCATTCGGCATCCTGCTTGCGCGCAGCCGGCTGTTCGCCGATTACCTGCGGCCGACGTTCGACCTGCTGCGGCAGGTGCCGACGCTCACGCTGATTCCGCTGCTGATCCTGCTGATCGGCGTCGACGAACCGCTGAAGCTGGTCGTCGTCGGCAAGGCCGTGTTTTTTCCGGTCGCGCTGGCCGCGTACACGGGCGTGCACGACGCGCCGCGCGATCTCGTCGAGATGGCGCGCCACTATGGGCTCGGCCGCTTCGCGCTGTTGCGCGACGTGCTGCTGCCCGCCGCGTTGCCGCCCCTGCTGACCGGCGTGCGGATCGCGCTCGCCCGTGCCTGGCTCGCGCTCGTCGCGGTCGAACTGCTCAGCGCCGACAGCGGGATCGGCCAGATGATGGAACTGGCGCGGCAGATGCTGCGCCTCGACGTCGTGCTCATCGACGTCGCGGTGATCGGGCTGATCGGCTTCGCGATCGACCGGTCGATCGCGCTCGTGCAACGCTACGCATTGCGCTGGCAGACGCCCGCGCGCTGAACGAACAGGTTTCCGAATGCCCCCCGCCAAGCCCCCCTTCCCGTTCGCCGCGCTGCGCCGTCGTGCGCGCGGCCTCGTCGTGCCGGCGCTGCTGGTCGCCGCATGGCAGTACGCGTCGTCCGGCGACGCGGCCCATCAATACGCATTCGTACCGTTGCAGCAGGTGGGCGCCGCGCTCGTCGAACTCGCCCGCAGCGGCGAACTCGCAACCGATCTCGGCGCGAGCCTGCGCCGCACGACGCTCGGCCTGGCGGCCGGTGTCGCGTTCGGGCTCGTGTTCGGCGCGACGATGGCGCGCTCGACGCTCGCGCGCAAGCTCGGCGAGCCGGCGTTCCAGGCGCTGCGCTACGTGCCGCTGCTCGGGCTGATTCCGCTGCTGAGCCTGTGGGCCGGCACCGGCGAATTCGCGAAGGTGTTCATCATCGCGCTCGCCGCGTTCTACCCGATGACCACCGCCAGCTTCGACGGGCTGCGCCGCGTCGATCCGCGCTATGTCGAACTCGCGCAGTCGTATCGCCTGACGCGCATCGGCCTGTGGCGCGACGTGCTGATTCCGGGCGCGCTGCCCGACCTGTTCGCGGGTGTGCTGCAGGCCGTGCCGTTCGCCTGGATCACGGCAACCAGCAGCGAGCTGCTGTTCAACGCGGGCGCGGGGGTCGGCAGCCTGATGCAGAACGCGCAGGCAGGCGCACGCGCCGACGTGTTGCTGGTCTGCGTGCTGGGCGTGACGGCGCTCGCCGTCGGCATGAGTGCGCTATGCGAGCGGATCGCGCAGCGCGCGCTGCGCTGGCGCGATCACGCCTGACGGCGCAGCCGCGCGTCGGCGTCGCCGGCGTCGCGCGGCTTCAGGATGCCGAGCTGCGCGAGCCGCGCACGCACGATGTTGCGCGACTGGTCGAGCAGGCGCGACATGCGTAGCTGGTTATGGTCGCTGTAGTCGAACACGCTGCGATAGACGGTGTCCTCGATGTGCTGCCACAGCGACGGCGTGCCGAGATCCAGCAGCTCGATCACCGCGTGACGCAGCGCATCGGTCGCCTCGGCCACGTCGCGCGCGCGGCGCGGCACCGCCGTCGCAGTGCGCGGATCGCCGGCATCGGGCGCAAGCGACAGCGCGGAAAACTGCAGGTCGCTCACATCGATCGCGCCGCCCGCGCAGATCAGCACCGCGTGGTGGATCACGTTCTCGAGTTCGCGGATGTTGCCGGGCCACGCGTGCGCATGCAACCGGGCACGCGCGGCGTCCGTCAACGTCGGCGCGGTCACGCGCAACCGTTTCGCATAGGTGTCGATGAAGTGTTCGATCAGCGGCGCGATATCGCCGGGACGCTCGCGCAGCGGCAGCAGGCTCAGCTTCACGACGTTGAGCCGGTAGTAAAGATCCTCGCGGAAATTGCCCGCGCGCACCGCGGCTTCGAGATTCACGTTGGTCGCCGCGACGAGCCGCACGTCGATCTTCACGGTCTTGCGCGAGCCGACCGGCGTCACTTCGCGCTCCTGCAATACGCGCAGCAGCTTTACCTGCGCGGACAGCGGCAGGTCGCCCACCTCGTCGAGAAACAACGTGCCGCGATTCGCGGACTCGAACCAGCCGGGCTGGCTGTTGATTGCGCCGGTAAATGCGCCGCGTTCGTGTCCGAACAGCTCGCTCTCGATCAGCGTCTCGGAGAATGCACCGCAGTTGACCGCAACGAACGGGCCGTCATGGCGCTCGCTCAGCGAATGCACGAGGCGCGCGATCAGCTCCTTGCCGGTGCCGCTCTCGCCGGTGACGAGCACGGTCGCGTCGCTTGGTGCGACGAGCTGGATGCGCTCGAGCAGCACCCGCGATTTGGGATCGTCGAACGTCAGCGCCTTCGCACGAATCGTGATCGCATGCGAAGTCGGGTCCGGCAAGCTGAAGATGGCCATGGCACGACCGGCGTGTTGAACGGGGAAGGTTCGACGATAGCAAGGCGCGCGCCGGCCACGAACCAATTCATCGAGCTATCGGTATGACGGCGGCCGGATTGCGCGGGCCGCCGCGCGGCGTCACGCGAGGCCGGTCATCTTCCATTGCTGCTCGAGCGCGCCCGGACCGAATTCGAGCGAGCCGCCGAGCGGTTCGGCGAGCGCCTGGAAATACGCGGCTTCCTCGAGGATCAGGATGTACTTCGAAACGTCGAGGATTGATTTTCCCCAGAAGGTCGCGCCGCCGTTCGCCTCGATGATCGCCGGTACCTCGGGGTCGCGCCGGATCGTGTCGACGATGAAGCGCGGCTCGCCGGGACGGCGATCGACATACACCGGAATCTCGCGTGCGCGCGTGTAGCGCGCGGCCGGCGCATAGCGGATCGGCAGCGGGCGATGCGCGCTCGCCCAGGCACCGAGGTACGGGCCATGCACGTGGATCACGACGCCGACTTCCGGCGCTTCGCGGAACACGTCCGCATAGCGCGGCCCGTTGCCGCCCGCGCGCGCGTCGCCGTGCAGCACGTCGCCGTCGAACGTCACGACGACGGGCTGGATCTCCTGCGACGCGGCCCACGGGCTCGGCGCCGACAGCGCGACGACGAGTTCCGTGCCCGGCACACGCTGGAACGCCTGGAACGTATTGGTCGCGGACAGCGTGCGCGTGTCCTTCAGTACGCGTTCGGCCTGCGTGAATTCGCGCGTGGCGCGCTCGACGAATGCCACGAGTTCGCCGCTGTCGATGGTTGAGGTGACGGACATGAGGACGGTTTCCTTGATCGAATGAACGGATGGGCTCGCATCGCGATGTCGTCACACCGCGACGCACGGCCACCGGATCAGCAGCAATCGTGCCAGCCGGGCAGGCATGCGTCGAAGGCCCGCGCCACGGTGCGCGTGCACCACGCACGATGCGCGCCGTACGATCCACGCGTGCGCTTCTGTTGCGGGAGCAACAGCCCGCCGGCCCGGATTGCTGCGTGACACGCAGCCGGTCCATGCGCGCACGGTCCGACGCACCACGCGACAGCCCGTCACACCGCACGCCGCCGTTGCAACGCACGCGCTGGTTCGAAACTTGCATCGTGGTCGGCCCGCGCCACGCACTGTCCGGCACGTCCGATCCGACTTCACCGACATCCCTCCGACCATGACGCTTCTCCCCTTGCGCGGCCATGCCGCGCGCACGCTGCTGGCTTCGGCGCTCGCCGTCTCGTCTTTCCTCTCGCATGCGGCGTCGCCGGGCCGCGTGCCCGCACCCGATCCGTTACAGGGAGACGGTCGCGTGTCCGCGTTCTACACGTGGGACCGCGACATTCCGGCGACGCCCGGCGTGCTGCTGCGCACCGAGCCGCTTCCGGCGACGCTCGGGCTCGCGAGCGCCGGGCGCCAGCTGCGCATCCTCTATGCATCGACCGACGGCGTCGGCGGCCGCACGCCGATCGCCGTGTCGGGTGCGCTGTTCGTGCCGCGCGGCACGCCGCCGGCGGGCGGCTGGCCGATCGTCGCGTGGGCGCACGGCACGTTCGGGATGGCCGACATCTGCGCGCCGTCGTGGTTCGGCCGCTCGTATCGCGACGTGCGCTACCTGAACGCGTGGCTTCAGCAAGGGTTCGCGGTCGTCGCGACCGACTATCAGGGGCTCGGCACGCCCGGCCCGAATCCGCAGCTCAACAACCGCTCGAACAGCTACACGCTCCTCGACAGCGTGCGCGCGGTGCTCGGCGGCGTGCCGGGCCTCGCGAACGAGGTCGTGCTCGTCGGCCAGTCGCAAGGCGGCTCGGCCGTGTTCGCGGCGGCCGGCTACGCGCCCGCCTATGCGCCCGAACTCGCGATCCGTGCGACCGTCGCCACCGGGACGATCTACAACGCGTCGCCCGCCACGCTCGCGTCGCTGCCGAAGTTCGAAAGCGCGTACCGGCGCGATCCCGATCGGGTCGATCCGACGCTCGCGTACCAGTTCTACTCGGTGCTCTCCGCGCAGCAGATCGACCCGTCGCTGCGCGCGGACGAAGTGCTGACCGAGCAGGCATTGCCGATCCTCGAACAGTCGCGCATCAGTTGTCTCGCATCGCTCGAGGACGACGCGGCGCTCGCGCACCTCACGCACGCGAACACCGTGAAGCCCGGCGGCGATGCACGGCTGAAGGCTTGGTGGGACGAGTACCTGAAATACCCGACGCTGAAGATCGCGACGCCCGTCTTCATCGGCGCAGGCGCGGACGACGGGCTCGCGCCGCTTGAACTCGCGCTCGCGAAGGATGCGTGCGCGGCCGGCACGACGGTCGACGCGCACCTGTATGCGGGCCGAGAACACAACGGCACCGTGAACGCGTCGCTCGCCGATTCGATTCCGTTCGTGAAGCGTGTGCTTGCCGGTGAGACGATCCGCCCGGTCTGCACGCCCGCCGCCCAGCAAGCCGTGTCGCAATAGCGGAGGCGACGCGCTTTTGCACGACGGCGCGAATGCATTTCGGAATCCGTTATTGGATCGCGCCGCCGCGCATTTTTATACTCGTCAGCACTCTCTGCTAAAGAGTGCCAGCCCATTTCGACAGATCAGCACAGGACGAATCCATGAGCCTACGACCCTTGCACGACCGCGTGATCGTGAAGCGACTCGACCAGGAAACCACCACCGCGTCGGGGATCGTGATTCCCGACAGCGCCGCCGAAAAGCCCGACCAGGGCGAAGTGATCGCCGTCGGCCCCGGCCGCAAGGACGCGGACGGCCAGCGCATCGTGCCCGACCTTCAGGTCGGCGAACGCGTGCTGTTCGGCAAGTACGCGGGGCAAGCCGTCAAGGTGGACGGCAACGAGTTTCTCGTACTGCGCGAGGAAGACATCGTCGCGGTCGTCAATCATTAACGGAGCGCAATCATGGCAGCGAAGGAAATCATTTTCAGCGACGTCGCACGGGCGCGGCTGACCGAAGGCGTGAACATTCTCGCGAACGCGGTGAAGGTCACGCTCGGGCCGAAGGGCCGCAACGTCGTGCTCGAACGCAGCTTCGGCGCGCCGGTCGTCACGAAGGACGGCGTGTCGGTCGCGAAGGAAATCGAACTCGCGGACAAGCTGCAGAACATCGGCGCGCAGCTCGTGAAGGAAGTCGCGTCGCGCACCAGCGACGCCGCCGGCGACGGCACCACGACGGCCACCGTGCTCGCGCAGGCGATCGTCCGCGAAGGCCAGAAATACGTGGCGGCCGGGCTCAACCCGCTCGACCTGAAGCGCGGCATCGACAAGGCCGTCGCCGCGGCCGTCGACGAGCTGAAGAAGATCAGCCGGCCAACCACCACGAGCAAGGAAATCGCGCAGGTCGCGACGATCTCCGCGAACGGCGAGGAATCGATCGGCCAGCGCATCGCGGAAGCGATCGACCGCGTCGGCAAGGAAGGCGTGATCACCGTCGAGGACGGCAAGTCGCTGGCTGACGAACTCGATGTCGTCGAGGGGCTGCAGTTCGATCGCGGCTATCTGTCGCCGTACTTCATCAACAATCCCGACAAGCAGATCGCCGAGATCGAAAGCCCGTACATCCTGCTGCACGACAAGAAGATCTCGAACATCCGCGACCTGCTGCCGGTGCTCGAACAGGTCGCGAAGTCGGGCCGGCCGCTGCTGATCATCGCCGAAGACGTCGAAGGCGAGGCACTCGCGACGCTCGTCGTGAACAACATCCGCGGGATCCTGAAGACCGTGGCCGTGAAGGCGCCGGGCTTCGGCGACCGCCGCAAGGCGCTGCTCGAGGACATCGCGATCCTCACCGGCGGGCAGGTGATCGCCGAGGAAACGGGCCTCACGCTCGAGAAGGCGACGCTCGCCGAGCTCGGCCAGGCGAAGCGCATCGAGGTCGGCAAGGAAAACACGACCGTGATCGACGGCGCGGGCGATGCGAAGAACATCGAAGCGCGCGTGAAGCAGATCCGCGTGCAGATCGACGAAGCGACGTCGGACTACGACCGTGAAAAGCTGCAGGAGCGCGTCGCGAAGCTCGCGGGCGGCGTCGCGGTGATCAAGGTCGGCGGGGCCACCGAAATCGAAGTGAAGGAGAAGAAGGACCGCGTGGACGACGCGCTGCACGCGACGCGCGCGGCCGTCGAGGAAGGCATCGTGCCGGGTGGCGGCGTCGCGCTGATCCGCGTGCGGCAGGCGATCCGCGATCTGCAGGGCGTGAATCCCGACCAGAACGCGGGCATCAAGATCGTGCTGCGCGCGCTCGAGGAACCGCTGCGCCAGATCGTCACGAACGCGGGCGAGGAAGCGAGCGTCGTCGTCGCGAAGGTGGCCGAAGGCTCGGGCAACTTCGGGTACAACGCGCAGACCGGCGAATACGGCGACCTCGTCGAATCGGGCGTGCTCGATCCGACCAAGGTCACGCGCACGGCGTTGCAGAACGCGGCGTCGGTCGCCGGGCTGCTGCTGACGACCGATGCGACCGTGTTCGAAGCGCCGAAGGATGCGGCACCGGCGGCGGCGCCGGGCGGCCCGGGTGCGGGCGGGCCGGGGTTCGATTTCTGATGGTATCGAAAGACGACGGATCGTCCACGAGGCGAACGGCTCTTGCATAGTTGCAGCGCGTGATGATTTTTCATCACACGCTGCATTCTTCTAGCCAGCGCAGCGATATCTGATTGGAATTTCCGGTATCGCGTCGCTACCGCGAACCCACTTGAATTACGCCGCCCGACCGAATTGCCATTTCACCCGGTACGATCCCCAGACAGCCGCGAAGGCGTTCACCCTAAAGATTCAAGCATCCGTGCCGAAAGATTAGCTTTTAGGGCACAAATATGATGCTCAACTTCCTGAACGCCGCCGTGTCCACGAATCTGATCGCACTTGCAATGGCGGCCTTCATCGTGCTGATGCTCTTCCTCACGACGGACGACATCAGCAAGACTGGTGCGATCCTGTGCGGATCCTTTCTGATTGCCGAGGCCGGCGTGACCGCATACCAGATTCAGGTTCACTGGTTACCAATCGCCGAAGCGACGACCGCCTCCAACATCGCGGCCCGGTATCGAATGTCTCCCGAGCAGGTAAAGGCTTTCACCAGTTCAGCCAATTTTTTCCTCTGGATCATTCCGTTCGTCACCGCATCCTGGGGAACAAACATCATCTCGGATGCCATCGGGCGGAACTTTACGTATCGAGAAAAATGGTCTGTTCCGAGGAATCTCTGGAAAATCATCACGCTGATTCTCGGGGCGTTGCTTTGGCTGCTCCTATTGCCGACTCGACTGGTTCGACGTTCCGGGGCCGCCGAAATCGAAGCGGAACACAATGCGACTCGATACACACCATTGCGCAGATCCTCCAGGATACTGATCCCCCTTCTCGCTGAACTTCCACAGTTTCATCGAGAAGGATTCGACGACGAACTCGTTAACTTGCTTGACGGATCGATTGTCCGTTTCGTGCGCCCGGAAGATGACGAATTCGGCTGCTATCTGTCCGTCAAATGGCCAAACCAGCCGAAAGAGACAAGGGTCGACGGTGATCGATACGTCCAACTGCAAATCAGAACAGCGTCCATCCTCGGTCACGATACGACGGGCCTGAGGCAAAAAGCACAGCAGTCCATCGACGAAATCCTCGGTATTTAGCGAACGCGTCCGATCCAGCCTACCCACTCGACTCTAGCTGTGTGGATATCTTTCGAATGCGTTTTCCCGCACCAGAATCGACGGCGGCGCCCTCGCGGTAAGATGAATGCCCGTGCCGCCCTTCCACGCCATGTCGCCCAACCTTACCACCTTGCTGCCGCTTGCCGGCGTCCTTTTACTGAGCGTCGCCAGCCCCGGCCCGAACTTCGTGATCGTCACGTCGACCGCGGTCGCATCGCGCCGCGCCGGCGTGATGACCGGCCTGGGCCTGGCCGCCGCGTCCGGCACCTGGGCGGCAATCGCGATCGCCGGGCTCAGCCTACTCGTCACGCATGTCGCGTGGGTCCACACGGCGCTGCGGCTGGCGGGCGCGGCCTACCTGATCTGGCTCGGCCTGAAAATGATCGTGACCGCGCGCACGCCGCTTCCCGTTGCCGCGCCGGCTGCCGCGTCCGACCGGCACGCCGCGAAGAAGGGCTACGTCGTCAGCATGACGAATCCGAAATCGGTCGCGATCTCGGCCGCGTGGTATTGCACGATGGCACTGCGCGCCTCGCACCCGTCGGTGCGCGGACTGCTGGTTCGACGCAAGGCCGTGCTCGATACGACGGCCGGCCTGCTGCTGATGGGTGTCGGCGGGCGAATGCTCGCCGGACGCTGATCCAGCCGGCTTCCGCTCACTCGTCGAACCTACACCGCTCCCCGCCATGCCGACCGTACAAACCATTCTCGACGACTACGAACGCCTCCGCTGGATCGGCAACGATCCGATGTCGCAGATGCTGGCACTGCGACGCGACAATCCGGCTGCGCTCGCCGACCTCGTGATCGCATCGTTCGATCGCGTATTGCCGCACGCGACGTTCCTCGACGCCGCGCTCGACCTGATGGACGACACCGCTCTCGCGAAAGTCGCCGCCAAAGCGTGGCAAGACGTCCGCAACGGCGCATGGAACGAGCGGCTCGCGAACGTGTTGTCGAGCGTGGTGATGCAGACGCCGCAGGTGTTTTCCGGTCACTGGGACGCGTTCCTCGACATTGCCGCTACGAAGCAGTCGCCGCGCGTGTACTACGAGGAAAACGCGTGGCGGATGCTCGATCCGGCGACGGTCGAGGCATGGCGCGGCCGGCTTGCGAACGCACCTTCCGGCAGCGATGCAGCGCATGCACGCGCCGTCGCGCTACTCCATTCGCGACACCCCGAAACCGTTCGCGACGCGGCAGCCTGGTTGTTTCCGGACGATCCCGAGAAGCGCGCCAACTGGCTCATGTCCGCCGGCTACGTTCAGGAACACGACGCGTTGCGCGCCTTGCACGGCGAAGCGCCGCTGCATATCGATTTCGGCCCGACGCTGGGTGCATCGATACTCCGCGCCCAGCCGAAATGGAACCGCGAGATTCTTGCGCATCACCCAACCTGGCACGCCGGCGATTCGCATCGATTGGGTGCACGCTTCGGCGGCGTGTCGTCGCATCGATGCGGCCTGTGTCACGAACCGCTGCATCGATTGCTGGCACTGCCGCAACCCGCTGCAGCCGGCATCGACAGCACGACGCCCGTGTCGTTCGACACCTGCCTGTCGTGCGGCGGCTGGGAGAGCGACGGTCCGATGTTCCACCGGCACGACGACGCCGGCAACGCCTGTGCGCACCCGTCCCAGCAACGCGACATCGCGATCCAGCCGGACTGTCCGGCGGCCCCGCTCGTGGAGGCAGACGTTGCACTTTTTGCGGCACCGGCACGCTGGACGCGGCAGGAATGGGGCATGTCGAACAGCCGGCAGAACCTGAGCCGCGTCGGCGGCGCGCCGTCGTGGGTACAGTCGGCGTGGTATCCCGACTGTCCGGATTGCGGCCGCAGGATGTCATTCGTCATGCAGCTCGACTCCGACCTTCCGCAAACGGACGGCGGCGAATGGCTGTGGGGCAGCGGCGGCGCAAACTACACGTTCTGGTGCGCGCCGTGCCGCACCAGCGCGCATCTCTGGCAGTGCACGTAGCACGGGCCGCATAACCTTTACGACCTTTTTACTTGCGCCCGCGCACGCGTTCACTAGAATGTGTTCGCAATCGATCCCTCACCGAGTACGCCCATGCGCATCCGAAGTCCTCGCCCCCCGAGTTGCTTTTCTGCCTGACCGGCAGGACGCCTGCGTCTCTCTTTTCCCGAGCCACCGTCCTGCCAGCAGGCGGACGGTGCGCGCCGTAGTTCTTCCCGTGCACGCTTGAACACGACGTCGATGCGTTGATCGCGCATCGCACGGGCCAAGCGTATCCGCGCGGAAATTCCCTTGGCACGACGCGCCATCGATCCGCCTCCCCGGCCACGATCGATTGGCATGCCTCGCAGTCCGCATTTCGATCCAGCCTCATTACTTCGCATACCTGATTTAACCAACGGAAATTTCCGACACCGGAGCCCGACCATGTTCGAGATCGACAAGCAGTACACCCGCGAATTCATCCACACCGCGTGCGGCGGCAGCAAGCAGGCATTCTTGCCGACGAAGAACGGCAAGGTCGTGGCCGCCTGCCTGCGCACGGACCTCAACCCGCACGCGCCCGACGTGATCCTCTGCGACGGCAGCGCGTCCGCGAGAGCGGCCGGCAGGACGCTCGCCGCGCAACGCGATGCGATTCCGGTGTTCATCCGCATGGCCACGGACGCGTACCGCTTCGTTGGCCAGTACGTCGTCAGCGAATCGCTCACCGCACCGCTCGACTGCGCGCCTTATGTGAGCAACAGCAGCTTCACGCCCGGTCAGATCTCGCGCGTGCTCAAGCTCAAGCGTTGCTGATACGCCATGCGGGGCGCCTCGCGTGCCCCGTTCCGGCCATCTTTCATACAGGAGCCATCATGCTTGGCCTGACGTTCTGGAAACACGTGATCGGTGCGCGGACCGATGCCATCCGCGATGACAGGGCGGCTGCACACGACCGGCATCGACGGGTGTCGAGAACGCTCGTGCTGACCAGCGCCGCGGTGGCGTTCGCGGCGATCGCGTTCGGCGCGCCCGTCGTCGGCATTTCGGTGTTCCTGCTGACGACGCTGCCGTTCGTGCTGTCGGGTACCTGAAGGCTTGCATACCGGGCGCGTCGCGCGAACCGCGCCGCGATCGATACACATTTTTAATGCCGCCCCCCTGCGTATCTGACACCGTCTTTACACGCACTTGTCTAGGATTTCCGTGTCATCCCGACACGGAGAGATCCGCATGCAAACGCAGCAGGCCGCCGCCGGCGGCCAACCCGACCTTCCCTACCGACGTTGCGGCGCACCGTTCGCGACCCGGCTGGCCGACGCCTGCCCGCCGGACCACATCCTGCTCGACGTACCGGTCGAAAGCGCGATCCAGTTGTTCGACCTCGCCGCGCGACATATCGAGCGCGGCAGCGGTGTGTCTGCGGAACGGATCAGGACCGAACTGACGAAGCGCGAACAACTCGGCTCGACCGCACTCGGCCAGGGCGTCGCGATTCCGCATGCGCGTGTCGACGGGCTCGGTTCGGCCGTCGCGCTGTTCGTGCGCGCGCTGTACCCGTTCGCGTTCAATGCGCCCGACCGCAAGCCCGTGCGCGAATTCGTCGTGCTGGCGCTGCCGAAAGCCGACGATCGCGCACACCTCGAACTGCTCGCCGACGCGGCGCGATGCTTCAGCGATCGCGCGTTCCGGCAGGCGTCGCGCGATGCGCCGACACCCGACGCGATTCACCGGCTCATGCAACACGTGCAATAACGCCGCGTCGTGCGGCGACAAGCGCTCCCCTCATCCATTCGAACGCCCATGTTCCCAGACCCTGAAAGTTCCACCCTTACATCGCGTCGCGCCGCCGGACTGGCGCGCTCGCTACCGTTCATGCAGGCCCTGCACGGGCAGACCGTCGTCATCGTCGAAGGCGGTGCGGCGAGCGAGGCGCACGCCCGCGCGGCCTTCGCGCAGGACGTCGCGCTGCTCGCGCTCACCGGGGTTCGCCCGATCGTCGTCCAGCGCGTACCGGCCGCATCCGATACGCAATCGATCCACGCCGTTCACGCGGCGATGGCCGGCATCAATCATGAACTGGTGCGCTTGATCGGCAGTCACGGCGCCAAGGCGATCGGCATCGACGGTCACGACGGCGGCCTGCTGGTTGCAAGCACGGATTCCGACCGGCTCGATACGCGCGAGGTCGCCCGCTTCGACGGCGCCGCGCTGAACGCGTTCGTCGAGAACGGACTGGTGCCCGTCGTGATGCCGGTCGCGCCCGACGACGCGGGCCATGATCACCTGCTGCGCGCCGAACGCGTGGGCAGCCTCTTCGCACAGCGTACGGGCGCGGTGACACTGGTAATGATGGTCGACGGCGCGCTGCTGCGCGAACTCGACGCGCTCGCCGGGCTCTACGGCATCACGGAACTCGAACAATGGCTGGCCGAGCATCCGGCCGCCGCTGCAGCGCCTTGCGTGCGGGAAGCGCTCGATGCGCTCGCGCACGGCGTACAGAACGTCCATCTCGCCGATAGCGCGCAACCCGAATCGCTGATCGACGAACTGCTCACGGAGGAAGGATCGGGGGTCGTGTTCTGCCGTCGCGGCAACACCGATCTGCTCGCGGAAACCCGGCGCTATTTCGCGGATTCGGCGAGCGTGCTGCGCGACGGGTTCAGCGTTGAGCAGAAGCAGGTCGTGCGGTTCTGATCGTGCGGTGACAAGGCGCTTGCGGCGACCCGCACGGGCCGCCGCAAGCGCATGCCGTCAACGTCGCGTCGCCAGCCGCTGCACGACGCGCACCAGCGCATCGACTTCGTCGCACGTGTTGTAGAACGCGAGCGACGGCCGCACGGTGGCTTCGAGCCCGAAACGCCTCAGGATCGGCTGCGCGCAGTGATGCCCCGAGCGCACCGCGATGCCCTCTTCGTTCAGCGCCTGCCCGACCTCCTCGGTTTCATAGCCCTTCAGCACGAACGACAGCACGCTCGCCTTGTCGCGCGCGGTGCCGACGAGCCGCACGCCCGGCACCGGCGCGAGCACGCTCGTTGCATAGGCGAGCAGGTCGTGCTCGTAGCGCGCGATGTTCTCGATACCGACCCGGCTCACGTAGTCGAGCGCCGCACCAAGCCCCACCGCATCCGCGATGTTGCCGGTGCCGGCTTCGAACCGGTTCGGCGGCGGCTGGAACACCGTGCGCTCGAACGTCACGTCCGCGATCATGTTGCCGCCACCCTGCCACGGCGGCATGTCGTCGAGGATCGCGCGCTTGCCGTACACGACGCCGATCCCGGTCGGCCCGTAGATCTTGTGCCCGGAAAACACGAAGAAATCCGCGTCGAGCGCCTGCACGTCCACGCGCATGTGCGAGATCGACTGCGCGCCGTCGACGAGCGCCTTCGCGCCGGCACGATGCGCAAGCTCGACGATCTCCTTCACCGGCACGACCGTGCCGAGCGCGTTCGACACCTGCGTGACGGACACGATCTTCGTGCGGTCGTTGAGCAGCTTCCGGTATTCGTCGAGCAGCACCTGCCCCGAATCGTCGACCGGGATCACGCGCAGCGTCGCGCCCTTCTGCGCGGCAAGCTGCTGCCACGGCACGATGTTCGCGTGATGCTCGAGATGCGACACGACGATCTCGTCGCCTTCGCCGACGTTCTGCACGCCCCACGTTTTCGCGATCAGGTTGATCGCCTCGGTCGTGCCGCGCACGAATACGATTTCGTCGGGCGACGACGCGCCGATGAAGCGCTGCACCGTTTCCCGCGCGTGCTCGTAAGCATCCGTCGCGCGGCCGGCCAACGCATGCGCGGCACGGTGGATGTTCGAGTTCTCGTGCGCATAGAAATACGCGAGCCTGTCGATCACGGCCTGCGGCTTGTGCGTGGTCGCCGCATTGTCGAACCACACGAGCGGCTTGCCGTTCACGCGCTCCTGCAGGATCGGGAAATCGCGGCGGATCGCGTTCACGTCGAACGGCGGGTGCGCGCCACGATGCAACTGGCCTTGCGGCTCGGCTGCATGCGCATCGTCGATGAAGTAGCGCGGCACGTCGGCGCCCCCCGCTCGCGACACCGGCGCGTCGCGATGCACGGCGAGCAGCTCGCGCAACGCATCGTCGCCCGGCAATCCGAACGCTTCCGGCGACGCAAGGCCGCTCGACGGCACGACGATGTCCTGCGGCGTGGCCTGCCAGCCCTGCAGCGAACCGTCGGTGAAGTAGTACGGCGACGCCTTCGCCGCGCTTTCCGGCGCCGGCGCATTCACGTGCGGCACGCCGAGCGCGGCGCCGCCGACACGCGGTTCGAGCGCCGGCGCGATCGACACGACGTTGTCGGGCAGCCCGTTCTGCGCGGCCGCATGCGGCGCGAGCGCGGGGGCGCGGTTGCCGAGCGACAGCACGTGCGTCGGCGCGGACGGCGCGAGGTTCGCGCCGGGCACTTTCCCTTGCGGCAGCGCGAGACCGGGCACGCCGGTGCCCGCGCCGCCCGGCCCCGCGAGCGGCGAGCCGCCCGGTACCGGGTTGCTCACCGACGCGAGGATCGGCGCGGCGGCCGGCAACGCCGACGGCACGCCGCCTGCCGCGCCGCTGCCTGCCGACACCCCGGGCGCGGTAGCCTGCCCGGGCGGCGTCGCGAAGAACTCGGACGCGAGCCGCGCGAGCGTCGCCGGGTCGGGCAAACCGGCCGGCAACGGCGCGTGCGGCAGCGCGTGCGCGTCGCCGCCGGCGAGGCCGGGATTAACGGTAGGTGTCGGGATAGTCATGGAACTTGGCGATTTCGACGTCATCGAGGACAGCCAGCGCATCCGGCGAATGGACCGCGAGCGAGCAATACAGCGAGATCAGGTACGACGCGATCGCCTGGTTGTTGATCCCCATGAAGCGCACCGACAGGCCCGGGCCCTGCTCGCCCGCGACGCCCGGCTGATACAGGCCGACGACACCCTGACGCTTGTCGCCGACGCGCAGCAGCAGGATCTTGGTCTTGCCGTCCGCGACCGGCACCTTGTCCGACGGGATCAGCGGAATGCCGCGCCACGTGAGGAACTGCGAGCCGAACAGGCTGACCGTCGGCGGGGGCACGCCGCGCCGCGTGCATTCGCGGCCGAACGCGGCGATCGCGAGCGGGTGCGTGAGGAAGAACGCCGGCTCCTTCCATACCTTCGTCAGCAGTTCGTCGAGATCGTCCGGCGTCGGCGCGCCTGTCAGCGGGAAGATCCGCTGTTCGTCGGTCACGTTGGCCAGCAGCCCGTAGTCGGGGTTGTTGATCAGCTGGCTTTCCTGCAGCTCCTTGATCGTCTCGATCGTCAGGCGCAGCTGTTCCTTGATCTGGTCGTGAGGACTGCTGTAGAGATCGGAGATCCGCGTATGCACGTCGAGCACCGTGCTCACCGCGTTCAGGAAATACTCGCGCGGCTGTTCCTCGTACGGCACGAAGGTCTGCGGCAGCACGCTTTCGTCCTCGAGCTGCGTGCACGCGGCGCGCACGGCTTCCGGGTTCTTCACCTGGTTCAGCCGATAGATACCGGCCTCGACCGGCACCCATTGCAGCAGATGGGTCAGCCAGCGCGGCGTGATCGTGGAAAGCTGGGGGACGGTCTTGGTAGCGTTCGCTAGTTGGCGGGCGGCGTGATCGCTCAGCGCGGCCGTGCCGCTTGCAACGGTCGACATGTGGGGCTCCGGGTTCTTTAGATGAAAAACGGGATTGCTTATGACGCTGGGTGATTATCGGAAGCACGCCCCTGCCGGCTCAACATGCTATAGCCGTCATGTCGCGTGCATCCGAACGGGAATCGAGGCGGGCGGCCTAGGTGACGTACGCGCCCGGCAGCAGCGTCGAGATCGACACGTCGAACGCGCGCGCGATCTTGTCGGCCGTGACGATCGACGCGATCGCCTCGCCGCGCTCGATCTCGCCGACGTACGAACGGTTCAGCCCCGCATGCTCGGCCAGCTGCTCCTGCGACCACGTGCGTGCTTCGCGCAGCTTGCGCACGGTGGCGCCGAAGTGATGAATGAGTTCGCTCATCGTGCCTCCTACGCGACGCGCGCCGCCGCGCGTGGCGTGGCGTTCGCCTCGCTGCGCAGCACGGCCTGCGTGACGTTTTCGCCGGCCGGCACGTCCTGCGTGAGCCACACGTTGCCGCCGATCACCGCGCCGCGCCCGATCGTCACGCGGCCGAGGATCGTCGCGCCCGCGTAGATCACCACGTCGTCCTCGACGATCGGGTGGCGCGCGAGCCCTTTCTCCAGATGGCCGGCCGCGTCGCGCGGGAAGCGCTTCGCGCCGAGCGTGACGGCCTGGTACACGCGCACGCGCTCGCCGATGACCGCCGTCTCGCCGATCACCACACCGGTGCCGTGGTCGATGAAGAAGCCCGCGCCGATGCGCGCGCCCGGATGAATGTCGATGCCGGTTTCCGCATGCGCCTGCTCGGCGATGATCCGCGCGAGCAGCGGCAGGCCGAGCCGGTACAGCTCGTGCGCGAGCCGGTGGTGGATCATCGCGAGGATGCCCGGGTAGCACAGCAGCACCTCGTCGACGCTGCCGGCCGCCGGATCGCCGTGAAACGCGGCCAGCACGTCGCTGTCGAGCAGCCGGCGTATCTCCGGCAGGCGCGCGGCGAATGCCTGCACGGCCGTCGATGCGACTTCGTCGACGCGATCGGGCGGCGGGCCGTCGGCAGGGCGCTGACGCGCCGCATGGCGCAACTCGAGCGTCACCTGCGCGAGCAGCGCATTCAGCGCCGCATCGAGCGCATGTGCCACGTGCAGGTTCTCGCTCTCCTGGCGCAGATCGGGCGGCCCGAGCCGCATCGGGAACAGCACGCCCTTCAGCGCGCCGACGATCTGGGCGAGCGCCTCGCGCGCCGGCAGGTCGCGCCCGCCCGGTTCGAGCGAGCGCCGCTGCTTCTCGCGCCATGCGCGGCGCACCGTCTGCAGCGATTGAACGATGTCGTCGATGTCGAATGCGGCCATGCTGCTTTCTCCCCGTAACGGCCGTGAATCAATCAGTCCTGCGCCCACGGCAGACCGCGAAAGCGCCAGCCGTTGCTGCCGCCGCGATGCTGCCGGTCGTCGAGGTCGCCCTCGAATCCTTCGAGCACGTTGAACACCTGCGTGAAACCGCCCTTCGCCGCGGCCTCGGCCGCCTGCGCCGAGCGGTTGCCGCTGCGGCACAGCAGCAGCACGACCGCGTCCTTGCCCGTCTTCGCTTCCAGTTCGCGCACGAAGCGCGGGTTGCGCGTCAGGCTCGTGCCGGTCGCCCACGGCACATGCAGCGACTCCGGCACGTGGCCCACGAATTTCCGTTCCTCGGCCGTGCGCACGTCCACCAGCAACGCGTCGCCGGACGAGAACAGCGCCCACGCGGTCTCCGGCGCGACACTGCCCGCATAGGGCTTGCCTGCCGACGCCGCGGCCGCGCGCGCATCTTCGAGCGCCTGTTGCGCGGCGGTTCGTTCTTCCAATGCAACCGTCATGACACTTCCTCGTTTTCGCAGATTCGTATGAACAAAGACACCGGGAACGCGGCCGTTGCAGCTTGCGTGCTGTCTATAGCCGTCAGCGCCACTATGCGAGTGCGGCGGAGCGAGCAGAACCAATAAAAATTCATTTCCTAATCAGCGCCGCGGGGAATGCAATGGCAGACGCGCGCTATCGGCGCGCGGTCGCCGGCGGGATGGAAAGGGAGAACGGGGGCCGTTCGATGTCGTACATCGAAGGGGGTTGAAAGGAAGGATGAGGACGATCGCCGCGGCATGCGGCGCGTCGTCATGGAATCAGGGATGGAACGGATCACGCCATGCACCGACGAAGCCACCGAGCGTCGCCGATGCACATGTTCTTCAGTACGTCACACCACCGGGTCGACCGCCACGACCTGCACGCCACGCGCTTCGATATCGCGCGCGGCGAGCAGGCACAGATCCTCGCGGTGATGCGTGGCGACCACCTGCACACCCACCGGCACGCCATTCGCGACGGACGTCGTGACGGCCAGCCCCGGCAGCCCCATCGCGGGCAGCGCGCGCAACGTGAGCTGCGCTTCCCACACGCGGTCGAACCCAGCCAGCCCCTGGCGGTCGAGATCGTCGGGAAACGGCAGTTCCGACGACACCGGCAGCAGCAGCACCGCGTATTCGTCGAGAAACAACCGCCACTCCCGCGTAAGCGTCGTGCGTCGCACCAGCGCGCGGCTGATCACGTCGGCCGGCAGATCGCGCACCTTGCCGCGCACCGCGGCGATCACCGCGGCCGCGCCCGGATCGCCGTCCGCGTCGACCGCGTTCGCGAGCGCGTCGAAACCGTCGCCTAGCCACAATTGCTCCTGCAGCAGCGCGGCCTCGCGCATCGGCGGCGTATCGTCGATTTCGTCGACGGTCCAGCCCGCATCGGCGAGCCGGCGCGCGGCGTCGCGCAACGCGGCCTCGACCTCGGGCACCACCTCCAGGCCGCGCGGACGCACGCACAGCGCCGCGCGCTTCGGCACCTCGCGCCCGTCGAACGGCACGGCCACGTTCCATGGATCGCGCGGATCAGGCGCGACGAACGCACGCAGCGCGAGCGACAGATCGTCGATCGTGCGCGCGATCGGGCCTGCCGTCGACATCAACTGCGCGCCGATCGCGCGCTCGGGAGACGACGCGTTGAAGGCAGGCACGCGGCCGAGCGACGGCCGGATCCCATGGACGCCGCACGCATAGGCCGGGTAACGCACCGAGCCGCCGATGTCGGTGCCGACCGCAAGCGGGCCGATCCCGGCCGCCACGGCCGCCGCCGCGCCGCCACTCGATCCGCCCGGCGTCAGCGACGCATTGCGCGGATTGCGCGTGCGGCCATGCACGAGATTCGACGTGAACCAACGCAATGCAAACGTCGGCGAATTGGTGCGGCCGAGCAGCACGCCGCCGGCCTTCCGGATGTTGGCGACCACCGGGCTGTCAGCTTGCGCGATCAGGGTCTCCTGCAGGCGCGTGCCGTTGGTCGTCGCGAAACCGGCCTGGTCGATGTTGATCTTCACGGTAACGGGCACGCCCGCGAGCGGCCCCGGATCGTCTCCGCGCGCGATCGCGCGATCGACTTCGTCGGCCTGCCGCCGCACGTCGTCGGGACGATGCTCGACCACCGCGTTGATCGCCGGATTCACCGCATCGAGACGAGCGAGCACGGAATCCGCCACTTCGCGCGCCGATACTTCACGCTGACGCACGCGTTTCGCGAGCTCGGTTGCCGACAGTTGCCAGAGTTGCGTCATGACTGCTCCTGATGGAAAGACATCACAATCGCGCGCGGCGCCGTGCTTCTTTACGCAAGCACGGCGCCGCATGCGCTCACTGCGTATCCTGCTTCGCGCGCTCGGCGGCCGCGATGATCGCATCGGCCACGGCCTTCGGCTGGCTCAGCATCGCAACGTGGCTGCCGTTCACGCGTGCGACCGTCGCGCCGATCCGCTTCGCCATCGCTTCCTGCAGCGTCGGATCGATCATCCGGTCCTGCGTCGTGACGACGAACGTCGACGGCTTCGCATGCCACGCGGCTTGCGTGACCTTCTCCGAGATGCAGCCACCGTACCACGGCCCTTGCGTCGCCGCGACGATGCGCTGCTGCGCGGACGGCAGGTCCGGCGCGAAATCCTGCGCGATCGCCTTGTCCGACAGCGTCGTGAAACCGCCCGTGTCCTTGCGCAGTTCGCCGGCCCACGCGGGCGCCGGGAGCCCCTGCGTGACGTCGGCGATCGACTGGCCGTTGTCGGGCGCGAACGCGGCGACGTACACGAGCGACTTCACCTTGTCGTCGTTGCCCGCCTCGCTGATCACGACACCGGCCCACGAATGGCCGACCAGCACGACCGGCCCCTTCTGCGCGTCGATCGTGCGCTTCGTCGCGGCCGCATCGTCGGCGAGCGAGCTGAGCGGATTCTGCACCGCCACCACGTGCAGCCCGCGTGCCTCGAGCAGCGGAATCACGCGGTTCCAGCTCGACCCGTCGGCGAACGCGCCGTGCACGAGCACGACGTTGGTGCCCTTCAGGTCTTCCTTCGGTGCGGCCTGCGCCGCGACCGTACCAAACAGTCCGCCGATCACCGCGGCGGATACCAGAACGCGTTTCATCAAACCGGCCATCGTCATGCTCCTGTCCATCTCATGTTGTTCAAATGAAGTGCTGTATCGACATACGCGCCTCCGTACAGCGGGCACGGTACCGGATCACGAATGCGCGTACAGGTCGTCGGCAGCGTTGCGCGCGGAACGCGACCGGGCTGCATCGCGGTGGCCGTCAGGCGTCGACGTATCGGCCACGTTGTCGTCCTGCGACTTCGACGGGCCGTTCTGGTCGGAGCGTGCGACCTGCAGCGCGGCGACGACGTCGTCCGGGTAGTGCGGGCCGCTGCGGGCCGGGTTGTAGCCGGCCTGTTCCAGACGGACGAGTTCGGCGCGCACATCGGCACGCGTGAGGCCGTGGCCGGTATCGGCGAACGACAATGCGGGAACGGCGGCGAGGACGGCAACGGCGAGGATTCGAGCGGCTTTCATGAGGGTTCTCCTTGAAGGAAACAGGTCAGTCGATCATTCGGCATCCGATCCAGATCGTCTGGCATCGAACGTTTGCTGCATGTCGACAGTAGAACCCGCGCACGTATCTGCGATGTTTCCGAAACCGGTGCTTTCTGCATGCCAGTTTTTCAGAAGCGGCCGCAGATACAGTGCGATACAAACCCGCGTGCCGATGCGCACCGCCGCGCCGTGCGCACCACGAAAAAAGGCGTGCCTCGCCGGGCACGCCTTCCGCTCCACTTCACACCGCAACGTCGCATCACCTCATGGCGCGAGCCGCGTGAACACGTAGTCGCGGTTCTTCACCCGCGCCTCGTGGCACGCGAAGCACGTCCGATGCTGACCGATATCGGCCGGCACGCCGTTGACGAAACGCCCGAAGCCCCAGCCGCCCGTCGACGCATAACGGCGCGAGTCCTTCACCATCACCTGCACGGTCGTCGCCTGGCCAGGCACCGTCGCCGGAGGAAACTCGTCGGATTGCTTGCGCTTGTACGCGAGCTTCACGAGGATCGTGCCGTCCGGGAACGGCAACGTCGCCTGTTCGAGCGCGCGGATCGCGACGGGGTTGCCGAGCACCACGCGCAGCTCGTCGAGCGGCGCAGCCTCTTCGGCCGGTGCGACCATTTCCCACTTGCGATAGCCGGGCGGAATCGTCACGCCGTAGATCGGTGACGCGGCCGCGGCCGGCTTCGGCTGTTCCGCGAATGCGACCGTGCCATTCGCCGCCAGCGCACCGGCCAGCAGCACGCCCGCGCCGAGCACACGGCGCGCACCGCACCGCCACACTTCGATGCGCACCCGCATCACAGATGCTCCACTTGCAGGATCGCATCCGCGAACGCCTGCGGCGCCTCCTGCGGCAAGTTGTGGCCGATACCGCCGGAAATCGTCCGGTGCTGGTACTTGCCCGTGAACTTCTTCGCGTACGCGGCCGGCGCCGGATGCGGTGCGCCGTTCGCGTCGCCTTCCATCGTGATCGTCGGCACCGTGATCGCGGGGCCGGCTGCCAGACGCCGCTCGATGTCGTCGTATTGCGCCTCCCCCTTCGCGAGCCCGAGGCGCCAGCGATAGTTGTGAATCACGACGGCCACGTGGTCGGGATTCCGGAACGACGCGGCCGTGCGCGCAAAGGTTTCGTCGGAGAACTGCCACTTCGGCGACGCGAGCTGCCAGATCAGCTTGTTGAACGCATCGCGGTTCTGCGTGTAGCCGAGTTCGCCGCGTTCGGTCGTGAAGTAGAACTGATACCACCACTGGAATTCCGCCTGCGGCGGCAGCGGCGTGGCGTTCGCCGCCTGGCTGCCGATCAGGTAGCCGCTCACCGATACCAGCGCCTTCACGCGCTGCGGCCACAGCGCCGCGATGATGTCGGCTGTGCGCGCGCCCCAGTCGTAGCCGCCGAACACCGCGCGATCGATCTTCAGCGCGTCCATCAGCGCGACGATGTCGACGGCCGTCACCGCCTGCTGGCCGTTGCGCACCGTGTCGGCCGAGCGGAACGTCGTCGAGCCGTAGCCGCGCAGGTACGGCACGATCACGCGATACCCGGCCGCGACGAGCAGCGGCGCGACTTCCGCATAGCTGTGGATGTCGTACGGCCAGCCGTGCAGCAGGAACACGACGGGGCCGTTCTTCGGCCCGAGATCGGCATACCCGACGTTGAGCACGCCCGCGTCGATCTGGTGGATCGTGCCGAGCGATGCGACGCCGGCCGCTCGCTTGCCGGCGGATGCATCAGGCGCCGACTGCGCATGCGCGAGCGCGCTGAAGCCGAGGTCGGCCAGGCTCAGGCTCGCCAGCGTCGAGCCCAGGATCAGGCGGCGGCGGGTATTCACGGTATCAGGCATGATTCGTTCTCCATTGTCGATCGCTAAGGAAGGGGCCCGCGGCACGTGCGGGCAATCGGGTATCGGCGTTCGCAGCCGTCGCGCATCGCACCGCGCTGTCGTGTGAATCGCTTCACCGGTGTTATATCCGAACCCTCCGGACGCTTTGTATCGCAACGTATCTGTGTGCGAACACGACAAAAAGCGATTCAAAAATCGACGGGAAAACGACGTTTCGTGACGGTTGCGGGGCGTGTGGGGTAGAACGGGAGAGGAGAAACGCCGGCCGTCTCGCCGCGTATGAAGGTGATGGATCCGGCTGCGCGTCGGGTCGACGGTGAAGCGACAACGAACACGAGCCGCGCAGCCGTGCAGCCACGTCGGCCCGCATTCGTCATGCAACCCGCTTCGCTTACGCGCGCCGCAACGGCCGGAACCCGGCACGCACTTCACGCGCGAACAGTTCCGGCTCTTCCCATGCCGCGAAGTGCCCGCCCTTGTCGACTTCGTTGAAATAG
This sequence comes from Burkholderia metallica, assembly GCF_902832845.1. GTDB lineage: Bacteria > Pseudomonadota > Gammaproteobacteria > Burkholderiales > Burkholderiaceae > Burkholderia > Burkholderia metallica. The sequence goes on along the minus strand of NZ_CADFDB010000008.1, from coordinate 127,027 downwards.
ATCAGGTTGTGATAACAACGCTCGGCCCAACTGCGCGGCGCCTGGTAGATCTCGCCCGGAAACACCGTGATCGCCGCCGGCAACGAGATATCCGCCGCATTGAAGTTGTTCGAGTGATCTTCCCAGTAGATCTGCGCGGCCGACGTCGCGGTGTTCGTCAGCCAGTACAGCGAGATGTCGTCGAGAATCTCGTCGCGCGGAATCGAGCGCTCGGGCACGCCGCCGCTGTACGTCCATTGCGAGATCTTGTCGTACATCCACGCGGCCTGCCCCGACGGCGAATCGGCAAGCGCGTAGCCGACCGTCTGCGGCCGCGTGACCATCATCGCCGAGTAGCCGCAGTTGTCGCGATAGAACGTCGCGAGCTTCTCGTACGCCGCCTTCTCCTTCGGCGACAGCGAAGCCGGTGCGGGGGCATCGAGCTGGAGCAGCGCCGCGATATCGGGCGGCACCGTCGCCGGCATGTTCACGTGAATCCCGACGAGGCCCTGCACGCGCTGCATCGCCATCCGGTGCGAGATCACCGAGCCGCAATCGCCGCCCTGCGACACGAAGCGCGTATAGCCGAGCCGCGCCATCAGCTCGCCCCACGCCCGCGCGACGTGATCGGAGCCCCAGCCCGGCTTCGTCGGCCGGCCCGAGAAACCGAAGCCCGGCAGCGACGGCACGACCACGTGGAATGCATCGTCCGCGCTCGCGCCGTGCGCGGTCGGGTCCGTCAGCGGGCCGATCGCCTTCAGCAGCTCGAAGACCGAACCGGGCCAGCCGTGCGTCATGATCATCGGCATCGCGTTCTCGTGCCGCGAGCGCACGTGAATGAAATGAATGTCGAGCCCGTCGATCTCGGTAATGAACATCGGGAAGCCGTTCAGGCGCGCCTCGCCCTTGCGCCAGTCGTAGTCGGTGCCCCAGTAGCGCAGCAGCGCCTGCATGCGTGCGAGCCGCACGCCCTGCGATTCATCGGCCACGGTTTCGCGGCCCGGCCAGCGCGTCGCGGCAATATGGCGGCGCAGGTCGATCACGGCCTCGTCGGGAATGTGCGCGGTGAACGGGCGTATGCCGCTCGCGCCGGTCGCCGCATGCAGCGCGGTGGGCAGCATCGCCGAGACTCCGGCGGCCACGGAAGTGGCCAGCAGGTGGCGGCGCATCGGGGAAAACGGTGTGGAAGACATCGTTCGGCATCCTTTCGTGAAGTGGAAAGTGAGATGCCGCGGGCGGGATCGCGCCCAGGCTTTCGATCCGGCGCGCCCTCGTCACGCGGCGTCGCCCATTTGAAAGGTCTGATGTATCCCGGATTTGTCTGATTTGTACGCGCTTGTAGCTGCTGCACCGCGCGCGGGCGGCCCCCGCCGCCGCTCGCGCGCCGGTATGACGCTCAGAGCCCGTTGACGATCGCGCCGTCGACGCGAATGTTCTGCCCGGTGATGTAGCCCGCGCCGTCGGACAGCAGAAACGCGACCGTCTTCGCGATCTCGCCCGTCTTGCCGAAGCGGCCGGCCGGAATGCGCGCGACGATCTCCGGCGTTTCCGGCCAGCTGTCGATGAAGCCCGGCAGCACCGCGTTCATCCGGATGTTCTCGGCCGCGTAGCGTTCCGCGTAAAGACGCGTCCACGCGCTCAGCGCCGCGCGCAGCGCCGACGAAACGGGCATCGGCCGCTCGGGCGCGTCCGCCGCGAAGCTCGAGATGTTGACCACCGCGCCGCCGCCCTGCTTCTGGAAGATCGGCGTCACGCGGCGCATCACGCGCACCACGTTCAGCAGGATCAGGTCGAGCCCCGCATGCCAGTTCTCGTCGGTGATCGCCAGCAGCTCGCCCTTCGGCGGATGCCCGGTGTTGTTGACCACCGCATCGATGCGCCCGTAGCGCGCGACCGTTTCCCGCACCAGACGCTCGATATCGGCTTCTTCCGTCACCGAACCCTTGATGCCGAAACCGCCCAGTTCGTCGCCGAGCGCCACCGCGCTGCCCGACGGCGACATCAGCGCGACGCGGTAGCCGGTCGCCGCCAGTTCGCGCGCGATCGCCGCGCCCATGCCCTTGCCCGCCGCCGTGATCAACGCTACTTTTTCTACAGTCACGATGTGCTCCTCGTTCGAATCCTGCCGCCGCGCAGCCGCCATTCGGCGCGCCATGGTGGTAATGTAGGCGCATCCCTCAACCCTGTCGAACCAGTATTTCTGCCGCCAGACGATAGTTTTTCTACAGCCTCAAGATGCCGCCCCGCCCGTCCCGCCTGCCGCCGCTGAATGCCCTTCGCGCGTTCGAAGTGTCCGCGCGGCACCTCAATTTCCGCGCCGCGGCCGACGAGATCGGCGTCACGCAGGGCGCCGTCGCGCAGCAGGTGCGCCACCTCGAGGACGTGCTCGGCCTGAAGCTGTTCGAGCGCCTGCCGCGCGGCCTCGCGCTGACCCACGACGGCGCCGCGTATTTCTCCGACGTGCAGCGTGCGCTGCACGCGATCGCCGACGCAACCGACAAGCTCGTGAAGCGGCGCGCCGCGCTGACGATCAGCACGACGCCGTCGTTCGCGTCGAAGTGGCTGATCCCGCGGCTCGCGCAGTTCACCGATGCGCATCCCGACTACGACGTGCGCGTGATCGCCGACCCGCAGATCGCGACGTTCCGCCACGACGGCGTCGATCTCGCGATCCGCTACGGCAAGCCGCCGTTCGGCAAGCACCTCGTCGCGCATGCGCTGTTCCCGCTCGACGTATGCGCGGTCTGCAGCCCCGCGCTGCTGGCCGAGCCCGCGTCGCCGCACGCGCTCGCGGGCCACGTGCTGCTGCACGACGCGCACGATCTGTGGCCCGAGTTCCTCGCCGCAATGCCGGAGCCCGTCGACGTCGATCCGCACAAGGGGCTGCGCTTCAACCAGACGTCGCTCGCGATCGATGCGGCCGTCGCCGGCCAGGGCATCGCGCTCGCCACCGATCCGCTCGTCGAGCGCGACATCGCGGCCGGCCGGCTGTGCAAGCCGTTCGATTTCGCGTTTCCGCTGTCGGTGGGGTTCTATCTCGTGTATCCGGCCGAGCGGCGCGACGACGATGCGATCGTCGTGATGCGCGAGTGGATGGCCATGCAGGCGGCGTCGGACAGGCGGGCTTGAGCGGACGTCGGCGGCGTCAGGGCGCGATCCAGCGGCTTTCGCAGCCGCCCGCATGCAAGTCGAACACCGCGCGGCGATGGCCGGCGCGCGCGAGTTCGAGCCAGTCGATGCGCGTCACGCTCACGTGAATCACGCAGAAGTTGTCATAGCCGTCGGCGGCCGGCGTCGAATCCTGACTCGTCGGGAGATGCGCGGCCTCGGGCGAGTCGACCCGCGTACCGGGCGGCAACGGCGCACGATACAGCAGCAGCGTATGCGGACGGCTCGATTGCCAGACCGCGCGCCGTTGCGCGTCGTCGTCGCAGATCGATGCAACGCCTTCCACGCGAATCTGCACGAGCGCATCGAGATCGCTCGCGACGAGCGCGATGCGCGGATCGCGACGCAGCTCGGCGACTTTCTCCGACCGTGCATCGGTATGAAACGACAGCATGCGCTCGGCACGGCTCGCGTGACGCAATACGATCGTGCGAACCTTCGGCGCACCGTCGACGCCGAGCGTTGCGGCCTGCAGCATCGTGAACGGCGAGCGCTGGGCGCTCACGCCGGATTCGAGGCACGACCACGCGCGGTCGTACGTTTGCGTGAGCGATTCGGAAGTCGGGTCGGACATAAAGGGCGGCAATCGCGCGTGGGTCGATCGCGCAAGCTTACCCGTTTGCGTCGGCGGCGGCGCGCATGCGATGCCGCCGCCGTATTGGCATGCCGCTCAGTTGTAGCCGAGCACGACCGGCGCGGCCTCGCCGGCATCGGCGGCATCGGCCGCCGGCTCCGCGCCGAAGCGGCCGAGCACGTCGGCCACGTACTGCGGCCCCGCGCTGATCTGCGACGACCGGTGCGCCACCGGCCGGCTATCGCCCGCGCCCGGCGCGGCGCCGGTCGATACGGTGTCGTTGACGGTGAAGTTCATGTCGAGGTTTCCTCACGCAACGAGCGCCGCACCATGCGCGCGCACGAGACGCGCGACGCCTTCCCGGATCGCGTCGACGTCCGGCGCGGCGAACGACAGGCGCAGCGACGCCGCGTCGACGTTGTCCGCGAAGAACGCTTTGCCGGGCACGAACACGACCTTGTTCGCGATCGCCTGTTGCAGCAGCACGTCCGACGACACCGCGCCGATGCGTGCCCACACGAACATCCCGCCTTCCGGGCGATGGAATTCGATCGCGTCGCCGAGGCCGTCGCGCAGCGCGTCGCACATCGCATCGCATTTGCGCCGGTATGCGGCCGCGATGCGCGGCAAATGGCGTTCGAGCGCGCCGTCGGCCAGATATTCGGCGGCGGTCGCCTGCGTCCACGGCGTGCTGCACAGATCGACCGTCTGCTTCGCGATCACGCAGCGCCGTGCGATCTCGGCCGGCGCGATCGTCCAGCCCACGCGCAGCCCCGGTGCGACGATCTTCGACAGGCTCGCGAAATGCACGATCCAGTCGCGCGCGCCGTCGACCTGATCGGCGAGCGCCAGCATCGACGGCACGGGCTCGCCCGCGAAACGCAGGTCGCCGTACGGATCGTCCTCGACGATCAGGAAACGGTACTGCACCGCGAGACGCAGCAGCTTCAGCCGACGCTCGCGCGTAAGCGTCGCGCCCGTCGGGTTCGCGAAGGTCGGCACCGTATAGAGCAGCTTCGGCTGCGCGATCGCGCCGGATGCGAGCTGTTCGCCGAGACGATCGACGTCGAGCCCAGCGCCGTCGACCGGAATCGTCACGATGCGCGCCTGCTGCAGACGCATCGCCTGCAGCGTCGCCGGATAAGCAGGCTGCTCGGTGAGCACGACGTCGCCGGGCGACACCATCACGCGCAGCAGCAGATCGAGGCCCTGTTGCGACCCGGTCGTGACGAGCAGTTCGGCCGCCGTGCACGCCACGCCGCGACGCGCCATCAGCGCGATCAGTTGCTGCTTCAGGTCGGCGAGGCCGTCGGTCGGGCCGTATTGCAGGCAGCGTACGGGCTGCGCGTACGCGCGCGCGGCGGCCGCGTCCAGGCCGTCGACGTCGAACAGGTCGCTGGCCGGATAGCCGCCCGCAAAGGAAATCATGCCCGGTTCGGACAGGTACTTGAACAGTTCGCGGATCGGCGAGCCGGCGGGATTCTGGAATGAGGGAGTGAACGCGTACATGTCGTCGTGAGCTGGAGGGCGCGGACGGCCGGGATAGCCGCCCGATGCCGGCCGCCGCGGCGCTTCTGGCGCGACGGCGGCGAAATCGAGCCACGATTGTCGATAGTCATTAAGGCCGCGGCAAACGATATCTATGCACTAGGTCTTGCGGTTTGGTCATCACATCGCGCCGGGGCGGCATCCGGCCGGATCAGTGCGGCGTCACCGCGGGCGCGGCCGGCGGCGGCCCCGGCTTCCACGTCGACAGCGCGCGTGCGAGGTCGTCGGACACATAGTGCGGACCGTCGAACAGATAGACCGGATAGCCGCGATACGCGACCAGTTGCCTGCTCAACTCGTCGGCGCTGGCGGAACGGAACCCGCCCCGCTCGGCGGGCCGGAATGCTTCGGCGATGACCCGCACGCGGCGTTTGCCCAGTCTTGCAGCCAGTTCGTCGACGTAGCTGCGCGCGACATACGGCTCGCGGGCATACACGCCGCAGCCGTCCTGGAAGAACACGCCGACGTCCGACGGCAGCCACGCGGCGAGCCAGTCGGCGAGCGCCTTTCCGCCGATATTGGTCTGGTCGTACACGCTCACCCACAGCGGACGCGGCAGCCGCTGCAGCACCGCGGCAAGCTTCGGCGCATCCTGCCAGGTCGGATCGATCTCGACCGGGAAGTAGTAGCCGGTGACGTGCAGCGGGAGCGATGCGCGCGCCACTTCCAGCGACTGGTCGGCGAGCGTCGACAGATGGGTGCGCGCGCGTTTTTCGTCCTGGTAGCCGGCGAGGCCGAGGATCACGTTCCGGGCCCACGGCTCACGGCCGATACGTTCCCAGTCGGGCAGGTGCGCGGCAGGCTGGATGCGGGTATTCGCGACGTACGCGGTATCGTCGACCGCGATCCATTGAATCAGCAGATCGCTGACACCGAGGATCTGCCAGTTGCCGACCGGACGGGTGGTCGCGTTGTCCACCTGCCAGACGATCCCGTCCGCGTGCACGTCGTGCGCGGTCCAGCTACAGGCGGCCACGACGAGCGACGCGCCGATCGCCGCGAGCGTCGCCGCGCGGGGCGAACGCGGCGCGCCGGCGAACGGGCCGGGCCGCGTCGCGCGCCGAAACCGGCGCATACGCTGGCGAATCCTGCGCAACACCGGGATCGCATACGGGGTCATCGCTCGCTCGCGGGAAGCATGCCTGCGCGTCATCGTAGCCGATCGAACGCAAAAACATGCGACCCGCATTGCCGATACGGGTCGCACGCAGCTGCCGTTACGCCGGGCTCACTTGGCGGTCGCGCCGTCCACCCACTTGTAGCCGAGATTCGTAATGCCGGTAATCATGCTCTGGAAGTCCTGATACGCCGGCAATCCGAGATCGGGCTCGAGCCAGTACGGATGAAAGAAGAACGACGCGAAACCGTCCCGCACCGCCAGACCATACTTGGCATTGGTCACGATCTGCTGCCACGTGTACGTGATGCACGAGAATTTGTCGACGTTGCAGATGTTGTACTGCACGCTGCCCAGGTTCTCCGGAACGATCCGCTGTCCGTAGTAATCGGCGTTGATGATGTACGGGAAAAACTGCCCGGCCGAAAAATCCTGGTTCGCGGCACCCGTTCCGAGTTGCGGATTGGTCGACGTGTAGTACACGGCCCGCTGGAACGTGGTCGGGAACGTGAGCGCCGTCGCCGACGATGCGGCCGGCGACATCTGGTACTGCGGCGCGGCCCAGCCGACGACCTTGTAGCCGTTGGTCGTGAACTCCAGCAGGCCATCGGCCATCCGGCCTTCCGCCCACGGGATCGAGTCCTCGTCGACCGGCCGGTTCTGCACCGCGAACCAGAACTCGTAGTCGCTCCCGCTGACCGCATTCAGCAGGTTCGGCGTCGAATCGTACTGGTGCGTATAACCGTGCATCACGATCGAGCCGCCGCGTGCAAGCGCGTAGTTCAGCGCACTCTTGAGGCCGGTTGCCTGCGCCAGATGAATCGTCTCCGGCACGCCGCCGTTGTAATAGCCGTTCGGGTCCGTATACAACGGAATCGTGGCCATCGTGAACGGGATCCGCTTCGAGTACATGTAGTTCGTCAGCAGTTGCATCGAACTCGTCGTCGTGTACGCGTCGAGGTCTTCGAGACGCACGAGCGCACGATGATTCACCGGCGCATTGGTCTGCAGGATGTCGTGCAGGATGTCGCAGATCACCAGGTAGCGATCCGTCGGCCCGATGTAGGAAAACGGCACGTCGGCGAAGTACCAGAAATTGCCCGAGCGCATGACGTACGGCGCGGTTGCGCCGGTCTTGCTGTTCTTGATGGTGACGAGCGCCTGCGCCTTGGTGGAATCGAGGACCTGCGTCACGCCGATATCCGGATCCGCGCTGATCACGCCGGTCGACGCGTTGTACGCGTAATACTTGACCATCGGCAGGTTCTTGTAAGTGACCGTATCGTAGAAGCCGGGATTCGGATTGCTCGACGACGGCGTCGCGTTCATCCCGGCGAGGCTCACGAAGCTGAACCCGAAGGTCTGGTTGAACGTGTAGGCCGTGTTCCAGGCCAGCTGCCACAGGTTGTACTTGAACCAGACCACCGTCTTCTTGGTGGTCATCACGTCGGTCATGAACGCCGTCGGAATCGGGTTGTTGTAGTAGTCGCCGACATAGAACGTCACGTCGTGGCTCCCGACCATGCCGGACGTGTAGTTCTGGATCGGCACCAGATCGATCGTCGCGTTGAAGTGGCCGAGCAGGTTTCTCAGCATGATGCTGTACATCAGGCCCAGCTTCGAATACGGGTCGTTGGCCGGATTGTCGTAGAGCACGAGCGTATGGGCGGTGGTGGCCTGCGCGTGCGCGGTACCCGGCAATGTCATTTGCGCGAGTCCCGCAAGCAGGGCGATGACGAGCAAGATCTTTTTCATGGCCGTTTCTCCCTACTCACGTTCCACATTGCCGTTTAACTTCTTGACCGACTTCTTGCTGAACTTCGGACGGCCCGTTTCCTTGTACGCTTTTTCCCAATCCTCGTCGGACATGCCTGCTTTCAGGTTGACCTGGGCCGAGCCGTTCGGTAGCGGCGGCGGTTTGATCTTCAGGGCAGGCGCATCGCCCGTCTGCTGCGCATGTGCGTCCTGAACGCCGACAGTGAAGACGAGCGCAGTGATCAATGCGGCGAGCGATCCGGCGGTACGCAACCCGTTCCCGAAAAATTGTTTGCGATGCGAAGGCATGATTTTCATCCTTTGATAAGCAAAATAAGGTCATCTCGTTAACGAAACGGGCACGGCCGAACGCCATCCGGATTACGGGGCGTCATGTCGTGAATGTCTGCTGCGCGTTCGAACCCGGACGAACAAATCCGGCCGGGGATGGTTGGACTTTCAAGCTAGAACCGTACCATCCGTCGCAAACGGGCATAGCGCCAAGGCGGGGAAATCGGCGTATCTACACGGTTCGGAAATGCGTCGATAAAACGTTTCAGACGTGCAACGCAGCCGCGTCGCGAATTAAATCGGACGAACGTAAAAAACCTGTTCGTACGATTCGGGGAAAACCATTCGATTAGCGCGCATCGTCGAATCGCGAAGCGGCACTCGCCGCGGTTGCTATGCATGCGCAATGCGGGACCGACACACAGTGTTGCCGGTTCGATACCGAACCGTTCATCAGGTCTCCGCAGGCGTTGCATGACGCGTGCAGAAGGTGGCGATCACCGCCCGGCAAAGGGCCTGAGAACGCCGTGTCGCTCGCTCGAGCGACCGCATGTTTCAGCACTGAAACGTTTGATCGGCATTCGGCGAGCCGATCCTGTGCGGCACCTCGCACACCCCGCAAGGCCAAGGGTCGCGCAGCGATGGCGCACGACTTGCTACATCTGCAGTGTGCCGCGAGGCGCGCGCCGCGCGCAGAGCGGACGCAAGCGTCGACGCAAGCACGCGGGAAACAGGCGGTCGAAAAGTCACCCACTGAATACGTCACGTCGTTCGCGACGTAACGAGGCCACATCGAGGCAGCGCGCGTCCCATACGGCGCTCGTCCGGTCGGCCGGCATTCGCGCGGCGCAAGCCACGAAGTGGACGTGACGGGGGCGACGAGGACGAAAAGCGTTTCGTCCTGCGTCGATACGAGGGGAAACAATCCGGTACGAGACAAAAGCGCGGAAAGAATGATGGATCACATGATTTGGAGTTCATATTTATATGCGCTCAACCTTGTCGCCATCGTGACCGCACTCGTCATCCTGGTGAGCACACTGGATGACCTCACGCTGGACGCCTGTTACTGGTCCTTCGAAATCCGGCGCATCCTTCGCCGCGAAAAATCGCAAACGATCGATATCGGCATGCTGCGCGCGCTCGAAGAGCGCCATCTGGCGCTGATGGTGCCGGCATGGAAGGAATACGACGTGATCGCCAGGATGATCGAGAACACCCTGACGACTCTCGAGTACGAGCGGTACGTGATATTCGTCGGCACTTATCACAACGATGCCGAAACCACGGCCGAGGTCGAGCGGATGGTCCGAAGGTATCCGGGCCGCGTCACGCGCGCGACGGTGATGAACGACGGGCCGACTTGCAAGGCCGACTGCCTGAACTGGATCATCGAAGCGATCCTGCGCTACGAATCGGTCCATCACATCCAGTTCGCGGGTGTCGTGATGCACGACTGCGAGGACGTCATTCATCCGGTCGAACTCAAGTACCTCAACCATGCGGTCGCGGACAGCGACCTGGTCCAGCTTCCCGTGCTGTCGTTGCCGCGGAAATGGAACGAGTTCGTCGCCGGATGCTATCTGGACGACTTCAGCGAGACGCACCAGAAGGACGTGCCGGTGCGCGCCCGGCTGACCGGCATCGTCCCGGGCGCGGGCGTCGCATCGTGCTACAGCAGGCGCTCGATCGAAGCGGCGATGAAGGAGCGCAACGGCGCGCCGTTCAACACCAGTTCGCTGACCGAGGACTACGACTTCAGCTTCCGGCTGAGAGACCTCGGGATGAAGGAAACCTTCGCGTGCATTCCGTTGTCGGGGTTCACGCGCGACGCGGCGGAGAAGCGCGCACCGGGCGGCGCCGCGAACCGGAACCTGCTCGCCACGTGCGAGTATTTTCCGAAAACGTTCCGGACTGCATACCGTCAGCGCACGCGCTGGATCCTCGGCATTGCGTTTCAGGGCTGGGAGCAACTCGGATGGAAAGGCAACCTGCTCACCCGCTACCTGTTCTTCCACGATCGCAAGGGCATCCTGACCTCGCTGTTTTCGGTCGTCGCGTACGGCGTGCTGATCAACTTCCTGTTGCTCGGCGCGCTGCAGCGCGCCGGCCATCTGATCCCGGTGCACGCCCCGCTCGTCATGGCCGGCGACTGGGTCGCGCCGCTGCTGTGGATCAACACCGCGATGCTGTTCGCGCGCGCCGCCCAGCGCTTTCATTTCGTCAGCAGGCTGAACGGCCCGACCCAGGGGCTGCTGTCGATTCCGCGGATGTTCGTCAACAACCTGATCAATTTCTACGCGGTTTGCCGCGCGTGGCGCATCTATATCCGCCATCTGGCGACCGGCAAGCCCATCGCATGGGACAAGACCAGTCATACCTATCTGTCGAACGAAGCGCTCGGGAAGATGCGCCAGAAAGTCGGCGAGATTCTGGTCGACTGGGGCGTGGTCACGCTGGAGCAATTGCAGGCCAGCCTCGAGAAGCAACTGGCCTGCGGCAAGCGGCTGGGTGAACTGCTGCTGGAAGACTGCGCGATATCCGCCGAATCGCTCGCGGATGCGATCGCCGAACAGGCCGAGCTGCCGCGCGTGAGTCTCGGCAACGTCGCGGTGGGCCACTTCGCGGATTCGCTCGCATTCGAGCTGCAGTACGCGTATCGCGCCGTCCCGTTTTCGACCGCGGAGGACGGCACGCTGAACGTGGCGGTCGGGCGGCCGCTCACGCCGGACGAACAGGACGTCATGCGCCGGGGCGCGCGGTCGAACGTGGCCTACTTCATCGCGAGCGACGCGGAAATTGCCGCCGAACTCGCCCGGCACTCCCGCTTCGTCGAAATCGCACGCGCACGCGACGGCGACCCGGCGGCGCAACAGGACGCGCCCGTGAGAACACCGTCGGGAGAACAGGCATGAAGCAGACGAGACCCCCGATCGCGGCCGGCCTCAAGCGCCGCGCACGGTTGAGCGCGCTGGCGATCGCGGTGGCGCTGGCCTGGCATGCGCCGGCTTCCGCCGCCGCGCCGCTGACGCCCAAAGCCTACCGGCTCGCCGACAGCGCGTACAAGGCGATCAATGCCGGCGACCTGCCGCTCGCGGAAACGTATGCGTCGCGCGCGATCAGGCTTCAGCCCGGTAGCGAACAGCTCGGGCTGCTGCTCGTCGACGTGTATCACCGGGAAGGGAAAGTCGACGAAGCGGACGCCCTGGTGGAAGCGCTGGTCGTTCGTTTTCCGAAGAGTGCGGCGGTACGCGCGCAGCATGGCTATCTGGCGCAGCGTCAGATGCACTACGACGTCGCGTGCAGCGATTTCGCGGCTGCCGTCGCCATCGGAAAATGGAGCAAGGATCAGCAGCGCAACCTGCGTCTCGCGTGGTCGGACAGCGCGCTCGCGGCGAATCGTCCGCACGAGGCCGGGATGGCGCTGGCGCCGCTGGCCGACGAGAAATCGGCCGTCGTGCAGTTGCGTATCGCGCAGTTGAGCCTGCAGGCAGGCGACCGCGATACCGCGATCCGCATGGCCGATCTGGCCGCCGCCGATGCGACGACCGAAGGCGAGCGCAACATGGCCGCGTCGATCGCCGCGCAGGCGCGGCAGGAAGACCAGGCCGCCCAGGCGCCGGCGGACAATGCCGCGCAACAGAAATTGCAGGACGCGTACGACCTGCTGCGCGACCACAAGGATCGCGAGGCGCTCGACGCATTCCGGGAAGGATTCGCGGGCGGCGCAGGCAACGCGATGAACTACGCCGACGCGGGCTACGCGGCCAAGCGGATCGGGTTGAACGACGAGTCCATCGACCTGTTCGAACACAGCCTCGACGCCGATGAAAACGAACACACCTTCGATGCGCAGCACAAGTTCGGCTATCGGCGGGAAGTCGAGCAGCTTCAGCGCACCTGGGGGTTCGTGCTGAGCGCGCCGTACCAGTCGGCCGCGTTCGGCCCGCAAGGCACCATCAGCGTGTTGCAGCCGGGTATCGAGGTGTACTGGCAGCCGCCGAAGATCGGCTATCAGAACGGCCGCATCTTCCAGTTCTTCGTACGCGGATACGGCACGGCCTACGACGGCACGGGCAACGTGACCGGCATGCCGACCGTGCAGGGGTCGGTGGGCGCGCGCTACAAGCCGCTGCCCGATCAGAACGTCGTGCTGACCGCCGAGCGGCTGTTCCACGTCGGCACCCTGTCGATGACGGACTGGCTGATGCGTATCGGCTATTCGTCGGAAGGCGGGACCGACCTGCGGGTGACCGAACCGAGCTGGCGCAGCTGGCAGGCGTACGTCGAGGGCGCGTACTTCATCAGCGCGGGCCGGTACATCATTTATTCGGAGCTGCGTTACGGGCACACGTGGCGGGTGCCGATGATCAGCGATCGGCTGACGGTCTACCCGCATGCCGCGGTGGCCGGCGATCACGACAATCGACAGCCGGAGAAGACGGCGATCGGCGCCGGGCCCGGTATCCAGTTTCGGTACTGGTTTCGCGAGGGCCGCTATAGCGCGCCGGCAAGCTATCTGGATGTCACGGTGCAATACCGGTTCGGGCTGACGTCAGCGGCACGCGCACGAGGTCTCGTGGTACGCGCGACATTGTGGTTCTAACAGGCGACGCTGACGCTGGCTCGCGAAGGGCGCTTGCCGCTTAGTTGGGTGCCTTGAGCGTGATGATCGTCTGACGCAACAGCTGGAAGTACGCGCTCGTCGAATACGGGAGCATCTGCTCGACGTAGTTCCACCAGAAGAATCCGCCGATGAAACGCGGATCGTTCATGCTGCCGACCATCGGGTAGTACGTCTTGATCAGGTTCTGCTGCACCGATGCCGGCGCGGAGGTGTCCGACGTGCCGATTTCACCGAAACCGACCTTCGCGTTCGGGAAGATGCTTTCCAGCGCCGCGAAATCGTTCTTCCACGTCGGATTCAGCCCCGTGCAATCCTGATACGGGTAGTAGCTGAACAGCGCGTAGTCGGCCTGCTGGCGGACCGTCGCGGACAGGAACGCGGTGGGCCACGTCTTCCAGTAGTCCTGCGGCTTCTCCCAGCAGTTGTTGCCCTTGCTGTCGTCGTTGTAGTACAGCGTGATGGCCGTCTTGCCGCCGTTCGATTTGACGATCTGGTTGGCCGCCGCAACCATCTGGCCGATCTGCTGCTCTTGCGCGTTGACCACGGCGTTCGTGCCGCTCGGGTTCTTGCGCAGCCATTCGCCGTTGATTTCGTTCGCGATCTCCCAGACGTCGACGGTGTTCTTCAACTGCGACACCAGTTCCTGCGTTCTGGCCTGATACGTCGCGAGATCCGTCGGGAAATAGTAAGAATCGTAGACTTCGCCCATCACGTAGGCGACGGCGTGGAGGCGCAGCAGCGGTGCGTAGTAGTCGGCGGCCGACGTACCCGGATCGAACACGACGCGCACGGTGGGCTTGTACGGCAGGTTCTGCAGCGACGCGACGATCGCGTCCAGCTTCGTCAGATCGTCGAGGGTCACACCGTAGACGGGATTCTTCAGCGGTTCGACCTGGGCTTCGGCGGGCCGGGATAAAGGCAGGAGCCCGGCATAAGCAACGCATGCGGCGATCGCCGTGCGCGAGAGTTTTTTCGTCAGCTTAATCAAAACAAATATCGTCCAAAAGTAAGAAGAAGCGCGATTTTAGACGAAAATAAAAGCTAATTATCTGACGATAGCGAAAGTGGCGAGCCCTAAAAGATGGTTGGGATTGTTGCCGGGTACGACGCGCCGGGCGCCATACATCGGCCATTGTTACGCGATACTGATTAAATGCACGGCAGCATCGGATCGAGCGACCGCGCAGCGGAACCTGCCCTACGGGGATACCACTACGCGGTGCATGACTGGGAGGCGTCACCCCCTCCCGGTGCCTGCTCAGGCAGACGCGTTGCGATTCGCCTCGATCACCGTCAACGCGGTCATGTTCACGATCCGCCGCACCGTCGCGCTCGACGTGAGGATGTTCACCGGCGCATTCACGCCCAGCAGGAACGGCCCCACCGCCACGTTGCTGCCGGCCTCGGTCTTGAGCAGGTTGTACGCGATGTTCCCCGCATCCACGTTCGGGCAAACGAGCAGGTTCGCCGCGCCCTTGAGCGGCGACATCGGCAGAAGCCGCAACCGCAGGCCCTCGTCGAGCGCGCAGTCGCCGTGCATTTCGCCGTCCGCCTCGATATCCGGCGCCTGCTCCCGGATGATCTCCAGCGCCCGGCGCATCTTCACGCCCGACGCCGCACTCCCCGAGCCGAAGTTCGACCGCGACAGCAGGGCCGCCTTCGGCGTCAGGTTCAGCCATTCCATCTGGCGCGCGGCGGCAATCGTGAATTCCGCGATCTGCTCCGCATCGGGATTGTCGTTGACGTGCGTATCGACCAGCGCGACCGTGCGCTGATCGAGCAGCAGGATGTTCATCGCCGCATAGGTCGACGCACCCGGCTTCTTGCCGATCACCTCGTCGACGAACCGCAGGTGGTTGTGGTACTCGCCCACCGTCCCGCAAATCATCCCGTCCGCGTCGCCGAGCCGCACCATCATCGCGCCGATCAGCGTCAGCCGGCGCCGCATCTCGACCCGCGCCATCTCCTTCGAGATGCCGTCGCGGCAACGCAGCTCCCAGTACGTCGCCCAGTATTGCGGGAACCGCTCGTCATATTCGGGATTGGTCACTTCGACATCCTGACCGAGCCGGATCCGCAGGCCGAACCGCTCGATGCGCGCGAGCAGCACCTCCGGGCGCCCGACCAGGATCGGGCGCGCCAGCTTCTCGTCGACGATCACCTGCACCGCGCGAAGCACGCGCTCGTCCTCGCCTTCGGTAAAGACGATCCGCGCCCTGCCGCCGTCGCGCACGAGCCGGCGCGCCGTCGCGAACAGCGGCTTCATGAACGCGCCGGAATGGTAGACGAATTGCTGCAGTTGCTCGACGTACGCGTCGAGATCGGTCAGCGGGCGCGTCGCGACGCCGCCTTCCATCGCCGCCCTGGCGACGGCCGGCGCGATACGGACGATCAGGCGCGGGTCGAACGGCTTCGGAATCAGGTATTGCGCGCCGAACGCCACGCCGTACTCGCCGTAGGCGGCCGCGACGACTTCGTTCTGCTCTTCCTCGGCGAGCCCCGCGATCGCGTGAACCGCGGCGATCTCCATTTCACGGGTGATCGTCGTCGCGCCCACGTCCAGCGCGCCGCGGAAGATGTACGGGAAACAGAGGACGTTGTTGACCTGGTTCGGGTAGTCGGAGCGGCCGGTCGCGATCACGACGTCGTCGCGCGTCGCATGCGCCAGTTCCGGGAAGATTTCCGGCGTGGGATTGGCCAGCGCGAGAATCAGCGGGCGCGGCGCCATCGCCTTCAGCATGTCGGCGCTCAGGATGCCGCCGACCGACAGCCCCAGGAACACGTCCGCGCCGCCGATCACTTCGGACAGCTTGCGCGCATCGGTTTCCTGCGCGAAGCGCGCCTTCGCCGGGTCCATCAGCACGGTGCGGCCGCGGTAGACGACGCCTTCGATATCGGTCACCCACACGTTTTCGACCGGCAGCCCGAGATCGACCAGCAGGTCCAGACAGGCCAGCGCGGCCGCGCCGGCCCCCGAGGTCACGACCTTCACTTCGGAAATCGACTTGCCGACGACCTTCAGCCCGTTGATGAACGCGGCGGCCACGGTGATCGCGGTGCCGTGCTGATCGTCATGGAAGACGGGAATCTTCATGCGCTCGCGCAGCTTCTGCTCGACCGTGAAGCATTCGGGCGCCTTGATGTCCTCGAGGTTAATGCCGCCGAAGGTCGGCTCAAGGCCCGCGATGATGTCGACCAGCTTGTCCGGATCGGTTTCGTTGATCTCGATGTCGAAGACGTCGATCCCCGCGAACTTCTTGAACAGCACGGCCTTGCCTTCCATCACCGGCTTGGATGCGAGCGGGCCGATGTTGCCCAGGCCCAGCACCGCCGTGCCGTTCGTGATCACGCCCACCAGATTGCCGCGGCTCGTGAAACGGTGCGCCTGCAGCGGATCGGCGGCGATGGCCTCGCACACGCCCGCCACGCCCGGCGTATAGGCCAGCGCGAGATCGCGCTGGGTCACGAGCGGCTTGCTCGCGACGACCGAGATCTTTCCCGGGGTCGGAAATTCGTGATAGTCGAACGCTGCCTGCTGCTGTGTCTCAGTCTGTTTCATGTTTTTCGATCCGGGCACGGGCGCCAGGCCAGTCCCGGCGCGATCCATGAAGGGGATTCTAGGGATCTGCCATAAGGTGATGATTCTGTTTTAATATCGGCCCATCACTTTTTCCTGATGCATACGTGACCAGTCAATGAATTTCGATGCGAACGACGTGGTCAGGCGGCTGGGCGCCCGCTTGAAGATGCGGCACCTGGTGCTGTTGCTGCAGATCCAGCAGCACGGGTCGCTGACGCGCGTCGCGGAGCACATGGCCAGCAGCCAGCCGGCGGTGACGAACGCGTTGTCCGAGCTGGAGAGCATGTTCGGCACGCCGCTTTTCGAGCGCTCGTCGCGCGGGATGCGGCCCACCGCGCTCGGCGCGGTCGTGCTCGAACGGGCGAAGGCGATGATCAAGGATCTCGACCACCTCGCCCGCGAGATGGAGGCCGTCGCCGCCGGGCATGCGGCCCACCTGCACATCGGCGTGATTCCGTTCATTTCCGGGCAGATGCTGTCGGCGGCGCTCAAGCGGCTGCAGGCGCGCATGGAACGCCGCCTGACCGCGACGATTCACGAAGGCACCAGCGACCAGCTGCTGTTGCAGCTCCGGGATCACAGCGTCGACATCGTGATCGGGCGGGCGTCGTCGGCGATCGATCTGGGCCAGGTCTCGTTCGAAGTGCTGTACCAGCAGCAGCCGCGCATGATCGCGAGCCGGCGCCTCGCCGCGAAACTGGCCCGCACCGCGCTCGACTGGCACAAGCTGCACGCGCTCGACTGGATTCTCGGCGCGCCGCATACGCCGATGCGCGAACAGGTGACCGACCTGTTCCTGTCGGCCGGCATCGCGCCGCCCGTTCCGGTCGTCGAGAGTTACTCGTCGAAGCTGATCGGCGAAATGATCGCGTCGAGCGACGAAGCCGTATCGATCGTGCCCGCCGATATCGCGGAAGAACTGGTGCGGATCGCGGGCGTCGCGATCGTCCCTTATTCGCTGGTGTGGACGCTGCCGCCCATCGCGCTGTTTACCCGCACCGCCGATTCGCGCGCGCCGGCGCGGGATCTGCTCGTCGACGCGCTGCGCGAGGTGTGCAGGGAGACTTATGGGGATGCGCAGCGGTAGCGGGTGGTGAGGCGGGCTTGGGTCGAACTGCGCTTCGGCCGCCCGCGGCGCCCGCGCGAAAAATTGGCCCGCACCGGAAAGCGCGGGCCAAGCGGAGAACACACAACACCTTGGGGGGGTATCAAGGCGAGACCAGTCTAGCCCCAGTCGACGGATAGAAGATTTCAGGCCAAATTACAGCTATTACTTCATATAACGAAGGGTCGTTTGCGGTTGTGTGCGGCCAACGGGCGGCACATCGTCCATGAGCGCATGTAGCGGCTCGGCTCCGCGTGTCGTTCAGCGACACCGCCTGGGTCGACACCCGGATGATGGCCGCTGCCATCATGCGTGAACGGCATCCCCCGCAGGTTGCGCCCTTCGTCAGCGATGCCGGGATCGGGTTCCGATATCATGTCGCCGAAATCACCGCCGTCCACGAGACCTTTTCCCATGCGCCGTTGCGCAAGGATTTCGTGGGAACGCAGCAGCGCATCGCTTCCGGAAAACGTATCGCCGGAGCCGCCTGACCCGCTGGCGATGAGATGCAACGACCCACACGAGAGATGGAATGACGACGACCTTCGACGAGGCGACAACGGCGGCGATCGCCGCGTTTGCGCAACTGGATTTCGAGACGGCCGTGCAGGCAATGCGCGCTGAGGCCGATTACGACCACGAACTGGACAAGTGGATCTCGCGCTATATCGACGAGCACGGCGGCGGCGCGGACGATGCCGAATACGACGCGTTGCACGCGCGGGCCCAGGCAACTCCGGAATACGCGCAGTTCGTCGACGAGGTTCGCCGGGAAATCCGGGAATACTTCGACGTGACCGACGAACAACTGGACTGGATGATCGTGCTGCGCAACGACGACAGCGATGCGCTCTGGGCGGAAGTCAACCGGCAGCGAAGCGCGCTGGGAACCGGTGAAGTGCGCGGGGATCTCTGACCGTTGCTTGCCGAGGGCGTCTGGAGTCACGCCGGGGGCGGGGCTGGAGCAAGGTCGGTCACGTGGTGCGCCCGCGCCGCGCAACAAGCACCCCGCCCGACACGCGGATCACACCGAACGCCTTCGGCGTACTATCTCGCTGCGCATGGGTACATCGAATCCGCTTCGTGAACTCATGCCCGCACATCGAACGAGACAACCACGCCGGCGAGGCGGCCGGCCGCGAACGTACCCCGTCCACCACCCACGACCTCGCCAGATCCGAAAGCCGGCTTAAACGATCCGCTCCAGCGCATCCGCGAACCGCGCCACCGCCCCGTCGACGTCATGCAGCTTGTCGAGCCCGAACAGCCCGAGACGGAAGGTCTTGAAATCCTCCGGCTCGTCGCATTGCAGCGGCACCCCGGCCGCGATCTGCAAGCCGACGTCCGCGAATTTCTTCCCGGTGCGAATCCCGTCGTCGTCCGTATAACTGACCACGACACCCGGCGCCTCGAACCCCTCCGCCGCCACACTCCGAAACCCCTTGTCCGCCAGCAACGCACGAATGCGCTTGCCGAGTTCGAGCTGCTCCGCCTTCACCTTGTCGAAGCCGTAAGCCTCGGTTTCCTTCATCACGTCACGCAGCGTGGTGAGGCTGTCGGTCGGCATCGTCGCGTGATAGGCGAACCCGCCGCCCTCGTAAGCTTCCATGATCTGCAGCCACTTGCGCAGATCGCACGCGAAGCTCGTGCTCGTCGTCGCATCGATGCGTTCGCGGGCCAACGCGCTCAGCATGACCATCGCGCAGCACGGCGACGCGCTCCAGCCCTTCTGCGGCGCGCTGATCAGGATGTCGACGCCACTCGCCTGCATGTCGACCCACACCGTGCCGGACGCGATGCAGTCCAGCACGAACATGCCGCCGACGGCATGCACGGCATCGGCTACCGCGCGCAGATACGCATCGGGCAGCATCATCCCGGACGCGGTTTCGACGTGCGGCGCAAACACCAGATCCGGCTTGTGTTCGTTGATCGCGGCGACCACTTCGTCGATCGGGGCCGGCGCATACGCGGCCTGCCGTCCCGCTTCGACCGGGCGCGCCTTCAGCACCGTCGTTTCGGACGGAATGCTGCCCATGTCGAAGATCTGCGACCAGCGGAAGCTGAACCAGCCGTTGCGGATGACCAGGCACTTCCTGTTCGTCGCGAACTGCCGCGCGACGGCTTCCATGCCGAACGTCCCGCTGCCGGGGACGATCACGACCGACTTCGCGTTGTAGACTTTTTTCAGCGTGGCGGAGATGTCGCGCATGACGCCCTGAAAGCGCTGCGACATATGGTTGACCGAGCGATCGGTGTACACCACCGAATATTCGAGGAGCCCCTCGCGGTCAACATCGGGAAGTAAACCTGGCATGCTCGCCTCCGGTGAAAGATGAACGATGGGTCCGGGCGAGCGGCGTCCGTCATGCGATACCGCCCTGCACCCATGCAATTGCGTTATTTTCTCGACGAAAGCAGATTCTAACGAAGGCCGCCCGCCGCTAGGCGCATATTTTGTCGGCCGGCCGGTGGATGCCCGGCCACGCGCGGCCCCCGGCTGAATCGCCCGCCGCGTGGCCGTCCACGCCGCCCGTTGCCGCGCACGAAGCCGTCGAAGCCCTGTTCCATGTATGGACAAGATGGCACTTCCGCCGCGTGCCGCCTACCATGTCGGCTCCCCCCTTCACGACAGAGTCTCCGATGATCCCCAACCGAGCATCATCCCGGCAGCCGTCGACCGATCCCGCGCTCGCCGAACGCGTCGATGCGGTACTGTCCCGCCAACTCGAAACGCAACGCCTCGTCGGTGCGGTCGTCCTGATCGCACGCGACGGCGAACTCGTCTATCGCCGCGCAGCCGGGTTCGCCGACCGCGAAACGCGCACGCCGATGCAGGAGGACACGCTGTTCAGGCTCGCGTCGGTGACGAAGCCGATCGTCTCGGCAGCCGCCATGGTGCTCATTGCACAGCACAAGCTGTCGCTCGACGACGACGTCACGCGCTGGCTGCCCGAGTTCCGTCCGGCACTGCATGACGGCAGCGTGCCGGTGATCACGGTGCGGCATCTGCTCACGCATACCGCCGGCCTCGGCTATCGCTTTACGGAAGCCGACGCAACGTGCGCGTATGCCCGTGCGGGTGTCTCCGACGGGCTGGATAGCGCATCGATCACCCTCGCCGAAAACGTGCGCAGGATCGCGAGCGTGCCGTTGCAGTTCACGCCCGGAACCGGCTGGGACTACTCGCTCTCGATCGACGTCGTCGGCGCGGTCATCGAGGCCGTCAGCGGGCTGCCGCTCGCCGACGCAATCGATGCGCTGGTGCTGCGCCCGCTCGGTACTCGCGACACGGGATTCGTCGCACGCGACGCCGCGCGGCTCGCGACGCCCTACGTCAATGACACGCCGCAGCCGCACCGGCTCGCCGAGGGCGAAACCGTACCCATCTACGAAGGCACCGTCGGCGTGACGTTCTCGCCGTCGCGCGCGCTGAACCCGGAAGCGTTCGCGTCGGGCGGCGCCGGGATGGTCGGCACCGCCGGCGACGTGCTGAACGTGCTCGACACGCTACGGGCGGGCGGCGGCACGCTGCTGCCGGCCGACCTGGTCGACGAGATGGCGCGCATCCACACGGGCAACCTCGAGTTGCCCGACCTGCCCGGCGCGGGTTTCGGGATCGGGTTTTCCGTGTTGCGCGACCCGCAAGCGGCCGCGTCGCCGGAGTCCGTCGGCACCTGGCGCTGGGGCGGCGTCTATGGCCATTCGTGGTTCGTCGACCGCGCCCGCGGGCTCACCGTCGTGTCGCTGTCGAACACGCTCTACGAAGGAATGAACGGCCAGTACACGCTCGATCTGCGCGACGCGATCTACGGCGCAGGCTGACACGCGCAACGGCACGCACAGCAAAAAAAGGCCCGACACATGTCGGGCCAACGGGTTTGAGACACAAGGAGAATCCCGCCCACCCCACTATCGGGCGGTCACGCCGCGCTACACGACGTTCTTTTCGACGATCGGCCGGTTTTCCAGCACCCGCGCCCAGCCGAGCGTCGACAGGTCGAGCGTGTCGTAACGCCCGCCCAGAATGAGTTCGCTGACGCCGCGCCCGGTCGCCGGCCCTTGCTGCAGCCCGTGGCCGCTGTAGCCATTGGCGAACACGACGTTGTCGAGTTCCGGGTGATACCCGATGATCGCGTTGTGGTCGAACACGTTGTACTCGTAGTACCCGGACCAGCAGTTCTCCACGCGCAGCGCCTCGAACTCGGGCACGCGATTCGCGAGCGTCGGCCAGATCACCTCGTCGAACAGGTCGTGGTCGACTTCGTCGAGCGGCAGGTCGTCCGGGTCGCGGTCCGGGCTCGGCGACGTCCCGCAGATATACGTGCGCCCTTCGGGCCGGAAATACACGCCGGTCGGGTCGATCAGCAGCGGGCAATCGGTGAGCTTCGCCGGCGACGACACGTTGAAGATGCTGCGGCGCCGCGCATAGACGGGAATGTCGATGCCCATCATCGACGACAGCGTGCGCGTCCACGCACCGGCCGCGTTGACCAGCGTGTCGCACGCATAGCGCTCGCCGTCGCCCGTGACGACATGCGCGATCTTCCGTCCGTCGCGCGCAACCGACTTCACATCGGCCGCCACATAACGCGCCCCGAGCGCCTGCGCCTTCTTGCGCAGCGCCTGCACGAGCCCGTAGCCGTCGAACCAGCCTTCGCCGCTCACGCCATACGCGCCCGATACGAGATCGTCGACGTTCAGCCACGGGAACTTCGCGCGCAACGCATCGCGATCCATCAGCCGGATATCGGCGCCGAGGCGCGTCTGCAGCGCGTGGTTCTCGCGCAGCGTCGCGTCGCCGGCCGGCGTCGCGAGGAACAGGTAGCCGCCTTCGTGCAGGTCGATCGACGGCTGGTGGCCGTCCACTTCGAGCCGTTCGCCGATGGTGCGCAGGAAGTCGATGCCGAACAGCGACATCTCGATCGACAGCGGCGTCGAGAACTGCTGGCGAATCGACGCGGCCGACAACGCCGACGACGAGCGCGCATAGGTGGGGTCGCGCTCGATCACGGTCACGGATACCGTAGGATCGGTGGCGCGCAGGAAATAGGCGATCGAGCTGCCGATCACACCACCGCCGACGATGACGACTTGAGAACTCACGACTGACTCCAGTTGCACAGGTCGGGCGCGGCCGGCCGGCCGCGCCCTTGGGTTGTTCGTGCCGCGTCGCGCGCGGCGTCGCGCGGGCGGCTTCGTGCGGCTGCCACACCGGCGTGCGCCGCGATCGGAACCGATCGCCCATGGCATTTCAGCACGTCCAGCAACACCGCGAAAGTCCGCGCGCGGGTTGTGTTTCAGTCCGCCGATTGCGTCGTGACGGGCTGCCACGCGGCGTTCTTCACTTCATACAGCGTCGAGCTCGGGTTCTTCAGGTCGCCCGTGTTCGTGAACGCGATCGTGCCCGTGATGCCGTCGTAGCGCGTGCCCTTCAGCGCGCCGTTGAAATCGGCCGGCTTCGTCGAGTTCGCCTTCTGCATCGCCTGGATCGCGATCCACGTCGCGTCGTACGCGAACGGCGCGTACGCGAGCATGTCGACGCCGTACTTCTGCCGGAATTTCGTTTCGAACTGCTTGCCCTTCGCGAGCCGCGACAGCGGCTGCCCGTATTCCCACACGGACGCCCCTTCCGCCGCATTGCCGGCGAGCCTGATGAAGTTCGCGTTCATCACGCCGCCGCCCGCGAGGAACTGCGCGCGGATGCCGAGCTGGCGCATGCGCTTCACGAGCATCGCGGCCTGCGCGTCGAGGCCGCCGAAGAACACGAGATCGGCATTCGTGCTCTTGATCTTCGTGAGCTGCGCGCTGAAGTCCACTGCCTTGTCGTTCGTGAACTCGCGCGCGACGATCGTGCCGCCGTTCGCCTTCACGGCCTTCTCGAATTCGTCGGCTTCGCCCTGGCCGAACGCGGTGCGGTCGTCGATGATCGCGATGCGCTTCGCCTTCGTCACGCTCGCCGCATAGGCGCCTGCGTTGCCCGCGTTCTGCGTGTCGGTCGCGATCACGCGGTACACGGTGCCGAGCCCGGCGCGCGTGATGTCGGGGTTCGTCGCCGACGGCGTGATCATCGGAATGCCGGCCTTCGCGTAGATCTTCGACGCGGGCAGCGTCGTGCCCGAATTGAAATGACCGATCACGACGGCCACCTGCGCATCCGCGAGCTGCTGCGCGGCCTGCACGCCGGTGCGCGGATCGCTCTGGTCGTCCTGCGATGCGACGACGAACTTCACGGGCTTGCCGCCCACCGTCGTATGCGCGGCATTCGCTTCGTCGACGGCCATCCGCACGCCGTTCTCGATGTCCTTGCCGTAGGCGGCGCCGCCGCCCGTCAGCGGGCCGGCCACGCCGACCTTGACCACCGTTTCCTGCGCATGAGCGGCGCCCGTGTGGAGCGCGAGGATCGCGGCGGTCAGGGCGACGCCGGAAAGCGAACGAATGCGGAACGTCATGACAATCCTTGTTCTGGGGGCCGGGATGCAACGCGCGACTGCCGCGCGTCGGCGACCTCCCGCGTGCCGGTCTGCTCGTCCGCCGCCGGTGCGTGATGCGCATTACGGCCGGCCGGTCGATCGCCGCGGCTCCGTCTCCGGAGAGCCTTTCATCGCGAAAGAGGTGAACGGATTGTGGGTAGCCAATACCCGTGCAGCAAACGAAATATCGGAACTATGTTGTGAGGATTTATCATCAAGTTCCGCATTCGCGACCGCCGCGCGGCCCACGCGACGGTGAGCCGCGGGTGGGCGGCCTCCAACGGAAGCCGCGCCGACGGCCGGCCATCAAGGCCGGCCGCGGTCATGCCGGCGGCGCATCATCGTGGCGACGACGGCCCGGCCGGCCATCGCGACGCGCGCGGCGCCGTGTCATCGGTCAGTGCCGATCGGTGCCCTTGTGCTCGCGCACCGCGTCGGCCGCTTCGCCGGCCTTCTCCTGCAGCTTGCCGGCCTGCTGTTCGGCGACGCCGTCCGCTTCCGTCCGGCGGTCGCCCGTCACCTTGCCGAGCGCTTCCTTGACCGAACCCTTGACCTGCTTGAGCCTGCCTTCGATGCGATTCCTGTCCATGGTCGTCTCCTGCGATGGTTGGGGAGAGCCGGCGGCGCAACGTTCTTCCGCGTCGCACCGCCGAGTGGACAGGTTCGCAAGCATGCGCCGCGCGCGGTAGATGCGAATGCACCAGCGCACATGGTGCATTCGTACCGGCGGCGTCAGTCCTTGCCTTTCTCTGCGCCCTTCTCGCCGCGCGCGCCGTTCGCATCGGCCGCGCCGACGATCCCGCGTTCGCGCGCCCAGACGATCGCCTCGCCGCGGCTGTGCACGTCGAGCTTCGCGTAGATCGTCGCGACGTGATTGCGCACGGTGTTCGGCGCGAGCCCGAGGCGCCCGGCGATCTCCTTGTCCGCGAGACCGTGGCACAGCAGGTCGAACACGTCGCGCTCGCGCGCGGTCAGATCCGACAGTTGCGCGCCTGCGTCCGGCGCATTCGCGCGTCGCACGTTCGCGAGCTTCTCGATCAGCGTGCGGCTGAACCACGATGCATCCTGCATCGCCGTCTCGATCGCGTAGACGAGTTCCATCTCCGTGCGCTTGCGATCGCTGATGTCGAGCAGCGCGACGAGCAGGCAGTCGCGCCCGTGAAGTGCGACCGGGTCGGCCGACACGACGCAATCGCGCACGTCGCCTTCGCGCGTGCGGATCTGCACGTCGGCGTTGCGCACGTTGCCGTCGCGCGCGAGCCGGCCTTCGATGCGCTGCCACGCGCCGCGTTCGGCCCACAGCCCGATCTCGTCCGCGGATTTGCCGAGCAGCTCGGCCTGCGCATGGCCCGTCATCGCGGCGAACGCGTCGTTCACGTCGAGCAGTTCGAAGCGCTCGGCCGTGACGATCGCGGTGGCGACCGGCGCCATCCGGAACGCCGTCGCGAAGCGCTCCTCGCTCTGTTGCAGCGCGCGCTCGGCCTGCTTGCGCGGCTCGAGATCCATGAACGTGAACAGCATGCACGCCTCGCCGTTCATGTCGATCGGCTGCCCGGCGACGACCACCGCCTTCGTGCTGCCGTCCGCGCGTTTCAGCACGGCCTCCATCTGCGGAATCGTCGCGCCTTCGGCGAGCCGCTCGATCGCGAGCTCGCGCCGCTCGGCCTGTTCGAGCACGTCGACTTCGTATACCGAGCGGCCGAGCACGTCGTCGCGCTCGTAGCCGGTCATGTCCAGAAAGCCCTGGTTGACCTTCACGTAGCGCAGGTCGTCGAGCCGGCAGATCACGGCCGGCGCCGGGTTCGCGTTGAAGGTGCGCTCGAAGCGCTCCTCGGCGCTCGCCCATTCGGTCGCGTCGTGCAGCACGAGCGCGAGGCAGTCGGGCTCGCCGGCCGCGTTCGTCAGCACGAGGCTGCGGATGCGGTGAACCCAGCTCACGGTTTCATCCGCCGCCGATTCGACTTCGACCGTCACGTCGCTGAACTCCTCGCCCGCGATCACGCGATCCATCGGATAGTGGCCGTCGCGCACCGGATGGTTGTTCCGGTAGCGCAGCCGGAAGCGCTCGCGGTAATCGGTGACGGTCGCGCCGAGCGCGCTCAGCTCGGTCACGCCGTGCATCGCGAGCGCGGCCTCGTTCGCCCAGACGATCCGCTGGTCGGGCTCGATCAGGATCACGCCCTCGGTGAGCCCCGCGATGATCTGATGCAACTGGCGCCGGTCGGTATGCGACTTCAGCACCTGTTCGTTTACCTGTTCGTTCATCGAATGGTTGTCCCTATGGTCAGCAGGAGGCCGGCCCGGTTGTCCCTTTTTTACATTGCTTTTTCGCACCGATACACGCCGGCGGGCGCGTGCGGCGATGATCCCGTCGCCCGCCGCGGCGCAACAGGCGCGAATGCACTAGCCGCCATAGTACATTCGCACGCCCCACCTGAATCGTGCGTTTCCTCGCCGAATGGCACGGCACGGGCTGTGCGCCGGCCGTCCCGCATTGCCCGGGTCGTGATGCATTTCCCGTTCCCGTGCCTGCGCGCCTTTCCCCGTGCAAACGCACTAGCCGATCCGGTGAATTTGCGCGATGTCCGCTCGCGTTCGCCCCGGTACGCTGGTACTGCATCGGCGCTCATGCGCTGCCCTTTCATCCCGCAGAGGAGGACTCCGGATGAAGCTGCATCAGACACCCGATCCGACGCGACCCGAACCGGCCCCGGACAACCCGCCCGAACCGGCGCCCGGCACCGATCCGCCGGTGCCCGTGCCGCCCGACGTGCCGCGCCCGGACATGCCGCCGCGCGAGCCCGGCTACGACACGCCGATCGCCCGGTAGCACGCGGCACGTTTCGTGCTCCACGACTCGACCCATTCACCAAGCCAATCGAAGGAGAACATCAATGAACAAGACCTCGCACCTTTCGACACTGCTGGCCGTCAGCGCGGCCTTCCTGCTTTCCGCCGCACCGCTGACGAACGCGCAGGCCCAGGCCTCGTCGACCGACAGCGGCATGACGAACGAATCGAACCAGCCCGTCACCGACACGTGGATCACGACCAAGGTGAAGGGTGAACTCGCCACCACCGAGGGCGTGAAGAGCACCGACATCAGCGTGAAGACGGTCGACGGCGTCGTCACGCTCACGGGCGTGCTGCCGACCAAGACCGCCGTGAAGAAGGCCATCGCGGTCACGCGCTCGATCAAGGGCGTGAAGCACGTCGACGCATCCGGCCTGAAGGCGAAGGCCTGACGTTCCGGCGCGGCATGCCGCCGCGCCTTTTATCCCTGCATGACAAGGAAGACACGATGAACGAAGACAAGATCAAGGGCCAGTGGAAGCAACTCACCGGCAAGCTGAAGGCCAAGTGGGGCAAGCTGACCGACGACGATCTCGCGGTCGCGGAAGGCAATCGCGACTATCTGGCCGGCAAGATCCAGGAGCGGTACGGGATCGCCCGCGATGAAGCGGAAAAGCAGTTGAAGGAATTCGACCGCGAGCTGTAACGCGATCGCAATTGACGCAACCCGCCGCGGCGCCTCCGGCGTCGCGGCCACCAGGACAACGACATGGGCAAATACCTGATCGCCTGGCTGCTCGGCGTGCCGGTCGGGCTGCTGGTGCTGTTCTACCTGATCACGCACATCTTCTGACGGCGCGGCGGCCGGCGGCTGGCGCCCGGCGCGCCGCCCGCATTCCTCCGCATGCCATGGCGACTGCCTCGACGCATGCACGCCATCGGCCACACCCACGCCACTCCTGCAGGACATCCACTCTTCCGACTACGCGACTGCCGGCGACGGCCAAACGCAATCGGGCAGCACGCTGTCGCGCGCTGCCCGATCGGTCGTTTCCATCGGCAGCAGCCGGCGAATGCCGGCGACGGCGCTGCGCCCGGCGTTACTTCGCCGCGTTCGCCGTCATCTTGAAGATACCCTGCGCGTTGCCCGCATCGAAACGCAGGTCGGTCACCCAGCGGCGCGCCGCCTGGTCGAACGTGCGCTTGCGCGTGATGAACTCGTAGAACGAACCCGGCACGTTGCGCTTCACCGTGCCGCCGTCGCGCGTGCGGAATTCGCGCTCGACGGTATCCGCGCGATACGCGGTCTGGAACACGCGGCCCGAGCGCGAGCGTTCGACCTCCGGCTTCATCGGCCGGCCCTTCGCCTTCTCGTCGTCGGACAGCTTGAACACGTCGGCGACGCGGTCGGTCGCATGGTTGAACGCGTTGCCTTCGGTCGCGATCCACGCCATTTCCGCCGATTCCATCAGCAGCGTTTCGTAGTCGAGTTCGTGCGGCAGATCGTGCTGGCGCGCGAACGCGCCGACGATCTCCGGCAGCAGCGCGTGCGCGGCTTCCAGCGACAGCCAGCCTTCGCGCTCGACTTCCCACAGCAGCGCGACGGCCGCCGGCGACAGCGGATCGCGCGACGTGCTCACGACGTTCGTCACGGCCTGCTGGAATTCCTTCGAGAAGCGCTCCGGATGCAGCTCGCTGACGAAGAACTGCGCGATTTCGTCGGGGGCGTCTTCGTGCGCATACGCGCGGCCCGTCATGCCGAGCTTGTCGAGCGGATAGCGGCCGTTCAGCCGAAAGCCGAGCGGACGCAGGATGCGCGTGAACGCCGCCTCGCCCGGCGGCAGCGCGCCCGTGTGCGGCCAGCGCACCGTGCGCAGCGCGCCGTGATCGAAATACACCGAGCCGCCGCTTTCGATCGTCTCCGCCGTGTACGCGCGGCCGTTCGCCGAACGTTCGAGCAGCCCTTCGAACAGCGCCATGTTCATCGCCTGCGCGATTTCCGCACGCGTCACGACACCGTCTTCCCATTCTTCGAGGATGGCCGGCATGTTCAGGGTCGAGAACAGGGCGTCGGTCTTCGCCTGTCCCAGCAGCTTCGTCAGCAAGCTCTCGATATTCGGATTGCGCATCAGGATTCTCGTCTCGGGGGACCGCCGGCAATCGTGCCGGCAACTCGTCGGCCGGCCGCCCCGCGGGCGCCTGACCTTGCGTGGGGAGCATTATTCAAAGGGTTGCAGCCGGGCGTAAAGCGAGATTAAATTGATATGTGATGAGTTTTTGGAATTATCAGCCGCTCCCCGGCCCCCGCCCGCCGCCTTGCGCCGCGCGGATCTGATCGTCATACGAATCGAACATCATGCGCAAATTCAAGATCCCCAACATGGGCGCGCTCGTGGCTTTCGAGGCCGCCGCCCGCCACGAGAGCTTCACGCATGCGGCCAAGGAGCTGTTCCTGACCGAAAGCGCGGTATCGCGCCAGATCGCGACGCTCGAAGCGAGCCTCGGCGTGCGGCTGTTCGCCCGCGTGAAGCAGCGCGTCGTGCTGACGCGCGCCGGCAAGCTGTACGGCACGCAGGTGCGGCGCGCGCTGGAGGCGCTCGACCGCGACACGCTGTCGATCATCGCGCACGGCAGCGGCGGCGGCTACCTGGAGCTGGCGGTGCTGCCGACCTTCGCGTCGCACTGGCTGATCCCGCGCATCAAGAGCTTCTACGACCGCACGCCCGACGTGCGCGTGAACATGGGCAGCCGCACCGACCTGTTCTCGTTCGAGGACACCCACTTCGAAGCCGCGATCCACTACGGCAAGCCGACCTGGCCCGGTACGTCGTCCGACTACCTGTTCGGCGAGGAAGTCGTGCCGATCTGCTCGCCGGCGCTGCTCGACGGGCCGGTGGAGCGCGTCGAGGATCTGCTCGCGTATCCGCTGCTGCACTCGACGACGCGCCCCGGCGCATGGGCGCAATGGTTCGAGACGCACGGCGTCGAGGACATCCGCACGATGCAGGGCGTGCGCTACGAACTGCACACGATGCTGATCAGCGCGGCCGCGGCCGGGCTCGGCATCGCGCTCGTGCCGAAGTTCTTCGTCGAGGAACAGTTGCAGCAGCTCGGGCTGGTGGTGCCGTGCGATGCGGCCACCGTCGGTGATTCCGCGTACTACCTCGTGTATCCGACGGAACTCAGCCACAGCAAGCCGCTGGAATCGTTTCGCGGCTGGCTGCTCGAACAGGCGAGCGCGTATGCGGCGCCGGCGCCCGGCGCGGATGGCGGGGAATGGGCGGACGACGAGGACGTCGAGTAACGGCGCGCGCGCGCCATCCTTGTCGCACGGTGGCCTCGCAGGCATGTCGCGTCGGCGGACCGGCCTTCACCACCTTCACCAGCCGCGCGCGATCCGGGTTCGGCGTCGGCCGGGATCGTCAGCGCACGCGCCGCGACCGGGCCACGAGCGAGCCACAATACGGCGCACGGCACGCGTGCACGGCCGGTCATGCGCGACACCTCGATCGATTGGCGGATCATGGGCAGTAACGTGCGGGCCATCGTCGCGAAGGCCCGCATTGTCGCCTGACGCATGCATCACGTGGTGCATCACATGTGCCACTTCACCGTGGCGGTCAGCGTGCGCGGATCGCCGGGCATGTTGTACAGGTCCGCATTGCCGTGCGCGGCGATGAAGTAGCGGCGATCGAACAGGTTGTCGAGCGTGAGCGTCACGTCGACCTTCTTGCTGCGATAGCCGGCGCCCAGGTTGAACACGGTGAACGACGGCAGCGTGACGAGATCGCTCGCCGATGCATAGCGCGCCGACTGGAACTGCATGCCGGCCGCCGCATAGAAACCGTACGGCAGCTCGCGCTTCACCCACAGGTTCGCGCTGTGGCGCGGCATCAGCCCCGGTGTGTTGCTCGACACCGCGAGGCCGGCCGCCGTCGATTGCGCGGAACCGTCGACCGTGCCGTTCATGTACGCATACCCCCCGTACACCGACCACTTCGGCGCGATCTCGCCGGTGAAACCCAGCTCCATCCCGCGCACGTGCTGCGTGCCGATCGGCAGCGCATAGCCGGGATTCGCCGGATCGCCGATCTGCTGGTTGGTCTGGCGCATGTCGAACAGCGCGACGCTCGCCGTCGCGTTGCCGCCGAGGTCGAAGCGCGAGCCCACTTCATACGCGGTGGTCTTCTGCGGCGCGAGCGCGGCGCCGTTCGCGAACGCGCCGGAACTGATCAGCGTGTCGGCCAGCGGCGAGAACGACTGGCTGAACGAACCGTACAGCGTCAGCCAGTCGAGCGGTTCGTAGATCAGCCCGACGCGCGGGCTCCACGCGTGATCGGTACGGTCGAGGTTGACGTTCGACGACGTGTAGTCGTGGCGGATCTGGTTCAGGTAATCGAAGCGCAGGCCGGCCAGCACTTTCCAGTGCTCGGTCAGCGAGATCAGGTCCTGCGCGTAGACGCCCGCGAGCCCGACGACCGTCGACGCGTTCGTCTTCGCGCGCGCGCCGGCCGGCACGCCGGGCAACACCACCGCCTGCGGATTGAAGAGATCGTAGGTCGCGACCTTCGACACGCTGTAGATCGTGTCGAACTTCTGCTGCTGCGACAGTTCGAGCCCGTACAGCAGCTCGTGGCGCATGCCGAACAGCGACGTCTTCTGCGTGAGTTCGAACAGACCGTCGATGCCGTGGTCGGTGCGCTGGCGCGTCGACTGGTCGAGCGTCACGACCGGATGCGCGGCGGTCTTGATCGGCTCGTACGTCACGTAGTTCTTGCGTTCGAGCGAGAAGTCGTACGCGCGGATCGCGCCGTGGAACGACAGCGAATCGCTGAAGCGGTGATCGAGCGACACCGTCGCGCTCTTCGCGGAGATGTCGTTGTACGAACTGTTCACCCCGTCGGCCGAGCCGTAGTACGTGTTGATCGGCACGCCGACCGGACGGCCGAGATACGCGGGCAGCCCCTGGTCGGACGTGCGGCGATCATGCAGGTAGTCGAATTCGACGTTCAGCACCGTGTCGCGATCGAGCTTGAACTGCGCGGACGGCGCGATCGCCTGCCGGTTGAGCTGGAACTGGTCGCGAAAGCTGTTCGAGTTCTCGGCCGCGCCGGTGATCCGGAAACGCGCCGCATCGTTCGCATTCCAGCCGAGGTCGAATTCGCCGCGCCGCTCGCCGCGCGTGCCGAGCGTCACGCCGACGTCGTTCACCGGCGTCGCCTGCGGCCGCTTCAACACGCGGTTCACGATGCCGCCCGCCGAGCCGCGCCCGTACAGCACGGCCGCCGGACCCTTCAGCACTTCGACGCGATCGACGTTCGACAGGTCGCGATAGTAGAGCGCGTCGTCGCGGATGCCGTCGACGTACTGGTCCGTGATGCTGTTGAAGCCGCGGATCGTGATCTGGTCGCGCTGGCCGTCGCCGACCGAGAAACCGACGCCCGGCACGTTGCGCAGCGCATCCTGCATCGACGTCGCGTTCTGGTCCTCGATCAGCGCATGCGGCACGACGTTCACCGTCTGCGGCACGTCCATCAGCGACATGTCGGTCTTGGTCGCCGCGCGCGAATGGCCGCCGTCGTACGACGCATGCTCGGCGGTCGCGTTGACGGAGATCGCGGGCAGGGTCGCGGCGGGCTCGCTCGCCTGCGCAAAGGAAGTGCGTGCGCCGGCCAGCGACGTGGCGATCAGAAGCGCATGGCAGGCGCTCTTGTTGAGTTTCATCGTTGAGGTAGAGGCTGAAGGAAAACGGCAAACGGAAACAAACGCATCCGCCCCATGCACGCACCGCGCGGCGAATCGGCTGGAGACATCCTTTCCGTAAACACGAAGCAGCGCGCGGGAGAGCACCCCGTCGCGTCGGCCGGCCCGTTAACGGCCGGCGAAAAAGCCGTGACGTTCTGTCACGGCTCGTAACGGAGCGAAATATTAAACGAGAATGATTCGTGTTTTTAGTTAATTTTCAACGTGTCGCCTGCCCGCAACGGGCACGCGCATTACGCTCTGCATTCCTGACGAATGCCTTTCTGTTTTGCGCCTGGACGCGATTTGAACGTAATAAAAACGAAAGAATTTTCTCGCCACTCATCGGGCGATCGAGGATCTGGCAAAAGGCGGGAATCGGAATACGCGGACGACGAGACGGGAGAGAATCGCGACGCATTCGTCGAAGGAACCGCATGGCGTTCGAAGTCCGGTGCGCGCCGGACCGGGCAACCCCGACCCGGCGCTCCGGGCAGCCGACCTCGCATCGGCAGTGCGGCGGGCCTGCTTCTTTTTTTCCCTACGTGTGCTCTCAGGTTCACTTCATTTTTTTCTTCACCGCGCCGGGCCATTATCCGCGCAATCCCGCCACAGGGAAACGTTTGCGAGCGCACATGGCGGCGCATACCGGGTATTTGGAAACAGTCTTCCAATACGCTTTCGATGTGCGCGCGACGAACCGGCAAATCTTGCATTCACGCCGGCGTTCCTTTTTAATGGAACTGGTTCCATTCGTTGATTCGGCCACGTTCGCGCGTGACGCGCCGCCGTCCGCGCGTCATGATGCCGATTCAGGATCGAGGATCATCCCGCTCAGGATTCGCATCGCCCGTCCTTCCCGGACACCCCGTCAAACGAGACCGTCATGCCCGATTCCGCCTCCCTGCAGCACCTGTTTCCCGCCTTTCAGGACATCCCCGCCGAGTACCGGCTCGCTTCGCCGATTCACCAGCGTGTGTCGCTCGTCGACGGCGAACTGCGGCCGTGGGACGGCGCCACCAAGACCGTGCTGTCGCCGGTCTGCGTGCGACAGGCCGACGGCAGCGTCGAGCAGGTCGAGATCGGCAGCTATCCGGTGATGGGCGAAACCGAAAGCGACGCGGCCCTCGACGCCGCGGTGCGCGCCTACGATGCGGGCCGCGGCGAGTGGCCGACGATGAAGGTCGAGCAGCGCATCGCGTGCATGCAGGACTTCATCAGGCGGATGGTCGCGCAGCGCGAGCTGGTGGTGAACCTGATCATGTGGGAGATCGGCAAGAGCCTCGCCGATTCGCAGAAGGAGTTCGACCGCACCGTCACCTACATGACGCAGACGATCGACGC
This sequence comes from Burkholderia metallica, assembly GCF_902832845.1. Taxonomy (GTDB): domain Bacteria; phylum Pseudomonadota; class Gammaproteobacteria; order Burkholderiales; family Burkholderiaceae; genus Burkholderia; species Burkholderia metallica. The sequence goes on along the minus strand of NZ_CADFDB010000008.1, from coordinate 92,931 downwards.
GCTGAAGGAACTCGACAACGCGAATTCGCGCTTCGTGATCGCGGAAGGCACGATCGGCCAGATCCGCCGCACGCCGCTCGGCGTCGTGCTGTGCATGGGCCCGTACAACTATCCGCTGAACGAGACGTTCGCGACGCTGATCCCCGCGCTGCTGATGGGCAACACCGTGGTGTTCAAGCCGCCGCAGTACGGCACGCTGCTGTTCGAGCCGCTGCTCGAAGCGTTCCGCGACGCGTTCCCGAAGGGCGTGATCAACACGATCTACGCACCGGGCGCGGTGGTCGTGCCGCACATGCTCGCGTCGGGCAAGATCAACGTGCTCGCGCTGATCGGGTCGAGCAAGGTGGCCGATCACCTGAAGAAGCAGCACCCGAAGTCGCACCGGCTGCGCGCGATTCTCGGCCTGGATGCGAAGAACGCGGCGATCGTGCTGCCCGACGCCGATCTCGATCTCACGGTAAAGGAATGCCTGCTCGGCGCGCTGTCGTTCAACGGCCAGCGCTGCACCGCGCTGAAGATGCTGCTCGTGCACCGCTCGATCGTCGACGAGTTCCTGAAGCGCTTCACCGCGGCGCTCGAACAGTTGAAGATCGGCATGCCGTGGGAGAAAGGCGTCAGCATCACGCCGCTGCCGGGCATGCATCGCACCGCGTACATGACGGACGCGATCGACGACGCGAAGGCGAAGGGCGCGCAGGTCGTCAACGCGTCGGGCGGCGAGTTCAGCAAGACGCTGTTCTATCCGGCCGTCGTGTACCCGGTGTCGGAAGGGATGAAGCTGTATCGCGAGGAGCAGTTCGGGCCGATCATTCCGGTCGCGCCGTTCGACGACGTGGACACCGCGCTCGACTACGTGACGACGTCGGATCACGGCCAGCAGGTCAGCATCTTCGGTTCCGATCCGGCGCAGATCGGCGCGCTCGTCGATCCGCTCGTGAACCAGGTGTGCCGCGTGAACCTCAACTGCCAGTGCCAGCGCGGGCCCGACGTGTTCCCGTTCGCGGGGCGCAAGGATTCGGCGGAAGGCACGCTGTCGGTGAGCGATGCGCTGCGCGCGTTCTCGATCCGCTCGATGGTCGCCGCGAAGCAGACCGAAGGCAGCAAGCAACTGCTCGATTCGATCGTGTCGGATCACTACTCGAAGTTCATCAATACGGGCTTCATTTTCTGAAGCAGGCGGTTTGCGAACAAGCCGCTGCACACCCGTGCAGCGGCTTTTTTTGCGCCCGTGCGGGACTACGCCCGAACCGGGAACGTCAACGCGTCGAGATCGAGCGGGCCGCCGGTCAGTTGAACCGGGCCTTCGTCACCGATCAGCACCGTATCGGAATGACGGAAGCCGCCGACACCCTCGATGTAGATGCCCGGCTCGATCGTCAGGCACATTCCCTTCTCGATCGGTCGGTCGTAGCCTTCTGCAAAAAACGGCGCCTCGTGCGCGGTGACGCCCATCCCGTGCCCGGTCCGGTGCAGCATCCGGTCGCCCATCCCCGCGCGGCGGAAATAGTCGTTGACCTTGCGATCGACGTCGCTCAGCAGCGCGCCGGGCATCGCCGCGTCGAACGCGAGCCGGCGCCCTTCCGACATCACGTCGAACGCGCGTCGCGCCGCGTCGGGCACGTGACCGAGGAAGAAGGTCCGCTCGACTTCGGCGCCGTAGCCGTTCATCACCGCATTGACGATCGATACGTGCGGGCCGCCCTCCTCCATCCGCATGTCGATGTTGCTGAAGTTGTGCGGGTCGTGCGACACGCTGCCCGGCTGGAACACCGCGACGATCCGTGTCGCCAACGGGTTCAGCGACGGATCGTCGGCCAGCAGCCGCTGCATGATGAAGCCGCGAATGCGCGACGACATTTCCGCCATCCCGAGGCCCGGGCGCGCTTCGTTCAGAAGCAGGTTGTGGGCGTCGGTGGCGATTTTGCATGCATACACGTGGCGGCCGATCTCGAAATCGGACTTGATCATCCGTACGTCGTCGATGATGTCGATGCATATGCGCTCGCCCGGCGTCTGTGCATAGACCTGCAGCGGACACACCGACTCGACGCCGACACGCTCGCCCGGCCCGAACAGCGCCTTGAAACGGTCGCTCCATTCGCGCCCGGCCGGCGCCGGGAACTCGAAATACGGAATCAGCTCGAGTTCGCCGATCGAGCGCGTCCGCACATGCGGCTGTTCGAGCTGCGGCACGACGAACTGCGGCGGGCCGCTGCGCGAAATGACCAGCACGAACGGCCGCTCGTGGACGATGTTCGCGAAGTTCGTCAGGTAGTAGATGTTGTCCGGCGAGAACGCCACATAGCGATCGAGGCCGGCTTCCGCCATGCGTGCGCGCACGCGGTCGAGGCGTCCTTTGAGTTCCGCGTCGCTGGGCGCCGCAAACGTAGGGGTGAGTTTCATGCGTGACTTCTCCTGTTGAGGATGACGGGGCGGCCGGCTCGGCCGATCATTTTCGATGTCGCGATACGAGGACATTTCATTCGTTATCCTGCATTTCATCGATACGCGCGGAAACCGAATCCGGCTCGCTTACTCGCCCGGCGTGCGCCGGAACCCGAGCAGCGCGACCAGGCTCACGACCGACATCGCGACGATGTACAGCGCAGGCGACGCCTTGTTGTGCGTGGTCGCGATCAGCCACGTGACGATCAGCGGGGAAAATCCGCCGAACACCGTCGTCGGGATGTTGTACGACACCGCGAGCCCGGTGCTGCGCACCGCGGCCGGGAACGCGCGCGCGGACAGCGCGGGCACCAGCCCGACGAGCACGCCCATCGGCGCGGCGGCGGCGGCCTGCATGATCAGCAGGTTGCGCAGCGAAGGGCTCGCGATGACCCACATATAGAGCGGCAGCGTGATCGCGGACAGCACGACGATCGCGGCGGCGACCATCGCGACCGGCCGGCGCCAGACGTCGCCGAGCAGGCCCGCGAGCGGCGCGATCGCGACCATCACGATGCCGGCGACCGTCGTGCTCATGAACGGCGCGGACATCGGCAACCCGAGCTGCTTCACCGCGAACGTCGGCATGTAGATCAGGTACATGTAGAACGCGGCGGTACTGACGATCGTCACGCCGATCGCCGCGAGGAACGACGCGAGGTGCTCGCCGAACAGGCGCCTGAACACCTGCGAAGCCGGCAGCGCTTCGCCGTGCACGAACGCATCGGTTTCCGACACGCTCCTGCGGATATAGAAGCCGACCGGGCCGATCAGCAGCCCGACCACGAACGGCACGCGCCAGCCCCAGCTTTCGATCTGATGCGGGCTGAGCGACGTCGTCAGAATCGTGCCGATCGTGCCGCCCAGCACGATGGCCAGCATCGTGCTCGACATCTGCAGGCCCACGAAGAAATTGCGTCGATGCGGCGGCGCCTTTTCCGCGAGGAAGGCGACGGTACTGCCGAATTCGCCCGACGCCGCGAAGCCCTGCACGAGCCGCGCCAGCACGAGGATCGTCGCACCCAGCCAGCCGGCCTGCGCGTACGGCGGCGCCACCGCGATCGCGGCCGTGCCGGCCAGCATCAGCCAGATCGTCAAGGACATCGCCGCCTTGCGGCCGTACCGGTCGCCGTACAGCCCGAGCACGATACTGCCGAGCGGCCGCACGACGAACCCCACGCCGAAGGTCGCCGTCGCGAGCAGCAGCGACCCGATCTGCCCGGCCACCGGGAAAAACAGCTTCGCGATCACGCTGGCGAAATAGCCGTAGATCACGAAGTCGAACCATTCGAGCGCGTTGCCCGCGGCGGCGGCCGCGACGTCGCGCAGCGTGCCCGATCGCGCGGACGGCTGCGCCTCCGCCGAAAGTCGATCGAGCGCCAGGGCGCCGGCAGGATTTGCTGCATCGTCTTTCATCGTCCGTCTCCTCCATCTGCTGGCTGCGGTAGTTTCGTGCTCATGTTCGATGCGCACCGTTACCGCGTCCAACGGATTTCCGGAATATGATCATCACCAACGTAAATAACGGTGCGAGCCGGCGCGCGGCTTCGTCGCGTCGCCGGCTCGCACCCGACCGGGAGACAGGCGATGAAGGATGTGTTTCGTCAGCTCGACCTCAACCTGCTGCGGGTGTTCGCGGCATTGATGGCCGAAGGCAACGTCACGCGCGCCGCCGAGCGGCTGGCGCTTTCACAGTCGGCGGTCAGCAATGCGCTGCGCAGACTGCGCGAATCGCTCGGCGACGTGCTGTTCGAAAAGACCGCGTCGGGTGTACGCCCGACCGCGCGGGCGCGCGAGCTGTGGTCGGCGGTCCAGCCGCCCTTCGACGCATTGAAGCAGGCGATCTCGCCCGACCAGTTCGATCCGCAAGAACATCGGGGCACCTTCACGATCGCGATGTCGGACTACTCGGTCGAGCGCATCATGCCGCGCCTCGCGCAGTACATGGGCACGCACGCACCGTCGATGCGGATCGAGCTCACGCAGTTCAGCGTCGCCGACCTGCCGCGCATGTTCGACCGTGGCGGCGTCGATCTCGCGATCGGCGGCTACCTGAACGACTCCAGCCCAAGCAGCGGCGTGCGCACGCACGAGATGTGGCCGATCCACTGGAGCTGCCTGATGCGCAAGGATCACCCGCTCGCGAAGGGGCCGCTCACGCTGAAGCGCTTTCTCGCGGCGCGGCATCTCGACGTCGGGTTTTCCGGCATGCGGGTGCCGGTGTACGACAGCCTGCTCTCCGCACACGGCCTGCAGCGCAATCTCGTCCTCACGCTGAATGCGTACTCGCCCGCGCTGGCGATCATCCGGGAGTCGGATTTCATCGGCGTACTGCCGACCACGCTGCTCGATCTGTCGATCCATGAAAAGGAACTGGTGTCGCGGCAGCCGCCGGTCCGCATGCCCGCGCGGCCCTACTGCGTGATCTGGCATCAGCGCTGGGACAGCCATCCCGCGCACCGCTGGCTGCGGCAGACGATCGTGTCGCTGTTCACGCCTCCGGCGGAACAGCCGGGCAGCGCCACGCGCGCGGCAACCCGGCGCGCTGCCCGCTAGATGCGCGGGTGCGCCGCGTCAGACGTTCGACACCAGCAGCCTGATCCCCGCCACGCCGAACACGACGGCAAGACACGCTTCCATCGCACGCCGGCCGCGCACGTACAGCCGGCGCGCACCGTCCATCGAGAACACGAGCGCATAGCCGCCGAACACCAGGCAGCCGATCACGATGCAGCCCGGCACGACGGCGCCGTGCGACGCGCCCGCGCCGTTCGACGACAACGCGACGATCGACACCCACACGAGGATCGCCTTCGGATTGGTCAGGTGCAGCATCGCGCCGCGTACGTAGAAACGCGACAGCCGTTGCTCGCCCGCCGCGTTCACCGAAGCCGCCGCGTGGCCCGACAACGCGGTGCGCCCCGACTTGAACGCGAGCCACAGCAGGTACAGCCCGCCGAAGAGCTTGATCGCGACCAGCAGCTTCGACCACGCCAGCAGCGCGGCCGACACGCCGAGCGCCGCCACCGTCGCCCAGCACATCGACCCTGAAATCACACCGAGCGCGAACGCGAGCGCCGCCTTGCGGCCCTGGTTCGCGGCGACCGACATGATCGCGAGATTGCTCGGCCCGGGGCTGGCCGTGCCGATGAAATAAGCCGTGTACGCCAGCAGCAGATTGGCCGAGAAGAAGGCGTGGACGTTCATGTCGATCTCCGCAACGGATGATTCGGAGATTGTTCGCGAACGCGCGCCGTCTGCCCATGAACACTTGGCCGGTATTTCGCTGGGCCAGTTGGGCGGTCGCGCAACCGGATCGTCGCGCGCATTCGTCTCGGTTTTGAAACACCCGTCACCTTCGCCGGCGGTCGTTGCCGTCGCTGCGATCCGGGCGGCGCCGCCGCGTGCGGCCGGCCGCACGGGCGACACGCGCAGGCGGCGCACGCGGGCCGGCCCGTGCGCGCCGCTGCGCCGGGGAACGCGCCACGCAATCTGTCACGGCGTTACGTTACATCCGTGAAGCATTTCGCGTCGTCGCGCCGTGCCGCGTCCCGCACAGGCATCGCGCCGCGCCGCTAGACGGCCTGCTCGATCACCGTCGCGATCCAGTCCCGGCGGGACTCGCCGCCCCGCGTCGCACCGCGGCTCAACATTACTCAACAATCGTGTCGCGGGGCTGGTACGAAACCTGCGTTCCGTTCGGGAGACAGCCGCGCCATCGACCGCGCGGACACGAAACCCCGCTCGGGCGCGCCCATCGAACCGCCCGAACGATCCAAGCATGCAACGAGGCTCTTCATGGATGCGCTGCCCAATTCGTCCGACACGTCGTTCCAGCTCTTTCTCGCGAAGGTGCTCGAACAGCCGTTGCCCGACTGGACCGAAAAACAGCAGATGGAACTCGAGATGGCGCGCTCGCTGTCCACCGAAATGGTCCACCTCGCCGAAGACATGCGCGGCCGCACGCCCGATCTCGCACGCTGCCTCGTGCTGCTGCGCTACGCGAAAGTGCTCGACTTCATGCTGACGTCGCTCGCCGCGCACCGCGACATTCATCCGCAGACGCTGCGCACGCTGTTCCGGCTCGCGAACCTGAAAGTCGACGATGCGTATCCGGCCTGAGCCGGCATAACGCATCGGCTGCCGTGCGCGGCAGCCTCGGCCACGACAGGACGCTCCGAACCGCGTCGCGCGCACGGCGATGGCCTCGCCGCACGCCGCACTGATACCGCGAATCATCGTGACAGCCGGCTTCTCCGCGCAAACGGAGTTACAATCGCGCGCCATGAACGCACTTCGCCACTTCCTGCTCCGGCAAGGCGTCGCGCGACAGCTTCTGTGGGGGCTCCTCCTCGTGATGCTGCTGTCCCGCGCGCTGATGTCGGGCGCCGTGATGCTCGATCCGGACGGTCCGGATGCGGGCTCGGTGGTGCTGTGTTCGGGCCGCGGCCCGCTGATCGTCGACGCGGCCGCGCTGGCCGCCCGTTTCGATGCCGGCGCGCCGATCACGCCGGCCAACGACGCGCGGGCGCTCGCCGATACGCTCAAGCATGACACGCATGCCGACAACACGGCGTCGCCCGGAAACGGCGACAGCCTGTGCGCATTCGGCGCCGCGCTGTTCACCGCGCTGGCGCCGTTCGTGCTGCTGGTGCTGCTGTTTCCCGCCGCCGCGCCACGGCGCTTCCGGGTCCACTTCGACAGTCTTCCCTTCGTGCGATCGATCGTCGACGATCGCCCACCTTCCCGCGCACCTCCGCTGTTCTGCTGACGGTTCCGCCCCGCGGCTCGTGCACGTCGATGTGCATGAACCCGCCTGCCGTTCGTCTCACACGACCTGATTCAAGCGTTCACCCGCGTGCCCGCATCGAGCGGGCGACGCCGCCATGCGCACCGTCCGCGCGTGGCGCCGCGCCGCCCGTTGCGTCGATGCAGGCAGGCGGGCGCAACGCGCGTTGACGTCCGCCGGTTCGCGCCGGCGCGGCCGCTCAACGAACACGAGGAACTGACACCATGTCGACCACCGTCGAGCGGGCCATCGCGCCCGCGCAATCCACCCACGCCGGTTACCGGACGCTCTGGCGCTGGCACTTCTATGCCGGCCTGTTCGTGATGCCGTTTCTCGTGATTCTCGCGATCACCGGCACGCTCTACTGCTTCCAGCCGCAGATCGAACCGCTGCTGTATCCGCACCGGCTCGTCGTCGAGCCGCGCGCGACGCCGCGTCTCGATGCCGACACGCTGCTCGCTCGCGCACGCACTGGAGTGCCGGCCGGCGCAGCGCCGGTGTCCGTGCAGGTCTCCACCGCGCCCGATCGCAGCGCCGAGTACGTATTCCGGCTGCGCGACGGCAGCCGCGAGAGCGTGTACGTGAACCCGTACGACGGCAGCGTGCTCGGCACGCTGAGCGTCGAGAACCGCTTCATGCAGATCGACCGGATGCTGCATCGCAAGCTGCTGCTCGGCAAGACGGGCGAATTGCTGATGGAACTCGCCGCGTGCTGGACCTTCGTGATGATCGGCACCGGCATCGCGCTGTGGTGGCCGCGCGGCGCGGCACGTGTCGGGCAGGCGCTGCGCCCTGACCTGTCGCTGCGCGGCCGGCCGCTGTGGAAGAGCATTCACGCGACGGCCGGCATCTGGCTCGCGGCCGGCACGGTGGCGTTCATCCTGACCGGGCTGCCGTGGTCGGGCTCGTGGGGCAAGAACTTCAAGGCGCTCGCCGCGACCGTGAACCTCGGCGCGCCGGAAGGTGCGTGGGGCGGCTCGGCGGTGCGCTCGACGCGCCCGGGCGCCGCACCGACGCCCGAGCCTGCGTCTGCATCCGCGCGGGCCGCCGCACGCGCCGGTCATCACCACGATTCCGACGAATCGATGCCCGGGATGGTGATGGACGATCTGCCGTTGCCGCAAACGCCGTGGGCGGTCGGCAATGTGCCGGTGCCGCATTCGCCGTCGGCGCCGACATCGGCACCGCTGCCGCTGGCCCGCGCGATCGCGATCGTCGCCGGCCTCGGCGTGACGAGCGGCTACACGCTCGCGCTGCCGTCCGGCCCGGACGGCGTGTTCACCGCGTCGTACTTTCCGGCCGACCCGAAGGCGGAACGCACGATCTATATCGACCAATACAGCGGCGCGGTATTGAAGGACATCCGCTATGACGACTACGGCGCGGTATCGCAAGCCGTGTCGTACGGCACGTCGCTGCACATGGGCCGCTACTTCGGGCTTACGAACCAGATCATCTGCACGGTGCTGTCGCTCGGGCTTGCCGCGATGGCCGTCACCGGCACCGTGATGTGGTGGAAGCGCCGCCCGGCCGGCAAGGTCGGTGCGCCGTCGCGCGAACGCGGCAAGCCGCCGATGCGCGGCTGGATCGCGGGGCTCGTGCTGCTCGGCATCGTCTTCCCGCTGATGGGCGCGACGATCGTCGCGGTCTGGTTGATCGACCGTCTGCTGTTCGGCCGTGCGGCACGCGCGGCAGCCTGATTCGTCGTGCGCCGGCGCACGCGGCGCGCCGACGCGGCAAGCCCGGGCCACCGCGTGGCTCGGGCTGGTCGCGCTCGTGCTCGCGCTCGTCGCGCCGCTGATCTCGCAACTGCGCGCGGCCGTACCCGATAACGGCCTGCCGGCCGCGCCGATCTGCTCGGCAACCGGCAACACGCTCGTCGCGCACGCGCAGCCGCATGCGCCGTCCGATGCGCATTTCGAGCGCTGCGGCTATTGCGGCCTGCTCGCCGGCCATCCGCCGCTGCAGTACGCGGTGTTCCTGTCCGCCGCTCCGGCCGTGCGGCATGCGCCGCCCGAGCCGACCATCCTCACCGCCCACCCTCCGTCGAAGCGCTACGCGCTCGCCGCGCGCGGGCCGCCTTCCGCCCGCACCTGACGCTCCTCGCGAGCGCGCCGCCGCCCACCGCGCGGCGCGGTCCACCTTGCCTGCCCGCCCTGCCGGCGCCCGATACCGAGCCCGCGCGCGTGACCACGCGCGGCGGCCGGCGCCGCGCATGGCGTGCACGCGTGCCCGTTTCATCATTGTCACCCTTACTCTTCGTATAACGACATGTTTCCCGTGACTCGTATTGCCGTCGCGCTGTCCGGCGCGATTTCCGTGCTCTTCGCGTCGGCCGCCGGCGCACAAGGCGCCGCCGCGCCGACCGACGCATCGGATACGTCGACACTGCCCGCGATCAACGTCAACGCGACCCGCGCGCCGGACTCGCTCACGTCGAAATCGACCGATGCGCTGAAGCGCACGCTCGAACAGACGGTCGGCTCGGTGGGCTTCGTCGATGCGGACAGCTACCGGAACACCTACGCGTTCACGCTGCGCGACGTGCTGAAGGACGTGCCGGGCGTGTTCGTCGAGAACCGCTACGGCCAGGAGCTGCGGCTGTCGATCCGCGGCTCGGGAATTGCCCGCGCGTATCACACGCGCGGCCTCGAAATCCTGCAGGACGGCATCCCGACCAACCTCGCGGACGGCAGCGGCGACTACTACCAGATCGATCCGCTCGCGCTGCAGGCGGTGCAGGTCTACAAGGGCGGCAACGGCCTCGCGTACGGCGCGTCGACACTCGGCGGCGCGATCGACTTCGTCACACCGACCGCCCGCACGGCGGACGCGCCGAACATCGTGCGCGTGGAAGGCGGCAGCTACGGCACGGTGCGCACCAGCGCGCAGGTCTCGCGCGTGCTCGGCCCGCTCGACTTCCTCGCCAACTTCAGCGTGAATCACGCGGACGGCTATCGCGATCACGCGAAGGGGCAATACGAGCAGTTCAACGCGAACGTCGGCTACCGGTTCAGCCCGACGGTCGAAACGCGCTTCTACGTCGGCGTGTACGTCGTCGACCAGTTGCTGCCGGGCACGCTGTCGCTGTCCGACGCGCTGAACAATCCGACCAAGGCCGCGCCGAGCGCGGTGTCGGGCGACCAGGCACGCAACACGCGCACCGAGCGGATCGCGAACCGCACGACGGTGAAGCTCGATTCGGGCGAACTGCAGTTCGACACGTGGGCGATCCACAAGAGCCTCTATCACCCGATCTTCCAGGCGCTCGACCAGGACGGCTGGACCTACGGCTTCGCGCCGCGCTACACGGGCCGCCTGACGCTCGGCGGGATGCGCGACGACCTGATCGTCGGCGCGCGCTTCTTCGGCGGCCGCACGCAGGCGAACCAGTACGTGAACGTCAACGGCGACAAGGGCGCGCAGACGCTCGACTCGACGCAGACGGCGTTCAACTACGAGGCGTACGTCGAGAACCGGCTGTTCTTCGTGCCGACCGTCGCGCTGATGACGGGCGTGAAGGTCCTGCATTCGGTGCGCGAATACATCGACAACGGCGGGTTGCCGCGCGACCCGAACTACCGGTCGACGAACGCGAGCTACAGCGGCGTCAATCCGAAGCTCGGGCTGCTGTGGCAGCCGGATGCGAACACCCAGGCCTATGTCGACATCACGCGCAGCCAGGACGTCCCCGACTTCACCGACCTCACGCAGACCTTCTCGAACACGACGCGCTTCACGCCGCTCGCGGCGCAGCACGCGTGGACGATCGAGTTCGGCACGCGCGGCTCGCGCGAGCGCGTGAGCTGGGACGTGACCGCCTATCGCTCGCTCGTGCGCGACCAGTTGCTGCAATACACGACGAACCCGGATGTGCCGGCGTCGACGTTCAACGCGAACAGGACGGTGCTGCAGGGGATCGAGGCCGGCGCGACGGTCGAGCTGCTGCGCAACGTCACCGGGCGCGGCGCGGGCGACACGATCACGCTGTCGGGCATCTGGAACCTGAACGACTTCCGCTTCAAGAACGATCCGCAGTACGGCAACAACCGGATCGCGGGCGTGCCGCTGAACGTGCTGCGCGCGACGCTCGGCTATGCACGCCCGAGCGGCTTCCACCTCGCGGCGACGCTCGACTGGGTGCCGTCGGGCGCGTGGGCGGACGATGCGAACACGTTGCGCGTGCCGAGCTACACGCTGCTCGGGCTGCAGGCCGGCTACGACTTCCGCAACGGGCTGTCGCTGTTCGTCGACGCGCGCAACCTGACCAACAAGCGCTACGTGAGCGACATCAGCACGGTCGCGAACGCGCGCACCGCGAACACCGCGATCTTCTATCCGGGCGAAGGACGCAGCGTGTTCGCCGGCATGCGGTACGCATTCTGATGCGCCGCCGCCCGCAGCCGTGCTCATTGCAAAGATTCGAAGGAAACCGAAACATGAAGTTCAGATTGATGCTGCCCGCCGCCTTGCTCGCCGCCTTCTCACCCGCCGGGCAGGCACAGGAAAGCGACATCAAGCACACCGGCGCCACGCTTGCCCCGATTCTCGTCAACGCACAGAAGGCGACGCCGCTCACGCAGCCGCTCGACACCGGTAGCCGCCTCGGCTTGAGTTCGCTCGAAACGCCCGCGAGTGTCGAGCAGATCGATCGCAAGACGCTCGACACCCGCGGCGACGCGTCGATCGTCGACGCGGTGAGCCGCGCCGCCGGCATCAGTGCATCGCCGCATCCCGGCAACGGCGATTCGGAACTGGGTGCGCGCGGCTTCGTCGGCGCGGCGTCGGTCACGCAGCTGTATGACGGCGTGCGCCCGTATGGCGCGATCGGCGTCACCTTCCCGTTCGACACGTGGTCGGTCGACCATATCGACGTGCTGCGCGGCCCCGCGTCGGTGATCTACGGCGAAGGCGCGATCGGCGGCGTCGTCAACATCGTGCCGAAGAAGCCGACACGCGGCGCGATCCAGAACGAGTTCCAGGTCGGCGGCGGCACCGAAGGCACCGCGCGAGTCGCGTTCGGCAGCGGCGGCGCGATCAACGATAAGCTGTCGTACCGCTTCGACATCAGCGGCAACCGCGCATCGAACTGGGTCGACCGCGGCAATTCGCGCAACCTGTCGTTCTCAGGCGCGCTGCGCTACGACGTGACGTCCGACCTGTACGTGAGTGCATCGTACGCGCAGGGCTTCCAGCATCCGATGCAGTATTTCGGCGTACCGCTCGTGAACGGCGCGCTCGATCGCGCGCTCGACAAGAAGAACTACAACGTCGGCGACAGTGACATCGCGTTCCGCGACAGCTGGGCAACCGTGTCGGCGAACTGGCAGCCGAGCGACAGCCTGAACGTGACGAGCACGCTGTACCGGATGAAGAGCAACCGTCACTGGAAGGATGCGGAGTACTACACGTACCTGCCGTCGACCGCGCAAATCCGGCGCAGCAGCTACACCGAAATCTTCCACGACCAGGAACAGTACGGCAACGTGACGGCGGCCACCGTGACCACCGCGCTGCTCGGTATGCGCAACACGTTCTCGGCCGGCTTCGAGTTCAATCACACGACGTTCCAGCACGACAACAATTCGCCGTATTCGGGCACGTCGACGGTCGATCCGTTCGACTTCGATCCGGGCCGCTTCATCAACACGGCCGGCACTTATCCGAAGTACCGCAGCCAGGCGAACCAGTACGCGCTGTTCGCCGAGAACCGGCTGGAAATCACACCGCGCTGGTCGGTGATCGGCGGGCTGCGCTACGACCACGCGAGCGTGAATCGCGACGATCTCGTGAACGGCGGCGCGTTCACGAAGGTGTTCGCGAACACGGGCTGGCGCGTCGGCACCGTGTACGACGTGCGGCCCGGCCTCGCCGTGTACGGCCAGTATTCGGTCGCGGCCGATCCGGTCAGCTCGCTGCTGTCGCTGAATGCATCGAAGGCGAACTTCACGCTCGCGACCGGCCGGCAGATCGAAATCGGCGTGAAGCAGTCGTTTCTCGACGGCAGGGCGGAATGGACGCTGGCCGCGTACCGGATCGTCAAGCGCAACCTCCTGACGGCCGATCCGCTGAACCCGAACCAGTCCATCCAGGTCGGCCAGCAGTCGTCGCGCGGGCTGGAGGCGACGGTCGGCGCGGAGATGGCGAAGGACTGGCGCGTCGACGCGAACGTGTCGATCCTGCGCGCGAAATACGACGACTTCCAGCAGGCGTCCGGCGGCACGACGGTCTCGCGTGCGGGCAACGTGCCGGTGTCGGCGCCGCAGCGGCTCGCGAACCTGTGGGTGAGCTGGCGCTTCGCGCCGGACTGGACGGGCATCGCGGGCGTCAAGTACGTCGGCAAGCGCTTCGCCGATACCGCGAACCAGCTCATGATGCCGTCGTACACGACCGTCGACCTCGGCCTCGCGTGGAAGCCGCGCAAGGACACGACGATCACCGCGCGCGCGTACAACGTGTTCAACCGGCGCTTCGTGCAGTCCGCGTACTACAACGAGACGCAGTACCTGCTCGGCAACGACCGGCGGATCGAAGTGCTGGCGAACTACCGGTTCTGATCCGGCGCGAAGCGATGGCACGCGCCTGCGCGGCGGCGGTTGCGTTCATCGGGACGCCGCCGTGCAACCGGCTTCCCGTTTCCCGCATGATTACCGTTGGGTACGCGTGCCCGCCATCACGCACTCCTGACCGCCGTCGCGCACGCCTAACCGCCGTTACGCTCGCGTACCCGCCCCGCGCCCCGCCATCCACTTCCGGTAGCGCCGCGTCTGGCACTGCGTGGCCAGTTGCTGCCCGACCAGCGCGCGCAGCGGCGACACCTGCGGGTGGGTGCGCCGGCCTTCGCTGAGCCGCGTGAGCTGGAACTTGACGACGGCCATGTTGGCGAGCGCGCCCAGCACCTTGTTCTTCCACCGGATCGGCTCCAGCACCGGCGCGCTGTCCTTGCCGGCCCGCCAGTCGCGCGGCAGGTTCGGCTCGATCGACAAGGCGGTCGCGATGCCGACCATCGCCACGCCGCTGTCGACCACCTGCTCGGCCACCACGCGGCGCCGGATGCCGCCCGTGACCATCAGCGGCATGCGCGCGACGGCCGTGATGTCGCGTGCGAATTCGAGGAAATACGCTTCGCGGGCCAGCGTGCGCCCGTCGCGCGCCTCGCCCTGCATCGCCGGCACTTCATAGCTGCCGCCCGACAGTTCGACGAGATCGACGCCGAGCGGATTCAGCAGTTCGACCACGCGCTTCGCATCGTCCGCGCTGAAGCCGCCGCGCTGGAAATCGGCCGAGTTCAGCTTGACCGCGACCGCAAATTCCGGCGACACCGTCGCACGCACTTCCCGCACGATATCGAGCAGCAGGCGGGCGCGCCCCTCGATGCTGCCGCCCCACCGATCCTGCCGGCGGTTGGTCAGCGGCGACAGGAACTGGCTCAGCAGATAGCCGTGCGCCGCATGGATCTCCACGCCGGTGAAGCCGCTCTGCTCCGCGAGCTGCGCGGCGCGCACGAAGCGGCGCTGCACGTCGGCGATATCGGCCCGCGTCATCTCCTTCGGCACCGGGAACCGCTTCGACAGCGAACCGAGCGCGAGCGGCACGGCCGACGGCGCGAGCGTCGTCTGGCCGAGCGCCGCCTGCATCTGGCGCCCCGGGTGATTGATCTGCATCCAAACGTGCGCGCCGCCCGAGCGCGCCACCTGCGCCCAGCGGCGGAAGCGGTCGAGATGCGCGTCGTTCTCGAGCACGACGCCGTTCGGCCCCGTCATCGCGCGGCCGTCCACCATCACGTTGCCGGTCAGGATCAGGCCGACCTGGCCGTCGGCCCACGCCTGGTACAAGCGCAGCAATGCGTCGGACGGCGCGTGCTCCGCATCGGCCATGTTCTCTTCCATCGCGGCCTTGGCCAGACGGTTCGGAATCACCGCCCCGTTGGGCAGTGTCAGCGGTGTAAACAGGTTCATGGAGGACACCCTCGATTGACGATGACCCACGATAACTTTAAAGTCAACTTCAAGGTCAAGCGCTTTTGGAGCACATCATGAAAATCGGCGAACTGGCGAAAGCGAGCGGTCTCGCGGCGTCGCGCATCCGCTTCTACGAAGCGAGCGGGCTGCTCGAACCGGCCCGCCGGCAGGCAAACGGCTATCGGGAATACGGGTCGGAAGCGCTGACGCGGCTCTCGATCATCGACCGCGCGCAGCGCGCGGGCTTCGCGCTCGACGAAATCCGCGCGATACTGCCGCCCGATCTCGGCGTGTGGCAGCGCGACGAGTTGCTGGTCGCGCTGCGGCACAAGGTCGACGAAATCAAGCTGCTCGAACGGCGTCTCGCGCACAACCGGCAGAATCTGCAGACGCTGATCCACGAAATCGAACACAAGCCGGCGGGCGGCGACTGCGCGGCCGCCGCGCAACGGATGCTCGACCGGCTGGACGAGCAGGCCAGCCAGCCGCTGGAGCCCGCGCCCGTCGTGCGGCCGGTGCGCAAGCGTGCGTGACGGCCGGCTCCGCGCCGTGCATCGATCCCTCCACCCGCGCGCGATGGCGAGCCGGACCGACGCATGCGCGCCGGCGCCCGCGGCGCAACCTCATGACCCGATCCGCATGACGATCCCCCGCATCACACGATGCGTCGTTGCCGCGCTGCTGACGTTCGCCATCGGCAGCGCCTGCGCCGCGACGTGCGGCGAACCGGCTCCTTCGATCCGCTGCCCGGACACATCCGGCCTTCCGCACGACATCGTCGCGCAGCTTCCGGCCGGCTACGAAGCGCTGGATGCCACGTCGGGGCGCCTGACCGACGGCACCCGCATCGGCTATGTCGTCGTCGCGCATCGGCCCGACGATTCGATGCGCAACCCTTCGCCGCGCCCGCTGATGATTTTCCTGCCGGACAAGGACGGACACTACCGGCTCGCCGCGCGCAACGACGCCGTGATCATGCAGGCCGACGAAGACGGGATGGGCGATCCGTATCTCGACGGCGTGGCCGAGAACGCGCTCACGGTCGAGCCGCGCACCTTCACCGTCGAACAGGGCGTATTCATGGGGCCGAGCCACTGGCGCGACCGCGTGACGTTTCGCTACGACGCCGCGCATCGCACGTGGGTGTTCCATCGCGAAGTGACACGGAGCTGGCGGCTCAACGACGACCCGAACGGCGATGCGCTGAAGGCCGACCCGGTACGCGTCACGCGCGCGAATGCGGCGAAAGCCGTCACGTTCGAAGCGTGGCGGCCGGACTCCTGGTGCGATTCGGCCGAGCGGCGCGGCGCCGATCCGGCTTGCGGCAAGCCGCATTGACGGCGACGGGCAGCGCGGCTGCCCTGCTGCCCGGATGACGATGCGTGCGGGCAGGCGGGGGGCGGGGATGCCGCCGCGCGGCACGCGCGAAGTGCCCGACGGCTCGCTCAGCGCCCCTTCCGCCGCCGCGCGACTTTGCTTACGCCACAGGTAATCGACGCGCGGCACCCGCGCCGCGATCATCGCTCCATCGACCCGCATCACATCAAGGAGCCTGCCATGACCGCGTACGCCATCGCCCACCTGCACGACGTCGAGATGTGCGACGACATCGTCGAATACCTCGAACGCATCGACGGGACGCTCGCGCCGTACGACGGCCGCTTCGCGATACACGGCGCGCGGCCGGAGGTACGCGAAGGCGCGTGGCGCGGCGACCTGATCGCGATCGCGTTTCCCGATCTCGACACCGCGCGCGCGTGGTACGAATCGGATGCGTACCGGCAGATTCAGCCGCTGCGCGCACGGCACGCGAGCGGCCCGCTGATCCTGATCGACGGCGTCGACGAACGGCACCGCGCGACCGACATCCTGCGCTGAGCCGCGATGCGGGTGACGCCGGCGACGCTTACGACGCCTTGCGCTCCATCGGCTCGCCGACGACGAACCCGCCGCCCTGGAACCGCTGCGCGGGATCGTCGTAGTCGGCGGTCGGCGCGGTCACCGGGAACAAGCCGGCGAACTGCTCGGAGCTGTCGCGCGGGCGGAAGCCGAGGAAGCCGGCCTTCGTGTTGTCCCACCACTTCACCGGGTTGTCCGACGCGCCGTACACGATCGCGTGCCCGACTCGATTCGTCAGCAGCGAACAGCGCACGAGCTCGATGAAGTCGCGATAGCTGAGGAACGTGACGAGCATGCGTGGATTCTTCGGTACTTCGAACGATGAACCGATCCGCAGGCACACCGTCTCGATGCCGAAGCGGTCGAAGTAGTAGCGCGACAGCGATTCGCCGAAGCATTTCGTCACGCCGTACAGGCTGTCGGGGCGCAGCGGCGAATCGGCGTCGAGCACTTCGGTGACCGGATGGAAGCCGATCGCATGGTTCGAGCTCGCGAACACGACGCGCTTCACGCCATGTTTGCGCGCAGCTTCGTACAGGTTGTACGTGCCGGTGATGTTCGCGCCGACGAGATCGTCGAACGGCGCGTCGACCGAAATGCCGCCGAGGTGGACGATCGCGTCGACGCCGTCGACGAGCTGCATCACCGCGGCCCGGTCGGCCAGATCGACGACGCGGGTTTCTTCATGCGGGGCCGCGTCGCCGAGCGTCGCGATGTCGCTGACGCGCACGACGTCGGCCCAGTCGGCGAGCGCGCCGCGCAACTGGCGGCCGAGGTTGCCGGCCGCGCCCGTCAGCAGCAGGCGCCCGAACGGTTTGCGCGCGCCGGTGGATGAGGCGTTCATCGAATCTCCTTGAATCTGACCTGAAATCTGACTGGGATGGAAAACGTTTTCCAACTATACGCGGGAGCGCCGCCGAACGTCAATGGTCGAACCCGTTCGCAACCCTCCGCACTTTCCCGATATCGGCGCGTGGCCGCGCGCCTCCTTTTTCTGCCACAATCCGGCGTTATCGAACGAAAACGTTACCCTCCGGATGAAAAAAGTTTCCCCGACGATCCGCGACGTGGCGGCGGAAGCCGGCGTGTCGGTCGCGACGGTATCGAAATACGTGAACGGTACGCAGCGCTTCTCGCCGACCGTCGAAGCACGGCTCAAGGAAGCCATCGACCGGCTCGGCTACCGCTCGAACCCGCTCGCGCGCTCGATGATCACGGGCCGCACGCGCACGATCGGCCTCGTGATCCTCGACATCAGCAACCCGCACTTCACGAACGTGGTGAAAGGTGCGAACCGCGTCGCGCTGCAGCACGACTACACGCTGCTGCTCGTCGATACCGAGGAGAGCCAGGCGCGCGAGCGCTCGCTGATCGAGGCGCTCGCGCAGCGCGTCGACGGGCTGATCGTCAGCACGCGGATGCCGGACGATGAAGCCGGCTGGATGCTCGATCTCAACAAGCCGCTCGTGCTGCTGCGCCGCAGCCCCGGCCTGCCGATTCCGAGCGTCGGCATCGACAACCGGCTGTCGACCTACATGCTCGCGCGGCATCTGCTCAACCTCGGCCACACGCGCATCGCGTATCTCGGCTTCGGCAGCGCGCGCGTGAACGACGAGCGGATCCAGGGCGCGCGCGACTGTCTCGCGGAAGCCGGGCTCACGCTCGACGTGCACGATGCGCATGCGCCGACCGCCGAAGCCGGCGAACGCGCGTGTTCGCGCGTGATGCTCGGGCCGCAGCGTCCGCAGGCCGTGATCTGCTACAACGACCTGATCGCGCTCGGCTTCATGAAGGAAGCCGCGTCGCTCGGTTTCCGGCTGCCGCAGGACGTGTCGGTCGCCGGCATCGACAACGTGCCGTACGGCGAATACGCGGCACCCGCGCTGACGACCGTCGACATCCAGAGCGAGAACATGGGCGAACTCGCGATGCAGAAGCTGATCGACGCGCTCGCGGGCCGCACCGACGCGAGCTATTCGACGTTCGAGCCGCGGCTGATCATGCGTGCGTCGACGGCGGCGGCCGGCTGAGTTTCCCGCTTCGCGCCTTCAATGAAAACGCGCCGCCCGAGGGCGGCGCGTTCGTTCGTCGACACTCGATCACGCGCTCATGCGTCGAGCTGCGCCGGCTTCATCTTCGGCGTGAGCACGTGCATCACGGCCAGCGCGATCAGGTACGCCGATGCGCCGATCGCGAACAGCACCCAGTAGTGGCCCGTGCGCTGCAGCACCTGGCCGATCACTTCCGAGAACAGCACGCCGCCGATCGATCCGGCCATCCCGCCGATGCCGACGACCGACGCCACCGCGCGACGCGGGAACAGGTCGGACGCGGTCGTGAACAGGTTCGCCGACCAGCCCTGGTGCGCGGCGGCGGCGAGGCCGACGATCAGCACCGCGACCCACAGGCTCTGCACCTGCGACACGAACGCGATCGGCAGCACGCAGCATGCGCAGATCAGCATCGCCGTCTTGCGCGCCCGGTTCACGCTCCAGCCCGCGCGCAGCAGCTTCGACGACAGCCAGCCGCCGCCGATACTGCCGACCGTCGTCAGCGCATAGATGCAGACGAGCGGCAGCCCGATGTGCTGCATGTCCATCCCGCGCGATTCGTTGAGCCACTTCGGCAGCCAGAACAGGTAGAACCACCACACCGGGTCGGTCAGGAACTTGCCGATCAGGAATGCCCACGTCTCGCGCTTGCGGATCAGCTCGCCCCAGCGCGGCGCGCCGGCGTTCGCGTTCGCCGCATCGAGCGCCTCGGCTTCGTCGCGCGGCTCGTCGTACTCCGCGGCGAGCGCGCGCGTATCGGCCTGACGATAGAGCACGAGCCACACCGCGAGCCACACGATGCCGATCGCGCCGATGATCACGAACGCCGCGCGCCAGCCGTAGGCCACCGCGATCGCCGGGATGATCGCCGGCGCGAACACCGCGCCGATGTTCGCGCCCGAGTTGAAGATGCCGGTGGCGAGTGCGCGCTCGCGGCGCGGGAACCATTCGGCCGTCGTCTTGATCGCGGCCGGGAAGTTGCCGCCTTCACCGATCCCGAGCAGCGCGCGCACGAACGCGAACCCCATCACCGAGCCGACCGCCGCATGCAGCATCGCGGCGATGCTCCACACCAGCATCGCCAGCGCGTACGAGATGCGCGTGCCGAGCCAGTCGACGATGCGCCCGAAACCGAGCAGGCCGATCGCATAGAACGCCGAAAACGCCATCACGATGCGGCCGTACTGCACCTGGCTCCAGCCGATGTCGTGCTGGAGCATCGGCGCGAGCAGGCCGAGGATCTGCCGATCCATGTAGTTGATCACGGTCGCGAAAAACAGCAGCGCACAGACGGTCCAGCGGTAGCGGCTGGCGGCGGCGCGCACGGCGCCGACGACGGCAGATTGCATGAATGTCTCCGATGCGCGGTCGCGCCCGTCGCGCCGCACGAAGTTCGTTGACCGGCGACCGGCGCCGGGGCGGACGGCGACGCGCTGCTGCGCACGACCGATTCCGCCGATAGTCTGGAAAACGTTTTTCAAAGGATAGGACGTGTGCCGGCGCCCTGTCAGTCGGGGATTTCGATGAGTCATCTCACATTGACCACCGCAAAAGAGACGACTGTTTCGCAACGTGGCATTAACCGTTTTTCCCGGATTTTCCGGCAGGCGCGCGCGAGGGAGATGGCGGTCGATACACAGGTCCGATTCCAGCCAGAAACGGGGGCGGGGATGGTTTACAGTCGGTCTCATGCGACTCGATCCCGACACCTGCTACGACGCGCTGCTTTCGCGAAACCGCCGCTTCGACGGCTGGTTCTTCGTCGGCGTCGCGACGACGGGCGTGTATTGCCGCCCCGTCTGCCCGGTGAAGCCGCCGAAAGCGCGGAACTGCAGCTACTACCCGACCGCCGCGGCCGCCGAGAAAGCCGGCTTTCGACCCTGCATGCGCTGCCGCCCCGAGCTCGCACCCGGCCACGGGCTGCTCGACCTGTCCGGCAATCTCGCCGACGCGGCCGCCACGCTGATCGAGGATGGTTTCCTGAACGCGCATTCCGTCGATGCGCTGGCGCAGCGCGTCGGCGTGACCGAGCGCCATTTGCGCCGGATCTTCGGTGCGCAGTTCGGCGTGTCGCCGGTCGAGTTCGCGCAGACGCACCGGTTGCTGATGGCCAAGCGGCTGCTGACCGACACCGCGCTGCCGGTGGCCGTCGTCGCATCGACGGCCGGGTTCGGCAGCGTGCGGCGCTTCAACGACCTGTTCCTGCAGCGTTACGGCCTCAATCCGCTGCGGCTGCGCAAAGGGGCACGCGCGCCGGCCGACGGCGACATGACGTTTCCGCTGCCGTACCGGCCGCCGTTCGCATGGGCCGATCTGATGCGCTTTCTCGCGCAGCGGCAGATCGACGGCGTCGAGCGGATCGATGCGCAAGGTTATGCGCGCGTCGTCGAATTGCCGGACCGGCACGGCAAGCCGGGCCACGGCCGCGTGACCGGCTGGGTGTCGGTGACGCACGTGCCGCAGCGCTTCGCGCTGGCCGTCACCGTATCGCCCGCGCTGACGCCGGTCGTGCCGGCCGTGCTCGCCCGCGTGCGGCGGCTGTTCGACCTCGACAGCCGCCCCGACGTGATCGATGCGCATCTCGGCGAACTCGCGAGCGGCTCGCCGGGCCTGCGCGTGCCCGGCGCATTCGACGGTGTCGAGATCGCGATCCGCGCGATCGCGGGCGAACGGCTCGCCGCGGCGCACGCGGGCACGCCTTGGCTCGCCCGCATCGCCGAACGTTTCGGCACCGCGGCGCAAGGCGCGCCGCCGGGCCTCACGCATGCGCTGCCGTGCGCCGCGACGCTGGCCGCGCTGCCGCCCGCCGCCCTCGAAACGCTCGGCATCGCGCGCGTCGCCGCGGCGGCGATCGTGTCGCTCGCCCGCGCGGTCGACGACGGCACGCTCGCGCTCGAACCGATGGCGCCGCTCGACGCGACGCTCGCTGCGCTGCGCGCGATGCCCGGTTTCGACGAGCGCGCGGTGCAGTACGTCGCGATGCGCGCGATGGCCTGGCCAAATGCGTTCCCGGTCGACGATGCGTGGCTGCCCGCCCGCGCCGAACGCGCCCGTGTGCCATCATCCGTGCCGCATGCGGCGCGCTGGGCGCCGTGGCGCGCATATGCCGCACTGCACGTGTGGCGTCTTCATGGAGATGTCGTGCGATGACCCCCGCTCACCTGATTCCGAGCCCGCTGGGCGACATCGCCGTGCGCATCGAGGACGACGCGCTGACCGGCCTCTACTTCGTCGGCCAGAAATACTTCCCGTCGGTGGCGATCGTGAGCGAAGCGGATGCGCTCGCAATGTCGCCGCTCGCCCGCCGGGTCGCGGACGAAGTCGCCGAATACTTCACCGGAACGCGCGAGACCTTCTCGGTGCCGATTCGCCTGAACGGCACCGCGTTTCAGCGACGGGTGTGGAAGGAGTTGCTCGCGATTCCGTTCGGCGAGCTCGTCACGTACGGCGACATCACCGAGCGCGTCGGGTTGCCGATGAGCGGCGCGCGTGCGGTGGGCGGCGCGGTGGGCCGCAATCCGGTGTCGATCATGGTGCCGTGCCATCGCGTGGTCGGCGCATCGGGCAGCCTGACCGGCTATGCGGGCGGCATCGACCGCAAGCGTGCGCTGCTGTCGCTCGAAGGCGCCGGGTTCGCGCGCGGCGCCCGCCAGCCGGTACAGCAGGCGCTCGCGTTCTGAGCGGCGGCGCGCCGCCGCGACGTTACGCGTTCAATACCGGCCGGCGCGCTTCACGCTTCGCATACGCGCCGGGCGTCACGCGGAATTTCGCGTGGAACAGCGCGATGAACGACGACGTCGAGTCGTAGCCCAGTTGCGCGGCCACCGTGCCGATCGGCTCGCCCGCGTCGAGCAGCGGCAGCGAAGCAAGCAGCCGCAGTGCCTGCCGCCATTCGGTGAACGACAAGCCCGTGTCCTGCCGGAACAGCCGTGAAAGCGTGCGCCGCGTCGCGCCGACCTGATGGCCCCATTCGTCGAGGCTGCGCGCATCGCCCGGATACGCATGCAATGCACGCGCGATTTTCAGCAGGCGCGCGTCGCGCGGCAGCGGCACCGTCAGCGGCGCCGCCCGCATCCGGGCGATCCGGTCGGCGATCAGGCACACGAGTGCACCGTCCGGCCCCGTCTCGTCGTAGTTCACCGGCAATTCCGCCGTGGCGATCACCAACTCGCGCAGCAGCGGCGTCATGCAGAGGATCGCGCAATCGTCGTGCACGTCGTCGCGCGCGATCGCGGCGTCGAGATACAGGCTGTGGAACGCGACGCAGTCGCGCGTCGACACCGCATGCGGCACGTGCGGCGGAATCCACATCGCATAGTGCGGCGGCAGCAGGTGCCGGCCCGACGGCGTCTCGACCTCGAGCACGCCGCTCGTCGCATACATCAGCTGCGCCCAAGGATGACTGTGCGCGTCGACGCTCGCGTTGCCGGGAATCTCGAACGCGCGCACGTACAGCGGCCTCGGCAGGCGCGCCATCGGCGGCACCGCATAAGCGTCACCCGATTGTCCCGCCAGCAACATAAGACGTCCTCCGAAGGTCATTTCACGAACGAGCGCGATGCTACCGTGGCGGCTCTTCCTTCACACGGCTTCCGCCCATGAGCGCTCATACCCGCACTACCCGCAAGACCGTCACCGCGATCCGTTCGACCAAGGGCATCGGCAGCCTCGTGTCGCTGACCGCGTATTCCGCGCCGATGGCGAAGCTCGTCGACGAGGTGGCCGACGTGATCATCGTCGGCGACTCCGTCGGCATGGTGCTGTACGGGATGCCCGATACGCTGCGCGTCACGCTCGACATGATGATTGCACACGGGGCGGCCGTCGTGCGCGGCGCCGCGCAGGCGTGTGTGGTCGTCGACCTGCCGTTCTCGACCTACCAGGAATCGCCTGCACAGGCGTATCGCTCCGCTGCGCGCCTGCTCGCCGAAACCGGCGCGCAGGCCGTGAAGCTCGAAGGCGGCAGCGAGATGGCCGATACGATCCGCTTCCTGACCGCGCGCGGCATCCCGGTGATGGCGCACGTCGGTCTCATGCCGCAGCAGGCCAACGCGACGGGCGGCTTCCGCGCGCAAGGGATGGACCCGCGCTCGGCCGCGCAGGTGTTCGACGCCGCCTGCTCGGCCGAACGGGCCGGCGCGTTCAGCGTCGTCATCGAAGGCACGGCCGAAGCGCTCGCGCGCCATCTGACCGAAACGCTGACGATCCCGACGATCGGCATCGGCGCATCGCCCGCGTGCGACGGGCAGGTGCTCGTGACCGAGGACCTGATCGGCGCATTCGACGCGTACACGCCGCGCTTCGTGAAGCGTTACGCCGATGCGAATGCGGTGACGCGCGACGCGATCTGCCGGTACGCGCACGACGTGCGGCAGCGCGTGTTTCCGGAGCCCGCGCATTGCTTCGGGTACGGCAAGCCGCTGCAACTGGCAGGGGTGACAGGCGTGGCCGATGCCGCTGGTGCGGCTGCGCCGTGACGGACGCCGCGAACGCACGGCGAACGGCGCGATCGCTTCATGCGCGCTTGCGCATCGCGTGCGTGACGCGCGCGTTCGCCTCGAACTTCGCGCGATGCGTCGAGAAGAACGTCCGTACGTTGCGCACGTTCGACGCGCCGGTAAACAGCCTTCGCGCGAATTCGTCGTATTCGGCGACGTCGGCCAGATCGGCCACCACGACGAAATCGGGCCCCGGCGACACGCGATAGCACTGCGTGACGGCCGGCTCCGCGCACACGTACGCTTCGAACGCGTCGTAGTCCTCGGCCGTCTGCCGGTCGAGGCTGATCTCGATCAACGCGGTGACGGCCGTGCCGATCGCGACCGGATCGAGCACCGCGACCTGCCGGCGGATCACGCCGGCCTCCGTCAGCCGACGCACGCGACGCATGCAGGTAGGCGGCGACGACAGCGCGCGCTCGGCCAGTTGCAGGTTCGACACCGACGCGTCGTCCTGCAGGATCGCGAGAATGCGCAGGTCGAGATCGTCGAGGGTGATGCCGGCCATCGGCGGCTCCTTCCAGTCAGGGCGTGAAATTTAATTTCAACATGATAGACCATCTGCCACTCATTTCATTTATGCGAATATTTTGAAATTTAATTCCATTTGGCTCGCCATACCATCGCTGTCACTGATCCAGACGGGACATTTACGGAGCGTGATATGTGTGGAATTGTCGGGGCGGTCGCCCAGCGGGACATCCTGCCGAACCTGGTCGACGGCCTGAAGCGGCTCGAGTACCGCGGCTACGATTCGTGCGGCGTCGTCGTGTATCGCGACCGGGCGCTGGCGCGCGCCCGCAGTGTCGACCGGGTGGCCAACCTGCAGCGCGAGATCGCCGCGCAGGCGCTGTCCGGCTACACCGGCATCGCGCATACGCGCTGGGCCACACACGGCGCGCCCGTCACGCTCAATGCGCATCCTCACTTCTCGCCGAGCGACGCCAATGCGCGCATCGCGCTGTCGCACAACGGGATCATCGAGAACTGCGATCAATTGCGTGCGGAATTGCAGGCGCACGGCTACGTTTTCGCGAGCCAGACCGACAGCGAGGCGATCGCGCACCTGATCGACCACCTGTACGACGGCGATCTGTTCGATGCGGTACGGCGCGCGGTCGCGCAACTGCGCGGCAGCTATGCGATCGCGGTGATGTGCCGCGACGAGCCGCACCGGATCGTCGGCGCACGCGACGGGATGCCGCTCGTGGTCGGCGTCGGTGAAGGCGAGAATTTTCTGGCTTCCGATGCGATTGCGCTGTCGGGCATCACCGATCGCATCGCCTATCTGGAGAACGGCGACGTCGCCGATATCCAGCTGCATCGCTACTGGATCGTCGATGCGAACGGCCAGCGCGTCGAGCGCGCGGTGCAACGCGTCGCCGCGCATAGCGGCGCGGCGGATCTCGGCTCGTATCGCTACTACATGCAGAAGGAGATCTTCGAGCAGCCGCAGGCGGTGGCCGATACGTTGCTCGATGTCTCGTCGATCATGCCCGAGCTGTTCGGTGACGGTGCGTGGCGCGTGTTCAACGACGTCGATTCGGCGCTGTTGCTCGCGTGCGGCGGCAGCTACCACGCGGCGCTCACCGCGAAATACTGGATCGAGAGCATCGCGAAGCTGCCGGCCAGCGTCGAAATTGCGAGCGAGTTCCGGTATCGCGACAGTGTGCCGAATCCGCGTACGCTCGTCGTCGCGGTGTCGCAAAGCGGCGAGACGGCGGATGTGCTGGGCGCGGTGCATGTCGCGAAGCGCATCGGGATGATGAATACGCTCGCGATCTGCAACGTCGCGACGAGTGCGTTGATGCGCGAATGCGCGCTGCAGTTCGTCACGCGCGCGGGGATCGAGATCGGGGTGGCTTCGACGAAGGCTTTTACGACGCAGCTCGTTGCGTTGTTTCTGCTGGCGCTATCGCTTGCGCAGGTGCGCGGGCGGTTGAGCGACGACGACGAGAAGGAGCATTTGCGGGCGCTGCGGCATCTGCCCGATGCGATGTCGAAAGTGCTCGCGCTGGAGCCGCAGATCATGGCGTGGTCGGAACTGCTCGCACGACGCGACAACATGCTGTTTCTCGGGCGCGGGATGCATTATCCGATAGCGCTGGAAGGTGCGTTGAAGATGAAGGAGATTTCTTATATTCACGCCGAAGCGTATCCGGCCGGCGAGTTGAAGCATGGGCCGCTGGCGCTGGTGAGCAACGAGATGCCGGTGATTGCCGTGGCGCCGAACGACATGCTGCTCGAGAAGCTCCGGTCGAACATGCATGAGGTCAGTGCGCGGAATGGACGGCTTTTTGTCTTTGCGGATGTGGACTGTGGATTGGTGCCGAGTGAAGGGATCGAGGTGATTCGGCTCAATGAATACTACGGGCCGCTTTCGCCGATTCTGCATACGGTGCCGATGCAGCTGTTGGCGTATCACGCTGCGCTGGCAAGAGGGACGGATATTGATAAGCCCAGGAATCTGGCGAAGTCGGTGACGGTGGAGTGAGGGCGGGCGGTTTTTACGCCCTTGTTGAAAACTTCGAATAGTTTCGCTTAGAACCCTTAACAAAATGAACAAGAGGGCTGTCTACTCTCGACGAGTCCTATCAACCTTTGCGTTGTTTCGACAACGAAAAGGTCACAGCTAAATCCAAACTCGACAACGAAATTTAGGCACTCGTCAAGCCGTTGCCGCCCTCTCCCAAACCAAGGCGAAAACGTTATCCAGGGAGCAAGCCGCTCGATGATCGCGCCCCGGTCAGGGGTATTCTTTCTCATCCTGCAGACTGGCCTGCGCTGGGACTTGGTGCCGCGCGAGATGGGCTGCGGTAGCGGCATGAGTTGCTAGTGGCAGCTACGGGACTGGCAGGCGACTGGTGCCTGGGACCGACTGCGTTAAGTCCTGCTCGGAAAGCTGCACGCGGTTGACCAGATTGAATAGCCTGTGTCGTGCTTGATTCCTCTTCGATCCGGGCAATGGGTGCAGGTCAAAAGCGGGACCGAATCCTACGGACCGCGCAACCCGGGTCAAAACACCACCTCATCACCAAAGCGCAGGGCATCCCGCTCGCCGGTAATCCTCACGCGCGCCAACCGTCATGATGTTACCCAGCCTCGCCCCTAGTCGACGCAATCCCCCCATTGCTGGCAAGCGCGGCCGGCCACTTTCGAAGCCCCGCATTGTTCAGGGTGACCGGGGTTACGAACACGATAAATACCGCCGGCTGCTACACAGCCGGCATCGTGACCGAAAGCGCCCGACGCGGCGAGCCACACGGCAGCGGGATGAGCAAGCCACGCCGGGTTGCCGAGCGCATCATTTTATAGCTCCATAACTTTCGACGACTGCGCATCCGCTTCGAACGTCTTGCGTTCATCCATGAAGCCTTTATGAATTGCGCCCAAAGCGACTATGCATTTTGCGCTCGACGCCGGCCGCGCAACCTAGATGGTAGCTGGCACTAATTTCTGCGATCTGGCAATGAAAACGGCGCCGGGATTACAATGGCGGCCGACCTATACGGCCGGTACGCCCGCTGACGATAACCCCAACCACATGTCTGTTTTGCAATCCACCGCCCCACTTACGAAATCATGCGCACCGCGCCGAACCTTGAGTTCAGCCGAGCGGCTGCGGCTGCTCGCGCGCATGTTCACGCGGCCGGTTTTTGCAGATATTGCGCGGTCTGGAAACTGGGAGACGGCGCTCAGATTCCTCGCGGAGCATGGATTATTGACCGCGGCCAAGGGCCAACCGTTGGCATCGTTATTTGAGTCTGCGTGGCTCGAGATTCGCCGCTCATATCGCAACGAGTTCGTATACAAGACTGAAATTGCCAGCCGGATAGTGTTCGGGAGGCACAGTCCGAATACTGCGTCGCTGCACGTAGAGCTTCCCGTCGGACGTTCAATCGTCGACGTCGCAGTCTTCAACGGCACGTCGACGGCCTACGAAATCAAAACTGAATTCGACACACCCCGACGCCTCACCACACAGACATCAGACTACTTGACTGCGTTTGACCGCGTTTGTTTGGTGACCCATCCCCGCCACGCGGAAAACTATGCTGAGCTCGTTGACCCGCGCGTTGGTGTCCTCGTGCTGACCCAGCGCGGCTCCTTGCGACAGATTCGCGAGCCTTTGACCAACCGCAATAACGTATCATCCCGAACCATATTTTGCTGCCTTCAGAAAGCTGAATATATTGATGCTGTTTCGATAAAAACCGGTGTGCCAGTAGCGAAACCATCCGGAATTATCCAGGCCTATTGCAGCGACGTTTTCAGGGAGTTTACGCCCCTGGAGGCGCATGCTATCTTTGTCGACGCATTAAGAAAAAGGAAAACTGACGGGGAAACCGTGCGCTTTGTGACCGCGCTGCCGGAGAGCTTGCGCGTGCTTGGCTACGCCACTCCGTTGTCAGGGCGCCAGAGAGAAACCGCACTCTCTGCATTGAGAGAGAACGTCAGCTTCCAGCTCACCTAACGCTCTCTCCGCCTGCATGGCGGAATGCGAGAGGGCCAAACTTTGTATTTTCCTTATCTTTACGCTCGGCAGTCGGAGATACGGGCATTACGTTCATTGCGTGGCAACCAACCGCTTCGAAACGTCGTTATTCCAGTACTAGAGCCTGTCAATCATGCACATGCGGAGCTGCAGCGACTGTTGAACGATTTCGGGGTAGCAAATGACAACCTGATTGTCGTTACGAACCCCTATCAGCACGAATTCCATGGCCGAG
Organism: Burkholderia metallica; assembly: GCF_902832845.1. GTDB lineage: Bacteria > Pseudomonadota > Gammaproteobacteria > Burkholderiales > Burkholderiaceae > Burkholderia > Burkholderia metallica. The sequence goes on along the minus strand of NZ_CADFDB010000008.1, from coordinate 63,558 downwards.
GCCTCGATGGTTGGATTGAGCCTATCGAGGAAACTATCGACGCGCACCGTTCTCTGATTCCTGGCCTGCTGTGCTCGCAAGCGACGACCGCGGAGCAAATCAGAGATTTCCTCACGCAACATCGCGAGCGTGACATTGCCCTGCTGTACTTGAATGCTCGGCTGTCAGACGCTCAGGTACAACGGCTAGCAGAACGGGCGAACATTCGATTCCATATCAACCTGCACGAGCGAATGAGCGCGGCGCATCGAGCGATGCTTCCTCGTGAAAAGGTTGTAGATGTGCGCGACGACTTCCAACGCAAGGCGCGCAATGCCGACTACGTCGGCATCGAATTCTTCACCGACCGACACCTGAACTATCAGCAAGTCGCGGTCGGATTCGGTGATTACACAGTCCTTGGGGCCACGTTTGAAGCGGGTGGCGGCCCTGCCGCCGCAGTGGCGATACATGGCACGTTCAAGGAACGAGGGGGAGACGTGTGGGTTGAGCACTTCGTTTCCGACGACGTTGAACTCAACGTTGGCACAGTCGGCGAAAAATTCCTCCAGGCCACGGGGAAACTTGTCGCGCGCGCTCGGCAGTTTCCGCGAAAGTTTGGCAACGACCAAGCATTGCAGGATTACGCTGACGACGTCGCGGCACAACACTACCCTGGGTTGGGGAAAAGCAAAGAGCGGCAGATTTACCATCATGTCGCTCTTATGCACCAACTGCTGACCGGTCAGCTCTAAGCGACGCGTGCCACCATGCCGCTGATGGTCGCGCTGCGGAACCGTGAGCGGCGCAGCTACCGTGGTCATGCCGCGTCCGCGCGTTGCATCCCGACCTATGTGCGCATGATGAGACGCTCACGCTCGCCGCATAGCGGCAAGGGAACGACATGCGTCACCCACCATAACTCAATCAGCCTCATGCTGGGTCTGCATCGGGCCTTCACCACTGCGGCCGCGGCTTCTCGAACAATGTCTAGTGCCGGCCGCAACGCGCGTGACATATCGGAACGGAAGACTCTCGCGCAGATGCGGAATCGTAAGACGCGCTGCGTTAGAAGAAGCGGCCTGAGAATAACATATCTACGCGAAGAGAAAAAACGTGTACCTACATCGAATAAGTGGTGAAAACTTCCGCGTGTTTGGCTCCAAGGAAAGCGGCACGGATTTGCAACTCGAGTTCGCTTCGGGTCTGAATGTGCTCGTCGGGGAGAACGACGCCGGCAAAACGTCGGTCATCGATGCAATTCGGCATGTGCTACTGACCACGAGCTATGAATTCTTGAGAATTCAGGAGCACGACTTTCATATCGAAGGGGACACTCGTGCGAAAACACTCTGGCTCGAAGCCGAGTTCCACGACTTGTCGAAAGAACAACGAGCGACAGTCGTTGAATGGCTGACGTACCCGAGTTCAGGCGACCCCTATCTTGTAGTCCACGTAACCGCAAAATTCGGCAAACCGATTGGTCGGAACCGCGGGAACGTCGTCACCGTCGTGATGTCCGGGCATGACGGCTCGGGTATCGAAATTGGCAGCTCAGTTCGGGACCTCATTCGCGCTACTTATCTGAGACCGCTACGTGACGCGGAGGCTGAATTGCGCGCGGGTCGCCAGTCACGACTTTCGCAAATCTTGCAGGCTCACAAGAACATCATAGGCCAGGAGCATGACGATTTCGACCGTGACGATGCGTCCAAGCAACCGACGACACTTGTGGGATTTATGCAGCAGGCTCAGCATCGAATCTCTTCGAGCGAGGTTATTAAGGCTGTACAGCAAGAGGTTAACGACAAGCACCTTGCTCGGGTCTCGTTTTCCGGCGACCAGCTATCGTCGCGCATTGGCATCTCATCAAGGATGTCACTTCTCCAAATCCTGGAGAAGCTAGAACTTTCTCTGTTGCCACCAATCGGAGTCTCGGAATTCGAACAATGTGCACGCGGTCTCGGCTATAACAATGTCCTCTTCATGTCGGCGGAGCTCGTTCTCCTAAGCGAAGGCGAGGAGCTGGCTCTTCTGCTTATTGAAGAGCCCGAAGCGCACATTCATCCCCAGCTACAAGGCCGCGTTCTTGAGTTATTCCGTGAACACGCGGAGCGCAACGAGCAGCCCGTGCAGGTGCTGATAAGCACCCACAGCCCCACGCTCGCATCGGCAGCACCGGTTGAAAGCACGATTTTGATGGTTAAGGGTAAGCCTTACCCTTTAAGGAAAGGCTTCACCAAACTCGAAGATGGAGACTACGCATTCCTTCAGCGCTTCCTCGACAGCACAAAGGCGAACCTATTCTTTGCTCGCTCGGTCGTCATCGTTGAAGGCGCAGCCGAAGCCATTCTGCTCCCGACGCTAGCCACCCAGTGCGGGTTGTCGTTCTCGGAACACGGCGTGTCCATCGTCAACGTAGGCACGGTCGGCCTGTTCAGGTACGCGCGCATCCTTCAGCGTCAGAACGATGAGCTCCTACCTATCCCCGTAGCATGCATTACTGACCGCGACATCGTTCCAACTCACATCGACTACGTGGAGCGCCAGAAAGAAGGAAAACGCTTCTTCGACCAGTACACGGCCCTCGAGATTGCTGACCATGTGCAACGGAAAGAGAAGCGCGCCGAAGGCGGTTCTACCAAGGTTTTCGTTTCTGACGACTGGACGTTGGAATACGATATGGCCGCGTCGGGTTGCGCAAAGCTGCTACACGATGCGGTCGCGTTGGCCAGGAGGGCTGGCGAGGACGGCTATTTGGCCCAAGCCGAGATTGAAGCCGAGCTCAAGCTGAGTCAGATGGTCTGGGATGGTTACATTAAAGACGGGAAGGCGGCGCACGAAATCGCCGCAAACGTCTACAAGCCTCTCAAGAAGAAACAAGCGTCAAAAGCCATCACCGCTCAATTCTGTGCTCATCTGCTCAAGACTGGAAATTACGGCTCGGGTCCGAGTCTTTTGGCGAAGCTTCCGACCTATCTCCAGAATGCGCTTCGCTACGTGACCACAGACAGCGTGAAGACTCCCGCCACACCCTCCGCAACCGGCGCCGCGTCCGCCGTGGGTACGGGCGTTGTAGCTTCGCCGGGAGTAACGTCGTGAGCATCCCCGCGATTACTCAGGCAGACATCGATGAACTGCAGGTTGAGTACCCCTCGCTGGACTTTACGCATCCAGAGCGTCAAGTCGTTCTGTTGGCGGACGGCAGCGTAGACGTCCAAGCTGCGCCCGGAAGCGGAAAGACGACACTCTTGGCTGCGAAGTTATCCATTCTGGCGAAGAAATGGCAGCACGCGAACCGAGGCATTTGTGTCGTCTCGCATACGAACGTTGCTCGCGAGGAAATCGAAGCTAGGCTCCGTGAAAGCCGCTACGGGGCGCTCCTTTTCTCCCACCCTCACTTTATCGGGACAATCCAGACGTTCATTCACAAATTCGTGTCGTTACCGCTGCTTCGTAGCTGCGGCGTAGAGGTGCGGGTGATTGACGACAATGAGTGTCGACGGATTTCCGAGCTACGAATCCATGCAGACTACAAGCTGAGGGCTTTGGCCAAAAATTCGCCGTTCAAGTTCGCTCCGGCGTTACGGTCGCTGCGCTATATCGGTCCGGAACTGGAGCTATCGTGCGCAGACGGAACGCTACCGAGCGACACTGCACCCACCTATGTCCTTATTGAGGACCTCAAGAAGTCGCTGACCGCGGACGGAATCTTTCGTTACGACGACATGTTCGCCTTTGCTCAGCACGCTTTGGCGAACTATCCCGCGCTCTCCGAAGCCTTGGGGCACAGATTTCCGCTCGTATTTGTTGACGAAATGCAGGACACGAGCGACGCTCAAGACGCGCTTCTCAAAAGCGCCATGGGTACACAAAGTGTTTTTCAACGCTTCGGCGACGTGAATCAGCGCATCTTGCGGATTGGAGACACTGCTGCCGCAGCTTTCCCCTTGCCTGATTCTCTCCCGGTATCGACGAGTAAGCGCTTCGGCGCCAGCATCGCGGGCGTTGCGAACAGCTTGCGCGCGTTTGGCCAAGACATCGTCGGAGACAATCTCGAGAGCAATCTCCCAGTCACGCTTTTCACGTTCAGTAACGAAAGCGTGAAGTCCGTAATACCGGCCTTTGCAGCGAGAGCCGCCCAACTGGTACCGCAGGCCGAAATCGACCGGTACGGTATCAAGGCCGTGGGACAACGGAAGGACGAGACGACGACGAAGGGCTGTGGGCGATTCCTTGGGGACTACGCTGCTGTCGATGCTCCCGCGGCAGGAAAAGCCTCATACGTAGTGAACTTGCATAGGTCGCTGGAGATGGCGGCGGCCGCGCGTGCGGAGGCCCGCAATCTCGCGGAGGCGGCGTCGCGTACGCGAGTTGCCCTTCTTCACCTTTTGCGCGACCTGAACTGGCCACCAGCGAAGGAAGCAAAGACCTGGCGCCAGTTGGAAACCTACGCTGAAGAGACAGCTTTTCGCGCGTCCAACGCGATGGTCGAGAGCCTGCTACATGTGCCTACGCCGTCCGCCGTTGCGAGCGACTGGGACGTCGTTCTGACCGGCTTGGCAGTGCGTTTGTCGTCGATTACTGGACAAGTCATTACGCTTGATGACCTGCGAGAGCGTGAAATCAGCCGTTTCAGTGAGTCGCAGCCAGCGCCCCTAAGCCTCACTCAATCGGAGACTGTCGCCCACGGTCTGTCTGTGCAGACTATCGCAGCGGTGAAAGGCGAGACCCATGCGGCAACATTGGTCCTCGAATGCGTCTACAACCGTAAGTACGACGTCAACGCATCACTGCCATTTCTATGCGGAGAAAAATCGAGCCTTACCGAAAAGGATGTCAACACGATAAGCCGGCTCAACAATCTTTTCGTGGCGGCGACTCGTCCGCGACACTTCCTGGCGTTCGCTATCCATGAAACAAGGTTGACCGACGCGCATCGGAGTCGTCTGGAAGCACTGGGATGGGTCGTGGTAAACGTGACGTGATTCGTAAACGGCTCGTTGAATCCTACCCCCTGGCGCGGCAACCTCTACGAAGTCGGCATGCCGGGTCAGTGGCTACGTGCAATGACTCGGACGTCGGGGAGCAAAGCCGTTTCGGCTTGATGTCTTCCTCTTTTGTCTCCTTATAGGCTGGACGGTGTTTACCCCGTTCCGCGGTGAAACCGTGTGACTCGTCGGGCACCAACGTCAGCGGCTGGCCGAAACCTCGGGTCAAATCGCCAGTTCCCGCGTCATAGCGAAGGGGGGGTGGGATTTCCAATCCGTGATTTTTTCGACGTCATCTGCTGAAATCGAACCGGTAACACTTGGAACCAGCTCTCCCCGAAGTCGCGGAGGCACCAGAGGACACGACGATGAAATACGACAAAAATCACCGCCCGATTGCTTGCGATACTTGCCCGCAGGATGACCCAACGATGCTCGAGGCACATGTGACCGACGAAACACTGGCCGCATACGAATGCGACCACATCGACGACATGCTCGACGTCGATGTCCGTAACAGCGGCAATGTCGATGGCCATTGCCTGGAGTGCAACGGGCCCAACGATGGCGATTGCGGCGACGGCGAGGACTTCCACGACCCGGCGTAACTGGCAGAAAGCTGGGCTGCGAATCGCGGCCCAGCCTTAAAGAATGAAATTAGGAAAGCACGATGACAACGGCGGAACAACGAGATGGCGACTGGCGTACGGTAAAACCCAAGACGGCAGCAATTCTGTCTATTTCGCAACCGCAGGCTGCCGATATCCTGCGTGCGGCGCCCTGCGATGACATTCCCGTTCTCGCACGGGCATTCAAGGCCCCGGCGAACCGCGTACACAACAAATGGATGTTGTGGCTTTTGGCTGAACTGCCGACCGAACGGTGGGGTACTAGCCCGGAGGGGGAACGCTATATCGTTCCGCAGGGCGACGAGTCCATGCGTTTTCTAACACAAATCGCCTCAGATGCCGACGTCGGGTCGGAGGGGCATACGTTCCTGGACGCCAGACGGCAACTTGTAGATTGCCTTGACGACGAATCCGGCCCGTACCACAGGATGACGAGATGGCTGGCGCCGTCTTCGTTTTCCACGAATACGCAGTTACCGCTGAACGGAGATTGCGAATTCGGTGCTGCCCTCGCGTGGCTAGAAACGTGGCAGGACAGGCGAACACTCGATTCCAGCTATGCGAAACATGTCTCAGCCGGATTGTCTCTCCATATGACCACCCCTATCGAGATTACTCGAGCATGTTCGTTTGAAGTGCTGTCGCAAATGAAACGGCAGGTCAGTGAATGGTGTGCGGATTCATCTTTGGTGGGCACGCTGCCCCCGAGTCTTCCTGCACGAATTTCTGCCAACCTAGCGGTCAATCGTGCGCTGTTAGAGTGGTGCCGTAAGGACAAGCTTGGCCGTGAGGCCGCGGTGGTGAGCTTTGAATTTCTGAGCCAATTTAACGCACACGGTTTCGATTTCGTCCCGGCTGTCATAGAGGACTGGCCTGACAACAGGGAGGGACAAAAGGCCGGGCTTGTTGATTTGCTGTCCCGCTTCTTCGGGTCCAACGGGCGGTTTATTGATGCCAACTTGTTCGACCTGCCTATGACGCGAGAAAACATTGAGTTAGCAGCCGAGTGGAGCTTCGCATTGCGTGACCACTACATGCCAGGCCGAGGAGGTGGTGAGAAGCGCAACGCACAACAGGTGCATGGAAATGCGGAACACCTGACCATCTTTGCTTTCGCGGTTGTCAGCACATTCTACGTTACGGGGAACTGGGAAGGTGAGTCAGAGCACCGGCGCGTCCGGACCGCAAGGGAGCTTCCGGGAAGTCGCAGCAATCGGACGTATGCCGTATTTCCGTGGGCAGGAAGTGGAACTGATGTTGACACGTCAGTTCGCGCACACTCAGGTGAGCTTATCGGACAAATCTACAGTCAGATGTATTTCGGTAACTTGCGTGCAGGTGAAGCACGGGCATACGCATCGCTCCAGAGCATACGCAAAGCGCATCAGCAGCAGTTGCTTGAGTTCGCGGTGAAAAATCGCAGCTCGCAGGAGTTGATGAACCTGTTTTCACACGTGATGAAAGGAGCGCGAGAGGAGAATCCTGGACCCGAAAGCGCCATTCACGCCTGACTGGAAAAATCTAACGCAACTGCCTCGACCCTGTTTCTAGTGTGCTGCAGTCATCACGGCCCCCGCCCATAAACGTGCGAGCTCGTGCGCCTGAGTTCGACCAACCGAACCCGGGCGCACGCCGGTCGCCGAGCACATCAACGACCTCATCATCTTTGCGCCCAATCGAAGCCAGGCATTCAAGAAGCTGAAGGAGCGCCGCTTACAAACGTCGGTCTCTTCTCCATATCTGCATCTTTTCGCTGAAGCACTTTACGGAGCGACGCGTGCCATGCACTGGGTCACGAATATCCGCGACGTTACAAGATGCCACCAAAGCATTCCATTTCGATGAGCGGTAGCGACAAGTATTCCTTGAGATTTGCCCCTCCGTGCCGGGGCAGTCTTCGTCGGTACAGTCGGAGGTCTTCCTTATCGTTTCCGGCGAAGTCTTGATGCCGGCCCACGACGAAGACGCTCACGCCGACGACGTTGGCGCGCGCTTGCGCGCTACGGCGCAATCGTCCGATGCGAACGGCCATCGGTGGCCATGGTGTCACCTTAAATAGAACTATTCGAAGCGTGCAGACGAGAGCAGCGCTTCGGATGACGCTGAAGTTCGCACCGTGTCTGTTCCCGGGATGCAAGAACTGAAGCGTGGAAGCAACTGATTTTTCTACGCTTTTTGTCGGGTTTAAGCGGAATTCGCCCGGTTAAGTGAAACTATTCGAAGTTGCTATTTGCTGAGGTGCATTAGTTTCAGATACGGGGCCCTTGTTGTGGTTTTGATTACGGGGACACTTACCTGCCGGCTGAGTCTTACCCAACAAGCCTAACCAGAATTAATGCTAAAGGGGGGCCCTGAATCTCTTTTCAGTGCCTCCATCCCTAATAACCGGTAACGGCACATTGGCGAAGGGGATGCAGGCTTGACGCCAATGTGGCGATCGAACATGGGTAAGCCTGCGGGGGAACAAATGGATTTAAGAAAACTACAGTGCGGCCACAATTTTGTTTGGCTCGCAGATCGCGATGATCCGCTGGACTAGCTCATCGACCGAAGTACACCGGTAAGGCGCAAAGCGGTCCGCGCTACTTTCCGACTTGTTGGGCCGGATGACCCACTTGGATGCACTATTGCGAGCGAGTTCCGGCAAAATCGACATCGGCACGAACCATGTCACGACAAAACCTGTCAGCTCCTCGTTGCAGAGCCCTGCGACCAGATACGCACGACGCATCTCGTTGAAGGTCGTCTTCCTGACTTCAAAGTGGGCTTGATTTCCTCGCTCCTTGGTGCCGGGCTTATATAGGGTGACGGTCCGGCACTTCAGTTGGATGGCGACTGATTGGCCGGTCGCCTTGTCCCAGAACAAGCAATCAATGCCGTCGTCATCGGCCAGAGGCTGAAACGGTGAAAGCCGGCCGCAGCTACCCTTCATAACGGCATTGACCAGCAAGTTCTCGCCAATTGCGCCGATTTGTGTGGAGGACAGCGGCATAACGTTCACCCCGGAAATTGAACCCGCTGATTATCTCGGTAGTGTCTGCAGCTGCCAAGCGGCACATCGCGATGGCATTGCGGCCGCCGCGCTTCTTCATCAACTTGCAGCCAATCGCCTGCGGGCCGCCACGGTAAGCGCAAAGGTACCGTCCTCGTACCGCTTCACGAGTCCACACTGGGCCAGCAGTACGCGCATGTACGAGGCGGTCGACCATCAGCCCAACGCCGCCGATGCCGTCACGACGTGCCGGACACAGCCGCCCCCGCTCGAACAAAATGATGCTCGATCCTCGTACGAAGCACGCCATCGAGCGCCGCAAGCCGGTCACGCAGTCGAACCGCCTGCCTTTCCGTCATTTCCGCGAGAACGATCTTCTGGTCGAGCACGTCGCCGCAGCGGGCGATGGCCCAACGGTCGACCGTCGCCGTTTCACCTTCGAGCACGGCGGCCGCCGTCGAGACGATGCCCGGATTCAATCCCGATACGAGATGAACCGTATGCGTCAGCGTGAAACCGGGAAGAAAATGCGACCAGTCTTCACAGACCGCGGCGCAGGAGGTAGAGGTAGCTTGATGCATGGTAGCTCCGGATGAGTGGTTATCGAACCGGTGCCAGCCATGCTGCTCCCGCTTCGTTGCCGTAAATCGGCCGCATCGCCTGAAGGCGTCCACCTTGCCCGGGAGGGCAGGTTGGCGTCGGATAGTCCGACTCTGGATGCTTGATTCCTCACGTTCGACATTCCGAACGTGGGTTCATTATACTGAAAATCGGATAGCGGGCAAGAAGTGCCGGAGGAGTCGTACGTTGGTCGGGTGGCGCCCCCGATCCGGCCTGCGCGCAGGCGATTCCGGACGCCCGGGCCAGCGATGCACACTCACTTGGATCGGGGCCCTATTTTTGCAACGTCACCGAGAACCTTCTCCAGCTTCCTGCCAGCGTGAAGCATTCCCGCGATGTCACGATCGGGCTCGATCTTGTCCAGCACCTTGAAATCGATTTCGAGAATCTCTGCAATCTTCGTTGCGAGCGCCTTCGAAATCGGCCGATGCCCTTTCTGCCCCTTCGGCGCAAGTATGTGACTTACGCGGGACATCGACCGCCAGCCAAGCCCCACAGCCAGCTTCTTTTTAGTCCCGGTCGGCATGTTATTCAGCTGCTTGATCAGATTTTGCCGCCAACGCTCCTCGGGATGCAGTTGAAAATCCTCGATGGGCTCACCCGTGCCAAATATGAAATTTTGCTGAACCCTCGCCGCCTCGTCCCTGGCTGCTTGCTCCTGCAACAACGCGCGCTTTCGCGCTTCAATTCTCGAGTCGATCCCCGCACGTCCACGTCGGCGATGGCGTTGAGCCGCACGAACTGCACTGCCGAGCTTGACGAGCGCCGCAATATCGCCGCGTTGCGCGGCTTTTACACATTCCAGCAAATGCTCTTCAAGAAACGCCTGATTATTCTCCAGCCAAACTGCTCGCTCGGCACCTTGGGCGCGCCGAAATTCGTCGAACTGGCGCTGTAAAGATGCCGACAACCCCGAATCGAAGCGCTCCTCGAGAAGACGCGCGAGTTCCCGTCCGACGCTCGTCCCCTGCGCCTTCGCCGAGGCGACCAGACGCCTCTTGAGACTCACCGGAATACGAGCAAACAGCGGCTCCGTGGGTTCTTTTAGTTTATCAACCATGCAATCACTTTAGCATGGCTATTCGAGCCTCAAGCCATGCCCTAAAGTCACTCACGTCACACTCCGTGACTCACCTTCTCTAGAAAAAGAGGCAGATATGAGCAAACTTGGCATCGCGGAAGGCATTAAATTGCGCGGAAACGTCAACCGCATTACCGAAATCCTGGAACGCGGTACGGTGCAGGATGCCGTCGCCTGTTTCGCCCGGTGCGGCGTGACGTTGCATGCAAGCGGTGGCGATGTCCCGCTGATGCGCAATCTTCCGGAACTGACCCGTACGGCCGTGCCGAAGCGGGTGGTCAAGGATTACTTCGGCGCAAGCGGCGGCGCCGTCATGAATCCCGCGTAAGCGCGTATGGCAACCACCAAGGCAGTAATAGTGGAAAAGAAAACGGGCCGTCCGGCCCGTTTTCCGATTGATGCGCTCGACGATGCGGTCTCGTATGTGCCGACGGACGACCTGCAGACCCTATGAAGCGCGGCACCGCGACGCCGTCAAAACACCGTATGCACCCCCACCCGCGCCACCGCCTGGCTCGCGGAACTCGACGCTCCGTTCGGATCCAGCACGCCGTTGACCTGCGCATTCGCGCCGCTGTTCGCCCGCTGATAATCCGCTGACACATAAACCATCGTCCGCTTCGAGAACAGGTACTGAAGCGCAACGCTGACCTGATGCGCGTGGTTGTCGTTCACCGCTTCGTTGCCCTTCATGTACATGTACTTCGCGCCCAGCACGACATCCGGCCTGACGTGCCACAGTCCGCCCGCCTCGGCCATCCACACGCCGGCGTCGTTGAACGCATTGCGCACGGTCGTCACCAGCGCATTCGCGGTAACGACACCGAAGTCGTAATGCATCCCGACGCCCCAGTTGCGCACGCTGGTGGACGGCACGCCGGGCGCGGGCCCGTATTTCTCGTTCGTATACGCCGCTCCCACGCCGAACGCCCCTGCTTCATAGTTCACCCCGGCACTGACGGCGTTGTCGGCGCCCACCGACCCGGCCACCCCGCCGAACGCATACATCACGCCACCCGAAAACCCCGCGATCGTCGGCGAGCTGTACTTGACGGAATTCGCGATCGGCTTGCTGCCTGCCGTGCGGTCCCAGTCGAACGCACCGGTCGGGTTGTCCGGAAGCGCGAGACGCTGGAACGGGCCATTGCGGAAACCGTACAACCCCGAGATATCCCGTGAAATCGCGTTGTTCCTTGAAAACAGCGCATCCACCATGAAGTCGTACTGGTTACCCAGCGTGATGCTGCCGAGCCGATTGCTTTCGAGGCCGACGTACGCGTTGCGCCCGAAAATCCCCGTCCCGACGATGCTGCCGTTCGCCATCGAGAACTGGTTCACGAGCGCGAACGTCGCGCGATATCCGCCACCCAGATCTTCCGTGCCGCGCAAGCCGAACAGATTCGGCGCGAATATGCCGTCGTCGAATTTGACGTTCTTTCCGCCGCTCTCGTTGCTGACATAGGAAATGCCCGCGTCGATCAGCCCGAACATCGTCACGCTGCTCTGCGCCCATGCGCCCTGCGCCACCGCGAGAATCGCCAGTGCTCCAAACCCGAGTTTCATTTCGTCTCCGTCTTTTTTATGAAAATGCGAGGCCGCCACGCGCTGCGTGGCAGGTGCTCGCTCGATGCTGCACAAGAAATCGCGCTCGCTCAGGTGTCTAACAACCGACACCGTTAAAATGATTAGTTTTACTGATTTAAAAATACGAAAGTCATCGCATCAACCGCCTCCGCGCGCATCCTCTTAAGTCACCCCCGAATCAGGCACCCCGACAGACGATCCACGCAGCGGCATCCACCTCGACGGCCACCGCCTCCAGCGCCGCCCCCGAGCAAGGCCCATCGATACACACGCCGTCATCGAACCGGAACAGCGCGCTATGATGCGCGCACATCAGCACCTGCGACCGGTAACAGGAAACGCTGCCCGGTACGAAATCGAGCGGCACCGAGAAGTGCGGGCAACGATTCACATACGCCCATACCTGCTCGCCGCGCCTGACGACGATCACCGGGCGCCCGATGCATGCGTCGTCGACGACCCGCGCGCCGCCGTCGGGCACTTCGGAGAAGCGGCAGAGTTGTCGCGCTTCCATGCCTCACACCCGCTGCTCGGGGTTGCCGAGGCTCCAGTCCCACGGCCGCACTTCCACGCGCGAGAACAGCCCTTCCTTCACATACGGATCGTTCCCGACGAACCGCATCACCGCGTGAATGTCGTCCGCCTCCACGACGAGCAGCGTGCCGTTCATCGCGTCGCCGTGCGGGTCGAGCGTCGGGCCGCCGAGCCGCACCACCACGCCGTGCTGATCGGCCGAGCGCAGGTACGTCCGGTGAATCGGCCGCATGCGATCGCGCACGTCGCGCATGCCCGGCTGGTCCGTCGCAAACACCGCAAAAAATCGCGCCATGACGGTCAGCTCCGGTCGAGAACGAAGTCGTACGTCACTTCGCGATACGGGCCGCTCAGGCCGAACTGACGGGCGAGCGCATCGTCCGCATCGCGCCGGCGATACGCAACCATCAGCGACGGCTTCACGCCGAACACCGCATCCGACGTCAGATATGGATCGTCTTCGTCGAACAGGTGCGTGACGAGCGTCCGGCATCCCGGCGCATCGATCATGAAGTGCAGATGCGCGGGCCGCCACGGATGTCGCCCCGTGGCGTCGAGCATCTTCCCGACCGGGCCGTCGGTCGGAATCGGATAGCTGACGGGCAGTATCGTCGCGATCGCGTAGCGGCCCTCGGCGTCGGTCCGGTAGCGGCCGCGCAGGTTGCCGTGCGGCTGCGCGGTGTCCTGCCCGGAATACATGCCGTTGTCCGCCGTCTGCCACACGTCGAGCACGGCGTTCGCCACCGGCTCGCCGTCGGTGGTCAGCACCCGGCCACGCACGATCGCCGGCACGCCCGGCGTGAGCGCCATGTTCTCGCCATACGCGCGCTCGGGCATCCCCTCGATGTAGAACGGACCGAACACGGTCGTCTCCGTCGCGCCGGTCGCGAAACGATGGTTGATCGCATCGACCAGCATCGAGACGCCGAGCGTGTCCGACAGCAGAATGAATTCCTGTCGCACCGCGCCGTCGCACATCTTCCCCGTGTCGGTCAGGAAGCGGATCGCGGCCATCCACTCCGCCTCGGTCAGCGCCGTTTCGCTGACGAACGCATGCAGATGCCGCACGAGGCTCTGCATCAACGCACGCAGTCGCGGGTTCGGCGTACCGTCGAAGCTGGCGACGACCTGCTCGGTCAGCGCGGCGTCGCCGTCTTGGGGGTCGTGGTGCATGTCTGTCTCCTTTGACGCATCGTGGCGTTCATTGCGGCGCGCGCCCTTCCCATGCGTGCTGCAGCAATGCGCGAATCGCCGCGCGTTCGACCGGCCGCGGATTCGCGTACGGGTTGCGGCACGCAAGATCGGCCGCTTCGTCGAGGCCCGCCTGCGGCATCCCGAGGTCGGCGAGCGCTGGCGCAATGCCGAGCCGCGCGTTCAGCGCGAACAGCAGCGGGCCGGCTTCGGCCGCGTCGCTGCCACCCAGCGCGCGCGCCACGCGGCGCAGCGCATCGGGCGCGGCAGCGTGGTTGTAGTGCGCGGTATGCGGCAGCATCGCCGCATGCGTCTGCGCGTGCGGCAGGTTGAATGTGCCGCCGAGCGTATGGCACAGCTTGTGGTGCAGCGCCATCCCCACCGCGCCGAGGCAGGTTCCCGCGAGCCATGCGCCGTACAACGCGCGGCTGCGCATCGCGCGGTGCGCCGGATCGCGCACGATCACCGGCAGCGCTTCGCCGAGCGCGCGGATCGATTCTTCCGCCATCAGGCTGATCACCGGGTTCGCGTCCTGCGCATAGAGCGCCTCGACCGCATGCGCGATCGCATTGATGCCCGAAGCCGCCGAAATGTCCGGCGGCAGCGACACCGTCAGCGACGGGTCGTAGAGCACCGTACGCGGCAGCACGCGCGCATCTCGCCCGGTGCGCTTCAGCCGGCCTTCCGTGAGCCCGAAGATCGGCGTCATCTCCGAGCCGGCATACGTCGTCGGCACGGCCAGGATCGGCAGCACCGATTCGAGCGCAATGGCCTTGCCCAACCCGATCGTCGATCCGCCGCCGATCGCGACGCAGCAATCGGCGTCGCGTTCGCCGGCCATCTCGCGAGCGGCGCGCGCGACCTCGACCGGCACGTGCATGACCGCCTGCGCGCAGATGCCGGCCGCACGCTCGCCCAGGATCGCCGCCACGCGCTCGGCGAGCGGCCGCTGCTCGGGCGTAGACAGGATCAGCGCGCGGCGCGCGCCGAGCGTCGACAGCTCGTCCGGCAGCCGGGCGAGCGCCCCCCATTCGAATACCACGCGCGACGGCGTGCCCTGATAGACGAAGCGATCCATGGCAATCCTCAACGCTTGAAGTGCGGCGGCACGTTGCCGTCGACGTTGACCCACACCGATCGCGCCTCGGTGTAGTCGTGCATCGCCTCGAAGCCCATTTCCCGGCCGTAGCCCGACTTGCCCACGCCGCCGAACGGGCTGCCCGGATTGACGCGCTTGTAGCAGTTGATCCAGCACATGCCCGCGTCGATCCGCGACGCCGTCTTGTGGGCGCGGGACAGATCCCGCGTCCAGAGGCCGCTGCCGAGCCCGTACTCGGTCGCGTTGGCAATCGCGAGCGCTTCTTCATCGCTGCCGAAGCGCAGCACGGTGACGAACGGGCCGAACACTTCCTCCTGCGCAATGCGGTCCGTCGCGCGCTTGGCCTCGATGATCGTCGGGCGCACGTAGTAGCCGTCGGCGAGCGCCGGGTCCTGCGGCGCGCTGCCGCCGGCGAGCACGCGGCCGCCCTGCTCGCGCGCGACGTCGACGTACGACAGCACGCGATCGAGGTGCTGCTTCGACGTCAGCGGCCCCATCTCGGTATCGGGATCGAGCGGGTTGCCGAGGCGGATCGACGATGCGAGCGCGACGAAGCGTTCGAGGAACGCGTCCGCGATGCGTTCGTGCAGCACGAGACGCGAGCCGGCGATGCACGCCTGCCCCTGGTTGTGGAAGATCGCCCATGCGGCGCCGTTGATCGCCGCGTCGAGGTCGGCATCGTCGAACACGATGTTGGCGCCCTTGCCGCCCAGTTCGAGCTGCACGCGCTTCAGGTTGCCCTGCGACGCTTCGACGATCCGCCGGCCCGTCGCCGTCGACCCGGTGAACGCGATCTTGCCGACGCCCGGATGCTCGGCGAGCCGCTGGCCGGCCGTGTGCCCGTAGCCCGGCACGATGTTGACGACACCCGCGGGAAACCCGACTTCGGCCATCAGCTCGACGATGCGCAGCGTCGACAGCGGCGTGATTTCCGAAGGCTTCAGCACCACGGTATTGCCGGCGGCGAGCGCGGGGCCCATCTTCCAGCTCGTGAACATCAGCGGAAAATTCCACGGCACGATCTGGCCGACGACACCGATCGGCGCGCGCTGCACGTAGTTCAGGAAGCCCGTTTCGACGGGAATCACCGACCCTTGCAGCTTGTCGGCCATGCCGCCGAAATAACGGAAGCACGCAGCCGTGCGCGGCACGTCGAGCGAGCGCGAATCGCGGATCGGGTGGCCGGTGTCCAGCGATTCGAGCTGCGCCAGTTCCTCCGCGTTGGCCTCAATCGCGTCGGCGAGGCGCAGCAGCAGGCGGCCGCGTTCGGCGGCCGGCAGCGCCGACCACGCGGGGAACGCGCGGGTCGCGGCTGCGACGGCCAGGTCGACGTCGGCCGCGGTGGCGGCCGCGATCTTCGTGATGACGGTGCCGTCGTGCGGATTCAGCACGTCGATCGTGCCGCGGTCGACGGCGTCGACGAAGCGTCCGTCGATGAAGAGTTGGGTTTGCATGAATCGTCCTCGGTGTATCGCTTGAAGCGAAAGCGGAAGCGAAAGCGGAAGCGAAAGCGGAAACGGAAGCGCCGGTCAGAACGCGATCGGATACGGCGCGAGCTCGCCGCTCTCGTAGCGCTGCGGCAGGTCGGGCGTCGCGTTCTCCCACACCAGCAGCATCGAGCGCTTCGTCGAATAGCCCTGATGCCGGATGTCGGCGGGCATCGCGCAGATGTCGCCGGCGCGCATCGTCACGCGTGCGCGCGGCGCGCCGGTGTTCTTGTCGCCGATGTCCCACACGATTTCGTCGGACAGTTGCAGGAACCATTCGACGCGGTCGTTTCCATGGAACACCGGCAGGATGAATTCCTCGGTGGTCGGGCAGAACAGGCTGCGCCCGCACACCGACGTGACCGACGGATTCCACGTCACGTCCGAGCGCGACAGGTACTTGAACAGGTTGAACGCGTGCAGTTCGCCTTCGAAGCCCGGCTCGACGTGCACTTCCGGTTCGTCCTGCGCGACGTCGAGAAACGCGCGGTTGACCGGCAGATCGTCGCGCAGCGGCGAATCGCCTTCGAGGCCCGGCATGCGGCGCGTCGCGATCCGCGTGCGCTCGATCGCCGAACCGTTGTCGCCGTGCTTGCGTCCGAACGCCGTCCCGGTTTCCTCCGGCGCCGCGAACGGATCGAAGCCCGCGTTCGTCCAGTCGTGCAGCATCGCCTTGAAGGTCGCCATGATCGTGGGCGTTTCGAAGGTCTCCGTGTAGTCGACCCCGGCGTCCTTCAGGATGCCGTTGAAGGTGCCCGCATACATGTCGACCTTGCCGTAGTGATTGCGCGTGCCGAACACGTGGTCGAAGTTCACCCAGCCGTAGAAGAAGCCCCACGCGACGTCGCGCATCATCGCGCGCAGGAACGCGTCCGCGGGAATCGCGTGCGTGCGCGTCTGGCCTTTCGCGGGCCAGCTGATCTTCACGAAATATTCGTCGCGCTGGAATGCGAACGCGCCGAGCTGGAAGCGGCGGTAGCCGGTAACGGCATCGGCTTCGCTGGCCTGCACCAGATCGGCGGCGAAGCCCGTGGAAAGGTCGAGGGTGTCGAGGGTGGCCATGACGTGTCTCCTGGAAATGTCGAATGAGGTCGGACGGATCAGTGCAGGCAGATGTCGGCCCACTTCTCGACGGACAGCTCGCCCAGGACGGTCTGCACGAGTGCGACGCCCGGCTGGCTCGCGGTGAAGCGGTACGCGCAGCCGGCCGGCAGCAGCGCCTGATGGCCCTGGCGCAGCACGACGTAGCCCATCTTCCGGCCGGCCGGCTCCGCGCCGGCGCGCACGGTGCCGCGCGCCGACTGCGGCGGCGTATCGAGCTTGATGAAATCGATCCGGACTTCGCCATCCATCTGGATCGCGAACTCGTCGTGCGCGCAGGCGAACCACGGCGACTGGCCGTCGGTCCTCAGCACTTCGATCACGTATTCGAGGTTCTTGCCGGCGACGACCTTTTCGTAAGGGGCCGACTTCGACGCGATCTCGAACACATTCGAGAACGCGTAGTGCTGGGCGCTGCCGCTGGTGATTTCGATCTCGCCCTTCCGGTAGCCGGCGAGCGAGCCAAAGACGGTATGGAATGCCGTGTCGGTCATTTCTGTCTCCTGAGTTGAACCGCTTGTTGGATTCCACTCTAGGGGCAAGGCCCCGCCGCAACAAGGCACGGGACGGCGACTACGGCATTTGCGTTTCGCGAATAATCCGCGCGGTTCAACGCACCCAGCCGCGCTCCAGAAGCGGCCGGTCCCACGGCGATTCGTCGCCGATCGTTTCCGCGAGGAACTCGACCAGCGCCTTCACCTTCAATGCCTGTCGCTGCGTTGCGGGATACACCGCGGCGAAGCTGAGCGGCGCGAGCTGGAAGTCGGTCAGGATCGGCACCAGCCGGCCGGCGACGAGCGCGTCGCTCGCCACGAGCGTGGGCAGACACACGACGCCGCCGCCCGACAGCGCGTACTCGCGCAGCAGGTGCACGGAGTTCGAGCGGATCATGCCGGGCAGCTCCATTTCGACGACCTCGTCGCCGCGCGTCATCGTCCAGCGATTGCGCGACGGATAGCCCGAATAGAGCGCGGTGGTGTGCTGCAGCAGGTCGCGCGGATGTTGTGGCGCACCATGCGCTTCAAGGTAGGCGGGCGACGCGCAAAAGAGGCGCCTGACCGTGAACAGCCGCCGTTCGATCAGCGACTCGGAGATCGGCGGGAAGATCTGGAACGCGATGTCGAACCCTTCTTCGACGGGGTCCACGACACGGTCGTTGACGATGACGTCGAGCTGAATGCCCGGGTAGCGCCGGTTGAATGCCATCAGCGGCGCGCCGAAGTGATCGAGCGCGAAACCGGGCAGCATCTGGATGCGCAGCCGCCCGGTCGGCGTCGCGCGAAGTTCGCGCATCTGGTCCGTCAACTCGTTGACGCGCCCCACCACCTCCGCGCACTCGCGATAGAACGCCTCGCCCGTTTCGGACAGGCGCACGTGGCGCGTGCTGCGATGAAACAGCGGCGCGTTGACGAACTTCTCGAGCTGCTGGATGCGGTTCGTCACGACCGAGCTGGTCACGCCGAGCTGCCGCGCCGCCTCGGCGAAGCTGCTCGCCTCCGCTACCCTGACGAATGCCTCGATGCTCAGAAACCGGTCCATGCCGCGCCCTTTTTCGACAGCGAAACCGGCAGTCTAACCGCGCGGATAACGGGCTGGGTCATGCGAAAGGCGTCACTGTGTCACGCAATGGATGTCAATCGGTGGCGGCGCCGGCCCACGCCTGCGCCCGCCGCCCCGCGCGGGCCTTACTGCGACTGCTCGCCGGCCGCCAGCGCCGGCTGCACGGCCGCGCGGCGCTGCAGCACGGCCGGCGCGGTTTCCTTCAGCAGCAGGCTGACCACGATGCCCAGCAGCACCGCGACCATCGGCAGCCACAGAATGTTCTGGATGCCAAAGTGTGCGGCGACGTAGCCGCCCATCGCCGGCGCGATGCCGCCGCCGAAGATCTCGCCGACGCCGACCACCACGCCGATCGACGTCGACACGAGCCCGACGGGCGCGGCCTCGGTCGCCACCGGGCCGGACAGCAGCGACACCAGCCCGAGCGTGAAGAACGACGCGACGAACAGCACGCCGAACAGCGCGAGCGGCTGCGGGCCGAGGCCGCGGAAGAGGTAGAGCATCACGGCCGTCCCCGCGAAGCCGACGATGCTCGCGAGGCGGCGGCCGACCAGGTCGGACAGGCCCGGCAGCCCGAACTGCCCGAGAAACCCGCCGAAGCCGATCGCCGACACGACGAGGCCCATCTTCTGCGTGCCGAGCGCGAGGTAGTCGGTCAGGTACAGCGGCAGCAGCGCGCCGAGCACGAACACACCCGTCATCGCGCAGCACAGGGCGGCCATCGCGACCAGGATGTTGCGGCTGCCGAGCACATGGCGGAGAGACGCCGGCGCATGCTCCGACGCGGTTTCCTTCGCGACCTTCGGCTCGCGGATCACGAAGAACATGATCGCGCCGAGGATCAGGCCGGGAACGGCGACGAGCGCGAAGACCCAGCGCCACGACACGAACCCGAGCAACTGCGTCGCGATGATCGGCGACAACGCGAGCCCGAACAGCGCGAAGCCGCTTTGCTGCAGGCCGAGGTTCAGCCCGCGCCGCCGCGGATGCGACGCGTCGGCCGTCGCCGCGAAGCTGGTCGGGCAGAACGAGCCTTCCGCGACGCCCATCAGGCCGCGAATCGCCATCAGCCCGAGCAGCCCGCCCGCGAGGCCCGAGAAACCCGACAGCAGCGAGAACGCGACGATGGCCGGAATCAGCACCTTCCTGCGGCCGATCCTGTCGGACATGCCGCCCATCAGCGCCGCGAAGATGCCCCACGACAGGCCGAGCACGCCGATGCAGTTGCCCACATCCTGCGCGTTCAGGTTGAGGTCCTTCATGATCGACGGGAACAGTGGCGCGATCAGCCAGCGGTCGAGGCCGACCAGCCCGAAGCCGAGCGCCAGCAGCGTGACCGCCTTCCACTCGTATGAGGTATCCCACTCGTTTGCTTTCATGTCCGTCTCCGTGGACACAGGTTCGCCTGCGCGCGCTGCGGCGCCTGCGCATGAGCTAGGTCCGATGTCTTTTGTGTGCGACGCGAGTCGCGGGGAAGTGCCGGCCGCGGTGCGGGTGCGACGTGTTGCGTTGCGATGCATTGCGTTCATGCGGCCGACGTCACCACGATAGGTGCAAGGGCGCGAATCGGGTATCGAACAACCGGCGAACGCGCCATTCGCGAAACGCAAATAATCGGGGGCGACGGGCGGGAAGCGCCTGCGGGGAAGCGCGACGCCGTGGCTACGGCACCGGCGGGACGCCGGCTCGCGCGTGACAGGGGGAATCCCTCATGGACATCGGGCAGCCGCGGATCGCTTCGCGGGCAAGGACGACGCAGCCGCTTCGATCCACGCAGCGGCCCGACGGTTTTTACGTAGCCCGCCCCCGGGCGGCTGAAGGAGCGCCCCGTCGAGATGATCCGGCGCTTGCCGTGGCACGGTTCGGTCGCGACGGCGACGCGGCGAGCCACCGGCTTTCGCTTCAGGGACGATTCCTATCGGATCTACCGCGTTTCACTGTGAGCAACGTAGCCGTCGCCCCAGTCTTTCATCGCGTCGAGCACGGGCGCGAGCGTGCGCCCCACCTCCGTCAACGAATATTCGACACGGGGCGGAACCTCGGCGAATACTTCCCGGGCAATGATGCCGTGCGCCTCGAGCTCCCGAAGCTGCAACGTCAGCGAGCGCTGCGTGACACCACCAATGGCGGTGCGCAGCTCGCCGAATCGCTTCGTACCCCTGAGCAGATAGTAAATGATCAACGGCTTCCACTTTCCGCCGATGACATCGACGGTCGCCTCCACCGTGCATCGGTACCCGTGTGTATTCGTCTTTTCCATGCGCCAATAGTATAAATATTTACCCTATATATCAAACTCGTACTTACTTGCGATCCGTATCCCTGCGACCCAGAATTTTCCCGTCCGGCAGTCCAGTCCACATGGCCTGCCACCTTGGTGAAAACAATTGGAGTGCAACAGATGCAGGCAGCCTTCTACGAGCGTCACGGTGCAGCCCGGGATGTATTGACCGTCGGTGAATGGCCGATGCCCGAACCGGGGCCCGACGAGGTACGCGTCCGTATCCACGTGTCGGGGCTGAATCCGACCGACGTGAAAGCGCGGACCGGGTTCTCGTCCGCGCTGCAATACCCGCGCATCGTTCCGCATCAGGACGGCGCGGGCGTCATCGACGCCGTCGGCATCCACGTGTCGCCGAAGCGCATCGGCGAGCGCGTCTGGGTTTACGAGGCGCAATACGGCCGAGCAACGGGCACGGCTGCGGAATACGTCGTGGTCCCGTCGCGCCAAGCGGTGCATCTGCCGGCTCACGCGTCGTTCGACGTGGGCGCCTCCCTCGGCATCCCGGCGTTGACCGCGCACCGCTGCCTGTTCGCCGACGGCAGCCTGACGGGACGACGTGTGCTGGTTCACGGTGGCGCGGGTGTCGTCGGCACCGCGGCCATCCTGCTGGCGAAATGGGCCGGCGCGTGGGTGGCGGCATCGGTCACGAACGCCGAACAGGCGATCGTCGCGCAGCAGAACGGCGCCGATCTGGTCGTCGACCGGCACGCGGCGGACGCGGCAACGCGCATTCTCGACGCAACCGGAGGAGCCGGCATCGACCGAATCGTCGACGTCGACCTGAAATCCAATCTCGAGATCGACCTGGCGTGCGTGTCGCAAGGCGGCGTGATCAGTTCCTATGCGATGACCCATGCAACGGACGAGCTGTCCGTTCCGTTGCTGAAGGCGATGATGCATGGCTGTGTCCTGCGCTTCGTCTACATCTACCACGTGCCCGACGACGTCAAGCAGCAGGCCGCCAGAGACGTCGTCGCGTGCGTGGCGGCAGGCGCGTACTCGCCGAGAATCGGCATGAAGGTTCCGCTGGAAAGCATCGTCGACGCGCACGAGGCGCTGGAGTCCGGCCGCGTCGTCGGCAAGGTGCTCGTGCACACCCGGTTCGATTCGGCCGGAAACGGCCGGCCTTGAAAGCCGGCGGCCTCGGCCCGGCCGCACCGCCGCCCGCATGCGGGCGACCGGGCCATGCGATAAAAAATTTCCCTCATTCCGTTAAACGAGAAAACGTTATTCCCTATCAAGCTGAATCGACAGCCCACTTTGGATCCTTTTTCCCTCCTGTCCCCCGTATCATTTCTCGCACTACGCAATGAGCAAGAGACGGACATGAGCGACACCACCACGCTGCACTACCTCGACTACGCCGCCACGACGCCCGCCGATCCGCGCGTGATCGACGCGATGACGGCCTGCCTCGGCTTCGACGGCATCTTCGGCAACCCCGCATCGAGCTCGCACGCCGCCGGCCGGCTGGCGAAAGACAAGGTCGAGCAGGCCCGCGCGCAAGTCGCCGCGCTGATCGGCGCGGATGCCGACGAAATCGTCTGGACGTCGGGCGCCACCGAATCGAACAACCTCGCGCTGAAGGGCTATGCGGAAAACGCGACCGGCAAGCGGCACCTGATCACGAGCCGCATCGAGCACAAGGCCATTCTCGACACGATGGCGAACCTGTCGAAGCATGGCGCGTCGGTCACGTTCGTCACACCCACGCGCGACGGCGAAATCACCGCCGACGCGGTCGCTGCCGCAATCGGCCCCGACACGGGCCTCGTGTCGCTGATGCTCGTGAACAACGAACTCGGCACGCTGACCGATATCGGCGCGATCTCGCGCATCGTGCATGCGGCGGGCGCGCTGCTCCACGTCGACGCCGCGCAGGCGCTCGGCAAGACGCCGATCGACGTGCGCGCGCTCGGCATCGACATGCTGTCGATGTCCGCGCACAAGGTGTACGGCCCGAAGGGCATCGGCGCGCTGTTCGTGCGCCGCGACATCGCGAACCGGATCGCGCCGCAGATCCACGGCGGCGGGCACGAACGCGGGTTGCGCTCGGGCACGCTCGCCACGCACCAGATCGTCGGCATGGGCGTGGCGTGCGAACTGGCCGCCGAAAAGCTCGACGGCGAAACCGCGCGGATCGCGGCGCTCGGCGCCCGCCTGACGGATGCGCTGGTCGCACTCGGCGACGTCACGCAGAACGCGGCCGCCGCGCGCCGCATCCCGCACACGCTGAGCCTCACCGTGAATGCGCCCGGCTTCTTCCCGTTCATGCTCGGCGAAGCGCTGGCCGTGTCGTCGACGTCCGCATGCAACTCGACCAGCGGCGCACCGTCGCACGTGCTGACCGCGATCGGCCTCGATGCGCAGACGGCAGGCCGCACCGTGCGCGTGAGCTTCGGCCGCTTCACGACGGAGCAGGACGTCGACTTCGCGATCGCCTGTTTCCGCAGCGCGATCGAACAGTGTCGCGCGACGGCGTCGAACGGCTTCTCCGCGTCGCGGCAGATCACGCCGGCCGACCTGAAGGCGATCCGCACTGCCGGCTTCCGCTCGATCATCTGCAACCGGCCGGACGGCGAAGGCGACGCACATCCGGCGTTCGACGAAATCGCCGCGGCGGCCCGCGAACTGGGCCTCGAAGCACGCTACCTGCCGGTCGAGCGCGACCGCATCGGCGACGCGGAGATCGACGCATTCGGTGAACTGGTCGACACGCTGCCGAAGCCGGTGCTCGCGTACTGCCGCAGCGGCAGCCGCTCCAGCATGCTGTGGAATCGCCTGTCCGCCCGACGCTCGGCGCTGGCCTCGGCGTGAACCCGTCGCGCGGGTGGTGTCGCCGCTCTGCTGCTCGCCGGTCGCGTTCGACACGCACCGGCTCGTAACGCTCAGCAACTTCACCGGCGTCGATGGCGGCGCTGCGCGCGCCAGGCCGTCTGGCGCCTGTCGTTCATCTTCCGGCGGCCGGTGCGAAGCATGTCGCACCGGCCGCCGCCCTGCCTGCTACGTCACTCGTCCTGCTGGTCCTGCTGCGCCTGCACCTGCCGCTGCCGGATGAACTGCCGCACGTCGTTCATCGTCACGCGGCCGGTGTGCTTCGCATCGATCTCGTCGAAGTGCTTCGACACGAAGCCGAGACCGTTGCTCTGCGCCTGCGCCTTCGTCACGGCCGCGCCGTTGCTCAGCACCGTATTGGCACCGAGCCGCGCATCGACACGCTGCTGCGCCTGCTGCTGCAGCGTCGCGCCGGTCGACGGCAACACCGGCGCCGCGCGCGTGGCAGGAAAGAACGGCCCGTCGACACCGTGCCCGCCGCGCGGCAGCTTCACCGGCGCCACCGCCTGCGGCGGCAACGCGTAGGCACTGCTCATCACGGCACCGAGCACGATCAACGGGGACATACGCCGCATCAATTTGATTAGGGACATGATCGCTCGCATTCAATGGATGAAGAGAGGGTTCCTTTGACAAGGAGTCCGTCGCTCGGGGCCGCTCACGGCGCCGCCGCCAGCGTCGTCCCGGCGGTCGCGCCGGGGACGCTGCCGGTCGGTACGCTCGGCGGGTTTTCATCCGGCCACGGCGGCGGCAGCGTATGCAGCGTCAGCGCCGTCGGAATCCGCGCGCCCTTGTAGAACGTCTTCAGGTCCCGCTTCATCTGCGGACGGGCGACGTCGTCCAGGTAGATCATGTGGCCGCCCTGGAAGAAGTTCACCTGCAGCTTCGGATTCAGGCCCTTCACCGTCTGCAGCCGCGCGAGTTGCTTCTCGGTGTTGAAGAACGGCGTCGCGAGATCGTGGAATCCGTTCTCCGCGAGCACACGAAGCTTCGGGTTGAGCTGCAGCGCACCGAGCAGATCTGGGATCGTGTCGGGCATCGGCTGGCCGTCGTGCGAGAAGTCCCAGACCTCGATGATGTTGTCGTTCAGCGGCAGGTAGGTCGCGTTCGGTGCGGTGTAGCCGAGGTAATCCGGCATCTGCGTCGCGAGCGCGTTCGTGAACGGCTGCGAAATCAGGATATCGGACGGATCGCCGTCGTCCTGCAGCCGCGGATCGGAGTTCGGCAACGACACGCGGCCGTCATACCGGCCGATCGTCGTGCCGGGCAGCAGGCTCGTGCCGAACGGATTCGCGTTGAAGTAGCCGCGCAGCGCCTGTTGCGTGAGGCTCGACGGGATCGACCACAGCTTCAGCGTCGCATCGCTCGGGAACACCGGCGTGCCGAGCGCATCCGGAATGCCGAGCTGGCTCAACACCCACGACTGCGAATACTTCTGCAGCTGGTTGTAGATCAGCGTCGTGAACAGTTCCGTCTGCAGTGCGTACAGATCCTGGTTCACCGGCGCCGGCGACACCTGGTTGAAGTACGCCGCGACCGCCGCATAGCCGGGCAGATAGCCGGCCACCGTATCGGTGTCGAGCAGCAGCCCTTCCGTCGACTGCGTGATCGCGACCGCCTCCACCGCATCCGCGAAGTAGTTCAGGATCGCCGACTGCAGCACGATGCCCGTCAGGTGCACGCCGGCCGATTCGAGCGCGAGCGCGAGCATGTCGGTACGCGGCGTGCCGTACGATTCGCCGTACAGGTAGATCGGCGACGTGCCGCGGCTGTTGACGTTCAGGTAGCGCTGGATGAAGTCGCGCATGATGTTCACGTCCGCATCGGAACCCCAGTACTTCTGGTTGGTGTTCGGCAACACGGCTTCCGACAGCCCGGTGCCGGGCGGGTCGATGAACACGAGGTCGGTGGTATCGATCAGGCTTTCGGCGTTGTCGACGAGCGGATAGTTCGGCCAGTTGCTGCCGAACAGCGGATCGGGCGTGGCGACGCGGGTCGGCGCGAACGAGCCGAGCCGCAGCCAGATCGACGACGAGCCGGGGCCGCCGTTGTAGACGAACGTGACGGGGCGCGGCTTGCCGTTCGTGCTCGGCGCGGTGTACGCGACATACGACATCGACGCTTCCGCATTGCCGTTCGCGTCCTGCGCGGTCAGGTGGCCGGTGGTCGTCGTGTAGTTGACGGTCGTGCCGCCGTTCTTCCACTGGTAATGCATGACGGCCGCTTTCTCGGACACCTGCGCGGGCGCGAGGCCGTCGGTCGCATTCATCGAATACGCGACCGGGTCGACGTACGGCTGGTTGGCCGGCGTCTGCGCGCCGGCCGCCTGTTGCGCGCCGGCCTGTGCGCTGGCGGTGGCTTGCGCGAGGCTCGACGCGCCGACGGACGACGAATCGTCGCCGCCGCACGCGGCGAGCGCCAAGGTCATGACGGTCAATGCACCTAGCCCGGCCAACCGGCCGTGACGGCCACGGCGGCTGCCGGTACAGCTCCTGTCTGGTTTCATCTCTGTCCTTTGGTTCGGATACCGCTTCACACAGGCCGCCAACGCCTGCGAAACGCGCAGACCGACCCGCCACTCGCGTTGCACGGTCGGCAGTCGGCGGTTGGGGATTGGACTTCTAAGAGACTGAACTTGATACAGACACAGCAAACTGCTGGCGAGATTGGTGCTCGGACGCCCCCTGCAGTTTGGACAACTTTTATATGACCCAAATTTATGACAACACAAAAATAGGCGGTGCTGCGCCGCGTTGTCAAAGATCATTCGGATATTAAAAATCCCGCGATAATGCTAACGGCGGACAGTGTCTGCCAATTGAAAGAAAGCGGGATTATTTGTGCGTTGCGGGCTTTATCGGCAATCATTCGCCGGAATCGGCGCTTTTGCCGTATGGAACGGAATCCTTTGCCGGCGTTGATGCAGCGCCTCGCAAGCCTTCAGATCGCCGGGATTATTCTTTCATTTTAATTATCAGCGACCGATTAATTCTGCATGACTGCAGAGATGGCCCGCCATTCAATGATTCGAGCGCTTCAATCGTTATTCGATCATTCGCGCGACGCCATCCATAAAATACCGATTTCTGCCATTCCGTAAAAATTCAGTGGCATTATTTACTCGCGACACGCGCGGCCGGCCGCGTTGCGACGACGCGCGGCATGCAAACCCGCCGCACCGCAGATCACGCGGTCGCGTACGCGCACGACCGAAGCATACGAAGTGCCGATCGGTTCGAACATCGAGGAGTGCGAACGGTTGGATGCTTCGCAGCAGATGATCGAAAACGACACGTACGTGACGTCGCCGCGCGCACGCCGCTTGCTACCCCGCATGTCGCAAGCATCCGCCGCGCCCGCGCGTTCCCCGCCCGACGAACGGAGACCGAAGCGCAAGCTTGCCGAAAGCGACCCGCTCGGCTAGACTGCTTTCCGTCTTTGGGGAGTAGCCAGCTTTCCGCCCCCGGAAAGCGAACGCGTCAACACACTCGGCCTGCGGCCGTGGCGCGTTCGGCCTGATCGGCTTGGCGAGACCATGGGCGCATCGCGTCGTTCCTGGTCGGACGTCGGCGGATGTGCCATGGTTCGTCAGCGTCCGACCACGGAGTCCCCATGTTCGTCCCCGCTCTCTCCTCACATGCCGCCGCTGCCTGCGGAGGTGCCGCATGACCTTGATGTTCGTCGAACTGGCGTTCATGCTGGTCGTCATCCTCGTCGCCGCCGAAGTCTTCACCAATGCGCTCGAACATCTCGGCGAACGTCTGAAGATTTCCGAAGGCGTCACCGGGTCGCTGTTCGCGGCCGTCGGCACCGCACTGCCCGAAACGATGGTGCCGCTGCTCGCGCTGGCGGGCGGCACCGCGAACCAGGCCGTGAACGAGGAGATCGGCGTCGGCGCGATTCTCGGCGCGCCGCTGATGCTCGCGACGCTCACCACGTTCCTGATGACGCTCGCGGTGATCCGCTCGCGCGGGCTGCGCGGCACGATCGCGCCCGAACGCACGGGCTTCGTGCGCGACATGAACACCTTCCTCGCCGCGTTCTCGCTCGCCACCGTCGCGATGTTCGTTCCGCATCACAACTGGGCCGTGCGCGGGCTGCTCGCGGTGATGCTGGTCGGCATCTACGTGATGTACGTGGCGATGACGTTCCGCGCGTCAAGCCAGCTCGTCGATGCCGGGCACGGCACCGAGGCGCCGCATGCGATGTTCCTGGCGCGTACGGGCCTGCCGACCAACCTGGCGACCATCGCGCTGCAATTGTTGCTCGGCGTCGCGCTGCTGGTCGGCGGTGCGAAGGGTTTCATTCACGGCGTGGAAGGCGTGTCGCACGCGCTCGGCGTGTCGGCACTGCTGCTGTCGCTGATCATCGTGCCGATCGCGACGGAATTGCCGGAAAAGATCAACAGCGTGCTGTGGATTCGCCGCGGGAAGGATACGCTCGCGTTCGGCAACATCACCGGCGCGATGGTGTTCCAGGGCACGCTGCTGCCGGCGATCGGCATCATGCTGACGCCGTGGGAGCCGCGCCCCGAAGTGCTGACCGGCGTGATCATCACGCTCGCGGCGGCCGTGTGGCTGCGCATCAATGCGCGCACGCGCGGGCTCGCGGTTTGGGCGTTGCTCGCGAACGGCGCGGGCTATGCGGCGTACCTGGTGCTGGCGCTGACGCGCTGAACGCGTCGGGCTGTGTCAGGCCGCGTTCGGCCGCGCGTCGCCCTGCAGCACCTGCTGCACCGCCGGCCGCGCCCGCACCCGCTCGTACCACGCGCGCAGATGCGCATACCGGGTGAGGTCGATATCCGCGTGGTACACGGAGCGCATCCATGCGGCCTTGCCCCAGCCTGTCAGCGCGAACAGGTACGCATCGGCGACCGTGAACGTGTCGCCCGTCAGGAACGCGTTGCCGTCAAGCTGGCGGTCGATCCACGCAAAGCGACTGTCGAGCTTCGTTCTCGCCGGGTCGACGTACTGCCCCGCCTGCACCGCATACAGCAGCGGAATGAAACCCTTGTGGATTTCCGCGGTGAGGAAGTTCAGCCACTCCATCAGCCGATAGCGGGCGAGCGTGCCGTACGCGGGCGCAAGTGCGGCGTGCGGACACAGATCCGCGAGATACTGCGCGATCGCCGGCCCTTCGCGCAGCAGCGTGCCGTCGTCGAGTTCGAGCAGCGGCACGTAGCCGAGTTCGGTCACGTCGTAGTAGTTGCGTCCGTCCTCGAGCACATGCTTGCGCGGGTCGACCTTGACGATCTCCGCGTCGAGGCCGCCTTCGCGCAGCACGATGCAGATGGCCTGCGAACAGCTGCCGGGAGCGTGATAGAGCTTCATGCGTGTCCTTCGTTTCGTTGTCCGTGTATCGATTCGCCGCGACGCGGGCGCTACTATCTCGCATCGGCGCAGCGCCGGGAAGACGGCAGTCGTTTGTGCCGTAGTCACAAAAAATTTACCGACCAGGGTTCAGCAGGATGAAAACGAGTGCGACAGGTTGTTCCGTTGAAGAAGCGATGCGCCTGCTCGGCGGCCGTTGGCGGCTGCTGCTGGTGTCGTACCTGCTCGACGGGCCGCGGCGCTTCAGCGACCTGCGGCGCGACATGCCCGGCATCTCGCAGCGGATGCTGACTCTCGACCTGCGCGCACTAGAGGACGCCGGGCTCGTGCGGCGCACCGTCTATCCGGAAGTGCCGGTGCGGGTCGAGTACGATCTGAGCGCGGACGGCGACCGGCTGCGGCCGGTGGTCGACGTGATGCGCGAATTCGGGCTGTGGCTGAAGGCGCGCGACGCCGATGCGCCGTGCGATGCCGCTTCGACGCCCGACGCCGCGACTGCGATCGAAACGGCAACCCGCTCCCCCCGATAACCCCGATAACCCCGATAACCCCGATAACCCATTACCCAGGAACCCCCGTTCATGGAACTCCATGCCACCATCGGCGCGGCAACGTCCGACCTCGACGACGACGACAGCTTCGCCAACATCTACTGCCACGATGCGGAGCAGGACTATTGCTTCGCGCTGTCGCGCTTTCCGGACGACGCGCTGATCGAGGTGATGGTGCGCGACCAGATCAACGCGCGCGTGAAGGATCTGTCGGTGCGCCTGACCGACACCGCGATCGTCGTCGAACTCGAACCCGCCGTCGCCGCACGGCTCGACGGCCACACGCGCTACGTGATCCATCTCGCGCCCGGCCAGTACGATCCGGTCGCACTGCGCGCCGCGCTGAAGGAAATCTTCGTCGGCAAGAGCGGTTACCAGGACGACAGCGCACCCAGCTAGGCATCGCCGGCCCGTTCATCCCCGCCGTCGCTCCCGCGCCTGCCCGTGACGCGCTCGTCGCCCTTTCCCACATAGTGAGCGCGTGACGTCCCATTAATAGGGATGCCTGTTCAAATGTTGACGCACCGCGCGCCACGGCTCTAACGTTCGCTCCAAAGCTATTCGATCCGGCCGCCCCGCTCGCGGGCGATGGCCGGGCACAGAACACAGGAGACGATCGTGGCCCCTTCCGCGTCACGCACCCATGCCAACCCGCCGGAACGACAGCCCGCCCACGCCGGCGCCGCATCCGACGCCGCCGCCCGCGCACCCGCGGCACAGACCGCGCAGCCGAGCCGCAAGCGCCTGCTGATCCTCGCGCTGCTGTTCGTCACCGTCGTGATCAACTATCTCGACCGCAGCAACCTGTCGATCGCCGCGCCCGCGCTGTTCAAGGAGCTGAATATCGATCCGGTGCGCGCGGGCCTCGTGTTCTCCGCGTTCGGCTGGACCTATGCGCTGATGCAGATTCCGGGCGGCTGGCTCGTCGACAAGGTGTCGCCGCGCATGCTGTATGCGGGCGCGCTCGCGCTGTGGTCGGCCGCGACGCTGCTGCTCGGTTTCGCGGGTTCGTTCGTCGGGCTGATCGTGCTGCGCCTCGCGGTCGGCGCGCTCGAAGCGCCGGCCTATCCGATCAACAATCGCGTGGTGACGACCTGGTTCCCGACCCGCGAACGCGCGAGCGCGATCGGCGGCTACACGTCGGGCCAGTTCGTCGGCCTCGCGTTCCTCACGCCGGTGCTCGCGTGGCTGCAGGTGCATCTCGGCTGGCACATGGTGTTCGTCGCGACCGGCCTTGCCGGCATCGCATGGGCCGCGATCTGGTATGCGGTGTATCGCGAGCCGCGCGCGTTCCGTGGCGTCAACGCGGCCGAGATCGCGCTGATCCGCGACGGCGGCGGGCTCGTCGATCTCGAGGACCGCGTCGCGGCGCGCAGCGAGCGCGCACCGTCGACGTGGCGCGACCTCGGCGTCGTGCTCGGCCGGCGCAAGCTGTGGGGCATCTACCTCGGCCAGTTCGCGCTGAACTCGACGCTGTGGTTCTTCCTCACGTGGTTCCCGACCTACCTCGTCAAGTATCGCGGCATGGACTTCATCAAGTCGGGCTTCCTCGCGTCGCTGCCGTTCCTCGCCGCGTTCGTCGGCGTGCTGTGCTCGGGCGTGCTGTCGGACTGGCTGATGCGCCGCGGCGCGTCGCAGGGCTTCGCGCGCAAGCTGCCGATCATCTCGGGGCTGCTGATCTCGACCTGCATCATCGGCGCGAACTACGTGACGTCGACGGGCTGGGTGATCGCGTTCATGACGATCGCGTTCTTCGGCAACGGCTTCGCGTCGATCACGTGGTCGCTCGTGTCGGGGCTCGCGCCCGCGCGGCTGCTCGGCCTCACGGGCGGCGTGTTCAACCTGATCGGCAACCTGTCGGCGATCGCCACGCCGATCGTGATCGGCCTGCTCGTGGACGGCGCGGACTTCTCGCGCGCGATCACCTACATCGCCGCAATGGCGCTTGCCGGCAGCCTGTCGTACGGGTTGCTGGTCGGCAAGGTCGAACGCATCGACGCATGAGCGTGCGCGCGGCACGGGCAACCCGCCCACGCCGCGCCACCGGCCCGCATCCGGCGGATCAGAACCGCTGAAACCCGTCGCGCGCGAGCGCGTACGGCGTGCCGGCCACGTAGTCGAGCGCGCACGCGTCGGTATCGATGCCGACGGTCAGCAGCGTTTCCCAGCGCTCGGTGTCGGGCATCGACAGGTCCGGATGGAAGCACACCACCGCCTGGTCGCCGGCCGCCCCGCACATCGCCGCCGCGCGCGCACGCACGTCGGCGCCCGTCATCCCGCTCACGACGTCGTTCAGGTGCGCGAAGCGTTCGCGCGTGGTCGAGCTGTCGGGCATGCACTCGCCGCCGCTCAACGCGCGATCTAGGAAGTGGTTCGTATGCAGCAGCCAGCCGTCCGGACGCGGCACCACGACGCCGACGCCCGACGGGCTCAGCTCGATGCTCGCCGCGCGCGGGTTCGCGTCGTGCCGCGTGAACGCGGTCAGCACCGTCGATGCGCTCACGCGCGCGGTGCGCGCGATGTCGATCGCTTCCTGCACCGTCGTCGCGTCTTCGAGCAGCCGTCGTGCGATCGCGTGCACGGGCACGCCCCCGCCGTCGTTGTCGCTCGCGTGATGCAGGATGTTGAAGTGCAGCCCGAGCCCCGCGTCGTTCACGCCGAGTTTCGCGAGCATCCCGCATTCGGTGAACAGCTTGACGGTGCGGCCGTGCGGCGTGGCGAACCGCATCAGCAGCCCCTGCGGCGCGAGGCTGTCGTGCCAGTCCCACGTCTGCAGCGTGCGTGGTGCGTGCGGGCCGGCCGGCGCGTAGACCGTCGTCGAGCACTCGCCTTCGGCCGACGCGGGCGCGGTGGCGAGAATCTCGGTGCGCGCGTTCAGGCACGCGAGCTGCCAGCGCGGCAGGTCGACGCCGTCGGCGATCGCGTCGACTTCGGCGGCCAGACGCGGGCACCACGCGCCGAGCGCGGCGACGCTCGCTTCGCCGATCTCCCGCGCCCGCTGCGGCGCGATGCCGAGCTTCGGGAAGAACGCGAGATACAGCGCGACCGTTTCGCGGATCGCCGGCGCGAAGCGCTCGCCGATCAGGCGGCCGCGCTCGCGCGGATCGGTGACGTCGGTCACGAAGGTGTGCAGCTTCAAGGTCGAATCTCCTGTGTGTGGGATGCGTTCCGGGCCCGCGCGGCCCGCAACGGGATGCGTCGTGCAACTGACCGACCGGCACACGCGCCGGCCGGAGCGGAAAAAGCGGTCAGAACGAATAGATGAACTGCATCCCGGCCAGGTCGTTGCTGCGCGAGTACGACCCGTCGTTCTTCACGAATACCGGATGGTTCGCCGCGTCGTGCCGGTATTCGAGCTTCACGGTGATCTGCTGCGTCGGATAGAACAGCAGGTCGGCCGTGATCGCATAGCGCTGCGCGCCCTTGCACTCGGTGCCGTTCGTCGACGAACCCTGGAAGCACGCCGGATCGATGCCGAAGCCGCTCGACCCGTTCACCGACGGATTGCCGCCCGCGAGCCCGTACTGGATGTTCGTGCCGCCGCCGCCGTTCGACGTGTTGTTCAGGTAGTCGAAGCGCAGCGTCGCACCCATGCGGCCGACCCACGACGTCGTCCACTTGGTATGGCCGAGCAGCGACATCCCGTACCAGCGCGCGGTGCCGCCGTTCCATGCGCCCTTCTGCAGTTCGCCGTAGTCCACCTGTGCGTTGACCTGCGTCTTGTCGTGCGTATAGGTGACGTCGGCTTCCACGTACTTGTAGAGGCCGGTCGGCGACGAACCGTTGCACTGGTAGCCGTAACCGCCCGCCTGCGCGCACGGCGAGAACAGCGACTGCCGGCCGAGCATCCCGGACACGCCGAAGTCGAACGCGGTCGACGTCGCGTTGTCGAAGCGCGCGGTGATCGTCGGCGTCCAGTTGGTTTTCGTCGTGTTGTTCGCCGCGTTCGCGATCGCGCCGGCGGTGCGCAGCACCTCGTTGCCGATCACGACCTGCCAGAAGCGCGTCATCGCCGCGTTGGAGCCCTTCAGCCCGACGCCGATCAGGTTGCCCGGCTCGCTGAAGTCGTACAGCAGTCCGTGCGTGAGCGTCAGCATCTGCGTCGACGGCTGCACCTCGTAGCCGGCGAGGCTCGGCATCATCCCGATCTCGAACGTGCGCGTCGTGCTGAGCGGCACGGTAACCACCGCCTGCGTGACGATGTTGTTGCCGACGCCGCCGTGCGAATTGCTGAACACGTTGCCGAAACCGCGGTTCGGCTGGATCACGACCTCCGCCGACGGCGCCATCGGGCCGACGCCGAAGGTCTTCTTGATGTCGAGGTAGACGTCGCCGATCGTGCTGTTGAAGTAGTCGTACGCGCCCGGGTCGTGATTCAGGAACTGGAAGCCGGACGTGCGCTGCGCGCGGTTGAACAGGTACACCGGATCGACGTAGCCGGTGATGCTCAGGCCCGCGAGCGGGCCGGTGGTCGCCGCTTCCTGCAGCGAGTCGACCTTCAGCGATGCGTTCGCGATCTGCTCGCGCATCTGCTGCAGGTCGTCGTTCGTGAAGGCCGGCGCTGCATCGGCGGCCGGTGCGGCAGCCGTTGCCGCGCCGGCGGGCTGCGCCGCCAGCATGCTCGCGCGCAGTTCGTTCACCTGCTGCTGCAGCGCGGTGACCTGCGCCTGCAGCGCCTGCATCCTGCTCGCGTCGGTTGCCCGCGGCGTGTGCGCGAATGCGCAAGCCGCTTCGAACGCAAGCACGCACAGCGCCGTCATGTGTGTGATTTTCATGGTGTGGGTGGTCGTCGGGACGCGCGCGCCCCCGCCCGCTGCGATCAGCGGCGGGGCGCACGAAAGGTACATGGGAGTGAAAAGACGCAGCGGCCGGCTTACTCGGTCTTCAGCTTCGTCCAGAGCCGGTTCTGCAGGCGCATCAGCTCGGGCGGCACCGGCTTGCTGAGGCTCAGCCTGCGGATCACGTCGGCGGGCGGGAACACGGCCGGATCGCTCGTCACTTCGGCGCGCACCAGATGCCGCGACGACGGCACGGCCGACGGATACGACGTGTCGTTCGTCAGGTTCGCGCTCTCCTTCTCCGACAGCACGAAGTTGACGAACTTCAGCGCGGCGTCGGGATGCGGCGCATCCTTCGGCACCGCCATCATGTCGAACCACATCGCGCTGCCTTCGGTCGGGATCACGTACTTGATGTGATACGGCTTCTTCGCGGCGGCGGCCGCGATCCGCGCGGAGTTCACGTCGCCTGACCAGCCCAGCGCGAGGCAGATGTCGCCGCCCGCGAGATCGTTGATGTAGCTGCTCGAATTGAACTGCGTGATGTACGGCCGCACCGTCTTCAGCAGCTCGTACGCGGCCTGGTAGTCGGCCGGGTTCGTCGTGTTCGGGTCCTTCTTCAGATAGACGAACGCCATCCCGAACGCATCGACCGGCGAATCGAGCACCGAGACGCCGCAGTGCTTCAGCTTCTGCGCGTATTTCGGATCGAACAGCAGCGCCCAGCTGTCGAGCGGCGCGTCGTTGCCGAGCGCGGCCTTCACCTTCTCGACGTTCATCCCGAGGCCATCCGTGCCCCACGTCCACGGAATGCCGAACTGGTTGCCCGGGTCGTCCTTCGCGAGCACCTTCATGATGTCCGGATCGAGCAGCCCGTAGTTCGGCACCTGGCTTTTGTCGATCTTGCGGTAGAGGCCGGCCTGCAGCTGCCGCGCCCAGAAGATGTCGGACGGCACGACGACGTCGTAGCCCGACGTGCCCGACAGCAGCTTCGCCTGCAGCGTCTCGTTCGAATCGAACTCCTGATAGACCACCTTGATGCCGGTCGCCTTCTCGAAGTTCGCGATGGTCGCCTTGCCGATCGAGTTGCCCCAGTTGTACACGTTGACGACGTCCGCCGCGTGCGCGGCCGGCATGCCGGCCCACAGGCAGCCGCCCAGCGCGAGCGCCGCGCATGCCGTTCCCAGATGCTTGCCCCAATCCCCTGCCATGGTTTCCTCCGTCGATGTCGTGATCCGCTCGTGACGAGCGGTGTGTGCTTCGGTCCGGGAAAATGTAGCCAGAGGAAATTGGCCGGTCTGCCCTGCCAATAGGGGGACACGCCGCACAATCGGCGCGTCCGGTTCCGGCCGGATGCGCGGGCCGACGAACGGCGCAAGCCGGTTGAAAGCCTCCGCCGTCGCTTCGTCAGGCCGGGCCGGGCCAGCCGGGCCGACGCTCAGGATGCCTGCACGCCGGTACGCACGCCGAAGTCGTCGCCCACGTGCGTGATGCGCCCGCCCATCATCGTCAGCGCGACGTCGATGCGGCCGATGTCGTACTGGCCGACTTCGAACAGGTCGTTTTCGAGCACGACGAGATCCGCGCGCTTGCCGCGCGTGAGCGAGCCGACTTCGTGCTCCATCCCGAGCTGGTACGCGCCGTGTATCGTGTACGCGGCGATCAGTTGCGGAATGCTCAGGCGCTCGGCGATGTCCGGGAACACCGGCGCATCGGGCTCGCCGGCAAGCTGGCGCGTATGGCCCGACTCGATGTGTTCGAGCGGCTTGTGCTGGCAGCGGCACTGGCACGCGAGGCCATCCATGCCGATCGACACCGTCACGCCTGCGTCGACGAACGTGCGGAACTTGTACATGTTGCTCCATCGCTCGTGGCCGTAGTGGTCGCGCAACTGCTCGGTGTACGCGTCGACCACGCCCCACTGCAGCTGCGTGTTCGCCATCACGCCGGCGCGGCGAAAGCGCGGGATGTCGTCCGGATGCGTGAGGAACGCATGCGTGATCACGTGGCGGCGATCGCGCGGCGGGTTCGTGCGGTTGACCGCGTCGAAGCCGTCGAGCGCCATCCGCACGGCCGCGTCGCCCACGCAATGCACCATCACGTTCGCGTTCGCACGATCGGCTTCGACCAGGTAGCGGTTGAACGTCTCGGCCGGCATCGTCGGCGCGCCGCGGGTGTCCGGGCGGTCCGCGTACGGTTCGAGCAGGTACGCGGTGTGGTTCGCCTCGGTGCCGTCGAGGAACAGCTTCAGCGCGCGCGCCTTCACGAGCGGCGAATCGTACCGCTCGCGGTATTCGACGAGCGTGCCGACGGGGTCGTCAGCCTCGCCGATCACCGCGACGCTGCCCACCACGCGCAGCTTCAGGTCGCCCGCGCGCTCCATCGTCTGCAGCGTCTCGTACAGCAGCGACTGGTCGCCGCTCGCGTCGAAGAAGCCCGCGTCGAACACGGTCGTCACGCCGGCCGCGCACAGCTTCTTCTGCCACGGCGGGATCGATTTCAGGTACAGGTCGATGCCGGTCGGCAGCAGGCCGGCCGCGCTGATCCGCTGCAACACCAGCGAATACGCGGCGCCGTCGACGATCAGGCCGGTCGGCTCTCCGGTCACCGCATCCTTCTCGAACCAGCTCGCGCCTTCCTGCACCGGCGGCGTCGCCGCATCGATGCCGGCGATCTCCAGCGCCTTCGAGTTCACCCACATCGAATGGAAGTCGGTCGACAGCAGGCACACCGGGCGATCCGCGCAGATCGCGTCGAGCGTCTGCCTGCGCAGCAGCGCGGGCGGAATCGTCGCCTGCACCCAGCCCATCCCGGTGATCGCCGGCTCGTCCGGGTGCGAGTCGACGTACGCGCGCAGCGCGGCGAGCACCTTCTGCGGATCCTCGTAGTTCACGAACGCCTGGAACGCGAACGCGGTCGTCTCGAAGTGCCAGTGCGATTCGACGAAGCCCGGCAGCACGAGCCGGCCGGCCGCATCGACGACCTTCGTGTCCGCCCCGACGCAAGCCTGCACGGCCGCCGTATCGCCGACGAAAACGATCCGGCCGTCGCGCACGGCGACGGCCTGCGCCCACGGCCGGTGCGGATCGACGGTGTAGACCTTCGCGTTGGTCAGAACGAAATCCGCCGGCGTCGAATCCGTTGCGGCGGGCGTCGGTTGCATCTGCATGGCCTGTCCTTTCTGTTGATCAGGTTTTCGAAGTGCTTTCACTATAGGCAGACGATTCGCGGCGGTATGCCCCCCCGCCGCCGGGGCTTCGGCGAATTCCGGCCGCCGCGCGCGCAGGCTTGTCGTCGTTTTGGGGACAACGCTTGAAATTCGTGGGGCCGATCCGGTGAATTCCCGGCTGACGCGTGCACGGCGTTCGCGTAACGTCGCGCTGTCCCCTGACCGCCGATGCCCGACCATGCGACTTCTCCAGCCCGACCCGGCCGCCCGCGGCCACTACCTGATCGGCGTGCGCCCAGACACGCTCGGCGCGACGCTGCGCGCGGTCGGCACGCCGGATTTCGTCGGCGCGGTCACCGAGTTCGTCAACGACAGCATCGACGCCGACGCCGTGCACCTCGAACGCTGGCGCGCGGATGCGGGCAGCACGTCGGGCTTCGTCGTCGAATGGCTCGGCAGCGGCAGCCTGCGTTTCGCGGCCGATACGCTGCGCGTGATGGATGTCTACTATCAGGACTACTGCCTCGCCGACCCGCTGGTCGTGCCGCTGCGCGGCAAGCCCGGCACGCTGCTCGTGCAGCGCGACGTGGAAGGCATCGCGCAGGGCGAATTCCGCCGCCGGATCTTCGACGAACCGGGCATCGCGCAGGAATGCATGCTCGTGCACGGCAACGCGCACCTGCAATACGCGCTCGGGCTCGCGCGCACCGTCGGGCGGCCCGCGTTCACGAGGGACGAGCTGTTCCATTTCAGGCAGATGGTCGACCTGCTGTTCCCGATGTTCGAGCTGCATGCGCGCAGCTGCGCGGCGCGGCGCGTGGCGTCGGGCACGGTGAATACCGCGTCGCAGGCGCGCTTCGACGCGCGCCTCGAACGGCAGGACGTGCAACTGTCGCGCCGCGAGCACGAAATCTGCCGGCTGATGCTGTGCGGGCGCTCGGTGCCCGAGGCCGCGCAGCAGCTCGACGTGAAGTTGTCGACGGCCGAGTCGTACGTGAAGCGCGCGTTCGCGAAGCTCGGCGTGCGCACGCGCCGCGAGCTGTTCGACTGGGCGCTGGTCGATTGTTGAACGCGCGCCGTGCGTGGCCCTAAGCGGCCAGCGCGGCCGCCTTGATGTTGAACGCGCGCAGCAGATCCTCGCAGAACGCATCGACGATCGGCTTGTCGCTCGCGCTGCGCTTCATCGCGAGATGCAGCGGCACGTCGAAGCTGAACGTCGTGCGTCCGACGGCCTTCACGAGCCCGCGCTGCTCGAACGGCTCCGCGTAGTGCGCGGGCAGGTAGCCGAGATGGCCGCCCGACAGGATCAGGATCGTCGCGGCCTCGATGCTGTCCGCGCTCGCGGTCACGCGGCGCTCGGGCAGCGGATACTGCTCCTCCGGCACCGGATAGGTGCGCCATACCCAGTCGTGCTGTTGCAGATCGTCCGCCGTCACCGGCCGCGACGCATGGAACAGCGGATGCCCGCGCCCGCAGTAGATCACCTGCTGCTCGGTGAAGAGCGGCGTGTACAGCAGCCCCGGCACGCGATGCCAGAAATAGCCGATCGCGAGATCGAGCTGGTTGTTCACGAGGCTTTCCTCGAGTTCCTGCGGCGACGCGACCTTCATCGCGAACGTGACGGCCTGGTCGCGCTTGCGGAATGCGCCGATCGCATCGGCCACGCGCGCGTTCTCGACGAGCGGCGCCTGGCCGATCAGGCCGATCGACAGCGTGCCGACCAGCTTGCGGTCGATGTCGCGCACCCGCGCGACGAATTCGGAAGTGGCCGCGACGAGCGTGCGCGCGGTAGCCGCGAAGCGTTCGCCCTTCGACGTCAGGCGAAAGCCGCCGCGCCCGCGATCGCACAGCTTGAAGCCGACGCGTGCTTCGAGCGCCGACAGCTGCGTGCTGATGGTCGACTGCCGCACGCCGAGCGACGCCTCGGCGGCCGTGATGCCGCGTGCGTCGACGACGGCCAGAAAGACCCGGATGAGCCGGAGATCGAGATCGGAGGTATTCGAGAACATGCTTCAAGCCGCTGCGCGTGTGCGCGTTGCCGGGCCGGCGCGACACGCATCGCACGTCGCGCCGGGCGCCTTCGCCGATGAACCGAACCGGACGCGCGCCGCCATCGGCAGCGGCGCGCGTCGCAACCGTCACTCGGGCGCCGTCACCGCGAGCGCGCGCTCGATGCCGAACACGGCCGGCCGCAGCCGCCGGTAGCAGAGGAACGCCGCCGCGCACAGCACGATCGCCGCGATCAGCGCCGACTGCGTGCCCGCGCGCTCGATCAGCGAGCCGCCCGCGACCGAGCCGACGCCATAGCCGAGCGCGACGCAGCCCGGCGACAGCGCGGCCGATTTGCCGACCAGGTCGTACTGCGGAATCGTCGCGTAGA
The DNA here is from genome assembly GCF_902832845.1 of Burkholderia metallica. Lineage (GTDB taxonomy): Bacteria > Pseudomonadota > Gammaproteobacteria > Burkholderiales > Burkholderiaceae > Burkholderia > Burkholderia metallica. The sequence goes on along the minus strand of NZ_CADFDB010000008.1, from coordinate 23,382 downwards.
TCAGCAGCGCGCCGCCCGTCCAGCAGCCGATGAAGACGATCGCGCCGAGCGTGAACGTCACCGGCGATGCCGGCATCGCGAGCAGCACGGCCGCGACCGCGCAGCCGCCGAGGTTCACGAGCGCCCAGCGGCGCAGGCCGGCGCCCGCGCCGAGCTTCGGCATCGCCGCGCAGATCGCGAGGCTCGCGACGTTCGCGATGCCGAGCACGAGCGACACCGACTTGCCGCTCAGGCCCGCATCGGTGCCGATCTTCTCGAGGAAGGTCCACACGACGCCGACGCCGCCGTACAGCGCGAGCTGCGCGCACAGCACGAGCATCGCGCCCCGGCGGTCGATCCGGCCGGCGACGCCGTCCGGCGACGGAGCGGCCAGCGTCTCGCCGCGGCGAAACAGCGGCGCCGCGAGCGCGAACATGCCGAGCACGCCGGCGACGAAGCCGAACACGCCGTGCGCGCCCCATGCGTCGCTCAACAGCGGAAAGACGTACGCGAGCAGCACCATGCTCCACGTCACCTGCCCCATCAGCATGATCCCGAGATTGCGCTCCGGCGCGCGCGAATACGACAGGTAGCGCAGCGCGATGCCGTTCAGCCCGCCCGAGCCGACGCCCGCGATGAACTGCAGCGCCGAATACGCGGCGAGCCCGTGCGTCGCGAGCGTGCCGAGGTTCGCGCCGGCCGCGAGCGTCACCGCGCCCGCGAGCACCCAGCGCACCGGCTGGCGGCCGAGCACGAACGCGACGAGCAGCGTGCCCGTCGATTCGCCGAGCACCTCGATGAAGCTCGACAGGCCGAGCGCCGCTTCGCCGAAGCCCCAATGACGTTCGACCTGCCCGACGATCGCGGGCAGGCCGAGGAAGACCGTCGGCCCGAGCATGCCGAGCAGCAGCATCACGACGACGAACAGCGCGCTTTCCTGCCGCGCTTCATCCCGCAGGTTGACTACATTCATCTGGTGTCTCTCTCCATGCCCGCGATGCGGGCCGTCCCCTCCGGGGATCGTTTTAACGTGTCGCCACGCGGTGACGGCGGCCCGGCGCGGGGCCGCCGCGCGGGCGCTCACATCGGGAAGCCCATCGCCTTGAGGCCGCTGATCCACGCGCGCTTCCAGCCGCCTTCGGCATCCGCGCCGTCGAACGCATGGAACGTGATCTTCGCGGCGAGCCAGCGCATCGGCTCCGGCGGGATGTAGCTCGGGCTCTGGTTCGCGATGTCGAGCTTGCGCTCGGGGCTGTCGCGATCGAACAGGATGTTCAGCCCCATGAACGCGCCGAACCGGCTCGCCGCGACGCCGAAGCCCGTATAGCCGGCGACGAACACGGCCTTGTCGCCGAGATAGCGCTTCGCGAACACCGAGCCGCGCGAGCAATAGTCGATCGGGCCGCCCCATGCGTGCGAGAAACGCACGTCGCTCAGTTGCGGGAACGTGCGGTAGAACGCTTGCGCGAGCCGGTAGTAGGTTTCGCGCCGGCCGTCCTGGTGCGGCTCGGGATCGCCGTCGAAGTGATAGCTGACCAGCCCGCCGAAGATGATGTTGTTGTCCTTCGTCAGCCGGAAATAGTTGAGCTGCGTGCGCGTGTCGTACACGCCCTGACGGTTCTTCCAGCCGATCCGCGCGAGCTGTTCGTCGGTGAGCGGCTCGGTCGCGAGCACGTGGTCGCGCACCTGCATCACGCGGCGGTTGATGTCGGGAATCCCGACCTTCGCGGTGCCGCTGCCGAACACGACGCGCGGCGCGCGCACGCTGCCCTTCGGCGTCTTCACGAATACCGTGCTGCCTTCGTCGGTCACGGTCACGAGCGGCGTGTGCTCGTACAGCTTCACGCCGAGCGTCAGCGCCGCGCGCTTGAGCCCCCATGCGAGCTTCGCCGGATGCACGATGCCGCTGCGGTTGCGCGACCACAGCGCGCCCGCGAACAGCGGCGAATTCAGTTGCTCGAGCGTTTCGTCGCGATTCAGCAGCACGACGTCGTGGCCGTATTCGCGATGCAGGTCGTAGTCGCCCTTCAGATGCGCGAGGTGCTCGGGGTCGACCGCGACCGTCATCTCGCCGTTCCACTCGATGTCGGCGTCGATGCCGTAGCGCTTCAGCGTGTCCTCGAAACCGTCGAGGTTGCGATGGCCGAAGGCCTCGAGCTGCGCGATGTCGTTCGGGAACACGCGCACCGCGTTCGGCAGCCCGTGCATCACCGACGTCGAGATGATCCCGCCCGCGCGGCCCGATGCGCCGTGCGCGACCTTGCCGGCCTCGATCAGCACCACGTTCAGGTGCGGCATCTGCTCCTTCGCCTGCACGGCCGACCACAGCCCGGTGAAGCCGCCGCCGACGATCAGCAGGTCGGCCGTCACGTCGCCCGCGAGTTCCGGCTCGGCGGCCGGCGCGGCGGGGTTGTCGAGCCAGTACGGGAACAGCTTCGTATTCGCGAGCGCCGCCTCGACGCCCAATGCGACCGGCGCGCCACGCGTTGCGTGCGCCTGCACCGGTGCGCTCTCTCTTGCCTTGACTTCCATTTCCATGATCCCAGCCATTCCACGCGAAAAACGAAACCGCCGCCGGGCGCGCGTCACACGGACGACGACACCGCGGCGGCGGCTTCCGACATCACGACTTCTCGAGCAGCACGTAGAACTTCTTCGCGTCCTCGATCGTCTCCCAGCGGCCCGCGAAGCCGGCCGGCAGCAGGTAGCCCTGGCCCGGCACGAATTCCTTGCGGTTGCCTTCGACGTCGGTCAGCGCGATCCGGCCCTCGACGAGCCACACCGCTTCGTCGGCCGCGGTTTCAGGAAACTCCACCGAGCCGACCTTGCCTTCCCACCAGCCGATGAGGTAGCTGCCGCTCTTGCCTTCCGCTGCGCGCCAGTCGCTCTCGTCCATGCCGAAGTCGAGCTTCGTGAATTCGCCGATGCCTGCGCCGAGTGGCAGGATGTCCTTGATCAGTTTGGTCATCTGAATCTTTCGTCTCTTGAATGAAAAAAGCAGAGACAAAGTTACTCATTTACACTGCCCCGGTATGCCCCCCTCCGGGGGGGACAAGCCGTGTTTTCCGGGGCGAACGGATCGACAGGACACCCGACGGTGTTTCCCCCTAATGACGTCTGCGCCGCCGAACGCTACAATCGCGCCGCCTTTCACCCGGGGAACCGCATGCTGCTCAACGTGAACCCCTTCCACCGCGACAACGACCGCTTCAACGTATCGTTCAAGGCGCTGGGCGAGCTGATCGAGACGGTCGGCACGCCGCACTTCGTGCCGCGCCTCACGCAACTGCTCAACGAAGTGGTGCCGCTCGACGTCGCGCACGTCGAACGCTCGCGCGTCGACGGCTCGATGCCCACCGGCTATCGCTGCGAATGGATCGGCAGCAGCGGCATCGATACCGAATCCACCGAAATCTCCGACGTGATGACGCTCTACTACGAGCGCTTTCTCGACAGCGACCCGCTGTTCGCGGGGCTGCGCGGCAAGACGGGCACGATGCTCGTCGTGCGCGACATCGCGGCGATCCCGCCCGGCGAATTCCGCCAGCGGCTGTTCGACGACGTGCGGATCGGCCACGAATGCGTGCTCGCGCGCGGCACGCGCTATTCGCAGCATTCGATCGCGCTGGAGCGCGGCCGCGACCGGCCGCCGTTCACGCTCGACGAGATGAACCGCTTTCGCAGCATCAGCGACGTGCTGTTCCCGCTGCTCGAACTGCACGCGTCGACCACCGCCGTGCGGCGCATCGCGCACCCGACGCCCGACGTCCATCCGCTCGCGCAGTTCGACGCGCGCATCGCGGCCGACCGCGTGAAGCTGTCGAAGCGCGAATACGAAACCTGCAAGCACCTGCTGTCCGGCAAGACCGTGCCGGAGACGGCCGAAATCCTCGGCGTGCGCGTCGCGTCGGCCGAGTCGTACGTGAAGCGCGCGTTCGCGAAGCTCGGCGTGCGCACGAAGCGTGAACTCGCCGCGTGGGGATCGGCTGCCGCCGCGCGCCCTTTCTCCGGCCCGCACGACGGCGGCGCGCCGCCGGCCTTCCCGCGCTGATCGTTCCTCGCCGATGCGGCCCTGAGTCGCGGCGCGGCCGCGATCGGTGGCGCCGCGGTCGATGCAGCGGCGCCGTTCGCATTGAGCGTCGTCGATGTAAACGTTGCGACTTCAGGATCTTCGCGCGCGGGTTCTCCTCTACCATCGGCCGATCGCTTGACCTCAAAACAAGGAGACGGCCCCATGCCCCGCGAATTCAATCAGCCGATGGGCGGCAACGAGATGCCGCGCTTCGGCGGCATCGCCACGATGATGCGGCTGCCGCAAGCCGCGACGACCGACGGCCTCGACGTGTGCTTCGTCGGCGTACCGCTCGATCTCGGCACGTCGAACCGCTCGGGTTCGCGCTTCGGCCCGCGCCAGATCCGTACCGAATCCGTGCTGCTGCGCCCGTACAACATGGCCACGCGCGCGGCCCCGTTCGATTCGCTGCAGGTCGCCGACATCGGCGACGTCGCGACCAACCCGTACGACCTGAAGGATTCGGTGCGCCGTATCGAAGAGGCGTACGACGAGATCGTCGCGAACGGCTGCCGGCCGATCACGCTCGGCGGCGACCATACGATCGCATGGCCGATCCTGCGCGCGCTGCACCGCAAATACGGCAAGGTCGCCGTCGTGCACGTCGATGCGCACGCGGACGTGAACGACACGATGTTCGGCGAGAAGATCGCGCACGGCACGCCGTTTCGCCGCGCGGTGGAAGACGGGCTGCTGCAATGCGACAAGGTCACGCAGATCGGCCTGCGCGGCACCGGCTACCACGCGGACGATTTCGACTGGTGCCGCCAGCAGGGCTTCACCGTCGTGCAGGCCGAGGAATGCTGGAACAGGTCGCTCGCGCCGCTGATGGCGCAGGTGCGCGAACGCGTGGGTGACACGCCGGTCTACCTGAGCTTCGACATCGACGGCCTCGATCCGTCGTTCGCGCCCGGCACCGGCACGCCGGAAATCGGCGGCCTCACCGTACAGCAGGGGCTGGAAATCGTGCGCGGCATGAAAGGCCTGAACCTCGTCGGCGCGGATCTCGTCGAAGTCGCGCCGCCGTACGATCCGACCGGCACCACCGCGCTCACCGGCGCGAACCTCGCGTTCGAGATGCTCTGCGTGATGCCGGGCGTCGCCTACCGCTAACCCGATCGACAGGATGCCCTTCATGTCCACCGCCGAGCTTTCCCGTTCCCCCGCCACCTTCGTGCTGCCCGCGGCGCACATCGCCGGCCGGCCCGTGCACGCGCCGGCCGACGCGCCCGGCGCGCCGATCTTCGACGCATCGACCGGTGCGGCGATCGGCTGGCAGGCATTCGCGACGGCCGCGCACGTCGACGCCGCGGTGCGCGCCGCGCGCGACGCATTCGCCGGCTGGCGCGACACGCCGCCCGTCGAACGCGGCCGCATCCTCGCGCAGATCGCGGCGCGCGTCGAAGCGTCGCGCGAGCGTCTTGCCGCGCTGCAGATGCAGGTGAGCGGCAAGCCGCCGTTCGAGGCCGACGCCGATGTCGGCGACGTCGTCGCGACGTTCACGTATTACGCTGCGCTGTGCGAAGACCCGGCGCTGTTCGCGGCCGAGCCGGTCGCGCTGCCGAGCGACGCCGTCACGGCCGAGCGCTTTTACGACGCCGTCGGCGTCGCGGCGCTCGTGATGCCGTGGAATTTTCCGATGGTCACGACCGCGTGGAAGCTCGCGCCCGCGCTCGCGGCCGGCTGCGCGGTCGTGCTGAAGCCGTCCGAGCTCACGTCGCCCGCCGAGCACGCGCTGCTCGACATCGTCGCCGAAGCCGGCGTGCCGGCCGGCGTCGTCAACGTCGTGAACGGCGGTGCCGACGTCGGGGCGGCGCTGACCGCGCATCCGCTGATCGACAAGATCTCGTTTACCGGCAGCACGGCCGCCGGCCGCAAGGTGATGCAGACGGCCGCCGTCGACATGAAACGCGTGACGCTCGAACTCGGCGGCAAGTCGTCGCTGATCGTGCGCGACGACGCCGATCTCGACGTCGCGGTGTCGCTCGCGGTCGCGGGTGCCTTCACGAACGGGGGCCAGATGTGCTCGGCCACCGCGCGCATCCTCGTGCACGACAGCGTGTACCGCCGCTTCATGGCCGCGTTCGAGACGGCCGTGCGTGCGCTCGTCGTCGCACCGCCCGCCGCGGAACAGGTCGCGATGGGGCCGCTGATCTCGGCCGCGCAGCGTGCCCGCGTCGAGGCGATGCTCCAGCACGGCATCGATGCGGGCGCACGCGTCGCGTTCAGCGGCCGGGTCGCGGATACGGGCGGTGCGGGCTTCTTCATGGCGCCCGTCGTGATCGCCGAGCCGGCGGCCGACAACCCGCTGTGGACCGACGAAGTGTTCGGCCCCGTCGCGTGCGTGAAGTCGTTCCGCACCGACGACGAAGCGATCGCGCTCGCGAACGACACGCGCTACGGGCTCGTCGCGACCGTCGTCACGCGCGATGCGGCCGCCGCGAAGCAGTTCCGCCAGCGCGTGCGCGCGGGGCTCGTGTGGATCAACGCGCCGCAGCTCATCTATCCGCACGTGTGCTGGGGCGGCTTCGGGCTCAGCGGAATCGGCCGCGAACTCGGTGTCGCGGGGCTGCGCAGCTATCAGGAACTGCGTCACGCGATGTACGCGATCGACTGACCAGTGCGGCCGTTCAGGCCGTTGGCGGCACCGTGTCTCGCGGCACGGTGCCGTTTTTTTTCGCTTCATGGATTTCCGGAGCGCGGCCCGACAACCGGCGTTCGTCGGTCATGCGTCCGCAGGCGCGAGCCCCTCAATGCGACAGCGCCGCGGCATGATCGTGCTCGCGCAGCGGGCCGGGAATCTCACACGCCGCGAGCCCGCCCTCGCCGATCCACGCGCGCGTGCGTTCCGCGGCCTTGTCGATCAGTTGCGCGCATTGCGAGTAGTCATAGGACGACACCTCGAGCGGGCAGAGCGGCGGCACGACATGGATTTGCGCGCGGGCCCCGTACAGCTCCAGATCGCGCACCAGTTGCCGTGCAATCACGAGCGTCAGCGCGTGCGTCGCATGCGCGATCGCACTGCGCGGCGGCACCCGCAACGCGCACGCGAACCCGGCCGGCAGCACGACGATCCGCTTGACGCCGAGCGCAATCGCCACGGAGATCGGCGTATTGTTCGCGACGCCGCCGTCGACGAGATCCACGCCGCCGATGCTGACCGACGGAAACACGCCGGGAATCGCCGCGCTCGCCAGCACGGCATCCACGACCGGGCCGGCGGACAACACGACTTCGTCGCCGGTCAGCACGTCGGTCGCGACGATGTGAAGCGGCAACGCGGCCTGCTCGATCCGCCGGTACGGCAGGTTTCTTTCCAGCAGCAGGCGCAGCGCGTCGGCCTCGACCAGATGCGGCCGGTTGCGCAGCAGCATCGCGAGGAGGCTGCGCATCGAGAACGGCATGACGTCCTGGCGGCGGATCCGGCACCACAGCGCTTCAAGCATCGCGACGCCGTCCGCGTCCGGCCGCCCGGCGAAATAGGCGGCATTGATCGCGCCCGCCGACGCACCGATCACGCAATCGGGCCGTTCGCCGCTCGCGACCAGCTCGCGGAGCATGCCGACCTCGATCGCGCCAAGACTGCCGCCGCCGGCGAACACGAAGGCGGTCGAGGAAGTGGAATCGGAAGCCACGGTGTTGCCCTCCTGCGGTTGGCGGTGACGGTGCTTTCGCCATGATGGATCGTGCGGCGCCGCGGATGTCCTGATGAAAACCCTGCCGGCACACGGTCCCGGCCGGCCGACGATGCGCACCGCGGTGCCCGATTAACCCGACAGAGCGCTTTCGAGGAGCGTCATGTCATTCACGCCCCTTTTTCGGTGCGCATGACCCGTCGGCCGCTCCGGCCGTTCAGCAACGATCCGGCCGCGCCGCGCGACCCAACTGCGTGATTCCTCCGGAATTTCACCCGTTATATTCCGTGGTATATTTCGCGAATCTTTCGCGCATCCGTCTCCGGCCCGCGCTTGCCGGACAGAGGTCAACATGCACGCTCCGCCCTTTCGCCTCGCCCGCACGGTGGATCTTTCGTCGCCGAACGGTCATCTGCCCGCGGCAACCGGCTCGCGGATCGACGCATGCTGCGCGCCGTCGCGCGCGCAACTGGCCGAGCTGAAGCGCCGCACGCGCCTGTCCGAACTCGACGCCACCCTGCACTGCTCGATCATCGGCACCTGCCTGACCACGCACGAACTGCGCAAGCTCGTGCCGAAGTTCGCCGACGTCGATCGCCAGCATGCAACCGACCTCGACATCCATCACGCGGCCGTCGAACTCGCGATCGACGGCACGGCCGGCGCGAAGGCATTGCACAAGGCGCTCGACGAACGCTACGCGGGCGCGATCCGCGCATTCGACAGCGCGAAGGATGCCGATGAACTCCTCGCACGCTGGAAGGACGCGCTCAAGCGCGGCGACATTCCGCCCGCGTACTGGGCGCTGATGACGCATCCGCGCGCGACGATGAGCGTGCGCCAGACCGCGTTCGGCGACCTGCACATGCTGTCGCACCTGGTCGGTGCGGCCAATCGCGCCGATATCCGGCGGCTGGTCGCGCTGGAGGAGGAGAATGCCGCGCTGCTCGCGAAGCTCGAACGGCAGCAGGCGCGCCTGCACGAAATGAGCATGCAGCGCGACGCGGCGTTGCACGAACGCGATGCCCTCGCCACGCGCGTGAACGCGCAGCCGCTGGCGGCGGAAAACGTGTTGCGCGACGAAGTGCATGCACTGCGTGAAGCGCTGGCCGCGCGCGATGAACGGCTCGCGCTGCACACGAGCCGCCGCGAGGCGGCCGAACAGCGGATCGCCGCGGAACAGGCGAGCGCCCGCGCGATGCGCGCGCGGCTCGACGAACTGATGGCGATGGTGAAGACGTTGCGCGCCGAAGCGAGCGCGATCGAACTGGCGGTGCAGGCGTCGGCGGACGATCCGGCCGAACGCGCGGACGATCCGCCGTCGATCCTTCAGGGCATGCGCGTGGTGTACGTCGGCGGGCGCCCGGGCTCGAACCGCGCGATCAAGCGGATCGTCGAAGCGGCGGGCGGCGACGTGACGCTGCACGACGGCGGCATCGAGGATCGCAAGGGCCTGCTGGCCGCGGCGCTGCCGGGCGCGCACATGGTCGTGTTTCCGGTCGACTGTATCGACCACGATTCGATGAACCTGCTCAAGCGCATCTGCGAGCGCCAGCACGTCGCGTACTACCCGCTGCGCACGGCCAGCGTCGCCAGCTTCGTCGAACTGATCGGGCGGCTCGATGCGCAGGCGCGCGACGGGATCGCGCCGGATGCCGCCACGGGCGACACGCCGCGCTTCTGCCTGCGGCACGGATAGGGGCGGATTCGCTTCGCCGCGTTCGTCATGCGCGGCTCTTCATTGCAGCGGGGCCGGTGACAGCCCGTCGTCAGCGTGAACGGGTGCCGGGCCAGCGTTCGTGCGGCGCGCGTCAGCGCCGCACCATTTTCGTGAGCGCGGCGATTTCGTCGGCACACGCCGCGTAGGCCCGTTCCTCGATCCCGCGATAGAGCCGGATGATTTCCTCGCCGACCGGCGTGAGCACGCTGCCGCCGCCGCTCTGCCCGCCATGCTCGGACACCGTCGCGGGCGACTTCAGCGAACGGTTCAGCTCGTCCATCAGCAACCACGCCCGCCGGTACGACATGTTCAGGCTGCGTGCGGCCGCCGAAATCGAACCGTGCTCGCGCACGGCCTCGAGCAGCGCGACCTTGCCCGGGCCGACCGCGATCGTGTCGGCCTGCTGGATACGCATCCTGAACCGCACCTCTGGCTTGGGGTGTGCCGATGTCTTCATGGTGTCCTGCCCTGTAAGCGATGCGGGCAAGCATACACGATGGCCGGCGCGGCGCTACGACAGCACGATGTTCCTGACGACTTTCTTCAGGCTCTTGAAGCTGTCGACCGATTCCGCCTTCGAGTCCGTCACCAGTGCGCCGATCCGCGCCGGCTCGCAGAAGCTGATCCGGCTGTTCGTGCCGAGCTTGCTGAAATCGGCGAGGATCGCGACGTCCGCCGCGTTGCTCACCATCGCGCGCGCCACCTCGGTTTCCATCCGGTCGTAGTTGGTCGCGCCGCGAACCGCATCGACGCCCACCGGCGACAGCAGCGCGAGGTCGGCGCGATAGCGGAAGATTTCCGCGACCGTGCCGTCGCCGACGGTCGCGGCCGCGCGGCTGCCGATCATCCCGCCGAGCAGGATCGTTTCGTTCTTCGTCTGCCCGGGGTCGCCCGAGCGCATCTTCAGCGCGACGTCGATCGAGTTCGTGATGATCGTCAGGCCCGACAGCTTCGCCAGTTCCTCGGCCAGCAGCGTCGTGGTCGTGCCCGCGTCGATGAACAGCGTCTGCGAGCCCGTGACGAGCCGCGCCGCCGCGCGGGCGATCGCCAGCTTCGCCTTCACGTGCGTCTGCGCGCGCTCGGCGATCGGCGCTTCGTCGCCCACCTGCACGGCGCCGCCGTGGACACGCTTCAGTTCGCCGAGCGCTTCGAGGTCGACGAGATCGCGGCGCACGGTTTCCCGCGACACGTTCAGCTCGGCCATGATCCGGTCGGTGGAAACGCGCTGCATCTTCGATAACAGAAGCCGGATCCTCTGGTATCGCTCTTCTTGCCACATGGAATGTCCTCGGAATGAACGTCAATGTTATGCGAACGGCGGACTACGCAGCGCTCTCCTCCATCTTTTTGATCCCCACGAGGGTCTGCAGGGATTGACGGACCGCCTGGACCTCGCTGCTCGTCATCTTCGAAAACACCACGTGGATGCGGTCGTCGTCCGGCTCGGCGTCGTCCTGTTCGATGACGAACTGGACGATGCGCGCGTGGTCGATGCCGGGCATCGCCTGGAGCGACGTCAGCTTCACCGCGCCCCGGCTCGCGAGGATGCGCACGCCCCAGCGCTGCCGCGCAGCGAAGAAGCGCTTCTCGATCGGCTTCAGGCCGGCCAGGATCGCGAGCACGATCGCCGTCGCGGCGATCGCGGCCACGTACATGCCGCCGCCCACGGCCAGCCCGACCGCCGCCACGACCCACAGGCTCGCGGCGGTCGTCAGGCCGCGGATGATCTCGCCGCGCAGCATGATCGAACCGGCGCCGAGGAAGCCGATGCCCGACACGACCTGCGCGGCGACGCGCGACGGGTCCAGCGACACGTTCTTCGCGTTCTGGATATCGGCGAAACCGAACGCCGACACGACCATCACGAGCGCGGCGCCCACGGCCACCAGCATGTGCGTGCGCAATCCGGCCGCCCACGACAGGCGTTCGCGCTCGATGCCGACGATGCTGCCGAGCAATGCCGCCAGCAACAGGCGGGACACGATTTCCAGCTGACTGATCATTTGCGTTTTCCTTGCGTTGCGTTGTCGATCCGTTGATGCGCGGCCGCCCGGGCCGCCGCCCGATTGCTCGCGCCTTCGCCCGCCCGTCGCCCGCGCGGCAACCGGCAGGTTGTATTTTTGTGCGATCTTGCGATTTTGTGCGTTCTAATATACGGTACGCAAAACGACAAAGCCAGACCCAGGTTCGCTTGTTTCATCCGCTCGGCACGCTCAATCGTCAGACCATTCAGGCAACACGATCCGGAACACTTGCTTAGGAGACCAACATGATGAAGAACGCATGGATGCTGGCTGCAACCCTGCTGACAGCGCTGGCCACGGCGCCCGCTCACGCGTCGGACGGCGACGTCTGCAAGAAGGTGACGCTCGGCGATGTCGGCTGGAGCGACATCGCGGCCACCACCGGCGTCGCGATGATGCTGCTGGATGGTCTCGGCTACGAGGCGACCAAGACGATCGCGTCGCCGCCGATCGTGCTGGCCGGCGTGAAGAAGGCGCAGATCGACGCGTTCCTCGGCTACTGGGACCCGAGCATGACGCCCACGGTGAAGCCGTTCGTCGATGCCGGCGCCGTCCATCAGTTGCCGCAGCCGAACCTGGTCGGCGCGCGCTACACGCTGGCCGTGCCGCAGTACGCGTCGGACAAGGGCCTCAAGAGCTTCGCCGACATCGCCCGATTCCGCGACCAGCTCGACGGCAAGATCTACGGGATCGGCGCCGGCAACAACGGCAATGCGCTGATCCAGCGGATGATCGACAGGAACGAGTTCGGGCTCGGCGGCTTCAAGCTGGTCGAATCGAGCGAGGCCGGGATGCTCGTGCAGGTCACGCGCGCCGTGCAGGAGCACCGGATGATCGTGTTCCTCGCGTGGGAGCCGCATCCGATGAACCTCGACTACAAGATCACCTATCTCGACGGCGGCGACAGCGTGTTCGGGCCGAACTACGGCTCGGCGAAGGTCTATACGCTCGTGACGCCCGGCTACCTCGAACGCTGCCCGAACGTCGGCCGGCTGCTGACCAACCTGAAATTCACGACCGACGAAGAGAACCAGCTGATGGTGCCGATCATGAATCACGCCGATCCCGTCGCCGTCGCGAAGGAATGGGTGAAGAAGCACCCCGGCGTGCTGTCGAAGTGGCTCGACGGCGTCACGACCCTCGACGGCAGGAGCGCGAAGGACGCGATCGGGAAACTCGTCGGCGCATGAGCACGCACCCCAAGGAATCCCCCATGTACCCGAATCTCGCGCTGTTCGACCTCGACCACACGCTGCTGCCGCTCGACAGCGACCAGGCGTGGAGCCGCTTCATCACGCGGGTCGGGTGGCGGGAAGACGACGCGCACGTGGCGCTGATCGACGAGCACTACGGCCACTATGCGGCCGGCACGCTCGACATGGACGCGTATCTCGCCGTGACGCTCGCGCCGCTCGCCCGCTATCCGCGCAACGTGCTCGAGCGCTGGCATGCACAGTTCATGGACGAAGTGATCCGCCCGGCGATCACGCAGCAGGCGCGCGACCTGGTCGACCGGCATCGCGAGAACGGCGATCTCTGCTGCATCGTGACGGCCACCAACGTGTTCGTCACCGGGCCGATCGCGGCCGAATTCGGCATCGATCACCTGCTCGGTATCGAGCTCGATACCGACGACGGCACGCCGGACGGTGCGTTCACCGGACGCAGCACGGGCGTGCCGAGCTTCCGCGAAGGGAAGATCGTGCGCACGACCGCGTGGCTCGCGTCGCTCGGCTACGCCCCGTCCGATTTCGAACGCACCTACTTCTACAGCGATTCGATCAACGACGTGCCGCTGCTCGACTACGTCACGCATCCGGTCGCCACCAATCCCGACGCGAAACTTTTGCAGGTGGCGGGTACGCGCGGGTGGCCTGTCATGAAGTTGTTCTGATTCGGGCGATATTCTCTGCTGTCCATTTTCATGTCTGGAGGGGTAATGAAATACGGAGCAAGCAGCAATCATTCCAATCATTCAGGAATCCGACTCGAATCGGATAGAAAGCCAATCGTCAGTCCGCGCCGGTCGGAAAGCCGCTTTCCGCACTGGCGCGGCGTTTTCATGATCGCGCTCCTGTGCACGCTGGCCGCTTGCGGCGACGGCGATTCGGGCACCCCGGCCAGCGTGGCGGCCGCGCGCGCAGCCGCACCGGGTTCGGCGTCCACGCCCGTCCTGCACTGCGCGAGCGCGTGCCACTGACCGACGCAGGCCGCGAAGCCCGCCATCCAAGACAGAGAGCGATCATGCAAAACAAACCCACGACACGACGTCAATTCATTGCCGATGCGTTGAAGCTCGCCGGCGCCACCGCGATCACGGGCATGCTGCCCGAAAGCATCGCGCGCGCGCAGGCCATTCCGGCGGCCACCGTGACCGGTACGATCCAGGACGTGAAGCACGTGGTAATCCTGATGCAGGAGAACCGTTCGTTCGACCACTACCTCGGCACGCTGGGCGGCACGCGCGGCTTCGGCGATCCGCGGCCCGTCGTGATTTCGAGCGGGTATCCGGTGTGGCGCCAGCCGTGGCTCATGTCCTACGTGTTCCCGTTCAACCCGTCCCCGCCCTCCGGCACCGCGAACGGCGACACCTACTACGGCGACCTCCCTCACGACTGGGGCACCACGCACAGCGCGTGGAACAACGGCCGCTACGACAACTGGACCAGCGCGAAGACGAGCGGCACGATGTACTACTTCACGCAGAACGACATTCCGTTCTACTACGCGCTGGCGAGCGCATTCACGGTGTGCGACGCGTACCACTGCTCGATGCTCGGCCCGACCGATCCGAACCGCCTGTATCTGTGGACCGGATGCTGCGGCAACGTCGCCGGCTATTCGCCGTACACGACGAACACGATGACGGGCACCGGCTGGACCACGATGCCGGAGCGCCTGAACACGGCCGGCGTCACGTGGAAGTTCTACCAGGACAAGGGCAACGGCCTCGACGCCGGCCACGGCTATGGCGAATACAACGGCTCCAGCAGCGATCTCTGGTGGAACGGCAACTACGGCGACAACGTCATCCTGAACTTCAGGCAATACCAGAACCTCGGCGCAACCGATCCGCTCGCGCCGGCGCTCAACGGCACGCAGATCGATCCGACGGGCGGCGGCAAGGAATACGACACGAACCTCTTCAGCCAGTTGCGGGCCGACGTCGCGAACGGCACGCTGCCGCAGGTGTCGTGGATCGCCGCGCCCTACGCGTACTGCGAACATCCGTCGTGGGCCGCGAGCGGCGGCGAATGGTACGTGAGCAACGTCCTCAATGCGCTGACGTCGAATCCGGCGGTATGGGCCAGCACGGTGCTGCTCGTGATGTACGACGAGAACGACGGCCTGTTCGATCACGTGCCGCCGGCCGTGCCGCCGAGCGCGTCCGCCGGCACCGGCCAGTCGACCGTCTCGACGGCCGCCGAATTCGTCGCGAGCGGCGGCGCCGCATCGGACGGCTCGGCCAGCGGCGACGTGCCGATCGGGCTCGGCCCGCGCGTGCCAATGTTCGTGATCTCGCCGTGGTCGAAAGGCGGCAAGGTCAACTCGCAGGTCTTCGATCACACGTCGGTGATCCGCTTTCTGGAGGCGCGCTTCGGGCTGCAGGAAACCAACATCACGCCGTGGCGGCGCACGGTGTGCGGCGACCTGACGTCGGCGTTCGATTTCTCGAACGCCGACCAGACCGTGCCCGCGATCCAGCCGCCCGCGAGCAACATGAATCCGAACGGCCCGGCCGTGCTGATCCCGTACCCGACCACCACCGCGGTGCCGGCGCAGACGGCCGGCCGCCGCACTGCCTGCCGCCTGCCCTACGAGTTCTTCGTGCAAGGCAAGGTCAACCGCGCCGGTCGCACGCTGTCGCTGACGATGACCAACACCGGCACCGCGGGCGTGCACCTGCAGGCATGGGTCGACGGCACGAGCACGATCCCCCGGCATTACACGATCGCGGCCGGCGCGAACCGGTGCGCGACGCTGTCGGATTCGCTCGCGCTGAATGCCGGCGGCGGCTACGACTATTCGGTCTACGGCCCGAACGGCTTCCTGCAGACGTTGCGCGGCAGCATCGGATCGTCCGGCAACACGGGTTCCAGTGCGGAAATCAGCCTCTGCTACGACGTGGCGAACGGCAACGTGCAGATCACGCTCGACAACTCCGCCGGGGCCGCCGCGACGACGTTCCAGCTCACCGACAACGCCTACGGGATGAACACGAAGCAGTCGGTCACCGTGGCCGCCGGCGCGACGCAGGCCGTCACATGGTACGGCGACGGCGGCTGGTACGACGCCAGCATCCGCGACGCGAACGATCCGAACTTCCTGCGCCGGGTAGCCGGCTGCGTGCAGCCGCAATCCGGCGCGCTGCTGACGGATTCGGCGATCGGCAACACCGGCAAGCAGTTCGTCGCGGCGCTCGCGGCGCAGGGGTCAACGTTCGGCACGCTGCGGTTCGATTACGTCGCGCCGCCGTGGAGCCACAGCCCGAAGAACTGGGTGGGCATCTTCGCGCATGGCGCGCAGCCGACCAAGGGCAGCTACAAGTCGTGGGCGTACCTGCCGAAGAGCACCGGCTCGCTGCTGTTCTCGTCCACGGCCAACACGACGCTGGCGTCCGGGCAATACGATGCGTGGTACCTGTTCGACGACGGCTACACGCCGCTCGCGGGCCCTGTCACGATCACGATCTGACCGCAGGGCCGACCGTGCCGGCCGCCCGCACGGGGCCGGCTCGCATTCGGGCGCGATGTACCGCGTCGCGCCCGAATGCTTCTTCCGTCGCGCGGCGCGCCAGACGAGCAGAGCCTCGCGAGCAAAACGCTTTCCGGCCGCGCTTCGTCGCACGACACAGTAAAACGGGCGCTCCCATGGGAGCGCCCGCTCGCGTGCAGGGTCGATCAGAACTTGTGACGCAGGCCGATGCGCGTGACGAACTGCGTGTTCGCGCCCGCGTTGCCGATGAACGACCCCGACGAGCCGATCTCGGCCTGCACCGGCGTCACGCGGCCGTTGATCGTGTTGCTGCCCGACGCCTTCTGGTAGGCCGCGCTCACGTACACGTCGGTGCGCTTCGACAGCGCGTAGTCGACCGCGGCGTTGACCTGGTGCCACTTGCCGTCGAAGCGGCCGTCGAGCTTCGAGAACGTATAGCCGAGGCCACCGCTCAGCGCCGGCGTGAACGCATAGCGGCCACCGATTTCGTAGTTGTTCAGCTTCGACGTTTCGCCCGACAGCGGCACGAACTTCGTGTGCGTCCAGTTCGCCCACACGAGCGCCGCCGCGATCGCATAGCGTGCGCCGACGCCGACCGTCTCGAGATCGCGCAGCCCTTGCGTGTTGACGTTCGCGATGCTCACGCCGAACGCGGGCGTCGCGCCGTTCGGAAAGCGGATGTTCGTGTACGCGGCGCCGATGCCGAACGGTCCCTGCGCGTAGTTCGCGCCGAAGCTGTACGCGCTCGACGAACCCTGCGAACCGGTCGCGCCGGTCGTGGTCGGCGTGCCCGCGAACTGCGTCGAGTTCGAGAAGCCGTACATCGCGCCGAACGTGAGGCCCGCGAAGTTCGCGCTCTGGAACTTCACCGCATTGTTGATGCGGCTCGACGTCAGCTGGTCGAGATCGTTGATGTGATACGCGTAGTTGCCGGCCGGCGTCTGGCTGCCCATCGCATAGTTCGCGCCGATGTAGTCGGTCGAGAACGAGTACTGGCGGCCGAACGTCAGCGAGCCGATCCCGTTCTTCGACAGGCCGACGAACGCCTGCCGGCCGAAAATCGCGCCGCCCTGGCCGATCGAGCCGTCGCCGCTGCCGAAGCCGTTTTCCAGCACGAACAGCGCCTTCAGCCCGCCGCCGAGATCCTCGGTGCCGCGGATGCCCCAGCGGCTGCCCGACGCGACGCCATCGCCGTACTTGACGAGCTTGCCGTGGCCGCCCGACGTCGCGACCTTGTTCGAATACGTGATACCCGCATCGATCAACCCGTACAGCGTGACGCTGCTTTGCGCATGCGCGACGGCGCCGAACGTCCCGAGTGCGGCCGCGGCCACGATGGTCTTTTTCATGTTCACTTCCTTTTGTTGTTGACGCGCGCGACTGCGTCGCAGCATGACGCGCGGCGTGTTGACGAAGAACCGACTGATGAACGAGCGCAAGCCACCGGAATCGCCGCGCGCGCATGGGCGTCATGCGCGTGCACGATGTTTCGTTTCGATGCCTGTGTGGGCTTGCTGAAGCGGCATGCCGCGCGGCGGCCGCTCGTGTTGCAGCGTCGTGAAGCATGCGCACCGGTTGCGCATGCCGCGACGACGCGTTGCTCCGGCGATGCAGGTCAGACTCTCTTCCGGCTTTCGTGGAGCGGGTGGACGACGCGGCGCCTGACGGCGCCGCGTCTTCGATATATTTTTCGGAATATATCGAGTCGTCACGAAACGGTAAACAACTATTCGGGTTCCTGTCGCCTTTCATCCACATGCAGCCGATGGCCATCCGGATCGACGACACGCCGCACGACAGCCGGCATCGCACCGAAATCCAGCATAATCGGGCGGTTGAACGAGCGCCTCGGCCGGCGCATACGCGCCGCACACGTTTGCGCGGCCGGCCGGCTCGTGGCTTGCCCGCGTTTCACCGTCACGGAAGCCGCCGGTCTGTGCCGGCTTCGTGCGCGGCGAATCGTGCGCTCACAAAAAAACGAAACAGAAACACACTCGATACGACGCACGCCACGACAGCGGCGACGCGCATCGCAAACCACCACGCCACCTCGCAGCCGACAGGACACCGACACATGGACCGAGCCGAGCACATCAGCATCGAACAGACGAGCGGGTTGGCCGCCGACGAACTGGACCGATGCGACTTCTCGTTCGACATCGCCTGGGAATTGAATGCGCCGTATCAGGACTTGCTCGATCTGCGCGCACTGCCGGCGCGCCGCAAGCAATACGGTTTCGATCCGGCCGGCTGGGCGGACGAGGCGACCGGCCACGCGGCGCTCTTTCGCGCGACGGCCGGCGGCAGGCTCGCCGGGTTCGTGGCCATCGGCCAGAGCTGGAACGGGATGGCCGAGATCGCGGAACTGGCCGTTGACCGCCATTACCGGCGGCAAGGCATCGCGCTGTTGCTGCTCGCGGCCGCCGAATCGTGGGCGCGCAGCCACGGCTTCGGCTTCATGCGGCTGGAAACGCAGTCGAACAACGTCGCCGCGTGCAGCACGTATGCCCGCTCGGGCTTCGTGCTCGGCGGGCACGATCGCCTGCTGTATGCGGACGACGAGAACGACGGCGAAGTGGCGCTGTTCTGGTACAAGGACCTGCGCGACGGGCAGACCGCACGCATCCGCACGGTCGACCCGGAATCGATGCGGCCGCCGCGCTGACGCACGGCGGCCCGCGCGTCGGTCATTGCCGCGTCACGTGCGCGTCGCGACGATGAACAGGCGCGGGAACGGCAGCAGCACGGTGCCGTCGGCGAGTGCCGGATAGCCGCCCGGGCCCGCGATCGCGTCGCGATAGCGCGCGAGAAACGCCGCGCGCTCGTCGTCGTCGAGCGCCGCGAGGAACGGCCGCAGCGCGCTGCCCTTGAACCATTCGACGACCGCGTCGGCCCCGCCGCGCAGCGGGTGGTAGTAGGTCGTGCGCCACACGTCCACGCGCGAGCACAGCGGCGACAGCAGCGCGTGGTAGTACCGCGCGTCGAACCGCTCGGTGCGCGCCGCGCCGCCCAGCTTGCCCGCCCACGGGCCGGCCGCGGCGACTTCGCGCATCAGCCGGTGCGCGGGTTCGTCGAGGTTGTCGGGCATCTGCACCGCAAGATGGCCGCCCGGCGCGAGCCGGCCGACGAGCGCCGGAAACAGCGTGTCGTGCGCGGGCACCCATTGCAGCACCGCATTCGCGAGAATCAGGTCGTACCCGCCCGGGTCGTCCCACGCGGAAATATCCACGACGTCGAAGCGCAGGTCCGGCAGACGCTTGCGCGCGGCGTCGATCATGTCCGCCGACGCATCGATGCCGTGGACCGTCGCGTCCGGCGCACGCGCGAGCAGCGCTTGCGTCGAATTGCCGGGCCCGCAGCCGATGTCGATCGCGGTACGGATCGGCGTGTTCGGCACGGCGGCCAGCAGATCGCGGATCGGCCGCGTGCGTTCGTCCTCGAATTGCACGTACTGGGCCGCGTATCGATCGAGTGGGGTCGTCATGTCGTTTCTCCTGGTCGGCGTGAACGGCCCGCCCTGCTCCACGCGCGGGATGCCGGCAGCCGTCGATGCACCGCATTCTGCGATCGTCGCGAAGTTCAGTAAAATGAATTTAATATCGTGATTGATTCATAATTCTGATGAAAATCGATACGCTCGGTGTCCAGGCTTTCGTCGCCATCGCCGACGGCGGCAGCTTCCGGCAGGCGGCCGATACGCTGCACGTCACGCAGACGGCCATCACGCAGCGGCTGCGCAAGCTCGAAACCTTTCTCGGCGTCGCGCTCGTCGAGCGCACCACACGCCGCACCACCCTCACCGAAATCGGCCGGCGGTTCCTGCCGCAAGCGCGCCGGCTGCTGAACGAGCTGTCCGACGCGCTCACCGAAATCCGCGAAACCGGCCTGAGCCAGCGCGGCGACGTCACGATCGCGTGCGTGCCGACGGTCGGCGTGCAATACCTGCCCCGTATCCTGCGCGCGTTCTCCGCGCACCGGCCGCACGATCGCGTGAAGATTCTCGACCACGCGTCGGCGTCGGTGCTGCAGGCCGTGCTGCATCGCGAGGCCGAGTTCGGCATCGGCATCGCCGGCGATCAGCATCCCGAACTGGTCAACGTGCCGCTGACGAGCGATCCGTACGTGCTGGTGTGCCGCGACGATCATCCGCTCGCGAAGCGACGCCGCATTCGCTGGGCGGCCCTGCAGCCGCATGCGCTGATCTTCGCCGGCGAAGTGAGCGGCAATCGCGGGCTGCTCGACGGCGCGCTGAAGACGGGCGGCGTGTCGCCGCATTCGTTCTACGAGGTGCAGCGCAGCTCGACGGCGCTCGGGCTCGTCGCGGAAGGGCTCGGCGCGGCCGTGGTGCCGAAGCTCGCGATCCAGAAGAACGCGTATCCGATGATCCGCACGATCGAGCTCGTCGAGCCGGCAGTGTCCCGCACACTCGTGCTCGTCACGCGCAAGAGCGCGCAATTGTCGCCGGCCGCCCGCGCACTGTACGACATGATCGTCGAACAGGCGACACCCTCTCGATAGGTCGGTTCCGTGTCGTGAGCGCAGTGCGCAACGACTGCAAGCGCAAGATCGCGGACCGTCGATGTCATTCCGAAACCGGGCGATGTCGTACGGCTAGGACCCGTTCCCGTCGGCAGGATTGACGCGCGTGTCGGTCGGGCTCGAACCTCCGGACGCCCCGTCGTACGCGCCTGAGCATTGCCGATTCGGCATGCGTGCGTGTCCAGATACCGGCGTTCGCACTGCGCGATCATGCTCGCCGCGCGACGCGAACCGGTCGAACCCGCTCAAAGCACCTTCACCATGAACACGCGCGACGCCCCTTCCGGCTCGCACGGCACTTCCCCGAACGCTTCGTAGCCCTGCTTCCGGTAAAACTCCGGCGCCTGGAACGAGATCGTGTAGAGCACCGCACGCGCGCATCCGCGCCGTTTCGCTTCCGCTTCGGCCTCGCTCAGCAGCCGGCTGCCGAATCCGCCGCCGCGCAGCGATTCGGGCAGGTAGAACAGGTCGATGAAGAAAAGGCCGAGCGACGTACGCCCGGTCAGGCCGCCGACGATCTCGCCGGTCGCGGAGTCGGTGACGTACACGTCGAGCGTGGCCGCATCGGCGCGCCCCGTCATCGCGTGATTGAATTCGCCGAGCTTGCGGCTGATGAAGTCGCGTGCGCCCGGCTGCTCGCGGTCGGTGAGCCGGATCGAAACGTCGGGTTGCGTGGTCATGGGGCGAAGGCAAACGGGAAGAAGGAATGCCCGGGGCGGGCGTCGCACCACTATAGCGTGTCGCCCCGATCGCCGTACGGGCACGCCCGCCGTCACGCCACCGCGAACGCCGCCTTCATGTCGGCGATGCGGCGCCGCTCGCGCATGATCATCATCCGGTTCACGACGATCACGCCGATCGTCACCGCCGTGATGAACAGCGTCGCCAGCGCATTCATCTCCGGGTTCAGCCCGAGCCGCACGCGCGAGAACACCACCAGCGGCAGCGTCGTCGAGCCCGGCCCCGACAGGAACGCCGACAGCACCAGGTCGTCGATCGACAGCGTGAACGACAGCAGCCACCCCGACAGCAGCGCCTGCGAGATCAGCGGCAGCGTCACCACGAAGAACACCTTCAGCGGCGTCGCGCCCAGATCCAGCGCCGCCTCCTCCAGCGACTTGTTCATCTCCTTCACCCGCGACTGCACGATGATCGCCACGTACGACACGCACAGCATCACGTGACCGATCCAGATCGTCACCATCCCGCGCCCCTTCGGCCAGCCGAACATCTGCTCCAGCGCAACGAACAGCAGCAGCAGCGAGATACCCTGGATCACCTCCGGAATCACCAGCGGCGCGTTGATCATCCCCGTGTACAGCGTGAAGCCCTTGAAGCGGCCGAAGCGTGCGAGCACGAAGCCCGCCCAAGTGCCGATCACGACCGACGCGGTGGCCGTCATCAGCCCGATCTTCAACGACAGCCACGCGGCGTTCAGCAGCTCGTCGTCGTCCAGCAGCGCCGCGTACCACTTCAGCGAGAAGCCCGACCACACCGTCACCAGCTTCGACTCGTTGAACGAGTACACGACCAGGCTGATGATCGGGATGTACAGGAACAGGAAGCCGAAGGCGAGGACGCCCGTCGACAGCGGTTTGCTCGGCTTGATCATTTCGCGTCCTCCAGTTCCTTGACCTGGTAGTACTGGAACAGCGCCATCGGCACCAGCAGCAGCATCACCATCGCGACCGTCACCGCGGACGCCATCGGCCAGTCCATGTTGTTGAAGAATTCATCCCACATCACGCGGCCGATCATCAGCGTGTCGGCGCCGCCCAGCAGCTCCGGAATCACGTACTCGCCCACCGCCGGGATGAACACCAGCAGGCTGCCGGCGATGATCCCGTTCTTCGACAGCGGCAGCGTGATCCGCGTGAACGCGACCCACGGCTTCGCGCCCAGGTCGTACGCGGCTTCGAGCAGCGTCAGGTCCATCTTCACCAGGTGCGCGTACAGCGGCATCACCATGAACGGCAGGTACGAATAGACCATCCCGATGTAGACGCCCGCGTCGCTGTGGTATAGGCGCAGCGGCGTGTGGATGATGCCCAGCGCGATCAGCGTGTGGTTCAGCAGCCCGTCGTCCTTCAGGATGCCGATCCATGCGTACACGCGGATCAGGAACGACGTCCAGAACGGCAGCATCACGGCCATCATCAGCACGTTGCGGCGGTTCGGTTCCGAGCGCGCGATGTAGTACGCCATCGGATAGCCGATCAGCAGGCACAGCACCGTCGACACCGCGGCCATCTTCAGCGAGCTGAGGTAGGTCGCGATGTACAGGTCGTCCTGCAGCAGGAACGCGTAGTGCGACAGCTGCAGCGCGAAGTGCACGACGCCGTCCTTGAACTCGACGAGCGACGTGTAGGGCGGAATCCCCATCACCTGGTCGGCGAAGCTGATCTTCAGCACCAGCACGAAGGGCAGCGCGAAGAACACGGCGAGCCACAGGAACGGCACGCCGATCGCGACGCTGCGGCCCGACGGCAACAAGCGCGACAGCGCGGCGAAGCGGCCCGGGCGGGCGCGGCCGGCGCCGGCGCCCGCGGCGCTCGTCGACACCGGCGCGGAAGGTGTGGAAGCGGAGGTTCTCATCATCGCGTCCTCACTGCGTCAGCACGACGCCGCTGGCCGGCGACCACGACACGAACACGTCGTCGTTCCACGCCGGCGCACCGTCGTTCATCAGGTGCGAGC
>NZ_CADFDB010000007.1 GCF_902832845.1 Burkholderia metallica | reverse complement strand
GCCGGGGAAGATCTCGACGCCCAGCGCTTCGGCCTGCGCCCCGAGCCAGCGCGTGACGTTGCCCAGCGAAATCACGTAGTTGCCGTGGTTCTGGAAATTAGCCGGCAGCGCCCAGTTCGGCGTGGTGACCGCGCCTTTCTCGGACAGGAACAGGAAGCGGTCTTCCGTCACCTCGACGTCGAGCGGTGCGCCGCGTTCCTTCCAGTCGGGGAACAGTTCGGTGATCGCGCGCGGGTCCATCACCGCGCCCGACAGGATGTGCGCGCCGATCTCGGAACCCTTCTCGAGCACGCACACGCCGATTTCGGTGCCTTTCTCGGCGGCCAGCTGCTTGAGCCGGATCGCCGCCGACAGCCCGGCGGGGCCGCCGCCGACGATCACGACGTCGTATTCCATCGATTCGCGCGGGCCGTATTGCTCGATGAGGCTTGCGGGGGTCATTGGCGTTCCTCTAACCGTTAGAATGCTTTTATTCGGGAGCGTATTGTCTGCGAAACGAAACGCTTGCCGCAACAGCATGCGTCTAGATTAGCACGATCGTTCTATTTTCGTGCTAGGGTAATGTCGCTCGGGCCGTGTTGCCCGTGGCGGCGAAACGACATCGAAAGGGGATGTGCAAATGGGTCGGTCGATCAATCTGGAAGGCAAGGTTGCGCTGGTCACGGGGGCGTCGAGCGGCCTCGGGCAACGCTTTGCGCAGGTACTGTCGCAGGCCGGTGCGAAGGTCGTGCTCGCGAGCCGTCGCGTCGAGCGCCTGAAGGAGCTGCGTGCCGAGATCGAAGCCGCGGGCGGCGCCGCGCACGTCGTGTCGCTCGACGTCACCGACGTCCAGAGCATCAAGGCGGCGGTCGCGCACGCGGAGACGGAAGCCGGTACGATCGACATCCTCGTGAACAATTCGGGCGTGTCGACGATGCAGAAGCTCGTCGACGTGACGCCGGCCGATTTCGAGTTCGTGTTCGACACCAACACGCGCGGCGCGTTTTTCGTCGCGCAGGAAGTCGCGAAGCGGATGATCATGCGCGCGAACGGTGGCGGCAACGGCAAGCCCCCGTGCCGGATCATCAACATCGCGTCGGTGGCCGGGCTGCGCGTGTTCCCGCAGATCGGGCTGTACGCGATGAGCAAGGCCGCGGTCGTGCAGATGACGCGTGCGATGGCGCTGGAGTGGGGCCGCCACGGGATCAACGTCAACGCGATCTGTCCGGGCTATATCGATACCGAAATCAATCATTACCTGTGGGAAACCGAGCAGGGCCAGAAGCTGCAGTCGATGCTGCCGCGCCGGCGCGTCGGCAAGCCGCAGGATCTCGACGGGCTGTTGTTGCTGCTCGCGGCCGACGAGTCGCAGTTCATCAATGGCTCGATTATCTCCGCCGACGACGGCTTCGGCCTCGCCTGAGCGGATGACATTCCGCAACAAAGAAGACTGCAATGAGTGCAACAAGCGATTACTGCCCCGTTTTTGAGATGTCGATGCCGATCCGCTGGGGCGACATGGACGCGTTCGGCCATGTGAACAACACGGTCTATTTCCGCTACATGGAGCAGGCGCGGATTTCGTGGTTCGAGGAACTCGGCATCGCCGGCGGCAACGGTGAGGGGCAGGGGCCCGTCATCGTCACGGCGTCGATGGAGTTTCTCAAGCAGTTGCACTATCCGGGCGACGTGATCGCGAAGATGTCGGCTGCGAAGCCCGGCCGTAGCAGCTTCGACACGGGTTTCGAGCTGACGCGCGCCGACGATCCGCTGCACGTCTATGCGCGCGGCAACGCGCGTTGCGTGTGGGTCGACTACGCGCTCGGCAAGTCGGTGCCGCTGCCGCAGTTGCTGCGCGACACGATCGAGCGCGCGCTCGCGGCGAAGGTCGGCTGAGCGTCGATGCGGCGGCCGGCGCCAAGTCGCCGGCGGCACGCGTTGCCCGTTGTTTCCCGAATCGGCCGCCACGCGCGGCCGATTGTCATCGGGGCGCCGCCATTCACTGCCCGAGCAGGCGCTGGAGCAACTCCGGCGTATTGCTTGTGCCGTACTTGCGCATCAACCGTGCACGGTAGATGTCGACGGTGCGGGAGCTGATGTCGAGCACGCGCCCGATCTGCTTGCTGGTCTTGCCGGTCGCGAGTTGCGCCGCGATCTCGCGCTCGCGCGGGGTCAGTTCGACGGCGACCCGGCGCGTCGCGCTCAGATCTTCGAAGGTCCACACGCCGGCTGCGAGCGGCGCGGTGCGGTCGAGCGCGCGGCCCGTCACGTGGCACCAGAATAGCTCGCCGTCCGCCCGTTTCATGATTCTGTCATCCGAATAGATGCCATTGGCGGCCATCGTGCGTGAGATACGTTCGCCGATGCGCTGGAACTCGTCCGTCGACGGGTAGAGCACCTCGTACGATTTTCCGGTCAGGTCGGCCCGCGCGCAGCGGAAGATCGACGCGAGCGCGTCGTTGCAGTCCTCGATCACGCGGTCGCGCGACAGCACGAGGCCGAGCGGCGCGAGGTGGAAGGCGGTCTGGTAATCGAGAGCGGGCATGGCGCGGGCAAGCGGAGGCAAACGCTTATGTATTTTTGCGTATTGTGCCGCATCCGCGCCGCATCGTACCCTTTCAGGCATCTCGTGGCGTTTGCCGCGGCATAAAAACAGCGCGCCTCGACGCAGGTATCGCCGTGCATGCATAGAATGATGCGGCGGGCTTGCGGGCCAGGTGGGCGCGTGAACCGGTTTTGCTGGTTTCCATAGAGGAAGGGACAACAGATGAACAAAGTCTATCCAAGCGCGGCTGCCGCGCTGGAAGGGATCGTCCGCGACGGACAGACCTTCGCGGTGGGCGGCTTCGGCCTGTGCGGGATTCCCGAGGCGCTGATCGCCGCATTGCGCGATTCGGCCGTCAAGGGCATCACCTGCATCAGCAACAACGCGGGCGTCGACGGCTTCGGTCTCGGCCTGTTGCTCGAAACGCGCCAGATCAAGAAGATGATCTCGTCGTACGTCGGCGAGAACAAGGAGTTCGAGCGCCAATATCTGGCCGGCGAACTCGAGCTCGAATTCACGCCGCAAGGCACGCTCGCCGAAAAACTGCGCGCGGGCGGCGCGGGCATCCCGGCGTTCTTCACGAATACGGGCTACGGCACCGTGATCGCGGAAGGCAAGGAAACGCGCCAGTTCGGCGATCGCCACTACGTGCTCGAGCCGTCGCTGACGGCCGACGTCGCGCTCGTGAAGGCGTGGAAGGCCGACAAGTCCGGCAACCTGATCTATCGCCGCACCGCGCGCAACTTCAACCCGATGTGCGCGATGGCCGGCAAGATCACCGTCGCGGAAGTCGAAGAAATCGTCGAGAACGGCGAGCTCGATCCGGATCACGTCCACACGCCGGGGATTTTCGTGCAGCGCATCGTGCTGAACGCGACGCCCGAAAAACGCATCGAACAACGCGTCGTACGCGCGAAAGGAGACTGACATGGCCTGGAATCGTGACCAGATGGCCGCGCGCGCGGCGAAGGAACTGCAGGACGGCTTCTACGTGAACCTCGGCATCGGCCTGCCGACGCTCGTCGCCAACCACGTGCCGGAAGGCGTCGAGGTGTGGCTGCAGTCGGAGAACGGCCTGCTCGGCATCGGCCCGTCGCCGACCGAAGACGAAGTCGACGCCGATCTCATCAACGCCGGCAAGCAGACCGTCACGACGCTGCCGGGTTCGTCGATCTTCTCGTCGGCCGATTCGTTCGCGATGATTCGCGGCGGCCACATCAACCTCGCGATCCTCGGCGCGATGCAGGTCAGCAAGCAGGGCGACCTCGCGAACTGGATGATCCCCGGCAAGATGATCAAGGGGATGGGCGGCGCGATGGACCTCGTCGCCGGCGTGAAGCGCGTCGTCGTGCTGATGGAGCACGTCGCGAAGGGCGACCAGCACAAGATCCTCGAGGAATGCAACCTGCCGTTGACGGGTGTCGGCGTGGTCGACCTGATCATCACCGATCTGGGCGTGATCGAAGTGACGCCGAACGGGCTGAAGGTCCTCGAGCTCGCCGACGGCGTGAGCGCCGACGAGATCCAGGCAAAGACGGGCGCACCGCTCGACGTCAGCGCGGTGGCCTGAGCGTCACCTTGTTGCGTCATTCTCGACGCCCCGCGCTCCTGACGGAGTGCGGGGCGTTTTGTCGTGAATGCATGCGTCACGCGATCGCGCCGCCGCCGTCGATCAGTACCGTCGAGCCGGTGGCATAAGGCGTCGCCGCGAGATACAGGATCGCATTCGCGACATCCTCCGGCTGGCCGACTCTGCGTGCCGGAAGCCGCTGTGCGGCGCCGGCGTACATCGCGTCGCGTGCGTCGGGAGCGAGCTTGTCCCACAGCGGCGTCGCGATCAGGCCCGGCGACACGGTATTCACACGAACCGGCGCCAGCTCGAGTGCCAGGCCGCGAGCGAGCGCCTCGAGCGCCGCATTGATCGCGCCTTGCAGGACCGACGACGCGTTCGGCCGCACACTGAGGTAACCCGACACGAACGTCAGCGAACCGCCGGGCGCGATATCGATTGCGCGGGCGATGCGGTATGCGCCCCAGAACTTGCTGTCCATTGCCGCTTGCGCGTCGGCAAGCGGCAATGCACGGACGGGGCCCGTGGCTGTATTGGCGGCCGAAATCACGACGTGGTCGAACTGGCCGGCGCGCGCGCAGAATTCATCGACATCCGCCGTATCCGTGATGTCGAGCGTTTCGGTCCGCACGTGCGCGCCTGGCATGGTGTCGCTGTCGAACCTGCGTGGATGGCGCGAAGCGATTGTCAGGCGCGCGCCGCGTCGCGCGAAGGCTGTCGCGGCGGCGGCGCCGATGCCGGAGCTTCCGCCGACGACGAGTACTTTTTTCCCGTGGAGCAGCTCATTCATGAAGGTTTTTCCTGGGTGATACGTTGAACGGAGTCCGTTAGATCGTTTCGGTCTCGCGCAGCGTCGACGGACTCTGCAGCGCGAAGCGCGCAATGTCGTCCTTGCGCATGAAAGCGACACCCGGGTGTGATCGGGCGTAGCGCAGGAAGGCGTCCCACGCGCGGACCATCTGCGGGGTGCCGCTGATCCGGTCGTGCGCGCTGATCGACATCAGTCTGCGCCGCTGCCCGGCTTCCGCGTACAACTGGTCGAAGTCGAGCTTGATCTGCTCGAGGAACATCGTCGGCGAGTAGTTGCGACCTTCGATCAGCAGGATGTCGTTGTTGCGCAGCGTGTACGGGACCACCACGAAATCGCGACCGCCGACGGTCTCGATGAACGGTTCGTCGCGACTGACGTCGTCGATGTGATACGCGTAGCCGAGTTCCTGCAGCAGCGACAGCGTATGCGGTCCGCGCCGCAGCCAGTTACAGTTGTATCCGGTCGGCCGCTGGCCGGTCGCCGCTTCGACCATGTCGCGTGCTTCGGCCAGGAAGCGGCGCTCGTCGTCGCGGCTCATCGCGAATTGCGCGCGCCACGTCGGGCCGTGCGCGGCGGCTTCATGGCCGCGCGACACGATTTCGCGCGCCAGTTCGGGGTGGCGGCGTGCGGCTTCCCCGATCATGTGCGACGTGACCTTCACGCCGTGTCGGTCCCAGAGATCGAGAAGGCGGGGAATCCCTTCCCGGTAGCCATACGCGAACCAGGTGGCCGACGCGAGATCGACCGGCACCGACCGCGGGAACGCGACGGCTGGAAACGGGCTGTCCGCGCCGGTTGGCGGTTGTCCGCCCGCCTCGAACTGCATCGAGATCGAGATCACGATGCGTGCGCCGTCCGGCCAGAACGGCGTGGCGCCCGGTGCCGCGGGCGTCGGCATCGATGCGGCGGTTGCCGGCAGGGAGGCGCCTGCGGCCGCCGCGACGCCAGCCGCGAGTCCGGCGCCGGCCTGGGCCAGGAACGTGCGGCGCGGCAGCGGCGTCGCGGGATAGTCGTGACCTTGAGTCATCGTCTCCTCCGTCAGCCGACGAGCCCAAGCTGGCGCATCAGCGTCAGGTTGTCCTCGATGTGCCAGTTTTCCGCGATCCGGCCGTGGTCGATCCGGTAGATGTCGGTCGCGATGAAGTCGATTGCCTGTCCGCGCCCGGCCGTTCCGTTGAAAGCGCCGGTGAAATGCCCGCGAAAATGCAGGTGCACGACGACACGATCGCCCGCGACGATCATCTGTTCGATCTCGCAGCGCAGGTCCGGGATCGCGCCGCGCATCGTGCCGGAGGCCGCGAGCGGCCCAGGTACCCCTTGTTCGCGGCCGGGCGGCAGTGTTCGGTCGATGAAGCCGGCGGCGAGCGCCGCGCGGGCGAGGGCGGGGTCGCCGGTATTCCAGAAGGTGCCGTAGCGGCGTGCGGCCAGAATTTGCGCCCGGGCCTGCGCCGCCGGCAAATCCGTCGCGACGGTCAGGCTGTGCGGCGCGACGAGATCGGCTGCACGGGCGGCGGCGGGCCATAGCGCAACGACACAAGCGGCCGCCGCGCATGCGCGCGCGAGGGAGCGGGTGGCTGAACGAAGGCGGATCGACATGGTTTCGGAGGTCCTGTGAAGCGCGTCATGCGACGACGCGGAACAGGTATGGTAGGTTTCCATTTCGCATGCAAATACGGGCAAACGGCGAATGGATTATTCGAAAAAAAGAAAGGTTGGAATGAGGCGCGCTCCATGATGCTGATCGACGATTTCCCGGCGCTCGATACCTTCGCGAGGATCGTGTCGACCGGCAGTCTGTCGGCGGCGGCGCGCGAGCTCGACCTGTCGTTGTCGGTCGTCAGCAAGCGCCTCGCGCATCTCGAGTCGCGGCTCGGCGTGCGCCTGCTGCACCGGACGACGCGGCAGCAAACGCTCACCGACGACGGTGCCCAGTTTCACGCACAGGTGCTGCGCATCCTGGCCGAGGTCGATCGTGCCGAAACGCTGATGCGCGATCGCCGCGGCACGGTCAGCGGCGTACTGCGCGTGACGGCGCCCGGCGAGCTCGGCCGCCTGCGGATCGCGCCGCTCGTGGCGGCATTTCAGCAACGCCATCCGCAATTGACCGTGCAGTTGATGCTGACCGATACGGTTGTCGATCTGCTCGCATCGGACATCGACGTCGCCGTGCGGATCGGCAATCTGGCCGATTCGACGATGATCGCGCGCGAACTGGCGCCGAATCATCGCGTGCTGTGTGCGTCGCCGGGCTATGTGGCCGCGCACGGGTTGCCTGCCCATCCGGCGGAGCTCCGCGCGCATCGATGCATCGTGATGGGTGACCAGCCGCGTGCCGAATGGCGGTTCGACGGCGCTCAGGGCGGCGTGGCGGTCGAGGTGACGGCCGCGCTGCTGACGAATGACGGCGGCGCGGCGCGGACGCTGGCGCTCGAGGGGGCGGGCATTGCATTGAAGTCGATCTGGGATGTCGGCGCGGATCTCGACGCCGGTCGGCTCGTGCGCGTGCTGCCGGCTTTCGAGGCGTGCGCAGCACCGCTGCATGCCGTCTATCCCGGCGGCCGTCACGTGCCGTTGCGGGTGCGGACATTCGTCGATTTCCTGCGCGAGCAGTTGCGGGACGCGTGGCGCCGCGACGATTGAACCCGTCCCGGGCGATGGGCCGGGCGCGTGGCGCCTCGTCGTTCCGAAGCGGTTTACAATCGTTTGCATCAGGCGCAGCAGGCGTTGTCCCGCGCGTCCGCCCCCGTTCGACAGGATGCCAACGATGCCAACGACTCCAGTGAATCCCCCGGTTCCCCGCCAGCGGCGCGTGCAGTGTGCGAGCGCGGCCGGCCTGCACCACGTCGCCTATACCGAATGGGGCGATCCCACGAATCCGCGCGTGCTTGTCTGCGTGCACGGCCTGACCCGCTCCGGGCGCGATTTCGACAGGCTCGCCTCCGCGCTGTCCGATACATATCGCGTCGTCTGCCCCGACGTCGTCGGGCGCGGCCGGTCCGACTGGCTCGCCGATCCGCGGCTTTACGGGATTCCGCAATATGTGGCCGACATGGTGACGCTGATCGCGCGGCTCGACGTCGAATCGGTCGACTGGTTCGGCACGTCGATGGGCGGCCTCATCGGCATGGCACTCGCCGGGCTGCCCGGTTCGCCGCTGCGCCGGATGATCGTCAACGACGTCGGCCCGCGCATCGAACCCGATTCGCTCACGCGCATCGGCGAATACCTCGGCGTGCAGCCGCGCTTTGCGACCGAGCAGGAAGGCGTCGACTATCTGACGTCGCTGTCGCTGCCGTTCGGCGCGCTGAGCGGCGACGAATGGCGCGAGATCAACGGGCCGCTGCTGCGCGAACTGCCCGAAGGCGGCTGGACGATGCGCTACGATCCGCGCATCGCCGAACCGTTCAAGGCGACGACGCCCGAACTGGCCGCACTCGGCGAGGCTGCGCTGTGGCGCGCGATCGAGGCGACGGATGCGTCGCTGCTCGTCGTGCGCGGCGAGCATTCCGACCTGCTGTCGCGCGATACGGCGGCCGAGATGGTGCGCCGCGGCCGGCACGTGTCGCAGGCCGAGATCCCCGGCACGGGCCACGCGCCGGCGTTCATCGCCGCCGACCAGATTGCGCTTGCGCGCCGGTATTTCATCGAAGGCGGCGCATAAACGCGTCATAATATGCGGTTCGGCGGCATGCGGGTCGCGTGTCGCCGATTCTTCACCCATTCAACCGACCGGAACCATCCATGGCAGTCATTCGTCACCACGTCGGAGCCCGTCTCTCCGAAACCGCGATCCACAACGGTACCGTGTATCTGGCCGGCCAGATCGCCGAAGACACCACCCAGGACATCAGGGGCCAGACGCGCGAAGTGCTCGGCCACATCGACCGCCTGCTCGCCGAAGCGAACAGCGACAAGGCGCATCTGCTGTCGGTGCAGATCTACATTTCCGATCTCGCGAACTTCGAAGGCATGAACGCGGAGTGGGACGCATGGGTCGCGCAGGGCAACACGCCGCCGCGCGCAACCGTCGAGGCGAAGCTCGCGGATCCGGCGCTGCTCGTCGAGATCGTCGTCGTCGCCGCGCAACGGAGCTGAGCGAAGCGTCACGATGACCGCATTACGCCAGACCGTGCGATGACCGAGTCCGTTTCCGCTTCCTCCGTCGCGGCGCCATCGTTCGACGACGTGCTCGCGTTCGTGCGCGAGCGGGCCGGCGACGTGCGCCTGTCGTCGGGCGAACTGCTGGCCGATCACTCGGCGGGCACGGCGTCGATCATGCGCACGCTGAACGTCGATCCGCCCGCGATGCAGGCGGCCGCGCTGTTCGTGCTGACGCCGCACCTGAACGACCCCGAGCGCGAACTCGCCGAACGCTTCGGCGAAGAGGTGGCGCGTCTCGTGGCCGACGTGCGCAAGCTGTTGCGGCTTGGCACCGTCAGCCTGCGCGCGGCGCACAACGCGGTGCCCGACGTCGGGCGCGACGCGGCCGAAGAGCGGCGTACGCAGATCGAGGCGCTGCGCAAGATGCTGCTTGCGTTCGCGCAGGACATCCGCGTGGTGCTGATCCGGCTTGCGTCGCGCCTGCAGTCGCTGCGCTACTATGCGGCCGCGAAGATCGACCCGCCGCCCGACGTCGCGCGCGAGACGCTCGAGATCTACGCGCCGCTCGCGAACCGTCTCGGCATCTGGCAACTGAAGTGGGAGCTCGAGGATCTCGCGTTCCGCTTCGAGGATCCCGTCACCTACAAACGGATCGCGAAGCTGCTCGACGAGAAACGCATCGAGCGCGAAGCGTACGTCAAGCAGGCGATCGACCGGTTGCAGCAGGAGCTGGCGGACGCGCACATCCAGGCTGACGTGAGCGGCCGGCCGAAGCACATCTACAGCATCTGGCGCAAGATGCGCGGCAAGGAGCTCGACTTCTCCGAGCTGTACGACGTGCGCGCGTTTCGCGTGATCGTGCCGGACATCAAGGATTGCTACACGGTGCTCGGTATCGTGCATCACCTGTGGCAGCCGGTGCCGAAGGAATTCGACGACTACATCTCGCGGCCGAAGCCGAACGGCTACAAGTCGCTGCACACGGTCGTGATCGGCGACGACGGCCGCGCGTTCGAAGTGCAGATCCGCACGCAGGAGATGCACCGTTTCGCCGAGTACGGCGTCGCCGCGCACTGGCGCTACAAGGAGGCCGGTGCGCGCGGCTACGGCGGCCAGTTTTCGGCGAGCGACAAGTACGACGAGAAGATCGCGTGGCTGCGCCAGCTGCTCGCGTGGAAGGACGACGTCGAGGACGGCGCGGAAAAGTCGGGCGACAAGGCGTGGGCACAACTGCGCGAAACGTCGCTCGACGACGACCACATCTACGTGCTGACGCCGCAGGCGCGCGTGATCGCGCTGCCGCAGGGCGCGACGCCGGTCGATTTCGCGTACCACCTGCACAGCGAACTCGGCCATCGCTGCCGGGGCGCACGCGTCGACGGCGCGATGGTGCCGCTCAACACACCGCTTTCGAATGGCCAGACGGTCGAGATCATCGCGGTGAAGGAGGGCGGGCCGTCGCGCGACTGGCTGAACCTGCAGTTGGGCTACATGAAGAGCCCGCGCGCGCGTCAGAAGGTGCGTGCGTGGTTCAACTCGATCGAGCAGGAAGAAAATGTCGCGCATGGCCGCGCACTCGTCGAAAAGACGCTGCAACGCGAGGGCAAGACGTCGGTCAACCTCGACAACCTCGCCGCGAAGCTCGGCTTCAAGTCGCCCGAGGAGCTGTTCTCGGTCGTCGGCAAGGAAGAGTTCAGCCTGCGCAACGTCGAGCACGCGCTGTCCGATGCGCCGCCGCCCGAACCGGCGCCCGAAGCGCCTGCCGATTTCGAGAAGCGCGGCAGCGGCGCAAGCGTCGCGCACGGCGCGTCGACCGGTGTGCTGGTCGTGGGCGTCGACGCGCTGCTGACCCAGCTCGCGCGCTGCTGCCGTCCGGCGCCGCCCGACCCGATCAGCGGCTTCGTCACGCGCGGCAAGGGGATGTCGATCCACCGCACCGATTGCCCGACGTTTCGCCGGATGGTCGAGCGCGCGCCGGAGCGCGTGCTCCAGACGACCTGGTCGGCCGACGTGCTCGGCGGCCGCGGGGCGTCCGTCTATCCGGTCGACCTGATGATCGAGGCGAGCGACCGGCAAGGGTTGCTGCGCGACATCTCCGAAGTGTTCGCGCGCGAGAAGATGAACGTGGTGGGCGTGAAGACGCAGAGCCGCCGCAACGCGGCATTCATGCAGTTCACGGTCGAGGTGTCGAACTCGGCGCAGGTGCAGCGCGCATGCACGCTGCTCGGCGAGGTGCAGGGCGTCGTGCGGGCGGGGCGGAAGGCCTGATGTGGGGTTGGAACACCGTTATTTTGCTGCAACTGCATAAAACTCTTGCCAAGCGGGTAGCGGCTCCATATAATCTTAGCTTCACTAGGCTCGTAGCTCAGCTGGTTAGAGCACCACCTTGACATGGTGGGGGTCGTTGGTTCGAGTCCAATCGAGCCTACCAACGAATTGAGAATGTCCGGTCTCCGGGCGTTCGATGCAGTAAATAATTCAACGCGAACAAGGCGAATACGGTTATGACACCGCGAACGTTGACCGAAACCTTTTCGGAGCGACGCTAGTCGAGGAACCCTTTCGCCCTTTCAGTTTGAGTGAAGTATCGAATGCGGCCCCTCGAAAGCGGGGCCGCATTTTTTTTGTCGCGAAATTTTCCCGCGTGATTTTTTGATCGCGTACCTGGTCTGCCGCCCACTGTCGGCATCACGGAGATTGCTATGGTTTCGATACGCTTGCCTGACGGCTCAGTTCGACAATACGAGCATCCGGTGACAGTTGCCGAGGTTGCAGCCTCGATCGGTCCCGGTCTTGCGAAAGCTGCGCTTGGCGGCAAGCTCGACGGCGAGCTCGTCGATACGTCGACTGTGATCGACCGCGACGCGTCGCTTGCGATCGTGACCGACAAGGACGCCGACGGCCTCGACATCATCCGTCACTCGACCGCGCACTTGCTTGCGTACGCGGTGAAGGAGCTGTATCCGGACGCGCAGG
Source organism: Burkholderia metallica (assembly GCF_902832845.1). Classification (GTDB taxonomy): domain Bacteria; phylum Pseudomonadota; class Gammaproteobacteria; order Burkholderiales; family Burkholderiaceae; genus Burkholderia; species Burkholderia metallica. Next base: position 389,560 of record NZ_CADFDB010000007.1, on the reverse strand, counting down.
TGACGATCGGCCCGGTGATCGACAACGGCTTCTATTACGACTTCTCGTATAACCGGCCGTTCACGCCCGAAGATCTGGAGAAGATCGAAAAGCGCATGCAGGAGCTCGTGAAGAAGGACGAGCCGGTGACGCGTCGTGTCGTGTCGCGCGACGAAGCGGCGGGCTATTTCCGCAGCATCGGCGAGAAGTACAAGGCCGAGATCATCGAATCGATTCCGCAAAGCGACGAAATCAAGCTGTATTCGCACGGCGGCTTCACCGATCTGTGCCGCGGCCCGCACGTGCCGTCCACCGGCAAGCTGAAGGTCTTCAAGCTGATGAAGGTCGCGGGCGCGTACTGGCGCGGCGATTCGAAGAACGAGCAGCTGCAGCGCATCTACGGCACGGCCTGGACCAGGAAGGAAGACCAGGACCAGTACCTGCACATGCTCGAAGAAGCGGAAAAGCGCGATCACCGCAAGCTCGGCAAGCAGCTCGACCTGTTCCACATGCAGGAAGAGTCGCCGGGCATGGTGTTCTGGCATCCGAAGGGCTGGGCGCTGTGGCAGCAGGTCGAGCAGTACATGCGCCGCCGCGTGAACGAAGGCGGCTACCTCGAGATCAAGACGCCGATGATCATGGACCGCTCGCTGTGGGAAGCGTCGGGCCACTGGCAGAACTACCGCGAGAACATGTTCACGACGGAGTCGGAGAAGCGCGACTACGCGATCAAGCCGATGAACTGCCCGGGCCACGTCCAGGTGTTCAAGCACGGGCTGCGTTCGTACCGCGATCTGCCGCTGCGTTACGCGGAATTCGGTTCGTGCCACCGCAACGAGGCGTCGGGCGCGCTGCACGGCCTGATGCGCGTGCGCGGCTTCGTGCAGGACGATGCGCACATCTTCTGTACGGAAGAGCAGTTCATCTCGGAATCGATCGCGTTCAACACGCTGGCCATGAGCGTGTACAAGGACTTCGGCTTCGAGCACATCGACATCAAGCTGTCGCTGCGCCCGGATCAGCGCGCGGGTACGGACGAGACGTGGGATCGTGCCGAGCAGGGCCTGCGCGACGCGTTGACGGCCTGCGGCCTCACCTGGGAGGAATTGCCGGGTGAGGGCGCGTTCTACGGCCCGAAGATTGAGTACCACATCAAGGACGCACTCGGCCGCTCGTGGCAGTGCGGCACGCTGCAGCTCGACATGGTGCTGCCGGAGCGCCTCGGCGCCGAGTACGTGGCGGAGGACAACAGCCGCCGCCGGCCGGTGATGCTGCACCGTGCAATCGTCGGTTCGATGGAGCGTTTCCTCGGCATTTTGATCGAGCACCACGCCGGTGCGATGCCGGCCTGGCTCGCGCCGTTCCAGGCAGTTGTGCTCAATATCGCCGAAAGTCAGGCCGAATATGCGCAATCTCTGGCCCAAACGTTGCAAAAACAAGGGGTTAGAGTGACGGCCGATTTGCGCAACGAGAAGATTAGCTATAAAATACGCGAGCACACGCTGGAAAAGGTGCCTTATCTCCTCGTCGTGGGCGATAAGGAGCGTGATGCGCAAACGGTAGCCGTGCGTGCCCGTGGCGGCGTCGATCTTGGCGTGATGCCGGTCGAAGCCTTCGTTGAGCGTCTGCAGGAAGACCTGCGCTCGTTCAAGTAACCGCCCTGGCAGCGCGGCTCGTTTTTTTAATTTTTAGAGGAAACGTAACATCGCTACTGATAAGTCGTCGCACCGCATCAACGGTGAAATCACTGCGCCGGAAGTGCGCCTGGTCGGGATCGAGAACGAACCGCTCGGTATCGTAAAACTCGCTGATGCTTTCCGTAAATCGGAAGAACTGGATGTTGACCTGGTGGAAATCGCGCCGCAAGCGGTGCCGCCGGTTTGCCGTCTGATGGATTACGGCAAGTTCAAGTACCAGGAATCGAAGAAGCAGCACGAAGCGAAGCTGAAGCAGAAGGTCATCCAGGTCAAGGAAGTCAAGTTCCGCCCGGGTACCGATGACGGTGATTACAACGTCAAGCTGCGCAACCTCGTCCGCTTCCTCGAAGAAGGCGACAAGACGAAGATCACGTTGCGTTTCCGTGGCCGCGAAATGGCTCACCAGGAAATCGGTATGCGGATGCTCGAGCGTCTGCGCACGGATCTCGAGGAAGTCGGCCAGGTCGAGCAGATGCCGAAGATGGAAGGGCGCCAGATGATCATGGTGCTCTCGCCGAAGAAAAAGAAGTAACGGGCCCGCGCGCTTGGCGCGCAGGTTCGCAGTGGTTCGGCGCGTTGCCCGGTCAGGGCGGCGCGCCAACAATGACGGCGGCTGCGCAAGCGGCCCGCCGTACACAAGTGGACTGGGTTTCGAAGGGCGGGTCAAGGGCGCAAGCCAACCGCACACCCATCGCCATCTAATAAACTGGAGTTGTTCGTCATGCCTAAGATGAAGACCAAGAAGAGCGCTGCAAAGCGCTTCGTGGTGCGTCCGGGCGGTACCGTCAAGCGCGGTCAAGCCTTCAAGCGCCACATCCTGACCAAGAAAACCACGAAGAACAAGCGCCATCTGCGCGGCGCCACGGCAGTTCATGATTCCGATCTGAACTCCGTCCGCGCGATGCTCCCGTTCGCGTAACCCCTCAACTGATACTCCAAGGAGAGAAACATGCCTCGAGTCAAACGTGGGGTAACCGCACGGGCCCGCCACAAGAAGATCATCAACCTGGCCAAGGGTTATCGCGGCCGCCGCAATAACGTCTACCGCATCGCCAAGCAGGCGGTGATGCGCGCTGGTCAGTACGCGTACCGCGATCGCCGCAACAAGAAGCGTGTGTTCCGCGCACTGTGGATCACGCGTATCAACGCGGCAGTTCGCCAGCACGACATGACCTACAGCGTGTTCATCAACGGCCTGAAGAAGGCGTCGATCGAACTCGACCGTAAGGTGCTGGCCGACATGGCGGTGTTCGACAAGGCTGCTTTTGCTGCGATCGTCAAGCAGGTGAAAGCCGCCGTTGCAGCCTAATTGCGAAATTAGCACTGCGTGGTTAGTTGCAGCGATGTTCCGGTAATCTCGGCCGCTGCAGCGAAAACGGGGCTCTTCCGAGCCCCTTTTTTGTTTGGTGTGCGATTTCGCTCGCCAAGACCGAATGACGTTGGAAATGATGGGATCTATGGATCTGGACCAGATTGTCGCCGACGCGCAGCAGTCCTTCGAACAGGCTGCCGACATCACCACGCTCGAAAACGAGAAAGCACGATTTCTCGGCAAGTCGGGTGCGCTGACCGAGTTGCTGAAGGGCCTCGGCAAGCTCGATCCCGAAGCACGCAAGACCGAAGGTGCACGCATCAACGTCGCGAAACAGCAGGTTGAAGCCGCGCTGACCGCACGCCGTCAGGCACTGGCCGACGCGCTGCTGAACCAGCGCCTCGCCGCAGAATCGATCGACGTGACGTTGCCGGGCCGCGGCGCCGGTGCAGGCAGCCTGCACCCCGTGATGCGCACGTGGGAGCGTGTCGAACAGATTTTCGGCTCGATCGGTTTCGATGTGGCCGACGGCCCCGAAATCGAGACCGACTGGTACAACTTCACGTCGCTGAACAGCCCGGAGAACCATCCGGCGCGTTCGATGCAGGACACCTTCTACGTCGAAGGCAAGGATGCCGACGGCCGCCAGCTGCTGCTGCGCACGCACACGAGCCCGATGCAGGTGCGTTACGCGCGCATGAACCGTCCGCCGATCAAGGTGATCGCGCCGGGCCGCACGTATCGCGTCGACAGCGATGCGACCCACTCGCCGATGTTCAATCAGGTCGAGGGGCTGTGGATCGACGAAAACATCAGCTTCGCCGATCTCAAGGGCGTCTATACCGACTTCCTGAAAAAATTCTTCGAGCGCGACGACATCCTCGTGCGCTTCCGTCCGTCGTACTTCCCGTTCACGGAACCGTCGGCCGAGATCGACATGATGTTCGAGCAAGGCAAGAACGCCGGCAAGTGGCTCGAGATCTCCGGCTCGGGGCAGGTGCATCCGACCGTGATTCGCAACATGGGCCTCGATCCCGAGCGCTACATCGGCTTCGCGTTCGGCAGCGGCCTCGAGCGCCTGACGATGCTGCGCTACGGCGTCCAGGATCTCCGGCTGTTCTTCGAGAACGACCTGCGTTTCCTGCGCCAGTTCGCGTAACGCCGCGCGCCGACCTGTGCCCGCGCATGCCCCGACGAACGATCCGACGGGGCCCGGGCGTCGATCTAACCTGTTTCGAACGTAGACATCCATGCAATTCCCTGAATCCTGGTTGAGAACCTTTGTCGACCCGCAGCTGACGACGGACGAACTGTCGCACGCGCTGACGATGGCGGGGCTCGAAGTCGAATCGCTGAGCAAGGCTGCGCCGCCGACGTCGAAGATCGTCGTCGGCCGCGTGCTCGAAGTCGTCAAGCATCCGGATGCGGACAAGCTCAATGTCTGTCAGGTCGACGCCGGCACCGGCACGACGCTGAACATCGTCTGCGGCGCGCCGAACGTGGCGCCCGGCATCAAGGTGCCGGTCGCGCTGGTCGGCGCGGAACTCCCGCCGGCGGAAGAGGGCGGCAAGCCGTTCGCGATCAAACTGTCGAAGCTGCGCGGCGTGGAGAGCCAGGGGATGCTGTGCTCGGCGCGCGAGCTGAAGCTGTCGGACGATCACAGCGGCCTGCTGATCCTGCCGGAAGACACGCCGATCGGCCAGGACATCCGCGACACGCTCAATCTCGACGACACGATCTTCGAAATCAAGCTGACGCCGAACAAGGCCGACTGCCTGTCCGTGTTCGGCATCGCACGCGAGACGGCCGCGATCACCGGTGCGTCGTTGACGCCGGTCGACATCCGGCCGGTGCGCGTCGAACTCGACGAAACGCTGCCGGTGCGCATCGCCGCGCCCGATCTGTGCGGCCGCTTCTCGGGTCGCGTGATCCGCGGCGTGAACGCGCATGCAAAGACGCCGCAGTGGATGGTCGAGCGCCTCGAGCGTTCGGGCCAGCGCAGCGTGTCGGCGCTCGTCGACATCTCGAACTACGTGATGTTCGAGCTCGGCCGCCCGTCGCACGTGTTCGATCTGGACAAGATCCACGGCGGCATCGAGGTGCGCTGGGGCAAGCGCGGCGAAACGCTGAAGCTGCTCAACGGCAACACGGTCGAACTCGACGAAACGGTCGGCGTGATTGCGGACGATCGTCAGGTGGAAAGCCTGGCCGGCATCATGGGCGGCGACAGCACGGCCGTCACGCTCGATACGACCAACATCTACCTGGAAGCCGCGTTCTGGTGGCCGGACAGCATCCGCGGCCGTGCACGCAAGTACAACTTCTCGACCGACGCGGCCCATCGCTTCGAGCGCGGCGTCGACTACGCGACGACCGTCGAGCACGTCGAGCGCATCACGCAACTGATTCTCGAGATCTGCGGCGGCAAGGCCGGCCCGGTCGACGATCAGGCCGTGAACCTGCCGCGGCGCGCGCCGGTGAAGATGCGTGTGTCGCGCGCGAACCGCATCATCGGCGTGCAGATCGGCGCCGACGAGATCGCCAGCATCTTCACGCGCCTCGGCCTGCCGTTCGAGCGTGAAGACGACGCATTCCTCGTCACGCCGCCGTCGCATCGCTTCGACATCGAGATCGAGGAAGATCTGATCGAGGAAGTGGCGCGCATCTACGGGTTCGAGAAGATCCCGGCGCGTCCGCCGGTCGCGACGAGCGAAATGCGCGCGACCCACGAGACGCGGCGCTCGATCCACGACATCCGTCACGCGCTCGCCGCGCGCGACTATGCGGAAACCGTCAACTTCAGCTTCGTCGATGCGGAGTGGGAACAGGATTTCGCGGGCAACGACCAGCCGATCCGCCTGCTGAATCCGATCGCGAGCCAGCTGTCGGTGATGCGCACGACGCTGTTCGGCAGCCTGATTTCGGTGCTGCGCCACAACCTGAACCGTCGCGCCGATCGCGTGCGCGTGTTCGAGGCCGGTCGTGTGTTCCTCGCCGATGCGTCGGCGAAGGCCGGCGAGCTGACGGTCGAAGGCTACGTGCAGCCGAAGCGTGTCGGTGCGCTCGCCTATGGTCCGGCGCTCGACGAGCAGTGGGGTGTGGCGACCCGTGCGGTCGATTTCTTCGACGTGAAGGGCGATCTCGAAGCGCTGCTCGCGCCTGCCGCCGCACGCTTCGTGAAGGCGGAGCATCCGGCCCTTCATCCGGGCCGCAGCGCACGCATCGAAGTCGATGGCCGTACGGTCGGCTGGATCGGCGAGCTGCACCCGCGCCTGATGCAAAAGTACGAGCTGCCGCACGCGCCGGTGATGTTCGAAGTCGACGCGGACGCGCTGATCGCGCGTGCGCTGCCGGCGCCGACCGACGTGTCGAAATTCCCGCCGGTCCGTCGCGATATCGCCGTTGTCGTCGATCAGGCGGTCGAGGTTCAGGCACTTTTCGACGAAATGAAGAAGGCGCTTGCCGAAGAGGCCTGCCGATTCGTTCAGAAGGTTGTACTCTTCGACGAATTTCGTGCAAAATCAAATACTTCCGGTGGTCTTGCCGCGCACGAGAAGAGCCTTGCCTTCCGCGTGACGCTGCAGGACGCGGCTGGCACGCTGCAGGACGAGGTCGTCGATCAGGCGATCCAGACGCTGGTCGGACGGATGGCTCGTGCCGGTGCGCGTCTGCGCGGCTAAGGAGAGGGTCCGCCCGTTCGCGGGCGGCTTTTTCCCATCGAAAGTTTTGATTCAACGCGCTGTATGGCAGATATGAACGACATGACCTCGAGTGAATTCGAAGCCCTCCTGACGGCGCAACGCAGCGCCATGAACCGCGACGCTTCGGCGCCGGCGTCCACCGAGGCGCCCACGCTGACGAAGGCGGAACTGGCGGAGCTGCTGTTCGACAGCGTCGGGCTGAACAAGCGTGAAGCGAAGGACATGGTCGAGGCGTTTTTCGAAGTGATCCGCGACGCGCTCGAAAACGGCGAAAGCGTCAAGCTGTCGGGGTTCGGCAATTTCCAGTTGCGCGACAAGCCGCAGCGTCCGGGCCGCAATCCGAAGACGGGCGAGGCGATTCCGATCGCGGCCCGCCGGGTGGTAACCTTCCACGCGAGCCAGAAGCTGAAGGCGCTGGTCGAAAACGGCGCGGAGTAAGCCCCGCGCGCTGACGCCCCCGCGCGGCCGCCGCGCACCCTTACCGACGGTTAACCGACGATGACCACCACGGTTGAGAAAGTCGTTTTGCCTCCGATTCCCGCGAAGCGCTACTTCACGATCGGTGAAGTCAGCGAGCTGTGCGGGGTCAAGCCGCATGTGCTGCGTTATTGGGAACAGGAATTTACTCAACTGCGGCCGGTGAAGCGGCGCGGCAATCGTCGGTACTACCAGCACCACGAAGTGCTGCTGATCCGGCGGATTCGCGAGTTGTTGTACGAGCAGGGGTTCACGATCAACGGCGCGCGCAACCGGCTGGATTCACCGGGTGGCGAGCGCGGTGCTGCGGCGCACGCACTCGTCGAGCATGAGGCGCAGGCCGCCGATGCACGCGCGCCGGGCAAGTCGGGCGCTGCCGTCGACGTCACGGCGTTGCGGCAGGCGCTGCTCGACGTGATCGACGGACTGAAGCGCGACTGAGCGCGACGCGCGAAGGATGAAATGAAAGCCCGGTTGGCGATCCGCCACCGGGCTTTTTTCATGCCTGTCACGCATGCGCGTCAACGCGACGCGAGCGGATTCTTTTGCCCCATGTCGACGACCAGCGTGCCGTCCGGCAGCATCCGCACCGAACCTTGCGCGACCTGGCTGCGGTAGCCGTACAGGTCGAAACGCATCGGGCCGGCCTCGGCCGAATTCTGGATCAACGCACGCACGTTCAGTTCGAGTACGTTGAACATCTTCATGTCGCCGCCTTCCATCCACATGTAGCTCGGCGCATTGATCTGCGGCCGTTGCGGCGCGGGCGTACCGGCCTGACGCCTGAACGTGAGACGCAGCCCGTCGCGTTCGACCGTTGCCTGCCCGAGCTTGCCGTTCAGCACGGGCGGCGGGAACACCGTGTACTGGTCGAGCACGAGCGTATCGCCGCGCAGTTCCGCGCCGCGACGCTGCAACGGCGTCAGCGACGCGAGTTCGATGCCGAGCGAACGCAGCAGCTTCGCCTGCGGAATCCCGAGCACCGACACCTGGGACGGTTTGAACGCGAGATGGCGGTCGTCGAGCACCGACAGCGTGCCCTTCATGTCGGTCGGCAGCCAGACGCCCGGCGGCACGTGGTTCCACAGCTTGATGCCGCCCTGGACGCGCAGGTTCGTGCCGTCCGCGCTCAGTTGCAAGTCGTTGAGCGAACGCGGCGAGTAATCGAGCAGATAGTTGTTGAAGAGCGCGGACATCGCTTTCCACGACTCGACGACCGTGCCGCCGAGTATGCGGATGTCGTACTGGTTCGGGTCGTCGAGATCGACGGGTTCGCCGGGCCGCTTCGATACGAGTTCCACATCGAGATCCTCGACGTGAAAGCCGATATCCCCGGACAGGTTGAAGTCGACGTTGCGCAGATGGATCGTCGGGTTCCGGTTCGACACATGCCGTTCGTTGAACGGTGTAGCCGACGTGCGCCGGATCGCGACCTTCTGCATGCCGGGGTGAGCGGCATTCGCCGCGAGCGCGGCGGCTTCCCAGTGCTGGCGCATGTCGTGCAGCGCGTTCTGCTGCGCGGCAAGGAAGCTGTCGTTCAGGCGCGCGGTTGCGTTGCCGAGCGGCGTGCCGCCGGCGGGGCCCGCGTACGAAGGCATCCGGATCGCCATCGCGCCGCTGTCGTCGAAATTGAAGTAGCCGGCCGATACCTGGTCGCGATAGTGATACAGGTCGAACACGAAAGTCTGGTCGCGCTTCGCGGGATCGACCGGGCCGATCAGGATGTCCGCGTTCATCGGCATCGAGCGCATGAACTTCACGTCGCCGCCGCGAATGTACATGGCCTGCTGCGGCGCATTCGCGGGCATCGCGAAGCCGGCATGCGTACCGTCGTCGAGCGTCAGGTCGAGGCCGCCCGGGCTCACGTGCAGCGCGGTGATCGTGAGTTTCAGGCGCGGCGGCGGCATCAGCTTGTCGACCGACATCACGAGATCGTCGCCGACGAGATGCGCGATCGGCGTCTGGACTTTCAGCAGGTCGGCCATTTTCACGTTGGCCGCGCGCATCACCGGCTGCGCGTTGATGCCCGATACGCGCACGCCGGTCGGATGGAATACCAGTTGGCTGCCGTCGCGGATCGTGAGCGTGCCGGTCAGCGAGAACGGCACCCAGCCGTCGCGCTGCATCTCGCCTTGCAGGTGAATCACGCCGTCGCCGGCCGACACGGCGAGCTTGCGCAGCGGCGCGTTGCGGTAGCCGAAGATGTAGGTGTTGAAGAGGGCGGTCAGCTTCGCGTTGTCGAGCGTGACCGTGCCTTCGTGCACGTCGATCTCGAAACTCGTCGGGTCGTCGAACACGATCGGCGCGCCGGCCTGCGTCGGCACGAGCGTGGCCGACAGCTGATGGATGAAGAAGCCGAGGTTGTTGACGATGCGGAAATCGACGTCGCGCAGGAACGTCATCGCGCCGTTCTGGCCGGAGTCGCGCAGCGTGAACGGGCGCGGTTGCGTGAGGCTGATCGATGCGAGCGACGGCACGGTGCGGGCGAGCTGCTGCTCGCGGGCGAGGCGTTCGGCCTTGGTGCGTTCGATCTTCGTCGACGCGATCGACGTGTTGCCGTCGCGCTGCGCGGACGATTCCGCGCAACCGGCACACAGCAGCGCGAGCGCCAGCGCGCTGCAGCCGAACACGCGGGATGTCCGGCGCGAGAGGGGGCGGCCCGCGCGTGGCAGGCCGAAAATCCAGTAGAAAATTGCCAAAGGCGAGCGATGGCCGCGCCGGACCGCATTCCGCATCGTCTGTCTCCATGTCTTGTCGTGATCGACGGCGGCGCGCGCCACTGCACGGCGCGAGCGTCGATGCCGTGCAGTGTGGCATAGCGCGCTAGAGCGGCGTTACCAAACAACGGGCGCCCGGGCGGGGCGGCCCGACGTGCTGCGGGACAATGGATTCGGGGTGGTCGGGCGGCCGGATCAAACGGTCGTTTGGTTTGCGCGGGCGGTCGTTGGCAGCTTCCGTCGACGCAGGGGAAATCCGCGCGTGCCTTGACCGGCAAGGGTTTCGCCGGATGAGAGGGGCGGCGGCCGCCGCGATCGAAGTGCGGATGCGATCCGGCCCCGCCGCGGCGGCCCAGGGCTCGTCACACCAGCATGTGCTGCCGGATTGCGTCGAGCGCCGCGTGGTCGAGTTGCAGGCCGTTCGCGATATACGACGTCATCGAGCCGTACGACGCGGTGACCTGATCGAATGCCGCCAGCAGATAGTCGGCGTGCGCACCTTGCAGCGCGGTCATCATGGCTGCCGCATTTTGCCCGCCGGCTGTTTGCGCTTGCGCGACCGAGGCGGCGATTTCCGATGCGCTGTAGACGTTGGTCAGCAGGTAGTCGGCGAGTATCGTCTGTTCGGAAACACCCAGGATCGTGTGCAGAACGACTGTCGCCCAGCCGGTACGGTCCTTGCCGGCCGTGCAGTGGAAAACCAGGTTGTCGCCGGAGGCGGCGAAGCCGGTGAAGAGCGTGTGATAGCTGGCATGCGCGGTGTCCGACGTGACGAACGCGCGATACATGCTCGACATGAATGCCGTCGCGGTTGCGCCGGTGGTCGGGATCGGATCGATGCTGGCGGCTCCGAGCACGTTGAGGTTTTGCCAGGTGGCGCCGGTCAGCGGCACATCCGGTTGCGTCTTGATCTCGGCGGGCGTGCGCAGGTCGCAGACCTGCCTGATGCCGAGTGTGTCGACGGCGGCGACGTCTGCGGAGGACAACGCGAGCGCCGATGAGCGATAGATCACGCCTTTCTTCATCTTCGCGCCGCTCGTCGTCACGTAGCCGGTTCCGTCCGGACCGGCCGTGTCGCGAAAATTCGATGCGGAACTCAGCCGCGGCGTCGTGACCGGTGCGACCGACATCGAGTCGCCTCCGCATGCCGACAGCAGCGACGCGCTTCCCAGCGCCACGCCTATCGTGCCGGCGCCCAGCCGGAGAAAATGTCGACGGGAAATTTCGTTTTTCTGATGCATTCAATGCCCTTAGACGGAGACGGTTACGAGACGTCGCGACCGCGGCGGTGACCGGGCCGCCCGCCGTATGACGCGCGACGCGGCAAAGCCGGGCGGGCCGGATCGATCGGCATGCAGTCGGACGGTTCGCCCGCGCGCATCGATTTCGCGCGGGGTAACCGCACGGTAGCGATTCGCGGCGCAGCGGCCATCGTCCTTTTCGACTAGGGGGGAATGCGGGTGGCCGGTGTAGGAGGGGCGGCAGCGGCGAGGCAAGATCGGCGGCAACGGCTGTATCGACCCAAAGCACAGTCGCCATCACGGGGAAGCGTCGTGGCTCTCAAGGGAAGTCGACGTACTGGGTGCGAGCGTGGGCGGCGATCACCCGTCACGCTAAAAAACTTCACAAGAATAGTCACAAAATGCATGCGACCCGTTCTAAATCGGAAAACTGTCTGTTATAATTTTTTTCTTTCGGGGCGTAGCGCAGCCTGGTAGCGTACCTGCATGGGGTGCAGGTGGTCGGAGGTTCAAATCCTCTCGCCCCGACCAGGAATCAAGGCCTGGAAAGCTTGTCAGTAAAGGGTTCCCTTATCTGGCGTAGCTTTCCGGGCCTTTCCTTTTTCCGGGTGTGTCAGTTTGGTGTGTCAATTCCGCCGTGCAACAATGCGGAGATGACTGACTTGGCAACCCTTCCCACTGGCGTCTATTTGCGCCCCGGCTCGTCCGTGTTCCATCTCCGGATCGGCGTGCCCAAAGACCTGCAACAACACTTCCGCAATCCAAAGACGGGCAAACCGAGGGCCGACGCCTATCGGGCGAGCTTGCGTACATCGAACCGCGACGAGGCAATCACCAAGGCCCTCAAGCTGATAGCAGAGTACCGGGATCGATTCGACGCGTTGCGGGCCAAAGCCGCCCCTGCGCCATTTGTTACGCTCACGTCAGCGTTGGTGCGCCAGATTGCAGACGTGCTACGCCACCAGATTTTGCAAGCTGACGACAATGTGACGTTCCTCACACCTGAGCCGGAACTGAAGGCGTTAGGAATGAAGGGCCTGAGACGGTCATACTCTGCAGACTTGGCGGCAATGAAACGCGGCGACCTTCAGTCAGCACGCGCCTACGCCGAGCGTACCGTCGAGGCTTGGGGTATCCGGGTCGATTGGTCATCCCCGGAGGGGATGCGCGGGCTACTCCAGATCGCGCGAGCGTCAATGGCGGCCTGGCAGGACGTGATGGAGCGGAAGGATGGTGCACCTATCGATACCCCGCCTGCACCGGAGCCGCCCGCATTGCACGCGGACGCGCATGAGGCCGCCGAGTCGCAGGAGTCGCCTAAGACGCTCAGGGATGTCGTACCGGCGTGGATCGCTCGAAATGCCCCGAAGGCCAACGCTATAGGGCGCACCAATAAGGCGCTGGCCCTGTTCGAGCAGGCCGTGGGCCGCGTACCACTCACCAAGCTGATCAAGGCAACGGGGGCCACATTTGTCGACTTCTTGCTAGACCCGGCTCGCGGATGGTCTCGGAAGACTGCTGGAAATCATGCTACCTGCATTACGTCTCTAGCAAACGTAGCCGTAAAGATCGACCTACTTGAGCGCAATCCGCTCGACCTTACGTTCGACAAGACAATCGGGGCGAAGTCCCGTGAGCCTTGGACCGACGATGAACTACGGCGCATGTACGGACATCCGCTGTTTTCCGACCGTATGGCCGAAGTGCCCCATTGGCAGGACGTAGCGCCGTCTGATGGTCGCGCCTTACTGCTGTTGCTCCTGCACACTGGGGCTCGCATTGGCGAGATCGCGCAGCTACGGAAGGAGGATTTCCAAACCCGTAGCGGGGTTACGGCGATACGGATCACTGCTGAGGCGGGCACAGTCAAGACCCAGGAGTCCGAGCGGGTCGTACCGCTGGCCGCGCACCTCTTGGCCGATCCTTGGTTCGCTCAGTGGTTCCAGGAAATCCTGGGCAGTACCGGTCCTGCATTCCCGACTGCGTGGGGGCGTGCTCGGGGACCGGGGGACACCATGGGTCAATGGTTCCGCCAGTTCCGTAAGGCTGCTTCATTGCCTGCGGGAGCGCTAGAGGGTGCGCACAAGTTCCGCCATTGGCTCCGATCTACCTTGGCAGAGAAGCACGTGGGCGAAGCCACGATGGATTCGATTACCGGCCATAGCGCCCAGGGTTCCAGCGGACGCAAGGTTTACACCGCTACTACCTCGCTTACGGCTATGAAGGAGGCCCTGGACCGAGTGGCGTATCCCATGACCATCGCGGATCAACCCGACATGTGGTCGGCCGTCGGCCGTGGGACGACTTATGGGACCGGCTGGTAGAGTCTCAGCTACTGCATCATCCGATAATATATGGGGACGGGATAACTACTAGTTGCACGTTTAGTTATTTACTACTGACCGGAATTGAGAGACCACACGATGAATGAGGTAGCAGCAGTAACCGAAACGGCAAAGGCAGTCCAAGAGGTCGCAAAGGCGACTGGGAAAGGCATTGATGCAGCTACGGCAATGGGCGGCTTCATCGCGACCTATGTGCGCGGCTCCATTGAGCAGGGGCTCGGTATCTTTGAAGACAAACTCAGGTATTCGCGATGGGAGCGCCAACAACGGCTAATGCAACGGGCCGCCACGTTTCTAGCGGATCAGGGTTTGGAGGAACCGCCGAACGGGGTGCCCTTGAAGTTTGCCGTCCCGCTCCTTCAAGCCGCCTCGCTGGAGGACGACGATAATTTGCAAGACCTCTGGGCTCACCTATTAGTTAACGCATCGATCGAGCCGGAAACTACAACGCATCGAATGTTTGTCAGCATGCTGGAAAACATGTCTTCCCTTGATGCGCAAGTGCTCCGCCTTCTCCGAGAGAGCAGTGGAGGCCCGCATGACGCGATCATTACCGGGGATTTACCTGAATCGGCTGCGGTATGGCAGCACGGAGCGGAGCAACCGGACGTACAACCACGCGAGGATGTGCTTTTGTCACTAGCCAACTTGGGCCGTCTTGGTGCCATTACTGGATTGGCTACGGCAGGGGGTGGGACGACCTGGGTAGCGGTGCATGTAACCATCCTCGGTAGAAAGCTGATTGACGCCTGCACGGCGGCGGCGGCGCGGTAGGCTTGGATCGCGCAGAGAATATTTGCAGCTTACTGTAGGAGAGGCGCATGGATTGCCGCTAGAGTGGGGAATTTGCCGCGAGGTCTCACACCCTCACAATGCGCTTATTGGATGAGGCGGAACGACAGTTCGAAGAAACACGGCGACTCGCCCGAATGCCGTGGTGGGTGCCGCTTGCGGTAGCTGTTCCGGTAGCGCTCGCGCTCGTTGGCTTCGGGCCAGCGTTTGAGGTTCTCCTGAAGTGGTAAGCCGGGTCAATCCGGCACCTGCCACGCCGAAGCCAAAGAGATCGGATGATCCCGTCGTGGCACGCGGGCAGGACGCTTGGGAGCGACTCCAAGAGGATGCCCCGCGACGCCGCGCCTTGTCACGTGGGCCGGCAGACAAAGCTAAAGCGCGACGCGAACAGTCGCAGACCACGCACCGTCGTTGGTGGTTAGATGTTGGGGAGGCTCTGACGGTCGGGAAGTACACAAGCGTGTCAGACTGGGCCTATTCCGCCTGGATCGCAGCCAACGGTTTTGACAATCTCAACTACAAGACGCGCCAAGATGCCGTGTGGCTGGTCGCTAACATAGAAGAGCTTGGGGAGCTGCCTGACGGCTTGGCAACTCCCTCGACCATACGCCAGTGGGCGAACAGGCGACGGGCTATGGCGTCGCGCCGTACCACTGGTAAGCCCGGTAGCGTCACTGGACCCGTGACCGCCGGTGACGTGGCGGCGCTCGAAAAGGCGGTGTCCTTGCTCCGAGAAGCAGCGCAAGACGCTCGACGTAGCGCAGAGACAATGGACGCTGCGGCACGCCTCATTGCCAAGGTGAACGTTGCGATAAAGAGACGAGGCGGGCCGTAGAAGGCCCGGTAGGACATGGGCGGATCAATTCGCCCGAGGCTGGCGATGCGACGGCCGAGCGTTAGTCCCGGCCAAGCATTGTGGCTGCCAGTCGCTTCTTTGCGGCTGACACGGCCTTCTTTGCCGCCTCTGCCGTCTTCTCCGCCTGGTCTAGCTCAGTCATGCGCGTCTCTAGGTTTGACCCAGGGAGCCAGGACGCGACCACCTGAACCTGATCGACGTTATCACTGACAACACCATTCTTTACTCCGGCAAGGATCGACAAGCGATGCTTGCATGCCGTCCCGGTTTCGCCAGCCGGACACGTGCAAAATGCAGTGACCGCGTTGCCGTCTTTAGAGAACGATAGTTCGTAGGGTGTCGCAGCCGAACCCTGGACCAGAAAGCCGATTGTTTCCATTCCTGCAATATCCCCGAGTAGTTACGTAGGTCTGCGTGTCTGACCGTCTACTTGCTAAGAAATGTCAAAAATACGCCAGCTTGGAATCTCTCCGCGCATAATCATACATTTTGTTAATTTTACGCACAATATCAACGCGCGTTCTATGATGTCGGAGACTGGTAGTCTTTCTCCGTTAATCGTTTCGGTCGATTCGGGGTTGACTCGGCCAGTGTGAACTAGAGTGCTTCGTATTGAATAGGCCTTGTTGATTATCGTCGCGTTAATGCTTCGCTCATCGATCGATCCGCCTAGCATCCTCACCGTTCGAACTTTTACTTTGTGCGTCATTTCATTCTTGTCACCATCGCCTACAAGCGTTTCAAATGCGGTTGCAAGTTCGACAGCTCGATCTCCAACATTTCCGCGTCGTTGTGCCTGATTGATTCTTTCAAGCGCGACATTGATGTGGCGGCGGACATCGGGTGCAAGTTGGAGGTATGCGCCGACGACCTCTTTAGCTTCGTTGGGATCGAGATTTGGATAATCGATTGGGCGGGTAGGTACTATCTCGGTCAATGGAGTCGTGCGAAATGAGCCCAATTCAAAATCAGGGTCGTCAAACGTAAACCACAGCAAAGAGGGCAGCGATGCGCGAGGGCCGATAACTGTGAGAACAAGCGCAATCTCCCTCAGTAAGTCATGGTCTTTGATATAGGATTCGACGTTTAAATGTGTGTTGTCTGCATCATAAATAATTGGCGAAATTGTACGGCTGGTAACGAGGGCAGATTTTGGTGGTACAAAGTCGAGGGCTGATGCGACAATTCCGTTCATGCGGTGAGTGTGTTCGCCAATTATTCTCTTTTGATCGCTGTCGGGAATGTCGTCAAAAGGAACGATTGAGATGCTGTCAGTCAATTGAATTGGCTTTTCGACCGGAACGCCCCAAAGCGCTAAGATTAGCTTGCCAGTTGCGTGGGTGCTATTGAGGACCTTGGCGAGCCAGCGAATTGCCCCATCGGCAGAACCTGTGATGACGGCGCGTCGTATTAAAAGCTGATCCACAAAGTGGGGGTAGAAGCCTGTTGCTCCGCCTAGGCCACTATGCATCATTTTTACTGTGTCGCCGACGAAGCGATCATCATTAACGAGGGCCTCTTTGATCCCTTTCGCTAATTTATGAATATGATTGACTGCACTAAGCCAAACGTCGAGATCGTTACTTTTTATCGCATCGAGGATTGACATCTCGACGTTTGGATATCGAGTCGATTCGATTTGCTCAAGAGCTGCTGTGAGCAGCTGATTAAGTTCCGGTTCTTGAGGCGGGGCGGGGCGCGGGGAATTTGACATAGGATGTCCGTATGAGTGCTGTGCTGCATTCTATGTGTGCTGTAATTGTTCGTGAAGTCCGCATGGGGTTTCGTGGGTTCCATATGTAGAGTCGTCGGACTTCGCGAAAATGGGGAGATGTGAACCACGCGTGCTCATTTTTCTCCCAGAAATGTGTGACAAGGTGTCCCCGGCCGCGCGAGCCAAAATCCCCCCATGGCCTCCCCGGCGTTTCCCAGGCCGGATGAAGCAATCCTGGCGCAGGTCGGGGAGGACGCGGGATCGGCGGAGTTGGCGAGCGCGTTTTTCTTCCGGGCCTGCGCCGCACCCATGGCGCTTCACCCACTGCACGCCACCGCTGCTGCTCGGCGGCGGTAGCTTTGGTGCGGGTCCAGGCGCGGAGGCCTTTAGCCATGTTCTGCCGCTATTTGAATTCGTTCCGTTTGGGTATACCTGTAGCGAACGCGCAACGGCCATTCGCTTCCGTTCCGTTGAAGTTGACAGATTTTCGGAACGCTGGATAATTCGAAACACCACTTCAACGGAACGAGGTTACGTAGCACATGAGACGTATCTACTACGGACGTGTATCCACGCTCGACGGACAGACGGCTGCGAGCCAGTACGCCGACGCAGCCGCCCAGGGCATAGCCGCTGACGATGTGTTCATAGATGAGGGGGGGAGCGGGTATCACGTGCCACCGTCCGAACGTGAACAGTGGCAGCACGTAGAGCGCGACCTTCGCAAAGGCGGAGTCCTGGTGGTTCGCTGGCTCGACCGCATCTCGCGGCGCTACGACGAACTACACGAGACCATGCAACGCCTGATGAAGAAGGGCGTTCGGGTTGAATGCACGCTCAACGGTATGGCGTTCGACGGGCAAGAGACCGACCCATTGAGGCTCGGGATTCGCGATGCGCTATTAGCGTTCATGGCGGCGCAGGGCGCGGCGGACTATCTGAACCGGCGCGAGATGCAGGCGCGAGGGATAGCCGTAGCCAAAGCTGAAGGCAAATACAAGGGGCGGAAGCACGCCGTGGATTACGCAGAAGTGAGGGCGTATCACGCGGAACACGGCGGCTCCGTGCGATCTCTCGCGGAACACTTCGGCGTAGGACTTGCCACCATCTCCCGCGCATTGAATTCCGCTAGTGCCGCCAACCCAGAGGAGGCTGCCAAATGATCGGAGCGCATACACAGCTGATTCGTGCCCGCATCGCGTTCTCTCACGCCGGGTTGAGCGGCGATCATTCGTGGCTCGCGAAATCGGAAAGCGAACGGGCAGCGTCGGGTCTCTCCCTTACCTTTGCTCGCGGGGGTGTTGCCAGCATGCCGTCTGGAGAACTCGCGCTGCATTGGGCTGCGTCGATGGAAGACCAGATGCTGCGGCTCGCTAAGGAACTGGACGCCCTGGAGATGCAGTACGCCGCCCTGGATTCAGCCATGAGCGAGGCGACCGCCGAGCGGCAGTAACGCCCCTATCAACAAGGTGCAGAGACCATGCAGAAAAAGAATGCGCAACAAACTATCCACGCCTACCGCATTCCCGCCGACGTGGAGGCGAAGCTGATTGATGCAGCAGGCCCCGCAGCAGCGGCATTGAGGGGCAAGCGCCAGGCCGCACTACGAGCTACCCCGGCGCATATCGTGCCCGTTCTCAATCGAGCAGCGGACACCGCAGCGCGGCTGCTGAACGCTGACGGCGTCCGCGCGAGTCGTCGGGACCTCCGTGCCGCAGGAGCCGCCGTTGTGGTTCAACAGGAGGCCATTCTGGCAGCCGCAGGCATCGAGAGCCACACGCGTCACCAGGCCTCCGAGGAAATCCTCCATAAGACTCTGGTGGTCGAGATGCTCGCGCCGCTAGACCCGGACTTGGCGCATCAATACGGGTTCGCGGAATAAATCAGCACAGGGTAGAAGACCCTAGACGCGATTAACTCCGCACAAGGTAGTAGGCCCTAACCGGGCAACGACACCCCGCCATCGAGCGGGGTTTTTCTTTTTCAGCGCATTCTCTGTAAGCGCGAGCATTTGCGCACCTCTGCTTTTTGCTGAAACGACATCCCCATGAGATACCTCCCGACCAACCCATCCCTACCGACGCAACGCGTATGCCGCTGTTGCAGGCGGCTCTTGCCAATCACGGCGTTCTATGAGGACAAGAGCGTTAGCCCCAAGCTCCGCTCGCGCTACGCGGCTCGCTGCATTGAATGTGTGACGACTGAGAAGCGCAAGCGATACGCGGCGAACCCGACGGCAGCCGCAGCACTACGCAAGGACCAACGTGAGCGCAAGAAAGCCCGCGACGCCGCCGAGCATCTCCGGGAGCAAGCCATCGCCCGAAGCATTGCTGGACGCAAACAATGATCGAGTCCAAAGGCTGCAACAAATGCGGCGAGACCAAGCCGCGCAGTGAATTCAGCCGGAATGCTGCGAGCCGCGATGGGCTATGCGGCCCGTGCAAGGCTTGCCAGGCCCGCTATTACGTAGCCAACCGCGATAAGCGCCGGGAGTATCAGGCCAGCTATCACCGGGACAATTGGGCGTCCAATGACATACGCGACGCCCGCAGGCGTGGTCCTGTCGTCAACTTGACGCCGGATTTTCTCGACTCCATCCAGACCGGCCAATGCGCATGCTGCGGTAATCGTCCGTCCGATTTCCTGTCGCTGCATCTGGACCGTATCGACACCGCGCTACCGTACAAGCCGGGGAACGTCGCGTATCTCTGCGGGACCTGCAACGTCCGAAAGAATGACCTGAGCGCCACTGACCTACTGGCCCGCTTCGAGCGCGGCATGGCAGCAGGAAAGGATATGGCGGCCCATGATCTCATGCTGCACATGTACATCCGTCGAGAGAAGCTCAAGCATCCGTCTGCGGCTTGCGCACAGCACCCCCTGAGCCGCTGAGACGTCCCGCGCCACTGCTCGTTAACTCCGGACCTAACGAGGCTGCCAGTGCGCCTCTCATCGCCCCCGCCCAAATCCCGACGACATGGGCGGCCCAGTGGCCGAATAAATCAGCACAGGTAGAGAGCACCGGGGCCGTCCCTATGATTAGCTAGGAGGTGGGGCAGCAAGGCTTGCATATGCCGTCGCTAATGTAGCAGCACATAGCCCCCATTAAAGATAGCCTCATTGTTTATCAATGAGTGGCATCGCCTGAGACATCCCATGCTGCCTCGGAAATATATTGGACTACTTAATGCTACCGAATCCATCGGAGCCGCTCAGGGACGCTGTAGTCGCCCCCTGGCTCCATCTTCCAACCCAATCCAACCTACAAGGAACACCAAACCATGCCTTTCCTCATTGACAGCAACGGCAACACGCCCGACATGCTCGACCGTCGCCGCGCTGGCGGCTTCCATAATGCCGGTCCCGTCCGTGTTTATGCCCACACTTACGATGTCCCGCACATCGTTCAACTGGACGACGGCCGATTCGTCGCAGCAGATCACGAAGGGCGGCCGATTGTGGACCGCAACGGAAAGATGCTGCCGTTCAATGATCCAGCGACCCTGAGCCATGCAGATCGTGCAGAGGTCGTCCAGGCAGTTCGCAGCGGCGACCCCAAGAACAGCACCCCGAACGCCAGCGCCTTCGCGCCGAGCCCCGAGGACACCGCAGCTATCCGCGACTACCTGGCCGCGAAGTACGGCGCGAACGTCGCGGGACCCGAAGGCAGCAGCACGCCCCACCTGTAATCAAGTCCCATCCAACTGAATACGACACCATGACCAAACAGACCAACCCCGCGCCCCTGGGGGCCGCCGAGCTCGCGGAGATGCTTGAGGCTGCCCGACGCTCCAAAGCCCCCGTAGCAGAATTGCTGAAGGTCGCTGATGCGATGGCCGCAGTGCCCTCCCAGACGCGCAGAGCCGAGGAAATCCGGTTCGCTGCAAAGCGCCTCGAAGCGAATCCTTGGGATGCCGATGCGGCCCAGACCGTCTCCGTGCGCATTGAGGAGTTCAGGTCTGCCGCGAAGATTTACAGCGCACCCGCTGATAAGTCCGGCGATCCGCTGACCGTATACCCGAAGCCGCTGGTTAAACGGTCGGAGGCAACCTGGGGCGGACTTAGCTGGTCCGAGATCGAATTGCAGAACCCCGGCATCATTGCGCGTCCCGGCGAAGTCATGGTCCGCTACTGACCTCATGACTACCTACGCCGCCGCCGTGCGGCACCTGTTCCTGTCGGACCCGAGAGAACCCGCCGAGCGGCACGAGATGGCCCATGCCGTCCTGATGGCATCCCCCGACGGGCCGGAGCGGCTCAACGCTTACCGGCTCACTCAAGAAGCCTACGACCTGAATCCCGGAGCATTCCGGGACCGCATGCGCAGCATGTGGGCCGCCTTGCCTGCTGAGGCCAAGCCCGAGCTAGTGCCGTTCGTGGTCGCGCCTACGGACCGCCAGAGACGGCCCGAGCGGCCCCGCGATAGCACGGGTCTATCCCGACACCATCCGCGCCGCAAGGCGCTCTAACGATAGAACACATGGATTACCCCTTCATCATTCTGGCCGACGCCGCCAACACGGTAACTGCAATGCTGCTGGTAGACGAGGCCGACATGGGTGTGCGCTCGACTCAACCCGGCGAGACCGCCTACCGGTACCACTCGCCCGTAGTTGTCGGCTCGACGCTTCCGGCTGACGCTGTACCGGCATGACCTTGGCAACTATCAGTTGCGCTGAGACGCGCACGCGTAAGCCGCGCCCCATATTCACTCAAGCCCAGAGGGCGGGCGCCCTAGCAGCATTGGCCGCTGCAGAGAAGCCGATGATGTCCAAGCGACGCACGCGCCGTATCGAGACCATCCCGCAAACCGGAGCCTCCCAAGGGGCACTGGCCGAGGCCGCAATTCAATGTGCTGACGGCAAGGAGCGCAAGCAACGCCCCCTGAGGTTCCGGGACGATCATGTCGAAGTCCCCCTGGTCGACTCGACCCAGAGCGTCCGCGTGGCTCTCTGGGATTTCCACTGGCTCCGCTACGTAATGGGCATTGGCCGCCGCCGATGGACCCGAGGCGAGCACGGCGAAATCCGAGCGCCCATGCATCGCGGGTTTCACCTCCGGGACAGGGAGCACGGCTACGACTACGACGTTGGAGCGCTGCTCCTGGGCCTGAAGCAGGGGGACTGCTACGAGATGGACTATCCGTGCTCCCTCATGCCCGACACCATCCGGCAGGTTCCGCGCACGCGCAGCCGTAAGAAGGCACGGAAGGCGGAGGCGGCCTCCGCCAATTCCATCTAAGGCCCACTCGGGCGTCCCGCGATGCCGTGCCGAAAATAGTCCCGCTCGCATCCTCTGCCCGCAAAGGGCCGTCTGGAGCGCTGTATCCGCTCTCGACTCCATTCCCATTCTTCCTCACCAGTCACTGACAAGGAACCCAAATGTCGGGTCAGCAAAATCAATCGTTTCGCCCCATCAACCTACCGGGTCTCGATGTAACAGCGGCACCTGGCGTCACCACGACGCGAGCGCAGGCAACAGCGGCCCGTGTGGACGCCTCGGGCCAAGTGTCCGCGATCCAGTCACTCGCTAACTCGTTCGGCGGGTTCTTCGGGAACCTCCAGGGCGATCTCCAGCGAGTCAACGCCGCTACGGAGCAGGCCCGCGTAGCCGACATCCACAAGGAGAACGAGGCGCTCGCGAAGCAGGCGCAGGCTGACCAAGCAGCAGGCCGCGCCCCCGACGAGGCCCACGCCAACCGTGAGTCCTACTGGAATGCGTATCAGCAATCGTTCGCCCAGAACCAGGCGTTCGAGATGCAGCAGGAGCTAAGTGCGCGACTGCGCGAGATGCCGAAGGATGGCTCGGTGTCCCCCGAGGATGTCGCCAAGGGAGTCTGGAAGGACTTCTATGGCGCGGGCACTGGAGACACCGACTTCGATTCCGCGCTCGTGGGCCGCTTCGCTCCCGCCGCGCAGACGATGGTGGCGCAGGCGTCGGAGCAAGTCGCACAGACGCAGGAGCAGAATCACGCGCTGGAGATTCAGAACAGCGCAAACGCCCAGATCAACTCGCCGCAGGGCCTCTCGGAGGCGGGCTTCGCCACATTGGAACAGCGCGTGTTGGCGCTGACCCGTGGGGACCAGACGCTCGCGGACAAGATGATCGGCGGCTTCATGGGTAGCGTCCGCAACAAGACACAAGCCCTGGGACTTCTCAACGCCCTGGAGCAATCCGGATGGGCGGACCGCAACCCGGTCGCCTACGACAAGATGTCCCACGATGCCGTGCAGCAGATTCAGACCGTCAAGTCGATCCAGGCAGCGCAGGAGGTCGATGGGGTTCGCCTCGCGGCCATCGCGCTCAAGGCCAACCCGAGCGCCACGCCCGAAGACTGGGCGCACCTGGTGTATCAGGCGAATCGCGTGGATGCCAATCACGGCGTCGGCATGGACAAGTTCGGTGCCGTATATCAAGGGCTGCTGGAGGCGTCGAAGCAGCAGGCAACGATCAACTACATGTCGCTGGCCGAGCGTGGCTACAACGGTTCACACAACATCCATACCGTTGCAGCGTTGTGGGGTGTAGATCCGGCGGAGGCTGTGAAGAAGTCTTTCGACAAATACATGGTCCAGAAGCTTCAAAGCAGCGGCCACTATCCGGCGCTCGCCGCGTCGATGCAGGGCAATGCAGGTCTCCCGGACCCGCTCGCGTCGGACCAGGCTGGCTCGGAGTTCGTGGGGTGGGTAACTGCTCCCGGCATCCGGGACATCTCGGACGGCACAATGCCTCCGCGCATCCAGAAGGACCTGACCTCGGCAATCAAGTCGGGCGACCCGGACCGCGCCTCGCGGGCCTGGCGCGTCATGGACCGCATCCACGACATCGTGGGCGATCACGCGTTCGGTCAGTATCTCGGGAAGGACGACGAGGCGTCCGGGATGTACTGGGGCGTCAAGGCGCTCGCCCCGACGAACGGCGACGTGTCCCAGGCCTACAAGGCCATCCGCGATGGCGGCATGGACTCGAAGGTCCTGGAGAAGGTCGGTAACGGCGGCAGCATCAACTGGGAGCCGCTGCTTCCCGGTAAGAAGCAGGCCGACGTGGACGTGGCCGTCAACAAGGCGATGGGGAAGGCGATGCTGGAAGACGTGGGCCGCAAGGGCCTCATCTGGAACCCGGCGACCTCGATGTCCTCGGACCTCCGCCAACAGTTTCAGGGCATCGTCATTCAGCAGCTTATAGCTCAACGGGCCAATGGGAAGGTGGACCTCGACACCGCAGTCGAGAACGCGGCCACGGTGTTCAAGGGCACGCGTATGGCGACGGTCGGTATGAACGGCGCGGTGAAGATCATTGCGGACCCATTCAAAGGTAAAGGCCGCGCTGCGGACTCCCCAATCAACGCGGACCCCAATCACCCGTACTCGATCACCAAAGGCTACACGGCGATTTACTCCTCATTCCCGATGATGAACAAGGCCGACCAGAAAGAGGACCCGTTCAAGACGGCGCAGGACGACCTGGGCAATCTCAGCAAGGCGCTTCCAGGTATCGTCCCCAACTCCGCTGGCCTCTCGCTGAAGCGCCCGGACCGCACGGGTTTGTCCGAGATTCACGACTCGATGGACAGTCCCTTGATTATCCATGGAGGGCAGAATTTGGCCATCCGTAACAGGACTGCTCCGCGACCCATCGCGACCGACGCAGCGGCCCCGGATGCCACGGGCGGTGCAGGCGCTGTCGGGAAAGGGCCTGCCGTGGGCGATCTCGTGCAGGTTCAAGTCCCTTCGGACCCGAAGGCGGCGGCGAAGCTACTGCAGGAAAATCTGCCGTCAGGAGTGGTCGCCGTGTACGACCGGAACAACAACCAGTACACGCTTCACTACGGGTTTCGTCTTCAGATCGATGACGCCAAGGCCGCCGAGATTCGCGCGGAGAGAGCCAGGGCATTCCGTGAATCAGAGGCGGAACGTTTGGCTGTCAGGGCTCACAACGCTAACCCGCTGTTCGTTCGATGAGGGAGAGCCTACACGGAACGAGCTATCGCCAGTCATGACAACGAGCTCCGGTAGCTTGGGTACCGATGTGCTTTTAGCGGGGCAGGTGGATTAAGCAGCGGACTGCACTGACTCGGCAGCCGCAATGCCCTCATGCATGAGCTAGGACATTGTGGCGCTGCCTTTTTTGCGCGGCCCCAGTCCCGTCCGCTGCTCCGAACTCTATGTGTTGCAAACAAGTTCCCCGGCGGGCATCCTAACCGCATTCGAACATTCGACGGGGACCACATGACTGCAACAACGGAAGCCGCACCTGTAAAACCTATCAAAGACCCACAGCCGTCCGTCGATCGTATCGACGACCTTGCTCGACGAATTCTGACTGGCGACATTTACTTGCCGAAGTTTCAGCGGGAGTTCGTTTGGGAGCGCTCGCAAGTAATTGAGCTGCTTGATTCCGTCGCACGAAACTATCCGATCGGTAGTGTGTTGCTGTGGCAAAGTAAGCAAGAGCTTCGAAGCGAAAACAAGATTGCTGACCTGGAGATAGCGCAGCCTAAACCTGATTATCCCGTTAACTATTTATTGGATGGTCAGCAGCGTCTTTCTTCAATATGTGGTGCTTTATATTGGAAAGGAGGTGAGCCGAGCAGTCCATGGAACGTTGTATACGATCTACGTAATAAGACCTTCCATCATTTAGATGCGCTTGATCAGCCGCCGCCGCATCTGATGCGTTTGAATAAGATTCCTGATCCGGCGGCGTTTTTTCAACTGGTGGGTTTGCTTGAGTCATCCGGTGAAAAGGTGCTCGCGGAAAATGCGAAAGAGCTATTCAATCGGTTCAAGGACTATAAGGTTGCAACGGTGACATTGGGTGATATGCCCCTTGCCGATGTTGCACCAATATTCGAACGAATAAATAGCACGGGCACCCGTCTCACCATCGTTGACCTTATGCGTGCAGCCACGTGGAGCCCGGACTTCGATCTGGTTGATTCAATCGATGCTGTGCGGGAGTCGCTTGCCGCGAAGGCGTTCGACGGCGTAGAGCGGAAGGTCATCTTGCGAAATGTATCTGCGGCCGCTGGCGGTTCATTCACCGTTGAAAGCATAGATGATCTCCGCAAGCTAACTCCTGAAGTGCTTAAAAAAGCTGTTTCTGCTACCGCCGAAGGGTATAAGCGAGCTATCGATTTCTTGTCTACGCATATTAAGGCTCCTTCTGTTGGGATCGTGCCATATACTAATCAAATCGTGGTGCTGGCCGAAATATTACGGCACGTACCGACGCCCAATGCGCAGCAGTGGAAGGCCATAGAGCGGTGGTTTTGGCGGGGTTCGATCAGTGGCTATTTTAGCGGATGGAATTCAGGGATGATGACGACTGATCTCACCAATGTTGCACTGTTTGCGAGTGGGAATCTTGATGCGTTAGATTCCGACCTGATCGAGCCCAATGTTGCGATCTGGAGGACTCGCTCATTTAGAGGCAATAATTCTCATTCGAAGGTCCTTGCGCTTATGATGGCATATCAGCATCCCAGGGACTTTTTGACGGGGCAGGTAATTGATGTTGATAAATCGCTGGCATGGCAAAATGGAAAGGAGTTTCACCATTTCTTTCCCCAGGCATTTTTGAAGGGGAAGGGGGTTGGTTCTGCGAAAATCTCCGCGCTTGCCAACATGGTTTATCTAACATCGGCTAGCAATAAACTAATCAGTGACGACGCGCCATCAAGCTATCTGAAGCGACTCCTGAACGAGCATGGTGAACACGCAAAGACGTGGCTCGCTAGCAATTTGGTGGATGAGCCGGCAATAGAGGCGGCGTTGAAGGATGACTATGACGGTTTCCTCGTTGCGAGGGCAAACGCGATACATCGGCAAGCCAAGGAGCTAGCAGGCTGGTAGTTCCGTCGATTGAGGCGACGACCCCATTGGACAGGGGCGCGAGGAGGTGATAGTCTGGCGAGACTGTGTCAACCAGCATGGCGGTTTTGACCGACACACTTCCCGGAGAGCCTTATTCCACCGTGGGTTCGTAGAGGTTCAAATCCTCTCGCCCCGACCAGACAAGAACCCGCGTCAGCATCAGGCTGACGCGGGTTTTTTCTTGCCCGTCGCTTTTTTGCACATCGCGGCGCGGCCCCGGTAAAATGCAAGGTTGATCCACGGAAAGCGCCGTGATTTAGCGGAAGAGGATTCCCCGAACATGACTGATCTTCGTCTTACCATGCGGTTCGCTGCAGTGCTCGCCACCGGCGCGCTCGTTGCCGGTTGCGGTACGTCGTCGCCCACGAAAGTGGACTACAAGAGCGATTCGAAATCGAAGGAAGCGTCGCTCGCAGTGCCGCCCAACATGCTGGACGAGACGGCCGATCAGCGTTCGCTGCCGCCCCAGGGCGGCGCGACATCCCTGTCCGCGCTTCAGCAGGTCCAGCAGGCGGCGCCCGCGCTGGACACGGTCGCTCCGGCCGTGGCCGGCATGCATATCCAGCGCGACGGTACCGAGAGCTGGCTCGTGATCGACGGCAAGCAACCGGCCGACGTCTGGCCGCAGGTTCGGCGTTTCTGGCAGGAGCAGGGCTTCCTGCTCGTCGTCGACCAGCGCGACAAGGGCGTGATGGAAACCGACTGGAACGAAACCCATCCGCAGATCAACGATGGCCTGATCCGCAGCGTGATCTCGAAGGCGATGGGCAACTCGTACGTGACGGCCGAGCGTAACAAGTACCGTACGCGCCTCGATTCGGCGCCGAACGGCGGCACCTATGTGTTCATCAGCCAGAAGGGGATGCGCGAGGCGATCACGGGCGCGAACAACGATTCGAGCAAGTGGGAGCCGAAGCCGAACGATCCGGCGCTCGAGACCGAATACCTGAAGCGGTTGATGGCCGTCCTCGCCCAGAACGAGCAGCGCGCGAAGAACGGCGAGCCGCCGATCGCGAACATCAAGGACAACACGGTACCGAAGGACAAGAAGGCCGACACCGACGCATCGTCGAAGGCAGCGGCTGCGATTGCCGCGCAGAACGTCAGCCGCACGTCGGCGCAAGGCAACGATATGGCCGACGCCGCCGTGCCGTCGGAAGTCACGCTTGGCGAGCCGTACGACCGGTCCTGGCTACATGTCGGTCTCGCGCTCGATCGCGCGAACTTCACGGTCGACGATCGCGATCGCTCGAAGGGCCTGTATTTCGTGCGCTATGTCGATCCGAAGGATCTGAGTTCAGCCGAGCAGGGCTTCTGGAGCCAGCTGTTCCACGGCAAGAAGGAAAAGCAGGCGAAGCAGTACCGTGTCAACGTGAAGGCGCTTACCGCAGACCAGACGCGTGTCGCGGTCGTCGACGATGCGGGTGCGATCGACACGTCGTCGCCCGCTCGCCAGATCATGGGGCTGCTCGTGAATCAGCTCCGCTGATTTTCGACGGTTCTCCGCACCAAGAAAAAGCCCGCCACATGGCGGGCTTTTTCTTGGTCGCTCGCCGTCCCGCGTGTGTGGGTCGGCGATTCGTCCCTCCTCGTGACGTTACGTAACATCCGCGCGTTACGGCGGCAGATCACGTGTCACATTGTCGATGATCAAAAAATTGTCGTTATAAATCAAAGGGGTGGATGGATATCCATGGCTGGCACGCAACCTGCTTTATATGTTGGAATGGTTGATGCAGGGAGGATGGCGTCAGATACCGGGGGAGCGCCGCAAGCGCTCGATCAACGGTATCGACGTATTCGAATGCCGACGCGACAAGCGTCGGCGTAACTGATGATGATCCGCGCGCCGGCGTGCGGATCCCGATGGCCCCGTCGCCTATCCTCGTAGGGCGACGGTTTCGCCCGCGCTTCTCTGAAGCGCGGGCTATTTTTTTGGGGCCTCCGGCGGTGCCGTGCCGACGCAGCCGACGGGTGATGCGCGTATTCTCGTACTTTTCGAGATGAGGGGGCGGGAATGGCGGAAATCGCAGTCGTGGCGCTGATCGTGGCGAAGCCGGGCGCGGAGGAGCAGTTGCGTGCCCAGCTCGAAGGAATCGTCGAGCCGACCCGCAACGAGGCAGGGGCATTGCAGTACGACCTGCATCGGGACTTGAAGGAGCCTGCGCGGTTCGTATTCGTCGAGCGGTGGGAGAGCGAGGAAGCGCTGGCTGCGCATGCGCGTTCCGCGCATATTCTCGCTTATCGCGAAGCGGCCGCGGACTGGATCGAGCGCTCCGAAATCCGCGTGCTGTCGAAGCTCGTCTGAGCGGGGCGAGGCGACCGGACGTGCCGGTCGCGGGGTGCGTCAGTGCGACGTATTGGGGACGTCGAGTATCAGGATGATCGTCCAGTCGGCGTCGCCGTCGTGATGGTACTGGCGCTCGGCGACGATGAACGGTTGCTGCTTGCCCTGCGGGCCGAGGAACAGCACGTCGCCCTCCATCGGCAGGCACTCGATCGGCGGCAGCGCGAGGAACGCGTCGGCCGAGCCGCGGGGCATCAGTTGCTTGATCTGGCGAGTGGCGGCTTCGGTCCACTCGATGTCGAGTTGAATGTTGCTCATGCTGTCCTCCGCACCGGGGTGCGCACGGGTGGAAAATTTCGGTGCGCGACTTTAGCACAGCGCGCGGGCGCCGCAACCAAAAAAGCCGAACCCGGTTGCCCGGATTCGGCTCTTCGCTTGTGCGGTGCCGCCGAACTTACTGGCTGGCGGCGTCTGCGGCCTTGGCAGCCTTCTTGCCGGCCTTCTTCGCGGCAGCCTTGTGGTGAGCAGCCTTCTTGCCGTGGTGATGCTCTTCCTGCATCGCCGGCTGGGCGGCTTCGGCCGCTTGCTGCTGCTGCAGCGCCTGTGCGCGTTGCTCGATCTCGGAGATCTTCGCCGGATCGGTAATCGTCTTGATTTCCGTGCTCTCTTGCGCATACGCTGCGCCAGTCAGCGCCGACATCGCTACCAGGATAGCCAGGGACGTCTTCTTCATTGCTTTACCTCCGCTAAGTGGTGATGAACCCGAGTGTTGCCGTTTTGTCTGGCGACTGAAATCGAGTGCGTGTCGAGTGTAACAAAAGTGACGGATCAATGTGCATCGGATCGTGGCGCGACGCAAGGCCCCGTTGAAGTCGCGCAACACTTCGCATACTGCGTCACGCGCGTGCCATCGTCGTCGCCGCCGTCATTTCCGCCCCGGTTTTACGCGGCCATCAAAACCACCCGAGGCGTCGATAGACATGAAACTGCGCGATGCCGACCAGTTCGTGCAGCGCCTGCTCTGCGTCGGCCAGATTGCGCCAGCGCGGCAACCAGCCCGTCTGCGCGCGACGGCGATTCGCATAAACGGGCTGCGGGTCGATCCCGAAACGGCGGAAATCGAGCAGCGCGCGACGCATCTGATACGACGAAGTAACGAGAATGCGCGCGTCGTCATACTGTGAGCGTAGTATAGACGCAGTGAATTTCGCATTTTCGTAGGTTGTGCGGCTGGCCGGTTCCAGCACGAGGTCGGCGGGAGCGACACCTTCGGCGACGAGTTGGCGCCCGTAGACAGCCGCCTCGGTGTCGCCGTGATGCTGCGGGTCGCCGCCCGACATCACCACGGTGCACCGCTCGGCCTGCTGGCGGCAGACGCGGTAGAGCGCCGCGACTTTGTGGATGCGGGCGGCGCCGTCGGGTGGCGGCCGCAGCCCGGTGTCGGTGCGCCGCGTTCCGGCGCCGATGAGAATCAGCGTGGTGCGCCCGTGCATGTCCGGGTGTTCGACGGGTATGACGCCGGCCTCGGTCCAGGCGATCAGCGGCGCGGCGAGCCAGCCTGTCGCGAGCAGCCAGAACAGCGCAACGGCGGCGATCAGGATGATTCGCCGCAGCTTGCGACAGAGCATGAAACAGATGAAGAGAAGTACAAATGAATCGAACAGAATCAATTTGATTGGGGTATGGTGTCTTTTTATGGACGGCTGACGATCCGGCCCTGACGCGATGCCGAACGTCGGCCTCCAGAATCGGTGGCGGTAGCGGCGGGCGGAGACCCCGCCCGGCACACCGCTTCGCATTGTCGCTGCACTTTAAGAAAGAATCGAGATGGCCACGTATTCCAACGAAGCGGTGCTCGACGCATTGAGACGAGTGCAGTACCGCCAGGTACCGTGGGCACGCCGCCCGGGTGTGTTCGAGTATCTCCGTTCGCTCGGGCTGATGGACACGGTCAGGCAGAAAACCGTCGCCCCCGCGCCCGGTTTTCATGCGCCGGTCGACATTGCCGTGCTGACCGAAACCGGTCGAGCCGAATTCTCGCGCCTCGAGCGCGACGAGAAATTACTTTCCTGGACTGATCGCCGCATGGCCGACTACGCATTGAGCGAAGCGAGTGCCGTGGCGATTCTCGAAAGCCGCCTGTAGCAGCCGGTCATCCCGCCGCCCGCATGGTACGCATGCGGGCGGCGACGTTCAAAAAAAAGCCCGTATCGCGAAGATACGGGCGTACCGGATACTTATGCTGTTGCCACGCTGTGCTCATGGCAACGTTGTGACTCGTCGCATCCGGCGCAGTTCCCTGTCGCCGGCATTTTCTTTGGCGAATCCTGAAACCGGCACGACTACGGATGGCGCGGTCCGTCCGACGGCTGCGAGCCGATGCGCGCTCGCGCGTTGCTGGCGATGTCGCCGCGCAGGTCGCCGCGCGGCACGGTCTGCTGGTTGGACGAATTGGCGGGCGGTGGCTGGCGGAGCGTGTTCCGGTGATCCTGCTGACGATGGGGCGGCTTCGCGCGATCGTCGGCATGGGCGGGAGCGGACAACGCCACGGAAATGACAATGCCGCATGCGACGAGCAGTGACATTGGTTTCATGGCGGGGGCTCCCTTCAAGCCGTCGCTGCGGCCTGTTGATATGTCGCTAAGGTAAGCGCGGGAGTGCAGGCTTGCTGTAAATATTAGTAAATAGATGTATCGCGGCACGACAACGGTAATCGTCGGCTACGCAGGCGCCGCGAACAAACCGCGTCGCGAAAAGAAACCGGGCGGCCGAAGCCGCCCGATCGAGCATTCGTTACGCCATCTTGACGGGCGCGCGCCAGGATTCCGGATTGGTCCAGAAGGCGCCGCGCAGCCGGTCGCGGCTCGGCGGGGCAGGCGGCTTCGCCGCGCTTGCGCCGATGCGTCCGCGCAGGGAGATCTGCCGGCCGCTCGTGCCGAGTCGCTTCACGATTTCGGCGAGCGTGCCGTCGGCCTGCCATTCGTCGAAGCGACGGCGGCAAGTCGGCGGCGACGGATAGCGGCCCGGCAGCTTCGACCAGCCTTCACCTGTCGACAGCACCCACAGCACGGCATTCACCACCGAGCGGGCTTCCACGCGGGGGCGGCCGCGCCGCTCACTCCGTGCGGGTTCCGAGCAAAACAGACCTTCGACCAGCGCCCACTCGTTATCTCTCAAATCGTCGAACAGCATCATGTCCTCACCTCAGCGAAGCTAACTCCGGTGCGCTGCCCTGCGCCGCGCACTCTTCAAGCACTCGATCGTCGAGTGCCGGGTGGGGGCGTCCGGTTGGCCGGCAGCGGCGTTTCTGCTCTTCCGTCCGACGAAACCTGCGCCCTGTGCGCAAGGTAATGCACGAAGCGTGCCATGTCAGAGGTCATTCCCTCGAGAGCCGCTTGGCAGCGAGCTAACGGCTAAGTCAGCTAGGGGCGTATAAGACGCCAAAATAACCCGCCAGCAAATCGGGACAATCACCAATCTTGTGCAATTCGCCCGCGCTACGTGCGTTTGCGCACGTATTGCACCGCAGCGAAACATGTGGAACCGGTGCCTGATTCGCACATCGAGGCCGGATTCACGCATTAGAATCGCGCATCGATATCGACGATTGATGAGGTCGGGAAATGAACGTCACGCTGCGCCAGCTTCGCGTGTTCATCGAGGTCGCGCGGCTCAAGAGCTTCAGTCGCGCGGGCGACGAGATCGGGCTCACGCAGTCCGCAGTCAGCCGCTGCGTGCGCGAGCTCGAGGCCGAGCTCGGGTTGAAGCTGATCGACCGCACGACGCGCGACGTGCAACTGACCGACGTCGGCGCGAACCTGATCGCGAGCGTGTCGCGCCTGCTCGACGATCTCGACGACACGTTGCGCGAGATTCGCGAGATTGGCGAGCAGCGCCGCGGGCGCGTGATCGTCGCGGCCAGCCCGACGATCGCATGCCGGCTGATGCCGCGCGTGGTGGCGTCGTGCGAGCGCCAGTTTCCGTTCGTGACGCTGGGCCTGCGCGACGACGTGCAGAGCGACGTGCTGCGCAAGGTGAAATCGAGCGAGGTCGATTTCGGCGTCGTGATCGGGCCGCTCGCGGTTGCCGATCTCGTCTGCGAATCGCTGATGACCGATTCGTTCTGCCTGGTCGCGCGCGCCGACCATCCGCTCGCGGCGCGTGCCGAGGTGCCCTGGACGGCACTGGACGGCGAGCGTCTCGTCCTCCTCGATCACGCGTCGGGAAGCCGGCCGCTGATCGATGCCGCGCTGGCCGCCCATCACGTCAATGCGACGGTCATGCAGGAGCTCGGGCATTCTGCGACCGTATTTGGACTCGTCGAGGCCGGTGTCGGCGTAAGCGTGCAGCCGTGGCTGTCGCTGCCGCTGCCTGCCGGTTCGACGCTCGTCGCGCGGCCGCTCACGCCGCGCACCGAGCGTACGGTCGAGCTGGTGCGCCGCCGCGACCGGTCGCTGTCCCCCGCGGCGCAGGCGATCTGGGAGCTCGTGCGGCAGATGCCGGCGAGGGCGGAGGATCTCGACTGACGCGCGCCAGCGCGCATCGGCGCGTGCCGGTGCGGCTCGCGGGCCGGTACACTACGCGGATCGTGTTCCTCGATGGCGGTACTCGATGGTGCATTCCGCAGATTCTCATCCGGTAGCCGGTGCGCCGGCATCGCACGACGCGGTGCACGCGTTGCGTCCGTCGCTGATCCGGGAAGTGGCCAACGCCGGCTTCGGCGTACCCGACATGCTGCCGTTCTGGTTCGGCGAATCCGATCGCGTGACGCCGGATTTCATCCGCGACGCGGCGGCCGCCGCGCTGCGCGATGGCGCGACCTTCTATACGCACAACCTCGGGACCGCACCGCTGCGCGACGCGATCGCGACTTACGTCAGCGCGCGTCATGGTACAACGGCGGCCGATGCCGTGGCCGTGACGAGTTCGGGCGTGAGCGCGCTGATGCTGGCCGCGCAAATGCTGGTCGGTCCGGGCGAGCGCGTCGTCGCGGTCACGCCGCTGTGGCCGAATCTCGTCGAAATTCCGAAGATCCTCGGCGCGCAGGTCGAATGCGTGCCGCTCGGCTATGGCGATGCGGGCTGGCAGCTCGATGTCGGGCGCCTGCTCGCGGCGCTGACGCCCGATACGCGGATGCTGCTGATCAACTCCCCGAACAATCCGACCGGTTGGACGATGTCGCGCGACGACCAGCAAGCCGTGCTTGCCCATTGCCGCCGCCACGGCATCTGGCTGGTTGCCGACGAAGTGTACGAGCGGCTCGCGTTCGGCGCGGGCGGCGCGCCGTCGTTCCTCGATATCGCGTCGCGCGACGAGCGCGTCGTGGTCGTGAATTCGTTCTCGAAAGCATGGGCGATGACGGGCTGGCGCCTGGGGTGGCTCGTTGCGCCGGCAGCGGTGATGGACGACCTGTCGAAACTCGTCGAATACAACACGTCGTGCGCGCCGGGCTTCGTGCAGGCCGCGGGTGAAGTCGCGTTGCGCGACGGCGAACCGTTCGTCCAGTCGTTCGTCGCGGCACTGCGCGATGCGCGCGATCACCTGGTGGCCGCGCTGCGCACGCTGCCGGGCGTCGAGGTGCCGCCTCCGCCGGGCGCGATGTACCTGTTCGTGCGTCTGCCGGGCGCGGCCGACAGCCTGGCGTTCTGCAAGACATTGGTGCGCGACGCGGGGCTCGGTCTTGCGCCCGGGCGCGCTTTCGGCCCGGAGGGGGAAGGGTTCGTGCGCTGGTGCTATGCCTGCGATCCGGCGCGGCTCGATGCGGGCGTCGAGCGGCTGCGCCGCTTCCTCGCGCGCGGAGCGACCGCCCGCTGAAGCGGGGCCGGAGCGGAGTCGGCGGCCCGGCGGCGGCGCGCTCCGCTCATCTTTACGCACCGGGCAATTTTGCGTAATATGGCGCTCAGTCACGCGGTTCCGTCGTTGAGCCGCGCTGTTCCGTCCGGTTTGGGCCTGGCCTGAAGTTGGTTCGCCGCCCCCGGTTCGTGCTCCCATCAATATGACCGATCAGAATCGGGCGAGCGCGTCTTCCGTTCCTTTCGTCTGTTTGTTGATCCGGTTCGTTTGACCACAGGGTCTGGCCTAGCTGCATGAATACCCAAGAGGCGAAGATCGTCCTCGAGACTGCTTTGATCTGCGCGCAGGAACCGCTGAAACTCGGCGATTTGCGCAAGCTCTTTGCCGACGGCGTGTCGGCTGACACGGTCCGCACGTTGCTCGAAGATCTGAAACAGGATTGGTCCGGCCGCGGCGTCGAATTGGTGGCGCTGGCGACCGGATGGCGCTTCCAGAGCAAGCCGGCGATGCGTCACTATCTGGATCGCCTGCATCCCGAGAAGCCGCCGAAATATTCGCGTGCGGTGCTCGAAACGCTCGCGATCATCGCGTACCGGCAACCCGTCACGCGCGGCGATATCGAAGAGATTCGCGGTGTCACGGTCAATACGCAGGTGGTCAAGCAACTCGAGGATCGCGGCTGGATCGAGGTGATCGGTCATCGCGACGTGCCGGGGCGCCCGGCGCTGTATGCGACGACCAAGCAGTTCCTCGACGACCTCGGCCTGAAGGCCCTCGACGACCTGCCGGCGCTCGAAGAGCCGGCGGCGAACATCGAGGCGGCGCTGCTGGCGCAGCAGGCGATGGATTTCGACGAGGGCGTGCCGGTTGCCGGCGACGCAGCGGGCGATACGCCGCAAGCGGATGAGGCGGCCGCCGGTCAATCGGCGGAATGGCCGGATGATCCCGCGGCGGACGTCGCGTCGACGCAGGAAATCGCGAGTCGCGATACGCTCGAGGCTGATCGCGGGCAAACGGAACCATTGGAACAGGCTGGCGCCGAAGTAGTGCCGGCAGGCGTGCAGCCCGAGTCGCTGCGCGCGGATTGGAGCGAGGAAGATCGCAAGCCGGCTGCCGAAGCGGTTGCCGGAGACGGAGCGGAAGCGGCCGGCGACATGCCCGGCGAGGCTAGCCAGGCCGACGCCTCCCGTTCCCGTCCCGCGGACGGCGAGATGCTGGACGACACGTCCGACAGTCTTGCCGATGCCGTACGAAGCGCCAGTGCACCCATCGGTGCCGACGCGCTGCCGGACGACGAAGCAGAACCCGAACAGCGTCGCGCCTGATCGCGGCCAACTTCTTGCCGCGCCCGCGCCGGGCGCGAGACCTGACATTTTGAGGTTGTTTTGACAGATATCCACGATATTGAATCGTCCGCGCCTGCCGTGCAGGCAGCGCGTGCCGACGAGACACCGGAGCAGGGCGCTTCGGCCGAGGGTGGCGACGAGCGTCCCCGCCGCGGTCTGCGGCGAGGCCCGCGCAGCCTGATCGCGCGGCGGCGCGCGGCGGCCAAATCGAAGGGCGCCGAAGGCGAGCCGCAAGGCGGCGAAGGTGCCGACGTGCAGCCGGCCGAATCCGCTGACGCACAGCAACCGGCGCGTGCGCCGCGCAAGGAAGGTGCGGCCAAGGGCGGTCGCAAGCCGGCCGGCAAGCGTGAAGGCGCGGCAAAAGCCCAGGGCGCCTCCGGCGGCCAGGGTCGTCGCGGCGGCGCGTCGAAGGCTGAAGGCGGTGCGGCGAAGCCGGAAGGCGATGCGTCCCAGGACGAATTGTTCGCCTACGTGACGTCGCCGGCATTCGACGCGGACAATTCCGCGGGCGGCAGCGGCGTGCGTGCGCCGATGCTGCGTCGCGGCCGCAACCAGCCGGCGAACAAGCGCGTGCTGTCGCCGGACGACGATGCGCCGAAGCTCCACAAGGTGCTGGCGGAAGCGGGCATGGGCTCGCGCCGCGAAATGGAAGAGCTGATCGTCGCCGGCCGCGTGTCGGTGAACGGCGAGCCCGCCCATATCGGCCAGCGCATCATGCCGACCGACCAGGTGCGGATCAACGGCAAGCCGGTCAAGCGCAAGCTGCCGAACAAGCCGCCGCGCGTGCTGCTGTATCACAAGCCGACGGGCGAGATCGTCAGCCACGCGGATCCGGAAGGCCGTCCGTCGGTGTTCGACCGCCTGCCGCCGATGAAGACGGCGAAATGGCTTGCGGTGGGCCGCCTCGACTTCAATACCGAAGGTCTGCTGATGCTGACGACGTCGGGCGACCTCGCGAACCGCTTCATGCATCCGCGCTACAGCGTCGAGCGCGAGTACGCGGTGCGTGTCGTCGGCGAACTGGCCGAAGGCATGCGGCAGAAGCTGCTGCGCGGCGTCGAGCTCGACGACGGCCCGGCGAACTTCCTGCGCATCCGCGACGGCGGCGGCGAGGGCACGAACCACTGGTATCACGTCGCGCTGGCCGAAGGCCGCAACCGCGAAGTGCGCCGGATGTTCGAGGCGGTCGGCCTGATGGTGAGCCGGCTGATTCGTACGCGTCACGGCCCGATTCCGCTGCCGCGCGGCTTGAAGCGCGGCCGCTGGGAGGAGCTCGACGACGCACAGGTGCGCAAGCTGATGGCGACCGTCGGCCTGAAGGCGCCGTCCGAGGAAAAGGGTAAGCGCGGCGGTGCCGGCCAGGCCGAGCGTCGCCAGCCCGATCCGATGCAGACGTCGATGGGCTTCATCAGCCGTGAGCCGGTGCTGACGACGCACGGGCAGCTGGATCAGCCGCGTCGTGGCGGCGGTCGGCGCGGCGGCCCGGGCCTGCCGGGTCTGAGCGGCTACGGCAGCCTGCCGGTTGCGCCGTCGGGCTACGGCAATCGTGCCGGCGGCGGCCGTGACGGCAACCGTATGGGTGGTGGTCGCGACGGCAATCGCGTGGGGGGTGGCCGCGGCGACGTCGATGGCAATCGCGCGTCGTACGGAGCCGGTCCCAAGCGCGACAGCGCAGGCCCCAAGCGCGGCGGCGGCAAGGGCGGCAATCGCAACCCGAACGGCAATCGTGTAGACGGCGCCGGGAGCGGCGGCGGTCCGCGCGGCGGCCAGCGTCCGCAGCGCAGCCGCACGCGTAGCCGCTGAGCGTCGGGCATGCGGCGGCGCGATGTAGTCGCCTGCATGCCGATGGAATCGGCACCCGGCCGGCCTCGTCGGCGTAACGCCTTGCGTTCGTCGATTTCGACTGTCCATATGTCGCGCGGCTGCATCGCAGCCGGCGCGCCATGACGGCGCCGGTCGATCCGGCGCAGCCCGATTTCGCATTTTCGGGTTCGTAAAGGCGGACAACACGCTGCTTTTACCGTCTGGCTTGGCGTTTGCGCCAAAAATCGCTATAATCGCGGAGTCGCTGGGCGTACGGATTCAATGTGCGGCTCAGGTGCGACCACCAGTAATAGAAGATGGGCGTTCCGCCCATTTTTTTTTGCTGAAACGGTTAGGCATCTCGGGTAGCGCTTCCTGCGCCGGCTAAGGCGCGCGCCCGCGGGTGAATCGCGAGCGGCGGGCGCGAACACCTGAGAGGACACAGTGCAACTGACGGAACTGATAGAAACCACGGTCACCGGGCTCGGCTACGAGCTGGTGGATCTCGAGCGCACCGGGCGCGGCATGCTTTGCATCTATATCGATCAGCCTGCCGGCATCTCGCTCGAAGATTGCGAAAAGGTCACGCGTCAGCTCCAGCACGTCTTGACGGTCGAAAACATCGATTACGAACGGCTCGAAGTCTCGTCTCCGGGGCTCGACCGCCCGTTGAAGAAGCTGGCCGACTTCGAGCGCTTCGCCGGCAGCGAAGTCTCCGTGACCTTGAAAAAGCCGCTGGACGGGCGCAAGACGTACCGGGGCATTCTGCACGCGCCGAATGGCGAAACGATCGGTTTGGAATTTGAGAGGAAGAAGGGCGAGGCAGCCATGCTGGATTTCACGCTGGCCGATATCGACAAAGCCCGCCTGATTCCGCAAGTTGACTTTAGGAGCCGCAAATAATGAGTCGCGAAGTGTTGATGCTGGTGGATGCGCTGGCGCGCGAGAAAAACGTCGACAAGGATGTGGTGCTGGGCGCCCTCGAGGCTGCGCTCGCGTCCGCTTCCAAGAAGCTGTTCGACGAAGGCGCCGAAATCCGCGTCCATATCGATCGCGAAAGCGGCGAGCACGAAACCTTCCGTCGCTGGCTCGTCGTACCCGACGAGGCAGGCTTGCAGGAGCCGGATCGCGAGATCCTGCTGTTCGAAGCACGTGA
Organism: Burkholderia metallica; assembly: GCF_902832845.1. Lineage (GTDB taxonomy): Bacteria > Pseudomonadota > Gammaproteobacteria > Burkholderiales > Burkholderiaceae > Burkholderia > Burkholderia metallica. The sequence continues at coordinate 350,469 of NZ_CADFDB010000007.1, read as the reverse complement.
GCAGAAGCCCGACGTCGAAGTCGGCGAGTATGTCGAGGAGCCGGTTCCGTCGATCGAGTTCGGTCGCATCGGTGCGCAGGCCGCCAAGCAGGTGATTCTGCAGAAGGTGCGCGACGCCGAACGCGAGCAGATCCTGAACGATTACCTCGAGCGCGGCGAAAAGATCATGACGGGTACGGTGAAGCGCCTGGACAAAGGCAACTTCATCGTCGAATCGGGCCGTGTCGAGGCGCTGCTGCGCCGCGATCAGCTGATCCCGAAGGAAAACCTGCGCGTGGGCGACCGCGTGCGTGCTTACATCGCGAAGGTCGACCGCACCGCGCGCGGCCCGCAGATCGAGCTGTCGCGTACCGCGCCCGAGTTCCTGATGAAGCTGTTCGAGATGGAAGTGCCGGAAATCGAGCAGGGTCTGCTCGAGATCAAGGCGGCTGCCCGTGACCCGGGCGTGCGCGCGAAGATCGGCGTCATCGCATACGACAAGCGGATCGATCCGATCGGCACCTGCGTCGGCATCCGCGGTTCCCGCGTGCAGGCCGTTCGCAACGAGCTCGGTGGCGAAAACATCGACATCGTGCTATGGTCGGAGGATCCCGCCCAGTTCGTGATCGGCGCGCTCGCGCCGGCAGCTGTCCAGTCGATTGTCGTCGATGAAGAAAAGCACTCGATGGACGTCGTCGTCGACGAGAACGAGCTGGCTGTCGCGATCGGCCGCAGTGGTCAGAACGTTCGCCTCGCAGGCGAACTGACCGGCTGGCAGATCAACATCATGACGCCGGACGAATCCGCCCTGAAGCAGGGTGAAGAGCGCGACCGGCTGCGTGCGCTGTTCATGGCGCGTCTCGACGTCGACGAAGAAGTTGCCGACATCCTGATCGACGAAGGCTTCACGAGCCTGGAAGAGATCGCGTACGTGCCGCTCAACGAAATGCTCGAAATCGAGGCGTTCGACGAGGACACCGTGCACGAACTGCGCAACCGCGCACGCGACGCGCTGTTGACGATGGCCATCGCGAACGAAGAAAAGGTCGAGAACGCAGCGCTGGATCTCAAGAGCCTCGACGGCATCACGCCGGAGCTGCTCGCGAAGCTGGCCGAACACGGCGTGCAGACGCGCGACGATCTCGCCGAACTGGCTGTAGATGAACTGGTCGACATGACCGGAATGGAAGAGGATGCCGCTAAGGCGTTGATCATGAAAGCACGTGAACATTGGTTCCAGTGAGAAATGACCATGGCGCACTGATTTGATGGCGGCCGTATGGCCTGACCCGATGCTAACCGCAAGGAATCGGTCCTTGCACTAAGAGGAATGAATGGCGAGTAACAACGTAGCCCAATTTGCCGCGGAACTGAAAATGCCTGCTGGTGTGCTGCTCGAACAGCTGCAGGCAGCGGGCGTCCAGAAAGCGAGTGAAGACGATGCGCTGTCCGAAACGGACAAGGCGCGTCTGCTCGATCATTTGCGCAAGTCGCATGGCGCAACCGACGGCGACAAGCGCAAGATCACGCTGACCCGCAAGCATACGTCGGAGATCAAGCAATCTGACGCGACGGGCAAGGCTCGCACCATTCAGGTCGAGGTCCGCAAGAAGCGTACGTTCGTCAAGCGCGACGACGTGAGCGAGGGTGCGGAACAGGGTCAGGCGCAGGTCGCCGAAGCGGACGACGATGCAGAACTGAAGCGTCGCGAGGAAGAGGCGCGCCGCGAGGCCGAGCTGCTCGAGAAGCAGGCGCAGGAACTTCGCGAGCGTCAGGAACGCCTCGAGCGCGAGGAAGCGGAACGCCGTGCCCGCGAGGAAGCAGCCGAAGCCGAGCGCCGTCGCGCCGAGCAAGAGGCGGCGGCGAAGCGTGCCGCGGCCGAAGCTGCGGCGGCACAGCAGCAGGCGGTCGCGCAGCAGGCCGCTGCAGCCGAGCAGGAAGCGGCGCCTACGCAGTCCGCGCAGGACGAAGCACGCGCAGCCGCCGAACGTGCGGCACAGCGCGAAGCGGCGAAGAAGGCCGAAGACGCTGCCCGCGAGGCGGCGGACAAGGCGCGCGCCGAGCAGGAAGAGATCAGCAAGCGTCGTGCGGCGGCAGAAGCCGAGGCGCGTGCGATTCGCGAAATGATGAACACGCCGCGCAAGGCCGTGGTCAAGGCAGTCGAGCCGCCGAAGCCGGTCGAGCCGCCGAAGCCGGCCGAAGCGAAGGGCACGCTGCACAAGCCGGCCAAGCCGGAAGGTGCGCAGGCGCGTCCGGCCGTGAAGAAGCCGGCCGGTGCGGCACCGGCCACGACGCAGGCGCCGGCCGGTGCGGGCGATCGCAACAAGAAGCCGGGCGCAGGCAAGGGCGGCTGGCAGGACGACGCGTCGAAGCGTCGCGGCATCAAGACGCGCGGCGATTCGAGCGGCGGCGTCGACCGCGGCTGGCGCGGCGGCCCGAAGGGTCGCGGCCGTCATCAGGACAGCGCATCGTCGTTCCAGGCGCCGACCGAGCCGATCGTCCGTGAAGTGCACGTGCCGGAAACCGTGTCGGTTGCCGATCTCGCGCACAAGATGTCGATCAAGGCCTCCGAAGTCATCAAGGTGATGATGAAGATGGGCCAGATGGTCACGATCAACCAGGTGCTGGACCAGGAAACGGCGATGATCGTCGTCGAGGAACTGGGTCACCGCGCGGTTGCCGCGAAGCTGGACGATCCGGAAGCGCTGCTCGTCGAAGGCGAAACCAGCACCGATGCGGAGCAACTGCCGCGTCCGCCGGTCGTCACGGTGATGGGTCACGTCGACCACGGCAAGACCTCGTTGCTCGACCACATCCGCCGCGCGAAGGTTGCCGCGGGCGAAGCGGGCGGCATTACGCAGCATATCGGCGCTTATCACGTCGACACGCCGCGTGGCGTCATCACGTTCCTCGATACGCCGGGTCACGAAGCGTTCACGGCAATGCGTGCACGCGGTGCGAAGGCGACCGACATCGTGGTGCTGGTGGTGGCAGCCGACGACGGCGTGATGCCGCAGACGAAGGAAGCCATCGCCCACGCGAAGGCGGGTGGCGTGCCGATCGTCGTCGCGATCAACAAGATCGACAAGCCGGAAGCGAACCCCGATCGCGTCAAGCAGGAGCTGGTCGCGGAAGGCGTCGTGCCGGAAGAATACGGTGGCGATTCGCCGTTCGTGCCGGTTTCGGCAAAGACGGGCGCAGGCATCGACGATCTGCTCGAGAACGTGCTGCTGCAAGCCGAAGTGCTGGAACTGAAGGCACCGGTCGAAGCGCCGGCCAAGGGCATCGTGATCGAAGCGAAGCTCGACAAGGGCAAGGGCCCGGTCGCGACGATCCTCGTGCAGTCCGGTACGCTGAACCGCGGCGACATCGTGCTGGCGGGTACGGCCTACGGCCGCGTACGTGCGATGCTCGACGAAAACGGCAAGCCGACGAAGGAAGCCGGCCCGTCGATCCCGGTCGAAATCCAGGGTCTGTCGGAAGTGCCGGGCGCGGGCGAGGAAGTGATCGTGCTGCCGGACGAGCGCAAGGCGCGTGAAATCGCGTTGTTCCGCCAGGGCAAGTTCCGCGACGTCAAGCTTGCGAAGCAGCAGGCCGCGAAGCTGGAAAGCATGCTCGAGCAGATGGGCGAAGGCGAAGTGCAGAACCTGCCGCTCATCATCAAGGCGGACGTGCAGGGTTCGCAGGAAGCACTCGTGCAGTCGCTGCTCAAGCTGTCGACCGACGAAGTGCGCGTGCAGATCGTGCACAGCGCGGTGGGCGGCATCAGCGAAAACGACGTCAACCTCGCAACGGCATCGAAGGCCGTCATCATCGGCTTCAACACGCGTGCGGATGCACAGGCACGCAAGCTGGCCGAAGCGAACGGCATCGATATCCGCTACTACAACATCATCTACGACGCAGTGGATGAGGTGAAGGCGGCGATGTCGGGCATGCTGGCGCCGGAGAAGCGCGAAGTCATCACCGGCATGGTCGAAGTGCGCCAGGTCTTCAAGGTACCGAAGGTCGGCACGGTCGCAGGCTGTATGGTCACGGACGGCATCGTCAAGCGCTCGTCGTCGGTACGCGTGCTGCGCAACAACGTCGTGATCTTCACGGGCGAACTCGAATCGCTGAAGCGCTTCAAGGACGACGTGAAGGAAGTGAAGCAAGGCTTCGAGTGCGGTATGTCGGTGAAGAACTTCAACGACGTCATCGAAGGCGACCAGTTCGAAGTCTTCGAAGTGACCGAAGTCGCGCGTACGCTGTAACCCTCGCGCATCGGCTCATGGGCGGGGCAGGCTTGGGCCTGTCCCGCCCATTTTCATGGTGGCGTGCCTACATTGGCCGCCGCTTCATCCTGATAAACGGATCACGGATCGATCATGTCCAGGAAACGCACTTCCCCCAATCGCAACGTGCAGATCGCTGACCAGATTCAGCGCGATCTGTCGGAGCTCATCATGCGCGAGGTCAAGGATCCGCGCATCGGCATCGTGACCATCCAGAGCGTGGAACTCACGCCGGATTACGCACACGCGAAGGTCTACTTCACCGCGTTGACCGGCGATCCGGCCAAGACGCAGGAAGCGCTGAACCACGCGTCGGGTCACTTGCACAACCTGTTGTTCAAGCGTCTGCACATCCATACGGTGCCGACGCTGCATTTCCACTACGACCAGACGATCGAGAAGGCCGTGGAGATGTCGCGTCTGATCAAGGAAGCGAACTCGACACGCGCGAAGGACGACGACGAGGCCGACGCGGCCGCCAAGGACGACTGAGCTCGACCGGCCTATGACGAATGCAGCACCCCAACGTCCGCGCGTACCCCGGCGCGTGCTGGACGGTGTCCTCCTGCTCGACAAGCCGGTAGGCCTGTCGAGCAACGATGCGCTGATTCGCGCCAAGCGCCTGCTGCTCGCGAAGAAAGCCGGCCACACCGGCACGCTCGATCCGCTGGCTTCCGGCCTGCTGCCGCTGTGCTTCGGCGAGGCGACGAAGTTCTCGCAGGATCTGCTCGACGCGGACAAGACCTACGAGGCGACGATGCGTCTCGGCCAACGCACGGCCACCGGCGACGCGGAAGGCGACGTGATCGACACGCGGCCCGTCGAATGCGATCGCACGGCGGTGGAAGCCGCGCTTGCGCGCTTCACCGGCGAGATCGTGCAGGTGCCGCCGATGTATTCGGCGCTCAAGCGCGACGGCAAGCCACTGTACGAATATGCGCGCGCCGGGCAAACCGTCGAGCGCGAGGGGCGCAACGTGACCATCCTCGCACTCGACCTGCTCGCGTGCGACCTGCCTGACGTGACGTTCCGCGTGACCTGCAGTAAAGGCACTTACGTTCGCACGCTGGCGGAGGATATCGGCGAGGCACTCGGTTGCGGCGCGCATCTGACGATGCTGCGTCGCACGGGTGTCGGCGCGCTGACGCTCGAGCATGCGGTGACGCTCGATGCGCTGTCGGATGCGGCCGAGTCGGCTCGCGATGCATGGCTTCAACCGGTCGATGCATTGCTGTCGACGTTTCCGGCCGTTCGTCTCGATGAAGCGTCCGCGAAGCGGTTTCTGCACGGCCAGCGTCTGCCGCTGTCGGAACTCGCACCAGTCGCGGCGGCCGATGGCGAGCGCGTGCGCGTGTACGACGCAACGCGGTTGCTCGGCGTCGCACGCAAGGCGAATGGCGTGCTCGCGCCGGAACGGCTCGTCGTGACGGCAGCGTGACGCAATGGCGCACGCGCGTGCGCGGTGTCCGAATGGAAAAAGCCCGGTCGAACGACCGGGCTTTTTGTTTGATGCGCTGGCGGGTCTTGCTCAGTGAGCGGCCGATGCGGCCGCACCGGCGTCGCCGCCGCCCGCGCGTTCGGGCTTGGTGATCCAGATCAGTCCGATCAGCAGCACGAAGATCACCGCGGAGATGTAGAACAGGTCGTTCACGCCGAGCTGCGCGGCCTGTTGCGTGGCCAGATTGTTGATCAGCCCGTGCGCCTGGTTCTGTGTCAGCCCGAGGTTGCCCATCTGCGTGACGGCCTGGTTGAACGTCGGGTTGTACACGTTCGCCTGCTCGACCAGCTGCGCATGATGGAAATTGTTGCGGTGATCCCACGCGGTCTGGAAGATCGACGTGCCGATGCCGCCGCACATGATCCGCACGAAGTTCGACAGGCCCGATGCCGCGGGAATGCGGTGGCCGGGCAGGCCGGACAACGTGATCGACACGAGCGGGATGAAGAAGCCCGCCATCGCGATACCCTGCACGAGTGTCGGCAACGTCAGCGACCATTCGTCGACGCCCGTCGTGTACTGCGAACGCATCCAGAAACACAGTGCGAAGATCAGGAACGCGGCGGTCGCGATGTAGCGCGGATCGGTGCGCGGCAGGAACTTGCCGGTCAGCGGCGACAGCAGGATCGCGAACAGCCCGACCGGCGCCATCACGAGACCGGCGTCGGTTGCCGTGTAGCCGATCTGGGTCTGCAGCCACAGCGGCAGCAGCACGAGGTTGCCGAAGTAGAGTCCGTAGCCGACGGCCAGCGCGATCGTGCCGCCCGTGAAATTCCGCATGCGGAACAGCGACAGGTCGACGACGGGGTGTTCGGCGGTCAGTTCCCAGATCACGAAGAACGCGAACGCGATGACCGCGATCAGCGCCAGTGCGACGATCGTCGTCGATGCGAACCAGTCGAGATCCTTGCCCTTGTCGAGCATGATCTGCAGCGAGCCGACCCACAGCACGAGCAGCGCCAGCCCCACGCCGTCGATCGGCGCGCGGCGCACCGTCGATTCGCGGGTGCGGTAGATCGACCACGTGGCGAGCGCGGCGGCAATGCCGACCGGAATGTTCACGTAGAAGATCCACGGCCACGAATAGTTGTCCGAGATCCAGCCGCCGAGGATCGGGCCCGCGACGGGTGCGATCAGCGTCGTCATCGACCATAGCGCGAGCGCCATCGGCGCCTTCGCGCGCGGATAACTCGACAGCAGCAGCGATTGCGACAGCGGAATCATCGGGCCGGCGACCGCGCCCTGGAGCACGCGCGACCCGAGCAGGAACGGCAGGTTCGGCGACAGCCCGCACATCCACGACGAGATGACGAACAGGATGATCGACGCGAGGAACAGGCGGACCTGTCCGAAGCGGTCGGTCAGCCAGCCCGTCAGCGGCACCGAGATCGCGTTCGCGACCGCGAACGACGTGATGACCCATGTGCCCTGGTCGGACGACACGCCGAGGTCGCCCGAGATGGTCGGGATCGCGACGTTCGCGATGGACGTGTCGAGCACGTTCATGAACACCGCGAGCGATACCGCGATCGTCCCGAGTACGAGTTGCCCGCCCTGCAAGGGCGGGTAGGAGACGGGAGCCTGTGCCATGTCGGTTGTCTTTCCGGAGTCGGAACGGTTACATCATTTTCGCGGCGCTGCTCTGCTTCGCCGCGACCGGTGCCGTCGCGTTGCCGCCGGCGTTCTCGGCGATGATGCGCGCGATTTCGGCGTCGGCTTCGTCACCGTACTTCGCGAACACGTTGGTCTCATAGACGGTGTTCGGCGCGTTGACGAGCTGGTCGCCGCGTTCGTCCTTGATGTCCACGTCGACCTGCATCGACAGGCCGATGCGCAGCGGATGCTTGTCGAGATCCTTCGGGTCGAGTTCGATCCGCACCGGCAGGCGCTGCACGACCTTGATCCAGTTGCCGGTCGCGTTCTGTGCCGGCAGCAGCGAGAATGCCGAGCCCGTGCCCGCCGAGAAACCGACGACCTTCCCGTGATACGTGACCGACGAGCCGTAGATGTCGGCCGTCATTTCGACCGGCTGGCCGATGCGCATGTGCTTCAGCTGGACTTCCTTGAAGTTCGCGTCGACCCAGACGGCATTCAGCGGCACCACGGACATCAGCGGGTTGCCCGGCGACACGCGCTGGCCGACCTGCACCGAGCGCTTCGCAACGTAGCCGGTGACCGGCGCCGGCAGCACGTTACGCGCGTTCGCGAGGTAGGCGTCGCGAACCTTCGCGGCCGCGGCCAATACGTTGGGGTGCGATGCGATCGTCGTGTTCGCGGTCAGCGCGCGGTTCGATGCGAGCTGCTGCTGCGCGGCGTCGACCGACGCCTGCGCGGCCTTCACCGCGTCGCGTGCGTGCGAGATTTCTTCCTGCGACACGGCGCCCGTCTGCGCGACGGCCATGCGGCGGCGGAGGTCGTCCTGGGCCTTCGACAGATCGGACTGGCGCAGCGCGACTTGCGCGCGGTACTGGTCGTCGTTGACGAACAGGCCGCGCACCTGGCGCACCGTCTGCGCCAGGTTGGCTTCCGCCTGCTGCAGCGCGACCTGCGAGTCGGCCGGGTCGAGCACGACGAGCGGATCGCCGGCCTTGACCGTCTGCGTATCGTCCGCCTTCACCGCGATCACGGTGCCCGTCACCTGCGGCGTGATCTGCACGACGTTGCCGTTCACGTAGGCGTCGTCGGTGTCTTCATGGAAGCGGGCGACGAGGAAGTAGTACAGGCCGTATGCGATGGCCGCGATCACGATGACCGCGACGAGCAGCGTCATCATTCGTTTGCGCTTGCCGTTGTTCTGCGGCTGCGCGCTGGCGGCGTTTTGTTGGTCGCTCATGGCGATTTTCTCCGTCCGTTATTTCGAGTGTCTGCGTAGTGGTGGCGCCGGATCAGTTGGCGGCCTGTTTTGTCGGCTTGCCGGTATCGGGCGCGGCGAGCGGCGTGCCGGTTGCATCGAATCCGCCGCCGAGCGCCTTGATCAGCGCGAGCTGCATGTCGCGTCGGCGCATCTTCAGGTTGGTCACCGTCTGCTCCGACGCGAGGCGGTTACTGTCCGCGGTCAGCACCTGCAGTTGCGGCGACAGGCCCGCCTTGTAGCGGATGACCGCGAGGTCGTACGCGCGCGTCGAGGCGTCGAGCGCGCGTTGCGCATCGCCCATCTGGCGATCGATCGCGCGGATCGACGCGACCTGCGTCGCGACGTCGTTCAGTGCGCTGATCAGCGTCTGGTTGTAGTTCGCGACCGACAGGTCGAAGTCCGCGTAGCGGCCCTTGAGCTGCGCGCGCAGCGCGCCGGCGTCGAAAATCGGCAGATGGATCGCCGGGCCGAACTGTGCCTGACGGCTCGCGAAGTTCAGGAATTTGCCCCAGCCGAACGCATCGAAGCCGAAGCCGGCCGCAAGGTTCACGTCCGGATAGAACTCGGCCTTCGCTTCCTTCACGTCGTGCATCGCGGCTTCGACCTGCCAGCGCGCGGCGACGATGTCGGGGCGGCGCGACACGAGATCGGCCGGCAGGTTGCCGGGCAGCGCGACTTCGCCGGTCGGGTTCATCACGGGTACGGCGATCTGCAGCCCGCGATCCGGACCCTTGCCGAGCAGCGCGGCGAGCTGGTAGCGCACCGACGTGATCTGGCCGTCGAGGTCCGACAGCGAAGCTTGGGTCGTCGCGATGTTGCCGCGAGCCGTCTGGCGTTCGACGTTGGTGTCGAGGCCGGCCGACACGCGGCCGTCGGTAATCTTGCCGACCGTCTCGCGATTGGTGATCTCGCGCTGGGCGATATCGCGCAGCGCGTAGAGCTGCGCGAGCGAGTTATAGGTGCGCGCGACCGACGATGCGAGCGTGATGTGCGCCTGCTGCATGTCGGCTTCGGCCGCCTTTTCCTGCGATACGGCGGTGTGCAGGCGTTCGCGGTTCTTGCCCCACAGGTCGAGTTCCCATGACGCGCTTGCGAGCGCGTTGTTTTCGCTGTACCACTGGCCGCCGTACGGGGGCGGGAACAGTGCGTTCGACGAATACAGTTCGCGCGTCCACGAATAGCTGGCTTCCGCCTTCGGCATCAGGTTCGAGCGCGACGATTCGATGTACGACGACGCCTTGGCGATGCGTGCCTGCGCCTGCGCGATCGACGGATTGCCCTGCAGGGCTTCGTCGATCAGCTTCGGCAGCTGCGGATCGCCGAACTGGCCGGCCCAGTCGAGCGCCGGCCACTGGCCGCCCTGGGCCGGCAGGCTCTGCGCGGATTCGAATTGCGACGCGGGGGCGATCTGCTTGTCGCTCTTGATGCCGATGTAGTTCGCGCAGCCCGCCAGCGCCAGTGCGGCGACCGCAGCGGCGACGGCGGCGCGGCACGACCCGGCGCGCACGGACAACGGGGAGGATTTCATCGCGCTGATCCCTGACTCGGAATGAATGATGGACACTGCAAGGATTTCCTTACATTAATCTGTCAAAAGTAATTGTTATGGCAATTATTACGTGATGCTGGCGCCAGCGGTTTCGCAGTAATTGCTGAGAATGCGGCGCAACATGCTCTTCAGGAACCCGACTTCCTCCGGCGTAAACCCGTCCAGCACCTGGTCGAGCACGCTGCGGAAAATCGGCGGCAGGCGTTCGGCGAGCGCACGGCCTTCGTCGGTCAGCTCGAGGCGGACGACGCGCCGGTCCTCGACGCTGCGCACGCGGGACAGCAGGCCGCGTTTCTCGACCCGGTCGAGCAGGCGCGTGACCGCACTTGCATCGATCCCGTATTCGCGGGCGAGCTCGGCGGCCGTCGAGCACTTGCCGACCGCGATCATGAACAGCATGCTCGCCTGCGTGCCCGTGATGCCGAGCTCTTCCTGCGTGCGTTGCGTGACCAGGTTGGTCATCACCGACTTCACGCGCGACATCAGATAACCGACGCTGTCGTTCATCTGATACGAGGACAGCGGCGAAACGGGCGGTTGGGTAGAAGAATCCGACATAAAACGCTGAAGCTGCAATAGTTGACTAGGCAGCAGTATAGGCACAGTTGCTTGCCGCGGCAAATGTTAATCGAACGGCAAAGGGCGCGCTTCGTGCGCCGAAAATCCCTTATCCCAATAAGGTTTTGGCGCGGGCCGGCCGCGCGGGCCACGACCGATCGGCGCGTTCGAGGGGGAGGGCGAGCCGGCCGGCTTGTTGCGTTGCAGCGTGTTCATCGGCTGCCGACATTCTGACGTGCTATAATTTACGGCTTTCCAAGCTGCAATGCGCGCGCCCGTGAAAAACGAGCGGGCGCTTTTGCGCGTTCAAACGATTTCCAGGTTTCTATGACCCGCGCCCTTCGCAATATCGCCATCATCGCCCACGTCGACCACGGCAAGACTACGCTCGTCGACCAACTGCTTCGCCAGTCCGGCACCTTCCGCGAGAACCAGCAGATTGCGGAGCGGGTGATGGACTCGAACGACATCGAAAAAGAGCGCGGGATCACGATTCTCGCGAAGAACTGCGCGGTCGAGTACGAAGGCACGCACATCAACATCGTCGACACGCCGGGGCACGCGGACTTCGGCGGCGAGGTGGAGCGCGTGCTGTCGATGGTCGACTCGGTGCTGCTGCTCGTCGACGCGGTCGAGGGCCCGATGCCGCAGACGCGCTTCGTCACGAAGAAGGCGCTCGCGCTCGGCCTGAAGCCGATCGTCATCATCAACAAGATCGACCGTCCGGGCGCGCGGATCGACTGGGTGATCAACCAGACCTTCGACCTGTTCGACAAGCTCGGCGCAACCGAAGAGCAGCTCGACTTCCCGATCGTCTACGCATCGGGCCTGAACGGCTATGCGTCGCTCGACCCGGCCGCGCGCGAAGGCGACATGCGCCCGCTGTTCGAGGCGATCCTCGAGCACGTGCCGGTCCGTCCGGCGGATCCGGACGCGCCGCTGCAGCTCCAGATCACGTCGCTCGACTATTCGACGTACGTCGGCCGGATCGGCGTCGGCCGCATCACGCGCGGCCGCATCAAGCCGGGCCAGCCGGTCGCGATGCGCTTCGGGCCGGAAGGCGAGGTGCTGAACCGCAAGATCAACCAGGTGCTGTCGTTCACGGGCCTCGAGCGCGTGCAGGTCGAATCGGCCGAAGCGGGCGACATCGTGCTGATCAACGGTATCGAAGACGTCGGCATCGGCGCGACGATCTGCGCGGTGGACACGCCGGAAGCGCTGCCGATGATCACCGTCGACGAGCCGACGCTGACGATGAACTTCCTCGTCAACTCGTCGCCGCTCGCCGGCCGTGAAGGCAAGTTCGTCACGAGCCGCCAGATCCGCGACCGTCTGATGAAGGAACTGAACCACAACGTCGCGCTGCGCGTGAAGGACACCGGCGACGAAACGGTGTTCGAAGTGTCGGGCCGCGGCGAACTGCACCTGACGATTCTCGTCGAGAACATGCGTCGTGAAGGCTATGAGCTGGCCGTGTCGCGTCCGCGCGTCGTGATGCAGGAAATCGACGGCGTGCGCCACGAGCCGTACGAGCTGCTGACGGTCGACGTCGAAGACGAGCACCAGGGCGGCGTGATGGAAGAGCTCGGTCGCCGCAAGGGCGAGATGCTCGACATGGCGTCGGACGGCCGCGGCCGCACGCGTCTGGAATACCGGATCTCGGCCCGCGGCCTGATCGGCTTCCAGAGCGAATTCCTGACGCTCACGCGCGGCACGGGCCTGATGAGCCACATCTTCGACTCGTACGCACCAGTCAAAGACGGCTCGGTCTTCGAGCGCCGCAACGGCGTGCTGATCTCGCAGGACGACGGCGCTGCCGTGGCCTACGCACTGTGGAAGCTGCAGGATCGCGGCCGCATGTTCGTGAAGCCGGGCGACGCGCTCTATGAGGGCATGATCATCGGCATCCACAGCCGTGACAACGACCTCGTCGTGAACCCGATCAAGGGCAAGCAGCTGACCAACGTGCGTGCGTCGGGTACCGACGAAGCCGTGCGCCTCGTGCCGCCGGTCCAGATGTCGCTCGAATACGCGGTCGAATTCATCGACGACGACGAGCTCGTCGAAGTGACGCCGCAGTCGATCCGCCTGCGCAAGCGCTTCCTGAAGGAGCACGAGCGTCGCCGCGCGAGCCGCGAAGGCGCGGTCGACTAAGTTCGGCTGTTCCCGCGCATGACGAAAAAGGCTGCCCCCGGGCAGCCTTTTTTGCATCCGTGCGACGGGCAATCGGGTTATCTGCAAGACACTGTTCCCGCGGGTCGTGGCAATCCGGCGAAACCCCGCTGCGCGGCGCTTTCGGGCACATCTCGCCGTGAACTCCGGTATTGGTTCTGTGATATGCTGCGCGCACGCAAGTTTTAGGTCCTTCCAAGCAAGACTTGATTCGCAATCCGCTAAACGGTCAGGCCGTGTCGCGGAAGGTTGAGTAACCCGCTATTTCTCGAGAAGCTCGAAGAAAGGTGAGCGTAAAATGTCAGATGTAATGAAGCAGTTTCAGCTGAACTCCTATCTGTTCGGCGGCAATGCTTCGTACGTTGAAGAACTGTACGATGCATACCTCAACAATCCGGCATCGGTGCCGGAGAACTGGCGAGAGTATTTCGACGCGCTGCAGAACGTTCCTGCAACCGACGGTTCGAACGCCAATGACGTCGCTCACTTCCCGATCGTCGAATCGTTCGCCGAGCGCGCGAAGGCCAATGCCTTCATCCCGCGCGAAAGCACCACCAATCTGGCTGCGGCGCGCAAGCAAGTGCACGTGCAGTCCCTCATCAGCGCGTATCGCTTCCTCGGCTCGCAATGGGCCAACCTGGATCCCCTGAAGCGTCGCGAACGCCCCGCCATTCCCGAGCTCGAACCCGCGTTCTACGATTTCTCCGAAGGCGACCTCGACCAGACGTACAGCGCAAGCAACCTGTACTTCGGTTTCGACCAGGCTTCGCTGCGTGACATCGTCAAGGGCCTGCGCGACACGTACTGCGGCACGATCGGCGCCGAATACATGTACATCAGCGATCCGGAGCAGAAGCGCTGGTGGCAGGAGCGCCTGGAGTCGATCCGCGCGACGCCGAACTTCTCGGCGGACGAGAAGAAGCACATCCTCAATCGCCTGACGGCCGCCGAAGGCCTCGAGCGCTACCTGCATACCAAGTACGTCGGCCAGAAGCGCTTCTCGCTCGAAGGCGGCGAAAGCTTCATCGCGGCGATGGACGAAGTCGTCCAGCACGCGGGCAAGCGCGGCGTGCAGGAAATCATCATCGGCATGGCCCACCGCGGCCGTCTGAACGTGCTGGTCAATACGCTGGGCAAGATGCCGGCCGACCTGTTCGCCGAATTCGAAGGCAAGCACGTCGACGACCTGCCGGCCGGCGACGTGAAGTACCACAAGGGCTTCTCGTCGGACGTGTCGACGGAAGGCGGCCCGGTCCACCTGTCGCTCGCGTTCAACCCGTCGCACCTCGAAATCGTGAACCCGGTGGTCGAAGGTTCGGCGAAGGCGCGGATGGACCGTCGCGGCGACGAAGACGGCCTGCAGGTGCTGCCGGTGCAGATCCACGGCGACGCGGCCTTCGCGGGCCAGGGCGTCGTGATGGAAACGCTGAACCTCGCGCAGACGCGCGGTTACGGCACGCACGGCACGCTGCACATCGTCATCAACAACCAGATCGGCTTCACGACGTCCGACCCGCGCGATGCGCGCTCGACGCTGTACTGTACCGACGTCGTCAAGATGATCGAAGCGCCGGTGCTGCACGTGAACGGCGACGATCCGGAAGCCGTCGTGCTCGCGACCCAGATCGCGATCGACTACCGGATGCAGTTCCACAAGGATGTCGTGATCGACATCGTCTGCTTCCGCAAGCTGGGTCACAACGAGCAGGACACGCCGGCGGTTACGCAGCCGCTGATGTACAAGAAGATCGCGCAGCATCCGGGCACCCGTGCGCTGTACGCCGAGAAGCTCGTGCAGCAGGGCGTGATCACCGCGGAAGACGCCGACAACTACGTGAAGGCGTACCGCAAGGCGATGGACGACGGTCACCACACGGTCGACCCGGTCCTGTCGAACTACAAGAGCAAGTACGCGGTCGACTGGGTTCCGTTCCTGAACCGCAAGTGGACCGACGCCGCCGATACCGCCGTGCCGCTCGCCGAACTGAAGCGCCTCGGCGAACGCATCACGACGGTGCCGGAAAACTTCAAGGTCCACCCGCTCGTCGAGCGCGTGATCAACGACCGCCGCAACATGGCGCGCGGCGACCAGCCGCTCGACTGGGGCATGGGCGAGCACCTCGCGTTCGCGTCGCTCGTCGCATCGGGCTACTCGGTGCGCCTGACGGGCCAGGACTCGGGCCGCGGTACGTTCACGCACCGTCACGCGGTGCTGCACGACCAGAATCGCGAGCGCTGGAACGACGGCACGTACGTGCCGCTGCAGAACATCGCCGACGGTCAGGCGAAGTTCACGGTGATCGACTCGGTGCTGTCGGAAGAGGCAGTGCTGGGCTTCGAATACGGCTACTCGACCGCCGAGCCGAATACGCTCGTGCTGTGGGAAGCCCAGTTCGGCGACTTCGTCAACGGTGCGCAGGTCGTGATCGACCAGTTCATCTCGTCGGGCGAAGTGAAGTGGGGCCGCGTATCGGGTCTCACGATGCTGCTGCCTCACGGCTACGAAGGCCAGGGTCCGGAACACTCGTCCACGCGTATCGAGCGTTTCCTGCAGCTGTGCGCGGATCACAACATGCAGGTCGTCCAGCCGACGACGCCGGCGCAGATCTTCCACCTGCTGCGTCGCCAGATGATCCGCCTGTTCCGCAAGCCGCTGATCGTCGCGACGCCGAAGTCGCTGCTGCGTCACAAGGAAGCGGTGTCGGACCTGTCGGAACTCGCGAAGGGTTCGTTCCAGCCGGTGCTGGGCGAAACCGACGGCGGCATCGACGCGAAGAAGGTCAAGCGCGTGCTGGTTTGCTCGGGCCGTGTGTATTACGACCTCGTCGCGCATCGCCGCGAAGCGAAGGCGAACGATGTCGCGATCATCCGTATCGAGCAGCTGTACCCGTTCGCGCACAAGCAGTTCGAAGCCGAAATGAAGAAGTACGAGAACGCGACGGAAGTGGTCTGGGTGCAGGACGAGCCGCAGAACCAGGGCCCCTGGTTCTACGTCGAGCACCATCTGAAGGAAGGCATGAAGGAAGGGCAGAAGCTGGCATACAGCGGCCGTCCGGCTTCGGCCTCGCCGGCGGTTGGCTACTACGCGAAGCACTACGAGCAGCAGAAGGCCCTCATCGAAGGTGCATTCGGCCGCCTGAAGAGCGCATCGATCGCGAAATAACCGACGGAAGCGAAACGGGAAGGCGCGATGCGCTTTCCCGTCTCTTTTGGCCCGCCGGGCGCGTCGCGCGCCGTACCGGCCGAAGGAATCGCACGAACCTCGTCATTACCCAGATTAAGCATCCAGGAAAATCACATGGCTATCGTAGAAGTCAAAGTCCCCCAGCTTTCGGAGTCGGTTTCGGAAGCGACCATGCTGCAGTGGAAGAAGAAGCCGGGCGAAGCAGTTGCTCAAGACGAAATCCTGATCGAACTCGAGACCGACAAGGTCGTGCTCGAAGTGCCGGCACCCGCCGCGGGCGTGCTCGCGCAAGTGCTGCAGAACGACGGTGACACCGTGGTCGCCGACCAGATCATCGCGACGATCGACACCGAAGCGAAGGCAGGGGCCGCCGAAGCAGCGGCAGGCGCCGCCGAAGTGAAGCCGGCGGCAGCACCTGCTGCAGCCGCACCGGCAGCACAGCCGGCCGCCGCAACCGCATCGAGCTCGGCCGCCGCATCGCCGGCAGCATCGAAGCTGCTCGCCGAGAAGGGCCTGTCGGCAGGCGACGTCGCAGGTTCGGGCCGCGACGGCCGCGTCACGAAGGGCGACGCGCTGGCAGCAGGCAGCGCACCGAAGGCCGCTCCGGCTGCCGCACCGGCCAAGGCGGCCGCTGCGAAGCCGTCGCTGCCGGAAGTGAAGGTGCCGGCATCGGCTGCGACCTGGCTGAACGACCGTCCGGAACAACGCGTGCCGATGTCGCGCCTGCGTGCGCGTATTGCCGAGCGTCTGCTCGAGTCGCAGCAGACCAACGCGATCCTGACCACGTTCAACGAAGTGAACATGGCCCCGGTCATGGAGCTGCGTAACAAGTACAAGGACAAGTTCGAGAAGGAACACGGCGTGAAGCTCGGCTTCATGTCGTTCTTCGTGAAGGCGGCCGTGCACGCGCTGAAGAAGTTCCCGCTCGTGAACGCGTCGATCGACGGTAACGACATCGTCTACCACGGTTACTTCGACATCGGTATCGCCGTCGGCTCGCCGCGCGGCCTCGTCGTGCCGATCCTGCGCAACGCGGATCAACTGAGCCTCGCGGAGATCGAAAAGAAGATCGCCGAGTTCGGCCAGAAGGCGAAGGACGGCAAGCTGTCGATCGAGGAAATGACGGGCGGTACGTTCTCGATCTCGAACGGCGGTGTGTTCGGCTCGATGCTGTCGACCCCGATCATCAACCCGCCGCAGTCGGCCATCCTCGGCGTGCACGCGACGAAGGAGCGTCCGGTCGTCGAAAACGGCCAGATCGTGATCCGTCCGATCAACTACCTCGCGCTGTCGTACGACCACCGGATCATCGACGGTCGCGAAGCCGTGCTGTCGCTCGTCGCGATGAAGGATGCGCTGGAAGATCCGGCACGCCTGCTGCTCGACCTGTAAGCCGAGTCTCACCGCATTGACCCGCTCCGCACGTTCGCGCTCGCGCGCGGACGTGCGGGCGCACAAGTAGAAAGGATTGCCATGTCCAAGGAATTTGACGTCGTCGTGATCGGCGCCGGCCCCGGCGGCTACATCGCCGCGATTCGCGCCGCGCAGCTGGGCAAGACCGTTGCCTGTATCGAGAAGTGGAAGAACCCGGCCGGCGCGCTGAAGCTCGGCGGTACCTGCCTGAACGTCGGCTGCATCCCGTCGAAGGCGCTGCTCGCGTCGTCGGAAGAGTTCGAGAACACGTCGCATCACCTGGCCGACCACGGCATCACGGTCGACGGCGTGAAGATCGACGTCGCGAAGATGCTCGGCCGCAAGGACGCGATCGTCGAGAAGATGACGAGCGGGATCGAGTTCCTCTTCAAGAAGAACAAGATCACCTGGCTGAAGGGCCACGGCAAGTTCACCGGCAAGACCGACGCCGGCGTGCAGATTGAAGTGAGCGGCGAAGGCGAAACCGAAGTCGTCACCGCGAAGAACGTGATCATCGCGACGGGTTCGAAGGCGCGTCACCTGCCGGGCATTCCGGTCGACAACAAGATCGTGTCGGACAACGAAGGTGCGCTGACGTTCGACGCAGTGCCGAAGAAGCTCGCCGTGATCGGCGCAGGCGTGATTGGCCTCGAGCTCGGCTCGGTGTGGCGCCGCCTGGGTGCCGAAGTGACGGTGCTCGAAGCGCTGCCGGCGTTCCTCGGCGCGGCCGACGAAGCGCTTGCGAAGGAAGCGGCCAAGCTGTTCAAGAAGCAGGGCCTCGACATCCATCTCGGCGTGAAGATCGGCGACGTGAAGACGACCGCGAACGGCGTGTCGATCGCCTACACGGACAAGGACGGCAACGCGCAGACGCTCGACGCCGACCGCCTGATCGTGTCGGTCGGCCGCGTGCCGAACACCGACAACCTCGGCCTCGAGGCGATCGGCCTGAAGGCGAACGAACGCGGCTTCATCGACGTGGACGACCACTGCCGCACGGCCGTGCCGAACGTGTACGCGATCGGCGACGTGGTGCGCGGCCCGATGCTCGCGCACAAGGCGGAAGATGAAGGCGTGCTGGTCGCGGAAGTGATCGACGGCCAGAAGCCGCACATCGACTACAACTGCATTCCGTGGGTGATCTACACGTACCCGGAAATTGCATGGGTCGGCAAGACGGAGCAGCAACTGAAGGCGGAAGGCCGCGAGATCAAGTCGGGCAAGTTCCCGTTCTCGATCAACGGCCGTGCGCTCGGCATGAACGCGCCGGACGGCTTCGTGAAGATGATCGCGGATGCGAAGACCGACGAACTGCTCGGCGTGCACGTGATCGCGGCGAATGCGTCGGACCTGATTGCGGAAGCCGTGGTGGCGATGGAATTCAAGGCGGCGTCGGAAGACATCGCTCGCATCTGCCATCCGCACCCGTCGATGTCGGAAGTGATGCGCGAAGCGGCGCTCGCCGTCGACAAGCGCTCGCTGAACAGCTGAGCGCGACATAGCGCCGGCCTGCTCTCGGCCGGCGCAGCCGTCTCATGACGAAGGCGGGCGGGGTTTCCCGTCCGCCTTCGTTTTTTCCGGTTTGCCCGATGAACGTCACCGAATACTACACGCGCGAACTGACCACGCGCGGCTATCAGTCCGATCCGGCGCAGCGCGCGGCCGTCGACCGTCTGCAGCAATGTTTCGACGAGTGGGTCGAGTACAAGGCGCGCCGCTCGAACGCATTCAAGAAGCTCATCAATCATCCCGACCTCCCGCGCGGCGTCTACATGTGGGGCGGCGTCGGTCGCGGCAAGAGCTTCCTGATGGACAGCTTCTACGCGGTCGTGCCCGTGCAGCGCAAGACACGCCTGCATTTCCACGAGTTCATGCGCGAAGTGCATCGCGAACTCGAGGAACTGAAAGGGCAGGCCGATCCGCTCGACGAACTCGCCCGGCGCATCGCGAAGCGCTACCGGCTGATCTGCTTCGACGAGTTTCACGTGTCGGACATTGCCGATGCGATGATCCTGTATCGTCTGCTCGACCGCCTGTTCAACAACGGCGTGCAGTTCGTGATGACGTCCAACTACGATCCCGACGACCTGTATCCGGACGGCCTGCATCGCGACCGCATGCTGCCGGCGATCGCGCTGATCAAGGAGAAGCTCGACGTGCTGAACGTCGACGCGGGCGTCGACTATCGGCAGCGCACGCTTGCGCAGGTGAAGATGTATCACACGCCGCTCGGCGCGGATGCCGATCGCGAATTGCGCCATGCTTTCGGCAAGCTCGCGGCGGTGCCCGACGAGAGCCCGCTCCTGCACATCGAGAAGCGCGAGCTGAAGGCGCTGCGCAAGGCGGACGGCGTCGTCTGGTTCGACTTCGCGACGCTGTGCGGCGGCCCGCGCTCGCAGAACGACTATCTCGAACTGGCGAGCCGCTTCCATGCGATCGTGCTGTCCGAGGTGCCGCAGATGTCTCCGCGGATGGCGTCCGAAGCGCGCCGCTTCACGTGGCTCATCGACGTGCTGTACGACCACAAGGTCAAGCTGCTGATGTCCGCGGCGGTGCCGGCGGAACAGTTGTACGTCGAAGGCCCGATGGCCAACGAGTTTGCGCGGACGGTCTCGCGAATCGTCGAGATGCAGTCGAAGGAATATATCGAAACGCCGCGCCGCATCGTCGATACGTCGCTGACCTGAGTCCGACTGCCGGCAATTGACGGGAATCAAACGTCAATTCCGGTTAAATCGGGTTGATCTCGGGGTAATTTCGGATTTGTCTTATATTCACCATGGAGGTGAGCCGATATCGTTGTGTCATGGTTACTAAGGCTGGAGATGTCCATGACACCGTATCGCGATCTGACTGACCACGAATGGCACTGCGTCGCGCCGCTGCTGCCCGAAATGCAGCCGCGCACCGAGTTGCGCGGCCGGCCGTTGGCCAATACGCGTGCCGTCCTGAACGGCGTGCTTTGGGTGATCTACAGTGGCGCAACGTGGTCGGCCATGCCGCGCCGTTACCCTTCATACCAAACCTGCCACCGGCGCTTCAAGGTCTGGCACGAAACCGGCACGTTGCTGAGCGTCATGCGTGAACTCTATGGCGACGCAGGCGTGAACTTGTGCAACGGATTGTCCGCGCGGATGCGCAAGCACACGCAATCGAAGGCAGCCGAAGCGCGCAGCAATGCGGCGCCCGCGTATCGCGCGCCGGATGGCTATACGTCGGACTCGCTGAAGCACGCAGCGTGACCTCCGCCGGTTTCAACTGGGCACGCACCCAAACAAAATCGGCCTGACGACTTTCGTCGCAGGCCGATTTTTTCATTGAGCCGCGCGTTCGAGCGCGCGCTGCATTATTGCTGGCGAACCCAGGTCTGCGAACGACCGAGCAGCGACACGCCGATGTAACCGCGCACCACGAGTTTCTGGCCGCCGTCTTCAAGCGTCATCTTGCACTTGTAGACCTTGCCGTTCTCCGGGTCGAGAATGTTGCCGCCGTCCCAGTGGTCGCCGTCCTTCTTCATTGCCTTGATGATCGTCATGCCCTTGATGAGCTGATCCTTGCGCTCGTCGGTGCAGGCGGTGCAGCGGCGATCGGGCGTATCGTTCGCGCCGAGACCCTTGACGACCTTGCCCGTCAGCGAACCGTCACCGTCCTCGGCGATCTGCACGAGTGCCTTCGGCTGATGCGTGTTGTCGTCGATCGTCTGCCACATGCCGATCGGGCTGTCGGCTTGTGCGAACGTGGGTGCTGCGCAGGCGAGCAGTGCGCCGGCGATGGCCATTGCACGCAACGGGCGGGTCAGTTGAATCATTGTCATCCTCCTTGTTTTGCATGTCGTGTTCGATTCGCCCGCACGACCGCCTGCATGGGGCGGCCATGTTGCGAGCTTCGTCAGAATACGTGAAACCGTGCGCCAAGTTTGATAGAGGGGACTCTAATCGAAACAGCCCGCGTAGCGCGGGCTGTTTGCCGACCGATCAGTTGAGCTGATATGAGAATGCGGCGTTGATGCGCGGGCTGCGCGACGCGCTTTCGACGGGTGCGTCGCCAACTGGTTTCGCAACGTTCAGGTCGAGACTGTAGTAGCGGCTGTCCGTGAACCGCACGCCGATGCCGACCGACGACAGGCGGCTCGGCGACGGCGTGCCCGCGTGCAGGTACACGCGCGCCATGTCGTATGCGAGGTACGGTGTGACGGATTTCAGATACGTCCAGCCCGGAGTGAAGCCGCGGTTGACCTCCAGCGACATTCCCCATCCCGAGTCGCCCGACGTTTCGCCGGGCTGGTAGCCGAGCGCGTAGCGGGTCGAGCCGAACGAGATCTGCTCGGACGTCGGCAGCGAATCGGGGCTGTATTGCCCGGTCAGCGAGACCGACGTGCCGATCCGGAACGGCCATTCGTTGGTTTGCGTGAAAGTCGCGCCGGTGCGGACGAAGGTCAGCGAAATAGGGCTGTCTGCCGACGTCGTGTTTCCGCTGACCGTGGTGTCCTGCGATTTCGACGCGCCGAGAATGTTGAAGCCTTTCGCGACGTTGACACTCAGCTTTTGCACCTGCTTTGCCGAAACGCCCGTGTAGTCGAGCTGCATTTGCAGCACGCGCACCTGCGAGCGGATATCGACGCTGTTGCCGTTGATCTTGCTCTGGTAGCGGTCTTCATTGTGCGACGCATAACCGGACACGGTGCCGAGCAGACTGCGCTGGTTGTTCAGCAGCAACGGATAGGATGCCGAAAGACCGAGCTTCTCGTTCTTGACGGTACGCTCGACGGACGACGGCAGCCCCGGATTGTCGGTCGGCTTGCCGCGATAGGTGCTTGCATCGAGGCGCGTGATCAGGCCGCTGCTGCCCACCGGTACCGCGCCGCTGAAGGCGAAATAGGTCTGCTTGTCGCGCCCCGGCGGCGCCAGCGCGGAAATGCTCAGTTGCTCGCCGAACGACGTGAGGCCGTTTTCGGTCGCGGTGATGAGGCCCTGGACGCCCGGGTGGTTGAAGTCGATGCCGGTGCTGACGTTGAACGGCTTGCGGTCGACCGCGAGTTCGAGCGTCGTGGCGCCGTCGGTGGTTTGCGGCGGCGGTACGTTCGCCTTTACCGTGAGGCCGGGCAACAGGCCGAACGTGTTCACGTAACGCTCGAACGTCGCGCGGCGCAGCGGCCGATCGGCGGTGATATGCGCGGCGATCGCACGAATCTTCGGTTCCATCGCACCGGGCTTGCCGGTGACCTTGACGTCCGACACGTAGCCTTCGACGACCGTGATGCGCACGACGCCGTTCTCGAACGTCTGCGCGGGAACGAACGCGAACGACAGCGCGTAGCCGCGATCCTGGTACAGCTTCGTCACGCCGTTGGCGGTTTCGATCAGGTCGCCGATCGTGATGTCCTTGCCGACGAGGGGCGTGAAGCGACGCGAGATCTCTTCGAACGGCACCGACTTCACGCCTTCGACCTGGAACGTCGTCGGTGTCAGGTGGCGCGACAGCAACTCCTGCAATTGCGGCGCTTGCGGTGCGACCTGGACGGTCACGCTCGGGCCGGTCTTCGGCGCGTTGATCTGCGGCAGGGAGTCGAGCGGGTTACCCCCGACGCGCGTTTGTGCCTGTGCCGTGCCTGCCGCCGCGATGGCGAGCAGCATCATCCATCTGTCGAGTCTGGATTTCATTGTTCTTCCTCGTAGGCCTTGCTTTTCGTCTTCTTTGTAATGCCGGCGCGCGACACCAGGGTGCCGCGCGCCGCGTGCCGCAATGCCGGTTGTGTATGTACGGTCGCGCCATTCGCTCCGGCTGCGAAGATGCGACCGTCCTCCTTACTTGCCAACGCTGCCCAGCGTACCCAGCAGCCCCGTGACCGGTGCCAGCAGGCCCGTCGAGCCGCCGCCCGATGCGGCCGTCCCCGTGACGCTGCCGACCAGCGACGTGACCGGCGCGAGCGGGCTCGCTCCCCCGGATCCTGCTGCGCCGCCGACCGCTCCGGTGACAGTATTCAGCAAACCGGTGACCGGCGCGAGAGGGTTTGCACTGCCGGCGCCACCTGCAGCACCGCCGAGCGTACCCGTCACCGTCGACACGAGATTCGTGACGGGGGCGAGCGGGCCGCCGCTGCCGCCAGCCGCGCCGCTCAGCGTGCCGGTGACGGTGGAGACGAGGCCCGTGACGGGCGCGAGCGGGCTGCTGCCCGACCCGCCGGTCGCGCCGCCGAGTGCGCCCGTGAGCGAGCCGAGCGGCGTCGAGCCGAGACCCGACAGCAGGCCACCGAGCGGGTTCGTCGAGCCGGAGCCCGACGACGTGCCGCTCTGTACGGTCGCCGTCGAGCCGCCGACGAGGCTCGTGATCAGGCCGGGGATCGGTGCCGCGCCGTTCGGGCCGTTCGGGTTGACGAGGCCCCCCGCGTTGGTCACGGTGTTGCCGACCGCGGTCACGAGCTGGCCGACGTCGCCGACGAGCGGCTGGCTCGACGTGCCGCCGACCTGCTTGCCAGCCGAGCTGATCGCGCCGCCGATCTGGCCGAGCAGGCCCGAGACGGGTTGGCCGAGGCCGGTCGTCGTGCCGACTTGTTGCGTGATCTGGCCGGCGGTGATCACGAGCGGCGTGATCGCCGAACTGAGCGGCTGCGTCACCTGCTGCACGGCACCCGACGACAGCGTCGAACCGATCGTCGTGCCTGCGGCCGTCAAGCCGTTGGCCACCGTGTCGAGCACGGTGCCGACCGGGGTCGTGACGGGCGCGAGCGGTGCGAGCGGGCCCGTGCCGAGCGCCTTGACCGTCGAGCTCAGGCCGGACACGGTGTTGCTCGTCGCGCCGACCACGTTGCCGAGGCCGGCGACGGTTGTACCGACCGGATCCTTGGCCGTGCCGATCTGACCGAGCCCGTTGCTCACGGCATCCGCGGCTGCGCCGACGATCGTGCCGGTGCTGGAGAGCGTGCTGCCGACGCCCTTCGTCACGCCGTCGCCGAGGCCCGGCAAGCTGATGTTGCCGACCGTGCTGCCGAGGTCGGTCGCCGTCTGGCCAACCGTGCTGACGACACCCTTGGTGCCGGTGGACGTGCCGCTGGTGCCGCTCGTGCTCGGCGTACCGCTCGTGCTGCTCGGGTTGTTGTTGCTGCTGGTCGGCGGCGAGCTGACGCCGCCGCCGCCGCAGGCGGCCAGCAGGCAGGCCGCGGCGAAAGCGGTGAGGGGCACGCGCCACTGGCGCACGGCGGCCGTCGTGAGGGAACGTTGCTGCGACATGATGGACTCCTCGCTGTCTTGTCGATTGATGGATGTTGGTTTACTTGCCGTGCGTGCCGCCGAGCAGGCCGCCGATCAGCGACGTGACGGGGGCGAGCGGATTCGACGACGAGCCCGAGTTCGTGACGGCACCCGTGCCGCCGCTCAGTGCCGGTACGCCGACCGTGCTCGTTACCGTGGACACGACGTTCGTCACCGGGGCGAGCGGGCTGCTGCCGCCGCCTGCGCCACCCGCCACGCCGCCGAGTGCGCCCGTTACCGCACCGAGGAGACCGGTGACCGGTGCGAGCGGGCCGCCGCTGCCGCCTGCTGCGCCGCCGAGCGCGCCGGTGACCGTGGAGACGAGGCCGGTGACCGGTGCGAGCGGGCCGCCGCTGCCGCCTGCTGCGCCGCCGAGTGCGCCGGTGACCGTGGAGACGAGGCCGGTGACCGGTGCGAGCGGGCCGCCGCTGCCGCCTGCTGCGCCGCCGAGTGCGCCGGTGACCGTGGAAACGAGACCGGTGACTGGTGCGAGCGGACCGCTGCCGCCACCCGTTGCGCCGCCGAGTGCGCCGGTAACCGTCGAGACGAGGCCCGTGAGCGGTGCGAGCGGGTTGGTCACGCCGCCGGTGCCGCCCGTGAGCAGGCCGCCGACGGCCTTCACGGTGTTGCCCGTCGACGAGACGGTGTTGCCGAGACCCGTGGTGACCGGGTTGCCGCCTGTCGATGCGAGGAGCGCGCCGGCCTGGTTCAGCCCGTTGCCGACCGTGCCGAGCAGCGTGTTGACCGGTGCGCCGAGGCCGGTTGCCGTACCGATCGTCTGGGTCGTCTGGCCGACCATCGTCGTGATCGGCGTGATGGCCGAGCTGACCGTTTGCGTGACCTGCTGGATCGGGCCCGTCGACAGCGCGTTGGTGAGCGTGGTGCCCCCGTTCGATACGGCGCCGCCGAGCGTCGACACGAGGCCGCCGACGGCGCCCGTGACCGGCGCGAGCGGCGACAGCGGACCGCTGCCGAGGCTCGTGACCAGGTTGCCCGTTTGCGTGACTGCGCCGCCGAGCTGATTGACCACGCCGCCGGTGCTGGCGACCGTGATGCCGACTGGATCTTTCGTTGCGCCGAGCTGGCCGAGACCGTTGCCGAGGCCGTTGCCCAGTGCGGTGACTGCGCCGCCGACGCTTTGCACGATGCCGCCCGCGGCTTGCGTCGTGGCCGGATTGACGCCCGGCAGCGTCTGGCTGCCGATGACGGAGCCGAGGCCGGAGACGGTGCCCCCGGTATTCGTGATGATATTGCCGGTGCCTGCGAGGACATTTCCCACTGGATTTGCCGACACACCCGAGGTGCCGGACGTACCGCTCGTTCCCGACGTACCGCTGGTGCCGCTCGTACCCGAAGTGCCGCTGGTGCCGGACGTACCGCTCGTGCCGGAGCTTCCGCTGGTGCCCGAGGAGCCACTCGTCCCCGACGTACCACTCGAGCCCGACGTGCCACCGCCCGACGTGGAGATCGAATCGCCGCCACCCGAGCTCGAGCCGCCGCCGAGCCCTTGGCTGATGGAACCGGAACCGCCGCACGCGGAGAGGGAAAGCATGGCTGCAACGGTGGCCGCGATCAGAGTCGTCCGGAACACGCCATGAGGGATAACCTTGATGTCCATTTTGTCCTCGCGTTAAGAATGTGTTGTGAACTGCGTTGTGTTGAGTGGTGCGAGGACTACTCTGCAACTGTCGTGCCATTTCGATGCCGGACGGTTCGACGGCAGGTTTTAAACGGGGCAATTCCTTGTCGGAAAAGGAATTTAGGCTGATTGAAAGATTGTTGAATCTGTTTAACTGCAGACGAATGAGAACGGTTTCGCGCGTTTCGTAACGTAACGTCACAACATTGGCGTTACGCGTGCGGCGTAACGTGGGACCCACAGGCTTGGTGGACGAGGCAATTGTTTTACTGGTGGATTAGGTGTGCACATCTAACCTATCGTAAATCCTATGTGTAAGTCGTACCGAAACGCCGTACAAATGCAATGTGCCCAGGTCATTTTTTTCGATCCGGGCCGTTAAAAGAGGTTGGAAGTTAAATTGGATCGGATATAGAATCCGGAACAGATGTAAGGAAATGTACGGTTCGGTACACTACGTTCGAGGAGGGTCACTATCGCGAATGTTAACTTGCATCAGATCGTGAGCAATGCCCTTCGGGGCGACCTATAAAGAAAGCGCACCCGGCTGACGCTACGGCAGATGTGGCGAACGGTTGGGGCAAAACGGCCAGATATGCGGGGACGTATACGTATAAAAGGCCAGAAAACGTAAATACAGGCACGAGGAATAAAATGAAAGCAATCATCAAGCGTTTCCTTAAGGAAAACGACGGGGTTACCGCGATCGAGTATGGGCTGATTGCGGGTCTGATCGCTGTCGCGATCGTCGCCGGGGTGACGAACATCGGCAGTAGTCTCGGTAACATGTTCACCAATCTCGGCACCTGCGTGTCCACTCCTTCTGCAACGAACTGTTCCGCCGCTGCAATTCGGGCGGCAGCCGCGAACGGAGGTTAAGTCGACTTCTTTCATGGAAGTCTTCTTGGCGCAGTAGCGGGCGGACTGCTTCGGTAATCCGCCCGCCCTTGCATTTGCTGCGGGCGTGGTGCGATGGAACATCTTATTTTCAGCGGGGTATTCCTGGCCTGGGCGGGTTTCGTCGCGGTCAGCGATATTCGCTTCCGCCGTATTTCGAACGCGCTTGTTCTGGCCGGATTAGTGGGCGGATTGGGCAGTGCATGCGTGGTCGCGAATCCATTTGGCATTTCGCTGCATCAGGCAGTCGCCGGCATGCTGGTTGGCCTGATCGGGCTTATGCCGTTCTTCCTCCTGCGCGTCATGGGCGCGGCAGACGTAAAGATATTCGCCGTACTCGGTGTGTGGTGCGGTGCGCATGCGCTGCTTTGGCTCTGGGTAGCCGCCAGCGTGGCTGCCGGCGGACATGCGCTCGTGCTGATGCTGCTGTCGCGTACGTCGCTCGGGGGCCTGTGGCGACGGCGCCAGCCGGCGTTGACACTCGGGAGATACCGGGCGACGCCCTATGCCGCATGCCTTGCCGTGCCCGCTGCTGCATGGCTGATCTTTCTTGCCGCAACGGGGGGCGTGCGATGAATCGACGGAGTGCGTGGCGCGGATACCGGCGGCAACGCGGAGCGACGGCGGTCGAGTTTGCGATCGTGTTTCCGCTGTTCTTCCTGATTTTCTACGCGATTCTGAGCTTCGGAATGATTTTCCTCATTCAGCAGAGCCTGACGCTGGCGGCCAGCGAGGGCGCGCGTGCCGGATTGAACTACGCACCAGACCTCCAGACGCGCGTCGCGAATGCAAAGACGGCTACGCAGAACGTTCTCGGCTGGTTGAACAGCGGTCCGCCCAACGTGGCGGCGCAGCAATGCAACTACAACGGAACGCCTACGCCGCTCTTGTACTGCCTGACCGTCACGGTGAGCTATACGCCGGATAGCTGGATGACGATCATGCCGTTCCTGGGGGCGATCATGACGCGACCGTTGACGGGCACGGCCGTGGTACAGATCCCGCAGTCCATGTTGTGAGGCGAACATCATGACGCGATGAGCACGTCACATACGAAGCGCACGACAAGAAGAACCGATTGGATTTTTATTCCGGCATCCATACGACAACATGGCCAACAACTTAACGAAGATCATCGCGGGGCTGCTGATCGCAATCGCCGTTCTGCTCGGAATTTATGCATGGGTGCTCGGACGTAGCGCTTCACGTCCCGCACCCCTACAGCCCGTGGCGACGGCAACCGCAATGCCCGTCGTGATTGCGACGCGCACGTTGCCTGGCGGCCAACCGATCCCGGCCGACGCGCTGAAGGTCCAATCGGCCGCGCCGATGCCGACTGGCGCGTTCAACGATCCCGCTGCGCTCGTCGGCCGCGTGCCGGTCCGGGACATTCCGGCCTCGGCGCCGGTTGTGGCGGACGCGCTGGTGTCGGGGCTGGCTGAGGACGTGCAGCCGGGCGAGCGCGCGGTGGCGGTTCGCGTCGACGAAACCAATGCGGTCGGCAACCGGTTGCGGCCCGGCAATTTCGTCGACGTGTTCGTGAACCTGAAGCGCGAAGGCGGCGGCACGATGCTTGACGGCGAGGTTTCGCAGACGCAGGCGCGACTGCTGCTGTCGAAAGTGCGCGTGCTGACGTTCGGTGACGCGACGCCCGATCACGACAGCGGCAGCAGCAACGGCAGCAACGGCCAGCCTGCGGGCGTACGCATCGCGGTGCTTGCGGTGCCGACCGCGCAGGTCGATGCGCTGACGCTCGGCGAGGCGAGCGGACGCTTGACGTTCGCGTTGCGCAACCCGCGCGACGACGAGCTTGCGCTCCAGACGGTCGCGGTACGGACGGACAACAAACTGTCGCCGTCGGCGCTTGCTGCCGCGGGGGTCTCGCTGCAACAGCTGTCCGGTACGCCGAGAACGCCGGTCGCCAATGTGAGCGTGCCGCCGTTGCCGCCGCGCCTGATGCAGACGGCGCGGCCAAGCGGGGGCGGCAGCATCGAGGTGATCCGCGGCGGCCGGGCGGAAACGGTTGCCTATTGAACATCGATGGCCATCGATATCAGCGACGACAAGCAAAGGGCCGCGTGACGGTCTACCAAACAATGAAAAACACACTGATTGCATTCGCGATTGCCATCTGTACCCTGACTTTCACATCGCTTGCGAGCGCGAGCGGCACGATCGAGCTCGCGGTCGGCGCGCAACGGCAGATTTCGGCGGGCCGCACGCTGCAGCGCGTCGCGGTCGGGGATCCGGCGATTGCCGACGTGCTGATCATGAAGGGCAGCCGCTCCGGCACCGTGCTGCTGACAGCAAAGGCGCCCGGTGCGACGAACGTGATGTTGTGGGAGCGCGGCCACGACGAGCCGGCAGTCTGGAACGTCGAGGTCGTCGACGCGGCAGCGCAGGCGGTGCTCGACGGGTCCACGCCGCGCGTGAACGCTTACGGCGGCACGGCGGTATTGCAGGGCTCGTCGGCGTCGCTCGACGCGCATGCGCGCGCGTCCGCGGTCGGCAAGAACATGAGCGGGAAGGGCGTGGTGATCGACCGCTCGACGGTCCCCGGCAAGAGCGTCGTGCAGGTCGACGTGCGGGTAGTCGAATTCAGCCGTTCGGTGCTCAAGCAGGTCGGCTTCAATTTCTTCAAGCAAAGCAACGGCTTTTCGTTCGGGTCGTTTTCGCCGGGCGGGGTGCAGTCATATAGCGGCGGGGGCGGCCCCGGTACTGCGGGCTACGTTCCGACGCTCGGGTCGCCCGTCGCGTCCGCGTTCAACCTGGTCGTGAATGCGGCCGGGCGCGGTATTTTTGCCGACCTGTCGCTACTCGAGGCCAACAATCTCGCGCGCGTGCTGGCAGAGCCGACGCTCGTCGCGCTGTCGGGGCAGAGCGCGAGCTTCCTTGCCGGCGGCGAGATTCCGGTGCCGTCGCCGCAAGGGCTTGGTTCGACTGCGATCCAGTGGAAGCAGTACGGCGTGGGGCTCTCGCTGACGCCGACGGTCCTGAGCCCCAGCCGGATTGCACTGAAGGTCGCACCGGAGTCGAGCCAGCTCGACTTCGTCAACAGCGTGACGATCAGCGGCGTCGCGGTGCCGGGCATCACGACACGACGTGCGGACACGACGGTCGAACTCGGAGACGGCGAGAGTTTCGTGATCGGTGGCCTGATCGATCGCCAGACGATGTCGAACGTGAGCAAGGTGCCGCTGCTGGGCGACCTGCCGATCATCGGCACGTTCTTCAAGAATCTGAGCTATCAGCAAAACGACAAGGAACTGCTGATCATCGTGACGCCGCATCTCGTTGCGCCGATCGCGAAGGGGGCGGTGTTGCCCGCGACGCCCGGCGAGTTGTCGGAACAGCGCGACGGGCCGGTGTGGAAATCGTATCTGGGTGGAGCCGCGTCGCCGGACGCTGCTCCGGGGTTTTCGAAATGAGTGCGATGTCTCGCCGGTTGCGGTGCATCGCCACGTCTTGTGTAGTCGGGGGTGTTCGACATGAATGCGCGAATCCAATCACTGTGTGAACCCGCCGTGACCGACTATTTCGTTTGCGCGTCGCAACGCGAGGCCCATGTCCGCTGGCTGGCCGATACGCTTATATCCGCCGGCGCGGTCGAGACTGCCTCGCTCGAGCCGGGCGTGCTTGCACAGCGCATCACGGGGCTCAACCCGGCCATCGTCTTCATCGATTTTTCCGAAAGCGGCACGGCGGCGAGCGTGGCAGCGGCAGCAGTGCGTGCGTCGCATCCGGGGTTGCCCATCGTCGCGCTCGGTTCGCTCGCGCAGCCGGAGAGCACGCTTGCCGCGCTGCGCGCCGGCGTGCGCGACTTCATCGACGTGTCGGCCCCCGCCGAGGACGCGTTGCGCACGACGCGCGGGTTGCTTGCGAACGTCGATGAGCCCGCGAGCCGCCACGGCAAGCTCGTCGCGTTGCTCGGCGCGCGCGCCGGCATGGGCGTGAGTACGCTCGCCGCGAATCTTGCCGTCTGGCTGCAGAAGCATGCGACGAGCGCGGGGGCGGCGGGCGTGTCGAATGGCGGTACGCCGGCGGGGCGCCAGACTGCGCTCGTCGATCTGGGTCTGCCGGCAGGCGATGGCGCACTCTTCCTGAATACCCGTTGCGAATTCGATTTCATCGACGCGGTTCACAATCTGCGCCGCATCGACCGGACCTTCGTGAACACCGCGCTGACCCGGCACGAAAGCGGAGTGGCATTGACGACGCTGCGGACCGATCTCGGCGCGCTGCGCGATGTCTCGTATGCCTCGTGCGCCGGCTTGCTGAACCGGTTTCGGGCATTTTTCGATCAGCAGATCGTCGATCTTGGCGGCTTTTCGAACCGCGAGTTCGTTGCTCAGATCGCGAACTTGGCCGATGAAGCATGGCTTGTCTGCGACCAGGGCGTTGCGTCGATCGTGTCGGCGGCCGACCTGCTGACCGGCCTGCGCGACGCGGGAGTCGATACCGATCGCGTCCGCCTCGTCGTCAACCAGCACGACCCCGCGCTCGACCTGACGCCCGCACAGATTGCCGAACGTCTCGGCCTGTCGCTGGTTGGCGCCTTGCCGTCGCGTCGCGTCGCGATCGGCCATGCGGCAAACCAGGGTCGGCTCATCGTCGATATGGCGGAGCGCGATCCGTACGTGCGCGCGCTCGAGTCGCTTGCCGCGCGCCTGCCAGGCGTGTCGGTCAGGGCGGCAGCGCCGCGTCCGGCAACCGGCCTGGCAGCGCTGAAGCGCTTCATTCAACCCTCGTCCAAGCGGTCGTAAGCGATGGCACACGACATTCAATTCGCAGACGGCGCTGCGCCGTTCTCCCAGACGCAGCAATTCCACGACATCAAGAATGCCGCGCACGAGCACTTGCTGACGCGCATCGAAGAACTGGGCGCCGAGTTCGGGCGATGGTCGCGCCAGGCGATCAACCAGTTCGTCGATCTCGAGATCGACAGCTTCGTGCGCCTGCGCCGCATTCCGCTCAACGAGAACGAGGTACGGACGATCGCGGAGGCGCTGACAAAAGAGCTTGCGGGCTTCGGGCCGATCGAGGACCTGCTCGCAGACCCTGCCGTCGAGGACATCCTGATCAACGGGTACAACGACGTATACGTGTCGCGTCACGGGATCCTCGCGAAGCTGCCCGTACGCTTCACCGACAACGCGCATCTGCTGCGGATCGTGCGGCGCATTCTCGCGCCGATCGGCCGTCGTCTCGATGAGTCGAACCCGATGGTCGACGCGCGACTTCCCGACGGCGGCCGCGTGAATGTCGTGATCGAGCCGCTGTCGATCGACGGCCCGGTCGTGTCGATCCGGAAATTCCGCAAGGATCCGCTGAAGCCGTCCGACCTGCTCGGCAACGGGACGTTCAACGAGGAGATCAACACGCTGCTGCAGGCGGCGGTCGAGGCGCGCTGCAACATTCTTGTGTCGGGCGGCACGAGTTCCGGCAAGACTTCGCTCCTCAACGCACTCGCGTTCCATATTCCGGAAATCGAGCGTGTCGTGACGATCGAGGACACGGCGGAGCTGTCGCTGAACCACCCGCACGTCGTGCGTCTCGAGAGCCGTCCGGGCGGGTTCGACGGC
This sequence comes from Burkholderia metallica, assembly GCF_902832845.1. Lineage (GTDB taxonomy): Bacteria > Pseudomonadota > Gammaproteobacteria > Burkholderiales > Burkholderiaceae > Burkholderia > Burkholderia metallica. Next base: position 317,623 of record NZ_CADFDB010000007.1, on the reverse strand, counting down.
ACCGGCGTCGTGTCGATTCGCGACCTGCTGCGCAATACGTTGCGGATGCGCCCGGACCGGATCATCGTCGGCGAAGTGCGCGGCGGTGAAGTGCTGGAAATGCTGCAGGCGATGAACACGGGCCACGATGGATCGATGGGTACCGTGCACGCAAGTTCTCCGCGCGAGTGCCTGTACCGTCTCGAGATGCTCGCGGGTTTCGCGGGTTTCCAGGGCACCGAGTCGAGCCTGCGCCGGCAGATCGCGAACGCGATCGACTTCATCGTGCAGATCGGTCGATTGTCGAACGGGCGGCGGCGGATCCTGTCGATCACCGAAGTGACCGGGCTGTCGGACAACATCATCGCGACGCAGGAGCTGTACCGCTACGAGGCGCGCGTGACGCCGGAAGGCGAGGAAGTCGATCACTGGGAGACGCTGGGCATTCATCCGCATTCGCCGAAACTCGCGCGCTTCCGTCAGTCGCTGACGAGCGGCGGATTCGGCGACGGCGGGTTCGGTGGTGGCTTCGGCGGCGGGTTCGGCCGTGGCGGCGGGGGCTTCAATGTATAGCGCGATGGTATGGGTGCTGGCGTTCGCGATGCTGTGCGTCGCGGCGGCGATGATGCTGTGGCGTCACGCCGAGACCCATCGCGGGCGTACCGACGCGAAGCGCTTCATCGACAGCCGGCTCGAACCCGGCGCACGTGCGGGCGTCACCGCGCAGGCGGGGCGTGTGACGGCGTCCGGAACCTCGCGTGCCGTGCCGCAACCCGGCGCGGCGGGAAAGGCATCGCGCGAGACACTCTGGGCGCACTGGTATGCGACAGCAGCCGAGTATCTGTCGAACCTCGCGAGTCGTGCGGGAATCGACGACGCGCGCGGCAAGGCGCTCGTCGCGCTTGGCGCGCTCGCCCTGGTCGCGATCGTCGCTGGCAGCCGCGGTGGCATGCTGGCCTGCTTTGCTGCGATCACCTGCGGAAGCGCGATGCTCGGCGTGTGGCTCGCATCGCGGATCCAGCGCCGACGACTGAAGATCGTCCGGCAGATCCCGTCGTTCCTCGACGGGATCGTACGTCTCGTGACACTCGGCAACAGCGTGCCGGCTGCTTTCCAGGCGGCGTTGTTGACGACGGAAGAGCCGTTGCGCGGTTGCCTCGACGTCGTGTCGCGGATGCTGCGCGGCGGGATCGAGATCGATCGCGCAATGATGCATATCGCGAAGATCTACCGGACCGAAGAGTTCGAGCTCGTGGGCTCGGTGCTGCGCCTGTCCGTCAAATACGGCGGCCGCGCGGACGTGATGCTCGAGCGAATGGCCGTGTTCATGCGCGATCTCGAACAGGCGGAGCGCGAATTGACCGCGATGTCGTCGGAGACGCGGCTGTCGGCGTTTGTCCTCGTCATGCTGCCGATCGCTATCGGCAGCTTTGTCGTGATGACCAATCCGAAGTATCTGTACGGAATGTGGAACGATCCGAGCGGCCAGTCGCTCCTCACGATTGCGTTTCTGGGGCAGCTCGTGGGCAGCGTATGGCTGTATCGAATGGCCCGGCTCAGGTGATGCTATGACGGCAACTCAAATCGGATCAATTGCGTTGGCCCTGGGTGCGCTCGGGGTGCTGCTGCTCGGCATGGTCGTCATGTTGCGGGCGAGTGCCGCGACGCGTGCCGAGCGGGCGCTGGTCGATGCGCTGGAGCAGCGTATGGCCGCACTCGAGGCAGCGAAAGCGCGGCCCGCGCCGGACGGCGACGCACGGGCGAAATCCGACGCGCGCGGCGGCCATCGCGTCGAGCGTTTTCTGGACCGCTTGTCGGCGGCAGGCATGCGCTGGCTGGATACCGGCTTCGGCCGATACGTGGTGGCGGAAGAAGATCGGCGCCTGCTTGAGCAATGCGGCTATGTCGATGCGCGCACGCGTGGGTTATTTCTGAGCGCGCGGGTCGCATGCGGGATCGGGCTGCCGCTGCTGTTCGCGATTTTCGCGAGCGGACGGATGAAGGGCAGCATCTGGATCATCGGCATGTTCGCCGCGTTCGGGATCGGCTTCATGTTGCCGAAGCTCTATGTAAGACGTCGCGCGGCGTCGCGGCGGCAAAGCGTCGTCGACGAGCTGCCGCTGCTCGTCGACATGCTGCGTCTGTTGCAGGGCGTCGGGTTGTCGCTCGACCAGAGCCTTCAGGTGGTGACGAACGATTTTCGCGGGATGTTACCGGTCTTGTCGTCGGAGGTCGGGATTGCCCAGCGCCAGTTCGCTGCCGGCCGCACGCGCGAGCAGTCGCTGCAGCGGCTGTCGAGCGGGTTCGACAACGAGGATTTGCGCGCGATCGTGCGATTGATGATTCAGGTCGACAAGCATGGCGGTGCGGTGCAGGAACCGCTCAAGCAGTTCGGCGACCGGTTGCGCGAGACGCGTCGCGCGATGCTGCGCGAACGGATCGGCCGATTGACCGTGAAGATGACCGGCGTCATGGTATTGACGCTGTTGCCCGCGCTGCTGATCGTGACGGCCGGCCCGGGCATGCTGGCGGTGATGCGCGCGTTGTCTTCGCATCATTGAAGGAAGGACAGGCGATGAAGCGAATCAGCGAAACGATGACACGGATGGGCATGCTGGCAGCGGTACTGCTGCTCGGTGCATGCGCCACCAAGGAAAGCGGATATGGCGTCGGCGTGCAGACCGAGCGCGCCGCGCTGATGCAGGCGGCCGATCAGAAGCAGTCGGTGCCCGATACGCCGGGGATGTATCTGGGTCTGATTCAGCGCATGCAGACGCAGGGGCTCTATTTCGCTTCGCTCGCGCACATCGACTCGTACGACAAGACATACGGCGTCATGCCGGAATCGATCCTGTTGCGTGCGGATGCGCTGCGAATGACCGATCAGCCGGTCGCAAGCGCGGCGGCGTACACGCAACTGTTGAAGACGCCGCTCGCCGCGCGCGGCTATCGGGGGCTCGGTTTGCTTGCGGGGGCGGCGGGCGATTTCGGCCGGGCCGTGCAGGCGTTGACACAGGCGTCGGAGCTCGCACCGACCGATCCGTCGTTGCTGTCCGACCTCGCTTACGCGAAGCTGCGCAGCGGTGACGTCGTCGGCGCACGAGTCCCGCTGATGAAGGCGGCCGAACTCGATCAGCGCAATCCGAAGATCGTCAGCAATCTCGCGCTGTATCTGATGGCAGCAGGACGAGCGCAGGACGCGCAACGGTTGATGAACCAGCAGCATCTGTCTACCGATATTCGCAAGGACATCAGCGGCGATGCAGCGAAGGTTGCCGCGGCAGTGCGTGCGCAGCAGGGCGCCATCGCGACGCCGCCGGTGGTATCGCGGCGCGCTGCGCCGACGCCGATCATGCCGATGGCGAACAACTTCGGCTACGACCAGACGGTGCCGCTGCTGCAACGATTTGCACAATGAACGGATAGCCGGGGAACGACATGGACGACAACAAACACAATCGCAGTGCACGTGCGGGACGGATCGCGACGCTGGGCGCGCTCGTCTGTATCGCGGTGGGCTCCACCGCTGCATACGGTCAACAGACCGCGACACAGGGCGCGTCCGACGTCGGACGTTCAACCAGGGACTGGCTCTCGATACAGCGTGACAATCGTGCCGCGGCGCCGGCGCAGCCGGTGTTCGGCGATGTCGCGTCGCTTGCGTACCAGCGCTATCTTGATTCGTTCAAGAACAAGATTCCCGATACGCTGAGTTCGCAGCTAGGCGGAGCCGGCGGCATGTCGGGCGGCGGGCAGGGCGCGCAATAAGCGATATGGCTATGCACGCAGATCAGTCACGTGCCGCGCGGCAGCGTCGCGCCGGCAGCCGGGGAAGCAGTCGCCAGCGGGGCAGCGTTGCAATCATGGCGACGATCTGGGTGCTGGTGGCGGTGACCGTGCTGGGTGCGGTTGACGTAGGTCATTTCTACGCGGAAAGACGCCGGATGCAGGCGGCCGCCGATCTGGCCGCCTTGTCGGCCGTGTCGCAAGTGACGACCGACTTGACCTGCCAGGCGGCGAGGACCGCCGCCGGCCAGATCGCAAATCCTTCGAACAACACGTTGCCGATAGGGGCGACCGTGTCCGTGACGTGCGGCATCTGGAGCGCGCCCCAGGGCAGTGGCAGCGCACAGTTCACGTGGGTCTCGGGTGATCCGGTCGGCGGCAAGCAATGCGCCGGGTTGTCTGCCGGTACGGTCACCGGCCAATCGAGCAATGCCGTGTGCGTGACGGTTGCCGAGCCGGTGGACGGGATTTTTCGTAGCGGCGTCACGGTCAGCGGGTCCGCCGTCGCCAAGAGCGCTCCCAGCGACACGTTCACGCTGAGCACATCTGTCGCAGCGCTGAACGGAGGACTGGCTAATCAGTTGCTCCAGGTGCTGACCGGTTCGCCGAATACGTTGAACCTGCAACTGGTCGATTATCAAGGGCTCGCGCAGGTCAACCTGCAACTGGCCGGCATTCTGGCCAATTTGCCGGTCGGCACGAGCTCGGGTGTATTGAACGGTACCGTGACGCTCGGCCAGTTGGCCAACGCGGCCGTGCAGGCGGCGACGCAGCAGAATCTGGTCGGGGCGAACCTTAACGTCCTGAACGCGATCGTCGCCTCGCTTTGCTCCGGGACGGTTTGCGGCGGTCCGCAGATCGCGCTCGGCCAGTTGGTTTCTGCCGCAACCGCTACGGGATCGTCTGCCGTCAACGCCAGCGTCAATGCACTCGGATTGTTGTCGACGGCACTACAGATCGCGAACGGCACGAATTCGGTCAATATTCCCAGCGTCACGGTTCGTACCCCTACCGTGCTTTCACCGCTGCTGAACGTCACCGTGTCGGGCTCGGTCAAGCTGGGTGCAAATCCGCCGTCCACAGCGAGCGGTCCGCCCGGTCCGTCGAACTGCGGGACGTCCAATTGTTTGACCAATACGTCGACCGCGCAGGGGAACGTCTTCCTCAATACGTCGATTTCGCTGCTCTCGACCTGTCCTACCGGTGGGCTTGTCTATCCGGGGGGCACGTGTCCCTCGGGCAGTCCCACGCCGCTTGCCGCGGTGCAACTGCCGATCACGGCCTACGTGGCACCGGCGACAGCGGGCCTGGCGTCGGTCACCTGCTCCGCGAACGGCACGAAAAGCGCGACGGTGAACGTACAGACCGGGGTGCTCGCCGTGTACGTCGGCGGCACGGCGAATACGCCGATCAACCTCAACGCGCCGTCGGGGTATTCGCCGGACGGCGGCGCCGCTCCGATCTCGCTTGTGTCCGTCAACCTGTCGAGCCTGCTCGGCCTGTTGAACCTGGGAGGCTTGTCGTCGACACTGGCAACGTTGCTCAACGTCCTGACGTTGGGTATCGTCAATTTGAACGCCATTTCGGTCAACATCAGCCTATTGCCCGGGCAGATGACGGTTCCCGTCGCCAATCAGAATCCGACGCCGCTGGTGTTCACGTACCCCGGACCGGGATCGTCTGCTTCGCCGAGCCCGGCATCGCCGTACACACTGGGGACGGGCACGGATCAGTTCCTTTCCCCGGCGGTGACGGGCATCGCGAACAGCGGCTTGAAAGTGTCGCTGTCGCTCGGCGATAGCGGGTTGCTCGGGTTGCTGAAGGCAGTGGGGATCGATTTGAGCGGCGTATTGAGCCAGCTATTGACTACCTTGACCGGGCCGCTTCTTACCGCGCTGGCGAACACGCTCGTTCCGCTGCTCCTCCAACCGATCGATTCTCTCCTGACCTCCGTCACGGGCCTGCTCGGCCTGAGCCTGGGAAATGCCTATGTCACGAACACGCCGGATTCGATCAAATGCGGCAACCCGATGCTTGTTCAATAAATACCTGAGCGCTCCGTTATCGATAAGGGTGGCGTCTTCACCCGCGACCGATCGTTGACCAGCAATGCCGAGCAATTTGTCAATCACTGAAGCCGCACCCGAAACATGAGAACCACGCCCGCAATCGAAGAGCTCGACCTGTACGTCTGGGAAGGCAAGGCGGACATCGTCGACCGCGTCGCCCGGTGCATGGCGAGCTTCGACGTCGAAGTGATCCGCGCCGACAACGCGGCGATCTCGCCCGAACGCGCCGCGCTGCGGCGGTCGCTGGCGATCATCAGCGTGACGATGATCGAAGGCGGCGCGGCCTTCCTGCGCGACTGGCAGGCCAACATCGGCATGCCGGTCGTCTGGGTCGGCGCGGCGCGCGACCACGACGCGTCGCAGTATCCGCCCGAGTATTCGCACATCCTGCCGCTCGACTTCACGTGCGCCGAACTGCGCGGCATGATCGGCAAGCTCGTCACGCAACTGCGTGCGCACGCAGCCGAAACGTTGCAACCGTCGGAACTCGTCGCGCACTCCGAATCGATGCAGGCGCTGCTGCACGAAGTCGATACGTTCGCCGACTGCGACACCAACGTGCTGCTGCACGGCGAAACCGGCGTCGGCAAGGAGCGCATCGCGCAACTGCTGCACGAAAAGCATTCGCGCTACCGGCACGGCGAATTCGTGCCGGTGAACTGCGGCGCGATTCCGGACGGCCTGTTCGAATCTTTGTTCTTCGGCCATGCGAAGGGATCGTTCACGGGTGCGGTTGTTGCGCATAAAGGCTATTTCGAGCAGGCGGCAGGCGGCACGCTGTTCCTCGACGAAGTCGGCGATCTGCCGCTGTATCAGCAGGTCAAGCTGCTGCGCGTGCTCGAGGACGGCGCGGTGCTGCGGGTCGGCGCGACGGCGCCGGTCAAGGTCGATTTCCGTCTGGTCGCGGCGAGCAACAAGAAGCTGCCGCAACTCGTGAAGGATGGGCTGTTCCGCGCCGATCTCTACTACCGGCTCGCGGTGATCGAGCTGAACATTCCGTCGCTGGAAGAACGCGGTGCGGTGGACAAGATCGCGCTGTTCAAGTCGTTCGTCGCCGAAGTGGTCGGCGAGGATCGGCTCGCCGAGTTGTCCGACCTGCCGTACTGGCTGACGGATTCGGTCGCGGACAGCTATTTCCCCGGCAACGTGCGCGAACTGCGCAACCTGGCCGAGCGTGTCGGCGTGACGGTGCGGCAGACGGGCGGCTGGGATGCAGCACGGTTGCAGCGGCTGATCGCGCATGCGCGCAGTTCGGCGCAGCCGGTGCCGGCGGAGAGCGCGGCCGAGGTGTTCGTCGATCGCAGCAAGTGGGACATGAACGAGCGCAACCGCGTGATTGCGGCGCTCGACGCCAACGGCTGGCGGCGTCAGGATACGGCGCAGCAGCTCGGCATCAGCCGCAAGGTATTGTGGGAAAAAATGCGCAAATATCAGATCTTCGACGAGGAGCCCGAGACCCGCGAAAGTGAGTAATTAATGAGATAAAATCGCGCTGAATTACAACGACTCGGGCGGGAATAGAACTTCATGAGCCATATGACGGGGTTGGGAAGGGCGTGCGTGTTGCTCGCCATGGTGGGAGGCATGCAGGGCGCATACGCGCAAAGTCTGGCGGACAGCGGTTCGCCTGCCGTACAGCAAGCGTCGGCGCCGGTGGCCGCGATTCCGGTGATCGATTCGCAGGCACAGACGTCGCTGCAGCCGCAGGCGGGCGAAACGACGGGGCCGAGCACGGTCGACGACCTGCAGCGCCAGATCCAGGCGCACACGCTGACGGAAATGCGCACGAGCTACAACGGCAGCTACGGCGCGAGCCTGCTGTTCAACGTAAAGGACGGAGCGTACTTCGTCGCGCTGTTCCAGCAGAAGGCGTTCTGGCGCGTGATCAAGACTTACGACGAAACGCGTGCGGAAGCGATCTACCGCGATTTCTCGCACCAGGCGGAGCGGCTGGCCGTGAACGAACTGAGGGCGGCGAAGCTGGAGTCGCAGAAGGCGCAGATGGACAAGCAGATCGAAGTCACGCAGGATCGTGCGCGACGTCTGCAGGCCGATATCTCGATCGCCCGCCAGCAGCAGGCGGCAGTCGCGGATCGCCAGAAGAGCGTCCGCAGCGAGACGGCCGCCTTGCAGGCGCAGCAGGCTCAGCTTCAGGCGCAACTGCGGGCGTTGCAGCAGCAGGTGCGTTCGTTGCAGCGCGAGGCCGACGCGGGCCTGCCGACGACGGCGCGCTGAACCTGGCGACGGTGCGGCGACATGCCGCGCCGGCCGCACCAGTAAAAAGGGCAAGCCGGTTGGCTTGCCCTTTTGTTTTACTGGCCGTCCGGAACGATTCGCCGGCGCCGGGTCACGATCACCGGCCCGTTGCCGCCGCGGGAATCCGACGACGAAGCGTTGCCGTTGCCGGATGCATCGCCGGTGTCGCGCGGGGCGCCGTAGCTTTCGCGCGGTTCACGGGGTTCGCGCGGGGCGCCGTAGCTTTCGCGCGGCTCACGGGGTTCGCGCGGGGCACCGTAGCCTTCGCGCGGCTCACGCGAGCCGTAACCCTCCCGCGGTTCGCGCGGTTCGCGCGAGCCATAGCCGCCGTGCGAGCCATACGGGCTGTGACCGCCGCCTTCACGGCCGCCGGGGCGCCCGCCGGTGCGGGGCCCGCGGGGGCCGCCGCCGCCCGGGCGCGAGCCGCCCGTGTCGAGCTGGATCGTGGAAATCGCGCGCTTGTAGATGCCTTGCAGACCCACGGGGGTGCGCAGCATCACCAGGTACTGGTCGAACGACTCGATACACCCCGTCAGACGAATGCCGTTGACGAGATAGATTTCAACGCGCTTACGTTCCTTGCGCGCCGAATTGATGAAGTCGTTTTGCGGATGGGATTCTGCGGGATTGGCCATTGAGGTGCGGCAGGAGCCTGCGTCAGAGAATATGTTGTGCGTGTGTGTGTGGCGAGTTCGTCCACAAGACGTTTGGCGGAATTCTACCTTGTTCAATAGGGAAGCGCGCAGTCGTGATTGTGTCGAACCGTAACCCACTATAGACGGTCCGGGCCATTTTCGCGATTCGGCCGAACGGCTAGAACCGTTTCGTTACGTCGCGTTACGGCGCTCGCAACGACGTACCGCCTGGGTTCGCGCGTGTTTCTTACATGGGCTGCGCATACCGCTCGGCTCGCCATATCAGGGATTCGGAACATGAGCAAGGGGCGTTGGGTAAAGCGGCGCGGCGTTGCTTGCGTCCGACCACGCGATGCCGGGGCATGTCGACCTTATCGGCCGACATTGGCTTAACCGGTCGCGCCGGCGCCAGTCCGTATGGCGCCGTGGTCGGCCGTGGTCGCCTGTCCGGGCTAACCAGACGGCTAGCACGGCGATGGCGATTGAACGGGGCATGTCGACGCGCATCAGAACGCGTAGTCGGGGTTTTTCGGGTCGAATGCGGTGTCGTCGAACGTCGCCGGCGCGATTTTCTCGATGACGATCCGCTCGAAGATCTTGCCGTCGTTGTCATAGGACTCGACGGTCCGGAAATAGGGCGCGTGCAGGTCGAGCCCGAGGATTTCCTTCTTCGCATAGAACTGCGGCCGGCCGGTCGGGGTTTCGTAGGTGAGCGCGACGACGCGCACGCCGCCGATCGTTTTGGCCTCCACGTCGGTGGGCCGCTGCACGCCGGCTTCCAGATACTTCTTCCCTTCGGTCAGGTACAGGTTCGTGATGAACTCGGTGCCGAGATCCTTCACCTGATGATTCGACTGGGCGCGCGCGAGTGCGCCGTCGAGTGCCGTCCACAGCGGAATCTTGCCGAGCAGGCCGCCGAGGTGGCCGTACATCTCGTCCTTGCGCTGCGTCGTGTCGTAGATCGTTTCTTGCCCCGCATGCGCGCCGCCCGGCAGCCATTTCGCGTAGACGCGCAGCGGCTCGCGGGTGGTCTTCACGAGCATGCGGTCGGGCGTGTCGGACCATTTTCCGCTGATGCGCTCCTGGCGCACCATCGTGAACTGGTATGCCGGATAGCCGTTGGGACCGTTGCGGATATAGAGCGGCACGGCGAGCGGATCGAGCGCCTTGAAGAGCGCGGTGAGCGTCGCGTCGTCGAGTTGCGCGAGCGTGCCGCGCTGTGCGGCCGTGCGCAGCCAGCGCGCCTGCTGCGCGACCGGCTCGCGCGTGACTTTCGCGAGGTCCGCCGGCAGCGTGACGGCTGCTGCCGCGCTCGCGGCGTCGGTCGTTTCCTGGGCATGCAGGCTCGCCTGCGCGAGCGACAACAGGCATGCGACTGCCACGGCGGCGGCATGCCGCGCGTGGCGTTTCTTTCCTTCGTTCATCGACGGCGTCTCCGGGGGCGATGGATCGTTCAGCCTTGCTTCGCGGCCTTGAGTTTGGCGAGTTCCTCGTCGCGCAGTGCGCGGCGCAGGATCTTGCCGACGTTCGTCTGCGGCAGTGCGTCGCGGAACTCGACGAATTTCGGCATCTTGTAGCCGGTCAGGTTCTTGCGGCAGTGCGCGAGCACGTCGTCGACCGTCAGCGACGGATCGCGGCGCACGACGAACACCTTGATCCGCTCGCCCTGCACGTCGTCGGGAATGCCGATCGCCGCGGCTTCGCTGATGCCCGGATGCATCACCAGCACTTCCTCGATCTCGTTCGGATACACGTTGAAGCCCGACACGAGGATCATGTCCTTCTTGCGGTCGATCAGCCGGATGAAGCCGTGTTCGTCCATCACGCCGATGTCGCCGGTGGCGAGCCAGCCGTCGGCGTCGATCACCTTGGCCGTCTCGTCGGGGCGCTGCCAGTAGCCGCGCATCACCTGCGGACCGTGCACGCACAGCTCGCCCGGTTCGCCGACCGGCGCCCAGGTGCCGTCCTCGCGGCGAAAGCGTACGACGGTGGACGGCGCGGGCAGGCCGATCGACCCGCTGAACGCGGCCATGTCGTTCAGGTCCACCGGGTTCATCGTGACGATCGGCGAGCATTCGGTCAGGCCGTAGCCTTCGACGACCGGCCGCCCCGTCACCTGCTGGAAGCGTTCCGCGACCGCGCGCTGCATCGCCATCCCGCCCGCCATCGCGAGCTTCAGCTTCGAGAAATCGCGCTTGCGGAATTCCTCGTTGTCGAGGAACGCGTTGTACAGCGTGTTGATGCCGGTGATCCCGGTGAACGTCTCGTTGCGGATGATCTTCATCACCATCTTCATGTCGCGCGGGTTCGCGATCAGGATGTTGCGCCCGCCGAGCCCCATGAAGATGAATGCATTCACCGTCAGCGAATAGATATGGTACAGCGGCAGCGGCGTGAGCACGGTCTCGACGTCGCCCGATACCTGGTCGGCGATCCACGCCTTCGCTTGCAGCAGGTTCGCGATCAGGTTGCCGTGCGTGAGCATCGCGCCTTTCGCGACGCCGGTCGTGCCGCCCGTGTACTGCAGGAACGCGAGGTCGTCGCGCGTCGTCTGCACGGGCTGCGGCTTGACGCGCGCGCCGAGCGCGAGCGCGGAGCGAAGCCGGACGGCCTGCGGCAGATGGTAGGCCGGCACGAGCTTCTTCACGTGCTTGAGCACGAAATTGATCAGGCGTCCTTTCGCGTTGAAGCCGTCGGCGAGCAGGTCGCCGAGCGCGGTGACGACGATGTTCTTCACCTGCGTTTCCGGCAGCGCGTCCTGCAGCGTGCGTGCGAAATTCTCGAACACGACGATCGTCTGCGCGCTGCTGTCCTTCAACTGGTGCGCGAGTTCGCGCACGGTGTAGAGCGGGTTCACGTTGACGACGATCGCGCCGGCCTTCAGCGAGCCGAACAGCGCGACCGGATACTGGAACGTGTTCGGCAGCATGATCGCGACGCGGTCGCCGGGCTTCACGCCGACGCTTTGCAGATACGACGCGAACGCGTCGACTTTCTGCGCGAGCGCGCGGTAGGTCATCGACGCACCGGCGCTCACGTAGGCGACGCGGTCGGCGAAGCGGGTCGTGCATTCGTCGAAGAACTGCACGAGCGACGCATATTGCGCGACGTCGATCTCGTGCGGAACACCGGGCGGGTATGACGCGTACCAGATGCCGTCGGTGTTCGGCGGAACCTGCGCCGCGGTGCTTGCTGCGGAAGATGACATGACGAGTCTCCGGTGTTTGCTTTTGACGAGGGCGGGCGCTTCTGCGCCGGCCCGTGCCTCGTGCCGCATGGTCGATCGACGGGGCGCCTCGACGCCCTGCACGACCGCGCGTATCGATCAAATCGTGAACAGGAAGCCGCGCGTGGCCTCGCGCGCTCAGTTCGTGGAATGCAGCGTCGCCGTATCGGCAGTGGCCGGGCCCGACTGCGGCAGCCCGAATGCTTCGCTGGCGCCTGCGTCGTCGAGCACGGCTGCGAAGATCGACAGTTGCGCGCTGTCGGGCATCGGCGCTTTCAGCGCGGCGACGATCAGCGACGACAGCCGCGCGATCATCTGCACGTCGTTCATCGTGCGGCCTTGCGAGAACTCGTCGATCAGGCTTTCCGTTTCGGCGCCCGCGAGCGCGCCGGACAGCGCGCCGATCGCGAAGTGCAGGCGCCAGCCGAGCTCGGTGCGCGGCAGATGCGGCAACGCGCGCTGGAATGCATCGAAGAAGCGGCCCGCGACGCTGGCATAGTGCGCGGTCAGGAAGTTGCGCACGAACGGCGACGGATCGGTGTACGCACGGCCGATCAGCCGCAGGAACCCGGGCCCGCCGCGTCCGGGATCGCGCGACGCCTTCAGCGCGGGAATGAACATCGCGCCGAGCACGTGCTCGCAGGTGATGTGCGTGCCGAGTTGCGCATCGAAGCGGTCGAGGATGCCGAGGCGTTCCTGGTTGAGCTGGTCGAGCCGGCGCGACAGCATCGCGTGGATCAGCGCTTCCTTGCTGCCGAAGTGGTAGTTGACCGCGGCGAGGTTGACCGCCGCGCGCGAGGTGATCTGGCGCATTGACATCGCCTCGAAGCCATGCTCGATGAACAGATCCTCGGCCGCATCGAGGATGCGTGCCTTCGTTCCGCCGGTCTGCCGCGTGCCGGATGACCGTGCCCCGGACGGCCGTCCCGCGGCTGGCCGCCCCTCCTGACTTACTGCCATGTCCCGCCTCCCATGCCGGTCCCCCGGCCGCGAACTGGTGATTTGTTTGTCTGATTCAAACAGCCGTTTTTATTAAGATAAAAAATCGCGGACGGAGCGGGCAAGCGGGGAATCTGGACAAATTCCTCTAGTTCGATGTGCGAATGCGGAATGGATCGCGCGCGCCCTCGGCAGGGCGGGGCACGCGCGATGATGCAATGCGGCAATGCGCGCGTTCAGCCGACCGTGCTACGCGTATTGACCGATTGCGTCATGTCGATGCCGCGCCGCTCGCGGCTGAACAGGATCAGCACGGCGATCGCGACGGCGACGATGCCGGCCACGAGTGCGAGCGCGAAGCTGTAATCGTTGCCGTTCGAAACGGCGAGCGACGCCTGCATCGTCGCGTTGCCCGACGCGAGCAGGTTGCCGAGCTGGTAGACGACGCCGGGGAAGGTCGCGCGGATCTCGTCCGGCGAGATCTCGTTCAGGTGAACCGGGATCACGCCCCACGCGCCCTGCACCGAGATCTGCATCAGGAACGCCCCCGCGGCGAGCGCGACCGGGCCGCTCGAGAACGCCCACAGCGGCAGCACGGGCAGCGCGATCAACGCGGCGATGAAGATGGCCCGGCGCCGGCCGATCCGCTCCGAGATCGAGCCGAACGACAGGCCGCCGACGATCGCGCCGATGTTCAGCACGATCGTGATCCACGACACGGTATGCGGATCGAAGTGATGCTGTTCGCGCAGGAAGGTCGGATAGAGATCCTGCGTACCGTGCGAGAAGAAGTTGAACGCGGTCATCAGCACGATCGCGTAGATCGTGAGCTTCCAGTTCTGCTTCAGCGTGGCGCCGAGGCTCGGGCGCGGGCGCTTCTCCATCTGCTTCCACGCCGGCGATTCGGGCACGTGCGCGCGCACGTACAGCACGAGCAGCGCGGGCAGCACGCCGACCATGAACATCCCGCGCCAGCCGATGTACTGGTAGAACAGGCCGAACACGACGGACGCGAGCAGGTAGCCGCTCGGGTAGCCGGCCTGCAGCAGCCCCGACACGAAGCCGCGCGCATGGGTGGGCACGGTTTCCATCGTCAGCGCGGAGCCGACACCCCATTCGCCGCCCATCGCGACGCCGAACAGCGCGCGCAAGACGAGCAGCGCGGTCAGGCTCGGCGCGAAACCCGATGCGAGTTCGAGCAGCGAGTAGCACGCGATGTTGACCATCAATGTCGGGCGGCGGCCGAAGCGATCGGCGAGCCGGCCGAAGATCAGTGCGCCGAGCGGGCGCATCGCGAGCGTCAGCGTGAGCGCGAACGCGACGGCGGGAATCGTCGACCCGAATTCGGCGGCGATGTCCTTCAGCACGAAAACCATCAGGAAAAAATCGAACGCGTCGAGCGTCCAGCCCAGGTAGGCGGCGATCGTGACGTTGCGTTGTTCGCGGGTCCAGCTCATGTCCGAGGTCTCCTCGTTGGCTTGCGCGCTCACGATGTGCATGCGGATGCCGGCCCGGCCTGCGCGCGGTGCGGGGGCATGGATCGAGTGTAGGCTGCGGCGCCGCGCGATGTGGGGCGCGATAACGCCGAATCGGGAATAATCCCTACGAAATGAACTGTTTCGAAAACGGCAACGGCGCCGCATGAAACCGGCGACAGCCATCTGTATCATTCCGGAAGGGCGTTTGTATCTGTTTTGTAATACGCCCGATGCGCATTGCCACCGAATCAGGAGTCCCGATGAACGAACGTTCCGCCGCTACGCTGCCCGTGCTCGAAACCGCGCGGCTGTGGCTGCGTCCGCGCGTGCTGGCCGATCTCGATGCGTGTATCGCGATGGATCGCGATCCCGAGGTCACGCGGCACATCGCGGGCCCGTGGCACGATCCCGTCGAGCATCGGCGCTTCGTCGCGCACCGGATCACGCGCGACTATCCGCCGGGTCTCGGTTACTGGTCGATCTTCGAGAAAGCCGCACCCGATGCGTTCGTCGGCTGGATCCTGCTGATTCCCGACTACGCGGACGGCGCGCGCGACGTCGAGATCGGCTGGCGGCTGGTGCGCGAGACCTGGGGGCGCGGCATCGCGAGCGAAGCCGCGCAAGCGGTCGTGCGGCATGCGTTCGACACCGTGCGCCTGCCGCGCGTGATCGCCGATATCGCGGAGGCCAACAGCGGCTCTCTGAATGTCGCGCGCAAGCTCGGGATGCGGCGCGTGAGCGTCGTGCACGACGGCATTCCTTACATTCGCCATCGTCTCGAACGCAACGATCTGCGCGCGTAGCGCGGCGTCGTTCGTGCGGGAGCAGTCGGGCGGTTGTCAGAGATCGTCAAGCGGCCGCGTATCGAGGTCATGACGTATTAACGTCTCCTGCGATCAGGAGTATCGTTGCCGGAATTTCGCAACATGGGATACCACCATGGCACTGGGCAACGATGTTCACCTGATTCCCGTCAAGCTCGAAGAACTGCGTCCCACGCAGATGACGGTCGGCTATCGCGAAGTCAAGGCGAAGCGCAAGCACTGGAAAACGCTCGGCAAGCGCGCGCGCAAGGCCGCGATCGAATCGCACTGGTTCCCGGCGGTACTCGGCCCGGACGGGCTGCACTACATCACCGATCACCACCATCTCGGCCTCGCGCTGATCGAGGAAGGTGAGTTGCGCGTGAACGCGATGCTGCTGAAGGACCTGTCGTGGCTCGACGACACGATCTTCTGGCGGATGATGGAACACAACCAGTGGGTGCATCCGTTCGGCGCGGACGGCACGCGCCGCGACTACGCGAATCTGCCGAAGGCGCTCACGGGCCTCGTCGACGATCCGTACCGCAGCCTCGCCGGCGAGCTGCGCACGGCGGGCGGCTATGCGAAGGACGCGACGCCGTTCAGCGAATTCCTGTGGGCCGACTACCTGCGCCAGCACGTGTCGCTGGACCAGATCCGCAAGAACTTCGCGAAGGCGCTCGATATCGCGCTGCATCGCGCGCACGACCAGGATGCACGCTATCTGCCCGGCTGGTCGGGCGTCATCGCCGCCAAGCCCTGATTCCGCATGACGACCGCCCCGGTCCGCCCCGATGCCGGCCCCCAGCATGCCGACCATTTCGCCGTGCACGACGCGGCCCCGCCGCCGCCCACGCGGCGCATCGGTCTCGATGCGCTGGCCGGCCTGTCGATCGCGGGCCTGCTGATCCCCGAGGCGGTCGCCTATGCGGGGCTGGCCAACTTGCCGCCGCAGGCCGGTCTCATCGCGTTGCTGTCGGGGCTCGTCGTCTATGCGCTCACCGGCAGCAGCCGTTTCGCGATCGTGTCGTCGACGTCGTCGTCGGCCGCCGTGCTCGCGGCGACCGTGCTCGCGGAGTCGGGGATGGCGCTCGCCGCGCAACTCGCGCTTGCGGCGGCGCTCGTCGCGATGACGGGCGTGCTGTTCATCCTGGCAGGCGCCGCGCGGCTCGGCGGCATGTCGGATTTCGTCGCGCGGCCGGTGCTGCGCGGCTTCACGTTCGGCCTCGCACTGACGATCGTCATCAAGCAGTTGCCGAAGATTCTCGCGATTTCCGTGCATCACAGCGATGCGCCGCACGTCGCGCTCGACCTGATCGCCGGCGCGCCGCATGCGGATCTCGCGAGCGTCGTGCTCGGTGCGATCGCACTGGCGCTGCTGTTCGCGCTCGGGCGAAGCGCGCGCGTGCCCGCGACGCTCGTCGTGATCGTGCTGTCGATCGCGGCCGGCTATGCGATCGACTGGCAGCGATACGGGATCGCGATCGTCGGCCATATCGATTTCTCGCATATCGCGTTCGGCCTGCCGAGCCTCGACCGCAACGCGTGGATGCAGACTGTCGAACTGGCGTTCGCGCTGATGCTGATCCTGTACGCAGAGTCGTACGGATCGATCCGCAACTTCGCGCTCAAGCATGGCGACAGCGTGTCGCCGAACCGCGACCTCGTCGCGCTCGGCTGCGCGAACCTCGTATCGGGCCTGCTGCACGGGATGCCGGTCGGCGCCGGCTACTCGGCGACCTCGGCGAACGAAGCGGCCGGTGCGCAGTCGCGTTTTGCCGGCCTGTGGGCGGCGGGCGTGGTCGCGCTGATCGTCTGGCTGCTGCTGCCGCAGCTTGCGCGCATACCGGAGCCGGTGCTCGCGGCGATCGTGATCTTCGCGGTCAGTCATTCGCTGCATCCGTCGGTATTCCGGCCGTACTGGGCCTGGCGTCGCGACCGGCTCGTCGTGATCGCCGCGCTGCTCGCGGTGCTCGTGCTCGGCGTGCTGCACGGATTGCTCGCGGCGATCGGCGTGAGCCTGCTGCTGACGCTGCGCAAGCTGTCCGAGCCGAACGTCAGCGTGCTCGGCCGGCTGCGCGACAGTCACGACTTCGTCGACGTGGCGAGCCACGCCGATGCGAAGCCGGTGCCGGGCGTGCTGATCGTGCGGCCGGAGGCGCAGCTGTTCTTCGCGAATGCCGACCGGATGCTGAACCGCGTGCGGGCGCTGATGAAGGCCGCGCCGGGCACGCATACCGTGATGCTGAGCCTCGAGGAAACGCCGGACGTCGACAGCACGACGATCGAATCGTTGCGCACGTTCGCGGCCGAATGCACGGCGCGCGGGTTGCGGCTCGCGATCGTGCGGCTCAAGGTGCACGCGCTGCATGCGTTGCGTCGCGCGGCGGACGATACGCTGCCCGACGATGCGATGTCCGAACTGAGCGTCGACGAGAGCCTGCAACTGCTGCAGGCCGGGATGCCGCCGGACGGCAGCGCCGCCGCGACCGCCGCATGACGCGGCGGCGCGCCGGCGCGCGCTACTGCGCGACCGCGGTGTCGGTCGAGCGCGCGATCATGCCGGCCACTTCGGCCGCCGTCGGCGCATACGCGCCCGCATGCGCGCAGGCGACCGCCGCGCACGCGGCTGCGTAGCGCAGATGTTCGTCGGCCGACGCGCCGGGACGCGCAAGCTGGCTCGCGAGCCAGCCGCCGATGCTCGCATCGCCGCAGCCGACGGTGTCGGCCACGTCCGTCGGGAACGCGGGCTGGAATAGCACGGTGTCGCGGTGCAGGAGCTGCATGCCGGCTGCGCCGCGCGTGACGAGCATCGTCGCGTCGGGCGCCCACGTGCGCAGTTGCGCGAGCGCGGCGGCTTCGTCGAGTTCGGGAAACAGCCCGCGCAGATCTTCGTCGGATACCTTGATCCAGTCGGCGAGCCCGGCCAGCCGGCGCAGCGTGTCGCGATACGACGGCGCGGCCATCGGCGCGCGGAAGTTCGGGTCGAACGAGATCCGCTTGCCGGCTGCCCGCGCGGCTTGCGCCACTTCGATCAGGCGGCCCGCGAGCGGCTCGCGCACGACGCCGAGCGAGCCGACGTGCACGATCTCGGCCGCGTCGAGCGCGCCGTCGGGCAGGTCCGCCGGATCGAACGCGAGATCGGCGCTGTTTTCGCCGATGAAGAAATAGTGCGGCGGCTGTTTCGACACGACCATCGCGAGCAGCGGCGCGCGATCGACCTGCCGGATGAAGCGCAGGTCGAGCCCCGCGTCGGCGCTCTTGCGCATCAGCTCGTCGCCGAAGGTGTCGCGGCTGACCGTGCCGGCGAAGGCCGTCGGCACGCCGAGTCGCGCACCGACGCGCGCAACGTTCCAGCATGAGCCGCCGGCGACGCTGTGCCAGTGATGCGCGTCGTCGCGGATGAAATCAGTCAGTGCTTCGCCGAATACGATCAGGCGGGGGAACGTCGTCGTCATGTCTGAACCCTGTGCCGCGGGGTTGTGCGCGGCCTTGCTGCGGTTGATCCGGAAAAGGCGGGCGGCGCGGGCCGTCGCATGCGGCGACGCGGCCCGGCACTGCCCGGTGTGCGCCGGGACGGGCGGCGCGCTCAGCGCGGCGTGCTCCAGCCCTTGTAGGTCTTCACGTTGTCACGCGTGATGAGTGCCGGTTCGATCAGAATCATCGGGTTGGCCGGCTTCTGGCCGTTCATGATCCCGTAGCCGACGTTGACAGCCTGCTGCGCCATCGCCCACGGGTCCTGGCTCGATGACGCCTGCACGAGCGTGTTGGACTTGAGCGCGACCTCGATGTCGGGCGCACCGTCGACCGACGTGATCACGATGCCCGGACGGTTCAGCTGTTTCGCGGCGAGATCGCTGCCGATCGCCTGCGGGTCGTTGATCGTGAACACCGCATCGAGCTTCGGAAAGCGCGTCAGGTAGCCCTGCATCGCATTCATCCCGCCTTCGCGCGAGCCTTTGCCGTCCTGGTCGCTCGACAGCAGCTTGATGCCCGCGTTCTTCGCGAGCACGGACTTGCAGCCGTTGACGCGATCGATCACGGCCGACACCTGCGGACCGTTCTCGATGATCACATTACCCTTGCCGTTGAGTTTCTTCACGATGTAGTCGCATGCCAACTCGCCGGCCTTCACGTTGTTGGTCTGCACGGTCGCGTTCGCACCGGCCGCCGCGACGTCGACCGCGACGACCGTGATGCCGGCCGCCTGCGCCTTCTTCACCGCCGGCTCGATCGCCTTCGGGTCGGTGGCGTTGAGCAGGATCATGTCGACGTGCGCGGAGATGAAGTTGTCGATCTGCGTGAACTGCTTGTTCAGGTCGTAGTCGGCCGACACGGCCGTGACCTTCGCGTTCGGGTTGAGCTGTTTCGCGCGCGCTTCGGCGCCTTTCACGATCGTGACGAAATACGGATTGCCGAGCGACCCGACCGTGACGCCGATCGATTTCAGCGGCTTGTCGGCTGCGTGGGCGGCGGCTGCGCCGAAGGCGAGTGCGCAGGCGACGGCGGTCAGGGCGGCGGTGTGCTTGAACATGTCGTTGTGTCTCCGTGAGGTCTGTTGGCGAACGGGCGCAGGAGGACCTGCCTGCGCCCCGATGGTTGAACGGTGAGGGACGGGTATCAGGTACGGGCCGAGTCGCGCTGGCGATAGCGGTCGAGCGCGACCGCGCCGATGATCACGAGCCCCTTGATGATGTACTGCCAGATGTCGGACACGCCGAGCAGCACGAGGCCGTTGGTCAGCACCGCGATGATCAGCGCGCCGATCAGCGTGCCGACGATCGAACCGACGCCGCCGACGAAGCTCGTGCCGCCGAGGATCACCGCGGCGATCGCATCGAGCTCGTACGACTGGCCGAGCTGCAGGCCGTTGGCCGCATAGAGCCGCGCGGCCGACATCACCGCGCCGAGGCCCGCGAGCAGGCCCGACGCCGCATACACGAACATCTGGATCGCCCGCACGTTGATGCCCGACAGGCGCGCGGCTTCCGGATTGCCGCCGACCGAATAGATACGCATCCCGAGCACCGTGCGGCGCAGGATGAACCACGAGATCGCGATCACCGCACACGCGATCACGACGAGCCATGGCACGCCGAGGATCGAGCCGTTGCCGATGAACGCGAACGGCAGCTGCGGGTTGAACACGGTCGTGTCGTTGCCGATCAGGCGGGCGACGCCGCGCACGGCCGTCATCGCGCCGAGCGTAACGATGAACGGCGGCAGGCGCAGGAACGAGATCAGGCCGCCGTTGATCGCGCCGAACACGAGGCCGACGGCGAGCGCGAACGGCACGCCGAGCCAGCCCCAGCCGGGGATCGTCGACGCGAGCAGCGCCGCGACGGCCGCGGCGGCGAGCACCGAGCCGACCGACAGGTCGATGCCGCCCGTCAGGATCACGAAGGTCATGCCGGCGGCGAGCACGATGTTGATCGACGCCTGCTGCGTGACGATCGACAGGTTCTGCAGCGTGAAGAAGCCGTCGGTCAGGAAGCCGAAGCCGATGCACAGCACCAGCAGCACCGGCAGCATGCCGGCGGTGCGGATCAGCGACTGCATGCGGGCGCGATGATCGGCGCCGCGCATCAGGGGCGTACGGTTGGCGACCGGATGGGCCGTCGCGGAAGCGAGGTTCCGCTGCTTGGTCGGGTTGATCATTTCGGTAACCTGAAAGTAAAAAAGAAATGAAAAGGGCTCAGTGCGCGTCGGCGAGTTCGGCCTGCGAGCCGGTCGCGAGCGCAATGATGGCTTCCTGCGTGATGGGCGTCTGCGTGTAGCCGCCGAGTTCTCCGGCGATTTCGCCTTCGCGCATCACGAGCACGCGATCGGCCACGCCGATGATCTCCGGCAGTTCGCTCGAGATCACGATCACACCGACGCCGGCACGGGCCAGCTCGTTGATGATCCGGTAGATTTCGGATTTCGCGCCGATGTCGACGCCGCGCGTCGGCTCGTCGAGGATCAGCACGCGCGGTTTCGTCTCGAGCAGCCGCGACAGCAGCACTTTCTGCTGGTTGCCGCCGGACAGCGCGCCGACGTTGACGTTCGCGTGCGGAACGCGGATCGACAGCGACGTGATCGCGTCGCGCGCGCGTTCGGCGCCGCGCGCGAGGTCGAGCGCGCCGAGCCGTGCATCGCGGCTGCAGACCGAGATGTTGATGTTGTCGCGCACGCTCATGTCGAGGAACAGGCCCTGGCGCTTGCGGTCTTCGGTCAGGTAGACGAGGCCGGCGTCGATCGCGTCTCGCGGCGAGTGCGCGCCGAACGTGCGGTCGCCCACCTTCACGTCGCCGCGCACGCGCGGCTCCGCGCCGAAGATCAGCCGTGCGAGTTCGGTGCGGCCTGCGCCGACGAGCCCTGCGATGCCGAGCACTTCGCCCGCGTGCAGGTCGAGGCTGCAGCCGCGCACGCGCGCGCCGTCGGCGACGTCACGCACCGACAGCAGCAGGTGGCCGGGATCGTACGGTGCGTGTTCCTTCTTGTAGAAGCCGGAGATGTCGCGGCCGACCATCATCGCGACGAGCCGCTCGGCCGACAGCGACGCGCGTTCGAGCGTGCCGACGTACGCGCCGTCGCGCAGCACCGACACGCGATCGGACAGTTCGTAGATTTCCGCCATCCGGTGGCTGATATAGATGATCGCGAGACCTTCCTCGCGCAACTGGCGGATCAGGCGGAACAGGTGCTCGGTTTCGCGCGACGACAGCGGCGTGGTCGGCTCGTCCATCACGAGGATGCGTGCGCGGGTGTGTACGGCGCGCGCGATCTCGACGAGCTGTTGTTCCGCGATCGACAGCGTGCCGACGAGCGTGTCGGGCCCGAACGACGCGCCCAGCCGCGCGAGCACGTCCTCGCAGCCGCGCGCCATCGCCGCGCGGTCGATCGTGCCCCAGCGCCGGTTGCCGCGCCGCAGTTCGCGGCCGATGTAGATGTTTTCCGCGACGCTCAGGTTCGGCGACAGGCACAGCTCCTGGTAGATCACCGCGACGCCGGCATCGCGCGCGGCGAGCGGGCCGTCGACGTCGATGCGCTGGCCGTCGATCAGGATCTCGCCGCCGGCGTCGGCGCGGTATGCGCCCGACAGGATCTTCATCAGCGTCGACTTGCCCGCGCCGTTCTCGCCCATCAGGGAGTGGATCTCGCCCGGATAAACGGTCAGGCTGACGTTGTCGAGCGCGCGCACGGCCGGGAACGTCTTGCTGATCCCGCGCATCTCGAGCAGCGGGCGGGGCGACTCAGAACGCGACATGGTGGACCTCCTGCAAATCGGTGCGGGCGCCCTTGAGGATGCCGGCCCGCGGGGAGAAGTTGAAATACATCGGCAGCGTGGCGGCGCCGATCGCGCCGGCGTCGGCGCCGAACGTGCCGCGCACGAGCACCGGCGTGCCGCGCGCCTCGGGCGCGGTGGCTGCGAGCGCCGCGCGCAGGCGGGTCGTGACCGCGTCGAGCAGGCCCGCGTCGGTGTCGGCGTCGAGCACGACTACCGGCGTATCGACCACGCACAGCACCGCACGCAATGCCGGCGCCAGCGCGTCGACGCAATCGTCGATCCATTCGTCGACGGCCGGCAGGCCGCGCGCGATGCAGGCTTCGAGATCGGCACGGTTCTCGACCGTCTCGCCGTGATGGCGCAGGTGGCGCACGAGCGCATGCAGCGAGGCGCGTGCGAGCAGGATGTCCCACGGGCCGCGCGGTGGCGGCGCGGACGCCAGCCGGCTCGGCGGCACCGGAATCACCGCGATGTCGCCGGCATTGCCGGTCACGCCGCGCAGGCAGTCGCCGTCGATCGCGATGCCGCCGCCGATCGCCGGGCCGATGAACAGGTAGACGAAGTCGTCGCACTGCCGGCCGTACCCGTAGAACAGTTCGGCGATCGCGGCCGCGTTGCCGTCGTTTTCGCCGAAGACGGGCAGCGACAGCGTGCGACCGAGGTCGCTCGCGAAGTCGACGTCTTCCCACGCGCGGAACGTGTCGGGGGCAAGGCCGAGTTCGCGCATCCACGCGCCGAGGTTGTAAGGCTGAGCGACGCCGATGCCGGTCAGGCGGGCGCGGTCGTGGTCGGGGAGGAGTGCCTGCATCGCGTCGATGTCGCGACGGACGATCTCGAGCACGTCGGCAGGCGCAGGCAGCAACGTGTCGTGCGAGCGACGGCCGAGCACGTCGCCCGCGAAATTGACGAGCGCCGTCTCGATGCGCATCCGGTCGAGATGGACGCCGATGCCGAACGCGCCGCGCGGGTCGAGGCGAATCAACGAAGCCGGCTGGCCGCGCTGGCCTTCGGTGCGGCCCGCGAATTCGATCAGCTTCGCGTCGGCGAGCGACGCGATGATGCTGCCGACCGCCGTGCCCGTCATGTTCGCGAGGCGGGCGAGGTCGGCCTTCGACGCGCTGCCTGCACGGCGCAGCGTCTTCAGCAGCAGGCGCTCGTTGTAACGGCGCACGTTGGCCGAATTGCTGCCCTGGCCGAAGTGCGGGCTTCTCATGGCGTCTCCTTCCATGTCGCATCGCTGGGCGACGCATTAAATAAATCACGTTGATTTATTTAACCGCGTGAGCGCGGATATGTCAGCCTAGGGAAATCCCGGTTTTGGAGGCGATGGGAGTGCGGGGATGGTGAATCGGGGATGGATCGCGGAGACCGGAACGGAGCGTCAGGGCGAGGTTATGCAAGTGTGGTGCGAACCTGCGGCAATGGGGCGTCGCAGGATTCGGGGCATGCTGTGCCGGCTTGCGCCGAGGTGATTGATTCGCTTGCGAAGAGGAGGTATTTCCGGAGCCGGAAATGAAAAAAGGCCGGCTAGAAGCCGACCTTTTTATAAATCAAGTGGTGCCCAGGAGAGGACTCGGTCACACGTGCGCGACCCCGGCAGCGCTTGCAAGCGCTGCCTTTCGAGTCCTCGCGCAAAGCGCGCAGGCGCTTTGCTTCCTGGGCCGGAAATGAAAAAAGGCCGGCTAGAAGCCGACCTTTTTAAAAACAGATGGTGCCCAGGAGAGGACTCGAACCTCCACGATGTTGCCACCGCTAGGACCTGAACCTAGTGCGTCTACCAATTCCGCCACCTGGGCACGTTTTGCAGTAGCTGCCTGCTGCAAAGAAGCGAAATTATAGCGCCCCAATTATTCGTGTCAACACTTTTTTGCGATGCACCTCAAACCGGGCTCCGCCGCCCCTGCCGGGGCCATTCACGTTATTTGGCGACACACGCGGGTGATAGAATGACCCGCCGCCGTCAATATAGAACTGTCTGAAGGACACCTCTATGTTGATGCCGTGCACCATCAGTCAACGCAACGAGAACAATCATCGACAAACCCTTGAGCAAATATCCGTACCCCATTCCGAGCCGTGAAGAAATTCTCGGCGTGCTGCGTACGAGCGACGCGCCGCTGGCCGCCAACGACATCGCCGAAGCACTGTCGATCAAGCGCCAAGAGCGCGAGGGGTTCTTCCGGCGTGTCGCCGCGATGGAGCGCGACGGCCAGATCCGCCTCGACAAGCGCGGCCATTACCAGTTGACCCATCCGTCGAACTTCGTCGCCGGGCGCGTGCAAGGGCATCGCGACGGCTACGGGTTCGTGATCCGCGACGACGGCCAGGACGACCTGTTCCTGCCGAACGGCGAAATGCAGAAGGTGATGCACAACGACCGCGTGCTCGCGCGGATCGTCGGCTACGATCGCCGCGGCCGTCCGGAAGGGCACGTCGTCGAAGTCACCGAGCGCGCGAACAAGCGCGTGATCGGCCGCCTGCTCAACGAGAACGGCGCGCTGATCGTCGCACCGGAAGACAAGCGCATCGGCCACGACATCCTGATCACGCAGAACGTGAAGAAGGCGAAGGTCGGTCAGGTCGTCGTCGTCGAACTGACCGATTTCCCCAGCCGTCATTCGCAGCCGCTCGGCCGTGTCGTCGAGGTGCTCGGCGACATCGACGACCCGGGCATGGAAATCGAGATCGCGGTGCGCAAGTACGGCGTGCCGCACGAATTCAGCCAGCCGGCCCTCGACGAAGCCGCCGCGCTGCCCGACAAGGTGCGGCCGGGCGACCTGCGTTTCCGCGTCGACCTGCGCGACGTGCCGCTCGTGACGATCGACGGCGAGGACGCCCGCGACTTCGACGACGCCGTCTACTGCGAGCCGGTCAAGGTCGGCCGCGGCGACGGCTACCGGCTGATCGTCGCGATCGCCGATGTATCGCACTACGTACAGCCGGGCAGCGGGCTCGATGCCGACGCGCTCGAACGCAGCACGTCGGTCTACTTCCCGCGGCGCGTGATTCCGATGCTGCCGGAGAAACTGTCGAACGGCCTGTGCTCGCTGAATCCGCACGTTGACCGTTGCGTGCTCGCGTGCGACATGGTGATCACCGCGCGCGGAGAGATCAAGGCGTACCAGTTCTATCCGGCCGTCATCCATTCGGCCGCACGCCTGACGTACACCGAAGTCGCGGCCGTGCTGTCGAACACGAAGGGGCCGGAGGCCGCGCGTCGTGCCGATCTGCTGCCGCACCTGCAGGATCTGTACGGCGTCTACAAGTCGCTGTTCACCGCCCGCCAGAAGCGCGGCGCGATCGACTTCGACACGACCGAGACCTACATCGTCTGCAATTCGCAGGGCAAGATCGAACAGATCGTCCCGCGCCAGCGCAACGATGCGCACAAGCTGATCGAGGAATGCATGCTGGCCGCGAACGTCTGCGCGGCCGACTTCCTGAAGCGCAACAAGCATCCGGGCCTGTACCGCGTGCACGCGGGGCCGACGCCGGAGAAGCTCGAGAACCTGCGCGCGTTCCTGCGCGGCATGGGCCTGTCGCTCGGCGGCGGCGACAAGCCGCACGCGAGCGACTATGCGGCGCTGATGGCGCAGATCCGCGACCGGCCCGATGCGCAGATGCTGCAGCCGATGCTGCTGCGCTCGATGCAGCAGGCCGTCTACAGCCCGGACAACATCGGTCACTTCGGTCTCGCCTACGAGGCGTACGCGCACTTCACGAGCCCGATCCGCCGCTATCCTGACCTGCTCACGCACCGCGCGATCTACGCGATCCTGTCGGGCAAGAAGTACACGCCGAAGGCGCCGGAAGGCTTCGAGCTGAACACCGCGCTGTCGCCGCGCGCCCGTGCGATGCAGCAGGCCGACGACGAATCGCGCGGCCGTTCGCGCTCGAACACGGCGATCTGGGAAGAACTCGGCCTGCACTGCTCGGCGAACGAGCGCCGCGCGGACGAAGCGTCGCGCGACGTCGAAGCCTGGCTCAAGTGCTACTTCATGCGCGACAAGCTCGGCGAGGAGTACGGCGGGATGGTGAACGGCGTCACGTCGTTCGGCATCTTCGTGCAGCTCGACACGCTCTTCATCGAAGGGCTCGTGCACGTCACGGAACTTGGCTCGGACTACTTCCAGTACGACGAGATCAAGAACGAGCTGCGCGGCGAGCGCACGGGCATCCGCTATCGCCTGTCGGATCGCGTGCGCGTGCAGGTGAGCCGCGTCGATCTCGACGCACGCAAGATCGACTTCCGCCTCGTGCGCGATACGCCGGTGAAGGCGCCGCGTCCGTCGCCCGCACCGGCTTCCGCCGGCGGCGGTATCGACCGCAACGGCCCGCGCGTGCGTGCGCTGCCGCAGGCGGAGGAACCGGCGCCGCGCCGCAAGAAGGCTGCGAGCGCGCCGAGCGTCGCGGTGAAGGAAGCGCGCGCCGCGCGTGCCGCCGCGAAGAAGAAGGGCGGCAGTGGCGGTAGTGGCGGCGGTGCGGCGGCCAAGCCGACCGCGAAGAAGACGCACGTTCGCAAGAAGTATTGAGCGTTCGGGGCGGGCGCCGCGCGCCTGCCCTGCAGTATCGAGAGACGCCGCGTCACCGGCCATCGGCCGGCTACGCGGCGCTTTCCTTTTCCATGGATCGCGGCTGCGCGTATCGCGCGACCGCACGTTTGATCGAAGGTTGTTCCAGTCATGTCACGTCTGAAGGTTCTTTACGGTTTTCATGCGGTGACCGCACGTTTGCGGCACGATGCATCGACGGTTGCGGAGGTGCTGTACGACCAGACGCGCCGCGACCGCCGCATGCAGGACTTCCTGCACACCGCGAAGGAAGCGGGCGTGCGGCTGATCGCGGCCGACGAAACGCGCCTGTGGGGCCTCGCCCATACCGAGCGTCACCAGGGCGTCGTCGCGCGTGTCGAGGACGTCCCGCTCGCGCAGAACCTGTCCGAGCTGCTCGACGGCATCCAGGGGCCCGCGCTGCTGCTGGTGCTCGACGGCGTCACCGATCCGCACAACCTCGGCGCGTGCCTGCGTGTCGCCGATTCGGCCGGCGCGCATGCGGTGATCGCGCCGCGCGACCGCGCGGTCGGCCTGAACGCGACCGCGGCCAAGGTGGCGAGCGGCGCGGCCGATACGGTGCCGTACATCACGGTGACGAACCTCGCCCGCGCGCTGCGCGAGCTGAAGGACGCCGGCGTGTGGATCATCGGCACGTCGGACGAGGCGTCGGCCACGCTCTACGAAACGAGGCTCGACGGCCCCGTCGCGCTCGTGATGGGTGCGGAAGGGGAAGGCATGCGCCGGCTCACGCGCGACACCTGCGACGAAGTGATGAGCATCCCGATGGCCGGCAGCGTGGAAAGCCTGAACGTGTCGGTCGCAAGCGGTGTGTGCCTGTACGAAGCCGTGCGCCAGCGGCGCGTGAAGGGCTGACGCTGCGTGGTCCGCGCGGCCTGCGCGGGCCTCGCATGATCCGAACGACGCGTGCCGCGACCCGATGCGGCACGCCGCTCTGCGGAGTTCGCGACCAATGACCCTGTTTCGCGTTGGCGCATGCTGCGCCGTGCTTTGCCTGCTCGCTGCCTGTACGTCGTCGTCGCTCGTCGAACGCGGTACCTACTACGCCGACACGAGCCTGCACGCGCGCGGCGCCGATGCGCGCATCCGCTTTCTCGTGATGCATTACACCGAAAGCGACGAGCAGAAATCGCTGCGCACGCTGACGGGCGCGTCGGTCAGCGTGCATTACGTCATTCCCCCGCAGCCGCGCGTCGAGCACGGAATGCCCGTCGTCTATCAGCTCGTTCCGGAATCCGAGCGCGCGTGGCATGCGGGCGTCAGCGAGTGGCAGGGCACGACCGAGCTGAACGCGGTGTCGATCGGCATCGAGAACGTGAACCGCGGCCCGCTCGATCCGCAGAACCGCACCTGGCAGCCATATCCGCCCGAACAGGTCGCGGCACTCATCCGGCTGTCGAAGGACATCGTCGCGCGCTACGGCATTCCGCCGACGCGCGTGGTCGGACACAGCGACATCGCGCCGCAACGCAAGATCGATCCGGGGCCGCTGTTTCCGTGGCATGCGCTGGCCAGGGCCGGCGTCGGCGCGTGGCCGGACGACGCGACCGTGGCCGCGCGGCTCGGCGGCCGGGATCCGCATGCGCCGGTCGACGTGCGCGAACTGCAGCTCAGGCTTGCGCGCTACGGTTACGACGTCGCGACCGACGGCGTGCTCGACGCACGCACGCGACGTGTGTTCGCGGCGTTCCAGATGCATTTCAGGCCGACCGACTACGCAGGTAATCCGGACGCCGAAACAGAGGCGATCGCGCAGGCGTTGCTCGACAAATACTTCCCCGGCGCGCAACCGGCGGACGACGCGTCCGCGACGGCCGCGCCCTGAACCCGCGTCGCGTCGCACGCCGAAAAACCCGGGCCGTCATCCGAGTCCGGTAAACTGGCGGTTTTTCGCAATCCCGCAGCACGACCACTCCATGACTCAAGACGAACTCAAACGCCTCGTCGGCCAGGCCGCCGCCGACTACGTGATCCAGAACGTGCCGGAAGGCGCGGTGATCGGCGTCGGCACCGGCTCGACCGCCAACTGCTTCATCGACGCGCTCGCCGTCGTCAAGGCGCGGTATCGCGGCGCCGTGTCGAGCTCGGTGGCCACGACCGAACGCCTGAAGTCGCACGGCATCAAGGTGTTCGACCTGAACGAGATCGACGCGCTGCAGGTGTACGTCGACGGCGCCGACGAGATCGACGCGAGCGGCGCGATGATCAAGGGCGGCGGCGGTGCGCTCACGCGCGAGAAGATCGTCGCTTCGGTGGCCGACACGTTCGTCTGCATCGCGGACGCCAGCAAGCGCGTGCCGGTGCTCGGCGCGTTCCCGCTGCCGATCGAAGTCGTGCCGATGGCGCGCACGGCGATCGGCCGGCGCGTGACCGCGCTCGGCGGCGTGCCCGTGCTGCGCGTGACGAAGGACGGGGCGCCTTACATCACCGACAACGGCAACGAGATCATCGACGTGAAGGGGCTGCAGATCGCCGATCCGCGGGGTTTCGAAGCGCAGGTGAACGCATGGCCGGGCGTCGTGACGGTCGGCCTGTTCGCGCAACGCGGCGCGAATCTGTGCCTGCTCGGCACGGAAAGCGGCGTGGAAACGATCGCTTATTCGGCTAATTGAAAGACATGACAAGCAGTCCGTAATGGCATGTCGGATGTCGTAATGGACTAAATGTTTAAATCTTGTGGAAATCGGGGCCCGGCAGGCGCAATGCGCTTCCCGGGCCTTATTTTTAGCCGTATAAATCACCCCGTCCAAAAGAGGGATAACCCTGTCAGGTGTTTACCAGATAGCGAAATGTCCTCGAACTCATCAACTTATAGATCATAAGAACAGTCGTAACCAGGGCCGGCGGAACTGCGGAGCAGGTGTTCGCAAATCGACGCACGGGGAGGTGTCATGGAGCAGGGCAAAGACCGGTCATTGGTCGCCAAAGTGATGGATGGGCTTGTCTCGGGTATCGTCGAGGACAAGTACGGCGGCATCTTGCCGCCACAGGACGTGCTGTCGAAAGAGTTCGATGTGAGTCGCACCGTGATGCGCGAAGCGTTGTCGATGTTGCTTGCGCGCGACATGCTCGACGTGCGTCCGAAAGTCGGTACGCGTGTGCGGCCCATGCGTGACTGGCGCATGATCGACGAAGACGTGGTGAGCTGGCGATTCCGGGCGAAACCCGATCCGCAGTTCATGCGCGACGTCATCGAATTCCGGATGCTGATCGAACCGCGTGCGACCGCGCAGGCGGCCGTGCGAGCGACGGCCGCCGACATCGCGGGCATCCGCGAAGCGTTCGATGCGTTCAAGGTGCTGCAGCCGGGCGACACCGGCTACGACACGGCGGACGAGCTGCTGCACACGCGGATCGTGCAGGCGAGCGGCAACCAGTTCTTCCAGCAGATGGCGGCGATCGTGCGCGGTGCGGTGCGCCTCGTGAATCCGCGTGTCGTGCAGAAGGAAGGGGCGCACGACGTCGTGGTGAAGGCGCATGCGCGGGTGGTCGACGCGATCGAGCGGCGCGACCCGCGCGAGGCCGAAGCCGCTTCGCTCGCGCTGATCGATTTCAGCGCCGACGAAATCTCGCGCGATTTCTCCGTCGACGTGCCCATGCGCGCCTGACGCGGCACGCATCGCTCATCCGTGTGACGCCGGGCCGTTTATCATGACGACCGGCCGGCAGCGTGCCGGCCACCGTCATACGACCGACACGGAAGATCAGGATGAACGACAACGACCCTCGCCCGGTGCGCTTCGGCATCGTCGGCGCCGGCAGCATTGCGCGCCGCTTCGCGCAAAGCCTCGCCCACGTGCCGGGCGCCACGCTCGCAGGTGCCTGGGCGCGCCGCGCGGACGCCGCGGCAGCCTTTTGCGAAACATGCGGCGGCACGCCTGCCGCGAGTCTCGACGCGCTCCTCGCGAGCGACATCGACGCGGTCTACATCGCGACGCTTCACGACAGTCACGCGCAGTACACGCTGGCCGCGCTGGCCTCCGGCAAGGCCGTGCTGTGCGAAAAGCCCGCCACGCTGAACGCGGCGCAGCTCGACACCGTGCTGCGGGCGGCCCGCGACACCGGGCGGCTTTTCATGGAGGCGATGAAGCCGCCGTTCTTTCCGCTGTACCGTCGGTTGCGCGCGCATCTGCTCGACGATCCGATTGGCGAGATCCGGCTCGTGCGGGCCGGGTGTGCCTCGTCGACGGTACCGGACGACCATTCCGTCTATCGTCTCGATCGCGCGGGCGGCGCGCTGCTCGACATCGGCATCTACGAAGCATTCCTTGCGGTCGACTGGCTCGGCGCGGCGCGCGACGTGCAGACGCTCGGCCGCGTCGGCGCGACGGGTGTCGACCTGTTCGCGAGCCTGAACAGCGTGCACGCGAACGGCGGAATCGCACAGCTCTTTTGCGGGCTCGACGTGATGGGGCGCGGCGACGCGCTGATCGCCGCGGCCGGCGGCCACGTGACGATTCACGAGAAGTGGTGGAACCCCGTGCGTGCGACGATCCGCTACGCGGACGGGCGCACCGTCGAACTCGATGCGCCGGCCGACGGCGGCGGGCTGAACTACGAGACCGCGCATTTCTGCGACCTGCTGCGCGCGGGCAAGACCGAAAGCCCGATCATCACGCACGACCATTCGCGGCAGATGATCGCGATGACGGATGCCGCGCGAGCGGCGCTCGGCGTGCGCTATTCGGGCGAATGAGGGGGAATAAGAGGGAAGCAGGTGCCGGGCGCGCGCATGCGGCCCGGCGTCGTCGCGTACGCTCAGTGCCGCGACGGCAGCGACAGGCGTTTCTCGTACCAGCGCTGCACCCATTCGAGGATCTGGCACAGGATCCAGTACACGGCCGCGGCGGCGAGATAGAGCGGCAGCGGCTGGTAGGTTGCCGCGATCACTTCCTGCGCGCTGCGCAGCAGTTCGGTCACGGTGATCACGGAGACGAGCGACGTGTCCTTGATCAGGCTGATCAGGCTGTTCGACAGGCTCGGCACCGCGATGCGCAGCGCCTGCGGACCGATCACGTAGCGCAGCGTCTGCCCCCACGACAGCCCGAGGCTGTACGCGGCGAGCCATTGGCCGCGCGCGATCCCGTTGATCGCGCCGCGCATGCTTTCCGACATATAAGCGGCGACGTTCGCGGACAGCGCGATGACGCCGGCGGGCGTCGGGTCGAGCGAGATGCCGAGGCTCGGCAGCCCGTAATAGATGACGAAGATCTGCACGAGCAGCGGCGTGCCGCGCATCAGGCTCACGTACGCGCGCGCGAGCCATGCGAGCGCATTGACCCAGATACGTTCGAAGCCGTCGAGCGCTTCGCTTTGCCGGATGCCCATCATCGCGAGCACGACGGCGCCAAGCAGCCCGAACACCATCGACAGCACGGCGAACTTGACGGTCAGGACGGCGCCCTGGGCGAGCACCGGCAGCGATTGGACGAGCAGGGACGTTGTCGACATGGAATGCGAATCGAATGCGTGCGCGAAAGCGCAATCATAAACCGGACCAGTAAAACAAAGGGCGGCATCGTTGCGGATGCCGCCCTTTCCGGCCCGCCGTCAGGCGGGAAACAGAGGCGTGCTTACTTGATCGGTTTCGTCACGTCGATGCCGAACCACTTGTCCGAGATCTTCGTGAACGTGCCGTCGGCTTCGAGTTGCGTCATCGCGTCGTCGATCGCCTTCTGGAACTTCGGGTTGCCCTTCTTGAACGGGATGCCCGACGGGTTTGCGGAGCCGACGTTCGCGCCCGGGCGCAGCGGCAGTTGCGAATTCTTCGTCAGGTACGCGAGCATCAGGCGGTCGTTGAGCGCTGCGTCGAGACGGCCGGCGGCGAGGTCGCGCAGGTACTCGGGCGCGCCCGGATACGTCTTCACGTCGATGCCGGGCACCGACTTCGCCATGTCCATGTAATTCGTGCCGAGCGCGACGCCGAGCTTCTTGCCCTTCAGGTCTTCGAGCGACTTGAATTCACGGGTGTCGTCCTTGCGCTGGATCAGTTGCGCGGACGAGTACGTGTACGCCGGCGAGAAGTCGAGCGTTTCCTTGCGCTTGTCGGTGATGCCGACCTGGTTGGCGATCACGTCGAACTTGCCGGCCTGCAGGCCCGCAATGATGCCGCTCCATTCGGTCGTCACGAATTCCGCCTTCACGCCGAGCTTCGCGGCCACGGCCTTCGCGATGTCGACGTCGAAGCCGACCAGCTCGCCTTGCGGGTTCTTCGAGTTGAACGGCGGGAACGTGCCTTCGAGGCCGACCCGCAGCGTGCCGCGTTGTTTCACCTGGTCGAGGAGGTCGGCCGCGTGCGCGGTGGCGGCGGCAAACGTGGTGCCGATCAGGCCGGCAACCAGCAGCTTCTTCAGCAGCGCAATCTTCATCGTGTGTTTCCTTGCCCTGTCCGGGTCGTTGAATTCATTCGTGTAACGAGGTCGACGATAGCAAAAACGCAATCGAAGTTTAAATATCGTTTGTTTATGTCTATATTACGCGGCGCGATCGCGGCCGATGGCCTTCACGCATTCCGCGACGAGCGCCGGGCCGCGGTAGATGAAGCCCGTATAGAGCTGCACCAGCGCCGCACCGGCCGCGAGCTTCGCGCGGGCGTCCTCGCCCGAGAAAATACCGCCGACGCCGATGATCGGCACGTCGCTGCCGACTTCGGCGTGCAGCTTGCGGATCACTTCGTTCGATGCGTCGAACACCGGGCGGCCCGACAGGCCGCCGGCTTCGTCCGCATGCGGCAGGCCCTGGACGGCCGCGCGCGACAACGTCGTGTTGGTGGCGATGACCGCCTCGATCTTGTGGCGCAGCAGCGTGTCGCCGATTTCCTTGACCTGTTCGTCGTCGAGATCGGGGGCGATCTTCAGTGCGAGCGGCACGAGCTTGCCGTGCAGGTCGGCGAGGCGCTGCTGCTTGTCCTTCAGCGCCGCGAGCAGCGCGTCGAGCTCGCCCGCGCCCTGCAACTGGCGCAGGTTCTTCGTGTTCGGCGACGAGATGTTGATCGTCACGTAGCTCGCGAACGGGTACACGCGCTCGAGGCAGTACAGGTAATCCTCGGCGGCGCGCTCGATCGGCGTATCGGCGTTCTTGCCGATGTTCAGGCCGAGGATGCCGCGGTAGCGGGCGGCCTGGACGTTCTTCACGAACTGGTCGACGCCGTGGTTGTTGAAGCCCATCCGGTTGATCAGCGCTTCGGCCTGCGGCAGCCGGAACATCCGCGGACGCGGGTTGCCGGGCTGCGGGCGCGGCGTGACCGTGCCGACTTCGATGAAGCCGAAACCGAGCGCCGCGAGGCCGTCGATGGCCGCGCCGTCCTTGTCGAGACCGGCCGCGAGGCCGACCGGATTGCGGAACGTGAGCCCCATCACGGTGCGCGGCGCGTCGGGCACGCGGGCGGACAGCGCGCAGGCGAGGCCGGTGCGGCCGGCCGCGCCGAGCGCGCGCAGCGTGAGGTGGTGAGCGTCTTCCGCATCCATCTTGAACAGGGATGCGCGGGCCAGCGGATAAAGGGAACTGAACACGAGAATAGGGCGGACAGCCGGAATGAATGACAACCCGCTATTTTACCGGGAGTTGCGCGCCAAGGGCGGGGTTCGGTTCGTCGGTGCCGGTGGCGCGCGGTTCGTGCGCGGCGGTGGCGTCGGCATGGAGCTGAAACGACACCCGTTACGACACCCGTTGCCGGAGCGTGGCCGCGACGGCGCGCGGCTCGTCAACCGGACCCGGAATGCCCGCCCGGCAGCGGTGCGCGCGCCAGCGCCGCATCGACGGGCGGCACGTCGATCCGTTCCGGATCGAGGATCTTCCAGCGGCCGTCGATCAGCCCTTCCAGCGGGTGGAAGTTCGCCTTGTAGGCCATCTTCGGGCTCTCGCGGATCCAGTAGCCGAGGTACACGTAGGGCAGGCCGAGGCTCTTCGCCTGCTCGATCTGCCACAGGATGTTGTAGGTGCCGTAGCTCGTGTGCTGGTCGTCGGGCTCGAAGAACGTGTAGACCGACGACAGCCCGTCGCCGAGGATGTCGATCATGCTGACCATGCGCAGCTTGCCGGGCTCGCCGCCCGGCGCGTCGAGGTCGCGGAATTCGACGAGGCGCGAGTTGATCCGGCTCTGCAGCAGGAATTGCTCGTACTGGTCGCGGCTGTCGCGATCCATGCCGCCGCCCGCGTGGCGCGCGGACTGGTAGCGCATGTAGAGCGCGTAGTGCTCTTCGTCGTAGTGCAGCGGCGAAACCGTCGCGACGAGCGTGCGGTGCCGCTTCCACATCCGGCGCTGCGTGCGCGACGGCGCGAACGCGTCGACGGGCACGCGCACCGGCACGCAGGCCCGGCAGCCGTCGCAGTACGGACGATACGTGAACACGCCCGAGCGTCGGAAGCCGGCCTTGACGAGTTCGGTGTAGATGTCGGAATTGATCAGGTGGCTCGGCGTCGCGACTTGCGAGCGCGCGACGCGGCCGTCCAGATAGCTGCACGGATAAGGCGCCGTTGCATAGAATTGCAACGCCGAAAGCGGTGAAAGCGGCAGCTCAGTCGGGTGAGTCATGGGCAGCTCTCGATGCAGGGAAGGAGTGCCGCGCTAGCGCTCGATGCCGGAGGGGGCCGCCGGTTCGGTGCGGGCCGTCAGCGCGGCGAGCACGCGCTTGTCGAATTCCCACGGAATCGGCGGTTCGGCTACCGCGCGGCGCACGTGAGCGACAAAGGCCTTGCGTGCGATCTCGCGGCCGCCGAGCGACGCTAGATGCGACGTATTCTGCTGGCAGTCTATCATCTCCAGCCCCTGCTCGCGAAGGTGCGCGACGAGCGTGGCCAGCGCGATTTTCGACGCGTCGGTCGCGTCCGCATACATCGATTCGCCGAAGAACATCCGCCCGAACGACACGCCGTACAGGCCGCCCACGCGCCGCCCGTCGTGCCACGTCTCGATGCTGTGCGCGTTGCCGGAGCGGTAGAGCGACGTGTACGCGTCGATGATCTCGGCCGTGATCCACGTACCGCGCTGACCGCGGCGCGGCGCCTGCGCGCACGCGCGCATCACGCCGGCGAAGTCGTGATCGATGCGCACTTCCCACGCGGGGTCGCGCAGCACGCGCTTGAGCGTCTTGCGCAGCGACGGCGACACCTTGAATTCGGCCGGCACGAGGACCATGCGCGGGTCCGGGCTCCACCACAGGACGGGCTGGCCGTCCGAATACCACGGGAAGATACCGCGCAGGTACGCGTCGATGAGGCGCGACGGCAGCAGGTCGGCGCTCGCGGCGAGCAGCCCGGGCGCGCCGGTCGCCGGGCCGAGCGCGCGTTCGATGGGCGGAAACGGATCGTCCGGGCCGAGCCAGGGGACCATGGGGCGGGGGCTCAGCCGTTGCGCAGCGAGCGGAAGATATCGCCGGTGTGCACGCCGTAGTCGCCCGCGGCGCGATCGGCGAAGAAGAATCGCAGGGTCTGGCTGACGGTCGGGAACGCGATCTCGTCCCACGGGATGTCGGCTTCGTCGAACAGTTTCACTTCGAGGCTTTCCTCGCCGGCCTCGAACGCCGGATCGGTGAGCCGCGCGAGGTAGAACAGGTGGACCTGGTGCACGTGCGGCACGTTGAGCAGCGTGAACAGGTTCTGCACCTCGACGCGTGCGCCGGCTTCCTCGAGCGTTTCACGCGCGGCGGCTTCGGCCGTCGTCTCGCCCATTTCCATGAAGCCCGCGGGGAGCGTCCAGAACCCGTAGCGCGGTTCGATCGCGCGGCGGCACAGCAGGATCTGATCGCCCCAGAGCGGGACCGTGCCGACGACGTTGCGCGGATTCTGGTAGTGGATCGTGCCGCAGTGATCGCAGACGAAGCGCTCGCGGTTGTCGCCCGGAGGAATGCGCGCGATGACTTCGTGACCGCAGACGGAGCAGAATTTCATGTCGAGTGGAAGGGACGAGGTGATGCGAGTGTATCACCGGGGCGCGGCATTCTTGAACGCCTGCGCGTGCAGGTCGCGTGCCGCCCGAGGCGCAGCGCGGGTGCGCGAAGAGAAGCGGGGAGCGCGGCGGAAAAACAAAAAGCCCGGCACTGGGCCGGGCTTTTTGCATGAATCTGGGCGATTGGTTGCGGGGGTAGGATTTGAACCTACGACCTTCGGGTTATGAGCCCGACGAGCTGCCAGACTGCTCCACCCCGCGTCCGTCGAAGAAATGAATTATATGGGTTATCCCGTACGCGTGCAAGCGCTTTCTGACAATTTCTTGTCGCTGCTTGTGGGGCCGGTACCGCGGGTGCGTGCGCTAGAATCGAACGGTTTGTTTCGTTTCTTCGGCGGCGGGGCCGTGCGCGATCGCGTCGGCGCCGTTGCGACTCTCATTTCTGTATCGACGGATTCATGGACATCGCTCACGATCTGCAATCGATCGGCGCGCAGGAACAGGCGCTCGTGTTTCCCCATTTCGACGCGGCCCGCGCATGGGCGCTCGGTAGCCGAATGCATGCAATGGCCACGTCGCGCGGCCATGCGGTCGCGATCGACATCGTCACGTTCGGCCAGCCGCTGTTCTATGCGGCGCTCGCCGGCGCCACGCCCGACAACGCCGACTGGGTGCGCCGCAAGCGCAACGTCGTCGCGCATTTCCGCCGCAGTTCGTATGCGATCGGCCTGCGCATGCAGCAGGCCGGCGCGACGCTCGCCGACAAGCACGGATTGCCGATCGCCGAATATGCGCCGCACGGCGGCGCGTTTCCGCTGACCGTCGCCGGCGCCGGCGTGATCGGTTCGATCACCGCATCGGGGCTGCCGCAGCGCGCGGACCACGAATTCGTCGTCGAGGCGCTGTGTGCGGAGCTGGGTCACGACTACGCCGCTCTGGCGCTCGCAAGGACCTGAGCGATGCAGATTCCCGGTTACGCATGGCTCGCGATCGCGATCGTCGCGGAAGTGATCGGCACGTCCGCGCTGCGCGCGGCGGACGGCTTCACGCGCTTCTGGCCGTCGGCGCTCGTCGTCGCCGGTTACGGCATCGCGTTCTACTGCCTGTCGATCACGTTGCGCACGATGCCCGTCGGCATCATCTATGCAGTCTGGTCGGGCGCCGGCATCGTGCTGATCACGCTCGTCGCGATGCTGCTCTATCGCCAGGTGCCGGACCTGCCGGCCGTGATCGGCCTCGGCCTGATCATCGCCGGCGTCGTGGTGTTGAACCTGTTTTCCAAGATGCAGGCGCACTGAGCGTGCGACCGCCATTTGCCGGACAACCTACATGACCGATTCCACTTCCGCCGCCGTATCCGCCGAATCCACGCAGCCCGACGTACGCGCGTCTGTCGCGAACCGCATCGGCTTTCTCGAACTGAACCGGCCGAAGGCGCTGAACGCGCTGTCGGTCGGCATGATCCGGCTGATGCAGCAGGCGCTCGACGCATGGCGCGACGATCCGGAGGTCGTCGCGGTCGTCGTGCACAGCCCGCATCCGCGCGCGTTCTGCGCGGGCGGCGACGTGCGCTTCTTCCACGATGCGTGGCAACGGGGCGACCGCGATGCGGTCGACACGTTCTTCATCGAGGAATACACGCTGAACCACGCGATCTTCACCTATCCGAAGCCTTACATCGCGCTGATGCACGGCGTCGTGATGGGCGGCGGCATGGGGATTTCGCAGGCGGCGCGGCACACGGGCGGCCTGCGCGTCGTGACCGACTCGACGAAGATGGCGATGCCGGAAACGCGTATCGGCCTGTTCCCGGACGTCGGGATGAGCTGGTTCCTCGCGCGCACGCCCGGCGCGATCGGCCGCTACCTCGCCGTGACCGGCGCGACGCTCGATGCGGCCGGCGCGCTATACGCGCAGCTCGCCGACGCCTATCTACCCGATGCCGCGCTGCCGGCGCTGCTCGATACGCTTCGCGGCGCGCGCCTCGACAGCGGCGAGCAGGCCGTCGCGTGCGTGGCCGATGCGTGCGCTGCGCACAAGGTCGTGCCGACACCCGACACGTCGGCACTGGCCGACGCGCGCGCCGGGATCGACCGGCATTTCGCGCGGCCGGACATCCGCGCGATCCTCGCGTCGCTCGACGCCGAGCAGGATTGCGCGGCCGTCGACGGATGGGTCGAGAAGGCGACCCATGCGATGCGCGAACAGTTGTCGCCGCTGTCGATGGCCGTGTCGCTGGAAGTGGTCGAGCGTGCGCGCGGCGCGACGATGGCCGATTGCCTGCGGCGCGATCTCGATCTCACGCGTTCGACGTTCGCGCGCGGCGACGTGATCGAAGGTGTGCGCGCGCTGATCGTCGACAAGGATCATCAACCGGTCTGGCGTTTCAGGTCGGTCGCCGACCTCGATCGCGCAGACGTGCTCGCGATGTTCGACAGTCCGTGGACGCCCGACACGCATCCGCTGCGGAATCTGAAGGACTGACGTCGAGCGGGTGAACTGAACCCCGAGCCGGACATGAAAAGGCCGCCTGCATAGGACATGCAGGCGGCCTTTTTTCGTGATGTCGACCGGACCGTGATCGACGGGCGCCGAGCGCGTGCGCCCGTGTTACGCGTCGCCTGTGTCGTCCGACATGAACGCACGCATGAACACGAGTGCGCCGAAGCCCCATACCGCGTTCGCCGCGAAGCCGGCGGCGAGCACCGGCATCATGTTGCCCGACGGCCAGATGCCGCGCAGCGGATCGATCGCGAACACGCGGGCGGCCGTGAGCACGATGCCGCCGAACACCAGCGCGCCGATCCACGACGCCTCGCGTTCCGGCGACACGCGCAGCAGCCACGCCATCGGGATCGCACAGCATGCACTGATCAGCGCATTCGCGACAAATTCAGGAATGCCGAGCGGCGCGAACGGTTGCGTGGAGAAGCCGGTGGCTGCGATCAGGTCGGCGGTATGAAGGAGTGCGAGTGTGGCTTCGCGGAAGAACAGGGCGGCCAGGAAGCCGGACAGGAATGGCAGGATGACTTTCTGCATCGATGAGTGCACCGCAGGCGCGCACGGCCGGGGCCGTCCGCGCGGAGTTATTCGGATAGGATCGTCATTATAGGGCCCCGCCCGTCTCGATATTCGCTCCAGCGTCGTGCTAATCACGAAAGCGGAAAACCTAAGCTCAAAAAAATCGTTCCAAAGCCCTGCGCCGATCCCTAGACTGATTTCCCAGAAACAGCCGTGCCATCGCGTCCTCGCCCGCGGCACGGCCTGACCGGCGAGCCATCCCGATTCGAACGCACAGCATGCATGCGCCGCGCATCCGCGACGCGAGCAGGGCGATGTTTTTTCAAATTCCGGCACGAACAGTCAAGCAGGAGCAGCAGATGAATGTGTTCTGGTTTATCCCCACGCACGGCGACAGCCGCTATCTCGGAACAGCGGAAGGCGCGCGCGCCGCGACTTACGATTACTTCAAGCAGATCGCGGTGGCGGCCGATACGCTCGGCTACGAGGGCGTGCTGCTGCCTACCGGCCGTTCGTGCGAGGACGCGTGGGTCGTTGCGTCGAGCCTCATCCCGGCGACGCAGCGCCTGAAGTTCCTGGTCGCGATCCGTCCCGGCATCGCCTCGCCGGGGCTGTCGGCGCGGATGGCCGCGACGTTCGACCGCCTGTCGGGCGGCCGCCTGCTGATCAACGTCGTGACGGGCGGCGATTCCGCCGAGCTCGAAGGCGACGGCCTGTTCGCGGATCACGATACGCGCTACGAAATCACCGACGACTTCCTGAACATCTGGCGCGGGCTGCTGTCCGCATCGCACGACAACGGCGGTTTCGACTACATCGGCAAGCATCTGCAATCGAAGGGCGGCAAGACGCTGTATCCGCCCGTGCAGCGTCCGCACCCGCCGCTGTGGTTCGGCGGTTCGTCGCCGGCCGCGCATGCGATCGCGGCCGATCACATCGACACCTACCTGACCTGGGGCGAGCCGCCCGAAGCCGTCGCGAAGAAGATCGCCGATATTCGCGCCCGTGCGGAGGCGCGCGGCCGCAAGATCAAGTTCGGCATTCGTCTGCACGTGATCGTGCGCGAGACCGAGGACGAAGCCTGGCGCGACGCCGAGCGCCTGATCAGCCGCCTCGACGACGAAACCATCGCGCGCGCGCAGCAGGCGTTCGCGAACATGGATTCGGAAGGCCAGCGCCGCATGGCTGCGCTGCACGGCGGCAAGCGCGGCGGCCGCGAGGCGCTCGAGGTGTATCCGAACCTGTGGGCCGGCGTCGGCCTCGTGCGCGGCGGCGCAGGCACCGCGCTCGTCGGCAATCCGGAGCAGGTCGCGGCACGCATGCGCGAATACGCGGATCTCGGTATCGAGACCTTCATCCTGTCCGGCTATCCGCATCTGGAAGAGTCGTACCGTTTCGCGGAGCTCGTGTTCCCGCTGATCAAGGGCGACGGTGCGGCGAAGGCGACCGGCCCGCTGTCGGGCCCGTTCGGCGAGATCGTCGGCAACAGCTATCTGCCGAAAGCGGCCCAGAGCTGAGCGACGGGAGGCTTGCGATGACAACGAAAACGTCGACGACGGGCGCGGCCGTGGCCGCCCGCGCATGGCGCGGCGTCGCGCCGTGGCTCGTGCCGCTCGCGCTGCTGGCGGCATGGGAAGTCGGCGCGCGTGTCGGCTGGCTGTCGACCCGCGTGCTGCCAGAGCCCGTTGCGGTCGTGCGGGCGGCGTGGTCGCTCGTGACGTCGGGCGAGATGTGGGCGAACGTGAAAGTCAGTACC
The DNA here is from genome assembly GCF_902832845.1 of Burkholderia metallica. GTDB lineage: Bacteria > Pseudomonadota > Gammaproteobacteria > Burkholderiales > Burkholderiaceae > Burkholderia > Burkholderia metallica. The sequence continues at coordinate 275,948 of NZ_CADFDB010000007.1, read as the reverse complement.
TGGCGCGCGCTGTTCGGTTTCGCGATCGGCGGCGGCGTGGGTCTCGCGCTCGGGCTCGCCACCGGCTTGTCGAAGGCGGCCGAGGTCGCGCTCGATTCGACGATCCAGATGATCCGCAACATCCCGGCGCTCGCGATGATTCCGCTCGTGATCCTGTGGTTCGGCATCGACGAGAAGGCGAAGCTGTTCCTCGTTGCGCTCGGGGTGTTCTTTCCGGTCTACATCAACACGTACCACGGGATCCGCTCGGTCGACGCGAACCTGATCGAGATGGCGAAGAGCTACGGCGTGCGCGGTTTTGCGCTGTACCGCGACGTGATCCTGCCCGGGGCGTTGCCGTCGATTCTCGTCGGCGTGCGTTTCGCGCTCGGGCTGATGTGGGTGATGCTGATCGTCGCGGAAACGATCTCCGCGCAGTCGGGCATCGGCTACATGACGATGAACGCGCGTGAATTCCTGCAAACCGACGTGGTGGTGGTCGGGATCCTGCTGTACGCAGTGCTCGGCAAGCTGGCCGACGTGCTGGCGAAATGGATCGAGCGCGTGACGCTGCGCTGGCACCCCGCTTACCAATCAGGAGCAAAGGCATGAATGCGACGACTTCGGCGGCCGCCTACGGCACGCTCGCCGGCGCAGATCTCGAGGCCGAACTGGCGCAGGCGCGCGTCGCGGACGGCGACGCACGGGACGCGGCGATCCTCGAACGTGACGGCGGCGCATCGGTCGTGCCGCTCGCGCGGCGGCGCGCGGGAAACCCGGCAGCCGACGACGCGGTGACGCTGTCGGGCGTCAGCAAGCGCTTCGGCGCGCGCACGGTGCTCGACAACGTCGAACTCGGCATCGCGCGCGGCAGCTTCGTCGCGATCGTCGGCCGCAGCGGCTGCGGGAAATCGACGCTGCTGCGTCTCGTCGCCGGGCTCGAGCAACCGAGCAGCGGCGTGCTTCAGACGCACGGCGACGGCGGCGGCGTACTCGATACGCGGATCATGTACCAGGATGCGCGCCTGCTGCCGTGGAAGACGGTGCTGCAGAACGTGATGCTGGGCCTCGGGCGCGGCGCGCGCGACCAGGCGCGCGCGGTGCTCGATGAAGTCGGCCTGCTGGAACGCGCGAACGACTGGCCCGCGCAGCTGTCGGGCGGCCAGCGGCAGCGTGTCGCGCTGGCGCGTGCGCTCGTGCACCGGCCGCAACTGCTGTTGCTCGACGAGCCGCTCGGTGCGCTCGACGCGCTGACCCGCATCGAGATGCATGCGCTGATCGAGCGGCTGTGGCGCGAACATCGGTTCACCGCGCTGCTCGTCACCCACGACGTACAGGAAGCCGTGGCGCTCGGCGACCGCATCCTGCTCATCGAGCAGGGGCGTGTGGCGCTGGATCAGCCGGTGCCGCTCGAGCGGCCGCGCGCCCGCGCATCGGCCGCGTTCGCGGCGCTGGAGGATCGCGTGCTGCAACGCGTGCTCGCCGGCGGCCCCGGCGCGGCCGATCCGCGCGCGGTGCACGCGGCAGACGACGTTCGACCGGTCGGGCAGATTCGCTGGGCCGTTTAAATCCGGGCGGCAGCGGCCGCCCGTTCTGAGATCTTTTTCTTCGGAGCGATCAACCTGATGAGCATCACTGCAATCAACGTACGTAACCAGTTCAAGGGCAAGGTGAAGGAGATCATTCGCGGCTCCGTGGTCTCCGAGGTCGACGTCGAGACGCCGTTCGGCATCGTCACGTCGGTGATCACGACCCGTTCGGTCGACGAGCTCGAACTGAAGGTGGGCGCGGAAGTCGTCGCGCTCGTGAAATCGACCGAAGTATCGATCGCGCGCCTCTGAGCCCGCGTGGCCGCGCCGGTGCGGCGCCGCGGGCGATCTGCCCGCTGGTGCAGCCCGGCACGGGCGCAGCGCGTTTGCCTCGGTATTCGACGTCCGGACGAAGTGCTAGGATGGAGCGACACCGACGCCGGAGGCCAACGCATGACCCCCATCCTTTCCCCCGAAGCCATCGAGGCGCTGAAGTGGATCGACCAGTTCGGTGAAAGCCGGCCGGTTCCCGCCGCGTTCGACGACGTCGTCTACGCGTTGCTGAACGAGGGGCTGATTTATCAGGCGGCGGCCGGCCGGGTCGACCTGACGGCCGATGGCAAATCCTTTTTGTCCGACGAATACGATTGAGCGCGCGGCGCCGGCCGCGCGGGCGGCCTGGCGCTGCGTCGCCACGGAGCGTGCGATGGAACCGAGAGGCAGCGACCTCGGCGATTTCAGCGAGCCGTACCGCGGCTTCGAGATCGAGGTGAAGACCGAGCAGGTCTGGGACGGCGAGCATGCGCACTACCGTGTGCTGCAGGGCGATGCCGTGCGGATCGACTGGCGGCTCGTCAAGGTCGACGGGCTACTGCTGACCGAACGGCGCGTGATCGAGCGCGTGCTCGATGCGGCACGGCAGGCGGTCGATGCGGAGCTGGGCGACGGGTAGCCTGCGTGCGGGGCAGGCATGTCCGATGATGCGTTAAAATGTCAGGTTGTTTCCGCGCCGTCTGGCTTGTTGCCCGAAATCCATGTCCGTACCGTCCTCGCTTCCTCCTCGCCGCGTCTCCGTCGCGCCCATGCTCGACTGGACCGATCGCCATTGCCGGTCGTTCCACCGGACGCTGACGCGCGACACCTGGCTGTATACGGAGATGATCACGACGGGCGCGCTGCTGTTCGGCGATGCCCAGCGACATCTCGCGTTCACGCCGAACGAGTCGCCGGTCGCGCTGCAGCTGGGCGGTAGCGAGCGCGACGATCTCGCCCGCGCCGCGAAGCTCGGCGAGCAGTGGGGCTACGACGAAATCAACCTGAATTGCGGATGCCCGTCCGAGCGCGTGCAGCGCGGCGCGTTCGGCGCGTGCCTGATGAACGAGCCGCAGCTCGTCGCCGACTGCGTGAAGGCGATGCGCGATGCGGTGTCGGTGCCGGTCACGGTCAAGCATCGGATCGGTGTCGACGCGGTCGAGGACTACGCGTTCGTACGCGACTTCGTCGGCACGGTGGCCGACGCGGGCTGCGAAACGTTCGTCGTCCACGCGCGCAATGCGATCCTGAAGGGGCTGTCGCCGAAGGAGAATCGCGAGATTCCGCCGCTCAAGTACGACTATGCGTACCAGTTGAAGCGCGATTTCCCGTCACTCGAGATCGTCATCAACGGCGGCATCACGACGCTCGACGAGGTTGCGCAGCATCTCGAACATGTCGACGGCGTGATGCTCGGCCGCGAGGCGTATCACAACCCGTACGTGCTGGCGGAAGTCGATGCGCGCTTCTACGGATCGACCGCAGCGGTGCCGACGCGTGAAGAGGCGGAGGCGAAGCTGATCGAATATTGTGCGGCCGAACTGAAGCGCGGAACCTACCTCGGCGCGATCGTGCGGCACGCGCTCGGACTGTATCGCGGCATGCCCGGCGCTCGCGGCTGGCGTCGTGTGCTGTCCGACAACAAGAAGCTTGCGCGCGGCGATCTGGCCGTGTTCGACGAGGCACGCGCGCATCTGAACGAGGCAGAAGAAGTTTTTGAAAAAAAAGCTTTGCAAGATTCAAAAGTGTTCGTATAATCTTGTTCTTCGCTGCTGAGACGCAAAAGCAGCGAAGAACAAAAAGCAGTAACAGTGGTGGCTGTAGCTCAGTTGGTAGAGTCCAGGATTGTGATTCCTGTCGTCGTGGGTTCGAGTCCCATCAGCCACCCCAAAGAATTCTGAGCAGTATCAAGTCGTTGAAAACGGCACTGTCCCAAAAGGCAGTGCCGTTTTTGTTTTGGCATTCCCAAATCGGGAATGCCACGCCTCTTCACATGACGAGCGCTACCCGATCCTTGTGCTTTCCACTCAGCCGGTCAACGCCACGACGCTCCAGTTTCTGTTCCATGAAGAAGGAGCAGGGCGAATCGAGAATATCCCGAGCGTACTAAAACGAAACGCCGATTTCCCGGCAACGAATAACGCCCCCAAACGCTCAACCCATCCTCACTGATCGACCGCGTTGCTCGCCATCGTCGCTTGAGTCGTTCGCGCATTTCTAAAAACCACCCACGACCACAAAGCGCCGCCCGCCACTTTGGCGACGAATTGCAATGCGGCGATCGTCGGAAACACAGTGCCGAACGCAATGAGCGGAAAGATGACGGAGTCGACAGCCGCACCCGCGACGTTCGCACCGTTTGCGCGCGCCAGTATCGGAAAGCGACGTGCGAGTTGAAATACGACTGCACTCGCCATTGCTGCCGAACCGAACGCCACCAGAGATGCGACGGCGATTTCCTTCGCGGCGGGATTGAGCGCGTAACTGACGACGCCGGCGGCCGCGATCAATGCAAACATCCGCGACCAGAGCGCGCGTCCGCGCCAGTCGAGATGGAGCCGGTCGCGAATCGCGAGATCGAGTCCGATCAGCAGGAACGCGATGATCGGTGTAGCAGCCGGGCCAAAATGAGCAACCATCAGGTTCGCGACGGCGACCGCTGCGATGTAGATCAAGACGTACATGATTCCCCTGCAATAGAAAGTGCGCACTGCGTCGATTCGGAGCCGAAGTTTGCCATACATGTCCGATCGGACGGCCTGGTAAGCCATTACTCGCCGGCCGGAATAAATCCGGAACGATTGACTGAAGACCAGGGTCGGTCGCGACGAGAGATCGTCACCGTGCAGCCGGTTTCAGTCGAAGCATGTGCGACGCGACAGGGTATGGCCGCATCCGGTCGACGTGACGTGGCGAAGTTTCCTTTCCCGGCTAAGGTTCGGGTTCCCCGTGCCGTTATCTTTCATGGACAGCCCTCGTGCCTCGAATGCTGATCCGTGTTCTTGCCTGCTCGCGTTCCGCGCGAGCAGGCTTTTTTCGTTTGCGGCCGCCGTTTATCGGCTGAATGGCGGAATGGAACAGGGACTTGGCGCGAACCGACAGTGCGTCACGGTCTTTCACAGTCTTTCATTGACGTAAGGTATGCACTTCCTCGTGCCCTTATGCTTTGCAGGGCCGTTCGATCCCGACGACCGATGACGGTGTCGGGATTTTTTTTTGCCTGTATCCCGTTGCACTGGCAACGAGTTGCGCAGGCCGATCGTTCCTGAAAGACGTCGCATCGTTTGATTTCCCCAGGTCCGTTTCTCATCGCTCCCGGGCGGGCCGGCAGCGTCTCGTTCGAGTGTGACGGCGTTGCGCGATGCATGCCGCAACGCGGCGGTATAGTTTGCGTCGAGACGTCCCCGATCAAGCGACCAGCGCAAGGAATGACCACCGATGCCGGAAACACGAGCCACGCTGCGTGCCGCGACAGCGCACGATGCATACCATATCGCGCGCCTGCACACGCTGAGCTGGCAAACAGCATACAGCCACATCCTGCCGGCGGCCTACCTGTCCGACGAGGTGCCGACGGAACACGCGACCCGATGGCGGCAATATCTCGATCGCAATGAAAAGGAGTGGGGCCTCGTGCTGATCGCCGAGTTGAACGGTGAGCCCGTGGGCTTCGTCAGTGCCGAGCGCCCCGTCGATCCGGCGCTCGGCGTGCTGCTCGACTGCCTGCACGTCGATCCGTCGCATCACGGCAGCGGCACGGGCAAGCGCATGATCGAAGCCGTCCGTGCGTGGGCGCGAACGCTCGGCGTGGACACGGTCCATCTGAAGGTGCTGGAGGACAATGCGCGCGCGATCGGCTTCTATGAGCACAACGGCTGGCAACTGGCGCATATCGAGACGAGCCGCATTGGCCGGACGGAGGTCACCGACCGGATCTATACGATCCACGCATAGCGGCCACGCGGCCTTCGCGCGAACGGCCGCATCAGGTGCGGCCATCGCCGGGCGAACGCCGCACGTATACCCGCGTTACGCGCCGCAGTACCGCACGAGCAGATCTGCTTCCGTCTCGTGCACCTCGACGGGCAGCGTCGTGGCGCCTGCATGGGCAAGGTAGCGCGCGCGGTGCTGGCCGTTGCGGAACGACGCGACACCGACTTTCGACAGGCCGGGGATGCCGAGCAGCGTTCGCGTTCTCGTCTCGCGAAACGTGATGTACGGCATGTCCGGAATCCTGCCCTGTTCAGGATCGAGGAATTCGCGAATACCCGCGGCTTTTCCGGGTGCCCAGTACGGAACGGACGGCAGCACGTAGTCCGTCGTGTCGCGGTCGGCACATGCCAGCAGCTTTTTCAGATCGATCGTCACGACGCGGTGCCGAGTATCGTCGACGGAGAATACCCGCTTGAGGTGCGTATAGGCATAGGGGGTGTGCCCGGGAAGCTGGACGATCCAGACTTCTACGCCATTTTGTCGTGCGCGGGCGAGTGCCATTGTGTCCTCTGGTGTTGCGTGCGGTCGTCCTGGCTGGAGTTTAGCAGTGCGTTTGCGGCGGCGAAGCGGGGCAATACGTGGAATAACAAAGCCGAGCGACTCGCAGCGGAACCTGAACCGCGACCGAAAGCGCAGGGAGAACGGGGGGTAAATCGAATGCGGCCATGTGTCGGTGATCGATATCGACAGGTGACGAGAATATCGAGATACTACCCGCGGCAAGGAAGCGCCACGCGCGTTTCATCGAAGATTCACACTGTGTCGCGACATCCGCCACGCGCGGATCGTCATAAAAAGAGAGGGCAGGTTGACCGGAGCAAACCATGTCGTCAAAACTTGAGATCGAGTACGGCGATTACTGTTTCACCGCGACGCTCGAAATCCGGGAATCCGGTCGGACAGCCGTTGTCGATTGGCATCTCGAATCCGCTTCGCGAAGCAAAACGCTTGCATGGGTCGTATTCGACCGCTTTCTCGAGCGGCACGATTTCGTCGACGAAGAAGAGGCACGTGCCCATATCGTCGACTGGCTCGAGCGGCTGGCCGATCCGAGATCGGGTGCTTCCGTCGAAATGGCGAACGCGAAGGGGGTCGCTGCCGGTGCGGTGGCGGCAGGCGCATCGGCCGCGTCAGCCGCGTCAGCCGAGTCGACAGGGTCGACCTCATCGGCCACCGAAATCGTCGGCGAAACCATCATGGACATCGCCGACGATCTCGACTGGATCGACGTGATTGCGGAGTGGTTTTTCAACTAAACGTCACGATAACGAAACCCGGTTGCCATGACGCCAGTTCTTGTGTCTGCGAAACGCGGTTTCGAAAAAATAGACGCAGAAAAGTGAATCGAGAAGTGTGCCGCCCGGAAAAATAGAATGATCCTGCTTTGACATCCGTCTCGACTTACCGGAAACTCGGCCCGGGCCTGAAAATATTTACTTGAATCAAAACAAAATCAAATTCCGGACATGAAAAAGTGTCGCTGACGAACTGACACGTCATAGTGCAGTGCTGTACGAACAAATACTCGACCGATTTTTCGCTAACTAGGATAGCGAGACATATCACGACATCGTCGATATGCGCCGGACATCTCGGCGCTGTGCTGGCATTGCCGTACCGCAATTCGATCAACACGTTGGCTGACGGGTTCATCGCGCAAAACACGAAGATCTCGGGAAAGGCCGTGCGCGTGTTCGCGATGCTCGTTACGTTTGGCTGCCGACGATGGGATGTCGATCGGGGCGATGCTGGTCGCTTGTCTTCGTGATGAAGCTCGCAGGCCGCGGATTTCTCGCTCGACCGCGCCGTGATCCGCGCGGCATGCGGGCAGGCTGGTTGCCTCGGTATTGTCACCAAAGGGTGAGTTGCCGCACAGACCGATGCGCGGCGCACGCTCACAATTTGACCGGTTGACCGTTCTTCCCCGGCCCGGTCAACCGTTTCCCCGCTCGCTCGCGCAGGAGCGGGGCTTTTTGCCCGATCGACGCGGGAAGGCTGCGTCGACGGAACCGGACAGGCGTTCGGCGGGCAGCGCAATCGCACCGGTTGCGCGCCCCGGCATGCGCTCGCCTGATCCGCACGAATCGCCGATCGCTTTCCTCGTGCCTGAGCGAACCCTCAGGCCCATCGCCGGCTTCGGCCGGCGATGCCTTGTTCCCGGCGGCGCGCCGCAATGCCGCCGGGATATTTTTTGCGCGGAATACATTGCTTCACGTCGTACCCGACGGGCACGTCGACCCGCTCAGCGCGCCTGTTCGACGCTGGTTTCCCATCCGTCGTAGGTCCCTCCGAACGAACGTGCCTCGCGATTGATCGCGACCGTATGGCGCGTGATGTCGGCCAGCGCCATGGTGCCTTCGTGCGAAAACCGTACGGCCGACTTGCCGTCCTCGGTCGGTGCAACCGATTCGACCAGATAGCCTTTCGCTTCGGCCCAGTCCGCGAACTGATGCGCGTCGCTCGGATCGGGGAAGTACGCCCAATGCATCACGCGCCGGCTGACGTCGCCGGCGTCGCCTTTCTTTCGCAATTCATCGAGTACGCGCATGTCGCGCATGATCTGCCAGTCGTCGTCGGTCGGGTAGAGCGTTTGCCAGTACGCTTCCTTGTCCGGATCGTCCTGATGCGCGTACTGCAATGCGTAGGTCGTCTGATCGGCCAGTGCGTCGACGATCTCCGCCGCCGCTTCTTCGTCGAACGGCACGTAGAAAAGAAAGTCCCGATGGCCGTCGACGGTGAGGCAGCCAACCTGCACACCTCCTTTCGCGGCGATCGTGGCGTCGAGCAGATCCTCGATCGTCGCGAGGTCGGTGAATTCGTCGCCGGTCGGCAGGCCTTCCGCCGTCGGATGCGCGAAGGGGACGCGCACGCTGAGCAGCGACGTGCGCGGATCGCCTTCCGCGATGTCCGCAAAGGCATGATTGAAGCTGATGAAAGCCTGATGGTCGCCCATTCTGGCAGGGAAGGTTCCCCAGGCGTCGGTCATGTGTTTCTCCCGTTCACGATTGTCTGTTGACGGTTGTAAAGCGTCCCAATGTATCATCGAAAATCGCGTTGACCGGAGAAGCGCACATGATCGCCAGCCTGGGCATCCTGGTGCCGGTCGAGGCCGATCGCTTTCGGGCCGTGGTGGATTTCTACCGTTCGGCGCTTGCGCTGCCGGTGCATGCCGAAGGCGTGTCGGCGGCGGGAAATCCGTGGCATCGCTTTGTCGTGAGCGGCGTGACGCTGACCGTTCATACTGGCAGCGGCGGCGCGTTTCCGTACCCGGAGTTTCGTCCGACCGGCCACGGTATCGCGCTGGCGATCGAAGTGGCGCATGTGTCGGAAGCCGTCGCGCGGCTCGAATCGTGCCGCATCGCCATCCTGAACGAGTGGGACTACGGCGACGGCACGGTCGCGATTTCCGTGGCGGACCCGGCGGGAAACGTCTGCGAGATCTGGGGCCGCCCGTGACCGTGCATCGGTGCGGCCGGCCGCAAAATCATTCCAAGGAGATGCCGATGTCGATGTTTGCGGTGAATGGCGTACGAATCGATCTGCTCAGCGCGCGCGTGACGCACGTGCGGTGGGCGGCCGTGAATCCGGCCGACCGGTCGTGGGCGGCGACGCCGAGCGAGGCGCCGGTGGCGGACGTGGCGCGCGCGCTCGCGTCCGGCAGCGATGTCCGCGCGGTCTTCTCGGCATCGGAGACCACCGCGATCGGGCCCAAGTTGAAGCGCGTGCTGTATCGCGATGCGTCGGAAGGCATCGAACTCGACATCGATGCAACGAACGAGTCGCGCACGCTGCGCGACCTGCCGCAAATCTGACCGGTGCGGCATGCGAGGGCGAGCGCGAGCGGCCGCCGCAGGGATGGCGGCATCCGGCCGAATGGCCGATCGCACGACGTCGATCGCGAGGAGTAGTATGGGGCGATCATCCTGCTGCATTGCCGGTTGCCTCGAACGGTCCGACGGGTCACGCGGTTTCGGCGAACCGTTACCGGAAGCGAATATCGCAAACGCGTACGAGATCATGTCCAGACCGCTCATCGCCCCGTTGGCATCCGTTCTTTGTCTGGCACTGTCGGCGTGCCAGACCGCGTCCGGGCCCCCTTCGTTGCCGTCGCCCGACACCGCGTCCACAGCCGCGGCCGTGCCGGCATCGTCGCCGGCCGCGCCGATCCGCGGCGTCGGCCTGGCGCCGCATCTGGCCGGGCAGAGCCACTGGACCATCGGTCAATGCACGACCAACGGTGCCGTCAAGGTGTGCAACTGAAATGATCGATGCCGATGTCGATCGCACGCTGCGCGTTACGCGATGGCGCACGCGTATCGCCGTTGCCGTGCGGCGATGCGTACCTTCGTCGATCGTGCCCGATTCCCGTCGGCAAGCGTTCCGTCCCGGCGCGCACATAGGGTGTCCGGCTTCGACGGCCCGGCCGCCGTCGCAATGAACGATCGGACGATGGACGACGAACGCGAAACCACCGAATCCGGCTGGCACATCGATCCCGTCGCGGGGACGGTCGCCGGCCGGTTGCCGGTGACGCTGGCGGTCGACAGCCGGAGCCTGAAACGCAGGGCGATCGCGTGCGCGGTGCTGGCTGCGGCGATGCTGTGCATTTACGCCGCTGCTCCGGCGCTATGGCCGGTGGCGGCACTCGCGGCGTTGCTGGCGCTGGCGGGGGTGGCCTTCTTCGTGTCGTCGCGGCGCAGGATGGCGCTGCACGTCGACGAGACGGGCTTCAAGCTGACCGGGGCCGTACGCGAACAACCCGTCACGCGATGGCGCGACGTCACCGAATTCCGGATCGTCAGCGTGGCCGGAAATCGTTACATCGGCTACCAGTTCTCGATGCATTCATCGCGCACCCGCGTGCCGGGCGGCGTGATGCTGCCGATCGCCCGGTTCGAGGGGCTGCCGCTCGACGCGGTGGCCGGCTTGCTGGAGGCATGCCGGCGGCAATTCGGCACGCCGGACAGCGAAGTCGACCGAACGGGCCGATGACGCGCGACGCGGGAGCCGCGCCCCCGATACACGAGAAACAAACAAATGTCGGGCGTCGTGTCGATTTCGGCCGGGGTCGTCCGTCGTAGCATCGGAGGCGTGCGCATCGCGCGTCCGTCCCGATTCCGATACGACCACCGACCGAAGGAGCGACACCCATGTCCACATCCGTCAAACCGATCCCGGAAGGGATGCGCACGCTGACGCCGCACCTGATCTGCGCCGACGCAACGGCAGCCATCGATTTCTACAAGCGTGCGTTCAATGCAAGCGAACAGTTTCGCCTGGCGATGCCCGACGGCCGGCTCGCGCACGCATGCCTCGTGATTGGCGATTCGACACTGATGCTGGTGGATGAAATGCCCGAGCACGGCGCGCTCGGGCCGAAGTCACTGAAAGGCACGCCGGTCTGCCTGCACCTGTACGTGCCGGATACCGACGCGGCGATCGCGAAAGCGGTCGCGGCCGGCGCGACGGTCACGCTGCCGGCCGCCGACATGTTCTGGGGCGATCGCTACGGGCAGGTCGAGGATCCGTTCGGCCATCGCTGGTCGCTCGCGACGCATCAGCGCGACCTGACGCCCGAGCAGATTGCCGAGGCGATGGCCAGCGCGCCACCGTGCGGAAGCTGACGCAGCCGCGCAACCGTGGCTGTACCGGCAGGGCGGCTGCAGGCGCGCGCGTGGCCAGTGCTTACGCGCCGGCCGCCTTGCCGCGCTGCTTGTGCTCGTACATCCGCTGATCGGCCGTTGCGAGCAGGTCGGTCACGTCGCGAGGGTGCGCGGGATCGTAGTCGACGTACCCGACGCTGAACCGGATGTCGTAGCCGCGTGCGTCGGCCGCATTGCGCCGCGCGAGCGCCTGCGTCACGCGCTCGACCGGCTCGGCGACGCTGGTCGGATCGGTGTTGCTCAGCAGCACGACGAACTCGTCGCCGCCCAGCCGGGCGATCACGTCGCTATCGCGCAGCGCGCCCGTCAGCGTTTCGGCGAATGCCTTGAGCGCGTGGTCGCCTTCGGCATGGCCGAAGCGGTCGTTGATCGACTTGAATTCGTTCAGGTCGAAGAACAGCAGTACCGCGTGACGGTCGACGCGATCGCACAGGCTCAGCACGTGGCGGGCGAGAATTTCGAAGCCGCGCCGGTTCGTCAGCTGGGTGAGTTCGTCGGTGGTCGCGAAATGCAGGGCGGCGATCTCGCGCTCGGTCATGTGGGCGAGATCGCCGAGCAGCGCGAGTTCGTCGGGTTCGAGCGAGCGCGGCCGCGTGTCGATCAGGCACAGCGTGCCGATGGGCGCGCCGTTCGGTGCCGTGATCGGCCGGCCCGCGTAGAACCGGATGCCGGGCGCGCCGGTGACGAGCGGGTTGTCGTGGAAGCGGTTGTCGTTCAGCGCATCCTGGATCACCATCGTATTGCCCGCGAGCAATGCATGCGCGCAAAACGATACGTCGCGCGACGTTTGCGCGACGTCGAGCCCCGCATGGCTCTTGAACCACTGTCGATCGTCGTCGACGAGACTGACGAGTGCGATCGGTACGTCGAACAGCCTGCGTGCAAGACGCGTCAGGCGGTCGAAGCGCTCCTCGGGCGGCGTGTCGAGGATCGAGAGCGAATGAAGCGTATCGAGCCGGGCCGCCTCGTTGGCCGGTTTCGGTGCGATTTGCATGGGCCTTGTCGTTGTCCCGGCTGCGAAGCCGGTCATGGGATCGGATGCCGGACAGTATCGCGCATTGTCCGGCGGATCGCTACGTCGCGAATCCGGGCACGTGCCGTTTCGGCGCGACGTGGATCGATGCAGAAGCGGTGAGAAGCGGGTGCCATGGGCGCGCGTTTCGTCGCGATGCGCAATCGGATGCGCGATGCCTCAAGCTGCCCCGGCGCAATGCCGTAAACAGGACGAGTCCAATCGTTCATCGTCCTTCATCACACCATGGTTCGAATCCTGTACGCGGGCTACCTCGCGTTTGCGCTGTATCTCCTTTATCCGATGGTTCAGACCACGCTGGCATTCGGCGTCGTGTGTGTGGGCAACGTGCTGCCGGGCGGCGCCCGCGACTTGTCGACCGCTTCGGCGAGCGGCGTGGACGGCCATGCGAATCGATGCGCGCCGACGACGCAGGCCGGTGTCGCGACCGGACGGGCGCCCGAAATCCGTTGAGCGCAGGAGCGCGCCGCACTGGCCATTCGGCCGAATTGAACGTCGCGCCGCGCTCGCCGATCATCCGTATCACGGCGGATCGAACCCGGGCGCGGGTGCCGCGCGGCGTACGTCAGTAGCTGGAGCGGTACGGCGCGCCCTGGTCGAAGCGGCTTTGCCAGTGCGTGAGGTAGCGCGACGCGAGTTGCGGGTTGTTCCACACCACGACGACGTTCTCGGAGTTGCGGCTGGCCGCCGACGCACTGTAGTTGAACGAACCCGTTTCGACGTGTTCGGCGTCGATCACGAGGTACTTGTCGTGATGGATCGCATAGGTGTCGATGGTGCGCGTGGGGATCCCGGCATTGACGAGCAGGTTCAGCGCCTGCTTGCTGCTCTTCGCGCGGTTGCCCTTGTCGTCGACGACCACCGCGACATTCACGCCGCGCCGCTTGGCGGCGAGCAGTGCGCGCGTGACGGGCGGCGACGTGAACGAATAGGCGGCGACACGGATCGAGCTGCGTGCGGTGCCGATCGCTTTGAGCACGAGCGCTTCGGCGCCGCCGTCCGGCGAAAACGCCGATTCCACGACCTGTGTCGCGGGGGCTTCGTGAGTGGGGGCCGGCAGCCATTGCGCGACGAAGTCGATCGCCTGCTGGAGCAGCGATTCGCTTTGCGTCTTGCCGAAGGCGGCGAACGGTGTGGCGAGCAGGGAAGCGGCGAGACAGGCAGCGGCGAGGCGATTGCGCGACAACATCTTGGACAGCGAACAATTTCGAGACAGCGGGCCGTGAGTGTAACGCACACGCGGCGGCGCGGTCACGTGCGGATGAGACGGGAGACGCATCGCGATGACCGGCGAAGGCGGGAGCGGTGACGCAAAGTTGCGTTGCGCGAGGTCGGCGTACGCGATCGGCTTCGTCAGCAGGTGGAGGCGATGGCAGCGCACGATCGTGCGTGTGGTGGGGGTGCAATAGCAGCGCGCAAGCGATGCGCGAGTTCAGCCGGACGGACTCGATGCGGCCCGCGACGGCAGCGCGAGCGCGACTAACGATCCGCGTGCGTCACGCGCTCATTCGTGGATGCACGACGCTGCGTCAATCCTCGTTCGCAGGCGTTCCTGCCGCGTCCGCCGCGATCCATCCCGGGCCACGCTCCGGCAGCACGTCGCGTGCGTCGAGCGGTTCGCCGCATGCCGAGCACACGGTGACCGCATGCATCAGATGGCCGCAGGTACGGTGGCGCAACTGCACCGGTGGCCCCTGGCCGTCATCTTTCCAGCGGTCGCCCCACGCCGTCAGCGCAAGCAGGGTCGGATAGAGGTCGAGGCCCTTCTCAGTCAGCCGGTATTCGAAACGCGGCGGACGTTCCTGGTACGCGTGCTTGGCCAGCACGCCTTCATCGACGAGCCGCGCGAGCCGTTCGGCCAGCACATGGCGCGTCAGGCCGAGCTGGGCCTGGAAAGCGTCGAAGCGGCGGCAGCCGAGGAATGCATTGCGGAGGATCAACATGGTCCAGCGGTCGCCGAGCACGGCAAGCGTGCGTGCGATCGAACAGTTCAGCGTGCCAATGTCATCCCATTTCATCGTCGAGTCTCTTGCAGTGGTTCGGCAGCGTAGTGGGTTCGATTATAGAACCCGCCTTCGGTTGCAATGGCGCCTGCTGCATTGACAACGGCCGTCATCGTTGTCAATAATCAGTTCCAATTTGGAACTTACAAGCGCAGCAACGCGCTTTCACCCCGGAGACAACCCGATGAACCCGCTTTCCCTGTCTGGTCTCGATCTGCTGCGCGCAGCGGTATCGGGCGATGCACCGCTCGCGTCGATTTCCGAGACGATTCCGATGCGTCCGCTCGACGTCGAGCTCGGTTACGTGAAGTTTTCGGCGCGGGCGGACGGCCGGCACCTGAATCCGCTCGGCGGCGTACACGGCGGATTCGCCGCGACGGTGCTCGATTCGGTCACCGGGTGCGCGGTGCATTCGATGCTCGACGCGGGCGTCGGCTACGGCACGGTCGACCTGCATGTGAAGATGCTGCGGCCCGTACCGCGTGACGTCGACCTGGTGGCGGAAGGGCGCGTGATTCATCTGTCGCGTTCGCTGGGCGTGGCCGAGGGCACGCTGAAGACGCCGGACGACAAGATCGTCGCGCATGCGTCGGCAACCTGTTTCATCCAGCGGCCGCAGTAACGGCGGGCGGCGACGCGATCATCCGGGCTCGCGCGCGCACCGCGTTCCCGGCGCCGAAGGCCGCCTGTAAGCGTACGCGGCGCCCGTCTGAAGCAGTCGCTTCAATGTGATAGCGTTCCTGCTTTCCACCGACGCGACAGGAACAGCATGGAATACCGCACACTCGGCGATTCGGGCATCGAGGTCAGCCTGATCGGCCTCGGCACGATGACGTGGGGCGAGCAGAATTCGGAGCGCGACGCGCACGAGCAGATCGACTACGCGATCGCGCAGGGCGTGACGCTGATCGACGCCGCGGAGATGTATCCGGTGCCGCCGAAGCCCGACACGCAGGGCCGCACCGAGCAGTACATCGGCACGTGGCTCGCGCAGCATCGCGCGCAGCGCGAGCGCATCGTGCTCGCGACGAAAATCGCGGGGCCGGCGCGGCAGCCGCACAATCCGCGTCACATTCGCGGCGAAGGCAACCAGTTCGACCGCAAGAACCTGACCGAAGCGCTCGACGGCAGCCTCAAGCGCCTGCAGACCGACTACGTCGATCTCTACCAGCTGCACTGGCCCGACCGCAGCACGACGACGTTCGGCCGTCCTGCGTATCCGTGGGTCGACGACGCCTATACGGTGCCGATCGAGGAAACCCTCGGCGTGCTCGCGGAATTCGTGAAGGCCGGCAAGGTGCGCGCGATCGGCGTGTCGAACGAAACGCCGTGGGGCGTCGCGCAGTTCCTGCGCGCGGCCGAGACGCTCGGGCTGCCGCGCATCGCGAGCATCCAGAACCCGTACAGCCTGCTGAACCGCACGTTCGAAAACGGCCTGTCGGAATTCACGCATCGCGACGGCGTCGGCCTGCTCGCCTATTCGCCGCTCGCGTTCGGCTGGCTGTCCGGCAAGTACGAGAACGGCGCGCGCCCGGCCGGCGCTCGCATCACGCTGTTCGAGCGCTTCCAGCGCTACAGCAAGCCGCAGGCGGTCGAGGCGACGTCGCGCTATGTGGCGCTCGCGCGGCGTCACGGGATGTCGCCCGCGCAGCTTGCGCTGGCGTTCGTCAACAGCCGGCCCTTCACGCGCAGCAACCTGGTCGGCGCGACGTCGCTCGAGCAGTTGAAGGAGAACATCGGCAGCGTCGACGTGAAGCTGTCCGACGAGATCCTCGCCGAGATCGACGCGCTGCACGAACTGCAGCCGAACCCGGCGCCCTGACCGGAACCGGGCAGGACCCGGTCCGGCGCGGCCGCGATGCCGCGCCGGACCGCACCGGCGGCGCATCGCTGCGCCGTCGTTTCTTCCGTTATCGCATCTTGAGCCGGGTGCGAGCGACGAACAGCGCGGCGAGACTCAGCAGCGCGCAGCCCATCAGGTAGAGCGCCGGCGACAGCCGGTTGCCGGTCGCGCTGATCAGCCAGGTGATGACGAACGGCGCGAAGCCGCCGAACAGCGTGACCCCCGTGTTGTAGCTGACCGCGAGGCCCGTCGCGCGCGTCTGCGACGGGAACAGCTCGGCCATCAGCGCCGGCAGCGCGCCGCAGTACATCGCCTTCAGCGCACCGATCCAGACCAGGGCGGCCATCATCGTGGCGAACGACGCATGGCGCGTGAGCCACGTGAACGTCGGGTACACGGTGACGAGCATCAGGACCGCCGCGACCGCCATCATGCGAATCCGCCCGGTGCGATCGGACAGGTGGCCGACGACCGGCGTGACGAGCGTGAGCACGAAACCGGTCGCGAGCGTCGCCGCGAAGCCCGTCGACGCGGGCAGCCCGAGCTGCTTGATCGCATAGGTCGGCATGTACAGCACCATGTAGTTGATCGCGGTCGAAATCACGAGCGCGCCGATCGACAGCAGCAGCCGCAGCTTCTGATCGGCGAACAGTTCGCGCACGGGGGCTTCCGAGCGCGCCTGCGTCTTGAATTCGACGCCTTCGTCGACGTAGCGGCGGATGTAAAGCCCGATCGGGCCGATCGCGAGCCCGAACAGGAACGGTACGCGCCAGCCCCAGCTTTCGAGTTGCGCGGTCGTCAGCGTGGCGGTAAGCAGCGCGCCGAAGCCCGATGCGAGCAGCGTCGCGAGGCCCTGGCTCGCGAACTGCCAGCTCGACATGAAACCGCGCCGCTGCGGCGCATGCTCGACGAGGAACGCGGTGGAGCTCGCGAATTCGCCGCCCGCGGAAAAGCCCTGCATCAGCCGCGACAGCATGATCCCGAGCGGCGCGAGTAGGCCGATCGATGCGTAGGTCGGCATCAGCGCGATCAGCAGCGTGCCGACCATCATCATCGCGATCGACAGCAGCAGCGACGCCTTGCGGCCCGCGCGGTCCGCGTAGGCGCCGAGCACGAAGCCGCCGATCGGCCGGATCAGGTACGACAGCCCGAACGTGCCGAGCGTGAGCATCAGCGACGTCGCTTCGCTCGTCGCGGGAAAGAACAGCTTGGCGATCGTCACCGCGAAGAAGCCGTAGACGATCAGGTCGAACCATTCGAGCGCGTTGCCGATCGACGCCGCGAAGATGATGCGCCGGATTTTCGCGGCGCTGGGGCGCGCGGCGTCCTGCGAGGTCAGGGTGGTCGTATTCATCGTGTATGCAGGTCCCGTGAGAGGGCGAAGCGCGTTACAGGGCGCTGGCCGCGGCGTGAGTCGCGCGGCGAACGGTCGGTGCGTCGTCGCCGAGATCCCAGAAGAGGCCGGCCATCATCTGCAGCCCCTCGCTGACGACGCTCGCGAGCAGATGCTCGTCCGGCGCATGCTGCGAGCACGCGGGGTACGAGTGCGGCACCCACAGCGTCGGCAGCCCGAGCGTGTCGGCGAACACTTCGTTCGGCAGCGTGCCGCCGAGATTCGGCAGGATTGCCGGCTTCTTGCCGGTGGTTCGCGCGAGCGACGCGACGGCCCAGCGCACCCACGGATCGTCCGGTGGCACGCGCGTGGCCGGCGCGCCGCGCTCGACGTCGATCTCGACGTCGGCGAAGCCGTGCGCATCGAGGTGCGTGCGCAGGTGCGCGTGCAAGGCTTCCCAGTCGGTGCCGACGACGAAGCGCAGCTGGCAGTGCGCATACGCGACGGGCGGAATCGCGTTGACGGGATGCTCGGGGTTGCCGGCCTTGAACGCGAGGATCTCGAGCGTGTTCCAGCCGAACACGCGCTCGGGCGCGGTCAGGCCGGGCTCGCCCCAGTCGGCGTCGAGCGCCGGGTCGCCGGCGCCGCCGCCCACACTGAGATCGGCGAGTGCGTCGCGCACGGCGGCCGGGATCGGCGGCGGGCGCAGCCCCGCGACGCGAATCGCGCCGCGCGCGTCGACGAGGCTCGCGAGCGCATGCGCGAGCACGATCGCCGGATTGCGCAGCAGCCCGCCCCAGTTGCCGGAGTGATGCGCGCCGTCGCGGGCGCGCAGGCTCAGCTTGAAGTTGACCGCGCCGCGCGAGCCGAGGAATACGGTCGGGCGTTCGGCGGAGATGCGCGGGCCGTCGGACGCGATCAGCACGTCGGCCGCGAGCGCGTCGCGCGCCTGGCGGCACAGGGCGTCGAGGCCCGGCGAGCCCGTTTCCTCGCCCATCTCGATCAGCAGCTTCGCGTTGAAACCGAGCCGGCCGCCGCGCGCGGCGAGCACGCTGGCCAGCGCGGCCAGGTTGATCGTGTGCTGGCCCTTGTTGTCGGCGCTGCCGCGGCCGTACCAGCGGTCGCCGTCGGCCGTCAGCGTCCACGGCGACAGCGGCGCGCGCCACTGCGCGTCGTAGCCGCGCACGACGTCGCCGTGGCCGTAGATCAGCACGGTCGGCAGCGCGTCGTCTTCGTGTCGCGACGCGAGCAGGAACGGGCCGCCGCCGTCGACGGGATTGTCGACGATCCGCGACGTGAAACCGAGGCGGGCGGCGTCGGGCGCGATCTCGTCGGTCAGGTAGGCGCGCAGCGCGGCATCGTTGCCGCTGTCCTGGCTCTCGGTGCGCAGCCCGACGCGGCGGCTCAGGGTCGTGAAGAACGCACCGGATTCGAACTGGTTCAGCGCGTGCTGGATGGCGGCGGTACGGCTCAAGTCGTGTCTCCTTCGTCGGGTTCGCTGCATGCGCCGGAGCGGGCGTGCGGCTTGAAGTGCGATCGATTCTAGAAAGCCGTTTTTTTTGTCACAATGATCGAATTTCGAACCTTTCTTTGCCGAAAAGGCAAAGCAGCGCGGCCGGACGCGGCCCGGAGACAGAACGATGGCGGCTTTCCTGCATGGCCTGGCGTTGCGCTATTTCGTCGAAGTGGCGCGCACCGGCTCGATCAGCGATGCATCAGCGCGGCTGCACGTGGCGGTGTCGGCGATCAGCCGCCAGATCGCGAAGCTGGAAAGCGAGCTGGGCGCACCGCTGTTCGAGCGCCGGCCGCGCGGGATGGCGCTGTCGGAGGCCGGCGAGCGGCTGCTGGCGTTCGCGCAGCGCAGCCTGCTGGAAGCCGAGCACGTGATGAAGGACATCGGCGGGCTCGACGCGCTGCACGGGAGTCTGTTGAAGATCGCGTGCTCGGAAGGGTTCGCGATCGATTTCCTGCCCGGTACGCTGGCCAGCTTCAAGGCGCGCCATCCGGGCGTCGATTTCTCCGTGTGGGTCGTGTCGCCGGCGGATGCGACGCGGCGCGTGCGCGATGGCGACGTGGATGTCGCGTTGAGCTTCAGTCTCGCGCCGGAGAAGGGCGTGCGCGTCGAGCATACGGAGCGCGCGCCGATCTTCGCGCTGGTGCGGCACGACCATCCGCTCGCGACGCGCGATGCGGTGTCGCTCGCCGATGTCGCGCGCCACCCGCACGTGCTGCCCGAGGCCGGCACGACGGTGCGCCAGTTGATCGACATCGCGTGCGCGCTCGACGGGCTGCTGCTCGAACCCGAGCTGACGAGCAACAACACGGCGGCGATGTACGGCTACGCGCGGCGCACGGGCGCGGTGATGTTCACGGGGCTGTTGTCGGTGCGCGACCGCTGCGCCGCGGACGGCTTCGTCGTCGTGCCCCTGACGAACCCGCAATTGCGCGAGCGCAGCATCCAGGTGCAGACGATGGCGGGGCGCGATCTGCCCGCGTCGGTTCGCGCGTTCCGCGACCATCTGATCGACACGATGCAGGCCGCATCGCGGCCGCCGGCCGCCGCGCGCGGCCCGAGACGCCGGCCGTGAGATAATCGTCAATCCGCCTTCCGCGCCCATGCGGCTCATCGAGTCGCATCGCCCCTGTTCGACGCCAAATTGAAGAACCTGATTGTCACCCTCGATCGCGCCGGCGAGTTCGACGAGATCATCGACGTGCGCACGCCGCTCGAGTTCGCCGAGGACCATATCCCCGGCGCACTGAACGCGCCCGTGCTCAGCAACGAGGAGCGCGTGCTCGTCGGGACGATGTATCGCCAGGTGTCGCCGTACGAGGCGACGCGGGTCGGCGCGGCGATGGTCGCGCGCAACATCGCGCGCCATCTCGACACGACGTTCGCCGATCGTCCGCGCAACTGGCGGCCGCTGATCTACTGCTGGCGCGGCGGCAAGCGCTCGGGCTCGATGACGACCTGGTTCAACCTGATCGGCTGGAAGGCGCGCCAGCTCGATGGCGGCTACAAGTCGTACCGCCAGTCGGTGTGCGCGACGCTCGACTCGCTGCCGACGCGCTTTCGCTACATCGCGCTCGTCGGCCATACGGGCTGCGGCAAGACGCGCCTGCTGAACGCGCTGCGCGATGCGGGTGCGCAAACGCTCGATCTCGAGGCGCTCGCGTGCCATCGCGGTTCGCTGCTCGGCGCGCTGCCGGGCAAGCCGCAGCCGTCGCAGAAGGGGTTCGATTCGGGGCTCGTCGAGACGCTGGGTCGTTTCGACCCCGAATGGCCGGTGTTCGTCGAGTCGGAAAGCCGCCGGATCGGGCTCGTGCAGTTGCCGATCGCGCTGATCGAAGCGTTTCACGCGGGGCCGTGGGTGCATGTCGACGCGGCGCACGACGAGCGCATCGCATTCCTCCTCGACGATTACGCGCACCTGTTCGACCAACCGGACGCCTTCAAGGCGCAGCTCCATCGGCTGATCGGCCTGCACAGCCGCGAACAGGTGACGCACTGGAAGACGCTGATCGATGCGAACGCGCGGGCCGAACTGTTCACCGAGCTGATCGACCGGCATTACGATCCCGCCTATGCGCGCACCTACCGCGCGACGTACGACAAGCCTAACCGGGCACTGACGTTCACGTTCCGGCCCAACGCGGCCGACGTGCGCGATCAGGCGCATGCGCTGCTGGCCGAACTCGCGCGAGCCGGGTTGCCCGCATCGGCCGCGCTGGCCGCGGGCGCGACATCCGCAACCGACCAAGACCAATCGACGACCACACGATGACGACTACACGCACCCAACCCAGTCCGGCCCTTGGCTGGATGACCTTCCTGCTGATCGCAGTCGCGGGCCTGTTCTATGTGAAATGGTTCCCGTACTACAACAAGGCGTTCGTTGCCGCCGAACATCATTCGATCGGACAGTCGATCCTGATGGGCACGTCGGCGGCCGCACCGGAGCCGTCGCTGAAGGCCGCGCTCGACTACGCGTGGGCGTACGGCAAGGCGATCTGGCAGGCGATGGTGCTGGGCCTGCTGCTCGGCTCGGCCGTGCAGGCGCTGCTGCCCGCGCACTGGGTCGCGCGCGTGCTCGGCCGCACCGGCTTCGGCAGCGTCGCCGCCGGCGGCCTGCTGTCGCTGCCCGGCATGATGTGCACGTGCTGCGCGGCGCCGGTCGTCGCGGGGCTGCGTGCGCGCCACGCGTCGCCGGGCGGCGCGGTCGCGTTCTGGCTCGGCAATACGGTGCTGAACCCGGCGGCGCTGGTCTTCATGGGCTTCGTGCTCGGCTGGCACTGGAGCGCGCTGCGCCTCGTGCTCGGCATCGCGATGGTGTTCGGGATCGGCTATTTGCTGAACCGTATCGCACGCCCTGAAGACCGCAGCATCGACGACGCGCAGCTCGCCGCGCTGGCGGCCGAGCAGGCCGCGGCCGGCAATCCGTTCGTCCGCTGGATAAAGTTGCTCGCGCGCATGGCCGTGCGGCTCGTGCCCGAATACATCGTGCTCGTGCTGCTGCTCGGCGCCGCGCGCGCGTGGCTGTTCCCGCATATCGGTCCGGACATCGGCAATCATCTCGGCTGGATCGTCGCATTCGCGGTGGCGGGCATGCTGTTCGTGATCCCGACGGCCGGCGAGGTGCCGATCATCCAGGCGATGCTGTCGCTCGGCATGGGCGTCGGCCCGGCCGCCGCGCTGCTGATGACGCTGCCGCCGATCAGCGTGCCGTCGCTCGCGATGCTCGCGCGTTCGTTCAAGCCTTACATGCTGGCCATCGTCGCGATCCTCGTCGTCGTGTTCGGGATCGCGAGCGGCGTGCTCGCGGTCGCGCTCGGGTTCTGACACGCGCAGGCGGCGCGCCAGTCGGGCGCAATCGTCGTAATCGTCGTATTCACCCGGCGCTGCTGTTTCACGTATGCGGCGTCATTTACAAGAAGCAAACAGGAAAACGCATGACCCAACCGAAGATTCATCCTCGACTCGAAAAGGCGCTGACGCGCGGCGATCTCGCGATCCGCCAGGCCAATTCCGCGCGGGCGACGGCCGTGCTGAACGCACTCGGCACGATGATCATCGAGGCTTCCGCAACCATCGGCGTCGAGGCCAGCATCGACATTCCGCAGGGCGACCGCATTTACGATCCGGTCAACGGCCTGTGGCCGCAGAAGATGCTGGTGTCGTTCGACGGCCCGGTGGACGAAGCCGACAAGGAAGAGCTGCGCACGGTCTATCTGATTGCCGACGATCCGGGTACGCAGTTCCGTGTCGAATGGCATCGCGCGGACGGCAAGCTCGGCCGCCAGGAAGGGGGGCCGCTTGCGACCGTCGCGTTCCTGACCGACGTGGAGATCCCGTGGAGCGACGACGACGAATAACGTCGTCGCGTGAAGGCATGAAGCCGGCGCCCGGTGCGCCGGCCGTCAGCGCATCATCCGCCGCCGGAACAGCCACGCGGACAGCAGGAAGCCGCCCACCGCGTAGCCGGCGAGCACCGCGACGTGCAACGCGACGTCGGTCGCCGGCCGGCCGAGCATCGCGGGTCGGATCAGCTCGACCGCGTTCGCGAGCGGCAGCGCCTGCGCCGCGTGCTGCGCGAGCGGCGGCAACTGCGCGGTCGGGAAGAATACACCCGACAGCAGCAGCATCGGCGTCAGCACGAGCGTCTGGTAGAACATGAAGAAGTCGTAGGACGGCGCGAGCGCCGTGACGATCATCGCGAGGCTGGCAAACGCGAGACCCGCGAGCGCGATCACGGGCAGCGCCGCGAGCATCGACGGAAACTGCGCGTAACCCAGCGCGCCCGCGACGAGCATGATCGCGGCCCCCGACAGCATTGCCTTGCTGGCCCCCCAGACGATCTCCCCGAGCACGATGTCGCCGAGCGCGAGCGGCGTATGCATGATCGCCTCCCACGTGCGCTGCACGTGCATCCGCGAGAAACCGGAATACATCGACTCGAAGCTCGCGGACATCATCACGCTCGACCCGACCGTGCCGGCCGCGAGGAACGCGATATACGACACGCCGTCGACATGGCCGAGCATCAGCCCGAGCCCGAAGCCCAACCCGAACAGATAGATCATCGGATCGGCAAGATTGCCGAACATCGATGCGAGCGCGAGCTTGCGCCAGACGAGATAGTTGCGCCGCCAGACGGCGATCCAGTTGGTCGCGTTCGCGGGCATCGCGATCGCGAAGCGCGACACGCGCGGCGGTGCCGACGGTGCGGCGGCGGAATAATTGCGCACGTCCATGATCGATCAGTCCTGCATGTCGCGACCCGTGAGCCGCAGGAACACATCTTCCAGATTGGCCGGACGATGCAGATAGCGCAACCCCGTACGACCCTTGAGCCGCGCGCTGAGCGGTTCCGGATCGCTCACGTAGCAGAACAGCGTCTCGCCGCTGATCTCGGTGCGCTTCGCGAACGCCGACAACTCGTCGCGCAGCGTGGCCGGATCGGGCCCGTAGATCTCGATCACGTCGCAGCCGATCTCCGATTCGATCAGCGCGTGCGGCGCGCCTTCGGCGATCTTGCGGCCTTCCTCGATCACGCACAGGCGATCGCACAGGCGTTCGGCTTCTTCCATGAAGTGCGTGGTGATCAGGATCGTCTTGCCGCGCGCGAGCAGCGAGCGCAGCCGTTCCCACATCAGGTGACGCGCCTGCGGGTCGAGGCCCGTCGTCGGCTCGTCGAGCACCAGCACGTCGGGATCGTTGACGAGCGCGCGGGCCAGCGTCAGGCGGCGCTTCATGCCGCCCGACAACTCGCCGACCTTCGCATCGGCCTTGTTCTCGAGCTTCGCGAATTCGAGCAGCGGCTTCACGAGCGCGCGCGCAGCCTGCGCCGACATCCCGAAATAGCGGCTGAAGACGACCAGGTTCTCGCGCACGGTGAAGTCGGGGTCGAGATTGTCGAACTGCGGGACGACGCCGACGCGCCGGCGCGCAAACCGCGCACGCGCTGGAACCGGTTCGCCGCAGAGCGAAATGGTGCCGGCATCGGGATGCGCGAGGCCGAGCAGCATTTTCAGCGTGGTGGTCTTGCCGGCGCCGTTCGGCCCGAGCAGGCCGTAGCATTCGCCGGCTTGGACGGTGAACGACAGATCGTTGACGACGAGCTTGTCGCCATAGTGCTTTTCGACGTTCCGGAAATCGATCGGTGCAACTGACATGGGCAGGTCGTCGTTGTAAGCGGGCGCGGACGCATTCCGCTGCCGGATGCGTGGCCGGCGGGCGAACCGATCGGACGATTGCGAGTCACATGGGCATGACCGAAGCGCACGACGCCGGCGCCCGATGGCCCGCTGGAGTACGAACGGGCCATTCTAGTGCATCGGCTGCGTCTCTTCAGCGCATCCCTGCACAGTGCGATGCATGCGCGCACCGATCGTGCACCGCATCATCGCGCACGCGCCGAGCGGGGCGAATCAGCGTTTTCCATCCCTTGCGTCCTGAATTGCGGCGCACCATGATGAATGCGTAGGCTCGTTGGCGACAGGGAGGTTTCATGGCTAGCTACAACAAGATTCTGCTGTGTTACGACGGCACGCTCGAAGGGCGCAAGGCCCTGCGTTGCGGCGCCAATCTCGCGATGGACCTGAAGGCCGAGACGCATTTGCTGTCGGTCGTCGACATGCGCTCGAGCATCGCGCAGAGCGCCGGTTTGCTGACCGACGTCGCGTGCGGCCGGTTCGAGGAAACCGCGCGTGAAATCCTGCAGGAAGGGGTGAACTGGCTGCGCGAACGCGGCGTGCAGGCCGAAGGCCATTTCGCGTTCGGCTATCCGATCGACGAAATCGCGAATCTCGCGACGGAGCTGAAGGTCGACCTCGTCGTGGTCGGCCATCGATGCCGCAGCGGGCTATCGAGATGGTGGATGGGCTCGGGCAACACGCAACTGCTCGATCGCGTGAACTGCAGCATCCTGGTTGCGTGTTCGTCGGCGGAAGAGCAGAAGGCCGAAATCGCGCGCGAGCGTGAAGCCGCGACGGCGAACGGCAAATGATCTGAAGACTCGATGGCTATCTGGCCGGTGATGCGTGCCGGCCAGGTGCCGCACCGCTTCGGCGGCGCGAGCGTCGAGCGCGGCCAGCTAGGCGTGCAGGTCGATCGAAGACAACTTCCACGAAAACAGCCCGAAGCGGTGAAAGATCGCCGCATAGCGTGTGCCGTCGGCACTGCGCTGGTAGGTCACGACAAATTCGTCGATATTCCGGTAGCCGGCGTTGGTTTGCTGCGGATGCGGTGATGGTGCGGCATCGACCGCGCTGGCCGGTACGGCGGCGGGCCCAGGCGGCGATGATGCGGCGGTAGCGGCGGTAGCAGCCGCGTTGCTGCCCGGCGTGACCGTGCTCGCCGGAGCCGGATTGGCGGATGGCGCGGCCGGCGGGCTGTTCGGCGGCGGATTCGACCATTCAGGTGGGCGCTCACCCGGATTGCCGCGCGGCGGCAATCCGCTCATCAACGCGGCCACGCCTTCCGGCGTCGCGTAGGCATCGACGAGCGGGCCGATCAGCGCGGACCCGATCAGCGCACCGATCACCGCGAACGGATTGTCCTTCTTCACTGCGTCGATTCGGCGCATCAACTCTTCCGTGACTTGCTGCTTCAGGCTGATGCGCAGCGACGGAAAATCGACATATTCGCTGATGGCCTGCGCATCGCGCGCATCGATCGCCGATTTCAGGCGACCGAGCGCGATGTACGGCGACGCGTACGCATAGCCGATCGCCGCGACGATGGCGACGGCCAGCACGACGATCAACAGGGGCTTGAGCCGCCATGCGCGGCGCGGCGATCCGGTCACGTTGCCTCCGGTGCGGACAGGTTCCGCAATCAGAGACCGCCCGGCGTAGCCGATCGTTCCTCGGCGATGCAGCGATCGATCATCCGGCACACGGCATCGATCGTGCCGACCATGATCAGGCGCGAACGGCCGTGATACACACGCACCGGCGCGCGGCGCGCGGGTTCCGCGTGATTCAGGCCGGCGTTCAGCGAGACCCGCGCGAAAGCGGGCAGCGCCGACGGCAGCAGGGACGCCTGCCGTTCGACTGCGACTTCTTCTTGCACGGGCGCCGCCGCGGACAGCGGTGCGCAGGGCGTCCGGCCGCGCAAGTGACGGAGGCGGCCGAATTGACGGAAAGGCAGCAGACGGGAAAGGCGTTCCATGATGTTCTCCTCAGCGAGACGGAATGTCAGAGTTCGCCTGATCGGATCAGTCCGACGGCGATGCCTTCCAGCGCGAATTCCGCGCTGCCGGCCTTGACGAAGATGTTTTCGTAATCCGGGTTCTCCGCGATCAGCTCGAGGCCGCCGGGCCGGCGCATCAGGCGCTTGACGGTGACGTCGTCGCCGAGACGCGCGACGATGATCTGGCCGTCCTTCGCTTCGGTGCGCTTCTGCACCGCGAGGAGGTCGCCGTCGAGGATGCCGGCGTCGCGCATCGACAGGCCGCGCACTTTCAGCAGGTAGTCGGGCTTGCTGGAGAACAGCGCGGGATCGCACGCGTAATGCTGCGAGATGTGCTCCTGCGCGAGGATCGGGCTACCGGCTGCCACGCGGCCGACGAGCGGCAGCGACAGCTGCATCAGGCCGGCATGCGGCAGCGTGAACTGGTGCGGGGCATCGTCGATGCCGAGCAGGCGGATGCCGCGTGACGCGCCGGCTGCCAGCTCGATCACGCCTTTGCGCGCCAGCGCGCGCAGGTGCTCCTCGGCCGCATTCGGCGAGCTGAAGCCCAGTTCGGCCGCGATCTCGGCGCGGGTGGGCGGGAATCCGGAGCGCTCGATCGCGCGACGGATCAAGTCGAACACTTGCTGCTGACGGGCGGTGAGTTTGGTCATGGCTCAACTGTATGGATAGACAGTGAGCTGTATTTTTATACAGTAGTTCGGGAATTTCAAGTGTTACTTGAGGTTCGACGCGATCGCGCCGGTTCCGACGCGATTTCGCGACGCCCGGACGCCGGTTCATCTGCCGCAACCGTCCATCCCGTCTGCGTTAGCACTTTTGAGTATTAAAAAATGAGGAACGATTATTTTTAATCATGTAACCCGTTCGCTAGACTGGCCCGACATCGCAATACCGACAACACTGGAGAACCAAGGATGGGCAAGCGCAATACGGGGCTGGTGGGCGGAGTGGGCCGCCTGATCGCAACACTCGCGCTGGGCGCGGCGGCGGCGCTGGGCGTCGCGACGCACGCGCAGGCCGATACGACTTTCCTGAACGTGTCGTACGACCCGACGCGCGAGCTGTATCAGGACTTCAACCAGGCGTTCGGCAAGGAGTGGAAGGCGAAGACGGGCGAGACCGTCAACTTCAAGCAGTCGCACGGCGGCTCGGGCGCGCAGGCGCGCTCGGTGCTCGACGGCCTGCAGGCCGACGTCGTCACGCTGGCGCTTGCGTACGACATCGACGCGCTCGCGAACAAGGGGCTCGTCAGCAAGGACTGGCAGAAGCGCCTGCCCGACAACGCATCGCCGTACACGTCGACGATCGTGTTCCTGGTGCGCAAGGGCAACCCGAAGGGGATCAAGGACTGGGACGACCTGACCAAGCCGGGCATCTCGATCGTCACGCCGAACCCGAAGACGTCGGGCGGCGCACGCTGGAACTACCTGGCCGCATGGGCGTACGCGGTGCACAAGCCGGGCGGCAACGAGCAGACGGCGAAGGAATTCGTCACGAAGCTCTACAAGAACGCGGGCGTGCTCGATTCGGGCGCGCGCGGCGCGACCACGAGCTTCGTGCAGCGCGGGATCGGCGACGTGCTGATCGCGTGGGAAAACGAGGCGTTCCTGTCGGTGAAGGAATTCGGCACCGACAAGTTCGAGATCGTCGTGCCGTCGGTGAGCATCCTGGCCGAGCCGCCCGTCGCGGTGGTCGACAAGGTGGTCGACAAGAAGGGCACGCGCAAGCTGGCCGACGCGTACCTGAACTTCCTGTACAGCCCGCAGGGCCAGGAGATCGCCGCGCGCAACTACTACCGGCCGCGCTCGAAGAACGTGCCGGCGGAGCTCACGAAGCAGTTCCCGAAGCTGAAGCTGTACACGGTCGACGATACGTTCGGCGGCTGGACGAATGCGCAGAAGACGCATTTCGCGGACGGCGGCGTGTTCGATTCGATCTACAAGCCGCAGTAACGCCATAACGACAGCGGCGCGCCACGACAGCGCGCCGCATCCCCGACGGGCCGCCGGCGCGATTCACTGCGCCGGCGTTTGCGTCGGACCCATGAGCAGCATCGACCCAGCAAGAGCATCCGATGACGACGTACACCTTTCGCAAGCCGAGCGCGCTGCCCGGTTTCGGCGTGACGCTCGGCATCACGGTGGCCTATTTGAGCCTCGTGGTGCTGATCCCGCTCGCCGCCACGTTCCTGAAGACCGCGACGCTGTCGTGGGACCAGTTCGTCACCGCCGTCACGTCGCCGCGCGTGCTCGCGTCGTACCGGCTGACGTTCGCGTCCGCGCTCGGCGGCGCGCTGATCAACGCCGTGTTCGGCTTTCTCGTCGCGTGGGTGCTCGTGCGCTACACGTTCCCGTTCAAGCGCCTCGTCGACGCGATCGTCGATCTGCCGTTCGCGCTGCCGACGTCGGTCGCCGGCATCTCGCTCGCGGCCGTCTATGCGACCAACGGCTGGGTCGGCCAGTATCTCGCGCCGCTCGGCATCAAGATCGCGTTCACGCCGGCCGGCGTGCTGGTCGCGCTGACCTTCATCGGGCTGCCGTTCGTCGTGCGCACCGTGCAGCCGGTGCTCGAGGATTTCGAGCGCGAGCAGGAAGAGGCCGCCGCGTGCCTCGGCGCATCGCGCTGGCTGACGTTTCGCCGCGTCGTGCTGCCGGCCGTGCTGCCGGCGCTCCTCACCGGGTTCGCGCTGGCGTTCGCGCGCGCGCTCGGTGAATACGGGTCGGTGATCTTCATCGCCGGCAATGTGCCGATGAAGTCCGAGATCACGTCGCTGCTGATCATCACGAAGCTCGAACAGTACGACTACGCGGGCGCGACCGCGCTCGCGGTCGTGATGCTCGTGGTGTCGTTCCTGATGCTGCTGCTGATCAACACGCTGCAGTGGTATCTGCAGCGCAGGACGAGCAAGGGCGCGAGCGGCCCCGCGCCCGTCACCGTCAACGCCGTCGCGGCAGGAGGCCAGCAATGAGCCAGGAGGCCACCGTCGTGCTGAAAACCCCGTCGCCGGCCGCGCGCGCCGCGAAGCGGCTCGACCCCGTCAGCGAGTCGCGCGTCGTGCGCTGGCTGCTCACGGGCATCGCGCTCGCGTTTCTCGCGTTCTTCCTTGTCGTGCCGCTTGCCGCGGTGTTCGTCGAGGCGCTGAGAAAGGGCGTCGGCTTCTATCTCGAATCGCTCGCCGATCCCGACGCGTGGTCGGCGATCAAGCTGACGCTGACCGTCGCCGCGATCGCGGTGCCGCTCAACCTCGTGTTCGGCGTGTGCGCGTCGTGGGCGATCGCGAAATTCGAATTCCGCGGCAAGGCGCTGCTGACGACGCTGATCGATTTGCCGTTCTCGGTGTCGCCGGTGATCTCCGGCCTCGTGTACGTGCTGCTGTTCGGCGCGCAGGGCTGGCTCGGGCCGTGGCTGCAGGCGCACGACGTGCAGATCATCTTCGCGGTGCCGGGCATCGTGCTCGCGACGATCTTCGTCACGTTCCCGTTCGTCGCGCGCGAGCTGATTCCGCTGATGCAGGCGCAAGGCACCGACGAGGAGGAAGCCGCGCGCGTGCTCGGCGCGTCGGGCTGGCAGATCTTCCGTCGCGTGACGCTGCCGAACGTGAAGTGGGGCCTGCTGTACGGCGTGATCCTGTGCAATGCGCGCGCGATGGGCGAATTCGGCGCGGTGTCGGTCGTGTCCGGCCACATCCGCGGCGTGACCGACACGATGCCGCTGCACGTCGAGATCCTGTACAACGAATACAACTTCGCGGCGGCGTTCGCGGTGGCGTCGGTGCTGGCGCTGCTCGCGCTCGTCACGCTCGCGCTGAAGCTGCTCGCCGAGCGCCACCTCGCCGCCGAACTGGCCGGCGCGCGCGACACCGTTCCCGCACATGCCGGCCCCGTCGCCGCCGTTTCGTCGAAATCGTAAAGAGGCAACCAGAATGGGTATCACCGTCCGTAACCTTCAGAAGCGCTTCGGCGATTTCACGGCGCTCGACAACGTCTCGCTCGACTTCCCGCCCGGCGAGCTGGTCGCGCTGCTCGGGCCGTCCGGCTGCGGCAAGACCACGCTGCTGCGCGTGATCGCGGGCCTCGAGCACGCGGATGCCGGCCAGGTCGTGCTGCAGGGGCTCGACGTCGCGTCGGTCGGCGCGCGCGATCGCCAGGTCGGCTTCGTGTTCCAGCACTACGCACTGTTTCGCCACATGACGGTGTTCGAGAACGTCGCGTTCGGGCTGCGCGTGAAGCCGCGCCGCGAGCGGCCGTCGGAAAGCGCGATCCGCGACAAGGTGCACGAACTGCTGAAGCTCGTGCAGCTCGACTGGCTCGCGCAGCGCTATCCGTCCGAGCTGTCGGGCGGCCAGCGTCAGCGCATCGCGCTCGCCCGCGCGCTCGCGGTCGAGCCGAAAGTGCTGCTGCTCGACGAACCGTTCGGCGCGCTCGACGCGAAGGTCCGCAAGGAGCTGCGCGGCTGGCTGCGCCGCCTGCACGACGATCTGCACATCTCGACGATCTTCGTCACGCACGACCAGGAGGAGGCGCTGGAAGTCGCGGACCGCATCGTCGTGCTGAACCGCGGGCACGTGGAGCAGGTCGGCAGCCCGCAGGACGTCTACGATCATCCGCAGAGCGCCTTCGTGTACGAGTTCCTCGGCGCGGCCAACCGGCTGCCGGGCACGGTTGCCGGGCGCGGCTTCGTGGCCGAGGGCGCGGCCGCGCCGATCGAGGTCGACGCCGATTTCGCGGGCCCGGCGAACGCGTACGTGCGGCCGCACGACCTGCAGTTGTGGCCGACCGCCGAAGGGCACCGCGACGGCATCGCGGTGGACGTGCGCCGCGTGATTCCGCTCGGCGGCTCGGTGCGCGTGGAGCTCGAGGCGCGCACCGGCGGCGCGCTGGAGGCGGAACTCGACCGCGATGCGTGGCGCGCGTTGTCGCTGCAGGTCGGCGACGGCGCGACGGCCGTGCCGCGGGCCGTGCGGGTGTTTCCCGCGAGTTGACGCAGGCAGACAGGGCAGGGGGCGCAACATGCTCCGATTCGACAATCAAACAACGACAGCCTAAGAGGCATACCCATGAATTTTCAGCAATTGCGGTTCGTGCGCGAAGCGGTGCGCCAGAACATGAACCTGACGGAAGTCGCGAACGTGCTGTACACGTCGCAGTCGGGCGTGTCGAAGCAGATCAAGGATCTCGAGGACGAACTGGGGGTCGACATCTTCATCCGGCGCGGCAAGCGGCTGACGGGGCTCACGGAACCCGGCAAGGCCGTGCACCAGCTGATCGAGCGGATGCTGCTCGACGCGGAGAACCTGCGCCGCGTCGCGCGCCAGTTCGCCGACCAGGACAGCGGCCACCTCGTCGTCGCGACGACGCACACGCAGGCGCGCTACGCGCTGCCGAAGGTGATCCGGCAGTTCACCGACGTGTTCCCGAAGGTGCATCTCGCGCTGCGCCAGGGCAGCCCGCAGCAGATCGCGCAGATGATCCTGAACGGCGAGGCCGATCTCGGCATCTCGACCGAGGCGCTCGACCGCTATCCGGACATCGTCACGTTCCCGTGCTATTCGTGGCATCACACGGTCGTCGTGCCGAAGGGCCACCCGCTCGTCGGCCGCGAGAACCTGACGCTCGACGAAATCGCCGAATACCCGATCATCACGTACGACCAGGACTTCACGGGCCGCTCGCACATCGACCAGGCGTTCACGCAGGCAGGCGCGGTGCCCGACGTCGTGCTGACCGCGATCGATGCGGACGTGATCAAGACCTACGTCGAACTCGGGATGGGGATCGGCGTCGTCGCGGCGATGGCCTACGATCCGCAGCGCGACACGGGGCTCGTCGCGCTCGATACGCAGCATCTGTTCGAAGCGAGCACGACGCGCGTCGGGCTGCGCAAGGGGGCGTTCCTGCGCGCGTATGCGTACCGGCTGATCGAGATGTTCGCGCCGCATCTGAACGAAGCGGAAATCGCAGGGCTGTTGCGCGAAGCCGTCTGACGACCGCGCGTCGTGCGCCATCCGCGCGATCGTCGCGGATGGCCCGACGCACGTTGCACCGGATGCCCTGCATCGCGAGGCGGCGGCCGATCTGCTGCCGTCATGGTCATCCGGCTGATCGAAACATCGATCGCAATCGCGTTTTCCCGATCCGCTGCTTCGCCATCCGCGGCGAACGACATGGTTCGATTGCCCGCACAACGACAAGAACACGCCGGCATGCCCGAACGCGTCGCTTCGGGTTCAGCCATTCGGCCGGCATGCCGGACGATACGTAGCCCGACAAATGTGATTCAATGCGCGTGAATGCCGAGTGACGCGCGTTCGCGCCGCGCGTCGGCCATCCTGCTTACTGGCCGGTTCGCAACTGCGGCGCAATCCGCCACGCCGGGCCGCGGTGCGCAACGCGAAGCCCGCAAGCCGTGCGCATTCGCAAAAACAATGCACACGGCTTATCCGTTCCGGCACATTCGGCAACCTATCGCGCAGCGCGCAGCACGCAACACGCGTGACGAAGAGGTAAACAATGGATCTGAAATGGTTGCTCTTTTCGTTCGAAGGCCGGATCGGGCGTCTGCCGTGGTGGATCTACGTGCTGGTTTCCACGGTGCTCAGCGCGGTGATCGATGCGGGTTCGCGCGGCTCGAC
Organism: Burkholderia metallica; assembly: GCF_902832845.1. Taxonomy (GTDB): domain Bacteria; phylum Pseudomonadota; class Gammaproteobacteria; order Burkholderiales; family Burkholderiaceae; genus Burkholderia; species Burkholderia metallica. The sequence goes on along the minus strand of NZ_CADFDB010000007.1, from coordinate 242,433 downwards.
GCAGGACGATCCGTCGCTGCCGGCGATGCTGGCGCTGATCGTCGTCGCGGTCGTGGCCGCGTGGTCGTCGATCGCGGTCGGCGTGAAGCGGCTGCACGACATCGACAAGTCGGGATGGTGGATGCTGTTGATGTTCGTCCCGATCGTCGGCGCGCTCGCGTTGTTCGTGATGAACGGCTTCATCGCCGGCACGCCGCATGCGAACCGGTTCGGGGAGCCGCCTTCGGCCGATGAAGACGAGCCCGCGCCGCGGGACCCGGCGTGATGCCGCGCTCCGAATAAACCCTTAAATATTGATCAGACAGGTTGCGCGCCGAAGCGAATCGGTACAGCATACCTTCACTCCGCCGGCTTCCCGCCGGCGGTGGCGCGTCAACGACAGCGCGCGTCAGGCAGTCGGCCGTCTGCCTCGCTTCCATTCCGTGGGTACCGACAGCAGCATCGATGGCCATTGCCCGGGTAGTGTGGCGCAAACGTTTGCTCACATTAAAACAACAGTCGAACAATAGTCCGGCCCGTTGGGCCAGCCGCCAGGAGATGTGTATGAATGTCCTCTTTCGCCGTCGCTTCCTGACCGCCGCGCTCGCCGCCGTCGCGGTCGCCGCCGCACCGGTCGCCCATGCGCAAGCCACGGCCAAGCCGAAGGTCGCGCTCGTGATGAAGTCGCTCGCCAACGAGTTCTTCCTGACGATGGAAACGGGCGCGAAGGATTACCAGAAGCACAACGCGAACCAGTTCGACCTGATCACCAACGGCATCAAGGACGAGACCGATACCGCGAACCAGATCCGCATCGTCGAGCAGATGATCGTGTCGAAGGTCGACGCGATCGTGCTCGCGCCGGCCGATTCGAAGGCGCTCGTGCCGGTCGTGAAGAAGGCCGTCGACGCGGGCATCATCGTCGTGAACATCGACAACCGGCTCGATCCCGACGTACTGAAGTCGAAGAACCTGAACGTGCCGTTCGTCGGCCCGGACAACCGCAAGGGCGCGCGCAAGATCGGCGATTACCTCGCGAAGAAGCTGAAGGCGGGCGACCAGGTCGGCATCCTCGAAGGCGTGTCGACGACGACGAACGCGCAGCAGCGCACGGCCGGCTTCCAGGACGCGATGAAGGCAGGCGGGATGAAGGTCGTGTCGGTGCAGTCCGGCGAATGGGAGATCGACAAGGGCAATGCGGTTGCCGCCGCGATGCTCAACGAATACCCGAACCTGAAGGCGCTGCTGTGCGGCAACGACAACATGGCGATCGGCGCGGTGTCGGCCGTGCGCGCAGCCGGCAAGCAGGGCAAGGTGCTCGTGGTCGGCTACGACAACATCAACGCGATCAAGCCGATGCTGAAGGACGGCCGCGTGCTCGCGACCGCCGATCAGTACGCGGCGAAGCAGGCCGTGTTCGGCATCGACACGGCGCTCAAGGCGATCGCCGAGCATCGCAAGCAGGCCGACATGTCGGGCGTGGTCGAGACGCCGGTCGATCTCGTCACGAAGTGACGCAGCCCCGATGCGGCCGCCGCCCTCAAGAATCGGGCGCGGCGGCCGTTATCCGGAGTGAGCGCGATCACGGCCACTGCATGCACATGCACTTGTGAGCGTCACACCCGCGCGCCGCGTGCGCGCGGCCGCAACCAGGATCGCGATGGACCCGACTTTCCAACCCTCCCGCGCAGCCGCTCCCGTGCTGTCCGTATCCGGCATCGGCAAGACCTATGCCGAACCCGTGCTCGCCGACGTCACGCTGACGCTCGAGCCGGGCCACGCGCTTGCGTTGACGGGCGAGAACGGCGCCGGCAAGAGCACGCTGTCGAAGATCATCGGCGGGCTCGTCGAGCCGACCGCCGGCACGATGCTGCTCGGCGGCGAGCCGTATGCACCGGCGAGCCGCACGCAGGCCGAGGCGCTCGGCGTGCGCATGGTGATGCAGGAGCTGAACCTGCTGCCGACCCTGACGGTCGCCGAAAACCTGTTCCTGAACCGCCTGCCGCGGCGCTTCGGAGTCATCGATCGCGCGCGGCTGCGCGACGATGCGCGGGCCGCGATGGCGCAGGTCGGGCTCGACACGGTCGATCCCGATACGCCGGTGGGCGCGCTCGGCATCGGCCATCAGCAGATGGTCGAGATCGCGCGCAACCTGATCGGCGACTGCCGCGTGCTGATTCTCGACGAACCGACCGCGATGCTGACCGCGCGCGAAGTCGAGCTGCTGTTCGAGCAGATCGACCGGCTGAAGGCGCGCGGGGTCGCGATCGTCTACATCTCGCACCGGCTCGAGGAACTCGCGCGGGTCGCCGAGCGTGTCGCGGTGCTGCGCGACGGCCGGCTCGTGCACGCGGGCGACATGGCGGCGACGACGTCCGACGGGCTCGTCACGCTGATGGTCGGGCGCGAGATCGGCGAGCACATCGATCTCGGCGAGCGCAATATCGGCGCGCCGCGGCTCGTCGTGTCGGGCCTGACTCGCGGCACGGCCGTGCGCGACGTGTCGCTCGAAGTGCGCGCAGGCGAGATCTTCGGCATCTCGGGGCTGATCGGCGCGGGACGTACCGAGCTGCTGCGGCTGATCTACGGCGCGGATGCGCCGGATGCGGGGACGATCGCGATCGGCCAGCCGCCGAAGCCGGTGCGGATCGGTTCGCCCGTCGAGGCGGTGAAGCAGGGTATCGCGCTGATCACCGAGGATCGCAAGGGCGAAGGGCTGCTGCTGACACAGTCGATCACCGCGAACGTGTCGCTTGGCCAGCTCGACCGGCTCGCGCGCGGCGGGATCGTCGACCGGGCGCGCGAAACGGCGCTCGCCGAGCAGCAGATCGACGCGCTGCGCATCCGCACGCACGGCGCGGCGCAGGCGGTCGGCGAGCTGTCGGGCGGCAACCAGCAGAAGGTCGTGATCGGCCGCTGGCTCGCGCGCGACATGGGCGTGCTGCTGTTCGACGAGCCGACCCGCGGGATCGACGTCGGCGCGAAGTTCGAGATCTACACTTTGATGGGCGCGCTCGCCCGCGAAGGCCGCGCGCTCGTCGTCGTATCGAGCGACCTGCGCGAGCTGATGCTGATCTGCGACCGAATCGGCGTGATGTCGGCCGGCCGCATGACCGCGGTGTTCGAGCGCGGCAACTGGACCCAGGATGCGCTGCTGGCCGCCGCGTTCGCCGGCTTCGGCCGCGAAACGCCGGCGGGCGGCGCGCAGCATCCGGACGCGGGGCAGGCGCCGGGCGCCGCTCCGGGCAATTCGACGACAGGACCACAGCCATGACCCAGCCTCCCGTAACCCCGACCGATGCAGGCGCGCAGCAGGACGTGACGGGGCGCCGCGCGCGCACGTTGTCCGGCACGCGGCTCGGCCTGTCGAACTACCTCGGGCTCGCCGGCGCGCTCGCCGCGATGATCGTGCTGTTTTCGACGCTGAGCTCGCATTTCCTGACCTACGATACGTTCAGCACGATCGCGAACCAGATTCCCGATCTCGTCGTGATGTCGGTCGGGATGACCTTTGTGCTGATCATCGCCGGGATCGACCTGTCGGTCGGCTCGGTCCTCGCGCTGGCCGCGTCGATGGTCAGCGTCGCCGCGCTGAAATGGCAGTGGGGGCCGCTGCCGGCCGCGCTGATCGGCATCGCGGTCGCGATGATCACGGGCGCGCTGACGGGCGCGGTCACGGTCGGCTGGCGGATTCCGTCGTTCATCGTGTCGCTCGGCGTGCTGGAGGCCGCGCGCGGCCTCGCGTACCAGCTGACGAATTCGCGCACGGCCTACATCGGCGACGCGTTCGATTTCCTGTCGAACCCGATCGCGCTCGGCATCTCGCCGGCGTTCCTGATCGCGGTCGCGGTGATGATCGCGGCCCAGTTCGTGCTGACGCGCACCGTGTTCGGACGCTATCTCGTCGGGATCGGCACGAACGAAGAAGCGGTGCGACTTGCGGGGGTTAACCCGCGGCCGTATAAAATTCTCGTATTCGCATTGATGGGCGCGCTCGCGGGGCTCGCGTCGCTGTTCCAGATTTCGCGGCTCGAGGCGGCCGATCCGAACGCGGGCGTCGGCCTCGAACTGCAGGTGATCGCCGCGGTCGTGATCGGCGGCACGAGCCTGATGGGCGGGCGCGGCTCGGTGATCAGCACGTTCTTCGGCGTGTTGATCATCTCCGTGCTGGCTGCGGGGCTCGCGCAGATCGGCGCGAACGAGCCGACCAAACGAATCATCACCGGCGCGGTGATCGTGGTGGCGGTCGTGCTCGATACGTATCGCAGCCGGCGCACGCGCGTGCGGTAGAAAGACAGACAGAACAGACCAGAGAGAAACGGGAAATGGCGACGATCAAGGATGTGGCGGCCATGGCGGGCGTGTCGTTTACGACCGTCTCGCACGTGGTGAACAATTCGCGGCCGGTGTCCGCGGATGTGCGTGCGAAGGTCGAGGGCGCAATCCGCGAGCTGAATTACGTGCCGTCGGCCGTGGCGCGCTCGCTGAAGGCACGCGCGACGGCGACCATCGGGCTCGTCGTGCCGAACAGCACGAACCCGTATTTCGCGGAGCTTGCGCGCGGCATCGAGGATCAGTGCGCGGCCAACGGCTATTGCGTGTTCTTCTGCAATTCGGACGACGATCCGGTCAAGCAGCGCAACTACCTGCGCGTGCTGCAGGAAAAGCGCATCGACGGGCTGATCGTCGCATCGGCCGGCGAGGACGCGGTGCTCGCGCAGACGCTCGCGGATACGCACGCGCCGCTCGTCGTCGTCGATCGCAACATCGAGGGGCTCGCGGCCGATCTCGTGCAGATCGACCACGAGCGCGGCGCGTACCTGGCGACGCGCCACCTGCTCGAGCTCGGGCACGCGAAGATCGGCTGCATCACTGGGCCGACCGACACGGCGGTCAGCGCGATGCGCGTGCACGGCTTCATCCGCGCGATGGCCGAGCGTGGGGTCGACATCGTGCCGGGCGCGATCGCGGAAAGCGATTTCTCGTGCCTCGGCGGTTATCACGCGGCGTCGCGGCTGTTCGAATCGGTGCGGCCGAGCGCGATCTTCGCGGGCAACGACCTGATGGGCGTCGGCGCGCTGCGCGCGGCGGCCGAGCGCGGCATGCGCGTGCCCGACGACTGTTCGATCATCGGTTTCGACGACATCGAATTTTCCCGCTACACGTATCCGGCCCTGTCGACGGTCGGCCAGTCGGTGCGTGCGCTCGGCGAAATGGCCGCGCAGACGCTGATCGAGCGGATCGGGGGCGGCTCGACGGCCGTGCCGAGCCGCCGCCGCGTCGTGTCGCCGCGCCTCGTGCTGCGCGAATCGACGGCGGTCTACCGCGAGCCGCCGGCCTCCGGCGGTCGCGCATGACGGCGCGCACGCGGGGCGCCGGCCGGGTGACGGTGGTCGGCAGCCTCAACATGGATCTCGTCGTGCGCGCGCCGCGTCTGCCGCTGCCGGGCGAAACGCTCGCCGGTCACGCGTTCGCGCAGGCGGCGGGCGGCAAGGGCGGCAACCAGGCCGTGGCCGCCGCGCGGCTCGGCGCGCAGGTCGCGATGATCGGCTGCGTCGGCGCCGATGCGCACGGCGCTGCGCTGCGCGCGGGCCTCGAAGCCGAGGGGATCGACTGCGGCGGGCTCGCGACGAGCGCGCAGGTGTCGACCGGCGTCGCGCTGATCGTCGTCGACGACGCGAGCCAGAACGCGATCGTGATCGTCGCGGGCGGCAACGGCGAGGTCACGACCGGGACGGTCGCCCGGCACGAGGCCGCGCTCGCGTCGGCCGACGTGCTGATCTGCCAGCTCGAGACGCCGCCGGACGCGGTGTTCGCGGCGCTGTCGGCCGGGCATCGGCTCGGCCGCACGGTGGTGCTCAATCCGGCCCCGGCCGTCGCACCGCTGCCGGACGGCTGGCTGCCGCTCGTCGATTACCTGATCCCGAACGAGGTCGAGGCGGCTGCGCTGACCGCGCTGCCCGTGCGCGACCCGGCGGAAGCGGAGGCCGCCGCGCGCGTGCTGCAGGCGGGCGGCGCGCGCAACGTGCTGATCACGCTGGGCGCGCGCGGCGTGCTCGCGCTGACGGCCGATGGTGCGGCGCGGCATTATCCGGCGCCGGCCGTGCAGGCCGTCGACACGACGGCGGCCGGCGATACCTTCATCGGCGGTTTTTCCGCGCGGCTCGCGGCCGGCGCGGACGTCGACGCAGCGATCCGCTTCGCGCAACGCGCGGCGGCGCTGTCGGTCACGCGGGCAGGCGCGCAGCCTTCGATTCCGACGCTCGCCGAACTGGCCGAAGAGTCGGAATAAGCCGAATAGATCCCTTTCAAGCGTCGTGGCCGACCGTCGCACGCGACGGCCGGCCGTGTCTGCGCGGCGTCCGCCGTCGCGGCGAACCTTCCGTCACGCCGCTGCGGGCGCGCGCCGAAGTGTGCATTTTTCGTTCAGCTATTTGTAATAAACAGACGAATAATTCGAAAAAATAGCGGAAACACCATCAAGTTGTGCGGGGCATGGTCGTAAATGCATCGGAAGCAGCCATGCTTCTAAGCGGCGGGCCGGTCCCGTCCATCACGACGCAACACAGGAAGGATGATGGTGTTCAAGAACCTGACGATTCGTGCGCGCATCGGTTTCACGATGGCGTTTCTGGCGGTGCTCCTGGCGGTGATCGGCGGGCTCGGCGTGTACGGCATGACGCGTGCGAACGAGACGACGCGCGAACTTTTCACGAACCAGATGCCGAGCGCGGTCGACGTGTCGGTGGCCGAGATCTACGCCGCACGCGAGCGCCTCGCGCTCGACCGTGCGGCGCTGCTGGCCGGCACGCCCGATGCGGCTGCCGCCGTCGAGCGAAGCCGCATGATGCGCGCGCAGTCCGACGCGTGGTGGCAGAAATACCTCGCGCTGCCGCGCGGCGCGGAGGAAGACCGGATCGCCCAGGACGTCGCCGCGAAGCGGCAGGCGTTGCAGGCCCAGTGCGACGCGTTCGGCAACGTGATCGGGACGAATCAGGCCGACCGGATCGGCGACGGCGCGAAGCAGCTCCAGGTGCGCTACAACGACCTCGCGACGGCGAGCGAGGCGCTGCGCAACTTCCAGTTCAGCGATGCGCAAACGAGCTTCGATCACGCGGAATCGGTGTACGAGACGCTGCGCGTGCTGGCGATCGTCGCGCTGCTGGCCGGCTTCGGCGCGGCGGTAGCGTCGTGGCTGACGTTGAGCCGTGCGATCGGCCGCCCGATTGCCGACGCGCTCGCGCATTTCGACGCGATTGCCGCCGGAGACCTGCGCCGGCCGATCGTCGTGGACCGGCACGACGAGATGGGCCGGCTTCTCGCGGGCCTCGGCAAGATGCAGCGCGGGCTCGTCGACACGGTGCGCACCGTGCGCGGCGGCAGCGAGTCGATCGCGACGGCCGCGCGCCAGATCGCGGCCGGCAACATCGACCTGTCGTCGCGCACCGAGGAGCAGGCCGCGGCGCTGCAGGAAACCGCGTCGAGCATGGAACAGCTGACGGGCACCGTGAAACAGAACGCGGACAATGCACGCCAGGCGAGTGCGCTGGCCGCGAATGCGTCGGAGATTGCAAACAAGGGCAATACGGTGGTCGGCCAGGTGGTCGGCACGATGGGCGAGATCAACGACAGTTCGGCGAAGATCGCGGACATCATCGCGATCATCGAGGGAATCGCGTTCCAGACCAACATTCTTGCGCTGAATGCGGCGGTCGAAGCCGCGCGGGCCGGCGAGGAAGGCCGCGGTTTCGCGGTCGTCGCGGGCGAGGTGCGCAGCCTGGCCCAGCGTTCGTCGGCCGCGGCCAAGGAGATCAAGGTGCTGATCGACGCGTCGGTGGCGCGCATCCGGTCGGGTTCCACGCTGGTCGACGAAGCAGGCCGCACGATGAGCGACGTGATCGGTGCGGTGCAGCGCGTGACGGACATCATGGGCGAGATCGCGGCGGCGTCCGAGGAGCAGAGCGGCGGGATCGACCAGGTGGCGCGCGCGGTCGCGCAGATGGACGAGGTCACGCAGCAGAACGCGGCGCTCGTCGAGGAAGCCGCGGCGGCCGCGCAGTCGCTCGACGAGCAGGCCGGGCGCCTGCGCGAAACGGCAGCGGTGTTCCAGCTCGACGACGACACGTCGCGCCCGGGCGGCGCCGCGCAGGTGGCGGTGCGTCACGCGCCGCGTGCTCCGTCCGCGGCGGTTGCCGTGCCCGCGCAGCCCGCCGCGCGCGACGAGCGCGATGCCCCGCCGAAACGCGCGGTCGCGGCGGCGCCGGTGCGCAAGCCCGTCGCCGCGCCTGCGCAGGCTGCCGCTACCGCCGGCGCGGACGACTGGGAGACGTTCTAAGTCGCGCGTGCCGCGCATCTATCCCCATTTGGTGACGAACGACGCCCGCGACATGCGGGCGTCGTCGTTTGGGCGGCGGGGAAATGTGACAAGCGATGCGCATGAATGGTGCTGCGTGAAACGTCGCGTGCATCGCGTGCCCGGCATCCGCGGACGGCGCGCACGGCGGCGCGTGAATTTCCCGCATTCGTGGTACGGGTATCTCCGTAAGGGCGCTGCGAAAAAAATTTGTAACGGTGCTCGCAACGTGTCGTCGCATTCGACCGCTCGAACGTATAGGGATGAGGGGGGAAGTGACGACGTCGAATGTGTCCAACGCACAAGACGTTCCGTTGTTCGACGAGACGCGGCGGATGCAGTTTCTGCGGCTCGGGGCAATGATTGTAAAACGACGAAATGCGTTGTCCAAGCGGTGTTGTCGAGAATGACGAACTTCATACGAAGAGTTCGTGAAAAAAAATAAGAAAGGGTTTAGGATGAATTCGAACGCGCTTGCTTCTGCGCAGTCGTACGAAGGCAGGCACGTCTTCAGACTCAGGCGAGGGAGGTAGCATGGATATTTACAGCAGCTTCGCGAACCGCTTCGAAAAAACCCGAGAGGAAGAGCTCTCGCTGGAGGAGTATCTCGCGCTCTGCAAGAACGATCCATCCGCGTATGCGACCGCGGGTGAACGCATGCTGGAAGCAATCGGGGAACCTGAACACATCGACACCCGCAACGATCCGCGCCTGTCGCGGATCTTTGCGAACAAGGTCATCAAGGTCTATCCCGCCTTCCGTGAGTTCTACGGAATGGAGGAAGTGATCGAGCAGGTGGTCGCGTATTTCCGCCACGCTGCGCAAGGGCTCGAAGAGAAGAAGCAGATCCTCTATCTGCTCGGCCCGGTGGGCGGCGGCAAGTCGTCGATCGCCGAGCGTCTGAAGCAGCTGATGGAGCGCGTGCCGTTCTATTCGCTGAAGGGCTCGCCCGTCAACGAATCGCCGCTCGGGCTGTTCGACTACGACGAGGACGGCCCGATCCTCGAGGAACAGTACGGCATTCCGCGCCGCTACCTGAAGAACATCCTGAGTCCGTGGGCCGTCAAGCGCCTGCACGAATACAACGGCGACATCCGCCAGTTCCGCGTGGTGCGTCGTTATCCGTCGATTCTGCGGCAGGTCGGCATCGCAAAGACGGAGCCGGGCGACGAGAACAACCAGGACATCTCGTCGCTGGTCGGCAAGGTCGATATCCGCAAGCTCGAACAGTATGCGCAGGACGACGCCGACGCGTACAGCTACTCGGGCGGCCTGTGCCTCGCGAACCAGGGCCTGCTCGAATTCGTCGAAATGTTCAAGGCGCCGATCAAGGTGCTGCATCCGCTGCTCACCGCGACGCAGGAAGGCAACTTCAAGGGCACCGAGGGCTTCGGCGCGATTCCGTTCGACGGGATCATCCTCGCGCACTCGAACGAGTCGGAGTGGAAGGCGTTCCGCAACAACCGCAACAACGAGGCACTGCTCGACCGGATCTTCGTCGTGAAGGTGCCGTACTGCCTGCGCGTATCGGAAGAGACCAAGATCTACGAGAAGCTGATCCGCAACTCGTCGCTGGCCGAAGCCGTCTGCGCGCCGGGCACGCTGAAGATGATGTCGCAGTTCTCGGTGCTGTCGCGCCTGCACGAGCCGGAGAATTCGAGCCTGTTCTCGAAGATGCAGGTATACGACGGCGAGAATCTCAAGGACACCGATCCGAAGGCGAAGTCGTACCAGGAATACCGCGACTACGCGGGCGTGGACGAAGGGATGACGGGCGTGTCGACACGCTTCGCGTTCAAGATCCTGTCGCGCGTGTTCAACTTCGATTCGAGCGAGGTCGCGGCCAACCCCGTGCACCTGATGTACGTGCTCGAACAGCAGATCGAACGCGAGCAGTTCCCGCCGGAAACCGAGCAGAAGTACCTGTCGTTCGTGAAGGACGTGCTCGCGTCGCGCTACGCGGAATTCATCGGCAAGGAGATCCAGACGGCCTACCTCGAATCGTATTCGGAGTACGGGCAGAACATCTTCGACCGCTACGTCACGTATGCGGACTTCTGGATCCAGGACCAGGAATTCCGCGATCACGACACGGGCGAGAGCTTCGACCGCGCCGCGCTGAACGCGGAGCTGGAGAAGATCGAGAAGCCGGCCGGCATCAGTAATCCGAAGGATTACCGCAACGAGATCGTGAACTTCGTGTTGCGTGCGCGGGCGGCGAATGCCGGCAAGAACCCCGTGTGGACGAGCTACGAGAAGTTGCGCGTCGTGATCGAGAAGAAGATGTTCTCGAACACCGAGGAACTGTTGCCGGTGATTTCATTCAACGCCAAGGGTTCGGCGGAGGAGCAGCGCAAGCATGAGGACTTTGTGAACCGGATGGTCGCGAAGGGCTATACGCCGAAGCAGGTGAGGCTGCTTTGCGACTGGTACCTGCGCGTGCGCAAGTCGTCATGACGCGCGCGGTACCGCGCCCGTACGGCCTCGCCGTGCGGGCGCTTTCAGAGACGCCGCCCGCATGACGGCAGACGGCATGTGCGGCGAGCGTCCCGGCATATCGACTTTCGAGCGGGAGACCGGGAGTGCTTCATCAAATCATCGACCGCAGGCTGGCCGGCAAGAACAAGAGCATCGCCAACCGCGAACGCTTTCTGCGTCGCGTCAAGAACTACATTCGTCGTGCCGTGTCGGACGCGGTGCGCGACCGTAGCATCAAGGATATCCAGAGCACGCAAAGCATCACGATTCCGCGCAAGGACATCGCGGAGCCGAACTTCCGGCACGGGCCGGGCGGACGTCGTGAATATGTGCACCCCGGCAACGAGGACTACGTGCGCGGCGACAAGATTCCGCGTCCGCAGGGCGGCTCGGGCGGCGGAGGAAGTCAGGCGAGCAACGAGGGCGAAGGGCAGGACGACTTCGTGTTCGAGCTGTCGCGCGACGAGTTCATGCAGTACTTCTTCGACGATCTCGAACTGCCGCGCCTCGTGAAGACACACCTGCTGACGGTGCCGAGCTGGAAGAACGTGCGCGCGGGCTGGTCGGCGGAAGGCACGCCGAACAACATCGACGTCGTGCGTTCGCTGCGCAGCGCGCTCGGGCGACGCATCGCGCTCGGTTCGCCGCTCGTCAACGAGCTGCGCGAACTCGAAGCGCAGCTCGAGGCGATGAAGGGCGATCCGGAAGACCGGCGCGCGGAAATCGCGGTGCTCGAGGCCGAAATCCACCACCTGAAGGGGCGCATCTGGCGGATTCCATTCATCGATCCGTTCGACCTGCGCTACATCAACCGCGTGAAGCAGCCGCAACCGTCGAGCCAGGCGGTGATGTTCTGCCTGATGGACGTGTCGGGCTCGATGGACGAGCAGCGCAAGGATCTGTCGAAGCGCTTCTTCATCCTGCTGTACCTGTTCCTCAAGCGCAACTACGAGCGCATCGAGGTCGTGTTCATCCGTCACCACACGCGCGCCGAGGAAGTGGACGAAGACACCTTCTTCCATTCGACCGAAAGCGGCGGCACGGTGGTGTCGAGTGCGCTCGAACTGATGCGCAAGGTGATGAACGAGCGCTACTCGCCGACCGAGTGGAACATCTACGGCGCGCAGGCGTCCGACGGCGACAACTGGACTGACGATTCGCCCAAGTGTCGCAAAATCCTGGAAGAGGATATCCTCACGAAGACGCGTTACTTCGCGTATATCCAGGTCGCGCCGGAAGAGCAGAACCTGTGGCTGGAATACGCGCAACTGGCGTTGTCGCAGCCGCATCTCGCGATGAAAAAAGTGGAATCGGCTGCCGACATCTACCCGGTGTTTCGCGAATTGTTCGAAAAGCAGGTGGAAATGTCATGACGACCCGCCATCTGCACAACGAGTCGCGCGGCTATGCGCCGCGCCCTTCCGGCGACGACAAGGCCGGTCCTGCCGCATCGCAGCAACGCGGGCAGGCCGAACCGCCGCCGGCCGCCGACTTGCCCGCTGCCGGGCAAAAGGAAGCGCGTATGAACGTTGCCGAACGCAAGCCGCTGCCGTGCCCGTCCGACTGGACGTTCGAACTGCTCGAGGAATACGACACGCACATCTCGCAGGTCGCCGAACAATACGAGCTCGACATCTACCCGATCCAGCTCGAACTGATCAGCGCCGAGCAGATGATGGACGCGTACGCGTCGGTCGGGATGCCCGTCAACTACCGTCACTGGTCGTTCGGCAAGCACTTCCTGTCGACCGAGAAGAGCTACCGTCGCGGCCAGATGGGGCTCGCCTACGAAATCGTCATCAACTCGAACCCGTGCATCGCGTACCTGATGGAAGAGAACACGATGACGATGCAGGCGCTCGTCATCGCGCACGCGGCGTACGGACACAACTCGTTCTTCAAGGGCAACTACCTGTTCCGGTTGTGGACCGACGCGCACGCGATCATCGACTATCTCGTGTACGCGAAGAACTACGTCGCGGAATGCGAGGAGCGCTACGGCCTCGATCGGGTCGAGGAACTGCTCGATTCGTGCCATGCGCTGATGAACTACGGCGTCGACCGCTACAAGCGGCCGCAGAAGCCGTCGCTGTCGAAGGAAGCGGCACTGCGGCGCGAGCGCGAGGCATACCTGCAGTCGCAGGTGAACGAACTGTGGCGCACGCTGCCGGGCAAGAAGCCTGAACTGACGGAAGAGCTGGACGACCGCTATCCGCCCGAGCCGCAGGAGAACCTGCTGTATTTCGCGGAGAAGAATGCGCCGCTGCTCGAACCGTGGGAGCGGGAAGTGATCCGCATCGTGCGCAAGATCGGCCAGTATTTCTACCCGCAGCGGCAGACGCAGGTAATGAACGAAGGCTGGGCGACCTTCTGGCACTACACGCTGCTGAACACGCTGTACAACCAGGGGAAGCTGGAAGACGGCTTCATGATGGAATTCCTGCATTCGCACAGCAACGTGGTCTATCAGCCGCCCGTCACGAAGCCGTACTACAGCGGGATCAACCCGTATGCGCTCGGCTTCTCGATGATGAGCGACATCCGGCGGATCTGCGAAGCGCCGACAGAAGAGGACTACAAGTGGTTTCCGGAGATCGCGGGCACGCCGTGGCTGCCGGCGATGCACTACGCGATGCGCAACTTCAAGGACGAGAGCTTCATCGCGCAGTACCTGTCGCCGAGCCTGATCCGCGACATGCGGCTTTTCTCGGTGCTCGACGACGACATGCGCGATTCGCTCGAGGTGTCGGCGATCCACGACGATTCAGGCTACCAGTACGTGCGGCAGGCGCTGTCGCGGCAGTACGACATCCATCACCGCGAGCCGAACATCCAGGTGTGGGCGGTGAACACGCGCGGCGACCGCAGCCTCACGCTGCGCCACTTCATGACCGACAACCGTCACCTGTCGAACGACAGCGACGAGGTGCTCAAGCACATGGCGCGGCTCTGGCAGTTCGACGTGTTCCTGGAAAGCGTCGACGAGGCCGGCACCGTGCGCAAGCGCTACGAGTGCCGCTACGTGCCGCCGGAGGTACGAATCTGAACGTCGACCGCGCAAAGTTTGCATCGGACGCCAGCCTCGGGCTGGCGTTTTCATATGACGAACGCGTGATAGGAGAAAAATTTTCTACATCAGGACGAACCCGGAGAGCCCGTTACTTTACATTTCGCTAAAATCCCGTAGCGCCGTGCACCGGAACCGGTGCCACGTGCGACCGCACGCGGCGGCCCCGGCCGTCTCGCCCAGAAAGCACTAAAAGGAACTGACCAATCCATGGACGTCCAGACCGACCAAGCTGCGCTGTCCGCGCACGACACCCGGCGGCGCGTGTTCGCCATCGTCGGCGCCTCGTCGGGCAACCTCGTCGAGTGGTTCGACTTCTACATCTACTCGTTCTGCGCGCTGTACTTCGCGCCGGCGTTTTTCCCGAGCGGCAACACGACGACCCAACTGCTGAACACGGCGGGCGTGTTCGCGGCCGGCTTCCTGATGCGTCCGATCGGCGGCTGGCTGTTCGGCCGCATCGCCGATCGCCACGGCCGCCGCAACGCGATGATGATCTCGGTGCTGATGATGTGCGGCGGCTCGCTCGTGATCGCGGTGCTGCCGACCTATGCGCAGATCGGCGCGCTCGCACCGGCGCTGCTGCTGGTCGCGCGGCTGTTCCAGGGGCTGTCGGTGGGCGGCGAGTACGGCACCAGCGCGACCTACATGAGCGAGGTGGCGCTGAAGGGCCGCCGCGGCTTCTTCGCGTCGTTCCAGTACGTGACGCTGATCGGCGGCCAGCTGTGCGCGCTGCTCGTGCTCGTGATCCTGCAGCAGACGCTGTCGGCCGACGACCTGAAGGCGTGGGGCTGGCGCATTCCGTTCGTGGTCGGCGCGGCGGCCGCGCTGATCTCGCTGTACCTGCGCAAGTCGCTCGACGAGACGTCGACGACCGCGTCGCGCGACAAGAAAGACGCGGGCACGATCCGCGGCGTGTGGCAGCACAAGGGCGCATTCTTCACGGTGGTCGGCTTCACGGCCGGCGGCTCGCTGATCTTCTACACGTTCACGACGTACATGCAGAAGTACCTGGTGAACACGGCCGGCATGCATGCGAAGACGGCCAGCAACGTGATGACCGTCGCGCTGCTCGTCTACATGCTGATGCAGCCGGTGTTCGGCGCGCTGTCCGACCGGATCGGCCGCCGCACGTCGATGATCCTGTTCGGCTCGTTCGCGGTGATCGGCACGGTGCCGCTGATGCATGCGCTGAAGGACGTGACGAGCCCGGTGGCCGCGTTCGTGCTGATCACGGTCGCGCTTGCGATCGTCAGCTTCTACACGTCGATCAGCGGGCTGATCAAGGCCGAGATGTTTCCGCCGGAAGTGCGCGCGATGGGCGTCGGTTTGTCGTACGCGGTCGCGAACGCGATCTTCGGCGGCTCGGCCGAGTACGTCGCGCTGTGGTTCAAGTCGATCGGCAGCGAGGAAACCTTCTACTGGTACGTGACCGTGCTGTGCGCGATCTCGCTGATCGTGTCGTGGCGGATGCGCGATCCGAGCAAGGAAGGGTATCTGCGTCACGAGCCGTGATCGTGCGCGACGTGTAGCCCGGCCCCGGGGCCGAGGCTGCCCGCCGCGACCGGCAACGAGCGGCGCTCCACCCGTACGGTGGAGCGCCGTTTTGTTTGAGGGGGAGCGTCTGCTCGGAAGCACATCCGCGCGCCGACGATATCGATATCGCAATCGCTTCGTTGTTCGCCGCGGGCGATCCTTTTATTCTGAACCCGTAGTTCGTGTGACACCTCCTTGACTGGGATTCGCGCCCGCTGCGTGCAGCGGGCGTCTTTTTTTGTGCGCGGCGATGCGTGCCCGTCGCCCGCGAGCCTCAGCCTCATCACGAAACCCGCTGAGCAAAGCACCATTTGTTGGTTCGGATTCGCCGCACGCGCTGATACGTTAGCGGCTTCGCGACGACACACTCCGTCGCGATGTTCTTCGAACCGGGCCGCCGCGCGATCCGCGGCGGCCTTCATAACAAATCAGGTCGTGCTCATGAAAATCCACACTCTCGCTATGTGGCTCGTCGGGGCTGCACTCATCACCGCCGGCACCGTCGCGCACGCGGACCGTCTCGACGACATCAAGAAGGCCGGCGTGCTGCGCGTTGCGACGTTCGACAGCAATCCGCCGTTCGGTTATGTCGACGGCAAAAGCAATCACATCGTCGGTCTCGACGTCGACTATGCGAAGGCGCTTGCCGACAAGCTCGGCGTGAAGCTGCAACTGCAGCCGACCAATCCGGCGAACCGCATTCCGTTCCTGACGTCCGGCAAGGTCGACCTCGTGCTCGCGAACTTCACGATCACCGACGAGCGCGCGAAGCAGGTCGACTTCAGCATTCCGTACTTCTCGTCGGGCCAGCAGTTTCTCGCGAAGAAGGGCGTGCTGAAATCGGCCGAGCAACTGAACGGGCTGCGTGTCGGCGCCGACAAGGGCACGACCAACGAAATCACGCTGCGCGAGAAATTCCCGAAGGCGACGATCGTCGCGTACGACGACACGCCGTTCGCGTTCGCCGCACTGCGCGCAGGCAACGTGCAGGCGATCACGCAGGACGGCCCGAAGCTGATCGGGCTGCTCGCGAACGTGCCCGACAAGCAGAACTACGAGATCCCGCCGTTCACGATCTCGAACGACTACATGGGTGTAGGCGTGCCGAAGGGCGAGACGCGCCTGCTCGGTTTCGTCAACGACACGCTGAAGGGGCTCGAGGCGAACGGCCGCGCCGTGCAGATCTACGACGCATGGTTCGGCCCGACGACGAAGACGCCGCTCACGCGCATCTTCCGGATCGGCGACAAGACCTGATTCCCATCACACGCGCGCCGCGCTCGGCCGGCCCCCCGGCCGCGCGGCGCGGTTCGTATTTCTCCGATCGCGCGCTTCGCGCCCGCAACACGACATGCTCGGGCTGGCTCCCAAATATCTGTCCTGGCTCTGGCAGGGCTTCCTGCTGACGCTCGGCCTCGCGGCTGCGTCGGCCGTCGCCGCGACCGCGGGCGGGCTGCTGCTCGCGGTCATGCGGCATGCGCGCGGCGCCGCGCCGCGTGCGGTGGCGGCCGCGTACGTCGTCGCGTTTCGCAATACGCCGCTGCTGGTGCAGTTGTTGTTCTGGTATTTCGGCGTCGCGTCGTTGCTGCCCGATACGTGGATCGCATGGCTGAACGCGCGCCATACGGTGAGCGTGGGCCCGTTCGCGCTTGCGTGGCCGTCGTTCGAATTCGTCGCGGGCTGGGTCGGGTTGAGCGCGTATACGGCCGCGTTCGTCGCTGAGGAATGCGAAGCGGGCCTGCGCGGCGTGCGGCGCGCGCAACACGACGCGGCGGCCGCGCTCGGCCTTACGCCGATGCAGTCGTTGCGCTACGTCGTGCTGCCGCAGGCCGTGCGAATCGCATTGCCGCCGCTGTTCGGCCAATACATGAATCTCGTAAAGAACTCGTCGCTCGCGATGGCGATCGGCGTGGCCGAGCTGTCGTATGCATCGCGACAGGTCGAGACGGAGACGTTCAAGACGTTCGCCGCGTTCGGCGTGGCGACCGTGCTGTACGTCGCGGCGGTGGCCGCGATCGAGGCCGGTGCGTATGCGGCCACGCAATGGCGCGATCGGCTCGGAGCGGGGCGTTGACGATGGATCTTTCGCTGCTTCTCTCCAATCTGCCGTACCTGCTCGTCGGCGCATTTCCGGACGGCCCGCTAGGCGGCGCCGCGCTGTCGCTGGTGTTGGCGATCGCATCGGCGGCCGCATCGGCCGTGCTCGGCGTGGCGCTTGGCGTTGCCATGGCGCTCGCACGCGGTCCCGCACGCGTGCTGCTGCTCGCGTTCATCGGCTTCTTCCGCGCGATTCCGGTGCTGATGCTGATCTTCTGGACGTATTTTCTGATGCCCGTGCTGCTGCACATGGACGTGCCGGGGCTCGCGACGGTCGTGTGCGCGCTCGCGCTGATCGGCGGCGCGTATCTCGCGCACGCGGTGCATGCGGGCATCGTCGCGGCCGGCGACGGGCAATGGCAGGCGGGGCTGTCGCTCGGGCTCACGCGCTGGCAGACGGTGCGCTACGTGCTGCTGCCGCAGGCGATTCGGATCATGACGCCGTCGTTCGTCAACCAGTGGGTCGCGCTCGTGAAGGATACGTCGCTCGCGTATATCGTCGGCGTGCCGGAACTGTCGTTCGTCGCGACGCAGGTGAACAACCGGCTGATGGTGTATCCGGCGCCGATCTTCCTGTTCGTCGCGCTGATCTATCTGGTGCTGTGTACGTCGCTTGACGGTGCCGCGCGCTGGTTGCTGTCGCGGCGGCCGAGGGCGGAGCGCGTCGAGCAGGCAGCGGCCGAACGGACCGAGCCGGCGCGGTGAGGGCGCGCGCAGGCGACGCGTGCTGCGCGAGATCGACGGCGCGGGGTGACCCGCAGCGGGCCGTAGCGCCGCTGCCCGGGCGCGTCGACCCGTCAGCGTCAGGACGCGCTGTAGTGCGTATTGAACACCGCGCGCAGCGTCGACGTGTCGATCGCGAAATCGCCCCACAGCGGCCCGTCGTTCTGCGCGAACGCGAACGGTGCCGTATTGACCGATGCGAGGCGGAAGCGCCATTGCGCCGCTTCCTGGCGGAACGCGGTGAGCTGCATGTCGGACAGCGCCGTCTGCGCGCTCGCGAGCGTGACGAGCGGGTCGACCGGATCGTTCGCGACGCGCACCTCGAAGTGCAGGTGCGGGCCCGTGGCGGCGCCGGTCATCCCGACCGAGCCGATGCGCTGGCCCTGCTTCACGGTTTCGCCCGTCTTCAGGCCGCGCGCGAACGCGGACAGGTGCGCGTAGTAGGTCGAGTAACCATCGGCGTGATCCACGATCACATAGCGGCCGTAACCGCCCGGATCTGTGCCGACGAACGACACGACGCCGTCGGCCGCCGCATCGACGGGCGTGCCGCTCGGCGCGGCGAGATCGACGCCCGTGTGGAACGCCATCGCCTGCGACAGCGGATGGATGCGCTCGCCGAAGAACGAGCTGATGCGCGTCCACTTGACCGGCATCGTGAAGGCGGCGGCTTCGAGCGGCGCGCCGTCGAGCGTGTAGTACGCGCCGTGCTCGGCGCCCGGCGCGCGGAACCAGATCGCGCCGAACGTGCGGCCGGCCACACGCAGTTCGAACGCGGTGAGGCGCGGCGTGCCGTCGTTCGTATCGAACGCGACGCGGTAGTAGTCGCCGCGCTGCGCGCTCGCCCGCATCGCGACCTTGCCGCTGACGAGATCGCCGAGCTGGATGCGCACCTCGGGCGGCACGTCGAGACGGTTCAGCGTATCGGACAGCGTGAGCTCGATGTCGCCCGCGCGCATCCCGTGCTGTTTTTCAGGGGCGGCGAACTGGAACAGGGTCGCATAGCCGAGCATGTCGTTGCGGTGCGCGCTGAGCGGCGCGAACAGGCCCGGCTGCTGGCTGCGGTCGATACGTTCGCCGGCATCGTTGCGCTCGCCGATCGTGCGGGCGAGTTCGCTCGTCACGAAATGCTGCGCGGTGGGAAACGGGGTATCGGACAGCACGCGCTGCGGCAGCGCGGCCGTGCCCGACTCGACGGCGCCCGGCAACTGCGACACGGCCGGCAGCGCAGCGAGGCCGAGTGCGGCGAGGGCGCCGAGCACGGCGGCCGGCACGAGCGCGCGCACAATACGCTGCGCGCGGCCGGGCGCGAAAGCATCAGGTGTAGCGACAGACTTGACCAAGATGTCCACATCCAGGAAAGCGGTTCAAAGGGGTGTGGGCAGGGGCCGCCGGCGGCACATCCGTCGGGCGACGACGGGGCGGGCGGCGGGCGTGCAACAAAACAGGCCCCGCCAGGGGCCTGTGTCGTTTCCGTTCGACCCAACGCGCGGGGCGGGCCCGCTTCGAACGGCGGCGTGCATACCGGGTCGAACCCGGTTATCACGAAGACGCTAAAGAAAGATGACAGCGTCAGTCTACCGATGTTCCGCGAAACGTTAAAAATTTTAAAGAGGGTCAGCTCATTCGTTTCGCAGTGCGGTAAGTCGGGCTAAATCAGCATTTATTACGACGATTTACATCAGTCCGGCAATTTGTGCGCGCGGCTGCGTCGTCGGCTGCATCATCGGCAGCGTAATGCGGCGGACGTCCGCACGGTGTCGAAACCGGCGTCGAGCATCGCCTCGGCGTCGTTCCACAGGTTGCCGCGCAGCCGGTTGGTCCAGATCATCGACGCGAACACGCCTTCGAGCAGCGACACGAGATAGACGGCGGCCAGATGCACGTCGAGATCGGCGGCGATTTCGCCGGCCGCGATCGCGCGGCGCAGCAGCGCCTTCGTGATCCGCAGCATCTGCAGCTCGAGCAGCATGCGGCGGCGCTGCAGTGCGCCGTTTTCCTCGCTCTGCTCGCACTTCGTATAGAGGATCACGAGCACGCGCTGCATCGGCCCCGGCTCCCCGCATTCCTGCAGATAGTGCGATGCGGCGCGCCGCAGCGTGGCGAGCGGCGGCAGTCCGTCGCCGGCGTCGAAGCCTTCCGACGTGCGGGCGAACGCGCGGTCGCACATCGCGAGACACACTTCCATCTTGTTGCGGTAGTGGCCGTAGACGGCGCCGCGCGACATCCCGGCGGCTTCGGCGAGATCCGCCATCGCGGTTTGCGCGACACCCTTGTCGAGCAGCACCAGCTCGGCGGCGTCGAGGATCCGGTGCTTGATGGCGAGCGATTCTTCGCGGGTCTTGCGGGCCATGTGGGGAAATTCCTTACAGTTCGCTGTCGTTTTATTGAGACAGTGTGGCGGTCGGATTGAAACAGCGTGTATTTAATCAGTCGTGACTGATTATAATCGGCCACCCTGAGCCGCCGCATTGTATCGGTGGCGAACGATCCGAGGTCACACATGAATAACAATCGCTCCGTGTTGCGCCACCGGCTGGCGCCGTTCGCGCTGGCGGCCGTGCTGGCGCTGGCCGGATGTGGAAAGGGCGACAAGGACGCCGCGCCGGAGGCCGCGAAACAGGCGACGGTCGTGACGGTGCGGCCGACGGCCGTGCCGATGACCGTCGAATTGCCGGGCCGGCTCGACGCGTACCGGCAGGCGCAAGTGCGCGCGCGGGTCGCGGGCATCGTCACCGCGCGCACTTACGAGGAAGGCCAGGAAGTGAAGCAGGGCGCGGTGCTGTTCCGCATCGATCCCGCGCCGCTGAAGGCCGCGCGCGACGCCGCGCAGGGCGCGCTCGCGAAGGCGCAGGCCGCCGCGCTCGCGGCGAGCGACAAGCGCCGCCGTTACGACGATCTCGTGCGCGATCGCGCGGTGAGCGAGCGCGACCACACCGAGGCCGTCGCGGCCGACACGCAGGCGAAGGCCGACGTCGCGTCCGCGCGGGCCGAGCTCGCCCGCGCGCAACTGCAGCTCGACTATGCGACCGTCACCGCGCCGATCGCGGGCCGCGCGCGGCGCGCGCTCGTCACCGAAGGCGCGCTCGTCGGCCAGGACCAGGCAACGCCGCTCACGACCGTCGAGCAGCTCGATCCGATCTACGTGAACTTCTCGCAGCCGGCGGCGGATGTCGACGCGCTGCGCCGCGCGGTGAAGAGCGGACGGGCGACGGGTATCGCGCAGCACGACATCGCGGTGACGCTGCTGCGCGCCGACGGCACTGCTTATCCGCTGAAGGGCAAGCTGCTGTTCAGCGATCTGGCGGTCGATCCGACCACCGACACCGTCGCGATGCGCGCGCTGTTCCCGAATCCGGAGCGCGAGCTGCTGCCGGGCGCGTACGTGCGGATCGCGCTCGACACGGCGGTCGACCAGCGGGCGATCCTCGTGCCGCGCGATGCGCTGCTGCGCACGGCCGACCGCACGTCGGTGCGGGTCGTCGGCACGAACGGCAAGGTCAAGGACGTCGAGGTCGCCGCCGACCAGATGAGCGGCCGCGACTGGCGCATCACGCGCGGTCTCGCGGGCGGCGAGCGCGTGATCGTCGACGACGCCGCGCAATTCGCGCCCGATACGACCGTCAAGGCCATCGAGAAGGCGCCGCCGTCGAACGCGGCGCCGGCAGCGGCCGCTTCGCAGGCGGCTGCCCGTCAAACCTGACTGGTCAACACCACACCACCATGGCACGTTTCTTCATCGATCGCCCCGTCTTCGCGTGGGTGATCGCAATCTTCATCATGCTGGGCGGCCTGTTCGCGATCCGCGCGCTGCCCGTGGCGCAGTACCCGGACATCGCGCCGCCCGTCGTCAGCATCTATGCGACGTACCCGGGCGCATCCGCGCAGGTCGTCGAGGAATCGGTGACCGCGCTGATCGAGCGCGAAATGAACGGCGCGCCGGGGCTGATGTATACGTCGGCGACGAGCAGCGCCGGGGCGGCGTCGCTGTACCTGACGTTCAAGCAGGGCGTGAACGCCGATCTCGCGGCCGTCGAAGTGCAGAACCGGCTGAAGACGGTCGAGGCGCGGCTGCCCGAACCGGTGCGGCGCGACGGCATCCAGGTCGAGAAGGCCGCCGACAACATCCAGTTCGTGGTGTCGCTGACGTCCGACGACGGCCGGATGAGCGCCGTGCAGCTGGGCGAATACGCGTCGGCGAACGTCGTGCAGGCGCTGCGTCGCGTCGACGGCGTCGGCAAGGTGCAGTTCTGGGGCGCCGAGTATGCGATGCGGATCTGGCCCGACCCGGTGAAGATGGCCGGGCACGGTCTTACCGCGTCGGATATCGCATCGGCGGTGCGTGCGCACAACGCGCGCGTGACGATCGGCGACATCGGCCGCAGCGCGGTGCCGGCCAGCGCGCCGATCGCGGCGACCGTGTTCGCCGATGCGCCGCTGAAGACGCCGGCCGATTTCGGCGCGATCGCGCTGCGTACGCAGGCCGACGGCTCCGCGCTGTATCTGCGCGACGTCGCCCGCGTGGAGTTCGGCGGCAACGACTACAACTACCCGTCGTACGTGAACGGCAAGGTCGCGACCGGAATGGGCATCAAGCTCGCGCCGGGCTCGAACGCGGTCTCCACCGAGAAGCGCGTGCGCGCGACGATGGACGAGCTGTCCGCGTACTTCCCGCCGGGCGTGAAATACCAGATCCCGTACGAGACGTCGTCGTTCGTGCGCGTGTCGATGAACAAGGTCGTCACGACGCTGATCGAGGCCGGCGTGCTGGTGTTCCTCGTGATGTTCCTGTTCATGCAGAACCTGCGTGCGACGCTGATCCCGACGCTCGTCGTGCCGGTCGCGCTCGCGGGCACGTTCGGCGTGATGTATGCGGCCGGCTTCTCGATCAACGTGCTGACGATGTTCGGGATGGTGCTCGCGATCGGCATTCTCGTCGACGATGCGATCGTCGTGGTCGAGAACGTCGAGCGGCTGATGGTCGAGGAAGGGCTCGGGCCGTACGACGCGACCGTCAAGGCGATGACGCAAATCAGCGGCGCGATCGTCGGGATCACCGTGGTGCTGACGTCGGTGTTCGTGCCGATGGCGTTCTTCGGCGGCGCGGTGGGCAACATCTACCGGCAGTTCGCGCTGTCGCTCGCGGTGTCGATCGGCTTCTCGGCCTTCCTCGCGCTGTCGCTGACGCCCGCGCTGTGTGCGACGCTGCTCAAGCCGGTGTCGGGCGACCATCACGAGAAGCGCGGCTTCTTCGGCTGGTTCAACCGCTTCGTCGCGCGCGCGACGCAGCGCTACGCGACGCGCGTCGGCACGATGCTGAAGAAGCCGGTGCGCTGGCTCGTCGTGTACGGCGCGCTTGCCGGCGTCGCGGCGCTGATGCTCACGCAACTGCCGACCGCGTTCCTGCCGGACGAGGACCAGGGCAACTTCATGGTGATGGTGATCCGCCCGCAAGGCACGCCGCTCGCGGAAACGATGCAGAGCGTGCGGGACGTCGAAGCGACCCTGCGCCGCGACGAGCCGACCGCGTTCACGTATGCGCTCGGCGGCTTCAACCTGTACGGCGAAGGGCCGAACGGCGGGATGATCTTCGTCACGCTGAAGAACTGGAAGGATCGGAAGGCCCCGCACGATCACGTGCAGGCGATCGTCGCGCGTGTCAACGAGCGCTTCGCGGGCACGCCGAACACGACGGTGTTCGCGATGAACTCGCCCGCGCTGCCCGATCTCGGCTCGACGAGCGGCTTCGACTTCCGGCTGCAGAACCGCGGCGGGCTCGACTATGCGACGTTCAGCGCCGCGCGCGAGCAACTGCTCGCGGCGGGGCACCAGCATCCGGCGCTCACCGACCTGATGTTCGCCGGCACGCAGGACGCGCCGCAACTGAAGCTCGACATCGATCGCGCGAAGGCGTCCGCGCTCGGCGTGTCGATGGACGAGATCAACACGACGCTCGCGGTGATGTTCGGCTCCGACTATATCGGCGACTTCATGCACGGCACGCAGGTGCGGCGCGTGATGGTGCAGGCCGACGGGTTGCACCGGCTCGATCCGGACGACGTGAAGAAGCTGCGCGTGCGCAACACGCACGGCGAGATGGTGCCGCTCGCGGCGTTCACCACGCTGCACTGGACGCTCGGGCCGCCGCAGCTCACGCGCTACAACGGCTATCCGTCGTTCACGATCAACGGGGCGGCCGCGGCAGGCCACAGCAGCGGCGAGGCGATGGCCGCGATCGAGCAGCTCGCCGCGAAGCTGCCGGCCGGCGTCGGCTACGCGTGGTCGGGGCAGTCGTTCGAGGAGCGGCTGTCGGGCGCACAGGCGCCGATGCTGTTCGCGCTGTCGGTGCTCGTCGTGTTCCTCGCGCTCGCGGCGCTCTACGAGAGCTGGTCGATTCCGTTCGCGGTGATGCTGGTCGTGCCGCTCGGCGTGATCGGCGCGGTGCTCGGCGTCACGCTGCGGGCGATGCCGAACGACATCTATTTCAAGGTGGGGCTGATCGCGACGATCGGGCTGTCCGCGAAGAACGCGATCCTGATCGTCGAAGTCGCGAAGGATCTCGTCGCGCAGCGCATGTCGCTCGTCGATGCGGCGCTCGAAGCCGCGCGCCTGCGGCTGCGCCCGATCGTGATGACGTCGCTCGCGTTCGGCGTCGGCGTGCTGCCGCTCGCGTTCGCGTCGGGTGCCGCATCCGGCGCGCAGATGGCGATCGGCACCGGCGTGCTCGGCGGCGTGATCACCGCGACCGTGTTCGCGGTGTTCCTCGTGCCGCTGTTTTTCGTGATCGTCGGCCGCCTGTTCGACGTCGGCCCGCGCCGGCGCGGCGGTGCGCAGCCGGCGAAGATGGAGGGTTCGCAACCATGATGTCTGCGCTGAATGCACGCGCCGCGCTGCGGGCCCGGGTCGGGCTGGCCGCCGCGCTCGCGCTGGCCGGCTGCACGCTCGCGCCGCGTTACGAGCGGCCGGCGGCGCCGGTGCCGGCGACTTACGCGCCGCTCGACGGCGGCGCCGCGCCCGCGGCGGCGTCGCCCGCCGACGCCGCGCTGCTCGACGACTGGCGCACGTACTTTACCGATGCGTCTCTGCGGGCGTGGATCGACGCGGCGCTCGCGAACAACCGCGACATGCGGATCGCGGCCGGCCGGCTCGAGGAAGCGCGTGCGCTGTACGGCGTGCAGCGCGCGGACCTGATGCCGTCGGTCGACGCAAATGTCGGCTACGAACGTGCGCGCCAGTACGACCCGGTCGTGCGCCAGAGCGCGATCAGCGGGCTGTATCGCGCGGGCGTCGGCGTCAGTGCGTACGAGCTCGACCTGTTCGGCCGCGTCCGCAGCCTGTCCGATGCGGCGCTCGCCGAATATTTCGCGACGGCGGACGCGCAACGCACGGTGCGCATCGGCGTGATCGCCGACGTGGCGGGCGCGTATGTGTCGGAGCGCGCGCTGCACGAGCAGCTCGCGCTGGCGCAGCGCACGCTCGACGCGCGCGAGCGCATGGCCGCGCTCACGCAGCGCCGCTACGCGGCCGGCACGAGCGACGCGATCGAGCTGCGCTCGGCCGAGATGCTGGTGGCCTCCGCGCGCGCGTCGCAGGCCGAGCTGCAGCGCGAGCACGGGCAGTCCGTGCGGGCGCTGCAGCTGCTCGCGGGCGACTTCGCACGCAACGTGCCCGGCGACGCCACCGCGCTCGACACGTTGTCGATCGCGCCCGTGGCGCCCGGCGCACCGAGTGCGCTGCTCGAACGGCGGCCGGACATCCGGCAGGCGGAAGCGAGGCTCAAGGCGGCCAATGCGCAGATCGGCGCGGCGCGTGCGGCGTTCTTTCCGCGCATCGCGCTGACGAGCGACTACGGCTCGGTCAGCGACGCGTTTTCGAGCCTGTTTGCGGGCGGCACGAGCGTGTGGACGTTCGCGCCGCGCATCACGCTGCCGATCTTCGCGGGCGGGCGCAATCGCGCGAACCTCGACGTCGCGAACGCACGCAAGCACATCGCGGTGGCCGATTACGAGAAGACGGTGCAGACCGCGTTCCGCGAAGTGGCCGACGCGTTCGCCGCACGCGACTGGATCGATCGGCAGCTCGCCGCGCAGCAGGACGTGTATGCGGCCGACGGCGCGCGGCTGAAGCTCGCGGAGCGTCGCTACGCGGGCGGTGTCGCGACGTATCTCGAACTGCTCGACGCGCAGCGCAGCACGTACGAGTCGGGGCAGGAGCTGATCCGGCTCAAGCAGCTCAGGCTCGCGAATGCGATCGCGCTGTACCGCGCGCTCGGCGGCGGCTGGTCGCCGGCGTCGGCGGAGGCCGCGGCCTCCGCGTAATACCCGTCGCCTGATGCGAGAACGCATCGGGCGGCACGACGGCGGCGGTACGTTGCGACGTGCCGCCGCCGTTTCTTCTTCGGAGGAGGGCGCGGTTTTCGCGCCATCCTCTCTCTCCCGCGACAGTCCGGCCCGGACGTCTTTCACCCTGCAGCAGCACGCACGGACACGGTTCGCCACGGCGCGTGTGCGGCGAGCACGCGTGTCGCCATTGCGCGCGAACGTGTGCGGGCCGTTTCTCCGCTTCTCTTTTTTCCGCTCGAGATGCTGCCGAATATCGGATTCCGGCGGCCGCGGATGCACGTGATTTCCGATTCGCAATTGACGATCGGATTAATCAATGTATTGGAAATAATGGCGGCGGCAAAGTGTCGCAGTAAAACGTTTGTACGTATTTCGCAATCGTTTGCGCAAAATGGATGGCGCGATTGAATTGCCGTTTTAATTTCCTGTTTGTTGAAAATGATTTGATATTGGCGTTGTCGTCATGCAACGGTGGCGGCGTTGGACAGGGTTTTGTCATTTTCCGGGCGGGTCTCGTGAAAGCCAATACTGGCAATGGTGAGCCGGGCAGTGGCGGCTCGTTTCTGGAAATCTCTTTAATCTTCAATTGCTTCCTGAAAATGGAAAAGGACTGCTGATAAAAACGAAGCGATTGAGAATCGGCAGGAAATGGTGCCGAGTTAGAGGGAGGAATCGGACATTGTCAGAAGCATTTGACAATGATTTACAAAAAACTTTCACGATTATCTCGATAATGCGGCCTCGTGACGGACGGGAGCCCACCATGCGCTGCCGTTTGTGTCCGCCACGTCATCTATTCCATTTGCACTCCTTACGGGAAACGTCATGAAAAAATCACTCCTGACCGCTGTCGCACTCGCGGCCCTGTCGAGCTCGGCCTTCGCAGCGGGTACCGGCACGATCAACTTCACGGGCGAGATCGTCGCGGGCGCATGCGGCATCGATGCGGGTTCGGTCAACCAGACCGTGCAGCTCGGCAAGGTGCCGACCAACGTGTTCAAGCAGGCTGGCGACAAGTCCGGCCTGGTCCCCTTCGAGATCAAGCTGACGGATTGCGACACCAGCGTTTCGAAGCAGGCGAAGTTCACGTTCACGGGCACGTCGAACGCAACGCAGCCGAAGCTGATCGCGACGATCGGCTCCGCGACCAACGTCGGCATCCGCCTGCAGAGCTCGTCGGGTGAAGACCTCGACAACGGCGTCGAGCAAGCTGCACCGACGGTGCTGTCGAACGGCGACAACGTCGTGAAGTTCGGCGCGCGCTACGAAGCAACGGCTGCCGGCGTGACGCCGGGTACCGCCGATGCCGTTGCGAACTTCACGGTTCGCTACCTGTAAGCGTCGGTATCGGAGGAGGGGTGGACATCCCTTCCTCCTTCTTTTCTCTCCCTCGTTCTCTTCTCCCCGGACTTTCGGTAGCGCCGCGTGCGAATCAGACATTCCTTCCTTTGCGTCTCCGTGCTGGTTGTCGGCAGCCAGAGCCATGCGACGGAATTCAATTCGTCGTTCCTGAATATCGACGGCTCGAACAACGTCGACCTGTCGCAGTTCTCGCAGCCCGACTTCACGCTGCCGGGCGAGTACATGCTCGACGTACAGGTCAACGACCTGTTCTACGGGCTGCAGGCGATCGAATTCATCGCCGTCGATGCGTCGGGCGCGGGCAAGCCGTGCCTGCGGCCGGAACTCGTCGCGCAGTTCGGGTTGAAGCCGTCGCTCGTGAAGGACCTGCCGCGCTGGCAGGGCGGGCGTTGCGTGAGCCTCGACGCGATCGAGGGGGCGACCGTGCGTTACCTGAAAAGCGACGGGCGGCTCAAGATCACCATTCCGCAGGCCGCGCTCGAATTCAGCGACTCGAACTACCTGCCGCCGGCGCGCTGGTCCGAAGGGATTCCGGGCGCGATGCTCGACTATCGCGTGATCGCGAACACGAACCGCAATTTCGGCACGGGCGGCAGCCAGACGAATGCGATCCAGGCCTACGGGACGGTTGGCGCGAACTGGGGTGCGTGGCGCCTGCGCGGCGACTACCAGGCGCAATCGAACGTGGGCAGCCAGGTGTACGCGGACCGCTCGTTCCGCTTCAGCCGGCTGTACGCATTTCGCGCGCTGCCGTCGATCCAGTCGACGGCGACGTTCGGCGAGGACTACCTGAGCTCGGACATTTTCGACACGTTCGCGCTGACGGGCGCGACGATCCGCAGCGACGACCGCATGCTGCCGCCTTCGCTGCGCGGCTATGCGCCGCTGATCTCGGGCGTCGCGCGCACCAACGCGACGGTGACGGTGTCGCAGGCGGGCCGCGTGCTGTACGTGACGCGCGTGTCGCCGGGCGCCTTCGCGCTGCAGAACATCAACACGAGCGTGCAGGGCACGCTCGACGTCGCGGTCGAGGAAGAAGACGGCAGCGTACAGCGCTTCCAGGTGACGACGGCTGCCGTGCCGTTTCTCGCGCGCACCGGGCAATTGCGCTACAAGGCCGCCGTCGGCAAGCCGCGCCGGTTCGGCGGCGCCGGCATCACGCCGTTCTTCGGCTTCGGCGAAATCGCCTACGGCCTGCCGTTCGACGTCACCGCGTATGGCGGGTTCATCGCCGCGTCCGGCTACACGTCGATCGCACTCGGCGTGGGTCGCGATTTCGGCGCGTTCGGCGCGGTGTCGGCCGACGTCACGCATGCGCGGGCGCGCCTGTGGTGGAACGGCGCGACGCGCAACGGCAACTCGTACCGCATCAACTATTCGAAGCACTTCGACGGGCTCGGTGCCGACGTGCGTTTCTTCGGCTATCGCTTCTCGGAGCGCGAATACACGAACTTCGCGCAGTTCACCGGCGACCCGACCGCATACGGGCTCGCCAACAGCAAGCAGCGCTATTCGGCGACGTTGTCGAAGCGTTTCGGCGATACGTCGACGTATTTCTCGTACGACCAGACGACCTATTGGGAACGGGCGAACGAGCAGCGCGTCGGCCTCACGCTCACGCGCGCGTTCTCGATCGGCGCGCTGCGCAACCTGAACGTGAGCGTGTCGGCGTTCCGGACCCAGAGCGCCGGGGCGAGCGGCAATCAGGTTTCGGTCACCGCGACGTTGCCGATCGGCGGCCGCCACACGGTCACGTCGAACCTGACGACGGGCAGCGGCAGCACGAGCGTGAACGCGGGCTACATCTACGACGATCCGGATGGCCGCACTTACCAGATCACCGCGGGCGCGACCGACGGACGCGCGGCGGCGAACGCGAGCTATCGCCAGCGTTCGTCCGCGTATCAGCTGACCGCGCAGGCGTCGACGCTCGCCAACGCGTACGCGGCCGCGTCGCTCGAAGTCGACGGCTCGTTCGTCGCGACGCAATACGGCGTGTCGGCGCACGCGAACGGCAATGCGGGCGACACGCGCCTGCTGGTGTCGACCGACGGCGTGCCCGACGTGCCGCTGTCCGGCACGCTGTCGCATACCGACTCGCGCGGCTATGCGGTGCTCGACGGCATCTCGCCGTACAACGTGTACGACGCGACCGTCAACGTCGAGAAGCTGCCGCTCGAAGTACAGGTGTCGAACCCGATCCAGCGCATGGTGCTGACCGACGGCGCGATCGGCTTCGTGAAGTTTTCCGCCGCACGCGGCAGCAACCTGTACCTGACGATGACCGACGCGGCCGGCAAGCCGCTGCCGTTCGGCGCATCGGTGCAGGACGCGGCGAACGGCAAGGAACTCGGCATCGTCGGCGAGGGCGGTGCGACGTTCCTGACGCAGGTACAGCCGAAATCGATGCTGGCGGTGCGCGCGGGCGAACGCACGCTCTGCACGATCGACACGCTGCCGAACCAGCTCCAGCTCGAAGGCACGCCGATCCCGGTGACGTGCCACGCGCCCGGCGAGTCGCATGCAGCGGCCGCACGGGTCGAACGATGAATTCAAGGATCCAGCGATGAAAAAATCCTTCTCCTTTTCCTTTTCGCGGCACGCAGCGTGCGCGCTCATGACCGCCGGCGCGCTGCTCGCGGGTGCCGCGCACGCGGCGATCGTGCCCGACCGCACGCGCGTGATTTTCAACGAAGGCGAACAGGCCGCGATCGTCACGATCTCGAACAAGAGCACGACCTTCCCGTATCTCGTGCAATCGTGGCTCGAGGACGCGCAGGGCAACAAGATCACGTCGCCGCTGATGGTCGTCCCGCCGCTGCAGCGCATCGAGGCGAACGAGCGCAACGTGCTGCGGATCGCGAAGCTGCCGGGCACCGCGCTGCCGGCCGATCGCGAATCGGTGTTCTATCTGAACATCCGTGAAGTGCCGCCGAAGACCGATACGCCGAACACGCTGCAGATCGCGCTGCACACGCAGATGAAACTGTTCTACCGGCCGAAGGCCGTGCAGCCCGCGCGCGACGAGGACTGGACGCTGCCGATGACGTTGCGTGTCGATGCGGCCGCGCACCGGCTCGTGTTCGACAATCCGACGCCGTATCACATCACGATCGTCGAGGTGGCGTCGGGCGCGCAGAAGACGCCGGTGCCGCTGGACCCGCTGATGGTGAGCCCGATGAGCACGACCGACGTGCCGTTCAAGGCCGCGACGCCGTCGACGCTGTTCGTCACGCACGTGGACGACTACGGCGGCCAGGTGGCGGTGGAGTATGCGTGTGAGGCCGGTGCGTGCAAGAGCGTGAAGCGATGAGCGGCGTACGACGAAACGGCATGGTTTCGCATGTGCCGATCTGGCTCCGGTGGAGCGTGCTCGCGTTGTTCGTCGTGTTCGCGCAGCCGGCGTGGGCGCTGAAATGTATCGCGGACAGCGGCGGCCTGTCGCTCACCGAGACGATCGGCAACGTCGCGTCGTATCCGACCGACGCGCCGGACGGTTACGTGATCTGGGTGTCGCCGCCGCGCACGACGACGGGCTATTGCTACAAGGATATCGGCGGGCTGCAGAATTTCCCCGAGCAGATCTACTTCTATGCGAACCCGGAGAAACAGAACCCGGCCGCATGGGGGCTCGAAGTCGGCATTCGTTTCGAGGGTACCGACTACTACGGCCGCAGCAGCCAGCCGGGCAACGGCATCGACACGCACCTTTCGGTGGCAATCTGCAAGCTGAACGACCGGCAGGTCGACGCCGGGCTGTGTCCGAAATGGCCGATCAGCATCACGTACCAGGTGGTCATTCGCAAGCGGGGGGCGTGGACGCGGCCACCGTCGGATATCTACGCGGTGTTCCAGTTCGACGGCGAACGCGGGTTGAACAGCAAGGGAAGCTTCCGCTACAAGTTGAGCGGCCTGCAGAATCTCAAGCCGACGCCGTGCATGGTCGACGTGAAGGTGACGCCCGAGCCGGGTGTCGTGAAGTTCGGCCAGGTGCAGGCGACGGGCAACGGCTTCTCGCCCGCGGTGCCGCGCCGGTCGTTCAGCCTGGCGCTGACCAAGCAATGCAACGTGGCGGTGCGCGTGGACGGTTACTTCGAGACGTCGCAGACCGTGCGCAACGGGCTGCTCGTGCCGGATCCCAAGAGCAATTTCGGCATCGGCATCGAGGACCGCAACGGCAAGGCGATCGCGTTCAACGAACAGTTCGTGCTCGCCCAGATGCCGGGCAGCGTGAATTACGAGAGCGTGACGCTCGATGCCGTGCTGAAGGCGTTCGGGCCGCCGAAGATCGGCCCGTTCAACGGGACGGCGACGATCCGGTTGTTCATCTATTGACGTGCGTTGCGCGGCCAGTCAGCCCGGGACGTGTCGTCGTACACCGGACGTCTGTCGCGCGATCGTGGCCCCTGCGACGCGGTCGCCACCGCCGCGTCGATCAAAAAAAAACGCCGGCGAGCCGGCGTTCTTCACCTCAGCTGCGCGATGCTCAGCGCACCCAGCGGCACACCTTGTGATGGTGATGCTCGAAGTGGCACACGCGGTGCGGATGCGCTTCGGCGATGGCCGGCACGAGCACGGCGGCGGCGAGCGCCGCGACGGTCAGGGTTTTCAGTAGCGTTTTCATGTTGAGGTCCTGTCGTTGAAGTGTGGGTCACGGGGGCGGCCGCGCATTACCACTGCGGCCGCTGATCGTCGCGACGGTCGTCCCTGCGGTCGTCCCGGCGATCGTCGCGCCAGACGGGATGCTGTGCCTCCCAGTCGCGGCGTTCCCAGTAGCGATGTCCGTCCCAGTAACGGTCGCCATGCCAGCCGATCGTGACTTCAGCCGGTGCCGGATAGGCGACGCAACCGGTGAGCATGACGCTCGACAGCGCACCCACCATGACAGCGGATAAGACGATGGATTTCATGTTGTTCTCCCTTGGAAACGGCAAGTCGATCGTACGAGCCCTCAAAATTTCACGTGGTAATAAGTTGCTACCGCCGATGACAGGTGCAGGCGTTCCGCAAGAAACGTGAAAGGTCGCGGCGGCCCTGCGCGTGCCTTGCGCGCCGATCTGACGCGTCGCTATTGGCGTGCGGCGACCTTGCAGCCTGCGTCAAATCCGTTCGAACGACGGTTCCGTCGATTGTTCAGACAAATCCGGACGACTGAAAGGGGTACCAGTTAATCAGATTGAGAATGATTTGCGTTTACGTTAAATTGCGCTATCTCGAAATTTGACGGAGCAGATCGATGGCGATGGCGGAAGTGCTCGACCGACCGGCGGCGGCAGCGGCCAACCCGTTCCTCGGCAGTTATCCGGACCGGCCGCCGCGGGCGCGCCGTCCCGCGGAGCCTCGTGCGCAAGGCGCATTGCTCGACGTGCTGATTTCGCATCGCGCGATGCTCGTCAACGTCGCGCGCGGCTTCGTCGGCTGCGCGAGCCGTGCCGAGGACGTCGTGCACGACGTGTTCGTGAAGCTCGTCGAATTCCCGAACCAGGACGCGGTGCGCCAGCCGGTCGCGTACGTGACGCGGATGGTGCGCAACGCGTCGATCGACGCGTGCCGCCGGCAAAGCCTCGAGAACGTCTATCACACGGAAGAGGACGACGGCTTCGACGTGCCGTCGCCCGAGCCGACGCCGGAAGCCGCGCTGCTGACGCGCGACACGCTGCGACGCGTGTGGGCGGCCCTCGACGACCTGCCGGCGCGCAGCCGCGCGGCGTTCGAGATGGTGCGGCTGCGCGAGGAGACGCTGCAGACTGCGGCGCGCGCGCTGAACGTGTCGCAGACGCTCGTGCATTTCATGGTGCGCGACGCGGAGCGCCACTGCGCCGAATGCCTCGACGCGTGCCATCGCGGCGACGCGTGCCCGGTGTTCCTGGGCGGCCGCGCACGGCGCCGGTAAAAAACCGCGCCGGCCAAACGTCTATCAGACAGGAGCGGCCGAAACCGCCGCTTCGCCACCTTCAACCGCCTCAGCGATTTCCGATCATGACGCAAGCCACGACGCCTTCCGCCGACACCGACGATCTCGTCTATACGGTCGTCATCAACGACGAAGAACAGTATTCGATCTGGCCGACGTTCCGGCCCGTGCCGGCCGGCTGGCGCGAAGTGGGCGTGAGCGGCCCGAAAGCCGACTGCCTCGCTCATATCGAGACCGTCTGGACCGACATGCGCCCCGCGAGCCTGCGCCGCGCGATGGACGGCGAGCGCGCGACCCGCGCATCGTGACCCGCTGCGCCGCGCGAGCGGCGCGCCACCTGAAGAGGACGTTGCATGACCCAGCTTTCGTTGCCGACGCTCGACGACCTGCGTATCGAGCCGGGGCTACCCACCGTCGTGTCGCCGCGCGGCAGCGACGGGATGTCGATCGACGACGTCGCGCCGCTCGCGCGCGAGATCGCGGCCGACACGCTCGAACGGGCGGGCGGCGTGCTGTTCACGGGCTTTCACGTGCCGTCGATCGACGCGTTCCAGCAGTTCGCGGCGTCGTTCGGCGATCCGCTGATCGGCTATGAATACGCGTCGACGCCGCGCAGTCAGGTCGAAGGCGCCGTCTACACGTCGACCGAATACCCGCCGCACCGCGCGATTCCGCTGCACAACGAGCAGTCGTACACGCGCGAATGGCCGCTGCGGATCTGGTTCCACTGCGCGCTCGCGGCGCCGAAGGGCGGGGCGACGCCGATCGCGGACAGCCGTGCGGTGTATCGCGCGCTCGATCCGGCGCTGGTCGCGCGCTTCGAGAAGCGCGAGCTGCTGTACGTGCGCAATTTCGGGCAAGGGCTCGACCTGCCGTGGCAGCAGTCGTTCGGCACCGACGAGCCGGCCGAGGTCGAACGGATGTGCGCGGCGCGCGGCATCGAATGCGCGTGGCGCACCGACGACGACGGCGAACTGCTGCTGCGCACCCGCGAACGCTGCCAGGCCGTGGCGCGCCATCCGCGCACCGGCGATCGCGTATGGTTCAACCAGGCGAACCTGTTTCACCTGTCGGCGCTCGACGACGACATGCAGGAAGCACTGGTCGACGCGGTTGGGCTCGAGAACGTGCCGCGCAACGTGTACTACGGCGACGGCGAGCCGCTCGAAGCCGACGCGCTCGCGCAGATCCGCGGCGTGCTCGACCAGCAGCGCATCGTGTTCCCGTGGCGCACCGGCGACGTGCTGATGCTCGACAACATGCTGACCGCGCATGCGCGCGATCCGTTCGAGGGGCCGCGCAAGGTCGTCGTCGCGATGGCGCAGAGTTACACGGTCCCGCGCGACCGAACGGAGGATTGATGACGCGTCGTACCGCCGCGCTTGCCGCGCGCGGGCTGTCGGTGGGATATCGCGACCATGTCGTGATCGACGGGCTGGACCTGTCGATCGCGGCCGGCCGCGTAACTGCGCTGTGCGGACCGAACGGCTGCGGCAAGAGCACGCTGCTGCGCACGCTCGCGGGCCTGCAGCCCGCGCGTGCCGGCCATGTCGAAGTCAACGGCAAGCCGCTCGCGTCGTTTCGACGTCGCGCGCTCGCGCGCGAGCTGACGATGCTCGCGCAGTTCAACCAGATTCCGTCGGGCCTCACGGTGCGCGAGCTCGTCGCCTACGGGCGCTACGCGTACGGCGGGTTCCTGCGCGGCTTGTCGCGGGCCGACCATGCGGCGATCGACGAGGCGCTCGAAACCGGCGGCCTCGCCGACGATGCGCAGCGCGACGTCGGTGCGCTGTCGGGCGGCGAGCGGCAACGCGCGTGGATCGCGATGGCGCTCGCGCAGCAAGCGCCGATCGTGCTGCTCGACGAACCGACGACCTATCTCGACATCCATCACCAGCTCGACATCCTCGATGCGCTGCGCACGCTGAACCGCACGCGCGGGTTGACGATCGTGTGGGTGCTGCACGATCTGAACCAGGCAGCCGCGTACAGCGACGAGATCGTGCTGATGCGCGCGGGCCGCCTCGTCGCGCAGGGCTCGCCCGACGCGATGCTCGATCCGGCGCGGCTGCGTGCGGCGTTCGGCGTCGAGATGCTGAAGCTCGCGCATCCGCAGACGGGCGCGCCGATGTGCGTGCCGGCCTACGGGCCGTCGACCGACGGCGTGCCGCACGCGGCCGGCGTGTTCGACCGGGATCTCGCCGTATGACCACGTTCGCGATGCGCAAGCGCCTCGCGGCGGCGGGCAACGGCGCGGCCACGGGGCGCGCCGGCGCGATCGCGTGCGGCCTCGTCGTGCTGATCGCGCTGATCGCGGTGCTGCGCGTCGCCCCCGATCTGCGCGTGTGGTGGGACGCGGCGCCCGGCAGCGATGCCGCGGCGCTCGCGCACGTATTCCTGTTCGACCTCAACCTGCCGCGCGTCGCGGCCGCGCTCGTCGCGGGCGGCTGCCTCGGCATCGCGGGCGCGCTGTTCCAGTCGCTCACGCGCAATCCGCTCGCGTCGCCCGACCTGCTCGGCGTGACGGGCGGGGCGCAGCTCGGGCTGCTCGCGGCGATGCTCGTGCCGGCGCTCGCCGGCGTCGCGTCGGTGCCGCTGCTGTTCGTCTGCGGGCTCGCTGCCGCCGCCTGCGCGATCGTCGCGGCCGGCGGCTGGCGCGCGACGCCGCTGCGTCTCGTGCTCGCGGGCAGCGTGTGCATGCTGCTGTTCTCCGCGCTGTCGACGCTCGTGCTCGCCTTCTTCGAGCAGAACATCGCGGGCGCCGCGCTGTGGACCAACGGCAGCCTCTACCAGCCGGGCGCGACGGGCCTCGCGCTCGCCGCGCGCTGGCTCGTCGTGCCGCTCGTCGCGTTGCCGTTCGTGATCCGGCCGCTGAATCCGCTCACGCTCGGCGACGATGCGGCCGCCGCGGCCGGCGTGCGCGTCGATGCGACGCGGCTCGCCGCGACGATCGTCGCGGTCGCGTTCACGAGCGTGGCCGTCAGTATCGCGGGCCCGCTGTCGTACGTCGGCCTCGTCGCGCCGAACCTGCTGCGCCAGGTGCGCGGTGCGCGCGCGGCGCGGCTCGGCGTGCTGGTGCCGCTGTCGGCGCTCGCCGGCGGCGCGCTCGTGCTCGTGACCGACAGCGCGGTGCTCGCGTCCGGGCTCGACGCGACCCTGTCCACCGGCGTGGCGATCGCGCTGGTCGGCACGCCGCTGATGCTCGCGATGATCCGGCGCGGCGCCGCGTGGTCGGGCGTGCTGCACGCGAATGCCGAACGCGCGG
The DNA here is from genome assembly GCF_902832845.1 of Burkholderia metallica. Classification (GTDB taxonomy): domain Bacteria; phylum Pseudomonadota; class Gammaproteobacteria; order Burkholderiales; family Burkholderiaceae; genus Burkholderia; species Burkholderia metallica. The sequence continues at coordinate 205,317 of NZ_CADFDB010000007.1, read as the reverse complement.
CGGGCGGCGGCCCGACGCGGCTCGTCGGCTGGCTCGAACGGCTCGGCTGGCCGCTGCGCACCGCGCTGTTCGTCGTGGCGGGCGTGCTGGTGGTATTCGTCGGCGTGTCGGCCGGCCCCGAATGGCTGTCGATCGCGCGCTGGACCGATGCGCTGTCGGGCCACGATGCGCTCGCACGGATGCTGATCGACCTGCGCATGCCGCGCCTGCTGTGCGCGCTGCTCGCGGGCGCGCTGCTGGCGGTCAGCGGCGTCGCGATGCAGAGCGTCGTGCGCAATCCGCTCGCGGGCCCCGAGGTGCTCGGCGTCACGCAGGGCGCGGGGCTCGTCACGCTGTTCGCGCTGTCCACGTGGCCGCTGATGGGCCACGTGACGCTCGCGGCCGCCGCGCTGACGGGCGGCGCGCTGTCGCTCGCGATCACGCTCGCCCTGAATCACCGGCATCGCTATGCGCCGCTCGCGGTCGCGCTCACCGGCATCGTGATCGGCGCGCTGTGGACCACGCTCGCGCAATGGCTGATCACGCAGGAAAGCGTGCAGCCCGCGCGCTTCGTCGTGTGGCTCGTCGGCGGGACCTACGGCCGCAGCTGGGGCGAGGTGGCGATGCTGCTGCCGTGGTGCGTGCTCGCCGTGCCCGTGTTCGCGTGGCTCGCGAAGCCGCTCGACATGCTCGCGCTCGGCGACGACCAGGCGGCCGCGCTCGGCCTGCCGGTGGCCGCGCTGCGGCCGCTCGCGCTGACGATCGCGACGCTCGCCGCGTGCGCGGCCGTCGCGGCGGTCGGGCCGGTCGGCTTCATCGGATTGATGGCGCCGCACGTCGCGACGATGCTCGGCGCGCGCCGGCACCGTACGCGGCTGTGGCTCGCGGCCGCATGCGGCGCGCTGATCCTCGGTTGCGCGGATCTCGCCGCACGCACGGTCGTCGCGCCGCGCGAAGTGCCGGCCGGCGTGCTGACCGCGCTGATCGGCGCGCCGTACCTGCTCGGGCTGCTGATCCTAGAGGGGCGCCGCGCCCGGCGCGCGGGGCGATGACGCCCGCGCTCGACGGCGCACGCGCCACGCGCTTCTCGGCGTTCGCGCCCGAACCGTTCGCCGAACACCTCGATGTCGTCTGGCTCGGCATGCCCGACGACGCACCTGCGCCGGGCCGCATCGTCGTGCCCGTCAGCGCGTTGCCCGCGCACCGCGACAGCGTGCTCGACGCGATGGTCGGCCATTACGGCGGCGATCCGGCGCAGCATGCGCGCGCGCTGATGTCGCAATGGAGCAAATACTATTTCGGCCGCGCGGCGCCGGCCGGCGTCGTCGCCGCGCTGACGCTCGGCCGGCCGCTCGACATGGCGCCCGAGCGCACGCTCGTCGCGCTCGAGGACGGGATGCCCGTCGCGCTGTATTTCCCGCACGATGCGCTTGGCGAACCCTGCGACGATCCGGCGCTCCGCTATGCGGGGCTCATCGCGCATCTCGGCGCGGTGATCGACCTGCTCGCGGCGATGGGCCGCGTGACGCCGCGCGTGCTGTGGAGCAACGCGGGCAACCTGCTCGACTATCTGCTCGACACGTATCGCTCGCTGCCGTGCGCGGCCGATCCCGTGCGCGATGCGCACTGGCTGTTCGGCTCGACCTGCATGCACGGCGAACCGAATCCGCTGCGCGTACCGGTGCGCGATGCCGTGCCGCGCTCGGCGCTGCTGCCGACGCCGTTTCGCGCGCGCCGCGTGTGCTGCCTGCGCTATGAAATTCCTGGAGAAACGCAACTGTGTGGAAGCTGCCCCCTGCTACTGACGATGGACGACGCGGCGCTGGCCGGGCAGGACGCGATCCGGTGACGCATGCCGGCCGCCGGCACGCGCTCGGCATACTCGCGGCGCTCGGCGCCGCGGGCTGCGGCGCGCTTTGCGCGTCTTCCGGCGCCGTTGCCGCCGCCGTCCAGCGCGTACGTGCGCCGGATGCGGTGTCGCCGGCCGGCAATCCCGTCGTGTCGCAGGCGAGCGCGACGATGCCGGTGCGGCCGCAGCGCGTGGTCGCACTCGACTTCATGTTCGCGGAAAGCGTGATCGCGCTCGACCTGGTGCCGGTCGGGATGGCCGATACCGCGTTCTATCCCGGCTGGCTCGGCTATCGCAGCGACCTGCTCGCGAACGTGACCGACATCGGTTCGCGTCAGGAGCCGGGCCTCGAAGCGATTGCGGCGGTCAAGCCGGACCTGATCATCGGCGTCGGTTTCCGCCACGCGCCGATCTTCGAGGCGCTCGACCGGATCGCGCCGACGATCCTGTTCCAGTTCAGCCCGAACGTGTCGGACGGCGGCGTGCCGGTCACGCAGCTCGACTGGATGCGCCGGATCTTCCGGACGATCGGTGCGGTGACGGGGCGCGACGCGCGTGCGCAGGCGGTGGAAGCGCAACTCGATGCGGGAATCGCGCGCAATGCGGCGCGGCTCGCGGCCGCCGGCCGCCACGGCGAGCGCATCGCGCTGCTGCAGGATCTCGGCCTGCCGGACCGCTACTGGGCCTATACGGGCAACAGCACGTCGGCGGGCCTCGCGCGCGCGCTCGGGCTCGATCCGTGGCCGCGAAAACCGACGCGCGAAGGCACGCTGTACGTGACGTCGGCCGATCTGCTCCGGCAGCGCGAGCTGGCCGTGCTGTTCGTGACCGCGTCGGGGCTGGACGTGCCGCTGTCCGCGAAGCTCGATTCGCCAGTGTGGCGCTTCGTGCCCGCGATGAAGGAACACCGGATCGCGCTCGTCGAGCGCAACATCTGGGGGTTCGGCGGGCCGATGTCGGCGCTGAAGCTGGCGGACGTGATGACCGATACGATGCTGAAGCTGCCGGCTGCGCGTTGAGCGGGCGGCGGTCGGTCGGCGGGATGACGCCGCGTCGAATTTGGTTTCGGTTTCGGCTTCGACGGGCAGGGTGGTGCCGACGGTCTGACTCGCGGTGAAGCGCCCGCGATTTTCCGCGATCGCGCGACGCCCCTGAAACATGTCGTTCTGAAACGAACATCGCCGACGCACTGCCTTTGCAGCGCGTCGGCGATTTTATCATCGACCGTCGCTCAGGCGCTCAGCGCGTCGACACCGGCCTGCGCATGCAGCCGCGCCGGCTGCGTGTCGCTGACGATGCGCCCGTTGTCGAGCTTCAGCAGCCGGTCGGCGAGATCGAAGTAGCGGTCGTCGTGCGTGATCACGATCACGGCCTTGCCGCGCGCGCGCAGCTCGGGCAGCAGTTGCTCGTAGAACACGGCCTTGAACGACGGGTCCTGGTCGGCCGCCCATTCGTCGAACAGGTAGAACGGCCGGTCCTCCAGGTACGCGACGACGAGCGCGAGCCGCTTGCGCTGCCCGGTCGACAGCGCGCGGGTCGAGAACGCGCCGTCGACCACCTTCACCTTGTGATCGAGCGCGAGCTTCGCGACGAGCGCGTTCGCGCGGGCATCGGCCTGCGCGCGGGACGGATCGTCGGGATCGACGATCCCGAGCAGCGCGTCGAACAGGTGGAAGTCGTTGAATACCGCGCTGAAGCGCTGCCGGTACGCGGCGCGCTCGCGCCAGCCGATCGTGCGGCCGTCGACCTCGATCGTGCCTTCCTCCGGTTCGTAGAGCCCCGTCAGCACTTTGGCGAGCGTCGTCTTGCCGCTGCCGTTGCCGCCGACGATGAACACGAGCTCGCCCGGCCGGATCGTCAGGTCGATCGGCCCGATGCTGAACATCCGTTCGTCGCGTTCGTGGAAGTACGCATGCGTGACGCCGCGCAGCGTGACGGCGCCGGCCGGCGGCACGTCGGGTGCGTCGGCGGCGGGCGGCACCGTGCGCAGCGCGCCGAATTCGGCCATCACGCCTTCGATCCGCGTGAGCGACACGCGCGCCGCGTTGACGGTCGGCAGGTTGTTCAGCAGCCCGTCGAGCGGCACCAGCATGAACAGGAACACGACGACGTAGCCGGCGGCCGCGGCCGGATCGGCATGCACGCCGAGTTGCGGCCAGAACGACGCGATGCCGAGGAACACGTAGAACAGGAAGATGATCCAGCCGACGCCGACCGCGTACGCGCTGAATGCGCGGCGGCGGTGGTCGCGCACTTCGCCGATCGCGGCGCCGAGCTGGCCGTCGACGAACTGGCGGGCGCGTTCGTCGTGCAGCTTCAGTTCCTTCGCGCCGGAAAACAGCGAGCCGAGATAGCCGAACAGACGGTCCTGCGCGTGGCCGGCCGCTTCGAGCGACGCGATCGCGCGGCGGTCGCCGGTGTGATAGCCGAGCGAGCCGGCGACGATCGCGGCGAGCGCGAGCACGCACACCGGCCACGACAGCCACGCCAGGTAGCCGAGGCAGCCGAACACGATCGAGCCGTGCATCACGAGGTTCGGCAGCGCGAAGAACAGCATCGACACGTTGGTCGCATCGTCGGTCAGCACCGACTGCACGGGCGCCGCACCGATCCGTTCGATGTCGCGCAGCTCGGCCGCGCCGACGCGCCGCGCGAGATGCACGCGCAGCCGCGCCATCGTGTCCTGGGACAGTCGGGCAAACAGCGTGCCCGACACGATCCGCGTGACGAGCGCGATCACCGCGCACAGCGCGAAGCGCCACGCGAGCGCCGCGTCGGCCGCGCCCGGCTGCGACAGCGCGCGGTTCAGCGTCGCGACGAGCAGCACGCTCGCAACGCCGTTCAGCACGCACGCAGTGAGCGCCAGCGCGAGCGACGCGCGGCTTTCGCGCAGCAGCGCGAGGATCAGGCGCGCCGCGGGGCGGGAGGGGGAAGCGTCTAGGGACGGCGGGGAAGAAGGCTCGTGGGCGGCTGTCATCGGCAACGTCGGTAAAGGGAAGGCTAGCGAAAACGCGGAAACGGCAAAACTGACGTGAAAGCGGCGGACGCGGCGAGGCCCCGTTCCGGCTTTCCTCCCTGATAGACGAACGGGCCGCGCAAATATTTAGCGGTACGTTCAAAAAAACGTCAGCCCGTACTTTGCGCGCAAAACGGTAAAAAATCGGCCGCGCCGTTCGTCACACCAGTGAAGCCGCCCCGAGCGGCCCCGAGACTTGGCCGAAGCGGCCGGACCGAAGGACTTCACGCACATGACGAGTTTCCCGACTGCGCTGCATCACCGAATCCGCGAACTGGCGCGCCTCGTGCCCGACGCACCCGCGATCGCGGTCCCTTTCCAGAACGACTTGCGCCTGTCGCGCGGCGCGCTCGACGCACGGGCGTCGCGGCTGGCCCGGCAACTGCGCGCGGCCGGCGTCGGCGCGGAGGTGCGGGTGGGCGTGTGCGTCGAGCGTTCGGGCGAACTGTTCGTCGCGCTGCTGGCCGTGCTGAAGGCGGGCGGCGTGTTCGTGCCGCTCGATCCGCGCCATCCGGCCGCGCGCCTCGACTGGATCGTCCGGGATGCGCAACTGCGGCACGGGATCGTCGACGCGGCCGGCCGCGCGGCGCTCGGCCAGCCGTTCGAACACGCATTCGACGCGGCGGACGAAGCTGAAACGGAAACGACGGACGGGCAGGAGATCGCCACCGACGACGAAGCGGCGACCGTCCACCCGCGCTCGGCTGCGTACATGATCTATACGTCGGGTTCGACCGGTACGCCGAAGGCGGTCGTCGTCGAGCACGGCCCGCTCGCCGCGCATTGCCACGCGCTCGCGGCCGCACTGCCGATCGAGGCGGGCGATCGCCTGCTGCATTTCGCGTCGGTCAACTTCGACGCCGCGCACGAATGCTGGCTCGCGCCGCTCGCGATCGGCGCGAGCATCGTCGTCGCGCCGCCGCAACCGTTCGCGCCGGATGCCGCGCATGCATTGCTGAAGAACGAAGCGATCAACGTGGCCGCGTTCCCGCCCGCGTACCTGCGCGAGTTCGCGGCGGTGGCCGCGCGCGACGGCGTGCCGCCGACGCTGCGCGTGCTCGCGTTCGGCGGCGAAGCGCTGCCGCAGCAGGCGTTCGAATTCGTGCGCCGTACCTTCCCGTCGGTGCGCCTGATCAACGGCTACGGGCCGACTGAGGCCGTGATATCGCCGATGCTGTGGCCGGTCGAGCCGGGCGAAACGCCGGCGCTGGCCGCCGACGATGCGTATGCGTCGTTGCCGATCGGCCGCGTGATCGGCCCGCGCGTCGCGCGGGTGGACGCCGCCGACCCCGACGGCGTGGGCGAACTGCTGCTCGGCGGCGTCTGCGTTGCGCGCGGGTATCACGGCCGCCCGGCACTGACGGCCGAACGTTTCGTTCCCGATGCCGACGGCGAACCCGGCGCGCGCGTGTACCGCACCGGCGACCTCGCGCGGCGGCGCGCCGACGGCGCGTTCGATTATCTCGGCCGCCTCGACGACCAGGTCCAGGTGCGCGGCGTGCGCGTGGAGCCCGCCGAAATCGCCGCGTGCCTGCGCTCGCATCCGGCCGTGGCGGATGCGGCCGTGGTCGCCGAAACCGGCAACGGGCCGACGCGCCTGATCGCATGCGTCGCGCTGCGCGCGGCGACCGACGATGCGGCGCTGAAGGCCCACGTGGCCGCGCAACTGCCGGCCGCATGGCAGCCGCACCGGTTCGTGCGCTGCGATGCGCTGCCGTATACGCTGAACGGCAAGATCGACCGCGCCGCGCTGCGCGAGCAGATCGCCGCCGCGCGCGACACAGCGCCAGGGCGCGGCGACGCCCCGCGTACGCCGACCGAACGACAGCTTGCCGACCTGTGGCGGACGCTGCTCGGCCTCGACGCGATGCCGTCGCGTGACGATCGTTTCTTCGCGCTGGGCGCGGATTCGCTTGCGGCGATGCAGTTGCAGGCCGCGATCCGTGCCGCGTCGCGCGTGAACTTGCGGCTCGATACGCTGTTCGCCGATCCGGCGCTCTGCGAACTGGCCGACGCGGTCGACCGTGCGGAACGCGAAACCGGCGAACCGCTGGTCGCGATCGCCGCGCGCCGTCCGGCGGCCGGCACGGGCGCTTCGGCCGCGCCGTACGTCGATCGCGCGGCATCGCTCGCGCAGCAACGTTTCTGGGTGCTCGCGCAAACGCGTGACGCGAGCGCCGCGTATCACATCGCCGCGCACTGGACGATCGACGGCACGCTCGATCGCGTGGCGCTGCAGCGCGCGCTCGATCACGTGATCGTGCGCCACGACGCATGGCGCACGACGCTCGTCGACAACGACGACGGCGTCGTGATGCAGCGAATCCACGCGCATCTGCCGGTGTCGATCGCCGACGTCGACCTGCGCGACCAGCCGCCCGCCGCCCGCGACGCGCAAGCCGCGCGTCTGGCCGAGCGCGATGCGGCCGAGCCGTTCGACCTCGCGCGCGGCCCGTTGCTGCGCGCGACGCTGATCGCGCTCGCCGACGACCGTCACCGTCTGTTGCTGACCGCGCATCACGCGATCACCGACGGCTGGAGCTCGCGCTGCGCATTCGACGAACTGTCGGCTGCCTATCGCGCGTATGCGGAAGGCCGCGAACCGTCGCTGCCCGCGCTGCCGATCCAGTACGCCGACTATGCGGACTGGCAACGCGACATGCTGGCCGGCGGCGAGGGCGCGCGTCAGCTCGACTACTGGCGCGGCGCGTTGCGCGACGTGCCGGGCCCGCTCGCGCTGCCGGTCGACCGCGAGCCGCCGCCGGTGCGCACGCTGCAAGGCGCGCGCGTATCGATGCGGCTGCCCGATGCGGTCGCAGCCGACGTGCGGCAACTCGCGCGCGATGCGCACGCCACCATTTTCACGGTGCTGCTGGCTGCGCTCGACGCGTGGCTGTCGCGCGTGACCGGCGCAACGGACGTCGTGGTCGCGGTGCCGGTCGCGCATCGCCAGCATCCCGAAACGCGCGCGCTGCTCGGGCTGTTCCTGAACACGGTCGCGCTGCGCGTTCAGGTGGCGCCGACGCGGCCGTTCCGCGCGCTCGTCGATGCGGCGCGCACCGCGGCGCTCGACGCGGTCGCGCATCAGGACGTGCCGTTCGAGCGCGTCGTCGATGCGGTGAAGCCGCCGGTGCGGCGCGGCGACGAATGGCTGCGCGTGAAGTTCGCGCAGCAGTTCGACGCGCGGCACGACAGCGTGCTGCCGGGTGCGACGGCCGTCGCGACGCCGGGGCCCGATCTCGCCGCGCGCTTCGATTTCGCGGTGGATTTCACCGACGATGCGAACGGCATCGAACTGGTCGCCGCCTACGCGACCGACTGCATCGATGCGGACACCGCGCGCGCGTGGCTCGACAGCTATGCGGCGCTCGTCGGCGCGGCCGCGCACGACCCGCAACGCCCGACGGCCGCGCTGCCGTGCGACGCATCGGCGGCATCGCGCCAGCCGCGCGACGGCCGGGCGCTGCGCGTCGAACCCGCGGACATCGTGGCCGCGTTCGCTCGGCAGGCGGCCGCCTACCCGCATCGCGTCGCGCTCGCCGATGCGTCGGTGTCGCTCACGTTCGTCGAACTCGACGATGCGTCGAACCGCGTCGCCCGCGCGCTGAACCAGCGCGGCGTGGCGGCCGAAGCGGCCGTCATCGTCTGCATCGAACGCTCGGCGCGCTTCGTCGTCGGCCTGCTCGGTGCGCTGAAGGCCGGTGCGCTCGCCGTACTGCTCGATCCCGCGCAGCCGGCCGCGCGACTCGCCGCCGCGGCGGCCGATTGCGGCGCGCGCTGGGCGCTCGTCGCGGAACCGGCCGCGTGGCCGGCCGGCATCGACGCCCAGCCGCTCGACGTCGACGCGCTCGCGCAGGACGCGACGCTCGCGCATGCGGCCGGCGTGCGCGTCGCACCGCACCCGGAACAGGGCGCGTACCTGATCTACACGTCGGGCTCGACCGGCACGCCGAAGGGCGTCGTCGTGTCGCACGGCGCGCTTGCCGACTACGTGCAGGGGATGCTCGACGAACTCGCTTTCGCACCGGACGCATCATTCGCGATGGTGTCGACGGTGGCGGCCGACCTCGGCCACACGACGTTGTTCGGCGCACTGTGCGCGGGCCGCACGCTGCACCTGCTGCCGGCCGCGTGCGCGTTCGATCCCGACCTGTTCGCGGACGAAATGCGCCGCCGCGACGTCGGCGTGCTGAAGATCGTGCCGAGCCACCTGCAGGCGCTGCTCGACGCACGGGTGCCGGCCGACGTGCTGCCGCGCCATGCGCTCGTCACGGGCGGCGAAACGCTCACGTGGGCGCTCGTCGCGCGCGTGGCCGCGCTGGCGCCGGCCTGCCGCGTGATCAACCACTACGGGCCGACCGAAGCGACGGTGGGCGCGATCGCGTGCGACACGGCGTCGATTGCCGCCGACGCGCGCGACCCCGCGAGCGGCGTGCCGCTCGGCCTGCCGCTGCCGAATGCGCGCGCGCTGGTGCTCGACGCGTTCGGCGCATGCGTGCCGGCCGGCGCCACGGGCGAGCTGTATCTGGGCGGGCCCGGCGTCGCGCGCGGCTATCTCGGGCGCCCGGCGCAGACCGCCGAGCGTTTCGTCCCCGATCCGTTCGCGCGCGGCGCGCGGCTGTATCGCACCGGCGACCGCGTGCGGTTGCGCGCGGACGGCCGCCTCGCGTTCCTCGGCCGGATCGACGATCAGGTGAAGATTCGCGGCTACCGCGTCGAGCCGGGCGAGGTGAGCGCGGCGGTGCGGGCGGCCGGCCCGGTCGCGCAGGCCGAAACGCTCGCGATCGAACACGACGGCCGCGTGCGGCTCGCGACGTTCGTCGTGATGCGCGACGGCGCGCACTTCGACGAGGCCGCGCTGCGTGCGGCGCTTGTCGCGAAGCTGCCCGACTACATGGTGCCCGCGCAGTTCGTCGCGCTCGCGCGCCTGCCGGTGACCGCCAACGGCAAGATCGATCGCGCCGCGCTGCGTGACCTGGCGGCCGCGCCGGTTGCGAGTGCGGGCGGGAATGCGCCGCAGGGCACGGTCGAAACGGTGCTCGCCGAAGTCTGGCAGGCCGTGCTGAAGGCGCCGCAGGTCGGCCGCGACGACAACTTCTTCGAGCTCGGCGGCGATTCGATCCTCGTGCTCCAGGTGATCGCCCGCGCGCGCAAGCGCGGCGTGCGCTTCACGCCGAAGCAGCTGTTCGACGGGCCGACGGTCGCCGAACTCGCGCGCATCGCGAAGACCGAAGACGTGGCGGCGGCCGTCGCGCAGCCCGCGGTGGCGGCTACGGCCGGCGCGCCGGTGACGGCACAGGTCCTGACACCCGCGCAGCAGCGCTTCTTCGCGCTGGACATCCCGCATCCGGGGCACTGGAACCAGTCGGTCGCGTTCGACGTACGCGGGCCGTTCGACGCCGACGCATTCGCGCGTGCCTTCGACACGTTGCTCACGCATCACGACGCATTCCGTCAGCGCTTCGCGCGCGGCGCGGACGGCACGTGGCACGCCAGCGAGGCCGCGAAGCCGTACGACGCGCTGCCGTTCGTCGAAGTCGCCGCGCGCGACGAAGCCGATGCGCTCGCGCGCTTCGACGCGCTGCAGCGCCGTCTCGACCTCGGCCGCGGGCCGCTCGCATGCGCATGCGCGGCGCGCCTGCCGGACGGCTCGACGCAACTCTATGTCGCGATTCACCATGCGATCGTCGACGGCGTGTCGTGGCGCATCCTGCTCGACGACCTGGACACGGCGTACCGCGCCGCGTGCGAACGTACGCCGGCGCGGCTGTCGCAGCCGGGCATGCGCGCCGACGCATGGGCGGCGCGGCTCGCGCGTGCGGCGACGGATCCGGCCTCGCCGTTCGCGGCCGAGCGTGCGTACTGGGCCGGCATGGCGCAGGGCGACGACGTCGTGCCCGATCACCCCGATGCAACGGCGACGAACGCCGATGCGGCCGTCGTCGTGCAGACGATCGACGCGGCATTGACCCGCGCGGCGCTGACCGATGCGCATGCGGCCTATCGCACGCAGACGATCGAACTGCTGGCCGCGGCGCTCGCGCTGGCGCTGGCCGGCACGAGCGGGGCCGCGGCGTGCCGGGTCGAGCTGGAAGGGCACGGCCGCGAGGCGCTGTTCGACGATGCCGACGCGAGCCGCACGATCGGCTGGCTGACGAGCCATTACCCGGTGACGCTGCCGGTCGCGGACACCGCGCGCGACACGCTGTACGCGGTCAAGGACGCATTGCGCGCGGTGCCGCACAAGGGGCTCGGCTTCGGCGTGCTCGCGCACTACGGCGATGCGGCGACGCGCGCGGCGCTGGCCGCCGTGCCGCGTCCGCGCGTCACGTTCAATTATCTCGGCCAGTTCGACGCACCGCGCGACGCGACGCTCGTGCCGCGTTTCGGCGGCACCGGCGTCGAGCGCGACCCGCAAGGGCCGCTCGGCAATACGCTCGCGATCCACGCGTACCTCGATACGGATCGCGACGGCGCGCGCACGCTGAAAGTGCACTGGGTCTACGGCGCACCGCAATTCGAGCGTGCGACGGTCGACGCGTTCGCCGAACGCTTCGCGGCGGCGCTGCGCGAGCTCGTCGACGCCTGCGCGTCGCGTGTCGCGCATCGCGGCGGCGGCGCGACGCCCGGCGATTTCCCGCTCGCGCAGGCCGCCGGTCTCACGCAGGCCGCGATCGAACGCGCGCCGCTCGACTGGCGCACGATCGACGACGTGTATCCGCTGTCGTCGATGCAGCAGGGCATCCTGTTCCATGCGCTGTTCGCCCCCGGCCATGCCAGCTACGTGAACCAGCTCGTCGCGACCGCGACCGCGGCCGCGCTCGACGTCGACCGGCTCGCCGCCGCGTTCGACGCGTCGATCGCGCGCCACGACATCCTGCGCACGAGCGTGATGCCGGACGAAGCCGCGCCGCTGCAGTGCGTGCATCGCCACGCCCGGATGCCGGTCGAACGGCTCGACTGGCGCACGCGCGGCGACACGCTCGACGCCGATTTCGACGCGTGGCTCGCCGCCGACCGCGCGCGCGGTTTCGACTGGCGCGAGCCGCCGCTGATGCGGCTCACGCTGATCCGCGTGACCGACGACGCATGGCGCGTCGTCTGGACGCGTCACCACGTGCTGCTCGACGGCTGGAGCACCGCGCGCCTGCTCGCCGACGTGCTGCGCGACTATCGCGACCCGGACGCCGTGTCGCCGTTCGCGAGCCGCCCGGCGCTGCGCTATCGCGACTTCATCGCCTGGCTCGGCACGCGCGATCGCGAAGCCGACGAACGTTTCTGGACCGCGCGCCTCGCGCGACTCGACGCGCCGACGCTGATCGCGGAGCGGACGGCCGACCGCGCGGAGGCCGACATGCTCACGTGGCGCGCGACGCTCGACGCCGACACGACCATGCGGGTCGCGCAGACGGCGCGCGCGTTGAAGCTGACCGTCAACACGCTGGTGCAGGGCGCGTGGGCGCTCGCGCTGCAGCGGATGACGCACCAGTCGGCCGTCGCATTCGGCGCGACCGTCGCGGGCCGTCCCGACGCGCTCGCGGACGTCGACTCGGTGCTGGGCCTCTTCATCAACACGCTGCCGGTGATCACCGCGCCGGCGCCGCAGCAACGCGCGGCCGACTGGCTGCAGACGCTGCAACGCGAAAACGCGGCGGCGGCCGAGCACGCGCACACGCCGCTTGCCGACATCCAGCGCTGGGCGCGCGGCGCGGGCGGCGCGTTGTTCGACACGCTGGTCGTGTTCGAGAACTACCCGGTCGACGACACGGCACACGACGCCGATCCGCGCGCGCTGGCGTTGAGCGGCGTACGCAGCATCGAATCGACCGATTTCGCGCTGACGCTCGTGATCGAGAGCGGCGCCGAACTGACGATTGACTACGGCTACGACACCGCGCGCATCGATGCGCGCCAGGTCGAAACCTGGCACCGCGCGTTCGCGTGTGCGCTCGACGCGCTGGCCCGCACGCCGGATGCGCGGCTCGGCACGCTGTCGATCGCCGACGACGCAACCCGTAACGCACTCGCGCTCGCGCAGGACACGGCGCGTGCATGGCCGGCGTCGCAACGGCAGCCGCTGCACCTTCAATTCGCCGATGCGGCACAGGCGACGCCCGACGCGATCGCGCTCGAATACGCGGATGTCCACGGCGGTGTACACCGCGCGACCTATCGCGAGCTCGACGTCAGCACGTCGCGCATCGCGGCCGCGCTGCGCCGCCGCGGCGTGCAGCCCGACACGCCGGTCGCGCTGTGCGTCGAGCGCTCGTTCGACATGGTGATGGCGCTCGTCGGCGTGCTGAAGGCCGGTGCGGCTTACCTGCCGGTCGATCCCGACTATCCCGCCGAGCGCATCGCGTACCTGCTGCGCGATGCGCGCCCGGCTGTCGCGATCACTCAGGCCCATCTGCGCGCGCAGGTCGAGGCCGCGCTCGGCGACGATTCGACGACGCAGTTGCTGACGGTGGCGGACCTGCTCGCCGAAGAAGCCGATCAAGCCGGCGCCGCAGCAGCCGCTGCCGACTCGATCGACGACGCCCGGCTCGCGTACCTGATCTACACGTCCGGCTCGACCGGCAAGCCGAAGGGCGCCGGCAACACGCACGGCGCGCTCGCGAACCGCATCGCGTGGATGCAGCACGCGTACCGGCTGACGCGCGACGACGTCGTGCTGCACAAAACGCCGTTCGGCTTCGACGTGTCGGTGTGGGAATTCGTGTGGCCGCTCGCGATCGGCGCGAAGCTCGCGATCGCCGCGCCCGGCGACCATCGCGATCCGGCGCGTCTCGCGGCCGCGATCCATGCGCACGGCGTGACGGTGCTGCATTTCGTGCCGTCGATGCTAGCCGCGTTCGCCGCATATCTCGACGATTTCTCGGCCGCGGCGCAATGCGACAGCGTGCGCCTGATCGTCGCGAGCGGGGAAGCGCTCGCGCCCGAACTCGTCGCGAAGGTGGCGCGGCTGCTGCCGAACGCGACGCTCGTGAACCTGTACGGGCCGACCGAGGCCGCGATCGACGTGTCGCACTGGACCTGCGGCCCCGACGACGCGAACGCGGTCGCCGTGCCGATCGGCCATCCGATCGCGAACCTGCGACTGCACGTGCTCGACGCCGCATGGCAGCCGGTGCCGGCCGGCGCGACCGGCGAACTGTATCTCGCGGGCGCGGGCCTCGCGCGCGGCTATCTCGGCCGTCCGGCGTTGACCGCCGAGCGTTTCGTGCCCGATCCGTTCGTGCCGGGCGCGCGCATGTACCGCACCGGCGACCTCGCGCGCCGGCGCGCCGACGGCGCGCTCGACTACCTCGGCCGCGTCGACACGCAGGTGAAGCTGCGCGGCCAGCGCATCGAGCCGGGCGAGATCGAGGCGCTGCTGCGCGCGGCGCCCGGCGTGAACGATGCGGTCGTGATCGTGCGCGACGAGCAACTGATCGGCTACGTCGCCCGCGGCGACGCGGGCCCGCTCGACCGTACGGCGCTGCTCGACGCGCTGCGCGCGCAGTTGCCGGCCTACATGGTGCCGTCGCAGCTGATCGAACTCGATGCGTTGCCCGTCACGCCGAACGGCAAATGCGACCGCCATGCGCTGCCCGCGCCGGTGCGCGAAGCGGCCGCCGAAGTCGAACTCGCGACCGACACGGAGCGCGCCCTCGCCGACATCTGGCAGCGCGTGCTGCACGTGGACGCGATCGGCCGCGACGGCGATTTCTTCCTGCTCGGCGGCCATTCGCTGCTCGCGACGCAGGCCCACGCGCAGGCGAACCTGCACTGGGGGCTCGCGCTGCCGCTGCGCACGCTGTTCGACACGCGCACGCTGGCGCGCTGCGCGCAGGCGATCGACGCGGCCTGCGCGGCACGCGGCGCGACCGATGCGGCGAGCGCGATCGACGCGCTGCTCGGCGAACTGGAAACCCAATAAGGACGACGGATGACGAAGGTTCAACCCGACTGGCTCGCGCTCGCGACGCGTTTCGCGCAACTGCCCGACGCGCAGCGCGCGGTCTTCATCGACAAGCTCGGCGCGGCCGGCATCGACTTTCGCGTGCTGCCGATCCCGCCGCGCACGCCGCGCAGCGACCGCGTACCGGCGTCGTTCGCGCAGACGCGGCTGTGGCTGCATGCACGGCTGATCGATGCGCCGGATGCATATCACATCACCGAGCGCCTCGCGCTGACGGGCCCGCTCGACGCGCATGCGCTGCGTCTCGCGTGCGACGCGCTGATCGCGCGCCACGAAGCGCTGCGCACGACCTTTGACGAAGCATCGGACGGCGTCGCGCAGACCATCCACGCACCGTTGCGCTGCCCGTGGCGTGAAACCGACCTCGAAGCGCTGCCGGACGCGCAGCGCGCGGCGCGCGCGCAAGCCGTCGCGACGGCCGACGAAGCCGAACCGTTCGATCTCGGCGTCGCGCCGCTCGTGCGGGCTCACCTGGTGCGCTTCGATGCGACGCATCACTGGCTCGCGCTGACCGTGCACCACATCGTGTCGGACGGCTGGTCGTCGGGCGTGATGCTCGAGGAACTCGCGGCGTTCTATCGCGCGTATGCGTCCGATCGGCCGGTGCCGCTCGCGCCGCTGCCGATCCAGTACGCCGACTACGCGCTGTGGCAGCGCCGCTGGCTCGACGCCGGCGAGCGCGACCGCCAGCTCGCGTTCTGGCGCGAGCGGCTCGATCCGCAGCGCGGTGTGCTGACGCTGCCGGGCGCGGCCGCGCGGCCCGCACGCCGCAGTGCGCGCGGCGCACGTCACGTGTTTTCGCTCGACGCGCGCATCGGTGCGCAACTGCGCGCCTTCGCGGCCGCATCGGGCGCCACGCCGTTCGCGGTGCTGCTGGCCGCGCTCGATGCGCTGCTGGCGCGCGCGACCGGCGATGCACGGATCTGCGTCGGCGTGCCGGCCGCGAACCGCGAGCGCGCGGAAGTCGCCGGCCTGATCGGCTTCTTCGTCAACACGCTGGCGATCGACGTCGACGTGCCCGCGCACGGCGATTTCTCGTCGCTGGTCGCGCGTACGCAGCGCGCGCTCGTCGATGCACAGATGCACCAGGACGTGCCGTTCGAGCAGGTGGTCGACGCACTCGGCGTGCCGCGCAGCGCGAGCCACCATCCGCTGTTCCAGGTGATGGCCGCGTACGGCGAGCGCCGCGCGCTGCCGGCGCTCGGCGCGGCGGCGGCCGCGTTGCTGCCGTCGGGCACACCGTCCGCGAAATTCGACCTGACGCTGTCCGTCGAAGCGACGCCGGACGGCACGTTCGACGCGGCCTTCATCTACGCGCTCGACCTGTTCGACGCGGACGCGATCGCGCGGCTCGCCGCGCGCTTCGTCACGCTGCTCGGCGATGCACTCGCACGCCCCGAGCTGCCGGTCGGCGATCTCGACTGGCTGCCCGCGCACGAGCGCGCGCAGCTCTTCGCGTGGAACGCGCCGGCCGGCGCGACCGACGCCGAACCGTTCGTGCCCGTGCATGCCCGCATCGCGGCGCACGCGCGGGCACGGCCCGACGCACGCGGCGTGGCCGACATCGATCGCGCGTTCACGCGCGGCGAAGTCGACGCGCGTGCGGCGCGCCTCGCGCGTCATCTGGTGGCGGCCGGCGTGCGGCCCGAGATGCGCGTGGGCGTCGCGCTGCAGCGCTCGGTCGACCTGCTCGTCGCGCTGATCGCGGTGCTGAAGTCGGGCGCCGCGTTCGTGCCGCTCGATCCCGCGCACCCGCGCGAACGGCTCGCGCAGATCGTCGGCGACGCGAACATCGCGCACGTGCTGACCGACGGCGCGAGCGCCGCGTCGCTGCCCGACCTGCCGGCGCTGCGCGTGTGGCGCGCCGACGCAATCGATGCGCTCGACCCGGCCGTCGAGGTCGCGCTGCCCGACGTGCTGCCGGGCCACGCGGCCTATGCGATCTACACGTCCGGCTCGACCGGCAAGCCGAAGGGCGTGATCGTCGACCATGCGTCGTTCGCGCTGCACTGCGCGGCGATCGCCGAGCGCTACGGCGCGGGCGAGAACGACGTGTTCCTGCTGTTCCAGTCGGTCAACTTCGACGGCGCGCACGAGGGCTGGTTTTCGCAGTACATGTCGGGCGCCGCCGTATCGGTGACGGCCGACGTGCTGTGGCCGCCGGCGCAGACCTGCGCGATGATGGTCCGCGACGGCGTGACGATGACCTACGTGCCGCCCGGCTGCGCGGCGCAGCTCGCCGAATGGGCGCTCGCGCACGGCGCGCCGCCGACGCTGCGTTCGCTGACCGTCGGCGGCGAGGCGACGTCGCGCGAGGCATTCGCGATGCTGCGCCGCGCGCTGCCGAACGTGCGCGTGGTGAACGGCTACGGCCCGACCGAAACGGTCATCACGCCGACGCTGTGGATGTTCCGGCCCGGCGACGACCTCGCGAAGCTCGGCGACGCCGCGTACCTGCCGATCGGCACGCTGGTCGGCGCGCGCACCGCGCACGTGCTCGACGCGCGGCTGCATCCGCTGCCGGTCGGCGTGATCGGCGAGCTGTACCTGGGCGGCGAGGGGATCGGCGTCGCGCGCGGCTATCTCGACCGTCCGGCGCTGACGGCCGAGCGCTTCGTGCCCGATCCGTACGGCGCGCCGGGCGCGCGGCTGTACCGCACGGGCGACCTCGTGCGGCGCCGCGCGGACGGCGTGTTCGACTTCATCGGCCGCGTCGACCATCAGGTGAAACTGCGTGGGCTGCGCATCGAACTCGGCGAGATCGAGGCCCAGCTCGCCGCGCACGACGCGGTGCGCGAAGCGTGCGCGGTCGTGCACGGGCAGGGCGCGCTCGCGCAGCTCGTCGCGTACGTCGAGCTGACGGCCGATGCGCAGGCGGCCGCGCAACCCGTCGAAGCCGCGACGCTCGACGCGCACCTGCGCCGCACGCTGCCCGATTACATGGTGCCCGCGCAACTGATCGTGCTCGACGCGCTGCCGCGCAACGCGAACAGCAAGGTCGACCGTGCGCGGCTGCCGGCGCCGGTGCGGGTCGAACGCACGTACGAAGCGCCGCACGACGGCGACGAAGCCGCGCTCGCGGCGATCTGGTGCGACGTGCTGAATCTCGAACGGGTGGGCCGCGGCGATCACTTCTTCGATCTCGGCGGCCATTCGCTCGCCGCCGTGCGCGTCGCGACGCGCGTGGCCGAACGGCTCGGCCGCGACGTGCCGGTGCGTGCGCTGTTCGAAGCGCCGGTGCTCGCGCAGTACGCGCAGCAGGTGGCCGATGCACCGCGCGCCGCGCATGCCGGTGCCGCGGCGCCCGGCGTCGCGGTGGCCAGACCGGACGCACACGGCGTGTGGCCGCTGTCGCCCGCGCAGCTCGGCCTGTGGTTCCTGTGGCGCGCGCAGCCGGACAGCGCCGCGTACAACATTCCGGTCGCGCTGCGCGTGCGCGGCCCGCTCGACGTCGACGCGCTGCGTGCCGCGTTTTCGGAGGTCGCGGCCGTGCATCCGGCGCTGCGCGCGCGGCTCGTCGCGCGTGACGGCGCACTGCCGGGCCAGCGGATCGACGCGAACGTAGCCGTCGACCTGCCGGTGATCGACCTGTCGGCGCATGCCGATGCGCTCGCACGGGCGGCGGCGCTGACCGACGAAGACGCGCTCGCGCCGTTCGACCTCGCGGCCGATGCGCCGCTGTGGCGTGCGCGCGTGCTGCGGCTCGGCGCTGACGATCACGTGCTGTCGGTGACGATCCATCACATCGTGTCGGACGGCGAATCGATCGAGCTGTGGCTCGACGCGGTTCGCGCGTGCTACGTCGCTCGCGTGCAGGGCGGCGCCGCACCGGCCGACGCAGCCGTCCGGCCGATCGTGCTGCCCGCGCCGTGCCATTCGGCCCGCGTCGCGTACTGGCGCGACGCGCTGGCCGACCTGCCGGCGCGCGTGCTGCCGCTGCGCGCCGATGCGCCGGCCGTCCCGCAATGGCGCGCGGCGCGCATCGCGTTCGAATTCGACGGCGCGCTGGTCCGTGCGGCACGCGACACGGCGTCGGCCGCGCATGCAACGCTGCCGATGCTGCTGCACGCGGCGCTCAACACCGCGCTGTTTCGCACGACGGGGGCGGCCGACCAGCCGGTCGGCGTGCTCGCGTCGACGCGCGAGCTGACGGGCGACGCGGCCCGCGATGCGCTCGGCCTCTTCATCAATTCGGTCGTCGTGCGCACGCGGATCGACCCGGCCGCGCGTCGCGCGGACGTGCTCGCGCACGTGCGCGACACGGCGCTGGCCGCCTATGCGCACGCCGACGTGCCGTTCGCGGACGTCGTCGCGGCGCTGCGCGCGCCGCGCGCCGCGCAGGCCAATCCGCTGTTCCAGGTGATGTTCAACTACCTGCGCCCGACCGGCGCCGCCGCCCGCGACTGGGCCGGCCTGTCGCTGGCCGGATTCGACGACGTGCGCCACCGCGTCGTGTTCACGCTGGAGCTGGACGTCGTCGAGCATCCGGACGGTCGCGTGAGCGCCGCGTTCTCGTATGCGGACGAACTGCTCGAGCGCGGCTTCGTCGACACGCTCGTCGACGTCTATCACGACGAGGTCGCGCGCTTTGCCGGCGCGCCGGAAGCGGCGCTCGGCGCACCCGACAAGGCTGCCGTCGCGCACGCGTCGCCGCGCGCGCACGCGCAACGCAGCGCACCCGCTGCCACGCCGCCGCACGCTCCGCATGCGGCCGCCGTGCTCGCGGCGCTGTGGTCCGACACGTTCGCGACGCCCGCGCCCGGCCCGGACGCGAACCTGTTCGAAGCCGGCGCGACCTCGTTCGACGTCGTGCGCTTCGTCGATGCGGCGAACCGCGCCGGTCACGCGCTGACGGTGGCCGACCTGTTCGCGGCGCCGACGCTCGCGGCACTCGGCGCGCGGCTCGATGCCCACACGGAAACGGGACAGGAGGCGCGCCATGCTGGCTGAAGTGCGTCCGGACGGATTCACGATGCTCGATACCTACCGCCTCGCGTTCGCGGACGGCCTGTTCGCGGTGCGCGACGGCGCGGAGATCCGCGTCGCGCAGGGTGACAGCATCGGCGCGCAGCTGCTGCGCGCGCAACTCGGCGACGACGGCGCGCTGCGCGTCGTCGCATACAACCATCGCGCGGCGCCGGCCGACCAGCGGCGTGCGCTGCTCGCCGCGCTGGCCGCGGCGTTTTCGGACAGCGCGCGCCACGCGGCGATCCGGATCGACCCGGCCGCGTGGCCGGCGGTCGCGCTCGATGCGCTGCGCGCGAGCGGCGTGCTGGCGGACGCCGGCCGCTGCATGCGCGAGGGCTGGGCTCAGCAGGCCGATCTGTGGCGCGTCGGCCCGCATCTGCCGTGCGCGACGCTGCCGATGCTCACCGACGGCCGCCGTCATCCGCGCCGTCCGCCCGCGCCGCGCGGCGACGTCTATGCACGCGACCTGCCGGCGCTCGGCGTGCGCTTCACGCTGCGCGGCTGGCAGCCGGCCGAGGACGCCGCTCGGCTCGCACGCTGGTTCGACGCGCCGCGCGTGCGCGACGGCTGGCCGGGTGCACAGCCCGGCGCGCAGGGCCCGCAAGGCGCCGCACCCGATGCCGATCCGCACGTGACGCCGCTCGTCGGCTGCTTCGACGGCGAACCGTTCGCGTATTTCGAGGCGTTCTGGCTGAAGGAAGACGCGCTCGGGCCGCACGTCGCGGCGCGCGACTACGACCGCGGGCTGCGGATGCTGGTCGGCGAGCCTCGCTGGCGCGGCCCGCATCGCGTGGCGGGCTGGCTGCCGTCCGTCGTGCATTACCTGTTTCTCGACGACCCGCGCACCGAAGCGGTCGGCTGTGCCGTTCCGGCCGGCCATGCACGGGTTGCCGACCATCTCGCGCGGCACGGCTTCGCGCGCCGGCGCCGTCTCGCGCTGGCCGACGCGCAGCCGCTGTGGATGTGCACGCTGCGCGAGACGTTCTTCTCCGGCCGTCACGTCTGACGGGCCGGATTCATCGACAAGGGAGCTGAGACATGCAAAGAGAAACCGTATTCGACCTGATCGGCGTCGGCTTCGGGCCGTCGAATCTGGCGCTGGCCGTGCGCCTCGCGGAGCGCAGCGGCACGCGGGCGTTCGCCCATTGCTTCGTCGAACGCCAGCCTGAATTCGGCTGGCATCGCGGGATGCTGCTCGACGATTGCCGGATGCAGATCTCGTTTCTGAAGGATCTCGTCACGATGCGCGATCCGAAGAGCCGCTACACGTTCATCAACTACCTGTTCGAACGCGGCCGGCTGAACGAATTCGTCAACCTGAAGAACTTCTATCCGACCCGCGTCGAATTCCACGACTACCTGAGCTGGGTGGCCGAAGCGTTCGACGATCGCGTCCACTACAGCGAGACCGTGCTCGGGATCGAACCCGTGCGCGGCGACGGCGCGAAGATCGACGCGCTGCGCGTGCTGTCGCGCGACGCGACCGGCCGCGAGCGCCAGCGCGTCACGCGCGCGCTGTCGGTCGGCGTCGGCGGCACGCCTGCGATTCCGGACGCGTTCGCCGCGCTCGGCCGCGACCGCGTGATCCACTCGTCGTCGTACCTGACCGACATCGACCGGCTCGTCGCGTCGCCCGACGGCGAGCGCCGCCGCGTCGCGGTGATCGGCGCGGGGCAGAGCGCGGCCGAGGTGTTCATCGATCTCGCGCGCCGCTTCCCGCACGTCGACGCAAGCCTCGTGATGCGCGCGGGCGCACTGAAGCCGGCGGACGACAGCCCGTTCGTCAACGAGATCTTCAGCCCCGAGTTCACCGACGTCGTCTATGCGCAGCCGCACGACGCGCGCCGCGCGCTGCTCGAGCGCTACCGCGACACGAACTACGCGGTGGTCGACCGGCCGCTGATCGAACAGATCTACGAAATGCTGTACCTGCAGCGCGTCGACGGCACCGCACGTCACGCGCTGCTCGCGAACAGTGCGATCGAGGCCGCGGTGCGTACCGCCGACGGCCGCGTCGAACTGACGCTGCGCGACCGGCTGAACGGCGACACGCGCGTCGAGCGCTTCGACGCGCTCGTGCTGGCGACCGGCTACCGCCGCGACACGCATTCGGCGCTGCTCGACGGGCTCGCGCCGCACCTGGGCGATGCGCTCGTGCGCGGCGACGTCGCGCGCGACTACCTGCTCGCGACGCCCGAGCACTTCACGCCGCGCATCTACCTGCAAGGCTGCTGCGAAGACAGCCACGGCTTGTCCGACACGCTGCTGTCGGTACTGGCGCGCCGGGCGGACGAGATCTGCGCGTCGCTCGAAAGCGGGATCGCGCCCGCCCATGACGAAGGGGCGGCCCGGGCAACACAGGAAAAACGAAAGGACAACGGGGTGAGCGCGGGCCGGATGGCTTTCGCTCTTTGACAAAGGCGCGGTCGGAGACCGCATGAAAAAAGTGGAGCAGAGAAAGATGGAGTGGGCAACAGGCACGCGTTTGCGTGCGATCGCAGCCGCGGCAAGCGTGGCGTTCGGTGCGGCGGCAGGGCATGCATACGCCCAGACGGCGCCCGCCGTGAACGCAGGCGCCGCGGCGCCGGCCAGCAGTGCGCAGAACGGTGCGGCGGCCGGTACGTCGACCGGCACGCTGCCGACGATCAACGTCAACGCGGCCTCGGACGGCGACGGCACGGTCGGGCTCGTCGCGAAGCGCAGCCGGACCGGTACGAAGACCAATACGTCGATCAACGAGATCCCGCAGACGATCAACGTCGTCACCGCGCAGCAGATCGAGATGACCGGCGCGACCGACGTGAACGCGGCGCTGCGCTACGTGCCGGGCTTCTCGTCGTACGGGTCGGACAACCGTTCGGACTGGTACGCGGCGCTGCGCGGCTTCACGCCGACCGCGTACGTGAACGGGCTGCAGGTGCCCAACACGATCAACCTCGCGAGCTGGCGCGTCGATCCGTACATGATCGACAGCATCAGCGTGCTGCGCGGGCCGACCTCGGTGCTGTACGGCGCGGGCGACCCCGGCGCGATCGTCGACGTGCAGACCAAGCTCGCCGACGGCGAGCGCGTGCGCGAAGCGGGCGTGCAGATCGGCAATTACGCGCGCAAGCAGTTCATGATCGACGTCGGCGACAAGCTCGACCCGGACGGCAAGTACGCGTACCGGTTCGTCGGCGTCGCGCGCGACGGCAATGCGCTGACCGGCCCGAACAACGACCAGCGCGTCGCGCTCGCGCCGTCGTTCCGCTGGCGCCCGGACGCGGATACGTCGCTGACGCTGTCGGCCACCTATCTGCAGGACTGGGGCGACATCTCGTCGAACTTCCTGCCCGCGGTCGGCACCGTGCTGCCGAACCCGAACGGCCAGATCAACAAGGACGTGTACGAGGGCGACCCGAACTTCAACTACTACCGCAAGAAGCAGTGGTCGGTCGGCTACCAGTTCGAGCGGAACCTGACGCCGGCGTGGACGTTCCGCCAGAACACGCGCCTGATGCACCTGTCGCTCGACAACGGCTCGGTGTTCGGCAACGGCTTCGTCGACGGCAGCACGACCGACGTGTCGCGCTGGGCCGGCGTGTTCCAGATGAACTACAGCCGCTTCGACATCGACAACAACCTCGAAGGCCGCTTCGCGACGGGCCCGCTCCAGCACACGCTGCTGCTCGGCTTCCAGTACAACCGCCAGACCGCGACCGACAGCGAATGGCTCGCCGCCGCGCCGCCGCTGAACATCTACAACCCGGTCTACCAGCCCGTCACGACGGCGGTGTTCACGCCCGATTCGACGTTCCGCACCAATATGTACACGACGATGAACACGTTCGGCCTGTACGCGCAGGACCAGATCAAGTGGAACCGCTGGACGCTGACGCTCGGTGGCCGCGAGGACTGGGTCAACATGCGGATGGACGATCGCGCGGGCGGCACGTCGACGAAGGCGGACGTCACGGCGTTCACCGGCCGCGTCGGCCTCACGTACCAGGGCGATTACGGGCTGTCGCCGTACGTCAGCTACGCGACGTCGTTCAACCCGCTGATCGGCGTGAACCTGCTCGGCGGCGGGCTGCCGCAGCCGACGCGCGGCAAGCAGATCGAGGCCGGCCTGCGCTGGCAGCCGCCCGGCAAGAACCTGATGCTGAACGCGGCGATCTACCAGATCAACCAGACCAACGTGCTCACGAACGCGCTGCCGGACCAGGACCCGACCGGCACGAAGTCGGTGCAGGCGGGCGAGGTGCGTTCGCGCGGGATCGAGCTGAGCGCGACCGGCAAGGTCACGCGCAACCTGTCGGTGATCGCGTCGTACGTGTATCAGGACGTGAAGAACGTGAAGGCCAACGACGTGTCGCTGAACAACTGGCCGGTCGACATTCCGCGGCCGCGCCAGATGGCGTCGCTGTGGACCGACTGGACGTGGCACACGGGGCCGCTCACGGGCTTCGGCCTCGGCGGCGGCATTCGCTACCAGAGCGCGTCGGCCGGTGCGGCCGACAACTCGCTGACGGTATCGAGCGTCACGCTGTTCGACGCGGGCGTGCATTACGACACGCGCAACTGGCGCTTCGCCGTGAACGGCACGAACCTGTTCAACCGCCACTACATCAGCGGTTGCCAGTCGGCGAACGTCTGTGTGTTCGGTACCGACCGTACCGTGATCGCCACCGCGAAATACAACTGGTGACGCTGCGCGCCGCGGCCCGCCGGCCGGCCTTCGCGGCCGGCGCGGGCGGGTCGCCGCGCCTTCGTCCGCTTTTTCACCACGCATCCATGCCGAAGAAAAATCTCGTCTACATCCAGTCGCTGCGCAACGGCGCGGCCGATCGTGCCGGGCAGCCGGTCGCCTATCGGGGCGGCACGCGCTACATGAAGGCGCCGCTCGAATTCCTCGTCGAACGCCTGAACGACTCGCCGCTAGGCGAGCGCTACACGCTGCAGGGCGTGATCGTCGACGACGACGAAGGCTCGCCGGCCGACCGCGCGAAAGTCGCCGACTACGGCTTCGCACGCACGCCGGGCCGCCCGTGGATCCTGCCGGACGGGTTGACCGTGCGGGGCCGGCCGGTCGACGAACTGTTCTGCACGATTGCGTCGACGTACCGGCGGCTGCCGCGCGACGCACGCGAGCAGCGCGTGGCCGGCAAGCAGGCGTTCGAGCGCCGCCTGCTCGAGCGCCTGCTCGAACTCGACGCCGACGTCGTCGTGCTCGACGGGCTGCTCGTGATCCTCGACGAACTCGTGCGGCCCGGTGCGCGCTTTCACCGGCGCATCGCCAACATCCACCCGGGCATCACCGCCGACGATTCGCCGTACCAGCGGCGCGGCGCATGGGCGACGCTCGACGCGCTGCACGGCGCGCGCGGCGAACGGGTCGACTGGGCGAGCGGCACGACGTCGCGCGTCGAACCCGTGACGATGACCGGGGCGTCGTTCCACTACGTCGACAACGGCATCGATTCCGGCGAAGTGATCTGCGACGTGCTCGACACGCCGATCGCGCCGGACGACACGATTCTCGAACTGCGCTGGAACAACTTCCAGCGCAGCCTGTTTCCGGCACTCGAGCGCGGGCTGCACGTCCTCGCCGACCGCCACGACGCGGGAGCACTGTGATGGAAGACACGCTGACGAAACCGGCCGGCGCAGCGGACGCGATCGAAGGGCACGTGGCCGTCGCGCTCGACGGCGCCACCCCCGCGCCGCTGGCGATCGCCGAGCGCACGCTCGACGCGTGGCGGCCCGACGACGCGCCGGACCTCCTGCTCGACGCGTTCGTCGCGCTCTTCAACACCGACACGCGCTACGACGCGGCGACGATCACTGTGCCGCTCGGCGGCGCCGATGCGGCCGCTGTCGCGTCGTACGTCGCGCGCGCGGTGCGCGAAGGTGTGATCGACGGCGCACAGACGGCCGGCGACACGCTGCGCGCCACCGTGTCGCGCGCGACGTTCTGGCAGAACCCGCGGCCCTGGCTGAAGGCGCCCGCATCGGGCGGGATGCCGCTGCGCCATGCGATCACGAACGGCCACCGGCACCCGGTGCGCCCGCCGTCGCCGGCCGGCGAGATCTACGCGCGCTACATGCCGCAGGTCGGGATGACGTTCAGCCTGCGCACCGTCGACATCGGCGCGCACGCGGACCTGTTCAGCGGCTGGATGAACCTCGATCGCGTCGCGCATTTCTGGGACCAGCGCGGCACGCGCGACGAGCACGCGACGTATCTCGCCGAGCGGCTAGCCGATCCGCACATGCATCCGATGATCGGCTATTTCGACGACACGCCGTTCGGCTATTTCGAGTTCTACTGGGCGAAGGAAGACCGTCTCGCGCCGTTCTACGATGCGCACGACTACGACCGCGGGCTGCACCTGCTGATCGGCGACTCGCGCTTCCAGAGTGCCGGCAAGCTGCATGCATGGTGGAGCGGGGTGCTGCACTACATGTTCGTCGACGAGCCGCGCACGCAGCGGCTCGTCGGCGAGCCGCGCGTCGATCACGTGCGGCACATCGCGTACATGCACCGGCTCGGGTTCTACACGCTGAAGGAATTCGATTTCCCGCACAAGCGCGCGGCGCTCACCGTGATCGAGCGCGACACATTCTTCGACACTTTCCGGTTGCCGTGACGGGGCGGATGCGCGGGGCGGCGCGACGGTGCGCGTCGCGCCCTGACGTGCCGGCATAAGCCGTCCGGCGTATGAATCGCGCGGCCTGCGTCGTGAAGAATGGATCGTTCTCCTCATCGACGGCAGGCCCGCAACCATGGCGAAAATATCTTCCGCAGCATGGGGCGCGACCTTCGGGTTACGTACGCCCATATTGACATATGCCAGCATATGTCCAGACTGGGTGCATCGTACTCCCGTGGAGTGGCTCATGCGCACCGTTTCCATTTTCAAGAATGCCCGTAACCAGGCAATCCGCATCCCGAAGGACATGGAGTTCGAGGGGGTGACGGAACTCGAGATCCGCCGCGAAGGCGACACGCTGCTGCTGCCGATGCGGCCCACGTGGCTGTCGTTCGCGAGCGAACCGCTGGCCGACGCCGACTTTCTCGCCGAACGCCCGGCTGTGGTCGAGTTCGGCCGCGTCGCCGGGTTGCCGCTCGAAGACTGGGCGGCCTGAGCGCGGCATGCCGTCCGCACGGTCGCGCGGCTGTGCTGCCGCGACGCGTCACGTGCGCGGTGCGGGGCGATCTGCGAGAAAGGCGGTGCGGAATGCGTCGAGATACCGGTCTGCGTCATCGCTGAATTCGCCGGGCAACAGCGCGAACGCGCGTGCCAGCAGATCCTGGCCGAGCGCGGCATAAGTCGCTTCGTCCGACAGCAGCGCGCGGATCGCGTCCCGCGTATGCGGCAACGCAATCCGTTGCGCGTCGCGCGCGAGCAGCGCGGCAGCGGCGAGTGCCGGCTGGAACGCGTGCATTTCGAGCAGGTCCGGTGCGACATCCCAGATGCGCTCGCGATTACCGGCGTCGTGGAAATGCGTGAGCAGGAACAGCAGGTCGTACGCGTCGCTGTTCTGGCGCGCGCGCCGATCCTTCCACGCGAGCAGCTTCAGCAGCGCGAGCGCAGGCAGGCTGGCCACCGGCACCACGGTGTGCGCGTCGATCGACACCGGCTGCGCGGTGTCCACCGCTTCCTGAAAACCGAGCACGTTCAGCACGAATTCACCGCCGGGCGGCCACGCGATCTCGCCGGGCGGCGTTTCGAGCGGCCCGAACGGCACGAGATCCAGCTCCGTGCGAAAACCGTGTGTGCCGCTGTCGAACAGCAGTTTCTGCTGCTGTTTCGGCGCGCGGCTGAACTGTCCGGTTGCGACGAGCGCGTCGATGAGTCGCGCGTGAAACGGCCAACTTACCGCGCACACCGCAATGTCGACATCGCGCGTCGCGCGCACCGGCTGGATGCCGTGAACGTGCCACATCAGGATGTCGCGCGCGGTTGCGCCGGCGACCACGAACGCCGCGTCGAGGCGTGCGCAGGTCGAGCACACGCTCTGCAGCAGCGTGATCGCGGCGGGCGCCAGCGGCCGGCGTGCGTCGACCTCAAGCGGGCGGGTGGGTGAGGTATCGGTCATGGATGCGCTCGGCGATGGCGAGATTGCGACTGTCGCCGGACGCGACGAGATCCGCGTAGATCAACAGCGGCGGCACGACCGGTACGTCCTGCTCGCGCCACGCGAGCGCCGCCGGCGGCGGCCAGAACGCTTCGACGAGCTCGACGTCGCCGTGCTCGTCAGCGCGCAGGCGGCCTTGTAGCAGCAGCTTGTTCGATGCGGTGCCGTGCATATAGACGGTGATCGCGGCCGGCTTCAGATCGTGTGTCAGCAGGTCGGCCGCAGGCTCGCCGCCGAGCCGCGCTTCGAATGCGGCGAAATCGAAGCCGCGCCACCAGTCGGGCGAGAGCGCGGCAAATCGCCGGCTCGGCAGTTTCGCGCGCAAGCGGCTCGGGTAGAGCGCGACCCATTCCTGCACGAAACGCGGCCAGTCTGGAATCAGGCGTTCGCCGTTGCGGCGCTGCCCGACGAGGCCGCGCGCGATCAGATCGTCCATCGCGAGATTGATCGTGCCGAGTGCGACGTCCGATGCGGCCGCGATCGCACGGTACGGTTGGGCGACGAGGCCCGGCTGCGTCGCGAGCGCGAACATCACGGCCAGCCCCTTGGGCGTCGTGGCGCGCGATGCCTGCCGGCGTGGTGCGCGTGCGGGTTTCGGCCGGCCCGCGATCATCACGGTCGCCTCCGGCTGAATCAGGCACGCGTTGCCGGCGGTATCGAGATACGGGATGCCCTGATCGGTCAGGCCGGCGGCCAGTTCGGCCGAGAGGTATGGCGCGACGAGCATCAGCGGCCGCTCCCCGGGCGTCGCGGTATCCGCGCCGCTGCGGCGCAGTGTCGCGAGCGCGCCCGCCAGCGATTCGACGCGCAGGCTGACGGCGGCCGGCATCTCGAACGCGTGCCCGGCAACGTCGAAGCGGATCATTGCGTCGGCGCGCGCGCGGCCGGCGGCCGGCACGCGTACGGGCCGCGCGCGAAAGCGCCGGGTCGCGCGTTCGAACGCGGCGCAGGCTTCGTCGAGCACCTGCTGTTCCGACAGGGAGAGGGGAGGGTTCGCGGGCATCGAAGGCAATCGGTTGTTCACCTTTTTGCCATCGTACACAAAAAATGTACGAGCGTCAAAAAGTGAACAAATATTCGCAAACCTTTGATTATAAGTAGCTATTTCAAGATGTCGAGCGATAGTCACGGCAGTCCTCGTACAGAAGAATTCGACAGGTAGCGCACAGTTTCGCGTGTCCGGCCCTGGCGCGGCAGTCGTCCGGACAGCCAGCTTGCGCGGGGCGCACACCGTTCCCAATATGGCAACTGCGAGTTGCTACCGTGACGACTTTCCGTCTGCCCGGTTGCCGTTGAACCGACTATCCTTGCCTGCACATCCCGGCAGTACCCCCGCACATCAGGAGACGACACCGTGACGCACAGCGTGATTCCCGCAGGCCTCGCCGACGAAATGATCGAGATCCGGCACCGCATCCATGCCCACCCCGAGCTCGGCTTCGAGGAATTCGCGACGAGCGACCTCGTCGCGGAGCAATTGCAGTCGTGGGGCTACACGGTGCATCGCGGGCTTGGCGGCACAGGCGTCGTCGCGCAGTTGAGGGTCGGCGACGGCACGCGGCGCCTCGGCCTGCGCGCCGACATGGACGCACTGCCGATCCACGAAACGACGGGCCTGCCGTACGAGAGCCGGATCGCCGGCAAGATGCACGCATGCGGCCATGACGGCCACACGGCGATGCTGCTCGCGGCCGCGAAGCACCTCGCGCGCGAGCGCCGCTTCTCGGGCACGCTGAACCTGATTTTCCAGCCGGCCGAGGAAGGGCTCGGCGGCGCGAAGAGGATGCTCGACGAAGGGCTGTTCGACCTGTTCCCGTGCGACGCGATCTTCGCGATGCACAACATGCCCGGCTTCCCGACGGGCAAGTTCGGTTTCCTGCCGGGGCCGTTCATGGCATCGTCGGATACGGTGATCGTCGACGTGCAGGGCCGCGGCGGTCACGGCGCGGTGCCGCACAAGGCGGTCGATTCGGTGGTCGTCTGCGCGCAGATCGTCATTGCGCTGCAGACGATCGTGTCGCGCAACGTGTCGCCGCTCGACATGGCGATCGTCACGGTCGGCGCGATCCACTCGGGCGACGCGCCGAACGTGATTCCCGATCGCGCGCAGATGCGCCTGTCGGTGCGCGCGCTGAAGCCCGAGGTGCGCGACCTGCTCGAGACGCGCATCAAGGAGGTCGTGCATGCGCAGGCGGCCGTGTTCGGCGCGAGCGCGACGATCGACTACCAGCGCCGCTACCCGGTGCTCGTCAACGATGCGGACATGACCGCGTTCGCGCGCGGCGTCGCGCGCGAGTGGGTGGGCGACGCCAACCTGATCGACGAGATGGTGCCGCTCACCGGCAGCGAGGATTTCGCGTTCCTGCTCGAGAAGCGGCCGGGCTGCTACCTGATCATCGGTAACGGCGACGGGGAGGGCGGCTGCATGGTGCACAACCCCGGCTACGACTTCAACGACGCGGTGTTGCCCACCGGCGCGTCTTACTGGGTGGAGCTCGCGCAGACGTTCCTGGTTTGACCGGGGAAACACCGCATATGGCGCGAGGCGGGACATCGACAAGCTTGCCGCAGAAGCAAGCACGCACGGGATCGTTGCGACTGGGCAGGCAATCCCGGCATGACCTGAGCCGTCCCGAATCTAGAACGCGTCCCCGCTGAACAGCGCCACGACCGCCTGCGGATTCGACGGCCAGTACATGTGCATGTACGTCGCGACGATCGCGTCGTGGCGATAGACGGCTTCGCCGCTGCCCGCCCCACCGTCGGGGCGCGCGGCGAACGCGACCGGCTCCAGCGTCGTCGCGAGCCGCGAATAGTGGAACGTATGGCCGCGCATCGGCCCGGTGCGCGTGTCGAGCTGCTGCATGCCGAGCGCAGCGAACCTTCGCTGCATCGTCGCATGACCCGGCAGCACACCCAGCATCGGCGTGGTCACGCCGTCCACATCGGTCAGCGATTCGCACAGATACACCATCCCCCCGCATTCCGCGACGATCGCCCGGCCGGCCGCCGCGTGTGCGCGAATCGTTCGCGCCGTCGCTGCATTCGCCGCGAGCGTCGCCGCATGCAGCTCGGGATAGCCGCCCGGCAGGAACAGCGCGTCGCAATCGTCCGGCACGGGTTCGTCGGCGAGCGGCGAGAAAAACCGCAACTGCGCACCGAGTGTGTCCAGCAACGCAAGATTGGCCGGATAGATGAACGAGAACGCCGCATCGTGCGCCACTGCGATCCGCTGGCCGGCGAGCGCGCGCGGCAGCGGCGCCGCGGCGTCCGGTTCCGCGAACGCGACGGCCGGCGGCAATGCGGCGAGCGCCGTGTGCGCGAGCACGTCGGCCGCCCGCTCGAGCCGCGCATCGAGATCGTCGATGTCGGCCGGTTGGTGCAGGCCGAGATGCCGCTCGGGCAGTGCGATGCCAGCGTCGGCCGGTACGTGCCCGAGCCAGCGCAGGTCGTCGGGCAGCGCCTGTTGCAGCAGTTCCGCATGCCGGACCGAGCCGACCCGGTTCGCGAGCACACCGTGAAACGGCAGCCCCGGCCGGAACCGCGCGAGCCCGAATGCGATCGCCGCGAACGTCTGCGCCATCCCCTTCGCGGCAATCACGGCGACGACCGGCACGCCGAACGCGGCCGCGAGGTCGGCACTGCTCGGCGTCCCGTCGAACAGCCCCATCACGCCTTCGATCAGGATCAGGTCCGCGTCGCGCGCGGCGTCGGCCAGCAGTGCACGGCAGCCGGCCTCGCCGACCATCCCGAGGTCGAGCGCATGCACGGGCGCGCCGCTCGCGCGTTCGAGCAACATCGGATCGAGAAAATCGGGCCCGGTCTTGAACACGCGCACGCGGCGGCCGAGCCGGCGGTGCAGCCGCGCGAGGCCGGCCGTCACCGACGTCTTGCCCTGGCCCGACGCGGGCGCGCTGACGAACAGCGCGGGGCAGTCCGGCATGCTCAGAACTCCACGCCGCGCTGCGCCTTCACGCCTTGTTCCTTGTACGGATGCTTGACGAGCCGCATTTCGGTGACGAGGTCGGCCGCGTCGATCAGCGCATCGGGCGCATGCCGGCCGGTCACGACGACGTGCACCGAAGCGGGCCGCGCGGCGAGCGTCGCGAGCACTTCGTCGAGCGGCAGGTATTCGTACTTCAGCACCGTGTTCAGCTCGTCGAGGATCACCATCCGGTAGTCGCCGCTTTCGATCATCCGGCGCGCCTCGTCCCAGCCTTTGCGCGCGGTCGCGATGTCGGCGTCGCGGTTCTGCGTGTTCCACGTATAGCCATCGCCCATCGTCACGAAATCGCATTCGGCCACCGCGCCGAGGAAGTCGCGCTCGGACGTGTGCAGCGCGCCCTTGATGAACTGCACGACACCGAGCCGCATGCCGTGACCGAGCACGCGTACGGCCATGCCGAACGCGGCGGTGCTCTTGCCCTTGCCGTTGCCGGTGTTGACGATCAGCAGGCCCTTTTCGTTGACGGCGGCGGCCTGCTTCTTCTCGTGGCCCGCGCGGCGGCGTTCGGTCATCCGTTGATGGGATTCGGCGTCGGTTTTCATCGGATTCGTCCTGTCGAAAGAAAGCGGAACAAAGGGTTCACAGCGGGCCGGCGAGCGCGACCGTCACGCCGTCCCGGATGGATCGGGGGCCCAGCAGCCGGCCGCGCGGCGCCGCGAGCTGCGCGCACGGCTCGGCCACGCCCGCGACGCCGAAGCGCGCGAGCGCGGCATCCGACGGGCCGCTCGCGGCCAGTTCGGGGCGGCTTGCGAGTTGCGCCGCGTCGAATGCGACGAGCGGCCAGCCGCGTCGCGCGCACAGCGTGCGCAGTGCGCGGGCGCGCGCCTTGTCGGCGAGCGTGGCGACGAGCGCCGGTTCGGCGGCCGGATACCGCACCAGCGCCGCACGGATTGCGGCATCGAGCTGCGCGGCCGTCACGCCCGCGCGGAAACCGACGCCCAGCGCGACGCGCATCATGCGTTGCCGCCGAGCGCGGCGCGTACCGCGGGATCGTCGGCGAGCGCCGCGACGCGGCCGATTACGACGATGGCCGGTGAGCCGATGCCGGCCGCGCCGATGCGCGCGACGAGCGTATCGAGCGTCGCGAGTACGTGACGCTGTTCGGGGCGCGTCGCATGCTCGATCGCCGCGCACGGCGTGTCGCCGGGCAGGCCGCCAGCACGCAGCGCCGCTGCGATCGTGTCGAGCCGGCGGATGCCCATGTAGATGACGATCGTCATGCGGGTGGCCGCGAGCGCGCGCCAGTCGGGCTCGTCGGCGCCCGCGCCGTGGCCCGTGACGAAGATCACGCCCTGCGCGTCGCCGCGCTGCGTGACCGGAATGCCGAGTGCGGCCGGCGCGGCAATGCCCGCGGCGACGCCGTTCACGACCTCGACCGGGAATCCCGCCGCGCCGAGCGCCGCGAGCTCCTCGCCGCCGCGGCCGAACACGAACGGATCGCCGCCCTTGAGCCGCGCGACGCTGCGGCCCGCGCGCAGGTGCGCAAGCATCGCGGCGACGATCGCCTCCTGCGGCGTCGACGCATGACCGCCGCGCTTGCCGACGTACTCGATGTGCGCATCGGCACGCGCATGGCGCAGCACGTCGGGATTCACGAGATCGTCGACGAGCAGCACGTCCGCCGCGCCGATCGCGTGCACGGCCTTGAGCGTCAGCAGGTCGGCGTCGCCGGGGCCGGCGCCGACGAGCCACGCGCGGCTCATCGGGCGCGGCACGGCGCGCACCGTGTCGAAACAGTGGAAAAGGGCAGGCGGCCGGCACGGCGGCGGCCAGCTAGGAAGTCACGCATCACGGATCGAACGAAGCCCGCGCGAACGCGGGCGGAAGGCGCACCCCATCCGTTCCCCGCGGATCGGGCGTTCGGCGAGCGTCGGGCTCGCCCCTTGCGTCGGCCGGTATCCGGGCTGGCCGCTTGCCAGGCCGCGGCCTTCCCGCCCGGCTGAAGGGCAGTGGCATCGTGGGCGGCATGGGCGCGTGCGCGGGGAAGCGCGTCGCGCGGGCGGCGTACCGTTGCGGGGACAGCACAGGCCGGGCGGGGAGCCGCCTCCTGTTTCCCGTTTAACTGCGGGCGCGGAATGCGCCTGCGAGCACCGAACGCGGCGCATACGATAGCACAGCGATCCGCCCGCGCGAACCGCCGCGCGTGGCCTGCGGCGCGGCGCGACGGCCGTGCCGGATGCGGCCCGGCGGCCCCGTTCGCCTTGACGCTCCCCGCACCGCCGCCTACACTCGCACGCGTTTTGGTGCTCGCGCGCGCCGCTCCGGTGCGCGCAGTTAAACGGGAAACAGGGAGCCTGCCTGCGCCGCAGTCGAGCCAACCTGTGCTGCCCCCGCAACGGTAAGCGAACGCGTCGCGCGCAAGCGCCACGCAACGCCGCTTCGCCGCATGCCGATGCATGCGGACGACCGCCACTGGATGCCGCGCGCATCCGGGAAGGCGAAGCGGCGTGTTCGTCAGCCCGGATACCGGCCCGAACATTGGGGTACAGCGCCGCGGGGAGGCGGCGCATCGTCCACGGCCGCAGCAGGCCCGACGCCCGCGCGTTGCACGCTGCCTCCGCCGATCTGCCGCCGCGCGAGCGCGCGCCGGCCGGCGCGGCGAACGGCAGGCAGCGCGAGCCGGGCCGGCGGCAGCCGTGTTGGCATTCACGATGTCGACCGTTCGCAAGGAAGCACCATGTCCGATTCGTCGTTCCGCCCGTGCCGCGGCTGTCCGCGCGGCGGCATGCGCGCGATCCGCCAGCCGAACTGCCACGCCGCCCTCGACGCGACGATCCCGCGCTGATCCATTTCCGACACAGGACCTACCATGACCCTACGCAAGCTTCCCGTCACGATCGTCACGGGCTTTCTCGGCAGCGGCAAGACGACGCTGATGCGCCACATCCTGCAGCACGCCGAAGGCCGCCGCATCGCGGTGATCGTCAACGAATTCGGCGAACTCGGCATCGACGGCGAAATCCTCAAGGGCTGCGGCATCGGCTGCGAGGATGCCGACGGCGCGCAGGGCGAAGCGTCGGGCCAGCTGTACGAACTCGCGAACGGCTGCCTGTGCTGCACCGTGCAGGAAGAGTTCTATCCGGTGATGGAGGCGCTCGTCGAGCGCCGCGCGGACATCGACCACGTGCTGATCGAGACGTCGGGCCTCGCGCTGCCGAAGCCGCTCGTGCAGGCGTTCAACTGGCCGACGATCCGCAACAGCTTCACGGTCGACGCGGTGGTGACCGTCGTCGACGGGCCGGCGGCCGCGAGCGGCCAGTTCGCGGAAAACCCGCAGGCCGTCGACGCGCAGCGACGCGCCGACCCGAACCTCGATCACGAATCGCCGCTGCACGAACTGTTCGCCGATCAACTGTCGTCCGCCGATCTCGTGATCGTGAACAAGGCCGATCTCGTCGGCGACGCGCAATTCGCGCAGATCGAAACCGCGATCCGCGACGAGATCCCGCCGCAGGTGAAGATCGTGCGCGCGACGCGCGGCGAACTCGATCTCGCGATGCTGCTCGGGCTCGAATCGGCATCGGAAGAAACGATCCACCTGCGTCACGATCATCACGGCTCGGCCGACGACGGCGATCACGACCACCATCACGACGATTTCGACTCGGTGGTCGTGTCCGGCGACGCCGGCACGCGCGAAGCGACGATCGCCGCGCTGCAGCGTGTGGTCGAAGCGCACACGATCTACCGCGCGAAAGGCTTCGCGGCGCTGCCCGATGCGCCGATGCGGCTCGTGATCCAGGGCGTCGGCCGCCGCTTCGACAGCTATTTCGACCGTCGCTGGCAGGACGGCGAAACGCGCGCGAGCCGCTTCGTGCTGATCGGCGAGGATCTCGACGCGGCCGCGCTGCAGCGTGCGTTCGACGCCGCTTGCGCGGCCGAGCCGCAACAGGCGTAACGGACGATGCATCTCCTGCGCACCACGCCGGGCGGCTTCGTCGACGATACGCAGGGCGTCGTCCGGATCGATCAGCAACCGGCCGACATCGTGATCCTGAGTTCGGCCGACACGACGCTGTCGCTACTCGCGAGCGTCGTGCCGCGGCTGCCGGCCGGTTTCCCGAGCGTGCGGCTCGCGAACGTCACGTTCCTGCGGCAGCCGGCGTCGGTCGATTTCTATGTCGACGACGTGCTGCGGCACGCGAAGGCGGTCGTGATCGACCATCTCGGCGGCGAGGCGTACTGGCCGTACGGGATCGAGCAGGCCGTGTCGCTCGCGTCGAAGCGCGGGCAGCAGCTCGCGATGTTCTCGGGCGACCTGCAGGAAGACCCGAACCTCGTCGCGAAGAGTACCGTCGCGCCCGACCTGTGCCGGCTGTGGTGGCGCTATCTGCGCGAAGGCGGCGTGCACAACGCCGACGCGCTGCTGCGCAGCATTGCGTTCCATACGCTCGGGTTCGGCGACGCCCCCGAACTGCCGCGCCCGCTGCCGGCCGCGGCGCTGTATCACCCGGCGCGCGACCGCGCGAGCGTCGACGACTGGCGGCCGCGCTGGACGCCCGGTGCGCCCGTCGTCGCGATCCTGTTCTATCGCGCGCACTGGCAGGCCGCGAACACGGCCGTGTTCGATGCGCTGGGCGATGCGCTCGTCGAGCAGGGGCTCAATCCGTTGCCGATCGCGGTCACGTCGCTGAAGGACGCGGTGAGCCGCGAAGTCATCACGCAGCTTTGCGACACGCACGAGGTCGCGCTCGTGCTGAATACGACCGCGTTCGCGGCCGGCGCGATCGACAGCCCCGAACACGACGTGCTCGCGGGCGACGCGCCGGTGCTGCAGGTGATCCTGTCCGGCGGCAATCGCGACGCGTGGGTCGCCGACAACCAGGGGCTGCATGCGCGCGACATCGCGATGCACATCGCGCTGCCCGAGGTCGACGGCCGCATCGTCACGCGCGCGGTGAGCTTCAAGGGGCTCGCGTATCGCTGCCCGCATACCGAAGTCGACGTCGTGCGCTACCAGCCGGACGCCGAGCGGATCGCGTTCGTCGCGGCGCTCGCGCGCGGCTGGTGCCGGCTGCGCACGCTCGACAACGCCGACAAGCGCATCGCGCTGATCCTCGCGAACTATCCGCAAAGCGAAGGGCGGATCGGCAACGGCGTCGGCCTCGACACGCCGGCGTCCGCGCTGCGCGTGCTCGCGGCGCTGCGCGACGCGGGCTACGCGGTGGCCGACCTGCCGCCCGACGGCGACGCGTTGATCGCGCGCCTCACCGAAGGCGTGACCAACGACCCGGCCGTGCACACATTGCGCCCCGCGTTCCAGAGCTACCCGCTGGCCGACTACGTCGCGCGTTTCGCGCGGCTGCCGGCGGCGGTGCGCGATGCGCTGAACGCACGCTGGGGTCCGCCCCAAGCCGACCCGACGCTGCGGCAAGGCCGCTTCACGATCGCCGGCTGGCGCGCGGGCAACGTGTTCGTCGGCATCCAGCCGTCGCGCTCGCGCGGCGAGAACGACTACGCGAGCTACCACGATGCGGATCTCGTGCCGCCGCACGCGTATCTCGCGTTTTATTTCTGGCTGCGCGATGCGTACCGCATCGACGCGGTCATCCACCTCGGCAAGCACGGCAACCTCGAATGGCTGCCGGGCAAGAGCGTCGCACTGTCCGACGCGTGCTGGCCCGACCTGACGCTCGGGCCGTTGCCGCACCTGTATCCGTTCATCGTCAACGATCCGGGCGAGGGCAGCCAGGCGAAGCGCCGCGCGCAGGCCGTGATCGTCGATCACCTGATGCCGCCGCTCACGCGCGCGGAAAACTACGGCCCGCTGCAGGATCTCGAACGGCAGGTCGACGAATACTACGAAGCGCTGATGGTCGATGCGCGGCGCGCGAAGCTGCTGCGCAAGACGATCCTCGCGACGATCGCCGAGCATCGTCTGCATGACGAACTGAGCGTGTCGCCGCCACGCGATACGGGCGACGAAGATGCGCTGCTCACGCGCGTGGACGCATGGCTGTGCGAACTGAAGGAAGCGCAGATCCGCGACGGGCTGCACGTGTTCGGCCTGTCGCCGGCCGATCGGCAGCGCCGCGACACGCTGCTCGCGCTCGCGCGCTTTCCGCTGGGCGACGGCAAGGGCGGCCGCGCAGGGTTGATCGGTGCGCTCGCGCGCGATCTCGCGCTCGGCGACGACTTCGATCCGCTCGCGGCCGACTGGGCCGCGCCGTGGGTCGGCCCGCGCCCGGCGATCCTGCAGGCGCTCGACGCGTCGCCGTGGCGCCATGCGGGCGATACGCGCGAGCGGCTCGAACGGCTCGCGCAGCAATGGCTCGACGCGCTGTGCGCGGCGGACGATGGCGACACGGGCACCGACGCGACGCCTCCCGGCGAATGGCAGCACACGCTCGCCGTGATCGAACGCGTGCGCGCGACGCTGCTGCCCGCGCTCGACGCGTGCGGCGGCGAGGAAATGCGCCAGCTGCTGCGCGGGCTCGACGGCCGCTTCGTGCCGCCGGGGCCGAGCGGCTCGCCGTCGCGCGGCCGCCCCGACGTGCTGCCGACCGGCCGCAACTTCTACTCGGTCGACACCCGCGCGGTGCCGACGCAGGCCGCGTGGTCGCTCGGCCTGAAATCCGCGCAGCAACTGATCGAGCGCCACCTGCAGGATCACGGCGACTATCCGCGCGCGATCGGGCTGTCCGTCTGGGGCACGGCGACGATGCGTACCGGCGGCGACGACATCGCGCAGGCGTTCGCGCTGCTCGGCGTGCGGCCGAAATGGGCGCACGGCAGCCACCGGGTGACCGACTTCGAGATCCTGCCGATCGAGATCTTCGACCGGCCTCGCATCGACGTGACGCTGCGCGTGTCGGGCTTCTTCCGCGACGCGTTCCCGAACCTGATGCACCTGTTCGATGCGGCCGTGCAGGCGGTGGCCGCACTCGACGAGCCCGAGGCACTGAACCCGATCCGCGCGCGCATCGAGCGCGAACGCGCAAAATGGATCGCGCAGGGCGTCGCGCCGGACGAGGCGCGGCGCCGCGCCGGCTGGCGCGTGTTCGGCGCGCGGCCGGGCAGCTACGGCGCGGGCTTGCAGGACCTGATCGACCAGCGCCGCTGGCAGACCGACGCCGACCTCGCCGACGCATATCGCCAGTGGGGCGGCCACGCGTATGCGCAGAACAGCGCGGGCGACGCGGCGGCCGACGTGTTCGGCGAGCGGCTCGCGACGATCGACGTCGTCGTGCAGAACCAGGACAGCCGCGAGCACGACATCCTCGATTCGAACGACTACTACCAGTTCCAGGGCGGGATGACCGCGGCCGTGCGGCATCTGTCCGGGCAGCAGCCGAGCCTCTACCACGGCGACCACGCGAACCCGGCCGCGCCGAAGATGCGCACGCTGCGCGAGGAAATCGCGCGGGTGATCCGCTCGCGCGTGATCAACCCGAAATGGCTCGACGGCGTGAAGCGCCACGGTTACAAGGGCGCGGCCGAAATGGCCGCGACCGTCGATTATCTGTACGGCTACGACGCGACCGCGCGCGTGCTGTCCGACCACCAGTACGCGCTCGTCGCCGACGCCTACCTGTTCGACGATGCGACCCGCGCGTTCCTCGAACGGTACAACCCGAAGGCGCTGCACGGCATCTGCGAACGCTTCGTCGAGGCGATGCAGCGCGGCCTGTGGCAGCAGCCGGGCGACTATCGCGAACGGATCGAAGCGGTCTGGCTCGCGAGCGAACAATTCCAGGAAGGAGGACGGCGATGACCGGTCCGACGACGCACCGCGCCCGCGCGGTTTTTCCGTTTGCGGCGCTCGTCGCGCAGGACGCGCTGCAGCAGGCGCTGCTGCTCGCCGCGATCGACCCGTCGCTCGGCGGCGTGCTCGTGAGCGGGCCGCGCGGCACCGCGAAGTCGACCGCCGCGCGCGGCCTCGCGGAGCTGCTGCCGGAAGGGCAGTTCGTCACGCTGCCGCTGTCGGCGAGCGACGAACAGGTGACGGGTACGCTCGATCTCGCGCACGCGCTCGCCGAAAACGGCGTGCGCTTCCAGCCGGGCCTCCTGGCGCGCGCGCATCTCGGCGTGCTGTATGTCGACGAGGTGAACCTGCTCGCCGACGGGCTCGTCGATACGCTGCTCGACGTCGCCGCGAGCGGCGTGAACATCGTCGAGCGCGATGGCGTGTCGCATGCGCACGACGCGCGCTTCGTGCTGATCGGGACGATGAATCCCGAGGAAGGCGAACTGCGGCCGCAACTGCTCGACCGCTTCGGCTTGATGATCGAACTGGAGAACTGCTTCGACGCCGCGCAGCGTGAGCGGATCGTGAAGGCGCGGCTCGCGTTCGATCTCGATCCGGATGCGTTTCGCGCGCGTCATGCCGCCGCGCAGCGCGCACTCGGCGACCGGATTCACGCGGCGCGCGCACGGCTCGCGGCGCTCGATTTCGACGATGCGGTTCATGCGCGCGTCAGCGCGCTGTGCATCGACGCGGCCGTCGACGGGTTGCGCGCCGATCTCGTGATGCTGCGCGCGGCGCGCGCACTGGCCGCGCTGGAACAGGCCGACGCAGTGGCGGTGTCGCACGTGGAGCGGGTGGCTGACGCGGTGCTGCGGCACCGGCGCCATGCGGGCATGCCGCCGTCGTCCGGCGCGCCGCAACCCGACGACGAACGCGGCGGTCACGCTTCGCCCGATGCGCGCGAGCGCCCCGGCGAGCCATCGGGCGCGGCGCAGAACGATGCCACGCCACCGCAAGGCGACTGGGGCTACCTGCCGCCCGAGCCGGCCGGGCTGCGCGACGTGAAAGGCGTGATGCCGCTGCCGCTAAAAAAACGCTGAGCCATCGAGCCCGCGCCGCCGCGAACGCCGTTCGCGGTCCTCGATGGCAAGCAGGCGCCGCCGCGCACGTGCCGGGTACGGCACGCGCGGGCACGGCCGTGGCGTGGCCCGCGACGCTCGCAGCGAAACGCGGCGGCCCGCTGCAGCGCGATCATCTGCGCT
This sequence comes from Burkholderia metallica, assembly GCF_902832845.1. Classification (GTDB taxonomy): domain Bacteria; phylum Pseudomonadota; class Gammaproteobacteria; order Burkholderiales; family Burkholderiaceae; genus Burkholderia; species Burkholderia metallica. The sequence goes on along the minus strand of NZ_CADFDB010000007.1, from coordinate 164,468 downwards.
TGCGGAAACGCGCGGGCGCGCCGCACGCGCTGCATTGCTTCGTGCTCGACTGTTCGGCATCGATGCTGTCGCACGAGCGGCTCGCATTGGCGAAGGGGCTGATCGTCGCGTATTTCGACCAGGCTGCGCGCGACCGGGTCGAAACCGCGCTGATCTGCTTCGGCGGCAACGGCGCTGTGCGGCGCTTCGGCCCGGCCGTACCGCGCTGGTGGAATGCGCGCTGGCTCGAACCGGTCGAAGGCGGCGGCGGCACGCCGCTCGCGGACGGCATCGCGGCCGCCGCGCAATTGCTCGCGCGCGCGGCACGGCGCGAACCCGGCGCGCAGCGCTGGCTGTGGGTGCTGTCCGACGGACGCACGCGCGAGACGCCCGCGAAACCCGCGGCGGCCGATCACGTCGTGTTCGTCGACTTCGACGACGCGGCCGTGCGGATCGGGCAGGGCGCGCGGCTGGCCGCGGCGTGGGGCGCGCAGTGGGTGACGGCCGACGCGCTGTGCACGGGTCGCGCCGGCTGATCGCCGGCCGGCGGTGCGCTATGATCGCGGCTTCTGCTGCTTCTGCTTCAACCCACTGGAAAAACCCGCCATGCAAGTACTGGTCGATGCCGACGCGTGTCCCGCCGTCATCAAGGACATGCTGTTTCGCGCCGCGCGTCGTGCCGAAATCTGCGTGACGCTGGTCGCGAACCAGTTTCTGCGTACGCCGCCGTCGCCGTTCATCAAGGCGGTGCAGGTGCCGGCCGGCTTCGACGTGGCCGACGCGCGCATCGTCGAGCTGGTGGAAGCGGGCGACCTCGTGATCACCGCCGACATTCCGCTGGCCGCCGCCGTGCTCGACAAGGGCGCGCATGCGCTCGACCCGCGCGGCAACTGGTTCAGCCGCGAGAACATCGAGGAACGCCTGTCGACGCGCGCGATGATGGATCAGCTGCGCAGCGCGGGCATCGACACGGGCGGGCCGGCGCCGTTCAGCGCGCGCGACGGCAAGGCGTTTGCGTCGCAGCTCGACCGGTTTCTGGCGCGACACGGCAAGCCTTGACGATGCGTTGACGCGGACGCGCGCCGCGCATCTCGCGACACGCGCGGCCTGATCCGCATCGAATCGCGCGCATGGCCCCGGCGAGGATGCAGGTTCGTACCGACGCTGCTATCGTGGCGCAAACCACAACACAGGAGCGCACGCGTGTCACCGACCCAACTTCTCGTTCCGACCTTCACCCAGATGCTGCGCGCGCAGACCGCGTGGCTCGACAAGGCGGCCGCGCACCGGCAGGCCGCGGGCGACACGCCCGACACGGCGATGACGCTGAAGCTCGCGCCCGACATGTATCCGCTCGCGGCACAGGTGCGCTTCTCGTGCTTCCAGGCGATGGAGCCCGTCCACCGTTTGCGTGGCGAACCGTTACCGGCCGCGCTGCTGGCGTTGCGCGAGGCCGGATGGAATGCCGATGCGCAGCCCGGCACGCTCGCCGACGCGCAGGCGATCATCGCCGGCACGCTCGCCTTTCTCGGCGAACTCGCGCCGGATGCGCTCGACGGCGGCGTCGCGCTGCCGATCGCGCTCGAATTGCCGAACGGGATCGCGTTCGACATGACGGGCGAACAGTACGCGCGCGACTGGGCGCTGCCGCAGTTCTACTTCCACGCGATCGCCGCTTACGCGATCCTGCGCCACCACGGCGTCGAACTCGGCAAGGCCGACTACGTGCCGCACATGCTCGCGTACGTCCGGCCGGGCACGATTCCGCAAGGGTGAGCAGGCCCGTGTCGGGCCACGTCGAAACGACATGATGCGCGCGCTCTTCATCTGCAGTCGCAACCGGCTGCGCAGCCCGACCGCCGAAGCGGTATTCGCCGCGTGGCCGGACGTCGAAGCCGACTCGGCGGGCCTCGCCCCCGATGCGGATACACGCGTGTCCGCCGAGCAGCTCGACTGGGCCGACGTCGTGTTCGTGATGGAGCGTGCGCACAAGGCGCGGCTGGCGGCGCAGTTCGGCGCGCAGCTGCGGCACAAGAAGATCGTGTGCCTCGACATTCCCGACCGTTACACCTACATGCAGCCCGAACTCGTCACGCTGCTCGAGCGCAAGGTCGGCCCGTATCTGCACGCGTGACCGTTGCGGGCGATAGCGGGCTCAGCGCAGCCGGCCGTTCGCGATCGCCGAAAAGCAGTCGAGCCGCAGCAACTCGATGATCTTGCGCGTCGGCACGCTCGCACGCAGCGTGTCGAGCCGGTCGACGGCGAACCACTTGCAGCGGGCGATCTCGTTGCTCGCGCGCGGCGTCAGGTGCGCCGGCACGTCGGCCACGAACACGTGATGGAGCTTCGTCAGCCCGCCGAACTGCACCGCGTAGTCGAGCGCGAGCCCCTCCAGCCGCGTTTCCTCGGCAAGCTCCCGCAGCGCGGCATCGAGCGGTGTCTCGCCGCGCCGGATCGTGCCGCCCGGCAGCGACCAGCGCGACGCGGTGCGGGCGACCAGCAGCACGCTGCTGCGCTGACGGCACACGATCGTGGCGCGTTCCTTGATGACGTCGAGAATGTCCGGCCCGGTACTCATGTTCGGCAAAACAGGTGCTCAATCGTGGAGAAAATGCACGTCGGCGGCGCGCTGCCGGGCGGCGGGCCGCGACGGTGTGCAGGCAGCCGCAGCGATCATACCGGCCGTTCGTGACAGTTCCGTGCAACCGCGTCGCGGGCCGCGCGCCGGGTCACGCGTGCGTATAGATCCCGCTGCGCGCCGGCTTCGCGTGCCGCGGCTGGCGGCGCTTGTGAACGGCACGCCGGTGGTGGCGCGCCGGCGGCGTCGCGTGCCGGCGCGCGGGGGCAGGCCGTGCGGTCGGCGCGGCTGCGCCGGGCATCTGCGTCTGTCCTTCGCCGAAATGGAACGTCTGCGTTTGCGCGTGTCCGGTGCCCAGCGTCGACGCGAGGATGAAAACTGCCAGCAACATCCGTTTCATGAATGATCCGCCCGATTTTTTGAGATGAAGATTGCCCGCCAGCTTAGCGAAACGCGGGGCGCGACCGCAACCGGCCGGTATTCGGTGTCGCCCCCACTTGCGCACGGCCGCATTGTCCGCCCCGGCTGATCAGGGTGCAGCCGGGGTTGACAACGAAATTCCCGAGTGTGAATATAAATTCATGCACAAGAATTATTCGTCGAATCCGGACGATCGCGCCGCGGAGCACGCGGCCGCCGGAGCCGGCAGTCCGATCAACCGGAACCAGGAGCGGGACGCATGGCGGAACACGCGCAGCAGGGCGCGCTGGCGGGATTGCGCATCATCGATCTGTCGCGGGTGCTGGGCGGCCCGTACGCGACGCAGATCCTGGCCGACCACGGTGCGCAGGTGATCAAGGTCGAGCCGCCGTCCGGCGACGAAACCCGCACGTGGGGGCCGCCGTTCGACGGCGATACCGCGTCGTACTTCCTCGGCGTGAACCGCAACAAGCTCGGCATCGCGCTCGATTTGACGCAGGCGGCCGACCGGGAGCGGCTGCTCGGCCTGCTCGAACACGCGGACGCGATCGTCGAGAACTTCAAGATCGGCACGATGGAGCGCTGGGGGCTCGGCTTCGACGCGCTGCATGCGCGCTTTCCGCGCCTCGTCCACTGCCGCGTGTCGGGTTTCGGCGCGGACGGCCCGCTCGGCGGGCTGCCCGGTTACGACGCGGCCGTGCAGGCGCTCGCGGGGCTGATGAGCGTCAATGGCGAAGCCGGCGGCGCACCGCTGCGGGTCGGCGTGCCGATCGTCGACCTCGTCACCGGGCTGAACGCGGCGCTCGGCGTGCTGATGGCGTTGCGCGAGCGCGACGTGAGCGGCCGCGGCCAGTTCGTCGAATCGACGCTGTTCGACTGCGCGCTGTCGATCCTGCATCCGCATACGCCGAACTTCTTTCATTCGGGTCGCGCGCCGGTGCGTACCGGCAATGCGCATCCGAACATCACGCCGTACGACAGCTTTCCGACCGCGGGCGTCGACATCTTTCTCGCGGTCGGCAACAACGGGCAGTTCGCGGCGCTGTGCGACGTGCTCGGCACGCGCGACTGGCTCGACGATCCGCGCTTCGCCGACAACCGCGCGCGCAGTGCGAACCGCGCCGCGCTGCGCGCACGGCTCGAAACGGCGCTGGCCGGCCACGACGGCGCCGCGCTCGCCGAGCAGCTGATGCGTCGCGGCGTGCCGTGCGCGCCGGTGCTCGGGCTCGACGCGGCGCTCGACCATCCGCATGTCGCGCATCGGCGGATGAAGGTGGAGCTGGGCCGGCATCGCGGGATCGCGTCGCCGATCAAGCTCGGCCGCACGCCGGCCACGTACCGGCGGCCGCCGCCCGCGCTGAACGAACACGCGGCGCAGGTGTTCGCCGACGCAGTCGGCGGCGAGCGCGACACCGAACCGCACCGGCGCTGACCGCCAGCGCGGGCGCCGGCCGTGCCGCGCGCCCGACGCCGCCGCACGGCCGTGCATACCGCACGACTATTCGAACGCCACGCCGGGCCGCCCACGGCCGCACCGGCGCAAGAGGAGACGCATCATGCTTGCATGGATCGGCGCGATCGCCATCGTCGCGCTGTTCGGCCTGATCATCGCGAAGCGGCTGTCGCCGCTCGTCGCGCTGATCGTCGTGCCGGTGGCCGCCTCGCTCGCGGCCGGTTTCGGATTGCAGACCGGCAAGTTCATCGTGCACGGCGTACAGAACATCGGCCCGATCGCCGGGATGTTCGTTTTTGCGATTCTTTTTTTCGGAATCCTCACCGACGCGGGGATGCTCGACCCGATCATCGCGGGCGTGCTGCGCGTGATCGGCTGTCATCCGCCGCGCATCGTGATGGGCTCGGCGCTGCTCGCGCTGCTGATCCATCTCGACGGCTCGGGCGCCGTCACGTTTCTCGTCACGCTGCCCGCGATGATGCCGCTCTATACGCGGCTCGGGATGGATCGCCGCATCCTCGCGTGCATCGCGTCGATGGCGGCCGGCGTCAACTTCCTGCCGTGGGTCGGGCCGATGCTGCGCGCGTCGGCGGCGCTGCACATTCCCGGTTCCGCGATCTTCATGCCGATGATTCCGGTGCAGATCGTCGGGCTCGTATTCGTGTTCGGCACCGCGTACGTGCTCGGCGCGCGCGAGGCGAGGCGGCTCGGGCTCGATCGTGCCGGCGCGGCGTCGCTCGCGATTACCCCGCGCGCGCTGACCGATGCCGAGCGCGCGTTGCGCCGGCCGGAGCGCTTCCGGATCAACGTCGCGCTGACGCTCGTCGTGCTCGTCACGCTCGTATCGGGCATCGTCGACCCGATGGTGATGTTCATGCTCGGCACGGTCGCCGCACTCGTGATCAATTACCCGGATGTGCAGGCCCAGCGCGAGCGGATCGACGCGCATGCGAAGGCTGCGCTGATGATGGCGAGCGTGCTGCTCGCGGCCGGCGCGTTCACCGGCATCATGTCCGGCACCGGGATGCTGAAGGCGATGGCGGAAGTGGTCGTCGCGCACGTGCCCGTCGAGCACGCGCGCCACATGCCGTTCGTGCTCGGGCTGCTGTCGATGCCGCTCAGTCTGCTGTTCGACCCCGATTCGTTCTATTTCGGCGTGCTGCCGGTGCTCGCGGAAAGCGCGAAGCTGCTGGGCGTGCCGCCGATCCAGATGGCGCAGGCCGCGCTGCTCGGCCAGATGACGACCGGCTTCCCGGTGAGCCCGCTCACGCCCGCGACGTTCCTGATCGTCGGCCTGACCGGCGTCGAACTGGCCGAACACCAGAAATTCACGATTCCGTTCCTGTTCGCCGCGACGGTGCTGATGGTGTTCGCCGCGGTGATCGTCGGCGTGTTTCCGCTATGAGCGCCGCCGACTCGCCGCTTCGTTTCGGCGTGCCGGGCGCACCGTTTCGCACCGGCACGGCGCTCGTGGCGAAAGTCCTGTCGCCGCCCGACATTTTCTTGAGAGCGGCGCGACCGCTCACGTTTTTCCAGGAGAGCAATCCATGCAGTTCGACCTGACCGATGACCAGCGCGCGATCGAAAGCGCGATCGAGAAAATCTGCGCGCGCTTCGGCGACGACTACTGGCTCGAACGCGATCGCGCGGGCGGGTTTCCGGCCGATTTCCACGCGGCGCTCGCCGAGGCCGGCTGGCTCGGCATCGCGATGGACCCGGCCCACGGCGGCGCCGGGCTCGGCATGACCGAGGCCGCGCTGATGATGCGCACGATCAGCGCATCGGGCGCCGGCCTGTCCGGCGCGTCGGCCGTCCACATGAACATCTTCGGGCTGAACCCGGTGCAGGTGTTCGGCAACGACGCGCAGAAGGCGCGCTTCCTGCCGCCGCTGATCGCCGGGCGCGACAAGGCGTGTTTCGCGGTGACGGAGCCCGACGCGGGCCTCGACACCACGCATCTGACCACGCAGGCGCGCCGCGACGGCGACCACTACGTGCTGAGCGGGCGCAAGATCTGGATCTCGACCGCGCAGGTCGCGAACAAGATGCTGATCATCGCGCGCACGACGCCGCTCGACCAGGTCGCGAAGCCGACCGACGGGTTGAGCCTGTTCTATACCGACCTCGACCGCACCCGCGTCGAAGTGCGCGAGATCGAGAAGATGGGCCGCAAGGCGGTCGATTCGAACATGCTGTTCATCGACAACCTGCGCGTGTCGCGCGACGACCTGATCGGTAACGAAGGCGACGGCTTTCGCTATCTGCTGCACGGGCTGAATCCCGAACGGATCCTGATCGCCGCGGAAGCGATCGGGCTCGGGCAGGCCGCGCTGCGCCGCGCGACGCAGTATGCGAGCGAGCGCGTCGTGTTCGGCCGGCCGATCGGGCAGAACCAGTCGATCCAGCATCCGCTCGCGCTCGCGTGGATGCAGCTAGAGGCTGCGTGGCTGATGGTGATGAAGGCGGCCACCCGCTACGACGCGGGGCAGCCGTGCGGCGCGGAGGCCAACGCCGCGAAATACCTCGGCGCGGAAGCCGCGTTCCACGCGTGCCAGACGGCGGTCGCGACGCACGGCGGAATGGGCTATGCGAAGGAATACCATGTCGAGCGCTATCTGCGCGAGTGTATGATTCCGAGGCTCGCGCCCGTGAGCCCGCAACTGATCCTCTGCTACATCGCGGAGAAGGTGCTCGGGCTGCCGAAGTCGTACTGACCGTATCGACCCGGCCGCCGGCCCGGTGCGCGGTTTCCCGTTCCGATTCAAGCGCTCGTCATGGACGTCAAACTCGTTGCCCGCACGCTCGACCTGTTCGAGCTGTTCGCCGCCGAACGGCGGCCGCTGCCGCTGACCGAACTCGCGCGCCTGCTCAATGTGCCGGCGTCGAGCTGCCTCGCGATGGCGCGCACGCTCGTGAGCCGCGGCTACCTGTACGAAGTGCGCAAGCGCGGTGGCTATTACCCGACGCGCCGCCTGCAAACGATCGCCGCGGCGATCGACGCGACCGACCCGGTCGTCGACATCGTCCATCCGCATCTCGTCGCGTTGCGCGACGCGAGCCGCGAGACGGCCGTGCTCGGCAAGATCCAGGGCGTGTCGGTCACGTACCTCGACGTCGTCGAATCGGAGCAGGCGATCCGCTATACGCGCGCGCCGGGCGAACTGCGCCCGCTGCACGCGAACTCGATCGGCAAGGCGATCTTCGCGGAACTGGCGGGCGACGCGCAGCAGGCGCTCGGCGCGCAGTTGCCGTTCGAGCGCCTCACCGGCGCGACGGTGGCCGATCTTCCCGCGCTCGTCGCGCAGACCGCGCGGTTTCGCGATCTCGGCTGGGCCGAGAACTTCGGCGAGAGCGCGCCCGAGCTGTCGGCGATCGCGGTCGCGCTGACGCTCGACGGCGACTGGTACGGGCTGTCGGTGGTCGGGCCGACCGAGCGCATCCGCCAGTATCGCGATACGCATGCGGCGCTGCTGGTCGACGCGAAGGCGCGGCTGCTGGCCGAGCACGCGCGCGGCTGAGCCGGCGGCTGACGGCGAGCGGGCCGCGCCCGCCGCGCGACGGGGCCGTCCGCCGGCGTTCGGCAAGCGATCGCCGTGAACGGCCCCCCGATGCGCGGGCCTAACGACGGCCGTGCCGCATCACGACTTCACCCACACACCGCCCGCACTCGGGTTGTCGCCCTGCGTCCACCATTTCGCGCAGTATTTCGCGCCCTGGTACATCACGCAGGTGCCGCCGGAATACGCGGTAGTCGCCGACCACGTGGCCGTGCCGCCGCCGACCGGCTTCCACACGGCGGCCTGGCCGGGCACGTCGCCCTGCGTCCACCATTGCGCCTGATACGTCGTGCCCTGGTAGGTGACCGTCGCGCCGGCCGTGTAGACCTGGCCGGCCGCCCAGGGCGCACCCGGCTGCGGCGTGCCGCCGTCCGAGCCGCCGCCGTAGTTCGGGTCCTGCGTGACGCCCGCGCCCCACTTGCCGCCGAGCTGCTTGAAGATCGTCGCGAACGCGTACGGCTGCTGCGCGACGCCCGAGCAGGTCGGCGACGCATAAGCGCCGCCGGACGGGCACGCCTGGTCGCGGCCGACCGACCAGTTGCCGAAGAAGCCGTAACCGTTGGCGAGCGCCGCGTTCAGCACGCTTTGCGCATTCGCGAGCGTGAAGGTTTCGCCCTGCACGTCGTTCACGCCGATCATCGGCGTGACGCCGACCATCTGCCGGAGCTGCGCATCGGTCTTCGGCTGACCGGCCGACTTGAAGGCCGTATCGAGCTGAGAATAGAGCGCCTGCGCGGCGCTGATCGCCGCGGCGCCCATGTCGATGTTGGCGGGGCCGTAGTCCATCGCCATCACGTTCACCGCGTCGAACACGGTCCGGTTCGAGATCGCCGCGTTGACGACGTTCAGGCCGTCCTGCGTGAGCCCGGTCGGCATCGTCGGCAGCGTCAGCGTGACGTGCAGCGGCTTGCCCTTCGCCGCATAGCTCGCCTGCAGCTGCGCGACCGCCTGGAAGTTGCGCGCGATCGCGGCCGTGTCCGTCTGCGACGCCCCCTCGATGTCGAAGTCGACGTGCGTGAGGCCGTACGTGTCGATCACGGTCTGGTACGCGCTCGCGAGCGCGGGGACCGTCGAGCACGCCTGCATCAGCGGCGTGCCGTTCGCGCCGCCGAACGATACGGCGACTTCACCGCCTTTCGCGCGATAGCTCGCGATCGACGTCGACAGCGCGGTCAGCAGGCCGCCGCTCGCGCCGTTGCCGATCGGCTGTACGCCGCCCCACGACGGCGTACAGCCGCTGCCCGCGACCACGAACGCGAGCGTGAACTGCTGGATGCCTTGCCGGACGCCGATCTGGTCGACGAGCGGCGTCGGATAAAGCGTCACGTCGACATAGGGCGCATAGACGCCGGCGCCCTGGGACACGCTCGCCACGGCGAGCAGACAACCCGCGGCGAGGGCGCGCGGGATGAAACGCGGCAACACATTGTTGTTCATTGTGTTCTCCAAGTGGAAGAGGGATACGCTGGCCCGCGTATCGCCGCCGGTCGGGCGACCGGGCGTGCCCGGCCGACGGCGTGCTCATCTTGGAGGATTCGCGCCGAATAGTGAATAGTCAGGAGTTCTTTTTGTTATTTGATTCCCGATACGTAACGATCTTGCCGATTCGACACGGTTGCGCAACGGCGTGACGGGCGATTTTGCCGATCGATTGCGCGATGCCCGACGCCGCCCGATGCGCATCGCTCGCGATGATTCAGGCCGGCGCCGGCCGTGCCAGCGTGCGCGCCAGCGCGACGAAGCGCTCGACGCATGCCGATGCGAACGGCGCGTTCCACGACACGATCTGCTCGACCGCGCGCGTGCCGGCGAGCGGCACGTACACGACACCCGGACGCTGCAGCGTGGCCGTGAAGCCCGGCACGATCGCGATGCCGCGCTCGGCGGCCACCAGCGAGACGAGCGTCGTGATCTGCGCGGCGGTCGCCCCGATGCGCGGCGCGAAGCCGGCACGCGCGCACAGGTCGTCCAGCGCCGCGGTCAATGCCGAGCCGAAGCCCGGCGGAAAAGTGACGAAGGTGGCGTTCGCAAGCTCCGCGACGTCGACGCTCGCCCGGCCCGCGAGCGGGTCTCCGGCCGGCACGGCCGCGACGAGCGGTTCGCGCGACACGACGAGCGACGCCACCGGCACGCCGGGCGCACCGTCCCATGCCCAGCCGAAGCCGATGTCCATCGTGCCGTCCGCGATCTGCCGGCGCTGGCTGGCGGTCGCCGCCTCGCGGAACACGAGTTCGACGTCGGGCATCGTGCGGCTCGCGACGCGGATCACGTCCGGGAACGTGTCGGACATCGGGATCGAACTCGCATAGCCGATCACGATCCGCCCGGCGACGCCTTGCGCGATCTTGCGCGCGCTCGCCTCGGCCTCGGCGGCCGCGCTCACGACGTTGCGCGCGTGTTCGAGAAACGCGGTGCCTGCCGGCGTCAGCCGCACCGCGCGCGTCGAGCGCTCGAACAGCCGCACACCGAGCTCGCTTTCCAGCGCGGCGATATGGCGCGTCAGCGGCGGCTGCGCGACCCGCAGGCGCAACGCCGCGCGGCCGAAGTGCAGTTCGTCGGCGACGACCACGAAATAGCGGAGGCGGCGCAGGTCGAGCATTGTTGTCGTTCCGGTATCAATCGCGATGAAAACGGTATTGGCGTGCACACGGCGCGCTCGTCAGACTGTCGGCATCGACGACCGGGCAGCTCCGATGAACGACAGGACCACGCGCATCGCGTTCTTTCTCTGCGGCTTCGCCGCGTTTCTCAATCTGTATTCGACGCAGGGCATCCTGCACGAACTCGCGGCCACCTTCGGCGTCAGCGCGGAGCGCGCGGGGCAGGGCGTGAGCGCCACGACGACGGCCGTCGCCATTATCGCGCCGTTCGTCGGCGTGCTGGCCGCGCGCATCGAGCGGCGCGTCGCGATCTCGCTGGCCGCGGTGGCCGTCGCGCTGCCGGTCGTGTGGTCCGCGCATGCGGGCAGCTTCGCGTCGTTTCTCGGCGCGCGCTTCGCGGCCGGTCTCGTGATGCCGTTCGTCTTCGCGTTGTCGATCGCGTACGTCGCCGAGCGCTTCGATCGCGGCACGTCGGCCGAGATCAGCGCGCTGTTCGTCGCCGGCACGACGCTCGGCGGTTTCGCCGGCCGCTTCGCGACCAACCTGATGACGTCGATGTGGGGCTGGCGGCATGCGCTCGACGTCGTCGGGGCGCTGTGCGTCGTCACGGGCGTCGCGATCTACGCGAGCCTGCCGGCATCCGGCGCGATCGCGCGACGCGTGGACCACGCGGCAGAGGCCGGGGCCGAGCCATCGTGGCGCATCGTCACGCGCGGCCCGCTGCTCGCGTCGTTCGCGATCGGCGCATGCGTGCTCGCGTCGCAGGTCGCGACGTTCACGTTCGTCGGCCTGCGTCTCGCCCGCGCGCCGTTCGGCTTCGGCACGGTCGGGATCGGCGCGATCTATGCGGTGTTCCTGGTGGCGGTGGTCGTGACGCCGCTGGCCGGACGCCTCGCGCGGCATCGCGGCCCGCGCGCGCCGGGCCTCGCCGCGGCCGCGCTCGCGATCGGCGGGGCGCTGCTCACGCTGTCCGACGACGTGCCGGTGATCCTGGCCGGCCTCGCGCTCAGCTCGACCGCCGTGTTCGTCGAACAGGCGTCGGCCAACACGTTCATTTCGCAGGCCGCGTCGGGCGCGCGCTCGACGGCGATCGGCATCTACCTGTCCTGCTATTACTTCGGCGGCAGCCTCGGCTCGATCCTGCCGGTGCCCGGCTGGCACCGGTGGGGATGGGCCGGATGCGTCGCGTTCGTGGTCGCGGCCCAGGCCATCGTCGGCGTGCTCGTGTACCGCTTCTGGCGCGGCGGCGGCACGGCCGGCACCGCGCCTGCCGGCGCGCGCGGCGTCACGCCGACGCGATGACCGGCTTCAGCGATACCAGCGCGGCGTATAGACCCATTCGCGGCCGTCGCCGATCGTGAAGCGGCGCGTCGTCGACGAGCCGACGATCACCATCGTGCGCATGTCGACCTGGTCGCTGCGCAGCGCGCCGAGCGTCGTCGTCGTGAGCGTCGCGCCAGGCCGGCCGATGTCGCGGCCGAGCACGACCACCGTCTCGGCCGTGCGGTGCGCGCGCACGACATCGAGCGCGCGATCGAGCTGCCACGGCCGCGCCCGCGAGATCGGGTTGTAGAACGCCATCACCAGATCGGCCCGCGCCGCATGCCGCAGGCGCGTCTCGATCACGTCCCACGGCTTCAGGTTGTCCGACAGCGAGATCGCACAGAAGTCGTGACCGAGCGGCGCGCCGGCCTGCGCGGCCGTCGCGAGCGATGCCGAGATGCCGGGTTCCACGCGCAGGTCGACCGCGGCCCAGCGCGGATCGCGCGCTTCGTCGAGCGCTTCGAGCACGGCCGCGGCCATCGCGAACACGCCCGGGTCGCCCGACGACACGACCGCGACGCGCCGGCCCTCGGCCGCGAGTTCGAACGCATGGCGCGCGCGCTGCATCTCCTCGCGATTGTCGGTGCCGTGGACGCGCTGGTCGTCGCGGAACGGGCCGGCCATGTTCACGTAGGTCGTGTAGCCGAGAATGTCGGTCGCTTGCGCGAGCGCGGCCCGCGCGGCCGGCGTGAGCCACGCGGCGCCGCCCGGGCCGAGCCCGAGCACCGTGAGGCGGCCGCGCGCGCGGCCGAGCGCGGCGGGATCGACCGGGTGCGACGCGACCGCGCAGGCGATGCCGTTCGTCGTTGCGCGCAGCGTGTGCGCGACCCGCAACGCGCGGCCGAGCAGCGCGGCGGCATCGGCGGTTGCTTCATCATTGCCGTCGGCATCGACATCGGCATCGACGAAACGCAGCGGCACGTCGAGCGTTTGCGCCGCGTCCTCCAGCACCGCGTCGCCGATTGCCGACGCGGGCGCGACGATGGCCGCGAGCGCGAGCCGCGCGAGACCTTGCGCATCGAGTGCGGCATCGATACGTGCGGCAAGCGCGCCATCCGCGTGAAGCGCGTGCGCATCGACGCCGATCACCACGCTGCGCGGATGAATCACGAGTTCGTCGCGCGCGCCGCGCCATGCGTCGGGGCTCACGCGGATCGCATGCGCGGCGGTATCGTCGCGCGGCAGCGCGACATCGTCGAGCCACGGCGCCGCGCCGTCGATGCGCGTCGACGCGCCCGCGAGCAGATCGGACACGAAACGCTTGCCCTGTGCGAGATCGGCGAGCGCATAGCCTTCCGGCGGATTGAGCACGCACGCGCCGAAGCGCAGCTCGCCGCTCGTCGTGATCGCCGGCGCAACGCCAACGCATGCGGCGATTTCGCGCGCCATCGCGTTGACGCCCGTCAGCCCGCCGAGCAGCGGCACGACCGCCGACCCGTCCTCCGCCACCGCGAGCACGGGCGGCTCGACGCCCTTGTCGGCGAGCGCGGCCGCGATGCAGCGGATCACGATGCCGGCCGCGCACAGCGCGACGATCGGCAAACCGCGGCCATAGAGTTCGCGCAGGTGCGCGCCGAGTTCGTCGAACGGCACGTCGGCCTCGACGCGCGACGCGAGGCCGTGCACGCGCGCGCCCGGATAGCGCGCCTGGATGCGCCGCGCGGTGTCCAGCGCGCCCGCGCCGAGAATCACGATCGCGGGCGGCGTCGTCATCCTTGCCATTTTTCCCCCGGCACGACGAGCAGCGAGAAGTACGGCGACGCCATCGGATCGACTTCGTCGAGCGGCACGATGCGCTGGCTCGCCATCGTCGCGCGTTCGACGTATAGCGCGCGCTTCGCGAGGCCCAGTTCGTCGAGCACGCGCCGCACCTTGTCGAAATTGCGGCCGAGCTTCATCACGACGGCCGCGTCGGCCTGCGCGAGCCGCGTGCGCAATTCATGCTCGGGCAGCACGCCCGACAGCACCGACAGGCTCTGGTTGCGATAGACGAGCGGCTGGCCGAGCACGGCCGTGCCGCCGAGCATCGCGCACACGCCGGGAATCACCTCGGTGTCGTAGCGCGGCGCGAGGCGGTCGTGCAGGTACATGTACGAGCCGTAGAAGAACGGGTCGCCTTCGCAGATCACCGCGACGTCGCGCCCCGCATCGAGGTGCGCGGCGACGATCTCGGCGGCCGTATCGTAGAAATCGGCGATCACCGTCTCGTAGCAGAGCGGCGGCGGCAGCGCCTCGGTCGTCACCGGGTAGACGAGCGGCAGTTGCGTTTGCGTGTCGTGCAGGTGCGCTTCGACGATGCCGTACGCATTGCCTTTCTTGCCCTTCGCGACGAAATACGCGACCACGGGCGCGGCCTGCAGCACGCGCAGCGCCTTGATCGTCATCAGTTCGGGATCGCCGGGGCCGACGCCGACCCCGAACAGGCGTCCACGTGCGGTCGTCATTCGACCTCCGTCGCGAGCGCATTGACCGCCGCGGCCGCCATTGCGCTGCCGCCGCGCCGGCCGAGCAGCGCGACGTACGGCACGCCGCGGCTGTCGGCATCGAGCAGCGCCTTCGATTCGGCCGCGCCGATGAAGCCGACCGGGAAACCGAGGATCAGCGCGGGGCGCGGCGCGCCGGCGTCGATCATGTCGAGCAGGTGGAACAGCGCGGTCGGCGCATTGCCGATCACGACGACGCTGCCGGCGAGGTGCGGACGCCACAGTTCGAGCGCGGCGGCCGAACGCGTATTGCCGAGATGCCGCGCGAGATCGGGCACCTCGGGCTCGCCGAGCGTGCAGATCACGCGATTGCCGGCCGGCAGCCGCGCCCGCGTGATGCCTTCGGCGACCATCCGCGCGTCGCACAGGATCGGCGCGCCGGCCGCGAGCGCCGTGCGGCCCGCGGTGCCGGCGCCGACGGAGAAGCGCAGGTCGCCGACGATGTCGACCATCCCGCACGCGTGGATCACGCGCACCGCGAGTTTTTCGAGGTCGGGCGGAACCCGTGACAGGTCGGCCTCGGCGCGGATCGTCGCGAACGACCGGCGGTAGATTTCCTGCCCGTCGCGAATGTAGTCAAGCATCGGTGGTGTCCTGGCTGTGCCGCGCGCCCGTCAGTCGGGCCGCGGCCTGGTCTATCGTCAGATGGCGCGCGAGCGGGGCGCCGAGGCCCGCGGCCGCGTCGCGCCGGTAAAGGTCGTAGTGCGCGGGCGCGACCGCGACGAGCGTGTGCGTCGCGGGATGCGGCAGCGCGCAGTGGCGCTCGCAGCCGCTCAGGTGGACGTCGGCCGCATGGCCGAGGCGCGCGGCGAGCGCGAGCGCATCGTGTTTCGTGTCGGCGCGCGCCTTCGCGCAGCCCACGCTGCCGGCGCACGCGACGAGCGACGCGAGCGGGTCCGACGGCACGCAGACGAGGCCGAGCGACGCGAGCGCATCGAGCGTGGCCGAAGCGCGTTCGTTCGGCACGCCGTGCAGAAACACGCCTTGCCACGGCGTCATCGACAGCGTGCCGTCGCCGTCGGTTTCGGCCAGCGCGGCCAGCCGTTCCAGTTGCGTTGCGTCGAGCCGGCCGAGCACGAATTGCGCGCCGACGTTGCAGCGCACCGCATCGCGCGAAGGATGCGCGCCGAAACGCAGCGCCGGGTCGGTGCGGGCGCGACGCCAGCCGGCGAGCGCCGGATCGGCCGCGAACGGGAAGGGCAGATGGTGCTGCGCGCGTTCGAACAACGCGCGCTCGCCGCGGGTGGCGAGCAGCGCGCGCATGCGCGTGACGTCCGCCGGCGCGAGATCGACGAACGCGAGCAGCCACGCGCGCGCGAGTGCGACGACTTGATCGGGCGCGACATCGACCGACGCGGGTCGATCGTCGCGCGCGACCGGCGGGCAGCCGGCAAGCCCTGCCGCGACGCGCACCGCGCCGTCGCCGCGACGCCACGCGGCCAGCCAGATGTCGTGCGGATGATCGAGCGCCGCGACCGATTCGCCGCCGTCGAGCTGGATCGAGAATTTCGGCGACAGCTCGCCGCGGCGCGGCTCGCGCGCCAGCATGTCGAACAGCGGCGCGGCGAGCGCACGGCTGTCGACGAGCGCGGCGGGATCGTGGCCGGCGAGCGGGCTGAGCATCACGTTGCGGACGTCGTCGCTCAGGGCGACGGCGGCCGCATCGGCCGCTGGATGCCCGGTGGCGTCGATGCGCGGGCCAAGCCCTGCGTCGACGAGCGCGCGCGCGAGCGCGTCGGCCGCGCCGTCGCGGATACCGCGCAACTGGAGATTCGCGCGATTGGTCGCGTCGATCGCGCCGGAGCCGAATGCGCGCGCGGCGGCGGCGATCGCGCGCGCCTGGCGTACATCGAGCCGGCCGCCCGGCAGCTTGATCCGGCACAGCCCGCCGTCGGCGGCCGCGACCACGCGCACGAGCCCCGGGCAGGCCGACGGGCGTGCGGCGGGCGACGCAGGAATCGAAACGGGGGCGGAACTCAACGGGATACCGGGGCAGTGTCGCGCCGCGGCCAACGCATCGGTACACCCCGCCCGACGCCGACTGGCACGCACGCACTTTCTGGCCGGCAGGTCTCCTGGCTGACAGGTCGGCGCCGGCTCCCGGCCTTCCCGGTCGAACCAGTGGCGTGAGGGGGATCGGCTCGCTGTCTACAGTTGCGGGGGCAGCCACAGCGGCGCGCGGCGCGCCCTGTGTTCCCTCTTCGGCCCCGAAGGGCACCGGCGAACGAACGGCCGTAGGATACCCGATTTCGGCACCGCTCCGACATCAGCGGTTGCGCTGCAACCGTGTCGCAGCATGGCTGTGGCGCGCTTCGCGCGGTCGCGCGAATGGTACGATTGTCGGCTCGACGTACGCTCGGCGCGAGCCGATATCCGCGATGATGAAACTCGGCAGGACGGAGCTGTTTGGCATGGGGATCGCTTTGGCCATGTCGGGCATCGCTGCATCGGAGGTGCTCGAAAGCCTGCTGATTCCGTTTGCGCCGTCCGCAGCGTGGCCCACGCATGTCGCGCTTGCCAGCCTCGGCGTGCCGATCGTGGCGGGCGGAACCTGGCTGTTCAGGCGAGGCGGCGGACAACCGCTGGCATGGCTGCTGCTCGGCTGGCTGCTGGTCGCATCGGTCGTCGGCGTGTATTCGATCTTGCTGACTCATATCGTGGGCATACCGCTCGGCTGACCTCGCTGCCACGCTCTGCGTCCGGACGGGCCGCGCCGACGGCAATCGACGGATCAACGCGCGGCGGCACGATCGCCGCGCATCGCAACAAACTGGATGAAATCGAACGATGGGGAAGGGTGCATGACGGCGTGGCTGACGATAGTGGGCATCGGCGACGACGGTTACGCGGGGCTCGGCCGCAGCGCGCGCCGCGCGCTGCTCGACGCGACGCTCGTCGTCGGCGCGAAGCGGCATCTCGACATGCTGCCCGCGCGGCTGCCGGCCGCACGCGAAACGTGGCCGTCGCCGTTCGACCTCGCCGGCGTGCTCGCGCGGCGCGCGGCGCCCGTGTGCGTGCTCGCGAGTGGCGACCCGATGCTGTTCGGCGTCGGCGCCACGCTCGCGCGCACACTGGCCCCCGACGAATGGCGCGTGCTGCCCGCGCCGTCGTCGCTGTCGCTCGCGGCCGCGCGTCTCGGCTGGGCGCTGCAGGACGTCGGCGCGGTCTCGCTCGTCGGCCGCCCGCTGGCGACGCTCGCGCGTCACCTGCTGCCCGGCCGACGCCTGTTCGTGCTGAGCGCCGACGGCCGCACGCCGGCCGCCGTCGCGGCCGAACTCGTCGCACGCGGCTTCGGGCCGACGCGCATCAGCGTGTTCGAACACCTGGGCGGCCCGCTCGAGCGGCGTCTCGACGGTCTCGCGCAGGACTGGCGCATCGACGAGACGGCGGCGCTCAATCTCGTCGCGCTCGACTGCCGGGCCGGCCCCGACGCACCGCGCCGCGCGCTCACGCCCGGCCTGCCCGACGATGCGTACCGTCACGACGGCCAGCTCACCAAACGCGACCTGCGTGCGATGACGCTCGGCCGCCTCGCGCCCGCGCCCGGCGAACTGCTGTGGGACGTCGGCGCCGGCAGCGGCTCGATCGGCATCGAATGGATGCGCGCGCATCCGTCGTGCCAGGCGATCGCGATCGAAGCGCACGCGGAGCGCCAGCGCTTCATCGAGCACAACCGCGACGCGCTCGGCGTGCCGGGCCTGCAACTCGTGACGGGCCGCGCCCCCGATGCGCTCGCGGGGCTCGCCGCGCCCGATGCGGTCTTCATCGGCGGCGGAGCGACCGCACCCGGCGTGCTCGACACCTGCTGGGCGTCGCTGAAACCCGGCGGCCGGCTGGTCGCGAACGCGGTCACGCTGCAAGGCGAGATCGCGCTCGCCGCATGGCGCGATGCGCACGGCGGCACGCTCACGCGCGTGTCGCTCGCGCACGCCGAGCCGCTCGGTCGCTTCGATACGTGGCGGCAACCGTTGCCGGTGACGCTGTACGACGCGCGCAAGCCCGAAGCCGCCGACCCGACCGCCGCCACCGCATCGTCGGCCACGACGAACCCGACGGACGCATGATGCGCGACGAAACCCCCGAACAGCCTGCGCCGCTACGCTTCGGCTACACGACCGGCAGTTGCGCGACCGCGACGTCGCTCGCCGCCGCACGGCTGCTGCTGGCGGGCCGCGCGGACGACGCGGTCGAGATCGTGCTGCCGAAGGGGCAGCACGTGATGATGCGGCTCGAATTCTGCCGCACCACGCCCGACGGCGCGGAAGCCGGCACGCTCAAGGACGCCGGCGACGATCCGGACGTCACGCACGGCGCGCTGATCTTCGCGCGCGTCGCACTCGCGGCGGCGCCCGGCGTGCGGTTTCACGCGGGGCCGGGTGTCGGCACGGTCACGCGCGCGGGGCTGACGCTGCCGGTCGGCGAACCGGCGATCAACCCGGTGCCGCGCCAGATGATGACGACGCACCTGCAGGCGCTGGCGGCCGAGCACGGCTATGCGGGCGGCTTCGACGTGACGATCGGCGTCGAAGGCGGCGAAGCGCTCGCGCTGAAGACGATGAACCCGCGCCTCGGCATCGTCGGTGGGCTGTCGATTCTCGGCACGACCGGCATCGTGCGGCCGTTCTCGTGCTCGGCCTATATCGCGTCGATCCATCAGGGCATCGACGTCGCGCGGGCGAACGGCATCGCGCACATCGCCGCGTGCACGGGCAACGCAAGCGAGGACGCGATGCGCGCGCACTACCGCCTGCCGGACATGGCGCTGATCGAGATGGGCGATTTCGCGGGCGCGGTGCTCAAGCACCTGCGGCGCGCGCCGGTCGGGCGGCTGTCGATGTGCGGCGGCTTCGGCAAGCTCAGCAAGCTCGCGGCCGGCCATCTCGACCTGCACAGCCGCCATTCGAGCATCGACCTGCCGCTGCTCGCGCAATGGGCGGCCGAGGCCGGCGCAAGCGAAGCGCTGCAGGCCGCGATGCGCGCCGCGAACACGAGCCAGGAAGCGTTGGCGCTCGCGCACGCCGACGGCGTGCCGCTCGGCGATCGGGTCTGCGCACACGCGCTGCGCGTCGCGCGCGACATCGTGCCGCCGTCGGTCGCCGTCGAGATGTTCGCGATCGACCGGCAGGGCCGCTTCGTCGGGGAGGCGCGATGAGCGCGCGCATCCTGCTGCTCGGCGGCACCGGCGACGCACTGAAGATCGCGCGCGCGCTCGGGCCCGGTCACGGGTATAGCCTCGCCGGTCTAGGCAAGGTACCCGACGACCTGCGCTGCGACGTGCGCGTCGGCGGCTTCGGCGGTGCCGCCGGGCTGGCCGCGTATCTGCGCCGCGCCGGCATCGGACTCGTGATCGACGCGACGCATCCGTATGCCGCGCGGATCAGCGCGAATGCCGCTGCCGCCGCGCACGAAGCCGGCGTGCCGCTGTGGGCGCTGCGCCGCGCGCCGTGGGTGCCGCAACCCGGCGACGACTGGCGCATGGTCGACGACTGGGCGGGCATCGAGGCCGCGCTCGCGCCGTTCCGGCGGCCGCTGTTCACACTCGGCCGCGAACCGCTCGCGCATCTCGACGCGATCCCGCCGCACCAGTTCTGGCTCGTGCGCTGCCTCGACGCGCATCCCGGCCACGCGCGGGCACAGATCATCGCCGCGCGCGGGCCGTTCACGCTCGACGGCGAGCGCACGCTGTTCGCGCTGACGGGCATCGACGTCGTCGTCAGCAAGAACAGCGGCGGCGCGGCCACCGAAGCGAAGCTCGACGTCGCGCGCGAACGCCGGCTGCCGGTCGTGATGCTGCGCCGCCCGCCGCTGCCCGACGCCGACCGCACGTTCGATTCGGTCGCGGCGCTCGTCGACGCGCTCGACCCGGCCGCGCGCGCATGACGCCGCGCGGCCGGTCACCCCATGAATTGACGGAGATTTTTCGATGACGGTGTATTTCATCGGCGCGGGCCCCGGCGACCCGGAGCTGATCACGGTGAAAGGCCAGCGCCTCGTGCGTACGTGCCCGGTGATCCTGTATGCGGGCTCGCTCGTGCCGGCGGCCGTGCTCGACGGCCATCGCGCGGAGCAGGTCGTCAATACGGCCGAACTCGACCTCGACGCGATCGTCGCGCTGCTCGCCGGCGCGCACGCGAAAGGGCAGGACGTCGCGCGCGTGCATTCGGGCGATCCGTCGCTGTACGGCGCGATCGGCGAGCAGATCCGCCGTCTCAAGACACTCGGGATTCCATACGAAATCGTGCCCGGCGTGACGGCCACGGCCGCATGCGCGGCGACGCTCGGGGTCGAGCTGACGCTGCCCGGCGTCGCGCAGACGGTGATCCTCACGCGCTTCGCGGGCAAGACGACGATGCCGGAAGGCGAGGCGCTCGGCGCGCTCGCCGCGCATCGCGCGACGCTCGCGATCCATCTCGGGGTGCGCCATCTCGCCCGCATCGTCGACGAAGTGCTGCCGCACTACGGCGCCGATTGCCCGGCCGCGGTGATCTATCGCGCGAGCTGGCCCGACGAGGAACGCGTGACCGGCACACTCGCCGATATCGTCGGCAAGGTGCAGGGCACGCAGATCGAGCGCACCGCGCTGATCCTGATCGGGCGCGTGCTCGACGCCGAAGGATTCGCGGATTCGACGCTGTACGCGAGCGCCGGCTGATTGCGCACGGCGCCGCCGGTACTTTCAGGCAGACTGGGCCACGTCGCGCGATCACCGCGCGGCGCGCAAGCCCCCTTGCAAGGACACTTTTGAATGGGTACCCGTATTCGAGCACGCATGTCCGCCCTGGCGGGATGGACGGTCGCACTGCTGGCGGCATCCGCGGCCTGCGCCGCCGGCGAAGCGAATGAAGCCCGCGCGGTGCCCTTTGTCGAGGTCGCGAAATCCGCCGCGCCCGATCGCGACTGGCAGCACCGGCTTTGCGCGTTGGCGTCGGCATCGTGCGGCGCTACCGGCCAGTCCGGCGACGCGGACGACGCGCCTTTGCTGTACCGGGCCAGGAACGATACGTCGGGCATCTACTACGCGACCCTGCCGGGCCCGCGGCTGCTGAAAGCGCGTTTCGCGTCCGCCGCCGGCTGGAAGATCGTGCAGCAGTGGGACTTCTCCGACTACCGGCCCGTCGACCGGGTCGACGGTGACGGCCAGCCGCCGCCGCTTCGAATCTACCCCGCGCTGTATCCGCTGGGCGGCGAACGCTTCGCGGTCGCGGTGCTGGCCGGTTGGTCCGAAAGTTACTCCGGCGGTGGCGGAAGCTGGGAAAACGCCGACTTCGTCGAACTGCTGCCGAACGGCGGGCATGCCGGCACGCCGCGCGTATCGACGCTCCCGTTCAGCTGCAGCAAGCAGATTCGCGCCTGCTTCACCGAGCACGACTATCAGCACTCGCCGCATTGCAGCGAAGACTTCGACGGCTCGCTGCGGCTGCGCTTCGTGCCCGGCGCGAGCGAGGGCAATCTCGACTGGATCGCCACCTGGAAGGAGAGCCATTGGCCGGGCCAGGAACCGCAAAGCAAGACCGGGCATACGTCGGTTACCGTCACGCTGCCGGCCGGACGAGGCCCGGCCGCCGCGGGCAACGCGCTGCGCGACAAGATCCCGTTTTGCGAGCCGGTCAACTGAGCGGCCCGGGCGGCCGCCGACGCTACGCACGCGCGGCATGCAGCGCCCGCTTCGGCGCAAACCCGGCCGCCAGCGCGAACAGCGCGACACACAGGCAGGCCATCGCCCCCCACGCGGGCGTCAGGTCCGCCAGATGCTGGCGCACGATGCCTGCCGCGAACGGAAACAGCCCGGCGATCAGGTAGCCGATGCCCTGCACGAAGCCCGTCAGCGCCGCGGCATCCGCGGGCGTCGTCGCATGGTCGACCGTGACGATCAGCGACAGCGGAAACAGCGCGCCGATCCCGGCGCCCATCAGCAGCGCGGCCGGCAACGCGAGCGCTTCCGGAGCGGCCAGCATCGCCAGCAAGCCGACGAACAGCGCCGCGATCGCCACATGCAGCGCGGGCCGGCGATCGGGCAGGCGGTCGATCGTCGCCGAGATCGCGAGCCCTGCGACGACTTCCGCGAGCGTCACGCCGCCGAGCAGGCTGCCGGCCGCGGTCGGCGACCAGCCGAGCCGCATGTAGTACGGCGGCAGCCACGCGAGCACGAGCGTGTACGCGCCCGTCGCGATGCCGAAGAACAGCGCGAGCCGCCACGCGCGCGGCGAGCGCGACGGCTGCGCATTCGAAGCCGACGCCGGCCCGGCGGCGAACGCGGGGCCGCCGCGGCTCGCCAGCGGCCACGCGAGTGCGGCCACCGCGGCCGGCAGCGCCCAGCCCGCGAGCGCGACGAGCCAGCCCCAGCGCGCCGCGGCGAATGGTGCAACGACGCTCGCGAGCACGGCGCCGCCCATGATCGACGTCGAATAGACGCCCATCGCACCGCCGATCCGCGTCGCGAAATGCGCCTTCACGAAACCGGGCAGCAGCGCCTGCACCATCGCGATCCCGACGCCCGCACAGCACGCGCTGGCGAGCAGCAGCCACGCGTGCTGTGCGCCGACGCGCGACACGCAGGCGAGCCCGATCAGCGCGACGCCGAGCCAGACGCCGCCCGCGATGCCGGTCACGCGCTGCAGCCGCCGCGCACTCAGCGCGCCGAGCCCCATCAGCAGGATCGGGATCGTCGTCAGCAGGCTGGCCGCGCCGTCGCCGATGCCGGTCGCGCGCTGGATCATGTCGAGCAGCGGCCCGACCGCCGCGAGCGCCGGCCGCAGGTTCAGCCCGACGAGCACGACGGCGGCGAGCCGCCATCCGGGGGAAGTGAAGCGATTCATCGCAAGGCCTCTAAATCGGTGCGCGGCTCCCGTGAGACGCCGCGCGTTTTTCAGGTAAAGTATCTCGACATCAAGATAAACGCCGATTTATCTCGACGTCAAGATAACTGGTGAGCCGAGGAGGGTTAATGGATCGAGCCGCGTATGCGCTCGCGCAATGGCGCGCCGAGCGTCCGGATCTCGACGCGTCGTCGATGGTGGTGATGGGGCGGCTGCAGGAAGCCGCGCTCGTGATCGCGCGCGACCGTCTCAATCCGCTGTTCGCGCGTTACGGGATGCAGCCGGGCGAATTCGACGTGCTCGCGACGCTGCGCCGCGGCGGCGCGCCTTTCGCGCTGACGCCGACGGCGCTGTACGACGCGCTGATGATGTCGTCGGGCGGGATGACCGCGCGCATCGACCGGCTGCAGAAAGCGGGCTGGGTGGAGCGCCGGCCGAACCCGGCCGACGGGCGCGGCACGCTCGTCGCGCTGACGGAGGCCGGCTGCGCGCTGATCGACGAGGCGGTCGTCGCGCACATCGACAATCAGCGCGCGGTGCTGGCCGTGCTGTCGGATGCGGAGCAGGCGACGTTGTCGCAGTTGCTGGAGAAACTGCTGGCGGGGCTGGGAGACGGTGCGCCGAAAGAGGCGGAAAGGAGCGCAGGGAAGGTCACGCCGTCGAAGGCATGACGCGAACGCACGCGGCGGGCGTCAGTTGCGGATAACGACGAGAAAGCTGGGCGACCGGTTTTCGCCGATGGCGCGCGGCTCGTCGAACGACCGCATCCGGCCGGCGTCGAACGCCGACCGCTTTCCGCGGCGCGCCCCGGAAGTTCGCGATGAACCGGGCAAGCCCGCCGCGCGATGCGGCGGGCGGGGCAAAGCGCAGGTCGCGGGCCGCACCGCGTGCGCCCGCGTAGCGCGTCAGCCTCGTGCCGGGATGTTGAGCCCGCGCGCGACGGCCGGGCGCGCAACGAACGCGTCGAGCACCCGCTTGACGTTGCGGAATTCGCTGAAGCCGACCAGGTCGCCCGCTTCGTAGAAGCCGACGAGGTTGCGCACCCACGGGAAGATCGCGATGTCGGCGATCGTGTAGGTATCGCCCATCACCCACTGGCGGTTCGCGAGATGCGCATCGAGCACGCCGAGCAGGCGCTTCGATTCGTCGACGTAGCGGTCGCGCGGGCGCTTGTCCTCGAAGTCGCGGCCGGCGAACTTGTGGAAGAAGCCGAGCTGGCCGAACATCGGCCCGATGCCGCCCATCTGGAACATCACCCACTGGATCGTCTCGTAGCGGCCGGCGGGATCCTGCGGGATCAACTGGCCCGTCTTGTCCGCGAGATAGATCAGGATCGCGCCGGATTCGAACAGCGGCAGCGGCTTGCCGTCCGGGCCGTTCGGATCGAGGATCGCCGGGATCTTGTTGTTCGGGTTCAGCGACAGGAACGCCGGCGAGAACTGGTCGTTCGTGTCGAAGCGCACGAGGTGCGGTTCGTACGGCAGGCCGGTTTCCTCGAGCATGATCGACACCTTGACGCCGTTCGGCGTCGGCAGCGAGTAGAGCTGGAGGCGGTCGGGATGCTGGGCCGGCCACTTTTGCGTGATCGGGAAGGCGGACAGGTCGGACATGGGGGTTCGCTCGTCGAAGTGGATGATCCGCGCTCCGTCGGGGCTGCCGCGCGCCATGGTCGGGGGCACGGCAGCGGGGCGGAGCGCGCCGAAAACGCCCACTGTAGCCGATCCCGGCGATCGGTGCCGGAGACGGCCGCGTGCGCGCCCCGCCACGCTGCCGCCAGCCGTCAGAAGTTGTGCCGCAGCCCGATCATCGCGGCCGTCGTGCCGACGCCCGGCGCGACCGGCTGCCCGTACACGAGCATCTGGTCCATCGTGCCGCGGTTGTTCACGTGGCCGACCTGCGCGTAGACCATCGTGCGCTTCGACAGGCTGTAGTCGGCCGCGAGCACGACCGCCGCCGACCGGTTTTCGGACCGGTTGCGATCCTTCAGGTAGTACACCGCGGACGTCAGCTGCAGCGCGGGCGTGAAGCGATAGCCGATGCCGGCCGACAGCATGTCGAGGTTCACCCTGTCCGCGTGCGACGGATTCCTGCCGTTGCCGTACGACGCCGATACCGAAAAATCGCGGATCGTGTATTTCGCGCCGACGTAGACGAAGCGGTTGTTGTCGACGCCGGTCGGCGCGACGCCCGGCGCCGGGTTCGTGTCGTGCCCGTTGTAGTAGACGGCCGATGCGTTGAGCCCGCCGTTCGCATACCTGAGCACGACCGATTCGCGCGTGCCGCCCTGGATCTGCCCGGCCACGCCGCCCGGCGCATATTCGAGCGCGATCGACGCACCCGCGAAAACCGGCGACTGATAGACGAGCGCATTGCTGTCGTACAGCGCGCCGATCGCGCCGTTGGTGCTCGTGCCCGGCCAGCCGGCCGCCGTATTCAGGCCGAGCCACGCGGTCAGCACGCTGCCGAAGAACTGCGCGTTGCGCACGTCGGTGTCGGCCATCGCATAGATCATCGGCACGATCTGGCGGCCGGCCGTGAAGGAGCCGAACGGGCCCGACATGCCGACCGACGCGACCTGGTTGAAGATCGCGACAGCGCCCGGCGTATCGCTCAGCTGCAGCTTGCCCGTGCCGCTGTCGAACGAACCCTGCAGCTTGAAGTTGATCTTGTAGCCGCCGCCGATGTCCTCGCTGCCCTTGATGCCCCAGAAGCTCGAGTAGATGCCGCCGTCCTTCATGCGGAATACCTTGCCGGTATTCGGCGCGCTCGGGCTGAACGACGCTGCCGACGTGCTCTGGTACAGCAGGCCCGAGTCGATCACGCCGTAGAGCGTGACGGAGGATTGCGCGTGCGCGAACGCCGAACAGCCGGCAAGCGCCGCGAGCGCGGCCAGTTTCGTCTTCATGGAGTCTCCAGGGGTCGTATTGAACCGGACGGGATCGAGCCCGGCCGGGTAAAGCGGGGAAGCATCGAGGCTGACGCAGGGGCGAGACCTGCATCGCCCGTGCGAGCCGTGCGGAAAGACTACGCAACGGCGAACGGCCGCTCCCCCCCACGCGCGGGGGGCAGGGTTGCGGAGAATCGGCGGGAGGCCGGAGGGGAAATCGGCAGACCGGCGAGGGAGGCGGGCGCGGCAGCACGCCCGACCGGACGAAGCCGCGGAACGGGCGCTACGGCGCGCTTTCGAGCAGGCCGAGCACCAGCGCGCGGCGCACCGCATGCTTGCGCGAGCTGGCGTCGAGCTTGCCGAACAGGTTCTTCAGGTGCCACTTCACGGTTTCCTCGCCGACGGCGAGCGCCACCGCGATCTCCTTGTTCGACAGGTTGCGCGCGAGCAGTTCGAGAATCGCGCGCTCCTTCGGCGTCAGCACGACGCTCGGCACCGCGCGCGGGCTGGCCGCGGCGCGCGGCGCGGGCGGCACGATGCGCGGCTGCGGCAGCACGTGCCGCGCGGGGCCGGCGTTCGCCGCGGCTTCGTCGCCGGCGCGGCGCGCCCAGTCGGCGACGGCCGGATGCGCGTCGACGAGCGTGCGCGTGAGCCCGTACAGGTCCGCGAGGTTCATCGCCTCGTCGAGCAGCGCGCGACCGCCGCCCCCCGACTGTTCGCGCGCAAACGCGCTGAGCGCCATGATCTCGATGCGCGCCTGCCCCAGGCTCATTTCGCGGGCCAGCACGGCGGCTTCGTCGAGCGCGGCGCCGGCGTCGTCCCAGCGGCGCGCGGCGAGCGCCGCGCCCGCGTGCGCGCTCGCCTGCAGCAGCACGACCGGGCGCCGCCACAGCGGCCCGTGCGACGGAAACTCGGCCGCGGCGATCGCATCGATCCGCTCGACGAGCGCATGGCAGGTCGCCTCGCGATAGCGCGCCGCATGAATGCGCACTTGCTCGGCGAGACTCGCGACCGACAGGCGCGGCAGACGGCGCGCGACGCCCATCGCATCGAGCGCTTCGAGCAGGTCGATCGCGCGATGCTCGACGCCGCGCAGCAGCGCGATGCGCGCGGCCGTGCGGTAGCCGAGCAGCACCGTATCGGGCGTGCCCGCATGCTCGAGCACGTCGAGCCGGTTCGCGAGCAGCGCGGCGGCCTGGTCGACGCGGTCGGCCTCGTACGCGAGCGCCGCGCACATCGCCGCGAGCATGCAGGTCAGCGGATGGCGGCGCCCGAGGTCGGCTTCCGCGCGTGCGAGCGCCGGCGACAGCGTGTCGTCGGCCAGCCGGACCTGGCCTTCGCACAGGTAGCTCAGGCCCGTGATCAACTCTCCCCAGCGCGCGACATAGCCGTACCCGGCCGCCGTCTCGCCGCGCGGCGCCGCGTGCTGGAAGCGGCGTGCCCGCGCCGGTTCGCCGACGATGATCGCGCGCGCCGACAGCCGGTTCGCGTGCATTTGCGCGAGCCACGTCGCCGCCGGCGGCGTGAAGTCGGCCCACGGCTCGAACAGCTCGACGAAGCGGTCGATTTCGTCGGCGTAGTACGCGGCCGCGCTGAGAATCAGCGCGCATTCGTAGCGCATCGCCGCAGGCGTGCCGCTATCCGCGAGGATGCCCGCGATCTGGCGCCGCGCCTCGACGTGGCGCTCGCCGAGCGCCAGCGCCCATGCGACCGCAACGCGCAGCGTCGGACGCTTGTCGAGTTCCGCATCGGGCAGCAGCGCGAGCCAGTCGAGCACGTCGTTGATGCGGCCCTGCTTGATCGCATCCTCGAGACACCGCTGCGCGAGCGCGTACGCCACGTCGAACTGGCCGGCCGCGTACGCGTGGCGCGCGGCTTCCTCTGTCATCCCGTGCGCGTCGAGCCATGCGGCCGCACGTGCATGCAGCACGCTGCGCGCGGCGGTGGGGTCAGCGGCCAGACGGTCGCGCAGCGTGTCGCGCACGAGCGGATGCAGCCGGCACCAGTCCGAATCGTCCGACGCAATGAACAGCGGCGTGTCGCGTGCGAGCCGTGCGAGACGAGCGGGCGCGCTGGCGTCGTCGACGAGCGCGGCGCACAGCGACGGATGCAGGCGATCGGCGACGCTCGTGCGGGTCAGGAATGCGGTGTCGTCGGCCGACAGGTTCGTGAGCAGCAGCTCCACGAGCCGGTCGCGTGTGCCGTCCACGCGGGCGGCGAGCGCATCGACCGCCTGGCGCGGATCGGCCGAGCGCGCCATCGCGGCCATCGCGAGCTGCAGGCCGAGCGGCCAGCCGTCGACGCGTTCGAACAGCCGCGCGCACGCATCGGCGTCGACCCGCTGCGCAAAACGCGCGCCGACCAGCGCAATCGTCTCGTCGAGCGTGAAACGCAGCCAGTCGGGGCCCGCGAGCGTGCATTGCCCGCCGGCGAGCAGGTCGCCGGCCACGTGATCGAGCCCGCGTCGCGCGGCAACGACGACATGCAGGTTTTGCGGCGCGTTGTGCAGCACATACGTCAGCGCATCGAGGCCGGCTGGCGGCAGCCGCTCCGCATCGTCGACGATCAGCAGCGCATCGATCGACAGTTGCGCGACCTCGGCCAGCCACGCGGTCACGCCTTCCAGCGCGCGCGCCGCGTCGGCCGCGCCGACCGGGATCAGGCGCCCGAAGCCGGGCCGCGCGCAGCCGGTCCGCACCGCTTGCACAAGCCCCTGCAGCAACCGCGCCGCATCGTCGCGTTCGTCGGCCGACAGCCACACGACCGCCCGGCCGAGCGCGAGCGTCTCGCGCCGCCACTGCGCGAGCAGCGACGTCTTGCCGTAACCGGCAGGCGCCTGCACGAGCGTGACCGGCCGTCCGTCGAACGCGGGCGCGGCGAGGCTCAGCCGCGCGCGGGCCAGCAACTGCGCCGGCACGCGCGGTGCGGTCGTCTTCAGGACCAGTTCGGTGGGCGGCGCGTCGGCGCGATCGGGTGGGTGGGCCATCGGGGCAGCAGTCGGAATCCGGCGGTGCCATGCGAGCCGGCTTCGGGGTGGGTGTGGGGGGAAGGATCGGTCGAACCGCGTTCGCGCGTCAATCCCCCCCGCGACGAGTGGGGCCGCGCCGGCACCGCGTCGATAGCATGGGTTCCGATCCATGACGAACGCAACGAGGAGGGGCCATGAACATCGTATCCACCGGCACGCGGCGCGGCACGCCGCTCGCCGGCTAAGCGGAGCGTCACGATGTACCGCCATCTGCTCGTGACGGTCGACGGTTCGCCCGGCGGCATCGACGCGATCGGTCATGCGCTCGAACTGGCGCGTGCGGTCGGCGCCCGGGTCACGTTCATGCTGTGCGGCGCCGCGCCGGACTCGCGTTTATCCGGAGCGCGGCGGCCCGAGCACGGTGCGAAAGTGGAAGCCGCCGCACGGGCGCAGGGGCTGTCCCATGTGATCGCGGGGGCCGGCCATCCGGGGGCCGGCGACGCCGCGCCCGGCGCGCTGGCCGCCGAACTCGGCTGCGACCTGATCGGCGTCGCGGCATTGCCGCCCGACGCCGATGCGGCGGCCCGCGCGCAACGGCAAGACCTGCTCGCGACGAGCGGCGTGCCGGTGCTCGTGTGCACGTGTCGGCGATCGCCCGCCGAGGCGCGCGTGATGGCGCGTTGTCTCGATGCACATCGCGCGGTCGGCGCGTTGCTGCATGTGCTGACGGCGTGCGGCGCGCAGCGAACGACGGACGCCGGCCCGGCCGCGCGGCAGCGGCAGGCGGCCGACGCGCAGCATGCGCTGGCATCGCTCGCCGCACTGCAGCGCGCCCGCGTCGCTACGGCCGCCGAAGCACGCCTGTTCGCGGCATTGCGCGTGCGCGCCGAATGCGTCGCGGCCGAACTGGACGAGCTCGACCGCCAGCGGCAGCGCGACGCGCAAGCACTCGATGCGCTCGCCCGCATCGCCGCGGATGGGCTGCCGTCGGCCGCGTTCGACGCGGCGCTCGCCCGCTATGCGCACGGCGCGTTCGAGCAGATGGGACGGATGGAAGGCGTGATTTTCCCGGCCGCGCGGCGCTACCTCGCCGACGCGGACTGGGCCGGACTGGATCAATCGCTGGCGGACGGCCCTCCCGCGCCGCCGCCGCGTGCAATCGAAGCAAACGAACCGACCGAACCCGACGATGCGCGCCGCGCATCCGACTGACACCCTACGGAGAACAAGATGGCCCATGCAGTGCGATTCCACGAAACCGGCGGCCCCGAGGTCCTGCGCTGGGAGGAGGTCGACGTCGGCGACCCGGCCCCGGGCCAGGTGCGCCTGCGGCACGAAGCGGTCGGCCTGAACTTCGCCGACACGTATTTCCGCAGCGGCCTGTATCCGGTGCCGCTGCCGGCCGGTATCGGCGTCGAGGCGGCCGGCGTGGTCGACGCGGTCGGCCCCGGCGTGACGAACGTCGCCGTCGGCGACCGCGTGACCTACACGGGCTTTCTGAACACGCTCGGCGCGTACAGCACCGAACGGCTGATTCCCGCCACGCCGCTCGTGCGGCTGCCGGCCGGCATTTCGTGCGAGACGGCCGCCGCGATGACGATGCGCGGCCTGACGTCGGCCTACCTGCTGCGCCGCATCCACGCGTTCGCGCCGGGCGACACGATCCTGCTGCACGCGGCCGCCGGCGGCGTCGGGCTGATCGTGTCGCAATGGGCGAAGCTGCTCGGGCTCACGGTGATCGGCACCGTATCGAGCGAGCACAAGGCCGCGATCGCCCGCGCCCACGGCTGCGACCATACGATCGACTACGGCCGCGAGGACGTCGCGAAACGCGTGCGCGAACTGACGGACGGCGCGGGCGTCGACGTCGTGTTCGACAGCGTCGGCAAGGATACCTTCGAAGGCTCGCTCGATTCGCTGAAGCGGCGCGGGCTGATGGTGTGCGTCGGCACCGCGTCGGGCCCGATCCCGCCGTTCGATCCGCAGCGTCTCGCGATGAAGGGCTCGCTGTACCTGACGCGCCCGGCGCTGGCCGACTACATCGCCGATCCGGCCGAGAAGAGCGACCTGGCCGGCGAACTGTTCGCGCACGTCGCCGCCGGCCGGATCCGGATCGGGATCAACCAGCGCTATGCGCTGCAGGACGCCGCGCACGCCCACCGCGATCTCGAATCGCGCAAGACGACCGGTTCGTCGGTGTTCATCGTCTGAGGAGACGCCCATGCGAGTCGAACCCCTGACCTGCGCGATCGGCGCGGAACTGCTGGACGTGAGCCTCGCCGATGCCGTGCACGACGACGGCCTGTTCGCCGAGATCCGCGCGCAACTGCTGCGGCATCGCGTGCTGTTCCTGCGCGACCAGGACATCACGCGCGCCGAGCACGTCGCGTTCGCGCGGCGCTTCGGCGAGCTCGAGGATCATCCGGTGGCCGGCAGCGATCCCGAGCACCCGGGGCTCGTGCGGATCTACAAGTCGCCCGACCAGCCGAACGACCGCTACGAGAATGCGTGGCACAGCGATGCGAGCTGGCGCGTGGCGCCGCCGTTCGGCTGCGTGCTGCGTTGCGTCGACGGTCCGCCGGTCGGCGGCGACACGATGTGGGCGAACATGGTGCTCGCATACGAGCGCTTGCCCGCGTACGTGAAGCAGCAGATCGACGACCTGCGCGCGCGTCACAGCATCGAGGCGAGCTTCGGCGCGGCGATGCCCATCGACAAGCGCCTCGCGCTGAAGGCGCAGTACCCGGACGCCGAGCATCCGGTCGTGCGCACGCACCCCGAAACCGGCGAGAAGGTGCTGTACGTGAACGCGTTCACCACGCATTTCACGAACTTCCACACGCCCGCGCGCGTGCGTGTCGGGCAGGACGCGAACCCCGGCGCCGGCCAGTTGCTGCAGTACCTGATCAGCCAGGCGGCCATCCCCGAATACCAGGTGCGCTGGCGCTGGAAGAAGAACAGCGTCGCGCTCTGGGACAACCGCAGCACGCAGCACTACGCGGTGATGGACTACCCGCCGTGCGTGCGCCGGATGGAGCGCGCGGGCATCGTCGGCGACGTGCCGTTCTGAGCGCCGCCGCGCCGTAACCGATCCGCACCCCATGCAACGCGCCGGGCCAGCCGCCCGGCGCGGCGGGATACGCACGCCCGTACGCCCGCAATACAACGCTTTCCACTGGAGGACGACATGCAATTTCTCGACGATTCGCTGCACCCGGAAAACCAGGACAAGGTGGTCATCACGGTCGCGCCGTACGGCCCCGAATGGATGCCCGCCGATTTTCCGGAAGACATTCCGGTGACGATGGACGAGCACGTGCAGAAGGCCGTCGACTGCTACAACGCGGGGGCGACGGTACTGCACCTGCACGTGCGCGAACTCGACGGCCACGGCAGCAAGCGGCTGTCGAAGTTCAACGAACTGCTCGGCCGCCTGCGCGAAGCGGTACCCGACATGATCCTGCAGGTAGGGGGCTCGATTTCGTTCGCGCCGGAAGGCGAGGGCGCGGACGCGAAGTGGCTGTCCGACGACACGCGCCACATGCTCGCCGAGCTGACGCCGAAGCCCGACCAGGTGACGGTGGCGATCAACACCGTCCAGATGAACATCACCGAGCTGATGAACCGCGAGGATATCGCCGGCACGTCGCTGAACGAAGCCGCGCTGTGGAACGCGTACCGCGAGATGACGGTGCCGGCCGGCCCCGGCTGGGTCGACGAACACCTGCGCCGCCTGCAGGCGGCCGGCATCCAGCCGCATTTCCAGCTCACCGGCATGCATGCGCTGGAAACGCTCGAGCGGATCATCCGGCGCGGCGTCTATCGCGGCCCGCTGAACGTCACGTGGGTCGGCATCGGCGGCGGCTTCGACGGCCCGAACCCGTACAACTTCATGGAATTCGTGCGGCGCTGCCCGGACGGCGCGTGCATCACGCTCGAATCGCTGATGAAGAACGTGCTGCCGATCAACACGGTCGCGATGGCGCTGGGCCTGCATCCGCGCTGCGGGATCGAGGACACGATCATCGACCAGAAGGGCAACCGGATGACGTCGGTGCAGCAGGTCGAGCAGTGCGTGCGGATCGCGCGCGAGCTCGGGCGCGACATCGCCACCGGCAAGGAGGCGAAGGCGATCTACCGGATCGGCGTGCAGTACGACGGCATCGACGAGACGCTCGCGCACCTCGGGATGGCGCCGAACCGCCGGCCGGGGCAGCCGAACGTGCCGCTGCGGGCCGCCTGACGCGCCGCGCATCCCCGCAGGCGGCCGTCGCGGCCGCCGCCCGCCGATCGTTGTGGCGCGGCACCCGTCCCGCGCACCGCGCGGGGCCGACTCCGGTCAACGGAGCGGGGCCGCGCATGCCGCGCCGGAGCGCAACCGCTCCGGTGCGGGAGGAGACACGCATGCTGATCCATCATGTCGAGCCGTCGATGCAGGACGTCGCCGCCGCCGGCCGGCGCGCGCCTGCCTATGCGTGGCTCGTGTTCGGGCTGACCGTCGGCCTGCTGCTGTCGGACTACATGTCGCGGCAGGTGCTCAACGCCGTGTTTCCGCTGCTCAAGCACGCGTGGGCGCTGTCGGACACGCAGCTCGGTTCGCTGTCCGGCGTGGTCGCGCTGCTGGTCGGGCTGCTCACGTTTCCGCTGTCGGTGCTCGCCGACCGCTTCGGGCGCGTGCGCAGCATCGTGCTGATGGCCGCGCTGTGGAGCGTCGCGACGCTCGGCTGCGCGCTGTCGGCCAACTACACGGAGATGCTCGTCGCGCGCGGCCTCGTCGGGCTCGGCGAAGCCGCGTACGGCAGCGTCGGCGTCGCGCTGATCCTCAGCATCTTTCCGGCCCGGCTGCGCGCGACGCTGACCGGCGCGTTCATGGCCGGCGGCGCATTCGGTTCCGTGTTCGGGATGGCGCTCGGCGGGCTGGTCGGCGCGCATCTCGGCTGGCGCTGGTCGTTCGGCGTGATGGCCGCGCTCGGCATCGTGCTGCTCGTCGCGTATCGCTGCGTCGTGACCGAGCGGCGGCTCGCCGCGTATCGCATCGAACCGTGCCGGCGCGACGCCGGCGCGCCGCGCGACCTGCGCGGCAGCGTGCGCGCGCTGATGTCGGGCCTGTTCGCATCGCGTTCGGTGATCTGCGCGTATCTCGGCAGCGGGCTGCACCTGTTCGTGCCCGGCGCGCTGTTCGCGTGGCTGCCGAGCTACCTGAACCGCTACTACGCGATGGCGCCCGACCGTGCGGCCGTGCTCGCGGCCGGCTTCGTGCTGCTCGCGGGCGTCGGGATGGTCGGCTGCGGGATCGTCACCGACCGCGTCGGCAAGACCGACGGCAGGCGCAAGTGGCTGACCGCGATCGCGTATTGCGTGCTCACCGGTGTGTGCCTCGCGATCGCGTTCCGGCTGCCGCCCGGGCCGTTGCAGCTCGCGCTGATCTGCGTGGGCATGCTGGTCGGCGCGGGCGCGTCCGGTGCGTCGGGCGCAATGGTCGCGAACCTGACGCCGGCCGCGATTCACGCATCGGCATTCGCCACGCTCACGCTCGCCAACAACCTGCTCGGCATGGCGCCGGGCCCGCTGCTGACGGGGTGGGTCGCCGATCGCGCCGGGCTCGTCGGCGCGCTGCAATGGATTCCGGTCGTGCCGCTCATGGCAGCCGTGCTGTTCGCCGTCGGACGCGCGAGCTATGTGGCCGACCTCGCGCGCGTCGAACGCGAACGGCGCGCGTCCCCACTTTCCTGAACGTTTCGGAGACCGCATGACCCTGACAACCATCCCGACCCTCCTGATCGTGCCCGGCTTGCGGGATCACGTCGACAACCACTGGCAGACGCACCTCGAACGGCGCCTGCCGAACGCGCGCTCGGTCGCGCCGCTCGAGGCGGACAAGCTGAGCCGGGCCGCGCGCGTCGCGGCGCTCGATGCGGCGCTGGCCCGAATCGACGGCCCCGTGATCCTCGTCGCGCACAGCGCCGGCGTGATGATGACCGTGCACTGGGCGCGGCAGGCCACGCGCAAGATTCACGGCGCGCTGCTCGCGGCGCCGGCCGATCTCGAGTCGCCGATGCCGCCCGGTTATCCGGCGCCCGATGCGATCGACGCAAACGGCTGGACGCCGATTCCGACCGGGCGGCTGCCGTTTCCGAGCATCGTCGCCGCGAGCCGCAACGATCCGCTCGCGCGCTTCGAACGCGTCGAGGCGCTGGCGGCCGGGTGGGGGAGCCGGCTCGTCGATCTGGGGGAGGTCGGGCACCTGAACCCCGCGTCCGGGTATGGCGAGTGGCAGGATGCCGAACGGTTGATCCGCGAAGTGGCCGCACTCGGCGCGGCCTGACTGACCGAACAGGACTTCACCGCGCCGGCCCGTTCGGGTACCCCGCGCGCGTCCCGTCACGGTCCGGCCGCGATGCGGCCCCGAACCCGTTCCAGCGTGTCGCTCGTCGAGATATGACGTCTTAACACGCGTCGCGATCAGCGCCGCACGCCTCCGCAGCCATGAACGGTACAGAAATCGTCAACCAACGGAAGGCATTTGTCAGGGAAAGTCCCGCCCCGCGCGCCGTGGTTTTTTGTTGACCGACATCGTATAACGCCGTCATGATTTCCTGAAAAGAAAGGTCCCATCCACCGACCGAAGTGAGGAGACATGAACGCCACCCGAATCGCTCGCCGTGTCCGCCGGATCGCACTCGCCCTGGGTTTCGCGCTGTCGGCGGCGACCGCCGTGGCCGCCCCCGTGTCGCTGAACATCGTCGATGTCGCGGGCAATCTGCAGCTCACGCAGAAGGCCATCGAAGCCTTCAGGGACAAGAACCCGAACCTCGTGTCGAACGTCACGTTCACGAATGCGCCGGCGCCGCAGTTGCCGGGCAAGATCAAGGCGATGCAGGCGGCGGGGCGCGCCGACATCGACCTCGTGCTGACGGGCACCGATGCGCTGGCCGCCGGCATCGAACAGAACCTGTGGATGAAGCTGCTGCCCGAGAACGCGGCCGCGCTCCCCGGCGTGCTCGACAAGTACGCGCCGGGCCCGCGCAAGATGCAGGATCTCGCGCAAGGCTTCGGCCTCGAAGTCACGTATATGCCGGCCGGCCCGCTGCTCGAATACAACCCGGCCAAGGTAAGCAACCCGCCGAAGACGCCCGATCAGCTGCTCGCATGGTGCAAGGCGCACCCGAACAAGCTGATCTATGCGCGCCCCGCGAATTCGGGCCCCGGCCGCACGTTCCTGATGGGGCTGCCGTACGTGCTCGGCGACAAGAATCCGCAAGATCCGATCAACGGCTGGGACAAGACCTGGGCGTTCCTGAAACAGCTCAACGACTGCATCCCGTACTACCCGGGCGGCACGTCGGCCGTGATGAAGGAACTCGGCGAGGGCACGCGCGACATGACCGTGACCGTCACCGGCTGGGACCTCAACCCGCGCGCGCTCGGCATCGTGCCGGCCGAATTCCGGGTCCAGGCGTTCGACGACATGACGTGGGTCAACGACGCGCACTACATGGTGATCCCGAAGGGCGTGCCGAAAGAGAAGCTCGACGTGCTGTTCAAGCTGATGAACTTCCTGCTCGAACCGGCGCAACAGGCGATGACCTACGACGACGGCTACTTCTATCCGGGCCCCGCGGTGAAGGGCGTGACGCTCGAGATGGCGCCCGCGCACAGCCAGGAGGTGATCCGCAAGTTCGGCCGCCCCGAGTACGCGAAGCTGCTGGCCGATCGTCCGCACGTGCAGCCGCTCAACGCGCAGGCGATGGTCGCCGCGTTCCAGAAGTGGGATCGCGAGATCGGTTCGCAGAAGTCGAAGTGACGCATGAACCCGCGGGCGCCGCGGCGCCCGCGCCGACGGAGTTCGCGCAATGACGCACAGTTTCGAACGGCTGCGGCTCGACGGCGTATGCCGCAGCTTCACCAATGCGCAAGGCGCGCAGGTCGCCGCGCTGAACGGGCTCGATCTCGAGATCCGGCGCGGCGAGTTCATCGCGCTGCTCGGCCCGTCGGGCTGCGGCAAGTCGACCGCGCTCAACTGCATCGCGGGGCTGCAGCCGCTCACGCGCGGCGGCATCTGGCTCGACGACACGCGCATCGACGTGCTGCCGCCCGAGCGCCGCGGCTTCGGGATGGTGTTCCAGAACTATGCGCTGTTTCCGCACATGTCGGTGCTCGACAACGTCGGCTTCGGCCTCAAGATGCGCGGCGTGCCGAAGCAGGAAACCCGGCGGCGCGCGCAGCAGGCGCTCGAACTCGTGCAGCTCGTCGGTCACGAAGCCAAGCTGCCCGGGCAACTGTCGGGCGGGCAGCAGCAGCGCGTCGCGATTGCGCGCGCGATCGTCATCGAGCCGCCGCTCGTGCTGATGGACGAGCCGCTGTCGAACCTCGACACGAAGCTGCGCATCGAGATGCGCGCGGAGATTCGCCGCATCCACACGCAGCTCGAACGCGCGACGATCTACGTGACGCACGACCAGGACGAAGCGTTGTCGATGGCCGACCGCATCGTCGTGATGAAGGAGGGCGTCGTGCAGCAGGTCGCGTCGCCGAAGGACGTCTACACGCGCCCGCACAACCTGCACGTCGCGCGCTTCATGGGCTATCGCAACGTGCTGCCGTTCACGCTCGAAGGGACGGCCGGCGAGTACGTGAACGTCGTGGCCGGCGGCATTCGCGTCACCGGCGTGCCGATGGCCGGCTTCGACGCGAAGGACGTCACGGTCGCGCTGCGCCCCGACGACATCGAACGCGCGGACGAAGGCGGCGACAACACGTTCGATGCGACCGTCGAAACGGTCGAGTACGGCGGCCGCGATTCGCTGATCCGCGCGCTTACGCCGTTCGGCCCGATCTGGGCGCGCGCGGCCGGCGAATTCGCGCAAGGCGAGCAGTTGCGGCTGCGCGTGGCGCCGTCACGCACGCTCGTCTACCCCGGAGCGCCGACATGAGCGGCGCGGCTGCCGCGCGGCGACACCGGGAGGCCGCATGAGCACGCTGCCGGCCGGCGCGCCGCGCGACGCGAAAGCGTGGCTCGTCACGCCCGCGCTCGCGTTCATCGCCGCGCTGTTCATCTACCCGTTCGCATACGGCCTCGTGCTGTCGTTCCAGCCGACGAACGGCGGCGGCGCACTCGCGAACTACGTACAGTTCTTCACCGACACCGCGATGTGGCCGACCGTGCTCGTCACGCTGAAGCTCGCGGTGCCGGCGACGCTGCTCAACGTCGGCATCGCGGTGCCCGTCGCGTTCGCACTGCGCCGCCATTCGCCGTACCAGAAGTTCGTCACGACGCTGCTCGTGATTCCGGTCACGCTCGGCACGGTGCTCGTCGCCGACGGGATGCTCACGTATTTCGGGCCGAACGGCTGGTTTCCGCAGGCGCTGCACGGGCTGCACCTGTACACCGACGAAGTGCGCCTCACGCACAACTACTGGGGCGTGCTGCTGTCGCTGATCGTGTCGGGCTTTCCGTTCGCATTCCTGCTGATGCTGTCGTACATCAGCGGCATCGATCCGACGCTCGCGCGGGCGGCGGCGACGCTCGGCGCGAACCCGTGGCAACAGTTCCGGCAGATCTACCTGCCGCTGCTCGTGCCGGGGCTCACGATGGCCGCGTGCCTGTCGTTCGTGCAGGCGTTCTCGGTGTTCCCGTCGGCCGTGCTGCTCGGCGCGCCGGCCGGGCCCACGCGCGTGATCTCGATCGCGGCGGCGGAAGCCGCGTTCGAAAGTTACGACTATTCGCTCGCGTCGGCGATCGCGATCGTGATGGGTTTCGTGCAGCTGCTGGTGGTCGCGTCGATGCTCGGCGCGCGCCGCTTCTTCTATACGGGCGCGGTGACGGGAGGCAAGGGCTGATGGCGACCGACAATCATCCCGCGCGATCGTGGCCGCCCAGCCCCGACGCGCCCGATGCGCGGCCCGTCGACGCGAGGCAACCGCAGAAAATGACAGGCAATCTCGCCGGCCGCGCGTGGAAGGCGTTCGTCTGGGGGCTGATGGCGTTCTTCCTGCTGAACGTGATGCTGCTGATCGCGACCGTCGCGGTGAACTCGATCGCGACACGCTGGTTCGGCACGCCGCTGCCGCAAGGCTTCACGCTGCACTGGTACGCGAAGGCGTGGGCGGACTTCCAGCTCGCGAGCGTGCTGTGGGTGACCGTCGAGGTCGTCGGCTCGGTCGTGCTGCTGTCGATCGCGCTCGGCGTGCCGGCCGCGTATGCGCTCGCGCGCGTGCAGTTTCGCGGCAAGCGCTTCGCGCTGCTGGTGTTCCTGCTGCCGCTGATGGTGCCGCCCGTCACGTACGGGATTCCGATGGCCACCGTGATGTACAAGGTCGGGCTCGCGGGCACGCTGCCCGGCGTGATCCTCGCGAACCTCGTGCCGGCGCTGCCGTTCGTGATTCTCGTGATGACGCCGTTCATCGAGCAGATCGATCCGAATCTCGAAGCCGCCGCGCGCATCTTCGGCGCGAACACGTGGCGCTATTTCCGGTACGTGCTGCTGCCGCTGCTCGTGCCCGGCATGCTCGCGGCGGGGCTGCTCGTGCTGGTGCGCACGATCGGGATGTTCGAGCTGACGTTCTTCACCGCGGGGCCGAGCACGCAGACGCTCGTCGTCGCGCTGTATTACGCGGTGTTCTCGACCGGCGTGCGCGCGCCGCAGTCGATCGACGCGATGGCGATGATCTACATGGCCATCACGCTCGTGTGGGTGGTGATCGCGCTGCAGTTCGTGAGCCCGACGCAGCTCGTCAGCCGCGTGAAGCAGGAGCGCCAGTAGCCGCGCGGAAGGAGCCGCCCGACGGCCGCCGTGCAATTGGTTACAAATGGATACCGCGCACGACACGCGGACGTTGCAGACTACGCGGCGTTCCCCCGATCGACGGAAATCCATGAAGTTTCAAACGCTGCTGACACTCGCCGGTGCATCGACACTGCTGGCCGCCTGCAACCTGCTCCACGACGGCCCCGGATCGAGCGACGTCGACGCCGCCGTGCGGCGCGCGCTCGAAGCGGAAAACCACGGCGGCCTGAACGCGCTGTTCGGCCAGCCGCTGCCCGTGTCGGCCGACGTCGTCTCGGCGAAGCCCGACGGCGACTGCAGGAAGCTAGGAGACCGCACCTACGCGTGCGACGTCGTGGTCACGTGGCGCAATGCCGACTACAAGCCTTCGCGCGCGAACCTGACCTTCGTGAAGGCCGCCGACGGTTCGTGGCAGACGTCCGGCGTCGACGCGGCGATCGTGACGGGCACCGCGAAATCGCTGGTCGACGAGATCGGCAAGGCATGGCCCGGCAACGCGGCGAGCGGGGCGTCGGCGCCGCAGTGACGCGCTGCGCAGACGCGCGTTCAGCTTTCGCGGGCGAACGGTTCAATCCTGCGGGCCGCGATCGTCCCGCTTCTTCAAGCCCTCGATGACGGGCGACCATGCCGGCGCGACCGCCGCTCCGACACCAATGAATCGAAAAGGGGCGCGACCATCCGGTCGACCCGGGACCGAATACATCCTCGGTATGCGGGTCTCCGTATAGGGAAAACCCTTATCTCGCGCTATAATCACGGCCTGAAAGATAGGTCGAACCATGCCTGAACGTTTCCAAACCCTTGAAAAATTTGTGTTTTCCCTCGTCGTGATGTCCGCGGTCGTGTGCTCGGCATTCCTCGCGTACGAGCGTCACCCCGAGATCAAGATCGCGCTGCACGAAGGCGAAGCGCTGATGCGCGAGAGCGCCAGGTATTCGGCCATCTGCTCGCCGTCCAAGGTCGATCCTTGCGTCGAGATGTCCGCTTACTGACGTTCGCGTCGATGGCGGCGTGCCGCCGTTGATCCAGCACGGACGTTTTTCGGATTCGTCGCGTTCGGTGTCGGGCTCGCCCGACAGCGCCGGTGGTCCGGATTGCCTGAAGTAACGCCCGTTACGCATCCCGGAACCAGTCGCTGCACAGCGCGGATGCACGCGCGCATCACGTGCCGAATCGCTGGCGCAAGCAGCCCCCGAATTCAGCCGGCCCCGCTTCGAGCAATCGAACGGGGCCGTCTCGTTTGCGCGGTGCATTCGAACGCGCTGCGCCACGCACGTCACACCACGTGTCGCGGCATGCCGCCCACGAACGCGGCGACGTTGTCGACGAGCTGATCGGCGAGCGCCTGCATCGCTTCGTCGCTCGCCCATGCGACGTGCGGCGTCAGGATGAACGCCGGATGCGACAGGATCGCGTGGAACGGATGCGCGGCCGGCAGCGGCTCCTGCGTGACCACGTCGAACCCGGCGCCCGCGATCTGCCCCGACCGCAATGCGTCGACGAGCGCGCGTTCGTCCACGAGCCCGCCGCGCGCGGTGTTGATCAGCAGCGGCCGGCGCGCCATCCGCGCGAATGCGGCCGCGTCGATCAGGTGGCGCGTCGCGGGCGTGAGCGGGCAGTGCAGCGTGATCACGTCGCTGTCGCGCAGCAGCCTGTCGAGCGGCACGGTGTCGACGCCGCCGGCACGACCGGTGCCGTCGCCATGCTCGGCAAACGTCACCCGCATGCCGAGCGCCTGCCCGATCGCGGCCACCGCGCGTCCGAGCACGCCGTGGCCGACGATCCCGAGCGTCGAGCCGCCCAGGTCGCGAATCGGATGATCGAAAAAGCAGAACTGCCCGCTGTCGAGCCATCTCCCGGCGCGCACCGCGTCGCGATACGCGACGAGGCTGCGGCGCAGCGCGAAGATCAGCGCGAACGTGTGCTCCGGCACCGTGCGAACCGCATAGCCGCGAACGTTGCTCACGACGATCCCGCGTGCCGCGCAGGCGTCGAGATCGACGATGTCGGCGCCCGTCGCGGCGATCGCGATCATCCGCAGGCGCCGCGCGACGCCGAGCGTCGCCGCATCGAGCCGCACCTTGTTGGTCACGACGACGTCCGCGTCGACAATGCGCGCGGCGACTTCGTGCGCGGCCGTCCGGTCGAACGCGTGCAGTTGGTGCGGGAACGGGAACGGCTTCAGCACCGTGCGCGGCGACAGCGTCGCGCGGTCGAGAAACACGATCTTCGCGGGAGCGGAAACGGAAAACATGGCGGGCCTCGCTGACGGGCGCCCGGCGGGCGCGCAACGGGCTCGATTCTGCCGGCGGCGCGCGGGCCGTCGTTCGATCGTTGCGCGAGCTCGCTTTCCCGGATGGAAAGGCCGACACCCCGCGCATGCGAAGAGACGCAGCGCACGCCTTTCCGTTTCGGAAAGGCTGGTTGAGCATCGATCGATTTTCGCCGGGCGCGAACGCCGTCATGATCGCCGTCATCGACAACACGATTGCATCGGAGACCGCCATGACACGCCCCCTCGACGGCATTCGGGTGCTGGAACTCGGCCAACTGATCGCCGGACCGTTCGCGGGCCGGATGCTCGCCGAATTCGGCGCGGACGTCCTCAAGGTCGAGCCGCCCGGGCTCGGCGACCCGCTGCGCAAATGGCGGCTGC
This sequence comes from Burkholderia metallica, assembly GCF_902832845.1. Lineage (GTDB taxonomy): Bacteria > Pseudomonadota > Gammaproteobacteria > Burkholderiales > Burkholderiaceae > Burkholderia > Burkholderia metallica. The sequence goes on along the minus strand of NZ_CADFDB010000007.1, from coordinate 121,961 downwards.
TGCACGACGGCACGTCGGTCTGGTGGGCCGCGCAGTCGCGCAACAAGACCTCGCTCACGCTCGACCTGCGCACGCCCGAAGGGCAGGACGTCGTGCGCCGCCTCGTCGCGCAAACCGACGTGCTGATCGAGAACTTCCGGCCCGGCACGCTCGAAGGCTGGGGGCTCGGCTGGGACGCGCTGTCCGCGATCAATCCGGGGCTCGTGATGCTGCGCGTGTCGGGTTTCGGTCAGACGGGTCCGTACCGCGACCGCCCCGGCTTCGGCGTGATCGCCGAGGCGATGGGCGGCCTGCGGCACCTGACCGGCGAGCCCGGCCGCACGCCGGTGCGCGTCGGCATCTCGCTCGGCGATTCGCTGTCGGCGCTGCACGGCGTGATCGGCATCCTGCTCGCGCTGCGGCATCGCGAGCAGCAGGGCGGCAACGGGCAGGTCATCGACGTCGCGCTGTACGAATCGGTGTTCAACATGATGGAAAGCCTGCTGCCCGAATACTCGGCGTTCGGCGCCGTGCGCGAGGCGGCCGGCAGCAGCCTGCCCGGCATCGCGCCGACCAACGCGTACCGCTGCCGCGACGGCAAGTACGCGCTGATCGCCGGCAACGGCGACAGCATCTTCCGGCGCCTGATGGAGCTGATCGGCCGGCCCGATCTCGGCAGCGATCCCGCGCTCGCGCACAACGACGGACGGGTCGCGCAGGTCGAGCGCATCGACGCGGCGATCGGCGCGTGGAGCGCACAGCACGATCTCGACGCCGTGCTGGCTGCGCTGAACGACGCGCGCATCCCGTCCGGGCGCATCTACGACGTGGCCGACATCGCGGCCGATCCGCATTACCGCGCACGCGACATGCTCGTCGACGCCGCGCTGCCCGACGGCACGCCGGTGCTGGTGCCCGGCATCGTGCCGAAGCTCGGCGCGACGCCCGGGCGTATCGAACGCGCGGCGCCCGCCCTCGGCGCAGAGACCGACGCGGTACTCGAATCGCTCGGCATCGATGCGGCGACGCGCGGCGACTGGCGCACGCGCGGCGTGATCTGAACCCGAACCCGGAGACGACGACATGAACGGACCACGCAAACGGCTCTACCTCCACGAGGTCGCGACGCGCGACGGCTTCCAGAATGAAGCGGCGTTCGTCGACACCGACGACAAGATCGCGCTCGTCGATGCGCTGAGCGCCTGCGGCTACGCGAAGATCGAGGTCACGTCGTTCACGTCGCCGAAGGCGATCCCCGCGCTGCGCGACGCGGAGGCCGTGATGCACGGCATCGCGCGCGCACCGGGTGTCGTCTATACGGTGCTCGTGCCGAACGTGCGCGGCGCCGAGCGCGCGCTGTCGTGCGGCGTCGACGAAGTAAACCTCGTGATGTCGATGAGCGAAAGCCACAACCGCGCGAACCTGAGGATGACGCGCGAGCAGTCGTTCGCGCAGTTGCGCGACGTGATCGACGCGGTACGCGGTTCAGGTGTCGCGATCAACGTGTCGCTGTCGACCGCGATGGGCTGCCCGATGGAAGGCGACGTACCGGCCGAAGGCGTGCTCGCATGGATGCAGCGCTTCGCGGATCTCGGCGTGCACGGCTTCACGCTGTGCGACACGACGGGCATGGCGTTTCCGTCGCAGGTGGGGGACCTGTGCGCACGTGCCCGCGAGCGCTTCGGCGCGCGGCAGCTCACGCTGCACTTCCACAACACGCGCGGGATGGCGCTCGCGAACACGCTCGCGGCGCTCGACGCCGGCATCGACCGCTTCGACGCGTCGCTCGGCGGGCTGGGCGGCTGCCCGTACGCGCCGGGCGCGACCGGCAACGCGTGCACCGAGGAACTCGTGCACATGCTCGAACTCGACGGCTACGACACGGGCGTCGATCTCGCGGCCGTGCTGGCCGCGTCGGCCCGGCTGCCTTCGCTGATCGGTCACGACGTGCCGAGCCAGATCCTGAAGGCCGGGCGCCGCTCGGACCTTCATCCGTCGCCGCGCGCGGACGCCGGCGACATGCCCGCGCAACGCGCTTTCTCGTGAACGACCCACTGGAGCGAACCTCATGGCGCTGATCGACCACCTCGACCATCTCGTGCTGACCTGCGTCGATCCCGACCGGACCACGCATTTCTACACCGAAGTGCTGCAGATGCGGCTCGAAACCTTCGGCGCCGGCCGGATCGCGTTCCGCTTCGGCAACCAGAAGATCAACCTGCACGTGCGCGGCGCGGAATTCGAACCGAAGGCCCATGTGCCGGTGCCCGGCGCGCTCGACCTGTGTTTCATCGCGTCGGTACCGCTCGACGACGTGATCGCGCACCTGAAGCGCGTCGCATGGCCGATCGTCGAAGGGCCCGTCGAGCGCACGGGCGCGACGCAGAAGATCCGCTCGGTCTATGTGCGCGATCCCGACCTGAACCTGATCGAGATTGCCGAGCCGATCTGACCGGCGGCGCATCGCCGGCGCCTGTCGTGCAGCCGTGCATGCGGCCCGGGTCGCGCAGGCCAGACCGCATGCCGCGCCGCTCTCCCGCCGAAAACGGACAGCCGGTTCCCGCGCTCGCCGATTCCGGATAGCCGGCCCGTGCCGCGCCGCGGATAATGCGTGCACCGGCGGACGCGAGACCCGCTGCGCACGGCGCGCGATGCTTGCGTGCGCGCTTTCGCAACCCGACCCAGGAGATTCCCGATGACGATCCTCTATCGCGGCATGGACCGCGCGGCGCTCGACGCCGCCTATCTGAACACGAAAGCGGTGCCCGATTTCCCGGCGCTGCTGGCGTCGATGCAGGCGCGCAGCGCGGCGCTTTACGAAGCCGCGCCCGGCCGGCGCAATCTGCGTTACGGCGCACGACCCGCGCAGCGTTTCGACTGGCTGTCGTGCGGCGCACCCGATGCGCCGCTGTTCGTGTTCATCCACGGCGGCTACTGGCAGCACTGCGCGAAAGAGGATTTCGCGTATGCGGCGAGCGGGCCGCTCGCACGCGGTTTCGACGCGATACTCGCCGAATACACGCTCGCGCCGGTCGCGACGATGACCGACATCGTCGCCGAGATCGGCGCGCTGCTCGATTACCTCGCGAACGATCCCGACGGCATCGGCACCGCGAAGCGGCCGATCCACCTGAGCGGCCATTCGGCCGGCGGTCACCTGACGGCCGTATACCGCGCGCATCCGGCCGTCGTGGCGGCGCTCGCGATCAGCCCGCTCGTCGATCTCGAACCGATCTCGCTGTGTTGCCTGAACGACAAGCTGCAGCTCACCGCACGCGAAATCGATGCATACAGCCCGTTGCACGATGTCGGGCCCGGCGCGCCGACAGTCGTCGCGGTCGGCAATGCCGAGTTGCCGGAACTCGTCCGGCAGGCACGCGACTATGCGGCGGCATGCGAAGCGGCCGGCGAACGGATCGCCTGTGTCGGATTGCCGGGCATGCAGCACTTCGACGTGCTCGACGATCTCGCGAAGCCGGACGGTGCGATGCTCACGGCATTGCAGGCGATCGCGCCGCGCTAGCCTCGCCGTGCCGCGCTCACGCGGCCGGGCGTATGACCGGTGTCAGGCCGCGCCAAGACGCATGCACTCGCCGGCATGGCCCATCCTGGACCCACGACATGGTGAACCCGCTTCATTTCGATCTGCAGTCGCTGCGCGTGTTCGCGCTCGTCGCCGAGCACGGCAGCCTGACGAAAGCGGCCGAGCACGGCCAGCTCACGCTGTCCGCGGTCAGCAAGCGGATCGCCGAACTCGAAAGCGTGACGGGCAGTGCGCTGTTCGTCCGGCACGCGCGCGGTGTCGAGCTGACACCCGCGGGCCGTGCGCTGCTCGACCATGCGGCGAAGGTGATCGAGCAGGTCAACCGGATGGCGCACGAGATGAGCGACTACGTCGCCGGCGTGCGCGGCCACATCCACGTGTGGACCAACACGTCCGCGATCGTCCAGTTCCTGCCCGCCGATCTCGCCGCGTTCCTCACCGGCCATCCGGGCATCAAGGTGAGCCTCGAGGAGCGGCTGAGTCACGAGATCGTCGACGCGCTCGCATCCGGCAAGGCCGACCTCGGTGTGTTCGCCGACAACGTGCCGGCGCCCGGCATCGAACGGCGCCTGTACCGGCGCGACGAACTCGTGCTGCTCGTGCCGCGCACGCACCGGTTCGCCGCGCGCGACAGCATCCGTTTCGCGGAGACGCTCGACGAGGATTACGTTGGGCTCAGCGACGGCAGCTCGCTGCTCGCACGGATGACCGACGCGGCATTCGCGGCCGAGCGTTCGCTGAAGCTGCGGATCCAGGTATCGAACTTCGACGGCGTGAGCCGGATGATCGAGGCGGGGCTCGGGATCGGCATCCTGCCGCGCGATGCGGTGACCGGCGAGCGCGCAGCGCGGCTCGGGGTCGTCACGCTCGACGATGCGTGGGCGACGAGAACGCTGTGGGTCGGCGTGAAGGCCGGCAGCGTGTTGACGACGGATGTCGCGAAGCTGTTCGATTTCATGTCGGCGCGGTGAATGCGGTCGGTCAGCGACAGGATCGACCCGGCACGCCGGCCGCACGCAACGATGGAGATGCAGATGGTGTTTTTTGCCTGCTCCAAGCCCGGAGTCGCGGCATTCGAACGACTCTGGCGCGATGACCCTGCGCACCGGCTGTGGGTGAACGCCGGCGTCCTGTCTGACGAAGCGTTGGCTGCGCTTCGCTCCATGGGCATGCTTGTCACGGATTTCACCGGCCACGTGCGTGCGGCGGACGCCCGGGAAATGGCGCAAGCCGTCGACGCAATGCGAGAGCACCATCCTGCGGAGCCGATCTGGATCGAGGCTTCGTGAAACGCGGAGCCTCGCTCGCACAAACAGTTCGCTGAACGTTTTCACTCGGTCTCGGCCATTTCGAAGCGATCGCCTTGGCGTCGGAGGCGCGCGAGGGTGGGGTGAATCGGCCTGAATGGCAGTCGGCGAAGCGCGTCGTGCTCGCATGTCAGCTTTGCGGCGTTGAATTCTTGACTCGCCATGTCGGCAAAGGGGTGGGGCCGGGGCATGAAACCGACCTGCCCACAGTCCGGCCGGATACCGCGTATCGGAACACGATAGGCGCGTGGGCTCGACCGCCGCCGCCGACACGCACCTTTCATCATCTTTACATCGCGCCCCCTTATATCGATGCTGACTTGCGGGCCGAACGAAACGCGTATTCCCGCTGGCTCGGCCGCGCACACGACGCTACTCAGACAGCCGCTCCATTCACGCAGTAAATTTTCACCCTCGACACAATATTCGCGCGCCTGAAACGTCTCCAGGCGCATGGAATCGCCACTCACTTCACGCACGATGACCGACCCAGACCGCGACATCACCGCGATAGTGATGCGTGAACGAACGAGGCTCGTGAGCTTCATCCGGCGTCGGATTCGCGACCCGGACGATGCCGAGGACATCCTTCAGGACGTGTTTCACGAATTCGTCCAGGCGTACCGGCTGCCGGCGCCGATCGAACAGGCGAGCGCGTGGCTGTTCCGGGCCGCGCGCAACCGCATCGTCGATCGCTTTCGCAAGAAGAAGGAGCAGCCGCTCGCCGAACTGTTCGACACCGACGACGACGCGGACAGCGAATATCGCCTGGACCTCGTGCTGCCGGCGCATGACACCGGCCCCGACGCGCGCTATGCCCGCACGGTGTTGCTCGGCGCGTTGCAGGATGCGCTCGACGAGTTGCCGGCGAATCAGCGCGACGTATTCATCGCGCACGAACTGGAGGGCCGCTCCTTCAAGGAGATGGCCGCGCAAAGCGGTGTCGCGCTCAATACGCTGCTCGCTCGCAAACGCTATGCGGTCTTGCATCTGCGTGCGCGGCTGCAGCCCGTTTATGACGAACTGGACAATACCTAGAGGAGTCGACAGATGAAGTTTCGAATCAGATGTGCAGGCAAGGCGCTGCTCGCGGTGATCGCCATCGGCGTGCTCGGATGGGTCGTCATGATGTTGTGGAACTGGGTGATTCCGGCGCTGTTCGTCGGCGCCCGCACGATCGACTTCGCCCATGCGCTGGGCCTGCTCGTGTTGAGCCGCATCCTGTTCGGCGGATTCCGCGGGCACCACGGCTGGCGCGGCCGGCGGCACTGGCGCAAGTGGGAATCCATGACACCCGAGGAGCGCGAGCAGTTTCGCAGCGCGTGGCGCTCCGGCGGCAACCGGCCCGCGGGAGAGTGAACGTGCGCGAACCATCAGCGGGCAACTGCAAACAGCCGCCGGGCGTGATAGCGCCGGTCATCGATCTGAAACGTTGCGAAGGCAAGGGCGATTGCGTCGCGGTGTGTCCCGAGAACGTGTTCGAGATCCGGCGCATCGACCACGCCGATTATGCCGGCCTCGGCCTGATGCATCGCGTGAAACTGCGCGTACATGGGATGAAAGTCGCGTACACGCCGAACGCGCAGGCCTGCCGGTCATGCGGACTGTGTGTGACCGCGTGTCCCGAACGTGCGATCACGCTCGCGCGGCTCGCCTAGCGGCGTTCGTCGTTCGTCGATATCGAACGACGGCGCGGAGCCGCCGACGAAAGCGGCGGTCGCTCCAACCCTCGTCGACAGGATTCATTTCATCAAGGACTGCACATGGCTTCACCCACGCTCGCGCTTCTGCAACGGCTCCACGACGAGAGCCGCACCGAAATCGTCGCCCGTGCCCGCGCACAGTTCCAGGGATCGAACGAGGATTTCCTGTCGCTGGCCGACGAATACGAAGCGATCGCCCCCCGTCTGCGCGGGCGGTTTCTCGAAACGCTCGGATTGTTCACCGACGATTTCGAGTCGCCGGCAGGCAGCCCGCTGTCGTTGGCCGTGTCGCCGGAAACGGGCGGATTCTTGCGCAACATGGTGCTGTCGCAACGGCCGGCGCGCATCCTCGAACTCGGCAGTTCGTGCGGCGTGTCCACGCTGTATTTCGCCGACGCGCTGCGCACGCTGGGCCGCGGCACGGTCGTCGCGACCAAACGCGATGCGCTCAAGTGCGCACGTTTGCGCGAGCACGTCCGAACGGCGGGCCTGGACGCGTATGTCGACGTGCGGGAAGGCGATGTATTCGAGACCGTGGCCGCACTGGACGGCGCGTTCGACATGGTGTTCATCGACGTCTGGGCCGACACCTACCTGACGGTGTTCAAGGCCGTCGAGCGCCTGCTGCGCCCGGGATCGGTCGTCCTGGCCGACAACATGTACACGGCCGAGGATGCCGTTCGACCGTACAAGCGCTACCTCGATGACGATCCGCGGTTCTCGACCACGACGCTGGATTTCGAATCGGGGATCGAATTCACGGTCGTCGTTTCCGAGGCGGGCATGGCGTCGCAGCGTTCCTGCCACAGCGCCCCGGACTGAACAGCGCAGCCGTCGATCGACGGGCCTCCCGCTGCGGATTTCACCCTCCGTCGTCTGGCGCACGCATGCGTGAGCGCGTTCCCGCGCCCCCGCATCGACCGGCGTTCAAACCGGATTGATTTCATCCTGGCTGCGCCGCGTCGTCAGCGGCCCGAGCATGCGCAGCGTGACGGCGACGATACCCAGCGCGAACGAAATCACGCCGAACATCGCACCGGCGCCGTAACTCGCGAGCACCGGCAGCAACACAAACGGCAACCCGCCGCTGACGATCCGCGACAGCGCATAGGTACTACCGATCGCCGTCGAGCGCACGCGCGCCGGGAAAATCTCCGCCTGGTACACGTGATACGCGTTGCTGAATACGTTCGACGCGCAGGTCGTCAGGAATCCGAACCCGACGATCAGTACCGTATTGCCCGAATACGCGAAGCACAGCCCGAACGCGGCGATCGACAGGATCGACGCGATCACGAGCGTACGGCGTTCGATCCAGTTGAGCAGCGGAATCGACAGCAGCGAGCCGACCGGATAGCCGATGAACGACAGCGCGATGAACAGCGTGCTGTCCGTCACGTCGAAGCCGCGGCTCTTCACGACCGTACCGGCCAGCGTACCGAAGCCGTAATAGCCGAAGCCCTGGAACAGGTGAAAGATCGCGAGCATCAGGTAGCGCGCGCCGTACGGCTCACGCCGCAGCAGCGCGATGCGCTCGCCGAGCCCGAGCGGCCGCTGCGGCTCGACCGGTTCCGCGAACCGATCGGGCACGCGCACGCCGGTGCCTTGCGCAAAGCGCCGCACGGCCGCGTGCGCGTCGGCGGTGCGCCCCTGCGCGAGCAGCCAGCGCGGGCTCTCCGGCAGCCGGTGCTGGACGAGCAGCACGTAGACGGCGCCGAGGCTGCCGATCGCGAGAATGACGCGCCAGCCGGCCACGCCGCCCACGTGCAACGGATTGAGCCACAGCGCGAGGAAGCCGACGAGCGGCACCGCGACATACGAGGTCGTATAGGCCCACGCGGCGAGCCGTCCGCGCTTGTCTTTCGGCAGGATCTCGGACAGGAAGCTGTCGGCGACCGGATAGATCGCGCCGACGCCGATGCCGGTCAGGAACCGGCACGCGACGAGCATGTCGGCATTCACCGAAAACGCGCCGACCAGCGAGAACGCGCTGTACCACGTGAGCGTCAGCAGGAACGCCTTGCGCCGGCCGATGCGGTCCGCGAGGCTGCCGAGGCACATCGCGCCGACGAACATGCCGATGAACGCCGAGGCCAGCAGCAGCTTGAAATCGGTGCTCTGCCGGCTCAGCCCGTACTCGTTCTGCAGCGCGGAGCCGATCGTGCTGACGAGAAAGATCTCGTACATGTCGAAAAACAGCGCGATGCCGATCACCCAGACGACGAACCGGTGCAACGCGCTCACCGGCAGGTCGTCCATGAAATCGCCGAGCGTGACGCGGCGGGCGGGCAGGGCCGACGCATCGGCTCTGCCGGCGGCGGCAGTCGGCGGTCGCGCGGACGCGGGGCCGCCCGCGTTGCCGCCGAGATCGAGGGAAGGGCTGTTCATCGTGTCTCCTGATTTATCGATATGCCGCGGCGCGGAACCCGGCCTTTCGCGACCGGCGCGATGCATCCGGTCGCATGACGCGGCGGCAGGCGCCGCAAGGCCCGTGAAAGAGCCGATCACGCGGGCCGTACCGATCGTCCGACACATGGTGGGCAATTCCGCCGCACGTGATAATTGCGGATGCTTCAAGGATCCTTTCCTGCGCAGAAAGGGTGCGGAGCAGACGGCGGCCAGCCGGTGCGCGGCAGGGCCGTGCAGCCTGCGCGGCGCACGGCAGCGCACCGGAGCCAATTGCGCGTCCATGCAACCGGCATCCCGGGAAAACCATGAGATCCGTGGCGTGAGCGCCGGCGTGGGCACAACAGGCGCACCGACAGGCCGGTCGTGACGTGGGTCGCACGCATCGCGGCGCGCGTCTTTTTCACGTGCTGGACGCCCGACCCGCGCGTGCGCGTCGCGTCGAACCGCACACCGCAGTCCGGCAGCGGTCGCGCATCGGCACCGCGTGTGACGCCGATGAATCCGTCACGCGTGCTGTGACGGTGTCGCTGGTTCGACAGCGGAGCCGCTCGAATGTCGGCCGCAGTGCTCGGCGAACGCTGCACGCCGACAGCCTTGGATGCGGTTTCTCCGTCCGCTATCCTACGGGTGAAGCCGGCAATCCGATACGCAAGGCCAACACAGCGCAGCGCGGCGCATTCGCGCTTCGGCTGCCAACAGGAGGCAAGCAACATGAATCCATCGACCGACAACCGGACGCTGTTGCGCACGCTCGGCATCCGCGCACCGATCGTCCAGGCGCCGATGGCCGGCGTCAGCACGCCGGCGCTGGCTGCCGCCGTGTCGAACGCGGGCGGGCTCGGCTCGCTCGGCGTCGGCGCGACGAATGCCGACGGCGCGCGCAAGATGATCCGCGACACGCGCGCGCTCACCGGCCAGCCGTTCAACATCAACGTGTTCTGCCACAGCCCGGCGCAAGCCGACGCCGCCGTCGAACGCGCGTGGCTCGACTGGCTCGCGCCGGCGTTCCGCGAATACGGCGCGACGCCGCCCGCATCGCTGTCGGAGATCTACACGAGCTTCGTCGCCGACGACGCGATGCTCGCAATGCTGCTCGACGAGAAACCCGCCGTCGTCAGCTTCCATTTCGGGTTGCCGTCCGACGAGGCGATCGCGACATTGAAGCGTGCGGGCATCACGCTGTTCGCGACCGCGACGAATCTCGACGAGGCACACTGCATCGCCGCCGCCGGCATCGACGCGATCGTCGCGCAGGGCATCGAGGCCGGCGGACATCGCGGCGTATTCGATTCGACCACCGACGACGACCGCCTCGGCACGTTCGCGCTGACGCGCCTGATCGTGCGCGAATGCGCGGTGCCGGTGATCGCGGCCGGCGGCATCATGGACGGCGAGGGCATCGCCGCCGCACTCGCGCTCGGCGCGCAGGCCGCGCAGCTCGGCACCGCATTCGTCGCGTGCCCGGAGACGTCGATCGACGACGGTTATCGCCGCGCGCTGCTCGGCGACGCGGCCCGCCGCACGACCTTCACGGCCGCGATCTCCGGCCGGCTCGCGCGCGGCATCGCGAACCGCCTGACCGCGCTGGGCGACGATCCGCGCGCGCCGGCCACGCCCGCGTACCCGATCGCATACGACGCCGGCAAGGCGCTGCATGCGGCCGCGAAGGCGAAGGGCGAATTCGGCTACGGCGCGCAGTGGGCCGGGCAGGCGGCGTCGCTCGCGCGATCCTTGCCGGCGGCCGAGCTGTTCGCCACGCTCGAACGCGAAACGCAGGCGGCGATCGAGCGGGTGCGGCACGTGCTGGCTTGATCATCCGAAGCGCGGGCGGCGGATCGCACGCACCGGCCGGCGACCGGTGAACACGCCGCGATCGCCGCACCGAGACGTCACCGTCCGCCGCCGATTTGCAACGTTCTGTATCCGGGCGCGCCCCTGATACATCGCGATACATCGCGGATTCGGGCGTCCGCTATAAAGCAGGCATGACCTCGTCGGGAGTCCATCATGTCTGCAACCTGGTTCAAAGGGTCCTGCCATTGCGGGGCCGTCCAGTTCGAAGTCCGGGCGGCGATTACGCCGGCGATGCGCTGCAACTGCAGCCTGTGCCGCCGGCGCGGTGCGCTGATGAGCCCGATGTTCGCCGCCGCCGACCTGAAGATCGTCGAAGGCGAGAGCGCGCTGACCTGCTACCACTTCAACACGCACACGGCCCGTCACTATTTCTGCCGCCATTGCGGCATCTATCCGTTTCATCGGACGCGCAAGGACCCCGTATGCTGGCGCGTCAATCTCGGCTGCCTCGACGGCGTCGATCCGTACGCGCTCGACGCGACGGTCGCCGACGGCGCGAGCCTCTCGGTCGTGGAGGACGCATGAAGCGCTGGCTGATGATCCTGCTGTTCGCAGCAGGCGGGCTCGCGACCGAAATCGCGCATCCGGTGCAATGCACGCTGCTGTCGGCGAGCCGCGTGCAGGCCGGCAAACGCCGCAGGGCGGACTGACGGTGCGCCGGCCGCATCGCGCCACCGCGACGGTTCATCGAGAGCGATTTTCATGCTACCGATAAGATCGTATGCGATATATAATGCGTCCATCTGCGGCCGTTCGCGTCGCTGGAGGACGTTCATGAAACCGACCGAAACCCCATCCGCTGCCGCCCCGAAGCTGTCCGAGTTCCTGTGCTTTGCGATCTACTCGACGAACCTCGCGTTCGGCAAGGCGTACAAGCCGATCCTCGAAGAACTCGGGCTCACGTACACGCAGTACATCACGATCATCGCGCTGTGGGAGCAGGACAACCAGACGGTCGGCCAGCTCGGCGAGAAGCTGTTCCTCGAATCCAATACGCTGACGCCGATCCTGAAGAAGCTCGAGGCAATGGGGTATCTGGAGCGGCACCGCGATCCGTCGGACGAACGTCAGGTGCTCGTCAGCCTGACGAAAAGCGGCCGCCGCGTGCGCGAGAAGGGGCTCGACATGAACCTCGTCGAAGCCACCGGGCTGAAGTCGGACGAGTTCGCGAAGATGCAGAAGGCGATCGTCACGCTGCGCGGCAACCTGATCCGCTCGACCGACGAATAAGCGCGCGGATCACCGGCGGCGGCTCGGCGCGTGCAGTGCGCCGGCCGCGTCGTCAGGCGTGTGCGTCGCCGAGCACCAGCAGGTGCATCTCGCGGCGGACCGCGAAACCGAGTGCGAGATAGCGCTCGATCGCCACCTGGTTCGACGTGAGGACGTGCAGGAACGGCGTTTCCGCGCGCGCATCGATCTGCGCGATCAACGACCGCATCAGACGCGCGGCAAGCCCTTGCCGCCGGAACGCGGCATCCACGCACACGGCGCTGATCTCGGTATACCCGTCGACCTGCATCCGCTCGCCGGCCATCGCGGCGAGCCGGCCTTCGTTGCGAATGCCGATGTAGCGGCCGAGCTCGAACGTGCGCGGGCCGAACGGGCCCGGCTGCGCGGCCGCGGTCAGCGCGAGCATCTCGGGCACGTCGGCTTCGCCGAGCGTGACATGCGAGGACGCCGGCGCCGGATCGAGCGTCCGCTGCCGCACCATCTGCAACAGGTTCGCACGCCGGATCGCGTGCAATCCCGGCGGCGGCTCGATCTCGTCCGGCGTGACCAGCGCCGCCGGCCCGTGTGCGGCGATCAGCGCGCGCAACGCGTCGAACGATGCGTCGCTCGTGTCGTCGATCGCGGCAAACGGCGCGATCGCGACCGGAAACCGCCATGCGCGGTCGTTGCCGAGCGCAAAGCGGCGCTGCCGGCCCGTCAGCGCGTTCCATACCACACGGTCTAGCGGGTGCGCACCGCCTCGCGCGTTGCCGATCGTTGCATCGGACATCGGGTGCTCCTCGATTGAAGGTATCGGTGGCACAGCATAGACCGGATGGGCGGGGGCGCGATGCCGCGTCGACCGGTTCGTCGCGCCGTCCGGTTCACGCGCGCTGGATTCGATGTCGTGTTTCGTCACGCCGGCACCTCGTGCGTCCGGGTCATCGCGATCACCGCAACGTGTCGTCGTGCTCGGTCGGGCACTGACCGGCACGCTGCTCGCGCTCGGGCGCGCACTGGTGGGGATTTCGTTGCCGGACTCGTATGCCGGCGGGATCGTCGCGTCGCCGCATGATGTCGCCGACGCCGGTTTGCGCGATCAGCCTGATTTCGACGGGCTGCACGCACTCGCGCCCGACCTGCCGATCGTCATGCCCGCTTACGCCGTGTTGAGAGCGCCGCAGCAACGAATTGCGCCCATGCTTGCGATGGGCGCGTATATGGGTGCGGCATGTCCCTTCGACGTGTGTTGTGCGCAAACGTCGACGATGACGCGCCCGCCGGGCGCGCCGGGCCACACCGCAGCACCGGTCGTCGCCGCGCAACCTGCATTCGCGACGGGAACCGGCGTCGTTCGCGGTCTCATTCAATGGCCGAAGTAGATCGAGCGTTCGGCGATCCGCGTCGCGGGCCGGCTGCCCGACTGCGTCGCTGCGACGGCATCGCTGCCGTAACCGGACGTTGCGGCATCCGCCATCGCGGGGTCGTTCGCGTGAATCCGCGTCAGCGCGGCCTGCAGGTCATTCGGGTAGTGCGGATTGTTCGCGCGGCCCGGCTGATAGCCGGCCTTTTCGAGTTGCACGAGTTCGGCGCGCACCTGCGCACGGGTCACGGTGCTTTCGGTGGCGAACGCCGGTGCGGCGGCGCAAGCGGAGACGGCGACGAGAACGGCGGCGATCAATTGGGTTTTCATCATTTACCTCGACAGAACAGGGATGGAAGGGAATTCAGGGGGCGCGACTCGACGACGCGCCGCGCTCAGTGACCGAAATACACCGAGCGATCGGCCACGCTGAGCGCATGCCGGCGGCCCGATTGCGTTGCCGCGTCGCCGTTGCTGCCATAGCCGGACGCCTGCTCGTTGTCGGCGACCGCAGCGACCGCCGCGGCCGCATGAATCCGCGTGAGCGCGGCCTGCAGATCGTCCGGATAGGTTGCGTCGGTTGCGCGATTCAGCGGGTAGCCGGCCTGTTGCAATTGCGCGAGTTCGGCGCGCACCTGCGCACGCGTCACGGCGGCTTCGCTGGAGAATGCCGGGGCGGCCACCGTGGCCGAAACAGCGACGAGAAGGGCGGCGATCAGTCGGGTTTTCATCATTCACCTCAAATAGAAAGAAAGGAAAGCGGGGAGTCGGCAGGCGGCCCGTGGCCGCCCGATACATCGTTCAAGCGAGACGGATGTCGACGTCGATGTTGCCGCGCGTCGCCTTCGAATACGGGCAGGTCTCGTGCGCGGCATCGACGATGCGCCGCGCGACGTCACGGTCGAGCCCCGGCACGCTCACGTTCAGCCGGGCCTGCAGGAAGTACGCGTTGCCGGCGGTGCCGAGATCCACTTCGGCGTCGACCGCGAGATCGGCCGGCAGCGTCACCTTCGCGGCACGCGCCGCAAGCTGCATCGCGCCGATGAAGCAGGCCGACCAGCCGGCCGCGAACAGTTGCTCCGGGTTGGTGCCGTTGCCGGCGCTGCCGGGCGACGACAACTGGATGTCGAGGCGGCCGTCGGAACTGCGCGCCGCGCCGTCGCGGCCGCCCGAAGTCGTATGCGTCTTGCCCGTGTACAGCACTTTTTCGATCTTGCTCATCATTTGCTCCGTCGGTTGGGTGGTTTGTTTCCGATGCGATTAGATCGGATGCGATGGAGTTTCGTCGAGCCGGCCTCTCGCGTCAAGCGCATTCGATTAAATCGCATCCGATATTTTGTATTTCAATGTATCTGGATCGTGTGCGGCGTTGCCGGACAAGGCTCTGCGGCGATCGATCCCTGATATTCGACACGCAATGAAACCGGGAGGGTGGGCGAAAACGCGTGCGGGGATGGGTGGCCGCCGAGCGCGGCAGCCTCGTGCTGGCGGCGTGACGCAAGTAACCCCATACCTTCACCGTCACCGTTGAAGTATCGACATGCACTCGGACTCGGAGTGCTTCGCGGAATCCCGCGTTTGCCTTGCCTCGATTCACACGCGCGCTGCGGCAGTGGTACGGCGCGCGTCGTTCTGGCGACGTCCGCGAGTTTCGCTGCCGGCGATCGGTCGTTCCCGGCGGACGTGATCGATACGGAGACGTGATGCGCGCGTACGGAAGAGCACGGCAGCCACGACTACACCGCGAAGGGATCGCTTTTTTCGTGGCCCGACGAGCCGATTATTCGGTTGCGGAACACAAGAGTTGGATCAAGCAACAACGTTATCAGGATAACTTTTCTTATCACAACATCATTGTTACCGGACAAAACTCGCTATTTCAAAATCGCGTCTGGTGCTCAAAATCCGGATTGCGCCCATGCGATTCAAGAGCAGGGCAGCGGCCGCACATTGCGCGCGCCGTCAATCCGGCGCGCTGACCCGCGCCAGCAGCACCGCCAACACGTCGGCCGTCGTGCGCGCGACACCCTGCGCGGTCGTATCGACGAGCGCATGCGCACATTCGCGATACAGCGGGTCGCGCAGCCGGTACAACGCGGCGAGCGTGTGCCGCGGGTCGGACACCTGCAGCAGCGGCCGGTGCGTGCCGTCGCGCGTACGGCGCCAAAGCGCATCCGCGTCCGCATGCAGGTAGATCACGCAGCCGCGTTCGCTCAGGCGCGAGCGAGTGCGCGGATTCAATATCGCGCCTCCGCCGGTCGCCACGACGACGTTCGGCCGGTGTGTCAGTTCGTCGACGATTTGCGTTTCGAGCAGCCGAAAGCCGCGTTCGCCGACGCTGTCGAACAGCGCGGCGACCGAACGGCCGGTGCGCCGCTCGATCTCGTCGTCGCTATCGGCAAACGCCCAGCCGAGCGATGTCGCGAGCGCACGGCCGAGCGTCGATTTGCCCGCGCCCATCAGGCCAACCAGAAACGCACGCGCGGGCAGGGCGCGCCCGTCGGCCGCCGCTCGCACGACGCTCATAACCGCCGTGCGAGCGGCCAGCCGGCTCGCGTCGCCGCACAGATCCGCCGCGCGCGCACCGCGTCCGACAGCGTATCGAGCGCCGCGTCGGTGGCCGCGTCATCGGCGTCGAGCAGCGCGCCGAGCACCTGCCCGTCAGGGTCGCCGGCCGCGATGTGTTCGGCCGCCTCCGCCGCGATGGCGTGCGGCGTACGCTCCGGCGCGTTGTCCTGTCCGGGCCGCCGCCAGCCGTTGCGCCAATCGCGCCAGCGCACGACCAGGCCGCAGAACAGCCCGCCGCGCGGCACGGTTGCGTCTTCGCCTGGCGGCTGCGTCTCGCCGGGCGTCGCGCACTGCGTGACCCAGCTCGCGAACTCGAGCAGCGACGCGTCGTGAGCGAGCGTCGCCGTATCGAGCGCGACGGTCACGCCGGCATCCCGCAATCGCCCGAGCAGCGGCCGCACACCGTCGTACGCGCCCCCGCACGGCTGCAGCATCACCTCGAGTTCGTCCTCGTGGCGGCTGACGAGCGCGCGGTGCCGCTCGAGCGCGGCCGGCTCGAGCAACGCGTGCGCGGCATGCCGGACGATCACGATCGCGCGATCGTCGCGCCGTTCGACGATCGCACCGATCCTGCGTCGGGCGCGCGCCACCACGGCGCTCACGTGTCGCTCCCCGAATGGCACGCGCGCGTCACAGCGAACCCTGGAATTCGAGCACGCGTGCCTTGAACTCGTCGGGGACGGTCTGCGTCGTGTTGTTCGCGTAGTCAAACATCACGTGCGTCGACATGCCGCGCGCAACGATGGTCTGATCGTCGCGCTCCATCAGGTGTTCGAGATCGAAGCTCTTGCTGCCGAAGCGCACGATGCTCGAGCGGATCGTCAGGTTGTCGCCGAATTGCGCCGGCGCGAGGTATTCGCACTGCGTCTTCACCATGATGTGCGGCAGCTTCTCGCTGCGCGGCAAGCCGAGGAGGTCGAACATGTAGCAGAGGTACGAATGCTGCAGATAGTCGTAATAGACGGGACTGCTCACATGCCCCATCGAATCCGTATCGCGATACTTGACGTGAATGGGCGTTTCATAATGACGCTTCGACATGGTGATTCTCCGCAATGACTGGGTTGATTTATATATTCGAACCTGATCGGCCTGTCAGGAATTTGAAAATTAATCGAACACCTATCGGGACGCCACTATCAGAACGAATAGCGCGCCACTGCGGCTGATCCATCAGGCGTTGCCCGCGCTTTGGAAGGCCGCTTCCGCCTCAGCGATTGAAAAATCGAATTCCCGGCCCGCGGCGCACTTCGACGACACGAGAACCCAATACTTAAATTTCGTGAAATTTCGCTTATTCCTGTCATTCATAAGGTTATGAATTAAAACTGGCAACTATGTTAGTTGCGCGTGGAAAGCACCACTCAATAAAGTCGCGCTGTAGTGAAAAATCCACCTAATCATCGACAGGAGGGCAGTCCCCATGCATTCAAACGCCTGGATGGCGAACCGTGACACCGTGCTGCACTTGCCGTCCCCCGCGGAACTGACCGGTGCGCTGCAGCCGACGCTGCGCGCATCGCGCACGGTTCATGCGGCTCGCCAGGCGATCGTCGACGTGCTGAACGGCACGGACGATCGTCTCGTGGTCATCGCCGGCCCGTGCTCGGTGCACGATCCGGCCGCGGCGCGCGACTATGCGGCACGGCTCGCGCTGCAACGCGCACGATTCGCGGACGAGCTGGAAATCGTGATGCGCGTGTACTTCGAGAAGCCGCGCACGACGGTCGGCTGGAAAGGGCTCATCAACGATCCGCTGCTGGACGGCAGCGAACGGATCGACACGGGGCTGCATACGGCGCGCGCGCTGCTGTGCGACCTCAACGGAGCGGAGATGCCGGCGGCAACCGAGTTTCTCGATCCGCTGTCGCCGTGCTACCTGGCCGATCTGGTCGCATGGGGCGCGATCGGCGCACGCACGGTGGAATCGCAGGTGCATCGCGAGCTGGCGTCGTGGCTGCCGATCCCGATCGGCTTCAAGAACGGCACCGACGGCAACGTTCAGGTGGCCGTCGATGCGATGTGCGCGGCCGCGCGCGCACATCGCTTCCTGTCGGTCGATGCGTGCGGCCGGCTATGCGCGACGGCGTCTCCCGGCAATCCGCACACGCACGTCGTGCTGCGCGGCGGGCGCGAACCGAATTTTGACGCGGCCGCCGTGAATGCCGCATGCGAGCGCATGGCGGCCGCGCAGTGGGCACCGCGCGTGATGATCGACGTCAGCCACGGCAACAGCCGCCGCCAGTTCCGCAATCAGCTGGGCGTCGGCGCGGCCGTCGCCGCCCAGGTCGCGGCCGGCGACACGCGCATCGTCGGCGTGCTGATCGAGTCGAACCTGATCGAAGGGCGCCAGGATCTCGTGCCCGGCATGCCGCTGCGCTACGGGCAGAGCATCACCGACGCGTGCGTGTCGTTCGCCGATACCGCGCAGCTCCTGGAGACGCTCGCGCACGCGGTGCGGGCGCGGCGGCGGGGCCATGCGCCGGTGCCGGGCACCGAGTTCGCGCACGAGCCGCTGCTCGCATGCTGCGCATGAGCGGCCCCGCGCGACCCGCTCAGATCTCGGCTTCGTCATAGATCCGCGTCGCGTCGCCGGCCCACGCGTCGCGATAGCGGGCGAGCCAGTGCTCGGCCTGGGTCGGCGCGCCGGCGACGATCTCGTCGAGCGGCGCGAGATACACGGATTCATCGCGGCCGGCCGCATCCGTGCGCGCCCGCGTGCGCAGGCCTCGATGCGCGATCGCCAGCGCATCGGCCGCCAACGCGCGCAACGGACGGCCGTCGACCGATGTGCCGAGCCCGAAACGCGGCACGTCGCGCCGCAACGTCAGCAACGCGCCACGATCGATCGCGGCGGCCAGCGTCTCGGCCTCCGACAGCGCGGCCGGATCGTACAGCAGGCCGGTCCAGAACGCGGACAGCGCGACCATCATCGCGGGCGAGCCCGCATCGGCGCCGCGCATCTCGAGATAGCGCTTCAGCCGCACGTCGGTGAAGACCGTCGTCAGATGGTCGGCGAAATCGCCGAGCGTCGGTGTGTCGCCTTCGAGATGCGGAATGCGGCGTCGCATGAAATCGCGGAACGTCCAGCCGGTCGCATCCACATAGCGGTCGCCGCGCCGCACGAAATACATCGGCACGTTGTCGAGCAGCCAGCTCACGTAGCGCTCGAACCCGAAGCTGCGCGACAGGAACAGCGCGGGCGCTCCGCAGCGATCCTCGTCGGTGTCGAGCCACGTGTGTGCGCGCGTCGACAGCAGGCCGCTCGGCCGGCCGTCGGAAAACGGTGAATTCGCGAACAGCGCGGTGGCGACCGGCTGCAGCGCGAGCGACACGCGCATCTTGCGCGCCATGTCGCTTTCCGACGCGAAATCGAGGTTGACCTGCACGGTGCAGGTGCGCTGCATCATGTCGAGCCCGCGCGTGCCGACGCGCGGCATGTAGCGCTGCATGATCCCGTAGCGCTGCTTCGGCATCCACGGCAGCGCCGCGCGCGCCAGGTGAGGATGAAAACCCAGCGGCGCGCAGCGCAGGCCGAGCGCATTGCACGCGTCACTGGCCGCGGCGAGATGCGCATGCAGTTCCGCATGCGTGTCGTGCAGCGTATCGAGCGGCGCGCCCGACAGTTCGAGCTGACCGGCCGGCTCGAGCGAAATCGCCGCGCCGTCCCGCTGGATCACGCCGACGATCCGTCCGGCATCGACGATCGGCGTGCCGTCGCGTTGCAGCCGCGCGAGCACCGCGGCGATCCCGGACGGACCGTCGTAAGGCGCGGCCGCATGCGTCGCACGCACGACGACGAACTTCTCGTGCTCGGTACCGATCCGGAACTGCGCGGCCTGCTTGCAGCCGGCGGCCAGATGATCGGCGAGCTGCTGCTCGGAGACGATCGGCGTGTGGTCCGACCCAACGGCATTCGACATCGACACCCTCCACAAGTCACGTTGCGCGACCGACCGGCCGGTCGCACGGCGACTATAGCGACGTCGATGCCGGTGCTGTACTGGCAGGGGTGATAGGGGCAGGGTAAAGCCGCGCGGCGCTACGGCTGCCTGCGCTTCGCGAAGTAATGCGCGGGCGAGTCGCCGAATGCGCGGCGGAACATCGCGATGAAGTTGCTCGGCGTCGCATAGCCCAGCGCGTCGGCGATGTTGGCGACGCTGTCGCCGCTCGCGAGACGTTCGAGCGCATGCGTGAGACGCGCCTGCTGACGCCATTGCGCGAAGCTCGTGCCCGTTTCCGCGACGAACAGCCGGCTCAGCGTGCGGGCGGACAGTCCTGCCCATTCGGCCCACGCTTCGAGCGTGCGGCCGTCGTGCGGCTGCCCGAGGATCGCGTTGGCGATCCGAAGCAGCCGCCGGTCGCGCGGCATCGGCAAATGCAGCGGCTCGTGCGGCGCGCGGCGCATCTCGTCGAGCAGCACGAGGCCCATACGCGCCTGCTCGACGTCGAGCCGGTCCTGGTCGGCCCACGACACCGCGCGCCGCACGAGCGCGCGCATCAGCTCGGTGATCGCGATCACGCACGGCCGGCCCGGCATGCGCCGGCTCGCGGCCGGCGCGATCACGACGCTCCACCCGCTCAACGCACCGCTGATGCTGACCTTGTGCTGCTCGCCCGGCGGAATCCATCCCGCGCGATGCGGCGGCAGCAGCCACGAACCGTGCGGCGTGCGCACGTGCGCGAAACCGCTTTCCACGCAGAACACCTGGCCGCGCAGATGGCTGTGCCAGTCGACCTCGCGAGTGCCGAGCCGGTACGTGTTGCTGCCGTCGTCCTCGCCCCAGACGGCGATCAGCGACGGGCCGTCCTCACGTTCGCTCGGATCGGAGTCGGCGTGCTGCACGGTGCGCGGGGGAGAAACGTCTCGGATAGGCATGGCCGGAATTCATTATTTTTTGTCTAAACAACATTATCAGCTTTGTCCGGGGGCGTCCAACAATGCATGTCGTGTTCAAACCGATACGAAGCAGAGGAATGCGATGCATGCAGCACTTGCTCCCTGGATACGCGGTACCGGCGCGCTGCGCGCCGTGTCGCGAATCGCCGTCGCCGCGGCGCTCGTCGTGCTCGGCGCGTGCGCGAGCCGCGACGGACTCGCGCCGGCCGGCACGCTGCGCGGCGCCGATACGCTCGCCGCGTCGCGCAGCCTCGCGCATGCGCCGACCGGCGACTGGCCGGCCGCCGACTGGTGGCGTGCGCTGAACGATGCGCAACTGAGTGCGCTGATCGACGAAGCACTCGCCGGCAACCCCGATCTCGCGACCGCCGATGCACGCGCCCGCGAAGCGCAGGCGCTGGTGATCGAAGCCCAGGCCGCACGGCTGCCGCATCTCGTCGGCCGTGGGGGCGCGAAGGCCGAACGCCTGTCCGGCACCCAGTTTTCGTCGGGCGAGGGCGGCGGCTTCTTCAGTCACACGCGCGAGATCAATCTTGGCCTGAGCTGGGACCTCGATCTGTGGGGCGGCCGCCGTGCCGCGTGGGAAGCCGCGCTCGGCGAAGCGCGCGCCGCACGGATCGATGTGCAGGCCGCCCGCGTGCTGCTGTCGGTCAACGTTGCGCGCGCCTACGTGAATCTCGCGTACGCATTCGATCAGCAGGACGTCGCGCGGGCCGAGTACGCGCGCGCCGACGAAGCGCTCACGCTCACGCGCCAGCGCGTCACGAAAGGCATCGACAACGTCGCGCAGCAGCGCCAGGCGGAAAGCGAGGTCGCGGCCGCGACGCGCGAGCAGGCGCGCGCCGCGCAGGCGATCGACAGCGCACGCATCGCGCTCGCGATCCTGCTCGGCGCAGGCCCCGATCGCGGCCTCGCGCTCGTGCGGCCCGCGCCGCTGCCGGCCGCCGCGCTCGCGGTGCCGGCCGACCTGCCGGCCGCGCTGCTCGGCCGGCGCGCCGATCTCGTCGCCGCGCGCTGGCGGGTCGAGGCGGCCGGCCGCAACGTCGCGGCCGCCCGTGCGGATTTCCTGCCCAACGTCAGTCTCACCGCGCTGATCGGGCTCGCGACACGCGGCGGCGCGTCGCTGTTCCAGGCCGCGTCGCGCACCTACAACGTCAGCCCGGCCGTGAGCCTGCCGATCTTCGACGGCGGCGAGCGGCGCGGCGTGCTGCGCAGGCGCGATGCGCAATACGACCTCGCGGTCGCCGGCTACAACAAGACGCTGATCGGTGCGATCGGCGAAGTGGCCGACGATCTGCAGCGGCTGCATTCGCTCGCCGTGCAGACGGACGCGCAGCAGCGCGCGTTCGACTCCGCCACCGATGCATGGCGGCTCGCGGATGCGCGCTACCGGGCCGGCGTCGGCAGCTACCTCGACGCGCTCGTCGTGCGCCAGCAACTGCTGGTCGCGAGCCGCGAGGTCGCCGCGTTGCGCGCGCAACGCGCGGACCAGTCGCTGCAGCTCGTCGCCGCGCTCGGCGGCGGCTTTCACGCCGAGCCGGATGACGTCGCGCTCGCCGCCACTCCTTCCCAACATCCTTGACATCGAACCATGAGCAGCGACAACTCCTTGCAGACTCCCGCGCGGCCGGCCGCCGCCGATCCCGCCAGCGCCCGCCAGCAGCCGGCGGCCGACCACACCGCCGCGCCGCGCGCGCCGAGCGGGGCGGACGCCCGCACGCAACCAGCGCCGGGCGGTGTCGCACCCTCGGCGCCGCCACCGCCGCCCGCGCGGCGCAAGCACCTGGTGCGCGCGCTCATCGCCGCGTTCGTGTTCGGCATCGTCGGCTGGGGCATCTGGTACGTGCTCGTCGGACGCTGGTACGAATCCACCGACAACGCATACGCACAAGGCAACGTCGTCGAGCTGACGCCGCAGGTGACGGGCACCGTCGTGTCGATCGATGCGGACGACGGAGACCTCGTACGCGCCGGCACGCCGCTCGTCCGTCTCGATCCGAGCGACGCGCAGATCGCGCTCGCGACCGCCCAGGCCGATCTCGCGGCAACGGTGCGCAAGGTGCGCGGCCTGTACAGCAACGAACGCGGGCTGGCGAACAGCATCGACGGCGCACGCGCGGAACTCGACGCACGCCGCACCGCACTCGACAAGGCGAAAGCCGACTACGCCCGACGCGAGGATCTCGGCCGCTCCGGCGCGATTTCACGTGAAGAACTCGCGCATGCACGCGACACGCTGACATCCGCGCAAAGTGCGTACGCCGCCGCGCAGAGCGCGCTCGCGACCCTCAGCGAACAGCACCAGACGAGCAAGGCGCTGATCGACGACACCGCGGTCGCGTCGCACCCGGACGTGCAGGCCGCGGCCGAGCGACTGCGGGCCGCCTACCTCGCGCATGCACGCACCGACGTCGTCACGCCCGTCACCGGCTACGTCGCGAAGCGGACGGTGCAGGTCGGGCAACGTGTGTCGCCCGGCGTGCCGCTGCTCGCGGTCGTGCCGCTGCGCGAGCTGTGGGTCGATGCGAACTTCACCGAGAAACAGCTCGAACACATGCGTATCGGGCAGCCGGTCGAACTGACCGCCGACGTGTACGGTGACGGCGTGCGCTATACGGGCCGCGTGCAGAGTCTCGGCGTCGGCACCGGTAGCGCGTTCTCGCTGCTGCCCGCGCAGAACGCAACGGGCAACTGGATCAAGATCGTGCAGCGGCTGCCGGTCCGCATCGAACTGACGGAGCCGGCGCAGCTCGATGCGCATCCGCTGCGCATCGGCCTGTCGATGCACGCGCGGGTCGACCAGCACGACCGCAGCGGCGCGATGCTGTCGCGTCACGAACAGCGCGCGCCGGTATTTCGCACCGACGTGTACCGCGACGAGCTCGCGCGAGCCGACAGCCTGATCGCCGATGTAATCCATGCGAACCTGCCGGCGACGGTGCGTACGGAGGCGGTGCGATGAGCGGCCCGATGGCGGCCGCCGACAGCGGCTTTCGTCCGTCGAGCGTCGGGCTGACCACCTTCGGCCTCGCGCTCGCGGTCTTCATGCAGGTACTCGACGGCACCGTCGCGAACGTATCGCTGCCGACGATCGCCGGCAACTTCGGCGTGAGCACGACGCAAAGCGCATGGGTCGTCACGACGTTCTCGGTCAGCAATGCGATCGCGTTGCCGCTGACCGGGTTTCTCGTCAAGCGCGTCGGGCAGGTACGGCTGTTCGTCTGGGCGACGCTCGCGTTCACATTCGCGTCGCTGTTGTGCGGCCTCGCGCAGAACCTGCCGCAGCTCGTCGCGTTCCGCGCGCTGCAGGGCCTGGTGGCCGGGCCGATGATCCCGACCACGCAGGCGCTGATGCTGTCGATCTACCCGCCGCAGCGGCGCGGCTTTGCGTTGTCGATGATCGCGATGGTCACCGTCGTCGCGCCGATCGCGGGGCCCGTGTTCGGCGGCTGGGTCACCGAGCATTACTCGTGGCGCTGGGCGTTCCTGATCAACCTGCCGATCGGCGTGTTCGCGGCGATGTGCGTGTTCGCGCAGATGCGTGCGCGCGTCGAGACGACGGTGGCCGCGCGCGTCGACTATGTCGGCCTCGCCGCGCTGATCGTCGGCGTCGGCGCGCTGCAGATCGTGCTCGACAAGGGCAACGAGGCCGACTGGTTCAACTCGACGTTCATCGTCGTGATGTCGGTGGTCGCCGCGTTCGGCATCGCGCTGTTCCTGATCTGGGAGCTCAACGAGCCCAATCCGATCGTGAACCTGCGGCTCTTCGCGCATCGCAACTTCGCAGCGGGCACGCTGACGCTCGTACTCGCGTATTCGGCGTTCTTCGCGGTCAACGTGATCGTGCCGCAGTGGCTGCAGCGCACTCTCGGCTACACGGCGTTCTGGGCCGGCCTCGCCGTCGCGCCGATGGGCGTGATCCCGGTGCTGATGACGCCGTTCATGGGCAAGTACGCGCCGCGCTTCAACATGCGCGTGCTCGTGTGCTGCGCGTTCGCGATTCTCGGCACGTCGTCGTTCCTGCGTGCGGGCTTCGTGCCCGACATCGACTTCGCGCACATCGCGCTGATCCAGCTGTTGCAGGGCCTCGGTCTCGCGCTGTTCATCATGCCGATCAACAGCATCCTGCTGTCCGACCTGAAGCCGGACGAGATCGCCGCCGGTTCCGGCCTGTCGACGTTCCTGCGCACGCTCGGCGCGAGCTTCGCGGTGTCGATCACATCGTTCCTGTGGGACCGCCGCGCGATCCTGCACCACGCACAGCTGAGCGAGCACGTGAGCGCGTTCGACCCGGCCGTGCGGGCCGAAGTCGCCCGCCTCGGCGGCGGCGATCCGCAACGCGCGGCGACGCTGCTCGGCAACCTGGTCGACGCGCAGGCGTACCAGATCTCGTTCAACGACGTTTCGTTCGCGCTCGGCTGCGTGTATCTCGCCGTGATCGCGGTGGTCTGGCTCGCCCGTCCGCCGTTCGGCCCCGGCGCCGCCGCGAAACGATGAAGCGGGCGCTGCGCGGCCCGTTCCGACCCATGCTGTTCAATTCGATGGAGACTGACCCGATGCCTATCCACCACGCCGGCGCCATGCCGCCCGACCTGACCATGCTCGCCGTATTCGACGTCACGGAATTTCCGCTCGTCGTCGTGCGCAACGACGCGATCGCATCCGCCGGCTACGCGCAGCGCTGGCTCCACGACATGCACGCGCTGATGCGGCACGGCGAGCCGTTTGTCATGATCTTTCCGCCGGCCCGCCCGGACGAAGCGCACGACGACCGCAAGGAGCGCGGCATGTGGCTCAAGCGGAACCGCGCCGCGCTCGCCGCGGTCTGCCGCGCGCTCATCACGATCGAACCGGACCCGGCCGAGCGCGAAGCAGCCCTCGCGAACGCGTCCGGCATCGAAAAGGCGTTCGGCATTCCGTTCGACGTGACGGCTTCGTTCGACGACGCGAAGCAGGCGGGCCGGCGACGTCTGACCGAGGCGGTCTAGCGCGGCCCGTTCGCGCGCAACGTCTCGAACCGATTGCGCAAGTCCGCCTGAGTGCAGATTCCAACTAAACGAACGGGGTGGCTTGTATGAATGGACTGGATTGTCTGAAATGGTTGGTACCCGGCGACACGGACGCGTCATGGCAGAGAATGACCGACGCCGCCGCCGGAATGGGATTCGACAAGATCGTGCTGATCGTGTTGCCGTTTGCCGGTGCGTCGTTCGATCTCGCGCGCAAGTGGAGCAGCGGCGTGCCCGGCTGGACGGCGCTTTACCGGCAGCGTCAATTCGACCGTGTCGACCCGATGCTGCGGCATTGCTTCCGCTCGGCACTGCCGCTCGTCTGGGACGATGCGCTGTTCGCGCGGCCGGAGCAGCGGCCGTGTTACGAAGCGGCGGCCGCGTACGGCATGCGCAGCGGCGTCGTGCTGCCGGTGCGCGGTGCGAAGGGCGAGGTCGGCATGCTGTTGTGCGCGTGTACGGACGAGCTCGCCGCCACGCGCGAGCACTGCGACCGCCATCTCGCGGCGCTGACGCTGCTGCGCGACGTCGCGTGCGAAGCGATCGCCGGCACGCGCTGCCATGCACCGCCCGACAGCGTGCCGCGGCTCAGCCGGCGGGAAGTCGAATGCCTGCGCTGGCATGCGGCCGGCAAAACGTCGTGGGAAATCGGCCACATCCTGAACGTGACCGAGTCGTGCATCAATTTCCACTTCATGAACATCCGCCGCAAGTTCAACGTGTCACGTCGGCATGAGGCCGTGCTGCGGGCGGTCGAGTGGGGGCTGATCAGCATCTCCGACGTGACCGTGCTCAACTGACGCCGGCGCATCGGCGAGCCAGCGGTCGAGAAACGCGCTGAGCCACGCGGCCGTCGCGCGGTCGTGCCGCCGGCCTTCGCTTGCCTGCGTCGCGAGATCCTGCGCACCGGGAGCCGACAGCTTGTGCGCGGCGGCCGTGCTCCAGCGCCGCATCATCGGATAGCTCACTTCCGGATGGAATTGCACGCCGTACGCGTGCGGCCCGTAGCGCACGGCCTGGTTCTCGAAGTGCTCGCCGGTCGCGAGAATCTCGAGCCCGGCAACGCGCTCGAAGCCCTCGCGATGCCACTGGTACACGTGCGACGGCCACGATCCGAGCCGCCGGCCGGCGGGCGTCGCGGCGATCGGCCAATAGCCGATTTCCGCGCGCCCGTCCCGATGCGTGTTCACGCGGCCGCCCAGGTGGCGGATCATCATCTGCGCACCGAGACACACGCCGAGAAAAGGCACGGCCTCGCGCAGCGGCACGCCGATCCAGTCGATTTCATCCTGAATCCAGCGATCGCCGTCGTTCGCGCTCATCGGGCCGCCGAACACCACGGCGCCCGCATGGTCGGCCAGTGTCGCCGGCAGCGGATCGCCGAGCGGCGGGCGGCGAATGTCGAGCGGATGGCCGCGGGCGGCAAGCAGCCGGCCGATCCGGCCGGGGCTCGATTGTTCGCGATGCAGGACGATCAGGATCGGACGAAGGGCAGTGTGCGTCATGACGTGTCGAGAGGGTCGTGAGTGCGTGAGGTCGGGAAAGCCGTCACGCGGGCAGTCAGCCCGGCTGGCCGCGCAACGCGTCGAACGACACCATCACCTGTTCGCGATAGGCGGGCCGTCGGCACAGACGGGCGTACCAGGCCTCGACGTGCGGCAACGGCGGCCGCTCGACGTCGAGCGAGAAATAGCGGAACAGCGTCGCGCCGGCCGGGATGTCGGCCAGGCCCGGCGTCGCACCGCCAAGGAACGGCTGGGTCGACAGCAAGCGGTCGAGCAGCTTGAAATGCGTCGCGCTGCGCGCGGCCTTGTCGCGCACGAGCGCATCGTCGCGCCGCTCGGGCGGCGTTCGCACGAGCGCCCAGAACAGCCCGGTCATCACGTCGGGTTCGAGCGCGGTCTGCGACCAGTCCATCCAGCGCTCCGCGCGCGAACGGGCGAATGCGTCGCGGCACCAGAACGGATTGTTCGGTACGCGTGCGGCCAGATAGCGCAGGATCGTGTGCGACTCCCACACGACGTCGCCATCCCAGTCGATCACCGGAATCCGGCAGGTCGGATTCAGCGCCGCGAACGCGGGCGTCTGCAGCGAGCCGTGTTCACCGCCTGCCGCGATGTGCCGGTAAGGCACGCCCAGCTCGCCGATCAGCCATAGCACCTTCTGCACGTTGAACGACGTGCGACGGCCCCAGACGGTCAGCATCGCGCGGCATCCTCGCAGGCGGCCTGCCGTGCGCACGCCGCGTAGCGATCGAGACCGGCCGCGAGATCGGCGATCAGGTCGTCCGGGTCCTCGAGGCCGATGTGCAGGCGCACGCCACGGCTGCCGGCCGGCCAGCGCGCTGCGAGGCCATGCTCATCCAGCTCGAACGGCAGTGCGAGGCTCTCGTAGCCGCCCCATGAATAGCCGAGCCCGAACAGCGCGAGGTGGTCGAGAAACGCTTCGATCGCATGCGACGGCGCCGGCTGTAGCACGATCGAGAACAGCCCCGACGCGCCACGAAAATCGCGGCGCCACAACGCGTGTCCGTCGTCGCCGGGCAGGGCCGGGTACAGCACGCGCTGCACTTCGGCGCGCGTCGCGAGCCAGGTCGCGACCGCTAGCGCATTGCGCTGGTGCTGACGCAGCCGCACGCCGAGCGTGCGCAACCCGCGCAGCGCGAGATAGACGTCGTCGGGGCCGGCGCACAGTCCGAGATCGCCATGAAGCTGCTTCAACGCAGGCCATGCGCGTTCGTTGCCCGACACGGTGCCGAGCATCGCGTCGGCATGCCCGACCAGATACTTGGTGCCGGACTGGATCGACAGGTCGATGCCGAACGCATGCGGCTGAAAGAAAAGCGGCGAAGCCCAGCTGTTGTCGGCAATGACGAGCGCACCGTGCGCGTGGGCGAGCTGGACGAGCGCCGGGATATCGTGCATCTCGAACGTATAGGAACCCGGCACTTCGATGTACAGCGCGCGCGTGTTCGGACGGAACGCGGTCGCGACCGACGTGATGTCGTCGTACCAGGTCGTCTCGACGCCGAGCCGCGCGAGCACGCCTTCGCACGCATGGCGCGCCGGGCCGTACACCGATGCGGTCATCAGCAGGTGATCTCCCGGCTTCAGGCACGACAGCAGCGCGAGCGTGCACGCGGACAGACCCGATGGACACAGCACCGTACCGGCGCCGCCTTCGAGGCTCGTCACCGCGCGCTCGAGCGCCTCGCTCGTCGGCGTGCCGCGGCGGCCGTAGATATACGGCTGCGTGCGGTTCAGCAGATCGTATACGGTCGGACTGAGCACGGTCGACGCGTGGTAGACGGGCGGATTGACGAAACCGTACCAGGACGCGCTGTCGCGGCCCGCGTGCATGAGCAGCGTGTCTTCGTGCATCCGGTCGTGGATTCGGTCATGCGGCGTGCCGCCCGGTTGCGACGGGGGTGCGTCGAACTTCAAGGCCATAGCGCGCACCTCTCCCAGTGCTGACCGGCACGGCGGTACGCCTGCCGCGCGAAGCGGCGCGCGCTGTCGGCGCGCCAGAATTCGACTTCGTCCGGCGCGAGCGCGTACAGGTGCCAGTCGTCCGACACAAGCGCGGGATCGGCCGCCAGCCGCTCGAGCTGTGCGTCGATCGCACGCGTCAGGTCGTCGGGATCGTCGAGCCGTTCGCTTTGCCGTCCGGCCAGGATGCTCGCGCGCGAACGCTCGGGACGACCCGCAAAATCGGCGCGGCCTTCGGCGGCCGGCAGCCGTTCGACCGGGCCGCTCAAGCGCACCTGACTCGCGATCGCCGGCCAATAGAACGTCAGCGCGGCGAACGGCCGGTTGTCGATCTGACGTCCCTTGGGGCTGCGCGTGCTCGCCGCAAAATGCCAGCCGCGCGCGTCGACGTTCAGCAGTACGACGGAGCGCGCATCGGGCCGTCCGTCCGGGCGGACCGTCGACAGCGTCATCACCTGCGGTTCGACGGCGCCCGCGGCAACGGCCTCGTCGAACCAGTGTTCGAACTGCGCTTGCGGCGTGTCGGGCCAGTTACCGGCCTGAACGTGCGGCGCCGCATGCGCGAGGGTTTTCAGCGCCTTCAGGCGCGTGGCGATCGTATCCATGGCGGGCCTCATGCAATGCCGAATTGCGTCGCGCGGGCGATCAGCCGATGCGCGGCAAGATAATCGGGGACTTCCGCGAGGAAACCGTCGACCACGGCCGCGGCGACACGGCGGCCGCCGGACTCCCGCCGTGCGGTGTCGAACGCGTCGATCACGCGGCGGGCGAGGGCGACTTCGTCGGCCGTCGGCGTGAGCACGCCATTGACGACCGGCACGAACTGTCCGTTGACGATCGCCTTGGCCTGATATCCGAGGCCACGCGACACGCGCATGTCGAGTTCCGCGCCTTCGTTGTCGGCATAGCTGTACGGGCAATCGATCGCGGTGACGCCGACCGCCGCGCATTCGACACGAAAGCGCGAGCGCACATAATCGAGCTCGCGCCCCGCACGGGTGCGCTCCGCGCACATGTCGGCCACCATGTCCTCGGTCGCGACGAGTACCGCCGACACGCGCGGGCTCGAACGTGCGATCGCCATCGTGTTCACGAGCCCGAGCGTCGTCTCGATGTTCGGCACCAGTTCCGTCGAGCCGGGGGCGATATCGTATTCACGCTCAAAACGCGTGACGGCTTCGTCGAGCGCGACGACCTGCTCGGGCGTCGCCACGTACGACATCATCACGATGTCCGGCCGGCCGCGCATCGCGGCGCGCAGGTCGTCGATGCCGCCCGCATCGAGCGGATTCACGCGCACCGACGCGAGGATGCCGGCATCGCGCCAGCCCGCGAGCACGCGCTCGCTGAGTTCGCGCGCGGCGGGGCGCCGGTCGGGCGGCGTGAAGGTTTCGAGTTCCTGGATCAGTACGTCCGCGCCGCTCGCGGCGCCGGCGACGAGTGCATCGTGATCGGCGCCGGCGAGAAACAGCCAGGAGCGGCGCAGGCGGGAAGGACGTCGGTGGGTCGTTGTCATGCGTGGTTTCCTGTAGGGCGTGTGATACGCATATCGATGGCGCACGCGCTCAGCCGGCGCGCATCATCTGGTTGAAGATGTTCTTGCGATGCATTTCCTCGGTGCCGCCGACGCTCATGAAGCCCAGCGCGTCCGACGCGAACGCGGCCACCGGGCCGGCCTGGTAGCCGAGGCTGCCGTACAGCCGCACGAGGCCGAGCGCGCTGTCGACGAGATCCTGCGCGCCGACCAGTTTCGCGATCGAGCAGGTCATCAGCGCTTGCGGGTGGTCCGTCAGCAACTGCGCGAGCGCGCCGCGCGCGAGCCACGTGCCGCGCTCGATGCCGATCTGCAGGTCGACCAGGCGGCGCTGCACGTACTGGTGCGCGTCGATCGTGCTGTCGAAGCTGCGCCGCTCGCGGCAGTAGCCGATCGCGTCGCGCAGATACGGCGCCGTCACCTGCGCGGCGACGAGCCCGTAGTAGAGGCGGCCGAGAGAAATGATGTCGATCAGGTTGCCGAGCCCGGCGCCCGGTTCGCCCAGCAACTGGCCACGCGCGATCGGGCAGTCGTCGAAATGCAGTGCGCCGGTGGGCAGATCGTCGAGGCCGAGCTTGCGGTCGGGTTCGGCGACGGTCATGCCCGGCTGGTCGCGATCGACGATCACGAGCGCGGTGTTGCGCCGGCCGGGCGTTTCGATGCGCGTGACGACGAGGATGAAGCGCGCAAGCGGCGCGTGCGCGATGTTGAATTTGCTGCCGGTCAGCCGGTAGCCGTCGTCATGTGCGACCAGCTTCGTCGCGATGCTGCGCACGTCGGTGCCGGTGCCCGGCTCGGCGATCGCCGTCGCGCTCAGCTCGCCGCGCAGGATCGCGCCGAAGTAGCGATCCTGCTGCATCGGCGTGCCGTAGCGTTCGAGCGCGCGCACCATGCCGGCCTGCGCGATCACCGACAGCAACAGCGCCGGGCGGCGGATCGACGATGCGAGCCCTTCGAGCGCCGCGGAAAAGTGCCACCAGCCGTAACCGTCGCCGCCGTATGTTTCCGGGACGATCATGTCCCACAGTCCTTCCTGGCCGAGCCGGGCCCAGCCGGCTTCATCGAATCCTGCAGGCGCGCGCGCGTCGCGCTGCGCGGCGGCGATCTCCGCGCCGATGTCGCGAAAGCGCGCGAGCGTCGCATGCTGTTCCTGCGTCCAGTCGAATGGCATCTGTCGTGTCTCCGGTCGAAGCGGCGCAGCCTCGAACGGCGCGCCAGCGATGCCGACAAGAGTACGGGCGCACGAACGGCGGAGGTACTGGCAGTAGTGGTAGTTGCCGCGTGAGGCGGCGAGGCGAGGGCGGGTGGGGTGATGGCGGATCGTCGCGGCGTGCGGACGGGTGCACGCATTCAGGCAGTCAAGGGAACTGGAGGCGACGTTCGTGGCGAATCGGCAGGTCGTGCGGGATGCGCGTCATCGAGGCAAATCGTTCGTGACGTCTCGCCGGGGTCGCGCTTCGGTACAGCGGCATATGCTCGACCTCGGCATCGCATTTCATCCTGTGTTGCGGACGATGTCGAATGGCGCCCGCTCCTCGAACCATCGATGATCGCTGCCGTCGATCTGGATCAGTTCACCCAGGCATGCCCGGCGCGCTCGCGGTTGGTAGATCTTCGGCGGTCGTTGCCGGCGCGGAATCCAGAGCCCGGCGTCCGTCATCAGCTTCCTGACCGTTTCCTTGGCCAGCCGAATGCCGTGACACTCCCAGAGCTTCTCGCAGGCCAGTGTCGGTCCGAAATCGGCGTAGCGATCTCGGATGATCGACAGGGCCCGGTCGGCGGCTCCTGGATCCAGACGACGGTTGCCGGGCTTCGCTCGATGTCCCGACACCAATCCCGCCGGGCCGTGCTCACGCAGCCGGGCGACCAGCCGCCGGATCTGCCGTGTCGTCAACTCCAGCCGTTCGGCCGCACGCCACGGCTTGAGCTTCCCGTCGGCTACGTCCTGAATGACCTTGAACCTGTCCAGCTCGCGCATCGTCATCGTGATCCGCTCCGTAGCAGCCATCGCAGCCTCCGGCGCCGGACACCCGGTGGCCGGACAGCTTCCGTGGCCCGTTAGCGGACATTTCTATGTAGCCAAAAGCGGACATTTCAATCTAGCCACTACAACACAAATAACTGATAATGTTGATTATGTAAAATTAGATATTTGCCATTCCAGACAGCCCCAAGTCCTGCCGCAACCTCTTCGCCATCGTCGACAACCCCGTCCGTCCGCGCACGACTTGCGGCGCGACCGTCGCCACAGCCCGATTCAAAATGGCTAGCTTGTCGCCGGCGTGCGCGCCCGAACGCCGCGACCTCGGCAGCACCGGCTCCAAGTATCAAGCGCGTCACTCAGGAATGCATGCCCTGCATCTTGTGCGAGAAATGCGCGCGTTCGGCGGCCTCCATCAACGCCAGGAATTCATCCTGCATCATGTGAATCAGCGCTTCGTGGTCGCCTGCCTCGAAATACACTTCCGGCTGCTGCGCGAGGCGCTCCTCGAGAAAAGTCTTCATCCCGTACGCCATGCAGACCGGCGGCAACGCGCCCATGTCGCAATCCTTGAACAGTTCGCGCAGTTCGACCTCCCGGGCGAGCACGAGATGGCGCCCCGTCTTCACCCAGAGATCCGACAGGCGCACGGCATACGTGCTCGGCAATACGGCGGCGACATAGCCTTCGCCGTCTTCGAGGAGCACGGTTTTCGCGAGCCGATCGCCGGGAATGTGCGCGGCGGCGGCCGTCTCCATGCTCGTATGACTATAGGGGTGGTACACCACTTCGTACCGCGATGACTTCTGGCGCAGGCAATCCTGCAGGGTGGCTGACACTGGCATGGCACACCTCGTCTGGGCGAATCGGGCGAACGGAGTTCGCTCCGGATTCGTTCAGCATAGGTCGCATTTCCGGCCAATGGAAACGCCCTCGCGAGGCGGCCGGTGTCGCCCCCTTTCTGTCCAGTCGAATGGCCATCGCCGCCGCAGAAATCCGGATCCGGAACGCACGTGGCAGCCCCTTTTTCTATAGACCGATCGAAGCAATGTGTTCACCGGCGCGAATGCGCGGATCAACGCGACGACGTTGAAGCACTAGACCGTTAGTTGCATTTTCCCGATAGGAACCGGCGAAACCAGGCCATACATTTTCGATCCGCGGCAACACTCGGCGGCCCGTCGGCGTGCCACGCAAACCGCGCTGCCAACGGCCACCGGGTGACCTATACTGAGCCGGCCGCCTGCCATTCGGCGGCCGCAACCGACGCCTGGAGCCACCATGCATTACCAGTTGATCTACGAACTCGTCGACGACTACCTGACCCGTCGCGAACCGTTTCGCGCCCAGCATCTCGCACTGGCACAGGCCGCGACGGAGCGCGGCGAACTCGTGCTCGCGGGTGCGCTGTCGGACCCCGCCGACCAGGCCGTGCTCGTGTTCGAAGGCGATTCGCCGGAGGCCGCCGAATCGTTCGCGCGTGCCGATCCGTACGTCCAGAACGGCCTCGTGAAATCATGGCGCGTGCGGCCGTGGCGCGTCGTGATCGGCAAGCACGCACCGCGCTAGCGGCCCGACTCGCCGCTCGCCCGCTTGCCGCGGACGGCGGCTACAGCCACCCTGCCCGCTTGAAGCGCCACCACAGCCCGAGATCGGCCGCGAGCATCACGGCGATGCAGCCGTAGAAACCGTATTTCAGGTGCAGCTCGGGCATGTTCGCGAAGTTCATCCCGTAGATGCCGGCGATCATCGTCGGAATCGCGAACAACGCGGCAAACGAGCCGAGCCGCTTGGTCACCTCGTTCTCGGCGAGCGAGATCATCCCGAGGTTGACCTGGATCGCCGTCACGACCATCTCGCGCCGCCCTTCGATCGTCTTCACGATCCGCTGCAGATGGTCGTACACGTCGCGGAAGTAATGCTCCATCCCGCTGCATATCTGCGGGATGCGTCCGCCGGTGAGCTTCGCGAGCGGCTCGATCAGCGGCGCCGTATGCTGGTACAGCAGCACGAGCCGGCGCTTCAGCGAATAGAGATCCTCGATGATCACGCGCGACGACGCGGGCGTGGCCTTCGCGAAGATGCGATCCTCGAGCTCCTCGAGCTCGGTGCCGAGCGTTTCGAGAATCGGGAAATAGCGGTCGACGACCTGGTCCATCAGCGCGTAGAACACGAACGCCGAACCTTCCTGCAACAGATGGGGCTCGCGCTCGCAGCGCTTGCGCACTTCGCGGAAATCCTGCTCGGTATGGTTGCGGATCGACAGCACGTAGTTCGGGCCGACGAACACGTTCAGCTCGCCCACCTTGAATTCGCCGTCGTCGTCGAGCTCGACCGTATGCAGCACCGCGAACAGCGAATCGCCGTACTCCTCGATCTTCGGCCGCTGGTGCCCCTTGCGGGCATCTTCGAGCGCCAGCTCGTGCAGCCCGAACTCCTCGCCCATCAGGTCGATTTCCTCGGGTGTCGGATCCTTCAGCGCGACCCACACGAAGCATTCGGGCTTCGACACGTACTCGCTGATGGCGTCGATTTCGATGTCGGCCAGCTTGCGGCCGTCCTGGTATGCAGCACAGTTGATCAGCATGTTGTCAGTGACTTGACGTTGCGGTTTTCGCATCAGTTTACCGGTTTGCTGCGCAGGCGGCCCGGCTTGCGTGGCACGGCGATATTGGTCATGATCGGGCTGCGTGCGCCGCAGCATGCGCACCGGGCACTTCGGTACACACGCCGCACGGCCGTGCGGCCCAACCGTCAAGGAGACAGACCCATGTGGTATTTCTCGTGGATACTCGGCATCGGCGTGGCGCTCGGCTTCGGCATCATCAACGCGATGTGGCTGGAAGCGGAAGTCTTCTCGCGCGGCGACAAGCGCAACGGCGCGTCGCCCCCGCGGCCGGGAGGCAAGGTTTCGTGACGCACCTGGTGTTCTTCTGCGGTCACGCCGGCACCGGCAAGACCACCCTCGCGAAGCGGCTCATCGGGCCACTGATGCGCGCGACCGGCGAAGCCTTCTGCCTGCTCGACAAGGACACGCTGTACGGCCGCTACAGCTCGGCCGCGATGGGCGCGCTCACCGAGGATCCGAACGACCGCGACAGCCCGCTCTACCTGAAGCACCTGCGCGATCCGGAATACCAGGGCCTGCTCGACACGGCCCGTGAAAATCTCGCGCTCGGCATCGGCGCGCTCGTCGTCGGACCGCTGTCGCGCGAAGTGCGCGATCGCCGCATTCTCGACCGCGCGTGGCTCGGCATCGCACCCGACGTCACGCTGACGGTCGTCTGGGTCCATACGTCGGAAGACGTCGCGCACCAGCGCATCGTCGCGCGCGGCAACCCGAACGATGCATACAAGCTCACGCACTGGGACGAATACCGGCAGCGCCGCTTCGTGCCGACCGGCCACGAATGCGAAGGCATCGTGATGTTCGACAACACCGCGCCGTCCGACGCCGACGTCGATGCGCTGCTGCACCGCATCGCGCCGCCTCCGCCTCCGCCGGCGACGACGCTCGTCCCGCCGCTGCCGGCCTGACCGCCCCCGCTTCTCCGCCTCGCACAAAAAACAACGCCGGAAGCGCTGCTGCGCTCCCGGCGTCGTACGGCCCTCGTGCCTGAAACCGGCGGGTGGTCAGGCCACCGCGTGCATGCGCTCCATCGTGCCGCCTTCGTACAGCTTGCCGAAGCGGTTCGACAGGAACGCCTTCAGCGACACCTTTTCCTGCGGGATGAAACCGCTCTGCGGCAGCTTCTTTTCGCGGAACAGATCCAGCACCGCGCACATCGCGCCGGCCGTCGTGATCTGGATCGCGCTCATGTGCATCCCGCACACGTCCTTCGCGAAGATCTTGCGCGTGAACACGTCCTGCACGAGCTGGCCGTCCTTCACGCCCGTCACCGTGATGAACACCAGCACGACGTCCTGCTTCGTCGACGGCACCGCGCGGCGCATGATCGATTTCAGCGTATCGCGGTCGGTCGACAGGCGCAGGTCTTCGAGCAGGAACTGCACGAGATCGCGGTGGCCCGGATAGCGCACCGACTTGTAGTCGAGCGTCTCGACCTTGCCCGACAGCGTCTCGCACAGCGTGCCGAGGCCGCCCGACGTGTTGAACGCTTCGTATTCGGTGCCGTCGAGCGAGAAGTGCTCGAGGCCCTCGAGCGGCTGCACCCACTGCTTGCGGCCGTCGCGGATCGCTTCGCACGGCTGGCAGTATTCGTTGATCAG
Source organism: Burkholderia metallica (assembly GCF_902832845.1). GTDB lineage: Bacteria > Pseudomonadota > Gammaproteobacteria > Burkholderiales > Burkholderiaceae > Burkholderia > Burkholderia metallica. Next base: position 84,883 of record NZ_CADFDB010000007.1, on the reverse strand, counting down.
GCCGTCGACGCTCCACGTCAAGTTGTACTTCAGCGCGTTGGTCGGATACTCGGGCAGCGCGCCGACGCGCATCTTCACGTCGCGCACTTCGCTGAAGCCGTTCACCAGTTCGTGCGCGGCGAGACCGATGAAGCCCGGCGCGAGGCCGCACTGCGGCATGAACGCACGGTCGGAGCCTTCGGCCAGTTCGCGGATCGCATGGGTCGCGCGCACGTCTTCGGTCAGGTCGAAGTAGTGAACGCCGGCAGCCTTCGCGGCGGCGGCGACGTTCACGGCGAGGTAGTAAGGCAGCGCGTTGACAAGCGCATCGAAGCCCTTCACTGCTTCGCGAATCGCGTTGGCGTCGGCCGAATCGACCCGCTGCGTCGCGATGCCTTCGCGCGACAGCTTCGCGAGCGCATCGGCATCGCGGTCGAACGCGACGACTTCGTAGTCGCCCGTTTCACGCAGCATGTGAGCAATGGTGTGGCCGATCAGACCTGCGCCGACGATGGCGATTTTCATGCGCTTATCTCCTGATGATGGGTTCGATGTTGTGGACGGCGTTGAGCCATGAACACAGTTTAGGGACGCGCAAAATCAGTTCCAAGACGAAGAATGATGCGAAACGACCGATAAATTCGACGTTATGACGATACATTTGGTCGAAACGACAATTTCATCCAAAAATCGCGTAAAAGCGCTGTCGCAAACCGGCCGTTGGCGGTGGCGCGTTGCTACGACGAAGACGGGGACGCACGGCATGGCTCCCGACACACGAACTGCACATGCGTCACGTGCTACACGCCGGTCGAAGCCGAATACGGAAAGGAGAGTCGGGAGAGTGACGAGCGAAGTGCGCGGAAGGATGGCGACGGGCACTCATGCCGATCATGAGGTACAGCGAATGCCGAAACGAATGCGTGCGGGCGTCTACCCGCCGTTGATCCAGACACCCGTAACGCAACGAAGCCGGTACCGCACATGCGCTTGCGCCGTCCGTCATGCGCAGTGCCGCATGCAACGGCTCAGCCGCCGATCGTCCCGCGATCGATCTTGCGCGACAGGATGATCGACGTCGTCGTGCGCTCGACGCCTTCGAGCGTGCCGATCTGGTCGAGGAGGTCGTTGAGCCGTTCGGGCGAATCGGCACGCAGCCACGCGACGTAGTCGTACTCGCCGCTCACCGCGCACAGCAGCTGGACTTCCGGCATCCGGTCGAGCTTGCGCAAGACGTCCTTGCCGAACTTCGGCGTGAGGATGATGCCGACATACGCGTAGATGCTCGCGTCGAGCACGTCCTGCCCGAGCCGCACGCTGTACCCGGCGATCACGTTGGTGCGTTCGAGCCGCGCGATGCGGGCGACGACCGTCGTGCGCGCAACGTCGAGCTGGCGCGCGAGATCCGCAACGCTGGCCCGTGCATCGGCCTGCAGCAGCGCGACGAGTTGCCGGTCGAGATCGTCGAGTTGGTCGAGGCGGGGTGGACGCATGAGCCTGGGCCGGAGCATGACGTACCGGCTGAGTGGAAGGTGACGCGATGATAGCGCCGAACGCCGGGCCGCCCAAACCGCATCGCCGGACGCCGACACGAACCTTTCAATTTCGATTCGTATCGGATGTAAGCAAGTGTCGCATTCACTGTCGCGCCGCACGCAACGTGCTACTAATAGCGGGCGACGCGAGAAGCGCGCCCAGCGGCGATGGCCGCCGCGCCCGCTCGCACGACACCACCCCGGAGAGCCAATCATGAAGAAAATCTCGCTCACCCTCGCTACGCTCGCCGTTGCAGCCAGCGCGTTCGCGCAAACCCCGGCGCCGCAGGCGTCCGCCCCGGCCGCGACGGCCGCCGCGTCGGCCCCGAGCGCCGAGCAGCGCGCGGCGCGGCATGAAGCGCGTATCGAGCAGCGCATCAAGTACCTGCACGACCAGTTGAAGATCACGTCGGCGCAGGAACCGCAGTGGAAGACGTTCGCCGACACGATGCGCGAGAACGGCGACACGATGGGCCGCCTGTATCGCGAACGGATGGCCAAGCACGACGTCTCGGCGATCGACGACATGAAGCAGTATGCGGAACTGTCGCAGGCCAACGCCGACGGCGCGAAGAAGCTCGCCGACGCATTCGCGCCGCTCTACGAGAGCTTCCCGGCCGACCAGAAGGCCCTGGCCGACACGACGTTCCGCAGTTGGCTGCACCACGGCGGCGAACACCGCGGCAAGGGCAAGATGAAGGGCAAGGAAGGCAAGGCGGCAGCCGCGCCGGCCGCGAGCGCACCCGCGCAGCCCTGACGTCCGCCCCGCCGGCGCCGTGCCGCCCGTCCGGGCCGGCCGGCGCCGCGCCCCTTCCGGCGGCCGGCGCGTCACACGGCGCGCCGGATTCGAGATAAGCTCCCGGCTTTTCCCGCTTTCCCGCCCTCCCCGCCATGCTCGAACTCAAGCACATCGACCTGCAATCCGATCCGCAGGCCCGTCGCGTCGTCAAGGACGAAACCGTCACCGTTGCGTTCGCGCAAGCCGACGGCGAACTGATGAGCCTCGAAGGCCCGAACCGCTACGTGGCGGGCGATGCGCTGATCACCGGTTCGACCGGCGACCGCTGGGTCGTGTCCCGCGCACGCTTCGACGCCAAATACCTGCCCGCCGATCCGGCACTCGCGCACGGCACGCCGGGCGCCTACCGGAACCGGCCGGCCGTCGTGCTCGCCCGCCGGATGGACGAGCCGTTCACGATCGCCCGCTCGGAAAACGGCGACACGCTGCGCGGCGTCGCCGGCGACTGGGTGATGCAGTACGCGCCCGGCGACTACGGCGTCGTGCAGGCGCAGCGCTTCGCGCAGGTCTACCGCGACGCGTAAGGCAAGCGCGGCAGCGCGCCGGCATTGCGCCGGCGCGCACGGTCACGCGAAGTCTTCGTCGAGTTCGAGTTCAGCGTCGCGCTCGACGGCCTCGCCCGCCGCGTGCCGCTCCTCGAGCGATCCGAGCATCGCTTCCGTATAAGCATGCAGCACCGCATGGCTGCGGGCGCGCTGCATCGGCTTGAGCGCCAGATAGCGCGCGAGCGCGGCCGGCACGATGCGGATATCGAGCGTCATGCGCTTCGGCGTCGAGCCGAAACGCATCGCGAGCCACTGCACGGACAGGAACCGCCCGCGCGCGTCGCTGCTCTCGGTGAAACGCGTCTGCTCCGGAAAGAGATCGCAGATCACCCGTGCGAGCGCGTCGAATTCCGCGCTCTGGCATTCGATCAGGTAGTCGTCCATCGCGTGTCTCCCGTCAGGCTGCCGATTGCGACGGCCGGCACGTCTTCACCAGCACGACGACCAGGATCGCGGCCAGCATGAAATACGCGGCCTCGACCCAGCCGGCCGGCAGCACGCGCAACTGGTACAGCAGCGCCGGAACGGCCGCGAGCGCATGCAGCACGATCGCGAGCGGCAACACGCCCGCGCGGCCGGCGCGCACGCCGCGCCAGACCAGCACCGACAGCGCAAGCTGCAGCACGAACGCCGCGCAGCGTTCGAGCAGCAACAGCAGGACCGACTGCGCGGACAGCGTCGCGAGCATCACGTGCAGCCGCACGACGGTATCGCCCGGCAGGTCGGCGAGTTGCGTTTCGAGCTGGCCGCGGCTCGCGAGCCACGCGAGATACGACCACTGGCCCCACACGAGCACGCCGATGAACCACGCTTCGGCGCCGCCGTGACCGATCCCGTAGCCGATTCCGCGGCTGTCGCCGGCCGACGGGCCGTAGCGGCGGCTCAGGAAACGCATCCCGAGATAGCGGCCGACTTCCTCGAACACCGCGGTCGCGAGCGCGCTGTACGCGACAAACGCGAGCGGCTGCGTCAGCCAGCCGTCCGGCGGCGTCCGGCTCAGCACGAGCCCGTGGAACGCACGTTCGGCGATCATCGCAAACAGCGTGAAGACGGCCACGCCGACGATCGTGTCGCGGCGGTTCAGCGCGAGCGGCTTGCGCAGGAATCGGTAGAGGACGAGCGGCAGGAGCGCGATGATCAGCGTGGCGGCGATCAGCACCGCCAGCGTGACGGGAGCGACAGTCATGTATTTCCTTGTTCGGGGCAGCGCACCCGGCGCGCTGCGTGCCCCGCATGATACTCAGCTTGCGGTCGACGCGCGCACAACCAGCTCGCCCGGCAGCAGCGACGCGCGTACGTCGCCCGCCGCGCCGTCGATCCGCTCGTGCACGAATTCGACGGCCTTGTAGCCGATTTCGTAGGTCGGCTGGCGGATCGTCGTGATGCCGATCAGCTCGGCCCATTCCGGATCGTCGATCGACAGCAGTGCCACCTTCTGCTGCCATGCGGCGCCGAAACGCGCGCGCAGGTGCCGCGCGATCGCGAGTGCGACCGGCGCGTTCGCGGCGAACAGCGCCGCACGCACGCCGCGCCGCGCCGCGTCGTCGATGCGGACGTCGACGTCAGCGAGCGCCGCCGCGGCCGCATCGGGCTCGTTCAGGTCGAGCACGACCGTCGACGGCACCGTCAGCCCGTGCGCGCCGAGCGCTGCGCGGAACGCGGCTTCGCGCAGACGCCGCGAGCTGACGCGCTCGAACGGCTGCACGACGAAATGGATCGAATCGAAGCCGTGTTCGATGAGGTGCGCGAGCGCCGTCTCGATCGCATCGGCGTTGTCGAGGCCGATCAGGTCGGCCTCGAAGCCCTCGACGGTCCGGTCGACGAGCACGGCCGGGATGCCGGCGCCTCGCAGCGGGCGCAGCACGTCCTCGTCGGCGCCGAGCGCGTTGACGATCAGCCCTTCGACGCGGTAGGTCGTGAGCAGTTGCAGGAAGCGGCGCTCCATCTCGACTTCGTTGGCCGCGTGACAGATCAGCGGCATGTAGCCGAGCGCATGGCACGCGGCCTCGACACCCTGCAGCACTTCGACGGTATAGGGATTGGTCAGGTCGGCCGCGAGCATGCCGAGCAGCCGGTTGCGGCCGCGTTTGAGGCCGCGCGCCATCTGGTTCGGCCGGTAGTTGAGCCGGGCGATCGCCGCTTCGATCCGCTGACGCAGATCGGCGGACAGCACGTGCGTCTCGCCGTTCAGGTAGCGCGACACGCTGGTTTTGCCGGTGCCGGCTTCGCGGGCGACATCGCTGATCGTCGCCGGACGCGTCGTGGTTGGTTGCGAATCGGTCACTGTCGTGCCTCGCGACGTACGATCCGCGCCGCTTCGTGAGCAGACGGACCTTTGTTGTTGGAAACGTAAGCCACCCGGTGGAATCTCCTGTCGATCGGCGTTGGCGCCTCAGCGCTTGCGCCGATCCCCTGCTTCGCGATCGACCCGCGCCGGTGCGTCGGCACCCGCCCCGGTCGCGTGCAAAAGCAATCGGCCGCACCGGATCTGGCGCGGATACCCGCCGCGGGACGCCGCCGGCCGCGTTGCCCGGCGCGTCGATGCGACGCGCGGGGATCATAACGCAGCCGGCCCTCCGGCACCAAGACCGTCGACTCTAACGAAGCCGGGCCGCCGCCGGCCGGGCGCCGACCGGTGGTCAGGCTACCCCGTCGGCCCGCCGCCGGCCGACGCTCAGGCGCGCGCGAGCGCGTCCGGATTGACGAGATTCGTGCGCAGCGTGCCGGCCAGCGCGCCGACCAGGTTTTCCGCGGCGCAGCGCGCCATCGCGTGACGCGTCTCGTGCGTCGCCGAGCCGATATGCGGCAGCGCGACGACGTTCTTCATCTGCAGCAGCGGCGAGTCCGCCGCCAGCGGCTCTTGCTCGAACACGTCGAGCCCCGCGCCGCGGATAGTGCCCGCACGCAGCGCGTCGACCAGCGCGGCTTCGTCGACCACCGGCCCGCGCGATGCGTTGATCAGGATTGCGCCGCGCTTCATCTTCGCGAATTCGGCCGCGCCGATCAGGTGGCGCGTTTCCGGCGACAGCGGCACCTGCAGGCACACGAAATCCGACTGCGCGAGCAGCTCGTCGAGCGTGACGCGCCGTGCGCCGTATTGCGTCTCGGCTTCGGCATGGGCGGAGCGGTTCGCGTACAGCACCTGCATCCGGAAGCCGAGCGCCGCGCGGCGCGCGACCGCGCCGCCGATCCGCCCCAGCCCGACGATGCCGAGCGTCTTGCCCTGCACGTCGGTGCCGTACAGGTCGGGGCCGATGCTGTGATGCCAGTGGCCGGCCTTCACCCACTCGGCCAGCTCGACCACGCGCCGCGCGCACGCGAGGATCAGCGAGAACACCGTATCGGCGGTCGACTCGGTCAGCACGTCCGGTGTATGCGCGAGCACGATTCCGCGCCGCGTGAGATCCGCGACGTCGAAGTTGTCGTAGCCGACCGAGATCGTCGACCACGCCTTCAGCCGCGGTGCGCGGTCGAGCATCTGCGGCGTGACCTTCAGGCTCGCGCCGATCGCGCCGTCCGCGTCGCCGAGCGCATCGGCGAGGGCGGCGGCGCCATCGGCCTGCACGACGTCCGCATGCTCGCGCAGGTACGCGAGGACGTCATCGGGCAGCGGCTTGTACGCGACGATACGGGGCTTCATCGTTTCATTTTCCTTGCAGCGGCGCCGCGAGCGAATGCGTGTCGCGCGGCTGGGGTTTGACGGACAGCGTGAGGATCACCGCGGCGACGAGCGCGGCGCTCATGAAGGCATACGACGCGACGGGCGAGCCGGTCGCGCCGTTCAGGTAGCCGACGAAGTACGAGCCGACGAACGAGCCGAGCGCGCCCATGCTGTTGATCAGCGCCATCGCGCCGCCGGCGACGTTCTTCGGCAGCAGTTCCGGCACGATCGCGAAGAACGGGCCGTACGGCGCGTACATCGCGGCGCCGGCCACGACCAGCAGCGCGTACGAGATCCAGAAGTGCGACGAACCGAGTGCGTACGACGCGGCGAACGCGGCCGCGCCGATCAGCAGGAACGGCCACACGAAGCCCCGGCGCGAACCGACCTTGTCGGATGCCCACGACGCGGCGAGCATCGCGATCGTCGCGGCAAGATACGGCAGCGCGGACAGCCAGCCGGTCGCGACCATCCCGAGGGCGGAGCCGTTCTTGACGATCGACGGCAGCCACAGCACGAAGCCGTACACGCCGATGCTCCAGCAGAAATACTGTGCGCACAGCTTGATCACGGCCGGCGAGCGGAACGCCTCGCCGTAGTTGCGCACCGGCTTGATCGCGGCCTGCTCGGCCGCGAGCGCGGCGTCGAGGTCGCGCTTTTCCTGCGCGGTGAGCCACGGCGAATCGGCCGGCTTGTCCTGCACGAGAAACCACCAGCACACAGCCCAGATGACGGCCGGCACGCCTTCGGCGATGAACATGTGGCGCCAGCCGAATTCGTGCACGAGATAGCCCGACACGATCGACATCCACAGCACGGTGACCGGGTTGCCGAGGATCAGGAACGTGTTCGCGCGCGAGCGCTCGTTCTTCGTGAACCAGTTGCTGATGTAGATCAGCATCGCCGGCATCACCGCTGCTTCGACGACACCGAGCACGAAGCGGATCACCATCAGCGACGGGATGTTGCTGACCACGCCCGTGAGCGCCGCGCAAGCGCCCCACAGGATGAGGCTGACGAACACGAGCTTCTTCACGCTGCGGCGTTCCGCGTAGATCGCGCCGGGAATCTGGAAGAAGAAGTAGCCGAGGAAGAACAGCGCGCCGATGAGCGACGACAGGCCCTTGCCGATCCCGAGGTCCTGGTTGATGCCGGCCGCGGCCGCGAACCCGTAGTTCGCGCGGTCGAGGTAGGCGAGGCTGTACGTGATGAAGACGATCGGCATGATCGTCCACCAGCGGCGGGCAGCGAGTGTATTGGCCATCAGAATGTCTCCTTGTCGATCCAGGTTGGTGCTTTAGCACTTGCCTGGACCCATGCTTCGCGGTCGATCCAGGTTGGTGCTTCAGCACTTGCCTGGACCCCATGCTTCGCGATTCATCCAGTTCAGTGCCTCAGCCCCTGCCTGGACCCCATGCTTCGCAATCGACCCGAACGAACGCGTCAGCGCCCGCCCCGGCCCCGTACCTTGCCGTGCGCATGCACGACGAAATGAGTCCGCGGATTGTGCCGTGTCCGGCCTCTCATTGCGCGGCGAAGGTTTCCTCTAAGCGATCGGCGCGATTGCTGACGTTTTCGAGTCGGTCGAGCGCCGCGCGAGTCGGCAGCCCTTCCGAGTCGCCGATCACCTGGATCGCCAGCGCGCCGATCCGGTTGCCGCGCGCCACCGCCTGTTCGATCGTCTTGCCCTCCAGCAGCGCGCTGACCACGCCAACCGCGAAGCCGTCGCCCGCGCCGACGGTGTCGACGACGTTCTGCACGCGCTCGCCCGCCACCGTGCCGTCGCGGCCGTCGGCCGTCCGGTAGTACGCGCCTTCGGCGCCGAGCTTGATCACGACGCCGCGCGCCCCTTGTGCAAGATAGAAGCCCGCGATGTCGGCCGGCGTGTCGTGCCCGGTCAGTTGCCGCCCTTCGGCGATGCCCGGCAGCACCCAGTCCGCGAGCGACGCGAGCGCGTTCAGCGTCTTCGCCATCACGTCGGCGGACGGCCACAGCGTCGGGCGCAGGTTCGGGTCGAACGAGATCGTCCTGCCCGCCGCGCGTATTTCGCGCGCCAGCTTGAATGCGAGCTCGCACGACGTCGCGGAGATCGCCGGCGCGACGCCCGTCAGGTGCAGGTGGCGCGCGCCGAGCACGTAGTCCGCCACGTAGTCGTCGCACGACAGGTGGCTCGCGGCCGAGCCCTTGCGGAAATATTCGACGGTCGGGTCGCTGCCGTCGTCGTTGCGCGACTTCAGCTGAAAGCCGGTCGGGTAACGCGGGTCGACGCTCACGCACGACGCGTCGATCCCTTCGCGCGCCAGCGTGTCGAGCACGTAGCTGCCGAACGAATCGCGGCCGACACGGCTCATCCAGCCCACCCGGAAGCCGAGCCGCGACAGGCCGATCGCGACGTTCAGGTCGGCGCCCGCGATCCGCTTCGTGAATTGCCCCGCATGCGCGAGATGGCCGGGATCGTTCGCGACGAACATCGCCATCGCTTCACCGTAGGTCACGACATCGAGTGCTGCTTTCATGAATGCATTCTCCAGGATCGTTCTGCCGTCACGCGGCGGCGAGCCACGCGACCCGCCGGCACGCGTCGCCCGCCAGATCGGCCGCATCGAACGGAAACTCGATGCCGCGCGGCGCATGCCGCGGCAGCACCGCGAGCACGCCGGTCACGAGCGGGTCGTTCGGGGCCGGCGCGACGGCGAAACGGCGCGCGCCCTCCCCCTCGACGGCCTTGCAATGAATGTATTCCACATGCGGCGCGAGCACCTGCGCGCAATCGAGCGGCGCTTCGCCCGGCCACTGCCAGTTGCCGATGTCGAAGGTCATCCCGAGCGCATCGGGCGTGCCCGCCGCGGCCAGCGCATCGAACAGCCCGCGGAACTGCGCCAGCGACCCGCCCACCGGCAGTTGCCCGTTCTCGACCACCACGCGGGCCCGCGCGCCGCGCGACAGCGCGACGATGTCGGCCGCGTGCGCGTCGCCGGCGAAGCCGCCGAGCTGGAATTTCACGAAACGCGCGCCGAGCGCGTCGGCTTCCGCGAGCGCGCCGCGCAATGCATCCGCATCGAGCGCGCCCGTTTCCGTGTACAGGTTGGCCGGCGTCGAATAGACCGACCACAGCCCGTGGCCGGCCAGTTGCGCACCGAGCGCGGCCAGCGCGCCGGGCGCCGCCGCATCTTCCGATGCGAACAGCTCGCGCCGCACCTCGAAACCCGTTGCGCCGGATGCCGCCGCGGTCGCGACGAATGCACTGTGGCCCTCCTGACGCACGCGGTCCATCCCGAATGCGCTCGCCACGATCACGATGTCTGCCATTTTGCCCTTTTTCACCGGAATGGAACCGGTTCCATTTGCTTGAGACGGATGGTGCGCCTCGCGTCGGGCCCACGCCATAGAGGAAATCCCTAAGACGGGGCAACGACGCGAATGTGCACCGAAATGGCGCGCATCGCGCGTGCCCGGGCCCGGCTGCGGCCGCTCACGCGACGTCGTGCGCGAGGCTCATTTCGAGAAATTGCGCGGCGACCCGCGACGGCGCGCCGCCGTGCGGCACGAGGATCGAGAAGTGACGTGCGAGCGGCGCGGGCGCGAGCGAGCGCAGGACGAGCGCGGCATCGTCGTGACGCAGCGACATCGCGGACACGAACCCGACGCCCATCCCGGCGCGCACCGCTTCCTTCACGGCCTCGACGCCGGCGATCTCGAACGCGACGCGCATCGGTGCGGCGCCCTGCGCGAACGCGCGCTCGACGAGTTGCCGCACGGCGGAGCCCGCCTCGCGCAGCACGAGCGGATGGGTCGCCAGCGCGTCGAGCGTGACCCCCGACGCATACTCGGGCGCGGCCAGCGGGTGGCCGCACGGCACGATCGCCACGATTTCGTCCTCGCGCCATGGGTGCACGGCCGTGCCCGGGGGCAGCGCCTCGCCGGGCGGCCCCTCGATCATCGCGATGTCGAGCGACGGCAGCGCCGCGACCACGTCGGCCGTGTTGCCGCTCATCGTCTGGATCGCCACGCGCGGCGCGCGCGGCTGGAACGCCGCGATCAGGTACGGCAACAGGTAGCTCGCGGGCGTCGTGCTCGCACCGATGCGCAGCGTGCCGGCCTCGAGGCCGCGCACCGCGTCGCGAAACGCACGGGCCTGCGCGAACAGCTCGCGCTGCGCCTTCGCGTACTGCGCGAGCTGTTCGCCGACCGGGGTCAGGCGGATGCCGCGGCCTTCGCGCTGGTACAGCGGCTCGCCGAATTCGTCCTGGAGCAGCCGCAACTGGCCCGACACGGCCGGCTGCGACAGATGCAGCGCCACTGCGGCGCGGCTGATGTTCAGGTGCTCGGCGACGGCCGCGAACGTTATCAGTTGATCCGGGGTCATGGGGATAAATTATCGGCTTTCCGGATAGTTTACGTCACAAATCACAATTTTTCATATCGATATAACGAAATTAGGATTACAGCATCGCAACACGCTCCATCACGGTACTTCCATGTCCACTGCCCCGACTCCCCATCTCAGCCCCGCCGCGCCGTCGATGCGCGGCCAGTTGAACGGCGTGCTGTTCGTCGCGCTGTTCGCCGCCGCCGTCACGAGCCTGTCCCAGCTTCCCGCAATCGCGGGGCTCGGCCTGTCGCCGCTGATCGTCGGCATCGTCGCCGGTGCGCTGTACGGCAACGCGCTGCGCGACGGCATGCCGGCCAGCTGGGCGGCCGGCGTCAATTTCTCCGCGCGCAAGCTGCTGCGCATCGCGGTCGCGTTCTTCGGGTTGCGCGTGAGCCTGCAGGAAATCGCGCAGGTCGGGCTGCCGGGCCTGACGGTGTCGGTGCTGGTGGTCGTCAGCACGCTCGTGATCGGCACCTGGGCCGGCATGAAGATCATGAAGCTCGACCGCGACTCCGCCTTGCTGACCGCCGCAGGCAGCGCGATCTGCGGCGCGGCCGCCGTGCTCGCGTTCGAGTCGACGCTGCAGTCGAAGCCGCACCAGAGCGCGATGGCCGTGGGCAGCGTCGTGCTGTTCGGCACGCTGTCGATGTTCCTGTACCCGATCGCGTATCACGCCGGGCTGCTGAACCTCGATCCGGCCGGCCTCGGCCTGTTCTTCGGCGGCACGATCCACGAGGTCGCGCAGGTGGTCGGCGCGGCGAGCGACATCAGCCCGCAGGTCGCGCACGTCGCGACGATCGTCAAGATGACGCGCGTGATGCTGCTGGTTCCGGTGCTGCTGGTGCTCGGCTGGTGGCTCGCCCGCTCGGCGCGCGCCACCGCCGGCGGCGCGCAAGGCAAGCGCAAGGTGGCCGTGCCGTGGTTCGCGCTCGGTTTCCTCGGCTTCGTGATCGTCAACTCGCTGAACGTGCTGCCCGCCGACGTCACGCACACGCTGAACGTGCTCGACACCTTCGCGCTGACGATGGCGATGACGGCGCTCGGCATCGAAACCCGCGTCGCGCAGATCCGCGCCGCCGGCCCCCGCGCATTGATGACCGGCCTGATCCTGTACGTGTGGCTGATCGCCGGCGGCTACGGGATCACCTGGGCCGTGCAGCACTGGCTTGGCTGAATTGCCCGCCCGTGACACTTCGCGCGCCGCGCCCGACGGGACGATCCCGCGGGCGCGGCGCAGTGCTATGCTTCGCGTCGTTTTCCATCGCCCTCTTTCAGCCGTGCTCTCGTTCCTGCTGAAGCTGCGCACTCGCGCCAAGACGCTGTTCCGCCTGTCGGACGCCCATACGATGCTGATCTGGTCGGCCATCGTCGGCGTCGGCGGCGCCTTTGCCACGATGGCGTTCCGCGAAGGCATCGACCTGATGCAGCACCTGATCTCCGGGCAAAGCGGCAGCTTCGTGCAGATGGCCAGGCGCCTGCCGTGGTACGTGCGCTTCTGGATGCCGGCCGCGGGCGGCTTCCTCGCCGGCTGCGTGCTGCTGCTCGCGACGCGCGGCGACAGGCAGGCCGCCAAGACCGACTACATGGAATCGGTCGCGCTCGGCAACGGCGTCGTGCCGGTACGCCAGAGCCTGTGGCGCAGCGTGTCGTCGCTGCTGACGATCGGCAGCGGCGGCTCGATCGGCCGCGAAGGCCCGATGGTGCAGCTCGCGGCGCTCGCCGCGTCGCTCGTCGGCCGCTTCGCGCACTTCGACCCGCCGCGCCTGCGCCTCTTGGTCGCGTGCGGGGCGGCGGCCGGCATCACGTCCGCGTACAACGCGCCGATCGCCGGCGCGTTCTTCGTGTCGGAAATCGTGCTCGGCACGATCGCGATGGAGAGCTTCGGGCCGATGGTCGTCGCGTCGGTCGTCGCGAACATCGTGATGCGCGAATTCGCCGGCTACCGGCCGCCGTACGAGATGCCGGTGTTTCCGGCCGTGACCGGCCCCGAGGTGCTGCTGTTCGTCGTGCTCGGCGCGCTGTGCGGCGTGCTCGCGCCGCAGTTCCTGCACCTGCTCGATGCGTCGAAGAACCAGTTCAAGCGGCTGCCCTTGCCGCTGCCCGTGCGGCTCGCGCTCGGCGGCCTCGTCGTCGGCGTGATCTCGATCTGGATTCCTGACGTATGGGGCAACGGCTACAGCGTCGTGAACCACATCCTGCATTCGCCGTGGACCTGGCAGGCGCTCATCGCGGTGCTCGTGTTCAAGGTGATCGCAACCGCCGCGACCGCCGGCTCGGGCGCGATCGGCGGCGTGTTCACGCCGACGCTGTTCGTCGGCGCGGTGTTCGGTTCGCTGTTCGGGCTCGCGATGCAAGCGCTGTGGCCGGGCCATACGTCCGCGTACTTCGCGTATGCGATCGTCGGGATGGGCGCGTTCATGGCGGGCGCCACGCAGGCGCCGCTGATGGCGATCCTGATGATCTTCGAGATGACGCTGAGCTACCAGGTCGTGCTGCCGCTGCTGGTGTCGTGCGTGTTCGCGTATTTCGTCGCGCGGGCGACGGGCACGACGTCGATGTACGAAATCACGCTGCACCACTACCAGGACGCGCAGGAGCGACTGCGGCTGCGCACCACGCAGATGCGCGAGCTGATCCAGCCCGCGCAGACGGTCGTGCCGCTCACCGCGAGCGTCGCCGACATGACGCGCGTGTTTCTCGAATATCCGGTGAAGTACCTGTACGTGACCGACGACGCCGGGCGCTTTCGCGGCGCGGTCGCGCTGAAGGACATCACGTCCGACCTGCTCGACAAGCGCGACACCACCGACAAGACGGCCGCGCACTACGCGCACACGCCGTTTCCCCTCCTCACGCCCGACATGCCGCTCGCGACTGCGCTCGAACGCTTCATGGCGTTCCAGGGCGAACGCCTGCCGGTGATCGAAAGCGAAGCCGAGCCGACGCTCGCGGGCGTCGTCTACAAGACGTCGCTGCTCGACGCGTACCGGCGCATGACGGGCGAGCGCTGACCGGGCGGCACGCCGCCGGCCGCGCGAGCGCGGCTCAAGCCGAAGGCCGCCTCAGTCCGGCGCGCGCCCGAGCACGACCCGCGCGAAGAACCCGGCGAGCACCGACTCGGCCACCTCGGCCGATACGTGCTGCGGATCGGCCGTGTAATACGACTGCACACCGTCGCACAGGCACATCAGCCCGAACGCGAGCGTCTCCGCCGGCAACAGCAGCGGCGTGCCCGCGCGTTCGGAAAAGCGCCGGATGAATTCGGCCATCTGCAGCCGCTTGCCGTGCAGGAACTGATTGAAGCGCACGCGAAACTTCGCGTCGCGCGCCGCCTGCAGCTTCGCCTCGCCCCACAGCAGCGAATATTCGTCGTCCTGGAACAGCGTCCGGTAATACGCGAGCGCCATCGACTCCATCTGCTCGCGCGACCCGCCCCCGTCGAAGATCGCCTGGAAGTCGGCCTGCACCTCCGCGTGATCGCGCTCCAGCAACTCCAGCAGCAGTTCCGACTTGCTGCGGAAATTCGAATAGAACGCGCCGCGCGTATAGCCGGCCGCCGCCGCGATGTCCTCGACGCTCGCGGCGACATAGCCTTTCTTCAGAAAAATACGATGCGCGGCATTCAGCAGACGTTCGCGCGTCTGGTCCCTGCTCTGCTCGCGGGTTAAGCGCTGTGGTTTCATGCGGCGCAGTCTAGCACCCTTTACCTTTCGGATTCATCTTTGCATTCAGATACAGGTGTGTATTAGAATTCGCCACAGTTTCTGAAAGAAGGTGTCCGCGCGTCCGTGCCGGCGCCGCTCGGGGCAAGCGCGCGCCGCGCTTGCCGGCCTCGTTACGCTCTCGCTCTCACCTCATCTGGGGGTTTCGTGAATCGCTCCGGTTCCCGCGCCGCGCTGCTGGTCGGCGCTGCGCTCGTCCTCGCCGCCTGTCATCCGAAAGAAGCCGCGCCGCCCGCCCCGCGCCCCGTCGTCGCGCTGCCCGCTCATGCCGACGGCGCCGCCGTCGCCAGCACGCTGCCCGGCGAGATCCAGCCGCGCTATGCCACGCCGCTGTCGTTCCGCATCGCCGGCAAGATCATCGAGCGCAAGGTGCGCCTCGGCGATACGGTCAAGGTCGGCCAGGTCGTCGCGTTGCTCGATCCGTCCGACGTCGAGAAGAACGCCGCGAGCGCGCAGGCGCAACTCGATGCCGCGACCCACAGCCTCGCGTTCGCGAAGCAGCAGCTCGACCGCGATCGCGCGCAGGCCCGCGAAAACCTGATCGCGACCGCGCAGCTCGAACAGACCGAGAACAGCTACACGTCGGCGTTGGCCCAGCACAACCAGGCGCAGCAGCAGCTCGCGCTCGCGAAGAACCAGCTTCGCTACGCGACGCTCGTCGCCGATCATGCGGGCACCATCACCGCGGAACAGGCCGATACCGGCCAGAACGTGTCGGCCGGCCAGCCCGTCTACCAGCTCGCGTGGTCGGGCGACGTCGACGTCGTCAGCGACGTGCCCGAGGCCGCGCTCGCATCGCTCGCGCCCGGCCACGCGGCTACCGTCACGCTGCCGTCGCTGCCGGGCCGCCGGTTCGCGGCGAAGGTGCGCGAGATCGCGCCGGCCGCCGATCCGCAAAGCCGCACCTACCGCGTGAAGCTCACGCTCGCCGCGCCCGATCCGTCGATCCGGCTCGGGATGACCGCCGACGTCGCATTCGCCGGCGCGCCGGCCGCCGGCGATGCATCGCCGATCACGCTGCCCGCCACCGCGCTGTTCCACGACGGCGCGCATCCGGCCGTGTGGGTCGTGCGCACGAAGGACGACACGCTCGAGTTGCGCCGCGTCGACGTCGCCCGCTTCAACGAGCGCACGGTCACCGTGTCGCACGGGCTGCAGCCCGGCGAGCGCGTCGTGCTGCAGGGCGTGCACACGGTCAGCGCGGGCGAGAAGGTACGCGCGATCGCGCCGTTGCATCCGGAGGACTTCGCATCGTGAGCGTTTCCTACGAAGAAGGCCGCTTCAACCTGTCTGCATGGGCGCTGCGCCACCAGGCGCTGGTCGTCTACCTGATCGCGCTCGCGACGCTCGCGGGCATCCTCGCGTACACGCGCCTCGCCCAGTCCGAAGACCCGCCGTTCACGTTCCGCGTGATGGTGGTCCGGACGTTCTGGCCGGGCGCGAGCGCGCGCCAGGTACAGGAACAGGTGACCGACCGGATCGGCCGCAAGCTGCAGGAAACGCCGGCCATCGACTTCCTGCGCAGCTATTCGCGCCCCGGCGAATCGCTGATCTTCTTCACGATGAAGGATTCGGCGCCCGTGAAGGACGTGCCCGAGACCTGGTACCAGATCCGCAAGAAAGTGGGCGACATCGGCTATACGCTGCCGCCCGGCGTGCAGGGTCCGTTCTTCAACGACGAATTCGGCGACGTCTACACCAACATCTGGACGCTCGAGGGCGACGGCTTCACGCCCGCGCAGCTGCACGACTACGCCGACCAGTTGCGCACCGTGCTGCTGCGCGTGCCGGGCGTCGGCAAGGTCGACTATTTCGGCGACCCCGACCAGCGGATCTTCATCGAGGTGAACAACGCGCAACTCACGCGCCTGGGCATCTCGCCGCAGCAGCTCGGGCAGGCGATCAACGCGCAGAACGACATCTCGTCGGCCGGCGTGCTGACGAGCGCCGACGATCGCGTGTTCGTGCGGCCGAGCGGCCAGTTCGACAACGTCGATGCGATCGCCGATACGCTGATCCGCATCAACGGCCGCACGTTCCGCCTCGGCGATCTCGCGACGGTCAGGCGCGGCTACGACGATCCGGCCGTCACGCAGATGCGCGCGAACGGCCACGCGGTGCTCGGCATCGGCATCACGATGCAGCCGGGCGGCGACGTGATCCGGCTCGGCAACGCGCTCGACGCCGAATCGAAGGACCTGCAGGCGCAACTGCCGGCCGGCCTCAAGCTGACGCTGGTATCGAGCATGCCGCACGCGGTCGCGCATTCGGTCGACGACTTCCTCGAAGCCGTCGCCGAAGCCGTCGCAATCGTGCTGGTCGTGAGCCTCGTGTCGCTCGGGCTGCGCACCGGGATGGTGGTCGTGATCTCGATCCCGGTCGTACTCGCGGTCACCGCGCTCTTCATGTATCTGTTCGACATCGGGCTGCACAAGGTGTCGCTCGGCACGCTCGTGCTCGCGCTCGGGCTGCTCGTCGACGACGCGATCATCGCGGTCGAAATGATGGCCGTGAAGCTCGAACAGGGTTACACCCGCGCACGCGCGGCCGCGTTCGCGTACACGAGCACCGCGTTCCCGATGCTGACGGGCACGCTCGTCACGGTATCGGGCTTCCTGCCGATCGCGCTCGCGAAATCGAGCACCGGCGAATACACGCGCTCGATCTTCGAGGTGTCGGCGATCGCGCTGATCGCGTCGTGGTTCGCGGCCGTCGTGCTGATCCCGCTGCTCGGCTACCACCTGCTGCCCGAGCGCAAGCGTCACGCGCACGAAGCGCACCTGCCGGACGACCACGAGCACGACATCTACGACACGCGCTTCTACCGGCGGCTGCGCGGCTGGGTCGACTGGTGCATCGAGCGGCGCTTCGTCGTACTGCTGATCACCGGCGCGCTGTTCGTCGTCGCGCTGATGGGTTTCTCGCTGGTGCCGCAGCAGTTCTTCCCGAGCTCCGACCGCCCCGAGCTGCTCGTCGACCTGCGGCTGCCCGAAGGCGCGTCGTTCGCGGCGACGCTGCGCGAAACCGAGCGCCTGGAGAAAGTGATCGACAAGCGCCCCGAGATCGATCATTCGGTGAACTTCGTCGGCAGCGGCGCGCCGCGCTTCTACCTGCCGCTCGACCAGCAGCTTCAGTTGCCGAACTTCGCGCAGTTCGTGATCACCGCGAAGTCGGTGAAAGATCGCGAGAAGCTCGCGACCTGGCTCGAAACCACGTTGCGCGAGCAGTTCCCGGCCGTGCGCTGGCGGCTGTCGCGGCTCGAGAACGGGCCGCCCGTCGGCTATCCGGTGCAGTTCCGCGTGAGCGGCGACAGCATCGCGACGGTGCGCTCGATCGCCGAGAAGGTCGCGGCGACGATGCGCGGCGATACGCGTACGGTGAACGTGCAGTTCGACTGGGACGAGCCGGCCGAGCGCTCGGTGCGCTTCGAGATCGACCAGAAGAAGGCGCGCGAGCTGAACGTCACGTCGCAGGACGTGTCGAGCTTCCTCGCGATGACGCTGTCCGGCACGACCGTCACGCAGTACCGCGAGCGCGACAAGCTGATCGCGGTCGATCTGCGCGCGCCGCGGGCCGATCGCGTCGATCCGGCGAAGCTCGCCGGCCTCGCGCTGCCGACGCCGAACGGCCCGGTGCCGCTCGGCTCGCTCGGCCGCTTCGAGCCGACGCTCGAATACGGCGTCGTGTGGGAGCGCGACCGCCAGCCGACCATCACCGTGCAGTCGGACGTGCGCGCCGGCGCGCAGGGCATCGACGTCACGCATGCGGTCGACGCGAAGCTGAACGCGCTGCGCGCGCAGTTGCCGGTCGGCTATCAGATCAACATCGGCGGCTCGGTCGAGGAAAGCGCCAAGGCGCAGAAGTCGATCAATGCGCAGATGCCGCTGATGGCGATCGCGGTGTTCACGCTGCTGATGATCCAGTTGCAGAGCTTCTCGCGCGTGCTGATGGTCGTGCTGACCGCGCCGCTCGGGCTGATCGGCGTGGTCGCGACGCTGCTGCTGTTCGGCCAGCCGTTCGGCTTCGTCGCGATGCTCGGCGTGATCGCGATGTTCGGGATCATCATGCGCAACTCGGTGATCCTCGTCGACCAGATCGAGCAGGACATCGCGATCGGCCACGGCCGCGTCGACGCGATCATCGGCGCGACCGTGCGGCGCTTCCGCCCGATCACGCTGACGGCCGCGGCCGCCGTGCTCGCGCTGATCCCGCTGCTGCGCTCGAACTTCTTCGGGCCGATGGCGACCGCGCTGATGGGCGGCATCACGAGCGCGACCGTGCTGACGCTGTTCTACCTGCCCGCGCTGTATGCGACGTGGTTCCGCGTGAAGCGCGACGAGCGCGACCCGCACGACGGCCCGCCGCCCGGCGGCACGCCGGCCGCGCCGTCGGGAGCCTGACCATGGATCGATCGATGAACCTGAAAACCCAAGCCGTCCGGGCGCTCGCGGCGGCGAGTCTCGCCGGCCCGCTCGCGGGCTGCGCGTGGTTCGCGCCGAGCGGCGAGCCGCCCGCGATGCCGTCGCCCGCGCACTACGGCGCCACGCCGCAAGTGCAGCAGACCGTGTCCGCGCAAGGCGTCGCGCAACAGTTCGAAGTGGGCGCGCAGCCGGTGCCCGACTGGTGGAAGCAGTACCGCTCCGACGCGCTGAACGCGCTCGTCGACGAAGGGCTGCGCAACAGCCCGACGTTGAGCGCGGCATCCCACTCGCTCGATGCCGCGCGCGAACAGTTGCGCGGGCAGATCGGCAGCTCGCTGCTGCCGTCGATCGACGCGGGCGGCCAGGCCGCGCGCCAGCGCGCGCTCGGCGTGCCGATTCCCGCGCTCGGCGCACCGACGCTGCTGTACGACACGTTCGTCGGCCAGCTGCAGGCGAGCTACACGATCGACCTGTTCGGCGCGTCGCGTTTCGCGAACCGCGCGCTGGCGCGACGCGTCGACGTCAGCGCGTTCCAGCTCGAATCCGCGCGGCGCGCGCTGGCCGCGAACATCGTCACCGCGTCGATCACCGTGTCGGTGCTCAATGCGCAGATCGAGACGACCGAGCGGCTCGTCGCGCTCGCCAACGCCCAGGCGCACGATGCCGAACGCCGCTACGCGCTCGGCTCGGCATCGCGCAGCGACGCGCTGAATGCGCGGCAAAGCGCCGACACGTTCGCGGCCAGCCTGCCCGCGCTGCGCCAGCAACGCGACTCGGCGCGTCATGCTCTCGCGGTCCTGGTCGGCCGCACGCCCGACCGGCCGCCGGCCGACCTGGCGCTTACCGATCTGCACCTGCCCGAACAGGTGCCGGTCGTCGTGCCGTCGGACCTGCTGCGAAGCCGCCCGGACATCCAGGCGGCCGACGCGGGGCTGAAGGCGGCCGCGGCCGAAGTGGGCCTCGCGACCGCGCAGCTGTTCCCGCAGTTGTCGCTGTCGGCCGCGATGGGCAAAGGCGGCTTCAGCTGGCCGACGATGCTGTCGGGCGCCGGCGCGATCTGGAACGTCGGCGCGTCGCTGAGCCAGCCGATCTTCCACGGCGGCGCGCTGCTCGCGCAGCGCCGCGCGGCGAAGGCGACCTACGAGGCCGCCGTCGACCAGTACAGGCAGGCCGTGCTCGGCGCGTTCCAGAACGTCGCCGATTCGCTCGCGGCGCTCGAGCACGATGCGGAAGCGCTCGATGCGTCGTCGCGCGCCGCGCTGTCCGCGCGCGGCGCCTATGACGACGCGGCGGCCCGCGTGCGGCTCGGCGCGCTGCCGCCGTCGGCTGCGCGCGCCAGCGAGCTGCAGTACCGCAATGCGCGGCTCGACGAGATCCGCGCGACCGGCGCGCGGTTCGCGGACACCGCGCGGCTTTATCAGGCGATGGGCACACCGCCGGTGGACACCGGCGACAAGTCCGGCAACGCCGGCCGCGCAGCCGACGACGCAACCGGCCGGCACGCACACGCCGCCGCGCCCGACGCCACGCCCTCGGCGCAATGACCCGCCCCTCCGACCGGACGCGCGTGCGGCGACCCCGCGCGCGTCCGGTCGCCGATTTCCGATCTTCCGCTTGACCCTCACGTAGCGTAACGTTCGAGACTCCAGTGTGCGTACCGAATGGAGGAACGAATGCGACTGAAAGTGGGAGAACTGGCGAAACGCAGCGGGCTGACCGTCCGCACGCTTCATCACTATCACGCGATCGGTCTGCTGACGCCTTCGGCGCGCGCCGACAACGGCTACCGGCTGTACGACCGCCACGACATCGCCCGGCTCCACCAGATCCAGGCGCTGCGTCGCTTCGGCCTGTCGCTCGCCGAAATCGGCGACCACCTGAACCAGCCCGACACCCCGCTCGTCGATATCGTCGCGAAGCAGATCGCACTGCTCGACCGTCAGCTCGCGCAGACCACGCAGCTGCGCGAGCGGCTCGTGAGCCTGCATGCGCAGCTCGCCGCGGGCACGGAGCCGGAGCTGGCCGACTGGCTCACCACACTGGAGTTGATGACCGTGTACGACAAATATTTTTCCGAGGAAGAACTCGCGCGCCTGCCGATGTACCAGAAAAGCCAGGCTGGCGACGCCGAATGGATCGCCCTCATCGACGACGTCCGCGCGCTGTACGACGCGGGCGTGCCCGCCGAGGACGAGCGCGTGCGTGCGCTCGCCGGCCGCTGGATGGCGCTGCTCGTGCGCGACACGAACAACGATCCGCGGCTGCTGACGAAGCTGAACCTGATGCACGAGCAGGAGCCGGCAATGCAGTCGAAAATCGGCATTTCGACCGCGCTGCGCGACTACGTGCTGCGCGCGTCGGCGGAAACGAAGATGCGGATCTTCGAGAAGTATCTCGCACAGGACGAGATCCGCTTCATGCGCGCGCACTACGCCGACCGTGCGATGGAATGGCCGCAACTGATGGCCGACGTGCGCGACGCGATCGACGCGGGCGCGACGCCCGCTTCGCCGGAAGGCCGCGCGCTCGCGCAGCGCTGGCTCGAGCTGTTCTGCAGCTACGCGGGCCACGATCCGGCCACGCACGCGAAATTTCGTCACGCGATGATGAGCGAGCCGGCGCTGACGAAGGATTCGTGGGCCGACGACACGCTGATCGGCTTCGTGCGGGAGGCGATGGCGCAGCTTGCGCCGGCGCGTTGAGTGCGTTGAGTGCGTTGAGTGCGTTGAGTGCGTTGAGTGCGTTGAGTGCATGACGTTGCGGGCGGCAAGCGGGCTTCCCGCGTGCCGCCCGTTTCACCATTTGCAGCCGGTATCGCGAACCGCATCCAGTGCGAGCATCGGCAATGCCAGCAGGCCCGCACCCGAATACGCACGCCGACAGTCGGCGCGACGGGCATGCGTCATGCCGTCCGCCAGCCTCGCATCGACCGTCTCACGGCGCGCAGCCGCGCCGCCCGACGACGCGCCCAGCGCGCCCACCGCCGCCTGCGCCGGGCTACGCGCTGCCGCATGCCGAGAGCCGATCGCGTCGAGATCGCGGCGCCAGTCGAAATCGAGCCCCGACGCGATGCCGGGACGAGATTCGCGTCGGTCCGCGATTGCGCCGGCAAGCGCCTCGCGCTGCCGATGCGAAACGCCCGCCGCATCCGCAGACGTCCGCGTCGCCATGCGCGACGCTGCAACCGCGGCAAGCCGTTTCGTCGAAGGCGCGGCGCGCCCGACACCGCGCCCACCCGACCCTGGGCCGGTTCGCGTGGTGTCACGCACGCTCGCCACGGGCGCAGGCCGCGCCGGAATCAGCTCGACACGCAGCGCGACGCGGCGCGACACGCCGGCTGCCGGGCCGGCCGCCGTCGGTGTCCGTTGCAGCACGAACCATCCAAGCAGGTGAATCGACACGGAGACGGCAACGGCGACGGCCGCCGGGACCATGCGCCACCGACGCCGCCCCGCCACGTCGGCACTTCTCGGCTGCGACGGGTCAGTCCGGCTCGCCGCCGCCGTCATCGCTGAACGCGAGCAGGTCGCCGGGCTGGCAGTCGAGATAGCGGCAGATCGCGTCGAGCGTCGCGAAACGGATGCCCTTGACCTTCCCTTGCTTGAGCAGCGACAGATTCTGTTCGGTGATGCCGACGGCTGCCGCGAGATCCTTCGAGCGGACCTTGCGCGTCGCGAGCATCACATCGAGCTTGACCACGATCGTCATCGCGCGCCTCAGACGAACTGTCGATGTTCGGCATCGAGCTCGCTCGCCTGCCGGAGGATGTGCGCGATGACCGCAATGCAAGCCGCGGTGAACAGCGCGACCACATATGGCAGGCTGAAGCCGATGCTGACCACGCGATGGCCGACCGGCTCGCGCAGCGTCGCCCACACGGTCAGCAGCGGTTCACACAGCAGGCTGAGCAACACCCACAGCCCGATCGCACGGCCCGTCTTGCCGAGATGGCCGGCCGCTTGCGCGGAGAAATAATCGCGGCGCGCGTAGGTGCGGAACAGCGCGCGCAGATGGCGCAGGCCGTTCGCGAGCGCGATCAGCGGCACGCTCGACAGCAGGATGCCGACGGCCTTCTGCCACCACGGGAAGGCGGCGACGTCCACGTTCAGGTTCGACATCACCGAATCGGTGAGGCCGAATACGAGGCCGGGCCCGGAGGCCGCGTTCAATGACGGAAACGCCCAGCACGCGGCGTTGAGCACCAGCATGCCGACGATGAACCACAGCGTGACGGTGGCCATTTGCTGGCTGATACGAGCGATGCGATCGGAATGCATGCGAAATCCTCGACGGGGAATGAACACGCGTCGAGTGTACACCGACAATTATCGTAAAACGATAATTAATTGTTGTATTTTTATGATTTTCTGTCGCATGGCACGCTCAAGCTCGTCTCGACAGTCGCGTGTCGGACGCACCATCGCGATCGCCGAGCGCACGCCTATCGATAGTCGCGCACGCTGATCCCGCGCCAATGCTTCGTCATGTAGCGCAGAAACGCGGGTTGGGCTTTCAGGTCCGCATTCGGCACGGGCGCCGCGCCGCCGTCCATGAACTTGCCGTTGACCGTCACGGTTTCCTCGCCGCGCAGCACGTACTTCGTGCCCTGGTCGACCAGGAAGTACTTGACCTGGTCGGCACTGACGTCGCCGCGGCAGCCGATCTTGTACGCGAACAGGAACTGCTTGCGGCCGTTGCCGAGCAGGTCGCGCATTTCGATCGACGCGGGCACGACGTCGAGGATCACGTCGACCGGGCATGCCTTCACGTAGTCACGTACGGTCCAGTCGGGCCGGCCGTCGAGCGTCGCGGCCACCTTGAGTTCGACGTCGTCGCCGGATTCGGTCCTGGCGAGCGTCACCGCGTGTGCACCGGCCGCGTCGGTCCATGTGTATTGGGCGGCGGCTTGCGCCAGATTGCACAGCGCGGTGGCGGCAAGAAACAGACCGGGCGAAAGGAAGCGTGTCTTCATCGTTGACGTGGAGGCAGGATCGAACGCGCCATTATCGACAAAGCCGCCTGCCGCTGCCAGCCGCCCGCCCGTTCAGCGCTCGCGCGACCCGAGCCCGAGCGCCTTCATCCGCCGGTACAACGTCCGCTCGCTCATGCCGACCTGTTCGGCGAGCGCCTTGCGCGTGCCGTCGAACGTGCGCGCGATGCGCACCAGCTCCGCGTCCGACACGCCGCGCGCATCGGCCGTATGGTCCTGCGGCGCCGCCGATGCAGCGACCAGCTCCGCTGGCAGATGCTCGATCCGGATCGTCCCGTCATCCGCGAACAGGCACGCGCGTTCGAGCACGTTGCGCAGCTCGCGGATGTTGCCCGGCCACGCATACGCTTCGAGGCACGCCCGTGCGGGCTCGGTCAGCACGAACGGCCGGGCCGCGAACGGCCGCGCGCTCCCGTCGCCCGCACTGGCGCGCGCGTTCGCGATCCGCCGCAGGATCGATTCGGCCAGCAGCGCAATGTCCCCGCGCCGGTCGCGCAACGCCGGCAACGGAATCGGAAACGCATTGATCCGGTAATAGAGGTCCTGCCGGAACCGGCCGTCGTCGATCATCTCGCGCAGCGGTTTGTGCGTCGCCGCGACCAGCCGAAAATCCGCGCGCAGCGCCTCGACGCCGCCGACGCGGCGGAACGTGCCCGACTCGATCAGGCGCAGCAGCTTCACCTGCATCGGCAGCGGCACGTCGCCGATCTCGTCGAGGAACAGCGTGCCGCCCTGCGCGGTTTCGACGAGCCCCGGCTTGCGCTGGTTCGCGCCGGTGAACGCGCCCTTCTCGTACCCGAACAGCTCGCTCTCGAACAGCGTCTCGGCGATCCCCGAGCAATCGACGACGACGAACGGCCCCATCGCGCGGTCGCTCGCCTCGTGCAGCGCGCGGGCGAACAGTTCCTTGCCGGTGCCCGACTCACCGAGCAGCAGCACCGGCAGCATCGAAGGCGCGACGCGCTGCAATGCGCCGAGCGCCGCATTGAACGCGTCGGCGCCGCCGACGAGCCCTTCCGCACTCGGCTGCGCGGACGCGCTGCGCACCGTCGTCAGCCGCTCGACGTACGCGATCACGTTGCCGGACGCATCGAAGATCGGCCGCAGCTCGACGTCGACATGCTCGGGGCCGCGCGGCGTGTGGTGGATGTGCAGCACGCGGTTCAGCCCGCGCGATTCGAGCGCCTGCTTCATCGGGCAATGCTCGCCGGCCTGGTCGCACGGCACGTCGTAGTGATGCGAGACCTGGAAGCAGTGCCGGCCCACGTGCTCGACGCCCGCGACGCCGAACTGGCGCCGGTACGCATCGTTCGCCGCGAGGATGCGGTAGTCGGGATCGACGACGATCATCGGTTGCGGATCCTGCTCGAGATACGCGACGAGCGCGCGCACGTCGGGCATGACGTCGCGGCGCGGCACGGGGACGATCGGGATGGTGTCGTGCGGATTCATGCGGACGCTCGGTGTAGGGCTGCCTGACGAACTGCCACGCAGACTGCCAATTCTGCCACGGTACTGCCAGTCGTGGCAGTCCACCGTGTCGAACCGGTGCCGGCGACACCCGCGCATCGCCGCGGCCGCACCGAAAATCCGAGCCGAATCAAGTCCCTGGCAGATCGGTCGGCACTGCGATGCAGGCTGGCACGCTTCTTGAATTACTGATCCCGATTGCAGATGCAGAACCCGATCGAGGACACCCCGTGAGCAACGCCCCCGCCCTGTCGGTCGAAGGCTTTTTCGACCCGGCGACCCACACCGTCAGCTATCTGCTGCTCGATACCGCAAGTCGCGCGTGCGCGCTGATCGACAGCGTGCTCGACTACGACCCGACCTCCGGCCGCACGCACACGGCGAGTGCCGACCGGCTGATCGCCCGCGTCGCCGAACTCGGCGCGGACGTGCACTGGCTGCTGGAAACCCATGTGCACGCCGACCACCTGTCGGCCGCGCCGTACCTGAAGGAACACGTCGGCGGCCGGATCGCGATCGGCGCGCACGTGTGCCGCGTGCAGCATGTGTTCGGCACGCTGTTCAACGCGGGCCCAGGCTTCGCGCAGGACGGCCGCCAGTTCGACCGGCTCGTCGACGACGGCGACACGCTCGCGCTCGGCGCGCTGACGATCCGTGCGCTGCACACGCCCGGCCATACGCCCGCGTGCATGACCTACTGCGTCGACGATGCCACGCAGCGTGCGGCGTTCGTCGGCGACACGCTGTTCATGCCCGACTACGGCACCGCGCGCTGCGACTTTCCCGGCGGCGATGCGCGCACGCTGTACCGCTCGATCGCGCGCGTGCTCGCGCTGCCGCCCGACACGCGCCTGTACCTGTGCCACGACTACCAGCCGGGCGGCCGCGACGTGCAGTTCGTGACGACAGTGGCCGAGCAGCGCCGCGCGAACGTGCACGTGAAGGACGGCGTGACCGAGGACGATTTCGTCGCGATGCGCACCGCGCGCGACGCGACGCTCGCGATGCCGGTGCTGATGCTGCCGTCCGTGCAGGTCAACATGCGCGCCGGCCACCTGCCCGAGCCCGAAAACAATGGCGTGCGCTACCTGAAGATCCCGCTCGACGCGATCTGAGCCGCACGCACCACCGGAGAACCCCGACATGACCCTTCGCAAGCTGACCGACGCGCTGTCGGTCTCGCCGCAGATCGCGGCGGCCGACTTGCCCGCGCTGCACGCGGCGGGCATCCGCGCGATCGTCTGCAACCGGCCCGACGGCGAAGGCCCCGACCAGCCGACCGTCGCCGAGATCCGCGCGGCCGCCGCGCCGCTCGGCATCGACGTGCATTACCTGCCGGTCGATACGGGCAAGGTCACCGACGACCAGGCCGCGCAGTTCGGCGCGCTCGTCGCGTCGCTCGACGGCCCGCTGCTCGCGTACTGCCGCAGCGGCACGCGCTCGGCCACGCTGTGGGCGCTGTCGCAGGCAGGGTCGCGTCCGCTGAACGACATCGTCGCCACCGCCGGTGCGGCCGGCCATGACCTGAGCGCGCTCGCGTCGCGTGTCGACCAGGGGGGCCGACAGGCGGCACCGGCCGTCGACGCGCGGCACGACATCGTGATCGTCGGCGCGGGTGCGGCCGGTATCGCGGTCGCATCGAGCCTGCTCGCGCGCGACGCGTCGCTCGACATCGCGGTGATCGACCCGGCCGACGTTCACTACTACCAGCCGGGCTGGACGATGGTCGGCGCGGGCGTGTTCCGGCCCGAGACGACCGCGCGCCAAGTCACCGACGTGCTGCCGCGCGGCGTGCGCCGGATCCAGGCCGCCGTCGCGGGCTTCGAGCCCGACGCGCATACGGTCGTGCTCGACGGCTGCCGCCGCATCGGTTATCGCAAGCTCGTCGTGTGCCCGGGGCTCAAGCTCGACTGGGAGGCGATCGAAGGCCTCGCCGACACGCTCGGCCGCAACGGCGTCACGTCGAACTACCGCTACGATCTCGCGCCGTACACGTGGGAACTCGTCCGCGCGTTCCGCGGCGGCAATGCGCTTTTCACGCAGCCGCCGATGCCGATCAAGTGCGCGGGCGCGCCGCAGAAGGCGATGTACCTGTCGTGCGACCACTGGCGCCGCGCGGGCCGCCTCGGCGCCGCGAACGTCGAATTCCTGAATGCGGGCGGCGCGCTGTTCGGCGTCGCCGATTACGTGCCCGCGCTGATGGAGTACGTGAAAAGCTACGACATCGCGCTGTCGTTCGGCCACAACCTCGTCGCGATCGACGGGCCCGCACGCCGCGCGACGTTCGCACGCGCGCTGCCGGACGGCGGCAAGGAAACCGTCGTGCGTTCGTTCGACATGATCCACGTCGTGCCGCCGCAAAAGGCGCCCGACTTCGTGCGCGCGAGCCCGCTCGCCGACGCGGCCGGCTGGATCGACGTCGATCCGGCGACGCTGCGGCACAAGCAGTTTCCGGACATCTACGCACTCGGCGACGTCACCAACACGACCAATGCGAAAACCGCCGCGGCCGCCCGCAAGCAGGCGCCCGTCGTCGCGCACAACCTGCTTGCATCGCTCGGCCGCGCGCACGGCGACGCCGCGTACGACGGCTACGGCTCGTGCCCGCTCACCGTCGAGCGCGGCAAGATCGTGCTCGCCGAATTCCTGTACGGCGGCAAGGTCGCGCCGACCTTCCCGGCGTGGCTGATCGACGGCAAGCGCCCGTCGCGGCTCGCGTGGCTGCTCAAGGCGCGCGTGCTGCCGCCGCTCTACTGGAAGGCGATGCTCAAGGGCCGCGAATGGCTCGCGAAGCCCGCGATCGCACGTTGACCGGAGCCCGATGACGTCATGCTGATTTCCCTCGTACTCGGCGGCTTCGTCGGCGCCGTGCTCGGCCTGACCGGCGCCGGCGGCGGCATCCTCGCGGTGCCCGCGCTGGTGGTCGGGATGAGCTGGCCGATGCAGCAGGCCACGCCCGTCGCACTCGTCGCGGTAGCGGGCAGCGCCGCGCTCGGCGCGCTCGAAGGCTTTCGCCGCGGGCTCGTGCGCTATCGCGCGGCGCTGCTGATGGCCGTGGCCGGCGTACCGCTGACCACGCTCGGCGTACGGCTCGCACACGTGCTGCCGCAGCGCCTGCTGCTCACGCTGTTCGCGCTGACGATGCTGGTCGTCGCGGCCCGCCTGCTGCGGCAGGCGCTGCGGCGCGCGCCGGCCGACGCGGAGGCGTCGCCGCTGTGCGTCGGCCGCGTGAATCCCGATACGGGCCGGCTCGTGTGGTCGTGGCCGGTGGGCGTCGCGCTCGCGTCGACCGGCGCGGTGACCGGCCTGATGACGGGGCTGCTCGGTGTCGGCGGCGGCTTCGTGATCGTGCCGATGCTGCGCAAGTTCACGAACGTGTCGATGCACGGCGTGGTCGCGACGTCGCTGATGGTGATCGCGCTCGTCGGTACCGGCGGCGTGCTCGCGACGCTCGTGTCGGGCACGCGCGCGCCGCTCGACGTGACGCTGTGGTTCACCGTCGCGACCGCGCTCGGCATGGCCGCCGGTCGCGGCGCGGCGCGCCGCCTCGCCGCGCGGCACGTGCAGGCCGGATTCGCGGCCGTGCTCGTCTGCGTCGCGCTCGGGCTGCTCGCGAAGGCGGCGTTCGGCGCATGAACCGTCGGCGGCTGCCGATACGCACCGCCACACAAATCAAAACGCCCGGGCCGACTCATCGTCGGCACCGGGCGTTTTTCATCGCGATGGCGATCGCCACCCGAGCGTCAGGCGGCGAACCCCGCCATCCGCTTGCGTTCCTGGCGCAGCATCACGAAGTTCGCGATCACGACGCCGGCCGTCACCGCGATGATGAACAGCGTCGCGAGCGCGTTCATCTCCGGGTTCAGCCCGAGACGCACGCGCGAGAACACGACGAGCGGCAGTGTCGTCGAACCGGGGCCCGACAGGAACGCCGACAGCACGAGGTCGTCGATCGACAGCGTGAACGAAAGCAGCCAGCCCGCGATCAGCGCCTGCGAGATCAGCGGCAGCGTGATCGTGAAGAACACCTTCAGCGGCGTCGCGCCGAGATCGAGCGCGGCCTCCTCCAGCGACGGATTCAGCTCGCGCACGCGCGACTGCACGATGATCGCGACGTACGAGATGCACAGCATCACGTGGCCGAGCCAGATCGTGAAGATGCCGCGCTCGGCCGGCCAGCCGATCCACTTCGCGAGCTCGATGAACAGCAGCAGCAGCGAAATCCCCTGGATCACCTCGGGAATCACGAGCGGCGCGTTGATCATCCCGCTGAACAGCGCGAAACCGCGAAAGCGCCCCATCCGCGCGAGCACGAAGCCGGCCCACGTGCCGATGAACACCGACGCGAACGCGGTCAGCACGCCGATCTTCAGCGACAGCCACGCGGCCGTCAGCAGTTCGTCGTCGGCGACGAGCGCCGAGTACCAGCGCAACGAGAAACCCGACCACACGGTGACGAGCTTCGACTCGTTGAACGAGTAGACGATCAGGCTGATGATCGGGATGTACAGGAACGCGAAGCCGGCAAACAGCGCCGCGAACTGCAGGTAACGATTCGGCTTCATCGACGGCCTCCCTGTTCCTTCGCCTGGAAGTGCTGGAACATCGCCATCGGCACGAGCAGCAGCAGCACCATCGCGCAGGTCACGGCCGACGCCATCGGCCAGTCCGCGTTGTTGAAGAACTCGTTCCACATCACGCGGCCGATCATCAGCGTGTTCGCGCCGCCGAGCAGCTCCGGAATCACGTACTCGCCCACCGCCGGGATGAACACCAGCAGGCAGCCCGCGATGATCCCGTTCTTCGACAGCGGCAGCGTGATCTGCACGAACGCCTTCCACGGCTTCGCGCCGAGGTCGTACGCGGCTTCGAGCAGGCGCAGGTCCATCTTCACGAGGTGGGCGTACAGCGGCATCACGAGGAACGGCAGGTACGAATACACCATCCCGATGTACACCGCGTAATTGGTGCGATACAGCTCGATCGGCGTATGCGTGAGACCGATCCACATCAGGAAGTTGTTCAGCAGCCCGTTGTTCTTCAGGATGCCGATCCATGCGTACACGCGGATCAGGAACGACGTCCAGAACGGCAGCATGACGCCCATCATCAGCAGGTTGCGGGTTGCCGGGTTCGAGCGCGCGATGTAGTACGCCATCGGATAGCCAAGCAGCAGGCACAGCAACGTCGTGATCGCGGCCACCCACACCGAGTTCACGTAGGTCGCGAAATACAGGCTGTCGGTGAACAGGAACGCGTAGTGCGACAGGTTCAGCGCGATGTGCACGACGCCGTCGGCATACGACGCCAGCTCCGTATACGGCGGGATGCCGAGCTGCAGCTCCGCGAAGCTGATCTTGACGACCAGCACGAACGGCACGAGGAAGAACAGCACGAGCCACGTGAACGGGCCGGCGACCACCGCCGTCGCGCCCGTCAGGTTGAAGCGCCGCACCGGCCACTCGAGCAGGGACTTGAACGCGTTCATGACGTCAGCACCACGCCGGCCGTGGCGCTCCAGCGCACGTAGATCTCGTCGCCGAGCGCCGGCGTGTCGAGCTCCGAAATCGCGAGGCTCGACACGTTCGCGATCACCGTCTTGCCCGCGTCGAGCTTCACGTGATACAGCGAGTAGCCGCCCACGTACGCGACGTTGCTGATCCGGCCGCGCGCCCAGTTGAACGCGCCTTCGGGCGGCTTGCGCGTGAGCGCGATCCGCTCGGGGCGCACCGACACCGTGACCGGCATCCCGAGCGGGCCCGAGATCCCGTGGCTCACGTACAGCCGGCTCGGCAGCTCCGGCGATTCGATGTAGACGTGGTCGGGCTCGTCTTCGACGGTCACGCCGTCGAACAGGTTCGTCGAGCCGATGAATTCGGCCGAGAAGCGGCTGTTCGGATATTCGTACACTTCGTTCGGCGAGCCGATCTGCACGATCTGCCCTTCGCTCATCACCGCGAGGCGGTTCGCCATCGTCATCGCTTCTTCCTGGTCGTGCGTGACCATGATGCAGGTGACGCCGACCTTGTTCAGAATGTTGACGAGCTCGATCTGCGTGCGCTGGCGGATCTGCTTGTCGAGCGCGGACATCGGCTCGTCGAGCAGCAGCAGCTTCGGCCGCTTGACCAGCGAACGCGCGAGCGCGACGCGCTGCTGCTGGCCGCCGGAAAGCTGATGCGGCTTGCGCTTCGCGTACTTGCTCATCTGCACGAGTTCGAGCGCCGACGCGACGCGCTCCTTCAGCTCGGCCTTCGGCGTGCCCTCCTGCCTGAGACCGAACGCG
This sequence comes from Burkholderia metallica, assembly GCF_902832845.1. GTDB lineage: Bacteria > Pseudomonadota > Gammaproteobacteria > Burkholderiales > Burkholderiaceae > Burkholderia > Burkholderia metallica. Next base: position 53,106 of record NZ_CADFDB010000007.1, on the reverse strand, counting down.
ACGTTCGACTCGACCGACATGTGCGGGAACAGCGCATACGACTGGAACATCATGTTCACGGGCCGCTTGTACGGCGGCATCTGCGCGAGGTCCTCGCCGTCGATCAGGATCTTGCCCGACGTGACCGTTTCGAGGCCCGCGAGCATCCGCAGCAACGTCGACTTGCCGCAGCCCGAGCTGCCGAGCAGCGCGAACAGCTCGCCCTGGCGCACGGTCAGGTTGACGCTGCGCACGGCTTCGGTGTCACCGAATTTCTTGACGACGTCGACGATCTGGACAAAGGTCTCGGCGCGCGTACCGGCGCCGGAGGAGGACACGGAGGACGGCGCGCCCGCGACCGGCGCACCCGACTGGCTATTCATGATGTGCTGCTTCTCTCCTGCGTTGAACGAACAAAGCCCCCGGGGGCACCAGGGGCTTCATGACTGCTTTGAACGCCGGCTCGCGTCAGCGGCCCGACTTCAGCTCGGTCCACAGACGCGTCTGCAGACGCTGGATTTCAGGCGGCAGCGGCTTGAGCAGGAACAGCGTCTTCACGACGTCGGCCGGCGGATAGACGGCCGGGTCGTTCGCGACGTCGGGCCGCACGTACTTGCGGGCCTCGGCGTTGGCGCTCGGGTAGTACACCGCGTTCGTGATCGCCGCGTGCACCTTCGGATCCTCGATGTAGTTGATCCACTGCAGCGCGGCGTCCTTGTTCTTCGCGTCCTTCGGGATCGCCATTACGTCGAACCACACCGGCGCGCCGCCCTTCGGAATGTAGTACTCGATCTTGTACGCCTTCTTCGCCTCGATCGCGCGATGCTTCGCGATCACCACGTCGCCCGACCAGCCGAACGCGAAGCAGATGTCGCCGCCGACCAGGTCGTTGATGTAGCTCGACGAGTTGAACTGCGTGATGTACGGGCGAATCTTCTTCAGCACCTCCATCGCGGCCTTGTAGTCGGCCGGGTTCGTGCTCATCGGATCCTTGCCGATGTAGTGCAGCGTCGCCGCGAACATCTGGTCCGGCGCGTCGAGCACCGACACGCCGCAGGTCTTCAGCTTCGAGATGTTTTCCGGCTTGAACAGGATGTCCCAGTTGTCGAGCGGCACCTTGCCGAGCGCCTGCTGCGCCTTGGTCAGGTTGTAGGCAAGGCCCGTCGTGCCGTACGCCCACGGCACCGAGTACTTGTTGCCCGGGTCCGCGCCGGCGACGAGCGCCATCAGTTGCGGATCGAGGTACTTGAGGTTCGGCAGCTTCGACTTGTCGAGCGGCGCGAAGATGCCGGCGGCGATCTGCTTGCCCGCGTAGTTGCTGGTCGGCACGACGATGTCGTAGCCCGAGCTGCCCGTCAGCAGCTTCGCCTGCAGCGTGTCGTCGCTGTCGTAGTTGTCGTAGCGGACCTTGACGCCCGTCTGCTTCTCGAAGTTCGGGATCGTGTCCTTCGCAATGTAGTCCGACCAGTTATAGACATTGAGCTGCGTATCCTTCGCCGCCGCCGCCGATGCACCCACGCACAGCGCGAGCGCCGCGAACCGGCCCACTACCTTTGCTTTCATCCCGTTCTCCCTCCGGCCGGACCGTGTGTCCGGCTGCCGTCTGCCTCGTCATGACGGCGCATTCTGGCGCGCCGCCCCTCGAAAACCCCGAAAACTACCATCATTCGCGCCCCGTCACAAAAAAATCATGCCGGTGTCGCGCAAACGGAACAGATTCCCGCCGTCGGCCACGCTGGCCGCCCGCACGGCGGGGCGTTCCCGGGGAATTCTATCGGGTAATCGGCGGCTGTCCACCGGGAAAAACGGACGGCGGCGAAACCGCGCGCGTCGCCCGAACGCGCCCCGTGCGGCGGCTGCCCCGGCCCCGGCCGTACCGTCACGCCGCCGCACCTTGCGGGCACGCCGGCCGCGCCCGCCCGGCCGTCCGGCCGCGATGCATTAAAATGGCGGCTGACGATTCAACCGCGCGAACCCTTCCGATGGCCTCCAATCTCCACGACCTACCCGACAGCCCCTGCATCGGCGTGTGCTCGACCCTGTTCGACGAAGTCTGCAAGGGCTGCGGCCGCACGGCCGCCGAAGTGTCGAACTGGGTGTTCCTGAGCGACGACGAAAAGCGCGCGGTGTGGGAGCGCATCCAGCGCGAAGGCACCGCGATGCGCTTCCAGTACGACAAGCTGTAAATCCGCCGCGCATAAAAAAAGCGGCATGCCGACCGCCATGCCGCCAACCCCAACTCTGTTTTTTTCCCGCCGCGTCTAGAACTTCATCCCGACGCCCACGCCGACGATCAGCGGATCGATGTGCAGCGTGCCGATGCCCTTGTCGCCGAGCGTCGCATCGGTGCTCATCCAGATCTTCTTCACGTCGACGTTCATGAACACCTTCTTCGTCAACTGCACGTCAACGCCGAACTGCAGCGCGGGGCCGAAGCTGCTCTTGTTGATCGACACGCCCTCCCCGCCGACGTTGAGCCCGTTGTTGTAGAAGTACGTGTAGTTCACCCCCGCGCCGACGTACGGACGTACCTTGCCGGCGTGGTTGAAGTGGTACTGCAGCAGCAGCGTCGGCGGCAGCACGCCCACGCCGCCGAGATTGCCGAGGCTCGACGTCAACTGATGCCTCGACGTGCCGAGGATCAGTTCGACGCCGAGGTAGTCGCGGATCATGTACGTGAAGTCGAGCTCGGGCACGATCGCGTTGTTCACGCCGACGTTCAGCGCGCCCAGCGTATCGCTCGCGCGTTCGTTCGGCTGGATGCTGATCGCACGCAGCCGGACCAGGACGTCGCCCTGGTTGATGCCGTCGCCGGGCGAGGCCGCGTGCGACAGCGAAGGCATCGCGGCGAAAGCGGCTGCAACAGCCGCAGCGGTAATAAAAGTTCGAATCGTTTCATGCATGGTACGGACCCCCAAAGAATGGTTCCCATTTTCCTTGCAGGGTCTTTTCGTCATGTTGATATCCGTCAAGCCAGCGTAAACGTGGGACGGTTTGCCGCAGGCTCCGTCGCACTGCCTGTGAGCAGCAGGTCGAGCAGATCGCGCACGCTGCGGATCGCGCGGCCGAACGGCAACGCTTCGCGGCCGCGGAAGAACAGCCCGTTCGCGACGTCGCCGCGCAGCGCGGCCGCGAGCCGCGTGTCGATGCAGAAATGGCCGAACTTCTCGATGCCGTCGCGCAAGCCGCAGACGCTCAGGCATTCGAGCGCGGTCGGGCAGCGCTGTTTCAGCGCACCGAGCTTGGTGCGGATGCGTGCCTCGTTGCGCAGGTAACGATCGAGCCACGGCGTCTTCACCGCACGTGCAGGCAGCCCCGTCACGCTGACGAATTCGACGATGTCGTCGGGCGTCGCGTCGGCCAGCACGCGCTTGAAGTGCGGATGCGCATCGCCTTCTTCCGTCACCGCGAACGGTGTCCCGACCTGCACGCCGTTCGCGCCGGCCTCGAGCGCCGCGCGCACCGCGTCGTGACTGTTGATCCCGCCCGCAACGATCAACGGGATCGTTTCGCGCGCGAGCCCGAGCGATGCCATCACCTGCGCGGCTTCGTCGAGCACGCGCGCGAAATCGAAGCGGCCGTCGTGCATGTCGTCGATCTGCGTGACGCCGAGATGGCCGCCCGCATGTGCCGGATGCTCGATCACGATCGCGTCGGGCAGGCGCCCCTTCTTCATCCACTTCTTCAGTACGAGCGCGATCCCGCGGCTATCCGACAGGATCGGAATCAGCGCGATGTCATGCCCTTGCGTGAGGTCGGGCAGGTCGAGCGGCAGGCCCGCGCCCATCACGATCGCGTCCGCGCCTGCGTCGCACGCGACCCGCACGTAGTCCGCATGCGCGCTCACGGCCTTCATCACGTTGACCGCGATCATCCCGCGCCCTTCGCCGTAGGTCTTCGCCAAGCGGATCTCGCGTGCGAGCGCTTCGCGGTTCGCGGCCTCGAGCGTCGCGCGATCGGGTTGCGCGCGGCAACGCGCGAGCAGATCCGCATGATGGTGGCGCAGGTCGATGCTCGCGATCGTGCCGACCGCGCCTTCGCGCGCGACGCTGCCCGCCAGCCGGTGCGCGGAGATGCCGACGCCCATGCCGCCCTGCACGACGGGCAGCAAGGTGCGGCCGCGAATCGTCAGCGGCGGAAAGGAAGTGCGTACGGTCATCGGTTACCTCGTCGAAACATCGGAACCGCGATGATCGACGATCCACCCGCGCGCACCTTGACGGCCGTCAACAAAAAACGGCACGCGAGCGTGCCGTTTCCGGTCCGGGCCGTGACGAACGCTCAGGCCGGCTTCGCGGGCTTGAGTTGCATCGACTTGTACTCGAGATATTCTTCGAGCCCGTACACGCCGTTCTCGCGGCCGTGACCCGACTGCTTGTAGCCGCCGAACGGCGCGGCCATGTTCCACGCGCCGCCGTTGATGTCGACCTGCCCGGTGCGGATGCGGCGCGCGACGCCCATCGCGCGTTCGTCGCTGCCGGCCCACACCGCGCCGCCGAGCCCGTACGGCGAATCGTTCGCGATGCGCACGGCTTCGTCTTCGTCGCGGTACGTGATGATCGACAGCACCGGCCCGAAGATTTCTTCCTGCGCGATCGTCGATTTCGGATCGACGCGGCCGAATACGGTCGGCTTCACGAAGAAGCCCTTCGCGAGCCCGTCCGGCATACCCGTGCCACCCGTGACGAGTTCCGCGCCTTCGTCGATCCCGCGCTGAATGTATGCCTGCACGCGCTGCTGCTGCACGGCCGACGCCAGCGCGCCGAGGCGCGTCGCGTCCTGCCGCGGATCGCCCGCGACGTAGGTTTCGGCCGCCGCCTTCGCGATTTCGCGCGCCTCGTCGTAGCGGGCTTCCGGCACCAGCATGCGCGTGTGCGCCGAACAGGTCTGCCCCGCGTTCAGGTAGCACGCATTGACCGTGCCCTTCACCGCCGTCGCGAAATCGGCATCGTCGAGGATCACCGAGGCCGACTTGCCGCCCAGCTCGAGCGCGACGCGCTTGACGCTCGCGGCCGCCAGCTCGGCCACGCGCTTGCCGGCGCGCGTCGAGCCCGTGAACGACACCATGTCGACGTCCGGATCGGTGGCCAGCACCTCGCCGACGACCGGGCCGTAGCCGCACACGAGGTTGAACACGCCGGCCGGCAGCCCGGCTTCGTGAATCGCTTCGGCCAGCATGAACGCGTTGAGCGGCGCGACTTCGGACGGCTTCAGGACGACCGTGCAACCGGCCGCGAGCGCCGGCGCGACCTTCAGCGTGATCTGGTTGAGCGGGTAGTTCCACGGCGTGATCGCCGCGACGACGCCGACCGGTTCGCGCACCACCAGCGAGTTGCCGACCTGCGCCTCGAATTCGAAGGTCTCGGCGAGCTTCGCGTACGCCTTCCAATTGTAGATCGGGCCGCCGACCTGGATCGCGCGCGACAGCTTGATCGGCATCCCGACTTCGCCGGTGATCGACTGCGCGAGTTCCTCGCTGCGCGCCTGCAGATGCTCGACGATCTTGCGCAGGTAGCCGGCCCGGGTCGCGGCCGGCGTGGCCGCCCATGTGTCGAACGCGGCGCGCGCCGCGCGGATCGCATCCTGCGCGTCGGATGCGACGCCTTCCGGAATCCGGCCGATCACAGCTTCGGTGCCCGAGTCGATCACGTCGATCGTGCCGGTGCCGGCCGGTTTGCGCCATGCGCCGTCGATATAGAACTGGTCGTAGATTTTCATCGTGCTGCGTCTCCTGTCGGCCAAAGTTAGCGCTCAAGTCGGCTGGAGCGGGTGCGTCAGCACCTGCTCCAGGCTTCGCATCGGGTCCCGTGCTTCGGGGAAGCCGACATTCTAACGAGCGTTGCGGACGACTGGTGTGACGATTGACAGCCATTCGAAAGAACGCCGACCGCTGCCGCATCCTCGCTGCGCCGTCGGCTGTGAACGCCGGCGCAGCGTCCGTTTCGCCGCCGCGTCAGCATCCGTCCGGGTGCGCGGCCGGGCCCGCATCGTGCTATGTTTTTATTATCGGCACCGGCCCATTGCGGCCGGCGCCGCCCGGAATCCCTGCATTTCGTGAGCGCTGCCATGTCCGACGCATCCCATACCCTCGGCTCGCAAGACCGCCTGGAGCTGCTTTGCTGGCTCACCTGCGGCAATCTCGGCGCGTTTTACCTCAACGAATCGTGGCCGGACGCCGCGTTCCAGGTCCAGGCCGCGCACCGCTGGCTCGACCGCCATCACCGCCAGGCCGACTGGCTCGCGGTCGCCAAGCTCGCGGCGCTCGCGCAGGACATCGCGAAGCGGCATGCCGGGTTCGTCGACGCGCCGTGGGCACGCGACGCGGTCGAGGAAATCGTCGATACCGACGATCTCGACTATCGGGCAAAGCTCGTCCAATGGGTATACGAAGACTGCTGCAAGGCGCTCGCGGACAAGCGGCTGGCCGATTGACGCGCGCGGTGGGCGGTACACAAACGGCGGCCGGCCAGTCCGCAGCGGCTGCCGCCATCACTCGCCGGCACGACCGCCGCGCCCGACCGGACCCTTTCCCTTCCTCCAGCGGCGGGTCGGGTGACGGTAGTCGACGCAACGCGCCGGACATACGCCGCGCCCCATTTGCGGCGAAATGCATGCGCGGGCGGCAGTCACGCGGTCATGCCGCGAATCCGTCGCGCCGGTGTTCGATATCGTGCGCCCCGTTGCAGGGTGCACGCCCCGTGCTTACAACAGCGATTTCCCTTGCGACAGCACCTTGTCACAGATCTGCTTCGTCACCTGCTGCTTCAGGCCGCCGCCGCTCAGGTCGAGCTTGTTGCCGTTGCCGGCGTCGAGGATCCCGCTCGAGCCGCTGGTGTAACCGCTGTCGGACGATGCATTGCCGCCGAGCTTGCCCATCAGCGCGTCTTTCACCGACGATGCGCCGCCGGACGCGCCGCCGAGATAGTTGTTCTGGATGCAGAACTGCAGCAGGCCCGCGACGTTGCCGGTGCTGCCCGGCATCAGCGACGAACCGCCGCCGCCCGTCAGTGCGCCACCAAGGCCGCCGAGGTTGCCGAGCGCACCGCCCGCGCTGCCGCCCGAATCGCCACCGCCGCCGACCTGCTTCAGGACATCGCCAAGCTGCGCATGGGCCACCGAAAACGGTGCGAGCAATCCGATCAGCGCGCCGGCAACGGTCGCGCGGTATAGACGTGCATTCATGTGAAGCCTCCCGGTTGTGACTGCATGACTACCGCAAATCGAATTCAAGGATACTCAATCGACCCGGACATGACAGCCTTCGTGCGCGGCCTGAAACGTCAGGCATCGTGATATATCGCCGCGATTTGACAATGCTTGACGGGGAGACGTATCACGCACGGCCGGTTCGATGCGCAACTGAAGGCACGCGCGCGCGAACGCCATTCCGTGTCGCCGGCACACGCGAAGCGTCATAGAATCGTCGGCGGCGGCCGTTCGGGCCCTCGGCCCGATCTCAATCTCGAACATGAAGGATGACGCGTGGCGCTCGCCTATCGATTTCTGCTGATCGCCGGTGCATCGGCCGCGCTGCTTGCCGACGCCGGCGCCGCCCATGCGGCGCCCCCGGCCGCAGCGACGGCTGCCGCCGCATGCCCGTCGCCTTCGTTCAACCGCTATCCCGCACCCGCCGCACGCGCGCCGCGCAAGCCGGCCGCGGCGCCCCGGCTGACCAGCAAGGAAGCCCGCCTGTATCGCACCGTCATTCGCGACGAATTCACGCAACCGGCCAATTTTGCCGGCCACTACCGCGTCGCGATCTGGGGCTGCGGAACGGATTGCCGGAATTTCGCGATCGTCGACAAGTACACGGGCGCGACCTACACAATGCCCGGCGTGAAAGTGATCGCGGGCGTCATGGGCAACGACGACGAACGCGTCGATTTCCGCGCAGGCAGTGCGCTGCTGATCGTCTCGGGCTGCTTCAACGACGACTGCGACGACAACAACGCGAAGGCCGCCCGGTTCTTCTATGAATGGACCGGCACGCGGCTGCGCGCGATCGGCGCCTGTCCGCTGGTCGTTGCGCCGGTCGAATAACCGGCGGCCGATTCGCGCGACGCTCACGAAAACCGTCACGCCGCCGGCGCGCGTGCCCCCGCGCCGCATGTCGCGACGCATACGACCGCGAGCACTACGCCGATCGACACGAACGGCGCCACCGGATGCAGTTCGTACAGCATCGTGCCGGCCAGTGGCGCGACGACCATGCTGAGCCCTTGCGCCATCGACATCGCGCCCGCGCACGCGGCCTGCTCATGCGTTTCGACGCGCGTGCTCGCGAGCGCCGCGACCGCGGGAAATGCGGCGCCCATCCCGCACGCCGCCACGAAGTAGCTCGCGCACAGCAGCAGCGGGTGCGCGGCCTCCGCGGCCAGCGCCGACACGAACCCCGCGCCACCCGCCAGCGCACCCCAGCGCAGCCATTGGAGCGGCGCGACCGCACGCAGCCGGCCGACCAGCGACTGCGTCGCGATCAACCCGATGCCGGCGCTGCCGAGCGCGTAACCGACCACCATCGACGCGTCGCCCGTTCGCACGTGCAGCCGGTCGATCACGTAAAAACCGAGCACGCTGTTCGCGATCATCACCGCGCTGTACAGCGCGAACGCGCTGTACCACGGCAGGCGTACGCGCGGATCGGTCGGCTTCAGCCGGGGCGGCGCCTGCCGCACCGCGTGCGTGCCGTCGTCGCGCAGCCGTCGCAGCCCCGCCAGCCCGACGAGCGGCAACAGCGCGAACACGGCGAGCGCGACCGTCATGTCGAACCCGGCCAGCCAGCCCGCGAGCGGCGGCGCGAGCACCATCCCGATCGCGCCCGCCGCGCCGAATCGCGCGATCGCCGACGCGCGCCCCGTGGCCAGCGTCCGGTCCGCGATCCACGCCGTGGCCGCGACGGGCAGCCCCGCATAGCAGCCGCCCATCGCCGCGCGCGTGACGAGCAGCGCGACAACGCCCGCCCACACCGGCGGCACGGCGCTGCCGCCGTCGCGCAACGCCCAGCCGACATAGCCGGCCAGCAACAGCGAGCTCGCGACGAACCCGACGATCGCCGCGCGCATGGTCGACAAGCGCCCGCGCGTGTCCGCCGCTCGCCCCCAGCGAGGCGCGACAGCCATCCACACGAGCCCGACGACGCCGATGATCGCGCCGATATGCAGCGGTTCGAGATGCATGCGGCGCGCCATCGGGCCGGCGATCGTGACGAATGCGTAGGTGCCGGCCACCATCGCGAAGTTCGCGAGCAGCAGCGGCAGCATGGACGCGCCGGCATCGGCCGGCGCTTGCAGGGATTCAGCGGAAGTCGTCGACATAAGGTGTTCCGATGGAAAAGGTAAACGACGCGCGTCAGCGCGCATGGGGGCTGTCGTCGGTCAGCAGGCAGCGGGCGCGCAACAGCGCATCCTCGGTCGCCTCCCAGCCGATGCACGGATCGGTGATCGAGCAGCCGTAGCGCAGTGCGCCGCCCAGTGGCTGCGCGCCGTCCTCGATGAAGCTTTCGAGCATCACGCCCCGGATCGCTTCGTTGCCCGCGCGCATCTGCCCGACCACATCGTCCAGCACCGCCAGTTGCCGTATCGCCTGCTTGCCGCAGTTCGCATGCGAACAGTCGATCAGCAGGTTCGGCGTCAGGCGTTGCGCGCGCAACGTTTCGACCGCGGCCGCCACCGCCGCGGCGTCGTAGTTCGGCCCGTGGCGACCGCCGCGCAGCACGAGGTGCGCGTGCGGATTTCCGGTGCTGTGCAGCAAGGCCGGACCGCCGGCGCCATCGACGCCGATGAACGTGTGCGGCCGCATGCTGGCCAGCATCGCGTGCGCTGCGATGTCGACCTGGCCGTCCGTGCCGTTCTTGAAACCGACGGGCATCGCGAGCCCCGATGCCAGCTCGCGATGGATTTGCGATTCGGTCGTGCGCGCCCCGATCGCGGCCCAGCTCACCAGGTCGGACAGGTAGTGCGGCGTCGCGACGTCCAGCACCTCGGTCGCGACCGGCAGCCCGAGCGCATTGATGTCGACGAGCAGCCGGCGCGCGGTGCGCAACCCCTCCTCGACGCGATGGCTGCCGTCGAGCCCCGGATCGTTGATCAGCCCTTTCCAGCCGACCGTCGTCCGCGGCTTCTCGAAGTAGACGCGCATCACCACGCAAAGCGCGTCGCGCACCGCGTGCGCAAGACCGGCGAGACGGCGCGCGTAGTCGAACGCGGCCGCCGGATCGTGGATCGAGCACGGGCCGACGACGACGATCCGGCGCGCGTCGCGCCGTTCGAGAATCGCGCGCACCTGCGCGCGTCCCGCGTCGACGGTCGCCCGCGCCGCATACGACGCCGGCACCGCGTGGCGCAGCGCGTCAGGCACGGGCAGCCGCGCGCCGACGCGCAACCGTTTCTCGTGATGCGGCAACGCGAACGCGCCTGCCGCACCTTGTTCGGCACAGGCCGATATCTGTTTCATGAAGATGCTCCGGAGACGGAATTCAGACGGGCCGTCACACGCCGAGCGTCGCGCCGCCGTCGACACACAGCGTGTGCAGCGTCACGTGGCGCGCGGCGTCGGACAGCAGGAACAGCACGGTGCCGGCGACGTCGTCCGGCGCGGCGATGCGCCCGAGCGGAATGCCCGTGCGATAGGTTTCGAGCGACCCCGCGATGACGCCTGCCGGGCCTTCCGGGCCGCGCCACAGTTGGCGCTGCATCGGCGTGTCGGTCGAACCCGGCGCGACGATGTTGCAGCGAATGCCGTGACCGGCCAGCTCCAGGCCGAGGCACCGCGTGAACTGATGCGCGGCGGCCTTCGACGCGGCGTAGGCGGCCATCTGCGTGCGCGGCACGAGCGCCGCATTCGACCCGACGGTCACGATGCTGCCCGTGCGCCGCTCGATCATGCGCTGTGCGACCGCGCGCGACAGGTGGAACACGCCGTGCGTGTTCACCGCGAAGCAATGCGCCCAGTCGTCGTCGGTCAGCGACGTCGCGGCCGCGAGCCGCAGCACGCCGGCGACGTTCGCGAGCATGCCGATCGGGCCGACCGTCGCCTCCACGTGCTCGATTGCCGCGCGCACGGCGCGCGCGTCGGTCACGTCGACCGCGAACGGATGGACGCGGCCCGGCGCCGGCGGGCGATCCTCGTTCGCCCGCGCCAGCGCGTCGCCGTCGGCGTCGAACGCGGCGACGTCGACCCCGCGCGCGGCGAGCGCGCGAACCACGGCGGCGCCGATCCCGCGCGCCGCGCCGGTCACGACGGCCACCCCCGCCGGAAATGTCATCTCGGTTTCCCTGCTCATCGATTCACGTTCCTCGTAACGGTTTCCATGTCGGCCCATGCGGCGAGCCGTTCGGTCAGCGCGGCGCCGATCGCCGCCATCGGTTCGGGATCGGACATCCCGTCGTGCGAGCAGTCGAGCGCCACGCAGGTCGGCAACGCCGCCGGCCGGTGCGCGGCCCAGCTGTCGGGCCCCGGCGTGCCGGGCCGCTTGCGGGTTGCGTTGAACAGCAGCAGTTCGCCGCCGTAACGCGGGGTCGGCGCGGCGCGGAACTGGCGCATCTGCCGCAGCGTCGCGTCGACCAGCGCGTCGAGCCCCGCGCCGCCGAGCGCTGCGAACGGGCTGTTCGCGCGCAACAGGCGCTGCCGCAGCAATGCGTCGGACAACGCCGCCGTGTCGAAATCGCCGTTCACCGTCAGCAGAATCCGCAGCGCGTCGCCCGCCTCCGGCTGCGGCTGTGCCATCCACGCGGACGACGGATAACTGTCCATCAGCGCGAGCACGCCCACCGGCGCGCCGACGCGTTCGAGGGCCGCCGCGACCGCGTACGCGAGCGCGCCGCCCAGCGACCAGCCGAGCAGGTGGTACGGACCGTCCGGCTGCAGTGCCCGCACGCGCCGCACATAGGTGTCGACGAGCGCGTCGAAATCGGCCGCGCCGTTCGTGTCGCCGACTGACAGTTGCAGCCCGTCGACCGTCGTGTCGGGCAGGTACGCGGCAAGCCGCAGATAGCTCCACGCGAGGCCGTCGGCCGGATGAATGCAGATGAGCCGCTGCGCAGCGCCTCCCGCCGTCTGGATCGCAAGATGCGGGGCGAACGCGTCGCGCTCCACGCGCGGCCGGTACGGCAGCGGCGTGCGCAGTGCAGCCGCCAGCGCCGCGACCGTCGCATGGCGGAACAGCATCGATACCGGCACGTCGCGGCCGAGCGCGGTCGCCAGCCGCGCGCTCACCTGGATCGCCTGCAACGACTTGCCGCCGATGTCGAAGAAATTCGAATCCGGCGTCAGCGCGACGCCGCCGAGCACGCTGCGCCACGCGTGCATCACCTGCCGTTCGAGCGCGTCGGCGCGCGGATCGTCGTCCACGCCGATGCGGGCCGCCATCGCGCGCTGCCGCAACGCGTTGCGATCGGTCTTGCCGTTGACGTTGCGCGGCAGCCGTTCGAGCACGTGCCACGCGTCGGGAATCGCCGCGGCCGGTAGCGCGTCGGCGAGCCGCGCACGCAGCGCGGCCGTTTCGTCCACCCCGACGACGAACGCCGCGAGCGTCGTCACGTCGGCGTCGCCGCGCAACGCGACGACCGCCGCCTCGCGCACGTCCGGCGTGCGCAGCAGCCAGTCCTCGATCTCGCGCGGATCGATGCGCACACCGCTGACCTTCACCTCGTGGTCGATCCGGCCGTCGAACACCAGCCGGCCGTCGCGCACGGAGGCGAGATCGCCGGTCCGGTACGCGCGCGTACCGCTCCCCGGCAGCGTGACGAAGCGCTCGGACGTCAGCGCCGCATTGCCCGGGTAGCCGAGCGCCAGCGCGTCGCCGCACAGCACCAGCTCGCCCGTGCGGCCCTCGGCCACCGGATACAGGCGCTCGTCGACCACCTGCGCGTCGACGCCCGCGCGTGGCGTGCCGATCGGCACCGGCTCGCCGTCGCGCCAGACCGCGCCGGGACCGCTCACGCAGGCGGCCGTCGCGATGATCGTCGCTTCGGTCGGCCCGTAGGTGTTCAGCAGCGCCAGATGCGGCAGGTGCGCGTGCCAGCGCCGGATTCGCTCCGGCAACGCGGCCTCGCCGCCGATGATCGTCAGACGCACGCCGGCAAGGCGCTGCGCATGGCGCGCGTCCAGGGCATGGGCGAGCACGTGCCAGTAGGCGGTCGGCAGGTCGAGCACCGTGATGCGGCGGCGCTCGACCTCGGCCGTGAACGCGTCGATCGAGTCGAGCATCGCGTCGTCGCGCAGCACGAGCGTCGCGCCGTTGCAGAGCGTCGCGAAGATCTCCTCGAAGCTCGCATCGAAATGCAGCGGCGCGAACTGCAGCACCCGGTCGCTCGGACCGATGCGATACAGGTCGCGCGTGCTCGCGACGAAATGCGCGAGCGCGCCGCGCCCGACCAGCACGCCGTTCGGCCGGCCGGTCGATCCCGACGTATACAGGAGGTACGCGGGCTGTGCCGCGTCAGGCGCCGCGCACGCCACGTCGCGCGGCGACGACACGCGCGCCGCAGCCAGATCGAGCACCGGCCGCCCACCCGCACATTCGCGATACACGTCGCGCGTGATCACCAGCGCGGGCGCCGCATCCGCCAGCATCGCCGCGACGCGCTGCGGCGGTCCGTCCGGATCGATCGGCACGATCGTCGCGCCGACCTTCAGCACGGCCAGCATCGCCGCGATCACGTCGGGCGCGCGCGGCGCGGCGATCGCGACGCGTGCATCGCGCGCCACACCCCTTCGCTCGAGTTCCGACGCAAGCGCATGGGCGTCGGCGAGCAACGTGCGGTAGTCGATGCGGTGGCCGCCGGCCTCGATAGCCGGGTGCGCCGGTGCGTCGCGCGCGATGCGTTCGATCCGCGCGAGCACGTCGTCGTACGGCCCGGCGAGCGGCGTGCCGCGCACGATCGACGGCGCGGGCATCCCATCGAGCAGTGCACTTACCGGTTCGTCCGGCGCCTGTTCGGCAAATGCGTCGAGCCACGCGGCAAGGTCGCGCGCATGCGCGGCGAGCACCGCTTCGTCGTACGCGTTCGGGTTGGCTTCCAGCGTCAGATGCCACGCGCCGCCGCGCACGGCGAGCGTCACGTTCAGATCCTTCACCGGACCGCCGCTCACCGCGCGGGTGTCGCTCGCGAGCCCATGGAATGCGACCTTCCGTTCGAACGGCATCACGTTGACGGCCTGGTTGAACAGGAACGCGTTGCGCTCCAGCAGCCCGAGATCGCCGCGAATCCAGCCGTACCGGTAATACAGGTGCGGCCGGATCGCGCGCAGGCGCTCCGCGCATTCGCGTGCAAGCTCACGCGGCGAGCGCCCGGCGTCGACATGCACGCGCAGCGGCACGATGTTCATCGCCATGCACGGCACGCCGAGCGCCGGCGTGCCGAGTCGGTTCATCACCGGCAGCCCGAGCGTCAGGTCGCACTGGCCGCCCTGCTTCGCGAGCCAGATGCCGACCGCGCACAGCAGCCACGCATTCCAGTCGACGTCGACCCGCTCGGCGGCGGCGCGCAGCGCGCGCACGCGTTCGGCGTCGAACACGCGCGTCGCGCGCCACGCGTCGGGGGCGATGTCCTGTTTCCGCGCGAGGACGAGCGGCGCGGGCACGTCGCGCAGATGCGCGCGCCAGAACGCGCGATCGGCATCGAAGCCGCCGTCGGCGCGATAACGCGCCTCGGCCTCAACGACGCGATCGATCCGCCAGTCAGGCAGCTCCGGCAGCGGCCCGCCGCCGACGCGCGCGTTGTAGCGAGTCGCCGCGGCCTGCTGCAGCAGCCCGTAGCCGAAGCCGTCGAGCGCGATGTGATGGACCTGCAGATACCACCAGTGCCGGGTTGGCGACAGCCGCAGCAGCGCGGTGCGGTACAGCGGATCGGCGGTCACGTCGCAGCAGATCGACAGCGACGCCTTCATCCACGCATGCGCCGCCTGCACGGGATCGGCTTGCGCCGACAGATCGACGAGTGGCAGCCGCGTGCGTGGCGTCCGGCGCGCCTGCCACAGCGCATCGTCCTGCCACGCGAACCGCATGTGCAGCGCGTCGGCGTGATCGAGCACGGCCTCGACACTGTCGGTCAGCGCGGCGACGTCGAGCGCGCCGTCGAGCTCGACGGTCTCGGCCGTCAGATAGCCCGGATCGTCGGAGTCGACCTGTTGCGCGACCCAGATTCCGTATTGCGCGGAAGTCGCGCGGATCGGCAAGGATTCGTTTGTCATGAGCGGGGTTGCCCCGAAGTTCGTTGAGCCGGAGGCGGGCCGCGTCACGCGCCCCGCTCCCATGCGACCACCAGCGCCCGGTTACGCGACATCAGCCCCAGGTGCTCGTCCATCACGTACTGGATCTGCTCGAGCTGCTCCGACGAATCGGCTTCGCAGCGAAGCTGCAGCACGTCGTCGGTACGCAGCATCCGGCAGACGCCGTACGGGAAATCGACGGTCGCGCGATGTTCGTCGAACACGACGGGCACCTTGATCGCGTAGTGCTTGCACAGCTTGAACAGCACGCGGTCGGCCTGCGGCACCGACACCTCCGCCG
The DNA here is from genome assembly GCF_902832845.1 of Burkholderia metallica. GTDB lineage: Bacteria > Pseudomonadota > Gammaproteobacteria > Burkholderiales > Burkholderiaceae > Burkholderia > Burkholderia metallica. Next base: position 37,616 of record NZ_CADFDB010000007.1, on the reverse strand, counting down.
TGCTGACGAACGACGCCGGACGGGCATCGGGCATCGCCGGACGCGCCGTCATGCGCTCACCCGCGCCGCGCGCTGCAGCACTCGCGTCCATGCGCCGAGCGTCGGCTGCTCGGCGAGCTGGACGAACGTGACGTCGTAGCCTTGCGCGCGCCACTGTTCGACGAGCGTCATCATCCGGATCGAATCGAGCCCGCAATCGACCAGGTTGTCGTGCTCGCGCAGGTCGGCGGTCGGCATCCGCAGGCTGCGGGCGACCTGCGCCGCGATCGCGGCGAGCATCGGTGCCGTATCGTCCACCGGTGCGACGCCGACGAGCGCGTCCGTGGTCACTGCCATTCCGCAACGTCCAGCCACGTAGTCGAGCGCCATGCGGTGCTCGCGCTCGGAGAAATCCGCGAGCGCGTCAGCGACGAAAAACGGCTGCACGTCGCGCATGAACGCGTCGCAGGCGGTCATCAGACAGCCGATGTGCGCGTAGATCCCGCAGATCGCGAGCTGGTCGCGCCCCTGCTCGCGCAGGTGCGTCTCGAGCGGCGAACGCCGGAACGCGCTGTACCGCCACTTGTCGAGCACCGTGTCGCCGGGCGCCGGCGCGAGCGCGTCGCAGATCGCCGCGCGCGACGGCTGCGCGGTGAGACCCGGCCCCCACATGTCGGTCAGGAGCGCCCGATCGGCCGCCGCCTGAGTTGCCGGCTGCGCGGTGAAGTAGACCGGCATCCCGGCGGCATGCGCGAAATCGATCAGGCGACGCACGTGCGCGACGAGCGTCGGCACCGGCGCGGCCGCACGGTCGTAGAAGTCGAGGAAGTAGTCTTGCATGTCGTGCACGAGCAGCGCCGCGCGGCGCGGGTCGAAGCGCCAGTTCACGCGGTTCGCCGGCAGCTCGGCCGGCATCGGATAGGAAGCGATTTTCGGAATGGCCATGTTGGATTGCTTGGGAAAGGAAAAAACGACGGGGCGTCGCCGCACTCGTCACGCAGCGGCGGCGAGCCGATCCGCGATGTGCTGCCGAAGCGCGCGCTTGTCGATCTTGCCGACGGGCGTTTTCGGGAATGCGTCGACGAATTCGATCCGGTCGGGCACCTTGTACGCGGCCACGCCCTGGCCACGCACGAAGCGCACGAGGTCTGCCGCGGTCGGCGCGGGCGTGCCTCGAATCACGTACGCGCAACTGCGTTCGCCGAGATACGGGTCGGGCATCGCGACCAGCGCCGCGTCGACGACACCCGGATGCGCGAGCAGCAGGTGTTCGATTTCCTCGGCCGGGATCTTCTCGCCGCCGCGGTTGATCTGGTCCTTCGCGCGCCCCTCGACGACGAGCTGGCCGCCCGCCGTCAGGCGGACGCGATCGCCGGTGCGATAGAAGCCGTCCGCCGTGAACGCGCGTGCGTTGTGCGTGGCCGCGTCGTAGTAGCCGCGGATCGTGTACGGGCCGCGCGTCAGCAGATGGCCGACCGCGCCGGGTTCGACCGGGCGGTCGTCGTCGTCGACGATGCGGATCTCGTCGTCCGGCGAGATCGGGCGCCCTTGCGTGGCGATCACCACGTCGCGCGGATCGTCGAGCCGCGTGTAGTTGACGAGCCCTTCGGCCATCCCGAACACCTGCTGCAATTGCGTGCCGAAGCCGTCGGCCGCGCGCGCCGCAAGCGCCGGATCGAAGCGCGCGCCGCCGACCTGGACGAGTTCGAGGCTCGCCAGCGCGCCGCGCCGCTGCCCGGCCGCGGCCAGCCATACGGGCACGAGCGGCGGCACCAGTGCCGCCACCATCACGCGCTCGCGCTCGATCAGCGGGAACGCAGTGTCGGGGCTCGCGCCGTCGCTCAGCACGACGGTGCCGCCGGCATCGAACACACCGAGCGAGCCCGGCGAACTCAGCGCATAGTTGTGCGCGGCCGGCAGCGCCGCGAGATAGACGCTGCGTTCGGTCAGCCCGCAAATGCGTGCGCTCTCGCGCACGCTGTACAGGTAGTCGTCGTGCGTGCGCGGAATCAGCTTCGGCGTACCCGTGCTGCCGCCCGACAGTTGCAGGAACGCGATCTCGTGCGCGCCGGGCCCCGGCGGCAGCGCGACGTCGGGCGTCGCATCCGGCAGCGCCACGCGCGCGTTGCCGGGCGCCGTGAACAGCACGTGGCGCAACGTCGGCGCATCGGCGCGGATCTCGGTCGCGAGCGCCCGGTAGTCAAACCCGTCGTGCTGTTCCGCCGCGACATAGGCGACCGCGCCCGCGTGCCGGCAGAAGTAGCCGATCTCGCGCCGGCGATGCGCGGGCAGCGCGAACACCGGCAGCGCGCCGATCCGGAACAGCGCGAACGTCACCGCGAAAAAGGCGACGCAGTTCGGCAATTGCACGACGACGCGGTCGCCCGGCACGATCCCGCACGCGGTCAGCGCGCGGGCCGTGCGTTCGGCTTCCGCCGCGAACGTCCGGTACGACCAGCGCAGGTCGCCCTGTACGAGCGCGATACGTTCGCCGTGCCGCGCGACGCGTTCGTCGAACCACTGCGCGAACGACTGGCCGAGCCAGTACCCCTTCTGCCGATACGCGGCGGCGAACGCGTCCGGCCACGGCGTGCGGTTCGCGGGCGTCATGCGGCCTCCCGCGCGGCGCCCGATGCGGCATCGCGATCGATACCGAGCGCATCCAGCATCGTCCGGAACTTGGCCGCGGTTTCCGCGCGTTCGCCTTCGGGCGTCGATTCACCGACCACGCCCGCGCCCGCATAGAGCCGCAGCGTGCGGTCGAACGCTTCGGCGCAGCGAATCGTGACGACCCACTCGCCGTCGCCATGCGCATCGACCCAGCCGAGCATCCCCGCGTAGAAGCCGCGATCGAACGGCTCGGCATCGCGAATGCAGTCGCGCGCCGCCGCGCGCGGCGCGCCGCAGACGGCGGGCGTCGGATGCAGCGCGAGTGCGAGCGTCAACGCATCCGCGTCGGTTTCGCCGCACACCTCGGTCGACAGATGCCACATCGTTTCCGTATGGACCAGCGACGGGCGCGCCGGCACGTCGAGCCGCCTGCACAGCGGCGCGAGGCTGCCGCGCACGGCGTCGACGACGACCCGGTGCTCGTCGAGATCCTTCGCCGACGCCAGCAGCGCCTGCGCTCGGCGCCGGTCCTCGACCGGGTCGCGGCTGCGCGGCGCGGAACCCGCCAGCGGATTCGCGCGCACGACGCCGCCGAAGCGGTTCACGAGCAGCTCCGGGCTCGCGCCCAGCAGCGTGCGGCCCGCGCCGAGATCCACGGAGAACGTATAGCCGTGCGGATTGCACGACGCGAGTCGCGCGACGAGCGCCGCAACGTCGACCGGCACCTCGCCGGTCGCCTCCAGCGTGCGCGCCAGCACGACCTTGTCGAGCTCGCCCGCGCGAATCCTGGCAACCGCCAGCGCGACCGCGTCCGCATACGCATCCGCGGACGGCACCTCGCGCGTCGCATAGCGCGTGCCGGCCGGCCCGGCTGCCCGCTGCGCGCCGAGCGGTCGCGCGCGCAGCATCGTGCGCGCAACCCGCAGCGCGGTCGGCGCGCCGACGTCGAACGGCACCGCGCCGACCACCGTCGCGCCCATGTGGCCGTCGGCCCGCGCGCGACGCAACGCATCGTTCACGCGCGCCGCGAGCGACGCGTCCGCATGCGGGATCGCCTCCGCGACATCGCAGGCCAGCACCGTATGCGCCGGCGTTGCGAGAAACAACGGGGTATCCGCGCGATACACATCCCACACGTTATGGGGTACTAATAGTTCGTCGGGTCGGGAAATTGCATTCATGACATTGCCTCCAGATTGAATGAGCCGGCGCGGCGCGCCGGCCATGCCGTCACATTTCGGCGGTCAGACTCACCGCGATGCGGCGCCCCTGGTCGACGAGCCAGTTGCCGCTCAGCCCGGTCGTGCGCGTGCGATCGTCGATCGGCACCATCTTGTTGGTCAGGTTGAGCACCGCGAAATTGACGGAGAAACGCTTGTCGATCCGGTAGCGCCCGCCGAGATCGAAGGTCGTCGCCGACGGCCGCTCGCGCACGCCCTGCGCGCCGTTGCGGAACGCGGCCCAGTATTCGCTGCCGCTGTAGTTCGCCGCCGCGTAGAGGTCGAGCCTGGCGGTCGGCGTCCAGTCGACCTGCACGTTGAATTTGTGCTTCGGCGTCTTGTCGAGCGGATAACCGTCGAGCGAACTGCCGTTGAACGCCTTCTCGCCGCTGCCCTCGCGGCGCGATTCGGTCAGCGTGTAGGCGCCCGACACCTTCAGCGTGCGCGACAGGCGCGTGCCCGCGCCGATCTCGAGCCCGTACAGCTTGACCCGGTCGATGTTGTCGTACACATAGATGTTGCGGCCCGGCGAACGCGGATCGGCCTTGCCCGTGTCGTAGCTCGCCACCTTGTTCTTGAACAGGTTGTTGAACAGCGTCAGGCCCGCGTACGTGTCGCCCAGGTCGTAGCGCACGCCGAGCTCCTCGGTCAGGCTCGTCTCCGGCTTGAGATCCGGATTGCCGCACAACGTGCCGGGCATCGCGCCCGCTGCGCCGCCCGACGTCATGCAGTAGCCGGCCGTGCTCTGACGCAGCGACGGCGGACGGAAACCGGTCGATACGCCGCCGCGCACCGTCCACGCCTTGCTGAGCTGGTAGACGCCGTAGATGCGCGGGCTCACGTGGCTGCCGTAACGATCGTCGTGATCGAGTCGCACGCCGGTCGTCAGCGTGAAGCGGTCGTTGAAGAAGTAGTCGTTCTCGCCGAACAGCGCCCACGCGTTGCGCGTGACGCGATCCGCATTGGCGCCATGCCCTTTGGGCACCGCGTCCTGCACGCTGACGCCCGACAGCCTCGACCAGATGTGCTGGCCACCCACGGTCAGGATGTTGCGCTCGCCCCACCACGGCACGGCGGCCTTGGCCTCGAGAATCGTGTCGGTCAGCGCGGGCTTCACCGGCGAACGCCCGGCCGGCGTCCACTGGTCCTGCACGCCGCGCTCGCCGTACAGCGACACCGTCGTGTCGGCGAAGCCCCAGCGGCCGTCGTGCGTGATGCCCCAGTAATCGCGGACATGACGCGTCTCCGTGAGCGCGGTGGCCGCCGTGCGCGGCGTGAGCGGCGCGGCGCTCTTGCCCGGCGTGCTGAGATAGGTGAGCTGCTCGCGCCCGAGGTTCACGCTCACGTCCTGGTTGCTCGCGGGTTTCGCGGACAACTTCACGTCGAAGCTGCCGATCCGCTGCCCGTTCGCGCCGCCCGTCCCGCTGTTCGGGTAGTAGATGTTGTCTTCGCCGCGATGCAGGAGACGCCCCGACGCCTGCAGCCCGAGCACGTCGGATTTCAGCGGGCCGCCGAGCCAGAAGTCGACGCTCTGCGTGTCGCCCTGGTTCGATTCGAGCTGCCACACACTGCCGGCCGTGATCGTGCCGCCCCAACGCTTCGGCACCTTGCGCGTGATCACGTTGATCACGCCGCCCATCGCGTCGGCGCCGTACAGCGACGACATCGGCCCGCGCACCACCTCGATCCGCTCGATCGCGGACAGCGGCGGCATCAGGTTCGACTGCACGCCGGCCGTGCCGCGATTCATCGTTTCGCGCGTGTTCTGGCGACGCCCGTCGACGAGGATCAGCGTGTACTCGCCCGGCATCCCGCGAATCGAGATGTCCTGGTCGTTCGGCGATGCACCGACGACGCTCACGCCCTCGACGTTGGCGACGATCTCGGCGACCGACGTATACGGCTTCGCCTCGATGTCTTCCCGGCTGATCACCGAAATGCTCGCGGGCGCGTCGCGGATCGCCTGCTCGCGGCGGCTCGCCGTGACGACGACCTCCTTCAGCATGGCCGGATCGGCGGCGGCCTCCGGCGGCGCTGATCCGGCCGGCTTGGCCGGGTCGTCCGGTTTGGCGGCGGCGGATCGGGCGGCGACGGCAGGTTCCGCCGCCGGGTCAGGCGTCTGCGCCCACGCGCACGACGCACCCATCAGATACAGGCCGGCAACGACGACCGGCTTCAATGCAAGGCTTGCAGCTTGATTCGGCATGGTGGCGCTTTCGATGTTTCAAAATGTGATTGATTCTCATTTGCATTATGAAACATGTAATCAACCGAAATCTTTGCGTAAGCATCGAAGTCGTTTGAGCGCCGTCGCCGGCCGTCGTCAGCGCCGGTCGCTGCGCCGCGCGAGCGTCGGCGTGACGCCGAAGCGGCGCTTGTAGGCCGTCGCGAAGTTCGCGGCGCTCGTGTAGCCGGCCAGCGCCGCGGCCTGCTTCACGCTCACGGCGTCGCGCTCGAGCGCGAGCCGCGCGCGCTGCAGATGATGTTCGCGGACGAAGTCGAACACGGTCGTACCGTAGGCCGCGCGGAACTGGCGCTGCATCGCGTTCGCGCTCATCCCGGCGTGCCGCGCGATGTCGTCGAGCGACAGTTCCTGCGCCGCGTCGCTCGCGAGGAACGCGCGCAGCTCAGCCATCCGGCGATAGTCGCGCGACCCGAGCGACGCGTCCGACGCCTGCGCCGCGTCGCTCTCGAGCGGCGTGAACGCCTCGGCGAGCAGTTCGAGCACGCGGCTTTCCAGATAGATCGCCTGCAGCATCGGCTGATAGGCCGGCGGCCGCACGATCTGCTCGGCGAGCGCCGTCGCGCGCGGCGTCGGCTGCCAGAAGCGGATCGCGAGATGCGCGGACAGCATCGCGCCGAGCTGTTCGGGCAGGACGCCGCGGCTGGCCTCCTGCAGATGACCGAGCCATTCGCCCGACATCGCGAGGCTCAGCCGCCGCGCGTAACCGCCCTTGCTGAGCCGCCTGCGGAACGTGTCCGGCTCGACCGCGTTGAGCAGGAACGACTGCATCCGCACCGCGGGCCGCGCGGCTTCGCGGCCGGCACGGCCGGTCCGCCGCCCGTCCGTCGTCAGCACCACGCGCCGGTCGCCGTACGACACGTCGAGCGCACCCTCGAGCAGCAGCACGAGATGCAGGCCCGGCGAACACTGCCCCGACATCACGGCGTCGAATTCGTCCGTTGCATCGTCCGAATGGATGCGCAGCCCGGGCCGCACCTCGCGGATCCGCGCGACGTGCGCATCGTGTCGATAGCGATCGGAATGGGAAGCGGCTGGCGTCAGCGCTGTCATGTCGTCATACCCCCGCGCGCAGGCCTCTTGCGCCCGCGCAAACTATTTTGGTGTTCGATCAAACAACCGACGCCCCAGTCGCGGCATCGGCTCGGCTACAATTAAATGAGAATTGTTCTCATTTATATCGTATCGGGAGTCACGTGAGAAAGACAAGTGGAATATGGGTCATGCTGGGCGTATGGCTGTGCGGCTGGTTCGCGATGCAGGCCGCGCAGGCGGACACCACGACCGTCACCGACCTGGCCGGCCGGCAGGTTCGGATTCCCGCGCGCGTCGAGCGCGTGCTGCTCGGCGAGGGCCGCCTGCTGCCGGCGCTGGCGGTGGTCGACGGCGGCGATCCGACGCGCCGCCTCGTGGGCATGATGGGTGATTTCGAGCAACTCGATCCCGCGAGCTACGCGCAATGGCTCACGCGTTTCCCGCGCCTGAAGGACGTGCCGCGCATCGGACGCTCGCAGTCCGGCAGCTTCAGCGACGAGCGCGCGCTCGCGCTGCGCCCGCAGGTCGCGATCTTCGGGCTCGGCGGCGGCCACGGCCCCGGCGAGCGCGATCGCGAAACGCTCGCGCGGCTCGAGGCGGCCGGCGTCGCGATCGTGTTCGTCGACTTCCGGCACGACCCGCTCGCCAACACGCCGCGCAGCATCGCGCTGCTCGGCCAGGTGCTCGGCGCGCCGCAGCGCGCGACGGAATTCAATGCGTACTGGCAGCAGCAGCTCAACCTCGTCCGCACGCGGCTCGCGACCGCGCGCCCCGCCGCGCCGAGCGTGTTCCTCGAAAGCCGTGTCGGCCTGTCGGGCGACTGCTGCGACACGATGACCGGCATGATGGGCCACCTGCTCGACGCCGCCGGTGGCAACAACGTCGCGAAGGGCCGTGTGCCCGGCGAGCACGGCACGCTGAACCCCGAATACCTGCTGAGCCGCCAGCCCGATTTCTACATCGGCACCGCGATCGGCTCGCTCCAGACGCTGCAAAGCGCGCCGCAACGCCTCGCGCTCGGCGCCGGCGTGCCGCGCGACGCCGCCGTCCGCTCGCTCGACCGTTCGCTGAAGCGACCGCAGATCGCGCCGCTGCGCGCGGTCCGCGAGCGGCGCGCGTATGCGATCTGGCATCACTTCTACAATTCGCCGTTCAACGTCGTCGCCGTGCAGGCGATGGCCAAGTGGCTGCATCCGGCGCTGTTCGCCGATCTCGATCCGCGCGCCACGTTCGACACGATGGTGCGACGCTTCCAGCCCGTTGCGCTGCAAGGCGAATACTGGGTGCAGGAAGGGTCCTGACATGCGGATGCCCGCCTCCTCCATGCGCCGCTCCCTGCTCGTCGCCGGCTTGGCCGGCCCGCTCGGCGGCCGGCTCGCGCCCGCGTGTGCCGCCGATGCGCGTGCGTGGCCCGGCCTCGACGCCGCGCCGCCGGTCTTCGTGCCGAACAGCCGCCAGTTCGATGTGACGATCGCCGGCCGCACGCGGCGTCTGTTCGTCGCGTTGCCGGCCGAGCGTTCTGGCTCGGCGCCCCATCCGGTGCTCACCGTGCTCGACGGTAACGCGCTGTTCCCGCTCGCGGCGCAACTCACCCGCAATCGCCGCGCGCGGCCGGACGGCACGCGCGACGCCGAGGCAGTCGTGATAGGCATCGGCTATCCGGTCGACGGGCCCTACGACATGGCCGCGCGCGCGGATGACTACACGCTCGCGCCGTTGCCGAACGGGCGCGGCGTCGTCGCGGACCGCTTTCTCGACTTCATCGAGCACGACGTGCAACCGTGGCTCGCCCGCCAGTTGCCGGTCGACTCCGAGCGGCAGACGCTGTTCGGCCACTCGTACGGCGGGCTGCTGACGCTGTACGCGATGCTCACGCGCGCGCACCTGTTTCGGCGCTACGTGGCCGCAAGCCCGTCGATCTGGTGGGGCGAGCGCATGCTGCTGCCTTATGCCGACCGGTTCGCCGCGCAAGCCGCGCCGCTCGCACCACCGCTGCGCGTCCTCGTGACCGCAGGCTGCCTCGAGGAAGATGCACCGAACCCCGACGCCGAACGGATGCGCCGCCAGCAGGCGCGCAAGCAGGTCAGTTCCGCCCGCGACTTCGTCGCGCGGGTGGGCGGCCGCTCGGGGCTCGACGCCGCGTTCCGGCTGATCGACGGCGAAGATCATGGCGGCGTCGTGCTGCCGAGCCTCGCGCTTGCATCACGCGTGGTTTTCGAGCCCGCATCCGGAGCGGCCACATGAGCACGACGACACCCGTTTCATCTCCGTCGCTGCGACTTCGCTACCGCGCGGTCGCCGCACGACGTGTCGGTGCGCTCGTCGTGCTCGCAGGCGTGCTCGTCGCGCTGCTCGTCGTCGACGTCTCGACCGGCCCGTCGCCGTTCCCGGTCGCCGACCTGCTCGGCGGCCTGTTCCGGCCCGGCGGGCTGCCGCTCGAACAGCGCGTGATCCTGTGGGACGTGCGCCTGCCGTATGCGCTGATGGCCGTGCTCGTCGGCGCGTCGCTCGGGTTCGCCGGCGCCGAAATGCAGACCGTGCTGAACAACCCGCTCGCGAGCCCGTTCACGCTCGGCATGTCGGCCGCCGCGAGCGTCGGCGCATCGCTCGTCGTGATTTCCGGCTGGCATCTGGTGCTGTGGAACGAGAACGTCGCGCTGTCGCTCGGCGCGTTCGCGTGCGCGAGCGCCGCGACGCTGCTGATCGTCTGGCTCGCGTGGCGCCACGGCGCGACGACCGAGACCGTCGTGCTGTTCGGCATTGGCCTGATGTTCAGCTTCGAGGCCCTGCTGTGGCTGCTGCAATTCATCGCCGACGCGAATGCGTTGCAGCAGATCGTGTTCTGGAGCATGGGCAGCCTGGCGCGCGCGACATGGGGCAAGATCGTGCTGCTGACCTGCGTATTCGCCACCTGCACGCTGTGGGCGAGTGTCGACGTCGCGTCGTTGACGGCGCTGCGCGCCGGCGACGAGCAGGCGCGCAGCATGGGCATCGCGGTCGAACGGCTGCGACTCGTCGCGCTCGCGCGCATCAGCCTGCTGTCCGCGACGGCACTGTCGTTCGTCGGTACGATCGGTTTCGTCGGCCTCGTCGGGCCGCACGTCGCGCGGCTGCTGGTCGGCGACGAGCATCGCTACTACCTGCCGGGCGCGGCGCTCGCCGGCGCGATCATGCTGGCCGGCGCGTCCGTGCTCAGCAAGACGCTGATCCCCGGCGTGACGCTGCCGATCGGCATCATCACCGCGCTGGTCGGCGTGCCGCTGTTCATGCTGCTCGTCAGCCGGCGCAGGAGGCTCGATGGCTGAGCCGATGCTGCAACTCGACGCGCTGTGCGTCCGCTACGGCGCCCGGGTCGTGCTCGACGAGCTGTCGCTCGCGCCAGTCGAGCCGGGCACGACGATCGGGCTGCTCGGGCCGAACGGCGTCGGCAAGTCGACGCTGCTGCGCGCGCTGGCGCGGCTCGCGTCCGCGACCGGTCGCGCGGCATTCGGCAGCTTCGACCTGCTGTCCGGGTCGCGCCGCGAGCACACGCGGCAGGTCGGCTATCTGCCGCAGACCTTGCCGCAACCGTCGTCGCTGCTCGTCTATGAAGCCGTGCGCAGCGCGTTGCGCGCCACCTGCGGCGGCCTGTCCGACGCGACGCACGACCGGTGTTTGCAACAGGTGTTCACGCGGCTGCGGCTGCACCCGCTGGCGATGTCGCCGCTCGACCGGTTGTCGGGCGGCCAGCGGCAGATGGTCGGGCTCGCGCAGGTGCTCGTGCGCGACACGCCGCTGCTGCTGCTCGACGAACCGACCAGCGCGCTCGACCTGCGCTGGCAATTGCTCGCGCTGGAGGCGGTCGGCGACGCGGCCCGCCGGCGCGGCGCGATCGTGCTGGTCGCGATGCACGACCTGAATCTCGCATCGCGTTTCTGCGACCGGCTCGTGCTGCTGAGCGCCGACGGACTCGTCGCGGACGGCGCACCGGCCGACGTGCTGACGCCGCCGAACCTGCGGCGCGCGTACCGGGTCGATGCAAGGGTCGAGCGCACGGCGTCGGGCGATTACGTCGCGCTGGCGGAGCGGGCGATTCCGGACGAGCCAGCGCTTGCTTGCGACGCCTGAGCGATTCAACGCTTGAGCACGGGCGGTGTCGGCCGGCCGCGTTGGGTCCGCACGCTTCCGCTCACTGACGAGGCTCGCCCGGTCAGCCGTCGGATTGCGCTATCGTTCAGGTTCCACTCACACGGCGCGCCCTCCACGCGATGTCCATACGCCTCAGTTTCGACGACGGCCCGGGCCCGTCGACACCGCCCTTGCTCGACGTGCTGCACGCCGCGTCGTGCGAGGCGACCTTCTTCCTGCTCGGCCGGAACCTGGCGGGCGCGCTCGACGTCGCGGCGCGAATGGCGCGCGAAGGTCATCGGCTCGGCAATCACACCCATTCGCATGCAAGGCCGGGCGCGTTGCCGGACGACGCGCTGATCAACGAGATCGAGGCGACCGACGCGCTGATTCGCGAGGCCTATCGCCGGGCCGGCGTACCCGCACCGGCCGCGATCCCGCTGCGCCTTCCTTACGGACTGATGCCGCAGGACAATCGCGCCGGCGTGCTCGCGCGGCTGCGGCGCGAACACACGGGCTGGACCGCGATACTGGACGACTGGCAGCGCCCGGCGCCGTCGCCCCAGGCGCTGTGCGACACGATGCGCGCACATGTCGCCGACAGCGCGGCACAGCATCGCGACGTGCTGTTCTGCATGCACGATGGATCACGGCATGGAGAAGCGCGACCCAACACGGTCGAAGCCGTGCGCCTGTTCCTGAATCGCCGGGACTGACGCAGGGGGACCTACCAGCTTCCGGGCGTCGCACCGTCCAGCAACTGCCGCCAGCCACCGAGAAATCCGATGCCGGGCCCCGGCATCCACAGGCCGCGCTGGGCGGCTTCCAGATGAATCAGCGTCTGGTCCGCGCAGAACAGGGCCATCAGCGCAGCGCGGTTGTCGCGCATCCAGTCCGGCGCAGCATCGCGCCGCGTCGCCGCATAGGTCTGCAGGCCGACTTCCCATCGTTGCGTATCGAACACGAAGCGATCGTCCCTGCCCGCATCGCGGGACAGCGCGAACAGCGCAAAGGCCGCCTCGAGCCACTGCGCGCCCTGCCCGACATCGTCGAAATCGAGCACGCCGTTCACCGCGTGGCCCACGTACAGCAGGTTGCCCGCGTGATAGTCGCCGTGCAGCCAATGCACCGGCCCCGTCAGCCAGCGGGCCGCGGCGTCGAGATGCGCGCCGATCCGCCGGATCATCGTGTCGTAATGGCTGCTCAAGTCGGCCGGCAACGACGGCGTCGCGCGTGCCGAGACGCGCGCATGGCGCGCCGTCAGCCATGCCAGCGGCGCGGATTCGCTCGCGGGGATCGCCGCCAGCGACGCATGCAGATGCGCGAGTGCGCGCATCGCATCGATCGCGCCTGCCTGCGCATCGTCGGGCAAGCCGGGACTGCCGTCGATATGCTCGAACAGATGCAGCCAGCTTCCATCGGGCGCCTGCACACCGGATTGCACGTCCACGGTCGGCCGCAATCGCGGCAACGCAGGCAGCATCGGCGCCGTGCGCGAGCGGCCCAGATGGCCGAGTATCGCCGCCTCGCGATGCACCTGCTCGACCGGTTTGCCGGACCACGACACGCGCAGCACCGCGCGCGCCGCATCGCACTCGACGAGATACGTTTTGTTAGTATGGCCCGACGACAGCGCCTGCATGCGCGCCGGCCCGAGGTTCCAGTGCCGGTGAAGCCAGGATTCCAGCGTTTTCACACCACTCCTATTCGTTGCATTGACCATGTCAGAGCGTCCTTCGGCCCGCATGCGGGACATCAACATCGAATGGCTGACGCGCGCTGCCGAATTCGACCATCTGTTCCAGACGCGCTGGCTCGGCGAGCGCTTCTTCCATCTGCCCGGCGACATGCTCGCGCTCCAGGAACTGATCTGGCGCGCGCGCCCCGACTGCATCGTGCAGACCGGCATCGCGGCGGGCGGTGGTGTCGTGTTCTCCGCGTCGATGCTGGAACTGGCGGGCGAGCGCGGCCGCGTCGTCGCGATCGAACCGCGCCTGCGCGACGAGGTCAGGCAACGCCTGCAATCGCACCGGCTCGCCCATCGCATGGTGCTGATCGAAGGTGAATCGTGCGCGGCCGACACGCTCGCGTCGGTGCGCGCGCAGATCGGCGACGGCGCGCGCGTGATGGCAATCCTCGATCTCGCGCATACCCACTCACACGTGCTGCGCGAACTCGAATGCTATGCGCCACTCGTGACGCCCGGCAGCTACGCGATCGTGATGGACACCATCATGGAGTACTTGCCGGCATCGATGTTCGACGGCAAGCAGTACGGCAAAGGCAACAACCCGGCTACGGCCGTGCGCGAATTTCTCGCCCGCGACGACCGGTTCGAGGTCGACGAGGACATCGAGGACCGCGTGCTCATGACGCTGTCGCCAGGCGGCTTCCTGAAGCGAGTGCGCTGATCAGGCGCGCGGCCTGCGCCGAACCATCGCGCGCGTAGCTCGCACGGATTCTCGCCGCATGCTCGCGCAACGAACCGGGACGCAACAGGCGTTCGAGCGCATCGGTAATGTCCGTCACGCCGGCCTGCTGCAGATCCAGTACGCATCCGGCACCGGCCCGCTCGACGAAATGGGCCGAATGGAACTGGTCGTTGCAGAACGGCGACAGCAGCATCGGCACACCGCACGCGAGCGACTCCATCACCGAATTCGCGCCGCCGTGGCTGACGAACGCGTGCGTGCGCCGCAGCAGCGCCAGTTGCGGCACATAACGCACCGCGACGACGCGCTCGTCACCGGTCGGCAGCAGATCCGAATCGACCAGTTCGCCCACCGACAGCACCAGTTGCGCCGACGTCGCGCGCGTGGCTTCGATGACCTTCGCAAATACGTCGGGATGGTAGTAAAGCTGGCTGCCGAGCGACATGTAGACGAGCGGGCGATCCGCATCGAGGCGTTCCCACTGGAACGCCGTCTCGTCGCCGCGCGGGCCGGACGGCAGCGCGGGGCCGACCAGTTCGATACCTTGCGGCGGCGCACCGACCAGCGCGTCGGTCGTGAACGCGAGCGTCAGATGCGGCGACAGGATGTCGCAACCGCGAAAACGCGCGTCAAGGCCGTAGCGCGCGAACAGGCGCGTGCGTTCCGGTGCGAGCCAGCGTACCGTGCGCAGCAGCTCCGAATCGAGATCGTCCGGCAACACCGGATTCAGCGAATTGGACATCGAGACCCACGGCAGCCCTTCCAGCTCGGCCGCAATCGCCGCCGCATAGAGCAGCGGATCGATCACGACCACGTCCGGTTGCCATTCGCGCAGGACCGCGCGGATACCGTCGACCTGCGCGGGCGCGAGGTCGATCAGCAGCGTGCGGATCCAGTGCCGCAACCAGTCGGCGTCGCGAATGTTCGCGGCGAAGCTCGCGCCGCGCGACAGGTCGTGGCGTTCGGGCGTCTCGCGCGGCCCGACGAACGCGAAGCCGCCGGCGCCATCGAGCTGCGCGCTGATGTCGGCCGGCGCATAGAACGCGACGTCGCAGCCGGCGGCGCGCAGATGCTGCGCCGGGCCGATACACGGATTGACGTGCCCTTTTTCGGGCACCACGCAGAACAGGATGCGTTTCATGAACGGCTCAGGTTGGGCGATGCGCGGCATCGCGATGATCGAAGTGGTCGAGATGATCGAGGATCAGCATCAGCGTCGTCCACAGCACGCGTTCGGTATCCGCCTGCAGCGTGGGCGCGGCAAGACCGAGCGTGTCGGCCAGCGCGTACGCGCGGTCGCGATCGAGCAGTGCCGCGAGGTCCATCGCCGGGGCGAGCCGCCCGCGCTTGGGGCCGTGCACGAGACGCTCCGGCAGGTTCAGGCGCGCGCCCAGATCGCGCAGGCACTGCTTGTTCGGGTCGGGCGCGATGCTCGTCAGATGCGCGACGACCGCATCGTCGACAAACGGCGGATGCAGGTCGACCGCCGCCGCATCGAACAACGCATGGCACAGCGGCAGGTAGTTGGCCGACTGGTCGCGGCGCAACACCTGGTCCGCGCCGTCGCCGGTGATGGCCACCTCGACGCCGTCCGCGGCCATCGCCTCGGCCAGCAGCAGCTTGGCGACCGGATGCAGGTTGAACATCGGTTCCTCGACCGCATGCGTCGTTCGCGGCAGCGCGGCCACGAAGTCGGCCTCGTTCGCACGCACGAGCTTCACGTTCGCCTGCATCTGCTCGGCCAGCTCGAGCGCCGCGTCGAGTTCGCAGTAGTCCGGCATGTCGGTCGCGAGAATGTAGGACGTTACGTGCCGCTGCGTGCCGAGCTCGCGCAGCAACGCCAGCAGCAGCGCCGAATCGAGCCCGCCGCTCAGCGCCAGCGCCACCCGCTTGCCGCTGTCGAGCGCGCGCTGCAGCGATGCGCGCAGCACGGTTTCCAGATCGGCGCGCTGCGGCCGTTCGGGCGTCGGCTGCACCGTCAGCCCTTGCGGCGAACGGATCAGCGCATGGCCGGGCGGCACCGCGAGCACATCGCGCAGCACGGTGCGGTCGACCGGACGCTCGCCGCTCAGGTAACCGGCGATGGCGGCCGTGTCCGGCGCGCCGGCCGGCTGCCCCGACGCATGCAGTACGGCGCGGATGCCGGACGCCGACACGCCGGTGCGCGGATGGTAGTGCAGACGATCGAAACCGAACAGGTCGCGCGTGCCGACGATCATGGATAACGAGCCTTCAGGGTGTCCACTTCAATGCGTTTGAGGATGCGATGCGGCGCCACCGGCGCGCTGCCGCCCTGGCAATGCAGGCACGCTTCGAGCGGCGCCTCGCGTTGCAGATACGCGAGCATCGCATCGAGCATGTCCGCATCGTCGCGCAGCCGCAGGCCGTCCGCTTGAAAATCCTTCGCGCCGTTGTAGAGCGTATGGAAATGCGCGGGACGCGTGCACGTGTAGAACATGCCGTCGCGAATCATATGGCAGCGCTCCCGGATCCAGCAATCGTGATAAAGGCGCCGGGCGGCGTCGCGATCCGTGCCGGGCTGCGCACGGTTCATCGTCGTGAACACGTCCTGCACCTTCCAGTTCAGGCGCACGTCGAAGCGCGCCGCCTGACGCTCGACGTGCGCGACCAGGTCGGACGACAGCGCCGGTTTCGGGTAACGCGAGATCGTCAGCGCATCCACCGCCTGCCAGAACGCGTCGGACATCTCGCCAAGCTTCAGGCCGTTCGTCGTCACGGAGATCACCGGTGCGATGCCGGTGGCGCGCACGCGCTCGACGAGTTCGACGAGCGCCGGATGCAGCAGCGGTTCGCCGCCGACCAGCTTGAACATGCGCGGGCGCAGCACCTTCGCGGCGATGCGCAGATCGGTCTCGATCGATTCGGGGCGCGCGTACCACGCCGGCAGCAGCGGCGACAGCGAGCAGCATTCCGCGCAGGTCAGGTTGCAGTGATCGACGATGTGCGCTTCCAGCGAGCGCGTCAGCACGCGCCCGTCTTCGACGCGGTAATCGCGATCCAGCGGCGGCGGAAACACATGCTGCCGCTCGGCCGGCGGCGGCGGATTCGCAATCCGGTTCAGATTCGCATTCACGTCAGCGTCCTGCGTCCACACAACGGGAAAAGAAATCGACGAGACGCTCGCGCGCATCCACCATCGCGGACGCCATCGTCACCGCGCCGTTCAGATGCGATGCGAAACGCGACGGTTCGTCGAGCCAGCCTTGCACGATCCAGAGCTTCAGCGCGTGCTGCACGCACGCGGCATCGACCGCCCATGCAATGCGCGCCGGGTCCACGGGCCGGGCCCGCCGATACGCGCGCACGAACGCTTGCGCGAGGTGCGGCGCCTCCAGCGGCAGATGGTTCAGGCACCGCACCAGTTCGTATTCGCGCGGCGCGCCGATCGACGCTTCCCAGTCGACGATCAGCGGCGGCAGCGCGCCCGTGAACAGATAGTTGAACTGGTTGTAATCATTGTGGATCGGGTGCTGCGGATCGTCGGCGGGAAACGCGTCGATGCTGCCCGGATAGTAGCGCTCGAGCAGGCGCAGCGCGAGATCGACATAGCGGCGCAGGCTGTCGGCGCCGTCGTGCGAGCGCACGCGATCCAGCGCGTCGAGCAGGCTGCGGCGTACCGCGTCCGCGTCGATCGCCGCCAGCCGTGCGTGGATCGTGTCGATCTGCGGCAGATGAAGCCGTTCGAGACTCGTGTGCAACGCGCCGAGACTCGTGCCCAGCGCCGCCCATTCGGCCGGCGAAAACGTGTCGTAGGTTCTGAACCGCCCGGTTTCCCAGCGCGTCAGCATCGCGTGTTCGTTCGCTCCCGTCCACAGCGGTGCGCCGTCTGCCGTGCGTTTCAGTGTCTGCACATGGAAGCGTGCATCGCCGTGCGTCTCGAAGTGCGCGAGCACGGCAGCTTCCTTCGCCGCTCGCGCGCGATGTTCGGACGCGTAAAGCTTGACCGCTACGCCGCCGTCGTCGGTCGGCAGGTGCCACACGCGTTCGCCGACCTGGCGCGGCGGCCCGCTGCGGCGCAGCGCATAGGCATCGCGGATCTCGTCGAAGGTCGCGGCGAGCGAGTCCATTCAGATAGCCTCGGCCGGCCCGTAGCGATACGGATGGCCGCTCAGGAACGTGTTGTGACCGACGTAGCGCACCTTGTACATCGCCGGGCGGAACAGCACCGAAGTAGCGTTGTTCGCGATGCCGAGCAGCGGATACAGATCCTGCCGCACGAAGAACGCGTTGTTGCCCATGTCGTCGCAGCAGACGAGTTCATAACCCTTCTGCCGGCCGAGGTGAACGAGCGATTCGAGGCTCGCGCCGTAATAGGTCGACCCGTCCCATTCGTGGTCTGGATTGAAGCACATGACCCAGCGCTCGGGCGGCGTGTAGTACGGGTTGTATTCGATCACGACGATGCGCGGCTGAAACGCCTGCAGGCCGCGCCACACCCAGTAGTCGTTGCCGTCGATGTCGATCGACAGCAGGTCGAAGTCGGGTGGCGTGCCCGCATCGGCGAGCAACGTGTCGATCGTGTCGGGCTGAACGCGGTCGTGGTGCAATCGAACGCGGCTCGCGCCGGCGTAATGCGCGGCCAGCTTGCCGAAACGGTACGCACTGCCTTCCACCAACACGCCGGACCATTCCCGTTCACGCAACAGGCGCGCCGTGTTGCTGTTGCGCAGGCCGTCGCTCGCGCCGACATCGACGCAGAAGCGGTGGATCGGCGCGATCCGCTCCATCAGGCGCGACAGGATGCCCTCCTCGGTGCCCTGCGCGTACAGGCTTGGCGCAAGGCCGGACAGGTCGAGCGGCAAAGGACGGTCCTGCATCGAGGGGCGGCTCCGGGTCGGAATTGAGGGAGGTATCCGGAGCGTAATTTACCCGAAGTCGGTCGATGCGAGGAAACGGGAATGCGCGATGCAGCCGGGCTTCGTCCGCGCGGGAATGCGTGGAAATGAAAAAGCCCGCCTCGACTACGCTGTCGATGCGGGCCCGAGAGATTCCGGCTCGCGGCTTCGGTCTATGCGCGCAGGCTTCGTATTGCGAAGCCGCGGCACATGAAAGGAAGCGTCAGGACACTTACTCCTGCCCCTGACTCGTCAGGAACTCCTCATAATTCCCGCCGAAGTCGAACAGCGTGCCGTCCGTGCGCACTTCGATGATCCGGTTCGCCAGCCCGCTCACGAACTCACGGTCGTGCGACACGAAAATCAGCGTGCCTTCGAACTGCTCGAGCGCGATCTGCAGCGACTCGATCGATTCCATGTCCATGTGGTTGGTCGGCTCGTCCATCAGCAGCACGTTATGGCGGCCAAGCATCAGCTTGCCCCAGATCATGCGGCCCTTCTCGCCGCCCGACAGCACCTTCACCGACTTCTTGATGTCGTCCGACGAGAACAGCAGGCGGCCCAGCGTGCCGCGCACCATCGTTTCGTCGTCGCCGTCCTTGCGGTACTGGTCGATCCAGTCCATCAGCGTGATGTCGTCCGGGAACTCCTCGTACGTGTCCTGCGGCATGTAGCCGACATTCGCGTTCTCGGACCACTTCACCGTGCCGTGGTCGAGCGCGAGCGCGCCGAGCAACGAGCGCAGCAGCGTCGTCTTGCCCGCGCCGTTCTCGCCGATGATCGCGATGCGCTCGCCCGGCTGCACCGACAGGTTGAAGTTCTGGAAGATCGTGCGTTCGTACTTCTTCGTGATCTCTTCCGCCACCACCGCGACGTTGTGCAGCTTCTTCTCGAACTCGAAGCGGATGAACGGGTTCTGGCGCGACGACGGCTTGAATTCCTCGATCTTGATCTTGTCGATCTGCTTGGCACGGCTGGTCGCCTGGCGCGCCTTCGACTTGTTCGCCGAGAAGCGGCGCACGAAGTCCTGCAGTTCGGCCACGCGCTCCTTCGCCCGTGCGTTCGCCGCGGCCTGGCGCTCGCGCGCCTGGGCCGACGCGAGCATGTAGTCGTCGTAGTTGCCCGGCCAGACCTTCAGCGTGCCGAAGTCCATGTCGGCCATGTGCGTGCACACCGAGTTCAGGAAGTGACGATCGTGCGAGATGATGATCATCGTCGAGTTGTACTCGTTGAGCGTGTGCTCGAGCCAACGGATCGAGTTGATGTCGAGGTTGTTGGTCGGTTCGTCGAGCAGCAGCACGTCCGGCTTCGAGAACAGCGCCTGCGCGAGCAGCACGCGCAGCTTCCAGCCCGGCGCGACGTCGCTCATCGTGCCGTTGTGGAATTTTTCCTCGATGCCGATGCCGAGCAGCAACGCGCCCGCGCGCGCCTCGGCGTCGTAGCCGCCGTATTCGGCGAACTTGCCTTCGAGCTCGGCCGCGTGCATGTAGTCGTCGTCGGTGGCTTCCGGGTTCGCGTAGATCGCGTCGCGCTCGGTCATCGCGGCCCACATCTCGGTGTGGCCCATCATCACGACGTCGAGCACGCGCACGTCTTCGTATGCGAACTGGTCCTGGCGCAGCTTGCCGAGACGGACGTTCGGTTCCAGCGCGACGTTGCCGGCGCTCGGCTCGAGGTCGCCGCCGAGGATCTTCATGAACGTCGACTTGCCGCAGCCGTTCGCGCCGATCAGACCATAGCGGTTGCCCTCGCCGAATTTGACCGAGATATTCTCGAACAAGGGCTTCGGCCCGAATTGCATCGTGATGTTGGCAGTAGAAAGCACGGCAGGTCCCGTTAAGAGAGAAATCGACGGAAAACCGTGTATTTTAGCAGGAGTCGGAGAAACTGCCGACCGTACCGCCCCGGGCGGCCTATTCCGGCCCATCCGACCCTGCCGCCGGCGGCCCGCCAATACGGCGGCACACGCGCTGCCGCCGCCCTACCGGAATCCCGCATGCTTGCCAGCCAGCTTCGAGAACAACTCGTCGGCGCATGGCGCCTCGTGTCCTACGAAATCCGCCCGCGCGACGGCAGCGCGGTCGTCCATCCGCTCGGCCGCGACGTGCGCGGCTGGATCCTCTATACGCCGGACGGCTACATGTCCGCCCAGCTGATGGCACCCGGCCGGCCGCCCTATGCCGACGGCGACCTGCAGGGCGGCACCACCGACGAGCGCGCGGCCGCCGCCGGCGGCTACATCGCCTATTCCGGCCCCTTTCAGGTGGCCGACGACGGCACGCTGACCCACGAAATGGACATCAGCCTGTTCCCGAACTGGGTCGGCAACGTGCAGCAGCGCGCCGTCAGGCTCGACGGCAACCGCCTGCAGCTCGGCACCGCCGCGCCGGTGAGGATCGACGGTCGCGACGTCGACGCCGTGCTGCTCTGGGTGCGCGCGGCCCGCTGACGCGCGTCACTTGCCGGCCTTCGCGGCAGCCTTCTGCGCGGCCTTCGCGTTCATCTGCCCGAACAGCTCCGAACACGGCACGTCACGGTTGTTGCTCGGCGCGATCAGCGGAATCAGCGCCGCGAACGGGTTGATCAACCCGAGCCCGACCATCGCGCCGGCGCGCAGCGCGAGCGCGCCCGCGTCGACGCCGACCTTCGGGTTCTTGAAGGTGCCCTTCGCGTACAGCGGCGAGCGCAGCGAGAAGATCCGGAAGCCCTTCGTATGCGGATGGATCTTCAGGTCGATTGATTCGTCGCGCAGGTTGATCGGGCCGTCGACGTTGATCAGCGCGTCGTCCGTATCGAGCGCGAACACCTTCGGGTCGAGCATCCCGTTGGTCGCGACGAAGTCGATCGCCGCGCAATTGATGTTCACGT
Source organism: Burkholderia metallica (assembly GCF_902832845.1). Classification (GTDB taxonomy): domain Bacteria; phylum Pseudomonadota; class Gammaproteobacteria; order Burkholderiales; family Burkholderiaceae; genus Burkholderia; species Burkholderia metallica. The sequence goes on along the minus strand of NZ_CADFDB010000007.1, from coordinate 16,267 downwards.
CGCGGTTGCCGAACAGCTTCTCGTAGACGACGTTCGCGACGTTCAGCCCCGCCGCTTCCATCAGCAGGCGGCTGATGCGGCCGTTCGTGACGAGCGCCTTCACTTCGCCGGTCGACGTCGCGGCCAGCGCGGCCGGAGAATTGCCCGTCGCCGACAGCGACGCGTCGCCGTTGATTTCACCGAGCGCCGACTGCATGACCTGCTGCGTCGGGAACAGCTGCTTGAGCTTCAGATGCCGCGCGGCCACGGTGAAGCGCCCCTTCAGCGGCGTGCCGCTGCCGTCGAGATGCGCGGTCGTCGCCAGCGTGCCGCCCGCGACGCCGAACTGCAGCGGCTCGAGCGTCAGCACGCCGTCCTGCATCAGAATGTGCGTGTACAGATTGGTGATCGGCAGGTTCGCGCTCTTGACGAGCTTGCGGCCGGTGAACTTCACGTCCGCGTCGATCGCGCGCCAGCGGTCGGTCCGGAACGTCTCGACCGGCAGCACCCGGTCCGGCGGCTGACGCGTCGTGTCGCCGCGCTTGGCCTTGCTCGCGGCCGTATCCGCGCCGATCACCGGCGCGAGGTCGGAGAACTGCAGCAGGTTCGACACGAGTTCGCCCGACAGCTTCGGCCGCGGCTCGCGCTGCGCATAGACGAGCGTCCCGCCGAGATCGCTGCCGCCGACGCGACCGTTGAAGTTCTCGTAGCGGAACGTGCTCGCGTGCGGCTTGAAGTTGCCGATCAGCCGCCCTTCGGTCGCGTAAGGCGGCGTATCGGGCAGCGTGATGCCGGTGAGCTGGTAGAGATGCGACATCGACGTGCCCTGCAGCCACAGCCGCAGATCGATCGCCGCGAGATGCATCGGGTCGGTCAGCGTACCGACGATCGCGAGCCGCGTGTCGCCCGCCTTCACGTCGGCCTGCAGCGGGAACGGCCGCGACGTGTCCTCGATCGCGAGCACGCCGCCGACCTTGCCGGTCCCGCTGATCGGCACGTTCTTGTAGCGGCCGTCGACCTTCAGCCCGAACGCATAGGTCGGGCCGGCCGGCTTCGCGGGTGTCGCGGCGCCGCTTGCGCCGGACGCGGCGGCAGCCGATGCGGAGGAAGCGGACGACGACGACGAAGCCGACACGACGGCCGACGCAGCCGACGCCCCGGCGGCCCCCGACGCCCCGCTCGCAGCCTGCGCGCCGGAAGCGCCCGACGCGGCCTGCGCATTCGCCTTCGCGCTCAACTGCGCGGCGCCATGCTTGCCGACGCGTTGCGCCGATGCCGCGCGTGACGTCTGCTCCTGTTCCTTCAGCACGTCGCCGAGCGGAATCGGCTGCCCGAGCGTATCGATCGCGACGGTCAGGTCGGCCTTCGTGATCGCGTCGCGATACGTGACGGTGCCCTTCGCGAAGCCGAAGCTGTCGAGCCGCACTTTCCACGGCGACGGCTGCGACGATTGCTTGAACTGGAAGGTCCACGTGTTGCGGCCGTCGGCCAGCCGCTCGAGATCGACGGCCGGATTCACGACGTCGATCGACGGGATCACGATTTCATGCGCGAGCAGCGGCAGGATCGCGAGATCGAAGTGCGCGGCATCGAGCGTGACGAACTTGGGCGCCTTCGCCCAGTCGGGGTTGCCGATCTCGAGCTGCGTGGCCGAAAAACTCGGCCAGGGCACCCATGCCCGCCAGCCGGTTTCGCCGTCGGGGCGACGCCAGCCGACCTTCAGGTCGCCGTTGATCGCGAACGGGCGGCCGAGTGCGGCACTGACCTGTTCGTTGACCCACGGCTTCGCTCGATTCCAGTCGAAGACGTAGAGAAAGATGCCGGCCGCCGCGATGAGCACCGCGACGATTCCGGCGATCCATGCAGCCGATTTGCCGATGGCTCGGGTTAGCGTCATGGCGGTTCCGTTGTTGTTCTGAAATGTTGCCGCGCGATGTCGGGCCGCTTGTGTGGACGAACGGCGCACGACACTCGCAGCTTTTCAATCGGTATTATGACGCACGCCAACTCGACGCTTCGGCGCCATTAACGCTTTTTTTCACTTTTGACATGACTGCCCCCACCGGTCTCATCGATGCGCAGCGCATCACGCGGCGCGACGCCAGTAGCGGCAAGACGTTGCTGGCACCGACCGATTTCAGCCTCGCAGCGGGATCGCGAATTGCTATCACCGGTCCGTCCGGGTCGGGCAAGAGCGTCCTGCTGCGCGCGCTCGCGCTGCTCGATCCGCTCGATGGCGGCCAGATCCTGTGGCGTGGCCAGCGGATCCGGCGCAACGCGATTCCGCGTTACCGGCGCAGCGTCGCGTACGTGCGCCAGCGCCCCGCGCAGATGGACGGCACCGTCGAAGCGCAACTGCGCTATCCGTACGCGCTCGCGATCTATCGCGATGCGACGTTCGATCGCGCACGCGCCGAAGCGCTCGCCGCGCAGGCGGGCCGCGGCCCCGACTTTCTCGACAAGCGCGCGAGCGACCTGTCGGGCGGCGAAGCGCAGATCGCCGCGCTGCTGCGCGTGCTGCAGCTCGACCCCGACGTCCTGCTGCTCGACGAGCCGACGTCCGCGCTCGATCCGGAATCGGCGCGCGCGATCGAGACGCTGGTCGGCGCATGGTTCGACGCGGCGCCCGACGCGCGCGCCTACATGTGGATCTCGCACGATCCGGCCCAGGCCGCCCGCATCGGCACGATGCGGCTCGTGATGCAGGCCGGGGTGATGCACGTCGCCAACCCGACGGAGACGACGCAATGAGCCCGGCGCTGCAGGACCTGAGTCTCGTCGACGTCGGCATTGCCGCCGCGCTCGTCGCGGTCAACGGCGCGATCTCGATGGCGCTGTCGCTCGGCCTCGGCCGCAAGCTCGCACTCGCGGCGGTGCGCACCGTCGTGCAGCTGCTCGCGATCGGCTACGTGCTCGGCTGGGTGTTCGGGCATCCTCACTGGTACGTCGTGCTGCCCCTCACCGCGCTGATGACGCTGATCGCCGGGTTCGCCGGCGCGGGGCGCGCCAGGCGCACGTATCGCGGCCAGCGCATCGACAGCATCGTGTCGATCTGGTTCAGCAGCTGGTTCGTCGCGGCGGTCGGCCTGTTCGTCGTGATCCGCATCCATCCGTGGTACGCGCCGCAATACGCGATCCCGATCCTCGGGATGATTCTCGGCAATACGCTCACCGGTGTGTCGCTCGGTGTCGAGCGGATGATGGAAGAACTCACCGCACGCCGCGATCGCGTCGAAACGGCGCTCGCGCTCGGCGCGACGCGCTGGGAAGCCGCGCAGGACGCCGCGCGCCAGGCCGTGCGCGCCGGCATGCTGCCGACGCTGAACCAGATGGCCGTCGTCGGCGTCGTGAGCCTGCCGGGGATGATGACGGGCCAGGTGCTGGCCGGCCAGTCGCCGCTGCAAGCCGTGCGGTACCAGATCGTGATCATGTTCCTGATCGCCGCGGCCTCCGCGCTCGGGACCGTCGGTGCGGTGCTGATGACCTATCGCCGGCTGTTCTCGGCCGATCACCGCTTTCTCGCGGCGCGGCTGGAAGAACGCGCGCACTGACCTGCGGCGCCGCGCGCTTCGCTCGCGCGGTTCGCCGGTCAGCGCGCGCCGACACGCTTGCCGATCGTCTGCCGCAGCACGGCTGCGATATCCGCGTCCGGCGCGAGCCCGTCGACCGACGCCGACGCACAGCACCGCACCGCGCGCATTCGGCATTTGATGGAGAGGTCGTGACAGGAAGGGATGATGCGGGCGAACATCGCGTGACGCATCCATGACGTCCCGCGATGCTGCCGTACGTTGCCGCAACACGACAAGGCCACGCAGATCGCCGTCAAGCACCGTGACGGCGACACGAAACGGTCACGTGCCGCCGGGCCGACCCGCGCGTCGCGCCACTCAGCGCTTGATCGACACCGTCACCTTCGTGCCGTCGCTCATCGTGACGGTCTTCGAACCGCCGTTGGTCGGAATCGACACCCACTTCACCTGGCTCACCGCCACGACGTCCGGGCACTGCAGCGACTTGCCGCCGGCCGTCACGTTGCGCGTGCCCTTCGGCGCGGCCGCCTGGAAGCTCATCTGCACGTTGGCGATGCCCTTCGCGTCGATCGACGGCGCGAGCCGCACCTGGGTCTGGCGCACCATCGCGCCGTTCGCGTCGCGCGGCAGGCTGTCCGTGTTCGGGCAGCCGTCCGGCATCGCGACCGCACCGCTCGGCGGCACCGATTTCCAGTTGAAGTCGTCCGTTTCGCCCGAGCGGATCTTGCGGGTCTCCTGCGTATTGCCGAAGGTCTTCGAGTCGACCTTGACCGTGTATTCGAGCTGTCCGGTACCGCCTCCCTTCAGGCTGCCCTTGACCGGCGGCGCCGCGAATACGCTCGCGCTGACGCACGCCGCCGCGAACACGACCGACCACGATGCGGCGACTGACAAGCTGCGTTGGCTCATGCTGACCTCCTTGGTATGCGGCGGCACGCGCGTGCCGCGCGGTTTTCGATGCATGATGCGCTGCCAGTCTACCGCCAAGCGGGATGCAGTGCGCCGCAAACGCATCGGGTGTTACCCCGCTTGCGTTCGCGGCGCCGCAACCTTACACGCGCCGGCCGCTCAGAAGCCGCTCAGCACGAGCTTGCCGATCGCGCGCCCGGCCTCGAGCAACTGGTGTGCACGACGAACGTTCGCCGCATTGATCGTGCCGAGCTGTTCGCCGACGGTCGTGCGCAGCGTACCGCCGTCGACGAGCCGCGCGACTTCGCCGAGGATCCGGTGCTGCTCGATCATGTCCGGCGTCTCGAACATCGCACGCGTGAACATGAATTCCCAGTGAAACGCGGCGCTTTTCGCCTTCAGCAGTTCGACGGGCACCGGCCTGTCGTTCTCGACGATCGTGCAAATGCCGCCCTGCGGCCGGATTACCTCCGCGGCGGCGGGGAAATGACGATCCGTGTCGTTGAAGATCAGCACGTAGTCGACCTCCGGATACCCGGCCTCACGCAATTGCGCGGGCAGGTCGCCGAAATGGTCGACCACCGTATCGGCGCCCAGCCCACGCACCCATTCGGCCGATGCCGGCCGCGACGCGGTCGCGATCACGTGCAGCTTGCCGAGCGTCTTCGCGAGCTGGATCGCGATCGAGCCCACGCCGCCCGCGCCGCCGATGATCAGCACCGACTTGCCAGCGTCCGCGCCCTGAGGCGACACGCGCAGCCGGTCGAACAGCGCCTCCCATGCGGTCAGCGCGGTGAGCGGCAGCGCGGCGGCGGCGGCGAAGTCGAGCGTGCGCGGCTTCAGTGCGGCGATCCGCTCGTCGACCGCATGGAATTCGCTGTTCGCGCCCGGCCGCGTGATGCTGCCCGCGTAGAACACTTCGTCGCCGGGCCGGAACAGCGTGACGTCGGCGCCGACCGCGACCACCGTGCCGGCCGCATCCCAGCCGAGCACGCGCGGCGTCGCCTCGACTTGCGGCTTCGGCGCGCGCACCTTCGTGTCCACCGGATTCACGGAAATCGCCTCGACCTTCACGAGCAGGTCGCGCGGGCCCGGAACGGGCTGCGGCAGCTCCACGTCGAGCAGGGCTTGCGGGTCGTCGATCGGCAGATAACGGGTGAGTCCAACGGCTTTCATCTCGATACTCCTTTCAGGAAATCCGGGCGGGCCGCGGCGCAGCCCCCATGAACGTCATCGTAGGCAACCCGATCATTCGAGAAAACCGCTATATTTCCTGAAACATTTTCGGGATTTTCAGAATAATGGCCTCCGATCCGATTCCGGCCCCCGACAAGCCGCTCGACCTGCTCGACGTCGCGCTGTTCGTCCGTGCGGCGCTGCTCGCGAACGTCAGCGCGGCCGGGCGCGAATTCGGCGTGTCGGCCGCGGTCGCGAGCGCGCGCATCGCGCAGCTCGAGCGCCAGCTCGGCGCGCGGCTGCTGCATCGCACCACGCGCCGCATCAGTCTCACGCAGGACGGCGAAGTCTTCATGACGCACGCCGACACGCTGCTGTCGGCCGCCGACGCCGCGCGCGCGTCGGTCGGACACGGCCGCACCGAGCCGTACGGACGGCTGAAGGTGTCGATGTCGTCGTCGTTCGGCCGCCAGCACGTCGCGCCGGTCATTCCCGCGTTCCTGCGCCGCTATCCGTCCGTGTCGCTCGACCTGCGGCTGTCGGACGAGATCGTCGACCTCGTCGACGACGGTTACGACGTCGCGATCCGCCTCGGCATGCTGAAGGATTCGACGCTCGTCGCGCGCAAGCTCGCCGCGAACCGCCGCGTGCTGTGCTGCTCGCCCGCGTATCTCGCCGAGCACGGCACGCCGCGACATCCGGCCGAGCTCGCGCAGCACGAATGCGTGATCCTCGGCGACCAGCGCGACTGGTCGTTCGCGACGCCGCAAGGGCCGCTCACCGTGCGGGTCGGCGGCCGGCTCGTCGCAAGCAACGGCGAGGCGATCCGCGAAGCGCTCGTCGACGGCTTCGGGATCGCGATCAAGTCGACCTGGGACGTCGGCCCGCTGCTCGCGAGCGGCACGCTCGTCACGGTGCTCGACGACTATCCGTTCGCGGAAGACATCGCAATCTGGGCCGTCTACCCGAGCCGCGCGCACGTCCCGCTGAAGACGCTCGCGTTCATCGCGTTCCTGGCCGAGCATTTCGGCGATCCGCCGTACTGGGATCGCGCGGCCGGGCGCTGACCGCCGCGCCGTGCAAGGTTTCGCTCCCCACCGCCGTGCGCGGTCAACCGGCTACAATGGTGCGTTCGCCATGCAAGCGCCCGACGCCGGGGCCCGCATCGGCAGGCGGCCGCTCATCAGCCGCGCAGGCTTTTCATTCGCTTCCTACCACTCCGTCATGACCCACAACCTCGTCATCCAGAGCCTTTCGCCGCTGTCGGACGCCCATCACAAACCGCTGCTCGCGCTGTCGCGCGGCGCCCGCATCGTGCAGACCGACGATCACGCGCTGCGTATCGAGGACGCGAACCCCGCGCAGCGCCTCGACATCGATGCGTATTGCGGCACGCATGCGCTCGACTTCGCGTTCGTCGAGGCCGGCCTCACGCTCGGCGATTTCGGGCTTGCCGTGATGGACATGGATTCGACGCTGATCACGATCGAATGCATCGACGAGATCGCCGATTTCTGCGGCCTGAAAACGCAGGTTGCCGAGATCACCGAAGCGTCGATGCGCGGCGAGATCCGCGACTTCAACGAAAGCCTCACGCGCCGCGTCGCGCTGCTGGCCGGGCTCGACGCGCACGCGCTCGAACGCGTGTACGAGGAACGGCTGCAACTGACGCCGGGCGCCGAGAAGATGCTCGCCGGCGTGAAGGCCGCCGGCATGAAGACGCTGCTCGTGTCGGGCGGCTTCACGTTCTTCACCGAGCGGCTGAAAGCGCGCCTCGGCCTCGACTACGCGCATGCGAACACGCTCGAGATCGTCGACGGCAAGCTGACCGGCAAGGTGCTCGGCGAAATCGTCAACGCCGACGTGAAGGCGCGCCTGCTGCGCGACACATGCGCGTCGCTCGGCCTCGAGCCGAGCCGCGCGATCGCGATGGGCGACGGATCGAACGACTTGAAGATGATGGCCGAAGCCGGCTTGTCGATCGCGTACCACGCGAAGCCCGTCGTGCGCGCGGCGGCAACGGTCGCGTTCGATCACGTCGGCCTCGACGGGCTGCTGCGGCTGTTCTGATTCCCCGGCGCATCAAATAAAAACGCCGGCGCGAGGATGCATCGCGCCGGCGTTTCGTTTTTCCGGAAGACGTTATCGGCGCGCGATCACCCCAGTGCGGCCTGCATCGCGCGCTCAATGTCCGCGCGCAGGTCGGATTCGTCTTCGAGACCGACATAGAAACGCACCAGCGTGCCGCGATGCGGCCAGTCCGGACGCATCGACGCGACGTCGTAAGGCATCGCGAGGCTGCACGCGCCGCCCCAGCTCCAGCCGATCGCGAACAGTTCGAGCGACTCGACGAAACGGTCGACCTGCTCCGCGCTGTAGCGCGCGTCGAACACCACCGAAAACAGGCCGCCCGCGCCGGTGAAATCGCGCACGAACGACGCGTGCCCCGGGCAATCCGCGATCTGCGGGTGCAGTACCGCCGCGATCTCCGGCCGCCCCTTCAGCCACTGTGCGAGCGCGAGCGCACTCCTGCTGTGCGCATCGAAGCGCACCTGCATGCTCGGCAAGCTGCGCATCACGAGCGAGCAATCGTCGACCGACACTCCGATGCCGCTGCGCATCCGCGCAAGCTTCAGCTTCGCATGCAGTTCCGCGTTCGGGGTGATCGTCGCGCCCATCAGCAAGTCGCTCCCGCCCGACTGGTATTTGGTCAGCGCCTGCACCGAGATGTCGACGCCGTGTTCGAACGGCTTGAACGCGAGCCCCGCCGAAAAGGTGTTGTCGATCGCGGTGACGACGCCGCGCGCCTTCGCGGCCGCGGTGATCGCCTGGACGTCGGGCACTTCCATCGTCACCGAGCCGGGCGCCTCGATCCAGATCAGCCGCGTGTCCGGCTGGATCAGGTCGGCGATGCCGGCCCCGATCAGCGGATCGTAGAAGCGCACGGTAATGCCGAAATCCTTCGCGAGCCAGTTGCCGAAATCGGCATTCGGGCCGTACACGTTGTGCGGAATCAGCACGTCGTCGCCGGCTTTCACGATGCCGAAGTAGACGTTCGCGATGGCCGCGAGACCCGACGGCTGCAGCAGCGCATGCGTGCCGCCCTCGATCTCGGCGAGCCGCTGCGCGAGCGCGAGCGACGTCGGCGTCGCGTGCAGCCCGTAGCGCCACTGGTTGTCGTTGTGCCAGACGAGCGCGCGCATCGTCGCGAGATCGGGGAACACGACCGTCGACGCGCGCGCGACCGGCGGCACGAACGAACGGAAGCCTTCCGGGATTGCGTCGTCGGGTTGCACGATGCGGGTTTGCAGCGCGCGCTTGGAAGTGGATTCAGTCATGACGGGAAGCCGGGCACGAGGCCGTTCGAGTGCGGAACAGATTGCTAGATTAGCCAAAATCGGCGCAATTGGCCCGGTACAATGCGCGCCGCGCATACCGAGCCAGCGCGGGTCAGTCGTCGGTGCGCAGATTGACGACGCCACCCACCGTTTCGATTTCCTGCACGCGGCCGTCGCGCACCTGCAGCGCCGCGCGCTTGCCCGGTGCGAGCCGCAGCACGACCGGCTGCGGATCCGATTCGTCCGAATTCATCCGGTCGGCCTTCAGGTCGCCCGTCGCGTCGAAGCGGCCGATCCACACGCCCGTGATGTTCGTGCCGTCGTTCGATTCCTCGATTTCGAGCGTGTCGCCATCGCGATCGCCCGCGAGCAGCACGACTTCGCCCGTATCGGCGAACTGGTATTCGCCGTGCACGCCTTCCTCGTCCGTCTTCGGGCCGAGATGCACGACGATCGGCCGGTCGCCGAGCGTGCCTTCGTAGCGCGGCAAGCGGGCGAACTCGGGATTCGGCTTCAGCGGCCGCGCCGGAGCCGGTTCATCCTGCTGCACGCCCGGCGCGACGGCCTGCGCCGCGACCGCGCCCGGCATCGCCATGCCCGCCGCCAGCGCGCCCGCGACGACGAGCGCCCGTTGCCATTGCGAATATCGACCCACCGTGTGTTGCTCCTTGCTTCAGATTCGCTCGAAAATCGCGGGCGATGCCCTGCCCGCTGCCGAGTCACGTCATCACGAGCGCATGTCGACCGCCAATGTGCTGCAACTCGTACAGCGCCATGCCGGTGATCAGCGCGCCCGTCGCCCCGATCGGGTGGCCGAGAAAAATGCCGGCCCCGTTCGGATTCACCCTTGCCGGGCCGAGAGACCCGGCGCCTGCGTCACCGCACACGCGTCGCGCGGCGAACGCTTCGTTTGCGTCGATCATGTCGAGATCGGCGACCGTCAGCCTCGCGCGCGAGTACCTTTGTGCGTCGCGGGCACGGGGCCGATTCCCATGCAGGCCCGATCGACGCCCGTGCGCATACGCGACGACGTGTGCGAGCGGTCGGCTGTGCGCTCGCATCAATCGCCCATGCGATGCCGTGGCCGGCATGCGCGTCCCGCATCAGCCTTGCATCAGGCGCTCCACCGCATCGCGGTGCGGAATCGGCGCGACCGCGCCGTAGCCCGTCGTCGACAGTGCCGCCGCCGCGTTCGCATAGCGCGCCGCCGCGAACGGATCGTCGCCCGCGACGATCCGCGCGACGAACGCGCCGCCGAAGCAGTCGCCCGCGCCCGTCGCGTCGACGGCCTCGACCGCGAAGCCCGGCACGACGCGCCGCTCGTCCGGGGTCGCCACGTACGCGCCTTCCTTGCCGAGCTTCAGCGCGACGATCCGCGGCCCGTGTTCGAGCATCGCATCGACGATCGCGTCGCGATCGTTCGCGCCGGTGAGCGCCGTCACGTCGTCCCAGCTGGGCAGGCAGATATCCGTCTGGCGCAGCGCTTCGCGCATCACCGCGCGGGCGCGCGGCAGCGGCCACAGCTTCAGCCTCAGATTCGTGTCGAAGCTGACCTTCGCGCCGTTGCGGCGCGCATGGTCGATCGCCGCGAACGCGGCGTCGCACGCGGCCGTGCTGATCGCGAGGCTGATGCCCGACAGGTGCACGGCCTTCGCGGCGGCCAGCGCATCGAGCGGCAGATCGCCCACGGCATAGCGGCTCGCCGCCGAGCCCGCGCGCAGATAGTCGAACTGGTGACCTTCGGCGCCGTGCGTGACGAAATACACGCCGGTCGGCGCCGTGCGGTCGATCCGCACGTACGACGTGTCGACGTGTTCCGCGTGCCACATGTCGGCCAGCAGCCGGCCGAACGGATCGTCGCCGATCGCCGACACGAAGCCCGTGGATGCGCCCTGGCGCGCCGCGGCGATGCAGAAGTTCGACGTGTCGCCGCCGAAGCCCTGCAGGAATTCGGGACGCCCCGGCTGCGACTGGTTGAATTCGATCATCGCCTCGCCGAGCGCGAGGATCTCCGGCAATGCGGCGGCCATCGCTTACACCTCGCCCCACAGGTCGTGACCGTCGGCGCCCGTGACCTTCACGGACACGAAATCGCCGACCTTGTAGCGCTTCGAAGCCTTCGCGGCCGGCTCGACATAGACGACGCCATCGATCTCCGGCGCATCGGCCGCCGTCCGGCCGATGCCGCCTTCTTCGCCGACCTCGTCGATCAGCACCTTGAGCGTCTTGCCGACCTTGCGCTGCAGACGCTTCGCCGACACTTCCTCGGCCACTTCCATGAAGCGTGCGCGACGCGCTTCACGGACGTCGTCCGGCAGCGCGCCATCAAGTTCGTTCGCGGTCGCGCCTTCGACCGGCGAGTAGGCAAAGCAGCCGACGCGATCGAGTTCCGCCTCGCGGATGAAATCGAGCAGCGTTTCGAACTGCGCTTCCGTCTCGCCGGGAAAACCTGCGATGAACGTGCTGCGGATCGTCAGGTCCGGGCAGATCTCGCGCCATTTCTGCACGCGTTCGAGCACCTTCTCGGCGTTCGCCGGACGCTTCATGCGCTTCAACACGTCCGGATGCGCGTGCTGGAACGGCACGTCGAGATACGGCAGCACGTGCCCCTTGAACGGGCCTTCGGCCATCAGCGGAATCACTTCGTCGACGCTCGGATACGGATACACGTAGTGCAGACGCACCCATGCGCCGTACTGCGCGGCGAGTTCGCCCAGCGCGGCGACCAGGTCGGTCATGCGCGTCTTGATCGGCTTGCCGTTCCAGAAGCCCGTGCGGTACTTCACGTCGACGCCGTACGCGCTCGTGTCCTGCGAGATCACGAGCAGTTCCTTCACGCCCGACTTGAACAGGTTCTCGGCTTCGAGCATCACTTCGGCGACCGGGCGCGACACGAGGTCGCCGCGCATCGACGGGATGATGCAGAACGTGCAGCGGTGATTGCAGCCTTCGGAGATCTTCAGGTATGCGTAGTGACGCGGCGTGAGCTTGATGCCGGCCGCGGGCACGAGATCGGTGAACGGGTCGTGCGGCTTCGGCAGGTGCGAATGCACGGCCTGCATCACTTCGCCCACCGCGTGCGGACCGGTGACGGCGAGCACCTTCGGATGGACTTCCTCGATCAGATTCGAGCCGCTGGCGCTCGACTTGGCGCCGAGGCAGCCGGTGACGATCACCTTGCCGTTCTCGGTCAACGCTTCACCGATCGCGTCGAGGCTTTCCTGGACCGCTTCGTCGATGAAGCCGCAGGTGTTCACGACGACGAGGTCGGCGCCGTCGTACGTGCCGGAGATTTCATAACCTTCAGCGCGCAGTTGCGTGATGATCTGTTCGGAGTCGACGAGCGCCTTCGGGCACCCGAGGGATACGAACCCTACTTTGGGGGATTGGGACATCTGGAATGTGGGGGCGTGGCAGCAAAAGCGTGAGTTTACAGCGATTTAGGGGCGGCGAGCCAAAATGAGCGACGTGCAGAGGTGGTGAGGCCCAATCGAATGGGCTCGCGGATGCAGGTCGAGCTCGAAATGGCGTCCGATGCGTCCCTTTCACTTCGGATCGACGATCGTCGGCTCGATTCCGGCACCGTGCCCCACGGCACTCGCGGTTTCCTGCACGGAATCCGGGCAGCGTGTTGCCGCGTGCATGCGACCCCTCTTTCGTCAGCGGTTCGATAACGGATTGGAATGATGTCCGGAGGTGCCGCCTAGCCTCACCGCGGCGACGGTTGGCGAGGATTGCGGCGCCCAATCCGGCTCCCGGCATGGGCCCTGGCTGCAATGAAAATCGCCCGAACCCGGTCGGCCGCTATGCGAAAATCGAACCCGCTACCTTTCCAATCGACCCAACGGGGTTCGCATGACCACCCACATCACGATCGAATTCACCGAGCACGCGGCGGAAGCCATCGGCGAGCAGACCAGCACCAGCTTTTCGTATGACCAGGGCGCGCACGTGCCGCAACCGGGCGACTTCGTCGAACTCGAAAATTCGCGCCAGACGTTTTTCGTGATCGGCCGCGTGTTTTCGCTCAAGGCCAACTACAGCGCGGTCAAGCTCGTGCTCGACCTTCCTCCGCCGGACGGCGAGCAGGATTTCGATCCGGCGCACTGAAGGACGACGACAAGACGACGACACGCGTTACCCCCAGGATCGCGCTCGCCGCCCTGCGCCCGGGCAGGGGCGCCAGGATCACACCGGGGCGCGACAACACCCGCGGCACGTTGCTCAGCGATCAATGCGGCGGCCTGCGCGTCCGTCTCCACCCACACGAGCGCTCCGCGCATCGTCACCGGCAACGGACCGAATTCACGCTCCAGCACCCGGCATCGAAGCAGTCGCTTGATCGATATCCGCCCCGCATGACGCCCGGGCTCGAGAAACAAAAAAGCCCGCCATGGCGGGCCGTGCTCGTGCGCGGGATTCTTCACCGCATGTCCGGAAACACCGGCGCCGTCAGGCACCGATCGAACCATACCGCATCGTCGCCATCGCCAATCGGCCACATTTCCGCATCGAGTTGCGGCAACCCGGCGACCGGCGCCGACGCGCGATTGTCGTCGCCGGACACCCCCGCACGCATCCACGCCGAGTGCGTCCCGCCGTTGTCGCACGCGCTCGCGCGCGCCTGCGCCTCGCAGAACGCGACGGGTCGCACCTTCCCGCCGTCGGCCGCGCTCACCGACCGATACTGATAGACCGCACCGGTCGCCCAGTCCTCGCTCTGGCTGCAAACCCGCGCGCGATGCTGCACATGCACCGCGCCGAAACAGGCATAGGAAACGTGCGCGCCACGCGCATCGTCGGGAATGAAATCGCAGTTCGCATCGAAACCGGTGAGCGGGCCGCCCGTGTATTTCGCGAGCCACTGGCGCTCGGCCTGTGCACGCGCGATCAATCCTTTAGCCGATCGATCGGCCAGCACCGCGGTACGCCGATCGATTGCGTTGCGCACTTCGTCGACAGCCAGCGGGCGGCCTTCGTAATCGGCATCGAGACGGTTGTTGCGCGCGTCGATCCAGCGGCGCTGGCTACGCACCAGCATGTCGCGGATGGCCGCGTCCGGCGCGGCCTTCAGCACACCCGCATAGGCCGAATTCATGCGCGCGTCGGCCGCACGCAGTACCGGGCTCGCGCAGATGCGCTTCTCGATCGGCTGCACGGCTTTCGCGCAATCCATCGCAAAGGCCGGCACCGCCACGCCCGCGCCCATCACGAACATCGACGCAAGACCCGCCAGCCCGCGGGCCCATGCCATTCGAATCCCTCGCATGCTCTCTCTCAATCGGTTTTTTCTTGTTCATGCCGCGTCGATGCGGCATCGCCTGTCACGGCCCGTGATGCCGGGCACCGGTATCGCCTTTCGCCGAACGCAGCAATCACGCATCGCCATGCAGCGCCGCATAGGATACGCGTGCCCGCACGCATGCACGCCACCAGGCGTGATGCGCGCCGGGTTCATTTACAGGTGACTGGATCTCGATCGACCGGACAACGGTCATGCCCGCCCGAACCCGGCGCGGGCACTCGGTACCGACGGTCATGAGCGACCATCGGCGAGGTGATCAGACAGGCAGCGACCACCATCGTCGCGCCCGAATGCACGATCGGCCGGCCCGTACCGCGTTGCTTCGCGGCACCGACGCCCGACGGGTCGCCCGTCGCGGTCGGCCTGCCGCGAAACCGTTACTTCTTCTCCGGCTCCGACGCGCCCGGCTGCTTGAACGGGAACGTGCTGAACATCGACTTCGCCTGGTTCTGCATCTGCTCCTGCATCTGCACGAACATGTTCTTCGACTGCTCGATGTAGCTGGTCATCATCCCCTGCATCATCGGCGCCTGCATGTTCATGAACTGTGACCAGACTTCCGGATTCATCGCATTGCCTTCATACAGGTTCTTCGACTGATCCGCGAGCTTGTTCTGGATGTCGATGAACGCCTGGATGTTCTTCTCCAGGTACGTGCCCATCATGCCCTGCATCGCATGGCCGTAGAAACGGATGATCTGCGACAGCATCGACGACGAGAACATCGGCACGCCGCCGCTTTCCTCTTCGAGGATGATCTGCAGGAGGATGCTGCGCGTCAGGTCTTCGTTGGACTTCGCATCGACGACCTTGAAGTCCTCCTGCTCCAGCACGAGCTGCTTCACGTCGGTCAGCGTAATGTACGTGCTTGTCTCGGTATCGTAGAGCCGGCGGTTCGGGTACTTCTTGATGAGCCGTTCGGCCGTCTTCTTTGTAGTAGTCATGTAACGCCTTTGAGTGCAGCGTAGCGCAATTGACGAATCCCCGCCGCCCGAATCCGGGAGGCGGGGGCCTTCGGAAAACGCCCGGCTGCGCGGCCACCCGGGCCGCGCAGCGCGGACGCTCAGCCCATGTGCAGGCCGCCGTTCAGCGAGAAGTCGGCGCCCGTCGCGAAGCCGGAATCGTTCGACGCGAGCCACGCGACGATCGAACCGATTTCCTCCGGACCGCCGAGACGCCGCACCGGAATCGTCGCGACGATCTTCTCGAGCACGTCCGGGCGAATCGCCTTCACCATGTCGGTGCCGATGTAGCCCGGCGACACCGTGTTGACCGTCACGCCCTTCGTCGCGACTTCCTGGGCGAGCGACATCGTGAAGCCGTGAATGCCGGCCTTCGCGGTCGAGTAGTTGGTCTGGCCGAATTGCCCCTTCTGGCCGTTCACCGACGAGATGTTGATGATGCGGCCCCAGCCGCGTTCGACCATGCCGTCGATCACCTGCTTCGTCACGTTGAACAGGCTCGTCAGGTTGGTGTCGATCACGGCCGTCCAGTCTTCATGCGTCATCTTGCGGAACACGACGTCGCGCGTGATGCCCGCGTTGTTGACCAGCACGTCGATCTCGCCGACTTCGGCCTTGACCTTGTCGAATGCTTCCTTGGTCGAGTCCCAGTCGCCGACGTTGCCTTCCGACGCGATGAAGTCGTAGCCGAGCGCCTTCTGCTCCTCGAGCCACTTCACGCGGCGCGGCGAGTTCGGGCCGCAACCCGCGACGACCTTGAAGCCGTCCTTCGACAGACGCTGGCAGATGCTGGTGCCGATGCCGCCCATCCCGCCCGTTACGTACGCAATTCGCTGAGACATAAATCTCACTCCATTTTTTGGTTTCGAGAGCTGCCGAGGCCCCCTCTGACTTCACGTGACGCCGGCCGAAACCGCAACCGGCCGGCGCACGAATTCGATTCGGCGGTGACGAACGGCCGGTTACGGACGCTCGACCGCGAGCGCGACACCCATCCCGCCGCCGATGCACAGCGACGCCAGCCCGCGCTTCGCATCGCGCTTGACCATCTCGTGCAGCAGCGTC
>NZ_CADFDB010000006.1 GCF_902832845.1 Burkholderia metallica | reverse complement strand
CGCATTGGCGCCGTCCTGGTTCAGGTCGGCGATCGCGACGGCCGCGCCCGCTTTCGCGAGCTCGAGTGCGATTTCCTTGCCGATGCCGCTCGCGGCGCCCGTGACGACTGCGGTCTTGCCATTCAGGTTGCTCATGTTCGAATTCCCGTGGTGAAAGGATTGACAGGGAGAAAGGACTGCGGACGTGTGTTACTGAGCCAGGTAATCGTAGACGACTTCGCCGAGGCCCAGTGTCAAATCCGCGACCAGGTGGCGGGCTTCGACGATTTCGAGCACGGGCAGATCGGCCACGGGCGCGAGTGCGTGCGGTGCCAGCTCGAGCGATGCGGGGCCCGTCCACGCGCCCTTCATCTTGATGTCCTGCATGTAGTAGCGCACCAGTTCGCAGACACGCGCGGTGCCGTCGACGTGCGGAATGATCTTCAGCAGGAAATTGGGGCCGGCGAGACGCTTCGTCTGCTCGTCGATGTCGAGTTCCTTGTGCTTGTAGCCCATCGTGCCGGTGGCGACGCGCACCTTGCCGTAGTCGAGCGTGCCGAGGAGGTGGTCGGTGTTCACGTGCAGCGTGGGCGACGCGAGCTTCTTCGGGAAGCCCCACAGCTCGCGGCCGCCGGCGATCGGCGGATGATCGTCGAGATACATCGCGAGCGTGTAGCCGCCCGGCTGGCCGTTGTATTCGACGGGAATGACCTGGCCGCTTTCGGTGTAGTCGCCGAAACCGGTCGAATCGGCCATGCGGATGAATTCGTAATGCACGAGCGGCTCGGTGACCTGCAGCGGCTCGGGGACGATTTCGCGGAGACGGTCCGGATCGGTGCGATACGTGATGATCAGGAACTCACGGTCGACGAAACGGTAAGGGCCCATCGGGAAGGCAGGGCTGGTCAACGGCATCGCAAACGCTTTCGATCGGACATCGCTGGTTTTCATGCGGACTCCTTGTTGTTGATCGCTTCGTGGATGAGTGCTCGTAAGCTCGTAATCCTATGCCTGTGCGCTGCCGTTGTGCGATGCCGCATTTGGAATTAATTGTTGCCGATTTCGAGGGGTTCGCAGGGTAAATATTGAGATGAATGGTGCAAACGGCGTGGGTAGCATCCGGCGTCCCGATGCTGGCATAGCTCGATGACGCCACGATGTGAAAAAGGTGAGGTTTTACGGGAGGCTAGGTGAGCCTTTACGGGAGACGGTCGCGCCGGAATATGACAATTGTGTGAACTAGTGTTGCAATGCGAACTCTAAGTGCGTTCGCCGCGGCGGCTTCGCGGCTTCCTTCGTTTCGCGCCGCTGCCGCATTAAGCATCGCTTAAGCGGGCGCGCCCTAGCATCGTTCGTATCGGGCCGGGCAACCGGCCGTTTTTCTACGCCCCACGCAACCGATTCATGCAGACCGTCAACCTCACCCTCTTTTCCGCCCTGAACGCCGGGGTGGCGCCGCAGCCGGGCGTTGCCCGCCTTGCGATCTTTGCCGCCGACTGGCTCGTCTACGTGTTGCCCGCCATGCTGCTGCTGACCTGGATCTTCGGTGCGCGCCCAGCGCGGCGCCAGGCGATCGAAGCCGGCGTCGGCGTCTGCGTCGCGCTGGTGCTCGCGCAGGTCATCGGACATTTCTGGTTCTCGCCGCGCCCGTTCATGGCCGGCGTCGGCACGCAACTGATTCCGCACGCGCCGGACAGCTCGTTTCCGAGCGATCACATGACGTTTGCGTGGAGCATGGCGGTCGGCCTGATGCTCGGCGGTACGACCCGGCTCACCGGGTTCGTGATGGCCGCGCTGGCCGTGGCGATTGCGTGGGGGCGTGTCTATGCGGGCGTGCACTGGCCGTTCGACATGGCCGGCGGCGTGCTGGTCGGCACGGCGGGCGCGCTGGCCGCGCACCTGTACGCGCAACGCGCGACCGCGCTGCTCGAACGGCTCGGCGATTCGGTGCATGCCGTCGTGATGGGGCGCCGGCACGCGCCGTAAGCGAAAGGAAACAGCCGGGCGGGACGCCGTCAGCCGGGGGGCTTGGCCGACGATTCGACCGAGGCGGACGGGCCGCCGCCCGCGTCGTGCAGTTCGGGCGTATCGGCCGGGTGCCGCGCGGCATCGCGGTCGAGGGCGCTTTCTTTCAGGATCGCGCACATCGCGACGAACAGCGCGAGTACCACCGCGGCAAGGCCGCAATAGCCGGCGATCTTCAGGTTGCGAAGGAACGGCGAAGCGTGGCTTTCCTTTGTCATGACCGGGCGCTCCTGGGCGGGCTGCGGCGGCTGTCGCCCGACAGCGGCGTCGCTCCCACAGATATATACCAGCCGCGATGGCGGTGCCAAGCCCGCTGGTGCGCCGACGCCACGATTGTGTCATCCGCCGGTCAACCGGGTACCCCTTTGCCGGGTACCCGCATCCGTCAGTCTTCCAGCGTTTCGTGCACGGCCGCCGCGCCGCGCTTCCAGTAGGCCGCCGCGCGGATGCGCGACTTGTCGACACCGCGCTCGCCGGTCAGGTGCTGGCGTACCGCGCGCATCGACAGCGCTTCGCCCGCCGCCCACACGTAGCCTTCGCCGGACGGCGGCAGCGGCAGGTCACGCACGGCGTTCAACAGCACGTCGCCGTCCGCTGCGTCGGCTTCGGCGCGAAAGCGCCAGATTTCATGCACGTCGGCGCGCGTGTTGAACGCGATCTGCGCGGTGCGATCGGCGACTTCCAGCACGACGGCCGCGCGCGAGCCGGCCGGCAATTCCTCGAGACGCCGCGCGACCGCCGGCAGCGCCGTATCGTCGCCGATCAGCAGGTGCCAGTCGAAACCGGTCGGGACGACGAACGAACCGCGCGGGCCGCCGATGCCGAGCCATTGCCCGACGCGTGCCTGTGCGGCCCATTGCGACGCGGGGCCCGGATGGTTCAGCACGAATTCCAGATCGAGTTCGCAGGCCGCGCGATCGAAGCGGCGCGGCGTGAAGTCTCGCGCGACCGGCTTCGGTTCGCCTTCCGGAAACTCGGGACCGTTCGCGCCGAGCGTCGGCATCGCGGGCCGTTCGGCGCCGGGCGGCGGGAAAAACACCTTGACGTGATCGTCGAACGACGCGGATTCGAAATCCGCGAGATCGGGGCCGCCGAGCGTGACGCGCAGCAGGTGCGGCGTCACGGCGTGCACGCGCAGGACCTGCAGCAAGCGGAACTTGAGGGTGTGGCGCACGCGGGTCACGGTGCGCTCGGATGTGTTCTGCATCAATCCGTACTCCTTGAGTGGTGACGGGGCGGCGCGGATTACGCGCCGGTGCCGCCTTCGATTTCGGCCGTCGCGCGGCGCATGATGGCCGCGATGCGGCGCTGTTCTTCGGCGTCGGCGCCGCTCTTGTGGAGCAGCGCGCGCTTGAGCGCGACG
The DNA here is from genome assembly GCF_902832845.1 of Burkholderia metallica. GTDB lineage: Bacteria > Pseudomonadota > Gammaproteobacteria > Burkholderiales > Burkholderiaceae > Burkholderia > Burkholderia metallica. Next base: position 464,224 of record NZ_CADFDB010000006.1, on the reverse strand, counting down.
CGTGCCTCGACGAACTCCGGCAGCCAGCCCGCCTGCGTATCGTCCTGCGCTTCGTTGCCCGTCGATTCCCCGGCGAACGCGCGGCGCATGAACTCCATTCTGCGGGCGAGGTACGTGAGGCGCGCGAACAGCGTGTCGACGCGTTCGCGCTGCGCGTCGAGATGCGCGCGGCCCGCGTCGGTCAGGGCATAGCGTTTGCGGTTGCCCTCTGCCTGCGACGCGACGAAGCCGACTTCTTCGAGGTACGTGAGCGCCGGATACACCATGCCGGGGCTCGGGCTGTAGAAACCGTTCGAACGCGTGTCGAGCCCCTTGATCAGTTCGTAGCCGTGGCTCGGCTGCTCGGCGACGAGCGCGAGCAACATCAGTTGCAGATCGTCGGAGCTGAACTGGCGGCCGCGCGGCATGCCGTCGTCACCGAAATCACCGAAGCCGCCGCGCCCGCCACGGCCCCCGAACGAGCCGCCGCCGAATGGATCGTGGCCGCGACGGTGGCGGCCGATCGCGTACCAGAGACTGGCGAATCCTTCGGGGTGGGCATGCGTACCATGACCGTCGCATCGGGCATGGCCGCGGAAGTGGTTGTGTCGCATGATCGAGTCCTATATGTCGTAAAACATATCTAAAGATATATATCGAAAGATAGGGCGTCAAGGGAAATTATTGGGGGTGGATGGGGTGGTGGCCATCGAATCCAGGATCGATTCAGTCGAGGAATGCGCCACGCGGCGCCTCGCCCGCCAATCTCGCGTTGCTGGTGCAGTCGCTGCACGACAACCCGCAGCATGTCGATATTGACGATCCGAAAGACGCATTCGACATGCAACGCCGCATCGGCGGCGACACCGGAACGAGCTCGATCTGGGTCCAGACCGCGCTGGCGCTGATGATGGGTTATGGCGACGGAAAGACGAGCGCACTGATCAACCTGCGGGATCCGCTGCATGCCACGATCGTCATGCTGACGCCGCCGGACGCTGCGTCGCGGCAGGCACACCCGCAGACGTTCAGCTGGGATTTCTGACGGACAGGTTCGACACGTCATGGGCCAAAAGCGATACATCATCGAAGGCGATGTACACAGCCACGGCGGACGCGTGGTGTCCGGGGCGCCGAACTCGCGAATCAACGGGCGCGCGATTGCACGCCTGCACGCCTGCACGATCCCGCGATCTGCGAGATTCACGGCCTGACCTTCATTGCGACGGTGTCGGGCCACGCCCGGTTCGACGGGCAAGTCGCCGCATGCGACGGCGACTTGCTGGCATGCGGAGCACGCCTGATATCGAGCCAGGACCAGACGGGCGGCTAACGGAAATACGGGGCACGTGGGCGGGGCGCCGCTCGAGCCGGGCGGGCCTCGCCCGATCGCACCGGTGACGCTCAGATCACGAATTCCATCGGCTTCGTGCCGCATTGTGCGTCGGGCAACGGCTCGCCACGCTGCGTCGCGGCCAACAGCCGGCCGATAGCAACGTGGACCACATCGGCGCGCACGCTCGACGGCGTGAAGCCTGCGGCGTTGTCGAGTCCCTCGCGGTGCGCACGCATGATTCGAACGTCCTGCTGGATCACGGAGTGCGTGTAGAGGTGCAGCAGCGGTTTCAGCGCGCGCAGCACCGCGGCCGGCAACGCAAAGCGATAGGCGATGTACGTATAGACACGCGATCGACGCGTGTCGAGCGGCGTGATCTGGCTGATGATCAGAAAACTCGAGCGGCTACCCCAGTGATAGTCGCACCGCGTGACGTTCGGTGCATAAAAATGATCGGTATGCCGAAGCGGTTCCCTGGACGGATTGGTCAGCCAGTCCAGCATGCCGATCTTGTCGCCGTCATCGTGATACGTGACCTCGACGCTCTGCTGCTTCAGTTCGACGGTCGCACGTAGTCGCCGCCCAGTGGATGACCGAAAGATCCGGTCGTGCACGAACACCGTATGCGGGACGTCCATGAAGTTCTCGACCAGCGCACCGAGATCGCCATCGAACGTATTGACCATGTAGTACGACTGCCATGGCCGTTCGCCGTGGTGCGGCATGTCGAACGGCCGCTTCAGCGCCGGGTCGCCTCGCCCGCGATAGACCCAGACGAGGCCGTGCCGGGTCAGCACCGGCAACCTGCGCTGACGATAGGGGTAGGTCGTACCGGTCGGTTCGCCGCTTGCGCCGTCGATGCTGGGAATTCGGGTGACGCCGCCGTGCCGGTCGTAATGCCAGCCGTGATACGGACAGACGAGGCAGCCGTCGACGACCTTTCCGGCCGATAACCGGGTGCCGCGATGCACGCATTGATCGACGAGCGCGACGATCTCGCCGTCGGCCGCCCGGAATAGCACGATGCCGAGGCCGAGTACGCGCGTGCCGAACGGTTTGTCCCGCTTGACCTCGGCTTCGGTGCCCGCGACGTACCATTGCTCGACGAGCGCGCCGAAGGCTTCGCCATCGGCGTCCGGCGCGGATTCGCCGCACGGGGAGCACGTTGATGCGATCGGTATATTCAACATGAGCACGCGTCCTCGATGAATGCGCGAAGTGCATCCGCAACGGCGGGCTTGGCCACCAGTGCGCGGGGTTTGACATCGCCGGCCCGGATGCCTGCACGCTCGTGGGCTCGCTGGACGAGATCGGCCAGCTGGGCGGCGCCCCCCGGTATGCGAACCGCGCGCAACGGGCCAAGCTGGCCCACCGCGCGTGCGTGCCGGTAGTGAAAGGCGCGGGCGAGCGCCCGTTCCAGCGCATCGCTCAGCGCGGCGACGTCCTGCGTACCGCTTGCAAGCAATAGCAGGTAATGGGGCGGATCCGCGTCCGCGCACGGAATCACGCAACCTTCATCGCCCGGTTGCAGCACGTCGGAAAGCGATGCGGCCAGATAGGCTTCGTCCAGCTTTTCACCGACCAGATCGCTTTGCGTGCCCGCCCGCCCGACGAAGGCCACGCATGGCGTTCGTCCCGCAAATCCGGTCACACGGACCCGATCGCCGAGCCGATAGCGGTACAGGCCGCCTCCGGTCGTCACGACGACCTCGACCGTATCGCCCGGCTTCAGTTCTTCCACGCCTATCGCGGTTCCGTCGTCGAGCAGGAACTCCAGGAAGTGGCTGCAGACGGCGAGGGGACAGCCGGCCGTGTCGCCAAACGGCAGGCTGACCACCGCCTCGGTGGAAAACAGGCCTTTCGGCAGCCACGCGGCCTGCGGAAACAAGGTGCGGGCATGTGCGGCGTAGTGTTTGCTCGGACCGTCCATCCAGCAACTCACTGCGGCGAGTTGCGGCCACAGCCGGCCGCAGTGGCCATCGTCGAGTGCGCGCCGCAGCGCTGCCGTCCGGTTCGACGGCAGCGAATCGAACAGGCAGGCAAGCGTATCGTGGCGTTGCGGATCGGCGTCGTCGAACAGCGGACGAAGCAGGCTGGTCAGGAAGGTCGGGCTCCATACGCTGATGAAGGCCAGATCCTCGGCGGCAATCAGCGCGCGCAACGTTTCGTTGCGCCACGCGCGACCATCACCCGACAGCGACGGTGCGACGAGCGTCGGCAGCAGATCGACGAGCGGGCTGCCGGCCAGGTAATCGAGATCGCTGTCCGATCCGATCATGATGCCGTTGGGCGCGCGTTCGCGCGCTTGCAGCGGAGGTGACATCGACCAGTACGCGCGCCCGGCCGCGACACCGGGCACGGCGCGATGCAGATCGGAGAGCCAGACGATCAGCGCGAACTGCAATTCTTCGAGAAAGGCCGGCGTATAGGGAATGAGCTTTTGCTGCTCGCTGCCGCCGCTCGTGCGCTCGAAGAAACGTGGCGCTTGCGCGGTCAGGATCGGAGCGGACTCCCGGAGTGCACGATCGATCCATGGAGACATGCCGGCGTAGGGGGCCACCGGCACGCGCTCGCGAAATTGTGCTGGCCCTGCGATATCGGCAAACCCGTTGGCAATGCCGAACGTCGTGTTCCGATTCGCGGCGAGCAGGCGTGACAGATAGGCCGCCTGCGCGTCGCCCGGCGCATCGAGCGCGGTGAGCCACGCGCGACGGAAGGGTTCTGCGGCAGCGGTAAACGCGGCCCACGCATCCTGTGCACGCACGTGCGTCCTCTCGTCAGAAATAGGTCTTTTCGAGCTGTGTCGGATCGCTGGGCAAACGCCGGGGCGCCTCGAACACATGCAGCCAACCGTACCACAGCGGTCGCGTCTGCGCCGCGTCGGAGCACGCATGAAGCTCCTGCCAGCGCAGGCTCGGATGCCGGTGATGCGTCAGGTTGTAGTTGAAGTTGAGGAACGCCCACCGGATCAGGGTGGGGGCTCGCATGTTGTATGTGCCCTCGACGACGTCGAGCGGCGTGTGCATGTGATACACCCATTGGAGCGACGACCATGAGAACGCGAATGCGAGGTAGGCAAGCGCGACGTCGAGCACGCGCCAGTCCAGCAATGCACCCAATGCAATCCACGCGGCCACGCCTGCGAGGGTTTCGTATCGAATTCGCCGAAATTCGGTCGGACCGAAGTCTCTGAACGCCGCCGCATACGTGTTGTCGTGTCCGTACTTCGCCCAACCAGACGGGATGCGACTCGGAAGCACGGCCAGGATGAAGCTGCCCGCGAAACTCGCGAACCAGATGCCGCCGACGATCGCCGCGTAGTATTCGATTCGCTTGCGCCACAGCGAAGCGTCCGGTTCGACGAAGTCCACCCGCTCCGCAGGCGTTCGATTCCGCACGTGGTGACCGAGATGATTCACGTGGATTAGCGTTGCCGCGGCGCCGAACATAGTCGATGCCCACCACATCATCACGTCGTTGACTGTCCCGCGCCGATGCCCGAAACCATGGAATGTTTCGTGCATCATCGAAAACACACCTTGCATGATCAGGCAGAACGGGACGAGCGACACCCAGCGCAAGGGGCTCGTACCGTGCGACAGCCACGTCAGGATACCGACCCATGCAACGCTCTGTAGCGCGAGCACGCAGAGATTGAGCCGATCGAACCGTCGCGAACGATTATCTATGGCGCTTGCATTGGCAACGAACATACAATTCGGACAGGAATGGTGGCGGCGACGCAGAGCATACCTTCGATCGCCATCGTCGAACAATACGCCCGCCTGCGCTGACCCTGCGCATTACGCCGCGATCGGCCACGACCATGGACGCCAAACGAACCGACGATTCAATGCATGAACGCTGCAACGACGCGGCAGACATCCGTCGGCGCAATCCGCGTTTTAGTTTTGCCGACCGCATTCCGCGCTATTGGTATCGTCAAAACCGCCGGGTGACGCGCTTCTTCGACGCGTTCTCGATCATGTTTCCGCTTGGCGAGAAGTTCTTTGTCGATAGCGTGAGGCAGTACCGCGACGCACTGCCGGCCGACGGCACGCTCGCCGCGCAAGTGGATGCTTTCCTGTACCAGGAAGCCGCTCACATCCGCGAGCACCGCGCGTATAACCGGCGCCTGGCTCGCCAGGGCATGCCGGTCGACGCACTCGAGGCACTCATGCGGAAACGGCAGCAACAATGCCGACGGGTCGCGTCGCCGCTGCTTCAATTGACCTTCACAGCATGTCTTGAGCACTACACGGCCATTCTGGCCGATCTGCTGTTGCGCGATCCGGCCATTCTCGACGGCGTCGACCCGTCGATGGCCGCGATCTGGCGGTGGCATGCGATAGAGGAAACCGAACACAAGGCCGTCGCGTTCGACGTATTTCGCGCTTGCGGCGGCGGCGCGATCAAGCGCTATGTGATGCGCACGGCGGCGATGCTCGGCGTCACCGCATGTTTCATCGTCGATCTGGGTTATTTCATCGTCCGTCTCGCGCGTGCCGACCGCGACGCCGGCAATTGGCGAAGCTGGGCACAGCTTGGCTGGTGGCTGTTCGGCGCGCCGGGCATCGTTACCCGCGTGCTGCCCGCGTGGCTGGCATGGTTCTCGCCGCGTTTTCATCCTGCCCGAATCGGGAATCCGGCCACGCTGGCTGCTGCCCGCGCGGCGCTCGCGGCCGACGGCGTGACAACGGAGCCTGCATGAACGTCGGGCGTCCGGTATGGTCGCCATCCGGCTTCGACGAGTGGCGGCAACACTACCCATCGACGCCGTTCGAACCGGCACCCGCAGCACTCGACTGGACCGGACGTTTCATCGAATGTTGGCACGCGCATGGCGCCCACGCATCTTCGGACACTGTCATCGTGCTGATTGCGGGACTCTATTCCGAGTGGATACCAGCGTGCTTCCGGCACGCCGCGCGGGCGTTGCGCGCCGCGCGGTATCCAATCCTGCGTGTGCCGGTCCGCTCGTCGCGCTCGGTTGCCGAGCAGGGCGCACATATCGTGCGCAACCTGTATGCGCGCCTGCCCACTGATCGCCGCTTCATCGTCCTGGCCCACAGCAAGGGCGGGCTCGATGCATTGGCGGCGCTGCATGCGGATTCGGGGCTTCGTGCCCGCTGCGACGGTATCGCGCTCGTTCAGCCGCCCGTCGGCCCGAGTGCGATCGTCGATGGCCTGCTCGGGCAACGGGGGGCGCGCATCGATCCCGCATGGCTGGGTCGAGCCGCCGGGAGATTGCTACGCACACGCTGGCTGCATGCAGGCTCGCGAGATATCGGCAGCGAGCGCGACGCGGGCATCGCGAATTTGCTGTCTGCGGTGCCCGGTGGCCTGCACTGTGTGCATGTCGTGAGCTGGTCGATAGAACGCACGTCCCGGTTCGACGCACATCACTCCCGCCTCGACCGCTACCGTCCCGGTTGTGCGCATGACGGACAGTTCTACCTCGACCACCAGACGATTCGCGGCATGCCCCAAGTGTGCGTGCCGCATCTCGACCATGGCCAGCCCGTACTCGGCGGCGCCGGCTTCGACGCGGGGCGTTTCTGGCTTGCACTCGTTGCGCTTCTGAACGACACGCGAGCGGCAGCGGTCGCGAGCGGTCAGACGAGATAGATCTCGAATCCCGGGATCGCTTCGGTGCCGCCCGGATCGAGTGCGCTCGCGCCGGGCGTGGATAGCGTGTATAGATCCATCGGCAGTGCGGTGTGCCGATAGCCGTGCAAGGCGGGCCATAGCGGATCGTGATCGTACAGGCAAAGCTGCAGCAACGCATAGCGGCTCCGCTCTCGGTGCCAGACCGCATCGAGCAGTGCCTGTGCGATGTCGGGGTCACGTCCGCTCACATGCAGATGAGTCAGGTAGATATCCTGAAGCGGCTGGCCGGGCGCTGCGATGGGAGGGCGTCCGAGCAACGGCGCGATGGCGTTGAAGCCGTGACGCAGCGCACCGAGCGAGCGCGGCAGACGTTCCAGGACGATGCGCTTGATACGTGCTGCATCCCACGGAGCAACGCAGCCCACGATACGCCGCTGTGCGTTACGCGCGATCAGAAAGCGCTCGATTCCGAAGTCGGGCCAGGTGTTCAGGCGGCGCGCGAATTCGTCCGCCGTAAACACGCAACCGAAGGGCTGGGAACGCGACTCCTGGTACAGGAATGCGCGGAGCGCGTCGGCATCGGCGGCCGACGCGTTCGTGACCCTGACGGAACCGGCGCGCCGCGCAGCGATACGCCGCGCATAGATCGAGACGTTACTGTAGCCGCGCCAGTGTCGAAATCCGAGCCGGGTCCGCTTGCCTGTCCTGAAGAGCGATTGCGTTGCGATCCGGTTGTCGCGAATGACGCAGCAGTACGTATGCTGTACGTCTTCGTGGCGGGCGAGATCGGCGAGGCGATCGACGACATAGTCGACCCACGTGTGCGCCAGTTCGCGATCGGGTGCGATGCGCAAGTCGCCGAGGTAAGCGATGCGCTGCTTCTCGCCGGCGAGGTAGCCGTCGCGAACGACCATGCTGGCTATTCCCTTGACGCGCCCGGCGCTGTCCTCCGCGAGCCAGGTTCGATGGTCATCCGAATGACACCGATGCAGTGCGAAGTAATCCGGTGAGCGATCGAAGCGAAGCGGCATCCCGCCGAGCATCGCGTGACGCGTTTGAAACGCGAGGAGCCGTTCGTTGTCCGCCGCTGTGGCCAGCCGGATCCGCGTCATGGGCTCATTCACCGGTGAAGATTCGTCTTGCCATCGGGCGCAGGTTTTCCGGCGTCAGTTCACAAAGGCAGACGAGCTCGTTGCCGCACGCGTATTCCGGATTGCGCTCCAGAAAATAAGCGACATCCGGCAGCCGTCGATGCACGTCCGGCACTTCGGCGAGAGCTGGGGCGAGGCGGCCTTGCGGTACCGGAAAATCGAGCACGCCGGACGCGGCGTCGTATGCGTGCCCGAAGCGCTCCACTGCCAGATGATCGAGCAGCGCCTGAGTCGCGGGTTCAGTCGGTCGGTCGAATCGCGGGGCGAAGTCATGCGCGAACGCGCGCAAGTAGCGGTACGTACGATGCCCTTTGCAGATCAGAAACCAGTATAGTGCCGCGTCGGGTGCGTTGCGCTTGAGCTCACCGGCGAGTCGAATCCAGCAAAACGCGAGTTGCTGGCTGCCCCAGCAGGCCGGGTCCACGATCGTATCGCCGGAAAACAGGATGCGCAGTGTGGTGTCGCGCCACGGCTGCTCATAGAGTTTCAGCGTGGAGAAGCCGCGCAGTTTGCCGGTGTCATCGCGCATGATGACGCAATGTGTCTTGTCGTCGAGATCGTGTTCGAAGCGCGCCTGTTCCGTATCCCGGTAACAGGTCGAGTAGAGCGCGTACATATGTGCAATGTCGACGTCGCGCAGCTGCGCACGTGTCATGGAACTGGCTCGAAGCGGCATAGCGTCGTGATTCATGCGGGCTGAAACGATTTATCATGATACGCGATTGAGCCGCTCCTTTTTCCACATGCGCGCCATACCTCCTGCTTCCCTCCCCCCTATACCGTCAGCGTTCGACGCGTGGCGCTGGCTCGCAATCTATGTCGTCGTGTCGGGTGCACTGTACTTCTGGGTCACACACGCGCCGATGGCACCCGTGGCGCTGTTGCGTCCGGGGCCATACGATGCGCTCATTCCGCGCGTGTCCGCCAGCGTGCCGCTTTATTTGAGTTACGCGCTCGTGATGCCGTCGATCGTCTGGTTCGGCCGAGGCCGAAATTGGCTGCTGCCCGCGTTTTTTGCGGGTGCGCTTGCCGCAGGCTTGTGTATCGTCAGTCATCTGTTGTGGCCGACTGCGGTGAGCCGCTCGCCGGCTGCGACAGGATGGATCGCGTGGCTGTATCGGATCGACACGCCGCTCGCCGCCAGTCCATGCGGGCATGTGGCGCTGCCTGTGGCTGTAACGGTGGTGTTGGCTGCGCTACGTGTCCGTGCGGCGCGCTATTACGCTGCGTGGAGCGCAATGCTGGCGCTCACGGTCTTGACGACCGGACAGCATCTGCTCGCGGACATGCTCGCGGGGCTCGCACTCGGTATTGGCGTGGGCGGTGCGACGACCGTGCTCATTCGTCTCGACGTTGACCTGCGTACGGCCGCCGCATTGCTGCTGGAATGGCTATGTATCGTCGTGACGCTGCGAGTTGCGTTATCAGTGGGGCATTGGGGAGGCTATCTCGTCGCGGCCGTGGTTGTCGCGACCCGGCAACACGCGTTGTTCATTCTGTATCACGACGCGACGCACTATCATTTGACCCGCCGCCGTTTCGCGAACGACTTTCTGATCAACCTGGCAATCGGCGTACCGGGACTCGTGCCCATCGAATTTTATCGCCCGCTGCATCTCGCGCACCATCGACACGTCGGGACTTCGGAAGATCCTGAGCGGAATTATCTGTATCACGCGCAGCCATGGAAATTCGCGCCGCTCGACACACTCCCGCTCGTCCGGCAACTGCTCGGTGATTTGTTCCTGGTCAACATGGTGAAAAACATGCGCGCATACCGGCGTGCGAACGGGCGTGGCGCGTCCATGTCACGGCCGCTGCTTGCGGCGATAGCGACATGGGGCATCCTGCTCGTGCCGCTCGTGCATGCATGCACAGTACGCGAACTGCTGACGCTTGCGACGCTCTGGTTCGTTCCTCTCGTGACGATCGGGGCGCTGGTGCAGAAGATCCGGAGTATTGCGGAGCACAGTGGCGGGCCGGGTGTCACGGCTGGCTGGAATGACTGGACTTATTCGTGGCGCGTCGGGTTGGTGGGCCGCTTCTTTATCTGGCCGTACAACATCAACTATCACCAGCAGCATCATCGCGAACCCGGTGTGGCATGGCATCGCTTGCCTGGATTGCGTGCGTCCGACGAGCCGGTTATGTGTTCGCGGCAATTGCTTGCATTGCTCTGGTCGGGTGCTTCGCGCCGTGGTGGTCAAAGATAGAAATAATCTCTTCCACGACGCGATGAAGTTTCTCATCGGTCCTGGAGCGAAAGATCGGCGCGATCCGTTGCGATCCGTCTGACGCTTGCCGCGCAGCCCTTGTACGCGGATCGCGTCAGTCGACGGGTTACGTCGCGCCCCGCGAAGCTCGCGTGCTGGCGTGGCGCGACGACGTGCTGTCGCAGAGCGGCGCCGACGGGGCGAGCATCACGCGTTTCGGGCTGCAGTCGGGCTTCTCCAATGCCGATGTCGCGTATTTCGCGCGGCTGTTTCGCCGGCGTTTCGGTGTCACGCCGTCACGCCGTCTCGATGCGGCGATGCGGAACATGCGGAAAGCGATGCGTTTCGATAGCCACTGCCGGGCAGGAGCGCGGCGGCGGCGCCGAACCGGCACCGCCCCTTCGCCGTCCGCCCCGGCTACCCGACCGCAGACAGAACATGCCCAAGTCAGAACCGCGTACTGAACCCGATCCGCGCGATCGACTGCTGCGCGCCGCTCGATGCGCCGTCGGCATCCATCACGCCGTTGATCTGCGCGCTGCTGCCATGACCGGCTCGCTGATGAACGCCCGCGACGTACACCATCGTGCGTTTCGACAGCCAGTACTGGACGGCAGCCAGGAACTGGTGTGCGTGCGCATCGTCGAGCGTGTCGTTGCCTTTCATGTACGTGTAGCTCGCGCCGACCACCCACGCGGGCGACGGGCGCCACGCGGCACCTGCTTCCGCCGACCATGCGCCCGCGCCGTTCTGCGCGTTGCGCACGGTCGTGAAGAGCGCCTTTGCGGTGACCGTGCCGACCGTGTAGTGCATGCCCGCGCCCCAGTTGCGCACGCTGGTGGGCGGCCGCCCGCCGGCCGCGCTGTATTTCTGGTTCGTATAGGCGGCGCCCGCGCCGAACGGGCCGTTGTCGTAGCTTGCGCCGACGCTGACCGTGTTGTTCGCGCCGACCGACCCCGCGACGTTGCCGAAGCCGTACAGCGCGCCGAACGTGAGGCCCGCCAGCGACGGGCTCGTGTACTTGACCGAATTCGCGACGCGATTGCTGCCCGCGACGCGGTCCCAGTCGAAGGCGCCGGTCGGGTTGTTCGGCAGCGCGAGCTTGTCGAACGGCCCGTTGCGAAAGCCGTACAGGCCGACGAGATCCTGCGCGATCTCGTTGCCGCTCGCGGCCAGCGAATCGACCATGAACTCGTACTGATTGCCTAGTGTCAGCGTGCCGTAGCGATCGTTCTGCAACCCGACATAGGCGGTGCGGGCAAACAGCCCGCCGCCGATGATCGACCCGTTGCCGAGCGAATACTGGTTGACGAGCCGGAAGATCGCACGCGTGCCCGCGCCGAGATCCTCCTTGCCTTCGAAACCGAGCAAGTTCGGAAAGAAGATGTTGTCGTCGAATTTCGCGGCGCCGTGGCCGCCTTGATTGCTGACATAGCTGATGCCGGCGTCCATCAGCCCGAACATCGTCACGCTGCTCTGTGCGAACGACGCGGCGGGAATGGCACATGCCGCGAGCGCCAGAAGGGTCTTTTTCGTCATCTCCAATGTGCTCCTCACATGTTTCAGATCGGGTCGGATATTTTTTGATTGGACTACTGATTAGTATGAGCAAACCTGAATCGGCCGAGGTGCCGATTCGACCGCGGCCGAAGAAAGCCGCGGCCCGCGCGCACTGCACTAGACCGTCGAATACCCGCCGTCGACCGGCACGACCGCACCGGTCACGAACGACGCACCGGGCGAGCACAGGAACAGGATCACGTCCGCGACTTCGTCGGCCGTTCCCCAGCGCCCGAGCGGCGTGCGCTCGAGGATGCGCCGCGACGCGTGCGTGTCGGCCATCAGGCCGCGGCTGAGCGGTGTATCGATCCAGCCGGGCGCGACCGCGTTCACGCGGATGCCGCGATCGGCCCACGCCTGCGCGAGCGAGCGCGTGAGCTGCGCGATGCCGCCTTTGCTCGCGCTGTACGCGGGGCGGTCCTTGCTGCCGAAGTACGTGTACATCGACGCGACGTTGACGATGCTGCCGCCGTGCGCGGACAGCGCTGGCCGGGCGGCGTCCGATGCGCGCATCACCGACGTCAGGTTCACGTTCAGCACGAGCTCGAACTGGTCCATCCGGTATTCGTCCGCGTGCCGGCTGATGCCGACGCCGTTGACGAGCACGTCGAGCCGCGGCAGCGCCGCGATCGTGCGCGTCAGCGCATCGCTGTCGGTCACGTCGAGTTCCACACACCGGATGCCCGCATGCACGGGCGCATGCGGGCCGGCCGCATCGAGCCCGAGCGCGACGACCGACGCGCCCGCTTGCGCGAACCGCAGCGCCGTGCGGGCACCGATGCCCGACGTGCCGCCCGTCACAACGACGGACCGGCCCTCAAACGTCCACTGACGACTCATGCTCGATGCTCCCGGTGAGGTGTGCGCGACGGGCCGGCCGCTGCGCGGGTGAAACGAGGATCTTGATCTGCGTGCGATCGGCGAGCAGTGCGTCGAAGCCGTCGGTGATGGCGTCTTCGAGCGACACGGTGCGCGTGACGATCGACGTGAGGTCGAGCGCGCCCGATGCGACGATACGCAGCAGGTCTTCGTACGCATGCCGGTAGCCGACGCTTGCCGTGAAGGTCAGCTCGTCGTTGACCGCGCGGAACGCGTCGAAGCCCGCATGCGGCATCAGGCCGACCATCACGACGCGGCCGCCCTTGCGCAACGCCCGCATCGCCGATTCGAACGTGGCCTGCAGCCCGGCCGCTTCGAAACTCGCGTCGACGCCGAGCCCGCCGGTGGCCGCGCGGATCGCGTCCTGCAGCGCCGGTGCGTCGTACGCCCGCGCATCGAACGCATGCGTCGCGCCAAAGCGCGTGGCTGCCGCGAGCCGTTCGGGCGATACGTCGACGGCCACGATCGTGGTTGCGCCCTGCAGCTTCGCGAGCGTGATCAGCAGCAGGCCGATCGGCCCGAGGCCGAATACCGCACAGGTTTCGCCGAGCCGCAGTTGGCCGCGGCGCAGCGCGTGCAGCGCGACGGCGGCCGGCTCCATCACCGCGGCCTGTTCGAGACTCACGTCGTCCGGCAGACGATGCAGCATGTAGGCCGGCACGACCGCGAAGTCGGCCATCCCGCCGTCGCCCATCAGTCCGGCGAAGCCCATCGACACGCACAGGTTGTACGACCCCGACCGGCAGTACGCGCACTGGCTGCAGCGGTATTCGGGTTCGACGGCGACACGGTCGCCCGCGCGCAGTGACGTCACGTCTTCGCCGACTTCGACGACGGTGCCGCAGAACTCGTGGCCGAGCGTCAGCGGCGCGGTGCGGCGCGACAGCGGATGCGGTGCGTCGACCGGGATCGCATGCGGGCCGTCCGCATATTCGTGCAGGTCGCTGCCGCAGATCCCGCAATATGCGACCGCGATGCGCACGTCGCCGGCGCCGACGCGCGGCGTGTCGATTTCCACGAGACGGACGTCGCGCGGGCCATGCCATTGAAGTGCGCGCATGTCAGCGTCCTCCGAGGTTTGGCGTGTCGAGGCGGCCGGCGGCGCCTGCGGGCGCGCGCTTGCGCAACACGGCGGGCGCGGTTTCGACGAGGCCGAACGACAGCACGCACGCGAGGATCGCGCCGGTGGTCGACGTCCACATCGCGAACTGCAGGCCGTACCTGTCCGCCGCGAAGCCAGCGACGGTCGGCGCGACGAAGCCGCCGATCAGCTCGCCCGCGCCCATGATCAGCCCGAGCGCGCTCGCGATTGCGCGCGGCGGCACCGTCTCGGCCGGGATCGTCGCCATGAACAGCGTGAAGCAGCCGAGGCCCGTGTAGGTGACGAACACGAGCGCGCCGAGCGCCCAGACCGAGCCGACGTGGATCATCACCATCGGGCATGCGGCCGCGATCAACGCGAACACGATCATCGTCGGCTTGCGGCCGATCCGGTCGGAGATCGCCGGCACCGCGAAGCCCCAGAACACCCACGCGGCGCCGAGACAGGTCATCACGACGCCCATGTCGGACGGCGACAGGTGGCGGCTCTCCACGAGGAATACCGGCGCGAACGAGATGATCACGACGAACCACGTGAGAAAGAAGCAGCTGATCAGCACGCAGAGCAGGATGTTGCGTTCCTTCAGCAGTGCCCAGCGGCTGACCGCGGCGCCGCTCGCGGCCGCCGCGCCGGCGGTATCGGCCTGTGCGTGCCGCACGCCGCCGGGCGGCACTTCGCGCACCCAGCGCCAGATGCAGAACGCGATCAGGAAGCCCGGAATGCACGACACGTAGAACGCTTCGCGCCAGCCGTACACGGTCGCGATGCCGATGACCACCGGCGGCCCGATCATTGCGCCGAGCAGGCCGGCGGCGGAGCCTTGCAGCAGGCCCATGTTCAGCCCGCGGCGGCTGGGGGTCGAACTCTCGACCATCAGCGACTGCGACAGCGGCAGCACGGGGCCTTCGGCGATGCCCATCAGCGCGCGAAACGCGATCAGGCTCGCGAAGCCGCCGACGAGCCCGGACAACGCCGAGCACACGGAAAAACCGAGCACGGCCGCGACCAGCAGCGGCTTGCGCGTGCCGCGCGCGTCGGACCACGCGCCGGTGGCGGCGCCCGACAGCGCCCACGTGAGCGCGAGCGCGGACGACACCATGCCGAGCTGCGCATTCGTCAGGTGCAGCTCGGCCGACATGAACGGGAACAGGAACGACAGCGCGAGGCGGTCGAAGAACACGAAGCCGAACGTCATGAACAGGATCAGCAGCAGCCTGTTCTCGTACGTCCAGGCGGATCGGGACGAAGAAGCGGATGTCATGGCGGGCCTCGTCGCGCGTCAGCGGAACAGCTTCTCGATCGCGTGCGCGCCGAGGCCGACCTTCTCGTAATGCGCCTTGCACATCGCGATGTACGAATGCACGTCGAAGTAGCCGTCGGGATTGCCTGCTTCGTCGAGCCAGATCAGCGGCCCCTTGACGATGAAGAACGCGCGCATCGGTTCGGGGTGGTCGAACGCGACGAGCGTGTGGCCCTCGCCCGGTGTCTCGTACACGAAATCGCCGCGCGTCGCAGTCCATTCGTGCTCCAGATAGCCCCATTTCCCTGACAGCGTGTAAGCGAACACCTCGTGCGGGTGATAGTGCCGGTTCACGAGCCCGGCTTCCTTGGCCATCAGGATGTCGCACCATTTGTTCTGCGACGGCGAGATCCACAGCGGCCGCGACGAAACCGTTTCGGTAAACGGAACGTAATAGCGTTCGTCGTCGGTGGCCGCGTTCGCGATGTACGCTTCGGGCAGCGCATCGGGCTTGAACGGATTGGCAATCGGCGGAATGTTTTGCCAGAATTCGGATACGGCTTTGTCGACCACGGCGTGTCTCCTTGTGTATCGGTTGTCGTGGGCTCGACTTTAGCCAGCCGGTGCGCGCCGCTCTTGACTGGGCGGGACGAATTGCTTGCCCGCGCCGGACATTGCATCGCACCGGAATCCAGACGAACCATCCCCCAATCCGCGCCGCTCCGCACGACAGGCGCCCGCAGGAGGCGACGTGACGAATTCGACCGTTCTTTCACGCACGCGAGGCTCGACGGCCGACGTGCCGGCGCGCGACAGGATGGCGTACTGGGACGCGTTCAACGCGGCGACGCTGGTCGGGTTGCGTTGCTCGTCGCTTTCGCCGGCCGGGCTCGAGGTCGAGAAAACCGACATCGCGCTGCCGGGCCTCGGCGTCGCCGACATCAGCGGGCAGGATCACGTGATCGAGCGCAGCCCCGCGCTGGTGCGCCAGTTGCCGAAGGAATCGCTGTTCGCGTGCCAGATCCTGAGCGGGCGCGCGTATTTCATCCAGCGCGAGCGCTGCCTGCTCGCGGAAGCGGGCGATGTGGTCGTCTACGACACGCGCGTGCCCTATCTGTTCGGATTCCTGACACCGATGCGGCAGTTGCTGATCGATATTCCGGTCACGACCTTCGACGACCGGCTCGATGCGGAACTGGCCGCGCTGCCGCTGCGGATCGCGCCGAAGCCCGGCGCGGGCGCGATGCTCGGCACGACGTTGCGCGCGAGCGTCGAGCGGTTCATGAAGGAGCCGCTCGAGCGCGACGCCGCGCGCTTCGCCGAACACACGCGCACGCTGATCGCCGAGCTGATCGATGCGGAGGTGAACGGCGCGGGCGCATCGCGTGCGTCGCTGTCGTACCTGCTGACCGCGAAGCAATACATCGCGACGCATCTCGGCGATCCGGAACTCGGGCCGCAGGCGGTCGCCGACGCGGTCGGGCTGTCGCTGCGGCATCTGGGCCGGCTCTTCGCGGCCGAAGGCGAATCGATCACGCAGCACATCTGGTCGGAACGGCTGTCGCATGCGCATCGCGAACTGACCGATGCGCGGCTGCGCAAGACGAGCGTCGGCGAAATCGCATTTCGCTGGGGCTTTTCGAGCCAGGCGCACTTCAGCCGTGCGATCCGCGAGCGCTACGGCGCGTCGCCGATGGCGCTGCGCGACGCGGCGCGCGCGAGCGGTTGAACCGAACGCGGGTCGGATGCGGCTGCGGCGGCGCGTGAATCACGCGCCGCTTTCGCTTTCGGCGCGGGGCCGCGTCACGCCGCCAGCATGAACTCGGCGCAGCGCTCGGCGATCATGATCGTCGGCGCGTTCGTGTTGCCGGACACGATGCGCGGCATCACCGACGCATCGCAGATCCGCAACCCGTTGACCCCGCGCACCGCGAGGCGCGGCGTCACGACCGCGTGCGCGTCGTTGCCCATCCGGCAGGTGCCGGCCGGGTGATAGACGGTTTTCGCGCGGTGCCGCACGTAGTCGGCGAGGGCCGTATCGGTCAGCGTCTCGGCTTCGCGAACGATGCGCGCGAGCGACGGCGCGCGGAGGATCTGCCGTGCAAGCGCGACGCCGCGCACGAGCCCGTCGACGTCGGCCGGATCGGACAGCGCGCCGCTGTCGAACAGGATCGGCGCGGCCGGATCGTTGCCGCGCAGTCGCACGGCACCGCGCGAGCGCGGCCTGAGCAGGCACGGGTTGATCGACAGGCCGTGGCCGGGCAGCGGTGCGCGATCGACGTCGCCGACGAGCGTCGGCAGCACGTGGAACTGGATGTCCGGGCGGCCGCTGCCGGTCGTATCGACGAATGCGCCGGATTCGACGACGTTCGACGTCAGCAGGCCCGTGCGGCACAGCATCCACTGCAGCCCGTGGCGCAGCGCCTTCAGCCCGCGATCCTCGCCCAGCAGGCTGACCGGCGCGTGACTGCGGCCGTAGATCGACACTTCGAGGTGGTCCTGATAGTTCGCACCGACGTCGCGGCTGTCGTGCAGCACGTCGATGCCGTGCGCGTGCAGGTGCGCGCCGGGCCCGATACCCGACAGCATCAGCAGCTTCGGCGTGCTCAGCGCACCGGCCGCGAGCACGACGTCGGCGCGCGCGGCGGCCGAACCCGTCGCGCCGCTTTCCGTGCGCCATTCGACACCGGTCGCGCGGCGGCCGTCGAACCGGATGCGCGTGACGCGGCAGCCGGTCAGCACGCGCAGGTTCGGGTGGCCGATCGCGTCGGCGAGATAGGTGGCCGCGGTGCTGCCGCGTTGTCCGTCGAAGATCGTCGTGTGATAGAAACCGACGCCGTGCTGCGCGGCGCCGTTGAAATCGTCGTTGTACGCGATGCCGGCTTCCTGCGCGGCCTTCACGAACGCGAGGCTCAGCGGATGCCGGAAGCGCGTGTCGCCCACCTTCAGCGGCCCGTCGGTGCCGTGAAACGGCTCGGCGAGCCGCAGATGCGATTCGGCGCGCTTGAACACGGGCAGCACGTCGTCCCAGCCCCAGCCGGTGCAACCTAGCGCGGCCCAGTCGTCGTAGTCGTCGCGCGTGCCGCGCACGTACAGCATCGCGTTGACCGAACTGCCGCCGCCGAGCGTGCGGCCCTGCGGCACGTAGGTCTTGCGTCCCGCCGCCCCGGGCTGCGGCTCGCTTTCGAACGTGACCGTGCGCCGCGTGCCGAGCACGCGGATGAACGTCGCCGGAATCCGGATGAACAGGCTGTCGTCCTTCGGGCCGTCTTCGAGCAGCAGCACACGCCTGCCGGCCTTCACCAGCCGGTGCGCGACCGTGCAGCCGGCCGAACCGCCGCCGACGACGATATGGTCGTACGTCTCCATCCCGCTTCTTCTCCTTGCAGTCGGGCGGCGAAACGAATGCCGCCGCGCAGGAAGCCAGCTTAGCGAGCGGGTTGCGGGCCGATTTGACCGGGACGGACGCCGTGCTTGCCTCGCACGGACACGCTCAAACGTGACGACGGGCGGACTATCGCGCGTCAGCCGGCGCCGGCGCGGGCGCGCGCGTCTCGCTCGGCGTCTCGCCGAAGCGAGCGCGATAGCTGCGGCTGAAATGGGCGCTGTTGTTGAAGCCCCAGCGGAACGCGATCTCGCTGACCGTCAGGTGCCTGAGCGACCGGTCGCGCAGGTCGGCGCGGCAGCGTTCGAGCCGCCGCGCGAGGATGTAGCGCGTGAGCGGCATCCCTTCGATCTCGAATACGCGCGCGAGCTGGCGCGGCGACAGGTTGATGGCGCGGCTGACCGACCGGCTGTCGAGGTCGTCGTCGGCGAGATGGCTGTCGATGAACGCCTTCGCGCGCGACAGCGTATGCACGGTCGACTTGGTCGGCGACGCGTCGCCGTCGCGTAGCCGCAGCGTCGAGCGCACGAGATCGAGGATCGCGGCGGCGCGCCCCTCGCGCGCATCGGGCGTCGGTTCCGTCGGCGCGGCGAGCAGCGCATAGACCTGTCGCATGGCCGACGACGCGATACCGTCGTCGCGGTCGATCTTGACGAGGCTGCGGTAGCGCCACGGGCCGACGCGCGCTTCGAACACGTCGCGCGGCACGTCGAGCACGGTCATCGCCATGTCGGCGGGAAAGCCGTGGCCGTACGGCATCGACGTGTCGTACATGACGAGGTCGCCGGGGCCGTGCTGCATGCAGTCGACGTCCTGGAACGTATAGCCGTGCCCCGCATGCATCAGGCAGATGAACACGGCGTCGCGCGGGTCCACATGGATGGTGTGCGGCGTGCGCACGACCGCGTGCCGGTTCGCGACGATGTCGCACGCGCCGAACAGCCCGAGATCGCGCCTGCGCATCGACGCGTCGATGCCTTCGGACGACTTCCCGCTGCATTCGATCCGCACGAGCGTGCGCGCGACGTGGTCGACCCAGAAGTCGACGCGCTCGGCGCCGCGTACGGCGCGCGTCGACACCGTGACGCTCTCCGTGCTGGTGTCCGGCATGACGTTCTCCCAATGACCGCCTGAGCGGCGCAGTCTCGGGCACTCCGAACGGCGCGGTCAATCCGTGAAAGACCCGGGACGGGCGTGTGACGCGCGTGCAGCGGGGCGCTGCGGGCGGACGCGCGATCGATGTCCGGCCGGGTCAACGGAAGCGGCCGTTTCAGTCAAAACATCGATGCGATTTTGGGTTAGGTCGTGCCGGTTTACTTCGATGACGACGATTGGAGCCCGAGCGACACGTCCTGCTCGTCGCCCATCTTGCCCCGCGGAACGCGACGCTGCCGTGGCCGGGCCGCCGCGCATCCGCGCGGACTGTGCAAATCGCGCGATCGTGTCGGCGGCCCGCTACCGTCGGCTTCAGCCCGCGCTGGCCGCGTCGATCCGTCGAATGTCGTCCTCGTCGAGCTGCACGCGGATCGCATCGCCGAGCGATTTCAGCTGCGCAAGCGACGTCGCGCTCGCGATCGGCGCGGTGATCGTCGGCCGTGCGATCTGCCACGCGAGCGCGATCGCGGCCGGTTGTGTGCCGTGCTTCTCCGCGGCCGCGTCGAGCGCCGCGAGAATGCGCAGCCCGCGTTCATTGAGATAGCCGGCGACGCGATCGCCGCGCACGCTCTTCTTCAGGTCGGCCTCGCTGCGGTACTTGCCCGACAGGAACCCGCTCGCGAGCGCGTAATAGTTGACGACGCCGAGCTTCAGGTCGCGCACGACCGGCTCGAGATCGCGTTCGTAGTCGGCGCGGTCGATCAGGTTGTATTCGGGCTGGATGACCTGGTACGCGGGCAGCCCGTCGCGCTCGCTGATGGCGGCGGCTTCGCGCAGGCGCGCGCCGCTGTAGTTCGATGCGCCGATGATGCGCACCTTGCCCGCGTCGATCAGCGTTTGATACGCGCCGAGCGTTTCTTCGAGCGGGGCCGTATCGGCGAGGTCGCGGTGCGAGAAATACAGGTCGATGTAGTCGGTCTGCAGGCGGCGCAGCGAATCGTCGACGGCCTTCAGGATGTTGTCTTTCGACAGCCCCGCGCGCGCGGCCAGCAGGCCGACCTTGGTCGCGATCACGACCTGCTCGCGCTTGCCGGAGCGCTTGAGCCACTTGCCGATGATCGTTTCCGATTCGCCGCCGTGGTTGCCGGGAACCCAGGCCGAATAGACGTCGGCCGTGTCGATGAAGTTGATGCCGGTGTCGGCGAGCGCGTCGAGCAGCGCGAACGACGCGTTTTCGTCGACGGTCCAGCCGAAGACGTTGCCGCCGAACGCGAGCGGCGAAACCTGGATGCTAGATGTACCGAGGGTGCGATGTGCCATGTTCTGCTCCGTAAGCTGCGGGTGACGGGAGGGGACTGCGGGACGTGAAGCCGGTCGCGTTGAGACGGCGAAGCGCGTGGCAGGTTCCGTCGCCGGCGCACCCACCGGCGAGTTTCGTGCGCGCGCGCCGGCATGCCGGACGAGGCGACGTCATCGCGGCGGCGATCTCCGTTCGAGCGCCGGCGCCGCCGCGCGCAAGGTACTGTATTTATTACCGATTTTCCGTGCCGAGGTAGGGAAATGACGTACGGCGTCAACGTTGTCGCGACGCGATGTCTACGATATCCTTTCATCCCAAAATCAAGGGAGGCAGCGGCCGCTGCCACACGAACGAAAAATCATTCTGAGGCGGTCATGGCTGACCTGGCGGCATTCACTCGAACCCCGTTTTTCCTGCAGGACAAACGCCTGCTCGCGCTGTCTTTTCCTCACGACGACGCGCCGTCGGTGACCGACTCGTACGGCCGGCAACGTCCGGCGCGGCTGGTTGCCGAGCGTCTCGTCGCGCACGAAGGGCTGGGGATCGATTTCACGTTCGAGGTGACGCTGCTGTCGGGCGAGGCGGGCGTCACGCTGGCCGACATGCTGGGCAAGCTGCTCGCGGTGTCGATGGTGCGACCGGACGGCGGCTTGCGTTATTTCACCGGTTACTGCACCGAGTTTTCGCTGGTCCGCAACGACGATTCGATCGCGGAGTATCGCGCGGTGCTGCGCCCGTGGAGTCATTTCCTGCTGACGCGCGTGAACAACCGCCTGTTCCTCGGCCAGTCGCTTCAGCAGCAGATCGGCACGCTGCTTGCCGACTACCAGGGGCTCGCGCCGTCGTGGGAGTGGCGCGTGCGCGGCGACGATCCGGCGCGCACGATGAACGTGCAGGGCGGCGGGCTCGGCGAAAGCGACTGGAACTACATCGTTCGCCATCTGGAAGCCGCCGGGTTCCTGTACTGGTGGGAGCACGACGAGAAAGGCCTGAAGCTGATCGTCGGCGACGACAGCACGGTGCAGTGCCCGGCCATCGACGGCCGCTCGCCGCAGATCCGCTTTCAGACGCACGACGGCCCGATGGCCGCCGACGCCATTTCGCAATGGTCCGCGGTACGGTCGTTGTCCGCCGGCAGTTACAGCGCGACGGCGTTCGACTTCAAGGCGCCGCATGCGGCCAACGCGCAGATTCCGACGCTGCATCCGTCGGGTGTCGCGCCGCAGGTCGAGCATCACGAATACGTGGGGCACTACGGCTTCGCGAAGCAAACGCGCGCCGGCGACGCGCTCGCGCGCGTGCGGATGGAAGAGATCGAGGCGACCGCGACGCGTTTCGACGCGGCCGGCAATCATCACGGCATCCTGCCCGGGCGCTGGTTCCAGCTGTCCGATCACTCCAGCGTGGCGTCGGGCAGCCCGCAGGATCACGAGTACCTGATTCTCGAAGCCCGCCACGAAGCGGCGAACAACTACCTGCAGGCCGACGGCAAGCCCGAGTATCGCAACCGCTTCGTCGCGGGCCATCGACGGACGCCGTGGCGCCCGGGGCGCGGGTTCAACAGCGAACCGGTGCGCGTGCTGGCGCCGCAAACCGCGACCGTCGCCGGCGCGAAGGGAACCGGCAGCGTCGACGTCGACGAATACGGCCGTGTCTGCATCGTCTACCACTGGGATCGTGCGGCGCAGATCAGCGCGCGGATTCGCGTGGCCGCCGGCTGGGCGGGCGGCGAGAAAGGGATGATCGCGCATCCGCGCGTGGGCAGCGAGGTGCTCGTGATGTGCCTCGACGGCAATCCCGACCGGCCCATCGTGTCGGGCACCACGTACAACGCGGAACGGATGCCGCCGTGGGCGCTGCCCGACCAGCACGTGCTGACCGGCCTGCGCAGTCGCGAGCTGTCCGGCGACAGCGGCAACGCGGCCGGCGGACGCTCGAACCACGTGCTGCTCGACGACACGCCGCAGCAGCTCCAGCTGAAGCTGCGCAGCGATACCGACGCGAGCGAACTGACGCTCGGGCACAACGTCCGCATCGACGCGACCCAGGGGCGCACCGATCAGCGCGCCCGCGGCTTCGAATTGCGGACCGACGCGCATGGCGCGGTCCGGGCGGCCAAGGGCCTGCTCGTGACGAGCGAAGCGCGCTACGACGCGCGTGCCCATGCGACCGACATCGGCGAGACCGTCGCGCGCCTCGACAAGGCGCACGACCTGCACGAATCGTTGTCGGGGTCCGCGCACGACGTGAAGGCGCAGGAGTCCGGCGATCAGGACGCCGTCCATCAGGCGCTCAGAACGCAGAACGACGGGCTGAGGGGCAGCGGCGGCAATCCGCAGCAGGGCGAGTTTCCGGAGTTCGCGCAGCCGTTCCTGGCCCTCGCCAGCCCGGCGGGGATCCTGGCCACGACGACGGGGTCGACCCACGTCGCGAGCGATCAGCATGTCGCGTTGACGAGCGGCGCCCACACGAGCATCGGCGCGGGCAAGAGCATGCTGGTCAGCGCGCAGGAGGCGGTGCGCGTCGCCGCGTTCGAGAAGGGCATCCGGCTCGTGGCCGCCGCCGCCGACATCGACATCCAGGCGCTGAAGGACAGCATCAACGTGCTGGCCAAGCTGGACGTGAAGGTCGATGCGAACCGCATCACCATCACCGCAAAAGAAGAAGTCCTGATCAACGGCGGGACCAGCTATACGCGCTGGAACGGCAGCGGCATCGTCCACGGGACGAAGGGCGGATTCACCGCGCATGCGGCGTCGCATACGTTCATCGGGCCGGACAGCCTGCCGGTGCCCGCGCGCGCGTTCCCGGGCACGGCGTGCGCGCCGTGCATGGTCAACGCGGCATCGATGGCGTCGCCGTTCGCCGCCAAGGCGTGAAGCGGGGCAGCGCATGACGAACGACCCGATCGCCGCGCAGGCGGCCGATGCGCTGCAGGCGGCGCTGGCGTCGCAGGACGGGCTGCGCGCTTACGTCCTGATCGATGGCGCATTGCTGGATACGTTGCCGGACGATGACAAGGCGTCGTGGCCCGCGTTCGTCGCGGCTTCGCTGCTCGACGCCGCCGACGACGATGCGAGAATCGTCGGACCGCTGCTGTACGAATGGCAGCCCGGCGCCGACGGTGCCGATGCCGCGGATGCCGTCGAGCCGCGCAGCATTCCGTGGCCGGCGGCGAGCGTGCTCGTGTCGCCGCTGTCGCTCGAGCGACTGGCCGCGCATCTGGCGCCGATGGTGGACGTCCAGCTCGAGCAGATGGAGAGCGTGATGCTGATGCGCTTCTTCGATCCGCGCGTGCTGCCGTTCTGGCTCGACATGCTGCCCGCCGCGCATCGCGCGTATCTGGCGCAGGGCGTGCGGCACTGGATTCACCGGGATTCCGCACTGCAGATCCGGACGGTGGAAATCGCCGCGCCCGCCAACGTCGGGCAGGCCGCCGAGTTTCCGCTGCAGTTGACCCAGGCGCAGGAGGACGATCTGCTCGCCGCCTGCTATCCGTACACGATGCTCGAGCGGCTGCGTGTCGAAAAGCCCGCGCTGCTCGCGTCGTTGCCGGCCGAGGCGCACTACGGCTTCGTGCGCGATCAACTGGTACGCTGCCGGGCGCACGGCGCCGAAAGCGCGGCGTCGCTGCTGATCTATTGCGAACTGGCGTTGCGCTACGGCGCGCGCTTCGACGAGGATCCGGCGATGGCCGTCGTGTTCGACGCGGTCGCGCAAGGGGAGGCGTTTCCGGAGGCGCTGGCGCGGGTGCCGGCGGAAGACTGGCGGCGGATGCAGGAAGCGGCCGGGTGATGGCGCGTACGCGACGCGACTCGAATGAAATCGACTGGAAGAGAAGGAAGTTCAATATGAACCGCTGCTGGATCACCCTGCTGTCCGTGATGGTTTTTTCCACGGCTGCGTGCAGCAAGAGCGTGAACGATGCCGAAAAGGACAGCCTTGCGCCCGGCGAAGTGAATAAATGGAACGACCCGAACTACGACATCATCACGGCCGGTTCCTTCAACTATACGGATTACGACATCTACGGCGTCTATCTGCTGCCGCCCGACAAGAACAGCCTCGACGATGCGGCAAGCGCCGATGGCGCGAGTGCGACGCCGCGGAGCGCGAAATACTGGACCGGCGGCGGCGGGCAAAGACCGAGCCTCGCATGGGATTTCCGCTGGAAGACCCCGAAGACGTTCAAGGTGTGGTGGGAACGCGTGGTCGACAAGCGCGCGATGGAAGCGTCGTCCTCGAACTACGACCCGTACACCCACCGGGAAACCCAGCCGGGGATGGCATGGTGCGAAGGCGAGATCACGGTCACGCGCCCGCCCGTCAAGGGCAAGAGCGGCGGTATCGTGCTGCACTTCTTCCCCGATGGCCGGGTGGAAGGCGACATGGATTTCGAAGCCGACGGCCCGGACCCGAAGGTGGCCCTGTCGAAGCGCGACGCACAGCGCAAGCTGACCGACCGCGCGTGCCTGAAGGAAATTCCCAATCCGTTCTATGGGCGCAAGAAACCGGCCCAGTGGAACTGACGCTGGACGCGTGACCGGAACAGGAGCGTAACCGCCATGAGCAATCCCCCCCTCATTCGACGCATCACCGATATCACGCCGGTCGAGGAGTCGATCCGCAACGGGCACCGCGAGGCGCTCGATCCGCTGCGGGTCGAGCAATGCAAGGAGTGTCCGAAACCCGTGTGGTTTACGGCCTTCTTCGACGGCACGGGCAACAACTACGGCGAGGACGGCAACGGTTCGACGGACGTCGCGAGGACCAAGTACAGCAATATCGCCAAGCTCGCGATGTTTGCCCATGTCCCGTTCAACAAGGCCAATCCGCGCACGATGGGCCGGTACGTCGAGGGCGTCGGCACACCCTGCAGCAAGGTCGGCGATTCGGGCAAGGGTATCGACGGCGCGCTGGGCATGGCGGCCGCGAGCAAGGGCGAGGCGCGCATCCGCTGGATGCTCGGCGAGCTCGAAAAACATGTGGCGAGCCACATGCCGGCCGTGAGCCAGATCAACGTGGCCGCGTTCGGCTTCTCGCGCGGCGCCACGGAGGCGCGGGCGTTCGTCCGCATGCTGACCGAGCAGCTGGCCGAGAACATCGGCGGCCGGCTCTGGTGGAACAAGAAGAACATGAAGGGGATGCGTCCCGAAGTGGTCGTCTACTTCATGGGCATCCTCGATACGGTGGCGTCGACAGGCTTCGGCGGCAGCCGCATGGAGAAGGCGGCCCCCTACATCGTCGGCGGGATCCTGGGGCCGGTATACGGCGGCCTGCTTCACAGCATCGACAAGGGCGGCCACGCGGAATGGGCGAACGACATTCGCATTCCGGACTACGTACGGCAATGCGTTCACTATGTCGCGTCGCATGAAGTCCGCGAGAAATTCCCCGGCGATTCGGTGCGCGAGGACCAGACGCTTCCAGCGAACTGCCGCGAGGTGTATTACCCCGGCATGCACTCGGATGTGGGCGGCGGCTACGAGCGCAACTACCAGGAAGGGCGCACCAACGAACTGGCCAACGTCGCGTTGAACAATCTCTACATCGAGGCGTGGAAGGCCGGCGTGCCGTTTCGCGAGCCGAAGGAGATCGTGGAATCGGCCGGCGGGCTGTTCGCGATTTCCGCTGAGCTGGAGGCGGCCTGGAACGTGTACATGGGGCAGGGCAACGAGCGTCGCGCGGGCGTGGCGTCGAACAGCGACAGGCTCGAGTCGCAGATCATCTGGCACATGAACCGCTACTACCAGTGGCGCGCGAGCCGCAGCCGGCGCCTGCACGACGGCCGGATGAAGCCGCCTGGCGGCGTGGACGCCCACATGGCGATTACCGACCGCGAATGGAACGAAGATGCGGATCTCATCCGTCGCGCCAACGGGGGCGTCCTGACGCGGACCATCTCGGAGCAGTACAAGGCGATCGACGCGGCCACGCGGGTCACCGGCAACTGGCTGGGGGGCATCGATCCGGCGGCGCGCGCGACGTTCGACCGATTCTTCGATCACTACGTGCACGACTCGATCGCGGGCTTCAAGAAACAGATGGAAGACGGTCACGTCGGTTTCGCCGAATCGAGCCGCTGGTCGGTCAACCGTCAGTACTTCATGGGCAAGCGCGGCAAGAAGTTCCTGTTCTGGCGCTACGAGGGCGACAAGGCCGAGCAGGCCGCCACGCAACTCGCGAAGGCCGATCCGGCGAAGCAGTCGGACCCGACGGCGGCCAACGAACCGCAACTGGCCAGCAACCAGCCCGCGGCGATCGGCGGCACGCTGCCCGACGCGACCTCGACGGCCTGACGCCGAACGCGATACCGGTCGCGACCGCGACCGTCTGACCTGACGTCGCGGCAGACAGGATCTGCCGCGACACGCCCCGCCCTACCGCAACTGCACCGCTGCGAGAAACAGCACCATGCTGCCGATCGCGCCATCCAGCACGCGCCATGCCACGGCCTTGCGGAACCACGGCGCCAGCAAGCGTGCGCCATAGCCGAGCCCGAGGAACCACACGACGCTGACCGTCATCGCGCCGATCGCGAACGCGAGCCGCGCGCCTTCCGGCTCGCGTGCGCCGGCCGTGCCGATCAGCAGGAACGTGTCGAGATACACGTGCGGGTTGAGCCACGTGAATGCGAGCGTCATCAGCACGATCGCGAGCGCGCCTTGCGGCGGCGGCGCGACTGCGTCGCCGCGCACGTCGAGCGTGTCGTGGCCCGGCTTGAACGCACGACGCAGCGCGTTGATGCCGAACCACGCGAGATACGCGAGGCCGACGTACAGCACCGCATGGACGAAGGTCGGATAGCGTTCGACGAGCACCGATGCGCCGCCGACGCCCGCGCCGATCAGGATCATGTCGGACACCGCGCACAGCAGCACGATCTTGCCGACGTGCGAGCGCATGATGCCCTGCCGCAGCACGAACGCGTTCTGCGCGCCGATGGTGACGATGAGCGACGCGCACAGTGCGGCGCCGTGGGAAAAAGCGAGCCAGTTCAGCCAGTTCATGATGGGGGACAGCCGTGGAAGCAGTAGACGAATGAATCGGGTAGCGCTAGTCTGCGGTCGGCAGGAAAATAAGAGAAGCTAAATCACCTAATGCAGATTAAGGAAATCTAATGCTCGACTACGCGTTGCTCGATGCCCTCGCGGCCGTGATCCGGCACGGCTCGTTCGAGCGGGCGGCCAAGGAGCTGAATGTCACGCCGTCGGCGGTGTCGCAGCGCGTGAAGCTGCTGGAGGAGCGCGTCGGCAGCGTGCTCGTCAAGCGCGGGCAGCCGTGCGTCGCGACCACGTCGGGCGCGCTGCTGTGCCGGCATACCGAACGCGTGCAGCTGCTGGAAGCCGAACTGGGCGGCCGGATGCCCGCGTTGCCGGGCCAGATCGCGAGCGCGTGGCCGACGTTGCGCGTGGCCGTCAACGACGACAGCGTCGCGACGTGGTTCATCGATGCGGTCGGGCCGTTCTGCACGGAGCGCGAGACGCTGCTCGACCTCGTGATCGACGACCAGGATTACACGGCCTCGCGCATTCGCGACGGCAGCGTGCAGGGCGCGGTGACAGCGCAGGCCGAGCCGATCCAGGGATGCCGGTCCGAGCGGCTCGGGCGGATTCGCTATCGCGCGGTGTGCTCGCCGGCGTTTTACGCGCGTTATTTCGACGCGGGGATCACGCGCGATGCGCTGCGCCGCGCGCCGTGCGTGATGTTCAATCCGAAGGACGGGCTGCAGGCGCGTTTCATCCGGCGGGTGACGCGCGCGGATCTCGATCCGCCGCAGCACTGGATACCGCATGTCGCGGGCTACCTGCGCGCATGCGAAACGGGATTGGGATGGGGGATGTGCCCGGACCGGATGGTCGACCGCCAGCTGGCGGCGGGTGAGCTGATCGACATGTCGCGCGGCCGAACCATCGACATCGATCTTTATTGGCAGAGCTGGCGTCTGTCGATCGGCTGGCTCGACGATTTCAGCGCGGCACTGAAAGCGCGTGCCGCGCTGTTTCTCGATTGATTCGCAGTGCGATGCTGGCGGCGCGCGAGGCGCGCGCCGTGCGGTGTGATCAGAGGTGCTGGAGGCCGTCGAAATCGACGATCTGCACGTGGCGGCCCTGCATTTCGATCAGGCCGCGCTTCTGGAATTTCGACAGCGTGCGACTGACCGTTTCGAGCGTCATGCCGAGATAGCTGCCGATGTCTTCACGGGTCATCCGCAGGTTGAATTCCGACGGCGAGTAGCCGCGTTTCAGGTAGCGCGACGACACGTCGAGCAGGAACGCGGCGACGCGTTCTTCGGCATTCAGCGAACCGAGCAGCATCGTTTGCGACGTTTCACGCACGATCTGTTCGCTCATCAGCTTGTGCATGCGCAACTGCATCGAGCCGGCTTCCGAGCACAGCGCCTTCAGTGCGCTGTACGGAATCACGCAGACCGAGCTGTCTTCCAGCGCGACGGCGGTGCGCGGATGGGTATCGTCGCAGATGCCGTCGAGGCCGAGCGCTTCGCCCGCGAGATGCAGGCCGGTGACCTGTTCGCGGCCGTCGTGGCGCGTGGCGACGGTTTTCAGCGAACCCGAGCGTACCGCGTACAGGTTGTCGAATGCATCGCCTTCGCGAAACAGCGCCTCGCCGCGCTTGACGGGGCGCGCCGCGCAGATGACCGATTCGAGGCGACTGAGCGCTTCGGGCGCCAGGCCCTGCGGCATGCACAGGTGCCGCATCGCGCACGTCGAGCAATGTGCAGCCTGGCGAGGCGCCCAGCTACCGGCATGAGGTGTGGCAGCGGGACGTGTGGCGACGGGCGTCAGCATGATCGTTTACTCCGGCGTTGAATCGACGGAATCATTGTCCCACCGCAACTTGCCGCTGTCGGGTGACAAAACGTCGCGACTGCCCGCGCATGCCGAATGCCGTTCACGCGGCCGGTTCGTCGGCGTTGGCGGCCGCGGGAATCAACAGCACGGGCAGCGTGGCGTGGCGCACGCATTGTTCGGCGATGCTGCCCAGCACGAGACGACGGAAGCCGCGGCGGCCGTGCGTGCCGAGCACGAGCAGATCGGCATCGAATGCTTTCGCGCCGTCGAGGATCAGCGACGACACGTCGTTGAGCGACGTCGCTTCGCTCAGCCGCGTCTCGCCCTTCACGCCCGCGGCCTGCATCAGCGCGGTGAAATCCTTCGCGAGCGCGTTGCCCTGCGTGACGAGTTGATCGCGCAGCACGGACGGATCGTAGCCGGGTACGTTGTAGTAGATCGCGGCGTTCTCGACGACGTAGAACGGCTGCAGCTCGGCGCCGTGCGATTTCGCGAGCGCCAGCGCGGCATCGAACGCGTGGCGGGACGTGTCGCTGCCGTCGACGGCAACCAGAATGCGCTTGTACATAGTGTCTCCGAGTGGCGGGTTGAAACGAAGTCGGCCGAATGGCCGATCAGGCTGGGCAATGCGCGATGCTGCGGGGCAGAGTAAACCAACGGCCGGGACTTTGCAGTGAGGTGCCGGTCGTGATGGGTGGCGCCGCCGCTTGTGCTGTCGCAGCGCGCAGACATGCACGTGGCGCATGCCGCATCGCGTGACGCGTCGCGGGTTGGCGCCGCGGCTGTCGTCCGTAGCGTGGGCGCAAACGCATGCGCGCACGCATCGTCGCGCACGCCGGTCGAATCGACGCGATACGACGCGATACGACGGCTGCAAGGAGGCATCGCCCGCATTGCCATTCAATCGCAACCGCGCCGTGTCGACATGACCTCGATCAACACCCGTGCATCGGTGCGTTTCGCGGCATGCGCGACGCTGCCGCTGCCGCTGCGCGGAAGCGTTCGCTCCTGCATCGCGCAGTTGCCGGTGCAAGATCGGCGCACCGGAGCAGCGCACCCGATCGTCGCCATCGGCTCGCGCCGCATGCCGGTCCGCAAACGAACGATCGATTCAAACGCCGCGCCGGCTATTTCGGGACGGCCGTCAGCTCGAAGATGCGCTCCGGCCGCCGCTGGTGGCCGGGCCAGTACGCGCTGCCGTACATCCGGTGAACCGGGCCGAACAGCGCATCGCCGATCGGCGGCGGCGCGTCGAAGCCTTTCTCGATCACCATGTAGCCGGCGCGCAGTGCGAACGCGGGATGATTGCCGCCGGCGCGGCTGTCGAAACCGGCGAAGCCGTCGGCGGCTTCGGGCATCGCGCCGACGAGCGACGCGTTGCTGCGCGTGATCTCGTCGGGCGAGATCGGCCCGCCGCCGGCGAGGCGCGCCGCCTCGCGGTTCTTGCCGTCGGTATCGACCGTGCTGTCGTGCGTGTCGTCGTTGTCGAGCTCGATGCTGCGCGGGCGCGAACGACCGGTTTGACCGGATGATTCCATCGCGGCTCTCCTCGCGGCGAAGCGTGCCGGATCGAAGCAAATCCCGTTCCGGGCGTGACGGGAAAAGGCGCGCGGGCGATCGCCGCGGTCGCGCGGCGCGCACTGATTTGTCGTGATTTATTTCAGCTAGAAGACGCGTTTTCTACAGAGTATGATTCTTTTCCTGCGAAGCGGCGAGAGGGGATTCGGTCGCGCCGCCTCTGCCCGCGCCGGGGGCCGCAGCACCCCTTAAAGACGGGTAGTGAACAACAAAGCAAGGGACTAGAGGTGGCGGATTCATGCAAGCGACTACTGCCTTCACGCACCGCGGTTATCTGTTGAATTGCGCGCCCGCGCGCGCCAGCGACGGTTCGTTCAAACCCTACGTCGTGATCTCCCGATCGAGCGACGGGGAACTCGTTGCGAACCGTTTTTTTCCGATCGAGCTCCAGTTCCACGACGAAGACGCCGCGATCGCGCACGCGCGCGACTGGGCCGTGCGATGGATCGACGCGAGCAGCATCGCGATGTAACGCCGCCGCACTTGCGCGGCATCGGCCATCCGGCCGATCCCCGGCGTGCCGCTCGCGGACAAAAAACGCGGTAATCTTGCGGAACCCGTCACTTTATTGGCGGCCGTGCGACCGAGCGCGGCCGCTTGCATTGGCATATGTCGACATCACCCGCCCGTCAGTGGGGCCTTGAAGAAATCGTTGCCGGCTTGCGCGAGTCGCGCGAGGAACTCCATCGCACGCGCCATCCGCGCGGCATCCGCGAACTGCCGTCGCGCGATGCGATCTGCAAGATTGTGACCGGCCTGCGCGCGTCGATGTTTCCGACGCACTACGGTGCGCCCGATCTGACCGACGAAAGCGTCGATTTCTATGTCGGCCACACGCTCGAAAGCACGCTGCGCATCCTGTCCGAACAGATCCGCCGCGCGCTGCCGTTCCTGCCCGAGCATGCCGATACGCCGTTCGCCGAACTCGACGAACGCGCGTTCGAAATCGCCCGCGAATTCGGCCGGCAGTTGCCGGCGGTCCGCGCGCTGCTCGTCAGCGACATTCAGGCTGCGTATGCGGGCGATCCGGCCGCGCAGCACATCACCGAGATCCTGCTGTGCTACCCCGGCGTGCTGGCCATGATGCATCACCGGCTCGCGCATGCGCTGCACCAGCTCGGCGTGCCGCTGCTCGCGCGGTTCATCAATGAAATCGCGCACTCGGCCACCGGCATCGACATCCACCCGGGCGCGCAGATCGGCCCGAGCTTCTTCATCGACCACGGCACCGGAGTGGTGATCGGCGAGACGGCGATCATCGGCGAGCGCGTGCGCGTGTACCAGGCCGTCACGCTCGGCGCGAAGAGTTTCCCGGCCGATGGCGAAGGCGCGCTGGTGAAGGGCAATGCACGCCACCCGATCGTCGAGGACGACGTGGTGATCTACGCGGGCGCGACGATTCTCGGCCGCGTGACGATCGGGCGCGGCTCGGTGATCGGCGGCAACGTGTGGCTCACGCACAGCGTGCCGGCCGGCACGAGCGTCGCGCAGGGCAAGGTACGGGAAGGCGGCAGCGCGGAAAAGCCGTAACGCGGCGGCGCGCCCGGTTCGCGCGGGCGCGTGCGTCAGTGCTTGCTGTCGGGCGCGCGGTGCTTGTACAGCACGTCCTGGTCGACGCGGATCAGGTTCTGCCCCGCATCGACGACGAAATCCACGCCGTTGTATGCGTTGCCCGTCAGCATCAGGATCGCGCTCGCGACGTCGTCGGGGCCGGCGATGCGCGCGAGCGGCGTCGATGCGCGGCTCGCGTGCTCGAAGTCGGCCTGCGTCTGGTCGTCGCTCGGCAGCATCAGCCCGGGGAACACCGCGTTCACGCGCAGCACCGGCGCGGACGACAGCGCGAGCATCTGCGTGAGGTTGCCGAGCGCGGCCTTCGCGACCGTATAGCTGAAATGGTCGCGGTGGAAGTTTTCCTTGATCTTCTGGTCGACCACGTTCACGACGACCCCCTGCGTGCCGGCCGCGCGGGCTCGTTCGTAGAACGCTCGCGTGAGCAGGATCGGCGCGCGGCAATTGACGGCCCACGCCTGGTCGAATGCCGCGAGGTCGAAGCTCGGGAAATGGTCCTGCCAGAACACCGACGCGTTGTTGACCAGCACGTCGAGGCGCCCGAAGCGCGCATACACCTGGTCGATCAGCGCGGCGATCTGCGCCGCATCCGACAGGTCGGCCTGCAATGCAGCCGATTCGTGCCCACGCTCGGCGATCGCGCGGGCGGCCGCCTGCGCGGCATCGGCCGAACGGTCGTAATGCACGGCGGTGCGATAGCCGTGCGCGGCGAAATACTCGGCGAACGCGCGCCCGGCCCGGCGCGCGGCGCCGGTCACGAGCACGACGGGCGCGTGCGCCGTTTGCTTCGTCTGCTCCATCAGGTATTCGTCAGGTTGACCGAGGAAGGATTCGCGACGATCGACAGGAATTCGCGTCGCGTCGACGGATCGGTGCGGAACGTGCCGAGCATGCGCGACGTGACCATTTCGACGCCCGGCTTGTGCACGCCGCGCGTCGAGATGCACTGGTGCGCGGCTTCGAGGATCACGCCGACGCCCTTTGGCTGAAGCACGTCGAACAGCGTGTCGGCGATCTGCACGGTCATCTTTTCCTGGATCTGCAGGCGCTTCGCGAACGCGTCGACGAGGCGGGCGAGCTTCGAGATGCCGACCACGCGATGATTCGGCAGATACGCGACGTGCGCGCGGCCGATGATCGGCACCATGTGGTGCTCGCAGTAGCTCTCGAAGCGGATGTCCTTCAGCACGATCATCTCGTCGTAGCCGTCGACCTCGCTGAACGTGCGCGCGAGGATGTCGCGCGGCTCCAGCGCATAGCCGGCGAAGAACTGCTCGTACGCGCGCACGACGCGGGCGGGCGTGTCGAGCAGGCCTTCGCGCGCGGGATCGTCGCCGGCCCAGCGCAACAGCACGCGCACGGCGTCTTCGGCTTCTTCACGGCTCGGCCGGGATGCGGCGGGCTCGGGCCGCGCGGACTTCTTCTTACCCATGTTGTAGTGGCTCCATCGAAGGCCGCGAGCGGCGGCCGATATCCGGGCATTGTTTCATGGTTTCGCGGGGCGTGTGTACGGGCCGCCGCTCATCGTTCGTCACTTCGGCCATTCGTCCTGCTCGTCGTTGAACAGCGACGCGACGACGCCGCGCAGCCACGCGAGGCGCGGGTCGTTGTGGTACTTGCGATGCCAGTGCTGCTTCAGGTCGAAACGCGGCAGCGCGAGCGGCGGCTCGACGGGCACGATGAACGCGTGCTCGGCCGCATACGCATAGCCGATCGCGTGCGGCACCGTCGCGATCAGGTCGGTGCGGCTCAGGATGAACGGCAGGCTCATGAAGTGCGGCGTCTCGAGCACCGCGCGGCGCTGCATGCGCTGCTTCGCCAGGTATTTCTCGAGCACTTCCTGGCTGCGGCCTTCCGCACGCACCACCGCGTGCCCGCACCCGAGGAACTGCTCGACCGTGAACGGCGGCGCCTGCTCGAACGGATGGCCGCGCCGCATCAGGCACACGAACCGGTGCGTGAACAAGCGCTGCTGGAAGAAGTTGTTGCCGTCGAGATCGGGGAAGTAGCCGACCGCGAGATCGATCGACCCGGCTTCGAGGCCGCGGCCGACTTCGTCGTGCGCGAGCGAGACCGAACGCAGGTTCGCGTGCGGCGCGCGCGTCGCGAATGCCTGCAGCAGTTTCGGCAGGAACACGATCTCGCCGACGTCCGACAGCGCGATCGAGAACGTATGCGTGCTCGCGGCCGGGTCGAAGTCGTGCGGCGCGACGAGGCCGCGCTCGATCTGCGCGAGCGCGTCGCGCGCAGCCGGCAGCAGCGCGAGCGCGCGCGGCGTCGGCTCCATCCCGCGCGACGTGCGCACGAACAGCGGATCGCCGAAATAGTCGCGCAGCCGGCCGAGCGCCGTGCTCACGCGCGGCTGGCTCACGCCGAGCAGGTCGCCCGCGCGGCTGACGTTGCGCGTGTCGTCGAGCGCGACGAGGTAGGGAATGAGGTTCAGATCGAGCGCTTCCATCGCCGGGCCAGTATCTTCAAAACGTATACAACATATCTCCTGAATCGCGTTGCCGCATAGTCGGGAAAGCGCTCAAATGTGTTCCATTACTCGAACCAATGTTCAGGAGACGAACAATGCGCACCCAAGTCGCGATCATCGGCGCCGGTCCGTCCGGCCTTCTGCTTTCCCATCTGCTGCGCCTGCAAGGCGTCGATTCGATCCTCGTCGAAGCGCGTTCCCGCGAATACTGCGAGAACCGCATCCGCGCCGGCGTGCTGGAGCAGGGCACCGTCGACACGCTGAACGAAGCCGGCCTCGGCGACCGGATGCGCCGGGAAGGGCTCGAACACCACGGCATCGAGCTGCTGTTCTCGGGCCAGCGCCATCGCATCGATCTGTCCGCGCTGACCGGCGGGCGCGCGATCACCGTCTACAGCCAGCACGAAGTGGTGCGCGACCTGATCGCGGCCGGCGTCGAGCATGGCCACGCGATGCATTTCGAAGTGAGCGACGTGGCGCTGCACGATGTCGAAAGCGAGCACCCGTTCGTCACGTTCAAGCACGCCGACGGCCGCGAAGACCGCATCGACTGCGACTACATCGCCGGCTGCGACGGTTTCCACGGCATCGCGCGCCAGACGATTCCCGCCGAGCGGCTGAACACGTTCGAGCGCGTCTATCCGTTCGCATGGCTCGGCATCCTCGCCGACGCCGCGCCGTCGCTCGACGAACTCGTGTACGCGCATCACGACAACGGCTTCGCGCTGTTCTCGATGCGCTCGCCGACGGTCACGCGCCTGTATCTGCAGTGCAAGCCCGACGAGGATCTCGCCGAATGGTCCGACGCACGGATCTGGGACGAACTGCACACGCGCTTTTCGAACGACACCGGCTGGACGCCGACAGAGGGCCGGATCACGCAGAAGAGCGTGACGCCGATGCGCAGCTTCGTGTCCGAGACGATGCAGCATGGCCGCCTGTTCCTCGCCGGCGACGCCGCGCACATCGTGCCGCCGACCGGCGCGAAGGGGATGAACCTCGCGGTGGCCGACGTCCGCGCGCTGTCCCGTGCGCTCGGCGCGCGCTATCGCACCGGCGATACGGCGCCGCTCGACGCGTATTCGGCAACCTGCCTCGAACGCGTGTGGCGCGCCGAGCACTTCTCGTACTTCATGACGAACATGCTCCATGCGTCGCCGGACGACTCGCCGTTCGTCAATCGCCTGAAGTTTGCCGAGCTGAAATACGTGACGCGCTCGCGGGCCGCCGCGCAGTCGCTCGCCGAAAACTACGTCGGGCTGCCGTTCGACGACGCGACGCCCCCCGAGGCAACCCGCCTTGACAACGCGCTGTGCGCGACTCTATGATCGGCCATCGTTCGCTAATCGAATCTAGGTTCGAATAGCGAACAAAACCGGAGTCGACATCGGCCCCGGCGCGGCACGCGGCACGCGCGTGTCCCCTCGACAGGCCGCGCATCGAGCCGCGGGTTCGTATCAGGAAGAGACATGGTCAACAAGATTTTCGAATCGCTTCAGTCGGCGGTGGCCGACATCCACGACGGCGCGACAATCATGATCGGCGGCTTCGGCACGGCGGGCATGCCGTCCGAGCTGATCGACGCGCTGATCGAACAGGGCGCGCGCGACCTGACGATCGTCAACAACAACGCGGGCAACGGCGAAACCGGCCTCGCGGCGCTGCTGAAGGCGAAGCAGGTGCGCAAGATCATCTGCTCGTTCCCGCGCCAGAGCGATTCGCAGGTGTTCGACGGGCTGTACCGGGCGGGCGAGATCGAGCTGGAACTGGTGCCGCAGGGCAACCTCGCGGAGCGCATCCGTGCGGCGGGTGCCGGCATCGGCGGCTTCTTCACGCCGACCGGCTACGGCACCAAGCTCGCGGAAGGCAAGGAAACGCGCGTGATCGACGGCAAGCCCTACGTGTTCGAGACGCCGATCCACGCCGATTTCGCGCTCGTGAAGGCGTACAAGGGCGATCGCTGGGGCAACCTCGTGTATCGCAAGACCGCGCGCAACTTCGGGCCGATCATGGCCAGCGCCGCGAAGGTCGCGATCGTGCAGGTGTCGGAAGTCGTGCCGCTCGGCGCGCTGAACCCGGAACACATCGTGACGCCGGGCATTTTCGTGCAGCGCATCGTCGAGGTGCCGCAGGCCGCGCACGCGGCCGAGCTGGCTGCCGAACACGCTACGTCCCACGCCGCCTGACCGCCCGAGGAGCATCCAAATGAAACGACTGACCCGCGATGAAATGGCCAAGCGCGTCGCCCAGGACATCCCCGAAGGCGCGTACGTGAACCTCGGCATCGGCGTGCCGACGCTGGTGGCGAACCACCTCGATCAAACCAAGGAAATCTTCCTGCACAGCGAGAACGGCCTGCTCGGCATGGGCCCCGCGCCCGCGCCCGGCGAGGAAGACGACGAACTGATCAACGCCGGCAAGCAGCACGTGACGCTGCTCACCGGCGGCGCGTATTTCCACCATGCGGATTCGTTCGCGATGATGCGCGGCGGCCACCTCGATTACTGCGTGCTCGGCGCATTCCAGGTGTCGACGAGCGGCGACCTCGCGAACTGGCATACGGGCGCGCCCGACGCGATTCCGGCGGTGGGCGGCGCGATGGATCTCGCGATCGGCGCGAAGCAGGTGTTCGTGATGATGGAGCACCTGACGAAGCAGGGCGAGAGCAAGATCGTCGCGCAGTGCTCGTATCCGGTCACCGGCGTGCAATGCGTGAGCCGTATCTATACCGATCTCGCGGTGCTCGACGTGACGGCCGACGGCCTCGCGGTGAGCGAGATCTTCACCGACCTGTCGTTCGACGAACTTCAGAAGCTGACCGGCGTGCCGCTGATCGACGCGACGCGCAAGGCCGCCGCCTGAACCGCCGGCGTGCCGGCGCGTGCGCTCGCGCGCATCCCGGCACGCTTGGGTGGACAATAGGCGCACGCCGTTTCCCCAATCAGATGCCATGCTCGAAGACAGCGCCCGCCTGACCTCCCTCATCTGCGGCACCGAGCCGCTCAACCGGATCTGGTCGCCCCGCGCGACGATCCAGCGGATGCTCGACGTCGAGGCCGCGCTCGCGCGCGCGCTCGCCGCGCATCAGGTGATTCCCGCCGCCGCGGTCGCGCCGATCGAGCGCGCGTGCGACGCCGGCCGGCTCGACGCCGATGCGCTCGCGCACGGTGCGGCGCTCGGCGGCAATCTCGCGATTCCGCTCGTCAAGCAGCTGACCGCGCAGGTGAAGGCCGACGACCCGGAGGCCGCGAAGTTCGTCCACTGGGGCGCGACGAGCCAGGACATCATCGATACGGCCACCGTGCTGCAGCTGCGTGACACGCTCGACGTGCTCGAACCGATGCTCGACGAAGCCTGCGCGTCGCTCGCGGCGCTTGCGCGCACGCATCGCGCGACGCCGATGATCGGCCGCACGTGGCTGCAGCAGGCGCTGCCGATCACGCTCGGCCTCAAATTCGCGCAATGGCTCGATGCGCTGCTGCGCCATCGCGCGCGCTTCGCCGAATTGCGCGCGCGTGCGCTCGTGCTGCAGTTCGGCGGCGCGGCCGGCACGCTCGCGAGCCTGCGCGAGCAGGCGGCCGGCGTCACCGCCGCGCTCGCGGCGGACCTGCAACTCGCGGCGCCGGCCGTGCCGTGGCACACGCAGCGCGACCGCATCGCGGAAGCCGCGTCGTGCTTCGGGATGCTGACGGGTACGCTCGGCAAGATCGCGCGCGACGTGTCGCTGCAGATGCAGACCGAAGTCGGCGAGCTCGGCGAGCCGGCTGCCGCCGGCAAGGGCGGCTCGTCGACGATGCCGCACAAGCGCAATCCGGTCGGCTGCGCGGCGGTGCTCACTGCCGCGGTTCGTGCGCCGAGCCTCGTCGCGACCGTATTCGCCGGCATGGTCCAGGAACATGAGCGCGCACTCGGCGGCTGGCAGGCCGAATGGGATGCGCTGCCCGACCTCGCGCGCCTGACCGGCGGCGCGCTCGCGCAGATCGCGCAGATCGTCGCGGGCCTCGACGTCAACACCGAACGCCTCGCCGCGAACCTCGGCCTGACGCGCGGGCTGATTCTCGGCGAAGCGGTGATGCTCGCGCTCGGCGACAAGATCGGCCGGCTCGATGCCCATCACGTCGTCGAACATGCGTCGAAGGAAGCCGTGCGCACGGGCGCGACGCTGTTCGACGTGCTCGCGGCCGATCCGACCGTGACCGCACACCTGTCGCGCGACGCGCTCGCGCGGCTGCTCGATCCCGCTCATTACGTCGGCGAGGCGCAGGCCTACGTCGACGCCGTGCTCGCGCTGCATGCGGGCGCGCAATAACCAGGAGAACATCGATGCCTTTCGCCACTGTCAACGGCGTGAAACTGCATTACCGGATCGACCGGGCCGCGCGCGACGATGCGCCGTGGCTCGTCTTCTCGAACTCGCTCGGCGCCGACCTGCAGATGTGGGCGCCGCAGATTCGTCCGCTCACGCAGCACTTCAACATCCTGCGCTACGACACGCGCGGCCACGGCCATTCCGACGCGCCGGCCGGTTCGTACACGATCGACCAGCTTGCCGGCGACGTGATCGGCCTGCTCGACCACGTCGGCATCGAGCGCGCGCATTTCTGCGGGATCTCGATGGGTGGGCTGACGGGCGCCGCGCTCGCCGCACGCTTCCCGTCGCGCATCGTGCGCGCCGTGCTGTCGAATACCGCCGCGAAGATCGGCTCGCCCGAAGTGTGGGCGCCGCGCGCGCAAAGGGCGCGCGCCGAAGGGATGGCCGCGCTCGCCGACGCCGTGCTGCCGCGCTGGTTCACCGACGCGTTCGTCGAGCGCGAGCCGCGCCTGTTCGACGCGATCCGCGACACCTTCGTGCACACCGACAAGGACGGCTATGCGGCGAACTGCGACGCGTTGAATGCCGCCGACCTGCGCGAAGAAGTGAAAGGCATCGCGCTGCCGGTGCTCGTCGTGACCGGCGCGACGGACATGTCGACGCCGCCCGACCAGGGCCGCGCGCTCGCCGCCGCGATTCCGGGTGCGCAGCACGTCGAATTCGACGCCGCGCATATTTCGAACATCGAGTGCACCGACGGCTTCAACCGCGCGCTGCTCGATTTCCTGAACGCGTGAGGTAACGGCAATGGACGACCAGGAACGTTACGAAGCAGGGATGAAGGTGCGCCGCGCGGTGCTCGGCGACGCGCATGTCGACCGTTCGATCGAGAATCGCACCGAGGTGACCGACGAATTCCAGAACCTGATCACGCGCTATGCATGG
Organism: Burkholderia metallica; assembly: GCF_902832845.1. Classification (GTDB taxonomy): domain Bacteria; phylum Pseudomonadota; class Gammaproteobacteria; order Burkholderiales; family Burkholderiaceae; genus Burkholderia; species Burkholderia metallica. Next base: position 423,678 of record NZ_CADFDB010000006.1, on the reverse strand, counting down.
GGCGAGATCTGGACGCGCGACGGCCTGCCGCGCCATACGCGCAGCCTGCTGACCATCGCGATGATGGTAGCGCTGAACCGTGGCGAGGAACTGGCGCTGCATCTGCGCGCCGCACGCAACAACGGCGTGACGCGCGACGAGATCAAGGAAGTGCTGCTGCAGACCGCGATCTATTGCGGCGTGCCGGCCGCGAACTCCGCGTTCCATCTCGCGGACAAAATCTTCAAGGAGCAGGATGCGGCCGGTTGAGTGCCGGGCGTAGACCGATCCCGATTCGAGGCCCGCTGACGGTTGGCGGGCCGTCGATATCGAATGATCGTGCCGGCAGCGTATCGGCGCGTGAACAGAAGAAAGGCGCGGCTGGGAGGCCGCGCTTCTTGCATCTATATCGGTGTTGCATGGGACTGGCGTAACAACGCCGGCCGACAAGGAGACTAGCGATGAATCGCACACCCGTGGTCGATGTCCAGACCTTCATCAACGAGCAGCCGTTCGGCGGTTTTCAATGGCTCGTGTTCCTCATGTGTTTCGTGATCGTGCTGCTCGACGGCTTCGATACGGCCGCGATCGGCTTCATCGCGCCGTCGCTGCTCGGTGAATGGAACCTCACCAAGCCCGATCTCGCGCCGGTGCTGAGCGCCGCGCTGTTCGGCCTCGCGTGCGGCGCGCTCGTGTCGGGGCCGCTGTCCGACAAGCTCGGGCGCCGCTCGCTGCTGCTCGGCTCGGTATTCCTGTTCGGCATCGCGTGCCTGATGTCCGCGTTTTCGACGACCATCGGACACCTGACGATCCTGCGCTTCGTCACCGGCGTCGGGCTGGGCGCGGCGATGCCGAACGCGGTCACGATGATGGGCGAGTTCTGCCCGGACAAGCGCCGCGCGACCGTGATCAACCTGATGTTCTGCGGCTTCCCGCTCGGCGCCGCGTTCGGCGGTTTCCTCGCCGCATGGATGATTCCGCATTTCGGCTGGCGCAGCGTGCTGATCCTCGGCGGCGTGACGCCGCTGCTGCTCGGCGTGCTGTTGCTGCTGAAGATGCCGGAATCGGTGCGCTTCATGGTCGCCAACGGTCACGCCGTCGACAAGGTCCGCGCGACGCTCGCGCGCATCTCGCGCGATGCGCTGAACGCAGGCTCGTTCGCGATGACCGAAGCCGCGCCGCAGACCGGTAGCAAGGGCCTCGGCGTCGTGCTGTCGCGCCCGTACATCGTCGGCTCGGTGATGCTGTGGATCGCTTACTTCATGGGGCTCGTGATCTTCTACGCATCGATCAACTGGATGCCGATCCTGCTGAAAGATGCCGGCCTGGCGCCGAAGAGCGCGACGCTGATCTCCGCGCTGTTCCCGCTCGGCGGCGTGGGCGCGGTGCTGTGCGGCGTGCTGATGGACCGCTTCAACGCGAACCGCGTGATCGCCGTGTGCTACGCGCTGACGGCAGTGAGCGTCTATGCGATCGGGCAGGCGGCCGGCAACGTCGGGCTGCTCGTGCTGGTCGTGTTCGTGGCCGGCGTGTTGATGAACACCGCGCAATCGTCGATGCCGGCGCTCGCCGCTGCGTTCTATCCGACCGAAGGGCGCGGCACCGGTGTCGCATGGATGCTCGGCGTCGGCCGATTCGGCGGGATTGCGGGATCGTTCCTCGTCGCCGAGCTGACGCGCCGGCATTTCACGTTCGCCGGTGTGTTCGCGACGATTGCCGTCGCGGGCCTGCTCGCGTGTGTCGCGCTGCTGATCAAGCAGATGGCGCGCCCGCATGGCGTGGCGCAGCCGGCAGGCAAGATCGAATCGCTCGGGCATTGAGCGAACGCGGGCCGGTGTGACGCGCCGGCCCGCCGATGCGGCGGCCGTTGGCTGCCGCTATTCCTCCGCGTCGTGTTCCTTCACGAAGTTGCGCAGATACGCGCGCAGCGCGGCCTCCCGGCTGCGATGATCGGCGAGGTTCGCGGCGCCCATGTCCTCCTCGTCGCCGAACATCGTCGGCGGCGCGCAGTAGACGCCGATCTCGATGTCCTCGCGCAGCACGCGAATCTCGTGCGTGAGCGGGTGATACTCGGCAATCCAGTGCATGCCCTCGATGTGTTCGCCGGCCCTCAGCTGTGGCTTCATCGGTACTCTCCCGGCAGCGGCGGCGCAACCGGGGAAGCGGTTGCGTGCGCCCATGCCGAAAGGGTACGCCTGCGTCGGATGAATCTCAACGGGCGCGCGGTGAGCGCTCACTGCGGCAGCAGGTGCGCGACGAGCGGGTAGAGCGACAGGATCAGCAGCACGGCCATCGTCACGTTGAAGATGCGCAGCGCGCGCGGATTCGACAGGAAGCGGCGCAGGCCGAGCCCGAACGCGGCCCACAGGCAGATACACGGGAAACCGATCAGGATGAACACGACCGCCATCCATGCGGCGTTCATCCCGTAGTCGGCGGACAGGCGGATCGTCGTCGCGGCCGTCAGCACCATCATCCAGGCTTTCGGGTTGACCCACTGGAACGCGGCGGCTTCGGTGAACGTCATCGGCCGCGGCTTGGCGCCGTGCGCCTTCACTTCGCCCGACGTGCCGATGCGCCACGCGAGATACAGCAGGTACACCACGCTCGCGGCTTCGAGGATCGTATACAGCAGGGGCAGGCGCTTGAACGCTTCGCCGAGGCCGAAACCGACGCAGAGCATCAGGATCGCGACGCCGATGCTGATGCCGAACAGATGCGGCATCGTGCGGCGGAAACCGAAATTGACGCCGGAGGCGAGCAGCATCGTGTTGTTCGGGCCGGGCGTGATCGACGTGACGAGCGCGAAAAGCATGCCGGCGGGCAGCGCGCTGAGTGTGAGGAATTCCATCGCGAAGGCTCCATTCGTGTTCGAGGCTGGGATGGAATCAGTGTAGCGACGGTTTTCTGTACAGTACCGGTACGGTTTGATGGATGGATGCCGGTACGGGGCGTTCGAGGAGCGCTATCGGGACGCTCATGCGGTCGAGCTGGTGAGCGGAGGCTGGCTTGACGAAGTGATTCGGACAATGTCGCCGGATTGTCGGCGCGCTCATGTGAACTCGTTGCATGGGCAGGGCATTGCCGCCCTGGCGAACGGATTGAGTGTCGATGCATATGCCGACGACGGCACCATTGAGGCGGTATCGCATATCAGGGCGCCGATCTTCGGTGTGCAGTGGCATCCTGAGTGGTATGTGCGGGATAGCGTGCTGAACCGTGCGGTCTGGGCACGGTTCGGTCGCGAATGTGCAGCTTATTTTCGCCGTCGATTCGACGCCCGGTCCTGTCGGGACACGCCGACGCGGGCGGGCAACATTCCCAAAGACGACTTTTCTGGGAATATCGGAGGCCACGGACATCTTTTCTGAGACGAAGGGCAGGCAGGCTTCTCAAAAAAGATGTCCGAGCCCTTGATCTCTCTAGGGGGCCAAAGACACCTTTTCTGAGAGCCCACAAGTGTGTGGTCTCTCAGGAAGATGGGTTCTGCCGCACTACCCGCGCTTCCGAACCCGCGCCTTCGCGCACTTGAACCACAGCCGTACCGCACCGACACCGCCCGCGACCGGAATCCGCGGCAACAGGAATCGGTCGTCGTATGCATCGGCGCAACCGCGCCGGGTCGTCGTCGCGTTGCCGTAACCGGCGGCGGCGACCTGGTCGCGCACGCGCGGGTCCAGATCGCCATACGGGTAGCAAAACGATTCGACGTGCTCGCCGCTCAACGCCTCGAGCCGTTGCTTCGATTCGACGATCTGCACCTCCGACACATGCGCCGGCACGTGCGACAGCGCGACGTGGTCGAGCGTATGCGAGCCGATTTCGTGGCCGTGATCGCGCCACGCGAGCATGTCCGCATGCGTCATGAGCGGCGCGCGCGCGGTATCGGCGCCCGCATCCCAGTCGTTCTCGCCGCCGAACCGGCCGGCGACGAAGTAGCAGGTCGCGGTGAAGCCGAGCGCGTCCAGCACGGGCATCGCGTGCGTCAGCACGTTGAGAAAGCCGTCGTCGAAAGACATGCCGAAGACTTTCCCGCTGCGCTCGCCGCGCAGGTACGGCTGCAGTTCGCGCACGCTCAGGCCGCGGTAGCCGAGCCGCCTGAACAGCGTCATCTGGCGGCGGAATGCGTCGGGCGCGACGCTCAGGCCGCGCAACCGGTCGGACGGCGGCGGCAGCGTGCGGATCTGGTGATACATCAGGATCGAGTAGCGCGTGGCGTGCAGCATGAGCGGATCGCGGGAGGAGAACTACGCGGCCTTGCGGAAAATCCGCAGGGTCTTGAAGTCGCCGACTTCGGCGAAGTCGGCATTCGCCGCCCATTGCGCGATGATCGGCTCGGCCTTCCGGTACGCCGACGAGCCCTTGTAGAACAGCAGGTGTCCGTCGCGCGCGGTATGGCGTGCGAACAGGTCGAGCACGTCCGCGTCGGTCTTCGCGCCGTAGCGGCTGTTGGTCTCGTCGCGGAATTCGCACAGATGGAACAGCGTGACGACGTCGAACGCCGGCAGCAGATCCGAATTGCTCGTATAGATGTCGCCGAAATACGCGAGATAGGTCTTGCTCACTTCCGGCTGCCGCGTGACGAGCTCGACGTACGACTTGTATTCCTTCGGCGACGCGGTCACGCCGAACACCGTGTTGTTCAGGTGCGGCCGCGCGCATTCCACGCCCACGTGGTGATGGCCCCCGGTGCCGAAGTGGTAGATGCGGATGCCGCTGAGGCGCGCGGCTTCCAGCCATTCGACGAAATGCACGTCGCACGGGCACTCCTGCGTGCGCAAGTCCCAGTATTTCTTCCAGATGTTCATTGCCATCAAACGGACCTCAAGGATGTCACCCGACGATACGGGTTGTGTCGAATCGATTTCTGATAAACGGACAGCGTCGCGTCGACGAATCTTTCGAACGAGAACTCGCGCTTGCCCTTCAGCCGCGCGCTGCGTCCCATCGCGCGCACGCACGCGGGATCGCGCACGATGTCCCGCAGGATCGCCTCGATCGCTTCGGGTTCGCGCGGCGGGACGACCCAGCCGTCCACGCCCGGCTCGACGTTCTCGGGCAGCCCGCCCACGCGCGTCACGATCGCGGGGCAGCCGAGCGACATCGCTTCGCGGCACGCATACGACAGGCTCTCGTGGTACGACAGCACGAACGACACGTCGATGATCGAGAACGGCGCGCGTACGTCGTCGAGCCGGCCGGTGAACGCGGTGCGCGACGCCATGTGTTGCCGCGCGAGCTGCTCGCGTTGCTCGTCGGACGGCTCCGCGCCGACCAGCAGCACGCGAAACCGCTCGCGCTCGTGCTCGGGCAAGCGGCCGAGTGCCGCGATCAGGTCCATCCAGCCTTTTTCCGGCGCCGTGCCGGCGCTGCTGCCCAGCACGATCGCGTCCGCGCCGGCCGGCCCGAACAGCGCGACCTTGCGGCGGCGGATTTCGTCGTCGGCCAGCCGTTGCGCGGCCTGACGGCGCACGCCGTGCTTGACGACCGTGACGTTGCCGTACGGCGAGCGCAGCGCGAGCATGCCCGCCACGTAATCGCTGACCGCGATGGTGTGGTCGGTTGCCAGCCGCGCGCGAAGCACGTTGCCGATGCTGTCGGCGCGATAGGTGTTGTGCTTGGTGAGCACGACGGCCGGCCGATACCGGCAGCCGAGCAGCGCGAGCATCACCTGCCGGTGATCGGCGGACCCGTTGACGTGGACGACGTCGAAGCGCTCGTCGACGAGCCGTCGGCGCAGCCGGACGATTTCGTGGCACAGCCGGTTCCAGCGCGGCTTGAATTCCATGTCGAAAATGGCCACGTCGGGGCTGTCCTGCAACAGTCGCGACAGGCGGCTGCCTTCCGGCGACGCGACGGTCACGCGATGATGCCGGCTCATCGCGGCAGCGAGATCGCGGACGTAGGTGTCCTGGCCGCCGCCGTAGTCGCCGTGGAAGTTGGTATACAGAATGTTCATCGCGATGCCGCCGTTACTCGCGGATTCATTTGCAGGACTCCTGAGAAAATGAATGCGTCAATCCGTTGAAAGCCGTGACTTGGGCCCGCTTCCGCGTGGCCGACGCATGATCGCGCAGCGACGCCGGGGCATCGTGGTAACGCGAATCGTTTCCAAATATTACAGAGTGATTACGCGTCGTAGTGTCGAGGTCTGCGCATCTTTGTGAGAATGTGTCGCGATCGCTCGCGGTGTCGTTACGCGCAGCACATCAACGGTGGAGGGCGCGGGAACCCGGCGATACGGCGCCCGCGCCGGTGCGTGAGCCGTGGCAGGCCCGGGGGCGGCCCGATTGCGCCGCCGACGCCACAGGAAGCGGACGGAATCGCGACAAAACGCGCCATTTCGACGACATCCGGACGCAAATCAACCCGCCGGACTTTCAGATTTGAAAGCCGGGGTGTCATTTGCGTTAGAATGCCCCCCCTTGTCCGCCATGGCGATCGCCAACGGCGGACTTGTCGCACCCAGAGAGACGTGGGTTTCGATTCGTAGCCGGGCGCGAAAGCTGTGCCAGCCGTTAGCAACATACGCTTTGTGATTTGGATTACTAATGAAGAAAAAGCACAACATCACCAAGTACATCGTTGTCGCGATGATGCTTGGTATCGCCGTGGGTTACGCCTGTCATAGCGCGTTTCCCGATCCGAACATGGCGAAGGAGGTCGCCGGCTACGTGTCGCTGCTGTCCGACGTGTTCCTGCGCCTGATCAAGATGATCATTGCGCCGCTGGTATTCGCGACGCTGACCGTCGGGATTGCGCAGATGGGCGACGGCAGCGCGGTGGGCCGGGTCGGCGTAAAGGCGTTCGGCTGGTTCTTCATCGCGTCGTTCACGTCGTTGCTGCTCGGGCTGCTGACCGCCACGATCCTGCAACCGGGCAGCCATCTGAGCCTGCCGCTGCCGGCATCCGATGCGGCGCTCGGCCTGAAGACGGGCGCGTTCACGCTGAAGGACTTCGTGGTCCACCTGGTGCCGAAGTCGATCGCGGAAGCGATGGCGAACAACGAAATCCTGCAGATCGTCGTGTTCTCGATCTTCTTCGGCACCGCGCTGTCGGCGCTCGGCGAATCGGGCAAGCGCCTGACCGGCGTGATCGACGATCTCGCGCAGGTGATGCTGAAGGTGACGGGCGCGGTGATGTGGTTCGCGCCGGTCGCGGTGTTCGCGGCGCTGGCGTCGACGATCACGACCCAGGGGCTCGGCATCCTGCTCACGTTCGCAAAGTTCATGGCGAGCTTCTACCTGGCGCTGGCGCTGCTGTGGGGCGTGCTGACGCTCGCCGGCGTGACGTTCCTCGGCAAGCGCGCGTTCACGCTGATCCGGTTGATCCGCGAGCCGTTCCTGCTGTCGTTCGCGACGGCGAGCTCCGAAGCCGCGTATCCGAAGCTGCTGGACGCGCTCGACCGCTTCGGCGTGAACCGCAAGATCTCGAGCTTCGTGCTGCCGATCGGCTATTCGTTCAACCTCGACGGCTCGATGATGTACTGCACGTTCGCGGTGCTGTTCATCGCGCAGGTGTACGGCATCCATCTGCCGCTGGGCACGCAGATCACGATGCTGCTGATGCTGATGGTGACGTCGAAGGGGATGGCGGGCGTGCCGCGCGCGTCGCTGGTCGTGATTGCGGCGACGCTGAACCAGTTCAACCTGCCCGAAGCCGGGCTGCTGCTGATCATGGGCGTCGACATGTTCCTCGACATGGGGCGCTCGGCCACCAACGCGGTCGGCAACTCGATCGCGGCGGCCGTGGTTGCGAAGTGGGAAGGGCAGCTCGACGATCCGCGCGACGACGATCCGGACAACGGACGCGCGATGCAGGTGAAGGTGCCGGAAACGTCAGCATCGGCATGATGCACGGCGGTGCTGCAGCGCAGCGATAGCGGTGTGCTGCCCGCCCCGCAGTCGCGGACGATCGCCGGTCTGGATTCGATACGGATTCAGGCCGGCGATTTTTCTTTGGCGAAATGATTCCGCGTTGAATGGGGTGGTTTTCCCCGATTCTCCGAAACCGACGCTCGCCGTTTCGATCGGCCGTCGTTAAACACGCGCCGATATTCCGATAGGCATCGGCCTGATTTTTCCTCTCCCCGCTTCCGCATGTAAGTGACCATTCACTGTCGCGCCCTCCCGCGCGCCGTCGACGCGCGCGGGTGCCACGGGCGTCGAACGCAACGTCATCGGCGCCAGACCCGGGAAAAGCGCAGCGCCGCGAGCGATCCGCAATTTTTTTCGATTTATATGACGCTATTCTCGCGCTGCGCATTCTCGAATGCATGCTGCACGTCATACCGACTGCGCCGGATGATTCAGGGGAAGAATTTACGCATCGCGGTTTTCAAGTCATCCGGCCGGCCCTTCATTTGAATGTTCGCACCATTCAGGAGAGCATCCGTCATGGGCGCCAGACACCGGTTTCACGCTGCACTGCTCGCCGCGGCGATCGTCGCGATTCCCCCCGCCGTTCATGCAGGCAACACCACCGACTGGCTCGCGAACACGTACGGCACGCTCGCGGCGCACGTCGGCAACGTCGCGCGCGCGATGTGGGTCGCGCCCGAAGGCGTGATCTACACGGCGTCGATGTGGGACGAGGATGAAGGCGGTGTCGCGATCTACCAGAACGGCAAGAGCGTCGGCTCGATCGGCGCGCACTCGGAGTTCCAGGGCAGCGCGATCACGGGCAACGCGACGTCGCTGTTCGTCGCGCTGCAGCCCGGCAAGACCTATGGAAGCGGCGCGGTGGGGCGCTACAACCGCGCGACAAAGTATCGCGATCGCGTGATCCAGGTCAGCGCGGCCACCAACCAGCCGCGCATCGACGTCGTCACCGGGCTTGCGACAGCCGGCACGCTGCTCTATGCGAGCGACTTCTACGGCAATCGCGTGCGCGTGTTCACCACCGACGGCGTGTGGCAGCGCGACATCGGCGTATCCGGGCCGGGTGCCCTCGCGGTGGACGGCGCGGGCAACGTATGGGTCGCGCAGAAAAGCGCGGGCGCGATCGTCGGCTACAGCGCGGCCGGCGCGCTGCTGAACACGATCCGGATGCCGGCCGGGTCGCAGCCGGCGGCGCTGTATGTCGATGCGGCGGCCGGCCAGCTGCTGGTGGGCGACGAAGGCCCCGACCAGAACATCAAGCGCTATTCGATCGCGGGCCGGCCCGCACTCGTCGGCACGTTCGGTGTGCGCGGCGGCTATCTCGACACGACGACGGGCATCAAGGGGCAGGTCGGCGCGCAGCGTTTCACGCGCATCGTCGGGATCGGCAAGGACGCCGGCGGCAATCTCTACGTGCTCAACAATCCGTGGGGCGGCAGCTGGGATCTCGGCCGCAACGGCGCCACCGACATTCATGCGTACAGCAGCACCGGCAGCCTGCGCTGGACGCTGCAGTCGCTGAACTTCGAAGGCATCGCCGCGCCGGACCCGGTGACGGACGGCGCGCTGTTCTACGGCGCCACGCACGTATACCGCGGCGGCGCGGGCGGCACGTTCGTCGCGAACACGGTCGATCCGTTCACGTATCCCGCCGATCCGCGCATCGACATGAACGATACGCAGCGCGACGAGCATTTCGGGCTGCTCACGTCGGTGGGCGCGAACCGGATTCTCGTCGCGGCCGGCCAGAACCCGCCGGTCTTCTACTTCTTCCACTTCAACGCGGCGAACGGCTACATCGCGATTCCGGACGGCTCGATTCCGGGCCCCGCGTTCAACACGACGCGGCGCGTGACGAGCGGCTTCAGCCTCGACAGCCAGGGCGGCGTGTGGGCCGGCCTCGACAAGACCGGCGCGATTACCTACTACCCGCTGACGGGCTTCGACGCGAGCGGCAAGCCGTCGTGGGGGCCGGGCGTCGCGACCCGCGTGCCCGACAGCATCCAGCCGCTCACGCGCATCGTGTATCTCGCGGACAGCGACACGATGGTGCTCGCGCAGGGAGCGCTCGGCAGCAACGACTGGACGTCGATCGGCACGCGCATCGAGGTGTATCACGGCTGGCGGGCGGGCAACACGACGAAGCCCGACCCGGTGATCGCGCTGCCGCACAGCGGCGCGAAATCGATCGACGCGGTGGGCAACCATCTGTTCGTCGGCTACTGGTTCAGCAGCAGCGGGCCGCTGTGGCCGAACGTCGACGCGTTCAACCTCACCACCGGCCGTCTCGACACCACGCTGGTCAACGCGAGCCCGGCAACCGTCGATACCAGCAGCGCGATCGATGCGATGTACAGCATCCGCGCCTACCGCCGGTCGAACGGCGAGTACGTGGTGATGAAGAACAACGTGAAGGGCAACAGCATCACCGTCTACCGGTGGACGCCCTGACTTCGACGATGGATGCGCGGCCGCCTCGACCTCGGTCGGCGGCCGGGGATGCGTAGCGGTGACGGTGTTCATCGCGATTTCCTCGGTGTTTCCACGGAATTTCCACAGAATTTCCACATCGCGCGTTCGTAATGAGCGGCGTGCGCAATGCACGCCTCACCGTCCGCCGGGCGGCTGCTCCAACCACACGACGCGGAAAACCGGTTACGGGCACAATGGCAGCGGCATCGGCAGGCACTGCGTGTGCCCAGGACGATGAACCGAATCGACTGAATGGTTGCGCCGGCGCGTTGCCGTGCCGGCGAAGGTGCGCGGCCGCCCATCCCGCGTTTTTTGAGCCGAAGTGACGAAAAAATGAAGACGAAAACGACACCGAACCGCCTGTTGCTGATCGCTGCGCTGGCCGGCGCGCTGAGCGGACCCGCCCACGCAGAGACCGCGGCGACCGTCGCGACGGTCAACGGCACGCCGATCACGCAGGCCGACGTCGATGCGCTGCTGCGCGCGTCCGGGCAACCCGATTCGCCGCAGATCCGCCAGGCGATCAAGAACCAGCTGATCACGCGCGTGCTGGTTCAGCAGGCCGCCGAGAAGGCGAACTATGCGGACCGGCCCGAGGTCAAGGCGGCGGTGCAGCAGGCGAAGGCGAATGCCGAAGTGCAGCTGTACCTGCGCGATAACGTGAAGCCCGAGCCGGTGACCGACGAGCAGGTCAAGGCACGCTACGACGAACTCGTGGCCGCGCTCGGCAAGAACGAGTACAAGCCGCGCGTGATCGTCGTCCAGGATCCGCTGACGGCCGCGACGGTGCTGAGCGAGCTGAAGGCGGGCAAGTCGTTCGATGGGCTGGCGCGCCAGTACAGCATGGCGCCGAGCCGCGATGCCGGCGGCGAGCTGCCGTGGGTGAGCTTCCACACGCCGGCGACGGAAGGCAGGACGTCCGGCTTGCCGCTGCCGATCGCGCAGGCGCTCGAGAAACTGAAGGTCGGTGCGGCGACGAGCGATTCGATCCCGGTCGACGGCGTGCGGGCGATCGTGAAGCTCGATGCGAAGCGGCCGACGCAGGTGCCGGGCTTCGCGACCGCGAAGCCGGCGCTTCAGCAGCAGTTGCAGGCGGCCGCGGTGGAGAAGGCGAGTGCGCAGATGATCGGCAACCTGGTGAAGGACGCAAAGATCACGCAGTAATGCCGCGGCGTCGACGCGCCGGCGTCACGCGCGCCAGATCATCGTCGCGCTCGTTTCGGTTTCCGACGTGACGCGAAAGCCTAAGCGTTCGTAGAGCAGCCGCGCCGGGTTGCCGTGCAGCACGCTGAGCGACACCGGCACGTGCGCGCGTGCCGCGTCGGTCAGCAACGCGTTCAGCACGGCTGCGCCGATGCCGCGCCCCTGGCATTCGGGAAGGACCTGAATCTGGTGCACGTGCCAGTCGTCGGCGGCGCGGGTCACCTTCAGCAAGCCGATTGCTTCATCGCGTTCGCAGACGATCATCGCATCGTCGAAGTGCGCGCGAATGCGCCGGTCGTGCGCGTCGTCGTCGGTCGGCGCGCCGACGCGCTGCAGGTGCTCGGTCATCGTGAGCCGGCGCAGCGTCAGCAGAAACGGCAGGTCGGCGGCAGACGCCGCGCGCAGGCGGATTGCAGGTGTCATCGTGCGAGCTCGTTCGTTCGGGATGACCGGCGGGAAGGTCGAACCCCGACGCGCATGATTGCCGATTGCCGGCAGCCGGTCAAAGCCCCGGCAACGGAATCTGCAGCCCGGCCGGGCGATGTTCGAGCACATCCGTGACCTCGTATTCGGTTTTTGCACCGTCCGAGGTTTGCCACTGCTGCATGCGGACATTGCACAGGAGCACGTCGCCCTTGCTGAAGCTGATCTGACTGTTGTTCACGCGCGACAGGAAGCCGGCATCCGTGATCGCCGCGTGAATCGTCGACGTGCCGTCGTACAGCCGCCACTTGTTGTCGTACTTGAATGCGAGCGACACGATCGAGAACGCCATCTTTCGATGCTCGTCGAGGATCGTGACCGCATTCGCGAGCGCCGTGCCTTCGTGGCCGCTCAGCATGTCGCGCATGCGGCCGGGCAGCGAGGTCGCGAGCGTGAAGTCGATACCGAAGCTGCCGGTCTTGAAGCTGCCGCGCACGTTCACCTGCGGCCGGACCTGATTGCCGCACAGCGCGCGGGTGGACGCGTCGAGCAGATCCCCGATGGCAAGCAGCGCGGGCGCGAGTTCGCGCACGTCCATTTCCGACGATTCGAGCGCGGGCCCGGCGTAGGTGGCGCGAAATCGGCTCATGGCGCCGAGGGGACCGATGTCGGCCGGGCCGGGACGGTTTTCATGGTGGGTGGTCATGTGGAAAGTGGGCCGATGACGTCGACGATACCTGAAGCGGATACTTTCGGATGTCTTTCATGCTAGATGCGATTCACCGGCCGCGGATGATTTTGGCCATCCGACCAGCACGACGTTCCGACGTGTCCCGGCCGTACCGGGCGCGCACCGAACTTTTCCGATATTTCCCCGGTCACAACCAGCCAGCTGGCGGGCGTGCCGCACGCGCTTGCAGCCCCCGGTATTCCCCGGCCCGCCCCGTCCGCCTATCATTCGCACATCGCGCACCTGCCCACCGCAGGCGCAGCACACAGGGATTCTCGATGGACACCAAACGATCGCGGCCCGGCCTCGTCGCCGCGCTGCTCTGGGCGGCGCTGTATCTCGCGACCGGCTACATCTCGCACGAGTTCAACGGCCCCGTCCGGCTGACGGGCTACATCTGGCTGCCGGCCGGCGTGACGGTCGGCGCGTTCATGCTGCGGCCGATGCGCGAATGGCCGATGCTGGCCGCCGCGTTCCTGGCCGGGCAGCTCGCGCTGACCGGCATCGAACACGGCAGCCTCGTCAACGCGGTGCTGTTCACGCTCGACGAAGTCGGCGCGGCCGCGCTTGCGGTGTGGCTCGTCCAGCGCGTGCGCTTTTCGCTCGAAGGGCTGTACTTCCTGCGCTCGGTGATCCTCGCCGGCCTGATCGCGGGCGTGGTCGGCGCGATCGGCGGCGCGGCGTGGTACACGGTGGTCAAGGGCGCGCCGTTCTTCGACGTGTGGTCGGTGTGGGCCGCGTCCGATTTCGTCGGCGTGCTGCTGGTCACGCCGGTGCTCGCGTCATGGTCGCGCTTTCGCGCGCACCGTTCGGGCGACCACGAGCGCTTCGACCTCGTGCTCGGCCTGGTGTCGTTCGTGCTGCTCGCCGTCGTCGCGCTGGTGATCTTCGACGGCGACACGTCGCGGAAATTCGGCACCGGCGCCGGCTTCGCGCTCACCTATATCCCGCTGTTCCTCACCGTCGCGGTGACGCTGCTGCTCGGCGGCCGCGCGGGCTCGTCGTCGGTGCTGGTGCTCGCGCTGATCGTGATCGAGCAGACCGCGCAGGGTGACGGCCCGTTCTCGTCGTTCCACGAGCACTACGGCAGCGCGCTGCTCGAAGCGCAACTCTATCTGGCGGTCGCGTCGCTGCTGGTGCTGACGGTGAGCACGCTGAAGACCACGCGCGAACGCGTGCACGAGCATGCGGCGGTGCTCCGGAACAACATGGAACTCGCGCTCGCGAGCGCCGGCCAGATCGCGTACGTGCTCGATCCGGCGTCGGGCCGGATCGAGTGGAGCGGCGACGTCGAGCGCGTGTTCGGCGTCGGCGTCGACGCGTCGCAGATCGCGAGCGTGCCGCTCGTGCTCGAACGCGTGCAGCCGGGCGACCGCGATGCGCTGCGCGACTACTGGAATGCGGAGATCGCGGGCGAGGATCGCGCGTCGCTGTCGCTGCGTGTCGTGCAGCGCGACGGCGGCACGCAGACGATCACCGATCACGGTGCGCCGCTGCTCGATTCGAACGTCGACGTGACGGTGGTGGCGGGCGTCTGGCAGCTCGAACGCGTGTGGCCGGCGGACGAATGAGCGCAGACGCATCATGACGGCCCGCACGGGCGTGCTGCTGATCCACGGGCTCGGCGGCACGCAATACGATCTCGGTTCGCTGCACAAGGCGATGCGGCGCGCGGGCGCCGATACCCACATGATCACGCTGCCGGGGCACGGCACGCAGCCGGAGGATCTGGTCGGCGTGCGCGCCGAGGCGTGGCTCGACGCGGTGACCGAGCAGTATCGCGCGCTGGAGAACGAATACGACACGCTGCATGTCGCGGGCATGTGCATGGGGGCGCTGGTCGCGCTGCTGCTGTGCCATCGCGTGCAGCATGCACGCGGCCGGCTCGCGCTGCTGGCCGCGCCGGTGTTCATCGACGGCTGGTCGACGCCGTGGTATCGGGCGTTGCGCCACGTGCTGTACCGCGTGCCGGGTGTCGCGGAGCGGATGCGCGTCGAGGAAGGCGATCCGTTCGGCATCAAGAACGCGACGATCCGCGCGATCGTGAAGAAGAAGTTCGAGCGCGAGGACGGTTTCCACTATGCGTGGGTGCCGCTCGCGTGCGTGCGGCAGGTCGACCGGATGCGCGGCTGGGCGCGCGACGCCGCGGCCGGCACGCCGTGCCCGACGCTCGTGCTGCATGCGCGCGAGGACGAACTGACGAGCCTGCGCTCGGCCGATTTCCTGCTCGCGAAGATGCCCGACGCAAGCGGGATCGTGCTGGAGAACAGCTACCACATGATCTGTGCGGACAACGATCGCGACGACGTCGCGCGCCACGTGCTCGCATTCTTCGGGTTCGATCCGGTGCATGCGGTGAGCCCGGCGATGGCGCGCAGGATGGGGCGGGAGGCGTCGTGACGGCGACGCGCCCTGCTCGGGATGCCCGATCGGCCTCCGTCGGTAACGCATGCGAACGCCGGAGTCCGGCGAATTCAGGCCGGTTCCGTCGCGCGTCGAGCCAACAGGGTCGACGCGGCCAACTGGTCACGTGCCGCCTCGATCGCTGCTTCGTGCGGCGCAATGCCTTCGAGGTAGATGAAATCGACGGTCGAAAGGCCGATGACGGCCAGCACCTGCTTCAGATACGGCGTCAGGAAATCGGGCTGCCGTGCCGCTGGCCCCGTGCAGATGCCGCCGGAGCGTACCAGCACGAGCACGGGGCGATCGGCTAGCAGTCCGAACTTGCCTTCGGGCGTGGCCGTGAACGTGCGGCCGATGCGCAGCACGAAATCGATCCACAGCTTCAGCGCGGCCGGTACCGTGAAGTTGTGCATCGGCGTGCTGATCAACACGCCGTCGCTCTGTTCCACTTCCGCGATCAGTTGTTCGGAGTACGCCAGCGCGGGATCGGAATCCGGCTGCCGCGCGACCACCGCATGCGCATAGTCGGCCGATAGCGACGGCAACCCGGGTTGACCGAGGCGGCGCGACACGACACGTGCGTGGGGGTGGGTCGCCTGCCAGTGCGCGATCGCTTCGTGCGCAAGGCGTGCGCCCAGCGAATGGCTGCCATGCGGACTGGCGTCGACAAAAAGAAGGTTGTTCATCAAAGCGCCTGTAGAGACTGGCTGAAATGCATGCCGCGGGACAACAGCCCCTGGCGGAAATAGAAACGTTGCGCGAGCGCGTTGGACAGGCCGGTATCCAGTACCAGGTGCCGGCAGCCGTGTTGCCGCGCGTCGTCGCGCACCGCATCGAGCAGCCGCTCGCCCAGCCGTTGACTGCGCGCGTGCTCGGTGGCGACCAGATCGTCGACATAGACGAAGCGGCCGTACAGCGTGTTTTCGACGTGACGGTATCCGGCCAGCGCGAGGACTGCACCGTCCGGGCTGCCGTGCCGCGCGGTCAGCAGGACATAACCCTGTTCGGACTGGCGGTGCATCTGCCGCACGAACGCATCGGAATCGGTCAGGTGCGGGCGCAGCTCGCGCATCACGTCGAACGCCGACCGGTAATCGTTGTCCGTCACGGCGCGTTTCAAATGGATCTCCGGCATCTCGATTGCTCCACGGTAACGTCGTTACTGTACAAAGCGGATGGCGTATTCTGAAGGTCCAAAAAGTGACTATTTGACTGGGACATGAACTTCGACGATCTGATCCCGGACCGTCATCTCGACATGCCGGTCTATCGGCAGCTGGTCCGGCGCTTTCGCGATGCGATCGAGACCGGCAGGCTGGCGCCGGGCAAGCGCGTGCCGTCGGTACGGAGCCTGGCCAGCGAACTCAACCTGGCACGGGGCACCGTCGAGGCGGCTTATCAGATCCTGATCGGCGAAGGGTATCTGGTCGCACGCGGGCCGGCCGGCACCGTCGTGTCGCCGCAGTTGCCGCGTGGCCGCGCGCCGCGCGCCACCGCGCCCGGGCCGGACGAGCCGCCGCGCGGCGATCCGGCGGCGAGCGGGCCGAAACCGTTCCAGATGGGCATTCCCGCGCTCGATGCGTTTCCGCGCATGCCGTGGATACGGCTGACCGGGCGTCATGTGCGGGAGATGGCGGTGCCGTCGCTGGACTCTTCGCCGCCCCAGGGGCATGCCGCGCTGAGGCGTGCGCTGTCCGCCTATCTCGGCGTGTCGCGCGGCATCGACTGCGCGCCGGCGCAGATCTTCATCACCGCGGGGTATCGCGGTGCGCTGGATCTGATCTGCCGGACCCTGCTGCGCCCGGGCGACACCGGCTGGTTCGAGGACCCGGGCTATATCCATGCACGCCGCGTGCTCGAGCACGCGGGGATGCGGCTCCTGTCGGTGCCGGTCGACGACGACGGCCTGTGCGTGGAAGCGGGGCGACGCCGTGCGGACGACGCGCGTTTTGCCGTGGTGACCCCGACCCATCAAAGCCCGCTCGGTGTCGCGCTGTCGCTGCCGAGACGCCTCGCGTTGCTCGACTGGGCCCGTCGGCAGCGGGCCTGGATCGTCGAGGACGATTACGACAGCGAGTTCCGTTACCACGGCCGCCCGCTGCCCGCGCTCAAAAGCCTGGATCGCCACCACCGCGTGCTTTACACCGGATCGTTCAGCAAGGTGCTGTATCCGGGCTTGCGGCTGGGCTATCTCGTTGTTCCCGACGGGCAGGTCGACGCTTTCCGCGAGACTGCCGGCTGGCTCGGCGGAAGCGGCCAGATGCTGATGCAATCCGTCGTCGCCGACTTCATGGAGCAAGGGCACTTCGCACGCCACCTGAAGAAAATGCGCACGCTCTACGCCACGCGCCGCGCGTGGCTGATCGATGCGCTGGTCAAGGTCTTCGGCGATACGCTGCACATTCCGCCCCGCGCGGGCGGCCTGCATGTCGCGGCCTACTGGCGCACGACGGTCGACGATCGTGCCGTCGCACGCATGGCCGACCTGCAGGGGTTTGCGATCCAGCCGCTGAACGACTGGAGCCCGGGCGGACGGATGCCGCCCGCGATGCTGCTCGGCTTCACGAACCTGACGTCGGCGCAGCAGGCATTGACCCAGGTTCGGCGCCTGCACCGGCTCATTCGCGCGTGAGCCAAGGGTGGCGGATCACGCACCCGTCGGGCGCGGGAGTCCGTGCGACGGGTGCCACGGCTTTGTGACCGTGCGACCAAACGACCGCGACTGCGCTGTATAGGCTCCCGAACAGTTGTCGGGGCATGAAACGTCAAGCCCGCCGTGAAGCGGGCTCAACGATCGTCGGTCGAAACAGCTCGCCTATGCGGCAAATCGGCGCTCGGTCGTTGCAGCGGCCGTCTTTCTCTCGACAACGGCTGGCGCAGTTTCCTTGATCGCCAGTGCGCAGCAGGCGGACACGATGCCCAGCGACGAGAACATGAGCGCAGGCCCGATCCATCCGAACGCGCCGTACATGAAGGTCGCGACGATCGGCAGCAATCCCGCGACGACCGACGCGCCGTTGTAGCCCAGCGAAATGCCCGACGAGCGCACGTTGGCCGGAAACTGCTCGGAGAACCAGCTTGCCTCGACGGCGAAGATCGGATCGTGGCTGAACAACAGCGACAACGCGATTGCGACGATCACCATCATCACCGCGCCGGTGTTGATGAGCATGAACATCGGCACACCGAAGACGATCGTGAACAGCGCACCCATCATGAACACGGGGCGGCGGCCGATCTTGTCGCTCAATGCGCCATAAATCAGATGGCTCGCGAGCCCGAGTGCAGAACCGATCAGCGTGCCCCACAGGATGTGCCGTGTCGTCGACACATGCGCGAGCGCCACATACGACAGCATGAAGCTCGTCGTGATGTAGTAACCGCCGGTTTCCGCCATGCGCAGGCCGATGATTTTCAGAATGCTGCGCCAGTCGCTCTTGATCACTTCCAGCGCGGGTTGCTTCATCACCTTGTTCTCGGCCTTCACCGCTTCGAATTCAGGGGATTCCGACACGCTCATCCGGATGAAGATGCCGATCGCGACCATCACGAACGACAACAGAAACGGCGTGCGCCAGACCCAGTCGCCTTCGAGCAATGCGCCGGACAGCAGAAACGCGCCATTGGCCAGCAGCAGGCCGAGCGGGATGCCGAGTTGCGGCACCGCGCCGAAGAAGCCGCGGCGCTTCTCGGGTGCGTGCTCGCACGCCATCAGCACGGCGCCGCCCCATTCCGCACCAAAGCCGATGCCTTGCACCATGCGCAGGAGGATGAGCAGGATGGGGGCGACGACGCCCGCTTGCGCGTAGGTCGGCAACGCACCAATCAGCACGGTTGCGCCGCCCATTGCAATCAGCGACCAGAACAACACCGACTTGCGGCCGATGCGGTCGCCATAGTGTCCGGCAAGATAGCCGCCGAGGGGACGCATGAGGAAACCGACGGCGAGCGTCGCGAACGCCGCCATGATCCCGACGATGGGCTCGTTCGTGTGGAAGAAGATCTTGCCGAACCACGCTGCGGCAGCCGTTCCGTAGATGAAGAAGTCGTAGCTCTCGACCGCCGACCCGATCATCGACGCCACCGCGACTTTGACCGCACGGCCTTGCTTGTGTGTACTCATGGATTTCGTCTCCTGTATCTTTGCGGCCGTCTTTCCTTTGCAGGGCGGCCGGGTCGCGTTGCGCTTCTACGTGCGCTTCACACGAAGTGGAAGCTGAACGGTGCAGCGTTCAGTGCCAGGTTTCGATCACGCGGCTGTCGTCGCGCAGGCCGAGCCCGTCGTTCGCCGCTTTTTTGTATCGTGCGTTCGCGATCGAGAGCAGCGGAACATCCGCGTTGCAGGATCGAGCGGCCGCCGCCACGAGATCGCTGTCCTTCACGAAAATGTTGATCGAACTCGTCACGGTCACGTCGGTGCCTTGCAGCATGCGGGGGCCGCGGTCCGACAGCATCCACGAGCCGGCCGCGCCTTGCTCGACCAGTTCGAGCACCGCAGCCGGGTCCAGCCCGAGCGCGCGCGCGAGGCTGAGCGCTTCGGCGGCGGCGACGATATGAACGGAGCAGAGATGCTGATTGACCACCTTGATTGCCTGACCGTCGCCGAGCTTCGAGCCGGTGATGCGCACGCTGCCCATCGCTTCGAGCACCGGGCGCACCGCGTCGATGTCCGCCCGCTCGCCCGACGCGAAGATGACCAGTTCACCGGTCCGCGCGCGGGCCGTGCCGCCGGTAACGGGCGCATCCACGACACGGGCGCCTGCCGCGATCAGGCGCTGGCCGTGTTCTCGCACGGCATCCGGGCCCACCGTCGACATCACGACCCACGTCTGACCTTCGACCGCCTTGCCGACGCTGTCGACGAGGGCGGCCAATTGCTCGGGCGTCGCGACCATTGCGACGACGACCTGAGCCGTCGGGGCCGCGGTGAAGCTTTCCACCGCCGCAAGGCCGCTGTCCTGGGCAAGTTCACGGGCGCGGCTGGAAAGATCGACGCCGGTGACGGTGTGTCCCGCCCGCTGCACCTGGAGGGCCATCGGCAAGCCGATCGCGCCTATCCCGATAAATGTCACGTTCATTGTCCTGGCTCCCTGGATTACTTCAGCCACGTCTTGATGCTCTCGACGATCGACGTGGTCGAGATGCCGTAGCGGTCGTGCAGCGTCGGCAGTGCGCCCGCGTCGAGAAACGCGTCGGGAAGGCCGATGTGACGAAACTCGGGCAATACCCGGTGGCGCACGAGCGCACTCGTCACCGCGTCGCCCAGCCCGCCGATCACGCTGTGGTTCTCCGCGACGATGACGAGGCGCCCGTCTTTCCTGCATTGCTCGATGAGGGTCGCTTCGTCCAGCGGCTTGATCGTCGGCACGTGCAATACGCCCACGCTTGCCGAGCCGTCGTCGAGCGCCTGCGCCGCTTCCAGCGCGCGCATGGTCATGATCCCGGACGAGATGATGAGCACGTCTTTCCCGTCGCGCAGCATCTTGGCCTTGCCGAGCTCGAAGGTGTAGTCGTAGTCGTCCAGCACGGCAGGGACCTTGCCGCGCAACAGACGCATGTAGACCGGGCCGTGGTGGGCGGCGATCGCGGCGACCGCCTGCTCGGTGTCGAGCGCGTCACAGGGATCGATGACCGTCATGCCGGGGATCGCCCGCATCAGCGCCAGGTCTTCCGTCGCCTGGTGGCTCGGGCCATAACCGGTCGTGAGGCCGGGCAGCGCCGCGCAGATCTTCACGTTGAGGTTTTCCTCGGCGATGATCTGATGGATGAAGTCGTACGCGCGCCGTGTCGCGAACACCGCGTAGGTCGTCGCGAACGGAATGAAGCCTTCCTTGGCCATTCCACCGGCCGCGCCCATCAGAAGCTGCTCGGCCATTCCCATCTGAAAGTGCCGCTCGGGGAACGCCTGATTGAAGATGTGCAGGTCCGTGTACTTCGACAAGTCGGCGGTCATGCCGACGATATTTTGCCGTTTCTCCGCTTCGGCGACCAACGCATGTCCGAACGGTGCGGGGCGTGTCTTCTGGCCTTCCGATGCAATCGACGCGATCATCGCCGACGTGGTCAGGCGGGATTTCTTCTCAGCGACGGCGCTCATGCGTTGTCTCCTTGCTGGTTGTGCCGGCGGTTCTGGTCGAGCACGGCGATCGCTTGTTGCCACTCTTCTGCGTCGACACGGATGAAGTGATTCTTTTCTCGGGTTTCGAGAAAGGGCACGCCTTTGCCCATCAGGGTGTCGAGCAGAATGACACGCGGCTTCGCTTCCGTGAGCGCACGGGCGCGGTCGAACGCTTCGACGAGCGCGGGCAGATCGTTGCCGTTTACGCGCTCGACGTGCCAGCCGAACGCAGCCCACTTGTCGGCGAGCGGCTCGAAGCCGAGCACGTCGTGCGACGGGCCGTCGGCTTGCTGGCGGTTGATGTCGACCATCACGACGAGATTGCCGAGGCCGTGATGAGCGGCCGACAGTGCGGCTTCCCAGGTGGCGCCTTCATCGAGCTCGCCGTCCGACATCGAGTTGTAGACGAAGGCCGGATTGCCTTTGACACGCAGGCCCAGCGCCATGCCGACCGCGATGGTCAGGCCCTGGCCGAGTGAGCCGCCCGAAATCTCCATGCCGGGGGTGTAGGTCGCCATCCCCGACATCGGCAGACGGCTGTCGTCGGACCCGTACGTCTCCAGCTCTTCGGGCGGGATCACGCCGGCTTCGATGAGCGCGGCGTAGAGCGCGATCGCATAGTGGCCGTGCGAGAGCAGGAACCGGTCACGGCCTTCCCATTCGGGATCGTCGGGCCGGGTGTTCATCGCGTGGCACCAGGTCACGGCAAGGGCGTCGGCCAGCCCGAGGGCCTGACCGATATAGCCCTGGCCTTGCACCTCGCCCATGCGCAGCGCGTAGCGTCGGATGCGATACGCGTGATCGGCGAGGTTCGCCAGCAGTGTGGAGTCGGCCTGCGGCTCGAGCTCAGTCGTCGTTGTCATGGCTTTTCCTGCGGAAGAGGGGATCGTCGACCTCGACAACCGTCGACGGCTGAAGGTGTCTCCTGTTCAGCAATCGGGCGGTGTGGCAACGAGGTGAACGTACTGTATGCTTGAGCCGGAGCGCCTGACAAAAGAAAAGATTGCAACAGGCGATGAATGCCATTCATGAATAACCGCCCATGAACGTTTTCCGCAAGGTGCCGCTGTCCTACATCCGGGTTTACGAGGCTGCCGGCCGTCTGCTTTCGTTTGCCGCCGCTGCGCGTGAATTGAGCCTTTCGCCCAGCGCCGTGAGCCATTCCGTACGCAAGCTCGAAGACTTGCTCGGCCATCGACTCTTTCAGCGAAGTACGAGAGAGGTCCGACTGACGCGCGAAGGTGCGATGTTGATGGAGCACATTCAGCGCGGGATGGACGAGATGCAGCGCGGCTTTGCGCTGTTGACGAAGGAGGAGCGCGCGCCGCTGCGCCTGCATACGGCGCCCAGCTTTGCGACGCAATGGCTGTTGCCGCGGCTGGCGGGCTTCGTGCGGGACCATCCGAATATCGACCTGCGCTTCTCCGCAAGTACGGAGTACGCGCGGTTCGACGATGACTTCGATCTGGACATCGTCTATGGGGAACCGCGGCCGTCACCGCACCAGAAGATTCCGCTGGCGGTGGAAGGCCTCGCGCCGTTGTGCACGCCGGCGCTGGCCGAACAGATACGCAAACCGGAGGACCTTTACCACTTGCCTTTGATTCAGTGCGAAGTGCAGATGTATCAGTGGGCAGGGTGGTTCGAAGCCAACGGGCTACCGCCGCCGACGCACTACGGGTTGCGCTTCGACCGCAGCGCGATGGCAATCGCCGCCGCGGTCGACAACCTGGGCGTCGTGCTGGAATCGACGCTTCTGTCGGAGCGGGAGTTGCAACGGGGGCAGTTGGTGAGGCCGCTTGCCGGGTCCACGCGGGAGGTGGAGTACGTCGGGCATTACCTCGTGTACCCGAAAAGGCCGGAGCGGCACGACGCGTTCGAGACGTTCAAGGCGTGGTTGTTGGGTGAGCTGGGAATTACTGATGCGGAGTAGGCGGAAGTTGTTGTGGAGGGTGGGGGCCTGACGAAGTGTCGTGCTGGCCGGATGGCGGAGGATTCGCTTGTCAAGATCGACGATAAGCGGGAGAAGCGCGCAATGACTTCATTCGGTCGAATCGAAATCCTCTTCTCTTGCATTCAGGATGCCGCTCAGTGTCAGCAGACCGGCGTCGAGCTGGTCCATTGTCGGCGCCGCAAGCGCGAGCCTGACGGCATTCGGCGCATGGCCGGGCGAGGCTGCGAAGGTGGTCGAGGGCGTCAACGCGATGTCTCGCCGGGCTGCGGCAGCGACTAGCGCCTGCGAGCGCCAATGGGCCGGAAGCGTCAACCACAGATGAAAGCATTTTCCGTTCGTCTGGATATCGAACTCCGACAGACGGTCGGCGGCCAGCTTCTGACGGGCTACGGCGTCGACGCGTTTCAGTCGTGCGAGTTCGGCAACCGTACCGTCGCTCATCAAGCGCTGTGCGGCCGCAAACGCAAATCCCGATGCCGTCCATCCGCCCGAGCGCACCGACGCCATCACGGTTTCACGCAGCCGACGCGGCGTCACGACGAATCCCAGCGTCAACCCCGGCGCGACCTTCTTCGAAAGGCTGTCGATGACGACGCAATTGTCCGGTGAGAGCGCCGCCAGCGGCGGCTCGTCGTCGAGGAAGCCGTACACGTTGTCCTCGATGACGGGAATGCCGAGCGTTTCCACGACGCGCAAGAGATCTTCCCGTCGCGCCGCATTCATCGTCATGCCCAACGGATTCTGGATGGCGGGCTGAATGTAGATCGCCGAAAGATTCGCCTCCCGGTGCGCTTTGAGCACGGCGTCGGGGCGCACGCCGCCTTCGTCCATCGCGAGCGGAACCAGCGTGATACCCAGCCGCGCAGCGATGCCCTTGATAAACGGGTAGGTCAGCGTTTCGACGCCGCAGCGGCCGCCCGTCGGCACAATGGCGCCGACCGCGGCGGCGATGCTTTGCCGCCCATTCCCCGTGAAGACCAGTTGCTCGGGAGAAGGCGCCCAACCATTGCGCGCCAGACAGGCGGCAGAGACGTTCCTGATGGCGGGCGTTCCACTGCTTGTTGCCTGACCCAAGGCGCTCGCGAGTTCCGCAGCTCGTTCGAGCCCGCTCAGGCTTCTCGCGATGAGTGTCGTTTGGTCGGGAAGGATCGGGTAATTGAACTCCAGATCGATCCGTACGTCCCGCGGTTCGCCTGGCGCTGCTGCTCCGCGCCTTGCGTCGCCCGAAACGAACGTTCCCCTCCCTACCTCGCCGACGACGAGTCCTCGGCGCAACAACTCTGCATAAACCCTGCTGGCCGTCGACACGGCGATCTTTCTCTGGTCCGCGAAATTCCGCTGCGGAGGAAGCCGGTCGCCCGGCCTGAGCGTTCCGTCGGCAATTTCTGCGGCGATCGTGTCGGCCAACTTCAGGTATTCCGACTTTGACATTCAATGTACCGAGTTCAATGTATATTGCACCGAGTTCAATGTTTTTATTGCACCGAGTGTTGGGCCGGTGCATTCTGTCTTCACCGCCCGATTGTACCGGGATTGCAAAGCTTCTACGGCCAATGTGCATGCGCGTCGTTTCGGCGAAATCCGCTCAGGCGCCGCATTGACCTCGGAGCATTCGTGGAGACGCAATATGCCTTTCACCGCTTCGATTACTGCCCGTCCCGCCTATGCGGGAAGCACGACGGGATCTTCACGCCTGTCGGGCGGGTGTGACGCCGACCGCGCGAGGTCATCGTGATGATTTCGTCGACCGGGATGGATCTGCAACTGACATTCATCACGCTACTGATCGCCTTTGCTGGTGTGTTCCTGATCTCGTTCATGAAAGGGGCCTTCGGCGGCGGCTTTTCTATCGTCGGTATTCCGCTGCTGTCGTTGGTGATGGATCCGGTTACCGCGGGCGGAATGCTCGCACCGCTGTTCATCGCAATGGATCTGTTCGCATTGCGGTACTGGAAGCCTTCGACATGGTCGAAGCCGGACCTGATCCTGCTTTTGCCGGGGCTCGTGACCGGCATCGGCGTCGGTTATCTGACCTTCCGGCTCCTCGACCACCGCGCGATCGCGATCGTGATGGCGGCGATTACGCTGATCTTCGTCGGATTATGGTTGGGCGCGGGCGCAGCGTTGACGGTTCGTCCGCGTTCCAGGCCGAAGGCGATCACGGCCGGTCTCGCTTCGGGCGTGACCACGATGGTCGCGCATTCGGGCGGGCCGCCGCTCGCCATGTATCTGCTGCCTCTTGGTCTCAGCAAGGAAGTGTATGCGGGGACCACGAGCATGTTCTTTACCGTAGGGAACGCGACCAAGGCAGTGCCATGGCTGCTTCTGGCCAGGCCGACGGGCAATGTCTGGATCGTGATGGCGGTCTGCCTCTGTGCGATTCCTGCCGGTGTCGTGACCGGTTGGCGACTTCACGCGAAACTCGATCAGCGCCAGGTTTATCGAGCCTGCTACGGACTGTTGGTGGTGGCCGCGGTAAAACTGCTTTGGGATGGCGTAACGGGGTATCTCGCGTAAGCGTGGCAAACGAGGCTGTATTTTTCATGCACATCAATAAGTAGTCCTGATATGAAACGCAATCGATAGACGCGCGCGCCGTATTGATTGATTCACCGACTTTCCATGCTGAAAACCGGAGTTCGTATGTCAACTGATGTTTCTCCGACGGCCACATCGCGCCGTCATTTCATGGGCGTCGCAGTGGCAGCCGCCGTGGCGGGTTCGTTCAATGCGGTCACCTTCGCCGGGGCCGATAGACCTGTCGGCGACATCGCCACGTCGGCCGGCGGCGACGAAACCGCGATCCGGCCGTTGCACGTGCATGCGCCGGAGTCTCAACTCGTCGAATTGCGGCGACGCATCAAGGCAACCCGGTGGCCCGAGCGCGAGACAGTGCACGATACGTCGCAGGGTGTGCAACTTGCGACGATGCAAAAGCTCGCCGACTACTGGGCGACGCGATACGACTGGCGCAAGGTCGAGGCAACGCTCAACGCGTTGCCGCAATTCGTTACCGAGATCGACGGGCTCGACATTCACTTCATTCATGTGCGGTCGAAGCATCCAAACGCATTGCCGATCATTGTCACGCACGGCTGGCCGGGTTCGATCGTCGAACAGCTGAAAATTGTCGATCCCCTTACCAATCCGACAGCGCATGGCGGGTCGCCGTCGGACGCTTTCGACGTCGTGATTCCGTCGTTGCCGGGGTACGGTTTCTCGGGCAAACCCACGACGACCGGCTGGGATCCCCAGCGCATCGCGCGCGCGTGGGTCGTGCTGATGCAACGTCTCGGGTACGAGCGATACGTCGCGCAAGGCGGTGACTGGGGAAATGCGGTCACGGAGCAAATGGCCCTGTTGAAGCCGCCGGGGCTGCTCGGCATTCACACCAACATGCCGGCGACCGTGCCGGACGACATCGCGACGGCACTGAAATTCGGCGATCCGGCACCGTCCGGACTCTCGTCCGATGAAAAACACGCGTTCGACCAACTCGATTTCTTCTACAAGCACGGGCTCGGTTACGCGCAGGAAATGGCAAACCGGCCGCAGACGTTGTATGCGATCGAAGATTCGCCCATCGGCCTCGCCGCGTGGATGCTGGACCACGACGCGTCGGGTCTCGCACTCATCACACGCGTCTTCAATGGCGAGTCTGAAGGGCTCACACGAGACGACGTTCTCGACAACGTCACGTTGTACTGGCTGACGAACACGGCCGTTTCATCGGCGCGACTGTACTGGGAGAGCAAGCTGAGCTTCTTTGCCCCGAAACATGTCGTGATTCCGGTGGCCGTCAGCGTCTTTCCGGACGAGATCTACGCTGCGCCGAAGCGTTGGGCGGAAGCCGCTTATCCCAGGCTGGTTCACTTCAATCGGTTGTCGAAAGGTGGGCACTTTGCAGCGTGGGAGCAGCCTCAAGCGCTATCGGAAGAGCTTCGCGCGAGTTTCAGGACGCTGCGCTGAACGCAGTGAATGACGCAGCCTGCCGCGAGGTTTACGCGCCAACCTGTCGCGATGGCGTGCCGGACTGCCGATGTGCGTCATCGTTGCAAGCGCCGCAGTAGAGCGGTTTCACAAACTCCGCCACCCGCCCCGTACCAGTGACGCGCCCTGACGCAACTCGCTGATTTTCTGCGCACACCATTGCCGATACTCTGGCGCCCTACGGCACCGGCGGCCCGGACCCGATACGCCGGTCATCGCCGACAGTAACTGCGAACCCGGGCGACACCATCACCCGCCCTCCGGCCGCCGCGCGATCCTTGCGCGGACGGCGGGCGACGCCAGACAAGTGGCCACCGCTTCATACCCGGGTGCGCCGGGGTACGGTGCGACGCGGGCCGGCGGGCTATGGTTGGCGGGACACAGAATGATCGCTTCGTCGGGGCCGACGGCCGACAGGTCCAGTATCGACGACGAGCGCGTCAGCATGAACAGCGGCCGCCGGCCGTCGGCCCTGGCGCGGCGGCGAAGGTACGCAATCAACGCCTCCTGCGTCGGCCGGTCGAGATCCTGTTCGATCATGTCCACGACCCGGGCGCCGATGCCGTCCGCTTCGAGGCCGACGAGCAGCGCGGTCAGCGCCGCGGACGGTGTGGCGCCTTCGTCCGCGAGCCATGCCGACGTGCGCTCGACGCGCGCCTTCAATGCCGGATCGGCCTGCAACGCGGCGAAGGCAGCCGCGCCGTCGTGCTCGAGCCGCTCCAGCCCGATGAACGCAGCGCCGGGCAATGCGTCGGCCAGCCGCAATGCGAGCCGTGTCTTGCCGCTGCCCAGCGAACCGATGATGTAGTTCAGCGGACGGATATCGCGCCACTCGAACCATTCGCCGCCCCACGGCCACGGCAGGCTGAACGCGACGCCGGCAGCCGCCGGATCGAGCAGGCGCGTCAGTTCGCCGTCGTCGGGCATGCGGCCGCGCGCGAGATCGGCGCGGATCGCGCGAACCTTGTCGACCTGGCCGACCAGATCCTGAATGCCGCGTTCGAGCGTCGCTTCATGCGTCGCCAGTGCATCGCTCAGGCTGCGGGCGTCGCCGCTCAGCACGTTCGCGACTTGGGCAAGGCTCAAGCCGAGCGCGCGAAGCGCCGCGATGTCGGCGGCACGCGCCAGATCCTCCGGGCCATAGGCCCGGTATCCGGCCACCGTTCGCGCGGGCGTGACCAGTCCTTGCCGCTCGTACAGCCGCAGCGCCTTGACCGATACGCCGAGCCGGGCAGCGGCTTCCGATGCGCTCAGGCCACGCGTGACGTCGTTCATGGGTCACCTTCGGGTCGTCGATTCGTGACGATCAGCATAAAGGCGGCCCCAGGGGCCGGGTCAAGCGGGCGTGATGTCCGCGGCGACGCAGCCCGAGAAGAGATACACGCCCACGCGGCGAGCGCTCAGTCAGCCGCCGCGAACTCGTCCTTCAACGCGCGATACAACCGCCGATACCGCGCGAGCCGCCCGGCCAGCAGATCGACCGATGCGGCATCGGGCGTGACCGTCTCCGTGACGGGCGGCGCGACGCAGACTTCCGCGAGCGCGTCGTCGGTCGCGGCGACGCGCGCGAGCCGCGCGGCCCCCAGCGCTGCGCCAACCGCGCCGTCCGCGTGACGATGCATCGCAAGCCCCGTCGCATTCGCGCACAGCCGTGCCCAGAACGCGCTCTTGGAGCCGCCGCCGATGAACGACACCGCGTCGAGCGTCGTGCCGGCCGCGCGCAGCGCGTCGTAGCCGTCGGCCATCGCGAACGCGACGCCTTCCATCACCGCATACGCGAGATCGTCCGCGGCGTGCTCGTTGGCGAGCCCGAAGAACACGCCGCGCGCATGCGCGTCGTTGTGCGGCGTGCGTTCGCCGCCGAGATACGGCAGGAACAGCGGCGCACGCGCCGGGTCCGCGCGCTCGGCGCGTGCGGCCAGCTCGCCGGCGGTCGTGCCGTGCGCGCGGGCGAGCCAGTCGAGGCTCGCGGCGGCCGACAGGATCACGCTCATCTGGTGCCAGCGCCCTTCGATGCAATGGCAGAACGCATGCACGGCCGCGTCCGGGTTCGGCGCGAAGCGGTCGTTGCCGGCGAACAGCACGCCCGACGTGCCGAGCGACAGGAAGCCGCTGCCGGCGCCCGTCACGCCCATGCCGATTGCGGACGCCGCGTTGTCGCCGGCGCCGCCGGCGATCGTCACGGGCCCGGCGATGCCCCATTCGCGGCGCAGCGAGTCGCGCAATTGCGCGGCGGGCGCGTTGCCTTCGACGAGGCGCGGCATCTGCGCGCGCGTCAGCTCGGTCGCGGCGAGCATCCGGTCGGACCAGTCGCGGCGCGCGCAGTCGAGCCACAGCGTGCCCGACGCATCGGACATCTCGGACACGAATTCGCCGGACAGGCGCCAGATCAGGTAGTCCTTCGGCAGCAGCACCTTGTGCACCGCGCGGAATACGGCCGGTTCGTACTTCGCGAGCCACAGCAGCTTCGGCGCGGTGAAACCCGGCATCGCCATGTTGCCGGTGATCGTGCGCGATTCGGGCACCAGCGCTTCGAGTTCGACGCATTCGGTGCCGGCGCGCGTGTCGTTCCACAGGATCGCGGGGCGCAGCACCTGGTCCGCGCGGTCGATCAGCGTCGCGCCGTGCATCTGCCCGGACAGCGCGATGCCGCGCAGCGCGGCGAAGCCGGCCGGATGCGCGGCGCGCACCGACGCAATCGCGTCGAGCATCGCGTGCCACCACGCCTGCGGGCTCTGTTCGGACCAGTGCGGATGCGGCCGGCTGATCGACAGCGCGGCCGAGCCGGTCGCGAGGGGCACCGAACGGGAATCGGTGAGAAGAACCTTGACCTCGGACGTGCCGAGATCGATGCCGAGAAATGTCACGGGTGAAGCGTCCTGTCTGGGGCGCGCGGCGGCGTACGCCGAAGCGGCGGTGCGTCGTCGCGGCCGTGCGGTTCGTTGAGCCGGTGCAGCGCGCGGAACTTCGACGGCGGCACCTGCTTCATCGCGAGAAACTGACGGTTGAAGTTCGACAGGTTGTTGAAGCCAACCCGGTAGCAGATGTCGGTCACCGTCAGGTCGGAAAACATCAGCAGCTCGCACGCCTCGTTGATGCGCAGCCGGTTCAGGTAGCGCACGAACGACGAGCCGGTATGGCGGCGAAAAAACCGCGTGAAGGTGCTGACGCTCATCCCGGCGAACGCGGCGACGTCGGTCTCGCGCAGCATGCCGGGCAGGTTCTGCTGCAGGTACGACAGCACCTGGTTGATGGTCGACGACATGTAGTGCTGCGCGTCGCTGCGGTAGCCGGGGCCGGCGAGCACGCGCCGCTCGCGGCACGACGACAGCCGGTCGAACAGCGACATCAGGATCTCCACGCGCCGGCAGCCGTGCGCGTTCGCGAGTTCGAGCATTAGCGGCGCGACGTCGAGCCCGACGCGATCGGGAAACTGCACGCCGCGCGCCGCATCGTCGATCAGGTCGATCACCGGCTGCAGCTCGCTGAACGCGCCGACCATCTTCTCGATCGCATCGCGCGAGAACTGCAGCACGACGTCGCGCGACGGCACGCGTTCGCCGTCGGCGAGTTCGCTGACCCAGTTGTGCGGCAGGTTCGGCCCGGTGACGATCAGGTTGCCGGGGCCGAAATCGCCGATGTGATCGCCGACGAACATCTTGCCGTGCGACGACTGGATCAGATGAATCTCGTACTCGGGATGGAAGTGCCACTTCGCGACCGAATGCGGATAGTCGTGAATCCACGCGCGGAACGACTCGTCGCGGTGGGTGGGAACGATCTCGAGATCCGGGTTCATCGTGAGCTCCGTCTGCGGGGCGTGCCGGCGTGCTACGAACGGGACATCGACCAGCCCGTCGCGGCGGGCGGCGCGGCGCGCGAAGCGGCCGCCGGCGGCGCCGCGTGCGCGATCGGGTTCGCGTCCGGCAGCGCGACGTTGCGCTCGGTGCCGGCGTCGAACAGATGCAGGGCTTCTTCGTCGAAGCGCAACGCTACCACGGCGCCCGGCGCCGGAGCCATCGGGGCCGGCACGAGGGCCGCGCACGGCTGGCCGCACCAGTCCAGCGTGACGAGCGCCTCGGCGCCGAGCAGTTCGACGAGTTCGACGGTGCCGGTCAGCGCGAGCGGGCCCGGGGTCGGATCGGTTTCGGCGACGAGCCGCAGGTGGTTGGGGCGGATCGCGGCCTTCACCTGCTGGCCGTCGTGCAGCCCGGCGAAACGCGGCGATGCGAGCGGCCAGCGCGTGCCGTTGCATTCGAGCAGCACGTTCGCACCGAGCCGCTCGATCGTGCCGTCCGCGAAGTT
The DNA here is from genome assembly GCF_902832845.1 of Burkholderia metallica. Classification (GTDB taxonomy): domain Bacteria; phylum Pseudomonadota; class Gammaproteobacteria; order Burkholderiales; family Burkholderiaceae; genus Burkholderia; species Burkholderia metallica. The sequence goes on along the minus strand of NZ_CADFDB010000006.1, from coordinate 392,221 downwards.
CATCGCCGGGGTGCCGACGAAGCCGGCGGCGAAGACCGTGTGCGGCTGCCCGTACAGTTCGGCCGGCGTGCCGATCTGCTCGATGTGGCCGCCGCGCATCAGCACGACACGGTCGGCGAGCGTCATCGCCTCCAACTGGTCGTGCGTGACGTACAGCGTGGTCGTCTTCAGCCGCTGGTGCAGCCGCTTGATGTCGCCGCGCAACTGCGTGCGCAGCTTCGCGTCGAGGTTCGACAGCGGCTCGTCGAACAGGAACACCGCGGGCGTCTTGATCATCGCGCGCGCGATCGCCGCACGCTGCTGCTGGCCGCCCGACATCGTTCGCGGGCGGCGGTCGAGCAGCGCGTCGAGGCTCAGGATGCGCGCGACGTCGCGCACGCGGCGGTCGATCTCGTCGGCCGGCACCTTCAGGCGTCGCAGGCCGAACGCGATGTTGTCGTACACCGTCATGTGCGGGTACAGCGCGTAGTTCTGGAACACCATCGCGACGTTGCGCTCGCGCGACGGCAGGTCGTTGACGACCGCATCGCCGATCACGAGCTCGCCGCCGGTGATCGCCTCGAGGCCCGCGATCATCCGCAGCATCGTCGACTTGCCGCAGCCGGACGGGCCGAGCAGCACGATGAATTCGCCGTCGGCGATCTCGAGGTCGAGGGGGTGCAGCACGGCGGGGCCGCCGTCGTAGTGCTTCGACAAAGCCTTGCAGGTGATCCGGGCCATGGCTCAATCCATTTCGATCTGAATCTTGACGTCGCGCGGGTGGCCGCTCGCCGCTTCCTCGAACGCGCGCACGCCTTCGGAGAACGGGAACGTGCGCGAGATGAACGGCTTCACGTCGATCGCGCCGGACGCGATCAGCGCGAGCGCGCGCGGGAAGATGTTCGCGTAGCGGAACACCGATTCGATGCGGCCTTCCTTCGCCTGCAGCGCGACCACGTCGAGCGGCACCGGGGCGACCGGCATCCCGATCAGCACCGCGCAGCCGCCCGGGCACATCAGGTCGACGAGATCCGCATACGCGTTCGCGCTGCCGCTCGCCTCGAACACGACGTCCGCGCCCCAGCCGCCGGATGCTTCCGCCACCGCATCGGCGAGCGGCCGCGTGCGCACGTCGACGGTCGTGACGGCCGGGTTGTCGGCGAACAGCGCGAGCTTGTCGGGCACGATGTCGGCGAGAATCACGCGCGCGGCGCCGCCCGCGAGCGCGGCGAGCGCCGTCATCGCGCCGATCGTGCCGGCGCCGATCACCACCGCGAGGTCGCCCGGTTTCATCGCCGCCTTTTTCGCGGCCTGCAGGCCGATCGATAGCGGTTCGACGATCGCGCCTTCGGCGAACGACACGTTCTCGGGCAGCCGGTACGTGAACGCGGCCGGATGCACGACGTAAGGCGTCAGGCAGCCGTGTATGGGAGGCGTCGCCCAGAAACGCACGTCGGGATCGAGGTTGTAGAGCCCGCGCAGCGTCGCGGGAGAATCGAGGCGCGGCACGCCGGGCTCCATGCACACGCGGTCGCCGACGCGCAGGTGCGTGACGCCGGCCCCCGTCTCGACGACGGTGCCGGACGCCTCGTGGCCGAGCACCATCGGCGCGTCGACGCGGAACGGGCCGATCCCGCCGTGAACGTAGTAGTGCACGTCGCTGCCGCACACACCGACCGTATGCACCTTGATCCGGACGTCGCCGGGGCCGACCGCCTGCGGCAGGTCGATGTCGCGCAGCGCGAGCTCGCGCGTGCGTTCGAGTACGAGCGCTTTCAACACATCCTCCTTATTTTCCGTTGACCATCGAATTGAGCAGCCGGCTCAGGATGCCGACGAACACGAGCGGCGGCAGCGCGAGCAGCACCGTCGACGCGTTGATCACGCCCCACGGCACTTCCTGGCCGAGCGACGTGAACGCGGAGGCGACCACCGGCAGCGTCGCGCTGCGCGACGACGTGAGCGCGAGCGCGATCATCAGTTCGTTCCACACCAGCACGAAGCTGAACACGATGCCGCCGAGCAGCGTGCTCGCGCACACCGGCAGCGCGATGTGCCAGAACACCGCATACGGGCCGTAGCCGTCGAGCGCGGCGGCTTCCTCGATCTCGCGCGGCAGCCGGCGGAACACCGGAATCGACAGCCACGTGATGGTCGACAGCGTGACGAGCAGGTACGTGACGATCATCGACAGCTTCGTGTCGTACAACCCGAGATCGACCCAGATCGCGATCAGCGGCAGCGCGACCGCCACGGGCGGCAGGAAGCGCAGCGACAGCAGGAAGAACTGGATGTCGCGCTTGCCGCGCACCGGATAGCGCGCGATCGCATACGCGGCCGGCACGCCGAGCACCGCGCCGATCAGCACGGCCGCGCCGACGATCGCGATGCTGTTGCCGAGCCCGATCAGCACCTCGGGGCTCGACAGCACCTGCTCGTAGTTCGCGAGCGTCGGCGTGAAGAAGAAGCGCGGCGTGGGCGTGACGATGTCGAGCAGGTGCTTGAGCGAATTGAGCACTGCCCAGAACAGCGGGAACGCGGCGACGAGCAGGATCGCGCCGGCGATCGCGACGGTCGATGCGGTCGAAATGCTTGCGCCGCCGCCGCGGCGGGCCATCAGTCGTCCCATTTGTTGACCCTCTTCCAGATGAGCGTGAAGACGAGCGTGGTCGCGACCATCATCAGCACGGCCATGCTCGACGCATACGACACCTTGCCGGCGAGGCCGATGCCCTGCTGGTACGCGTAGAGATCGAGTGTCTCGGTCGCGATGCCGGGGCCGCCCTTGGTCATCACGTAGATCAGGTCGAACGAGCGCAGCGATTCGACCATCTTGATGAACACGAGGCTCACGAGCGGCGCCTTCAGCATCGGCAGCGCGATGTACGCATGCACCTGCCACGTCGTCGCGTAGTCGAGCCGCGCGGCTTCGAGCGGTTCGGGCGGCAGCGTCTCCAGCAGCTTCAGGATCACGACCGCGAAGAACAGCCCCCATTGCCATACGTCGACGAGCGCGACCGCGTACAGCGCGAGATGAGGATCGGCGAGGAACGCGGTGTTTTCGATGCCGATCGTGCCGAGCAGCCAGCTCAGGATGCCGGTGAGCGGCGCATACATGAACTTCCAGATGAACGCGGCCGACACGCGCGGCAGCAGCACCGGCATGATCAACACCAGGGACGCGACGCGGCGCCAGCGGCCGTGTACGCGCTCGAACAGGAACACGGCGAGCGCGATCCCGACGATCACCGCGCCGGCCACCGTGACGACTTCCCACAGCACCGACACCTCGATCGCGTTCAGGAAGCGCCGGTCGGCGGCGAGCCGCACGAAGTTGCGCAGGCCGACGTATTCGCTGTCCGGATAGCGCAGCACGCGGTTGCGCAGCGCGAGGTTGATCGCGGCGACGGTCGGGACGAGGCTCAGGACCGCGAGCAGCGCGAGCGTCGGCGCGAGGAACACCCACGGCAGGCTCGTGCGGTCGCGGCGCGCGCGGCCGCGCCGCGCGGACGGTGCGGCAGGCGGGGAAGGGGCCGGGCGGACGTCGAGCGCGCGTCCGCCGGCGCCGTCATTTGCGAGCGCCATGTTCGAGCGCGTCCTTCGCGTACTGGGCCGCATCGTCGAGCGTGCCGCGCACGTCCGTCTGCGTGCCGGTGAACACCTGTTCGAGCGCGATGCCGAGGTTGTCGCCGATGTCGGGCCACTGCGGCGTGCGCCAGATCGTCACCTGCGTGACCGGGTTGGTGTCGTTCAGCCCGGCCTGGATCTGCGGTGCGACGTGCTGCCTGAAGTACGGGCTCGCGATCGTGCTCGATCGGTTGTAGTCGCTGAACACGCCGTTGCGCAGCCGCGCCTGCTCCTGGTCCTTGCTGGTCGCCCACGCGATGAAGCGGCCAGCGGCCATCCGCGTGCAGTCGTCCTTCGCGCCGACCGCCGAGATCGCGAAGCCGTGTCCGTAAGCGGCCGACGGCAGCGGCGCGGGCGGGCGCGTGTAGCCGACCTTGCCGGCCACGCTCGACTTGCTCGCATCCTCCATCCAGTCGGCGAACGGCGTCGATTCGATCATGAATGCGACCTTGCCCGAGCGGAACGCTTCGAGCGCGTTGCTCCAGTCGTAGGTCGCGGCGCCCGGCGGCGCGTACTTGAACAGTTCGCTGTAGAGTTGCGTGGCCTTCACCGCGGCCGGCGAGTTGAACGCGGGCTGGCCGGCCTTGTCGGTCCACGCGCCGCCCATCCCGAGCATGAATGGCGACCAGCGCCATACGTTCATCCCCGAGCCGCGCTGGCCGCGCGCGACCCAGCCGTACAGCTTCGGCGGCGCGTTGAGCTTCCTGATCGCGGCGACGAGCTGGTCGAGCGTCTTCGGCACCGGGATGTGCGCGGCGTCGAGCAGGTCGCGGCGGTAGAACAGGAAGTCGCCGCCGCCGATCAGCGGCGCGAAGTACGCGACGCCGTTGTAGCTTGCGACCGCGCGGCGGCCGGGCAGGAAGTCGTCGTAGTCGTATTCCTTCGGGTAGTACTTGAGGAGCGGCACGATCCAGTTCGCCGACGCGAATTCGGCGACGTTCGCCTCGTCGACGTAGTAGATCTGGTACGAACCCGCGCCGGTCGACGCGTCGAGCCGCGATTTCGCGCGGCGGTCGTTTTCGCCGAAGTAGCTGATCTCGACCTTCGTGCCGCTCTTCTTCTCGTAGTCGGCCAGCGATTTTTCCATCACCGACAGGCCGAGGCTCTTCTGCGCGAGCACCCGAAGGGTCGGCACCTTGCAGGTTTGCGCGGCCGCGACGCCCGGCAGACAGGCGCCGAGCAGCAGGCCGGCTGCGACGATTCGCATCTTGTTCACCCGTGTCTCCTTGATTCTGCTTGTTCGAATGCCGCCGATGACGGCAGGAACAATGGTGTGACGGGGGCGATGCGATCACCACATCAAAAGAATTCGCGGACCGATACTTTTTGCTCAGCGTGCGTCGTGCGATGCACAAAATGTGGTGGTGGGGTGCGGGGGCGAGGCGGGGCAGCGTGCGTTATCCAGTGATCGGGCGAGCCGACGCATCGAGTGCGATCCGGTACACCCGCAGCGCGTTGTCATGCCAGATCGCACGGCGCGCGGCGTCGTCGAGGTGCGTCATCGAACGCGCGAACGTACGCAGCAGCGCGGGATACGACACGCGCAGGCCGGCCACCGGGAAGTTGCTCGCGAACAGGCAGCGCTGCGCGCCGAAGATCGCGATCGTGTCGCGGATGATCCGTGCATTGTCCGCGTCGTTCCACGCCGCATCGCGCAAGCCGAGTTCGGAAATCTTCACGGCCACGCGCGGCCACGCGGCCAGCGCCGCCATCCCGCGCCGCCAGCGCGCGAGCCCCGCGTCCGAGCGATCCCACGGCAGCCCCGCATGTTCGAGCACGACGTCGACATCCGGTGCATCGGCCAGCAGCGCGGCCGCGTCGTCGAGATGCCAGAACGGCACGCGCAGATCCCAGCACAGCCCGTGCGCGGCGACGCGTTCGAGCGCGGCCGGCCAGCGCGGATCGCGCAGCGTGCCCGGCCCGTCGACCAGCGCATCGGGCGCGGCCGCGGTGCGCGGCTTGAAGCGCACGCCGCGCACGCGCGGCCATGCGGCCTGCTCGGCGAGCCGTTCATCCGCATCGCCGGCGAGCAGGTCGACCCACGCGACGACCGCCGACGGCAACCCGTGCGACGCCGCGACCTCGTGCAGCCAGCGCGTTTCCGCCAGCGCCTCGCCGCGCGCCCGTTCGGCCTCGACGTGCACGCTGGCGACGATCGGTGTGCGTTGCGCCGCGCGCCGCAGATCGTCCACGCCGAAATCGCGGCACAGCGCCGCGTAGTCGCCGAACATGAAGCGCGCCGGATCGTAGTCCTCCTGCAGCCACGGATAGTGCGCGCCCGCGTCGAGCCGCCACAGGTGGTGGTGCGCATCGACGAGCGCATCCGGCAGGCCGTCGGGCGGCGGCGGGGTGTGCATGTCAGCGGGCCCCGGCGAGCACGTACGACGCATCGGGCTCGCGCAGCGTCGCCAGCGCGCCGACGAAACGCCACGTATCGAGGTCGAGCTCGCGCACGTAGTCGTCCTGGAACGACACGTACGCGACGCGCCGCGACGGATGGAACGACAGCGCGGTCGGGTTGGCCGGCAGTGCGATGCGTTCGATCTCCTCCAGCTGCTGCGCATCGAACACGGAGATCGACCGTTCGCCCGAATTGGTCAGCAGCAACAGGTCGCGGCCGTCCGGCGCGCTTGCGCGGTAGATGCGGTTCGGATCGCTGCGCGTCTTCACGCGGCGGCCGCAGGTCATCGTTTCGGTGTCGATCGCGACGAGCGTGTCGTCGCCGCGATTCGCGACGAACAGCGTGCGCTCGTCGCTCGACAGCGCGTTGCCTTCGGGGCGCGGGCCGGGCATCACCGCGCGCGGCGCGACCGTCGCGTCGCGCGGATGGAATTGCGTGACCGTATTCGACAACAGGTGCACGCCGTACGCACGGCTCGCGTCGCGCGTGAGCGTGACGAGGTGCGTCTTCACGCCGCCGGACGGCACCGCCATGTTCGGCACGGGCTGCTTGGTCGGCTCGTCGAACACGAGGAGCATGTCGTGCGCCTCGCTCATCGCGTACAGCCGGCCGTCGCGGTCGCTCGCCATCCCGTGCGGCCGGTAGTACGGCCACAGGTCGAGCATGCGCGTATGCGTGCGTTCGACGAGGTCGATCTCGGCGATCCGGTGATCGCCTTCATGGCCGCGCGACCATGCGGTCTCGATCCCGAAGATGCCGACATACGCGTAGCGCTCGTTCACGTCGACGGTGAACTCGTGCGGGAAGTTCGGCAGCACGACGTGCCTGAGCGCGGTTTTCGTGTCGAGGTCGTAGAAGCTGAAGGTATGGGCGCATTTCTGCACCAGCAACAGGATGTCGTTCATGGTGTGTCTCCGTCGATTCGTTCGTTGTCCCGTATATCGGCCATCAGTCCTCGCAGCGCTTGGGCAGCGTCAGCGCGAGCAGGCCGGCCACCGCGAGCGTGATCGCGAGGCTGTACACGCCGGCCGCCGCGCTCACGTGCTGGGTCAGCACGCCGACCGCATACGGGCCGCAGAACCCGCCGAGATTGCCGAGCGCGTTGATCAGGCCGCGCGCGCTGCCGGCCGTCTCGACGCTGCAGAGCTTCGGCGGAATCGCCCAGAACACGCCGGCGGCCGCCTGCAGGAAGAAGCCGCAGCCGATCAGGAACGCGAACGACACGGCCATCGACGCGTGCGTGAGCACCGACAGCGCGAGGCACGCGGCGAAGCCGACGAGCGGCAGCAGCACGAACAGGCGGCGCTTGCCGGTTCGGTCAGACAAATACGACGTGACGAACATCCCGATCACCATCGCGACGTACGGCAGCATCGCGAGCAGGCCGATCTTGCCCATCCCGGTGTGCGTGAGGTTTTTCAGCAGGGTCGGCAACCACATCGTATAGCCGTAGATGCCGACCTGATAGCAGAAGTTGATCGCGATCAGCAGCCAGATCGTCGGGTTGGGCAGCATCTCGCCGAACGACGCGGCAGCCGGCGTGCCGGCTGCGCGCTTGCGTTCCTGTTCGTCGCGCAGCGCGTCGAGGATGTAGGCTTTCTCGCGCGGCGACACCCAGCGCGCGGTCTCGGGGCCGTCGTCGGCGAACATCAGCCATACGACCAGGCACAGCAGCGACAGCGCGCCCGCGCTAAAGAACAGGTGATGCCAGTCGTACGCGGCGAGGATGAAGCCGGACAGCGGCGCGGTGATCATGCCGGCGAGCGGCACGAACATGATGACCATCGCATTCGCGCGCCCGCGCTCGCGGTCGGGAAACCAGTGGCTGACCATCGTCAGCACGACGGGCAGCATCCCGCCCTCGGCCACGCCGAGCAGGAAGCGCAGCGTCAGCAGTTGCCAGGTGTGCGTGACGAGCCCGGTCAGCACCGACAGCACGGCCCAGCTCACGAGCGACCACGCGATGAAGGTCTTGCCGCTGCCGAGCGCCGCGCGCCGGCCGCCGGGAATCTGCAGGAACAGGTAGCCGAAGAAGAAGATGCCGCCGGCAAGGCCGGCCATCGTCGCGTCCATGCCGAGATCGGCGTTCATCCCGCCGGGCATCGCGAACGCGATGTTCACGCGGTCCATGTAGGAAATGATGCAGGCGAGCAGCAGCGGCGGAATCACGCGCAGCCAGCGGCGGCGCGGAATGGCTTCGCCGGCTTCGTAGGCCGGGGTGGCCGGGTTCAACGAATTCATGATGTCTCCAATATTGTCGATCTGCGGCAGCGATCTTCTGATGGACCGCTGTCACGCCGTGACGAATCCGCACGGGGCTAACCGCCGATGCGCAACGCAGGTACGCATTTCCCATCGGCGCGAACGTCTGTCCGGCTGCACGGCGTGCGCGTCGGGCAGGAGCCGTGAAGCGCACACCGCAGGCGTCCGGACGCCTAATGCCCCCAGCGCAGCACGAGCGGATCGAGCCGCCGCGCCGTGTCGAGCAACCCGGCGCGCACCTGGGGATGCAGCTCGGGCCACGGCGCGCGCGGGGCGTCGCATGCGATCACGCCGCCTTCGCGCATCAGCGCCTTTGCGGTGAGGAAGCCCGACTGGCGGTTTTCGTAGTTGATCAGCGGCAGCCAGCGCACGTACTGCTCGACTGCTTCGTCGCGGCGGCCGGCGAAATACGCGTCGGTGATCCGGCGAATGCCGTCCGGATAGCCGCCGCCCGTCATCGCGCCGGTCGCGCCGGCATCGAGATCGGCGAGCAGCGTGATGCCTTCCTCGCCGTCCCACGGCCCCTCGATCGCATCGCCGCCGAGCGCGATCAGCTCGCGCAGCTTCGACGCGGCGCCGGCCGTCTCGATCTTGAAGTACGACACGGCGTCGATCTCGCGGGCGAGCGACGCGAGCAGCGCTGCCGGCAGCGCGACGCCGCTAGCGGGTGCGTCCTGGATCATCAGCGGAATGTCGAGGCCGTCGGCCACCTCGCGGAAGAACGCGCGCACCTGCGCTTCCGGCACGCGGAATGTCGCGCCGTGGTACGGCGGCATCACCATCACCATCGCGGCGCCGAGCGCCTGCGCGTGCCGGTTGCGTGCCGCGCAGATCCGCGCGCTGAAGTGCGACGTCGTGACGATCACCGGCACGCGGCCCGCGACGTGCTCGAGCGTGACGCGCGTGATCAGGTCGCGTTCGTCGTCGCCGAGCGAGAATTGCTCGGAGTAGTTCGCGTGGATGCAGATGCCTTGCGAACCGGCATCGATCATGAACTCGAGGCAGCGGCGCTGGCCGTCGAGATCGAGCGCGCCGGTCGCGTCGAAGATCGTCGGCGCGACCGGAAAGACGCCCTGGTAGCGTGCGTGCATGGCGGGCCTCACTCGACGATGTCGAACTGGTCGAGAAACGCGGTCTTCAGCGTGAGGCCGAGGCCTGGCACGTCGTCGCGCAGCTGCACGAAGCCGTTCTCGGCCACCGGCTCGCCGTCGAAGATGTAATAGAACAGCTCGTTGCCGACCTCGACGTCGAACATCGGGAAGTACTCGCTCATCGGCGACGCGAGCGTGCTCATCGTCAGGTGATAGTTGTGCATCTGGCCCGCATGCGGAATCACCGGCACGCTGTACGCCTCGCACAGCGCGTTGATCTTGTGCGCCATCGTGATCCCGCCGACGCGGTTCGTGTCGTACTGGACGACCGACACGGCCTTGCGGTCGAGCAGTTGCTTGAAGCCGTACAGCGAGAACTCGTGCTCGCCGCCGGAGATCGGGATGCGCGTCAGCTGGTTCAGCTCCGCATAGCCGTCGATGTCGTCGGCGATCACCGGTTCTTCCAGCCAGCGCGGCTGGTATTTCTCGAGCTTCGGCAGGATGCGCTTCGCGTACTCGAGGTTCCAGCCCATGTAGCACTCGAGCATCAGGTCGTTGTCGTAGCCGATCACCTCGCGGATCGCGGCAACCGACTTCAGGTTTTCGACCACGCCCTGCTGCCCGTGCGCGGGCCCGTAGCCGAAGCGCATCTTGAACGCGCGGAAGCCTTCCTTCAGGTAGCGCTGCGCTTCGTCCTGCATCTCTTTCAGGTCGGTGCGGTAGAGCTTCGAGTAGTAGCAGGGGATCTTTTCCTTGGTGCGGCCGCCGAGCAGCTTGAACACCGGCTTGCCGACGCTCTTGCCGAGGATGTCCCAGATCGCGATGTCGACCGCCGAGATCGCCGCCATGCCGATGCCCTTGCGGCCCCACGCGTGGGTCGCGCGATACATCCGCTGGTTCAGGTATTCGTAGTCCCACGGGTCGTGGCCGATCACGAGCGGCGCGAGGTACTGGTCGATGATCACCTTCGCGACGTGCGGCGCGAGCGCGACGTTGCCGAGGCCGACGATGCCGTCGTCGGTCTCCACCTCGACGACCGTCCACGAATGGAAGCGGAACGTGCTCATCGTTTCCTGCGGCGCGTACAGCAGATCCATCGCGTTCGAGCAGAAGTTGCCCTGGGGCGGAACGGTCTTGCCTTTCCACTGGAATACGCGTGCGCGCACGGAACGGATTTTCATGATGGTGTCTCCGGTAATTGGTGTTGTCGGGTGCGGGAGGCGCGCGAACGTCACGCCGAAACGGTGGCAGTGCGGCGCGCGGCGCCCATCCGGCACGCGATCTGCAGCGCCTGCCAGGTTGCGCCGACGTCGGCCGTGCCGCGGCCCGCGATGTCGTACGCGGTGCCGTGCGCGGGCGTCGTGATCGGCACGGGCAGCCCGCCCTGCACGGTGACGCCGCGCGAGAAGCCGAGCAGCTTGATCGCGATCTGCCCCTGGTCGTGGTACATCGTGACGATCGCCTGGTAGTCGCCGGCCTGCGCCTTCAGGAAGATCGTGTCGGCGGGGAACGGGCCGTGGAACGGCGCGTCGGTCGGCCAGTCGCGCGCCTGCAGCTTGCGCACCGCCGGCTCGATGATGTCGACTTCCTCGCGGCCGCAGCTGCCGCCGTCGCCGCCGTGCGGGTTGAACGCGGCGATCGCCACTTTCGGCGCCGCGACACCGTTCGCGAGCAGCGACCGGTAGATCAGTTCGGAGGCCTGCTCGATCCGCTCGATGCTCAGGTAGCGCGGCGCATCCTTCAGCGGAATGTGCGACGAGATGCGCGCGGTCCACAGCTCGCCGAGCGTGTTGAATTCGCAGAAGTAGCCGGTCACGCCGAGCGCTTCGGCGAAGTGGTGCAGCTCGTCCTCGTGTTTCAGCCCGCCGAGCTTCATCGCGTACTTGTTCAGCGGCGCGAAGCAGATCGCGTCGATGTCGCCGGCGAGCGCCGCGTCGAGGCACAGGTCGAGCACGGTCAGCGTCGAGCGGCCGCCGGCCGCGCCGGGCTGCCCGACCGTGACGTCGGCCGGGGCGATCGTGTCGACGGCGACGAACGCGGCGCGCGCGGTCGAGCGCCGGCCGCGCGCGGCGGCGAGCGACGCGACGGGCTCGACGTCGACCGCGACGCCGGCGAAGCGCTGGCCGGCTTCCCACAGCCAGCGGTCGCCGATCAGCACGAGATTTGCATGGGCGGTTGCGTCGGGGCGCGCGAGCAGCTTCGCGATCAGTTCGGCGCCGATGCCGGCGGGGTCGCCGAGCGTCAGCGCGACGACGGGCAGGGGGGCGGCGGGCGAGGGGGTGGTCATGCGTGTCTCCGGTGGCGGCGCGTGGCCGTTTGTCTATGGGGTTGATGCTAGGTAGACGGAATGAGTCGGTAAATTGAAAACTCTTGATGAATCGATAACCTGGAGTAATCAGAGATGGGCTCGATCGACCGACGGGACTCGACCCCGCAGTTGCTGAACCGGCTGCGGATGCGGCAGATCGCGCTGCTGCTGGCCGTGGACGAATGCTCGACGCTGCGCGCGGCGGCCGATCAGATGGGCCTCACGCAGCCGGCCGCGACGAAGATGCTGGCCGAACTGGAGAGTGCGCTCGGCCAGCGGCTGTTCGATCGCGTCGGGCGCGGGCTCGTGCTGAATCCGGCCGGCGCGCGCGTGCTCGGCTATTTCCGCGGGATCCGCGGCAGCGTGGAGGCGCTGAACCGCGAGCTCGGCGAACTGCAGCTCGGCAGCGCGGGGCGGCTCGCGATCGGCAGCATCATGGCGGCGTCGCCGGGGCGGCTCACCGAGGCGCTCGTGCAATTGAAGGCGCGTTACCCGCTGCTCGCGATCGACATCGCGGTGGATACGAGCGACCGGCTGATGCCGCAACTGCGCGAAGGCGTGCTCGAAGTGGTGATCGGGCGCCACGTCGGGACCGATTGCGACTTCCGCGTGGTGGACGACGAGGCGCTCGCGATCATCGCGGGCCGCGACCATCCGCTCGCGGGTGCGGGGGCGGTGGAATTCGACGCGCTGCTCGATTACACGTGGATCCTGCAGCCGGCCGGCAGCCCGGCGCGCGAGGTCGTCGAGCGGGAGTTCAACGCCCGGCATCAGCCGATGCCGCGCGGGCTGGTCGAAACGGGGTCGATTCTGACCACGATGAACCTCGTCGACCGTTCGCCGATGCTCGGCGTGATTCCGCTGACGGTGGCGCGGCGCAATGCGGCGCACGGGCTCGTCGCGATCATCGATTACACGCTCGAACAGAAGCTGCCGTCGTACGGCAGCCTCGTGCGGCGCGACCGGCCGCTGAGCATCCCCGCGCAGCAGTTTCTCGCGCTGTTTCACCAGGACGGGGCGGGCGATGACGGCCGCGTGTAACGGGGTGGTTTGCCAGCCGAGGCGGCCGAGCCCGCCGCGCCGGCCGCGTTGGCCGAACCAGCCGCGGCAGCCGGAGCGGCCGAACCAGCCGAGTGAGCCACGCCGGACGAACCCGCCAAGTCAGCCGCGCCGGCCGAACCAGCCGAACCAGCCAGGCAAACCGGGCCGGTCGCACGCCGCCATCGCGGCACACGGTGACGCGTGACGGCGCCGCCGCCCGGACGGCTGACGCAGGCGAACCCTGAGCGAGCGGTGTCAGTGCGTCGACGGCGCGGCGGGCGCATCGACGAGCGCCGGCATCGATTCCGCGAGTGTGCGCTCCGGCCGGATCCGCAGCGCGGCGACGATACCGATCAGCAGCATCGCGACCGAGCCGATGAACGGCACGGTCCAGCTTCCCGTGCGATCGACGAGATAGCCGAACAGGATCGGCGACAGGATGCCCGAGATCGCGGAGCCCGCGTTCATCATCCCGCTCGCGATGCCGGCGTGGGTCGGCGCGATGTCGCTCGGTACGGCCCAGATCGGCCCGATCGTCAGTTCGAGACACAGGAACGACCCCGACAGGCACAGCGCGACGCCGGCCGTCGAATGCACGAGCGCGAGCGGCAGCAGGCACACGAGCGCGCCGACGAAGCTCGCGACGATCACGCTCTGGCGCGACAACGCGAGATTGCCGGTCTTCCGGTAGATGCGGTCGCACAGCCAGCCGCCGAGCGTGTCGCCCGCCACGCCCGCGAAGAACACGCCGGACGCGAACAGCGCGGTCGATTTCAGGTTCAGCCCCTGGCCGTTCAGGAAGAACGTCGGCAGCCACGTGAAGAACAGCCACGCGGTCCAGCCGTAGCAGAAGTACACGAAGATGGTCGGCGCCATCCGGCGGAAAAGCGGCCCCCACGGCGTCGGGCCGGCCGGCGGCGCGGGGCGCGCGGGATGCGGGCGGCCGCCGGCGGCTGCGTCGCCCAGCGGATGTTCGCGGAAGCCGACGATCCACCACGCGAGCCACACCAGCGTGACCGCGCCGATCACGAAGAACGCGGCGCGCCACGACAGCCAAGTCATCAGCGCGGCGACGATCGGCGGCGTGACCGCGTTGCCGAGCCGCGAGAACGAATGCGTGAAGCCCTGCACGACGCCGCGCCGCTCGCGCGGGAACCAGTGGGTGATCGCGCGGGCCTGGGCCGGCAGCGTCGCGCCTTCGCCGATGCCGAGCAGCAGGCGCGCGGCGAACAGCAGCCCGAGGCTGTGCACGAACCCGGTCGTGAAGGTCGACACGACCCAGATCAGCCCGCAGCCGATCAGCGTGATGCGGGCGCCGAAGCGGTCGGCGATCCAGCCGCCGCCGATCTGGCAGATGGCATACGAATACGCGAACGCGGAGAATGCGACGCCAAGTTCGGTATTCGACAGGCCGAGTTCGGCCTTGATCGCGCCGGCCGCGGTCGCGAGGTTCACGCGGTCGACGTAGAGGATGAATGACAGCGCGCACAGCAGCCACAGCGTGTGGCGCCGTTGACGGTGATCGTTAGGCATGTGTCTCGCTCCGTTGTCGTGCGCGGCGTTACACGGACGCCGCGTCGATTGGCGCAGCCAGCATCGCGCGCCGGGGAGAGGCCGTCTAATGAATCTTTTGGATCGGTTGATAACCTGAGGCATTCATTTCAGCCCGGGCGCATCGACCTGATCCGTGGCGGTGCGGTCGACTGCAGGTTCCGTGCAGTAGCGCTTTCCTCGCCTTCGATGCGCTGACACGGCGCCTGCTCCGCGCGGCACACCCGCCATCCCGAACACCCCGTTCCATGCGCGTGGATGCGCCTGCCCGGCACACAAGCCGTCTCGCCACGCGACAGCCGCTGCCTGCCGCGGCGGCGGCGTGCCGATCGACGCCTGAGCGCTGCAACCACGCGCACTCGATCCGCTGCGAAAAGCATTCTGCTTGCCTCGCCTCGCACAATTCTTTAAATCAACGTAACAATCATGGGCTTAAGGTGACAGTTTTATATTTTTTGGAACTTGAACTAGTCATTTTCATTCGCAATTAAGAACTCGTCTCATTTTCAGCTGGCGTCTACGTCCATAGACTTGCAGCGGTGGGATCTATTTCTCACGTATCGAATTTCCATCGATTATTTATTCAATGCGATTCGAACTAAGAAGCTCATTCTTTAATAGGAATTACTCGATGAAACTCAGCAAACTCGTTTTGGCAATGGGCGTCACCACGGCACTGTTCGGCATGGCACATACGGCACAGGCCGATACGGTGTCGAAGAAGATCACGCTGACCGCCCAGATCAACGACGGCATTTTCGTGTCGAAGCCGGACGGCTCGACCTGGTACGGCACGGAAGAACTGAACGCTACCGACTACACGCAGGCCAAGTTCGAGAAGACGCTGCCGATCCGCGTCTGGTCGAAGAACGCCGACTTCAACGTGTCGCTCGCACAACCGCTGAAGATGTCGAGCGGCGCGTACGAAATGAAGAACGCGAAGGTTTCGCTGACGGGCAACGGCGGCGATGCTGAAGTCAAGTTCGGCGCGGTCCAGAAGGTCACGCAAGTGACGGCTGGCAACGGCGGTTTCGACGAAATCCACAACCTGAAGATCAACGTCGACGCACCGATCCAGGTCGGCACGAACAGCACGAACGGCAGCTACAGCGGCGATCTCGTGATGGTGTTCGAACCGGTCGCAGCAGCAGCACCGTAACCCGTCCCGTACGGAGCCCCGATTCGATCGGGGCTCTCCCTGAAGAATTCCATGCCAGCCCGTCCCAACCCTCCCTAGAAGAAATCAGCGTGGTCGCCTATCAAGCTCCTTTCCGTTTCAACAAGCTGTGGCTGGGTGCGTTTCTTTTTGTTTCGTCATACTCATTCGCACAACTAAAGGTAACGTATGGCGTGCCAGAAGGGTTCAGTGCGGCCGAACTGGACGATAGTGCGAACTATGTCGCGACCTTCAACGGGCGCACGCTGCCGGGGTTCATCAGTTATTCATCGAAGGCCGCGTCGCTTGAATTCGACGCGGCCAAGTATGCAGCAAACGGTATTTCCCCCGACGACGTCGACACGATCCGGAGCGTGATCTCGCAGCTCGACTACAAGCGCTGCAGCAAGGGTTGCGACATCTTGATAGACGGGTACCACGTTACCGTCGACAAGCTGAAGCGGTCGATCTCGATCCGCGATTCGCGCGAAGACTACATCGCGCCGGAAACGGGTTTCGGGCTGGTCAACAACCAGGCGCTCGACTTGCGGGCGGCGTCCGACGGTTACCGTGCGGTCAACGTGAACGGCAACACGTATGTCGGGCTGCCGCTCCAGAGCTTCGGCTACATGAGCTGGTACGCGAACCGTACCGAAATGCGCCATTCCAGCGCCAGCCAGCAGGGGCTGTCTTCGTACTACCTGCAGAAGAATTTCGCCCAAACGTACGTGCGGGCGGGCAAGCAGAACAACATCGATTACGCGGCCGGCACGGTCAACACGCTGCTGTCGCCGAGCTTCGACCAGTTCGTGACAGTCGGCAGCCAGACCCACCTGCAGGTCGACAGCAAGGCCGGCTCGCTGATCCTCTACGCGTCGGCCGAAGGCAACTACGAGTTCTACCGGAACGGCCGGCAGATCCTGAAGCGGCCGGCCGTGCTCGGCCGCAACGAGATCAGCTTCGCCGATCTGCCGGGCGGCTACTACTCGGTCGAGGTCCGCCTCGTCGACCGCAACGGTAACGTGGTCAACCGCGAAACCCGCGAGGTCAACAACCTCAATTTTGGCGCGAGCAGCGGCAACGCATGGCACGTGACGGCCGGCAAGGAGATGGGCAACGGCGGCTATCTGCTCGAGGCCGCGGTCAGCCGGAACTTCAAGCAGTTCTACCTGAACGGGTCGATGCTCGCCGGAAAGGGCGGCAAATGGGCGGCCGAAGTCAACATCACGCGGCCGATGCAGCTGGGCGGCGTCGATATCACGCCCACGCTCGGTCTGTTGAGCGGAGAACGCAGCACGGGCGGCTACGTCAACCTGTCGATGGCGAGCGAGGCGCTTGGCAGCCTGATGGTCAGCCGCTACCAGAATACCGCCGTGTCGCGCTTCTACATCGGTCAGCCGAGCACGGCGGTGTCGTATAGCCGCGCGTTCCGCGGCGTGACGTTCGGCTACAACTACCAGCGCTCGACGTTCAGCGAATCGCAGCAGGCCGAGGCGCGCTGGAACTACCGGCCGAACGGCCTGTGGAGCACGTTCGCGCTCGGTGTGCAGAAGGGCGGCTATCAGGGCCGCGGTGGCTACGGCGTGTATTTCAACATGACGATGATGCTGGACAGGGCGCAGGCGAGCTTCAGCGCCGCGCATTCCGGCGGCCAGACGCAGATCAGCGGCGACGTCCGCAAGGATTTCCAGGACGGCTTCGGCATGACATCCGTCGGCCTGACGGCGAACCGGATCGGCACCAATTACGGCGTGAACGTCTACGGTACGCGCTCCGGCACGCGCGGCGACGCGTCGCTGAACCTGGGCCAGAGCAGCGGTGGCGGCAACGTCGATTTCAACTACCGCGGCATGGTCGCGGCCAGCAAGGACGGCGTTGCGTTCGGCCGTTACAGCTCGAGTGGCAGCGCGATGCTGTTGAAAACGCCGGACCTTCAGGGCGTGAAGTACGGGTTCAACGTCGAAGGCAGCCCGGTGGCCGGCAACAGCACGTATGCGGTGCCGCTCAATGCGTATCGCGACGTGTCGTTCGCGCGCGTGATGAGCAACAGCGAGCAGTTCGACATGAACGTCGAGGTGCCGGCGAACATCGTCCGGGCTCACCCGGGCCAGGTCTACGCGGCATTGGCGAAGGTCGACATCAACATGGTGTACAGCGGCTTCCTGAAGGACACGAACGGCAAGCCGGTGAGCGGCAAGGTGATCGAAACCGGCGACACGGTGCATCCGAACGGGCTGTTCTCGATTGTCAGCAAAACCTTGTTGTCGCAGATCACGCTCGACCAGGACGGCCATCACTACACGTGCAGCCTGAAGGACGCCGGCGGAAACGACTTCCGCTGCCAATGATGGCGCACCCAACCATTGACAGGAATTGACGACATGAATCTGAACTTGCGAACCGCACTTCCGCTAGCGTGCGCGCTGCTGTTTGCCGCCGCTCAACCGGCGCATGCCGAAGGTGAGCTGATGGTGATGCCGGCCACGACCAAGGTATTCAACAATCACGACCAGACCGTCACGGTGAAGAACATGGGCGACGCGCCGCTCTACCTGTCGATCTCGGCGCAGAAAGTGATGAATCCGGGCAAAACGCCCGAAGAGAAACAGAACCTCGGCGAGCTGCAGCATCCGGGCGTGCTTGCGAGCCCGGACAAGCTGACGCTCGGCCCGAACCAGTCGCGCTCGATCACGCTCAGGTCGCTCGCGGAGCCCGAGAACGAAGAACTGTACCGGCTCTATATCGTGCCGGTCAGGTCGCTCAAGGTGGACGACGCGCCGCAGGACAAGATCACCGCGCCGATGTCGGTATCCGTCGGTTATGGCGTGCTGGTGCGGCACATGCCGCCGCCGGGCAAGCAACGCGTGAGCTGGGCGCACCGTTGCGAGAACGGCGGCCTGACGCTCGAGAACACCGGCAACGTGCGCCAGGTGTTCAACGATGCGAAGTATGACGGCGCGGCGGCTGCACAAACGATCGCGGTATTCCCGGGCACGCCTCAGCACTTCGCGACGAAGCGGATGACGTTGCGTGTCGACGACAAGCCGCAGACGCTGGAGTGCCCGTGATGATGCGCGTGGCGCGCACCGCAATCGGGGTGCTGGCCGCGCTGGCCTGCACCTCCAGCATGGCCGCCGGCGTGCTGAAGCTGTCGCGCATGGAGCTGACGCTCGAGCCGGAAAAGCCGGCGCCCGAACTGTATGTCGAGAACGCCGGCGACACGCCGCTTTACCTGGACATCGAGCAGCACCTGCTGACCAATCCGGGCGATTCTCCCGAGCATCGGGTGCCGGTAGGAGAAGTGGAGCGACCCATGCTGCTGGTGGTGCCCGGGCGCTTGGCGCTGGCGCCGGGGCAGAAATATCGAATCGGGCTGAAAGAACTGGCTGTGCCTTCGAAAACGCAGGTATGGCGCGTTACGTTCCGGCCAAACGAGCGGATTGCTGTCGATGCCGGTCAGAGCGAAGGTGCGCCGGCTCCGCTGTTCGTCAATGTCGGATATGGCGTGGTGATCTACCAACGTGCGGCGTTGGCTCAGTAACCGGCGGTTGCCGAAACAATGTGCGCCCCTGCCGTCGAGATGACGCGTGGCTGTACACAATCGCACATGGAGTGTTGCGCGGATAAGGTCGTTTCCTCACATCGCCAAGCATGCAACGCAGGTCGCAGGGGCCATTTCCAGTTATGGCCAGCTTGACGTATTGACTTAATCGGAATGAAGAATCGATGAAAAGCTTCGGAGTTATTCGGCGATGGCGAGGTTGCATCTTTGGTGCATGTCTGATGGTGCTTTCGTTCAACGCTGCGGCCTACAAGCTTCAGTACGCCAGTGTGATCACCAACTACAGCGGGTGCGTGTGGAAAAACAACGGAGACGGAACGAGTACGCTTCAGGTGACCGCTAATTTTAAATCCATTACGGGTAATCTAGGGGTATTGCCGAACGGTAAACCCTCGCCTGACAGTGATTTTATATCTAGAGGTATCCTGATCTATACGTATGATGCTAATGGGAACATGCTGCCAAGCAGCAACGCGGCGAATTATGTCGCTATTAACGGCAGTAAATCCACTAGCGGCTTTGTGAGTGACGATTACGTGATATATAGGCTCGGCGCGAGCGAGTGGGATCCTTCCAACTGGAAAAATAGAAATCCGTTCACGGCTGTGATCGAGGTGATGATCAACAATGCCGAAATCAGGGACTGGCCCGGCATTTCCATCCGTGCCGGCAACTACAAGATAGGCGACGACGTTGGCGAGATTACCGGCGGGGCCTATGTCACCAACACTGGCAGTGCCAACACCTGCCAGGTGATCAATCCCGAAGTCCCGCCACCGCCGACGCCCTCTCTCGTGGTAGATGTGGCGGCACCCGACTGGAATCTCGAGGAATTGCCGCGAGGCGATGGCGAGAAGACGCTCGCCGGTGCGGCGCAGCAGCTCTGCTTCACGTACACGGGCCTCGACGGCTATCGTAATTTCGTGATCAATGCGTCGAGCGCGAACGGTATTTCGGGTAACCGTTATCTGCTCAGGAATACCAGCAAGCCGTCCCAGACGATTCCGTACGACATGACGCTGGACAGCGGTAGCGCAACGTTCCGGCTGCCGAATGCGAGCGCAAGCCCGGTGCGATTGAACGACAGCGCGCGCACCTGCTTTGTTCCGACGTTCAGGACCTCGGTCAACGCGACCGTGGATGCTGGCGACTACAGCGATGTGCTGTCGTTCACGGTCGTCACGAAATCATAGGAAGCGAAATGAGCAAAATCATCCTGAGCGGATTGCTGGCTGAAAAATCGATGAAAAAATTCGGAATGATTCGGCGGTGGCGAGGTTGTCTATTCGGCGCATGCCTGATGGGCCTTTCGTTGAACGCATCTGCTGGGTGGGACCTTATACCCGCCGACCTGGTTTATAGCTATGATGCGTGCGCGTGGATAAATAACGGGGATGGGACCAGTACTCTTCAAGTGGTATTTGACTATAAGGCTTCCGATTTGAACATCGGATTCAGCACTTTCGTATCCCGGGGCGTTCTGGTCTACACGTATGACGCGAACGGAAAGATGAAGCAAAGCACGGCGGCGGCAAAGTCTGTCAAGATGCGCGGCGTTGAACACTTTAGGGCGTCAATTGTTGGCAACTATCACGTGACGTATTGGGGGCAGTATCTCTGGGCAGCACGCTACGCACACAAGGCCCAGGTCGAGGTGATTATCGACAATGCCATCATCAAGGATTGGCCCGGCATTACGCTCCGTGCCGGCATCTTTACTGATGCCAACGATCGCGGCGAGGTTACTGGTGGCGTCTATCTCACCCCCGTGAGCGGGAGCAGTTCATGCAAGGTGATCGATCCCGAGGTCACGCCGCCGGATCCGCCGGCCATTCTCGCGGTAGATGTGGCGGCACCCGACTGGAATCTCGGGGAATTGCCGCGAGGCGATGGCGAAAAGACGATTGCGGGTGCGGAGCAGCAGCTCTGCTTCACGTACATGGGGTTCAACGGCGGTAGTCGCAATTTCGTGATCAATGCGACGAGTGCGAACGGTGTTTCGGGTAACCGGTATCTGCTCAGGAATGCGAGCAAGCCTGAGCAGACGGTTCCGTACGACCTGACGCTGGACAGTGGCAGCGCGACGTT
This sequence comes from Burkholderia metallica, assembly GCF_902832845.1. Classification (GTDB taxonomy): domain Bacteria; phylum Pseudomonadota; class Gammaproteobacteria; order Burkholderiales; family Burkholderiaceae; genus Burkholderia; species Burkholderia metallica. The sequence goes on along the minus strand of NZ_CADFDB010000006.1, from coordinate 371,155 downwards.
CCGGTTGCCGAATACGAGCGCCAGCCCGGTGCTGTTGAACAACAACGCTCGGACCTGCTTCGTGCCGACGTTCAGGACCTCGGTCGACGCAACTGTGGACGCTGGCGACTACAGCGATGTGCTGTCGTTCACGGTCGTCACGAAATCATAGGAAGCGAAATGAGCAAAATCATCCTGAGCGGATTGCTGGCGGCGCTGGCGCTCCAGCCGATGTACACGTCGGCGGAAACCCTGGAGATCAAGGGCAAGACGCAGAGCAAGATTACGGCCAAGGTCGTGCGCCCGAACAACCTGATCATCACCGACGACAAGGGCGGCTGGTTCGGGCAGGGCCTGACGATGCAGCAGTTCGGCGGCTGGGAGACGGCGTACGAGGTGGACGCGCGGCTGCGCGTGGTATCGACGACGGGCAGATTTCAGGTCCGCATGGATCAACCGCTCGATATCCGGAATCAGGCCAAGCCGACGCTCGCGTTCCGCAAGCCGGCGGTCAGCATCGGCGCCGAAGGGGCCGACCCGAAGCCGCTCGTCGTCGGGCAGGTGGTCGAATTCAACAACCCGGCGCCGCCGTCGCCCAATGTCGATTCCGAAGGCTATTACCGTCTCGCCGTTTCCGCGTATCCGCCGGAAGGCGACTTCAGGAGTACGGTCGGCACCTATACGGGCACGCTGTCGCTCGTGTTCGAGCCGGTCGTCGTGAAACAGCAGTAGCAGTGGTCGTCTCCCCGTCGCGGAGACGTTCCGGTTCTTCACCGCCCGCCGTGTCGCGGGCGGTGTGCTTTGGATTTTCCGTTTCCGAGTGTCGTCTGCGTCAAGACTTGCATGCGCGCATGCGAATGGCAAATCGGGCGCGACGGCAGCACCGGCATGCCTTCCCGGGGTGCCGACTCAACTGGACCCCAACATGAGATTGCGTTCACTCTTTCTTCCGATTGCGGCCACGCTCGCCGCGCTGATTCCGGGCGTCGCGGTTGCGACGATCGACGTGTTTCCGAAGGAAATCCCGGTCGATTCGGGCACGGCAAACGTGCAGATCGTCAACAACGGCGATCGCCCCGAGTACGTGACCATTTCATTGTCGCGCCTGCTCAATCCCGGCGTGCCGCTGAAAGACGAGAAGCTCGAGCCGGTCGGCAACGAAGCGAATCCGGCGCTCTATGCATTCCCGTTCAAGCTGACGCTCGCGCCCGGGCAGACCAAGAGCATTGCGTTGAAGCCGTTGCGGGCGGTTCAGGCCGAGACGGTGTATCGGCTGGATGTCAAACCCGAGATCAAGGTGATGCCGCAGGGGCAGCAGAAGGCGACCGGGAGCATCGTCGTCAATCTGGGATTCAGTGCGCTCGTCCGGCAAATGCCGGAGAGCCGGAAGGAGGCATTGTCCGTTGCGTGCGACGCGCACGGCGCGCGGCTGACGGCGACGGGAACCGTACGTTATGCGGTGAAGGACGCGAAGGTCGACGGGCAGGCGGTCGAACCGTTCAATGTGTACCCGGGCGTGCCGCGGCCGCTGCAAGGGCGCGTCGTCGAGATTCCGGGGCAGCCGACGTGTCGCGGTGGGGCCGCTCCGGCGGATGCGAGCGCAAGCGGAGCGGACGCCCTCTGACCGCGTCGACAGGCGAGCCCGGCATCGCCCGTCGGCGAAGGGGCGAATGAATCTTCCGGATCATTTGATAACCTGACGCATTCGTTTGCCTGTCGGGCCGCCTCTCGCGCCGGATCGGGCGGGCGACGCAACGCGATGCCCGGACGGAACGGGATCGCACAGGCAGGTGAGACCGTGAACGATATCGAAGAACTTTCGCTCCACCGGGACAGCCGCTTCTGGGAGTGGCCGCCGGTGAAATGGTGGATCCGCGGGCATGGCCGCGGCGGCTATTCGTTCCGTCTGCTGCTGTGGCCGCCGGTGATCGTGTTCCTGCTCGAATTCGTCTGCATGCTGTTCGACGCGCTGTACACCAGCATCGGCATCAGCGCGGTCGCGACGTTGTTCCTCGGCTTCGCCGGATATCACGGCGCGCAGCGCGAATGGCTGGTGCCGTCCGCGGCCACGCGCGCGCTCGTGAAGGCCCGCATGAAAAAGGCGGCCGAGCGGTTCTCATCGCTCGGCGTAGGCGCGACCGTGCTCGCGATCTTCGTCGCGGCGACGTCGCTGTCGCTCGTGATGTCGGGTCAGCCGGTGCTCGACAGCGCATCGAAGGACACGGTGTCGATCTTCATCGCGCTGGTGTTCCTGCCGGTGTACGTATCCGGCGCGGTGCGCAAGCTGGCGATCGCGCGGATCGAGGAACTGGAGGCGCTGCGCAACGCAACCGTCGGCACCCGCCTGAAATTCGACCGGGCCGGCGCCGTGCGCGCGGTGGTCGTGCAGGGCGCGGCCGGGAAAGGGACGGTGTCCGTGCGGGAGTACACGGTGCTCGGGTTCCACCCGCCGCTCGAAGAGATCGGGCGCGAACCGCGAGCGTGAAAGCGTAAGGAGGTGAAAGCGCGAAAGCGTTGAGGCCCGCTTCTCAAGCCGGAAAGCGCGCGTTGTCCGGCGTCGGCACGAGATTGTCGGGCCACTGCACTTCGAACCGCGTACCGCCCGCGCCGGTCGGCATGCAGACGGCCTCGCCGTGATGCGCATGCGCGATCGCCGCGACGACCGCGAGCCCGAGGCCGCTGCCGCCCCGTTGCGTGCCGTCCGCGCGCCGGAATGCCTTGAACACGTGCGGCGCGAACTCGGCCGGGATGCCGGGGCCGTCGTCCTCGACGCGCAGCCGGCACATCCTCTGTTCGATACGCGTCTGGATGCGGATCGCGCCGGGCACCGCGTGGCGGCGCGCGTTTTCCAGCAGCGCCAGCAGCGCCTGACGAATGCGCACCGGGTCGCAGCGCATGCGCCGCGTGTCGAGATCGAGCACCGGATGCTGGCCGGCGGCCTGCATCGCGTGCGCGTACACGTCGACCACGGCGCGCACTTCGGCGGCAAGATCGGTGTCGCGGATCTCGATGCTCAGGTGGCCGCTGTCCGCGAGGCTGACCACGCGCAGATCCTCGATCAGCCGCGTCAGCCCTTCGACCTGCGCGAGCAGGCTGCGGAACTGCGCTTCGTCGGGCCTGAACACGCCTTCGGCGAGCCCCTGCAGGCGCCCGCGCAGCACCGTGACGGGCGTGCGCAGCTCGTGCGCGATCGCGGCGTTCCAGATCGCCTGCTCGTTGGTCACGCGCTGCAGTTCGTCGGCGAGCGCGTTGAAGTTGTCCGCGAGCAGTGCGGCTTCGTGCAGCGAGCGGTCGCCCGCGACGGCGCGCGCGTCGAGATCGCCGCGCGCGACGCGGCGAATGCTGTCGGTGACCGAGTTCAACGGCACGAGGATGCGACGCGCGAGATTGACGGCCACCGCGACCGACAGCACGAGGCCGACCGACGTGGTCGCGATCAGCCACAGCCATTCCGGCGCGGTCGGCAGCCAGCTCTTCGTGTTGAAGTGCGCGGGCCAGTAATTGAACGCGACGTAGTAGAAAGCGATGGCGGTGAGCACCATCAGCAGCGTCACGCCGAACACCATTCCGGCCATGGTCAGCGCGATCTGCCGGCTCAGACCATCGAGCTTCACGTGTTCAGCTCCAGAGCTTGTAGCCGACGCCGCGCACGCTGACGGGCACGCCCTGCACGCCGAGGTCGTCGAGCTTCTTGCGCAGCTTGCTGACGTGGCTGTCCACCGTGCGCTCCAGCGCGTCGCCTTCCGGCAGGCAGGTCGCCATCAGCTCGGCGCGGCTGAACACGCGCCGCGGCGCGCGCGCGAGCTGCGCGAGCAGCTTGAATTCGGTGAGCGTCAGCGCGAGCGTGTGCCGTTCGCTGCCCACTTCGAGCGTGGCTTCGTGGCGTTCGAGGTCGATCTCGAACGGCGCGACGCGCAGCACGCGCTGTTCTTCCTGGCGCGCGCCGGCCATCGAGCGGCGCAGCACCGCCTGCGCGCGCGCGACGACTTCGGCGGGATTGAACGGCTTCACCACGTAGTCGTCGGCGCCGATGCGCAGGCCGGTGAGCTTGTCGATGTCCTGGTCGAGCGCGGTGAGCATGATCACCGGCGTGTCGCCGCGATGACGGATTTCGGCGAGCACCTTCCAGCCGTCGATGTGCGGCATCTGCACGTCGAGCAGCACGAGGTCGGGCTTGAGCTGCAGGTGCAGTTCGAGTGCGCGGCGGCCGTCGGCCGCATGCACGGTGCGCAGGCCGCCGCGCGCGAGATAGGCGGTCAGGATCTCGGCGATCTCGGGTTCGTCTTCGGCGATGAGGACGAGCGCCTGCGCGTCCGGGCCGGCGCTGGAAAGGGGCGGGAGATCAGGCAGGGACATTCGTGTGAATCCGTCGGGGTTTCCATCGAGTCGCCATACTACCGCATGGGAAACGCCGTCGAACGGAGGCCGGGCGGCGGTGCGCGCGGGGGTATGCCGGCGTGTTTTACCGATGCGTGTCGAACGCGGACACGATCTCGTCGATCGTCGCGCGGATGCGCGCGGTGTGGCGCAGGTCGCGATGCGTGACGAGCCAGACCTCGTAGGGCGCTTCGCGCATTTGCGCGGGCAGGACGCGGGCGAGGCCGTCGCGTTCGCCCATGTACACCGGGATTTCGCCGATGCCGAGGCCCGCGCGCAGCGCGGCGCGCATCATCAGGCTCGAATTCATCCGCGCGACGATGCGCCCGGCGTCGATCGGCACGCCGGCGATCGCCGGCTTCCGGCTCGCGTCGACATACGGCTGGTAGACGACCAGGTCGTGCCCCGCGAACGCGCTGCCTGGCGCGGGCTCGCCGTGCCGTTGCAGATAGTCGTGCGAAGCGAACAGGCCCATGTCCCAGCACGCGAGGCGGCGCGCGACGAGGTCGGGATTGTCGGGCCGCACGGTGCGCACCGCGATGTCGGCCTCGCGCTTCGCCAGGTTCAGGACGTGAGTCGACGTGTTCAGCGACACGCATACGTCGGGATGCTTCGCATGCAGCCGCGCGATCGACGGCATCACGAATTCGAGCGCGAGCGCATCGGTCGTCGTGATCTTGACCTCGCCGGCGAGCCGCCGGTCGACGCCCTGCGTCAGCCGGACGAGTTCGTGCGCGTGCAGCTCCATCGCCTCGGCGGCGCGCAGCGCCAGCTCGCCGACCGGCGTGGTCAGGTAGCCCTTCGACGAGCGCAGGAACAGCGTGGCGCCGAGCATGTGCTCGAGCTGCGCGAGCCGGCGCCCGACCGTCGCCTGGTCGACCCCGAGCGTCTGCGCCGCGCGGCGCAACGTGCGTTCGCGATGGATCGCGAGGAACACGCGCGCGTCGTCCCAGTTCATCGCTTGTGCTGACTGATGCATTTTTGCATTCCTCGTTCGGCAATTCACTGCGTGCCTGCGAGCGGCACCGTCCCTAGACTGTCTTCACACCCATTGCGATGCCGCGATTCGAGGATGATCCGCGAATCGGCCGCGCATTGACGAACGTTGAGGATCATATCGTGACTGATGAAATGAAACCCCTGCCCGCCCGCATGACGGCGATCGAAATCGTCCATCCCGGCGGCCCCGACGTGCTCGTGCCGACCACGCGCGACGTGCCGTCGCCGGCTGCGGACGAAGTGCTGATCCGCATTCACGCCGCGGGCGTGAACGGCCCCGACGTCTTCCAGCGCAAGGGGCTGTACGATCCGCCGCCCGGCGCGTCCGACATTCCCGGTCTCGAGGTTGCCGGCGAAGTCGTCGCGATCGGTCGCGACGTCACGCGCTTCGCGGTCGGCGACGAAGTCTGCGCGCTGATCCCGGGCGGCGGCTACGCGGAATACGCAGTGGCGAACGAGAGCAATACGCTCGCGATTCCCGAGGGCCTCGACATGACGGAAGCGGCGGCGATGCCCGAAACCTTCATGACGGTCTGGCTGAACCTGTTCCAGCGGGGCGGGTTCAGGGCCGGCGAAAGCGTGCTGATTCACGGCGGCGCGTCGGGCATCGGCACGACGGCGACGATGCTGGCGAAGGCGTTCGGCGCGTCGACCATCATCACGACGGTGGGCTCGGACGCGCAGCGCGACGCGAGCCTGCGGCTCGGCGCGGATCTCGCGATCAACTACCGCGACGAGGATTTCGTCGATGCGGTCAAGCGCTTCACTGACGGCAAGGGCGTCGACGTGATCGTCGACATCATCGCGGGCGACTACGTCGCACGCAATTTCGCGGCAGCGGCGATGAACGGCCGCATCGTTCAGATCGGCGTGATCAACGGGCCCGCGAAGGAGCTCGACCTGTTTCCGATGCTCACCAAGCGGCTCACGCACATCGGCTCGACGCTGCGCTCGCGCACCTATGCGGAGAAGGCGCAGATCATCCGCGAACTGGAAGAGGCCGTGTGGCCGCTGATCAGGCAGCGCACGGTGACGCCGCAGGTGTATCAGGCCTTCGACCTGCGCGATGCGAGCGCGGCCCACGTGCTGATGGATTCCGGCCGCCACATCGGCAAGATCGTGCTGCGCACGCCGGCTTTCGCCGCAGCGGGCAAGCATGCCGCGTGAGCGGGCCGTGATTCAGCCCGGCAGACGTGGGCGGCTGAGTTGCAGCGCTTCGCAACTGCCGGACCCTCGGGGCGATCTGGCTGCGAACGACCGCAAGCGTGACGCCACGACGCCGCAGGCGCGGCCGCCCCGCTATGAACAGTCGAAATACTTCGCGACCGCCTGCCGGTCGCCATCGAAATCGATGGTGGGACACGAGCCGATCTCGGGGCGGCCGCCCCAGGTGAGATGCAGCGCGGAATAGCGTCCGGGTTCGTCGACGTGCGTACACAGCACATCGTCGCAACCCAGGGCGTGCGCGACGACTTCGAGACGGCGCCGGTAAAACGGATGCGCCGGGTGTATTTCGATCTCCAGCTCCGCCTGGATGCGCGCATGATCCGTATCGCACTCGGGTGAGCGCGCATCGAAATTGCACCATCCTTCCAGATTCGCCACGGGGGCGACGCGTGCTTTTCCGTCTGCATTCATGGCATGCGTCTCTTACGGATGACGGTGATCGACGCCGCGTGACGCGCGTCGTTCCGATGAATCGAACGCCGGCCATCCCGGTGTCGCGATGGACACGTTCCGGTATGCCCGGCCGGGCCGTTCGCCATTGTTTCATAAGGGGCGCGGCCTGCCCGGCCGGCGCGCTGCGGCGTCAGATGCGACCCAGCAGCACGAGTATGACGACGATGATGACGATCAGCCCGACGGTGCTCGAAGGCCAGTAGCCCCAGCTTCGGCTGTGAGGCCATGCAGGAAATGCACCGATGAGTAGCAGAATCAGTATGACGATAAGGATCGTACCGAGCATCGCACCCCTCCTGGAATGGATTGGACATCGCGGTTCTCCCGCCGAAGCCGAGTGGAGCAATTCGTGTGCCGCGGCGACGGCGTGCGGGGCGTCGGCAAGATTCGGCAGACACCGAATTCACAAAATGAATACCGGGCGATTCAGAAAATAAAGTTTAAAAATGTGTGGCGGCCCCCTATGCTGAATCCTTCTGATCTGGCGGACAGGCGATGGCTGAACTTTTTCTGGTACGGCACGGGCAGGCGTCCTTCGGCGCGGACGACTACGACCGTTTGTCCGCGGCGGGCGAGCAGCAGGGCGTCTGGCTCGGCGAATACTTCGCGCAGCAGGGCCTGGCGTTCGACCGCGTGGTGTGCGGCACGCTGCACCGCCACGCGCAGACGGTCGACGCGATCCTGCGCGGCATGGGCCGCGAAGGCGCGCCGGTCGAGCGCCATCCGGGCTTGAACGAATACGACTTCCATGGGCTGTTCGCCGCTGCCGCGCACGACTACCCGGACATCGCCCGCCTCGCGGCCGGCTCGATGAAGGAGCATTTCCGCGCGCTGCGGCAGGTGCTGCAGCTCTGGTCGGAAGACAAGCTCGGCGATTCGGCGCCCGAGACCTGGGCGCACTTCCAGCAGCGCGTGGCCGATGCGCGCGCGGCCATCCGCCACGGCGGCGGCCAGCGCGTGCTGGCGGTGAGCTCCGGCGGCCCGATCGCCGTCACCGTGCAGCAGGTGCTGGCCGCCCCGCCGGCGAGCGCGATCGCGCTGAACCTGCAGATCCGCAACAGCAGTCTTTCGCAGTTTTTCTTCAACGCCGATGCGTTCCACCTCGCGTCGTTCAACGGCATCCCGCATCTGGAGGATCCCGAACGACACGCGCTGCGAACCTACGGCTGACCCACGAACGATCGCGACGATGACGAACCCTACCCAGCAACTCGACGTAGCCCGCCTCACCCGCTATCTGGAAGCGCACGTGCCGGGCTTCGAAGGCCCGGTCGACACGGAGAAGTTTGCCGGCGGCCAGTCGAATCCGACTTTCCTGCTGAACGCGAAGAGCGGCCGCTACGTGCTGCGCCGCCAGCCGCCGGGCGAACTGCTGAAGTCCGCGCACGCAGTCGACCGCGAATTCCGCGTGCTCAGCGCGCTGTCGGGCACCGCGGTGCCGGTCGCGCATCCGTATCACCTCTGCGAAGACCGCGACGTGATCGGCAGCATGTTCTACGTGATGAGCTTCGAGGACGGCCGGATCTTCTGGGACCCGGCGCTGCCCGAGCTGCCGAAGGCCGATCGCGCCGCCTGCTACGACGCGCTGCTGCAGACGATGGCCGCGTTGCACGACGTCGACGTCGACGCGGTGGGCCTCGCCGACTACGGCCGCCCGGGCAACTACTTCGAGCGCCAGATCGGCGTGTGGACGAAGCAGTACCGCGCGGCGGAAACGGAGCGTCTCGACGCGATGGAGACGCTGATCGACTGGCTGCCGAAGGCGTGCCCCGCCGACACGGGCCGGCCGACGCTGGTGCACGGCGATTTCCGGATCGACAACCTGATGTTCGCGCGCGACAGCTACCGCGTGCAGGCCGTGCTCGACTGGGAGCTGTCGACGCTCGGCAACCCGCTCGCCGATCTCGCGTATCTCTGCATGTGCCTGCGGCTGCCGTCCGGCGGGCAGGTGGGCGGGCTCGCGGGCCAGGATCGCGCCGCACTCGGCGTGCCGGACGAAGCGGCGATCGTCGCGCGCTATTGCGAACTGCGCGGCATCGAGCCGATCCGCGACTGGCACTTCTACCTCGCGTTCAGCTTCTTCCGGCTCGCATCGATCACGCAGGGCGTGAAGGCGCGCGCGCTGCAGGGCAACGCGTCGAGCGAACAGGCGCTGCGCGTCGGCGCGATGGCCGGGCGGCTCGCCGAACTGGCCGTCGGCGTGATCGACGCGCATCGCTGAAGCGGCCGGCACGACGGACGGCACGACACCATATCAATGGAGGAGCACAGCAACATGGCAACGAATCTGTTCGACCTGACGGGCAAGATCGCACTGGTGACGGGCGCGAGCCGCGGCATCGGCGAGGAAATCGCGAAACTGCTCGCCGAGCAGGGCGCGCACGTGATCGTGTCGAGCCGCAAGCTCGACGACTGCCGGGCCGTGGCCGACGAGATCGTCGCGGCCGGCGGCCGCGCCGAGGCGCTCGCCTGCCACGTCGGGCGGCTCGAGGACATCGCCGCGACGTTCGAGCACATCCGCGGCAAGCACGGCCGCCTCGACATCCTGGTGAACAACGCGGCCGCGAATCCGTATTTCGGGCACATCCTCGATACCGACCTCGCCGCCTACGAGAAGACCGTCGACGTGAACATCCGCGGCTACTTCTTCATGTCGGTCGAAGCCGGCAAGCTGATGAAGACGCACGGCGGCGGCGCGATCGTCAACACGGCGTCGGTGAACGCGCTGCAGCCGGGCGACCGGCAGGGCATCTATTCGATCACGAAGGCCGCGGTCGTCAACATGACGAAGGCGTTCGCGAAGGAATGCGGGCCGCTCGGCATCCGCGTGAACGCGCTGTTGCCGGGTCTCACGAAGACGAAATTCGCCGGCGCGCTCTTCGCCGACAAGGACATCTACGAAACCTGGATGGGCAAGATTCCGCTGCGCCGTCATGCGGAGCCGCGCGAAATGGCCGGCACCGTGCTGTATCTCGTGTCGGACGCGGCGAGCTACACGAACGGCGAGTGCATCGTCGTCGACGGCGGCCTGACGATCTGAGCGCGCGATGAGAATCGACAGCTACGCCGGCCAGGCCGTGATGATCACCGGCGCCGCGAGCGGCTTCGGCGCGTTGCTCGCGAGCGAGCTGGCCGCGATGGGCGCGCGCTTGGCGCTCGGCGACCTGAACGGCGACGCGCTCGAACGCGTGGCCGCGCCGCTGCGCGCGGCCGGCGCCGACGTGATCGCGCAGCGCTGCGACGTGCGCGTCGAGGCCGAGGTGGCGTCGCTCGTGCATGCGTCCGTCGAGCGTTTCGGCCGGCTCGACGTCGGCATCAACAACGCGGGCATCGCGCCGCCGATGAAGGCGCTGATCGACACCGACGAAGCCGATCTCGACCTGAGCTTCGCGGTGAACGCGAAGGGCGTGTTCTTCGGGATGAAGCACCAGATCCGCCAGATGCTCGCGCAGCGCGAAGGCGTGATCCTGAACGTCGCGTCGATGGCCGGGCTCGGCGGCGCGCCGAAGCTGGCCGCGTACGCGGCGTCGAAGCATGCGGTGGTCGGGCTCACGAAGACGGCGGCCATCGAATACGCGCGCCACGGCATCCGCGTGAACGCGGTGTGCCCGTTCTACAGCACGACGCCGATGGTCACCGACAGCGATATCGGCGATCGGCAGGACTTTCTCGCGCAGGGCTCGCCGATGAAGCGGCTCGGCCGGCCCGAGGAAATCGTCGCGACGATGCTGTCGCTGTGCGCGAAGGACAACACCTATCTGACCGGGCAGGCCGTCGCCGTCGACGGCGGTGTCTCGGCCTTCTGACCGAACCGAACGAACGGAATCGAGGAGTCGATCATGGACTTTGGCTATACCCCGAAAGTGGAAGAACTGCGCAGCCGCGTGCGCGCATTCATGGACGCGCACATCGTGCCGCGCATCCGCCAGTGGAACGAGGAAGTGCACGCGGGCCAGTACCCCGTGTCGTTCATGGAGGAGCTGAAGGAGCGCGCGAAGGCGGAAGGGCTGTGGAACCTGTTCCTGCCGCACCTGAAGGACGACGAGCCGGGCACGGGCCTGACGAACCTCGAATACGCGCCGCTCGCCGAGATCATGGGCCGCGTGGGCTGGGCGTCGGAAGTGTTCAACTGCAACGCGCCGGACACCGGCAACATGGAGCTGCTGCACATGTTCGCGTCGCCGGAGCAACGCGAGCAGTGGCTGAAGCCGCTGCTGCGCGGCGAGATCCGCTCGGCGTTCGCGATGACCGAGCCGGACGTGGCGTCATCGGACGCGACGAACGTCACGACGCGCATCGAACGCGTGGGTGACGAGTACGTGATCAACGGCCGCAAGTGGTTCATCACCAACGCCGCGCATCCGAACTGCAAGATCTTCATCGTGATGGGCAAGACCGATCCCGAGGCCGAGTCGCACCGGCAGCAGAGCATGATCCTCGTGCCGCGCGACACGCCGGGCGTGACGATCGTGCGCAACATCACGGTGGTCAATCACGTCGCGCCGGAAGGGCACTGCGAAATCACGTTCGACAACGTGCGCGTGCCGGCGAGCAACCTGCTCGGCGAGGAAGGCAGCGGCTTCGCGCTCGCGCAGGCCCGCCTCGGGCCGGGCCGCATCCACCACTGCATGCGCTCGATCGGCGCGGCCGAGCTGGCGCTGGAGCTGATGGTCGACCGCGCTCAGTCGCGCGTCGCGTTCGGCAAGCCGCTGAACCGGCACGGCACGGTCGGCGAATGGATCGCGCGTTCGCGCATCGAGATCGAACAGGCGCGGCTGCTCGTGCTGAAGGCCGCGTGGATGATCGACAAGGTCGGCGCGAAGGCCGCGCGCAAGGAAATCTCGATGATCAAGGCGCTGGTGCCGACCGTGTACACGAACGTGTGCGACCGCGCGATGCAGGTGTTCGGTGCCGCGGGCCTGAGCCCCGATACGCCACTCGCCGACCTGTGGACCTGGGGCCGCGCGCTGCGCTTCGCGGACGGCCCGGACGAGGTGCACCTGCAGGCGATCGCGCGGATGGAAATCAAGGAAGGCGAGCCGGGCTCGACGGCCGCGTACCTGACGCCGCCGCCGCGCGCCTGAGCGTCGCGCCGCGATGCGCCGGGCCGTGGACGAACGAGAGGCGCACGCCGTAAGATGCCGGCAAGGAGATCCGGCGATGCGCCTTTCGAAGATTGACCTGAACCTGTTCGTCGTATTCGATGCGATCTACACCAAGCGCAACCTGACGCGGGCGGCCGAGGTGCTGAACCTCACGCAACCGGCCGTCAGCAACGCGCTGGCGCGGCTGCGCAAGACCTTGAACGATCCGCTGTTCGTCAGCACGCCGGCCGGGATGATGCCCACGCCGCTGGCCGAGAACATCGTCGGCCGCGTGCGCGAGGCGATGCAACTGCTCGATTCGAGCGCGCACGAAGGCGACGTGTTCGATCCGGCGTCGTCGACGCGCGTGTTCCGGATGAGCATGAGCGACCTGACCGAAGCGCTGCTGCTGCCCGCGCTCGGCGAACTGCTGCAGACGCATGCGCCCGGCATGCACGTGCGCAGCTACACGATGGACCGCCGCGAAGTGGCGACCGCGCTCGCGAACGGCTCCGTCGACCTCGCGATCGACGCGCCGCTGATCGGCGATCCGCATCTGCATCAGGCGCTGCTCGTGCGCGACCGCTATGCATGCATGATCCGCGACGATCATCCGTTCAGCGGCGACACGCTCACCATGGACGACTACCTTGCGATGGGGCACATCCACGTGTCGAGCCGCCGCAAGGGAAGCGGGCACGTCGACGCGGAACTGACGCGGCTCGGGCTGCGCCGCACCATCCAGATGCGCGTACAGCACTACATGGTCGCGCCGCTGATCGCGATGCGCAGCGATCTCGCGCTGACGGCGCCGCTGCGGCTGCTGCAGCGCTATCCGGCGCGGATTCTCGAACTGCCGTTCGAGATGCCGGGCCTCGAATACTTCTGCTACTGGCATCGCAGCGCCGATCAGGACCAGGGCAGCCGGTGGTTGCGCGAGCAACTGATGACGCTGATGGGCGGGATCGGCGACGCGGCGTGACGCGCACGCGGCGGCCTGCGATTATTGCTTACGCGGGGCGCTGCCCTTCGCGCGGCCCGTGCCCGGTCCACCGCTTGAACGCGCGCCGGAAGTTGTGCGCGTCGCTGAAGCCGACTTCGTGCGCGACGTCCTCGATCGACAGTCGCGGGTTGCTCAGCAGCGTGAATGCACGCTTGCGGCGGATCGTGTCGATCACCGTCTGATACGACACGCCCTGATCGGCGAGCCGCCGCCGCAACGTGCGCTCGCTCATGCACAGCTGCGCGGCGATCGCCGCGAGCGACGGCGCATGCCGCAGGTCGCGCCGCATGATCCGTTCGATCGATTCGAGAAATTCGGTGCCTTCGGGCTCGGGCGGCAGCGCATCCTGCAGGAATTCGAGCGCCTGGCGATGCGCGAGCGGATCGTGGGTCGCGATCGGGCGGTTGCCGAGCGCGGCGTCGCATGAAAACAGGTTCTGCTCCTGTTCGAAGCGCACCGGGCACGGGAACACGCGCGTGTAGTGGTCCGCATAGGCGGGCGGCGGGTAGCTGAGATCGACGACCTTCGGCTGGAACGCGGGGCCGACGAGCGAGCGCCCGATCTTCATGAAGCTGCCGAACGCCTCTTCGACGAGGAACGCTTCGATGTCGGGTTCGAGGAACACGTTGGTCGCGCGGATCGACAGCGTACGCGCATCCGACACCACTTCGAAGCGCATCAGCGGCCCCGTATGGCGCTGCAGTTCGATGCCGACCACGATCGCATCCTTCAGCGTCGGGCTCGTCAGCATCGCATAGCCGACCAGGCCGATCGACGCGATCGTCTCGCTCGTGCCGAGTTCGAGGCCGAGCGCCCGCCCGGGCGCCATATCGAGCGCGCGGCGGATCATCGTGCTCGCCTGGCGCAGGGAAATCCGGCACGACGGGTTCGACAGGTCGGCAACGTCGAAGCCGAGCCCGAGGCACAGCCGCGTGGGGTCGATGCCCAGCTCCTTGCTTGTCTCCGCGAGGCACCGCAACAGATGGACCGGCAGATTCGCCGTCGTGTAACGGTCGGGTTCGTCCATGGATGCTCCGTATTTTTTTCCATGGATTGTACTCGTCCCGCCGGGCCGGAAACCCGGTGCTTCTCCTGCCGCGATCGCCCACATCCCGTGCGGCCCGGCGTCAGAAATAGTGCCGCAGGCCGACCGTCGCGCCGAGCTGCGTGGTGCTCGTGCTCGGCGACTGCCCGTTGATGCCGACCAGCTGCGCGCCAATCAGCCCGCCGCGGTAGATCGCATAGTCGACTTCCGCATACAGCATGCTGCGCTTCGACAGGCTGTAGCCGGCGATCACCTGGAACTGGCGCGCGCGGCCGTCGAAGTCCGGCGTGTAGCCGGACTGCGTGGTCCACCACGCGTTGACGGCGGCCGTGAACGCCGACGTGACCCGGTAGGTCAGCCCCGCGAGCGCCATCTTGCGGCGGCGGAACCCGCCGGGCACCGACGGATCGACCACCTGCGCGGGCGAGATGATGCCGAGCGCCGCGAGATCGGTCGGGCTGAACGGGCCGTTCTCGAACGACGTGAAGTCGTTGTCGCGCGCGTTCTCGATGTAGCCGGCGTTCACCGTCGCGTTGCCGAGCGTTACCGACCCGCCGCCGCCGTAGATGTCGAACTTCGCGTGCGTGGCGTCGTCCCAGCTGCGCATGAACGACGCGCCGAGCGTGAACGGCCCCTTGTCCGGCGCGTAAGCGGCCGCCGCACCGGCCTGGCCTCCGCGCACGCCGCCGCCCGCGTGGCCGCCCGGCGCGTACTGCGCGAGCAGGTACAGGCCGCCGAGCTGCGCGCCGTACTGGATCATGTTGCTGGTGCGCGAGCCCGCGAGCATCGTCTGCTCGGGCTTGAACAGGTTGAAGTACGGGTCCTGCGGGCCGGCCCACAGGTTCGAGCCGTAGGTCAGCGACACCATCTCGAACGGCACGTTGTACTGGCGGCCGAGCGCGAGCTGGCCGAGCGACGTCGACGTGAGCCCCACGTATGCGACCTGGAAGAAGTTCGGCGAGCCGGCCGGCACGATCGCGCCGCTGTTCGGGCCGAAGTGGCTTTCCACGTTGAACTGCGCGGACAGCCCGCCGCCCAGATCCTCCTGCCCCTTGAGGCCCCAGTAGCTTTCGGTCAGGCCGCCGCCGTCGGCCATCGAGATCTTGCGGCCCGTCGACGCCGGCGCACCGTCGGCGCCGTAGGACACGCCGTGCGTTTCGTAGCGGATGCCCGCGTCGATCACGCCGTACAGCGTCACGTTGCTTTGCGCGTGCGCGCCGGCACTGGCCAGGACCATCATCGCGCAGCACGCTGCGCGAATGCTATCGGGACGATTCATTCTTCTGGACTCCGCATCGAGCTGGGGGTGGACGGCGTGGCACCGTCGTGAACGACTGTAGAAAGCCAAATTTGCGCGGGCCACGGCCGCGGCGGCCATTCTCGTGGTGCGTCGCGGCCACGGCATGACGCACTGCGATCAGGACGACGCACGGGCCACGGCACCGGGCGCCGCGCGGCGCAGTGCAAGCCGCACGAACGGGGCGGCGGCCACCACCGCCACGCACAGCAGATGGGCGACGCGCGTGCCGCCGAAGCGGCCGAGCATCGCGCCGGACAGCGCGGTGCCGATGCCGGCCGCGAAGAACGTGACGACGAGCGTGCGCGCGACGAGCGAGCCGTCCGGGTCGACGTCGGACAACATCCCGGTGAGGAACGGCACGATCACGAAGAACGCGCTGTTCAGCACGAACTGGCTCAGGAAGTACGCGCTGCCGCCGCGCGCGCCGAAGAACCATTCGATCGACCCGATCATCGCGAGCTGCGCGGCCCAGATCAGCGCGAGGCGGTGCTTGTGGCTGGCCGGATGCGACGGAATCGCCGCGCCGACGAAGCCGAGCAGCGACGACACCGACAGCAGCATGCCGATCGTCGTCGGCGACAGCCCGGCACGCTCGCCGACGAAGCCGGCGATCGCCCATTGCGATGCCTGCACGCCGTAGACGAGCGCCGTCACGACCCAGATCGCGATCACCGGCCGCCACGGCAGCGTGCCGGCGCGCACGCGGGTTTGCGCGGCGGGGCTCGCGAACGCGTCGATGCCGCGGATCGCGGGCGCGAGCACTGCGACGACGGCCGCCAGCAGCGCGAACACCCAGCGGCCGAGCCACGCGGCCGGCAACGCGGAGATCAGCACGAGGATGGCGCCGTTGATGCCGCCCGCGAGCAGGTTGATTTGCCCCCACAGGCGGTCGGTCGATGCGCGTTGCGATACGCCCGACGCGACGACGACGAACAGCATCCCTTCGAAAAGGCCCGTCATTCCGCGCGCGGCGGCCGCCGATACGACGCCGGGCGCGGCCGCGCCGAGCGCCTGGCCCGCGACCGTGCCGACGATGCCGGCGAGCGTGAACGGCCGCGCGGCGCGCGCGATCCGGTGCGACAGCAGCGCGCAACTGATCGCGATGCCGAGAATCTCGGCACTGACGAGCGCGGTCGCGGTGCCCTCGTCGAGCCCGAAGCGCGTCATCACGGCCGCGACGAGGAACGGCGACAGGATCAGCCCGTTGGTGGCCGCCGCGAACGCGAGCGCGAGGCGGACGACGGCGCCCGTCGACGGATCGGGGCGCGACTGGGCGGCGGTGTGCAGCGTGGCGGTGGTCATGAAGCCTCCGGGTTCGATCGTGACCGATCCTGCGCGACGCCGGCCGTTTCGTGCATCGGGTGCGCCCCTCGGGCGAGCGCGGCGGCGCGCACGGCGGTGCTCGCGCCTGCGCGTGGCGGCAGCCCGAACAGCATGCGCAGGTAAGGCGTCAGGAAGCGGCCGTGCGGGTCCATCCGTTCGCGCAGCGCGAGGAAATCGTCCCAATGCGGGTAGCACGCCGCGAGTTCGGCCGCTTTCATCGCATGCACCTTGCCCCAGTGCGGCCGCCCGCCGTGATTGCGGCAGATCGCCTGCACACCGGAGAAGTACGCGTCGAACGGCATCCCGCGATACTGGTGCACCGAGATGCGCACACTGTCGCGGCCGTAGTCGGGGCTCAGCCAGATGTCGTCGCCGCGTACCCAGCGGTATTCGATCGGGAACATCAGCGGGAAGCTGCGGCGCGCGATGAACGCGCGGATTTCGCGCAGCGCGTCGGCGCCGCGTTCGGCCGGCACCGACCATTCCATTTCGTTGAAGCGCACGCGGCGCACCGTCGACAGCATCGCGTAGCTCGCATCGACGTGCCGGCCGGCCGACACGGTCGACGCGCACAGCCGGCTCAGCGCCGGACACAGCGACGGCACGCGTCGCCCGAGCCCGCACAGCGCGCCGAATACCGTGTTCTCGAGGAACGACTCGGACGCGCGGCTCGCCCAGTGCACCGCGCTGGCCGGCTCGTCGGTCAGGTCCCACGCCTTGGTCAGCACGGTGTCGGTATGCGGGAACCAGTAGAACTCGAACGAGCGGTGCGTCGCGATCAGCGCGTCCGCTTGCGCGAGGCAGTCGTCGAGCCGCATGCCGCCGCGTTCGAGGCGCAGCTTGAACGCGGGCACGAGGCGCAGGCCGATCTCGGTCAGCACGCCGAGCGCGCCGAGCCCGATCCGGCCGCCGGCGAACAGGTCGGGATGCGAATCGGCGCTCGCGCGGATCTCGCTGCCATCGGCGCACATGAAGGTCAGGCTGTCGATCTGCGTCGACAGGTTGCCGAGCGTGATGCCGGTGCCGTGCGTGCCGGTGCTGGTCGCGCCGGCGATCGACTGCACGTTGATGTCGCCGAGGTTCTCCATCGCGAGGCCGTGCGCGGCGAGCGCGGGGCCCAGTGCCCACAGCCGCGTGCCGGCATGCACGCGCGCGACGCGCCGGTCGCGGTCGACGTCGATCACGCCCTGCATCGCATCGAGCGACAGGATCACGTCGTCGGTCTGCACGAGCGGCGAGAACGAATGACCGGCGCCGGCCGCGCGCACGGTGGCGCCGGCCGCCGCCGCGTCGCGCAGCACCGCCGCGAGCGCGGTGCGCGAAGCCGGCGTCGACACGGTTGCATCAGGACTGCAGACATATCCCGACCAGTTGCGCCACATGGCTTTGTCTCCGTGGTTGTCGGTTGAACAGGTTGAAACGGGGGCGCTGCATGAACGACGGACAGCGACGCTCGCTAGAAAAAGCTCTTGCCTTCGCCGCGATAGGTGGGCGTTTCGCCGACCACCCGTCCGCCGCGGATCAGCAGCAGCGTGTTGAAGCGTTCGCACAGCTCGCCGGCTTTCGCGTGGCGGAACAGGATCGGCTCGCCGATCGCCGGGGCGACGCCGTGCGGCACGCGCACCGGCGTCTGCACTTCGCCCGCGCCTTCGTTGTCGATCAGCGTGCAGCCGGCCGGCAGCCACGGCCGCGGCAGGCGGCTCTTGCCGGCCGGGCCCGATGCGACATAGCCGCCGCCCGAGCAGGTCACGATGCCCGGCCGCGGAATCCGTACGACCGGCAGCGCGAAGCCGGCCGCCGGCTGCGCATGAAACGCCGCGTAGTGATCGAACAGCGCCGGCGCGTAGAGGCCCGAACCGGCCGCAAGCTCGGTGACCGATGCGTCGCCGAGCGTGCTTTCGAAGCTGCCGGTGCCGCCGCCGTTCACGAAGCGCAACGCGTGGCCCGCCGCCGCGAGCGCCTGCACGGCCGCATGGCGGCGCGCGTTGACCTCGCGCGCCGAGCGGCGCTTCAGGTAGCGCACCAGCGCATTGCGCGCGCCGCTGCCCGGCTGCGTGTCGGCCACGCCGGCGATCTGTCCTTCGTAGCCCATCAGCCCGTCGAGCCGCACGTGCGGCCGCTCGGCGATGCGGTTCGCGAGCGCGAGTGCGCCGGCCGCGTCGCGCACCGGCGAGCGGTACATGCCGAAGTACAGGCCCGGATACGCGGACGACATGTCGAGATCGATCGCGAGCGGGATCGTCACGCGTTCGTCGTGCGCGACGCGGTCGATCGCGTCGACCTGCGCCGCGTCGTCGACCATCAGCGTGATCGAGCGGCCGCGCCGAAGCTGCGCGGCTACCGCGCGCAGGTCGTCGGGCTCGACGCTCGGATAGGCGACGACGATGTCGTCGAACCCGCCGTCCGCGAGCCACGCGGCTTCCGCGGCCGAATAGCACAGCAGCCCCTGCATGAACGGGCCGGCGGCGAGCACAGCGCCGATCAGTTCGCGCGAGCGTACCGATTTCGTCGCGAGCCGGATCGGCAGGCCGCGCGCGCGGCGTTTCAGGTCGGCGAGGTTCGCGTCGAGGCAGTCGAGGTCGACGAACGCGGCGGGCAGGCGGCGGCCCGCGAGCGCGTCGCGATAGGCCGGATAGTCGTGGGCGGCGGCGGGTGCGCGATGCGGAAGGTCTGCACGGCTCATGGAACGGGCTCGGCTGGGTGAGGGGTGCGTCGCGCCGACCGTTCGGCGCGTGTCGGAAATCAGCATAGGGCCGGTCAAAATGACGACCAAGCGCTCAGCGGGTCGTTCGACGGGTCCGATCCGGCCATCCGTATCGGCCGTGCGGATGCGCGACCGTCGTGCGTCCGGGCAACGGGAGCGTTGCTTGCTTGGTGTCGCGCGCATGCGGCGCGTGCCGGCCCGGACCGCCGCCGCACGGGCGTGCACGCGACGTTGCGCGCCGGCGGCTGCCGCAACGAAACGCGTTTCAAACGTTTCGCCGCGCGTGGCCGATGCGCGCAGGTTTAGTGCCTGCGTTCTAGTTCCGCTTTTGACTGCATGCCGGATTCGACCTAGAACCTACTCGCGGATGCACCGGCGAAGAACGGCATGACGTGACGAGGAGGCGACGTGAAGAAGAACAGGGCACTCTGGCGGCGCACGGGCGCAATCGCGGCGATCGGCGTGGCCGCGGTTGCAGTCTGGCGATACGAGGCGGCGACACCGGCGCAGGCCGCGTCGTCCGGCACGCCGGCCGCGACGGCGAGCGCGCAGTCCGGCGCGGCCGATGCGTTCGGCACCGGCGCCGCGACGCCCGGCCCCGAGGAGCGGCAGCTCGACGTCGACGCGCTGCGCCGCAGCCTCGCGGGGCGCCCCGACGCGGATGCCGAAGTGAAGCGCATCGTCGCGTTCGCGCGCTTTCGCGACGCGGTCGCCGCGTACGGCGATCGCCGCAACGTCGTGCCGCAAGCGGAGCGCGCCGCGCTCGCGCGCCGGATTCTCGACGAACTGCCCGACCATGTCGCGCGCAACGAGATCGTGCCGGTGCAGGCCGAAGCGCTCAGCGCCGCGCTGCTGACCGATACCGAAGCCGACCCCGCGACGCGCAGCGCGGCGCTCCGGTCGATGCGCGCGCAATGGGACGCCTATGCGCAGCAGACGGTCGGCCCGTCGCCGGCGCAGGACCCGCGCTATCTGTCGTACGAACAGCAGAGCCGCGACGTCGTCCGGCAGGTTCAGGCGAGCATTCCCGATCCCGACCGTCAACAAGCCGTCATCGCGCAGCGCCTGCAGGCGCTGCGCGTCCGGCTGTTCGACGGCGCTTCGCCGTCCGGCGCGCACTGAGCGCCGAATCCGCGACGCCGGGGCGGCCCGGCGGCCGCGTCATGTCCATCGACAAGGAGGGGAGATGTCCACAGCACGATGCCTGCTGCGCGCGGCCTTCGCCACGCTGCTCGGTTGCGCGGCACTGAACGGCCACGCGGCCGATACGATGATGCCGGACCCGTCGATTCCGTATTATTCGTGGTACGAAGTGACGTTGCCGGAGAGCACCGGCGCATCGTGCGGCAACGGCACGCCGATGCGCTTCTACGTCAACCGTGCGCAGTCGGACAACCTGCTGTACATGATGGAGCCGGGCGGCGCATGCTGGGATTACGGCACCTGCACGCAGACGTCGACCGGCGCCGAGGCCGGCCTCGGCGGCTTCAACCCGGACGGCATTCCGCACAACTACATGAACGGCACCGCGAACGAGGCGCTGCTGTCGTCGTTCCTGTCGCCGCTGCTCACGCGAATGGATCTCGCGCACATTCTCGTCGGCGAACCGAAGGTCGAGACGCAGCAGTGGACACAGGTTTTCGTGCCCTATTGCACCGGAGATATCCACATGGGCAGCGCGGTGCGCAACTACACGTCGCCGAACGGCGACTGGCGGCTGCAGCACTACAGCGGGCTGAAGAACATCCAGGCCGTCGCGCAATGGCTGGTGTCGCACGGCTTCGGCAAGCCGAACCGGCTGCTCGTGTACGGGATGAGCGCGGGCGGCTACGGCACGCTCGCGAACTACGCGTCGCTGCGCAACACGCTGCAGCCGCAGGCGCATAGTTCGCTGCTCGACGACGCCGGCACGGTGTTCGACACGCCGTTCGGCGCGGACGCGGCCGCGCATCCGTCGGTCGGGCTGTACGACCGCGTGCGCACCGAGTGGGGGATGACGGCCCCCGACGGGATGATCACCGTGAACAGCCGGCTGACCAGCCATTTCGATCCGGGCAACATGGGTAGCGCGTATGCGGCGCTGTCGGCGACCTTTCCGCACGACCGCTTCGGTTTTTCCAGCTACCAGCGCGACAAAATCATCGCCGCGTATCACTATCGCGCGTTCGTGCCGGCCGTGATCGCGGCGCCCGACGACGCGACGAAGGATGCGCTGTCGCTCGCGATGTTCGGGCAGGAGCTGGACGGGCTGAAGCAGACGCTGAACCCGCTGCCGAACTTCGGCTACTTCATGCCGTGGGCGCGCAACGACTTCATCGCCAACCATCAGGTGACGGCGGTCAGCTTCACCGGGTCCGCGATCCACGAGAACGGCATCGACGCGGCTATCGGCACGTTCGTCGACAACCTGCTGAACCAGCAGGACCCGGCCGATACGCCGGTGATGAAGGCGTTCCGCACGCAGCAGTGGTCGGATTTCACGTTCTCGACGTTTCTTGCGTGGATCGACAGCGTGTTCAACCTGACCGGCGAAGCGGGGCCGATTTCGGGGCATCGCGCGTGATGCGCATCGGCGGTTCGCCCGAACGGGCGACCGCACCGCAGTACGATCGTCGGCGGGCAGATGCAGGCCCGCCTGACGGAAGCTAGTCGTCGTCGCGCGGGAATGCCTGCTGGCGCTTCAGGTCCTTCAGCCAGTCCTTGACGTTCGCAGGATCGTCGAATTCGCGCAGCGTCAGATTCAGGTCGTGGATGCCGCGCTGCGTGCTCGCGATGTCGCGTGCGAGCATGCGGATGACGGTGTCGGGCGCGACCTTGACGGACGGTGCGATCCCGTAAGTTCGCCGGAATCCGGTTTCGACGTCCTGAATTTCCTGATCCAGCTCGCGCAGTTGATCTTCCAGGATGCCGTTGTAACGCGCGAGCCGATCTTCGCCGAGGCCGTTGATCGCGTGCCGGTCGATCTGTTCGATCTCCAGTTGCAGCTCCAGCAGTTGAAGGAGCTTGCCGTTCGCATAAGCATGGTTGACCCGCTGCATCAGCACGGTCTTGCGTTCCTGTTCGCGGGGATCGGTTTCGCGATCGGGGTGCAGCGCGCTCGCCAGCTTCCGGTAGACCTCGCGCAGCGACCGGCTCGCTTCGGCCTGCTCGGCTTCGCGCTTCGCCAGCGCGGCGGACTGCCGGGGCGCTTTCCTGCGCTTGGCGCGCTGCGCCTCGCGGGCCGCATGCTCGGCCATGTCGCGCTCGAACTGTTCGTCCAGTTCGGACTGCACGCGCGCGATGAGTTCGTCGGGCGACAGCGCGTCGAGATCGTCGTCGGCGGCGACGTCGGGCGTCGATTGCGGTTCGGGCGCCTCCGGTCTGGCCCGCCTGCGTCCGGCCGCCGCGTGGCTGCCGGGGTCGGCTGCGCGGTGCCGGTCGTGGATAGCCTTCAACTGCGCGTCGTCGCTGACGTCGAGCAAGTCGCGCGCCATGTTGACGATCATCGCGGAAAGCGTGTGCTGCTCGGCCTTGCTCAGTCCTTTTTGCAGGAATGCGTCGTCGAGCTGGTTGAGCAGCCGGATCCGCAGCGCGGTCGACGCCTGTTCGAGCGGCAACAGCTCGTCGACGAATTTCTTCTGGAAGGCCGGCATCACGGCTTCCCACGCGCCGAGACGCTCGCGCCGCTTCTCGATCTGCTTGACGAGCGTATTGAACGTTTTCTGGGCGTTCGACAGGCTGGCTGTCTCATGGCCGGGTGCGATGACGACCGCGGCACCGCGATGTGCGGTCATGTTGAATGTCCTCCGGCCGCGGCGGGAGGCGCAGCAGCCCGGTATTTTAGCCGGACGGGCTGCGGGAGGCACGCCGGGGCGCGGATCCCCGATGCGACCGGCGGCGCGTTACTGCTTCACCGCCGCAACGGCCGGCGCGCCCGACTCCGTAACGGGTATGCCGTTCGACCCATAGGCCGGTTCGGCATGCTTGCGTTCGGCGACGCGCTTGGCGGCCAGGCGCTCCTGCGCGGCGACGATGTCGCCCGGATAGTTCTCGTCGTCGGCGGCGATCGGGTCGTAGCCGACCGATTCGAGGTCGAACAGCTCCTGGCGCACCTGGGCGCGCGTGAGCGTCGAGTGTGACGACTCCGACGACTGCGCGTACGACGCGGCCGGTGCGGCGAGGAGAACGGTGGCGGTAGCGGCGACGCCGGCGACGGTGACGATGATGAATTTCACGATTTCCTCAGACGGTTTCGTTACGGTCCTGCACGCATTCGCTTGGCTGAACCGACGACACGAGTTTAGGAACCCGGACCGTCCGGATAAATGGAGAATCCGCGACTGCAGTGTTTCCGAACGAGCAAGAGTGGGCAGCGCGGCGGCGTTGCATCAGTCGCCAAACAACTGCCCCTGCCCGGAGATCACGCGTTCGAAATCGTCGCGCAGGAACGGCAGGATCGCGTCGGCCACGGGCTGCAACTGGCGGTTCAGGTAGAACGCATAGTCGATCGGCGAGCGCATCGTCTCGAGCGGCTCGGGGCCGGCCGTCGTCATCACGTAGCTGATCCAGCCGCCCCGCTGATACTGCAGCGGCCGGCCATGCGCGAGGTTGAACTCGTCGGCGATCCGTGCCGCGCGCACGTGCGGCGGCACGTTGCGCTCGTATTCGCGCAGCGGCCGGCGCACGCGCTTGCGGTAGACGAGCTGGTCGTCGAATTCGCCGGCGAGCGTGCGCCGCACGGTGTCGCGGATGAAATCCTGGTACGGCTCGCGGCTGAACACGCGCCGGTACAACTCGCGCTGGAACTGCTGCGCGAGCGGCGTCCAGTCGGTGCGCACCGTTTCGAGCCCCTTGAACACGAGATCCTCGCCGCCGTCGGCCGCCGCCGCGAGGCCCGCGTAACGCTTCTTGCTGCCTTCTTCCGCGCCGCGCACGGTCGGCATCAGGAAGCGGCGGTAGTGCCGCTCGTACTGCAGTTCCAGCGCGCTCTCCAGCCCGAACTGGTCGCGCAGGTGCGCGCGCCACCAGCGGTTCACGTGCTCGACGAGCGCGCGGCCCTTCGCGCCGGCTTCGTCGTCGTCGTGCGCGCGGCCGAGCCACACGAACGTCGAATCGGTATCGCCGTAGATCACTTCGTACCCCTGCGCTTCGATCAGTGCGCGCGTGCGGTGCATGATCTCGTGCCCGCGCATCGTGATCGACGATGCGAGGCGAGGGTCGAAGAAACGGCAGCCCGTCGAGCCGAGCACGCCGTAGAACGAGTTCATGATGATCTTCAGCGCCTGCGACAGCGGCGCGTTGCGCTGCCGCTTCGCATCGTCGCGGCCTTCCCACACGCGGCGCACGATGTCGGGCAGGCAGTGCGCGGTGCGCGAGAAGCGCGCGCCGAGGAAGCCGGGCACCGACGCGTCGTCGCCGGGATTCGCGAGCCCTTCGATCAGCCCGACCGGATCGATCAGGAACGTGCGGATGATCGACGGATAGAGGCTCTTGTAGTCGAACACGAGCACCGAGTCGTACAGCCCGGGGCGCGAATCCATCACGAAGCCGCCGGGGCTGTTCTGCCCCGTCACGTCGCCGAGGTTCGGCGCGACATAGCCGAGCCGGTGCATGCGCGGCAGGTACAGGTGCGTGAACGCCGCGACCGACCCGCCGGTGCGATCGGCCGCGAGGCCCGTCACGCTCGCGCGTTCGAGCGCGAAGGACAGCAGGTCGGCCTTGTCGAAGATGCGCGTGACGAGTTCGCAGTCCTTCAGGTTGTAACGCGCGAGCGCCGGCTTGTCGTGATCGAAGCGGCGCTGGATCTCGTCCATCCGCTGGTACGGGTTGTCGATCGACTTGCCTTCGCCGAGCAGCGTCTGCGACACGTATTCGAGGCTGAACGACGGGAACGTCCACGTCGCGGATTTCAGCATGTCGATGCCGTCGAGGATCAGCCGGCCGGCCGCACCCGCGAAGAAGTGGTCGGGCTGCTGGCCGTGCGCGCGCCAGTCGAGCACGCTGCCGCCGCGCCCGAGCTTCAGCGGTATGCCGTACTGCTCCGAATGCGCATGCAGGATGCGCAGGTCGAACTGCACGAGGTTCCAGCCGATCACCGCGTCGGGATCGTGTTCGTCGAACCATTCGTTGAGCCGCGCGAGCAGCGCGGGCCGGCTGTCGCAGTAGTCGAGGCGGAAGTCGATGGCGTCGGCGTGCGCGTCGCCGTTCGGCGGGCCGAGCATGTAGACCTGACGCTGCCCGCAGCCTTCGAGCGCGATCGAATACAGCTCGCCGTGGACGCTGGTTTCGATGTCGAGCGACACGCAGCGCAGCGCCGGCCGATAGCCGGTCGCGGCTTTCAGTTCGGCGGCGGTCAGCGTGCCGTCGGGGCCGGGCTGTCCGCGAAACTGCACGCACGCGGTGATGAAGCGCTCCATCGCGTAGCGGTCGGGCGGCTGCACGTCGGCTTCGTAGACGTCGACGCCGGCCGCCGCGAGGCGCTTCTGCAGGCCGGTCAGATGGCGGTAGCGCTTGCAATAGAGGCCGACGACGGGGCGCCGCCGGAAGTCGCGCAGCGCGAGCGGGCGCAACTCGGCATCGCGCTCGCCGGCCAGCGCGCGCTCGGCGAGCGCCTGCTGTTCGGCCGGAATGAACGCGACGGCTTCCTGCGGGCGCAACCGCACGCGGCGCGGACCGTTTCCGGTTGCCAGCCAGAACTCGATCTCGATGCCGGATGCGGTGTCCCGCCAGTGGCGGGTGAGGATGAAACCCTGCTCGAACGCCGTCAAAACGCTTGCTCGTCGTGGATGCCCAGGCGGCGGATTTTAGCGCTTGGACGACGGCTGTGCCGGGATCGCGCGCAATGGCACCAGGCGGCAGGAACGCGCGGTGCGATGCGCGATTCGGTGCGTGCCGCGTTGGCGGGTCGAAGCAGGGGTTCGGGTTGCCGCGAAGGTGTGCGCGGCGGCGGCAGCGCGTATAGTGGGGCAAGCCTTGTCGCCGGTTCCGTGAACGGTCGTCGCATTCAGCGGCGACATCGTCAGGGCGTCGGGTCGCGCAGCGGCGTGGATGCTCCAGTCGACCTTGAAGCAGGCCGCCCCTTGGCCTGCACGAACCGGATCCGGACAAAACGGCGGCCCCATGAAAATCGATCACAGCTCCATTCCCTGCTATCTCGTCCTGCGTGCCGGCTCGCCCCCCTATGTATTGAATGCGGACCGTCTGGTGCTGCGCCGCCAGGCCAGCCCGTTGCTGCATGCGTTTGCGCGAGCGCGCGGCGGGTTCGCCCATGTCGACGACGTCGCGTGGAACGTCTTCTCCGCTGCCGAGGGCCTGTCGGTGGTCGAGCGTCGGGAAACCGGGTTCTTTGCGCTGATCAATGGAACCGAGACCGAGCATCAACTGCGTTTGCTGGCCACCCTCTGACGGGGTCGCAGGAATGTCTGCGGTCGGCGCCCGCTTCTCCAGTCCGGGCATCGAACGGCGAGTGCCGGCCCGCTGCCGCGTGGTCTGCCCCTCGTCGAAAGCGCTTGACACACTCTGTGATGGCACGTACTGTCGCTTGCTGAAGTCTTCAAGAAGCGCGATTGCTGCTCATCATCGACCGCAGCCTGCGGTATTCGTTGTCCTCTCCCTCCTTGATCCATTTCCCGCGTCCGCTTGGGGCGCATT
Source organism: Burkholderia metallica (assembly GCF_902832845.1). GTDB lineage: Bacteria > Pseudomonadota > Gammaproteobacteria > Burkholderiales > Burkholderiaceae > Burkholderia > Burkholderia metallica. The sequence continues at coordinate 344,032 of NZ_CADFDB010000006.1, read as the reverse complement.
TGCTCGTCCATTTTCAGGAGATCCAACATGGATACCGGTACCGTCAAGTGGTTCAACGATAGCAAGGGCTTCGGCTTCATCACGCCCGACAAGGGCGGCGACGATCTGTTCGCGCACTTCTCCGAGATTCGCGGCGACGGCTTCAAGACGCTCGCCGAAGGCCAGAAAGTCAGCTACGAAGTGAAGAACGGCCCCAAGGGCCTGCAGGCGTCGAACATTACCCCGCTGTAATCGCCTGAGCGTTTCGCCTCGTTCACGAAGCGGCACGTCACCGCCGCTTCTTGCGCCCCGCGCCGTTGTCGCGGGCGCCACGTATCCCGATGCAGGCCCGCCAGGGCCGGCCGTTTCGCATCGGGATGCCGAATCCGCGTGAAGGCCGATGCGTCAACCGCCTTCGCAGCACGTGCATGACCGGACGAGCCGCGCTCGTCCGATCGTGCACGCGGCGCACCAGGAGAGTCCGCATGACCCGAATTCAATCCCGCAGCAACAAGGCGCCGCCGCGCATCAAGCAGGCCATGATGCTGCCCAGGCTCGGTACGGCACTGAACTGGGTGCCGCCCACGCCGGCCTCGGCCACGCAATCGCGTTCGACCAAACGCACGCCGGCTGCGCAATAGCGATCGGACCCCTCCCGTACGACGAAAGGCGGCTACCGCCCGCTTCGCCACGAACGCGATGCGCGACGGCGGCCGGATCGCGGCCGCCTTCGTCCGGACCAGACGGCGCCCTTCGCTCGATACGTCGCAGCCCGAGGTCGTGCGTGTGCCGGGATCGCCGTGCGCTGTCCTGCGCGGTCGTGCGTAATCCGGAATAAGTCGGGCGCTCGGCAGGCGATGCGCGTATGATGGGTCCATCCGATCGAACCGCGTCGTCCGGTCGTTCGCTCCTCCCGCTATCCGCTGCTGCATCGCCCCGCCTCCGCGCTGCAACGTTGTCCCTTTCATCCCCCTGGCCCGCCCCGCAACCGGGATGCCGGCCGGCTGTGTTCGCCCGTGCGATGTGTCGCGGCCGAACGTCAGGAGCCTGTCATGAGCATGCATATCTACCGTGGATTCGAGATCTATCCACTGATTTATCCCCACGTGTCGGCGCCGGATGGCTGCTCGCACAACTACGATGCCGGCTTCGATGCGGCGGTCAAGATTTGCCTGCGCGGCGATACGTCGACGTCCAGCCAGACGTTCAGGTTGCGCGACAACGGCCCGTTCGGTAGCGCCGGCGATGCGCGTCGTGCTTCGGTGCGCTACGCGGAAAACTTCATCGACGACAATCGCGACAAACAAGGGTTCCTTTCCGGTACGCCTTGACGTGAACCGTCGAAGCACCACGGTGTGTCTTCAATTTGGAGGTCTAAATGATCATCGACGAACTGCTCGGTTTGATCAGGCGGAATGAGGTCATTCGGACCGACGCCGTCCTGCCCGCCGGAATAGGCGATTCAGCACGGTGCCATCAGCAGGAGCTACAGATGTTCGTGGCGGTACGCGCATTGACGATCGGGGCCGGATATTCGGAGTTCGAGTCCGACGAGATAGCGAGCGCCGTCATGACGCGACTCGGCTAGGCCTCCGTTCAACCATTCGAAAAACAGGATAACCATGACGACCGTTACGCTGAAGATCAATGAGCCGATCGATGTCGCGCTGCGACGATTCCGTCGCACCATCGAGAAAACCGGGCTGATTCGGGAGTTGCGCAGTCGCACCGGCTATGAAAAGCCCACGACGGAACGCAAGCGGAAAAAGGCGAGCGCCGTCGCCAGGCAGCGTCTGCGGGCGAAGCGCATGTTGCCGCCGCGCAAGATGTACTAGGAGCGCATCGTGTACAACCTGCCGGCGGAGGTACCCCCGTTTTTCCCCCTGACGAAATGCGAAGTCGATCTCGATCGGACGAAGGACATGGTGACGCTGCTGCCGAGCTTCTACGCGTTCGGATGCGAGTACACCAGCCGGGGTTTTCTGATCGGACGCGACGATGCGTTCAAGTTGATTGCCGCGATCGAGAAAGCGCTCAGCATCCAGGGATGAGCTGGCGACGGCACACACACCCGCGGGCATCGTCAACCAAAAGACCAACCATGCGCGTCGCGACGAAGTACGTGGATCTGCTGTATTTCCTGGTGGTGCTGCAACTCGTCACGCAAAGGCAGAATCGCGAGTGGCTGTCGCCGTTTCAACTCGTCGAATCGCTGCAAGGGTGGCTGGTGATCCATCGTGCGAAATGTGACTGGCGCGATCGTGTCTGGATAGGCCATGCTTCTCTTCAGATCGCGAAGTCGGTCCGCCCGGTCGGCAATGCCGAACTGGCGGAGGCGGATGCTCCACCCGATGCGCTGGCAGATCGCTCGAGTGTGCGGATGAAGTGCATCCGCTATCTTCGGGAACATGTCTGAGCGGGTTGCGCTCTCACGGCCGGCACTCGCGTTCCCTGTTCATCGGCATCGCGATCGCGCAGCGACAGGCTGGCGAACGGGCCCAGGGCAACGCCGCTACGCCGACATCCGCACGAAATCCTGCTTCAAATGCTCCATGCGCTGGGGCCGCTGATACAGATATCCCTGCGCATACTGAATCCCGACCGCATGCAGCGCGCGATGCTGCACTTCGGTCTCCACGCCCTCCGCGATGATCTTCAGATCGTAGTGGTGCGCAACGGACGCGATCCCCTCGATCAACCCTGCGCTGCCGCCGTTCAGTTGCGACACGAACTGGCGATCGATCTTCACGTAGTCGAACGGAAAGCGCGACAGCATGTCGAGATTGCTGTGATGCGTGCCGAAATCGTCGATCGCGAACTGCGCGCCTTTTGCCCGCAGCGCATGGAAGATCGCGGTGGTCCGCGGGTTCTTCTCGAGCAGGATGCGCTCGGTCACTTCGAGCACCAGCGTAAAGCCCGACGGCAGCGCGCGGATCGCGTCCTCGACGACGGACACGAACCGCGTGCGCTCGAGATCCTTCGGCGCGATGTTGACGGCGATGCGCAGCGGTGCGGACGGCGTCAGCGCGGACAGCTCCGACACCGCTGTCCGCAGCACGAACTCGGTGATTTTCGGCAGCACCGTGCTCGATTCGACCTGCGGAATGAACGCGGCCGGGCTGATCGCCCCCCACTTGGGATGCTGCCAGCGCAGCAGCGCCTCGACACCGACGGTCCTGCGCGTGTCGACATCGACGATCGGCTGGTACACGACATGGAGTTCGTCGCGCCTGAGTGCGTTGCGCACGGCTTTCAGCAGCAGGCGGCGCGGCGCCATCGCCAGCAGGTAGGCCGCGATCATGAGGCCGTCCGCCAGCAGTGCGATCGTGATGCCGATCAGCCGATAGCGCTGCCGGACCTGCGACGCATGCTGTGCGGATGCGGCAACCTGCACCGTGAACGGCCAGTGAGGCGACACGATCCTGCTTCCGCCTGCGGGTTCCACGGCTGATTCCGGCGAAAACTTCCCGCGCTGATCGAGATGGCCCGATCCCGCGATCGACAGCGTCGCGGTTTCCGTCCCGTAGCGCGCGCCGTGCGCGAGCGCGTCGGCCACGTAGTCGCCTTCGATCAGGTAGAGCACACCCGCACCGGGCGCGGTGGCGTAGAACACGGGCAGCACCGGGATGCCCTGCTGGAACGGCGTCTGGCGCAGCAGCGTGACGAGCGTCGATCCGGGTTCGGGCTCGTGCGTGTATGCGCCGAGCGGCAAGTCGATCGACCCCAGTGCCGACGAGCACATGACGCGGCCGTCGTGCACCAGCGCGACGGCGCGCAGGTAGCGCAGGCGCGTGGCGATCTCGGCGAGCGTCCGGAAGACTGCCGGGCATGGCTGCCCGACGAGCGCGGTCAGCTCGTCCACATGTCGCAGGCGTGCGCCGTCGAGGATGCGGTCCACCGAGGCGACGATGTCGTCCGCGACGACTCGTTCATGCCGGGTGACGGTATCGCGCGCGTAGCGGTCGGCCAGCACGATCGCGCAGGCGGGCACGAGCACGCAAACGATTACTATGACGAAAAAGACGACTCGCGGCCACGCACCGCTGCGCTGGAAAACTGCCTTCGAGCCTGGCGTGAACGCCGACATTCCCGCGGTTGCCTTTGGTGTTGTGTATAGAAAGAGGCAAGTCGAACCGGTCGACATACGAACGGCGCGCACGCGTGATGCCCGGGTCGGGCGTTGGGCGCGCCGGTATCGCGATACGAGCGATTCTACGGTCGCGACGGGAGGTGCCGCAGCCCCGTTGCGATCGGCCATTCATTTCGGCGGCTTGCCTCCATGAACGTGCGCACACGGCGCAGGCAGGCGTAGCGGACCGAAAAAAACCCCGGCCGCAGGGTCGTGCGGCCGGGATGAAAGAACACCGTCTCTTGGCACGAGGATGGTGCGCCGCAAGTATAAGATGTGACGAGCTATTGCGAAATATTGTTATTCAACGATGCGTGTACTTTTGTGATTGTGTCTCAAAAAGAAACACTCTTGCGCGTCCGGAGCGTCGGGATGGAAAAAAATACCGTGCCCACGGTCACCGTGACCGATGGTGCAGCCGCAGCCGATGGCGGGTCGCTGTGGATCCGGATCGACGTGAACCGGCAGGCCCGTCACTACGTGCTCGACCGCGCGCTCGCTTCGCGCGGTACGCCGCGCTACAACACCGTCAGCGGTGAACACGGGCCGCTTTCGAAAGGTGAGCGAAAGGAATTGCTCGCGCTGCTGCGCAGCATTGCCGACCCTGCGATGTGGGCCGGCATGGTCGGCACGTTCATTCAGGTGCTGCAGGCGTCCGACGGCGAGTGAACGGTACGGCGCCGGCGCGTCGTGGGAGCCGCGATTCAGAAATCGTCGCGCATCTTGCGGAGCAGGTCGCCGCCCGACTGATGGGTGTCCACGGCGGTGAGGACATCGGTCAGGAACCACGGCAGGTTCAGTTGCGTATCGGAATCGCCCACGCATACGCGGATCGGCGGCGCCTTCGACGGCGAGCGGGTGTCGCGCATCGCGTCGCGGGACGGGACGCAGTTTTTCCCGTGCGCCTGAACGGGAGCCGGCCCGGCGCTGCCCGATGGCGCACCGGCGGCGGCCGGCAAGCTGAAGGCGGCCAGCAGGGTCAGGATGGCGGCAGCGGCAATGCGTTTCATGGGATTCTCCGGCGATGCCCGTTCGACCGCGCGGGCGGACGCGAGTTCGTCGGCGGCACGCCTGCGCGTCGCACTCAACCGCGCGCGACGTTCGCTGCCCGCGCCGGTTGCCGGCTGCGCCATTGCTGCGGCGATTCGCCGGTCCAGCGCCGAAAGGCGCGCGTGAATGCGCTGTGTTCCGAATAGCCGAGCAGCCATGCGACTTCCGCGAGCGTCAGCCGCGGATCGTTCAGGTGGTCGATCGCGAGCCGCCGCCGCGTGTCTTCGCGCAGGGTCCGGAAGTTGAGCCCGAGTTCGGCAAGCCGGCGATGCAGCGTGCGCGACGACACGTGCAGATCCGACGCGATCTGTTCGATGCTCGCGTCGCCTTGCGTCAGCAGGCGCGCGACGGCTTCGCGCACCGACTGTTCGAGATCGTTCGTCTGCCGCAGCTCGGCAAGCAGCGCGCCCGCCTGGCGCTCCATCATCTGCAGCAGCGCGTCGTCCGGCTGGCGCAGCGGTTGGGTGAGCAGGTGCAGCGGAAACGCGAGGCGGTTCACCGGTTCGCCGAACCGTACCGGGCAGCCGAAATAGTCGAGGTACGGTTGCGTGTCGCCGGGCGGCGGATGCACGAAGCAGACTTCGTCGGGCCCGTGACGCGTGCCGGTGATGTTGCGCGCGAACTGGACGATGGCCGTGAGCGCGACTTCGTCGACGAGCGGGCCGAGCGGCTCGGGTGCGTCGTGCCATTCGATCGCGACCGACGTCGGCCCGACCCGCACTTCCATGCGCGCGACGTTCGCGATCAGGTGCTCGTATTGCTGCCAGCGCGCGAGTGCGGCGCCGGCATCGCGGCACGCATGCAGCGCGTAGCCGAGCGCGCCGAGGTGGGCGGGCGTGATCCGCTGGCCGACATGCAGGCCGAGCAGCGGATCGTCGAGTGCGCGCACGGCGCTTTCGAGCAGGCGCCGCCAGTGCGCGCTCGCGTACAGCGTGAGCCCGCGGTCGTCCTCGGGCGGCCGCGCCTCGCCGAGCACGCGCGCCGCGTCCTGGCCCTGCTCGGACAGATAGTCGAACAGCAGCCGCACGTAGGTGCTCGAGTAGTAGATGCGCTGCGTCGATAGCGGGGAGGCGGCGGGCATGGCGGAAAGTGTCAAGTAATCGTCGGCAAGTGTCAACGCGGGACGACCCGCGCGCGGCCATACTGCCGGTCGGTTCTTGAGCGAGGCCGCGAACATGCCGACCGAATTGATGACGTGGCTCCATGCGTTCCTGGGTAACGACGTGGACTGGAAGCAGGTGCTGCTGATCGGCATGACGCCGGTCTTCCTGATCGCGTTCGCGATCGAGTATGCGGTGATGACGGGGCGCGGCCGCCGCGAGCCGTTTCGCTGGAAGGAGATCGTCGCGAACCTGTCGCTCGGTGCCGGTTATCAGGTGGCCGAAACGGTGATGGGGCTCCTGTTCACGGGAGCGATCTTCGCGTGGGTCTATCGGCACCGGCTGTTCGACGTGCCGGTGAACGGCGCGACGATCGTGCCGATCGTCGTCGTCGTCGAGTTCTGCTACTACTGGTTTCATCGCACGTCGCACCGCGTGCGCTGGTTCTGGGCCGCGCACGTGCCGCATCACAGCGGTGAAGTGATGAACTTCACGACCGCGATGCGGCAGTCGCTGCTGAACGCGTTCGTCGGCGTGTTCGTGTTCTACCTGCCGCCGGTGTGGCTCGGCATTCCGCCTGCCGTCGTGCTGTTCCTGCTCGCGGTCGATCTCGCGTACCAGTATTTCGTGCATACCGAGGCGATCGGACGGTTGCCGCGCTGGTTCGAGTACGTGTTCGACACGCCGTCGAACCATCGCGCGCACCACGGCCGCAATCCGCGTTACATCGACAGGAACTACGGCGGCGTGCTGATCATCTTCGATCGCTTGTTCGGCACGTACGTCGAGGAAACGGAGCCGGTCGACTACGGGATCACGCAGCAGATTCGTTCGTACAACTTCCTGGTATTGAATCTGCACGAATTCGTCGACATGTGGCGCGACGTGCTCGCGCCCGGGCCGGTCGTGCAGCGGCTGAAACACCTGTGGATGCCGCCCGAGTGGGAGCGGCCGGGGCATCGGCCGATCCACACGTGGAGCGTCGAGCGCAAGGGCGAGGAGTCGGGATGCCCGGTCGAAACGGCCGAGCGCGGGGCGTCAATGCGCATTACCCGTTCTTAGCCGATCCGTGGCGAGCGATTGCGGAAGTAAAGATACGCGAGGCCAAGCGGCGCAATAAAAATGGCCAGGTACCAGCACAGGAACATGGTCATGAACTTGACGGCGAGCATCAGCAATGCGTTCACGATGAACATGTTGCGTCCGACGATGTAGTTCACGACGCTTTCGTAGACGAACCGGGCGTACGGGTAGAGTAGGCAACTGACCGCCATGTAACTCGACACCAGCGCGACCAGCCCGCCCGGCATGGTTGATTTCCCGAAGCTGGACGCGAAGACGAACAGCACGGGAAAGATCAGGCTGAAAAGAAAGTGACGGATATAGTAGGCGCGCGTGAGTCCGCCGAACGAGCGTGTGAGGATTGAGTGCATGTCATTCCCGATCGAAATTCAGGGTAACGACCACGCGCGCCAAAACTTGATAGAGCGCGAACACCTATTTTTATTGACCGCGCGGTGTTCGCGACTGCCGGTTATCGGTATTGAAGCGTTCGTGTCTCGACGGAGTCGTAGTCACGCGTTTTGCATGCGGGCTTGAAGAGCAAGGCCGACGCAACGACGTGGCAACATGGCGCGGGATGGCTTCGGTGCAGTCTCCGGTAATCGGGCGTCACTGATACCCGTAACACTGCTTCAACCCCGTGTAGTCGTAGAAGTGACTGCCCGGTGCGATCTTCGCGCCGTCGCACGCGGCCTGGAAATCCGTCTCGCGCTCGTTGTACAGCATCTTCACGATGAGACGCGAGCCGTTGCGATACACGTCCCACTGCATGTTCGCGGCCATCGGCGACACCTGGTCGCCGCGCCACGGGTTGTTCGCATACGTGTACGTCTGCGCCTGCGGCGTCGGCACGAACACGTTCTTCAGGTTCATGATCGACGCGAACGGAATCACGATCTCCGCATGCGTGAAGCGCAGCTTCGCGGCGCGGGTCAGGTCGCCGCGCGCGATCGCATCGACTTCGCCGAAGAAATCGTCCTGCAGCACCTTCGCCATCCGGTACGTGACGGGGTTCGCTTCCTGGATACCGGGCCCCTTCTGGTAGTAATCCTCGGCATCCTGCAGATACGCGAGATACTGCGCCTGCTCCGCACCGATGTACTTCTCCATCGTGACGCCGCCGGTTTCCGCCGTCATCGCGGGCGCAACCTGCAGCAGGTTGTACAGCACGTTCACCGCGTCGACGGCCGTCGCGATCTTCGTCTTGCCGTCTCCCTTCAGCGTGTTGGTGAACTTGCCGTCCGCCGACGTGAACGCATAGGTCCCCGTGTTCGCGAACGTATAACCGTCGGTGCCGAACTTCGCGATGAACGCGGGCGACACGAGCGCGGACAGCACCGTTTGCGAGACGTCGGTCGCCTGCGGCGCGGCCTTGATCGCGCTAAGCTTCGCGGCGACCGCCGCGTCGTTCGCATAGGCCTGGTACGCCTGGCTTGCCCGGTAGGTCGCGTAGTACGGATCGCCCGTATCGGTCACGAGATCTGTGGCCGGCTTCAGCGCGTGGAAATACAGCAGGAAACGGTTGGTGCCGGCCGGCTGCGCGGCCGGCGCGTTCGCGGGGTAGCCGGACGGCGCGGGCGGCAGCGTGATGGCGGAGGCCAGCGCCGGCTGCGCGGCGACGAGCGACGCGGAGAAAAACGTCGAGCTGTCGACCGCGCGGTCCTGCCCCGAGTTGACGACGACGACCTGCCGGTTGCCGGCCGCGAACAGCGCGGGCAGCCGCTGCGCGAGGCGCACGGCGAGTTGCTGGTGTTCGCGGATGCCGGTTTGCGTGAGGTTGCCGTACCCCGGCGTCGAGATGCCCTGCACGCCATAACCGAGCAGCGCATTGGCCTTCATCATCGCGTACGTATCGGCCTTGAGCTGCGCGCCGAGCGCGGTCAGCGCGCCGTCGGCCTCGGCCTTGACCAGCATCGCGTAGATCGCGCCGTCGTACTTGAAGCCGGACAGCCCGCGCGAGCCGTGGCGCGCGACGAGCTCGGTATAGACGGGCGCGTAGCCGGCGGGCGGCGCTTCGTACGTCGCGGTGTCCTGCTGCGGACGGTACGGCGTCTTCGTCTGGTAGTAAGTCGCGGGTGCCGGCGTGGGCTGCGGTTGCGGCTGCGGCTGCGGTGCGGGCGTCGAGCCGTTGTCGTCGGCCGAGGCCGTGGGCGGTGTCGAATCGTCTCCGCCACAGGCGGCGAGCAGCAGGCAGGTAATCGCGACGGCGGCGGCGGTGCGGATCGGGCGTGTCATCGTGGTGTGCAACGGGCGGGACGATGCGGGTGCGCGTCGTCCCGTCTCCGGGAGGGATCGGTCAAGCCCGGAAGTGTTGCAAGCTACTTTGACAGCAGAATGTCAGGATTCGGTCGGGCGATCGTCGGTTTGCCGCCGGATCGCGCGAGGCCGGCCGCCGCCGGCCCGTGTGCGGCCGTGCTTCAGTGCAGGCCGGCCGATGCGATCGAGCGCACGGTGTCGGTGATGTTCACGCAGCGCGACAGCCCGAAGTGCTCGGCTTCGCGGCGCTCCGGTTCGCTGCTCGCAATCGCCACCGCGCGTTCGGGCGGGACGCCGAGTGCTTGCAGCGCGATGTCGAAAGGATGCTGATTCGATCCGGAGTCCTGCTGATTGGCGTCCGTGACGACGACCGAGAAACGATCGAGGTTCGCGCGGCCGAACTGGCCTTCGAACATGTCGCTGAGCCGGGCGGCCGGCAGCGTCGTGACGAGACCGAGTCGATATCCTTCTTCCGATGCCCGGTCGAGCCACTGGATGATCGCGTCGCGTTGATGGCGCGATTCGTGTGAATCCGGTGTTGCTTCGATTTGCGCGAATGCAGCGTCGAGACGGGTGACGATGGCTTCGATAACCACGGTGATTCCTCTTCAGAAACGTGATGATCCGTTCGCCGACGGGAATGCCACACACCTTAGCGTCGATCCGGAAAACGCGACCAATTAATATTTATATGCGACTCATACGATTCGACTAATGAATCATGGGGTGAACCAACGTGGGCGCGGGATGCGTGTCATGCAGTACGTTCCTCTTGAATTGCATCGCATCGACGGCCTTCGATGCGATGCACCGGCGTGGCGCACGAACTGAATGCATCGGGCATATGCATATGAAAAGACGGCATATCGAGCGATGCACGCCCGATATGCCGTCGTGGGATGCCGCGTGCGAAGCGGCGCGATCAGTGCAGCTTGATCGACGGCTGGTTGCGGCTTTGCAGCCAGTGGCTCAGCGACTGGAACAGCGCGCGCTTCACGCCGACCACGCTGAACAGGTGCTTGCGATACAGGAACTTGTACAGTCCGATCGCGGCGAACCCGTCGACGATCAGCGAGCGCGGACGCACGCCGATGTCGGCCTGGTACACGGCGCCCGCATGCCCGAGCGACACGACGGTGCCCGCATCGCGGAACGTGAAGCCGGCCACCGGCTTGCCGGCGGCGCGGCGCGCGAACGCGTCGACCAGGTACACGGCCTGCTGGTACGCGACCTGCGCGCGCGGCGGCAGGAACCCGCTCGCGCCGGCCGTCGGGCACGCGGCGCAGTCGCCGAACGCATACACGTGCGGATCGTCCGGCGTCTGCAACGTATCGGTCACGATCACCTGATTCGAGCGATTGAGCGCGATGTCGCCGATCTCCCGCAGCATCGCGGGGCCTGCGACGCCGGCCGCCCAGATCGTGATGTCGCTCGCGAGCCGTTCGCCGGTCGCGGTCGTCACGGCGTTTGCGCCGACTTCCGCGACGCGGGTATCGGTCAGCACGTCGACGTTCAGCGCGCGAAGCTGCGCGTGCATCTTGCCGGACAGCCGCGCGTCGAGCGCCGGCAGGATGCGCGGGCCGCCTTCGATCAGCCGGATGTGCACGTCGCGCGCGGACACCAGTGCCTTGAAGCGGTACGTCGTCAGTTGCTGGATCGCATGCCGCAAGGCCGCGGCCAGCTCGACGCCCGTCGCGCCCGCCCCGATCACGTTGATGCAGATCGGCACCGCGCGCCGCGCGGGTTGCTGCTCGGCCGCGTGATTCGCCTTCGTGCAGGCCGCGAGGAACTTCCGGCGGAAATCCTCGGCCTGGTCGAGATTTTCGAGCGGCAGCGCGTGGCGCGCCGCACCCGGCACGTTGAAGAAGTTCGTCACGCTGCCCACGGCTAGCACGAGGTCGTCATAGCCGAGCTCGCGCTGCGGCAGGATTTCCGTGCCGTCCGTGTCGTGCACGGCCGCGATCGTCGCCGTGCGTGCCGCGCGGTCGACCCGTTGCAGCGCGCCCTGCACGAAACGGAAGCCGTGGCGCTTCGCCTGCGCCGCGTATTCGATCGTGTGGGAGGCCGGGTCGCGATGGCCCGATGCGGCTTCGTGCAGCAGCGGCTTCCAGAAGTGCGTCGGATAGCGGTCGACGAGCACGACTTCCGCTTGCCCGCGGCGTCCGACCGTATCGCCGAGACGCGTGGCGAGGTGCAGGCCGCCGGCGCCGCCGCCGACGATCACGATGCGCGGCAGGCGCGGTGCGCGGCCAGTTGCAAGGTTGGGCGTGGTGTTGTCCATGTTGGGCTCCCGCTGAATGACGATTCGGATGACATTGCTCAAGAACCGACGATATAGTTTCGAACCTACGCGAACAATTTAATGTTTATAAGCGACCCATATGTATTCACTTATAGGAAAGACCGCGACGTTCCGGCAGCTGAAGGCGCTGGACATGATTGCGCGGCTCGGCAGCGTGTCGCGGGCGGCCGAGGAGCTGAACCTGACGCAGCCGGCCGTGTCGCTGCAGGTTCGCCTGCTCGAGGAGGCGGTGGGCGCCGCGTTGCTGCAGCGGGTGGGGCGCGGCGTGCAACTGACCGCGGCCGGCGAGATCGTGTCGCGCTATGCGCGCGAGATCCTGCATCTGTGGAGCGAGGCCGGCGATGAAGTGGCCGCGCTGACCGGCGATCTCGGCGGCACGCTGCGGATCGGCGCGATCACGACGGCCGAGTACCTGATTCCGCCGCTGCTCGTGAAATTCACCGCGACGCGTCCGCATGTGAAGACCTATTTCAAGGTCGGCAATCGCGACGACATCATCCGCATGCTCGCGACGCATGAAATCGATCTCGCGGTGATGGGCAGCGCGCCGAAGGAGCTGCGCACGCATGCGGTCGAGTTCGCGAAGCATCCGATGGTGTTCGTCGCGGCGCCCGGCCATCCGCTGATGCAGCGCAAGCGCGTCGCGCTGAAGGATCTCGAATCCGCCCACCTGCTCGTGCGCGAACGCGGCGCGGGGACGCGCTCGACCGTCGAGAGCCTGTTCAAGAACGCCGGTCACCGGTTCCATGTGGGCTCCGAACTGTCGAGCAACGAAGCGATCAAGCAGATGGCCGAAGCGGGGCTCGGGGTTGCGTTCCTGTCGTTGCACGCGTGTGCGCTCGAACTGCGCACCGGGCTGCTCGGGCAACTGCCGTTCCCCGGCAATCCGATCGAGCGCGAATGGTATGTGGTCACGCTCGCCGACCGCCGCATCTCGCAGGTCACGGGGCTGTTCCGCGATTTCCTGATTAAGCAGGGTGCGCCGGTGATCGACGGCGCGACGGTCGCGCCGCACGAGCGGCGCCGCAAGTAGGCAGGCGACGGTGGTCGGGCGGCCGTGCGGCCGGTCAGACGAGCCCGAAGTCGTCGTTGCTGTCGGGGATCGACGCGAGCAGCCGTTCGAGCCGGTACCAGCCGACGATGCGCAGGCACCAGGCGGCGATCGTCGTGCGGGCGGTGCGGGAGCGGGAGCCGGATGACGGGCGGGGGGCGGCGGAAGGCGAGCGCGCGATGAACGCCGCGGATCGAACCACGCATGGATGATGGGGCATGACGGTCTCCGTAGGTGTCGGATGAGGCCATCGTAAGCGCCGCCGCGGCGGCCGGCGCGCACGCAAGGATGGCCCCGAGCAGAAACGGATGATCTTTTTCTGCTCGACCCGGCCGCGCCGCCTGCCGGCCCGGCAAGCGGCCCGAAAACGCGTCACAATGCGCGATCGACACCCCATCCACGGGAGGAAGGCCATGAGCGATGCGATTCTCGCGGCACCGACGGACAACGGCGTCCCGGTCAGCCTGCGCTCCAGCCGCGGGTTCGGCTGGCAGGGCTTCGGCGCGTCGCTGCTGGACATCCGCGCGGGCACGTACCGGATTCCGGCCGCCGATCATCACCGGATCGGCGTGCATATCGGGTCGCCCGTTCGCGCGGATTGCGTGTGCGACGGCGAGCGCGTGTCGCGCATCCAGGCGCATGGCGACGTCGACGTGATTCCGGCCGGCCTGCCCGGCCAATGGACCGACAGCGCCGACTGCCGGATCCTCCATATCGCGCTCAGCGACGCGTTCGTGCGGCGCACGGTCGAGCAGCTCGAGCTGAAGCCGTCGCAGGGGCAGATCCGCCGCCGGCTGCAGGTGCGCGACCCGCGCCTGCAGCACATCGCATGGGCGATGGCCGCCGAACTCGAAGCGGAAGACGCGTCCGATCCGCTCTATGCGGAAAGCCTGTGCACGGCGCTCGTCGCGCGGCTGGTCGACGGCCGGCCGGCGTTCCGCGAGCGCCGCCGTACGCTCGCGCCGAAGGCGGCCGCGCGTGTGATCGACTATGTCGAAGCGAACCTCGAGCGGCGCATGACACTGGCCGAACTCGCGGCGCTCGTGTCGATCAGCGTGCCGCATTTCAAGGTGCTGTTCCGCGAAACGCTCGGGATGCCCGTGCACCAGTACGTCGTGCGGCGCCGGGTCGAGCGCGCGAAGGCGTTGCTGCTCGAAGGCCGGCTCAGCATCAGCCAGATCGCGCTCGAAGCCGGATTTGCACACCAGAGCCACATGGCGAACTGGATGAATCGCGTGCTGGGCGCGACGCCGATGGAGATCGCGCGGTCGGGGGCGCGTGGGGGGCTGCGGCTGGCGTACGACGGTGACGGCGGCGAGAGCGTGGCGTAACGGCGCGACGGCGCCGCGCGGGAGACGACGTGTCGAGTTGGGTTCCGAGGCGATGCTCCAACAGGCTGTCGGGCAATTGCCGCGCGCGCGTTCGGCCGGCGGCAGACCGCACGATGCGAAGCGACAGGCAACGCGCACGGCAACGGCCATCGATCCCCGTCATCTTTTCCTGCTGTATTCATCCTTCCGTGTGCGCCGTGTCGTCCGCGCCACCCGACAATCACCCCACCTTCATTCCCCCAGGAGCGAATCGTGTTCGTGATCTTCGGTGCATCCGGCCATGTCGGCCAGTCGGCCGTAACAACCTTGCGCAACGCCGGTCATCCCGTGCGCGCGGTGTTGCACGACGCCCGCCATCGTGAACGTTTCGCGCGGCTCGGCTGCGACGTCGCGATCGCCGAACTGACGGACGCGAACGCGATCGCGTCGGCCATCGACGGCGCACAGGCCGTGCAGCTACTGTGCCCGGTGCCCGTCGCGGACCCCGATCCGGCCGCGACGAGGACGCGCACGATCGACGTCGCGACCGCCGCGCTCGCGGCCAACCCGCCGCCGGTACTGCTCGCGCTGTCGGACTACGGCGCGGAGCGCGACGGCAATACGGGCATCACGCGCCTGTTTCATGACTTCGAGGCACGGCTGAGGACGATCTCGACGCAGCTGACGCTGCTGCGTTCGGCCGAGCATCTGCAGAACTGGACGCGCGTGCTGCCGGTCGCGCTCGGCACCGGCGTGCTGCCGAGCTTTCATCACCCGGTCGGCAAGGTGTTCCCGACCGTCTGGGCGCCCGATGTGGGCGTCGTGGCGGCGCGGCTGCTGCTCGATGCGCCCGAAGGCGGCAGCGGGCCGCGCATCGTCAGCGTCGAAGGGCCGACGCGGGTGAGCGTGACGGCGATCGCCGAGACGCTCGCGGCGGCGGCCGGCCGGCCCATCGTCGCGCATGAGCTGCCGCGCGACACGTGGACCGCGACGCTGTTGCGCGCGGGGCTGAGCGAACGCCATGCGCAGTTGATCGTCGATCTCTACGACGTGCACAACGCCGGGCAGATCGACGTCGAGGCGGGCGTGTCGGAGCGGCTTTACGGGACGACGACGCTGGCCGACGCGCTCGCGCAACTGGTGCGCGGGCACGCGCGGTAAAAGAAGCGGCGGCGACGCGCGCGGCGCATCACGCCGGCCGCCGCACCTTGTTCAGTACCGCATACGAAAGCGACCCGATCACGATGCCCCAGAACGCGGAGCCGAGCCCGAGCCACGTCATGCCCGACGCGGTCGCGAGGAACGTGATCAGCGACGCTTCGCGGTGATTCTCGTCCTCGAAGATCCCGTGCACGTTCGCGCCGATCGCACCAATCAGCGCGAGCCCCGCGAGGATCGCGACGAATGCTTTCGGCAGCGCGAAGAACACCGTGACGATCGTGCCCGCGAACAGCCCGCCGATCAGGTAGAACGCGCCGTTCGCGAGCCCGGCGACATAGCGGCGGCGCGGGTCTTCATGCGCGTCCTTGCTGGTGCAGAGCGCGGCCGTGATTGCCGCGACGACGATCGTGATCCCGCCGAAGCACGCGACCACGAGCGACATCACGCTGGTTGCCGTGATGATCGGTCGCGCGGGGGTGTGATAGCCGGACACGCGCAGGATCGTCATGCCCGGCAGGAACTGGCCGGTGAGGCTCACGACGACGAGCGGCAGCGCGAGGCTGAGCGTCGTGCCGAGCGTCCACTCGGGCGCGATGAAGATCGGGTGCGCGAGGCTCGCCGACACGCTGCCGAGATGCGTCATCCCGAGCAGCGTCGCGAGCGCGGCGCCCGTGAGCAGGACGAGCACGATGCTGTAGCGCGGCAGCAGGCGCTTGAAGATCACGTAGGCCGCGATCATGCCGAACGCGAGCGCGGGCTGTTGCGACGCTGCCGCGAACGCATGCGTGCCGAACGGCAGCAGGATGCCGGCCATCATCCCGCACGCGATGCCGCGCGGAATGTGGCGCACGAGCCGGTCGAAATAGCCGGTCACGCCGATCAGCAGGATGATCAGCGCGGCCGTGATGTACGCGCCGACGGCCTGGTTGAGCGTCAGTTGCGGAAACAGGCCGACGAGCAGCGCGGTGCCTGGCGCCGACCATGCGGTGACGACCGGCACCTTCAGCTTCCAGCTGGCGTACAGGCCCGACACGCCCGCGCCGATCGAGATCGCCCATACCCACGACGACACCATCACGTCGGATACATGTGCCGCCTGCGCGGCCTGGAAGAAAATCGCGAGCGGGCCCGCGTAGGAAATCAATACCGCGAGAAAGCCCGCGGTCGTCGCGGAAACGGACCAGTCGTTGCCGATCGCGCGGATCGCGCCGGGCGGAGTGTTCGGTTGCATCGTCGTGGGAAAGTGCGGCGCGCGGCCGGGAACGGAGCCGGGGCGAATGATTGTTGGAAGCCCCGGACGAGCCGCCATTCTGCGCATGGCCGCCGTAATTGGCAATGCGCGGGCGCGAGAGACGTTGTCAGATTTTCGTAAGGAAGGTATGGCGGGCGGACGAATCGTCGCCTTCGCCGCACGTCACGTACTGATCTGCAACACCTCGTCGACCACCGCCACCTTCACGCCGCTTCCCGTCGACAACGATGCGGTGCCCTGGTCGAACGGATGCACGGGCGTATCGGTCGGCGTCCACGCGTGGCGCGCCAGCAGCTCGCGATACCCGCCGCGAATCACGAAGCCGCCGCATTTGTGCGCATACGCGTCGCGGCGCATCCGGTAAGCGCGCGGCAGGTCGTACCACGGCAGCTTCGGCAGGTCGTGATGAACGAGGTGATAGTTGTTGTTCAGGTACAGCAGCCGCATCGCGAAGCCGGCTTCGTTGATCGCGATACGCGCCTTCGGATGCGGCGCGGCGCGATGCTCGTACAGCGAGCGGATCATCGCGATCGACAACGCGGGCCACGTGACCGCGAGCAGGTAGTACCACCATGGCACGCCGATCACCCATTGCAGCCACGCGAGCAGTGCGGCCACGCAGGCGACGTGCGTTGCCCACATCGGCAGATAGCGGAAATCGCCGCGACGAAACGATGCGCATGCGTCGACGCCCATCGCGGCGATGCTCAGCGGCGGCCCGGCGACGAAGCGTCCGACGAAGGTCTTGCGGGCGGCAGTCAGCACGCGGCGCCAGCGCGGCAGCTGCGCCCAGCGCTCGCGCGTGACGTAGTTCGTTTCGGGATCGACGCCCGGCACGGTCAGGTCTTCGTCGCGATGATGGTCGAGATGCGTGTCGCGATACAGCGTGTACGGATACCAGACCGTCAGCGGCGGATAGCCGAGCAGCTTGTTCACGCGCGCGGAGCGCGTCGGATGGCCGTGCAGCAGCTCGTGCTGCAGCGACAGATGCCACGCGCCGAGCAGGATCAGCGGCGGTGTCGCGGCCGCGAGCGACAGGGTGCCGTCGCGCACGAGCAGCAGCACGGCGAGCCAGCCGCCGTAGATCGCGACGACCAGCAGCCAGGTCGGCCACTCGGTGCGCGCGGTGAAGCGGGTGTCGAGCGCGGCAATCGCACGCGCGTGGTCGACGTCGAAGTATTCGGCCATGGCGTTGAGGCGGGATTGAACGGGGCAATGCGGGGAACGCGCGGCTGAACCGGTGCGCTCGGCCCGGGTGCGCGGGTGTCTCGCGGATCACGGTCGGCCTGTCCCGGATCGCACGCGGTCGCGATGCGCGGGCAGGCATCCGGACGGTACCGGGATCGCACCGCGCGGCCAACCAATCGATTCGCATTTGCTTATCGTCGCGTGGCCGATAAGCTTCGGGCTCGTCGTGCGGCGTTCGGCCCCCGTTTTGCGGGGATCGAGCCGGGTTTCGCGTCGCGAGCGCCGATGCGTAGAATGCCCGCATGAGCTCATGGATCGCTGCCCTGCCGATGTACAACGTGACGCCGCGCCACGACGCGCTGTGGCGCGCGCTGCTGCGCGACGCGCTCGACGCGTTCGCGAACGCGGGCGGCCCCGCCGATGTCGCGCTGCCCGACGAACCGTTCGACGATCTGCATGCGCTGTGGCGGCGCGACGATCTGCTGCTGTCGCAGACCTGCGGCTATCCGTACCGGATGCTGGGGTTGCGCGATGCCGTGAGACTGATCGCGACGCCCGTGTTCGACGTGGACGGTTGCCGCGGCGCGCACTACAGCAGCGTGCTCGCCGTGTCGGCGCGTGCGCACGCGGACGGCGCGACGACGCTCGCCGCATGCCGGGGGCTGCGGGCCGCATTCAACGGAGAAGATTCACACAGCGGGATGAATGCGCTCCGGCATGCGGTTGCGCCGCATGTGCGCGACGGGCGGTTCTTCGGGTCGGTGACGGCGTTCGGCTCGCACCTGAACGTGCTGCGCGCGCTGGCTTCGGAGGAAGCCGATTGCGCGGCGATCGACTGCGTGACGTTCGCGTACGTGCGCGACGCGCTGCCCGAATTGCTGGCGGACATCCGGATCGTCGGGATGACGGCATCCGCGCCGGGATTGCCGTTCATCGCATCGCGCGCGCTAGAGCCCACGCAGGTCGCCGCTTTGCGGGATGCGCTCGACTTCGCGGTGGCGGCCGATGCGCAACGGGCGCGCGTGCTGAGGCTGAAGGGATTCGAACGGCTCTCGCCGGGCGATTACGACGCGATTGCGCGGTTCGCTGACGACGCGGCCGCGCACGGCTATCCGGAACTGGCGTGATGCGGGGGTAATGCGACGGAATGCAGCGCGGCGCGCAACGGTGCGACCGTCCGCGCCGCTTTCCGTCACTCTTCGTCCATCAACCGGACCTTGACCCGCTTGCCCTTGATCTTCCCCGCGTTGAGCTTGCGCAGCGCGTCGCGCGCGACGCCGCGCTCGATCGCGACGTAGGTCGAGAACTCGGTCACGTTGATCTTGCCGATCTGCTTGCCGTCGAATCCGGCGTCGCCGGTCAGCGCGCCGAGCACGTCGCCCGGGCGGATCTTGTCCTTGCGCCCGCCGAGGATCTGCAGCGTTTCCATCGGCGGCGTCAGCACGCCGTCGTCCGCCGGCTTCAGTTCCGCGAGCGGATGCCATTCGACGTCGCGCTTCTGCGCCTGCTCGATCGCGCCGACGCGGCCCATCTCGTCCATGCTCGCGAGGCTCAGTGCCCAGCCGTCCTGGTCCGCGCGGCCCGTGCGGCCGATGCGGTGCACGTGCACTTCGGGGTCGGGCGTCACGTCGACGTTGATCACCGCTTCGAGCTGCGCGATGTCGAGCCCGCGCGCGGCGACGTCGGTTGCCACCAGCACCGAGCAGCTGCGGTTCGCGAACTGGATCAGCACCTGGTCGCGCTCGCGCTGGTCGAGCTCGCCGTGCAGCGCGAGCGCATGGAAGCCCTGCGCATGCAGCACGTCGAGCAGGTCGCGGCACTGCTGCTTCGTGTTGCAGAACGCGATCGTGCTCACCGGCCGGTAGTGGTTCAGCAGCTGGCCCACCGCATGCAGCCGCTCGTCCTCCGTCACTTCATAGAAGCGCTGGCGGATCTTGCTGTTGTCGTGGCGTTCTTCGAGCTTCACTTCCTTCGGGTTGCGCAGGAACTGCTGGCTCAGCTTCGCGATGCCGTCCGGATAGGTCGCGGAGAACAGCAGCGTCTGGCGCGTGGTCGGGCACATCCGTGCAACTTTCGCGATGTCGTCGAAGAAGCCCATGTCGAGCATCCGGTCGGCTTCGTCGAGCACCAGCGTGTTCAGCGCGTCGAGCTTCAGGTTGCCGCGATCGAGGTGATCCATGATGCGGCCCGGCGTGCCGACGACGATGTGCGCGCCGTGTTCGAGACTCTGCGCCTGCGGGCGCATCGGCGTGCCGCCGCACAGCGTCAGCACCTTCACGTTTTCCTCAGCGCGCGCGAGGCGGCGCACTTCCTGCGCGACCTGGTCGGCGAGTTCGCGCGTCGGGCACAGGATCATCGCCTGCACGTCGAAG
The DNA here is from genome assembly GCF_902832845.1 of Burkholderia metallica. Classification (GTDB taxonomy): domain Bacteria; phylum Pseudomonadota; class Gammaproteobacteria; order Burkholderiales; family Burkholderiaceae; genus Burkholderia; species Burkholderia metallica. Next base: position 323,820 of record NZ_CADFDB010000006.1, on the reverse strand, counting down.
CGGCGCGCGTCGAGGCGCGCGAGCAGCGCGAGCGAGAACGCCGCGGTCTTGCCGCTGCCCGTCTTCGCCTGCGCGATCAGGTCCTGTCCGGCCAGCGCGACCGGCAGGCTCGCGGCCTGGATCGGCGTCATGTCGACGTAGCCGAGCTGCGCGAGGTTCGCGAGCGTGGCGGGCGTCAGCGGCAGCGCGCTGAACGGCGTGGCGGTCGGCTGGGTCATTCCACGTCTCCGAGGTAGGGGCGGCCTTCCATCTGCTCGTAGACGACGTTGCCTTCGTCATCTTCGAAGCGTTCGAGGTAGTTGCGCGCGCCGCACAGCGGGCAGCGGAACAGCAGCCCCTGGCCTTCGTCCTTGATGACGACGTCGGACTGTTCCCACTGCGTGCCGCAGCTCTGGTTTCGGCAGGTAAACAAGGTCTTTCTCCAGCTGAATTCGGTTGAGGTGGCGCCCGGGCGGGCGCGGCAACGGCGGGCGGCGCTCGCGCGGTTCGGGCGCGGGCCGCATCGGGCGTCGCTTGGATTGCGTCGATGCGGATGATGGATCGGGCGGCGACGGGGTCGCGCGTGCCGCAATTCTAGCGGAAGCGAGCAGGCGAATGCGGACGATCGGCTGCGGGGGGGGCGGTTGCGGCCGGACGGCTGCGGGCGACCGCCTGCGAGCGCTGCGTGCAAGGACGGCGCGCACTCACCGCCCGTTGTTTCCGGAAAACAGCCCCCGATCGCCGCCCCGATGAAAAACGGCCGCCCCGGAGGGCGGCCGTGTCGTGCGGCGCAACAGCGCGCCGCGGTGCTCCGCGGCACCCGGACGCGTTACAGCGCCATGTCGGCCGCGGCCTTCGCCGGGCGGGCCGGCGCGTTGCCGGTGGCCTGCGACGGCGTGCTGAGATCGATCTTCGGCGGCGGCGCGAGTTGCAGCACGTCGCTCGTGTACGTCCATTCCTCGACGACCTTCGCCGGGCTGTCGTTCAGCTTCGTGCCGTAGCTCGGCACGATCTGGCGGATCTTCTGCTGCCACTCGGGCGTCGCGACCTTGTCCTTGAATACCTTCTTCATCAGGTTCAGCATGATCGGCGCTGCCGTCGACGCGCCCGGCGACGCGCCGAGCAGGCCCGCGATGCTGCCGTCCTGCGACGCGACGATTTCGGTGCCGAGCTTCAGCACGCCGCCCTTCACCGGGTCGCGCTTGATGATCTGCACGCGCTGGCCGGCTTGCCACAGGCGCCAGTCTTCCTTCTTCGCGTTCGGGAAGTATTCCTTCAGCGCGTTGAAGCGGTCGTCGTCGGACAGCATCAGCTGGCCGGCGAGGTACTGAACGAGCGGGAATTCGTCGACGCCCACGCGCATCATCGGTGCGACGTTGTGCAGGTTCGTGCTCTTCGCGAGGTCGAAGTACGAGCCGTTCTTCAGGAACTTGGTCGAGAACGTCGCGAACGGCCCGAACAGGATGATCTTCTTGCCGTCGATGATCCGCGTGTCGAGGTGCGGCACCGACATCGGCGGCGAGCCGACCGACGCCTTGCCGTACGCCTTCGCGAGATGCTGCTTCACCACGTCGGGGTTGTCCGTCACGAGGAACGAGCCGCCGACCGGAAATGCGCCGTAGTCCTTCGCCTCGGGGATGCCCGACGCCTGCAGCAGATGCAGCGCACCGCCGCCCGCGCCGATGAACACGAACTTCGCGTCGACCGACTGCGCCGGTTCATCCGAGTGCAGCTTGACCCACGTCACGTGCCACGTGCCGTCGGCGTTGCGCGTGATCTCGCGCACTTCGCTCGACAGCGACAGCGTGAAGTTGGGCTGCGTCTTCAGGTAGCCGACGAACTGGCGCGTGATCTCGCCGAAGTTCACATCGGTGCCGATCGGCGTCCACGTCGCCGCGACCTTCTGGCCGCGGTCGCGGCCTTCCATCATCAGCGGCACCCACTGCTTGATCTGGTCGTAGTCTTCCGAATACTGCATCCCGCGGAACAGCGGGCTCGCCTGCAGCGCTTCGTAGCGCTTCTTCAGGAAGCGGACGTTGTCGTCGCCCCACACGAAGCTCATGTGCGGCGTCGAGTTGATGAACGAATGCGGGTTCTTCAGCACGCCCTGCCTGACCTGCCACGCCCAGAACTGGCGCGAGATCTGGAACGACTCGTTGATCTCGATCGCCTTCGAGATGTCGATCTTGCCGTCCGCCTTCTCCGGCGTGTAGTTCAGTTCGGCGAGCGCCGAGTGGCCGGTGCCGGCATTGTTCCAGCCGTTCGAGCTTTCCAGCGCGACGCCGTCGAGGCGCTCGACCATCGTCATCGACCAGTCGGGCTGAAGCTCGTGCAGCCACACGCCGAGCGTCGAGCTCATGATGCCGCCGCCCACCAGCAGGACGTCGACCTTCTTCGTATCGGCGGCATGCGCGGACGATGTCGCGACGCACAGCGCGAGCGCCGACAGTATTACCCGTAACGTTTTGATCACAGCAGATCCCTTTTTCAACTTGAATGCATCGGTTTGCCAGGCCGCCCGGCGCGCGCATCGACCGCGAAAAACGCGGGTCCGGAGATCCGGATCGCGAATCCGGAATTCCGGATCGACGCGGCACGCCGTTGCATTTGCGCACACGAAGCCGTCGCGAAGGACACCTTCGGATCGGCTTCCCGCAGGCGGGCAAGCGCCTGCGTCACAGTGGCGCATGACACGCCCGGGCCCTTGCGGCAAGCCTGGGCGGAAGACGCTTCAGGCTGCGTGGAAAGGGGCCGCGCGCGACGCGTTTTTGCGGGGGCGGGACGGCAAGGGGCGCGTAATGTAACCGAACTCGTTTGCTGTGTCACAAACGAAAAAAGCCGTTGTTTTCGTGGGGTTTTCTGCGTGTCCGGGTTTCCGGAACGACGGTCGCCGGAACCGGGAAAGGTGTGGATAACCGCGGGGGATCGGGGAGGTCGGGACGTGGCGTTGCACCGCGTCCCGCTCAGGTCACGTCAGGTTGCGTCACTTCGCGAAATTGTTCCGGCAGAACTGCTCGTACCCCAGCGCCGAATTCGCGAAACCTTTCTGCTTCGCGAGTTCCCACGGGCGCTCGCATTGCTGCGTCTGTTCGCACCACGCATAGCCGGCCGACGGGATGCAGCCGTGCTCGTCGCGATCGCCGCCGACCATCGGTGCGGCGGCGGATGCCGACGACGGGGCCGGCGGCGTGGACGGGGCGGCACAGGCGCTCAGCGCGAGCGCGCAGGCCAGCGTGGCGGCCAATGACACGGAAGGGATGAAACGCTTCATCGGGTAGTGCTCCATGGGATCGGTTTCGGAGAATCGGGGGGGCGCCCCGCACGTTCGTCGCATCGTTCAGTCGCCGGGCACCGGCACCCGCGACGAGAACTTCACTTCGCGCAACGCGAGGCTCGACTGGATCGACGACACCCCGGCCTGCTTGCGCAACACACGCTCGACGAAGTCCGCATACGCGTCGAGATCGGCCGCGACGACCTGCAGCATGTAGTCGGCCGCGCCGGTGATCTTGTGGCAGGACGTCACTTCGTCGTGACGCCGCATCACGTCCTCGAAGCGATCGGAATCGTGGCCGGAATGCATGTTGAACGTCACCTGCACGAATGCGAACACGTTCATGCCGAGCGCGCGCCGGTCGAGGTTCGCCTGGTAGCCGGTGATCACGCGTTCGTCCTCGAGCCGCTTGCGGCGGCGCCAGCAGGGCGTGACGCTCAGCGACAGCTTCTCGCCGAGCGTCGCGTTCGACAGCGCGCCGTCGTCCTGCAGCAAGCGCAGCATGGCGCGGTCGACGCCGTCCAGTTCGACCGAAGCGCGATTTTTGCTCATTTCCGGCATTCCGTAGGCGGTTTTCTCAAAATTGTACGAAACGCGTGCGTGGAAAGCAAAGTTATTGCCGGATGCGGTCAATAAACTGTTGGCACCTTCACGGCAACGGTCAACCATGCTCACGGTCTACAGCAGCGATCACCAACTGCATCGCGGCGTCGAACTGAAGGACGGCGCGATCACCGATTCGTTCGAAAACCCCCTTCGCGCCGAAACGGTGCTCGCGCAGGTGCGTGCCGCCGGCCTCGGCGACGTGATCGCGCCGAAGCCGTTCGACCGTGCGCATTACGCGGCCGCGCACAGCGCGCGCTACGTCGATTTCGTCGCCGGCGCGTGGGACGAGTGGGCCGCGACGGGCCGCACCTGCCAGGCGCTGCCGCTCGTGTGGCCGGTGCGCGCGATGCCGGCTGCCGCGACGCCGCCCGCGTTCATCGACGGCAAGCTCGGCTTCTACGCGATGGACGCCGGCGCGCCGATCAACACCGGCACGTGGGATGCCGTGAGCGCGAGCGCGAACTCGGCGCTCACCGGCGCCGACCTGCTGTCGAGCGGCGCGGTGCGCGCGGCGTTCGCGCTGTGCCGGCCGCCCGGCCATCACGCGGGCCGCGAGTACATGGGCGGCTATTGCTACCTGAACAACGCGGCGATCGCCGCGCAGCACTGCATCGCGCAGGGCGCCGCGCGCGTCGCGGTGCTCGACGTCGACTTCCATCACGGCAACGGCACGCAGGACATCTTCTACGACCGCGCGGACGTGCTGTTCGCGTCGATCCACGGCGAGCCGCCGGTGTCGTACCCGTACTTCTCCGGCTATGCGCAGGAGCGCGGCATCGGCGCGGGCGAAGGCTTCAACCTGAACCTGCCGCTGCCGAAGGGCACGCTGTGGGACACCTACTCGGCGGCGCTCGACCACGCGGCCGCCGCGATCGCCGCGCATGCGCCCGACGCGCTCGTCGTGTCGCTCGGCGTCGATACGTTCGAGCACGACCCGATCAGCCACTTCCGGCTGCGCTCGCCCGATTACCTGCGCATCGGCGCCGCGCTCGCGCGGCTGCACCTGCCGACGCTGTTCGTGATGGAGGGCGGCTACATGGTCGACGAGATCGGCATCAACGCGGTGAACGTATTGCTGGGATTCGAAGGGCGTGCGTGAGCGCGCGGCACGACTTTTGACGCATGATGATTCGGAACACGAACGAAGCACGACACGGACGGAGACAACCATGAATCGACATCACAAGACGGCACTCGCGGCCGCGGCCTTGGCCGCACTGGCGTGCTCGTTGCCCGCGGCGCCCGCGCACGCGGACGAGATCGTGCGCATCGGCCACGTCGCGCCGCTGACCGGAGCGATCGCGCATCTCGGCAAGGACAGCGAGAATGGCGCGCGCCTCGCGATCGAGGAAATCAACGCGAAGGGGCTGACGATCGGCGGCAAGCCGGTCACGCTGCGGCTCGATGCGCAGGACGATGCGGGCGATCCGCGCACCGCGACGCAGGTCGCGCAGCGGCTCGTCGACGACAAGGTCGTCGGCGTCGTCGGCCATCACAATTCGGGCACGTCGATTCCGGCGTCGCGCGTCTATCGCGACGGCGGCGTCGTGCAGATCTCGCAGGCCGCGACCAACCCGACGTACACGCAGCAGGGCTTCAAGACGACCTATCGCGTCGTCGCGACCGACGCGCAGCAGGGGCCGGCGCTCGCGACGTATGCGGCGAAGAACCTGGGCGTGAAGACGGTGGCCGTGGTCGACGATTCGACTGCGTACGGCCAGGGGCTCGCGACCGAGTTCGAGAAGGCCGCGAAGGCGGCGGGGATGGCGGTCGTGTCGCGCGACGCGACCAACGACAAGGCGATCGACTTCCGCGCGATCCTGACGAAGATCAAGGGCGTGAACCCCGACGCGATCATGTACGGCGGAATGGACGCGACGGGCGGCCCGCTCGCGAAGCAGGCGCGCCAGCTCGGCATGCGCGCGAAGATCCTCGCCGGCGACGGCGTGTGCTCGACCGACCTGCCGAAGCTCGCGGGCCCGGCGTCGGACAACGTCGTGTGCTCCGAAGCCGGCATCGCGCTCGAGAAGATGCCGGGCGGCGCGGCGTTCGCGAAGCGCTACGAAGCGCGATACCACCAGCCGATGCAGGTGTATGCGCCGTTCTCGTACGACGCCGTCTACATCATCGTCGACGCGATGAAACGCGCGAACTCGACGGACCCGGCGAAGGTGCTGGCCGCGATGCCGGCCACCGACTATCGCGGCGTGATCGGCGAGACGCAATTCACGCCGCAGGGCGACCTGAAGCACGGTGCGATCTCGGTGTTCACCTACCGCAGCGGCAAGAAGGCGCTGCTCGATATCGTGAAGATGTAGCGACGAAGCCGGGGCGCGGCGCACCGCATGCGCGGTGCCATGCCTCGTCGCATTCAGGACGCCGCGGCGCGCGGGGCCGCGCGGGTCGATTCGGCATCGTGCACGATGTGCAGCTCGCGCGTGCGGATCGGCAGCGCGCAGTTCGCGTCGGCGAGCGTCTTGCGCACCTGGCGCGCGAGGCGCCAGCGCATCGCCCAGAACTGGTCGGTGTGCGTCCAGACGCGCATGTTCGCGACGACCGTGCTGTCGTCGAAGCGCATCACCATCACGTCCGGCGCGGGATCCTGCAGCACGTCGGGATCGGCCGCGGCCAGCGCGCGCAGCGCGTCGAGTGCGCGATCGATGTCGTCGTGCACCGATACTTCCACTTCGAGGTCGAGGCGGCGTGTCGGGTTGCGCGTGTAGTTGCGGATCGCGCTGCCCCACAGTGCGCTGTTCGGCACGTATTCGCAGATGCCGTCGGGCTTCGTCAGCCGCGTCATGAAGAGCCCCACTTCGTCGACGGTGCCCGCGACGCCCGTGCCGCCGTCGATATAGTCGCCGACCTTGAACGGCCGCAGCAGCAGAAGCATGATGCCGGCCGCAATGTTCTGCATCGTGCCCTGCAACGCGAGCCCGATCGCGAGGCCGGCCGCGCCGAGCACCGCGACGATGCTCGCGGTCTCGATGCCGAGCTGCGACAGCGCGCCGACGATCGCGACGATGCGCACGCCCCACACGGCGACGTCGCAGAGGATCGGCCGCAGCGTGCCGTCGACGCGCTCCTTGTTCGAAAGCACGCGGTTCAGCCAGTTGCCGATGCGTCTGGACAGCCACCAGCCGGCGACGAGCAGTGCCAGGGCGGTGCACAGCTTCAGAGAAAGGGTGGACAGTGCGTTCCACAGGAACGTCCAGCGTTCCGGGTGCAGTTGATCGAGCGACATGAAGAAATTCCGGGTTGAAGAAACGGTGCGCGACGCGCGGCGTGCCGGCTGTGGCCCGACAGGCTTGTACTCACGCGGGCAGCGTTCGACCGTACACGGGGCGCGATGGTTCGCGCGAATGGGTGGGGTCGAATGCCGCATGGCCGAAAAACCGAGATTTCGGTTTAGTACGAAGCGGCTTTTTCGGCAAATGAGACTAGTCCTATTCAGACGCGTCGATCATGCCGATACACTCGCTTTCACGTTGCCGGGTCGCGACGATCGGTCCTCCGCGATACCCGGTTCTTTCCCGATTTTTCATCGACAGACAGCGAGTGACGACGTCATGCGGTTAGACCTGCGTTTCCGTCTCGCACGCGAACAAGGTCAACCCGCGCGGCGCGGCGTTTGGGGTTTCCCGATGCGTCGCACGCTGCTGCGCGGTGTCGTCGCGGCGGCCTGTGTGGCCGGCGCAGCGGGGGCGGTGGCACACGCGGCTCACGATGCCGCGCCGCTTTCGCCCGCGACGGCCGACCTTGTCCACGTGCCTTTTTTCAATGCCGCGCGCACGACGTGGGGCGGCCTGCACGCATCGACGGCCGCGCCGCTCGACGTGGCCTACGCGTCGTATCTGCCGAGCGTGTCGTCGGCCGGCGACCGCGACGACCCCGTGGCGCGCTTCGGCGCATGCGTGGCCTACCGCGTGCTGTGCGACGCGGCGCGCGCTGCGGTCGAACGCGCGTATGCGTCGAGATTCCATTACGGTCTGGCGTCGGCGTTGCCCGCGACGGGCGAGCCGGCCGCGTTCGAGCGGCGCTCCGTCGATCTCGCCGCCGCCGAACCGTTCGCGTTCGCGCCAGCCGAATACGGCGCGCGTAGCGGTGCGATCGTCGGCAGCCTGACGGCGTCGCTGGCGCGCGCCGAGCTGCCGGCCGGCGTGGCCGCGCAGGTCGCGCGCATCGTCGCCGCGCGTATCGACCTGACGCAGCGCGGCGCACCCGGCGACACGTTCCACATCGCATACGAACCCGACGCCGGCGCCCGGCTGCCGGGCGGCGTGCGCGTGACGGCGCTCGAGGTTCGCCTGCGCGGCCAGCGCGTCGCTGGCGTGTGGTTTGCGCCGGATGCCGGTTCGCCGGGCGCCTACTACGACCTCGACGGCGCGCCGCTCGTCGGGGCGCGGTTTGCGATGCCGGTCAGCGCCACGCGGATCAGTTCGCACTACGGTGCGCGCGTGCATCCGGTCACCGGCGCGCGCCATGTGCATTCCGGCGTCGATCTCGCGGCGCCGTCCGGGCGTGCGGTTCACGCGTCGGAGCGCGGCGTCGTGACGTTCGTCGGCACCGAGCCGCGCGGCTACGGCAAGTACGTAGTGATCCGCCATGACGGCGGCTATGCGTCGTACTACGCGCACCTGTCCGCATTCGAGCCGACGCTGCGAACCGGCATGCGGGTCGTGCGCGGGCAGCGCATCGGCGCGGTCGGTCAAACGGGCACGGCCACGGGGCCGCATCTGCACTTCGAGGTTCGGCGGCACGACCGTCTCGTCGATCCGGTCGCGCTGGTCCGCGCGGGCGACGCGGCGAAGCTGCAAGGCGAGCGGCGCGTGGCGTTCAATCGCGTGGCGCGCGACGCGCGCACGCGCCTGGCGTCGGCTGCATGGTCGGAGCCGGTCGCGATGTCGACGCCGGCCGGATCGCAGGCCGGCTGAAGGTGCGCGACGGGCCGCCCGCCGTCGCGGGCGGCCTTCCGGATAACCGCTCGTCATGCGTAGCAACATCGCGTAAAGCGTACGCGGCCATTGCACGACCTATTGTGCAATCGAATGGCGTCAAATTTGCCGATTATTTTGAATTCCTTCCTGCGCCGCATTCGCGGTCTGCCCGAAAGCCGGTAAATTCAACCGTTTTACTTTCCTGCTTGCTTTGGACTGCTGTCGTTGGCGTTTGCCGCGATGCAGCAGCGCCGCGCAGTCCGTTGTTTCTTATTGCTGAATAAATCCGAAGCTGATTTCCTATATCACCTGTTCGCATCTTGCGATTATTTCGAGACAGGTGATATAACCCGTTTCGAGCACCGATTTGCAGCGATAACGTCACCAATAAATGCGAGCGGAAAAATGAAAAGAACGAGGCGCAACCTGGGTTTGGGCGGAGTGGCGATCCTGACCGGTGCGATGCCGGCAGGGGCTTATGCGGCATGTTCGGCCACCGCGCCGGGCAGCGGTGCGACGGTCACCTGTTCCGGTGCGAACATCCCGTCGGTCGTGGCCGCGACCGGCAGCACCGGCGTGACGATCAACATCGATGCGGGCGCGACGGGCAATTACGTGCTGACGTCCGCGCCGACACCGTTTTCCGTCGACACGTCGAGCGCGATCACCAACAACGGCAACCTGTCGATGTCCGGCAACGGCACGGGCGTCGCGAACCGCGGCGCGGTGCTGCTCGGCGTGAACAACGGCAACACGCTCACCAACGGCGCGACCGGCACGATCTCGACGACCGGCACCTACAACGACGGGATGGCCGCGAACGGCAACAACAATACGCTCGTCAACAACGGCACGATCACGACCACCGGCAACAATTCGTACGGGATGACGGCCGCGTGGGGGCAGAGCAACCCCGGCGCGTCGGGCAACCAGATCGTCAACACGGGCACCGTGACGACCTCGGGCAACAACGCGCGCGCGGCGTCGCTGCTCGGCGGCAACGGCACGATCACCAATAGCGGCACGCTGACGTCGAACGGCCGCGATGCGCCGGCCGTGTACATGCAGGGCAACAACGACACGCTGGTCAACAGCGGCACGATCCAGACCACCGGCACCGCGACGAGCGGCGGCAGCGTCGATGCGGTCGTGTCGAACACGCTCGGCAGTTCGTTCACCGCGACGATCACGAACCAGGCGGGCGGCAGGATCATCAGCAACAACGGGATCGGCGTGCGCTCGACCAACGGCGCGACGACGATCACCAACGCGGGGCTGATCCAGGGCGGCGGCGGCACCGCGATCCAGGGCGGCAACGGCAACGTGACGCTGATCCTGCAGACCGGCTCGCAGATCGTCGGCACTGCGAACGGCGGTGCCGGCACCAATACCGTGACGCTGCAGGGCACCGGTACGGCGTCGAATGCGTTCACGAACTTCCAGAGCCTGACGATGGCCGGCACCGACTGGACGTGGGCCGGCACCGGCACGTTCTCGACCGCGCTCGTGCAGAGCGGCACGCTGAACCTCACGGGCACGCTCGGCACGACGACGGCGTCGGTCGTCGCCACGGTCAACGCGGGCGCGACGCTGCAGGCGAACGCGGCGAACCTGCCTTTGTCGGTGACGGACAACGGGCTCGTGCGGTTCCAGCAGGATGGTGCCGGCACCTATACCGGTACGATCGGCGGGAGCGGCGCGGTGGAAAAAACCGGCGCGGGCACGCTGACGCTCGCGCCTTCCGCCGCGGGCGGCAACACGTATTCCGGCGGCACGACGATCACGCAGGGCACGTTGTCGGTTGCGGCCGACAATGCGCTCGGTGCTTCGTCAGGAAGCCTGACTTTGAACGGCGGCACGCTGCAGCTCGGCAGTGCGTTCGACCTGGCGTCGAGCCGCGCGGTGTCGATCACGTCGAACAACGGCACGATCGATACGCAAGGCTTCAACTCGACGATCGCGCAGAACATCACGGGCGCGGGTTCGCTGACGAAGCTCGGCAGCGGCACGCTGACGTTGAACGGTGCGAGCACTTATGCGGGCGGCACGAACGTGAACGCCGGCACCGTGATCGTCGGCGACGGCACGAGCGCGTCGGCGGCGCTGGGCGGCGGCGGGCCGGTGACGGTCGCATCGGGCGCGACGCTCGGCGGCTATGGCAGCGTGACGGGCGACGTGACGAACCACGGCACGATCTCGGTCGCGAACGCGCTCGCGAGCCTCGCAAGCGGCGCGACCGGCAATTTCGGGATCAACGGTAACCTGACCAATGCCGGCCTCGTGCAGCTCGGCGGCAGCGGCGTGGGCAACACGCTGACGGTGGCCGGCAACTACGTGGGGCAAAACGCGACGATCGCGCTGAATACGACGCTTGCCGGCGACGGTGCGCCGTCGGACAAGCTGATCGTCAGCGGCGGTACGGCGAGCGGCACGAGCACGCTGAAGGTGACGAACGTCGGCGGCGCCGGCGCGCAGACGGTGGCCGACGGCATCCAGGTCGTGCAGGCCACCAACGGCGCGACGACGAACGCGGGCGCGTTTTCGTTGTCCGGCGGGTCCGTGAGCGCCGGTGCGTACACGTACTTCCTCGCGAAAGGCGGCGAGGCGAGCGGCACCGGCAGCAACTGGTACCTGCGCAACACGGTGCCGCCGAAGCCACAGCCGTCGGTCGTCGAGCCCGGCCAGCCGACGCCGCCGGCCGAGCCGCCGATCACGCCGGCCGAAGGCACACCGGAATCGATCGTCGACGCGGTCGACCATGCGGGCACCGGCGGCAATCCGGAGCCGGTCTACCGCCCCGAGGTGCCGCTGTACGCAGAAGCGCCGGCCGTGGCGCGCCAGCTCGGGCTGCTGCAGATCGACACGTTCCATGATCGGCAGGGCGAACAGGGCCTGCTGGCCGAGAACGGTTCGGTGCCGGCATCGTGGGCGCGCATCTGGGGCGGCCACAGCGACATCAAGCAGAAAGGCGACGTGACGCCGTCATACGACGGCACGGTGTGGGGGATGCAGGTCGGTCAGGACCTGTACGCGGACACCACCGCGAGCGGCCATCGCAACCACTACGGCTTCTTCGTCGGCTTCTCGCGGGCGGTGGGCGACGTGAAGGGCTTCGCGCTCGCGCAGCCGGACATGGGCGTCGGCTCGCTGCAGGTCAATGCGTACAACCTCGGCGGTTACTGGACGCATATCGGCCCGGGCGGCTGGTACACCGATGCGGTGCTGATGGGCAGCGCGCTCACGGTGCGCACGCACTCGAGCGACAACGTGAACGGCTCGACGAACGGCAACGCGTTCACGGGCTCGGTCGAGGCCGGGCTGCCGATTGCGCTCGGCAATGGGCTGACGCTGGAGCCGCAGGCGCAGCTCGTATGGCAATGGCTGTCGCTCGACCGGTTCAACGACGGGGTGTCGAGCGTGGGCTGGAACAACGGCAACACGTTCCTCGGCCGGATCGGCGCGCGGCTTCAATACGCGTTCGATGCGAACGGCGTGAGCTGGAAGCCGTACCTGCGCGTGAACGTACTGCGCGCGTTCGGTGCCGACGACAAGACCACCTTCGGCGGCTCGACGACGATCGGCACGCAGATCGGGCAGACGGCCGGACAGATCGGTGCGGGGCTCGTTGCACAGCTGACGAAGCGCGGGAGTGTATATGCGACGGTCAGCTATCTGACGAATCTCGGCGGCGAGCACCAGCGCACCATCACCGGGAATGCGGGCGTGCGGTGGGCGTGGTAGCGCATCACCGGCCGGCCGGTGTTCATCGAGAACAGCCGCGAGAAGCCGCAGCGCGTGAAGTCGCCATCGGCGGAAATCCTGTGGAGCGTCAGTTCTCGGTCTAGTTCGGTTTCGATAAACCTGGGTGCTCGGCCCGCCGGATTCATGTCGGGCCCATGAGCGTGTCGGGCGAACGATCGCGTATCGGTGGCGGGGCATTGGATCGTTCTTGCCGGTCCGGCGTGCGTGAGCGAATCGCCACGCCGGGCAGCGTGGCGACAGAGCAGCGTTGCGCGGCTTAGCCGAGCGGCCAGTTCAGGATCGCGATACCGTCGTTGTAGTCACCGTCCGTCCCGTCTTCCGACCCGACCAGACCGAAGTAGGTCTTCTTGAAGATGTCGACCTGGCGCGAGCCGATTTTCGACGGCTTGCCGTTCGCCGTCACGACCACGCGCACCTTCCCCTTGCCGGAATTCACGATCTGCGTGTTCAGGTTCGCGTCCTGCGTGCCGGCGCCCTGGAACGTCGCGGCCGGTTTCGGGTTGTCGTCGACGAAGACCTCGATCGTCTGCTGTGCAGACGAATTGACCAGCGCGGTCACGCCGAACGCGATGTTCGGCGGCAGGTTGAAGAGGCCGTCGCGCTCGCCGCCGCCGGTCGTGGTGCCCGGCTGTCCGGGCTGCGGCTGAGGCGTCGCTTTCGAGAAGTAGTTGACCACCGCGCCGACACCGAACTTCGCGGCGGCGCCGGGCAGCACGCCGGGCGCACCGGCCCACGTCACCGTGCAGGCGACCACCTGCCCGGCCGCATCGGTCTTCACCTTGTTCTGCCAGCTGCCGACGTCGAAGCTGTACGGGATCGTCGCGATGTCGACGAACACGTCGTATTGCGGCAGCTTTTCGGCGAGCTGCGCGGTCATGAACTGGCGCATCCGGTCGAGCACTGCCTGATCGCCGTTGGCCTGTACGGCGGTTGCGTCGTTGCCGGCGAGTTGCAGCAGCGCGTACAGATCGTCATGGGTAAACGGTTGTGACATGTCGTCCTCGTCTCGATGAAAGGTCTCGCGTCGCGCGGCCGGCGAACGGATTTCGCCGCTGCCGCGCGCGGAGTACAGCAAGGGAACTGCAACTGACTGCTCGAATGAATGGATTCGCAATGTGTGGCCGGCCCCGTCGCCTTCGCAGGTTCGACAACGACGCGCGAGCTCTGCCGTGCCGCCTGGTGGTCAGCCGAGCGGCCAGTTCAGGAACACGATGCCGTCGTTGTAGTCGTCGTCGGTGCCGTCTTCCGAGCCGACGATCCCGAAGTACGACTTCTTGAACAGATCGACTTGCCGCGACCCGAGCCGCGACGGCTTGCCGTTCACCGTCACGATCACGCGCACGCGTCCGTTGCCGGAGTCGAGCACCTTGGTGCCGAGGTTCTGGTCCTGCTCGCCCGCGCCCTTGAACGTGGCGGCCGGTTTCGGGTTGTCGCCGATGTAGATGTCGATGGTCTGGTCGTTCGCCGCGTTGGTGAGCGCGGTGACGCCGAACTTGATGTTCGGCGGCAGGTTGAAGACACCGTCGCGCTCGCCGCCGCCGCTGCCGATGTTGCCCGGGGCCGGACCCGAACCGGTGCCGCCGCCTTCGCTGCCCGGGGTGCCCGGGTTGCCCGAAGTGCCGCCGCCCTGCGACGACGACTGCTCGGCCGTGCAGCAACCCATCGCGGAAATGCTCGCATACGACGTGATATGCATCGCGCTGCCGCGCACGCTTCTCCACTGGCCCTTCACGAACGTGACGCCGGGCCCGACTTCGATCGTCGCCACCAGCGTGAACGGCATGCGGCCGGTATTTTCCGGCACCTTCGACGAATAGGTGAAGGTGCCGTCCGCGACGACGCCGTTGTCGGTCGTGATCGCGAAATTGATGCCGGGAAAGTTGTTGCCGGTCGCATACGGCGTCGGCACGTTGAGGATGACCAGAAGTTTGCCGTCGCGAATGTCGGCATTCGCGATGTCGATGTGCAGGCCGGGAATGTCGACGTAGGTTTCGGACGTCACCACAGGCGCGCTGAGGATCGACGCTGAAAGAAGAGGCATGGATGTCTCCGGTGATCGGTGATGATGGGGTGACGCGGATGCGCCGCCCGTCGCCGAGCGACGCACCGGCTCGCCGGCCGGCCGGGCGATAGCCGCCCGGCGCGGCGAGCCGGCTGCCGATCGCGCGTCAGGTCAGCCGATCGGCCACTGGAGCACGACGATGCCGTCGTTGTAGTCGCTGTCGTGGCCGTCTTCCGACACGACGATCCCGAAGTTGACCGTGTACGGCGAGCCGTCCGCTTTCTTCCCGTTGATCGGCGCGAGGCGCGCGTCGGTGGCCGACGTCTTGCCGTTCACCGTCACCTCGAAGCGGAGCTTGCCGTTGCCGGAATTCAGCTTGGCTTCACGCGGGCCGTCGCGCGTGGTCAGCTTGTGATACGCGGCGGGCTCGTTGCTGTCGCCGATAAACAGCTTGATGTGCTGCTGCTCGGCGGCATTCGCGAAGAAAATCGCGCGGAAATCGGTATTCGGCGGAATCGAAAACTCGCCGGCGCGATTGGAAGACGTTTGAGAGTCGGCCATGCTTTCCTCCTGATGATTGGTGCATAAGGAATCGTGTCCCGTCGCGCAAACGTTTGCCGTTTGAAACGCGACGTGTCGAGCATGCCGAAAAATAAATAAAAAAATATTCGCCCGTGAATGGCAATTGTTCAGTAAATAGAAAATCAGGGTTAATCGATTTAATGAAGTGTGTGTAATTGACGATATTTCGATATATTCTCGAAACTATATCGGCGTGCGTATCGATTCTCTGAATGATGCGCGATTGCGCAGGGGCTGCGGGGAGAGGGCAATCGGGCTTCGGAGCAGGCGCTCGACGTTCGCATATGGCAGCGTGTCGTTTCAACATCAGCATCTCTGTCGTGGCCGCGCCCACCGGCCACCGTCGAACGCCCACACCGAAGCCCGATCGCAAGGGGGGCAGGGGTGCGGCACCGGTGAAGAGGATGGACCGACTCACTCCGAACATGAATAGGGCCTCACCGGCACCGCACCCGTGAAGCATATCGATCGGGAAAACCGCCGCCTATCGGACTAGACTGATTTTGCAGACGGCGCGATCGGATGATCGTGCGCGTTGCCATTGACACCGCCCATCCGTCTGTGATTTGATTTCGGCCATGCAAGCCGCCCAGTCCCTCTTCTCGCTACGACTACTAGCCCGTTTCTCCGGGCTGGGTCTGCGGCTGCGCGCTTTCCATCTGCTTCTTTCCTGAAGCGCCAGATTTCCCCCGCATCACCGACCTGGCCCCGGTTGTCGACCGGCGTCTGAGTTCGTCCTGCTTCCGAATCGCTCCGTCCCGGTCGTCAACCGTCAAGGCTGTCGTTCGCCGTACCGCTTTGCCGTTTTGCTGCGTTCTACCGTTTTCACCGCTGCGCGCGCAGCCAGTCACCACGACTGATGGCTGCCGCGCGGCGGTTTCCCGACAAACCGACCGAGGACCGAACATCATGATGCTGAAGAACCCCGCGACGAAGTACCGACCGTTCACGCCCGTCAACCTGCCGAACCGCGTATGGCCGACCCGCACGATCACGCAGGCGCCGATCTGGATGAGCACCGACCTGCGCGACGGCAACCAGTCGCTGTTCGAGCCGATGGACGCGACGCGCAAGATGCGGATGTTCAAGATGCTGGTCGCGATCGGCTTCAAGGAGATCGAGGTCGCGTTCCCGTCGGCGTCCGAGACCGATTTCAACTTCGTGCGCGAGCTGATCGAGGGCGGCCACATTCCCGACGACGTGACGATCGAGGTGCTCACGCAGGCGCGCGACGACCTGATCGAGCGCACCTTCGAATCGCTGCGCGGCGCGAAGCGCGCGATCGTCCACCTGTACAACGCGACCGCGCCGGAATTCCGCAAGATCGTGTTCGGCCTCGAGCGCGACGGCGTGAAGGAACTCGCGGTGAACGCCGCGCGCACGATCAAGCGCTTCGCCGATGCCGCGACCGACACGCATTTCACGCTGCAGTACAGCCCGGAAACGTTCACGGCGACCGAGCTCGATTTCGCGAAGGAAGTCTGCGACGCCGTGTTCGACGTGTGGCAGCCGACGCCCGAGCACAAGGCGATCGTGAACCTGCCGGCCACCGTCGAAGTCGGCACGCCGAACTTCTATGCGGACCAGATCGAATGGATGCACCGCAACCTCGCGCGCCGCGATGCGCTGATCGTGTCCGTGCACCCGCACAACGACCGCGGCACCGCGGTCGCGGCGGCCGAACTCGCGGTGATGGCCGGCGCGGACCGGATCGAGGGCTGCCTGTTCGGCAATGGCGAGCGCACCGGTAACGTCGATCTCGTCACGCTCGCGCTGAACCTCTACTCGCAAGGCGTCGATCCGGGCCTCGATTTCTCGCAGATCAACGAGGTCGCGCGCACGGCCGAGGAATGCACGCAGTTGCCGATCCATCCGCGCCATCCGTACGTCGGCGACCTGGTGTTCACCGCGTTCTCTGGCTCGCACCAGGATGCGATCAAGAAGGGCTTCGCGGTGCAGCGTCCCGATGCCGTGTGGGAAATGCCGTACCTGCCGATCGATCCGAGCGACGTCGGCCGCACGTACGACTCGATCATTCGCGTGAACAGCCAGTCGGGCAAGGGCGGTATCGCGTACCTGCTCGAGCAGAGCTATGGCGTCGTGCTGCCGCGCCGGCTGCAGGTCGACTTCAGCGCGGCCGTGCAGCGCCTGACCGACGACAGCGGGCTCGAGGTGACGAGCGCGCAGATCTGGTCGCTGTTCCAGCAGGAATACGTCGAAGGCGATGCGCCGCTGCGTTATGTCGGCCACGAGCTGACCGAGCGCGACGGCCGCGAGACGATCGTGCTGACCGCCGACGTGCACGGCGAGCGCCGCGTACTGCGCGGCGAAGGCAACGGTCCGCTCGACGCGCTGATGCATGCGTTGCGTACGCCGCTGCGCATTCAGCACTACGAGGAGCGCGCGTTGTCGCAGGGCGCCGATGCGAAGGCGATCGCGATCGCCGAACTGTCCGGCACAGGCGTACGAGGCAGCGCGTTCGGCGTGGGCATCGACGCGAACCTGACGACCGCGTCGATCCGCGCGGTGATCGGCGGCATCAACCGCGCGTATGCGCGCGCGGACGAAGCGGCGCAGGCGACGTTTTTTGCCGCGCAGCCGGCGGTGAAGGCCGTCGCGTAAGCGGGGGCCTGGCGGCCGCGCCGGTGGGGTCCGGCGCGGCCGTGTCGTCGTGCGTGCGGGTGCCGCCGCTCGGGTCGCCGAGCGCCGCACGCAGCTCCGCCTTCATGAAATCCACCCACGCGCGTGTCTTCGCATCGAGATGACGGCGCGACGGATACACCAGAAACACGCCCACGTCCTGCGCCCGGTAGTCGGGCAGCACGCGTACCAGCGCGCCTGAACGCAGCCCGTCGTCCGCGACGAATTCCGGCAGCAGGCCGATTCCCGCCCCTTCCCGCACTGCGATCGCAAGCGATGCCGCGACGTCGGCCGTCATCGCCGGCTCGATCACGACCGTCTCCGAATCCGCGCCGCGCGACAGCGTCCATTCGCGCGCCGGGTAGGCCGGCGCGACCAGTTGCAGGCAGCGGTGCCGCACGAGCGCGCGCGGCGTGTCCGGCATCCCGTGCTGCGCGACGTATGCGGGCGAAGCGCACAGCACGCTGCCGAACCGCCCGACGTCGATCGCGACCTGATCGGCGCTCGGCAGGCTCGGCATCGCGATCACCGCGACGTCGTAGCTGTCGCGAATCAGGTCGGGCACCTGCGGCGCCAGCGTCAGGTCGACGCTGACGTCCGGACAGCGCGCCTGGAAGCGCGCGACGAGGGGAATCACGAAGCGGTTCGCGATGCTCGCGCTGCAGTGCGCACGCAGCCGGCCGTGCGGATGCAGCCGTGCGCCGTGCGCTTCGCGTTCGCTCGCGTCGACGGCGAGCGTGATGTCGCGTGCGCGGGCCAGATAGCGTTCGCCGGCTTCGGTCAGGCACATCGAACGCGTCGTGCGGTTCAGCAGCCGGATGCCGAGATGCGCCTCGAGCGACGCGATCGTGCGGCTGACATGCGCGGTCGTGAGATTGAGCCGCTTGCCGGTTTCGGTGAAGGTGCCCGCGTCGGCGAGCGTGACGAAAACCCGCATGCTTTGAATCAGATCCATCGGCGGGGCGGGCGCGTGGCGCCGGTGTCGTGCGATGCCGCTACTGTAGCGAGCGGCCGGTCGCGCCGCGCGCGCAGGGCGGCGCTCGATCGTCGCAAAACGGACAGCGGGACGGTGCGGTTCAGCGCCGCGGGAAGTATTCGCTCGGCGGCACGCCGAGAGCCTTGCGGAACATCGCCGCGAACGCGCTGGGGCTGTCGTAGCCGTGTTCGAGCGCGAGTTCGAGGATCGGCGTGCCGGCCGCCAGACGCGGCAGGCTCAGCAGCAGGCGCGCATGGCGGCACCACGCACCGTGCGTCATGCCCGTTTCGCGCTTGAAGGTGCGAGCGAGCGTGCGTTCGTTCATGTGGGCGTCGCGCGCCCACGACTGCAGCGTCACGGCCGACGACGGTTCGTTGATGAGCCGCGTGCACAGCGTGGCGAGCGCCGGATGGCGCGGCATCGGCACGTGCAGGGACAGCAGCGGCGCGATTTCGATTTCGTCGAGGATCAGCGCGAGCACGCGACCCGCGCGATGCGCGAGGTCGTAGTCGGCCGGCAGTTCGCTCGCGGTCACGATCAGCTCGCGCAGCAGCGTGCCGACCGCGATCACACGGCATTCACGCGGCAGGCTCGGCCGTACCTCGTGCGCGACGAACACGGTGCGCATCTGCACGTCGCCCGCCATCCGGATTTCGTGCTGCGTGCCGCCCGGCACCCAGACCGCGCGCCCGGTCGGCACGACCCAGCTGCCGGCGTCCGCATGCACGAGCATCACGCCGGAGATCGCGTGAATCAGCTGGCCATGCCGGTGCGAATGCGGCGGGTACGCGATGCCGGCCGCCGCATCGGACGCGACGACGGCGATCTGCTTGTGCTTGTCCTTGCGCTCCAGCGCGCTGAAAAATTGATCCACGTGTCCTTTTCTCGACGACGAATGCGCTTTGCGCGCGAGATCGACCGAATGGGTCGAAATTACCATAGGCCCATCGTTTGTTCGACTGCCCTTGCACGATGCCCGCCTCGTCCCGTCCTCCGGTTTTCTTCCGTTCGTCCGCCGCCGCCGCGTTGCTGAGCGCCGCGACGCTCACCGCCTGTTCGGTCGGCGATCCGTATCGTCCGCCCGCAACCGATACGGTGCGTACGGCCCCGTTCGACGCGGCGGCCGATGCGCCCGTCGCGTCCGGCGGCGCGCTGCCCGACCGCTGGTGGCAGCTGTTCGACGATCCGACGCTCGACGCACTCGTGCGCGAAGCGCTCGCGCAGAACCGCGATCTCGCGGTGGCCGCGGCGCGCGTGGCGCGTGCGCGGGCCGTGCTCGACGAAGCGGGCGCCGCGCGGTTGCCCGACACCACCGCCGGCTTCGGCGTCGACTACGGCAAGCACGCGCCCGACCAGATCGTCGCCAGTGCGAAGGGCACCGATGCGCATACGCGCGGGGGTTTCGCGCCGTCGTTCGCGGTGTCGTGGGAAGTCGATCTGTGGGGGCGCGTCGGCCATCTCGTCGATGCCGCGCGCGCCGATTCGGAAGCCGTGCAGGCGGCATCGGATGCGATGCGCGTCGCGGTGGCCGCCGAGACGACGGCCGCGTATGCGCAGGCGTGCGCGTACGGCGAGCGGATCGACGTGGCCGAGCGCTCGGTCGCGATCGCAGACCGCCTCGCCGCGCTGACCGCGCGGCAGCGTGCGCATGGTCTCGTGTCCGATCTGGAGGTCGCGCGATCGCGCGCGTTCGCCGATGATACGCGCGCCGAACTGTTGCCGCTCGCTGGCGCGCGCCGCGCTGCGCTGTACGAACTGGCCGTGCTGACCGGACACGCGCCCGGCGCGATTCCGGACGCGGCTGCGCGTTGCCGCGCGACGCCGACGCTCGCGCGGCCGTTTCCGGTCGGCGACGGCGCCGCGCTGCTCCGGCGCCGGCCCGATCTGCGCGAAACGGAGCGCCGGCTCGCCGCGTCGAACGCGCGGATCGGCGTCGCGACGGCCGAGCTGTATCCGTCGATCGTGCTCGGCGGGTCGGTGAACTGGCTGTCGACGACCGGCGATCCGTCGTCGCTCGGCGACAAGTACGCGATCGCGTGGGGCGTCGGGCCGCTGATCACCTGGCGTTTCCCGAATCTCGCGGCGAGCCGCGCGCAGCTCGCGCAGGCCCGCGCGGACGATGCCGCCGCGCGGGCATCGTTCGATGCGCAGGTGCTGCGCGCGCTGAAGGAAACCGAGCAGGCGCTCGCACGCTATGGCGCCGAGTGGCGCCACAAGGCCGCGCTCGACACCGCGCGCGCCGAGCATGCTCGCGCTTACCGGCTCGCCGAACTGAATTACGACGCGGGCGCGCTGGATTTTCTCGGCGTGCTCGACGCGCAGCGCAGCCTCGTCGCGGTCGATGCGGCGCTGGCCGCGTCGACGCAGCAGGTCGCGCTCGATCAGGTGGCCGTCTTCAAGGCACTGGGGGGCGGCTGGCAGCGCTAGCCGGCCGTTCGTGAATCCGCACGCACTCAACCAATCCGATTCCCATCATGAGCACCACAGCCGTACCCGAGAAATCCGCCCGTTTCGCACGGCGCCACTGGATCGCCGTCGGCGCCTTCGTCACCGTCATCGTGCTTGCCGGGTTCGGCTGGCGCTGGTGGACGGTCGGCCGCTTCATCGAGCACACCGACGACGCCTACGTACGCGCCGACATCGTGACCGTCAGCCCGCGCGTGGCCGGCTATGTCGCACACGTGGCCGTCGACGACAACCAGCCGGTGAAGCGCGGTGACGTGCTGGTCACGCTCGACGATCGCGACTATCGCGCGAAGCTCGACGATGCGCAGGCGGCCGTCGCCGCGGCCGAGGCGACGCTGCAGGCGGAGGAAGCCGCCGCCGCGACGCTCGACGCGCAGGTCGGCCAGCAGCGCAGCGTGATCGCGCAGGCGCAGGCCGACGCGGCCGCCGCGCGTGCGGAAGCCGCGCGGCGCGATGCCGATGCGGTGCGCTACAAGCAGTTGCTCGCCGAGGCGGCCGCCAGCGGGCAGCGCTGGGAACAGGCGCACGCCGATGCGCTGAAGGCGCGCGCGGAACTTGCCCGCGCGAGCGCGGCCGTGCACGCACAGGACGACCAGCAGACGGTGCTGCGCCGGCGCCGTGCGCAGATCACGGCCGCGATCGAGCAGGCGCGTGCGCGGCTCGCGGCATCCCGCGCGAAGCTCGCGCTCGCGCAACTGGATGTCGAGCACACGGCGATCCGCGCGACCCGCGACGGCACGATCGGCCAGCGGGCGGTGCGGGCAGGCCAGTACGTCGAGGTCGGGATGCCGCTGCTCGCGGTCGTGCCGCTGCGCGACGTGTACGTCGTCGCGAACTTCAAGGAGACGCAGCTCGGCGCGATGCACGACGGGCAACCGGTCGAGATCGACGTCGATACCTACTCGGGCCGCACGCTGCATGGCCGCGTGCTCGGGCTCGCACCGGGCTCGGGCGCCGAATTCGCGCTGTTGCCGCCCGACAACGCGACCGGCAATTTCACGAAGATCGTGCAGCGCGTGCCCGTGAAGATCCGCCTCGATGCGCCGCCGTCCGGCCTCGTGCTGCGGCCCGGCATGTCGGTGATCGCGCGCGTCGACACGCGCGGCGCGCCGGGAGCCGGATCGTGACGGCCGCAACCGGGCAGCCCGGGCAGGCCGCGCACGACGAAACCGTCTCGCTGCGCGCGTGGGTCGCGGTGCTCGGCGGTGTGTTCGGCTGCTTCATGGCGGGCATGAACGTGCACGTGACGAACGCGTCGCTGCCCGACATCCGCGGCTCGCTGGGCGCGAGCTTCGAGGAAGGTTCGTGGATCTCGACCGCGTACCTCGTCGCCGAGATCGTCGTGATTCCGCTCACCGGCTGGCTCGTGCAGGTGTTCTCCGCGCGCCGGGTGCTGCTCGTCGGCGCGACGGGATTCCTCGCGTTCTCGATCGCATGCTCGGTCGCGCCGACCATCTCGTCGATGATCGTCGCGCGTGCGTTGCAGGGCGCGTTCGGCGGCGTGCTGATTCCGCTGTCGTTCCAGTTGATCGTCACCGAGCTGCCGCCGTCGAAGCATCCCCTCGGCATGGCACTGTTCGCGGTCGCGAACAACGTTGCGCAGGCGGCGGGGCCGTCGCTCGGCGGCTGGCTCACCGACATGTATTCGTGGCGCTGGATCTTCTATCTGCAGATTCCACCCGCGATCGCGCTGATCGCAGCGATCGCGTGGGCGATCCGCCCGGTGCCCGTGCAGTTGTCGAAGCTGCGTCAGGCGGACTGGTTCGGGATCGCGACGATGGCGCTCGGCCTCAGCGCGCTGCAGATCGTGCTGGAGGAGGGCGGGCGCAAGGACTGGTTCGCGTCCGACCTGATCGTCGAGCTGTCGATCGTCGCGGTGGCGGGGCTCGTCGCGTTCGTCGCGATCGAGCTGCGGCGCAAGGAGCCGTTCATCAACCTGCGGCTGCTCGGCCGCTACAACTTCGGGATCGCGAGCCTGATGCAGTTCCTGTTCGGTGCGGTGGTGTTCGGCGTCGTGTTTCTCGTGCCGAACTACTTCGCCGAGCTGCACGGCTACAGCGCGCGCGACATCGGCCTCGCGATGATCCCGTACGGGATCGTGCAGTTCGTGATGTCGTTCCTCACGCCGCCGCTGATGCGCCGCACGAGCCCGCGCGCGACGATCGTGTTCGGCTTTGCGCTCGTCGCGGCCGGCTGCCTGATGAACATCCACCTGACCGCCGACGCCGCGTCGAACGTGATCGTGCCGTCGCTCGTCGTGCGCGGGATCGGGCAATCGCTCGTCGTGATCGCGCTGTCGGTGATGGCGGTCGACGGGATCGAGAAGGCGCAGCTCGGCTCGGCGTCCGGCGTGTTCAACATGGTGCGCAACGTCGGCGGCGCGATCGGCATCGCGGTGGCGAGCCAGATCGTCGTCGAGCGGCAGAAGCTGCATGCGATGCGGATCGGCGAGGCCGTGTCGCCGTTCTCGGACGCGTTTCAGGAACGCATGGCGATGCTGGCGCGGCTGCTTGCGCGCATGCACGTGCCGCGAGCCGACGCGTTGCCGGGTGCGTCGACCGGCGGCGTGCACGAACTGGCGCTCGCGCTCGTGAACCAGCGCGTGATGCGCGAGGCGCTGCTGATGGCGTACAGCGATACGTTCCTGATCGCGGGTATCGCGATGGCCGGATGTACGGCGGCGGCGTTCGCGTTGAGGGCGAAAAAGAAAGCGTGACGGATCGGGCGCCCGACTGGGAAGCCTGACATACCTGACAGGCGATGACTTCCCGCAATGGGCGTATCGTGCATGCGGCGCGCGCGAGGTCGTTCTCCCGCGCCCATCACCATGAGGAGCGTGGCATGTCGAAGGACGATTCCCTGCGGGGACAGATCAAGGAGCAGGCGCAGGACGCGGATCGCCACAACCTGGCGCGGCCCGCCGCGAATGGCGCGCTGTGGGCGCGCGGCCTCACGACGCAACGGGTCGCCGACCTGTTCAGGACCCTGCAGGGGTTGCAGGGGCACTGGGTGCAGTTGCAGAACGAGGTCAACGCCGGGAATCGCTATTTTTACGGCGTGCAGAACGGCAGCGTGACGACCGAGGAAGGCAAGGCGCTGATTCGCTGGATCGCCAACGCGGTCGTGAGCGCCGCCGGCGATGCGAAGTTCGACTTTCCGCTGCAGCAACTGCGCTTCACCGCCGACATGGGGTGGCTCAAGCTTCAGCGTGTAGAGGGGCGTGTGATGGTGTTTTCGCGGCCGTAGGACGGCCGCCAACCGTCCACTGCCCACCGTCGATCGGGCGGCGCGGGAAGCCGCTTGATCACGAGCGAGTGGGGATGTCGCCAGAGCGCGCGCCGACCGTCGACACGATCAAGCACGCCAGATGCGGGCGACCGAGCCGCGTGGTCACGGGCCGGATGCTCTTTATCGCGGCTTCGGTGTGCACATGTGCGTGGTCCGGCAATCGGACGATACGACGGTTGCCGCGCCGTCCGGGTGCGCGCGTCGGCCGACGAGATGCCGAAGATCCACGGCCACCTCGTCGAGTACGGGCCGCCAGTCGGCGAATGCCTGCTGCCGATACAGCACCGCGCCCGGATAGAACGGGCTGTCACGCCGATCATGCTGCCAGACCCAATGCGGATTCGCATCGAGCAGCACCCACGTGGACTGGCCGAGCGCGCCGCTCAGGTGCGCGACCGACGTGCAGACGGTGATCACCAGATCGAGTGCGCCGACGAAGGCTGCGGTGTCGTCGAGCGTCTTCCATTCGCGTGTCATGTCGATCACGTCGAACCCGGCCGCTTTGGCGGCTTCGACGTCGTGCTGCGTGCCCGGTTGCAGCGAGTAGAACGCGACGTCCTTCTGCATGCCGGCGAACGCATCGGCATAGCGCTCGAGCCCGACCTGGCGGAAGCGATTCCGCTGAGGGTCGAGGCTGCCCGTCCACGCGAGGCCGACCTTCAACCGCTTTTCGCCGGACAGCGCGTGGCGCCACGCGTCGGTGGCCGCGGCATCCGCACGCAGGTAACGCGCGGACGTGGCGAAGGCATCCGCATCGACGCCAAGTCGCCACGGGATGCTCGTCAGCGGCAGTTCGTAGTCGAAGGGGGGCAGATGTTCGATGCGGGTGCCGGTGTCGAACACGTCGGCGTGATCGCCGAGGCTGCGCTCGATCAGCGCGCCCATCTGCGGAATGGCATGCCACACGAGCCGCCCGCCTTCGCGACGCACGCGCTTCGCGAGCAGCGGAACGAAGCGGCTGAACTGCAGGACGTCACCGATGCGCTGTTCGTCCCATACGAGCAGCGTCTTTCCGGCAAGCGATTCGCCGCACCAGCGCGGCCGCGCAAACTCGGGCAGCGTGTCGCGCAGTTCCCCCGCGCCGTGCCGGTGCGCGTCGTAATCGGCCCATCCTGAAGCGAAGTCGCCACGTGCGAGCCGGAGAAGCGACAGGTTGTAGCGATGTGTCGAGTCGTGCGGATCGAGGACGCACGCGCGTTGCGCGTACTGCTCGGCTTCTTTCCACCGTTGCGCTTCCTTGAGCGCGGCGGCCGCGTTGCCGGCGGCCAGCGGGCAGTCCGGTGCGAGCGTCACCGCGCGGGTGGCCGCACGCAGTGCGCCGTCCAGGTCGAAGCGGTTCAGGCGTGTGATGACCGCGTGGGTCCACGCCCGCGCGTCGTGCGGGGCGTCGTCGAGTGCGCCTTCGATGAATGCGTGTTCCAGATCGGGATCGCCGTCCGACAGCCGGATCGCGAGCGCGAGATTGTTCTTCAGCGACGGCCACGCGGGCGCGAGCTCGAGCGTCCTGCGATACGGCACGATCGCTTCCGCGTGACGCCCGGCCATCTGAAGGGCATACCCGCAATTGAACGCCGCCGCCGGTGATGCGGGATGCTGTTGCCAGTGCATGGCCGCGAGCTCGGCGGCACGTGCGGGATCGCCGCGCTCGATCAGCGTTTGCGTGGCGGCGGCGACGGACTCGTCGAGCCTGCCGGGCGCGGCCTTCGCGTGGTTCGATACGGCGTGCGCGGCATCGCCGACTTCGTTCGGAAGACGAGGAATGTCGGCAAGCGTGGGCATGTCGTGCGGGGTGATCTGCATGTGAGGTCGCTCCGGAAAGCCGTCGCGCGTCGGAGGCGATCGGCGGCATCGTGAATCGAGGGAGGCTGACGAAACTTCGCAATGCGGAGCAGGTTGCCGGATGACATCGCGAGATGTCGCGCCGGTTGCGGCGGAAGACCCGGTGCCTCGATGCACTCCACTTTAGGCGGCGGCATCCGGCAATTGAATAGGACAAGTTCTAAACAAGTTGATATATGAATCGAACTCGTACTGAACGAGTGCGCGTATCGCCGGACGGCCCTGTCGGGAAAGCGCGCGTAGGCCCGGTCTGATTCATGCGTGCTGCGGGATCGATGACCGACCTCTCTGACGGAGATCCGTGTCGTCTGCGCTCTTGACGAGACAGGCGGCCGGAACGCTCCGCCTGCGATCGATCGGGCGCGCAAATGATGAACGATGCGCAGGCGTGCGATGCCGAGCGGTGAAGTCGCATGAACGTCGACGCGAGCGTCGCGCACGTGGCCGATGAAATCTTGCGGAATAGGACCAGGCTGATTGTGCGGGCGCCACCTGTTCTTCGACAATACGCAGGTCGGGTGACCGCATGGTATGTGCCCGACACCTCGTATCCGAAGCATGTCTTCGTTCAATGCGCTGCCCGGTTTCGGGCAGCGTCTTTTTTTCGGCGGTATGGGCGCGCCGATCGAACCGACATCGCGATGCGTGGCGCGCGGACAGGCGCGGATGCGTTGCGGCGACCGGAGGGCTCGGCCGCTTTTCGTTTGCATCGGAATCGTTCCAGCGTGCGATTGCTGACGTGCGTCGACCCATCGCAGAATCAGTCTGGTCCGATTGGTTGTGACGATCATTCAGGCTAAATTGAACAGGTGTGGTGTCGGTCGGGCTTCGGCGGCGACCGTTGGGCCCGGTCGCAGTCATGCTATTCATTGATAGCGCTACTCCCAACGCTGCCTCATGCGAGCGCCGAGGATTTCCGGTGCCACACGCTTCATTCGCAGGTGCGGTGGCCTGCGTGATGCAACGGCGCGTGCGTTGCCGAAGGCGTTCTAGCGGCAGCCGGAGCGGGCCGCCGAACACACCTTTTCCGTCTACGCCGACAACCGTCAGACAAAATCCTGGATACCCGCGAGGCGGGATTGCCCCGCAGATCGCACGACGCTCACGTCGTCCGCAAAATCAGACCCGACTGATTTTCCGCGGACCCGGCTTCATCGACAATCGGGGTTCTGCGGGCCGGCGCGCTTCCGCGCGTGCCGGATTCTGGAGGTATGTCCGTTTGGCGGCCGGTCTCTTTGACCGGTCGCTTTTTTCTTCCCTGTCCACTATCGAGGAGCACGATCGCGATGCCGGTCGACCGCCTGATTCCTGAAATCCTGTTCGGCTTTACCGGTCTGATGGGCATCATCAATCCTGTCGGCATGGCGTTCGTGTTTCTCGAGCGCACGCAATCGCTGACGGAGACCGAGCGTGCGACGCTGTCGAAAAAGCTCGCCACCAACGTGTTCTTCACGCTGCTCGTGATCTTCTTCATCGGGGCGCCGGTGTTGAATTTCTTCGGGATCTCGATGGAGGCGCTGCGAATCGGCGGCGGCTTCGCGGTGGCCGTGGCCGGCTGGTCGATGCTCAACGCGCCGGACGTACCGGGCGGCGACAGCGCCACGCATGGCGACGATTTTCCGAGGCTGATGGCGCGCGCGTTCTTCCCGCTCACGGTGCCGCTGACGATCGGCCCCGGCTCGATCGCGGCCGGCATTGCACTGCACGCGAACCGTACGCGCACGGTCGCCGACTATGTGGCGTCGGGCGTGGTGTCGGTGGCGGTCGCGGCGCTCGTCGCGTTCGCGATCTGGCAGATCTACAGCCGCGCGACGACGCTCGCGCGTTATCTCGGCAGCGAGGGGACGAAAGTGGCGATGCGGGTGTCGGCGTTCCTGCTGCTGTGCGTGGGCGTGCAGATCATGCTGACGGGGCTGGCGGCTTTCGCGCAGATGCTGGGTGGCCAGGTGAAGTGACGCGGCGATAGCGCGCGTGCGTGCGGTGGGTGGAAAGAAGCCGGGCCGAACCATGGAGGGTTCGGCCCGTTGCGTTACAGCAGTTTCGCCTGAACGCGCGCGATTCCCTGCTGCGCACGGGCTTCATCGAGATGGACGCCCGGCGCGTCGCCCACGCCGACCGCGCCGACCGCACCGATCACTTCGTCGCCTGCTCGCCGCCTGCGTCGGCATCCGGCGCATTGCGCACCGGCAGCGCGACACCGCAATGCGGGCAGCACGGCTCGTCGCCGATGGCCGGCCGCGTGTTGGCGCGCGTGCGCTCCAGTGCCGATGCAACCAGCTCCGCGCCCATGATCCCGGTGGGAAACGCAATGATCCCGTAACCGAGCAGGATCGCGCACGACGTGATGAGCCGGCCGAGCGGCGTATGCGGCGTCAGATCGCCGTAGCCGGTCGTGCTCATCGTCACGGCTGCCCAGTACACGCCCACCGGAATGCTCGTGATGCCGTTCTCCGGCCCTTCGATGAGGAAGATCAGCGTGCCGAGGATCACCACCAGCACGAACATCCCGCCGATGAACACGAAGATCTTGCGCCGCGCGCGGGTCAGCGCGCGCATCAGCATCTGCCCTTCCTCGAGGTAGATCGACAGACCGAGGATGCGGAACACGCGCAACAGCCGGAGCAGCCGGACGTCGATCAGCGCATGCAGGCCGGGGAAGAAGAATGCGAGGTAGGTCGGCAGGACCGACACGAGATCGACGATGCCGAAGAAACTGCGCGCATAGGCGGCCGGCTTCGGCGCGGAAAGCAGCCGCACCAGATATTCGACGGTGAACAGCAGCGTGAACGCCCATTCGGCCGCATAGAGCGCGTGGCCGTACCGTTCGTGCAGGTCGTGCACGCTGTCGGCCATCACGACGAGCACGCTCGCGACGATCAGTGCGAGTACCGCGATGTCGAGGTTGCGAAGGAACGTGGGGCGGCGGGCGCAATGCGCGGCGGCGTCGCGCAGCGCGCCGAAAGTGGACTGGATCTGCGTCATCATGCGCCGGAGTTTACGGCGCGCATCCGGCACGGCCAATCGGACCTGTCCGATTTCGGCGTCGCGCTTGCCGCTGCGCCGATCGAGCTTCACGCATGTCGCGCGTTCATCTGCCGGCACGTCGTGCGGCCCGGCTGGCCGCGGCGGTGATGCGCGTTGCCGCTGCCCCTCGACCGGCGCGCGTTACTGGCCGAAGCGATCCGCCACGGCGTCTTTCAGCCGCGCGGCGGTGATCTCGCCCATGTGCGATTCGACGAGGTTGCCTTGCGCGTCGAAGAAGAGCGTCGTCGGCAGCCCGCGCGAGCCGTACGCTTTCATCGCGTGCAGCGTGCGATCGAGCAGCACGTGATCGAACCGCAGCCCTTTCTGTTCGAGGAACGCGCGCACCGTTTGCGCGTCTTCGCCCTGATTGACCATCAGCACCGTCATTCCCGGATGATCCTGCTGCGCTTGTGCGAGGATCGGCATTTCGCGCTGGCACGGCGGGCACCACGTCGCCCACAGGTTCACGACGATCGGCTTGCCCGCGAAGCGTTGCGCCGGCACGGGCGTCGCATCGAGCGCTTCGAGCTGCAGCGCGGCGAGCGGCGGCGCGCCGTGCTGCAACGTGGCCAGCGTCCCTTGCGCGATGCCCCATGCGGCGAGGCCCGCGAGCATCCCGGCCATCACCGGGCGACGCAGCGCGGGCAGGCGGCGCAGGCGCCAGCCCGCGAACACGATCGCGGCCGCGACGCCGATGCGCCAGTCGAAGCCGCCGTCGCCGAGCGCGACGATCGAGCGCGGCGCGGCGGCGTACTCGCGCCACCACTGCGCGACGTAGCCGAACCGCGCGGCGAGCAGGCCGAGCAGCAACGTATCGAGGACGAGGCTCGATGCGGTCTTGTGATGTCCGTCGGGCGGCCGGCGCTGGAGGAAACGGGCGACGAGCCACGCGAGCAGCGCGGCGACGGCTACCGCGACGACGCGGATCGAGAAGGGACCAATGCTCAGCATGTGAAAGGGCGGGACGTATTCGAGCGGGGCTGGAGAAGGGATTGTCCGCCATGGCGGCGAAGCCGTCGACGGTCGTGCGGCGATTCGACAGGTCGCCGCGTATGGGGTTCCCGTCGCGAACGTAACGGTGCGTTGCGAATGCGACGGAGGCGTCAGGCTCGGGACGCCGTGATTTTCATGCATCGGGCTGCAAATCAGACCGGTCCGATGGTCAGCGGAATCGCGTTCGTCAACAATACCTGTACCGGTCCGGAGTGGTGTCCGCCGGTATCCCGGACAGGGATCTCTCCTTGACGGCCGCCCCCTCCCCCCGGGCGGCCGATTTTTTTTCTTCATGCGTGCGGGTGTGGCCGCGAACCGACCCCGATCGGCCGATTCAACGGAATGGCACCGCTGCCGGATGTGCGCACCGGGCGTTCACTCGCGCATTGCACGCCGCGCGGCTGGTGACGGACGAGCGATTTCGATGGAAGACGCACATCGACGGAGCCGGCGCGAACGCGCCGCCGCGTCATGCGTGTGCGTCGTAAAGCGTTGCGACGAAATCGACGAACGCACGCACCTTGGGCGGCACGTGCCGGGATTTCGGATACAGCGCGTAGTAGCGGCGCTTCGCCAGCGTGTGGCCGGGCAGGATCGGGACGAGCCGCCTGTGCGCGATGTCGTCGCGCACCGTGTGGTGCGTGAATGCGCCGATGCCGAGCCCGGCGATCACGGCCGCATGCAGCGCGGTGATCGCGTCGATGCGCAGCGGGCCGTCGAGCCGGACGGTGACGGGCGCGCCCTTCGGCGGCGTGACGCGCCAGCTCGTTCGGTCGTCGCTGCCGCTGTAGGCGAGCAAGTCGTGTTTCGCGAGCTGCACGGGTGTGCGCGGCAGGCCGCGACGCGCGACATAGTCGGGCGACGCGACGAGAATTTCATCCGATATCGCGAGCGTTCTCGCGACGAGGTCGGAATCCGGCAGGCCGCCGCTGATGCGCAGCGCGACGTCGAACCCTTCGCCGATCAGGTTGACGAAGCGGTCGCTGCACGAGACGTCGAGCTGGATGTCCGGGTACGCGCGGCGGAATGCGGGCAGCCACGCGGGCATTTCCAGCGTGCCGACCGACAGCGGCATGCTGACGCGCAGCACGCCCGACGGCTGGCCGGGTGAGTCGGTCACGTCTTCCGATGCCGCCGCGACGCGCTCCAGGATGTCCACGCACGCGTCGTAGTAGCGCTCGCCGGCCGCCGTCAACGAGAAATTCCGCGTGTTACGGTTGACGAGTTGCACGCCGAGGCTCGCTTCGAGCAGCTTCAACTGGCGCGATACGGTCGAATGGGTCGTGTCGAGGCGATCGGCTGCGGCCGAGAATCCCCTGGATTCGACCAGGCATCGATAGACGCGCATCGCGAGCAGTTGATCCATGGCGGGTTCCGATGCGTGGTCAGGACGGTTTCCGGATTCGCCGCGCCGGCCCGGGCAGGCGCGGCATGGCGGGCGATCAGCGCAGCGGCAGCGCGAGGATGTCGGCGGTCGTCTTGACGTCGCCGAACGTGTCTTCGATCTCGGCAAGCGCGGCACGGTGCAGCGTGTCCTTGTCGATCGATTCGCCGTTCGCGCGGACGATGGCGCGCGTGGCGGACGCGTCGGATGCTACCACGACGTTGTAGCCGAGCGGCGCGGCATCGCGGGCGGCACCGGCGACGCACGCGTGCGTCATCAGGCCCGCGACGACCAGCGTCTTGACGCCGTCCGCCTTGAGGCGCTTGTCGATATCGGTGCTCGCGAACACGCTGACCGTTTCCTTCTGCACGACGGTGTCGTGGGCACGCGGCTTCATCTCCGGAATGAACTCGACGGTCTTGCCGCCAAGCGCGAACAGCGGCGAGCCGGCCAGCGCGATGTGCTGCACCTGGTAGACGCGCATGCCGTTGCGGTCGGCGAAATCGATCAGCCGCTTCGTGTTGGCCATCGCCTGTTGAACGTCGGCGATCGGCATCTTGCCGTTCAGGTATTCGTTCTGGAAATCGATGACGACGAGCGCGGTCGTCTTCGGATCGAGATGATCGATCGGCTGCGCACCGGCCATCGCGCGGATCGTCGGTGTGGCGGGCAGGCCGGCGGCGGCTTCGGCGGTCGGCAGCATGGTGGCGGCCGATGCGATTACCGCATAGCGGGCGAAGCTGCGAATCGAGAAGGAAAACATGAATGTACTCCTGAAGAAGTGTCGAGTGGTTCGAACTATAGGGAGATCGGGTCGAGATCGCGTCTGCGCGAGGGGAACATCTTCTGTGCAGATTCCGTGCAGATCGAGAATCGTGCGAGGCCAGAGGGGAACAGGACGGAACGGGCAGCCGGTGACGCGAACAGCACATCAGGCGGCCGTTCGTCGATGCGTCAGGCGATGGTAAGACGCCGCGTAGTCCGGGTCATTCGGCCCGGGCCGATTCAGGCGGGTATTTGCGTAGGACGAGGCTTGGCGCGTATCGGAAAGCGGGCAGGCGCGAGCCCGGGCGACGCGGCCGCCGCGTAACGGCGCGACTGTATGCTCGTGCTGCTGCCCGTCACGGGCGGTTTCCCGATGCCGCCTCGCCAAGCCGATACGCGGTGAAGAACTCGTACCACGGCGACCCTTGCGCGACCGGTATGTCGAGCGCGGTCGTGCGCTGCTTCAACGCGCCGAATACGTCGTTGATACGCGCCGTCTGCCCCGCATCGTTGAACGGATAAGGCCGCGCGCGGCCGGCCGCGAACGCGCCGTACGCGATCGCGAGCAGGCGCGCGCGGTCGTCGGTCGACGCGATCGATCCGTTGATCGCTTCGGCGAAGCGCGGCCGGTCTTCGGTGCGCGATCCGGCGAGGCACAGGTACACGATCGCCGACAGTTCGTGCAGATCCTTCACGCGCAGCAGCTCCGGCAGCCGCGCGACGATCCGCTCGACCGGTTCGTCGCGCAGCGCATCGCCGAAGTCGAGCACGGCGCTCATCGGATTCGTGTCCGTTTTCAGGCGATCGAGCGGCGGTGCGGCCGACGTGCCGGCGCCGTCCGGTGCTGCAGCAGCCGCAGACCGCAACGCGTCGGCCACCTGCTGCGTCCATTCGGGAAAGATCATCCGCACGTTGCCGAACTGCTCGCCGCCTTCCGCCGCCGGATTCCATCGATACACGATCGTGCCGCCGCGAATGAACGGCGAATACAGGTGCTCGGGCGTTTGCGGCAGCGGCCGCCGGTTGACCGGCAGCCATGCGAGCGTCAGCCAGTCGTAACGGCCGGTGGCGGGGACCGAAGGGCTCGAACTCGCGACGACCTGCCACGTGCCGCGATTCGCATAGCGGCGCCGCGCGTCGGGCACCGCGACGGTCCGGCCTTTCGCGGTGTCGAAGTCGGTCGTGCCGGTCACGTTCGTGCCGCTGTCCGCGGCCGGCGCGATGGTGGAGATGACCCACGATGCGCCGTCCGCCGAACGGTAGTCGGACGGCTTCAGCGTCGCGACGTCGTGCACCATGCGCGTTTCCGCCGCGACGGGGCTCGGGGGGAGGTTGGCGGGCGCGGCCAGGATGCTCGGCATCGGATGTCCTCGGAATCGGGTGCGTATCGTCGAGCGGGGACGACACGCGGCGGCTCGGATCGTTCGGGTAGTTGTATGTCACTGTAGAACGTCGCGGCCGTAAACGGAAACCGGCTGCGCGGCGCAGCCCGTTTACGCGTTGCGCCGCTTCGGCTTGCCATGCGCGTCCTGGGCCGGCGACGCATACCGGGCGGAAGCGCACATGACCGACACGACGGGCATCGCCGAACACGGGACACAGGTCGCCGGCAATGGATCGGCGGGCCGGCAAGCCGGGGCACGATCCGCAAAACGCTCGCGATGTCGACCGTCGGCGACGCGCTGGCGGCGATCGTGTCGGCCGCGCGCCCGAACGCCGCCGCGCCTTTCCTTTCACTCTGCTAGACTTTTTCGCTCATCGCTGCCATCCGGGCTGCGCCATGCCCGGTTTATCCTCGAATTCGGCCTGACCGATCGCCACTATTTCGGCAACGCGCAGTTCGACGGGACGCTTGCGTACCGGCAGGGCATCGGTGCGTTCGGCGCGCAGGACGACAGCCTTGCAGGCGACGGCGACCAGACCTACCGCTACAAGATGGCCGTGCTGGACGCGAACCTGTCGGTGCCGTTCGCGATCGGCAAACAGCCGTTCCGCTATGTCGGCACGTTCCACGGCCTGTACACGGGTAACACGCTGCACTACATCGACGACCTGACGATCGGTAGCCGCTACACGGTGCGCGGCTTCGACGGGGAAACGATGCTGGCCGCAGCACGCGGGTTCTACTGGCGCAACGAGCTACAGGCACCGATCGGGCAAACCGGGCAGGCCGTCTATGCGGCATCGACTACGGCCGCGTGTGGGGCCCGCAGCCGGTCACACTCGTCGGCACGCAACTGGCGGGTGCCGTGATCGGCGTGAAGGGCAGCGTCGCGACCCGATTGGGCGCCTACGGTTACGACCTGTTTGCCGGTACACCGGTCTACAAGCCGTCCGGATTCCCGACGGCACGAGTGACAGTGGGTTTTCAGGTCACCGCACAGTTCTGATGACGGACACACACTCCGATACCCGGCCTGCTATCGACGGAGAGGGCACTGGCCGGGATCGTCGCGATCCCGGTCAGCGCGGTCGCTTGTGAGTATCGGAACCCCGGAACTGTCGTAGCCGCCGACGCGTAAAGAAGTCACTTTCCCTGGGTGCACGCATAGCGACCGTCGTGAAAACTCCTCGCCAAACCGATTGCCTACATTTCGTCATTTAGCTAATATTCGAAACGTTCAACCCATCCCGAACCCATGGACGACGTCACCCGCATCAGCGCACTGGCCAACGAAAGCCGCCTGGCCGTGATGCGCTGGCTCAAACAGCCGCGCAAGCATTTTCCGCCGCAGCCGCACGGCGACTTCGACGAGCTCGGCGTGTGCTGCACCTACATCACCGACAAGCTCGGCATCGCGCCGGCCACCACCACGCGCCACATGCGCATCCTCGCGGATGCCGGGCTCGTGCAGGCGACCCGCGTCGGCAAGTTCACGTACTACAAGCGGATCGACGGCGCGTTGCAGCAGCTCGGCCGCGATCTCTCGCAACTCTGACTCCTACCGAGGCAACCGACATGGACGAACTTGCATTGCTGGCCGACGCCGACCGGCGTGCGCACGCGTATCTGGCCACGACGAACGAACGGCGCGCGTTTCCCGACGCGGCCGCGCTGGCCGGTCTCGCGGCGTTCGACGAGCCGCTGCCCGATACGGGCCGCGCCGCCGCCGACGTGCTGCGCCTGCTCGACGAACGCGGCACGCCCGCGACGGTCGCGTCGAACGGCCCGAACTACTTCGGCTTCGTGATCGGCGCCGCGCTGCCGGCCGCGGCAGCGGCCGAGCGGCTGATGCTCGCGTGGGACCAGTGCGCGTCGTCGTATGCGAATTCGCCGGTCGCCGCGACGATCGAGCGCCAGGCCGCCCGCTGGGTCGTCGACGTGCTCGGGTTGCCCGAAGGCAGCGCGGTCGGCTTCGGCACGAGCGCGACGGCCTGCACGCTCGTCGCGCTGGTGGCCGCACGGCGCGCGCTGCTCGCGCGCAAGGGCTGGGATGTCGACGCGGACGGCCTGATCGGCGCGCCTGAAGTGAAGGTGGTGATTTCCGAGCTTGCGCACATCACGGTGAAGAAGGCGCTGCGCGTGCTCGGCTTCGGGATGAAACGCGTCGTGGTCGCGCCGGTCGACGCGCACGGCCGTATCGACCCGGCGCAGTTGCCGCCGCTCGACGACATGACGATCCTCTGCGTGCAGGCCGGCGAAGTGAACACCGGCGAGTTCGATCCGTTCGCGGCGCTGATTCCGCCCGCGAAGGCGGCCGGTGCGTGGGTGCACGTCGACGGCGCGTTCGGCCTGTGGGCCCGCGCATCGTCGAAGCGCGCGCTGACGGACGGCATCGACGGCGCGGACAGCTGGACGACCGACGGCCACAAGTGGCTCAACACGCCGTACGACGGCGCGATGGTGATCTGCCGCGACGCGGCCGCGCTCGCGACCGCGATGAACAGCGACGCCGTCTACCTGAGCGGCGCGCAGGACGCGCAGAAGAACCTGAATCTCGAATTCTCGCGGCGCGCACGCGGCATTCCCGTGTGGGCCGCGTTGCGCTCGCTTGGCCGCGCCGGCGTGGCCACGATGGTCGAGCGGCATTGCGCGCAGGCCGCACGGATCGCGGACGGCCTGCGAGCCGCCGGCTACGACGTGCTGAACCGCGTCGTGCTGAACCAGGTGCTCGTGCGGGCCGGCACCGACGACGAAACGGCGGCGATCCTCGCGGCCGCGCAGGCGTCGGGCGACGTGTGGTTCGGTGCGACGGTGTGGCAAGGGCGGCCGGCATTCCGGATCAGCGTATCGTCGTGGCGCACCGAGGACGCGCACATCGATCGTCTCGTCGCATTGCTGACGGAGCTGCGCGGCACGCATGTGCGCTGAGCGTCATGCATGGTCGGTTCCCGAGACGGTTGCGGTTGCAACCTTCAGGCACTCGATGAAATGCAGCGCGGCGACCGTCGGCAACGCATGCCGCCGCATCACGATCGCGGCCGTCGGCGCAGGCATCGGCTCGGCGAGATCCAGCGCGACGATGCCGCGTGACTAGCGTTCGACGTCGGCGAGCGTGTAGGTGCAGACGATCGCCGAATACGAGCCGGTGGTGTTCGATGCGAAATGCGTCGAGCGCGTGCGGCGGGCAACAGCTGCCGCCGGCTGTCCGTACATGGAGATGTGCAGCGGCGCGGGGCACGACGCGGTGAACCTGTCGTTCGTCGCGCCTTCCGCGACGGTGTTCGTGCCATGCAAGGCCGGTTTGAATCACACCGAAGCGGAAGATGCCGATCCGGCGCACCTCGCGCAACGCGCGACGGTGCTGGCGAACCTGCTGGCCGATTGCGCGCGCTAGCTGTGCGCGACAACGGGGCACGCGGCGCATCCGCAAGCGTGAAAATATCGGACAATGGCCGCTGCGCGCGCCGCGCCGGCGCAGCATCCGACCGAAACATTCACACTTGCGAGATCCCCATGTCGACCCCCTTCCCCCGGGAACTGCTGAAGGCCGCCGATATCGCGAAGATGGAACCGACGCGCGCGGTGCATTCGCTGAATCCGAATGCCGTGCGTCTGAAGCGACAACTCAGCGACCTGACCGGCCTGACGCAATTCGGTGTGCACCTGCTCACGCTGATGCCCGGCCACGAATCGGCCGAGTATCACCGTCACCTGTACGAAGAAGAGTTCGTGTACGTGCTGTCCGGCACGGGCGCGGTCACGATCGGCGAGCGCACCGATGCAATCGGGCCCGGCGATTTTCTGGGCTTTCCGCGCGGCGGCGAAGCGCATACGGTGCAGAACACCGGCGATGCGCCGCTGGAGCTGCTCGTCGGCGGGCAGCGGCTCGAACACGACGTCTGCGAGTATCCGCGAATCGGCAAGCGGCTTTATGTCGCCGGCGAACTCGAAGCGTATGTCGATTTGCCGAAGCAGCCGTAATGGCCAAGCGCGTATCCAGCATCCATTCCGCATAAAAACTGAATCAATCGCCTTTTGTTTAGATAAACAAAATAAAAATTCGTAAAAACACGGGGTAGAGAAAACACGATCATTTGGGCACGCTTGTGCCCGTTGTCCGTTCGTGGGTGTCGGTATGTCCGACCTGTCGGCGCGTCTTTTTTCGGGCAGTCGAATGCGGAAATAAGTACACGTGCCCGGCATTTTCGACCGATCGATCGCGAACGCATCCAGTCGCAAAAGATTCCTGATCAAAAGCTCAGTAGTTCGAACCAACAGCTTGATTCAAGAGCGAAACGGAGACAGGCGATGCCGAGGAACTGGGGGTTGGGAACGGCGCTGCTGGCGCTGTGCGTCGCGGTGACGTCGTGCGGCGGCGACGCGGATTCGCCGTCGAGCGCGAGCCTGTCGAACATGGCTCAGGCGCAGGGCAATCGAGACGGCAACGGAAGCGGAAACAGCAGTAACGGCAACAACGGAAACGGCAACAACGGAAACGGCAACAACGGAAACGGCAACGACGGCAGCACCGCACCGGAAAAGAACGCCGACATCCGCGTCGCGCAATACGTCAATCCGTTGATCGGCACCGACTACGCGACCGACCAGCCGGCCGACCCGGTGGGCTCCGGGCTGGGCGGCGGCACGTTCCCGGGGCCGACGCTGCCGTTCGGGATGATGCAATGGAGCCCGATGACGCCAACCGCGCAATACGACGGGAGAAAAGGCGACGGCTCCGGTTTCTCCGGCGGCTATTGGTACGGCGACACGTCGATCACGGCATTCAGCGTCCTGCACCTGAGCGGCACCGGCTGCTGGTCGAACGGCGGCTACCTGAACGTGATGCCGCAGCTTTCACCCGGCGACGCCGGCACGGCGGCCGCCTTCGACCATGCGAACGAAACGGCGCAGGCCGGCTACTACGGCGTCACGCTCGCCAACGGCATCAAGGCCGAACTGACGACGACATTGCGCACCGGGTTGGCGCGCTTCACCTTCCCCGCGCTGAAGCAGGGCCAGGAGGCGACGATCGCACTCGATCCGACCGTGCAGAACAACCGGTCCCAGGGCTCGACGAACGACACGATCACGCAGCAAGGCGATCGCGCGCTGTCGGGCACGATCGCGGGCAGCGGATTCTGCTGGGCAGGGCATGCGGTGCCGCTGTACTACTACGCGGAATTCAGCCGGCCGTTCGCGACGAAGCCGACGCTCGCGAAAAACAGCCCGGTCGCGCTGACGTTCGCGGTCGACCGCCGGCATCCGGCCGTGACGATGAAGCTCGGCATCTCGTTCGTCAGCGAAGCGAACGCGAAGAAGAACCTCGATGCCGAGAACGGCGGCGGCGACGCGCAAGGCAACGCGAACGGGCATTTCGACAAGGTGCGCGCGGCGGCGAGCGATGCATGGAACGCGCGCCTGAACGCGATCCAGGTGACGGGCGGCAGCGATGCCGACAAGACGAAGTTCTACACCGCGCTGTATCACGCGTCGCTGCACCCGAACGTGTTCAACGACGTGAACGGCGAGTATCCGGACTTCTACGCGTCGAACGGTGCACCGGCCGCGCCGACCCGCCGGGTCGACAAGGGGCGCACGATGTACGCGAACTTCTCGGGCTGGGACATCGACCGCGCGTTCATCCAGTTGCAGGCGCTGCTCGATCCGGTGCGCACGAGCGACATCGTGCAGTCGCTGGTGCTCGATGCGAAGGCGTGCGGCGCGTTCCCGCGCTGGGCGTACTTCAATACGGAGACGGCCGTGATGCCGGGCGATGCGGGCTCGATCATCGTCGCGAACGCGCATGCGTTCGGCGCGACGAATTTCGACACGCGGGCGGCGCTGTCGATCATGAGACGCAGCACGGCGCCGGGCGCCGCGTGCGCCGGCACGCCGGTGATGGGCAGCCGCGCGGACTACGACCGGCTCGGCTACGTACCCGCGTCGGGCAGCGGCGACAACCAGACCGCGTCGAACACGCTCGAATACGCGGTGCGCGACTTCGCGGTATCGCGCTTCGCGGCAGCGCTCGGCGATGCGGCGACGGCCGGCACGCTGCTGAAATCGAGCGGCAACTGGCGGAACCTGTTCGACCAGGGCGCGATTCGACCGAAGACGTCGGCCGGCGCGTGGGTCACCGACGGCTCGGGCTTCATGGAAGGCAATGCCGAGCAATACACGTGGTACGTGCCGCACGATCTCGCGGGCGTGGTCGCGCAGGCAGGCGGTGCGGCACCGGTCGTCAAGCGGCTCGACACGTTCTTCACGCACCTGAACATCGGCACCGAGCAGCCGTACTTCTACGTCGGCAACGAAGTGACGATGGCCGTACCGTGGGTCTATGCGTGGGCCGGCGCGCCGTCGCATACGCAGCGCGTGCTGCACGCATCGCTCGCGAACGAGTTCGGCGCCGGCGCGGCTGGCTTGCCCGGCAATGACGATCTCGGCGCGGTGTCGGGCTGGTACGTGTGGGCCGCGCTCGGCCTCTATCCGGTCGTGCCGGGCGTGAGCGGCGTCGCGGTGTCGAGCCCGCAGTTCGAGAAGATCGACGTGCGCGTCGGGCAGCACGACGGCGGCTACCGTCTGCTGCACATCGTTGCGCCGGGGGCCGGTTCCGCCGATACCGCGTCGTTCTACGTGAAGTCGCTGGCGCTGAACGGCGTGTCGTGGCCTGGCGCATGGCTGCCGCTTGCGCAGATCGCGAAGGGCGCGACGCTGTCGTATGCGATGACCGCGGATGCGAGCGCGACGACGTGGGGCACCGACGCATCCGCGATGCCGTCGTTCCCGCAGGCGGCCGGCGCGCCGTAACGGGCGTGAAGATCAACGAGCGGTTCTTGCCGGCAGGATCGACGCCAGGAAACGGAGGGACGAACGGATGAAGCTGCGTCATGTGGTGGGTATCGGGTGCGTTGCCGTGTTGTCGGGTTGCGGCGGCGATCAGGGTTCGACGGATGCGAGCGTGCTCGCGCAGCGGCCGAACGCGCAAGGCAGCCAGAACGACCAGGGCGATCAGAACGAGCAGGGCGGGAACGGCGGCGCGGCCAGGCGATCGGTGCTGCGCAGCGTCGATCCGATGATCGGCACCGCGAATCTCGACATCAACGCGGACTGGAGCAGCGGCGTGCGCGGCCACGGCCACGTCTATCCAGGCGCGACCGTGCCGTTCGGGCTCGTGCAGCTCGGGCCGGACACGACCGGCGGCTCGCACACGCTGCCGTGGAACTGGGATCGCACGTCGGGCTACCAGTACGACGATCCGTTCATCACCGGCTTCACGCATACGCACCTGTCGGGTACCGGTATCGGCTCGGGCGGCGAAGTGCGGTTCCTGCCGACGCTCGCACCGGTCGATACCGCGACGCTGGCGAAGGTCGCGGCCGATGCGTCGATCACCTACGACGCGTCGTTCAGCCACGACGACGAAACCGCGAGCCCCGGCTACTACCGCGTGAAGATGGCGCCGGTCGGCCGCGGCAACACGCCGTGGAACGTGCAGGGCGCGAAGATCGTCGCGGAAATGACGGCCACCGCGCATGCGGGCGTGCATCGCTACACGTATTTCCCGAGCGCGGCCGCGCAGAAGCGCAGCATGATCGTCAGCATCGACAACCCGATCGGCGGCTCGACCGCGAGCGGCAAGATCCAGGTCGTCGATGCGCAGACGGTCGCCGGCTGGCAGTTCACGAACAACTGGGCGAACAACAAGCCGACGTATTTCGTCGCGCGTTTCTCGAAGCCGTTCGATACGAAGCATGTCGCGTTCAGTGCCGACGGCTTCAAGGCATACCTGACGTTCGCCGACGGTGGCGAGGGCGGCGCGGTCACGGTGAAGGTCGGCATCTCGCCGTCGAGCATCGTGGACGCGCACGCCAATCTCGCCGCGGAAGTCGGCGCGAAGTCGTTCGATCAGGTGCGCGGGGCGGCGGAGCGCGTGTGGAGCGCCGCGCT
Source organism: Burkholderia metallica (assembly GCF_902832845.1). Lineage (GTDB taxonomy): Bacteria > Pseudomonadota > Gammaproteobacteria > Burkholderiales > Burkholderiaceae > Burkholderia > Burkholderia metallica. The sequence goes on along the minus strand of NZ_CADFDB010000006.1, from coordinate 281,972 downwards.
CGACCGGATCCGGATCAAGGGCGGCAGGGCCGACCAGCGGACGATGTTCTACACGTCGCTGTACCGCACGATGCTCGCGCCGACCGTCTACAACAACGCGGACGGCAGCTACGTCGGCACCGATTCGACCAACGACGGCACGACGTCGCCGCCGACCACGAGCAAGCATGCGAATCCGGGCTTCGACTATTCGTCGACGTTCTCGCTGTGGGACACGTTCCGCGCCGAGTCGCCGTTGATGACGCTGGTGCAGCCGGAGCGCGTCGACGGCTGGGTGAAGTCGCTGCTCACGCAGTTCAGGCAGAACGGCAAGGGCGAACTGCCGGTTTGGCCGCTCGCGCAGACGGAGACCTTCACGATGGCCGGCCACCCGTCGATCCCGTTGATCGCCGATGCGTACCTGAAGCACCTGACGAGCGCGAACGTCGACGACATCTGGACCGCGCTGACCGCCACGCAGCGCGCGAGCGCGCACGGTTTCGACCAGTATCGCCAGAGCGGCTACGTGTATGCGGGCGACAACGCATCGGTGTCGACGACGCAGGACTACGCGTTCGACGACTGGGCGACGGCCGCGGTCGGCAAGGCGGCGGGCAAGAGCACGGCCGACTACCGGCCGTACCTGCAGCGCAGCCAGAACTACCGGAACGTGTTCAACCCGACGTCGAACGACGGCTGGACGTTCTCGCAGCCGAAGGATTCGCAAGGCAACTGGACGGCGGGCTTCGACCCGACGGCGGCGGAGAAAACGGACTTCTCCGAATCGAATTCGTGGGTCGATACGTGGAACATCTTCCACGACTTCCCCGGCCTCGTTGCGTTGCTCGGCGGGAAAAACCGGTTCATCGCGCAGCTGGACCGCACGTTCGATTCGGCCAACCCGCTGACCTTCCTGGGGGGACAGGGTTTTCCGGACCTGACCGGGCGCAGCGGCCAGTTTTTCGCGGGCAACGAGCCGGCGAACCACCTGCCGTACCTGTACGACGTCGCGGGCATGCCGTCGAAGACGCAGGACCGCGTGCGCACGGTAATGGACGACATGTACTCGCTGACGCTGACGGCCGGCGATCGCGCGCTGCTGAGCGGCGACAGCCTGAAGGCCGCGCTCGCCGACCCGCGCCGCGTGCGCGATTCGGCGATTCCCGGTAACGACGACTGCGGGCAACTATCGGCATGGTACGTGCTGTCAGCGCTCGGCATCTACTCGCTGAATCCGGTGGGCGGCGTGTTCTACCTCGGCACTCCGCTGTTCGAGGAAGCGACGATCGACATGCCGGTTGCGACGGCAGGCGGGGACGGAAACGCATTGAAGTTCGGCGCGACGCGGCGCTTCAAGGTGACCGCGCATACGGCCGGAGGCGGCGCGCCGTCGTCGGTGAATCGCTACGTCCAGTCGGTCAGCCTGAACGGCACGCCGCTGCATCGGCCCTACATCACGTACGACGAGATGAAGGCCGGCGGTACGCTCGACTTCGTGATGGGGGCGACGCCGAACGACGCATGGGTAGGGCCGTGGAACGGCCAGGATCCGAACAGCGCGCTCGCGCCGTCGCTGGCGTTGGCGGGCAAGTAGCGGCAACCCACGATAACCAACGACAACCGGCGGCAAGCATGGGCAGGAATCGTCATGAAGGTCGACCTCGTCGGCCCGAACAAACCGCGGCTCGCGGTAGGGCTGAACGAATTCGCCGGCTGGATCGCGGTGGAGGCGCCTGCGTTCGCAACCGGTTGTCTCGCGAGCCGCTGTGGGCTGGCGGCGCGTGGCGTGCGTGCCGCTCGGCCTCGGGATGGCGATGGTCTATCCGAGCCGGATCGCGGCCGTTTCCGCCGTGTCCGAACCCGGCTGGTGCGCGCGTGCGCTGAGCGTGTACCGGTGCCGGCGCGATCCCGGCCACGCGATCGGCACGCTGTCGGCGGGCCTGATGGCCGACCGCTTCGGCTTTGCCGCCGCGATTCTCGCGGTGGCGGCCGTGACGTTCGCGTCAGCGGGCGTCGGCGCGATTATGATGCGGGAACGCCACTGACAGGGTTCCCCGCTATGGACGCACCACTTCCGCCGATCGCCGCCCCGATTCCCGAAACGGAACCGGACCCGGAAACCGAAGCCGTTGCCGAGCCGCGCGCGTCGCGGCTGCATCGGCCGGTCGCGCTCGTCACCGGATCGACGTCGGGGATCGGCGCGGCCGTCGCGCGCCGCCTCGCGGCGGACGGCTACGCGGTGATCCTGCACTCGCGCAGCTCGGCCGACGTGGGGCGCGCGATGGCGCGCGAACTCGGCGCGGCCTACGTGCAGGCCGATCTCGCCGACGATGCCGAACGCGTGCGGCTGATCCGCGAAGCCGTCGCCGTGCACGGGCGCCTCGACGTGCTCGTCAACAACGCGGGCGTGAGCCGCGTGATTCCGCATGACGACCTTGCCGCGGCGACCCCCGAGGTATGGCGCGACATGCACGAGGTCAACGTGATCGCACCGTTCCGGCTCGTCGCCGAGGCGGAGGCCGCGCTACGGGAGGCTGCGTCGCACGGGCGGGCCGGTTGCGTCGTGAACGTCAGCTCGCATGCGGGTGTGCGGCCGAAGGGCGCGTCGATTCCGTATGCGGCGGCGAAAGCCGCGCTCAATCACACGACGCGGCTGCTCGCGCGCACGCTCGCGCCGGCGATTCGCGTCAATGCGGTGGCGCCGGGGCTCGTCGATACGGCGCTCACGGCCGACTGGACGGACGCGCAGCAGCGCTGGCGCGAGCACGCGCCGATGCGCCGCGCGGCGACGCCGGACGACATCGCGCAGACGGTCGCGATGCTCGTCGCATCCGATTACGTGACGGGCGAGATCGTGATGCTCGACGGGGGAATGAACCTGACTTGACGTGGAGAAGCGGAGAAGCAGCCACGCATCCGCGCGCAGTCGTCATGCGCACGATTGCCGCAGCCGCTTGCCCGCCGGCGTCTGCCGATCAGCCGAGGCTCGACCGCAGCCGCGCGAGTGCCTGATCGTGCGTGCGCTCGAATTTCAGCGGCGTGACGGCGACATACCCTTCGCCGAGCGCGACCGTCTCCGAATCCGCATCGTCATCGCGCGGCGCGCGGGCGAGCTTCAGCCAGTGATACTCGATGTCGCGCGGGTCGCGCCCCGACACGATCTCGACGCCTTGCAGCGTGCCGGCGCCCTGGTTCGTCACCTTCAATCCGCGCGCCTCGTCGGCGGGCCGCGGCGGGAAATTCACGTTCAGGCACGCATCGCTGTCCCAGCCGGCGGCGACGAGCCGGCGGATCACGTCCGGCGCAAGCGCGCGTGCCGTATCCCACGGCACCGCGTTGCGATCGGTGAACGCCTGGCTCAGCGCGATGGCCGGCACACCGACCAGCATGCTCGTCATCGCCGCGCCGACCGTGCCGGAAAACACCGTTTCGGTGCCGAGGTTCGCGCCGCGATTCACGCCGGACAGCACGATGTCGGGCCGTGCGCCTTTCATCAGATGGCTGGTCGCGATCGCGACGCAGTCGCCCGGCGTGCCGCGCACCGCGAAGCGGCGCTCGCCCTTGCGATGCACGCGCAGCGGTTCGTGCAGGCTCAGCGAATGCGACGTGCCGCTCTGGTCTTCCGCCGGCGCGACGATCCACACTTCGCGGGCCAGTTGCGTGGCGACCTGTTCGAGCACTTCAAGGCCGGGGGCGTCGATGCCGTCGTCGTTGGTGAGCAGCACTCGGTCGAACAGCGGGCGGGTTTCTTGCATCGGGATGATCCTCGCGGAGATGAGCGATGAGAGAGGTGCAGCGTGGCGCAAGTCACAAGGCTAGCACTCCCGCGTGCGCATCGTCGTGTCGCGCGGCCGGCGCGGACGTGAAAACGGGCGCATCGCGCGCCCGTTCGTCGTGGCCATCCCGCGTGCGCGGCGGGTCGGAACCGCTCAGCCGAGCAGGTAGCGCAACAGGCCGGCCGACACGACGCCGACGATGACGGTCGGCAGGATCGACAGGCGCGTGGCCGCGATCACCGTGATCGCGAGCGCGAGCAGGTCGGCCGGGCGCGTCGACACGAAGGCCGGCGCGATCACCGAGATCAGCACGCAGCCGGGCACGTTCTCCATCACCGACGCCATCCGCGGGCTCAGCGTGCGGTTGCGCAGCAGCACGTAGCCGAGGACGCGCGACAGATACGTCGTCGACGCCATCAGCACGATCGTCACGACCGTGCTGAAATCCGGGAAATCAGGCATCGCGCGGCTCCCACAGCAACGCGGCGATCAGCCCCGCGCACGCGCCGGCCGCGACGTACCACGCGCCGGGCACGGCCAGATGCGTGGCGGCGGCGACGACGAGGCTCACGAACCACGGGCGGCTCGCGCGCATCCCTTTCCACATCCCGCGCAGCAGCACCAGAAACACGGCGGTGAACGCCATGTCGAAGCCGTACTGCTCGACGTTGCCGATCGTCGGGCCGACCGCCGCGCCGAGCGTGGTCATCGAGATCCACGTCAGGTAGAGCCCCACGCAGATGCCCGCGTAATAGGGCACGCTGATGTGCGTGGCCGAGCGCGCGCGGGCGTCGGCGAGCGACATCGCCCAGCTTTCGTCGCACATGAAGAACAGCGCGAAGAACGCGCGGCGGCGCGGCAGGCGGCGGATATACGGTTCGAATGCGGCGCCCATCAGGATGTGGCGCGAATTCACGAGGAACGACATCGCGACGATCAGCGCGATGTGCGGCGGCGACGACCACAGATGGATCGCCGCGAATTCGGAGCCGCCGCCGAAATTCATGCCGGTCATCATCGGCACTTCGAACAGGCTCAGTCCTTTCTGCGCGGCCTGCGCGCCCAGGACGAGCGCGAACGGCACGAAACCCAGCATGACGGGCAGCGCCGCGCGCAATCCGCGACCCATCTCGGCGACATAGGCGGGCTTGTCGCGAAGCCCTGACGACGTTGAAACGCTACTGCTCATTACTCCTCCTTCGGGGGAGGAATTGTCTGCTTTTTTGACTCGAATCGGGTTGCGTTGTGGCCAGATTTTTCTCAAAATTTGGCATTGAACTCGTGATACGCAAATTTTTTGGAATTGAATGCCAATGAAACTTGACGCCATCGACCGCCGGATCCTGAGCGCGCTCCAGCGCGACGGCCGCATGCAGAACGTGGAGCTCGCGCACGAGGTCGGGCTGTCGCCGTCGCCGTGCCTGCGGCGCGTGCGGCTCCTCGAGGAAGCCGGTGTGATCGAGAAATACGTGGCCGTGCTGAATCCCGCGAAAGTCGGCAAGGGGCTGACGATCTTCACGCGCGTGTGGCTGAAGGGGCAGGACGCGGAATCCGTGAACCGCTTCGCCGATGCCGTCCAGCAGATGCCGGAAGTCGTCGAATGCCACCTGATGGCGGGCGACTGCGATTTTCTGCTGCGCGTCGTCGCGGCCGATATCGACGACTATCGGCGCTTCCAGATGGAAACCCTGACGCGCATTCCCGGCGTGCTGAGCGTGAAGACCGACATTCCGATGCAGAAGGTCAAGCTCACGTCGGCGCTGCCGACCTAGCGCCGAGCGGGTGCGACGCGATCACTCGACGAACGGTCACGGCTCGGTGACAATCGCTCGGTAATCTGGCGAGTCACGCCGCTTCGAACGTATTGCTCGCGCTACGGTGCGACGTTCGATGCGCAAGCAACTAACGGTCAATGTCGACGCGACCGGGCAGGCGCCGCGCACACCGAATCATGCGCCGGCGCGGATGCGTTCCTTCTTGTCGGGCCATTCATGCAGCCATTCAACAATCCGTGGAATTCGCTGGAAATCGTCAAGCTCGTGCTCGGCGTGCTGACGCCGTTGTCGGTCGCGTGCCTCGGCTGGCTCGTCGCGCGCCGGCTGAAGCGGCTCGAACTCGTGCAGTGGACCAACCAGCGGCTGATCGAGAAGCGGCTCGCGCTGTACGACGCGGTGGCGCCCCAACTCAATGCGCTGCTGTGCTTCTATACGTGGATCGGCTACTGGAAGGACATCTCGCCGGACGACGTGATCCGCGCAAAGCGCGAGCTCGATCGCACGTTTCACATCTATCGCTACCTGTTCGACGACGACGTGTACGACGCGTACCACACGTACATCCACGCGCTGTTCGACATGCACACGGGTCCGGGCCGCGATGCGCGGATCCGTTCGCTGATCCAGGCACCTGACGGCGACCGCAGCGTACACGGCTCGTATGAATGGAAGCCGGCGTGGTCCGATCGTTTCGCGACCGCGAATGTCGTGCCCAAGGCGGACGTGCTGCGGCATTACACGCAACTGATGGAACGGCTGCGCGTGGCGCTTGGCGCGACGCGCTGACCGCTCGGCATCGCGCGCCCTCCATGGCAGCGCCGCACGGTGACGCCGGCGAGCTTGATGGGCAGCCGGGAACTGCGCGTGGTGGCGGATACGCGCGATCGTGCCGACGATGCATGCGCGGGCGGGGATTAGGCGGGATGCGGGGCAGGCGGGCCGTCGGTCGCTCGCGTAACAGACGGCCGATTCAACCTTGTCCGGGCCTTGGTGCGACTCAGGCGAAAGAGATCACGAGTTTCTTGCCGCACGCGGCGGCATACTTGCGCAGCGTGTCGATCGATGGAGAGTGCCGGCCTGTCGCGAGCGCGCGTTCGAGCCGCGTGACGGCAGGCGCCTTCGTGCCCATGCGCTCCGCCACATCGGCTTGCGAAAGACCGGCGGCTCGCCGGGCGGCTAGCATTGCATCGAGCAGCGCGAATTCCTCGCGGTTCAGCCGGTCGTATTCGGCGCGTACCTTCGGATCGGACAACGCGCGCTCGCGCAGTGCCTTATAGGTTGCCACAACGAATCTCCTTCAATCGGCGGCGCGCGGTTTTCAGCTCTTTCTGCGGCGTTTTCTGCGTCTTCTTCACGAAGCAGTGAAGCATGACGATCCGCCGGTTGACGACCGCACAGTAAAACACACGGGCGATACCTTCCTGGCCCTTCAAGCGCATTTCATACAGCCCGTCGCCGATCGGCCTGGTGTGAGGTTCGCCCAGATTCGGGCCGTACTGCTCCGTACGGTCAGCGAGTGCGAAGAACCTGGCGGTCAGCGTCTTCGGCAACGCAAACACGCCTGCCTCGACTTGCTCGCTGAAGAAATGGATTTCATACGCGACGGTTCGCATAGTAACAAATTTGTTATTTCCTTGCAAGAAGGAGCGCCGTCGTGTCTGTCATGAGGGCGGCTCGTCGAATGCACGGAAGCACCGGAGAAACGTCTGGACGTTTCTCCGGTGCTTCGTTGCCGATGTGCGAGCCAGATTGTTTGCCGGTGGGCTGAATTCGACTAGTTGACCGAATGGATATCAGGCCTGCCGGTGTGCTTCGGGAGGTGGAGAGATCAGTTCCGTCCTGCCACTGCGAGTCGCGCCGCGAGTCCCACGAAGACCGTGCCGAGCAGGTATTGCGGCAGCTTCGACGGACGGCGGCGCGCGCCGATCCGCTGGCTCAGCCGGCTCGCGGAGAGAATCACCGCGCCGTTCACGACGAGCCCGATCAGGTTGAGCACCGTCGCGAGCACGAGAATCTGCACGGCGATCGAACCGTGCCCGGGGCGCACGAACTGCGGAAACAGCGCGAGCACGAACAGCGCCATCTTCGGGTTCAGCAGGTTCGTCGTCAGCCCCTGGCGGAAGATCGCCGCGGTCGAGTGGCGACGTTGCGACGCGACGGGCGACAGCGCGGTCGCGTCCGAACGAAACGTCTTCCACGCCAGATAGAGCAGATAGGCGGCGCCGGCGAAACGCACGATGTCGTATGCGATCGGCACCGCGAGAAAGAGCTGCGACAGCCCGAGCGCAGCGGCGAGCGCATGACAGTAGGTGCCCGCCTGAATGCCGGCGAGCGTCGCAAAGCCCGCGCGCCGGCCCTGGCTCACGCTGCGGGATGCGATCAGCAGCATGTCGGGGCCCGGCGTGGCCGTCAGCGCGAGACATGCGCCGGAGAACAACGCGAGCGTGGAGAAGTCGATCATGGGAATCCTTTTTTGCGTGGGCGGCGTAAAAAGATGCGCCACTTTAGGCGTGCCGCCGCAGGTGGTCAACCGTGCTCGCGCCGGGATCCGGCCGACGGCCGACTCGCTTCCATCCTTTCGATAAAGCAGAAGCCGTTTCCCCGATTCGGGCATGTCGCGCGGCTGCACCAGCAATTAACAATTCCGTCACGAATTTTCGTACGTGATCTAAATACATGCGAAATGTCCGTCTGTAGCATTCGGCGCTTGAGTTACAGCTGGCAAGTGCCTTGCCGGCAAGGTCCGAATGTGTTCCATGTGGGTAGATCATATGCAAGTCGCCGACCGCCGTCGGGCCGACATCGGTCGCGTCGAAGCGGCACGGTCACGCGAGGTCGGTTCGCGTTCGGTGTCGCGCGACCTCGGCGTGGTCCTGCGGGTTCGCCACGTAATGTGTGTGGCGCTGATCTGCGGTGGTGTCGCGAGTCTTTTCGAGTCGGTCCATGCACAAGTGCCGGATGCGGGGCGAGCGATGCGCGATATCGAGGCGCCGCGGCCGGATCTGCCGCCGGAAGCCGCGCCCGAACTGACGGTGGCACCGTCGGATGAGGCTGCCGAGCGCGCGCCCGAGTCGGGGCCTCGCGTGCTCGTTCGCGCATTCGCGCTCGACGGTAATACCGTGTTCGGCAACGACGAGTTGCAGCCGCTCGTCGCCGATCTTGCGGGCAGCACGCTGGGTTTCGCCGACCTGCAACGCGCCGCCGCGCGCATCACTGCCTACTATCGTCGCCATGGCTACGTGCTGGCGCGTGCCTACCTGCCTCGCCAGGACATCGACGACGGCGTCGTGCGTATCGAAATCGCCGAAGGGCGCTACAGCGCAATCACGATCCAGAATCATTCGCGCGTGTTCGATGCCGCGCTGCGCCAGCCGCTCGCGGTGCTGCATCCGGGCGATGTCGTACGCGGGTCCGCTCTCGAGCGCAGCCTGTTGCTGCTCGACGACCTGGCCGGCGTCGCCGCGCGCGGCACGTTGCGTCCGGGCGATACGCCCGGCACCACCGATCTTGTCGTCGACGCCGACAAAGGGCCGCTCGCGTCCGGGTCGCTCGAATTCGACAACTTCGGTGACGTCGCGCTCGGGCGCTACCGTGTCGGCGGCAGCGTCGACGTCAATTCGCCGCTGCGGCTCGGCGATCGCCTGAGCCTGCGCGGGCTGCTCAGCAACGAACTGCAGCGCTACTACCGTGCCGCGTACCAGCTGCCGGTCGGCCCCGCGTCCACGCGAGTCGGCGTCGCGTATTCGTCGCTGCGCTACCGGCTCGGCGGAGCGTTCTCGGATCTCGATTCCAGCGGCCGGGCGAGCGTGCAGACCGCGTACGTGACGCAACCGCTCGTGCGCGCGCGAAACCTGAGCGTCACCGCGCAGGCCCAGTACGAAAACAAGAACCTGCGCGACGACTACGGGATATTTGATGTCCGGCGCGACAAGAACATCGGCCTGTGGACCTTCGGCGTCAGCGGCAACAGTCAGGACGGCTGGCTGGGCGGCGGCCGCAACGGGTTCTCGGTGATGTTCGGTGTCGGGCGGCTGCGCAGCAACGATCCGTTCGAAGCGGATGCGCTGAAAAAATCGATCGGCAGCTTCACGAAGCTGAACGTGAGCGCGCTGCGGGTGCAGGCGCTGGGGCGTCGGTTCGAGTTGTACACGCAATTCAGCGCGCAGCTCGCGTCGCGCAATCTCGACGAATCGGAGAAATTCAGTCTCGGCGGCCCGTACGGCGTGCGCGCGTACGCGCTCGGCTCTGGCAGCGGCGACCAAGGCTGGCAGGCCAGCGCGGAGTTGCGGTATCTCGTCGCGCCGGGCTGGCAGGTCAGCACGTTCGTCGACGCCGGGCGCGTGCAGGCCGACAAGTTCCCGTGGTCGCGTGAGCGAAACATGCAGCACATGCAGGCCGGCGGTGTTGGTGCGAGCTGGTTCGGCGCGAAGCGCCAGGTGGCGCTGACGGCCGCGTGGCCGCTCGGCGCGGCGTTCGGCTCGCCGACCCGCGCGCCGAGCGTATGGGTTCAAGCCGCTCAGTATTTCTGAGCGTGCGTGATCGGTCCGTCCGGCAGGGCGGGTTTTATATGGCAGATTGAAGAGGATACCAAAATGAACAAGGCCTATTCACTGGTGTGGAACGAAGCACAGGGTGGCTGGTGCGCGGTCGGGGAAACGGCGCGCCGTCGCGGCAAGTCGGGCGGCGGCAAGCGCCTGCTCGCGGCGGGCGTGTCGCTGCTGGGGCTGGCTGCTGCGTCGGGCGCATACGCGCTGCCGACGGGCAGCGAGATCATGTCGGGGCAGGCCGACATCGCGAAGTCGGCGGACAACAAGACGATGTCGATCAACCAGCATACGGACAAGCTGATCACGAACTGGCAGGACTTCAGCGTGGGTAGCGGCGAGCGGGTATCGTTCAAGCAGCCGACGAGCCAGTCGATTGCGCTGAACCGGGTGGTCGGCGCGAACGGCAGCCAGATTCACGGCCAGCTGGACGCGAACGGGCGGGTGTTCCTGGTGAACCCGAACGGCGTGATGTTCGGCGCGGGCGCGCAGGTGAACGTGGGCGGTCTGGTGGCGTCGACGCAGAACCTGTCGGATGCGGATTTCCTGGCGGGTCGCTACCGGTTCGCCGGAGCCTCGGGCCAGTCGGTGGAGAACGCCGGGACGATCGCGGCGGCGGATGGCGGCAGCGTGGCGCTGCTGGGCGCGCGGGTGTCGAACACGGGCGTGATCCGTGCGCAGATGGGGCGCGTGGCGCTGGGCGCGGGCAATGCGTTCAACGTGAACTTCGACGGCAACGGGCTGCTGAACCTGCAAGTCGAAAGCGGGGCGGTGGACGCACAGGCGCACAACGGCGGACTGCTGAAGGCGGACGGCGGGGAAGTGCTGATGACGGCGCGCGCGGCAGGCGATCTGCTGGGTTCGGTGGTCAGGAACAGCGGCACGATCGAGGCGAAGGGCCTGAGCAGCCGTGCCGGGAAGATCACGCTCGACGGCGGCGAGGTTCAGGTCGGCGGGAAGCTGGACGCGAGCGCGCAGGACGCCTCGACGGCAGGCGGCACGGTAACGACGCGCGGCGAGCGCGTGACGGTGTCGCGCGACGCGCAGGTGGATACGCGCGCGGCGTCGGGTCGCACGGGCCTGTGGACGATCGAGGCGGCCAACGCCGGAGTCGGCGGTAACGCCGCGATCGACGGCGAGACGCTGTCGCGCAACCTGGGCACGACGAACGTGGCGCTGACCAACACGTCGGGCGACCTGACGGTGGGCGACGCGGTGAACTGGGCGAGCGACAACGCGCTGGCGCTGACGTCGAAAAAGGGCAGCGTCGACCTGAAGCAGTCGCTGACGGCGAGCGGCGCGAACGCGGGCGTGACGATGAACGCGGCGCAACGCGTTCGCATCGGCAACAACGTGGCGCTGACCGGCGAAAACGCGAGCCTGGCGTTGAATTCGGGCAGCGGTCATACGCTGACGGACGATGCGGTAGTCACGCTGTCGGGTCGCAATGCGTCGTTCTCGGCGAACGGCGAAGCGTATCGCGTGATTCACGATCTCGCGGGGCTGCGCGGCGTCGATGCCAACATGAACGGCCGCTACGTGCTGGGTAACGCGATCGACGGCAAGGGGGCGCAATTCCGCAGCCTCGGCGGCGACAGTGCGTCGTTCAGCGGCGTGTTCGACGGTCTGGGCAATACCATCGGCAATCTGTCGGTCTCGAATCCCGGCAGTGCGGTCGTCGGGTTGTTTGCGGTCAACACCGGCCGCATCGCCAACCTCGGGCTCGACAAGATCACGGCGCGCACGCCGGCCGGGTACACGGCGTCGCCGGTCAGCGTCGGCGCATTGGCCGGCTACAACCTGGGCGACATCACCAACGTAAAGGCGAAAGACGTCCTGGTGAGCGGCAACGGCCGCGCGATCCTCGGTGGCCTGGTCGGCAGCAATATCAGCGGACGGATCGATCGCGCATCGGTTTCGGGCCGCGTCGAAGGCGGCAAGGACGCGCTGTACGTCGGCGGTCTGGTTGGAGAAAACCGCACGGCCCTCCTGCCGGATCTGGGCGACGCGACCATCAGCAACAGCCGCGCCGACGTCAAGGTCAGCAGCGAGTCGGCCGGTGATACGGGCGGCCTGGTCGGTGTCAACCGCGGTGTCAACCGCGGCGTCATCACGGCGTCGACGGTCGCGGGTAGCGTCACCGCCCTGGCCCGCGATGCGCGTGTCGGCGGCCTCGTCGGTTACAACGAAGGCGGGGTGATCAAGGCTGCTTCTTCGTCTGCGAGCGTGCGGGCCGGCCACGATGCGACGGCGGGCGGCCTCGTCGGCTACAACGCCGCGTTGATCGACGCATCCGACGCGACGGGCGACGTGACCGTGGGCGACAACGGGAAAGCGGGCGGCCTCGTCGGGGAAAATCGCGGCAAGATCGCCGCGTCGACGGCGGGCGGCAGCGTTCAGGCCGGCAACGGCGCGATGTCGGGCGGTCTCGTGGGATTGAACGAAGGCGCGATCCGCGCATCCACTGCGCTCGGTAATGTCTCCGCGGGCGCCGGCAGCCAGCTGGGCGGTCTCGTCGGCCATAACGCGGACAAGGCCGAGATCCTCGCATCGGACGCACATGGCAAGGTGGAAGGGCGCAACAACGTGAAGGCGGGCGGCCTCGTGGGCTCGAACATCGGCAAGGTGGACGGTTCGTCGGCCAGCGGCGCGGTCAAGGTCGGTGCGCAGAGCCAGGCAGGCGGTCTCGTCGGCGACAACAACGGCCTCGTGGCCGCTTCCTCGGCGGGCGGCAACGTCTCGGCCGGCGACGACAGCATCGCAGGTGGTCTCGTCGGCTGGAACGGCGCCCTCGGCAAGGTGGTGAGCGCCTACGCAAGCGGGGCCGTGAATGTCGCCGGCAGGGGCAGGGCAGGCGGCCTGGTCGGCCTCAACTGGGGCAGCGTGTCGTCGTCGGGCGCGTCGGGCGACGTCGTTGCCGGTGCGGGCAGCTACGTCGGCGGCCTGGTCGGCCACAACCACACGATTGCTTCGATCGATGCGTCCGACGCCTTCGGTTCGGCGAAGGGCGGCGATGGCAGTTCGGTTGGCGGCCTGGTCGGTAAAAACGACGGCAAGATCGCGTCGTCGTCGTCGTCAGGCTCGGTGTCCGGCGGGCGCAATGCACGGCTGGGTGGCGTCGCAGGCGAAAACTTCGGCAACGTCGATCGTTCGAGCTCGCGCAGCCGTATTGCCTATACGGCCGGCTACGACCAGTTGTACGGTGGGCTGGTCGGCCTCAACTTCGGCTGGATGAGCGGCAATGGCGTGAGCGGAAACGCGGCGGCGGTGCCGCTCGCGGGCCTCGATTTCGGCGAAATCCGGAACTGATCGGTCCCGTTCGGGGAGGCGTGGCGGGTTGCCGCGACGCCCGCCTCCCCGGCGCGTCGCGTTGTCGTGACTTTGGTCCAACGCCCGTTCGGCACGGGTGCCGTGCGGGTCGGCGGGCCGGCGATGGCGGCACGCGCGCCATCGTCGTATCTGCCTTCGTCGCAACGATGCTTTGCAAGGGTTCTTCGCGTCGATCCGCGAAGAACCCTTTCTTTTGGGTGGCTAGCCGGGCGCGGCCGGAAAGTCGCGGGACAGTCGGTATGCGGTGCCGTCGTTACGCATCAAGGTAGCCGCGCGACCGTGCTATCCCTGAAAAACGCCAACTCATCGTGTTGCCTGAGCGGCTAACCCGCCGAACGCGCTGTCAACGCAATGCGAAACAAACGGCTCATATTTCCTACGGCGAAGTTCGTTCAAGTCCGAAATTGTGAGGCCGTTCGATGTGACGTGTACGAAATGGTTCGTACGATGCGGACACCCCCGCAGGCCTTTGGCATGATCGGAATGCCCCTTCTTTCCAGGTGTTTTCCGAGGCGGTCACGGATGTCGGAACGATGTCGTTCCGGTCGCGTTCGCGATCGCCGCCGCGCGCCATGTCGCAGAGCCCGCTTCAATCCCTTCGTCGTTACCAGAGCATTTCGGTGTTCGGCGGCGGCATCGTCGTCACCATCCTTGTCCTGATCGCTTGCGGTCTCGGGATGGCGTCGATCGTTTCGGGATATGTCGAAGGGGAGCGGCGCAACTACCTGAACGGCCTGGAGCAGACGCTGAACGAAATCCAGGTGAGCGAAACCTCGTTCCGCAACGGCGTCGCGAACGCGCAACTGATCTGGCAGGAGGCCAGCGCCGCGCCGGCGGCGGTCGTCGACACATTCTTCCTCGACGACCAGCGCGTCGCGACCCGTCCGCATCCGTCGCTCGTCATCGGCGTACCCGCGCAAACAGGCGATCGGGCCGAAGTCGCGCGCTATCTGTCGCTGTCGATGCTGTTGGCACGCATCTGCGCGGCCAGTTCGATCAATCGCGGGCGCACGCTCGAGGGCTACCACTACAGCACGCGCACCGGTTTGTTCGCGCTGGTACCCCATCGAAACCGCGACGATCCGGCGCTGGTTTCACCCGAAAGCCGCGCACGCGTGCTGGACGCGCTGCGCGTCGATTTCGAACGCCCGTATCCGGGCATCACCGACTCGCGCCCGCACGTGCGCTGGCTGGCGCCGTTCACCGATCCCGTGTCGGGGCAGCCGCGCATCCGGCTCGCGGCCGAGGCGCGCGACAACGGCAAGCCGTTCGCGGTGCTCGTCACCGAATATCCGCCCGATTACCTGCTGTCCTGGCTCGCCGACTATCGTCCCGAAGGCATGTTCTACATCACGACGGCCGACGGCCGGCTCGTCACGATGGATCCCGCGGCGCGCGAAACCGGTCGCGTGGAAAGCCTGTTGAAGCTGAACCCGTCGCGGGGCGGTGCGTCGGCGTTGGGGGCGCCTGTGTTCCGCGACGGCTTCCTGCTGTTTCACGGCAAGCTCGAATCGACGGGCTGGACGCTTGCGTATGCGCTGTCGTGGACCGACATCGCGGCCGGCGTCGCGCGCTCGGCCGGTACGCTCGGCGCCGCGACGCTGCTCGCGCTCGTCGTCATGTGGGGGTTGCTGCTGCGCTTTCATCGGCGAGAGTTCGTGCCGCTCTACGCGCACTCGCAACGCGTGTTCGACAGCGAAGCGCTGTGCCGCAGCGTGATCGAGATGGCGCCGATCGGGCTCGGCCTGATCGCGCGCGACGACGGGCGTTGCATGCTCGTGAGCCCCGCGCTGACGGACATGATCGGGCGGATCGGCGGCGACTATCACGCGCTGTCGAGCCAGGTGGTCGACGCCTGGCAGGCGCGCGGCGATGCAGGTGGCGAGCAGCACGGCGGCCTGCTGCTGGGCGACGTGCAAGCTGCGCCGCTGCACCTCGAATTCATTGCGTGCGGCGCACGCTATCAGGGCACGGACGTGCTGATCGTCGCGGTTGCCGACGTGACCGCCAAGCGGCAGCTCGTGCAGCGGCTGGAAGAGGCCGTGCGCGCGGCCGATTCGGCCAATGCCGCGAAATCGTCGTTCCTCGCGGCGATGAGCCATGAGATCCGTACGCCGCTGAACGTGATTCTCGGCAACCTCGAACTGCTCGAGCGCTCGGCGCTCGACGCGACCCAGCATGGCCGCGTTCACACGCTGCGCACGTCGGCGACGAGCCTGCTCGCGCTCGTCAGCGACATTCTCGATTTCTCGAAGATCGAGGCCGGCGCGATGTCGGTCGAATCGATCGCGTTCGACGTGACCGCGGTGGTCGAGCGCGAGCTGAACGCGTTCGCGACGATCGCGAAGGCGAAGGGGGTGCAGCTGTTCTGCGAGATCCATGCGAGCAGTACGCAACAGATGCGCGGCGATCCAACCCGGTTCGCGCAAGTGCTCCGCAACCTGCTGGGCAACGCGCTCAAGTTTACCGACGTCGGCCGCGTGACCGTGCGCGTCGCGGTCGTTGCCGACAGGCACGACGCACCGGAATTGTCGGTCGAGGTTGAGGACACCGGCATCGGCATCGCCGCTGAACATCGACGCAAGCTGTTCAATGCATTTTCGCAGGTCGATACATCGATCACCCGACGTTACGGCGGCACGGGGCTCGGGCTTGCGCTGTGCGACCGGCTCGTCACGGCGATGGGCGGCCGCATCGCGGTGGAGAGCAAGCTGGGCGTCGGCAGCCGGTTCAGCGTGCTTCTGCCGCTCGGCATGGACGTCGTCGCGCTCGACCGGCCGCGCGCGGCGCACGCCTACGCGCTGGCGCTGATCGCCGCGCATCCCGGGTGGCGCGATTTTGCGTTGCCGCATCTACAGGCATGGGGATTCGACGTCAGCGTGTACGACAGCCCGTCGAGTCTGCCGGCCGGCATTGCACGACACGGCGCGGTCGTACTGTTCGGCGATTCCGACACGTGGTCGCGAGCGGATCTGAACAGCCTGAGCGATTGCGCGCCGCTGATACTCGCGACACCCGATGGCCCGCTCGAACCGTATCGCGCGGGCGACACGGTACGCATATCGAGTTATTCGCTCGGCGGCTTGCGCGCCGCGCTGGCGCTCGGCGGCCAGATGGACGATGAAAGCGGGATCGATGCCGTATCGGGCGACGACCCGCGGCGTGACGATTCGCATGCTCGCGATTTGGCAACGGTCGCCGCATCGCGCGACGCGGCCGCGCACGGGAGTCGCACATTGCGCGTGCTCGTCGCAGACGACGAAACCATCAACGACTCGATTTTCAGCGAGCAACTGAACGCGCTCGGCTGCGCGGCAACCGAGGTCGGATCGGGGCGCGCGGCACTCGAATCGCTGGCCGGCGACGACTGGGACGTGCTGCTGATCGGCGACGACCTGCCCGACATGCGCGCGCAGCAACTGGCGGAAGCGGCACGTGGCGTCGATCCCGCGTGCGACGTGCTGGTCGTGACGTCGCATTTGACGCCCGAGGGCATGCACCGCTGCACGACAGCCGGTGTCCGACGCGTATTGACGAAACCCGTGACGCTCGGCCACCTGCGCGGCGCGCTTGCGCATGCGTGGCAGCGCCGTAACGCGACTTCGGCGAAGGAGCCGTGCGCGGCCATGTGCACATCGAGATCAACCAATCATGAAACAGCTTTGCATGACAAGTAACCGACAGCATCGTACGCGTCAACGCGTATCCAACATAACAAAGGCAGGGTGCCGACGCACGTTCACGTTGCGCGGCAGATTTCAAATCAATACTGGAGGGGAACATCGTGCGTCATGTAGGGAAGATATTCGCACTGTTGCTCGATTTCGCCGCACTTTCTGAGAAGTCTCGTCGGGAATTCCTGACGATGATGAACGAGTTTCTGCTCATGTCGCCGGTTCAGCGGCGCCGTACCCTGATCGAGTGGAAAAACAGGGTGGATGACAATACGCATGACCTACCAGGCGATTCGAGCCACCGATAGCGCGCCGTGCAGCGGCCCAGCCGAGCTGCGTGAGAGCGCGGCCGTCATCCCGTAACGGCTCCGAGCCGTCGTGATCTTCGGACAATCTGCACGGTGCGGCCGTGCGGACACGTCGTGTGCACGGCGAGCGCCGGCACATCGTCCGCCGTGCGGCCACGCGTTGATCGAAGGGTAAGCCGGGATTTATCTTAAAATTGAGGCATTATTTGTCCGGTGCGCCGAATATGGCTAGCCATCGACACGATGGCGCGAGCATGCTCCCGTCGCGGCGGGGACCGGATGCGTGACTGAAAGCCTCGGGGAAACAGGAACATGGACGAATTCTTTGTACGCGTGATGGTAGCCGACGATCATCCGGCGTCCGCGCTCGGTATCTCGCAGGCATTGCAGGGCAACAGCACGATCAAGCTCGTGGGCACCGTTTCGAATTCGACGGACCTGGTCGCGGCGCTCGACGCGCAGCAGAGCGACGTGCTCGTGCTCGACTACGTGATGCCGGGCGGCAAGTACGGCGACGGGCTCGTGCTGCTGTCGTTCCTGCAGCGCCGCTATCCCGCGCTGCATATCGTGACGATCACGATGATCGACAATCCGAGCGTGCTGCGCGCGATCCACAAGCAGGGCGTGAGTTGCATCCTCAGCAAGTCCGATGCGATCTCGCACCTGATCGGCGCCGTGCATGCCGCGTACGTCGGTGCGAACTACATGTCGCCGTATATCAAGCAACTCCTGCAGGATATCGAATCCGAGCCCGCCACTCGCGCGCTGACCACGCGCGAGATCGAGGTCGTCCGCTTGTTCGGCGCAGGCTACACGGTGGGGGAGATTGCCGCGCAGCTCCATCGCAGCAAGCAAACCATCAGTTCGCAGAAGTCGAGCGCAATGAAGAAACTCGGGATCGTCCGCGATGCGGATCTGATCCGCTATAACGACGAGCAGAATCTCTCCGGCGCGCCTGACGGCGATGCGTCGTCGTCGACGTGACGCGCGCGCGAGCCGGTTGCCGCTCTGGATCGGCTTCAGCGCGGACGCCGTCGAAGTGAGGCCCTACGTGTGGGTGGCGGCACGCCACGCCACGTGACTGCCCTGTTTGACAGGGAGGCGATGCGCCGGCATCGGCGAATGACGCGGCATGCCCGGCCACGAGCAACGAGATCGATACGACATGCCCGCAAAGCTCAAGAGACTTGTTTCGTACCCCGCCGTGGCCGGTCGCAAGCCATTCGAGCCAGGTCGCGTCCGGCGGCAGCAGCAGTTCCTGCTATATGCCAGCGGCGCGGCGATCTCGGTGTTCATTCTGGTGTGCGCGGCGCTCGTATTGTTGCTCGACGTGCAGGAGTCCCTCGAGCGCTTCCGGGTCGAGTTCACGCGGCGCAGGGCCGAACTCGTTGCCGAGGTGGAGATCATGAGGGCGCTCCGGAATCGCTACGTCGAGGACATGGAACTGCAATGGGCCAGCGTCGTTGAAAATCCGCGAAGCCTGCCCGGGGTGCTCGCCGGCAGGCACGGCAAGCAGACGTTCATCGGGCGCAAGGGGCGAATTGCGATCGCCGCGTTCGCCGATATCCCGCCGGTCGCATCAGCGAACAGTCACTTGGCTTACCTCGCGCGCTATCTCGAGCCGGTCGAGTTGACGGGCGTCCTGCCGCCGCCACAACCGGCCGATCCGGGCGGTACTTCCTATCTGATCGATCCGAACGGCGATTTCATCGTTGCGGCAGGGCGTCCGTTGGTGAAGCGAGCGCTTGCACTGCCAGGCGGTTTCGATGTGAGGGCCCTCGTCGAGCAATTGCGACCGATGACGAACGATACATCCGTATCGATGGCGCCCGTCGCTCGTCAAAACACGATTGCGCTCGAGCGGCGATTCGATCCGGTGCTCGGACGCTCCGTGCTGCGGATGGTGCAATGGGCACTTGGGGCGAACGGCAGGCCGGTCGTCTGGTTCGTCATCAACAGCCCGCCGCTGATCGAGGGGATACTGCGCTCGCCGGGTGCCGGCAGGGAATATGCGCTCGTCGATTCCGGCGGAAATCTCCTGCTCGGGCGGCAACCCGACAGCACGATGGTGGCTCGCGCACTCGAGCATGCGCGCCACGACGATGGCGAGCGAGCGGCCGCACATCGCGTCGGCATCAACTTCGTCGTCAGCGACAGGGTACCGCGATCGGACGACGTGGTGATGGCGACCATCTCGTGGCGTGCCGTTCTGAGCGACGTAGCGTTGCGCGCGAGCCTGACCGTCGCGCCCGCGCTCTTCGCAATCGTGCTGCTGTGGGTCGCAATCGTGGCGTTCGACCGGCGCGCACTGCGTCCGGCGAATCGGCGTGCGATTCGCCTGATCGAAAGCGAGGCGCTCAACCGGACGCTGATCCGCACGGCGCCGGCGGGGCTCGTGTTGCTGTCGTTTGTCGACGGCGAAACGATCATGCGCAACGACGCGCTGCTCGCATACGAGCAGGACGTGTCGGGCGAGCCGCTCGGCAAGCGCTTGTGGCGCGCGTACCGGGACGGCGCGCCCACGGGCAACGCGCGTACGCGCGTGACGCGGGAGCTGGCCGTCGAGCGCCCGGGGCACGGCACCGTTTATCTCGACGCGCACATCGTGCGCACCCGGTATCGCGGGATCGACGTGCTGCTGTGCACGTTGCTCGACATCACGGCCCGCAAGCTGGCGGAGGAGAAGCTGCGCGAGGCGCGCGAGGCCGCCGAGTTCGCGAACAAGGCGAAGTCGACGTTCCTCGCGACGATGAGCCACGAGATTCGCACGCCGCTCAACGCGATCATCGGCAACCTGGAACTGATGGAGCGCGCGCAGATGGCGGCGCCGCTGCGGCGCCGGCTGGGGACGATCATGTCGTCGTCCGATGCGCTGCTGCGTGTGATCAACGACGTGCTCGACCTGTCGAAAGCCGAATCGAACCAGATGGCGCTGGAAAGCATCCCGTTCGACCTGCGTCGTGTCGTGAACGACGTGGCCGCGATCTTCCGCCCGCTCGCGGATGCGAAGAACCTGGCGCTGACGTGCCGTATTGCACCGGATCTTGCCGACGGTTACGTGGGCGACTCGACCCGGCTGCGGCAACTGGTGTCGAACCTGGTCAGCAATGCGATCAAGTTTACGAAGCGCGGCGGCGTGACGATCGACGTGCGGCTTGCAAAGGCGAGCCCGGTCGGCCGTGGCGTCGAGATCGCGGTAAGCGATACGGGCATCGGCATTCCCGAAGACAGCCTGCCAACGCTGTTCGACGTCTATGTCCAGACCGATGCGTCGATCTACCGGCGCTTCGGCGGCACGGGGCTCGGGCTGCCGCTGTGTCGGCGCATCGTGACGCTGATGGGCGGCGCGTTGAAGGTCGACAGCCGTCTTGGCGAAGGCACGGTTTTCGTGGCTGCATTGCCGTTGCCCGAAGCGCCGTCCGGCTGGCGAGACGATGCGCCGGAACCCGGGACGTTCGTGGATGCCGCGCGCGGATACGACACGGAGATGGACGCCGAAGCAGGCGCGGAGTCCGACGATGAAGAACCGCTGCAAGTGCTCGTCGCCGAGGATCATCCGGCAAGCCGGGCGTTGCTGCGAGACCAGCTCGACGCGTTGGGCTACGACGCGACGATCGTCTCCAACGGCATCGAGGCGATGCGCGCCTTCTTCGAGCGACCGTACGACGTCGTGCTGACCGATCTCGGCATGCCTGAACTCGACGGCTTCGCGCTCGCGAACTTCCTGCGCGAGCAGGGTGCGCGGGTGCCCGTGATCGCGATGACGGCGCACGCGACCGACGAGGACCGCCGGCGCTGCGAACAGGCCGGCGCGGTGGAAGTCGTGCTCAAGCCGCTGTCGATCGAGACACTCGACGCTGCGTTGCGGCGGCATGCGGGACGCGATGCGACGTCGCCCGCAGCGGCGGCCGAGCGAATACCTGTCGCGCCCGCGATGACCGATGAGGTACGGCATCGGCTGCACGAGGCCACGCTGCATTCGCTCGCGGCGATCGGTGACGCGCTCGCGAGCGGCGACGTGGATACGTTGCGCATCGAACTGCATTCGATGCGCGGTGGTTTTGCGCTGGCGGGCGATGTCGATGCGCGTGACGCGTGCGCGCGCGCCGAACATGCGATGCAGGAAGGCGGCCCGGCAGCATTGACGCGCATCTGGCATTCGGTCGAGGATGCTGTTCGGCTGGCACTCGGACGGCTGTCGACGGGTGACGGGACAGGTTCGGATGGGGCGGAAAAATAATCCGGCGTATTGATCGTCGGATCGGGGCTCGTGGCCGTCGTATCCGGCATCGCTGTTTGAGCAGCACGACGCTCGCCGCGCGGACGCAAACGCGTTCCTACCTGTTCAAGCAAGGCTGAATCCCCGCGATAGCCGCGAGAAATGCCGAGGTGCGTGGCGGGGTTCGGCGTGAAGGATTGTCTTCCTGATCGACCACCGGCACATTGGAAACACGCATCGTTTTCGCCAGGATAACGGGCAATCGCCGCCTCGTTCCGGCGGGGTGTACTCCGAGTACGCGGACTGCGGCGAGCCCGCGCATCGGTAATACCCCGGCGCGCGAGGGGCGCGCCGGGGCATCGATTACTGATACATGATCGAGTACATGACCGACGTGTTCACCGTGCCCTGACCTGCGGCGCCGCCCGTCGCGACGTACTGCGCGTAGTACGGGAGTTCCGCCGCGCCGTTCGCCAGCGGGACGATCTTCGAGTTTTCGTCGGCCTTGCCGACCCCGATGTTGGTCGTGTCGCCGTTAAGCAGGCCGACTTCGACGTTTTTCGCCGTTCCCGATGCGTTGATCAGTTGACCGGTCGTCGAGTTGACCGTGGTACCCGGCTCGAAGTGCGTGTAAACATTGCCCGTCGCCGGCGAGCAGTTCTTCAGGCCGATCTTGAACGGCGTGCGGCCGGCCGTCGACCCACCCGAAGCGAGCGACGACGTCGACACCTTCGGCAGCGCGACGGTGAAGTCCTTGCCGCCGGTGCCGTTACCATCGATCGTGCAGGTCTGCGTTCCGATCTTGCCGTTGATCGTGATCGTGCCGTCCGCGGCGTGCGACACGGCCGGCAGTGCTGCCGCGGCAGCGATGGTGAGAGCGGCGATGCTGGAGAATGCGAGTTTCATATCAATTCCTCTAGTACTAGGAGATTTAAAAACGGACTCCGCCGTCGAGCCGTCCGTATGCCGTGACCGGCCGTACGGGCGACACCCGACTTCGTCCGTCAATGATCTTCCGATGCAATCCTGAAGGATTGCGAAACAGAAGCCTGCTTCAGCCATCGATCGAGCGATGACCGCCGTAGTGCACCGGCCGTTCGCGATTGCCTGACGACCGGTACGCTACCGAATCACTTACTGGTAGCTCATCGTGAACGTCGCGACACCCTTGACCGTTCCGCCAGACACCTGGCCGGTCGCGATGTATTGCGCGGACAGCGGAATGCTGGTCGTTGTCGCGGACGGCCCGACCAACCATTGGTTGGTATTGCCAGGCGCGATGGAATCCGGACCGTAACCGACGGGTTGTCCGTTTCTCAGGATGCGAAGCTTCACGCCTTTCGCCGACGAATCGGGCGTGAGGGTCAATTGATTGCCGGTATTGCTCTGATCGGTCAAATCGGTCAGTGTCACGTAAACTTTCGACCCGGATTTGCAGTTCAAACCGATATTGAATTCCTTATCCCCCGCTGTCATGCCAACAGCATTGAGTTTGCTTGCCGCGATGGGCTGTAATGGCACATTGACCGACGGCGTGGTGATCGTGCAAGTATTCGGCATGATGATCAGTTTTCCGGTTTTGTTGAACCAGTAGAACTGATACCTGACTCCGGAATGGGGGGCTCCCCGGCTTACTATACCTACGCTCCAAATGCCGGCGGGAAAGGTTGTTGGGAGCGATGCGTTATATATTTCGTCACTGAGCTTGATCAATTCGACTTTGACGCGAAATTGCCCATCAATCGGCTTGGTAGTCGGATTCGCGGGCGCCCAATCCTGTTGGGCACCGCCATACACCATCATGACCTCTCCAGTATCAAGATTGGTAAAGCGCAATCCTAGCGAGCGCGAAGTTGCAGAGTACGGAATGTAAACCACGCCAGGGATGTTGGATGGGGATCCGCGATCAACGAAATAGGTTTGATAGCCTCCGGGCGGGGTTGTGTTGGCTCCGCAGACATAATCCATTGGTTCCACCGTCGTTGTTGCCAAGACGGCACCGTTCGGTGTGTCATAGGAGACGTATACATTGCCGAAGGTGAAGATGCGTTGGTAATCGCTCGAATTTCCGTTGCCGAAACGGCAAAGATTGGTTTGCGCCAGGCTGGGGTTTGAATTAAACCAGCTTGCAAGGAAAATAATGGAAATAAAAAGATATTTGAATCTCATGTTTTCATGTTCCATTTATCGTGATTTCGATTGGATTCGACTCAGTGAAAGGCGGCGCTCAGTTGCGAGTCATCGCTCGAGCGGACCGTCGCGTCGCCGGTTTGATCTGAATCGGTGAAATGCCCGCGCGCCTCCGTTGCGACGGCGGCTTGCGGGAGCGTATTCCCCGGCACGGTGCGCGCGCATATCGCGTCGACCCGCGCGTACACTTCGGCCTTGTCGTGTTTGGTCGGCAAGCGGTAGCTGAGCGAGCAGACTTCGGTTGCGCGATTGCCCCATTTCGCCGTCAGCACACCGGTTTCGCCCAGGCCGCGGGCGAACAACATGCCGCCCTGTCCGGAAAATCCGATGGTCTTGCCTTCTGCATCGACCACCGTGCTCCCGAACGGCACCGGTTCGCCGTCCGGCTGACGCATCGTCAGCAGCACGGCTCGACCGGTCACCGTCTCGAACTTGAGCTTGACCACCGAGTTCGCTCGCGGCGCGATCTGCTGACTGGTCGTCAGCATTTCGACGTCGCTCGGAATGCCTTTCGGATCGAGCTCGATGGTGTTCATCTTGTACGGCGTCAGATACGGGAGCACCGCATAGCCGCGCCCGTCGATCCGTACGTCCGTGCCATTCGTGATGCGCGCGCCGACGGCGTCCTTCGCCTCGATGATCGCGGCCGTTTCGCCGAGGTCGTTGGCGAGCGTGATGCCGCCCGCATGGCCGACGATCGCGCCCGACACGCCGGCGGACACACTCGAGTAACCGCTGCCGCCGCTCGCGCTAGCGGAGAGCGTCGCGTACGGGCTGCGATACTGCGCATTGCCGCCACCGGACGTCGCGCCCCCGCCGGCGTTGACGTTCACGCCATACGAGAATGCATTGGCCGTTCCGACGGTACCGGTCAGCGCCATCTGCCCGGTTGCACCGTTGCTGTCGTGCGTGACGCTCGTGGTCAGTGTCGGCGCGTACGACCGCCTGCCGAGTGGAACCGTCACGTTGGCGTACACCTGGTTGTTCAGGCGGCCCGTATAGCCGTCGCGCTGCCTCGAAACGGACAGGTTGTAGCTCAGGTTGACGCCGCCGATCCGCAGGTTGTTGTTGTAGCCGAGCTGGAATTGCGTCGTCGTGCCCTGGCGGTTCCAGTAGCTGGCTGTCGAGCCCACTGCGAACAGGCTGCCGCGACCTTCGCCGAGCGTCTGGTTCAGCGTCAACTGAACCTGGTTGCGTTGCCGGTATGCGATGTTCGGATCCGCGCCGGCCGCGGCCCGCTCGCGGGCGTACGTCGCGTCGCGCAGTTCCCAGTAGCCGCGCGACGAGTAGCGATACGCGGCGACCGCGATGTTCGTGCCGGTTGCCTCGACGGATTTGCTGTAGCTCAAGCGCACACTCTGGCCGCTCGTCGCCGACACGCCCGGGATACGCGCGCTGGCGTGCGTGACGTCGATGGCGAGCGCGCCGGCCGGCGTGTTGAATGCCGCGCCGACCAGCCCGGCCAGATAGTTTTCCGCGACGATCGCGCCGACGTAACCCGTCAGCAGGTTGCTGATGCCGCGCTGATACGTGGCCTGTGCAAAACTCGGATGACGCTCGAGTTGCGGCTCGCGCAACTGGCCGAGCGCGACGCCGAAACGCGAGATGCCGGGACGCAGCGATTGCACGACAGCCGAGTACGGCACCGTGAAGCTGCGCTTTTTGCCGTCGGCCTCCGTGACGGTGACGAGCAGGTTGCCGCCGTAGCCCGTCGCGTACAGATCGTTGATTTCGAACGGACCCGGCGCGACGTTCGTTTCGTACAGCACGGCACCGTTCTGCGTGACCTGGACGTGTGCGTTGCTCGTTGCGACGCCGCGAATCACCGGTGCATAGCCGCGCATCGAATCGGGCAGCATCCGGTCGTCCGTTTCGAGCGTGACGCCGCGCATGCCCACGCTGTTGAACAGCGTGCCGTCGGTGTACGTCTCGCCGATCTTCAGCTGGCTGCGCCAGGCCGGCAGGTCGCGCTGCACGTAGGTATTGAGGCTTTGATAGCGGCTGTCGCCCTGCGATTGCGCGGTATAGGTGCCGTTGTGCCGGAAGTGCCAGTTTCCGATGTTGACGCCGGCATTCAGCCCCGCGTACGCCTGCGTGCTTGCATAACCCGACGACGCGTTGCGGTACACGTTCGTGTTGTACTTGAGCGTCGCGCTCGGTACGCCGTCGTCCCACAGTTCCGGACTCACGTAGCCGCGCGGATTGCGCAGCAGCGCCGCCTGCGGAATGCTCACGTTGAGGCGGAGTTCCGACATGTCGAATTCGTACGTGGCGTCGGCGACCAGCTTGTCGACGTCCGTGCACGCGCCGGCCCGAACCTGTGCCAACTCGGCGCGCGCGGTGTCGGTCAGTGCCTGGTCGTCGAGGCCGAGCCGGGTCACGAGCGTGCGATCGAAACACGGCCGTGCGTCGTCCGCTCCCGCTTCCGCGCTGAAGCGTACCGTCGAGCGGCCGCTCCATGTGTTGTTGACGTAGAGATCGACCAGATAGTCGCCCGCCGGGACCGGATTGCCTTTCGCGAAGCGGCCGAGATCGAGTCGCTGCCCGCGCGGCTTCATCATCAGCGTGTCGTTGAACTGAACCTGCGCTACGTCGAAACGATCTGCCGGTGCGGCCAGCGCGCCGACAGTCCAACTGCCGAGCGTTGCCATGACGAGCAGATAGCTCGGCTTGAGCGCGAAACGCGCCGGTGCCTCCAGTGTTCGATTGTGATGATCTGTTCGCATGAATTCGATGTATTAATGCCGCATCTGCATGATGCGAACGACGGATTGCCAGTGCCGGTGCGATTGCCACGCCGGCCGGTCAGCTACGAGTGATTCAGGGATGGTCGGGCGGCGTCAGTGCGCTTTTTTCGGCGCGTAGTTGCCTTCGATGCCTGCGCCGTAGTCGTTGAGGAACGTGTAGTCGACCTCGATCGGCCCCGCTGGCATCGACGGCACGTTACCGAGGTCGAATTGCTCGGTCGAGCCGGGTTTGACCATGCCGCCCTTGTCGTTGGTCCACGTGGCGCCGCCGGACTTGACGGTCAGCTTCGTGAACGTCACGTGGTAAGGCGTCGGATTCTTCGCTTGCAGTGCATAGCCGCCGCCGGCCTTCGGCGCGAAATTCCAGGTGACCTTCTCGGCCGACTCGTCGGCCACGCCCTGCAGCGCGGCGGGACGGAAGAACAACTTGATGCGCGAGCGGAACGCGAGCTGCAACAGGTTGGGGGCGTCCGGATCGTTGGCCGCCTGCGGCGGGACGTCGAGCACGTTGAGCCAGTACAGTGTTTCCTTGTCCTGTGCGAGCGGCGCCTTCGTGTAGATCAGCCGCAGGCTTTGGCCTTTCTGCGGATCGAGGCGGAACAACGGCGGTGTCAGCATGAACGGCACCTTCGACTCGTCAGGCAGCGCGTTCGCGTTGCCGTCGTCCAGCCAGGCCTGCACGAGCGAGGGCCTGTCGCCATCGTTGGTCAGCTTGACCGTGACCTCGCGCTCCTGTTCCGGATAGACCACGCGCGTTCCGTTGATTACCACGCTCGCATTCGCTGCGCCAATGCCGGACAGCGACGCGACCAGTGCCGCAGCGCCCACGCTCGAGCGCCAGTTCATTGACTTCCCCATCGCCGATTTCTCCTTGTAAATAGACAGATCACATACCGTCGGTCGGACGCGGCCCGTGCGCCGCGTTGCTCCGCGAGCCCGGGCCGCTGGTCGCGAGACCGGATTACTGATACGAGACCGAGTACATGACCGACGTGCCGACCGTGCCGGCCGTGGCGCTGCCGCCGGTCGCGACGTATTGCGCGTAGTAATCGAGGGTTGCCGCGCCACCCGAGATCGGCACGACCTGCGAGTTCTGCTGTGCCTGGGCCGCTCCGAGTTTGATGTTCGAACCGTCCTTGTTCAGCAGGCCGACCTCGACGTTCCTCGCGTCACCCGTCGCATTGAAAAGCTGGCCCGTCTGTGCGTTGACCGTCGTGCCAGGTTCGAAGTACACCGAAGCATTGCCCGAGTTCGGCGAGCAGTTGGACAGTGCGATGCGGAACGGCTTGCGACCGGCCGTCGACCCCGGCGTGGACAGCGACGACGTCGACACGTTGGGCAGCGTGACGGTGAAGTCCTTGCCGCCGCCGTCGCCCGAGATGTTGCAGGTCTGGGCGGTGATCTCGCCGGTGATCGTGATCGTGCCGTCCGCCGCATGGGCCGACGACGCAGCGGCGAGGAGACCCGCTGTCGCCATCAGGATGGAAAGTGCTTTTTTGGACATGTGATTACCTGTGGTTAATGGTCTTGCGTCGAGAGATGACGCACCGACGTTTCCTTTGCACTGCTGTTGCCGTTGCTGAGACACGCCGGTCGCAGCGGCAGGAAACAGGTGACATTGTTTCCGAGTAAGAGGGTTGAAAGAATTGGTCGAGTCCCAATGGATTGGTAAATGAGCTCGTTCTCGTACGAAATTTTTGTCAAACAACATCAGGTGCGAGGTGGTCGCACGAGTCGCACGAGTCGCACAAGTGACTGGCGTGAGATCAAGCTTGCGGCGCTACTGCGCGTCTTGATCTAGCATTTTTTGATCACGGGAAATTGATTCGGAATGCGTATGAGTTGGCTGATGTGTCGAGAGCGGAATGTGCCGGTTGACGGGTATGCCATTCGGCAAAGACCGATGGCCTGCTCGTATGAGCTATGCCAAACGAAACTTCCCGGCCTTGCCTGACATCTGTCTTAACCTGCTCGAGGCAGATACGACCATCAACGAAGACATCATGAATCGAAGACTCGAGACCAGCGCAGATGGCGGAAGCGTGCTTCCGTCGAGGCACGTCCGCAGGCAGTGCGCGTACATGCGTGATGCCGGCGCGTGCGGTCGAGCGCGCGAGATACGGCACCGTCTATCTCGATGCGCATTTCGTGCGCACCAGGTGCCGCGGGATCGATGTGCTGCCGTGCGGGCGCTGAAGTCAGAGTCGAACCGGATGGTGTTGGGACGCACCCCGTTCGACCTGCGGTGTGTTGTAAACGCCATCGCTTCGATTTTTCACCCGCTCGCGGATGCGAAAAACTTCGCGCTGACGTGCGGCATTGCACCGGATCTCACCGACGGTTACGGGGTTGATCCGATCTGGCTGTGCAACTTGTTTTGACAATCGTTGGCAATGCGATCAAGTTTGAGGGGTGCGGCGGCGTGACGCTCGACGTGCGGCTTGCAAAGGTTGGCCCGGCCGGCCGTTGCGTCGAAATCGCGGTAAGCGATACGGGTATCGGCATTCCTGAAGACAGCCTGCCGACGCTGTTTGGCGGCTATGCCCAGACCGATGCGTTGATCGACCGGCGCTTCGGTGGCATGGGGCTCGGGCTGCCGCTGTGCCGGCGCATCGTGACGCTGACAGTTGGGGCGTTGATTGCCGACAGCCGGCTGTGCGAAGGCGCGGTTTTCGTGGCTGCGCTGCCGCAGCCCGAAGCGCCGTCCGGCTGGCGAGACGATGCGCCGGAACCCGGGACGTTCGTGGATGCCGCGCGCGGATACGACACGGAGATGGACGCCGAAGCAGGTGCGGAGTCCGACGATGAAGAACCGCTGAAAGTGCTCGTCGCCGAGGATCATCCGGCAAGCCGGGCGTTGCTGCGCGACCAGCTCGACGCGTTGGGCGACGACGCGACGATCGTCTCCAACGGCATCGAGGCGATGCGCGCCTGCTTCGAGCGACCGTACCACGTCGTTCTGACCGATCTCGACATGCCTGTGCGCGGCGGCTTCGCGCTCGCGAACTTCCTGCGCGAACAGGGCGCGCGGGTGCCCGTGATCGCGATGACGGCACACGCGACCGACGAGGATCGACGGCGCTGCGAACAGGCCGGCGCGGTGGAAGTCGTGCTCAAGCCGCTGTCGATCGAGACACTCGATGCTGCGTTGCGACGGCATGCGGGGCGTCCCGGATCCATGAGTCGGGGGCGTCTCGATCAAGTCGCGCCTCCCGTCATGACGGACGAGATTGTGCGAACGTTGTACGTTGCATTCGCTGACGGCGATCGATACCGCGCTGTCGAATGACGATGCCGATCTGGTCAAGATCGAACTGCACTCGATGCGCGGCGGCTTCGCACTAGCGGGTGCCACGGAGGCGAGGTATGCGTGCGCGCATGCCAAAAAGGTCATGACAGAAGGCGGCATCGAAGCAATGAAGGCCGCGTGGCCGCCGCTCGAGCGGCAGATCGAATGTGCGCTCGAACGGCTGTCCGGGGTCGGACCGAGTGGATTTGGCGAGCCGGTCTGATTCGGGAACGGGCGTCGCGCCGCTGCGGGTCGGTATGGTGGCCACCGACCCAGGATCTTCATTGTGGGGGCGAGCTACTCGAACATTCGTGCGGTACGGTTCCGGGAGCGGCCGTCGGGCCGGCTGTGTCGACGCGTGCCCGTGTTGCAGTCGACGTTGTCGCGTTCCTGCAGTGTTTCATCAAACCATCCGTTGTCGTCCGGTGTGCATCGGGGCGCAATTTGACGCCCGGCAGGTATCTACATATCACCGTTTTCGTCCAGAGCGCGGTACTCGTCAATGCGATTCAAACCAAAACATCAATGGATCATTGACGCAATACTTAGCTCACGGGATCAGTCTCCGGTTCGTTCGGACGCTGAAGTCGACGGCCAGGCCGGATGGCTCAAGGAGCGCCCGTGAAAGATCGAAGGCCTTGATACACCGGCAGTGACAGGGTGCATCGCCGGGTCGATGCCGTCCCCGATATCCGCGTTGCAGGCAAAGAGGTAACTGAAATCGCGAAGGCAAGATCCGGCACAAGAGCGTGCCCGTGGCCTTCACGACGCACGGCTATGCGAGCCATGCGACGAAAGATGCAATCGGCAGTTCGTGCATTTTGTTAAATCCATTTGTCGATTGACGACCTGAATCCGCGGGATAAATAGATTAGTACATGTACTAGGCGAATGCGTCGAGCATATAGAACTTGTCCTATTTTTGGGTTGCTGCTTGGTTGATATTATTGTCACACCGGTTGAGTCCTATAAAAGCACAAGATTCAGATGAGAGGTTTTAATATTTATGAATTCGTCAATCTTGTGATTGTGATCTGGTCGGTGTTGCATTGTGTGAATGTTGACCTGTGGATTCGTCGGATCGTCAATCAGTCAATCAGACGAGACGAACTGATTCCTGAGTCTCCGCACTGAGCGTGACGAAAATCCCGGTGTGAAGTGTCGTGTCGCACACGACCCAATATGCGATCTGTCTTGACCAGCTCGTCGGTATCGTGAGGTGCCGCGGCAACGTGTCTGCGTATTCACGATTTTTAGAGCCTCGATCGGAGTGGAGATCGAACCTTTTTCTCAAAATAGTCGGGAGGTTATCGGCTGACAAATTCAACGAAGATTAGTTATGAAAATGATTTGTGTGAAGATTTGACTTTGGCGGATGGCCAGAGTTTATTTATTGAATAAAGGATAGGTTGGAAATGAAAAAAATCACGATGATGATGGCTGCCGCTGGTTTCGCATTCACGGCGATGAACGCAGCCCACGCTGCGGACGGCACGATCAACTTCACGGGCGAGATCGTTGCTGCATCGTGCGGCATTGCGGGTGGTAACGGGACTTCGGTGACCGGTGAAAAGGGCAAGCAGTCGATCGACGTCAAGCTGGGCAAGGTCAGTGTGGACGCGCTGTCCGGTAGCGCCGCCGGTGGGATTGCCGCTGGTACTGCGATCAACCTCAGTCTCGACTGCGGCGCGACCGCCAAGGGTCTGACGACGGTCAAGGTTCGCTTCGACCCTGCCAGTGGTTCGGGTGTGGACGGTAGCGACAACCGGCTGTTGAAGACGACCGGTACGGCCAAGGGCGTGGGCATTGGCATCTATAACACCGCAGGCACGCTGCTGAACCTGAACGCCAACGAGACGTTCGATGCGGATCTGGTCAATACCGGCACCCCGGAGGCGCCGGTCTATAAGGCCGACCTGGCGCTGCGCGCTGCCTACGTGAAAGCCGGTGCCGAGGTCGTGGCCGGTCAAGCAAACGGCACGCTGCCGTTCACGCTGACCTACGAGTAATCCACCTTCGGGCGGGGGGGCACATCCCTCGCCCGATCAACGATTTTCCATTCGATATGAAACGATTCCACTTTGCCGGGCTGGCCCTGGTCAGTTCGCTGTTGTTGTCTACTGGCGCTTCGTTCGCCGGCGTCACGCTCGACGGAACCCGCGTCGTGCTGGCCGCGCCGAGCAAGGAGGCGTCGATTCTGGTCCGCAACCGTGCGCCGGACGACGTGATGATTCAGTCGTGGATGGATGCGAGCGACGGAAAGTCGGATGTGCCGTTTGCGATCACGCCGGCGCTCGGCCGTCTCGGTGCCGAGAAGCAGCAGACGCTGCGTGTCCTTTACTACGGTCAGGGCCTGCCGGCCGATCGCGAGTCGGTGTTCTGGCTCAACGTGCAGGAGATCCCGCAGAAAGCCAAGACCGACAATACGCTGCAGATTGCCGTGCGTCAGCGCATCAAGTTCTTCTACCGGCCCGCCGGCTTGCCCGGCAAAGTCGAGGAGGCACCCGCGCAACTTCGCTGGCGGCTCGTTCAGCGCGATGGCAGCACGCAGCTCGAAGTCACCAATCCATCGGCCTACTTCGTCTCGCTGGCGTCAGCCAAGGTGCAAAGCGGTGGCCGGGACTATGCCGCGGCCGCCGAGATGGTACCGCCGTCCGCCACCCGCCATTTTGCCGTCAAGGATCTACCCGCTGGCGCCGTCGCAGCGGGTGCCAAGGTCCACTTCGAATCGATCAACGACTACGGCGCCGTCGAACCGCACGACGTCACCACCGGTCGTTGACGCGACCAGGTCGATAGATCGTATTCCTCTTCATCTTCGTTATCTCCGGGCCGGTGCCACGGGGAAGGGAGTGTTCGCGCTTGCGATGCCGCTCGGGAGGTGAATCAACTTAGAGAAAAGGTATGGAGAACTTCACGAAGGAACGAGACGTCTGGACGGCCGCGCAGATCGGCATGCCGTGTCTTGCGTTGCTTGGCCTGATGTTGCCGACGCACGGCCACGCGGTGGAGTTCAACGAAACCTTTCTGCGCAAGGGCGAAGGGCCGGTCGAGCTGAGCTATTTCGAGAAGGGCAGTTCGGTGCTGCCCGGCAGCTATGACGTCGACATCTACCTGAATCATACGCTGGTCAAGCGTCAGGACGTGGCGTTTCGTGCCGATGCCGACGGTACCGTCAAGCCGACGGTGACCCTCGGGATGTTGCGCACCGCAGGCGTGAATGTCGCCCGGCTGGAGAAGGACGGGCGCATTGCCGCAGGCGCGGATGACACGACGATCGTGGACCTGCCCGCCGTGGCGGACGGCGCTTCAGTGGAATTCGAGTCGAATACGCTGTCGCTGAACATCAGCTTTCCGCAACTGTATGTATCGCGAACCTCGCGCGGCTACGTGGACCAGTCGCTGTGGGACGACGGCATCCCCGCTTTGTACAGCGACTATCAAATCAGCTACAGCCGCAATGATGGTCACGGCCGCAGCAACGAATATTACTTCGTCGGTTTGCGCAACGGCTTCAATGCCGGCGGCTGGCGTTTTCGCAACGAATCGTCGCTCACCGGCACTACAGGCGCGGGCAGCCGTTTCTCCAGCAACCGCAGCTACGTGGAGCGCGACATCCGGCGCTTGCGCAGCAAGGTAGCGGCTGGCGAGCTGTATACGTCCGGCGACATCTTCGACAGCGTGCGCTTCGTTGGCGCACAGATCGGCACCGATCTCGGCATGCTGCCCGACAGCGAGGTCGGCTTCGCGCCGGTCGTGCGCGGGATCGCCGAGAGCAATGCGGTGGTGGAAGTGCGGCAGAACGGCTACGTGATCTATTCGACGCCGGTGCCGCCCGGCGCGTTCGAGATCACCGACATCTATCCGAGTGGCTCGAACGGCGATCTCGAGATCAGGATCACCGAGGCCGACGGACGCGTGCGCCGGTTCAGCCAGCCGTACTCGTACCTGCCGGTCATGGTTCGTCGTGGCAGCCTGCGGTATGCGTTCTCCGCCGGGCAGTTTCGCGCCCAGGGCCAGTCGAGCCCGAAATTCACGCAGGGCACGCTGGTGTACGGTGCCACTGACAACTTTACCGGCTACGGCGGCATTATCGCTGCGGAAAACTACGTGGCGGCCGCCCTCGGCATCGGCATGAATACGCGCATCGGCGGCCTGTCGCTGGACGTCACGACGAGCCGGTCGCGCACGTCGACGGGTACGCGGCAAGGTCAGAGTGTGCGGTTCCTGTATTCGAAGACGCTGTATTCGACCAACACCACGTTCACGATGGTCGGCTATCGCTATTCGACGGACGGCTACCGGACGTTGAGCCAGCATGTGGAAGACACGGACCATTCGTACGGGCCGCGCGTCGCGCGTCAGAAAAGCCGTCTGGACGTGAACGTCAACCAGCCGCTCGGGAGCGGCTCGATGTTCGCCGGCGTAGGCGACACGACCTACTGGAACGGCGAAGGGCGCAGCCGGCGCCTGCAGGTCGGCTACAGCAACAGCTACAAGAACGTCAGCTACAGCTTGTCGGCGTCGCACATCCAGGAGTCGGGGCCGTTCGCCCAGCCTGACACGCAGTTCAACGTGTCGGTCAGCATTCCGCTGGGCAAGGCGTCGAGCACGCATCGACTGTACGCGAATGCGGTGTCGTCGGCGCGCGGCGACTTCAACGTACAGACCGGCGTGTCGGGGTACCTGAACGACAGCAACACTGTCAACTACGGCGTGCAGGCGGGCTATAGCCGCGGCGGCGGCGGTTCGGGCGGCGTGAGCGCGGGCTGGGATACGCCGAACGCGAAGCTGACCGGCAACTTCACGCAGGATCGCTCGGGCCGGCATTTCGACGCGGGCGCATCGGGCTCCGTCGTCGTGCATGGCGGCGGGGTCACGCTCGGCCAGCCGCTCGGCGAGACGTTCGCGGTGGTTGAGGTGCCGAAGGTGCGCGACGTCACGTTCGGGGGAGCGCCGACGGTGCGCACCGACCGGCGCGGCTACGCGATCCTGCCGTATCTGCAGCCGTACCGTCAGAACTGGCTGAACGTCGATTCGGCGAGTATCGGCACGCATACGGAGATCGCCGACAACGCGAAGATGGTGGTGCCGACGCGCGGGGCGATCGTGAATACCCGCTTCGACGCGGAGTCGGGCCGGCGCGTGCAGTTCGAGCTGAGCCGGGACGCAGGCGGCAAGGTGCCGTTCGGCGCGCAGGCGTACGACGCGAAGGGCAAGCTGCTCGGCATGGTGGACAACCAGTCGCGCCTGCTCGTGTTCGGCATCGAGGACCAGGGCAGCATCGACGTGCAGTGGGGCAACAATAGCTGCAAGGTGTCCTATCAATTGCCGACGATGAACAAGGAACTGGCATACGAACGTCAAGCCGCAATGTGCCTGTCTGCGCGCACGGTGGCTGGCGCGCAATGATCCGCGTTCCAACGGCTATTCCTGTCCCGATCCTGAAATACAAGGAACTCAGATGCTTTATCAAACACGTCTCGAATACATTTCTGCGATATCGACTCGCAATACCCGTTTTCTCCGAACGGCCGTGTTGTCGCTCATGCTGCTAGTCGGCGTGGGGGTCGGAGAGGCCCAGGCCGTATGTACGCAGGCCGGAGGGAAGATCACCCCGGTAACGTTTCCGCAGTTGCCTGCAAGCCTGACGCTGGCGCCCGCTGCCATTGGCCAAGTGATGGCCTACTATGAAGTTCAGGCACCATTAGCCAATCCGCCTAGCTTCTTGTGCGCTAAAGGCGATATTCTTGGTTTGAGCAACATGACGGTTTCGTTGCCGCTACAGGACCAGAGCAAGAAAATCTACGAATCCGGGCTCCCCGGCATTGGCATGCGTTTTAGCTTCAAGGCAACCGTTAATTGGGGTTTACTCACGGAGCCACCCTACGAAGGGACAACCACAGGCTCAGGAGTTCTAATATATCCATTCGACATCATGCGTGTGGAGTTCATTCGTACTGCGATGGATGTTGGAAGTGGCAGCATTACGCCGTTTGATTTGAGTACCTCCTTTTACATCGGCACCAATCCGAGGACCACTATCCCTATTACGGGTACACAGATGAAGACCACGCTGGTGAACAAGATCTACTTCAGCAGTTGCTACAACCAGTCGTCTGCACCCACCGTGAATCTGGGGCGGCCCTCCATCAGTGAACTCAAGCAGGGCGCCACGCTTCAGAAGGATTTTTCGCTGGATATCCGCTGCGATGGCATGAACTCGACCACCAAGCCACCGGTGTCCATCTACTTCAAGGGCAACTCGCCGCGCGACGGCTTGCTGCTCACGGACGGACAGGGCGAAGCCGGCAGGGCGCAAGGCGTCGGCGTGGCGCTTACCAACTCCAACGGGGTGGCCCTGCCTTTCTCCAAGGCGAAAGCGATGCCAATGAGCTGGACGAGCAGCGGCACCAACACCGAGTTCTACCACTTTTCAGGCAAGGCGCGCTACGTCGTCAGCGGCGGAGAGGTCAAGGCGGGCAAGGCGGATGCCACGCTGACTTATGTGCTTGAGTACAACTGAGTCCGGTCGGCATGCAGGTGCACGACGCCATGACGAAACGGGTTGTCGTCAAAGCCGAACGAGGGTGCCTTGCGCGTGACGACCGAGAAGCTCGGACCGAGTGACGTTCTCGATCGTCGTGTTGTGACTTCGCGGCGGAATGCCGTTCCGGTTCAGGCAATCGCGCACCTTGTTGGCGGTGATGAGATCGATGTTGGCGTACCGTCGCATCCGGCGCGCGCAGGTCGCCGACCGCACCACGGATTCGAACGCCGGGTCATTCGGCGCCTCGCACACCAGTATCAGCGTCGCGAATTCTCGCGAGCTCAGCATGGCCGCCTCCCGTCGCGCATGGAGCCGCCGCCAGCGGGCGTGACGCGGAAAAACGCAACAGGATGGAACATGCGTCCGGACGCCACTACCCGACGACGGGGCGGCTTCGGTCGGCTGGTCGGGGCGGGCCGGTCCGCGCGGCGCAACACGAATGGATTGCGGGCAACGCGTACCCGAACGCCGATTGGCGCGTAGCGACCGTAACCGTTGCGCGCTGCCCGCCGGCCAGCCCGAAAACCCGTGATGACGTGGGCAATGTGCCGCTGTCGGCGGTGGGTCTTCGCTAGCCGATCGAAGGTGAAGAAAGGATCGTTCATGATTCGCTCCCGGTTGAACCTCGCACGAGGGACGAACCGGGCCACGCGCTCCAGTTCGCCGACCCGCGCGAGATCTCGCTGGCAAACAAATCGAAACACGCAGCGCGTGAGCCGCGACTGCTTGAGCGGCACCTAACATAGAGCAGGAAACGCAAATTTCAAGCGCGGTTTCGCGACGATGCTGGTGGCACGGAGCGGCGACCGTCAACGCCATATTGTCGCTCGTCATCGGCACGGACACGATTCCAATGCGTCCAGTCGCAATTTCGACGGCATACACCCCGACGGCGTCCTCGGGTCGATCACCAGCCATCTGAACGCGATGACGATCAAGGTTGCCGCGAGTGGGGGGCGCTGAGACATCGGGCGCACAGATGAATGTCAAACTTCCGTAACTCGTCGGCACCCATCGACGAGATGCGTGGGCGTGCTGCGCATCGAGGCGGCATCATCGCCCCGCCTGTCGTTCAGCCCTTCTCGACGACGTCGATGCGCAGCGCGTCGCCGCCGGCCGCGATCGCGAGCAGGCGATCGACGTTCGGGTGCGCGCCGGGGCGGTTGCGTGCGTCGGCGGTGTGCTCCGCGAACACCGCGAGGCCATGCTCGGCAGCCTTCGCGTCGAGCGCGCCGAATGCCTGCTTCAGGTAATGGTAGACCGCGAGCGAACCCTGCTTGCCCGGCTGGTTCTCGATGCTGGCGACCACGTCGCCGTTCGCGCCGACGAGATCGATGCGCGCGATGCCGTCGATGGCCGGCAATTGCGCGAGGTTGTCCTTGAATACTGGGGTAGCTTGAATCACTGAAAACACTCCGTCGGTTCGGTCATCGGCCAATGAGTATGGCCGGCCGTATTTTATCCGATCGGTCTCGGCGCACCGGCCGGCGCGGGCCGTCACATCGCGCTTCATCATCGCCCGGGCGTCGGCCGGCACGCCCGCATCGCGCGAACGCTCGATGTCGGGGCTGCGATACGCGCGCTCGGGAATCGCGGCGAGCCTCGACGCATGCAACTGCCGCGGCGCCAGACCGTAAAACTTCTGGAAACTCATAATCAGCGGCGACCATCTGTCCGGATCGATGCGGTCCGGATGGCCGTCCACCAGCAGGTCGGGATGCACGTGCACACGCTGGATGCGCACCTCGAACAACGTGATCTTCCCGAGCAGGTCAGGCGTTTCATCGGAGAGGCCGTGCGTGGCCGCGACGACCCATTCCAGGTGAATCGGGCACTCGAGCGCGCGCGGCGACGACACGGTCTGCGATGGCGTTTCCGTCAGCCCCGCCGTGCCGAACTTGTCAGGCTCGTACATGTAGCCTCTCGCGCGCTTCGATTCGGGCACCGGATGCGTGCCCGTCGTGCGATCCGGGATCGACGCCGCGGCGACGCACGGAAATTGCTCGCAAAGCAGCGCATGCAATGCACGGCAACGGCGCGAGCATGCGCGGCGCAAACGGCCGCGAGCACATCGGCATCGCGCATGCTTTTCCGCTACAGTAAGAAATCGCAGGCCGCGCGCCTGCCGCGCGACCGCATTCCGGAATTGCACATGAGGGCCCCGATGGACACGCCACAACGCTATACCGCCAACGCACCGACCCGCGAGGAAGTCGAAGCACTCGCCGGCGCGACCGTCATCGAATTCGGCGCCAACTGGTGCGGCATCTGCGCGGCCGCGCAGCCCGCGATCGTCGAATCGTTCGCCGCGCATCCCGCCGTGCGTCACCTGAAGATCGAGGACGGGCCGGGCCGTCCGCTCGGCCGCTCGTTCCGCGTCAAGCTGTGGCCGACGCTGGTGTTCCTGCGCGACGGCGTCGAGGTTGCGCGCGTCGTGCGGCCGGCCGATGCGAAACAGATCGAGGCCGACGGCTTCGCCGCGCTGGCCTGACGTCACGATCATGCAACAGGCCATCACGCATATCTCCGTCGACGCGCGCGGCAGCGGCCTCGTCGAGTTCACGCAACAGGTGCGCGCCTTCGTCGACCAGCAGTCGATTCGCACGGGCCTGCTTACCGTGTTCTGCCGGCATACGTCGGCTTCGCTGCTGATCCAGGAGAACGCGGATCCGTCGGTGCGGCGCGATCTGGAACGCTACTTCGCGACGCTCGCGCCGGAAGACGAAAGCCGCTATGAGCACGACACCGAAGGCCCCGACGACATGCCCGCCCATTTGCGCACGGCGCTCACGCAGGTGCAGCTGTCGATTCCGGTCGAGCATGGCCGCATGGTGCTCGGCACCTGGCAGGGGATTTATCTGTTCGAGCATCGTCGTGCGGCGCACCGGCGCGATATCGTGCTGCATCTGATCGGCGAATAGGCGGGAATGTGAGCGGGAACGCATGATGCGGCGCCGGCGCGCAATGCAGTGCGCGTTTGCACGCGGCATGCCGAATCAGCCGAGCAGCTTCTCGACAAGGGCGCCGAGTTCGCGCAGGTGTACCGGCTTCGGCAGGAATGCGTCGAACATCCGCTGGTTCTCGCGCAGCGCTGCCGATTCATACGCGCTGACGCCGAGGATCGCCGGATGCCGGCCGTCGGTGTCGGGTTGCGCAACGGCGCGCATGCGCCGGGCGACTTCGAAGCCGCTCAGGTCGGGCAGTTCGAGATCGAGCACGACGATGTCGTAACGGCTTGCGCGGAAGCGCGCGATGCCTTCCTGCCCGGTGTTGCACAGCTCCGTGTCGAGGCCGAGCGCCGACAGCATCGCCCCGAGCGTTTCGCGCGCGTTGTCGTCGTCGTCGACCACCAGTGCGCGCCGGCCGCGGAGCGCGGCCGCGTGCGGCAGTGCGGGCGTATCGCCGGCCGCGTGGCCGGCGGTGTCGGTGCCGGGCACTTCGGCCGGCAGCGTCACGACGAATTCGCTGCCTTCGCCGACCACGCTGCGCACGTCCACATGCCCGCGCAACGTCGTCACGATTTCGCGCACGACGGCGAGCCCCATGCCGATCCCATCCACATGCAGACCGACCGCGTCGTTCGCGCGGTAGAACGGCTCGAAGATCTTCGACAGGTGCTGCTTCGCGATGCCGGTGCCCGTGTCGCGCACCACGATCTTCACTTGCGGGCCGGCCGGCGCGTCGACGAGCGTGATCGACACGTCGATCGATCCGCCGGGCGTGTACTTGACCGAGTTCTCGATCAGGTTCGACAGCACCTGGCGCAGCAGCTTGCGATCGGAGCGGATCGCGAGGCCGTGCGGCTCGACCCGTTGCGTGACCACGATCCGCCTGGACGCGATCTTCTCGCGCAGCGGGTCGAACACCTCGGCGAGCAGCGACGCGATGCCGACGGTTTCCTGTTCGGCGAGGCGCTTCGTCGAGCGCAGCTTGATGTAGTCGGTCAGATCCTTGACGAGCGCTTCGAGCGACAGCGCGGAATTCTGCAGCCGCCGGATCGTCTTCAGGTTCGCGTCCGACTGCGGGCGCGCGAGCAGGATCTCGACCGACCCGCAGATCGCCTGCAGCGGCGTGCGCAACTCGTGGCTGACCATCCCGAGGAACGCGTTTTTCGCCTCGATCATCTCGAACGCGCGGTCCGACGCCTTGCGTTCGGCGTCGAGCGCCGCGTCCTGCCGTTCGAGCAGGTCGTCACGCGTGCGCATCGTATAGAACAGCAGCAGGAACAGCGCGCACAGGATCACGCCGAGCACCATGCCGAGAATCAGGATCGCACGCTGCTTTTCCTTCAGCTGATGGAACGTGAAGTCGCGCTGCGCCATCTCGATCGCGCGGAAGTAGTTCGCGAGGGCGTTGACCTTCGGCCAGTACGCATTGACCTCGTCGATCACCTGTTGCGCCTGTTTCGGCGCGTCGCGCAGCAACGGCACTTCGCGTTTCAGGCGCGTCATGAATTCGCCCAGCGCTTCGATCTCGTTGCGCGCGCGCGGGATGCGCAGCCAGTATTCGGACACTTCCGACGGCCGCTGCAGAAAGCCGAACGACACCGACAGGCTGTCGAGCTGCATCTGCACGTGATTGAAATCGTCGTCCTGATGCGTCGCGTAGAGGATCAGTTGCCGGTCGAAACGCGTGTAGACGTTCCGGTATTGCGACGCGGTCCAGAACACGCCTTCGCGCGGCCCTTCGAGCACGCCCTCGTTGACCGACGTGGCGAGGAGGTCCCACAGCAGGAACGCCCACGCGGCGAACCCCATGATCCACAGCGAGCCGAGGACCAGGATGATTTTTCTATTTTTCCATCGCCCGCGCTTCATTTCACCGTCAGGCCGATGATCTGCCACGCGAACTTGGCTTCGCCGAGCGGCGTCTTCAGTTCATCGGGGTACTGGTCGCGCGGATACATGATCCACAGCGGGCCGTAGTTGTCGTTGCCGAGCACCTTGCCGTTCATCGTCCGCGCGAGGATGACGCCGTAACGATCGGCATCGGACACCGGAATCGTGAACGTGTACTCGTCGATGCAGCGGAATTCGATCTGCGTGCCATGCGCGCCGACCATCTTCAGGATGTCGGACAGGCGCGGGCCGGTGAAGGTCGCCCTCGGCGTCCAGCTCGTCGACGTGACGATCGTGTGCTGCGGCAGCGCCATCAGCGCCTGCTCGGAGAACACGTACGCCGTCTTGCCCTGCTGGTTGTGCTTGTCGATCTTGCCGTCCACGGTGAACGTGAACGACGAAGCGGCCCAGCTCGCGGCAGCCATGCCGAGCAGGCAGGCCGTCAGCAGGCGCTTGATCCAGATGGTCGAAATTCGCATGTCGTGCCCTCGGTCGTGCGGTGGTGGTTTGCTGTCGTGCTCTCAGTTCGCGGCGGCGGCGGCCGGCAGCGTGATCTTCAGTTCGCGCGCCACTTCGGCGAACAGGATCGGCAGGCGCACCGGCTTCTCCTCGCAGCGCGCGTTGTAGTGCGACACGATGTGCGCGATTTCGTCCTCGCTCGCTTCGCCGGTCGAAATCTTGCCGGTCAGCAGGAAGATCGGCGCGCCGCTGTTCTCGCTCGAGCGGATGCCGCGCACGAGTTCGGCGGCCGTCTGGTCGCCGAGCATCCAGTCGAGGATGTAGCCGTCGAAATCCTCGACTTCCAGTGCCTTGCGGAACGTCGCGCCGTCGAAGTACGGAATCGCGTTCACGCCTTTTTCGATGAAATATTCACATACCGTTTCGGCGACGTCCTGCGAATCGTCGACCACCGCGATCCGCGCCGCATAGACGTTCGGCTGCGTCGAGCGCAGCTCGATGACGTCGACCGGGTACGTGCGGCCCTCGCGCGCGTGCTGACGCTCGGTGATCAGCCATTCGCCCTGCCACTGCAGCGCGACGAAGTCCGTCTCGATCTGGCTGCTGGCCTTGGTCGAGATCGAGGCGCGACAGCGCAGGCGCCGCGATTCGATCACGAGCGTCGCGTCGATCATCTCGGCGGCGGCAGGCTGCGTGCCCTTGTCGTCGAGCAGGATCGCGGGCGGCACGCCGAAGTGCGTCGCGATGTCCTGCAGCTGCGACAGGTTCCACGGGATCAGGCCTTTCATCTTGCGCGTGACGACCGAGAAGCTCAGGCCGAGCACGTTCGCGATCGTCGTGTTGTGACTGCGCGGCGGAATGCCGTTCCGGTTCAGTAGGTCGCGCACCTTGTTGGCGGTGATGAGATCGACGTTGGCCTGCTCGCTGTTGGACATCTCGATGGGGTCTCCAGGGGTTTTGGCGAGGGAGAGCATATCAAAACTGACGCGTCATGCAACCTTTGAAAACGCGAATGACCTTGACATGCCATTTTTCTTCATTATTATTGCTCACCACGTCACTATTGTTTGTCGCGTCATGTTTGGGGATCGATGCCGGCCACGATCGGCAAGCGAAAAGCGACAGCCATGCAGCAGTGACCGAACGATTCGAAGAGAGAGCCTGAGAGAGCCCTGGAGTGCGTGTCGGCGTCGACGGATTGTATCCGTTGCGCCGCGCGCCGCCGGGTGTGCGCTCCCGGGGGTGGGATAGCGCGAAGAATTGCGGCGCCAATAAAAAACTTGAGGAAGGTAACGATGTACCGCCGTTTACTCGCACCGGGGCTGCTGTTGCTACTGGCCGCGTGCGCGCAGGATCCGTCGATCACCAGCAGCACGGTGCGGATCTGCGACGACACGGGTTGTTTTGATCGCCCCAAAGATCAGGTGTCCTATCAAAAAAGGGACGATTCGGAGGAGCGCGACGATCCGCGCATCGCTGCGCTGAAGCAGACGGCGAAGACCCAGCCGAAGGCCGCGTACGACCTCGGCCTGCGTTATTTCCGCGGCGACGGCGTGCGCCAGGACAGCTACCAGGCGCTCAAGTGGATGCGCGAGGCCGCCGAGCGCGGCGACCTGCAGGCGCAGAAGGCGCTCGGCAGTTTCTACCTGTTCGGCCTGGAGGAAATGGGCTCCGACGCGCGCGAAGCGGAGAAGTGGCTGTCGATCGCGGCGGCCCGCGGCGACAAGGAGTCGAAGAAGCTGCTCGACCTGGCGCGCAAGGCGAAGAAGGAAGACGAAGAAGACTGGAAATGGCGCACGCAATGGCGTGACGTCTATTACGGCTACTGGAACTCGGGCTATCCGTACTACGGCGTCTGGCAGCAGACGTACTGGTACTACTGACCGGGCATAAAGCAACGGGGGCTGCAGCGGGGAGACCACCATCGCGCGCCACGCCGGGGGGCTTATCGAAGTTCGCACGAACACATAAGCCGAACAACGACTCTAATCGATCGACAACGACATGAAGACCAACCTTTCCCAACGTCTCACCCAAGGTGCGCTGGTTGCAGCGCTTTGCGCGTCCGTCGCAGGTTGCGGCGGCATGGTGACGCCCGGCGGCCAGAACGCGGGCGTGACGGGCGCCGCGGCCGGCGGCGCGAGCGCCGGCGCCGATACGGGGCTGCAGCGCTGCACGTCGCCGCTCGGCACGATCGCCGTCGACGACGGCCGCAACGCCGACTGGTGGGGCCCGTTCGGCAGCGCGACCAAGATGACGACGATCGACCCGCTGCTGCGCCTGGCCGTCCAGCAGTCGAACTGCTTCGTGATCACGTCGATCGGCAACCAGAAGAGCGACGCGCGCCTGTCGCGCATCACGCAGCTGCAGCGCAACTCGGGCGAATACCGCGCGGGCTCGAAGCAGCAGAAGGGCCAGCGTGTCGCGGCCGACTACTACATGGAACCGCAGATCGTCATCAACGATTCGCCGATCGGCGGTATCGGCAGCATGATCGGCGGGCTGATCGGCAACAGCGCGGTCGCGGCGGTGGCCGGCCACCTGCAGACGAAGGCGTCGGTCGTCACGCTGACGCTGTTCGACGTGCGCTCGGCCGTGCAGATCGCGGCGTCGGAAGGCAGCTCGACGGCGACCAACTACGGCGCGGCGCTGGGCGGCTTCGGCGGCGGCGTGGGCGGTGCGCTGGCCGGCTTCTCGTCGACGCCGGAAGGCAAGGCGACGGTCGTCGCGTTCATCGACGCGTACAACAAGATGGTCGTGGCACTGCGCAGCTACAAGGCGCAGGACGTCAAGGGCGGCCTCGGCCGCGGCGGCCAGTTGCAGGTCAACTGACGTCCCCGGGCCGGCGGTGCGCCGCCGGCCGATTCCTGATGCTTGATTCGTGATGGTCCGTGCGTGCGGAACGATTCGCGCGTGCCGGTTGCGTTCGTCCTGTTCGTTTGAAAGG
Organism: Burkholderia metallica; assembly: GCF_902832845.1. Taxonomy (GTDB): domain Bacteria; phylum Pseudomonadota; class Gammaproteobacteria; order Burkholderiales; family Burkholderiaceae; genus Burkholderia; species Burkholderia metallica. The sequence continues at coordinate 237,347 of NZ_CADFDB010000006.1, read as the reverse complement.
TGATTCCGATGAAAGCCGTTGCATTGATCGCATTGACCTGTCTGGCGCTGACTGCTTGCGGCGGCGACGATAATTCCTCGCCCGCGGCATCCGGCGGATCGGGCACGAGCAACAACGGCGGAAGTGGCGGCACCGGCGGCACCGGCGGCACGGGTTCCGGCGGGACGGGAAGCGGCGGCAGCGGTGGCTCGGGCGGCAGCACGCTGACGCTGCGCTACGACGCGCAGCCGACCGCGGCGGATCAGGCGAGCTTCCTGACGCTGCTCAACAGCGAAGGCGCGAAGGGCTATCGCTATCTGGGCGACTACTTCTACAGCGCGTCGAACGGCGGGTCGCGTTCGATCTTCGTGAACGACGGCGCGGCGCAGACGTACACGTACCAGTTGCAGGCGGCGCCGTCCGACATGACGGGCTTCGTCAACCAGGCCAACGCGCAAGGCACGAGCGGCTACCGCTACGAAGGGCCGCTCACGTACGGCTATCTCTATCGCAAGGACGGCGGCTCGTCGGCGACCTATACGTACGCGACGACGGCGTTGCCGGCCGACACGAACGCGTTCCTCACGCAGGCGAACGGCCAGGGCCAGTCGGGCTACTGGTTCCTGGGCCCGATGATGGTCGGATCGGTGCAGGCGAACGTGTACATGAAGAACAACGCGTCGAACGCGACCTATATGTACGATGCGCTGGTGCCGGCGACGAACGTCAGCGACTTCATCGCGCAGGCCAACAGCGAAGGCGCGAAGGGTTATCGCGCGAAGGGCGGGATGTTGTTCGGCAGCACGATCTCGTGGGTCTACGTGAAGGACCAGACCCAGTCGCCGACCTTCACGTACCAGTCGGCCGCGATCCAGTCGACCAGCGACAGCTTCGTCCAGCAGTCGAACAATTTCGGCGCGCAGGGCGCCGCGTACCTGGGCGATCTCGCGCTCGGCACGTCGACGCCGGTGATGGCGTCGTTCTACTTCAAGCCGGCCAACTGCACGGGCTTCCTGTGCACGACGCTGAATCCGCTCACGCAGAACTGAGCGAGCACCTCCGGCGCAGCAGCGTCGCGCGGGTCGTTCACGGCTGAATGACCCGCGCTCGCCGAATCGAGTGCCTCACGTGCGCCACGTCATCCGTGGACGCATCTTTTGCCGCCGGCTTGCCGGCGGCGTTCCGTTTACGCGTCGGATTGCGCCCCGCACGCGATCTCGCTGCGAAATTTCGATCACGCTCAAAGCAGACTTTCTTGTTCTAACACGCGAGCCGAGCGTTGACGCTGACGTTGCCGCGATGGATGCGCACGAGCGGCATCGTGACGAGCGCGCGGCACACGCGCGCCCTTTTGTCACTGTCGAGATCCTCGAATTCGTCGCGGAGCCGGGACGTCATGTCGGAATAGACGACGTCGATGCACGTCGACACCGGGTCGGCCGGCACCCGAGATGAAGCGCGGAAGTGACGCTGGCGCGCGTTGCTCGTCAGGACGCGCAGCGAAAACCGACCACCCACGCGTAGCGGCGCATTGACGCCGCACTTATCGCAACGGCGACACACGTCGCAATCGTCGGCCATCGTGTCCGCGGGATGGTGGTGCTTCCACACTGTCTCGCGAAGTGACCCGATGCGCATCGCACCGCGTGCTTGACCAATTGACATCAATCAATCTGCCATGTAGGCAGGGGCCTCATTGGCAAATAGGACAAGAAAAGTCTCTATATCAATTTTTTTAGGACTTGAACGATTTAAAACGCCAGATCGTGGTGGCAGTATCCAAGTCTTACATCGTCTCGATAAGCGATGAGCTCGTGGTAAGCGGAGAGCGTCGGTCTCGTTGAAGTTGTCAGGTCACGTCCACCAGGTTCGAAAATCAACGGTTCGTAACATTTGATTGAAGGCCTGTGTCAATCGAATCAGGTTCGCATTGCTAAACAATAGATGAAATCGATCAACGGTTCGGGAGTCGATCCGTGCCGGCGTGGCATGCATTGCGTGACGATGCGCTGCAGTTCCATTGCCGATCGACCGCGACGGTGATCGCCCAGGGTTATGCCTTCGTTAAACCAAACTAGATACACCCCCGCCGTTCGCGGAAAAGCGTCGCGGTTCAGGTTGCTGGATGCCGCGCTGCTTGTCGCTACCGCATGGGCGGCGAGAAGCTGGCTGGGCGGCTCGCCGTCTGCCGAATCGGATGCCGTGCTGATGGCCGTTTCGATCGCGTGCGCGCTGCTCCTGTTTCCGTTGGTCGGCTTGTACGGCGATCCCAAGTGCCGCCTGTCGTGGCGTCGCGTGTGGCTCGCGCCGGCCTGTCTGGCCGTCGCGTTGTGTGTCGGCGCGGTTTCCGTCACGGCGCACGACCGGCAATTTCCGATCGCGCTCGACTGGGTAGCCGGCTGGTTTGCGTTGTCGGCGGTCGCGCTCGTCGTGTCGCAGGCCGTGCGGTGGTGGCTCGGCGTTGGCGCGGCGGCGCGGCATGCGCGGCGCAAATCGGTTGCGCTCGTCGGGCATCTCGAACGTTGCCGGACGCTCGTTGGCCGCGATGCGCGTGAAACGTGGCGGCCGTTCCGGATAGCCGCAATCTTCGACATGTCCGGTCCGTCGCCGATCGGGCCGGAAGAACAGGCCGTGCATCGTGACCTGGCCAAATTCGTCGAGCACGTGCGTCGCGCACAGGTCGGGGAAGTCTGGATCGTGTTGCCGTTGTCGGAGGCCGATCGTGTCGGCGAGATCGTCCGCGCGTTCGCCGAGGATCTGGTCGACATCCGCTTCATGCCGGATCTCACCGGTATGACGCCGCTTCATCCGGACGGCGCGATTCGTGGCCGCGCGCTCGATCTCGTCTCGTCGCCGCTGTCCGCGCGGGCGCTGGCGGGCAAGGCGATGTTCGATCGCGTGTTCGCGGGCCTGGCGTTGATCGGAATCGCGCCGCTGATGGCCGTCGTTGCGCTGGCGGTCAAGTTGTCGTCGCCGGGGCCGGTGCTGTTCCGGCAGCAACGCAGGGGTGCTTACGGGCGCGTCTTCACGATCTACAAGTTCCGGACGATGCGCATGTGCGACCCGCGCGAGCCTGGCGAAGTCCGGCAGGCGACGCAAGGCGACCCGCGCGTCACGCGTGTCGGCGCGCTGCTGCGGCGCACGAGCCTCGACGAACTGCCGCAGTTCTTCAACGTGCTGAAGGGCGACATGTCGGTGGTCGGGCCACGCCCGCATGCGGTGGAGCACGACCGCTTCTACCGGCACCTGGTCGACGGCTATATCCAGCGCTACCGGATCAAGCCGGGCATCACCGGCTGGGCCCAGGTCAACGGCCATCGCGGCGAGACGGATCGCATCGAGAAGATGCAGAGGCGGATCGAACACGATCTCTATTACCTGAATAACTGGTCGTTTGCGATGGATATGCGGATCGTGGCGGCGACCGTTTTGTATGGATTCACGCATCGCAATGCCTATTGAATGACGCGTCGACGTACGGTGTCTGGACAACGGAAATGGAAACAGGAAAACGGCCCGGCTCACGGGCGCAACGATTGCGATCGGCGATGACGGTCTTGCCCGTCGTGCTGCTGTGTGCTTGCGCGGTCGAACCGGGCATGCATATGAACCTCGCGGATGATGCGCCTCACGATGATGGTATCGCGACGCAGACATACGAGGGCGGCTTGACGGTGTCGATGCATCGCATCGTTGCGGCATCGCTCGGCCAGCCGAAAAACGCACCCGCTTTGCGTGAAGCGGCGGCGTCGGTACCGATCGGGCCGATCGACGGCGAGTTGATCGCGGCCCAGCGGCGCGAGGCGCGCACACAGGATGAACGCATGCGCGCGGCGCTCTTTGCCGCGCCGGCGCCATACGCGATCGACGCGGGCGACGTGCTGCAGATCACCGTGTGGGATCACCCCGAACTGGCCGCGGCGCAGGGCAACCCGGGCACGCAACAGGTGCGCCCTGCCGATCCGCCGGCGGGCTTCGTGGTCGATCAGGCCGGCAACCTGGCTTTTCCGTACGTGGGCGAACTGCATGTCGCCGGCATGAACACGAGCGAGATTCAGTCCGCGCTTCGCGCGCGGCTGTCGAAGTGGTTCGTCGCGCCGCAGTTGACGGTGCGCGTTGCGTCGTATCGCGCGAATCGCGTCTACATCGACGGCGAAGTTCATGCGCCTGGCGCGCAACCGCTCAACGACACGCCGATGACGTTGTTCGAAGCAGTCGCGCGCGCGGGCGGCTTCACAGCTGACGCCGATCAGAGCCGAATGACGCTCGTGCGCGACGGCGTCGCCTATCCGGTCGACCTGTCGGGGCTGATTCGCGAGCGCGTCGATCCGTCGCGCATCGTGCTGCGCAACGGTGACCTGCTGCAGGTCGGCGCGCGCGACCAGTTCGGCGTGTACGTGATGGGCGAAGTCAACAAGCCGACGACGGCGCTGCCGCAGCGCAACGGCCGGCTCACGCTGGCCGACGCGCTGTCGCAGGCGGGCAGCGTGAACCAGGGCACGGCCGATCCGAAGCAAACCTACGTGATTCGCGCCGGCGCGGACCGGCAGGCGCAGGTGTTTCATCTGGATGGCAGGTCGCCGGTGTCGATGGTGCTCGCCAACGAGTTCGAGCTGCAGCCGCGCGACGTCGTGTACGTCGACAGCACGAAGCTGGCGCGCTTCGGCCGCGTGCTCGCGCAACTGCTTCCGGCCATCAACGCGGGCCTGACGGCCGCGATCGTCACGAAATGATGAAACGGATCCTGGTGGTGTGTACCGGCAACGTATGCCGCAGCCCGGCCGCGCAGGCGCTGTTGTCGCGCGCGCTGCCCGGTCGCACGGTGGAGTCGGCCGGCGTCGCGGCGATCCGCGGGACACCGGCCGATCCTGTGATGAACGCGCTGTTGATCGCGCGTGGCTTCGACCTGTCGGCGCATCGGGCCCGATGCGTCGATGACCGGACCTGCCGGTGGGCCGACCTGATTCTGGTGATGGAGGTCGCGCATCGCCACCTGATCGAGCGGACTTTCCCGATGACGCGCGGCCGTGTGTATCGCCTGACCGAGCGCTACCGGATCGACGTTCCTGATCCGTACCGCCGAAGCCGCTACGTCTACGACTACGCGACGAAGCTGATCGAGTACGGCGTTGCCGATTGGGCCGCGCGAATCGCCACCTTCGACCCGAACCTGCAGCAGCATCCGGATACCGGCACGGATGCGCCGGAACACTTGCAGTGAGCCTCAAATGAACGCATCGAACCCACGCCAACCTCATTTACGCGACGCCGATGAACTCGACGTGCGCGGCATCCTCGACCTGCTGATCCGGCACGCAGGCCGCATCGTCGCGGTCACGGCGGCGTGTGCCGCGCTTGGCGCCGGCTATGCACTCGTCGCGAAGCCGGTCTACAAGGCAGACATTGCCGTGCAGGTCGAAAGCGGCGGCTCGGACCTGCGCAGCATGGCGGAGGGCGGGCTCGTCGGCGGCCTTGGCGCGCTGTTCGACGTGAAGTCGACCGACGACGGCGAGATGGAAATCCTGCGCTCGCGGCTCGTGACCGAACCGGTCGTCGACGGTCAGCATCTGCACATCGAAGCGCGTCCGCGCCGCGTGCCCGTGATCGGCTCCGCCGTCGCGCGCTTCAATCGCGGGCTGTCGACGCCCGGCCTGTTCGGGATCGGCGGATTCGTCTGGGGAAACGAGCGCATCGATGTTCCGGCATTCGACGTGCCACGCGACTTCCAGAAACATGCGTTCATCGTCACGTCGCTTGGCGACGGGCGCTATCGTCTGTCCGGCGGCGATCTCGATCGCGACGTGGAAGGCGCGATCGGCGAGCCGCTGCGCGTGAAGACGGCCGCAGGCGACGTGACGCTGCGGGTGGCCGGCATCGAAGCCGAAGCGGGCGCGCAGTTCGTCGTGAAGGCGGACTCGAGGCAGGTCGTGCTCGCCAAACTGCAGAAGAAACTGGCGATAGCGAATCGCGGCAAGGATCAGTCCGGCGTGATCGGCGTGTCGTACGAAAACCATGATCCGGAGCGCGCGGCCGCCGTGCTGAACGCGATCGCCGACAACTACGTTCGGCAGAACGCGAGCCGCAAGGCAGCTACCGCCGAGAAGTCGCTGGCGTTCCTGAGCGACCAGGTACCGACCGTGGAGCGTCAGTTGCGCGCCGCCGAAGATCGCCTCAATGCATACCAGGCCCGCCACGAAATCGTGGACCTGACCGAGCAGGCGAAGGCGATGCTGACGCAATCGACCGCCGCGCAGATGTCGCTGTTCGAACTCGAACAGAAGCGGCTGGCGTTGGCGTCGACGCTGACGCCGGCTCACCCGGAACTCGCGGCGGTCGACCGGCGGATCGCCGCTGCCAAGGCGCAGATCGGGACGATCAACGACACGATCCGGCGTTTGCCCGACGCGCAGCAGAACGTCGTACGCCTGCGCCGCGATGTGACAGTGCAAACGGAGATCTATGTCGGCTTGCTGAACAGCATCCAGCAGCTTCGCCTGGCGACCGCGAGCAAGATCGGCAACGTGCGCGTGATCGATCGCGCAATCGTGCCGGACGAGCCCGTGCGGCCGCAGCCGACGCTGGTCACGGTAATTGCCGCACTGATGGGGCTCGTGCTCGGCACGTGCGCAGTCGTCGGCCGCGCGGTGCTGTTCGGCGGCGTGACCGATCCCGCGGAGATCGAGCGCGACACGAACCTGAACGTGATGGCGACGATTCCGCACAGCGTTGCGCAACGCCGGCTCGCGCGGCGCGACGCTGCGGCAAGTGAGGCGACGGTCCTGGCGCTGGCGCGACCGAACGAACCCGCGGTCGAGGCGCTGCGGAGCCTGTGCACGGCGCTGCGCTTCCAGTTGATGGACTGGCCCGACGGCAACCGCGTGCTGATCACGGGACCGTCCGCGGATGTCGGGAAATCGTTCGTGTCGGCCAACGTGGCCGCGCTGCTCGGACAGTCGAACAAGCGCGTGTTGCTGATCGACAGCGACCTGCGTCGTGGCGAGCTGGCCAGGCGCTTCGGCATGCGGCCCGAGATCGGCCTGTCGACCGTCCTTCGCGGCGGCGGGACCGCCGCCGCCGCCATCGTGCGCGACGTCGCGCCGAACGTCGACCTGTTACCGGCCGGCCCGCACGTCGACCGGCCCGTCGAACTGCTGTCGTCCGATCGTCTGTCTGCGTTACTGACGCACGTTGCACGCGATTACGACGTCGTGCTGCTCGATGCGCCGCCGCTCCTGCCGGTGACGGACGCCGTCGTCCTGGCCGCGCATGCGGACACGATCCTTCTCGCGGCACGCGCCGGCGTGACGACCTCGGGCGAACTGCTCGAAGCGGCGAAGCGGATCGAACGCGCCGGCGCGCGCGCGACCGCGGTCGTGTTCAACGGCTTCCGGCCGGGGCTGCGTTCCGCCCAGTACGGCAACTACGGCGCGTACGGGTATGACAACGCCGATTCGCAAACCGCTGCGGATCGCACGTGATCCGCCGACGGAGATTCCGATGACTCATCACCACGAAAACATCCTCGTTACGTTCGGCACCCGCCCGGAAGCCATCAAGATGGCGCCGCTCGTTCACGCGTTGCGGGCGCGCGAAGGCGTGCGTTGCGGCGTCTGCGTGACGGCCCAGCATCGCCACATGCTCGATCAGGTGCTCGACCTGTTCGGCATCGTGCCGGATTTCGATCTCGACCTGATGCGCGCCGGGCAGACGCTGGGCAGCCTGACCGGGCACATCCTCAATGCGCTCGACCCGGTGCTGGAATCGTTCCGGCCCGATCTCGTGCTCGTGCACGGCGATACGACCACGACGCTCGGCGCGACGCTCGCGGCGTACTACCGGCGCATTCCGGTCGGTCACGTGGAGGCCGGGCTGCGCACCGGCAACCTGTATTCACCGTGGCCGGAAGAGGCGAACCGGAAGGTGACGGGCGCGCTCGCGCTGCATCACTTCGCACCCACCGAAACCTCACGGGCGAACCTGCTGGCCGAAGGCGTCGAAGCCGACCGCGTGCACGTGACCGGCAATACCGTGATCGACGCATTGCTGACGATTACCGAGCGCCTCAACCACGACGGGGCGCTGGTGCAGCAGATGCGCGAGCGGTTTCCGTTCGTCGAAGACGAGCGGCGCATGATTCTCGTGACCGGCCACCGCCGCGAGAACTTCGGCCGCGGGTTCGAGCAGATCTGCGAAGCGATCGCGACCATCGCGAAGCGCTATCCGGAGTGCCGCGTCGTCTACCCGATGCACCTGAATCCGAACGTGCGGGAACCCGTCACGCGGCTGCTCGGTGACATCGGCAACGTCATGCTGATCGAGCCGCAGGAGTACTTGCCGTTCGTCTATCTGATGAGCCGCGCGTGGCTGATCCTGACCGACTCCGGCGGGATCCAGGAAGAGGCGCCGTCACTCGGCAAGCCGGTGCTCGTGATGCGCGACACCACCGAGCGGCCGGAAGCCGTCGGGGCGGGCACGGTCCGGCTGGTCGGCACCGAAGTCGAGCGGCTGGTCGGCGCGGTGGTCGAGCTCTGGGAAGACGGCCGCACCTATCGCGCGATGAGCCGCGCTCACAACCCGTATGGCGACGGCCGTGCAAGCGAGCGGATTGCGGATCTGCTGGTCTCGCCGCCGATCCTGACGCAGGGGCCGGCATACCTTGCCGGCTCGCCCTGCTGAATCCCCCGACGTCTGGAGAACCTCATTCATGTCATTCGAAACCGTTTCCGTCATCGGGCTGGGCTACATCGGCCTGCCCACCGCGGCGGCCTTTGCCGCGCGCCGTAAAAGCGTGGTCGGCGTCGACGTGTCGCAGCACGCGGTCGACACGATCAATCGCGGCGAGATCCATATCGTCGAACCCGAACTGGACATGCTCGTGCATGCCGCCGTGACGCAAGGCTACCTGCGCGCGACGGCAACGCCCGAGCCGGCCGATGCGTTCCTGATCGCGGTGCCGACACCGTTTGCCGATGGCAACAAGCCGGACCTGACCTATATCGAGGCCGCATGCCGGTCGATCGCGCTGGTGCTGAAGAAGGGCGACCTGGTGGTGCTGGAGTCGACTTCGCCGGTCGGGGCGACCGAAAAAATTGCCGCGTGGCTCGCGGCGCAACGCCCGGACCTGACCTTTCCGCAACAGACCGGCGAGCGCTCGGACATCCGTATCGCGCATTGCCCCGAGCGCGTGCTGCCGGGCCACGTCGTGCGCGAACTCGTGGAGAACGACCGCGTGATCGGCGGAATGACGCGCAAATGCGGAACGCGTGCGCAGGAACTGTACGAGGTGTTCGTGCGCGGCGAGTGCATCCTGACCGATGCGCGCACTGCCGAAATGTGCAAGCTGACCGAGAACGCGTTTCGCGACGTGAACATCGCGTTCGCGAACGAGCTGTCGGTGATCTGCGACCAACTGGACATCAACGTGTGGGAACTGATCCGGCTGGCGAACCGCCATCCGCGCGTCAGCGTGCTGCAGCCGGGGCCGGGCGTGGGCGGCCATTGCATCGCGGTCGATCCGTGGTTCATCGTCGATTCCGCGCCGGAGCACGCGCGTTTGATCCGAACCGCGCGCAACGTGAACGACGACAAGCCGCATTTCGTCTACGAGCGCGTGCGGCAGGCGGCGAGCCGCTTCCGCGAGCCGGTGATCGCGTGTCTCGGGCTTGCGTTCAAGGCGGATATCGACGATCTGCGCGAGAGCCCGGCGATGGAGATCGTCGAAGCGCTGGCGCGGAACGCCGGTGCGACGCTGCTGGTCGTCGAACCCAACATCGCCGCGTTGCCGGCATCGCTGGAAGCGAAGACCCGGTTGTGCGATCTGAACACCGCGCTGGCCGAAGCCGACGTAATCGTGATCCTCGTCGATCACGCGCCGTTCCGGCGAATGGACCCGGTGCGGCTGCAGACCAAGGTCGTGATCGACACGCGCGGCGTACTGGCGCGTGGGTAACGGGCGGGCGCACAAACATCATGCTGCGGAATGCCGACGCCGAAAAGCTGCTGGGCCGTGTCGAAGCGCTTGTCTGTACCGGCGCGCCCGGTCTTTATCGCGTGCTGACGTTCTGGGTCATCCAGCGGATCTATTCGCTGGACGAGCTTGGGGCTGCGGCGTCCAACCTGTCGATCGCGCAGATGATCGGCTTCTTCACGGCCATCGGCTGGGCGACGCTGATTCTGGTACGCGTACCGGCGACCGACGGGAAGCAGGCGGCGCGCGGCGCGTTCTACTCGTTGGTGTCGATGGCGGGATGGACCGCCGTGGCCGCCACGTTCGCATGTGTGCTGGTGTCCGCGACCGGTCTCGTCGCGTTCGATCTCGGCGGCGTGGTCGCGCTGATGTGGGGCTGGACCGTGTATCAGCTCGCGCGACATTTCTTCGTGTCGTACCGCCGCTACCGGATCACGATCGCGTTCGACTGCCTGCTGATCGTGGGCTCGTGCACGATGCTGTGGATTGGCACGCGCCACGGCCATTCCGCGTCGTCGTGCCTGGCCGTTGCGCTGGTCGTGGTGGCCGTCGCGATGTTCGCCGCGATCGGCGCACCCGATCGTCGCGCGTTTTCGATGCGCATCGACGTGAAGGGGCTGCAGTTCGGACTGACCAATTTCCTGTCCGGCGGCATCGCGCTGGTGACCGTACCGGTGGCGAAGGCGATGTGCGGTGCGTCGTTCGCGGGGATGCTGTCGTTGTTTTCTTCGGCGACCGCGATCGGCAACCTGCTGCCGCGCGCCATTTCGATCGCGCAATTGCCGGACCTCGTGAAGCGGAAGAAGGACAAGGCGCCGCTCGATGCGACGCTGGGCGCGATGCGGCGCAATATCGACCTGTCGAATCTGGTCGTACTTGTCGCGAATCTTGCGATGGTGGCAGGACTGACATACCGATACGGGCTCGACGGCGACGGCGTGTCCGCGGTGCTCGCGGGCGGCGTGCTGCTGTCGATCCAGTGCGCAGCCGGCGTGCTCGGTGTCGTCAGCAGCAACGTGATGATGGTGTTCGAGCAGAGCGCGGTCACCGCGCGGATCAACATCGGTACGTCGGTGTTGTTCGTCGCATTGCTCGGCGGCTGCGTCGTCATCGGCGGCGAAACCGGGTTCTTCTGCATGCTGGCGTCCGCGGTGGTCGTGACGCTGATCCGGAACGCGATCGTCGTGATGCATGCACGGCGGGTATGCACGGCCTATGCGGAGTCGATCGGGGCATTGGATGCAGCCGATACGAAAGCGACGCCGGCGGCGTCGGGAGCGCGTCCATGAACGCGGCCGCCCGATTCCCGGCGATCGTGCCGCATCGTCGATCGCGCGTCGCCGACCTGGGCGCCGGACTGCTGGCGCTCGCTTACTTGGTCTTCTGCGTCAGCGACACGCTGCTCACGCTCGACGACGATCGTTCTCAGGTCGTAAAGATGAGCGCGTTCGGCCTCGTGTTCGCGGCGATTCTGCTGCGCCCGCGCTTTCACCGGCTGGCCGTCGTCGCGCTCCCCATCGCCGTGTCGCTTTGCATCGGGATGCTGCTGTCGTTCAACGTCCATGCAGGGGTCGAGGAACTCGTCCGCTTCCTCTTTCCGGTCGCGATCACGGTGGCGATCTTCCCGTACCGCGACCGGCTCGACGTGCTGGTCAGGACGTTCATCGGCGTGGTCGTGAGCAACGACCTGTTCCAGCTGTATTTCTATGTGTCGTACGCGATCGGGTTGCCGCTGTTCATGCCGGTGCGGATCGACTCGGGATTGTTCCTGCGTGCGCAGGGGTGGATGGGATTCTTTTCGGAATTCAGCTTCATCAATCTCTGCGCGTTTCTGCTGTGCCGCTGGTACTGGTCCGGCCGTCGCGCGGCAATCGCGTCGTGGGGTTTCCTGGTGTTCGCGCTGCTCGGCTTCTCGTTCAAGCTGTTCGCGGCGCTGGCGCTCTATCCGTTCGTGAGGAACGTCAGGGATGTGCGTGCGTGGCTGGCTGTCGCCGGCATCGCGGGCATGATGCTCGTGCTGATGGCGATGGGCGTGCTGGATGCGCTGTTGAAGGTCGGCATGGCGAAGATCCTGTTCTACGTCGTCGCGGGTAATTCGGCCCGCGCCGAATCCTATCGCGTGATGTTCGAGTCGATCCGCAACGGCAATCTGCTCGGCGAAGGGCTGGGCAGCTTCGGCGGCCCGGCATCGGTGAAGTTCTCGTCGCCGCTCTACCAGCTCTATTACTTCGACTGGTACGGGCTCGGCGGGTTGTTGAAGACCACCGATACGTTCTATCCGCACCTGTTCGTCGAGATGGGCACGTTCGGCGCGCTGGCGTGGCTGGTTTTCGTGCTCGGATACGGACAACGGCGATGCAAGCCGGCTGTCTGGTTCTACATCGTCGGCGCGTTCTGTTTCGACAACATCTTCTCGATGGCATTTGTGTCGCCGTCTTACGTATTTTCCGCGCTGCTGGCGATGTATGCGTTCTCGTGGGGGCGGCCCCGCGTTGGCCCGGCGCATCGCGGCGGGGCGGTGGAGGTTCGCTCATGAAAATTCTCGTCGTTACGAACATGTATCTCGGCAGCAACCGCGCGAGCCCCTGGCAAGGCGTGTTCGTGACCGAGCAGGTCGAGGCGCTGCGACGGTCCGGCGGCTGCACGGTCGATGTGATCGTCATCGAGGGGTATCGCGACAAGCGTGAATACCTGCGCTCGACCTGGCAGGTCTGGAAGGCCGCTCGTGCGGGCCGGTACGACGTCGTGCATTACCACTTCGGCCTGAGCGCGTGTTCCGCACCGCTGATCCGGTTGTTCACGAAAGCGCGGGTTGTCATCACGTTCCACGGCACGGACATCCTGGGGCCGCTCTGGATGCGCGCGGTGTCGAAATCGATGGCGTGCTTCGCGCATGCGTGCATCGGTGTGAGTGCGGAGATTTCGTCGCGTCTGATCCGGCTGCGCCGCCGTTGCGTGACGATTCCGTGTGCTGTCAATGAGACGGTCTTCGCTGAGGATCGCGACGATGCGCGCATGAAATCCGCCGTGCCGATCGTTGTTTTCCCGTCGTCGCCGAAGCGGCCGGAGAAGAACTATCCGCTGTTTTCGCTGGTGCTGCGGCAGCTTGCGGAACAGCACGGCATCCGGGTGCAGGAGCGGCATATCGACGGTCTCGATCGCGGCGAGGTGCGCGACCTGCTGGCGCGTGCCGCGTGCTTGCTGATGACGTCGACCCGGGAAGGGTCGCCGCAATCGGTCAAGGAAGCGATGGCGCTCAATCTGCCGGTCGTATCGGTCGATGTCGGCAACGTGCGGCAACTGCTCGACGACGTGTCGCCGGGCATGGTGGTGTTCGACCACGACGCGGGCCGTCTCACGAACGAGCTTGCCGAAGTGTTGGAAGCTGGCGTGCGATCCAATGGGCGCGAGAAGCTTGTGGCGCTCGGTTACTTCTCCGCGGATGTGTCGGCGAAGTTGAAAGAGCTGTATGCATTGCTGCACCGGTCGTCGCGATTTGCCAACGATAGTGCGGATGTTAAAAAAAATGATGGCGAGGCCTTGCAATGAACCGCGCTGAATTCTTTTCGTGCCCGATCCATCTGATGTCGATGAACGATACGGTGGACTGGATCGGCGCGAGAGTCGAGAACCGGCAATTCACGCAGCACGTCGTCGTCAACGTCGCGAAGATCGTCAACCTGCAGCGCGATGCGGAACTCGCCGCGTCGGTCTGCGAATGTGACATCGTCAACGTCGACGGCATGGGTGTCGTCTGGGGCGCGCGGCTGCTCGGCATCCCGGTGCCGGAACGCGTCGCGGGCGTGGATCTGTTCGATCGGCTGCTAGCGCTGGCCGAAGCGAAAGGGCTGCCGGTCTATTTGCTCGGCGCGACGCCGGAGGTTGTCGAGCGGGTCGTCGCCGTGACGGCGACACGCTATCCGCGGCTGCCGGTCGCCGGATATCACCACGGCTATTTCTGGGACGACGAACAGGCGGTCGTGGACGACATCCGCCGGTCGGGTGCGCGGCTGCTGTTCGTCGCGATCACGTCGCCGCGCAAGGAAAACTTCATCAATCGCTGGAAATCGCAGTTGGGCGTCGATTTCGTGATGGGCGTGGGCGGGACGTTCGACGTGGTGGCCGGGAAGGTGAAGCGGGCGCCGCCGTGGATGCAGCGCAGCGGGCTGGAGTGGGCGTTTCGCGTGATCCAGGAGCCGGGGCGGATGTGGAAACGCTACCTGTCGACCAACAGCCGCTTCCTGGCAATGCTGGCGCGCGCGTATGTGTCGCGGCTGTTTCGGCGACAAGGGGAGTGGAATGCGCGGTAGATTCGTCGTTGCCGCATGCGTGCTCGTCGCATCGGTTTGCCACGCGGGCCCGGAAGGCGGCAAGCATGACGATGCGCGCCTTTATCGGTCGGACTGGGCGCGCGGCATCGATTCGCGGCTTCGTTTGCAGGAGCCGGTGATGCAGAACATCACCACCGCCGAAATTTCCGGTATTCACGGCACGCTGTTGAGGGTGACGATGAACCGCTCGCAGGATTTCAGCAGCGTGGCGAGCGGCACGCCACGTTCCGAGATCAGCTTCTCCCCGGTGTTTCGCTTCGTCAACGGTCGCGACTACGAGGTGCGCTGGTCGACGGTCATTCCCGCCGACTACCGGTTCGATTCCAGACAGCCGGAACTCATCGCGCAGTTGCATCAGGGCGGCAGCGACGGGTCACCGCCGTTTGCGTTGCTGCTGAATAACGGGAAGTACGAAGTCGATGTGCGCGGCGCGCCGGGTATGCCGAGCCAGTCCATTGTGTTCGGCGACCCGTCGGCGGATCGCGGGAAGCCGGTCTGGTGGGTGCTGCGGTATCGACCGGACGATCAAGGCGTCGACGCGCTGACCGATGTTTTCCGCAACGGCGAACGCGTCGTGCATGTTACGGGCGTACCGAACGCGTATCCGGACGATCGTGACGCTTACTTCAAGCTCGGCCTCTACAAATGGTGGTGGAAGACCCGCCCGTCCGATGTGATCGAGCGAACGATGTATTACGGCGACATCGAGATGAAGGTACTGCGCGAGACGGCCCGATGAGCGGGGCTGAACCTGGCGGATGCCGTGCCGGTTCGACTGAGGCGTGACGCAGGTGCGCCGCACCTCCGCCCGGCCCGCCTCACCCCTGTCGGAAAATCTCCGCATACGCGCTCAACGCCGGCACGCCGCCGAGGTGTGCATACAGCACCTTCGAGCCCGGCTCGAATTCCCCGCGTCGCACCTTGTCGATCATCCCGTGCATCGATTTCCCTTCATAGACGGGATCAGTCAGCACGCCTTCGAGCCGCGCGCATAACCGAATCGCCTCGAGCGTGCCGTCGTTCGGCAGCCCGTATTCGGGGCCCGCGTAGCGCGTGTCGAGCACGACGTCCTGCTCGTCGATGCGACGCCCGAGCTCGACGATTTCAGCCGTATGCCGCGCAATGCGCGTGATCTGTGCATGTGTTTTGTCGGGCGTGGCCGACGCGTCGATCCCGATCACGCGATCCGCGCGGCCGTCGGCCGCGAAGCCGACGACCATGCCCGCCTGCGTGCTGCCCGTGACCGAGCACACGACGATGTAGTCGAACTTGAAACCGAGCTCGGCTTCCTGCTGCCGCACTTCCTCGGCGAAGCCGACGAAGCCGAGCCCGCCAAGCGGATGCTCGGAGCAGCCGGCCGGAATCGGATACGGCTTGCCGCCCGCCTGCCGCACGCTCTCCATCGCTTCTTCCCAACTACGGCGGATGCCGATGTCGAAGCCGTCGGACACGAGCCGCACGTCCGCGCCCATCATCCGCGACAGCTGGATGTTGCCGACGCGGTCGTACACGGGATCTTCGTAGTTGACCCAGTGCTCCTGCACGAGCACGCACTTCATCCCGAGATGCGCAGCGACGGCCGCGACCTGACGCGTCTGGTTCGACTGGACGCCGCCGATCGACACGAGCGTGTCCGCACCCTGCGCGAGCGCATCGGGGATGAGGTATTCGAGCTTGCGCGTCTTGTTGCCGCCGAACGCGAGGCCGCTGTTGCAGTCCTCGCGCTTCGCATACAGCTCGACCTTGCCGCCGAGATGCGCGCTCAGGCGTTTGAGCGGCTGGATCGGGGTCGGGCCGAAGGTCAGCGGATAGCGGGGGAAACGTTGCAGGTTCATCGACAGGCTCCGGATGGCGGGTGGATGAGTGAGGAAACGGCGGGCGTCGTTCGGATGCGGCCTTCGGCGGCATCCCGGTGGAAAAATGATAGGCACGAAGGCGGGAAATGAGCTTGCGAAATAAGTCGTACCAACCTACGTTATCGACGATATGAATACCTTTTGAACAATTTCGATTCGTCAGAATGGAGCATGGCGCAATGAAATTAGAACGAAACCCCACCGCGGCGGCCAACGTCGCGGCGCCGCTCGACCGCATCGACCGCGCGATCCTGCGGCAGCTGCAGCAGGACGCGTCGATCTCCAACGTGAGCCTCGCCGCGAAGGTGAAGCTGAGCCCGCCGGCGTGCCTGCGGCGCGTCGAGCGGCTCAAGGAGATGGGGCTGATCCGCGGCATCGTCGCGCTGCTCGACCCGAAGCCGCTCGGCGCGGGGATGCTGGTCGTGATCGGCTTCGTGCTCGACCGCTCGACGCCGGAAGCGTTCGCGGCATTCGAGAAGGCCGCGCAGAAGGTGTCGGGGTGCGTCGAGTGCCACGTCGTGACCGGCGAGTTCGACTATTTCATGCTGGTGCGCACGCGCGACAACGACAGCTTCAACCGGCTGCACGCGGAACAGTTGCTGTATCTGCCGGGCGTGCGGCAGGTGCGTTCGTTCATGGTGTTGAAGGAGATTCTGTCGACGCATGCGTTGCCGCTGTAGGCGCGAGCGCCGCGAACGCGCGCCGCGTCGGCGCGCGCCCCGTTCGCTGTCCATTCGCTTCGTCCGCTTCGCTCGCCGACGACCTCCCGACCGTCGTTCGACGCCGCCGAAAGGGACCGAACGAAATCCGCATCGGCGTGCCGCACGTTCACGACGCGAGTTGAACCGATCGCGTATGCTCGTCCCGTCGACGGCGCTGGCAGGCCGCCGCAGCCGGTTCATTCGTGTGACGACCCATCAACGAGCGAGGACAGCATGGCTAAACAGACGATGGCGGAATACCTGGCGAAGACGCTCGCCGCAGCGGGCGTCGAACGCATCTGGGGCGTGACGGGCGACAGCCTGAACGGGCTGTCGTTCAGCCTGAGCCAGATCGGTTCGATCCGCTGGATGCATACGCGGCACGAGGAAAGCGCCGCGTTCGCGGCTGGCGCGGATGCCGCGTCGACCGGCCGGCTCGCGGTGTGCGCGGGCAGTTGCGGCCCCGGCAACCTGCACCTGATCAACGGGCTGTACGACTGCCACCGCAATCACCAGCCGGTGCTCGCGATCGCCGCGCACATTCCGTCGACCGAGATCGGCCTCGGCTACTTTCAGGAAACCCACCCGCAGGAACTGTTCCGCGAGTGCAGCCATTTCGCGGAGCTGGTGACCAACGCGTCGCAGTTTCCGCGCGTGCTCGCGCGCGCGATGCGCACCGCGATCGACGAACGCGGCGTCGCGGTGATCGTGCTGCCGGGCGACATTGCACTCGGCGACGGCCCGGACGAGGCGCCCGCGTGGAGCGAAGCGGCGCCGCCGTCGATCCTGCCGGCCGACGCCGATCTCGACCGGCTCGCGGCGCTGCTCAATGCGTCGGAGGCGGTCACGCTGCTGTGCGGCAGCGGCACGCAAGGCGCGCACGACGAAGTGGTCGCGCTCGCCGACACGCTCGGCGCGCCCGTCGTGCATGCGCTGCGCGGCAAGCAGTTCGTCGAATGGGACAACCCGTTCGACGTCGGGATGACCGGGCTGATCGGCTTCAGCTCCGGCTATCACGCGATGGAATCGTGCGACACGCTGCTGATGCTCGGCACCGATTTCCCGTACCGGCCGTTCTATCCGGCCCACGCGAAGATCGCGCAGATCGACTGGAAGGGCTCGCAGCTCGGCCATCGCGCCCCGCTTGCACTCGGCCTCGTCGGCACCGTGAAGGAAACGGTCGCGGCGCTGCTGCCGCGCCTCACGCGCAAGACCCAGCGGCGCTTCCTGGAAAACGCGTTGAAGCATTACGCGGCCGCCCGCAAGGGGCTCGACGATCTCGCGGTGGCCGAGCCGCCGGGCCGCGCGATCCATCCGCAATACCTGACAAAGATCGTCGACGAAGTCGCGGCGGACGACGCGATCTTCACGGCCGATGTCGGCACGCCGACGCTGTGGGCCGCGCGTTATCTGACGATGAACGGCAAGCGGCAACTGCACGGTTCGTTCAACCACGGCTCGATGGCGAACGCGATGCCGCAGGCGCTCGGCGCGCAGGGCGCGCATCCGGGGCGGCAAGTCGTGTCGCTGTCGGGCGACGGCGGGCTGTCGATGCTGCTCGGCGATCTGCTCACCGCGCGCCAGCTCAAGCTGCCGGTCAAGATCGTCGTGTACAACAACAGCCTGCTCGGTTTCGTGTCGATGGAGCTGAAGGCCGCCGGCTATCTCGACACGAACGTCGATTTGAGCCCGACCGATTTCGCGGCGATCGCGAAGGGCGCGGGCATCTTCAGCGTGCGCGTCGAGCATTCGGAGAACGTCGAGGAAGCGCTGCGCCTCGCGTTCGCGCATGACGGGCCGGCGGTCGTCGACGTCGTCACGTCGAAGTACGAGCTGGCGATGCCGCCGAAGATCGAACTCGCGCATGCGAAGGGATTTAGCCTGTTCATGCTGCGCGCGATCCTCAGCGGGCGCGGCGACGAGATCGTCGAACTGGCCAGAACCAATCTGCGGTGATGTGTGCGCCGCGTGCGACGCTTCGGCGGCGCGCGCGGCGTACCGCATCGATGATGCGTGCCGGGGGCGTTCGTAGTCGCAGGATGAATTGAACAGCCCAGGAAGCCGGCAATCGGGATTCGCGCCGGCGACGCTTCCGACGGAGGCACGCTATTGGCCATCCGGTTTGACGCGTCGAGGTCGGGATCGCCGGCGAGCGCTATCCCGCGCACGTTCAGCCGCGCATCGGTCGCCGATCTGGCACGAATTGGTCGGCGGAATCAGGGACAATCTTCACGTCGTCTTAAGTTTGCATTTCCTAGAATCGATGGGTCGTCGCGCTTCCCGCGGCGGTCCGATTCGTCCAGGAGGATGCGCATGCCCAAGCCCCGTGTCGCGATAGCCCTGTTCCACGCAGCCGTCGGCACGTCGAGGCCAGCGGCGCGACCGTTCAGGGGTTGCCGATGATGTGGCCGAACGCGTGGCGTGTGTCGGCGCTGTTCGTGCGCGAGTGGGTCGGCCGTCCGGCCGCGGTGGGTGCGTTGTGCCCGAGTTCGCGGCAACTGGCGCGCGAGATGGCCGATGCGGTGCCGGACGGCGACGGGCTGGTCGTCGAGCTCGGCGGCGGCACCGGCGCGATCACCGCTGCGCTGCTTGCACGCGGCGTCGCGCCGCAGCGGCTCGTCGTGGTCGAGCGTTCGCCGGCGTTCGTCCAGCATCTGCGGCGACGTTTTCCGGGCATCTCGATCGTGCGGGGTGACGCGCGGCAGCTCGAACGGCTGTTGCCGCCCGATGCGCGCGTCGACGCGATCGTGTCGTGTCTGCCGCTGCGCACGCTGCCGCGCGAAGACGTGACGGCGATCGTCGGCCAGTGCCGTCGCGTACTGTCGGCCGACGGCGTGATGATCCAGTTCACATACGACCTGCGGCCGCCCGGCCGTCATCCGCTGCGCGATTCGGCATTGGTCGGCTGCGGCAGCCGGATCGTGTGGGCAAACATTCCGCCCGCGCGCATCGTGACCGTGCGCCGCGCCGCCGCCGAACAGGCCGGTTGACCCGGCCGCGCGCGAGGCGACCGGACGCGGCGCCTCGCCGTGCGCTTTCATTTTTCATACCGATCCTTCCGGTTTCCATTCACGTTGCCGTCACACCGGGTTCCCGCCGTCGCCTTTCATTTCGAAAGCATCAACGGCAAGGTGCACCGGCAACATGAATCGAATCCGGATGGCGTGCTACACGCGTGCGCTGTCCGCTACGCGAGCAGCAGGCCGCGATGCGAGCCGCTTGATGAAGCGGTCGAGCGGCGTCGCATAGCCGCGCGCAATAACTGCGCTCAGGATGGCCGACAACGCCAGATACGCGATCAGCAACAGCAGCTTCGTGTCGCCCTGCATGGCCGACGGCGGCCAGAACGTGCGCAGCGCGCCGAGCACGATCAGGTGGAACAGGTACAGTTCGTAGCTGAGCCGGCCGCTCCAGCGCAGCGGCGCGAGTGCGCGGCCGTGCGCGGGTTCGCGTTCGGCATGCGCGCCGATCAGCAGCACGGCGGTGCCGAGGGCCATCGCGGTGACGCCGGGCACATGGCTTTGCGCGATCGGCCACGCGAGATAGAGCCCGGCCATCGCGATTCCCGTGAGCCATTGCACCGGCGTGGCCGCGAACACCTGCCAGCGCGCGCGTTCGGCGAGCAGTGCGGTGCAGCAGCCGATCGCGATGCCGTCGAGGCACGCGAAGTACGCATAGAGGAACCCGCCTTCGTCGCCGGTGTGCGTGAAGCGGTACACGGGGCCGATTGCGGCGATCAGCAGCCAGAACGCGACCAGCCGCGTGTCGCGGCGCAGCGCGATGCACAGCAGCGGAAACGACAGGTAGAACACCTCTTCGACCGACAGCGACCACAGCACGCCGAGCGCGTAGTTGACCCAACCGTACGCACCGATCAGCACGTTCATCCAGAATGTGAGGGACGCAAGATTCACGAGCCAGAACGACACGGCGATGCCCTGCGGCGCATGATTCGTGAAGATCGGTACGCCGGCCGCCGCGAGACCGTTGACGAGCGCGAGCAGCAGAAGCAGGCACGGCACGATCCGCGCGATGCGCGACACGTAGAACGCGCGCACGTCGAGCGCGCCGAGGCTACCCCAGCGGCGGCGTGCGTTCGACGTGATCAGGTAGCCGGAGATGACGAAGAACATCGTCACGCCGTAGTTGCCGTTGCGCGCCACCGCATGCACCGCATCCCAGCCGACTGCGCGCGCGAGCGACGTGTCGCGCAGCGAGTACGGGATGTTGAAGTGATGCAGCAGGACGAGCACGATCGACACGCCGCGCAACAGGTCGATCCGCGCGTTGCGCGGGCCGGTGCTCATTGCGGGCTGCCCGGTTCGGCGAGGGCGGAGCGCGCGGCTGGGAGGCCGGCGGCGGATGGGGACCGGGTGCGGCGCCAGTGCTTCAAGTGACACTCCTTCGGATGGGGCGGCACACAGTGTATCGACGGATCGTCGGCTGTCGACCTGTCACGGTTGACGGGGTGGCTGGCGTTTCACGACACGGGATGACACGATCGAACCCGGATATCCGCGGATAGCGTGCAGTCACGGGGCAATGCGCCGTTGCTCAATTTCCTGCGACGACGTAATAGATCCCGAGGCATGCAACGGCGAGTAGCGGGAGCGCGATGACGATGAACGCAATACGACGGATGCCGTGCAGGCGAGTCAGGCCGACATACAGGCTGAGGGAGCCGAAAAAAAGCGTCACTGGCCAGTAGATGGCGCCGTAAAGGATCGGGATGACCCAGATCGGCAGGTCGATGCCAATGTCACTCATTCAGGATGCTCCGGTGTATGTATGGACGTGTGTTCCATCTTGTTCAACGGGCGCAGCGATTCGACGTGGCGACGCCCGATGCGCGCTTCGCATGGGCCTGCAATCGCCGCAATCACTGGCCGCGTGCGCCGGCGCCGGGATCGTTGCTTGCGCTGCGCGCCCTTCGCTTTCGTCCGATGGACGGGCACGGCTCAATGGGGTGAGCGGCGGTCACGCTTGCATCGTCACGTCGACCCGGTGCCGACAGTTGCGGCCCATTCGGCAGGCGAGCGCCCCATGAAAAACTGGTTTCGCCACGTCGCAATGCCAAGACTGACTGCGCGGACACTGACCACGTTGACGAGATCCTGCTGCCGCAGCCAGGCCGATGCAGAAAGCGCTGCGTGAGCAACAGCGGTCGCCCCGGCCTTGTTCAGCATCGTCGGCGTACTCGTGACCACGGTGATGGTGGCGACCGTTTTCGCCGTCTGGCCCGCTGGGCCGACCGCACGCATGTTGCCGATCCAGACGCCGCTCTGGAGCACGCCCGGAACGCTGGATGCCGCACGCTGGATCTGATGGATATCGGCCAGGCGATTGTCATCGATCAGCCGCGTTGCCGCAAAACGACTGCCGACGAACAAAAGCACGCCAAGGACAGCCAGGATTGCCCAGTGCTTTCGGCTAACCGGAGCGGCGTCCTCGACAGGGGCCGCGACTCGCACGACCCTGCTGGCGGTGAGCAGATCCTGTACGGACTGGCGGCTCGGCCTGTTGAACGCGAGCAGATACAGCAATGCGATGCCCCAGAAGAACATGATCGCGCCGTTTGCGGTGGCGAGCCATTCCATGCCCGGCTCGTGAAGCGCGGGCAGGTCGATGAAGGCGATGCCGCCGAGTATCAGCGGAACGGCGATCAGCGCGTACCGTGCCCACGCGCGAAGGTACCCGGGACCGGATCCGTCAGGGGCTACGCTATCGGCGACGCGGATCTGCATCACCCGCTTGCCGAGCGACTGGTGCCGATTCCGGCCCTCGAGCAGGCCAAAGTAAATGGAACCGATCAGGAAGCCGATCAGCCTTCCCCATTCGCCAATCGTCGAAAGGGCATCGAAGAACAGAATCGCGATCGCCAGCCCGATCAGTCCGAGAATGATCGAATCGATCGAAAAGGCGGCGGTTCGTCGCCAGAAACCGGCAGCGCCGTGCGATTTTTGGTGTTCGTTGCGCTCCATTGGCGTAGCCCCCGATACGTTGTGTTCGTCGAGCCATTTGGGCTCGTTGCGGCGCGTGGCCGCAGTATTGCATTTCCCCGTACCGCCACGGCGGTGACACGCAGATCATATAGACCAGCCTGCCGTGGAACTGCAAACTATTGTGAGCAATGCGCAAGCGCGAGCGTCCTTCGTCCCGCAAGCGGCTTGTCTACGATCGACCCGAATGCGGTACGGCGTGCGCTGCCGGATGATCGATCGCTGCACGCTGCCCGGGAACTGGCGCGTGCTCGACGACGCGGACGGGTTGCCGCCGCTGCCCGCGGCCGACCTCGAACTGCATCGGTCGCCGGGTATCTGCGATCCGCTGACCGACGATCTCGTGTCGCTGCGCGAGTCGATGGTCGACGCGCGGCGGCGCGCGTCGCTCGAAGCGTTCGTGTAGCGGGGCCGGGCGGCCGCGGCGCCAGCCGACGCCGACGCGAGCCGTGGCGCGCAGTTACCGTGCGTGCAGGCGGAACGTGCCGCCTGCCGCCGGCTTCCTGCCGGTGCGTGATATGTCCCCATGCCGTTTTTTGCACCGGCGCCCCGTTTTTTTGCACGCCGTTTATGCGGGCTCTTCTAAGCTCGGGATGTGTCGAACAGCCGAGACGGCTTCCGTCCGCTCCATGACCTTCATCCATCCCGTTCCCACCTTCGATGTCGCCGGCCGCCAGTTGCGCGCCCGCGCTCACCCCGATGTCATCCCGCTTGCGCCGCCGCGCCCGCGCCTGCAGTTGCCGGTCACGCTGACGGCCGACTCCGGCGAACACGCCCGGGCCCGGCTCGCGGCGCTGCTGCATTCCCCGCTCGGCGTGTACGTCGTCAGCGCACGGGCCGTGCGCGACGTGATCCACGTGCGCTTCGACATCGCGCCGGAAGACCTGGAATTCACGCTGCACATGCTGATCGCGCAGCAGACCGACGCGGTGATCGGGCCGGTCGCGCGGCGGTTGCGCATTGCACCGAGCACGCGGTGACGCAAGGAACGATTGTTGCTCGTTCCCGTATGGCTTGTCCGCACCGCCGCCCGAGCGGCTGGCGCCGTTGCCGCCCGCCGGCAGGCGACGGACAGGCGTGCGGCGCCGCGGGCGCGGCGCCGATCATGAATACGGAGGGGTCATGGGCCTCATGGAAGCAGTGCATATCGCGCGGCCGGAAGGGCGCCGCACACGGACCGCGTCGTTGCCGTCGGGCCAGCAGCTCGCGCGTCAGCTCCTGACGACGGTGCGTGTGGCCGAAGTATTGCTGCATCAGGCGATCGTCCTGCCGCCGCGGCATCAGTGGTCGGTCGACACCGAGCGGGTCGACGCGATGGGCGGTCCGCTCGAGGCGTGGGAGACCTGCGTGACCTGGCGTATCGGCAAGGTGTTCCCGGCGACGGTCAGCCCGGCCGCGCGCGTGAACGATCCGCATCAGGTGGCGGTCGAGATCCGGCTGTGCCTGCCCGAACAGGCGTATGTGGCCGAGCGGCGCGTGAGCATTTTCGGCCATCACCACGGAAACCGGTTCGGCGCGACGCTGTCGGTCGCCTCGGGCGCGCAGTGGGGCTGGCAGCGTGCCGAGCATCTCGCGCCGGCACAGCGGCAGGTCAGCGGCGCCACGCTCGAAGCGCTTGTCGACGCGATCGCCGCGAACGTCAATGCGGCGCTGGCCGCGGCCGGGTTCGGCCCGACCCGCTGATCACGCGTCGCCGGCCTGCCCGGTCTGCCGCTGCAGGTCTTCCATCAGCTGTTCCGCGAGAAAGTCGCACGGCGGCCGCTTCGACTTGGTGCTGCGCGCGAGGATCAGTTCGAGCGGCGGCAGGTCGGGCAGCCCGTGCGAGCGGCCGAGCATCGACAGTTGCGCGGGAATCGCGCAGCGCGCGAGCGGCGCGACCGCGAGGCCGGCCTCGACCATGCTGAGCAGCCCGAGCAGGCTCGGGCTTTCATAGGACGTGCGGTACGGCACCTTTGCGCGCTCCAGGCTGCGGATCGCGTTCTCGCGCGCGACGCTGCCCGGCATGAACACGGCGATCGGCAGCGGCCGCTCTTCCCACACGCGCGGCCCGTTCGTCATCGCGGCCCACGCCATCGGCTCGTGCCGGATGAAGTCGCCGGACAGCCCCTTGATGCGCGTGCCGCAAACGAGATCGACGGTGCCGTCCTTGATCAGCGGCGCGAGCGCGCTGCTCGGCAGCCCCATCACCTGGATCTCGACTTTCGGATAGGTCGCGGAGAATTTCTTCAGGACCGACGGCAGCAGCGACGACGCATAGTCGTCCGGCACGCCGATCACGACTTTACCCGTCACTTCCGGCCGCACCACGGCCGCCCATGCCTCGTCGCGCAGCGCCAGCATTCGTCTGGCGAATCCCAGCAGCACCTCGCCCTCGCGCGTGAGCACGATGCTGCGCGGCTTGCGCACGAAGAGCGGCCGCCCGATCGCGTCCTCCAGGCTCTTGATCTGCATGCTGACGGCCGACTGCGAGCGGTTCACGGCTTCGGCGGCGCGGGTCATGTTGCCGGTCTCCGCGACGGCGACGACGGTGGCCAGCACGTCGTGATCGAGCATCTTCATGGGTATCAGGAAAACTGAACGTAACGATCAGCATTATGCGTTTTTATTGTTGCTGTGTGTCTGCCATAGTGCGATCACGCTGACGTTACGCCCGAGGGCAACGCGGCGTTCGGGCCGGTCGATCCGGCGTGCGGCACTGAACAGGAAAGCGTGGTGTATCGATGATCGACCATCCGTTGCGCGCGGCACTGGCTGCGGAATTGCATGCGCGGCCGTTCCTGCGGCTTGCGGAAGCCGTGTCGCTCACGCATTACGCGATCTACGCGGACGGCCAGCCCGACATCCACGAAACGCTGCTGCACGCGCTGTGCTGCGATACCGGCCTCGCCGCGCCGCACGAAGGGGCGACGCACCACGCGGTGCAGTCGCCGAGCGGCTGGCATCTGAAGTGGGAGCGCCACACCGAATTCTCGACCTTCACGTTCGTCGCACCACGTCGCGACACCGGCTATTTCGACGATCTCGCGATCGAAGGCATTCCGGCCGCGTGGTTCGCGCGGCTCGCCGGTATCCGCTTCGTCGCGGTGCGCATGGAGTTGCTGTCGGGCGACGCCGCGCGGCTCGTCTGCGGTGACCTGCGCCGCTGGATCGACGGGCCCGCGCTCGTCGGCAGCAACGTGCTCGGCGGCGGCAAGGTGTTCTGCGACTGGCACGTGCGCGACGACGGCTTCATGCGTTTTCTCGTGGTCGACGAGGATTTTCGCGAGGAGCAGGGCGGGCGGCTGCTGCAGCGCCTGTATGAAATTGAAACGTACCGGATGATGGCGCTGCTCGCGTTGCCCGTCGCGCGCCGGATGAGTCGCGAACTCGACGAGATCCACGCGGCGCTGCACGCATTGATGCAACAAATGGACGCGAGCGGCGCCGACGGCGACGACACCGCGCTGCTCGTCAAGCTCACGCATCTTGCGGTGCGGGTCGAATCGCTGTCGGGATCGGGCGCGCGCTTCAGCGCGTCGCGGGCGTACGAAAAGCTCGTGCTGGCGCGCATTCACGAACTGCGCGAGGAGCGCATCGAAGGGATGCCGACGATCGCCGAATTCATGGAGCGCCGCTTCGCGCCGGCGATGGAAACCTGCCGCAGCGTCTGGGCGCGCCACGAGCAGATCGCCGCGCGCATCGCGCGGGCGGTCGACCTGCTGCGCACGCGTGTGAATCTCGCGCAGGAAAAGGACGTGACGCGCCTGCTGGCGGGAATGGAGCGCACCGCGCGCAACCAGCTTCACTTGCAGCATGCGGTCGAAGGGCTGTCGGTGGCCGCCATTTCGTACTACGTGCTGTCGCTCGCGACGGCGGCGTTCAAGGCGCTGCACGTGATGAACCTGCCGGTCGATCCCGAACTGGCGGAGGGCCTGCTGATCGCGCCGGTCGTGTTCGCGGTGATTCACATCACGCGGCGCACGCGTGCGCAGCTTGCGCGCTCGGAGGCCGCGCACGACGGCGCGCCGGTGCATGCGGCGGCTTTGAATCAGGTTGGTTCGGGTTTCTAAAAAAATCACGTAAAGGAGTGGAGATGACTTTTTCGCAGAAGCAATCGGGGTTTTACAGCGGTTTCGATGCCGCATTCGACGAACCGGCACCCGATGATTCGGGCGCATCCGGCGAGCCGCGCGTGACGTCCTATCAGGCCGTGCTGCAGGAGCCGATGACATCGCTCGTCGGGAATACGATCGACCGGCCGGACGTCGCGGCTGTCGCGATTCTCGGATACAACTGACGCACGTTCCGTTCGCGTCGGTTCAACGCCGCGCGCGCGTTTCGTTCGAGTGACACGTCGGACTTCCGCGCGCGGCGGCGTGGCCTGCCGCGCCGCATGGCTGGCATTCAGCCGGCTGTCTTCTCGCGCGTCGCACGCGCATGGCCTTTCCCCTTCGGTTTTCCCGCCCCGTACGCGAGCGCCAGTTCGACGAACGCGCGCGCGGCCGCGCTCCGGTATGCGCCCTTGCGCTGCAGCAGCACGGCCGTGCGGCGCAGCACGGCCGGGTCGAGCGCAACGGCGGCGAGGTCGTCGTGCCCGGTCGCGATCGTCGCGGGCAGCAGCGTCGCGAGATTCGTGCGGCGCACGATCTCGATCACCGCACCCAGCGAATTCGCTTCCATCGACACGCGCGGCCGCACGTCGTGCTCGCGGAAATAGCGGTCGATCTGCACGCGTGTCGCGAACTCGGCCGTGAGCAGCACGAGCGGCGCGTCGTGCAGCGCGCGCAGGCCGGCCTTGCGTTTCCCGGCGAGCGGATGCCGGCGGTTCACGACGAGCGCAAGCGTTTCGACCAGCAGCGCGTGCGCTTCGATATCGGCCGTCTGCACGCCGTCGAACGCGATGCCGACGTCGAGCGCGTCGTCGACGAGCAGCGCCTCGATGCGTTCCTGCGACATCTCCTGCACCGACAGCGACACGTCCGGATAGCGGCCGTGAAATGCCTCGACGAGCGGCCCGACCAGATAGCTCGTGAAGGTCGGCGTGACCGCGATGCGCAGCGAGCCGCGGCTCAGATCCTGCACGTCGTGAATCGCGCGCCGGCCTTCCGCGAGATCGTGCAGCGCCTGCCGCGCATAGCGGAAATACACGTCGCCGGCGTCGGTCAGTGTCGTCACGCGCCCGGTGCGGTCGAACAGTTGCGCGCCGAGCGTCTCCTCGAGCTGCCGGATCTGCTGCGACAGCGCGGGCTGCGACACGTGCAGCGCGGCGGCCGCGCGCGTAAAGCTGCGGTGCTCGGCGACGGCCAGAAAGTAGTGGATATGGCGCAGCAGCATGGCGATTCCTATAAGACTGGCTTATCGACTGGATCATAAATCAGTCTTTTACGTTATCGGAAGTCCGGCGTAACCTGCCCTTCATCGAATTCACCTGCACCGGAGAACACACGATGAAGGACATCATCGACGGCTTCCTGAAGTTCCAGCGCGACGCCTATCCGGCGCGCGCCGCGCTGTTCCGCGACCTCGCACGCAGCCAGAACCCGCGGGCGCTGTTCATCTCGTGTTCGGACAGCCGGCTCGTGCCCGAACTCGTCACGCAACGCGAACCGGGCGACCTGTTCGTGATCCGCAATGCCGGCAACATCGTGCCGTCGTACGGCCCCGAGCCGGGCGGCGTGTCGGCGTCGGTCGAATACGCGGTCGCCGCGCTGCGCGTGACCGACGTCGTGATCTGCGGCCATTCCGACTGCGGCGCGATGACCGCGATCGCCACCTGCCAGTGCATGGACCACATGCCGGCCGTCGGCCACTGGCTGCGCTACGCGGATTCGGCGCGCGTCGTGAACGAGGCGCGCACGCATCGCAGCGAGCGCGAGCGGATCGACTCGATGGTGCGCGAGAACGTCGTCGCGCAACTGGCCAACCTGAAGACGCATCCAGCCGTGCGGCTCGCGCTCGAAGAAGGGCGCGTCGCGCTGCACGCCTGGATCTACGACATCGAATCGGGCTGTATCGACGCCTACGACGGCGCGACCGGCCGGTTCGTGTCGCTCGCGGACCATCCCGATGTCCGCGCCACTCCCGCGACGCTCGCCGTCGCGGCCTGAATCGCTCCCACCCCACCACGAGGAATTGCCATGATCCAGTCCCAGCACAGTCAGACAGCCCGCCACGCGCTCGCGGAGGCCGTCGTGCTCGCGAAGGCGCGCAAGAACCTGTCGTTCGCGCAGCTCACCGAAGGCACGGGCCTGAGCGAAGCGTTCGTGACGGCCGCGCTGCTCGGCCAGCACGCGCTGCCGGCGGACGCCGCGCGCAGCGTCGCCGACAAGCTCGGCCTCGACGACGACGCGGTGCTGCTGCTGCAGACGATCCCGCTGCGCGGCAGCATCGACGATCGCGTGCCGACCGACCCGACCATTTACCGCTTCTACGAAATGCTGCAGGTGTACGGCACGACGCTGAAGGCGCTCGTTCACGAGAAGTTCGGCGACGGCATCATCAGCGCGATCAATTTCCGGCTCGATGTGAAGAAGGTCGACGATCCGGAAGGCGGTTCGCGCGCGGTGATCACGCTCGACGGCAAGTACCTGCCGACGAAGCCGTTCTGACGCCGGCGCGGCGCCGCAGCAGCGCCGCGCAGATTCCCGCTCGACGTGATAGGCGAAGCCGATCGCGGCGCGCCGGTTGCCGATCGTGCAGCAGAAGCACGGCGATGCGATCGCCGTCTACCCGCGCCGGCAGAAACTGAACGCGGCGTGACGTGACCTGTGCAGCGCCCCGGCCGCACATGGCAGCCGCCCGGCTGCTCGTTTTCCCCACCCTCCGTTTCGCCCGGCGGCGCACCGTGCCGCCGGGCGCCCGCGCCGGTATGCGGCGCCCGGCTTTCCGGTCTCCCAAACATCGATCCCGTTCAATGTCCGGAACGGAAATCCGCGATCCAAAAGGTTTTTGACGGGTTTAAAAATTCGCACTGGAGACGACGAAAACGTGCGGAAAGCCCGATGAAAACCGATGAAGTCTGCATGACAGCCGGCGCGGCGACCCCGACACGTTGCGCCTGATCTTTGCCGATCGACGCGCGGTGCCTCACACCTGTTTCGTTGCGCCATTCGTTCCGGACGAGGAATCGCTCGATCCCTCTGCGCCGGCACTGCGATCGCCGACCGATCGCGCCTGACGCCTGAGATTCGCTTACTGCTTAAAACGGACCATCATGAAACGGGATTCATTCAGTACACCTGATGCGATGCATCGTCCGGCGACGGATACGCTCAAGCCGAACGACGCTTTCGTGCGCATCGAAAACGTCGTGAAGAAATTCGGCGACAGCACGGCCGTCGACAACGTGAACCTGACGATCGCGAAGAACGAACTGTTCGCGCTGCTCGGCAGCTCCGGCTGCGGCAAGTCGACGCTCCTGCGCATGCTCGCCGGGCTGGAAACGGCCACCTCCGGCAAGATCTTCGTCGACGGCGAAGATCTTGCCTCGCTGCCGCCGTACCGCCGCCCGGTGAACATGATGTTCCAGTCGTACGCGCTGTTCCCGCACATGTCGGTCGAATCGAACGTCGCGTTCGGCCTGAAGCAGGAAGGCACGCCGAAGAACGAGATCAAGGAACGCGTGGCCGACGCGCTCGCGCTCGTGCAGATGAGCAAGTACGCGAAGCGCAAGCCGCATCAATTGTCCGGCGGCCAGCAGCAGCGCGTCGCGCTCGCGCGTTCGCTGGTCAAGCGCCCGAAGCTGCTGCTGCTCGACGAGCCGATGTCCGCGCTCGACAAGAAGATCCGCCAGAAGACCCAGCTCGAACTCGTGAACATCATCGAGAAGGTCGACGTGACCTGCGTGATGGTCACGCACGACCAGGAAGAGGCGATGACGATGGCCAGCCGCCTCGCGGTGATGAGCGAAGGCAAGATCGTGCAGATCGGCTCGCCCGGCGAAGTCTACGAATACCCGAACAGCCGCTTCTCGGCCGAATTCATCGGCTCGACCAACCTGTTCGAAGGCCGCGTGGTCGAGGACGAACCCGATCACATCTTCGTCGAAAGCGACGACCTCGAAACGCGCATGTACGTGAGCCACGGCGTGACCGGCCCGCTCGGGATGCCGGTCGGCATCTCGGTGCGCCCGGAACGCATTCACGTGTCGCGCGAGAAGCCGGGCTCGAAACACAACTGGGCGCGCGGCGTCGTCACCGACATCGCGTACATGGGCAGCTACTCGCTGTACCACGTGCGCCTGCCGAGCGGGAAGACGGTCGTGTCGAACCTGTCGAGCTCGCACCTGATGAACGACGGTGCGCCGGCGTGGAACGACGACGTGTTCGTGTCGTGGTCGCCGGCCAGCGGCGTCGTGCTGACGCAGTGAGGACACGATGATGAGAACCTCCGCTTCCACACCTTCCGCGCCGGTATCGACGGGCGCCGCGGGCGCCGGCGCCGGCCGCGCGCGCCCGGGCCGCTTCGCAGCGCTGTCGCGCTTGTTGCCGTCGGGCCGCAGCGTCGCGATCGGCGTGCCGTTCCTGTGGCTTGCCGTGTTCTTCGC
The DNA here is from genome assembly GCF_902832845.1 of Burkholderia metallica. Lineage (GTDB taxonomy): Bacteria > Pseudomonadota > Gammaproteobacteria > Burkholderiales > Burkholderiaceae > Burkholderia > Burkholderia metallica. Next base: position 205,990 of record NZ_CADFDB010000006.1, on the reverse strand, counting down.
GCTGCCGTTCGTGCTGGTGCTGAAGATCAGCTTCGCCGACCAGGTGATGGGCATCCCGCCGTACACGTCGCTCGTCGAGTTCAAGGACGGCGTCGTGCACTTCGCGCTGCAGCTGTCGCACTACGCGTTCCTGCTGCAGGACGACCTGTACATCGCGACCTACCTCAGCTCGCTGAAGATGGCCGCGGTGTCGACGGTGCTGTGCCTGCTGATCGGCTATCCGATGGCGTACTACATCGCGCGCTCGGAACCGAACCGCCGCAACGTGCTGATGATGGCCGTGATGCTGCCGTTCTGGACGTCGTTCCTGATCCGCGTGTACGCATGGATCGGCATCCTGAAGGACGACGGGCTGCTGAACCACACGCTGATCGCGCTGGGCATCATCCACACGCCGCTGCGCCTGTACCACAGCGACGCGGGCGTCTACATCGGGATGGTCTATTCGTACCTGCCGTTCATGGTGATGCCGCTGTACGCGCACCTGGTGAAGATGGACCTGACGCTGCTCGAAGCTGCGTACGACCTGGGCGCGAAGCCGTGGGTCGCGTTCACGCGGATCACGCTGCCGCTGTCGAAGAACGGGATCATCGCCGGCAGCCTGCTGGTGTTCATCCCGGCGGTGGGCGAGTACGTGATTCCGGAGCTGCTGGGCGGCGCCGACACGCTGATGATCGGNTACACGTCGCTCGTCGAGTTCAAGGACGGCGTCGTGCACTTCGCGCTGCAGCTGTCGCACTACGCGTTCCTGCTGCAGGACGACCTGTACATCGCGACCTACCTCAGCTCGCTGAAGATGGCCGCGGTGTCGACGGTGCTGTGTCTGCTGATCGGCTATCCGATGGCGTACTACATCGCGCGCTCGGAACCGAACCGCCGCAACGTGCTGATGATGGCCGTGATGCTGCCGTTCTGGACGTCGTTCCTGATCCGCGTGTACGCATGGATCGGCATCCTGAAGGACGACGGGCTGCTGAACCACACGCTGATCGCGCTGGGCATCATCCACACGCCGCTGCGCCTGTACCACAGCGACGCGGGCGTCTACATCGGGATGGTCTATTCGTACCTGCCGTTCATGGTGATGCCGCTGTACGCGCACCTGGTGAAGATGGACCTGACGCTGCTCGAAGCTGCGTACGACCTGGGCGCGAAGCCGTGGGTCGCGTTCACGCGGATCACGCTGCCGCTGTCGAAGAACGGGATCATCGCCGGCAGCCTGCTGGTGTTCATCCCGGCGGTGGGCGAGTACGTGATTCCGGAACTGCTGGGCGGCGCCGACACGCTGATGATCGGGCGCGTGATGTGGGATGAATTCTTCAACAACATGGACTGGCCGATGGCGTCCGCGGTGACGGTCGCGATGGTGATGCTGCTGCTGGTGCCAATGGCGCTGTTCCAGTACTACCAGGTCAAGGAACTGGAGGACGCGAAATGATCAAGCCGAGCAAACCGCTGTCGACGGGCGTCCTCGCCTTCGGCTTCCTGTTCCTGTACATCCCGATCATCAGCCTGGTCGTGTACTCGTTCAACGAGTCGAAGCTGGTGACGGTGTGGTCGGGCTTCTCGCTGAAGTGGTACGCGGCGCTACTGGACGACGACGAGCTGCTGAACGCCGCGTGGCTGTCGTTGAAGATCGGGCTGATGACGGCCACCGCGTCGGTCGTGATCGGCACGTGGGCGGGCTTCGTGCTCGCGCGCTTCGGCCGCTTCAAGGGCTTCACGCTGTACACGGGGATGATCAACGCGCCGCTGGTGATTCCGGAGGTGATCCAGGGTATCTCGCTGCTGCTGCTGTTCGTTGCGCTGGAGCAGATGTTCGGCTGGCCGAAGGGGCGCGGGATGGTGACGATCTGGATCGGTCACGTGATGCTGTGCGTGTCGTACGTGGCGATCATCGTGCAGTCGCGGGTGAAGGAGATGAACAAGTCGCTGGAGGAGGCGGCGCTGGATCTGGGCGCGACGCCGCTGAAGGTGTTCTTCGTGGTGACGCTGCCGCTGATCTCGCAGGCGCTGCTGTCGGGGTGGCTGCTGTCGTTCACGCTGTCGATCGACGACCTGGTGCTGTCGGCGTTCCTGTCGGGGCCGGGCTCGACGACGCTGCCGCTGGTGGTGTTCTCGCGCGTGCGGCTCGGGCTGAACCCGGAGATGAATGCGCTGGCGACGCTGTTCATCACGGCGGTGACGATCGGCGTGATCGTCGTGAACCGGATGATGATCATGCGCGAGCGGCGCCGCATCGCCGACATGAAGGCGGCGTTCGCGGTGGCGTGATGCGCCGGCCGCCTCTTCGCAGATAACAAGCACTACAGACAAAGCAACACGCGCCGCCCCAGGGGGGGCGCGCGATTCGATTCCGATTCGACAGGTGCACGACAAGGAGAATCCGCAATGAAGAAGAAACTGATCTGCCTGCTGGTGGCCGGCGCGTTGCCGGGCATCGCGCTGGCCGGCTCGACATCCGCCGAGATCAAGGCGCTGCAGGCGCAGGTCGCGGCGCTGCAGAAGCAGATGAAGGCGATGCAGGCGCAACTCGCCGCGAAGCCGGGCGGCACGGCCGTCGCGACGTCCGGCGCGAGCGCCGGTACGGCCGGCGGCGGCAAGGTCGTCGCGACGGCCGCCGATCCGGGTTCGCCGGATTACGGCAAGGCGCAGGCCACGCTGACCAACGACGAGGTCAGCGAGATGAAGCAGCAGATCGCGAACCAGCAACTGAAGGTCGATTCGCTGACCGACGCGGCCAGCACGGGCCCGCTCGCCGGCCTGTCGGTCACGGGCTACATCGACCCGACCTACATCTACAACCGCGCGGCCGGCACGTCGTCGTTCCTGTTCGCGAACCACGAGAACGCGTACAACTACTTCAACAGCACGTTCGGCGATCTCTACCTCGACATCAAGAAGACGTTCGGCGTCGGCCCGATGGCGCCGTCCGCGGAAATCACGCTGATGCCGAACCGCGGCAACGGCATCACGCTGCTGCAGAACTCGCGCGGCTCGATCACCGACAACCTGCTGAACACGGCGGTCATCAACGTGCCGATCACCGCCGAAACGACGCTGGTCGCCGGCCTGATCCCGAGCTTCGGCGGCTACGAGGTGCAGCAGTCGAACCAGATGCTCACGCTCACGCACAACCTGCTGTACGATTTCTCCGACCCGGGCAGCTACGTCGGTATCGGCGCGAACTACACGAAGGGCAACTGGGCGTGGAAGTTCTTCCTCGGCAACGAGCAGTACCGCACGTACGGGTCGGTCACGCAGACGGGCACCAACGCGCTCGGCGATCCGATCACCACCAGCAACAAGGTGCCGACCTTCACCGCGCGCGCGGACTACACGTGGTCGAGCGCGCTCGACCTCGGCGGGTCGTTCAACATCGGGCGCCAGACGCTCGCGAGCGCGATCGATGCGGACGGCACCGTCCACTACGGCCCGGGTGGCGCATCGCCTAGCGCATACGGTTCGTTCTTCTTCGGTGAACTCGACGCGACCTACACGCTCGCCGATATTCAGTACAACGCGGAAGTCGACTACGGTCGTCAGCAGCATGCGGCGTTCAACGGCGGGCTCGCGCAGTGGTACGGCCTGTCGCTGCTCGCGCACCGCAAGTTCAACGCGCCGGTGGTCGGTCGGATGGGCGTGACGCTGCGCTACGACCTGCTCGCCAACTCGAAGAACGGCGGCGGCGGCGGCGGCATCGCGCTGAACGGCAACGGGATGGACCCGAGCAACGGCTTCGGCGTCGACGCGGACTGCCTCGCGATGTCGAAGGCCGGCGGCGGCCTGGGCTTCGAGTGCAAGGGCGCGGTGCGCCAGGACGTCGCGCTCGACCTGCTGTTCTATCCGACCCAGCAGATCACCGTGAAGGTCGAATACCGGCATGACTGGGCGAACAACAAGGTGTTCCTGCGCAACGACGGGTCGTACGGCAAGTCCAACGACCTGCTCGCCACGCAGTTCATCTATTCGTTCTGACGCGGCTCGCGCGGGACGCCGTGCCGCGCGCATGGCGTCCCGCGCCGTTTTCCGGGCGACTGCGCGCAGGATGCAGTCTTTTCGAGGGAGTGAGTTTCATGACGCAGTCTTTCACCCGCCGCGCCGATGCGCTCGCGCACGACTCGTACTACGAAGCGACGGCCGTGCGCCCCGCCGAGGACGACCGCGCGGCCGACGCTCCGGCGCTCGACGGCACGATCGACGTCGACGTCTGCGTGATCGGCGCCGGCTTCGCCGGCCTGTCGACGGCGCTCGACTGCCGTGCGCGCGGGCTGTCGGTCGCGGTGATCGATGCGCACCGGCCCGGCTGGGGTGCGTCGGGCCGCAACGGCGGCCAGGCGATCACCGGCTTCGCGAAGGACGAGGAGATCGAGCGGCAGCTCGGCGCCGACGGCGCGCGCGCCGCGTGGGCGCTGTCGCTCGACGGCGTCGCGCTGATCGCCGAGCGGATCGCGCGCTACGGGATCGACTGCGATTTCACGCGCGGCTACCTGACGGTCGCGACCAGGCCGCGCCGCGTCGACGACCTGCGCACGTGGATGAGCGCCGCGACCCGGCGCTGGGGCCATCCGTCGCTTGCATGGCTCGACACCGGCGAGATCCGCGCGCGCATCGCATCGACGCGCTATCTCGCGGGCGTCTACGATCCGCTGTCGGGCCATCTGCATCCGCTCAAGTATTGCCTCGGCCTCGCCGATGCCGCGCGCCGCGAGGGTGTCGCGCTGTATGCGCACACGCCGGCGCTCGACGTCGTGCGCGGCGCGCGGCCCGTCGTGCGGACGCCGTCGGGCGACGTGCGCTGCCGCTTCGTCGTGTCGTGCTGCAACGCGGGCCCCGGCGGCGTGCTGCCGGCCGCGACCGCCGCGCGCATCGCGCCGATCGCGTCGTACATCATCGCGACCGAACCGCTCGGCCACGCGCGCGCCGACGCGCTGATCGCGCAACGCGAAGCCGTGTGCGACAACAACTTCTTCCTCGACTATTTCCGGCTGTCCGCCGACCACCGGATGCTGTTCGGCGGCCGCGCGAATTCGGCCGGCGCATCGCCCGCCACGCTCGCCGACACGATCCGGCGCCGCATGGTCGGCGTATTCCCGCAGCTCGGCGACGTGCGCGTCGACCACGCATGGGGCGGCTTCGTCGACGTCACGCGCAACCGCGCACCGGATTTCGGCGCGCTCGATCCGAATTTCTTCTACGTCCAGGGCTTCAGCGGGCACGGCGTCGCGCTCACCGGTATCGCCGGACGCGCGGTCGCCGGCGCGATCGCGGGCGACACGCGCGCGTTCGACCTGTTCGCGCGCTTGTGCCACCGGCGCTTTCCCGGCGGCGACGCATGGCGGCAACCCGCGCTCGAACTCGGGATGCTGTACCACCGCGTGCGCGAGCTGTTCTGAGCCCAACTTCTTCCGTTCTCCCGATCATGCAGACCTTCGCCAACCAGCCGCACGTCGCGTCCTACTACGCGGCGACCGCCAACGATACGACCCGCCACGCGCCGCTCGCCGGCACGACCGATGCCGACGTGTGCGTGATCGGTGCGGGCCTCACTGGCCTGTCCGCCGCGCTCAACCTCGCCGAGCGCGGCCATTCGGTGACCGTACTCGAAGCGTCGCGGGTCGGATGGGCGGCGAGCGGCCGCAACGGCGGCCAGCTGATCGGCGGCTTCGCGTGCGACATCGACACGTTCGCGCAGTTCATGCCGGAATGCGACGTGAAGCGCATCTGGGACATGGGGCTCGAAACGCTGTCGCTCGTGAAATCGCGCATCGCGCAGCACGACATCGACTGCGCGCTGGTGCCCGGCTACCTGACCGCCGCGAACACCGCGCGCGACGCCGATGCGTTGAAACGCTGGCGCGACGAAGCCGCGACGCGCTTCGGCTACGACCGGTTCCGCTTCGTCGAAGCCGACGCACTCGGCGACTACGTGCAGTCGGAGCGCTATTGCGGCGGCCTGTACGACCCGGACAGCGGCCACCTCCATCCGCTGAACTACACGCTCGGCCTCGCGCGCGCAGCGACCGAAGCGGGCGTGCGCATCCACGAGGACAGTTGCGTGACGCGCGTGCGCGACGTCGCGGGCGGCCACGTCGTCGAGACGGGCGGCGGCAACGTGCGCGCGCGCTTCGTCGTGCTCGCATGCAATACCTGCGTCGGCTCGGTCGCACCCGCATTGTCGAAGAAGATCATGCCGGTCGGCACCTACGTGATCGCGACCGAGCCGCTCGGCGACGCACGCGCCGCCGCGCTGATGCCCGCGCGCGCGGCGATTTGCGACAGCCGTTTCGTGCTCGACTATTTCCGGCCGGCGCCCGACACGCGGCTCGTGTGGGGCGGCAAGGTCAGCTATTCGACGCGGCAACCGCGCGACCTCGCGGCGGCAATGCGCGCGGACATGCTGAAGACGTTCCCGCAGCTTGCGGACGTGAAGGTCGACTACGCATGGGGCGGCTTCGTCGACATCACGATGAACCGCGCGCCGCACTTCGGCCGCCTCACGCCGACGACGTATTTCGCGCAGGGGTTTTCAGGGCACGGCGTGAACACGACCGCACTCGCGGGCAAGCTGATCGCCGAGGCGATCGACGGGCAGGCGAGCCGCTTCGACCTGTTCGACAAGATCCGCCATCGCGACTTTCCAGGCGGCGAAGCTCTGCGCACGCCGGCGCTGGTACTCGCGATGGGCTGGTACCGGCTGCTCGATGCGTTCGGCATGCATTGAGCGTGACGACACGTCGATACGTCGATACATCGATATGCAGATGCAAAAACAGCCGCGCACTTGCGCGGCTGTTCGAGCCGATGGCAGGACTTCGACGCGTCGGCCGCGTATCAGTCCGTGCCGTACTTCGGTGAGCGCGGCCCGTATAGCAATCCGTTCGGCGGCCCGGCCGACAGCAACCGGCTGCTCGTCAGCCCGGCCACGTCATGCGCTTCGTCGGTCAGCGAATGCGCGACCTGCTTGACAGCCGCCTGCACCAGCGCGCCGACGACCCCGAACGCATTGACGCTCATGTTGTTGCCGACTTCCTTGCCGGTCGCGCGACCGTCGCCTTGCCAGAGGACGTCGCCGGTCTTCAGGTCGACGAGCTTCGCCGATGCGGAGACGATCGTCGTACTGTCGACCACCTGATAGACGGAGCCGTACTGCGTGACCTTCGAATACAGCGCGGCGTCCGCGCCGAAGATTTCGCGCAGCTTCGCGGGCGACGTGCTCTGGATATCGGTCGCGTTCGTCAGGCCGTTCTGCTTGAACGTCTCGTCCATCACCGCGACCGGCACCACGTAATAGCCGGACTCCGCGAGCGGCTGCGTCATTTGCGACAGCACGCCGTAGGTCGCGCCGACGTCGGTAGTCTCGTTCACGGGCGGCAGCACGAGAATCGAGCGCGGCTGGCTCTTCTTGAACGCCGTGTAATCGGGGCGCTTCACCGGTTGCGCGCACGCGCTCAGCAGTGCGGCGATCGACAGCACGGACAACAGCTTGAATGAAAGTGTCTTGAACATGGCGGGCGCGTCACTCACTGTTTGACGGGGTTCGAATCGGCGGCCTTGCGGGCGGCGACCGTCTGGCCGGCGGCCGTCGGATTCGCGGCTTTCGAGTCACCGGCCTTCTTCTTCATCAGGAAATCCATGTACGGCGCGGACTCCGGGAACAGTTGCTTCTCGGCCTGCAGCTCCTGCCCGGCCTGCTGCATGTTGCCGACGCTCGCATACAGCATCCCGAGATGCGCATGGAACCCCGGCGGCGGCGTATGGCCCTTCGCGCGAATCTCCTGCAGCGCCTTTTCGAGTGCGTCGATCTGCTCCTGCGGCGACTTCTGCCCCTTGAAGTATTCGTACACCTGCGGCTGATAGCCGTTCCATTGATAAAGCGGCGGCGTGGTCGGCGCCGCGCAGCCCGCGAACAGCATGACGGCCGCCGTCGCCGGCAGCCAGATTCCCCGTTTCATGGTCTTGTCTCTTCTGGTTGATGTGATGATGAGTTCAGGCGGTACCGCACGCGCCCGTTACTTCGCCGCCTTCAGCGTACCGGCATCGACCTGGTCGACGAGATGGTTCACGGCTTCCTGGATCGCGAGGTCCAGCACCTTGCCGTTGAGCGTCGAGTCGTAGCCGGCCGTGCCGCCGAAGCCGATCACCTCGCGGTTCGACAGGCTGAATTCGCCCGCGCCCTGGCTCGATGCGACGACTTCCGACGTCGTCGTGTCGACGATGTTCAGATTGACCTTCGCGTACGCGACCTGCGTCTTGCCGCGACCGAGGATGCCGAACAGCTGGTGATCGCCGACGTCCTTGCGGCCGAACTCGGTCACGTCGCCCGTCACCACATAGTTCGCGCCCTTCACGGCCTGCGCCTTCTTCATGAAGCCGGCTTCCTGCCTGATCTCGTCGAGGTTCTCGCGATCGAGCACGTTGAAGCGGCGGCTCTGCTGCAGGCGCGTGACGAGGATCGTCTTCGCCTGGCCGCCGAGGCGGTCGATGCCGTCCGAGAAGATGCCGCGCATGTAGCTCGAGCGATTGTCGAACTTGCCGACCGCGATCGCGACGGGCTTGCCCGCATACGGCTTCTGCGCGCTGCTGACGGCCGGCACGTCGAGCGTGCGCGACGATTCGGTCGCGCAGCCGGACAACGCTGCGACGACCGCTGCCGCCACGAGGACGGTGCGTCGTGTCTGAATGTTCACTGCTGGTCTCCTTGGAGGGAAAGAAGGCGCCGAGCGGAGCCGCGGGCTCGCGGACGAGCCGGCGCTCGAAATGATTGCGGCGCGAACGGGCGTGCGCGCGTCGGTGCGACGCGCGCACGCATTCGTCGCCGGGCTGGCGATCGCGACTACGGATGGGCGGGTGTAGGCAGCAGGCGCGCTGCAACCCGAAGCGGATGCGCGACGCGATACGCGACGGATGCGCGTGCGTGCTTGATTGCGTGATGCTCGTGATTGCGCTGTTGATCGCGCATGATCGACCCCCGGATATGATTTTTCGCGATCATATCAAGCCTGTTTATCGAGACGGGGTATCTTGATAATAGTTGACGATTTTCTTACTGATACGCAAAGCGCGACCGGATTCGCGCCAACCCGTTGCCGGACAGCGGTGATCCGGTATCCGAGCAGCGCACTTCGATAGTTTGATTTTTGCCGATACGCATCGCGCTCCGGTCGGACAATATCGAGATACATCGCGCGCAGCTCGACTTGCGTTGCCGATCACTTGAAAACGATCACCCGTATTAATCGGGCTTTTCCGCGCCGGTAAATCGCGCGCCGGCCGATTCCCGACCCGGCGATTCCGCGATCCGGCACATCACAGACGCACGCGCGCTGGCGCGCGCGTGCCCGCTTTCGCTAGCCGCCCACCTTCTGCCGCATCGTCACGAACTCCTCGGCCGCGGTCGGATGGATGCCGATCGTGTCGTCGAACTGCGCCTTCGTCGCGCCCGCGCGAATCGCGATCGCGATGCCCTGGATGATCTCGCCCGCATCGCGGCCGACCATGTGCGCGCCGACCACGCGCTGGCTGTCGCGCGCGACGACGAGCTTCATCAGCGTGCGCTCGTCGCGGCCCGACAGCGTATGACGCAGCGCCTTGAACGACGTGCGGTAGATGTCGACGTCGCCGTCGTACAGGTCGCGCGCGCTCGCCTCGGTGAGCCCGACCGTCGCGACCTCGGGCTGGCTGAACACGGCCGACGGCACGTACTCGTGATCGGCCGCGACGCGCGAGCCGCCGAACAGCGTGCGCGCGAGCAGCGCACCGTCGCGCGTCGCCACCGGCGTGAGCTGCGGCCGCGACGTGACGTCGCCGATCGCATGGATCGACGGCACCGACGTCGCCGAATACGCATCGACGGCGATCGCGCCGCGCGCGTCGAGCAACACGCCCGCCTGTTCGAGCCCGATCCCGTCGACGTTCGGCACGCGGCCGGTTGCATAGAGCACCGCGTCGTACGGCCCGTGGCGCGCATCGCCGACGCGCACGCTCAGCGTGCCGTCGTCCGCGCGCTCGATCGATTCGATCACCGCGCGCGCGTGGATCGCGACGCCCTGCTTCGTCATCTCGTCGGTCAGGAACTGGCGCACGTCGTCGTCGAAGCCGCGCAGGATCTTCTCGCCGCGATAGAACAGGTCGACGTGGCTGCCGAAGCCGTTGAAGATGCCCGCGAACTCGACCGCGATATAGCCGCCGCCGACCACCGCGATGCGCTTGGGCAATGCGGCGAGCGACAGCGCCTCGCGCGACGTGATCGCGTGCTCGATGCCGGGGCGCGACGGCAGCGACGGGCGCGAGCCGGTCGCGATCGCGATGTGGCGCGCGCGGAACCGGCGCTCGCCGATCGCGACCGTGTGCGCGTCGACGAGCGTCGCGCGCCCCGCGTGCATGTCGACGCCCGATTGCCGCAGCAGGTTGATGTAGATGTCGCTCAGCCGGTTGATCTCGCGATCCTTCGCGGCGATCAGCGCGGGCCAGTCGAGCGTGCCGGCACCGAAGGTCCAGCCGAAGCCCTTCGCGTCCTCGACTTCATGCGGATAGTGCGATGCGTAGACGAGCAGCTTCTTCGGGATGCAGCCGCGCAGCACGCAGGTGCCTCCGATCTGCTCTTCTTCCGCTATGCCGACGCGCGCGCCGTAGGACGCGGACATCCGCGCGAGCCGCACGCCGCCCGAGCCGGCGCCGATGACGAACAGGTCGTAGTCGAAATCCATCGCATTCCCTCATCGCAGTTCGGATGGAGGGACGATAGCAAGATTCCGGCAATCGTGCGGCGCACGGTGCAGGCGCGGCGCGTGCCCAATAAAAAACGGCGAGAGACAGGGGCCTCTCGCCGGTCAAACCGGCTGCCGGGTGTGCCATGCGTCACCGATCGACCGCATGCCCGACCTGCCGGCTGCGCGGCACCGGCCGGCCCGGGCGCGCGAAGGGCGCACCCAGGGCCGGCCAGCCGCCATGCTCATGCCTGCGACGTGTCGCTGCCGTCCGTCGCCTGCGTGTCGTCTGCCTGCTGCGGCTGCTCTTCCTTCTTCTCGAGCATGCCTTCGATCGCTTCCGCGCCCTTGAAGCCGGCGACGGCGGCGGCCGCCTTGGTCAGCAGGCCCGCATCCGGATCGAGCTTTTCCGCGCCTTCGACGGCGGCGATTGCGCCGGCGATTTCACCCACGGTGTTCAGGATACCCATCGTCATCCCCTTTCGAGAAAATCGTGAGCGCATCGTCCCACGAAAAAAACCGGTGCACCGCGATTGTCATCGCCGGATACACAAGTTACGCACCAGGCCGGCCGCACTCGCCGAGCGTGACCGGAACGCCGCACGCGCGGGCCGCACGGCACGCAACGGGCGATGCACGCAGCGTAGCCGAAAGGCCATGCGCGCACTGTCAAAGTATGTTCTGGATTGCCGACGGATCGCTTACGGCGCGGGGCGCGCGCAATGGAGCATTCGCCGAATAGTCGTGCACGCGCATGAAGGTCGCGCGACGAAAAAAAGAGGCGCCTCGCGGCGCCCCTTCGATGCATGCCGGACGACTGCCGGCACGTGCGTTCCGATGTTCGTCAGAAGATATTGCGCAGGCCGATCGCGATGCCGGTCTGGTTGCTGCGACCCGGCAGCTCGACGTTCGCCGCGCCGTTCGTCTTGTTGAAGTCGACGGTGCCGTAGACTTCCGTGCGCTTGCTCAGCGCGTACTCGGCGATGCCGACGACCGCGTAGCGGTTGCCGCTCGCGAGCGTGCCGTTCGTGGTCATCGCATTGCGCATGTGGTCGTAGTAGAACGCGCCCGTCAGCGTCAGCGGCGCGCTGACCTGCCAGCTCACGCCCGCGAACGGACCGTCGTCGATCCGGCCGGTGCCCTTCGCGACCGGAATCGTCTGCTGCGCGAGCAGGCTGTCGACGAAGCCGGTGTCGTCCTTCGAGCGCAGGTAGCCCGCGTAGATCTTCGCCTTGCTGAACGCGTACACGACGTTCGCGTGGTAGATCGTCTGCTTGCGCGCCGAGTTGTCGCTGTTCTGCTGCGCGCCGGCCGCGATGCTGAGCGGGCCCATCACGTACGACAGCGACACGCCCCACGCATTGCCCTTGCCGAGCGAACCCGGGATCTGGCCCGAGAAGCCGCCGGCGCCGGTCGATTCGTAGTTGGTGCCGGTCGAGTACATTGCCTTCGCGGTCAGGCCGTCGAACTTGCCCGTGTACTTGATCTGGTTGTCCGCATACAGGCCGCCGCCGAGTGCAACCGGCAGCCACGCGTTTTCGAGGTAGTTGCCGACCGTCAGAGGATCGTAGGTGTCCGACAGCAGGTCGAACAGCGGCGTCTTCTGGCGGCCGAGGGTCACCGTGCCGTACGGGCTCTGCAGGCCGACGTACGCCGCGCGGTTGAACAGGCGGCCACTGTCGGCGAATGCGCCGTTCTGCAGGTTCACGCCGCTTTCGAGGTTGAACACGGCCTTCAGGCCGCCGCCGAGATCTTCGGTGCCGTAGATGCCGAAGCGGCTGTTCGTGATCGCGCCGTTGGTCATCGACAGCAGGCCGTCGTTCTTCGCGTTCGCGTTCGTGAGGTAACGGATGCTGGCGTCGGCGACGCCCCAGAGCGTGACCGAGCTTTGTGCGGCCGCGTACTGGCTGGCAAATGCGAGCGCTGCGCCCCCTGCGATGGCTGCGAGTCGGGTGGTCTGCTTCATGAGCTTTCCTTTTTGTAGGTGTCTCCATTCATGGCCGGCCGCGTGCGCAGCCGGGTGGCGATCGCTCGCGTTCTTGGCGCGCGCGATGTGGGCTGAATCATATGACGAGTGCCATCGCTGAAAGAAATTGAAATGCGCGGTCACGGCGGAACTGTCGCCCGCGCACAACGCTGCGCGCGGCGGGCGGGCGCGGGCGCGTTCGGACTCCGCCCGGCAACGGGCGATCGCGCCGTTTACGGTGTGTCGGGTCTGAAAGGATCGCGCAGCCGACGCCGCGCGACACGCACACACGCGCGGTATGCGCACAGCGGGCACGTGGCGCACGCAGCGGCGCGCCCCGCCACGCACGCTCACACCGCTGCCGGACCGCCGTCGGCCGTGTGCCGGCGCCACGCGCGCCGCACGATTTCCGCAAACGCGCCGACGAGCAGCAGCACCGCGCCCCACAGCGCGAGTTCCGGCACGAGCCGCGTCACGAGGCCGCCGACCACCGCGCCGGCCAGGAAACAGAAGCTGATCGTCGCGAGCAGCGCCGAGTCGTGCAGCGCACCCGCGTCGTAGCGCGGGATCAGCCCGACGAACAGCTTCTGCGCGGCGCGCCGCAGGTTGCCGGTGGTCATCACCGACGTGTACGACAGTTCCTCGAGATGGGTGAACGACAGCGTCTGCAGCGTCGCGACGAACGAGATGCCCGGAATCAGCCACGCGCTCGACGCGCCGACGACGCCGCTCGCGGCCACGCCGAGAAACGCGATCTCGACGAGCAGGCTCGTGAACGCCGTGTGCTTCATCCAGCCGCGCTGCGCGGCGAGGCCGAGCAGGTGCGCGACGAACACCGCGATCACGAAGCCGCCGAGCGGCGGCACGTGATGCAGCGCGGCGGCCCATTCGCCGGCCGACAGGTTGATGCCGAGCAGCGCGACGTTGCCGGTCATCGTGTTCGCGAACACGTGCCCGTGGCCGACGTACGTGTACGCGTCGAGGTAGCCGCCGGACAGCGTCAGCAACGCGGCGACGGTGAGATTGCGGCTGGCGCCGTCGAGATCCATCGATCCTCCCGTGGTGGGCGCCGCCGCGCCGCGTACGGCGGGCGGCGCGAAATTCGGTGCGGCCGGCCAACGCGCAACGCCGCCGCCACCGCTGCGCGGCCGCGCATCGCCGCGTGCCGCGCGCCAATATAATGCTCGCCGTCGACAGGCGGATTCCCGCCGCGCACCGCAGCCTGACGGTGCGGGCCGCGCGGGCTTCGCCGCCGCGGGACCGGCCGAGTATACCGGGCGGCCTGCCGCCGGTTGCGCGCCGGGCGCCGCCCCGCGCTTTCCCATTGAGCCTTTCGAATGACACCCTCGACGTTCTTCCTGCGCTTCACCGTGATCCCGTTCGCCGCGATCGTGCTGGTGGCCGTCTGGGCGTTCAACCGCGAATCGGGCGAGATCGACGCGCGCCAGTACGCGGCGCTGGTGGCCGCCTATCCATCGTTCACGCCGAAGCTGAAGCACGAGGTGGCCGACGCGCTGCGCGGCGGCAGGCTCGCGAAGGCCGACTACGGCGCGATCATGCGCGATGCGCTCGACGCGGGTTACGTGGTCGACTGGCCCGCGGCGACCGACGACGTCGACAGCGAGCGCGGCCGGTTACTCGGGATCGTGAACGGCGACCTGCCGGCGTCTCGATAGCGGGCCGGCGCCGGCTGCGGCCGGCCGCGGGCGAAACCGCTCACTGCCCGATGCCGGTGAGCCCGATCAGCGCACCGCCCGCGAGCAGCCACAGCGGATGGATGCGCGTGCGCCACGCGAGCACCGCGCAAGCGGCCGTGATGCCCCACTGGATCGCGGTGCGGTTCGACGCTTCGGAGATCAGCACCGCGCTCGCCGCGACGAGCCCGGCCGTGACGGGCATCATCCCCTGCTGCACGTAGCGGCGCCACGGCCGGTCGCGAAAGCGCTCCCACGCATGCAGCGCGAGCACGGTGACGATCGACGACGGCCCGAACTTCGCGAGCGACGCGACGAGCAGCCCGCTCCAGCCGGCCACGTGCCAGCCGACCAGCGACACGATCATCATGTTCGGCCCGGGCGCCGCCTGGGCCAGCGCGAACAGCGCGGTGAATTCGTGCGCGCTCATCCAGTGATGGACGTCGACGACCTGACGCTGCATCTCCGGCAGGATCGTGTTGCCGCCGCCGAACGCGAGCAGCGACAGCTGGCTGAAGATCGTCGCGATTGCGATCAGCGTGTCGTTCACGGCCGGCCTCCGTGCTGCGTGTCGCGCGCCGCGGCCGGCGCCGGCTGCGGCGCGGGTGCGTCGCGGCGCCGCGACGCGAGCCAGATGCTCACGGGCGTCAGCACGAGCATCGCGGTCAACAGCGGAATGCGCAGCACCGCGATCGCGACGAACGCGAGCGCCGCGATGCCGGCCGCCGCGCGCGCATGCCTCAGCGGCTTCGCGACCTTCACGGCCATCGCGACGAGCAGCCCGGCGGCCGCGGCGGCGAGCCCCGTGAACAGGTGCTGCACGCGCGGATCGTTCTGCGTCTTCGCGTACAGCACGCCGAGCGCGACGACGACGAGCGTCGGCCCCGCGATCAGCCCGAGAATGCCGGCGAACGCGCCGGCGACGCCGCGAAAGCGCATGCCGACGGCCACCGACAGGTTGATCACGTTGCCGCCCGGCAGGAACTGGCACAGCCCGAGCAGATCGGTGAATTCGTCGGCGGAGAGCCACTTGAGCTCTTCGACGATGGTGCGCCGCGCGAACGGCAGCGCGCCGCCGAACGACATCAGGCCCAGCGACAGGAAACCGGTGAACAGCTCGGCGAGGCCGATGCGGCGCGGGGAGGCGGCAGGCGGGGAAGCGGATTGCATGGGGCTCCTTATCGAACGGTGACCCGAGGTTACCGCCGTCCGACCGGCCGGCAAAACGATTTTATCGGCGCGCCCTTGTGATCTAGAATCACAAGCATGGCACGCGATCTCCCGCCCTTTTCCGCGCTTCGGGCCTTTGAAGCCGCGGCACGACATGAAAGCTTCAGCGCCGCCGGCGACGAGCTGCATGTGACTCACGGTGCCATCAGCCGGCAGATCGCCGGGTTCGAGGCGTGGCTCGGCAAGCCGGTGTTCCACCGTTACGGCAAGCGCGTGAGACTCACCGACGAAGGCCGCCGCTACCTCGACACCGTGCGCGCCGCGTTCGACAGCATCGCGCACGCGACCGAGCAGTTGCGCCACACGGGCGCCGCACGCGTGCTGCGCATCAACGCGCTGCCGACCTTCGCGATGAAATGGCTGCTGCCGCGCCTGTCGCGGTTCCAGCGCGACGTGCCGAACGTCGAGCTGAAGCTGTCCACGTCGAACGCGCCGCTCGATGCGCTCGACGGCTTCGACGTCGCGATCCGCCGCGGCCCCGGCCACTGGCCGAACTGCACGAGCGGCCACTTCCTCGACGAAAGCGTGATTCCGGTGTGCAGCCCCGCGTTGCTCAAGCGCGCGCCGATCGCACGCGCGGACGATCTCGCGCGCCACGTGCTGCTGCATTCGGATACGCGGCCGGAAGGCTGGCGCGACTGGTTCGCGGCGGCCGGCGTGGCGATGAAGGGGCGCAAGCGGCAGTCGTTCGATCACTTCTACCTGGCGCTGCAGGCGGCCGTCGACGGCCTCGGCGTCGCGCTCGGCCCGTTGCCGCTGATCGACGACGAACTCGCGAGCGGCCGGCTCGTGATGCCGCTGGAAGGGCCGCGCATCGCGACGCGCAGCTACTGGTGGATCGCGCCGCGCGCGCCGGCCGACGATCCGCTCGTCGCGCAGTTCTGCGCGTGGCTGCAGACACAGTCGAACGTCGGCGCGTAGCGCAGCGACGTTCGCCGCGGAAAACGACGCGGGCGGCAACGCACCGCCCGCCCGAGCGCTCAGACCACCGGGCCCGGCTCCTTTTCCCTGCGCAGGATCGCGTACAGGATGATCGCGCCGAACGTCGCGGTGCCGATCCCGCCGAGCCCGAAGCCGCCGATCTTCAGCGAGAAGTCGCCGGCGCCGAGCACCAGCGTGACGGCCGCGACGATCAGGTTGCGGTTGTCGGAGAAATCGACCTTGTTGACGACCCAGATCCGCGCGCCCGTCACCGCGATCAGCCCGAACACGACGATCGACACGCCGCCGAGCACGGGGCCCGGAATCGTCTGGATCACCGCGCCGAACTTCGGCGAGAAGCCGAGCACGATCGCGATCAGCGCGGCCACCGCGAACACGAGCGTCGAGTAGATCCGCGTGACGGCCATCACGCCGATGTTCTCCGCGTAGGTCGTCACGCCCGTGCCGCCGACGCTGCCGGACACGATCGTCGCGAGCCCGTCGCCGATGAACGCGCGGCCCACGTAGCGATCGAGGCTCGTGCCCGTCATCGCGCTGACGGCCTTGATGTGGCCGAGGTTCTCCGCGACCAGGATCACCGCGATCGGCGCGAGCATCAGCATCGCGTGCGGATCGAACACCGGCGCGCGGAAGCTCGGCACGCCGAACCACGCCGCATGACCGACGATCGAGAAATCGATCGGCTTGCCGAGCCCCAGCCCGTTGGTCGCGATCGCGTAGATCACGTACGCGATCACGAGCCCGACGAGGATCAGCAGGCGCTGCACCATGCCGCGCGAGAACACCGCGACGCCGCCGACGCACAGCACCGTGACGAGCGCCATCACCGATTCGAAGGTCGACGCGGACACGCCCTTGACCGCGATCGGCGCGAGGTTCAGCCCGATCACCGCGACCACCGCGCCGGTCACGACGGGCGGCATCAGCGTTTCGATCCAGCGCGTGCCGATCGCCTGCACCAGCGCGCCGAGCGCGACGTACACGACACCGCACGCGACGATCCCGCCGAGCGCGACCGGGATGTTCGGGTTCGGGCCGCTGCCGCCGTAGCCGGTCACCGCGATCACGAGGCCGATGAACGCGAAGCTCGACCCGAGGTAGCTCGGCACGCGGCCGCCGACCAGCACGAAGAACAGCAGCGTGCCGATGCCCGACATGAAGATGCACAGGTTCGGGTCGAAGCCCATCAGCAGCGGCGCGAGCACGGTCGAGCCGAACATCGCGACGACGTGCTGCACGCCCATCGCGACCATCTGCGGCCACGCCAGGCGCTCGTCGGGGCCGACCACGCGCGACGCCGCGCCGGTCGATTGCACCCGCCAGCGCGGGAAGTAGGAATCGGACATGGGGAAAAGGGCTCCTGTCGGTCGCCGGCTGCAGAAGATGCGCCGGTCTGGAATCTGGCGCGAGTTTACGGAGCGGAAATGGGGCTGGCAAGCGCGCTGATGCGCGGGCCGGCAAGGCCGAAGCGCGGCTTGCCGCGTGGGTGAAACGGGGCACGATGAAAGGGCCCGATGAATGGGCCCGATGAATGGGCCCGATGGCGCGATCCGGTATCGCGCCCGTCCGCGCGGGGACATGCGCGGGCGGTGATCGACACCGGCCGCGCATGCAAGCGTGCGCTCACATCGCGGCCGGCGCGCCGTGCATCAGGGGTTGATGTACTGGAACAGCGACAGGTTCTGCAACTGCGCGTAAGCCTTCTGCGAGCCCGTCAGCGCGTTCTGCATCTGCAGGAACTGGCTGATCGTCGTCACCATGTTGGTGCTCGTCAGGTCGGACAGGTTGCTGGTGACCTGCAGCGACGCGGTCTGGTTGACGGCCTGCATCGCCTTGACTTCCTGCTCCCGGCCACCGACCGATGCCTGAATCGTCGTGACGTTGCGCATCGTATTGCCAAGCTTGGTCGAGCCGGTCATCAGCGCGTTCTTCAGCGCCGCGGCCGCCACCGGGTTGCCCGTCACGGGCGTCTTCAGCGCCGCGACCATCGCGTCGAGCGTCGAGAACACGTCCGAGCCGCCGCTCGCCTGCGGCGCCGGCTCAACAGCAAACGTGTCGCCGGCGGCCGGCGTGCCCGACACCGCCACCGTCATTCCGCTGCCGAGCGAGATCGCCGAGCCCGACGAATAGGCCTGCGCCGGCGTCGTGGTTGGCGGACTGACCGAGTTGTCGGTCACGGTGTAGGTCGGCGCGGCGGCCGTGCCGCCAAATGTGATCGAGAACTGATGGCCGTTCGTCGCGAACGACGGGTTCGTCACCGTGACCGCGCCGATTGTGCCGGTGCCCGTGTTGCCCGCGCGAGCCGACGGCACCGGCGAGCTGCCGATCGTCGGCACCGACATGAAGACGGCCGCGCCCGTGTCGCCCTGCGACACGGTGCTCGAATCGGCGATCTGCACCTGGCGCGTGCCGGTGTCGCCGACATAGGTGACGCTGCCGCTCGGCGTCGTCGAAAACGGCGCCGCCGAATTCTTCGTGCCGGCGAACAGGTAGTTGCCCGCGCCGTCGTTGGTGTTCGCGAGCGTCATCAACTGGTCGCGGTAACCCTGCAGCTGCGTTGCAAGCGCCGAGCGGTCGCTGTCGGACAGCGAACCGTCGCCGGCGCGCACGAGCAGCGACTGCGCGCTCGTCAGCACGCCGCTCACGTTCTGCAGCGTCTGGTCCTCGGCCTGCAGCGACGCGAGCGCCGCGCTCTGGTTGGTCGCGTACTGCGACAGCGTCGCCGACGTCATCGACAGCTGCACGGCCTGCGCCGCGCCGGCTGGATTGTCCGCCGCCGTCTGCAGGCTCACACCGCTCGAGATCTGCTGATACAGCTGCGCAAGCTGGGCCTGCTGATCGTTCATTTGTGAAACGTTCAGCTGGAAGAACTGGGCGCTGGAAATCCGCATCGCTTCTATCCCTCGAATCCGGTCAATTGAACAGGCCGAGCACGGTCTGGAACAGCGTCGCCGCCGTCTGGATCACCTTCGCGTTCGCCTGGTAGAACTGCTGGTACTGCATCAGGTTGGCCGCTTCCTCGTTGGTGTTCACGCCCGACACCGACTGCTGCGCCTCGGTGATCTGGCCGATCAGCCCGGTCTGCGCGGCGCTCGACGACTTCAACTGGGTCGTCGTGTTGCCGATGCCGTTCACGTAGCTCGCATACGCGCCCGTGAGCGTCGTCGTGCCGTTGCCGAACGCCTTCGCGTTGACCAGCTTCGACAGCGCGAGCGCGTTGGAGCCGTCGCTGGTGCCGCCCGCATACGGCCCGATCGTGAACGAGTCGCCGGTCGCCGGTGCGCCGGACAGCGTGACGCTCACGCCGTTGAGCGCGCCCGCGGCCGTTCCCGACATCGTCATCGTCGCGCCCGCCGCCGGATCGTACGGGACGGTGTCCGTCGGGCTGTTGATCGTGACCGACGTCGGCGGCGTGGTGCCGATCGTCACCGTGGTGCCGACCGGGAAACCCGTCAGCGTTTTCGCCGTCGCGTCATAGGTCAGCTTGGTCGTCGGCACTTGATAGCCCGCGGTTACGCCGCCCAGCGTGATCTTGCCCGTGCCGGTGTTGGTGCTCGCCGCCGACGTGACGGCCGGCGATGCTGCCGCGATCGCCAACGCGCTCGTCGTGGCGAGGCCGAAGCCGTTCAGCGCGCCGCGCGTCGGCAGCACGGTGAACTTGTCACCGGCACTCATCGAGCCCGACGGGATCGAGAAATTCAGGCCGCCGAGCGAAACAGGCATCGGCCCCGCCTTCTGGTCGACCACCGCGCCGCTCGCGCGGTCGGTCAGCGTGTAGTTCGCGCCGTCGTAGGACAGCGTGTAGTCGCTTGTCGTCGGCTGCGACGCGTTCGCGAACGACACGGACAGCGACGCGTTGCCGGTATTGCCCTGGTTCGCGTACACGGTCGGCGACGGCGTCGCGAACAGGTTGCCGCCCTTGTTGCCCGACAGGTCGATGCCGAGTGCGTTCTGCGCGTTGACCTGCGCGGCGAAGCTGGTCGCGATCGCGCCGAGCTGGGCCTGTGCGGGGTCGAGCGTCTGGCTGCGGAACGCGAGCAGGCCGCCGAGCGTGCCGCCCGACAGCGACGAATCGGGCAACACCTGGTTCGGCCCCTGCGGCTTCGCGCCGGCGATCCCCTGCGACACGACGGTCAGCTCGCTCGGATCCGACGGCGACGTGACGGCCGCAAGCTGGTAGCTCTTGTCGGCGACGACGAGAGGTTGGCCACCCGACATGAATACGCTGTAACCGCTGTCGTTGCGCACGACCTGGATACCGGCCAGGCCCGACAGGTTCGACACCGCGAGGTCGCGCTGGTCCAGCAGCTGGTTCGGCGGCTGCCCTTGGCTGCTCGCCGCCGCGATCTGCTGGTTCAGCTGCGCGATCTGCGCGGTGTACGTGTTGATCTGCGACACGGTGCTGGTGAGCTGCGTGTTCACGCTCTGGCGCAGCGCGTCGTACTGCTGGCCGGCCGCGTTGAGCTGGTTGGCCAGCGTCTGCGCGTTGCTGATCGCGGTCTGCCGCACCGACGGGTCGGACGCGTTGTTCGCGACGTTCTGCAGCCCGGTGAAGTAGTTCGTGATCCCGGTCGAGATCCCCGCCGTCGGGCTGCCGATGTAGTTGTTCAGCTGCGCGACGAGCGTGTACCACGTCGACAGCGCGCCGCCCTGCGTCTGCGCGGTGTTCATCTGGTCGCTCAGGTACTGGCTGTACTGCCGCTGCACGGTGACGGTGTTCACGCCTTGCGGCATGTAACCGCTGCCCGAATACTGGCTGCTCGCTTCCGCATACACGGGCCGCTGGACCGAATAGCCGGGCGTCGCCGCGTTGCTGATGTTGTTGCCGGTCGTCGTGAGGCCCCAGAGCGCGGCATTCAGGCCGCTGACGCCGAGGTTCATGAGTGTGTTGGACATGCGCGATCCTGATGAGCCGGCCGCGCTGCGGCCGCCGGGTTGCGTGACTCCCGGTATAACGGCCGCGATTTCGGAAAATTGAGGGAAAAATGCACGCGCGACGCGCGTGCGCGCGTCACGGGTCGAAGCGTGCGGCGGACCCGGCCGCCGACGGTGCGCCGACGGTGCGCGGGCCGCCCCGGGCGGGGCCGGCCGACGCGTGCGCGTCAGGCCCGCGCGAGCGAGCGGCGCTTCATCTCGAGCTGCGTGATCAGCCGCTGCAGCGTGTTCTCCGCGCTGCCCGGCAGCGACATGTAGCGAAAGCCGAGCTGGTAGCGCCGCGATCCGTTCGGCATCTGCGTCGAACGCTGCGACACGAGCTGCAGGTCGAGCGACAGCTTGCCGTGGCCGGTCAGCTCGAGCTCGACGTCGGGCAGCAGCGTGCCGACCTCGAGCGTCTCGACGCGTTCGTCGGCCGTGCGCAGCCCCACGCCGCCGAGCGACAGGTTGTGCACTTCGAACAGGAAGCTTTCGCCGTCCGGCAGCTTGCCGCGGCACAGGAACGGATCGACGATCGGCGCATCGACGCGGAAATATTCGCGGCGCTGGATGCACGTCAGCACGTCGGGGAAATCGGCGACGAACGCGGGCAGCCCCTCGTAGCGCGTCTCGCGCGGCGTGCCCGTGGAGAATTCGACGCGCACGCCCTCCGGCGCGGCCGCGAACGTGCAGTGCGATGCGCCGAGGATGCCGGCGTTCTGCTCGGCCAGCGCACCCCAGTCGAACGTGAACGTCCGCGCGCCGACATCCACCTCGAGCAGGCGCGTGACGAGCTGGCCGCCCGGATACTGGACGGTCAGGAAATCGCCGCGGTTGACGAGGTTGCGCAGCTGCACGCCGATTTCCAGCGGATTGCGGCGGGCATAGTCGGGCCCGGAGTGGCCTGCATCCAGGCTGGGGTCCGTCGACGTTTCGATATTCATGGCTAGCCGGTCTTTCTTGTCATGGGCGCCCGTGCAACCGGTGCGCGATAAAACCGGGCCAGAACGGGGGCCCGGTCGCAGGTCTCTCACACTTAGCGGCAGTGCTGACCGAAAGTTTAGATCGAATTCGGGGATTATTTTCGCGCAAACGTTGAAACCGCGCGCGGCGGGCTGCCGGGCGCGGTCCAGAGGGTGCAGCGGGCGGTCGCCGACGGGGCCGTCAGCCGATCTGCTGCATGATCGAAATCAGCTTCTTCGCGTAGTTCGGATCGGTCGCGTAGCCGGCCTTCTGCATCCCGTGCGCGAAGCCTTCGACGCTGCGGCTCGCGCTCAGCACGCCCGCATAGCGCGGATTGTTCTTCAGCAGGTTCGCGTAATCGGTCATCGCGTGCTCGTACGAATCGTACGCGCGGAATTTCGCGACCACGCGGCGCGGCGTGCCGTTCACGTATTCCGTCGTCAGCGCCGACACCGTGCGGCCGGTCCAGCCCTTGGTCGCCTTGATGCCGAACACGTTGTAGCTCGTCGAGCCGTCGCTCGCGCGGATCTCGCGCTTGCCCCAGCCCGATTCGAGCGCGGCCTGGCCGACGATGAAGCGCGCCGGGATGCCCGTCGACGCGCTGGCCGCCTGCGCGGGGCCCGCGAGCCGGTCGACGAACGCGTCGGCGTCCTGCACGCCGCTCGCGCCCTTCAGCGGCGGCGTCAGCGCGCTGCCGGCCGAGTAGCCGCGCGTGCCGGCGAGCCCGCCGTTGTTCGCCGCGTTCGCGTAGGCCCGCGCCATCGCGTTCATCGCGGCGAGGCCGCCTTCGTTGCCGGCCCCGCCGAGGCCGGCCGCGCCCAGCCCGGCCGCGCCGACGTCGGCCGCCGAGCCGCTGCCCGCGCCCTGCCCCGCGTTGCGCAGCAACTGCTTCATCAGCGCGTCGGCGACGCCGATCCCGCGCGTCGACATCTGCTGCGCGAGCTGCTGGTCGAGCATCGACGTGTACATCTTCGACGTATGCGAATCGAACAGCCCGCCGTCGGGCGACGCGTCGCGCATGCTCTTGAGCATCATCTGCGTGAACATCGCGTCGAACTGGCCGGCGACCGCCTTCGCGCCGGCCTGCGGCGACTGCTTCGCCTGCGCGCGCAGTGCGTCGAAACCCTGCACGTCGAGCGCAAAGCGCTGCGTGAGGTCGTTCGCGTTCGGGAGCGTGGCTGCCATTTAGATGATCTCCAGGTCGGCGCGCAGCGCGCCGGCGGCCTTCATCGCCTGCAGGATCGACATCAGGTCCGCGGGCGTCGCGCCGAGCGTGTTCAGCGCCTTCACGACGTCGGCGAGGTTCGCGCCGGCCGTCACCATCTTCAGCGCGCCGTTGTCCTGCTTGAGCTGGATCTGCGACTGCTGCGCGACCACCGTCTGCCCGTTCGAGAACGGCCCCGGCTGCGACACCACCGGCTGCGTGTTGACGACGACCGACAGGTTGCCGTGCGCGACCGCGCAGCTCTGCAGCGTGACCATCTGGTTCATCACGATCGAGCCGGTGCGCGCGTTCAGGATCACCTTCGCCGCGGCCTTGTCCGGGCTCACGTCGAGGTTCTGCAGCCGCGCCATGAACGCGACCTGCTGCGCCGAATCGGCCGGCGCCGCGAGCTGAATCGTGCGGCCGTCGAGCGCGGTCGCGGTGCCCGGGCCGAAACTCGAATTGACCGCGGACACGATCCGCTGCGCGGTGCCGTAGTCCATGTCGTTCAGCTGCAGCTGCAGCACGCCGTTCATCTGCGCGATCGCGTTCGGCACCGAACGCTCGACGATCGCGCCGCCGACGATCCGGCCGGCCGCGAGCTGGTTCACCTGTACGCGGCTGCCGTTCGCGCTCGCGCCCGCGCCGCCGACCGCCATGTTGCCCTGCGCGAGCGCATAGACCTGGCCGTCCGCGCCCTTGAGCGGCGTGAGCAGCAGCGTGCCGCCGCGCAGGCTCTTCGCGTTGCCGAGCGACGACACGGTCACGTCGAGCGCCTCGCCGGGCCGCGCGAACGGCGGCAGCGTAGCCGTCACCATCACGGCCGCGACGTTCTTCAGCTGCATGTTGTTCAGCGACGACGGGCCGCCGTTGGCCGAACCGTTGTTGATCGAGATGCCGAGGTTCGCGAGCATGTTCGCGAGCGTCTGCGTCGTGAACGGCGTCTGCATCGTCTGGTCGCCCGTGCCGTCGAGGCCGACGACGAGGCCGTAGCCGATCAGCGGGTTGTCGCGCACGCCCTGGATCTGCGCGAGATCCTTCAGGCGTTCCGCGTGCGCGGGCGCCGCGCCGAACATGCACGCCGCGGCCACGGCCGCGAACGCGACGGCGAGCCGCGCGGCGGTGCGCGCGCGGGCCGGCAGGCGGTGGAAAGGCGTGTTGCGCATCGTCGTCACCACGGCGCGATGTTGAGGAAGAAGCGCTGCAGCCAGCCCATCGTCTCGGCTTCGTTGATGTAGCCCTTCGACGAGTATTCGATCTTCGCGTCGGCGACCTGCGTCGAGTAGACGGAGTTCGCGCCCGAGATCGTGTTCGGGTTGACGACGCCCGAGAAGCGCACGAATTCGTTGCCCTGGTTGATCAGCATCTGCTTCTCGCCGCTCACCACGAGGTTGCCGTTCGGCAGCACGTTGGTGACGGTCACCGTGATCGTGCCGTTGAACGTGTTCGCCGCGCTCGCGCCGCCCGTCGCCGCGAACTTGTTGTTGCCGGCGGCCGACAGGTTCGCCTTCGCGAACAGCCCGCCGAGGAAGCCGGCCGTCGGCACGCTGAAGTCGGTGTTGCCCTGCCGGTTCGTGTTCGCGCCCGACGACTTGGTCGCGTTGATGTTCTCCGCGATCATGATCGTCAGGATGTCGCCTATGTTGCGCGGCCGCTGATCCTCGAAGAGCGGGCGCCCCGCGTAGCCGGGGTTGTAGATCGAGCCGGGCGCCTGCATCGACATCGGCACCGGCGGCTGCGCCGTCATCGGCTGCTGGATGATCGGGTCGCGCGGGATCTGCGCGCAACCGGCGGCGAGCGCCGCCACCGCGACCGCGCACGCGGCGCGGACGGTGGCTGACGGGAGGAGGCGAACCTGCTTCATGGCGACGACGGGTGTTCCGGTTAGCTCTTCATCTGCGTGACGGTCTGCAGCATCTGGTCGGACGTCGTCACGGCCTTGCTGTTGATCTCGTAGGCACGCTGCGTCTGGATCATGTTGACGAGCTCCTGCACGACGTTCACGTTCGACGCTTCGACGTAGCTCTGGTTGAGCGTGCCCGCGCCGTTCAGGCCCGGCTGCGACACGTTCGGCGCGCCCGACGACGTGGTTTCGGAGAACAGGTTCTCGCCGCGCGCCTCGAGGCCGGCCGGGTTGATGAAGGTCGCGATCTGCAGCGAGCCGATCTGCACCGCATTGGTCGAGCCCGGCTGCGTGATCGACACGACGCCGTCCTTGCCGATCGTGAGCGACGTCGCGTTCTGCGGAATCGTGATCGCCGGCAGGATCTGGTAGCCGCTCGACGTGACGAGCTGGCCCTGCGCGTTGGTCTGGAACGAGCCGTCGCGCGTGTACGCGTTCGTGCCGTCCGGCATCAGCACCTGGAAGAAGCCCGCGCCGTTGATCGCGACGTCCTTCGAGTTGCCGGTCTGCGTGAGGCCGCCCTGCGTGTACAGGCGCTCGGTCGCGACCTGCTGCACGCCGGTGCCGAGCTGCAGGCCCGACGGCAGCTCGGTCTGCTGCGTCGAGTTCGCGCCGGGCTGGCGGATGGTCTGGTACAGCAGATCCTCGAACACCGCGCGCGACGCCTTGAAGCCGTTCGTGCTGGTGTTCGCGAGGTTGTTCGAAATCACGTCCATCTGCGCCTGCTGCGCATTCATGCCGGTGGCGGCGATGTAGAGCGAACGATTCACTTGTCAGGTCTCCTGCGTGGGCTGGCGTAAGGTCTGGCGCTCAGCTGAAATTGAGCAGCTGGTTCGCCGTCTGCTCGTTCTGGTCCGCCGTCTGGATCAGCTTCGACTGAAGCTGGAACGCGCGCGCGTTGTCGATCATCGCGACCATCGCGGTCACCGGGTTCACGTTGCTGCCTTCGAGCGAATTCGGCGTGACGACCACGTTCGGATCGGCGTCGGCCGGATTGCCGTCGGCGGTGCGGAACAACCCGTCGTTGCCGCGCGCGAGCGTGGCCGGATCGGGATTCACGAGCTTCATCTGGTCGACGATCGCGACCGCCGTCGGCGGGTCGCCCGGCATCAGCGCGGACACCGTGCCGTCCTTGCCGATCGTCACTTCCGCGTTCGGCGGCACCGAGATCGGGCCGCCGTTGCCGATCACCGGCAGGTTGCTCGCGTTGACGAGCTGGCCGTTCTCGTCGACGTGCAGGTTGCCGGCGCGCGTGTACGCCTCGCTGCCGTCGGCCGCCTGCACGGCCAGCCAGCCGGCGCCCTGGACGGCGACGTCGAGCGGGTTGCCGGTGCGCGTGATCGGGCCCGGCGCGTAGTCGGCGCCGGGCGTCGACGCGAGCACGTAGGTGCGCGTCGTCGTCGGGTCGATGTTGCTGCCGTCGCCGAAATTCATCGGCACCGCGCGATACGTCGCGAGCTGCGCGCGAAAGCCCGTCGTCGACGCGTTCGCGAGGTTGTTCGCGACGATCGCCTGCTGGTCGAGCGACTGCGACGCGCCCGTCATCGCCGTGTAGATCAGTCGGTCCATGGCTGCCGGTTGTCCGCGCTTACAGGTTGATGAGCGTCTGGTCGACGGTCTGCTGCGTCTTGATCGTCTGCGCGTTCGCCTGGTAGTTGCGCTGCGCGGTGATCAGGTTGACGAGCTGCGACGTGAGGTCGACGTTCGAGTTTTCCAGCGCGCTGCCCTGCAGCGTGCCGTGGTTCGTGCTGCCCGGCGCCGAGATCTGCGGCACGCCCGACGCGGCGCTTTCCGCATACTGGTTGCCGCCGAGGTTCACCAGCCCGTTCGGGTTGTTGAAGTTCGCGAGCGCGATCTGGCCGAGCACGGCGGTCTGGCCGTTCGAGTAGTTGCCGGTCAGCTTGCCGTCGGTGCCGATCGTGTAGGTGGTCAGCGTGCCGCTCGCGTAGCCGTCCTGCGCGAGATTGTTCACGCCGTCCTTGCCGCCGTACTGCGTCGTGCCGGTCAGGTCGAGCGTGATGTCCTGCGGCGTCGCCGAGCCGTCGGTGTTCGGCACCTTTAATTGGAACTGGCCGACCGACGCGGTCGGCGTGGGCGGCGTGCCCGTCGTCGTGCTCTGGATCGCGCCCGACGCATTGAAGTTGACCGTGCCGAGATCGTTGATGGCGCCCTGCACGCCCGCATACGCTTCCCACGTACCGGCCGCCGACTTCACGAAGTACATGTTGACCGCCTGCGAGCCGCCGAGCGAGTCGTACACCTGGATCGACGTCGTGTAGTTGTAGGTCGTGTTGTCGGTCGCGCTGAACGGCGTCTTGGTCGGCACCGTGTCCTGCGAGTTCAGGTTGAACTGGGCCGAGATCTTGGTCGTCGCGGTCGGCGCGATGTTGGTCGTCGGCGCCTGCAGCGGCACGGTCTGCGCGGTGTTGATCACGCCGCCGGCGTTCGCCGCATAGCCCATCAGGTTGCGGCCCTGCGAGTCGACGATGAAGCCGTTCTTGTCGCGCTGGAACGTGCCGTCGCGCGAGTACGTCGTCACGCCGTTGTTCGACATCTGGAAGAAGCCGTTGCCGTTGATCGCGACGTCGAGCGACGAGTTCGTCGTGTTGATCGTGCCCTGGCCGAAGTTCTGCTCCACCGCGTTCAGCGCGGTGCCGATGCCGATCTGCGTGTTGGTCGACGTCGCGACCGAGTTCGCGTACATGTCGGCGAACTGCGCGGTGCTCGACTTGAAGCCGACCGTGTTCGCGTTCGCGATGTTGTTGCCGATCACGTCGAGTGCGTTCGACGCGCCCGCGAGGCCGCTCAGACCCTGTTGATAACCCATTTCGGTCTCCGTTTCGAGAATGCTCGATCAGTATCAGTTGGTGGTCGTGCCGCCGGACGAGGACGACGCGGTGTTCGGGAAAATCGACGCGACCTGGGTCAGCCCCACCGTCGTGCCGTTCGACAGCACGAGCCCCGCCGTGCCGTCGGCCTGCTTGATCACGCTCTGCACGGTCGACGCCGCGAGCGTCGTGGCCGGCTGCGGCGTGCCGTTGCTGTCGGTGTACGACGCGCTGACGGTGTACTTGCCGTCCGGCAGCGCATTGCCCGCCGCGTCGGTCGGCGTCCAGTTGAACGGCACGGTGCCGGCCGACTGCGCGCCCGCGTTGATCGTGCTCACCACGTTGCCCGCCGCGTTCTTCACGGTGATCGTCAGGTTCGACACCGAGCTCGCGAGCGACACGCCGAACGGCGACGCCGCGCCGCTCTTCACCGCGACCGCATTGCCCGGCGCGAGCACGTTCGTGCCGATCAGCAGCGCGGCCTGCGTCTGCTGGCCGGCCGTGAGCTGCGTCGACAGCGACGTGAGCGACGTGTTCAGCTGCGCGATGCCGCTCACCGTGTTGATCTGCGCGAGCTGCGACGTCATCTGCGAGCTGTCGACCGGGCTGGTCGGGTCCTGGTTCTGCAGCTGCGTGACGAGCAGCTTCAGGAACGTCGCCTGCAGGTCGCTCGCCGACGTGCCGTTGGTCGACGACACTTTGTTGGTGTTCATCGTGTCGGTCGGCAGGTTCGACACGCTGGTGCCGTTGCCGCCAATCGTCGTGTTGGAGGAAGTCATCCTGGGTGGCCTTCTGTCGGGACTGTCGATACTGTCGGGTCTGTAACGTCGGTCGGCGCGCGGCTTACGAGCCGATCGTCAGCGTCTTGAGCATCAGCGTCTTCGCGGTGTTCAGCGTCTCGACGTTGGCCTGGTACGAACGCGACGCCGAGATCATGTTCACCATCTCCTGCACCGGGTCGACGTTCGGCATCTGCACGTAGCCGTTCGCGTCGGCGGCCGGGTTCGACGGGTCGTAGGTCGACTTCATCGGCGACGGGTCGTCCATCACCTTCGTCACACGCACGCCGCCCACGCCCTGGCCCGACGCGGTGCGCGCGCCGCCGATCGGGTCGGTCTCGAACACGACCTGCTTGGCCTTGTACGGCTTGCCGTCCGGGCCGGTCGCGCTGTCGGCGTTCGCGAGGTTCGACGCGGTGACGTTCAGGCGCTGCGACTGCGCGGACAGCGCCGAACCGGCGACGCCGAAGATGTTCATCAACGAAGGCATGGAAGCTCCTTTTGCTCGGATGCGGAGGGCGCTGCGCGCCGTCACTGGTTCGTCGTGATCGCGGCGATCATCGCCTTGATCTGCTGGGTCATCACGGTCATCCCGGTCTGGTAGTGCAGCGCGTTGTTCGCGAACTGCACGCGCTCGACGTCGAGATCGACCGTGTTGCCGTCGAGCGACGGCTGCAGCGGCATCCGGTATTGCGCACGGCCGTAGTCGTCCGACGGGCCGCCCGTCGGGATCAGCCTCGCGGTGCCGGCCATGTGGCCCGCCGCCGTCGACACCATCGACATCCCGCTCGTCACGCCGGCCGGCTGCGTCATCGGCAGTTGCCCGGCGTTGCTCGGCGCGAGGCCGCCGCCCGCCTGCTTCAGCGAACGCGCGAGCGTCGACGCGAAATCGACGTCTCGGGCCTGATAGCCGGGCGTGTCGGAGTTCGCGATGTTCGACGACAGCAGTTCCTGCCGGTAGGCGCGTACGTCCAGCGCCTGTCGGCCGAACGCGAATTCCGCATCGAGTTTGTCCAGCATGTGTGCGTCTCTCCGTATGAAGCGCTGCACGCCCCTCGCGCCGGATGGCGACCCGAGAGGCTTTTTTCCATGACAGCGATGGTAGGCGCCGGACGCAACCGGCAATCGGGCGAATAACGCGGCAAAGGCCCCCTCTATTCATCGTTTGCGCGCTGGCCCCGCTCCCTAGAATGCGAAGCGGAACAACGGATCGGGGATACGGCGATGACGGGCAGCGCACTTCGCGAAAGGCACGGGCGGCGCACGCACGTCCGGCGCGCGCTTGCGCTCGCCGCGGCGCTGTGGATCGCCGCGCCGGCCGCGCACGCGGACGACGGGATGATCGTGATTCCGGGCCGCGGCGAGACGGCCGAAACCGCGCTCGCGCACGCCAGTGCGGCGAGCGGCGGGCAGTTCGGCGGGAATGCGGCGACGGCGGCGGGTTCGGGCCCGGCGCCGGACGCGGCCCGCGCGCCGAGCGGCACGGGCGCCGCCGCCGGCGTGTCCGGCGCCGGCTACGCGGCGCAACCGGCCGGCACGATGGTCGTGACGACCGTCCCGCCGCCCACGCCCGCCCCGGCCCCTGCGCGTCGCCCCGTCTACGCAGCCGCCCGCATGAACGCCGGCACCGGCTACGGCACGCCGCGCGCCGCCGATCCGGGCGCGATCGCGACGGTCGTCGCCGGCACGGCCGACCCCGCGTCGAATTCCGCACGGCCGGCCCCGCAGCCGGCCGTCGCCGCGCGCGTGGCCGCGGCCCGCGTGGCGTCGGCCGCGCCGGCGCCGCGCGCGGTGCCGGCTTCCGCCAACGCGGCCCCGGCCCAGCCCGCGACGCCGCCCGGCCAGCAGGACCCCGAGACGATCCGCCGCGCGGCCCTCGCGTTCCTGCAGCAGCAGATCGCGGGCCTGCCGGGCAAGACCACCGCGACGGTCACGACCGCGTTTCCGCGTGGGCTCGTCAGTTGCACGACGCTCGAACCGTTCCTGCCGACCGGCGCGCGCCTGTGGGGCCGCACGACGGTCGGCGTGCGCTGCGCGGGCGAGCGGCCGTGGACCGTCTACCTGCAGGCGAAAGTCGCCGTGCAGGCCACCTACTACGTCGCCGCGCGCCAGATCGCGCCCGGCGAGCCGCTGTCCGCGGCCGACCTGGTCGCCCGCGACGGCGACCTGACCGTGCTGCCGCTCGCGGTGATCACCGATCCGGCGCAGGCGATCGGCTCGACCGCGCTCGCGCGCATCTCGGCCGGGCTGCCGCTGCGGCAGGACATGCTGAAGAGCGCGGCGTCGGTGTCGGCCGGCCAGACGGTGCGGGTCGTCGCGGCCGGGCCCGGCTTCACGATTTCGGCCGAGGGCAGCGCGCTCGCGAATGCGGCGCCCGGCCAGTCGGTGCGGGTGCGGATGGCGGCGGGCCAGATCGTCACGGCGATCGTCAAGGACGCCGGCACCGTGGAAATTCCGCTGTAGGGACGGACCGCGCCGCAAGAATGTAAAGAATTGTTTATTCGGAGCATTTCGGGCTCGCGATGCTAAAGTTCGGGCCGACCCGGCCGTTATCTGGGTCAAACCGAACAGGAAACCCATCGTGAAGATCGATTCCACTCCGAACCCGAGCCCCCTGGCGCCGACCGGCAACGGCGCGACCCGTGCGCAATCCGGCGCGGCCTCGTCCTCGTCCGCGCAGGCGGCCGACGCGGAGTCGACCGGCGGCGACACGAGCGTGAACCTGTCGGGTCTGTCCGGCCAGTTGCGTTCGGTGTCCGCGTCCGGCAACGGCGATATCGACACGGGCCTCGTCCAGTCGATCAAGGACGCGCTGAACAACGGCACGTTGACGATCGATGCGAACAAGATCGCCGACGGCGTATTGAATACCGCCCGCGAGCTGCTGCAACAGCAGCGCCCGGGCAGCTGAAGCCGGCCCTGCCGGTCTCCCCCCGGTTTGCCGGCGCGCCTGACGCGCCGGCGCGACGAGCATGACGCGATGAGAGAAGAGCTGCTGGCCACGGTCAACGACGAACACGCGACGGTCGAAGCGTTCGCGTCCCTGCTCGCCTACGAGGAAAAGGCGCTGACGATGGCGCAGCCGCTCGAGATGCTGCCCGGCATCGTCGAAAAGAAAAGCGAACTGATCGACCGGCTCGCGCAGCTCGAACGCACGCGCGACACGCAGCTTGGCGCACTCGGCTTTCCGGCCGGCAAGAAGGGAATGGACCAGGCCGCCGAGCGCGATGCGCGCCTCGCCGGCCGCTGGCAGTTGCTGCAGCAGTCCGCCGAACGCGCACGCCAGGCCAATGCGAACAACGGGATGCTGATCCGGATCCGGATGGACTACAACGAGCGCGCGCTCGCGGTGCTGCGCTCGGCGCCCGCGCCGGCCGGCGTCTACGGCCCCGACGGGCGCGTGTCGGCGCTCACGCGCTGACCCACTGATTGATCGGCGGCCGCACCGCCGCCATACTTCCCGCCTCTCGCCGCCGTCCGCGGCGTCCCACGCTTCGACAGACCGGGCCCGAGCCCGGCACGTACCATCCCCTCCGATACACGGCCGCGCAGCCGCGCCGCCGTCCCGTCACAACAATCAGAAGAGGGCTGCCGGCGCGTGTTCTGGGACACGCTGCACCCGACCACGCGTACGCACGCGTGGCTCGCCGAGCGGATCGCGCCGTTCGTGCGCGCGCGCCTGCTGGACTGAGCTGCGCGGGCGGCGGTGCTTACAGCAGCGGACACGCGGTGACCTGCGTGCCGCGCGCCGCGCACAGCCGCTCGTAGTCGCGCAGGTACGCGCGCTCGCCGTCGTCCAGCAGGTCGAGATCGATCAGGTCCCAGTCGTAGCCGACCGTCACGATGTTCTCGAACGACACGGTATCCGGCTGCGCGTCGTCGCGGTGGATGATCACGATGTTCTCGATCCGCACGCCGCCCTTGCCCGCCAGGTAGATGCCCGGCTCGACCGAAATCACCGCATTCGGCACGAGCCCGTATTGCGCGCCCGGCGCGAACCGCACGCCGCCCTCATGCACGTGAATCCCGACGCCGTGCCCGGTGCCGTGGCCGAAATCGTGGCCGTGGTCGCGGCAGACCTGCCGCACGAGCGCATCGACGTCGCCGCCCTTTGCCGTGCTCGGGAAGCGCGTGACGAGCCCCTTGATGCAGGCCTTCAGCGCAACCGTGTAGATCTCGCGCTGCCACGGCTGCGCGACCGTCTCCGGCCGGGTCCGGCGCAGCACCACGCGCGTGCAGTCCGTCGCGAAGCCGGCTTCGTAATACGCGCCGCTGTCGAGCAGCACGAGTTCGCCTTCCGCCAGTTCGACGTCCGCGCTCGCTGCCGTGTAATGCGCGAACGCGCTGTTCGCGCCGTTCGCCGCGATCGACGGAAACGTCAGCGCCACCGCCGAGCGCGCGCCGTACGCGTCGTTGATCGTGCGCGCCAGGTCGTATTCGGTATGGCGCACACCCGGCTCGCCGGTCTTCGCCCAGCGCATCGTCTCGGCGATCGCCGCGGAGCTGCGCGCGAACGCGTCGCGGAACCGGTCGAGCACGGCCGGCGTCTTCGCGGCCCGCATCGCCTCGACCGGGTTGAAGTCGGCATGCCGCGCGTGCGGCCACACGCGCTTCACCGCATCGACGAGCGCGCAGTTCACCGATTCGAAGCCGTAGCACACGTGCTCGACCGCGAACGTCGCGAGAAAGCGCTCGAGCGCCGCGACGTCGCGCCGGATCACGTGCAGCGCCGGATACGACGCGAGCGACACGTCGCAGCGGTCGCAGCCTTCCGGCAGGAACAACGCCACCTGGCCGCCGACCGCGAACAGGAAGCCGAGATGCGACGACGCATTCGGGATGTGATAGCCGCGGCTGTTCAGCAGATACGCGAGATCGTCGGACGCGCAGGTGAAGAATGCGGTCTTGCCGTCCGGTGCGCCGGTATACGCGGCGAGCTTGCGGTTCAGCGCGTCGAGGTTCTGCGCGACGCTCACGCCGGTCATCGATTCCGGCACCTCGAAGATTGGCCGCTCGACAACCCAGCCCGGCAACGCGATCGCGCGATCGATCTCGCGATCGACGAGGCTCGTCCAGTCGAGCGACACGGCCTGCGTCCGTTCGAACAGACGATCGCGCTGCGCGACGCTGATGCGCCGCGCGTCGTAGCCGACCCGTGCGAGCCGGCTGCCGTGGGCGACCAGCCAGTCGGCCATCGCCTGCCAGATCGTCACGTTCATCCCGAGCTTCTCGATGCGCACGCGCGCCGGGTCGCACTGCTGCTCGGCCTGCAGGTGATAGCGGCCGTCGACGAACAGCACGAACGGCGGCAGCCCGAGCGCCTGCGCGGTCGCCGCGCTCAGGAAAAGCCCACAGCCGGCCGAGCCGTCGAAACCCGTCAGCGCGTAGCGCGGGTTGTTCGCGAGCGGCAGGTACTCGGTCACGTATTCGTCCTGGGACGTGACCAGCACCGCGTCGAGCCGCAGCGCGTCGAGCAGGCGCGACAGGCCCGCCTGCGTGTCGACGACGGACGCGTCGTACGGGGGAAGGCCGGAGAAGCTGTATTTGAGTCGATCGATCATCGGAAGCCCGTTGTCATGGTTGTCGGCGGCCGGCGGTGACGCGGCGTGACGTGGCGGGGTGCAGGCCCGAGGCCGGCCCGGCGCGATGCCGGGCCGCCGTGCCGCTGCGGCGGCGGGCCCTTTAAAAATTTTCGTCCCACTTAACTTTTTTTGATACGCGCGACAGAATCTAGAGCACGCTGAAATCGAGGTCAAGCGCAAATTTTCGTAGGGCTAAAATCGGCACGACACCCGCGCACCCCGGCACAACGCGAGTTCGCCGGCGAACGCTGCGCGGTACAATGCGCGCGCATCGTCGTCCCGACGGCCGTGCTTCGTGCGATGCGCGGCAGTCACCGTCCGGCGACCGCACGCCCGGCCGCTCGCCTCCCGACTCGTTGCCACGAAAGAGATTCATGGATTCAGACCTCATGCGTATCGGCCAGCGCATTCGCCGCCTGCGCCGGGAAGCGAAGAAGACGCTGCTGGAAGTCGCGACCGAAGCGAAGCTGTCGGTCGGGTTTCTGTCCCAGGTCGAGCGCCACCTCACGGGCATCTCGCTGTCGTCGCTCGTCAACGTCGCGAAGGCGCTCGACGTGCCGCTCGGCGCGCTGATCGACCAGCCGCGCCAGGCGCAGCCCGATTCGCACGAAGGCAGCCGCAAGCCGTATGCGCTCGACGCCAAATCGCAGTGGTACGAACGCCTTTCGACCACGTTCGACGGCAGCCAGATCAATGCAGTGAAGGTGCAGATGATGGAAGGCTACTGCTCGGAATGGGTCGCGCACGGCGGCGACGAATTCGTGTACGTGCTGGCCGGCCTGATCTGCTACACGGTCGGCAGGAAGAAATACCCGCTGTCGCCCGGCGACTCGCTGCATTTCGACGCACGCAAGCGGCATCGGGTCGCCAACGTCGGCGACGGGCCGGCCGAGGTGATCACGGTCGGCACGCTGCCGCTGTTCGACGACCGCAGCGCCAGGTTCGTGTCCGCGACGATGGATCCCGGGAAAGCGGCGCCGGGCGAACCGCGCGCGAAGCGCCGCGTGCCGGCGCCCAAACGGGCGGATCGCGATCGCGCCGCCACCGCAGCCGGAAAAGGAAAGAAAGCCGCGGCCAGGCCGCGCTCGTCCGCCGGCAAACGCCCGGCGGCCGCGAAGCCGGCGCGCAAGAAGAAGTCGTAACGATCGTCCGGCGGCAGGCGCGCGGCGCGCGCCCTCCCCGTCGACCCTATTCGCCGATCGCGAGCGCCTGCGCGACGGCTTCGATCCGTGCGCGATGCACGGCTTCCCGGATTTTCTCCGAATCGTTGCCGACGCCGCGCGCGATCGCGCCGGCGTCGACGCTGCGCGCGGCCGCGAGCGCGACGCGCAGCCGCTCGGCCTGCGGATACGGCTGCGCATCGAGCCCGAGCCGCCCGCGCGCATCCGACTCGCACGCCTGCAGCATCTCGGCGAAACGCGCCGGCTTGCGCAGCGCGTCGCTGCGCTCGAAGAGCCGCACCAGCGCGGCCGCGCCCATCTCCATCACGCGATGCAGGTTGCCGTGTTCGCGCGCGACCACCAGCGCGAGATCGCGGCATTCGTTCGGCACGCGCAGCCGCTCGCACAACGGCTTGAGCAGGTCGACGCTGCGCCCCTCGTGGCCGACGTGGCGCGGCAGCACGTCGGCCGGCGTCGTCGCCTTGCCGAGATCGTGCGTGAGCGCCGCGAAGCGCACCGGCAGCGAGTAGCCCTGCTTCGCCGCATAGTCGACGACCATCATCACGTGCACGCCGGTATCGACTTCCGGGTGGTAATCGGCGCGCTGCGGCACGCCCCACAGCGCATCGACTTCGGGCAGGATGCGCGCGAGCGCGCCGCATTCGCGCAGCACCGCGAACATCCGCGACGGCTTCGCCTCCATCAGCCCGCGCGCGACTTCCTGCCATACGCGTTCGGGCACGAGCGCGTCGACTTCGCCCGCGTCGACCATCCGCCGCATCAGCGCGAGCGTTTCGTCCGCGATCGTGAAATCCGCGAAGCGCGCGGCGAAGCGCGCAATCCGCAGAATCCGCACCGGGTCCTCGACGAACGCGTCGCTCACGTGCCGGAACACGCGTGCGCGCAGGTCGGCCTGCCCGTCGAACGGATCGATCACGGGCCCGACGAGCGCGCCCTCCGGGCTCACTTCGCGCGCCATCGCGTTGATCGTCAGGTCGCGCCGCGCGAGATCCTCGTCGAGCGTCACGTCCGGCGCGTAGTGGAACTGGAAGCCGTGATAGCCGGCCGCCGTCTTGCGCTCGGTGCGCGCGAGCGCGTACTCCTCCTGCGTGCGCGGATGCAGGAACACCGGAAAATCCTTGCCGACCGGCCGGAAGCCCTGCGCGGCCATCTGCTCGGGCGTCGCGCCCACCACCACGTAGTCGCGGTCCTGCACGGGCACGCCAAGCAATTCGTCGCGGATCGCGCCGCCTACTGCGTAGATGTTCATGGCGTCGGCTCGTATTCGGCGATCACGTTCGTTTCGCGGCGCGCGCCGTCGATCCAGCGCTGCACGGCCGGCAGCGCCGTCACGCGGGCCGCATAGCCGGCCGCTTCCGTCGACAGGCCCGGCGCGTACGTGTTGAAGCGCATCACGACGGGCGCGTACATCGCATCGGCGATCCCGAATTCGCCGAACAGGAACGGGCCGCCCGACGCTTCGAGACACTCGCTCCACAGCGCATCGATGCGCGCGACGTCGGCGAGCGCATCGGGCGTCGCGCCGCGCCCCGGCATCGACGCGCGCACGTTCATGCCCATCTGCGTGCGCAGCGCCGCGAAGCCCGAATGCATCTCGGCCGCGACGCAGCGCGCATGCGCGCGCTCGAGCGGATCGGCGGGCCACATCGGGAACTGCGGATAGCGCTCGGCGAGCGTCTCGGCGATCGCGAGCGAATCCCAGATCGCGACGCCGTGGTCGTCGATCAGGCACGGCACCTTGCCGGACGGCGAATACTCGCGGATGCGCGCGTCCGTGTCGTCGCGGCGCAGCTCTATCGCGATCTCGTCGAACGGGATGCCGAAATGCGCGAGCAGCAGCCACGGGCGCATCGACCACGACGAGTAGTTCTTGTCTCCAATGACGAGTTTCATGACGGTGTTCCGGAAAACGCGAAGGTGAAAAGGAAGACGCTGCCGGCCTAGCGGCGCGAGCGGAACCAGTCGAACCGGGAGCGCTGCGCGGCGTGGCCGAGATACGCGGGCGCGATGCTTTCGAGACTCGCGGGCGTGATCCCGAGTTCCGGCACGAGCGGCCCCGACAGCACGTTCGGCACCGACATCGACGCGAGATTGTCGCGCGTGAGCACCGGCTCGCCGGGCAGGCACTCGAACACGCTCGCCTGCACCCGCGCGAGCGCGTCGGGCAGCCGCACGATGCGCGCCTGCCGGCCGACCAGCGTGCCGCAATAGCGCACCAGTTGCTCGAGCGTGTAGACGGTCGGGCCGCCCAGCTCGTAGGTCTTGCCGTGCGCGGCCGCGAGATCGAGCGTGTTGACGAACGCGCGCACGACGTCGCCGACGAACACCGGCTGGAAGCGCGCGTCGGGCATCGCGAGCGGCAGCACGGGCGCCGTGCGCTGCAGGTTCGCGAACGTGTTGAGAAATGCATCGCCGGGGCCGAACACGACCGACGGGCGGAAGATCGTCAGCGCGAGCGAGTCGGTCGCCGCGATCGCATGCAGCGCGGCCTCGCCGTCGCCCTTCGAACGCTGGTACATGCTCGCGCCGTGCGAATCGGCGCCGAGCGCGCTCATGTGCAGCACGCGCTGCACGCCCACCTGGGTGCAGGCGGTCGCGAGCGCGGCCGGCAGCGCGACGTGCGCGCGCTCGAAGCCGGGCCCGTACGGCGTGCCGCGGCCGCCGTGCAGCACGCCGACCAGGTTGATCGCCGCATGCGCGCCCGCGACGAAGCGCGCGAGCGTGCGCGTGTCGAGCGCGTCGAGTTCGACGATTTCGACTGGCAGCATCTGCAGGTGGCGCGCGTGGTCGCGCCGCCGCGTGGCGATCCGTACCTGCTTGCCGGCATCGATCAGCGCATTGACGAGCCGGCTGCCGATGAAGCCGGTGCCGCCCAGCAGCGCGACGGTCTGGCGATCCATGATTCGAGGCTCCTGGGGCCTGTTCACGCTAATGACACACGCTCGCCCGACCACGAAGAAATCACAACCGGGGTCTGGCCGTTATCAGCGTGAACGGGCCCTTAAGCGCACTGCCGCGTCTCGCGCGGCAGTGTGAAGATTGCGGATCAGGGCGAGATCATGCCTAGACGCTTCTTCAACGACTGCGGTTTGCCCTCGAAGAGCGCCGCATAGTAGACGGTGTTCGACAGCACGTTCTTCACGTAGTCGCGCGTCTCGTTGAACGGAATCGTCTCCGCGAAGATCGCGCCTTCAACCGGTTGCGTCAAGACCTGGCGCCACTGGCGCGGCCGGCCCGGGCCCGCGTTGTAGCCGGCCGTGGCGAGCACCGGCGAGCTGTCGAAGTTGTTGTAGATGTCCGCCAGATACCAGGTGCCGAGCTGGATGTTGGTATCGATGTCGTGCATCTGCGCGCGCGAGATCGTGCCCATGCCGAGCTTCTTCGCGACCATCTGCGCGGTGGCCGGCATCAGCTGCATCAGGCCGCCCGCGCCCACCGACGAACGCGCGCTGATGATGAAGCGCGATTCCTGGCGGATCAGCCCGTACGCCCATTCGACGTCGAGGCCGGTCGACTGCGCATAGCGCTCGACGGTGCTGCGATACGGCGACGGGTAGCGCAGCGTGAAGTCGTGCTCGGCCTTCGTGCGATCGGCCGTGTTGACCGTGCGGTCGAGCAGCTCGACGCGCTTGCCGTATTCGGCTGCGGCCAGCAACTGGCGATCGGTCATCCCGCGCAGCGGCCAGTTCCATTCGCGGTTGCCCTCGAGGCGCAGGTTCAGCGCATAGAAACGCTGCGCGAGCGCGAAGCCGGGAATCTTGCTCATCGCATCGATCTCGGCGTCGCTCACCTTCGTGCGCGGCGGGATCGCCGTGCGCTGGCCGAGCTCTTCGCCGGCGAGCTGCCCGTAGAAGTTGAACTGGCCGGCGACCTGCTCGAATTCCTGGTTCGCCTGCAGCGTGTCGCCGCTCTGCTTGAGCGCGCGCGCATGCCAGTAGATCCAGGCCGGATCGTCGCGCAGCGACGGCGGCATCTGCTCGATCGACCAGCGCACCATCGGCCAGTTGCCGGCGAGCAGCGCGGCGCGCGTGCGCCATTCGTAGCCCGGGTTCGACAGCGGCGCATTCGCGGATTTCGCATACCAGACCGAGGCGAGCGGCGAGCGCTTGATCGCGCCCTGGTAACCGATCGCACCCCACGCGATCGCCTGCTCCTGTTTGGTCAGCGACGGCGCGACCGTCGACAGCATCCCGGCCGCGGCGTCCG
The DNA here is from genome assembly GCF_902832845.1 of Burkholderia metallica. Taxonomy (GTDB): domain Bacteria; phylum Pseudomonadota; class Gammaproteobacteria; order Burkholderiales; family Burkholderiaceae; genus Burkholderia; species Burkholderia metallica. The sequence continues at coordinate 165,889 of NZ_CADFDB010000006.1, read as the reverse complement.
GATCGTTGCGCGCCATGCGGCCGAGCGCGATCAGCGCGAGCTGGTGCGACGCGGCATCCGCGCCGACGCCGCGCGCGAGGTACAGCGGTGGCGCGCTCGTCGCCTGGTCGAAGCCGACCGGGCGCGCGCCGAGCGCGTCGACGATCTTGCCGCCGAGCGTCGTGTAGTTCTGTTCGTACGCGAGGCGCGCCTGCTGCCACACGTCGTCGCTCCTGAACTGCTGGTTGACGGTGAGCGCGGTGATCAGGTCGACGCACGCGTCGCCGTAGTTCTTCGGCTCGACGAGCAGCGCACGTGCGGCGTCGGCGACGTTCTCGCCGCGCGACGCGCGCGATTCGAGCGCGTAGCACTTCACCTGCGTGTCGTCGTCGAGCACGAAGCGCTTGTACTGATCGTCGAAGTTGCGCCAGTCGTGGCGCGCGCCGAGTACGAGCAGGTAGTCGTTGCGCATGCGGTCGGCGATCGCCTGGCCGTCGTAGCGCTGCAGGAACGACTGCACGGGCGCGTCCGGCGCGTCCACGCGCGCGCGGCCCGTCGAATCGAACAGCTGCGGCTTGATCTGGAAATACTCGACGTAGGACGGGACCGGATAGTTCGGGATCATCGACGCGAGCTGCGCGGCTTTCGCGGCGTCGTTGCGGCGTGCGGCTTCGCGAAGCTGCACGAAGATCTGGTCATCCCCGGGGAGCGTGTCGTCGTTCGGTGCGGCGCACGCGGCCGTGCCCGCGACGAGCGCGGTGGCGGAAAGTGCCAGCGCGACCGCGCGATATACTCGGAAAAGGCTGTTCGACATCGTATTGACTGGAGCACGAAGTGAGCGAAAGCATAGCACGCAACCCTGTGCCGAACCCGAAGGTTGCGCTGCGCAAAACGCTGTCCGGCGCGCGTCGCGACGCCGCGTCGCAACCCGCCGCGAACGCCGCGCTCGACGCGCGGCTGCGCTCGCTGCTCGACCGGCTCGCGCCGCGCACGGTCGGGTTCTACTGGCCGCTGCCGGGCGAATTCGATGCGCGCGACGCGGTGCTCGCCTGGTGCGCGGCCGGTGCCGGCAGGCAGGCCGCGCTGCCCGTGATCGGCGAGCCGCACACGCCGCTCGCGTTCCATGCATGGGATGCGCACACGCCGATGCGCGAAGGTCATCACCGGATTCCGGAACCGGCGTCGGGCCTCGTCGTCGTCCCTGATTTGTTGCTGATTCCGTGCGTGGGATTCGATGCGCAGCGCTACCGGCTCGGCTACGGCGGCGGCTATTACGACCGCACGCTCGCCGCGTGGCCGGGCAGCGCATTGCCCGTGACGGTCGGCATCGCGTATGAAGCGTGCCGCGTCGACGCGCTGCCGGCCGAAGCGCACGATCTCGCGCTGCAATGGATCGTGACCGACGGCACGCTGTACCCGGCCGCCGGATGACGCGGCGGGCCGCGCCGCATCCGCCGTCCCGCGCCCGTCAGCGCAGTGCCGCGCGCCGCCGGCGCAACCGTTTACAGCGACGCCGCCGCGCGCGCAGCCGTGTCGTACAGGCCCGATGCGTGGCGCAGCAACTGCGCGGCGTCGCCGATCTGCTCGTTGGTGAGCCCGCTGTCCTTCAGCGTCTCGATCAGGCAGTGCTCGCGCACCTCGCGGTACTTCAGGCACAGGTCGCGGCCCGCGTCGGTCGCGAAGAAGAACACTTCCTTGCCGTTCTTCTCGCTCTTCACATAGCCGCGGGCGATCAGTTTTTTCAGCGCATAGGTCGCGACATGCGTATCCTCGATATTGAGCACGAAGCAGATGTCGGCGAGCTTCTTCTTGCGTTCGCGATGGCTGACGTGATGCAGCAGCGACACCTCGACCGCCGTCATGTCCTTCGCGCCGGCCGCCGACATGCAGCGCACCATCCACCGGTTGAACGCGTTGCCTGCCATGATGAGCCCGTATTCGAGCTCCGAGAGCTCCGCGCTCGAATCGGAAACGAGGTGTTCGGATGACACGATCTTGGTCGCAGGACGCTTCATGGAAAGGCGGAGCAAGCCGGTTGACAGGGTGTGCCGAGTGTACGCCAGAAGCCCCGCCATACGGGCTAGGCGAAAACGCTTATTGGGAAGTTGTCGATATTTTATTGACAATGTGCGCTAACATTGCCGTCCGAACCGTGCCAGTCCGATGACGCAACCCCGCTTTTATCCGCTCGGCGATGCCGCCCTCGTCTGCGAGGTGCCGCCGCCCGCCACGCTCGATTGCCAGCGCCGCGTCTGGGCCGTTGCCGAGGCCGCGCGCGCGTGGCCCGACGTGATCGACGTCGTGCCCGGGATGAACAACCTGACGATCGTGTTCGACGCGCTCGCGACGACCGCCGATTCGCTCACGCCGGCGCTGCGCGACGCGTGGGAGACGGCCGACGTCGAACACGCGGACGGCCGCGAAGTCGAGATTCCGGTCGAGTACGGCGGCGCCGCCGGCCCCGACCTGCCGGCCGTCGCCGCGCATACCGGCCTGTCGGCCGACGAGGTCGTCGCGCGCCATGCGGCCGGCGCCTACGTCGTGTTCTTCGTCGGCTTCCAGCCGGGTTTCGCGTATCTCGGCGGCCTCGACGCCACGCTGCACACGCCGCGCCGCGCGGCGCCGCGCCTGGAGGTGCCTGCCGGCTCGGTCGGCATCGGCGGCGCGCAGACGGGCATCTACCCGGCCACGTCGCCCGGCGGCTGGCAGCTGATCGGCCGCACGTCGCACGTGCTGTTCGATCCGGCGCGGCCGCAGCCGACGCTGCTGCTGCCCGGCGACCGCGTGCGCTTCACCATTGCGGGAGTCGACGCACGATGACCCAGAGCAACGCACCGGGCACCATCGAAGTGGTGCGGGCCGGCCCGCTGTCTACCGTGCAGGATCTCGGGCGCCGCGGCGCACGCCATCTCGGCGTCGCGCAGGGCGGCGCGCTCGACGGCCTCGCGCTCGAGGTCGGCAACCGGCTGGTCGGCAACCGCGCCGACGCGGCGGCCGTCGAAATCACGATCGGCCCGGCCGCGTTCCGCTTCACGCGCGCGACCCGCATCGCGATCACCGGCACCGAGTTCGGCGCGACGCTCGACGGCCGGCGCGTCTTTTCATGGTGGAGCCTGCCGGTCGAGGCCGGGCAGACGCTCGTGCTGCCGGCCGCGAAACGCGGAATGCGCGGCTACCTGTGCATCGCCGGCGGCATCGACGTGCTGCCGATGCTCGGCTCGCGCAGCACCGATCTCGCGTCGCGCTTCGGCGGCCTTGGCGGCCGCGCGCTGCGCGACGGCGATCGCCTCCCGGTCGGCGTGCCGCCGGCCGGCATCGGCTGCCTCGCGGCCGATGCGCCGGAATTCGGCGTGAAGGCGCCGGCGTGGTGCGCGTTCGTGCGCGTCGACGAGCCGCCGCGCCGCCACCGACCCGCGCATGCGCCGTGGGCGATGCCCGTGCGCGTGCTGCCGGGCCCCGACTACGCGTCGTTCGCCGCCGATTCGCAGCAGGCGTTCTGGGATGAGGAATGGCTCGTCACGGCGAACAGCAACCGCATGGGCTACCGGCTTGCCGGCGTCGAACTCGTGCGCGAAAAGCCGGCCGAGCTGCTGTCGCATGCGGTGCTGCCCGGCACGATCCAGGTGCCGCCGAACGGCCAGCCGATCGTGCTGATGCACGATGCGCAGACCACCGGCGGCTACCCGAAGATCGGCACGGTGATCCGGGCCGACCTGTGGAAACTCGCGCAGGCGCGGCTCAACCTGCCGATCCGCTTCGTGCGCACGACGCCCGACGCCGCGCGTGCCGCCCTCGCCGCGGAGCGTGCGTATCTACGGCAGATCGACGTGGCGATCGACATGCGCGAGGAAGCGCGCCGCCGCGCGCAGTCGCAAGCGGCGTGACAATGACGGTGGACGTACCGAAGTCAGTAGCAGGAGCCAAGACGCGCCACGCAATCAGTGGACGAGGAACATCATGGAAATCGATCTGAATGCCGATCTCGGCGAAGGATGCGGTTCGGACGAGGCGCTGCTCGACCTCGTGACGTCCGCGAACATCGCATGCGGGTGGCATGCGGGCGGCGCGAACGCGATGCGCGACTGCGTGCGCTGGGCCGTGCAGAAAGGCGTGGCGATCGGCGCGCACCCGAGCTTTCACGATCCGGAGAATTTCGGCCGCAAGGAAATGCAGCTGCCGGCCGGCGACATCTACGCGGGCGTGCTGTACCAGCTCGGCGCGCTGTCGGCGATCGCGCAGGCGGAAGGCGGGCGCATCGCGCACGTGAAGCCGCACGGCGCGCTGTACAACCAGGCCGCGCGCGACCCGATGATCGCCGATGCGGTGGTGTCCGCGATCCGCGATTTCGATCCGTCGCTCGCGGTGTTCGGGCTCGCGAACAGCGTGTTCGTCGCGGCCGCGCGGCACGCGGGGCTCGCCGCGGTGGAAGAAGTGTTCGCCGACCGCGGCTACCGCGCCGACGGCTCGCTCGTGCCGCGCAACCAGCCCGGCGCGCTGATCGACGACGAGGACGCGATGATCGCGCGCACGCTGGACATGGTGCGCAGCCGCCAGGTGCGGGCGATCGGCGGCGAATGGGTGATGCTCAATGCGCAGACGGTCTGCCTGCACGGCGACGGGCCGCACGCGCTGGCGTTCGCGAAACGGATTCGCGCGGCGCTCGAGTCGGTGGGCGTCGACGTGGTCGCGCCCGGCGTGCTGCAGGCCGACGAACGCACGTAATCCGGCCGGCCGCGCAAGCGGATACAAATCCGTCGCACCAAAGAAAAAAGCGCCCTCGTGGCGCTTTTCCGTTGGCGCAATCGCCGCGGCTTCGCCGTCTGTCGATTCGCCCCCCGAAACCGTCTTGCGACGGTGACCGGAAAAACATTCCGGATTAAAAAACGTCCGCCGCCGCCCGTTTACTGCCTTTCCCCGGTTGGACGACGGAACGTCGCTTATTCGCAAGTCGGCCTGCATGCATTGTTGTTGTCCGACGATGATTGGCCCCGCCGTACATGCAGACACTTCCGCGGCCGGCACGTGCATCACGTGCCGGCAACGCGCTCACCCCGCGCTTTTTTCTGCTACCCCGTAGAACTTATCTATTCTTTTCATTTTTTCAACTTGTGGATCGAAGAATAGAGATTGGCAGATCGGGATGTCAATCGTTTGAAACGCTATTTTCTGACGATTCGAGGGTTTTCCTTATCGAATAGCCTGCCCATACAGGCGTTTGACGCCGCCGGCGCGACGTCGATCAAACAGGGGAGGATCGGTTCGAACGCGCTGACGGCGATCAGTTCGCGTCGACGTTGTAACCTTGTTGACGCAACAATTCGAGCACGCCGCGCGGGCCGCCCAGGTGCAGCGCGCCGATCGCGACGAACAGCGGCCGGTTCGGTGCGGCGATTGCCGTCATCCGTGCAACGAAGCGCCGGTTGCGCTCGTACACGATCTTGTTGTCGAGCGACGCCGACAACGCCTTCGAACGCGCGAGCCGTTCGCTCTTCGCGACCGCCCAGGCCGAGATCGCATCGGCGTCGCCAATTCGCCACAGTCGATGCAGCGCCTTGATGTCGTCGGCGTTCTGCGCCGGGGTCTGCACCATGTCCTGCGCAAGCATCTCGCGTTGCTCGGCCAGCGTGAGCCCGGTGAACGCGCGCATCTGTTCGGCGGGCGTCTCCAGCCCGATCACGCGGCCGCCCTTCTTCTTCAGGAAGACGTTCTGCAGCTGCGCCTCGGTGCCGTACTCGGTCTGCAGGCCGGCCGACAGCGAATCGTAGGTCTCGACGACGAGCGCCGCGAGCCACGGCCGCATCTTGCGGATCTCCGCGAGCGCGGCCGGGTTGCCGCGCAGACGCGCAGCGAGCCGCTGCCACAGCGGCTCCGGCAGCAGGCGCTGCAGGCACGGATAGCGGCAGACGCCGTACTTCGACACGTCGTCCTGCGATTCGAGCAGGTCGTCGGGCGACAGCTCGAGCGCGAGCGTCGGCGACGCGGCGAGCGCCGCGAGTATGCGCGGCCGGAACGGCTGCGCGCTCGGGTAATCGGACGGATCGCCCGTATGCAGCGTGCCGAGCACGTACAGCGTGACCTTGCCCTTGGTCGCGACGTAGAACGGCATGCGCGCGGGCTGCACGCGCACGGTGCCGCGCGATACCGTGCCGTCGGTCACGGCGGGCGCATGAAAGCCCGGCAGGCTCATGCCGGGCGGCGGGACTTGCGACGGGCGAATCGGTGAAGTGGCCGGCGCGCGCCCTTCGGCGCGCGCGGATTCGACGGGAACCACGAGGCTGGCCGCCACGCACGCGCCGGCCAGCGCCGCGCCCGTGACGGTACGCACGCTCCAGCGCCGCGCGTAGCGGTACGCGCGCATCACGCGCGCACCGCCGGCCCCCGCACGGCGCACGCCACACGCGCGCGCCGCCAACGCTTCAGGCATTCGCCTCCCCTACGTCCTCGGCCCGATGGCAGGCCACGCGCCGGCCATCGACCTCGCGCAGCTGCGGCTCCTCCGCACGGCAGCGCTCGACCGCATACGGGCAGCGCTGGTGGAACGCGCAGCCCGACGGCGGATTGAGCGGCGACGGCAGTTCGCCCTGCAGCTTGATCTGCACGCGGCGGTCTTCCTCGAAGATCGCCGGCGTCGCCGACATCAGCGCGCGCGTGTACGGATGGCGCGGCCGCGCGTAGATCGTCTCCTTGTCGCCGAGCTCGGCGACGCTGCCGAAGTACATCACCATCACGTCGTCCGCGACGTGCTCGACCACCGACAGGTTGTGCGAGATGAACACGTAGCTCGTCTTGAACTGCTCCTGCAGATCCATGAACAGGTTCAGGATCTGCGCCTGGATCGACACGTCGAGCGCCGACACCGGCTCGTCGGCGACGACGATGCGCGGATCGAGGATCATCGCGCGCGCGATCGCGACCCGCTGGCGCTGGCCACCCGAGAACATGTGCGGATAGCGCTTCGCGTGCTCGGGCCGCAGGCCGACCGTGCGCATGATCTGCGCGATGCGCGCCGCGCGCTCCGCGGCGGTCAGGTTCGCGTTGATCTCGAGCGGCTCGGCGAGCGTCTGCTCGACGGTCTTGCGCGGGTTCAGCGACGCGAACGGGTTCTGGAACACCATCTGCACGCGGCGGCGCAGGTCGGCGACCGTCTCGCGGCTCGCCCCGGCGACGTTCTTGCCGTCGATCGTCAGGCTTCCCGCGGTGGGCGTCTCGATCATCGTCAGCTGGCGGGCGAGCGTCGACTTCCCGCAGCCCGATTCGCCGACGACGGCGAGCGTCTTGCCGCGCTTGAGCGAGAACGACACGCCGTTCAGCGCCTTCACCGTGCCCTGCCCGAACATCCCGCGCTTCACCGAATAGTGTTTCGCGAGTCCGTCGGCCACCAGCACGGCTTCCTCGTCGTGCGGCGTGGCACGCGTTTGATTGACTGCATTCATCGTGCGCCTCCCGTCAGGTCGAGGTTGGAAACGTTGAGCGGCTTGATGCAGCGTGCGCGCATCGCATCGTTGCCGGACACCAGCGTGTCGAGCGCCGGCCGCGCCTTGCGGCAGTCGTCGACGACGTACTTGCAGCGCGGCGCGAACAGGCACCCGGACGGGCGATCGTCGCGCCCCGGCACCATGCCGGGCAATGCGGCAAGGCGACGCGCCCCCTTATTGTGCTCGGGAATCGCCGCGAGCAGCGCTTCGGTGTACGGATGATGCGGCGCGCGGAAGATGTCGGGCACGCGGTTGGTCTCGATCACCTCGCCCGCGTACATCACCGCCACGCGCTGCGCGACCTCGGACACCACGGCCAGGTCGTGCGAGATCAGCACGAGCGCCATCCCGCGCTCCTTCTGCAGCTTCACGAGCAGATCCATGATCTGCGCCTGGATCGTCACGTCGAGCGCGGTGGTCGGCTCGTCGGCGATCAGCAGCTTCGGGTTGCATGCGACGGCCATCGCGATCATCACGCGCTGGTTCATCCCGCCCGACATCTGGTGCGGGAACGACGCAATGCGGTTCTTCGCATCGGGAATGCCGACCTGGTCGAGCAGTTCGAGCGCGCGCCGGTGCAGCGCGTCGCCGCGCAGGCCCTCGTGCAGCTTCAGCACCTCCTTGATCTGGTAGCCGACCGTGTAGCTCGGGTTCAGGCTCGTCAGCGCGTCCTGGAACACCATCGCGATGTCCTTGCCGACGATCTTGCGGCGCGCCTTCGGCGACGCCTTCAGCAGATCGACGCCGTTGAACGTCACTTCGTCGGCCGTCACCTTGCCCGGCGCGTCGATCAGGCCCATCAGCGCCATCATCGTCACGCTCTTGCCCGAGCCCGATTCGCCGACGACGCCCACCACCTCGCCCGGCGCGATCGACAGGTTGATCCGGTCGACGGCGGGCAGGCCGTTGAAGTTCACCGCGAGATTGCGGATGGTCAGAAGATTGTTCATGGTCACGCCATCCGTTTCAGCTTGGGATCGAGCGCGTCGCGCAGCCCGTCGCCGAGCAGGTTGATCGCGAGCACCGAAATCAGGATCGACAGGCCGGGCATCGTCACGATCCACCACGCGTTGTCGATGTAGTCGCGCGCGGACGCCAGCATCGCGCCCCACTCCGCGGTCGGCGGTTGCACGCCGAGGCCGAGGAAGCCGAGCGCGGCCGCGTCGAGAATCGCCGACGAGAAGCCGAGCGTCGCCTGCACGATCAGCGGCGCCGTGCAGTTCGGCAGCACCTGCGAGAACATCAGGCGCAGCGTGCCGGCGCCGGCCACGCGCGACGCCGTCACGTACTCCTTCTGCAGTTCGCCGAGCGCCGACGCGCGCGTGAGGCGCACGTAGGCCGGCAGCGCGACGATCGCGATCGCGAACATCGTGTTGGTGAGGCCCGGGCCGATGATCGCGACGACCGCGACCGCGAGCAGCAGCGACGGCAGCGCGAGCAGCACGTCCATGATGCGCATCACCGGCGTGTCGGCCCACTTCTGGAAGAACGCGGCGACGAGCCCGAGCACGATGCCGGGGATCAGCGCGAGCACGACCGACACGAAGCCGATCCAGAACGACATCCGCGCGCCGTACATCAGGCGCGAGAGGATGTCGCGGCCCGCTTCGTCGGTGCCGAGGATGAATTTCCAGTTGCCGCCGTCCAGCCACGCGGGCGGGATCTTCACGAAGTCGCGGTATTGCTCGACCGGGCTGTGCGGCGCGAGCAGCGGGGCGAACAGCGCGACCAGGATCAGCACGAGCACGACGATGCCGGCGCCGACGGCGCCGCGGTTGCGCGAGAAGTTGGCCCAGAACTCGCGCAGCGCGAGCGCACGGCCGCCGGCCGGCGCGGATTCGCTCGGCAGGGTGTTTTGCAGGTTGCTCATGGGATTACCTCGTGTGGCGGATGCGCGGATTCAGCACGCCGTACAGCAGGTCGACGACCAGGTTCACGACGATCACGAGCGTCGCGATCAGCAGGATGCCGCCCTGGACGACCGGATAGTCGCGGCGGCCGATCGCATCGATCAGCCACTTGCCGACGCCGGGCCACGAAAAGAGCGTCTCGGTCAGCACGGCGCCCGCGAGCAGCGTGCCGATCTGCAGGCCGATCACGGTGACGACCGGGATCAGCGCATTGCGCAGCGCATGCACGACCACCACGCGCGCGGGCGACAGCCCCTTCGCGCGGGCGGTGCGGATGTAGTCCTCGCGCAGCACTTCGAGCATCGACGAGCGCGTCATCCGCGCGATCACCGCGAGCGGGATCGTGCCGAGCACGATCGAGGGCAGGATCAGGTGGCTCACCGCCGACTTGAACGAGCCTTCGTCCGGCGCGAGCAGCGCGTCGATCAGCATGAAGCCCGTCGGGTGCGGAAAGTCGTATTCGACGGCGATGCGCCCCGACACGGGCGTCCAGCCGAGGTATGACGAAAACACCATGATGAGGATCAGCCCCCACCAGAAGATCGGCATCGAATAGCCGGTGAGCGCGGTGCCCATCACGCCGTGATCGATGACCGAGCCGCGCCGCAGCGCGGCGATCACGCCGGCCGGCAGCCCGACCGCGAGCGCGAACACGAGCGCGCACAGCGACAGCTCGACCGTCGCCGGGAAGCGCGCGAAGAACTCGCCCGCGACGCTCGTGTTGGTGATGATCGACGTGCCGAGGTCGCCGTGCAGCGCACGGCCGATGTAGTGCAGGTACTGCATGGGCAGCGGCTGGTCGAGCCCGAGGCGTTTCATCGCCTCCGCATGCATCGCGGGATCGACGCCGCGCTCGCCCATCATCACTTCGATGGGGTCGCCCGGTATCAGGTGAATCAGCGCAAACGCCAGGATGGTGATGCCGATGAAAGTCGGGATCACCATGCCCACGCGGCGCAACACGAATGTGAACATGATGCGTCTCGGATTTTCTTGTGGGAAATGTGCGACCGGCGACGGGAAGCTTTTGGCCTCCCGCCGCCGGATGAATTGGCCGGTCTTCTCGACAGCTTACGACAGGCGCGTTACTTCACGCTAACACCGTCGAAACGGGCATAGCCGAGCGGCTCGATACGCATGTCGACCACGTTCTTGCGAACCGGCTGGTAGACCGTCGAGTTCGCGATCGGCGAGAACGGCAGCTGTTGCGCGAAGATCTGCTGGGCCTGCGTGTAGAGCTTCGTGCGCGCATCCTGGCCCGTCGTCGTGCGGCCCTTCTGGACCAGCTCGTCGAACGGCTTGTAGCACCAGTGCGAGAAGTTGTTGCCCTTGATCGCCTCGCAGCCGAGCAGCGTGCCGAGCCAGTTGTCCGGATCGCCGTTGTCGCCCGTCCAGCCGATCAGCATCGTGTCCTGCTCGCCCGTGTGCGCACGCTTGATGTACTCGCCCCACTCGTACGTGACGATCTTCGCCTTCACGCCGATCTTCGCCCAGTCGGCCTGGATCATCTCGGCCATCAGACGCGCGTTCGGGTTGTATGCGCGCTGCACGGGCATCGCCCACAGCGTGATATCGAAACCGTTCGGATAGCCGGCCTTCGCGAGCAGCGCCTTCGCCTTCGCGGTGTCGTACGCGGCCATCTTCAGGTTCCTGTCGTACGACCATTGGGTCGGCGGCATCGGCGCGTTCGCAGCCTGGCCGGCGCCCTGGTAGACGGACTCGAGGATCGCCTTCTTGTTGATCGCCATGTCGAGCGCCTGACGCACTTCGAGCTTGTCGACCGGCTTGTGCTCGACGTTGTACGCGAGGTAGCCGAGGTTGAAGCCGGCCTGCGACGGCATGTCGACGCCCGAATCGGCCTTCAGCGTCGCGATGTCGGCCGGACGCGGATAGCTCATCACCTGGCATTCGTTGCGCTTGATCTTCTGCACGCGCACGCCCGGGTCGGGCGTGATCGAGAAGATCAGCTTCGAGATCTTCACTTCGCCCTTCTTCCAGTAATCAGGATTGCCGTCGAACCGGATCGTCGCGTCCTTCGTGTAGCTGCGGAAGATGAACGGGCCCGTGCCGACCGGCTTCTGGTTGATGTCGGCGGCCTTGCCTGCCTTCATCAACTGGTCGCCGTATTCGGCCGACAGGATCGACGCGAATTCCATCGCCATGTTCTGGATGAACGGCGCATTCGGCTCGGCGAGCGTGAATTTCACGGTGTACGGATCGACCTTCTCGACCTTCGTGATCAGCTTGTCGAGGCCCATGTCGGTGAAGTACGGGAACGACACCGGGTACGCCTTGCGGAACGCCTGGTTCGGATCGAGCATGCGCTGGAACGTGAACAGCACGTCGTCCGCATTGAATTCACGCGTCGGCTTGAAGAAGTCGGTCGTGTGGAACTTCACGCCGTGGCGCAGGTGGAACGTGTACACCTTGCCGTCCGACGACACGTCCCACTTCTCGGCGAGGCCCGGCTCGACCTTCGTGCCGCCGCGCTCGAATTCGACGAGACGGTTGTAGACGGTGAACGTGGCCGCGGTGAAATCGACACCGGTCGTAAATTGCGCGGAATCGAAACCCGCCGGGCTGCCTTCTGAGCAGTAGACGAGCGTTTTGTTCGGGATCTGTGCGAATGCAGAACCCGCGATGCCGAGCGATGCCGCTGCCACGCCTGCAATGGCGGTAACACGCAGGGTGTGCAACAGACGGTTGTATTCCATGTTTCCTCCAGGTCTCCAGATCGGAACCGGCCCGCCCGGGGCCGGCGTACGCGGATATTACTTGAGCTAACGATGTGGCAACAAGCTGGAGAAAAAACTCTTCTAGACCCCCGCGCGGGTTTTTGCCGATGTTTAGTGTGGGTAAAAAATGCGACAACGCGCGCGAGCGACAATTTCGTTCATCTCGCGCAAGTTTCGTTCGACAACTAAACAATTCGGGCGCGAACACGAAGGCGCGATGCGCCGCTTTCCCGTGTTCTGCAGCACATCATTGCGTTTTGCGAAACGATCCGTCGATCGTCGTCGAATCGTCATGGGGCGCGTCGTCACGCCGGCGCGTCGAGATCGGCGCTGCGCGCGGGCACGAACGCGACCGCGACGATCGACAGCGCGATGCCGGCCATCACGTAGTAGGTCGGCGCGAGCGGCGTGCCGGTGACCTTGATCAGCCACGTGACGATGAACTGCCCGAAGCCGCCGAACAGCATCACCGCGACGTTGTACGCGATCGACAGCCCGGTCGAGCGCACGTTGGCCGGAAACAGCTCGGCGATCATCGCGCCGAACGGCCCGTAGTAGCCCGCGAGCGTGACCGACAGCACGGCCTGCACCGCGATCAGCCGCGCGATGCTCGGCGCCGCATCGAGCCACGCGAACAGCGGATACATCAGCGCGAGCGTCAGCACCAGCGACCACAGCGACAGCCCCTTGCGGCCGATGCGGTCGGACCACGCGCCCGCGATCGGCGACAGCACCATCAGCAGCAGGTTGCCGACGATCACCGCGTAGAACGATTCCGCGTAGGGCAGCTTCAGCTGCTTCACCGCGAAGGTCGGCAGATAGCTGATCAGCACGTAGATCGTCACCGTCAGCGCGATCACCGAGCCGAGCCCGCACAGCACTTCGCGCGGGTGGCGCGTGAACACTTCGCCGAGCGTCGCGCGGCGCGCGCTTTGCTGCGCATGCAGGAACGCTTCGGAATCGGCGAGATGGCGGCGGATGTAGAAGCCGATCGGGCCGATCACGAGCCCGAGGATGAACGGCACACGCCAGCCCCAGCTGCGCAGCGCATCGTGCGACAGCCCGCGCGTGACGGCTGCGCCGACGAGCGCGCCGATCAGCAGCGCGGCCGCCTGGCTCGCCATCTGCCAGCTGCCGTAGAAGCCGCGTTTCGAGAACGGCGCGGCCTCGATCAGCAGCGCGGTCGCGCTGCCGAATTCGCCGCCCGCCGAGAAGCCCTGCAGCAGCCGGCCGAGCACGATCAGGATCGGCCCGCCGATGCCGATCGCCGCATACGGCGGCGCGATCGCGAGCAGGAAGATGCCGGCCGTCATCAGCAGGATCACGAGCGACAGCGCGGCCTTGCGGCCCGCGCGATCCGCGTACAGCCCGAACACGATGCCGCCGATCGGGCGCATGAAGAACGCGACGCCGAACGTCGCGGTGGTCAGCAGCAGCGACGAGTATTCGCTCGAGGTCGGGAAGAACAGCTCGGCGATCACGACCGTCATGAAGCCGAACACCGTGAAGTCGTACCACTCGAGCGCGTTGCCGATCACGGCCGCCACCACCGCGCGCCGGTTCAGCGCACGCTCGGGCCGGACCGTTTTGGTTGAATTCGCAATCGTCGCCATGCGTGCCTCGTCCTCGTCAGTTCGCCGTGTCGGGCGGCGCGGCATGCGGGGGCCCCGCGGCGCGCTGGTTTGCAGCGAGTGTAGAAAGCGACGGAACCGTTTTCAAGCAATAAAAAACGCCCGCCATCTTTCGACGGCGGGCGTGTTGCGGTTTGCGCCGCAATGCGGCATCGCACGATCGCGTGTGAGCGCGACACCTGGGGACACGGGCCCAGCGATACCCCCACCCGTTCGCCTTGCACGTCATTCGCGTTGTGACGGCTGAACCTTCGACTTTGTCTGATTTCCCGCCTTATTTCTTTCCATTAACTTTCATCCGATGCCGTTCCGCCTCGTCAGATCGCATGGCATCCGGCCGAGGCGCCGGAACGTTGGTCTGTCGCAACATATCTTTCTCGGACACCGCCGTGGGCAATAACAAGATTCCCTATTACAAGGCAAATAGGCTGCTGTGGAAATGGGCTCGATGCGAAGGCATCGACGGCTGCGAAATCGTTCGCGAAACCAAGCTGTCGATGGACCAGGCACCACCGCCTTTGCCGGCCACGCCGAACCCCCCCGAACCCGCCAGGCAGTCCGTCAAACGCCTGACTCACAAGGATCGTGTGAACAAATCGCTCGACGATCTTCTGGCCGTTGCAGAAGCGCTCGCGCGATTCAAAAAGTGGCTCGACACGCCGGACACGCCGAAACATTCCGAACCCACACCGACAGCAGAGCGCGAAAAGAAACAAGCAATCGCACCGCTGGATATCCAGGAGATCCCCGGGGCGATGCGGAAACTCTCGATGCCGGTATCCGCGCGGCTGATGGAACGATGGTTTGCCGGAGCGCTGAACTATTCACCGACCGACAAGGACGAGGCACTATGCATCAATCAGGACGGTCAGCCCTATCCAGCCGACATGTACGACATGAGATCCATCAAGCTCGAATGGATTCTCAACTACCCTCGTGCAAAGGTGCAATATTTGGCACTTCAACAAAGGCAGCGGTTGATCACACCCAGAGCCGTCGAAGCGCTTCGCAAGTGCCTGTCTCGTGTCCGAACCCCGGACGCGACGATCGATGCGTTGTCGCTTTGCAATGGAAACCTCGTGGAATTGCACAACCGCTTCCAGTTCCAGTTCGCAGGCGTTGAAAGTACGTTCGGTCAAAAACTCGACGAGTTCATCCTGAAGCGCCTGACCAACAGTGGAATCCCAGATGACCTGACGGGAGCGCTGGGGTCGTTCAATATCTATGCGGCAGTCGCGTATGCCGAATTCAACCGGGAGGCACGTCGCGCAACGGTCACATCGATTTACCTTTACGTGCGCGACAACTATACATTTTCCGACAGGAGCGACAATCAGTCGCAATATCTCGGGCATTGGAACCACAAGCGTGTCGTCCTCGTCCCCGCAGCGGGCGCAGCCGGAATTGCCGGCATTCCCTGGCTGGACTATCCCGTTGTCGTCGAAGGCAAACGATCTCGAGACAACATCTACTATCCGGTCAGAAACAAGTCGTTTCGCGAGTGGCAGCGACGGCATCGGCGCGGCGGCGACTTCATTATCTTCTCTGACTATCGCTGCGTAACCCTCCCCCAACCTATCGAGATCGTGTTTTCGTGAGTACCGCCGGAGAATCCACAAGTATCGGTACGCTCGTCCTGTTATTGGCGAGCATGGTTATCGTGATTGCATCGATCTCGATGATTCGCGTGCTACGTTTCATCTGGTCGGGTCACGATGGCCGACCGCAGCGGGCCAGGCAAATGCTCTGCGTCTCGATCCGACGCATCGTCGTCACGCTCGCTGCCCTGATCATGCTCGGTATTGCATGGCGCTACTGGCAGGACGCGCGACTGCGTGCGGCCTGCAGCCCGCGAGACCAGGTGACCGAATACTCGCCTGACGGTCGCTATGTCGCGAAATACTGCTACTTCAGAGATACGATCATTCTGAGGCTGTATGGCAAAGACAATATGCGGCTTCGTGCCGAGCGAACCTACCGGGACACGTCGGGGGTCCTCGTCAGCCTGACTTGGACAGAGAACTCATTGACCTATCCCGACGGCGATGTCCTCAAGACGATCAATCTCCCGCCTTCTCTTTACGATCGAATCCTGACGCAACTTCCATAAGTCACGCGAGACACGCCAAAGAGACGGTCACATCACCCTCGCCCCTGGCAAAGCGCTTCGGGCCGGCATCGACCTGCCCTGTGTACACGTAACGAGGCCGCCCGCACAGAAACCGTTTTCAAGCAATAAAAACGCCCGCCGTCTTTCGACGGCGGGCGTGTTGCGGTTTGCGCCGCAATGCGGCATCGCACGATGCCGCACGGGGCTCAACCCATCTTCGAGAAGGCGCTGCACCAGCCCTTCGCCGACACCTGCTTGCCGGGGAATGCGCCGCACGGGCCCGAGGCCGAGCCCTTCTTGCCCTGGTACAGCATGCAGGCCGCGCAATCCTGGCCGGCTGCGTATTTCGGGTACTTCGTCTTGTCGACCTTCGTGGCGTCGGCCTTGTAGCCGAGTGCCGTCGCGGTCGGATCGCTCTCCGCGAGCATCGGCGCATCGGCCAGCGCTTCGCGCGACAGCGCCAGCGCGGACACCGCACCAATGCTCGTAATCAGGAAACTCCGACGGGTTGTTTTCATGGGGGACTCGCTCCAACGTTATCGATTTGAAAGCTGTTCTGGCGACAGCCGTTCGACAGAATAACGCTGCGGCGAATAAATGTGCGCGCAGAAATTCCGGAGATAAGGAATTTCGCACGGCGTCTCGTGCGGCCCGCCGTGCCGGCGCGAGCCGCACGCGTCACGCATGCGACGCCATGTCGCCCACGCGCTGCGCGAGCGCGAGCGACGCGGTGAGCCCCGGCGATTCGATGCCGAACAGGTTCACGAGCCCGCGCACGCCATGCTGCGCGGCGCCTTGCACGACGAAATCGGCCGGCGGCTCGCCCGGCCCCGCGACCTTCGGCCGGATGCCCGCGTACGCCGGCTGCAGCGCATCGTCGGGCAGGCCCGGCCAGAAGGCGCGAATCGACGTATAGAACGCGCTCCCGCGCGCGGGATCGACTTCGTAGCGCAGCGCATCGATCCATTCGACGTCCGGGCCGAAGCGCGCCTGCCCGCCGAGATCGAACGTCAGGTGCACGCCCAGGCCCGCGCGGTCGGGCATCGGGTAGATCAGGTGCGAGAACGGTGCGCGGCCCGACAGGCTGAAGTAGTTGCCGCGCGCGAGATAGAGCGGCGGCACCCAGCGCGGGTCGAGGCCATGCGTGCGGCGCGCCAGCGCCTGGGCGCCGAGGCCCGCGCTGTTGATCACGCACGCGGCCTCGATCTCGGTCGGCGCGTCGCCGCCCGTGCGCACGATGAAGCGGCCGCCGCGCAGCACGTCGATCGACTCGACCGGGGATTTCAGCGCGCACACGGCGCCGTCGCGTTCCGCGTCGCCGAGCAGCGCGAGCATCAGCTGGTGGCTGTCGACGATGCCGGTGGACGGCGAAAACAGCGCCTCGACGCATTCGAGCGCGGGCTCGAGCGTCTGCGCCTCGGCACGCGTGAGCGGCATCAGGTCGAGCACGCCGTTTTCGGCCGCGCGCGCGGCGATCGCCTTCAGTTGCTTCACCTGCGCGGCGCTGGTGGCGACGAGCAGCTTGCCGACACGCCGGTGCGGCACGTGATGCGTGTCGCAGAATTCGTACAGCAGGTCGCGCCCGTGTACGCACGACGTCGCCTTCAGCGACCCGCGCGGATAGTAGAGCCCCGCGTGGATCACTTCGCTGTTGCGCGAACTCGTACCGGTGCCGATCGCGTCGGCCGCCTCGAGCACGAGCGTTTCACGCCCGCGCGCGGCCAGTTCGCGCGCAATCGCCAGACCGACGACGCCCGCACCGATCACGACACAATCCATCTGCTCCATGACGTTTCGCGCCGCTAGCGCGTCGAGGGGAGAGAAAACGATTGTACGTCCCGGTTCACCCGCGTGCCGAAGGTCGTGCCGCCGATGGCGGCGACGCCGTGCATCACGCGGGACGCACGGCCTGCCCGGCCGCCGTCGGGCGCGCACCGCCGCTTCAGAAGCCGATCGGCCGGCGCTTCGCGGCGCCCTCGTCGGCCCGGATGTCGCCCGGCCCGATCGCATCGCGGCCGTCGAGCCGCGCGGCGCCGAATGCGTGCAGCAGCGCGCGGCGCATCGTGCGCGGCGGCGTCGCGGCCAGCACGTCGAGCGCGTCGTCGCCGAGGAGGTCGGGGAAGCGCCGCCCCCACGCATGCGACGTGCGGATCTCGTCGTAGATCGTCTGCGCGATCCGGCGCGCGCCGGCCGCATCCGGCGGCTCGATCTCGTACACGTTCATCCGGTTGAGCAGCGGCTCCGGAATCGCGTGCGCATCGTTCGCGGTCGCGACCCAGATCACGTTGCCCGCATCGATCGGCACTTCCGCGAATTCGTCGATGAACGCGCGCGCGGTGTCGTGCTCGAGCAACGCATACAGCGCGCCGAGCGGATCGTACTGCGCATCGCTGCCGGCCTTGTCGATTTCGTCGACCGCGATCACCGGGTTCGCATAGCTGCCGTTCACGAGCGCGTCGAACACCTTGCCGGGCTTCGCGTTCTTCCATTGCGACGACGCGCCCGACAGGATCCAGCCGGCCGTCAGCGAACTCATCGGCACATAGTGGTAGGCGGTGCCGAGCAGTTGCGCGAGCGCCTTCGCGAAGTGCGTCTTGCCGATGCCGGGCGGCCCGAGCAGCAGGATCGGCATCAGTTCGAGCCGGTCGTCCGTTTCGAGGCACAGCGCGACCTGCTTGCGCACGTCGTCGAGCGGTTCGGCGAAATTGGGCAACGTCTCGCCGAGCGCGTCGAACGACGGCATCCGGTTCGGCTTCACGCAGAAACGCAGATTCCCCGTCTTGAGCATTTTTTCGTAGGTGGCGCGCAGTGCGTCGCTCGCGCTCTCGTTCAGGTCGCCCAGCGCCGCCTCGACCTGCTCGAGGTCGTACACCGTGCTGAAGGATGCCACCGCCAGTTCCTGTTTCACCATCGCCGTCGTCATACCAACCTCGCTGCTGCTTGCCGTCACACGATCATCAGACCCTTACGATTTCAGTGTAGCGATCCCGCATCCCCGCGCAAGCAAGCAGCCGCGTGCGTCTGCTGCTAACACCCGCGCGCGCTGCACGCCGGCGCGCCGCGGCGTATGATCGTCGGTTCAACCCGCCCGCCGCACCGGCCTGGCCGGCCGCGCGCGCGGCGCTGTCGCACCCGTCCCGAAGGTATGCCGATGTCCGTCCCCACTGCCTTGCCGCGCGTCGATGCCGATGCGGCCGCCGCCGTCGACGCGGCGCTCACGTCGCGCCGCGCGATTCGCGCGTTCCTGCCGACGCCCGTGCCGCTCGACACGATCGAGGCAATCCTCGAAGCCGCGAGCCGCGCGCCGTCGGGCACCAACATCCAGCCGTGGCGCGTGTACGTCGCGACGGGCGCCACGCGCGATGCGCTCGCCGCCGCGCTCACCGCTGCCCACGACGATCCCGCACGCGACGAGAAATACGTCGCCGAGTACGACTACTACCCGCGCGAATGGGTGTCGCCGTACATCGACCGGCGCCGCAAGGTCGGCTGGGACCTGTACGGGCTGTTGAACATCGGCCGCGACGAGAAGGCGCGCATGCATGCGCAGCACGCGCGCAACTTCCGTTTCTTCGATGCGCCCGTCGCGCTGTTCTTCACGCTCGATCGCGTGATGAGCTACGGTGCGTGGCTCGATTGCGGGATGTTCCTGCAGGGCGTGATGACGGCCGCGCGCGCACGCGGGCTCGATACCTGCCCGCAGGCCGCGTTCGTGCCGTTTCACCGGATCATCACCGAGCACCTCGGCATTCCCGCCAACGAACGGTTCGTCTGCGGGATGGCGCTCGGCCATGCGGACCCGGCCGCGATCGAGAACCGCCTCGTCACCGAGCGCGCGCCGGTCGCCGAGTTCACGCGCTTTTTCGCTTGAAAACGCATGACGCGACCCTACCTTTCGGACAGGAACGCATCGTGCGCCGAACCTGCCGCGTCGCGTCCCGTCACATCGCGACCGAAATCGATCGGGCGTAAGATGTGCGTCCGTTCCCCGCTATTGCGCGTTTCCGGAGACGTTTCATGCTGAAACACGGCCTGGCCGTCCTGCTCGCGAGCGTCGCGCTCGCCGCCCATGCGCAGAGCCCCGCGCCGGCTTCCGTCGCATGGGAGATCCAGGTGGTACGCGACGGTCAGACCATCGACACGTTCCAGCAACGCACCACCGTGGGTCAGTCCCGTACCGACACCCATCGCTACCCGTCCGCGGTGCCGGTCGGCTGCGGCAACGCCGCGCGCGTCGTGCCCACCGAGCGCTCGCGCTCGGTGACGGTCGCGCCGCTCACCGTCGATGCGGGCGCGAACACCGTGTCGCTCGCGCTCGACGTGCAGGAAACGCTCGACGACGAAAACGCGAAGCCGGCCGATCCGTGCGTGCCCGCGTCGCCGCGGCAAATCGTCGCAAGCCACCCCGGGCTGACGGTCGGCGCCGACGCATGGACCGACTGGACGCTCGTCGAGCAGCATCCGCACCTCGTGTACCGCGTGCGGGCGCACGTCGCGAAGGATTGAGCGTCATGTCCGCCGACGCCCTGTCCCTGCCGTTCGCCGAACCGCACGCCGCTCCCGACGAAATCACCGCGGTGAGCTGGAATCTGCACAAGGGCCGCTCGCCGCTCGGCTTCACCGCGTGGAACGCGATGCGCAACTGGATGCAGTCGACGCACGCCGACGTGTATTTCCTGCAGGAAGCGATGGCGCGCCGCATGCCGCGCCCGGTGCTCGCGACCGGCTTCGGTGCGCCGATGGACGACGCGGTCGACGACGTATGGCACTGCCAGGCCACCGAGATCGCGCATGCGCTCGACTGGCAGATCGCGCTCGGGCCGAACGTGTTCAAGCCGTCGTGGCGGCATGGCAACGCGATCCTGTCGCCGCATCCGCTCGACCTCGGCGGCCGCTGGGACATCTCCGCACACCGCTTCGAACGGCGCGGGCTGCTGGTCGCGCGCGCGACGCTCGCGGGTGCACGCCCGGTCACGCTGCTGTGCGCGCACCTCGCGCTCACGCGCGCCGCGCGGCTACGCCAGATGCACTGGATCGCGCACTGGATCGTGCGCAACGCGGGCGACGGCCCGCTGATGCTCGCCGGCGACTTCAACGACTGGCGCAACGATTCGGTCGCGCTGTTCGGCGAGATCGGGCTGTCCGAGGTCGCGACGCTGCTCGGTGAATCGGGCCGCACGTTTCCCGCGTTCTCGCCGGCGCTCGCGCTCGACAAGATGTTCGTGCGCGGGCTGACGCCGCTCGAATGGCGCGCCCCGTCCGGCGAAGCCGCGTGGCTGTCGGACCATCTGCCGTACATCGCGCGGCTGCGCCTCGACCCGCAATAACGTTCCGGCAATCGGTCGCTTTCGGTCCGCAATCGGCCCGACGTGGGCGCGATAGCGGCCCGGTTGCGGCCCGGTTGCGCGGCGCGCGCTACATTAACGGCTTGCCCATTCCGCCAGCGCCCGCCGCCGGGCCGCGCCGCCATGACCTGCCTGCCGATCCTGCTGCAAATCGCCGTCGTCTATCTCGTCGCGGCGATCACCCCCGGCCCGAATTTCTTCATGATTTCGCAACTGTCGCTCGCGGGTCGGCGCAGCCTCGGCGCCGCATCGGCGCTCGGCGTCGGCACCGCGTCGGTCGCGTGGGCGACGCTCGCGATGCTCGGCCTCGCGGCCGTGCTGCACCAGGTGGAATGGCTGTACGAGGCGATCCGGATCGGCGGCGCCGCGTATCTCGTGTATTTCGGCTTCAAGCTGCTGCGCGCGGGCGTGCGCCGCGACGCGGCGCCGGCCGACGCGCCCGACACCCGCGCACCGGCTGCCGCGCCGCACGCGCGCGACTACCTGCGCGCGTATCGCAGCGGCCTGTTCACGTGCCTGACGAACCCGAAATCGTGCGCGTTCTGGACCAGCGTGTTCGCGGCGATGCTGCCCGCGCACGTGCCGCTGTGGTTCAACGGCGCGGTGCTGGTGACGATCGGCGTGCTGTCGGCCGGCTGGTACTCGTGCGTCGCCTGCCTGTTCGCGAGCCCGCGCGCGCAGCGCGGCTACCGGCGCGTGCGGCGCCCGCTCGACGCGCTGTGCGGCGTGGCGCTCGTCGGCCTCGGCGCGAAACTCGCGGCCGAGCGCTGAAAACCGAAAGTTTATTGAAAGGATTCGTTGCGCCAAATCCGCGCGGCCACGGGGGTCAAGCCCGCGATCCGCGCCAACAGGGTAAAATAACCAGTTCCTCAAACGTCTGTCATCGAGAAGGCGCGTGTCCGACGCGCCGGCCGGCCGATCCGCGATCGGGCCGACGCACTCGGTTTTTTTGCCCGTTTTTGGGCCCGTTACTCGCGTTCGCCACGCGCGTCCGTTTTCAAAGCCATGAGCAAATACGACACCGCCACCGTCCAATCCGTCCATCACTGGACCGACACGCTGTTCAGCTTCACCTGCACCCGTGAGGCGAGCCTGCGCTTCAACAACGGCGAATTCACGATGGTCGGCCTCGAGGTCGACGGCAAGCCGCTCGCGCGCGCCTACTCGATCGTCAGCCCGAACTACGAAGAGCATCTCGAATTCTTCAGCATCAAGGTGCAGAACGGCCCGCTGACGTCGCGCCTGCAGCACCTGAAGGTGGGCGACACGGTGCTGATCGGCAAGAAGCCGACGGGCACGCTGGTTGCCGACAACCTGCTGCCGGGCAAGACGCTGTGGATGCTGTCGACGGGCACGGGCCTCGCGCCGTTCATGTCGATCATCCGCGATCCGGACATCTACGACCGCTTCGACAAGGTGATCCTCACGCACACGTGCCGCCTGAAGGGCGAGCTGGCGTACATGGACTACATCAAGCACGACCTGCCGGGCCACGAGTACCTCGGCGACATCATCAAGGAAAAGCTCGTCTACTACCCGACGGTCACGCGCGAAGCGTTCGACAACGAAGGCCGGATCACCGACCTGATCGCCACGGGCAAGCTGTTCACGGATCTCGGCGTCGCGCCGTTCTCGCCGGAAAACGACCGCGTGATGCTGTGCGGCAGCACCGCGATGCTGAAGGACACGACCGACCTGCTGAAGCAGGCCGGCCTCGTCGAAGGCAAGAACAGCGCGCCGGGCCACTACGTGATCGAGCGCGCGTTCGTGGACTGATCGATCCCCGAATTTGCGCGTCATCAAGGACCGGAGCGAAAGCTCCGGTTTTTTTTCGTCCACACTTGGCGAATTCGTAACAAATTGGGATCATCCCACATCAAATAGTTACATTTGGATACGCCATCGGACGGTGCTTGGGCGTCAGTGTTTTTCCTACAACAGGTTCATTCGGATTATTCACATTTACCCTTAAATGTCCGCCCGACATGACCTTTTCGGAATTTTTGAGATATTATTCGCCGCGCGTGGTTGCCGTTCGGATGAGGGTGGAAGGGTCGGATGCAAGTGTTACAGAATGTAACTTTTGTTACCTCGGCAGAGGGCGATTCTCTGGCGGCGACCGTCATCGAAACGGCAGCCGATCCACGCAGCCAGCCGGTGTCTGAACCGCTTTCTGACAGCAGGGAGAGTCATGGATACGTCGCTTAACGCGCCTTCGAGCGCCCACGCCCCGTTCCCGTCGCAACAGCTCGTGCCGGGCTGCGCCGCGACTCCGCCCATTGCCGGCGCCGCGTCGAAACGCGACGCCTCCGCCGCGCGGATCGCCGTGCTGTCCGCCCAGTTGCTCGCCGCCGACGAAGCGGCTCGCCGCCATCTGGCCGGCGAGTTGCACGACGGGCTCGGCGCCGAACTCACCGCTGCGCGGTTCGCACTCGCAAACGTTCAAACGTGGCTGCCGGCCGATGCGCCGGACGGCTGCTTGCGCGCGCTGGCGCTAGCGCAGCAGGCGCTCGACGCCGCGACCGACGCGAATCGCCGGCTGATCGACGAGCGCGCCGCGCCGGCGCTCGACGCGGGCGTGGTCGGTGCGCTGTCGTCGTGGGTCGACGCCCATGCGGCCCGCACGGGCCTGCGCACCAGCTTCGTGTGCGCGGCCGACGCGCGCCTGACGCAGCTCGCCGGCGCCGGTGCGCTTGCGGTGTTCCGCGTCGCGCAGGAAGCCTTGTCGAACGTCGCGAAGCACGCGCGCGCGACGTCGGCCGACGTGCGGATCGCCACCGACCGCACGCATCTGTCACTGATCGTCTCCGACGATGGGACCGGTTTCTCGCGCAGCCGCCGCGCCGGCTACGGGCTGGCCGGCATGCGCGCGCGCTGCGAGGCGTTCGGCGGCCGCTTCGAGACGGCCACGCCCGAAACCGGCCGCGGCACGCGCGTCACCGCGCGCTTCGCGTGGGATTCGCTGCTCGCGGTGCCCGTCGCGGCCCGCCGCGCGTCGCTTTCGTGAGGTCGTCATGAGCCTGAACATCCTGCTCGTGGACGATCACGCGATCGTCCGGCAAGGGATCCGCCAGTTGCTGATCGACCGGGGCGTCGCACGCGACGTCACCGAGGCCGAGAACGGCGGCGACGCGATGGCCGCTGTCGACAAACAGGAATTCGACGTGATCCTGCTCGACATTTCGCTGCCGGACACGAACGGCATCGAGGTGCTCAAGCGCCTCAAGCGCAAGCTGCCGCGCACGCCGGTGCTGATGTTCTCGATGTACCGCGAGGATCAGTACGCGGTGCGCGCGCTGAAGGCCGGCGCCGCCGGCTACCTGTCGAAGACGGTCAACGCCGCGCAGATGATCGGTGCGATCCAGCAGGTGGCGGCCGGCCGCAAGTACGTGAGCCCCGCGATGGCCGAGGCGCTCGCCGAATACGTGTCGTTCGAGAACGAGCCGCTGCCGCACGAGAAGCTGTCCGACCGCGAATACCAGACGCTCTGCATGCTCGCGTCGGGCAAGCGCCTCACCGACATCGCGAACACGCTGTCGCTGTCCGTGAAGACGGTGAGCGTGTACCGGTCGCGGCTGCTCGAGAAGATGCGGCTGTCGAACAACGCGGAGCTCACGTTCTACGTGATGAGCAACCGGCTCGTCGACATGGCGCCCACCGCCGGCGCGTGATGTTCCCGCCGGGCCCGAATCGTCCGGTTCGGCCCGGTTCGCCCCGTTCGTCCGATTCGTCCGCGCCCGCGGCGCGGCGCCTGCCGCGTCGCCGTCCGTGGCGCCCGCCGCGCGCGCAAGCGCTTGTTTTATCGGACGATTTCGCAGCATTGCGCTGCGCCGCAGCAGGTTTTACTCGTCAAATCGGCTAAAATTGCGGGTTTTCACTCAGTCAGCGCTACCGCGCCCGCGCGCGCCGGCGATTCCTCCTCAATGTCTCTCTTCCGCAAGAAAAACGTCGATCGCATGATCGCCGGCGCACATGCCGCCGGGCTCAAGAAAGCGCTCGGCGCGATCGATCTCACCTTCCTCGGCATCGGCGCGATCATCGGCACCGGCATCTTCGTGCTGACCGGCACCGGCGCCGTGCAGGCCGGCCCCGCGCTGATGCTGTCGTTCGTGATTGCCGCGATCGCGTGCGGCCTCGCCGCGTTGTCGTACGCGGAATTCGCGTCGACGATCCCCGTCGCCGGCTCGATCTACACGTATTCGTACGCCACCCTCGGCGAGCTCGTCGCGTGGATCATCGGCTGGGACCTGATGCTCGAATACGGCCTCGCGTCGTCGGCCGTGTCGGTCGGCTGGTCGGGCTACCTGCAGTCGCTGCTGCAGGGCTTCGGGCTGACGCTGCCCACCGTGCTGACGGCCGCGCCCGGCGCGGTGCCCGGCGTCGTCACGTGGTTCAACCTGCCCGCGTTCCTCGTGATGATCGTGATCACGACGCTGCTGTCGATCGGCATCCGCGAGTCGACCCGCATCAACAACATCATGGTGTTCATCAAGGTGTCGGTCGTGCTGCTGGTGATCGCGGTCGGCCTGTTCCACGTGACGCCGGCGAACTGGAAGCCGTTCATGCCGCACGGCTGGAACGGCGTGTTCGGCGCGGCGGCCGTGATGTTCTTCGCGTTCATCGGCTTCGACGCGGTGTCGTCGGCCGCCGAGGAAGTGAAGAATCCGAAGCGCGACCTGCCGATCGGCATCATCGCGTCGCTCGCGGTGTGCGCGGTGCTGTACGTGACGGTCGCCGCGGTCGCGACCGGCATCGTGCCGTCGGCCCGGTACGCGAACATCTCGCACCCGATCTCGTATGCGCTGCAGATGGCCGGCGAGACGTGGGTGGCCAGCTTCATCGATCTCGGCGCGGTGCTCGGCATGCTGACCGTGATTCTCGTGATGAGTTACGGCCAGACGCGCGTGATCTTCGCGATGTCGCGCGACGGGCTGCTGCCGGCGACGCTGTCGCGCGTGCATCCGCGCTACGCGACGCCGTTCCTGACCACCTGGCTCGTCGGCCTGTTCTTCGGGCTGATCGCCGCGCTCGTGCCGCTCAACGTGCTCGCCGAGCTGATCAACATCGGCACGCTCGCGGCGTTCTCGATGGTGTCGATCGCGGTGCTCGTGCTGCGTCGTACGCACCCCGACCTGCCGCGCGCGTTCCGCTGCCCGGGCGTGCCCGTGGTGCCGATCCTCGCGGTCGCCGCGTGCCTGTTCCTGATGCTGAACCTGCAGCCCGTCACGTGGGCCGCATTCGGCATCTGGCTCGTGATCGGCCTCGTGATCTACTTCCTGTACTCGCGTCACCACTCGAAGCTCGCGCACGGTCACCACGACGCGCACTGAGCGCCGCCGTGCCGCATGCGGCACGGTGCGCATCCGCGGGGCCGTGCATCGGCCCCGCGCCCTCTTCCGCCTTCCAGCCCCCTGCACGCTTGCCGCGGCCGGTTCATAATCGCGCCATCGAACGGCGGCCCCGCATCGGCGGGCGCCCGGCAACAGGAAGAAGATGATGGAAAGCGTCGATCTCGATGTATTGAAATCCAGCGCGCGCTGGCTCGAAGAAGGCCGCCGCGTGCTGCTCGTGACGGTCGTGAAGACGTGGGGCTCGTCGCCGCGCCCCGAAGGCGCGATGCTCGCGGTGCGAGAGGACGGGCTCGTGGTCGGCTCCGTGTCCGGCGGATGCATCGAGGACGACCTGATCGCCCGCGTGCACGCGAGCGGCATCGCGGCCGATGCGCGCCCGGAAGCGCTCAAGTACGGCGTGACGGCCGAGGAAGCGCACCGCCTCGGGCTGCCTTGCGGCGGCACGATCCAGCTCGTGCTCGAACCGCTCACGCGCGACAGCGGGATTGCCGCGCTGTGCGCGGAAGTCGAGGCCGGCCGCCTCGTCACGCGCACGATGACGCTCGCGACGGGCCGTGCGTCGCTGTCGCCCGCGCAGGCGGCCGACGGACTCGCGTTCGACGGCGAGCGGCTCGTGACGATCCACGGGCCGCGCTACCGGATGCTCGTGATCGGCGCCGGCCAGTTGTCGCGCTATCTGTGCCAGATCGCGGTCGGGCTCGACTACCAGGTGACGGTGTGCGATCCGCGCGACGAATACACGGATGCGTGGGACGTGCCGGGCACGCGCGTCGTGCACACGATGCCCGACGATACGGTGCTCGACATGAAGCTCGACGCGCGTTCGGCCGTGATCGCGCTCACGCACGATCCGAAGCTCGACGATCTCGCGCTGATGGAAGCGCTGAAGACGCCCGCGTTCTACGTGGGCGCGCTCGGCTCGCGGCGCAACAACGCGGCACGACGCGAGCGGCTGCGCGAATTCGATCTGAACGAAGCGGAACTGGCCCGGCTGCACGGGCCGGCCGGCATCTACATCGGCAGCAGGACGCCGCCGGAAATCGCGATCTCGATCCTCGCCGAGATCACCGCCGCGAAGAACAACGTGTCGCTGCCGACGATCCTGCAGGTCGAGGGCGCGAAGGCCGCGCGCGAGATCGCCGCGAACAGCGGCGCGGCCTGCGGGCTCTGAGCCGCACCCGCGCGGGGGCGCCCGGTCTGCGGGCGCCACGCGCAAAGCGGGCGATGCCGACCGGCCGCCTCGCGCCGGCGTGAGGCCGGCGCGAGGCGTCGATCAGGTCAACCCGGCGGCGAGCGCCGCGGCGACCGAACCGACCACCAGCACGACGCCGACCGTCCGGCGCTTGTTCAGCTCGGTCCACAGCAGCACGCCGGTCAGCGACAGCAGGATCAGCGAACCCGCGATCGTGTCCATCAGCAGCACCCAGCCGAGATTCATCCCGACGCCGCGATGCAGGTTGTTCAGCGTCGTCAGGAACGTGTTGCCCGTGCGCTTCACCGCGACGTAGCCGTTGCCGACCCAGTATTCGGCCTGCAGGTTCTGGTGCGGGCCGAACAGGCCCATCTGCCAGTGTTCCGGCTGCATCACGCGCTTGTCGCCCCACGCGACGGGCTGCGCGGGCTCCTTGCGCACGCGGCCCGGCTTGCCGTCGAAATGGAGTTCGTGCTGCAGCCATTTCGTCATCGCGGCGGGCGTCTTCGGCGCCGGGTCCGGCAACGCGATCTGCATCTCCTCGACCTGCGGCTCGCCGGTCGAAATCTTCAGCGGCGGCGCGCGGTGATTGAGCAGCACGCCCGTCACGCCGAACAGCAGCCCGAGCACCGCGCCCCACAGCCCGACCCAGCCATGCACCTTGCGCAGCCACTTGATGAAGGTCGCGCGGCGCGAACGCTGGCGGCGCGCGGCCAGTTCGTCGTCGCTCAGCGGGCGGGCCGCCGGGTGCAGCACGGTGACGCCCGCGCGGGCAATACCCGCATCGGGCGGATTGATTGTTTCGGGCGCGTTCACGCGAGAGGTTCCATTCGTTCAAAACAACGGGCGGCACGCAGGGAGTGCGCGCCGCCCGGCAACATGAAAATGAGAATGGATATCATTACATAAATCAATCGGTGGCTCAATCCGCCGGCGTACGCAGCGGCAGGCACGATCAGCGGAGAAATTCGGACGAAGTGCGCAGGTTGCGCAACGATGCCGACCGATGAACGGAAAATGCCGACGAAATACCGTTGCAAGACAAGGACAGCATTTCGTAAGAAGTCGCGCGTCGCCGGCGCCGCTCAGCGCAGCGGCGGCAACGGAAAGCGCGGTGCGGCGTCGTCCGGCGCGGGCTCGGTGCGGTCGAGCGCGTACAGCCACGCGAGCAGGTCCGCGACCGCCTGGTAAAGCTGCGGCGGAATCCGGTCGTCGAGGTCGACCTGCATCAGCAGCGACACCATCTCCGGCGCCGTATGCACGTACAACCCCGCATCGTGCGCGCGCGCGACGATCATCTCGGCGAGTACGCCATACCCCTTCGCGACCACGCGCGGCGCCGCATCGCCGCCTTTCGGATCGTAGACGAGCGCGGCCGCGCGCTTGCGGGACGTCATGCTCATTGCAGCGCCTCGTCGTCGGTGTCCCGCGCATGCGTCGCCGGGCCGCCGGCCGGGGCCGCACCGCGCGCATACGCGGCAGCGGCCGCCTGCGCAGCAAACAGGTCGAAGCTATCCGGGCCGTCGTCGACCGCGCGGATAGACAGCCCGCCCACCCGCAGCCCCGACACCTCGAGCCGCTGTCGCAACGCCGCCTCGTGCCGCGTGAGGCGCTCGGCGCCCGTCTGGTTCGCCCGCAGGCGCGCGACGAGCTGCGTGCCGTTCAGCACCAGGTCCGCATCGACCGTGCCGAGCGACGGCAACGTCAACGTGAGACGCGTGCGCCACGCGATGCCGTCGCCTGCACCGTCGTCGCCGCGCGGCGCGCGGCTGCCCGGATCGTCGGGCTCGATCGTCCAGTCGAGCCGGGCGCCGGGCCACGCCTCGCCCGTCCAGCGGAACTGGTCGGTCGCGAGCGCGTCGAGCTGCTGCCTGACGAGCGGCACGGCGGCCGGGTGCACGGGCGCGAGCGTCTGCGCCGGCGTATCCGGCGCGGCGGCGGCCGGTTCGGCCCGCGCGGGCGTCCAGCGCGGATCGGAACGCTCGCCGAGCAGATCGGCCGTATCGGGCGGTAGCGACGCGCCCTGCCGTGCGCCTGCCGGCAACGCCTGCGCGGGGTCGCGGGTCGGCGCGCCGCCCTGGGCCGGCGTACCCGGCTGCGCGGTGGCGCGCGCGCCCGCCGGCAGCGGCGGACGCTGCGCGAGCAGCTCGTCGAGCACGTCGGTCGCGACGTGCTGCGCGGCCTCCGGGTCGGCCGGCGCGAGCGCGGCCGCGAGGCGCGCCTGCGGCTCGCGCAGCAGCGCCGCGAGCGGACGCTGGCCGGCCAGCCACTGCGCCAGATGGGATTCGTAGAAGAGGCCGCTTTCGCTCACGGCCTGCGCGAGCGCCGCGCGCAGCGCCGCGACCGGCAACGCGGCGGCCGCTTCACGCGCCGCCGCCGCGGACGACGCCGCAGCGGACGCCGGCGTGGAAGGCGCCGCCGGATCGGCGGCGGCCGGCGCGCGGGCCGGCACGGCGGTGTCGGTCAGCAGCACGGTGGGATCGGCGAGCAGCGGCACGCGTCCGGCGATCGCCGGCGTCGTATCGCCGCCCGCGCGCGAGATCGCGTCGAGCACGCGCCCGACATCCGACAGCGCGGTCTGGGTGGACGCCGGCGGCGCGGCGGGCGGGCTGCCGGCCGACGGCGTGGACGACGCGCCGGTGCCCGGCGTGCCGACCTGCGAGGTCGCCCCGCCGCCGGCGGGCGCCGACACGGTGCCGGTCAGCAGGCTGTCGAGGCGGCTCGCCAGCAGCGCGGCCGCAACGGAGTCGATACCGGTCATGATCGGAGCCTGCTCATCTCAGGGTCTGTTTCCAGAGGGCCGCATAGGCGGTGCCAAGAGAACGACCGCTCGCGACGACCCACGCAAGTCCTCGCGAGACGCCGCGAAGACCGACGACGTGTTTGCAAGGCGCGCAACGCGGCGAGCGGCCGTTCTCGCGAAAACGCCCAATAAAAAATCATTCCACGGGAATGCGCGCAATCGCCCGCATGGCGGCGGCGTTCGTCGCCTGTCCTCCAAGGCCACTTCGTTCGGCGCGCTTGGCTCGGCCAGACGGCGCGCGTCACGCGTTGCCTGCACTCGGCAAGGAAGTCCCCTTGGGAGACGAGCGACTTCGGGCATTCGCACGTGCATTCCATATGTAAAACAGGCCCTGCACATCGTTGCGAATCCGGGAACGGCGCGCCCCCGCGCCCGTTTCTCCGGAAACGGGTGCTACCCGCGCGCGCGGTAGAGATCGGTCAATACCTGGGTCGAGCGCCGCGCCTCGAACAGCGCGGACAACCGCGCGACGTCGGGGCTCGCGAGATCGCGGATCGCGGCGTCGTCGGCCAGGATGCGGCGGATCAGGTCGAGCTTGCGGCCGAGATCCGATTCGTCGAGCACGACGCCGGAATCGGCTTCCTTCAGCCTGTCGACCAACTGCATGAATTCGGCCTGCAACCCCGGCAACGCGCTCCAGTCGGCGCTGCGGGCGGCGCCCAGCATCCGGCCCGACACGGCGGCGAGCGCCTCGTAACGTTCGAAGTATTCGGCCTTGCGATTCATCGTGATGCTTCCACTGCCTGTTGCGCGGCCATCCGCGCGACCTCCGGGGCGATCCCCGTCCATGCTTCCTCGAGCGTCGCGAGCAGCCGGTCGACCTCGACCAGCATCGCGTCGCTCGCCTGCGCGTTCGCTTCCAGCAGACGCCGGCCGATATACGCATACAGCGCGTCCAGCCGCTCCGCGATCTCGCCGCCCGCGTCGCGGTTCAGCGACGCCTTCAGCCCGCTCTCGACGATCCGGATCGCCTTGCCGATCGCATCGCCCCGCGCGGATACGTTGCCCTGCTGCAAATGCATGCGCGCCAGCGCGATCGCCTGCCGCGCGCCCTGGTACAGCATCGCGATCAACCGGTGCGGGGAGGCGCCCATCACCCCTGTCTCGACGCCGACACGCGCGTAGGCACTGGCTCCAGCGTGTCCTGGGGAAAACATGCGCTTCTCCTTGTTCTGCCTTGGCTATACGGGAACCGCCGCCGTGCATCGCACGACGCGGCCTTCACCGGAGTTATCGGAAGGGATCGCGAAAGCTTTAGGCAAGCGTGCCTGCTGCCGGGCGCCGAGGCGCCGGTCCGCCGGCGAGCCCGGCGGCGCTTTGCGAATGGCCGTGGCCGGATAACGGTTCCGGGATGGGCGGGTTCGGATAGCGGCCAACCGGATAGCCGTCCCCGGATGGCCGGCCCCGGATAGCCGGCCCGTCACACCGACATCTGCATGATGTCGTTGTAAGCGCTCACGAGCTTGTTGCGGACCTGGAGCCCGAACTGGAAGCCGATGTTGGCTTTCTGCATGTCGACCATCACGTCGTTGAGCGACACGTTCGGCGCGCCGACCTCGAACGCCTGCGCCTCGCCGAGCGCGTGCTGCTGGTCGCCGCTGATCTTGTCGAGCGACGCCTTCATCGCGCTCGCGAACGTGCCGGCCGTCGCCGCGCCCGAGCCGGCCAGCGCCGCCGTCGGGCTCGCGACGCCGCCGGACGCCTGCGCGGCCATCGACTGCATCTGTTGCAACACCGAACCGATTCCGCTGACGTTCGCAGCCATGCTGTCCCCAAAACCGAGAGAAGAGACCCGGACGTGCCGGGAGATCCGCCGGCGCCG
This sequence comes from Burkholderia metallica, assembly GCF_902832845.1. Lineage (GTDB taxonomy): Bacteria > Pseudomonadota > Gammaproteobacteria > Burkholderiales > Burkholderiaceae > Burkholderia > Burkholderia metallica. The sequence continues at coordinate 133,536 of NZ_CADFDB010000006.1, read as the reverse complement.
CACCACGCGCGCCATGCCGGATTCCGAAAAAGGATAGCAGCGCGCCGCGCGTCAAAGCCGAGAAAGTACGGGGGAAACCCCGTTCTTTTCGGTCGATCGGAGTGCGGCCCGGGTCACGATAATCGCATCGTGTCATTGTCCGCCCGCTCGTCCGAGCGAGCTCAGTCGTCCCGCTCCGGAGAAACTCGACGCATGGATTCGCAGGCCAACTCGCTGATCAACCCAGACGCCCGCGCGGGCCTCGCCAGCCCGGCGCCCGGCGCCGCCGCGGCCGCCGCGCTGCCGGGCGCGGGTGGCGCAGGCGCAGACTTCGGGCTGGGCGGCTTCGCGGAACGCATTCCCGGCATCTCGCGGATGAAGGGCAACCCGAAGCTGCCGTTCGTGATCGCCGTCGCGTTCGCGGTCGCCGTGATCACCGCGCTCGTGCTGTGGAGCCGCGCGCCCGACTATCGCGTGCTGTACAGCAACCTGTCGGACCGCGACGGCGGCGCGATCATCGCCGCGCTCCAGCAGGCAAACGTTCCCTACAAGTTCGCCGATGCCGGCGGCGCGATCCTCGTACCGTCGAGCCAGGTGCACGAAACGCGCCTGAAGCTCGCCGCGATGGGGCTGCCGAAGGGCGGCTCGGTCGGCTTCGAGCTGATGGACAACCAGAAATTCGGCATCAGCCAGTTCGCCGAGCAGATCAACTACCAGCGCGCGCTCGAAGGCGAGCTGCAGCGTACCATCGAATCGATCAACGCCGTGCGCGGCGCGCGCGTGCATCTCGCGATCCCGAAGCCGTCGGTGTTCGTGCGCGACAAGGAAGCGCCGAGCGCGTCGGTGTTCGTCGACCTCTACCCGGGCCGCGTGCTCGACGAGGGCCAGGTGCAGGCGATCACGCGGATGGTGTCGTCCGGCGTGCCCGACATGCCCGCGAAGAACGTGACGATCGTCGACCAGGACGGCAACCTGCTGACCCAGACCGCGTCGGCCTCCGGCCTCGACGCGAGCCAGCTCAAATACGTGCAGCAGGTCGAGCACAACACGCAGAAGCGCATCGACGCGATCCTCGCGCCGATCTTCGGCGCGGGCAACGCGCGCTCGCAGGTCAGCGCGGACCTCGATTTCTCGAAGATCGAGCAGACGTCGGAAAGCTACGGCCCGAACGGCACGCCGCAGCAGGCCGCGATCCGCAGCCAGCAGACCAGCAGCTCGACCGAGCTCGCGCAGGGCGGCGCGTCGGGCGTGCCGGGTGCGCTGTCGAACACGCCGCCGCAGCCTGCGTCCGCGCCGATCGTCGCCGGCAACGGCCAGAACGCGCCGCAGACCACCCCGGTGAGCGACCGCAAGGACCAGACGACCAACTACGAAGTCGACAAGACGATCCGCCATCTCGAGCAGCCGATGGGCAGCGTGAAGCGGCTGTCGGTCGCGGTCGTCGTCAACTACCAGCCGGTCGCCGACGCGAAGGGCCACGTGACGATGCAGCCGCTGCCGCCCGCGAAGCTCGCGCAGGTCGAACAGCTCGTGAAGGACGCGATGGGCTACGACGAGAAGCGCGGCGACTCGGTGAACGTCGTGAACAGCGCGTTCTCGACCGCGAGCGATCCGTACGCCGACCTGCCGTGGTGGCGCCAGCCCGACATGATCGCGATGGCGAAGGAAGCCGCGAAATGGCTCGGCATCGCGGCGGCCGCGGCGGCGCTCTACTTCATGTTCGTGCGCCCGGCGATGCGCCGCGCCTTCCCGCCGCCCGAGCCGGCCGCGCCGGCGCTCGCCGCGCCGGAAGACCCGGTCGCGCTCGACGGCCTACCGGCGCCGGAGAAGGCCGAGGAGCCCGACGCGCTGCTGCTCGGTTTCGAGAGCGAAAAGAACCGTTACGAACGCAACCTCGACTACGCGCGCACGATCGCCCGCCAGGATCCGAAGATCGTCGCCACCGTCGTGAAGAACTGGGTGTCCGATGAACGCTGAAGGCTTGACCAAGAGCGCGCTCCTGCTGATGTCGATCGGCGAGGAAGAGGCCGCGCAGGTATTCAAGTTCCTCGCGCCGCGCGAGGTCCAGAAGATCGGCGCCGCGATGGCCGCGCTGAAGAACGTCACGCGCGAGCAGGTCGAGGACGTGCTGCAGGAGTTCGCGAAGGAAGCCGAGCAGCACACCGCGCTGTCGCTCGATTCGAGCGAGTACATCCGTTCGGTGCTGACCAAGGCGCTCGGCGAGGACAAGGCCGGCGTGCTGATCGACCGCATCCTGCAGGGCAGCGACACGAGCGGCATCGAGGGCCTGAAGTGGATGGACTCGGGCGCGGTGGCCGAACTGATCAAGAACGAGCATCCGCAGATCATCGCGACGATCCTCGTGCATCTCGACCGCGACCAGGCGTCCGAGATCGCGTCGTGCTTCACCGAGCGGCTGCGCAACGACGTGATGCTGCGGATCGCGACGCTCGACGGCATCCAGCCGGCCGCGCTGCGCGAACTCGACGACGTGCTGACGGGCCTGCTGTCCGGCAGCGACAACCTGAAGCGCAGCCCGATGGGCGGCATCCGCACCGCGGCCGAGATCCTGAACTTCATGACGAGCGTGCACGAGGAAGGCGTGCTGGAGAGCGTGCGCCAGTACGATGCCGATCTCGCGCAGAAGATCGTCGATCAGATGTTCGTGTTCGAGAACCTGCTCGACCTCGAGGATCGCGCGATCCAGATGGTGCTCAAGGAAGTCGAGTCGGAAACGCTGATCATCGCGCTGAAGGGCGCGCCGCCCGCGCTGCGCCAGAAGTTCCTCGCGAACATGTCGCAGCGCGCGGCCGAACTGCTCGCCGAGGATCTCGACGCGCGCGGCCCGGTGCGCGTGTCCGAAGTCGAGACGCAGCAGCGCCGCATCCTGCAGATCGTGCGCAACCTGGCCGAGAGCGGCGCGATCGCGATCGGCGGCAAGGCGGAAGACGCGTATGTCTGATTCGGCGAGCGATCGCGCGGGCACCCTCACCGCGTACCAGCGGTGGGAGATGGCGTCGTTCGACCCGCCGCCGCCCCCGCCGCCGCCCGACGACGCGGCAGCGGCCGCCGCCGCGCTCGCCGCGGATCTGCAGCGCGTGCGCGACGCCGCGCACGCCGAAGGCCATGCGGCCGGCCACGCCGAAGGCCACGCGCTCGGCTACCAGGCCGGTTTCGAGCAGGGCCGCGAACAGGGTTTCGAGGCCGGCCGGGCCGACGCGCGCGAACAGGCCGCGCAGCTCGCGGCGCTCGCCGCGTCGTTCCGCGAGGCCGTGTCGAGCGTCGAACACGATCTGGCCGCCGACCTCGCGCAACTCGCGCTCGACATCGCGCAGCAAGTCGTGCGCCAGCACGTGAAGCACGACCCGGCCGCGCTGGTGGCCGCCGTGCGCGACGTGCTCGCGGCCGAACCCGCGCTGTCCGGGGCGCCGCATCTCGCGGTGAATCCGGCCGACCTGCCCGTCGTCGAAGCGTATCTGCAGGACGATCTCGATGCGCTCGGCTGGAACGTGCGCACCGACGCGTCGATCGAGCGCGGCGGCTGCCGCGCGCACGCCGCGACCGGCGAGGTCGACGCGACGCTGCCCACCCGCTGGCAGCGCGTCGCCGCCGCGATCGGCAAGGTGAGCACGTGGTGACGCCCACGCCCGATTCGCTCGCGCACGACGGCATGACGCCGCTCGAGCGCGAACTCGCGCTCGCGTCGTTCGGCCCGGACGCCGCGCGCGACAGCGCACGAGACCCGCGCCGGCACGCCGCCGCGGCAGCGGCCGACGGCGCCGCGCCGCGCGCGCCGCACAATCCGCATCTCGCACACTGGCGCACCCACCTGAACGGGCTCGCCGCACGCAGCCACCGCGCGCTGCCGCTGCGGCCGTGCGGGCGCCTGACGCGCGCAGCCGGCCTCGTGCTCGAGGCGATCGGGCTGCGCCTGTCGGTCGGCGCCGAATGCACGATCGAACTGCCGCCCGGCAGCACGCTGTCGCACGCGGAAGCCGAAGTCGTCGGCTTCGCCGGCGATCGCCTGTTCCTGATGCCGACCACCGACGTCGCCGGCGTGCTGCCCGGCGCGCGCGTGTGGCCGCGCGAAAGCGCGCCCGTCACCGATCCGCTCGCGGGCGCCAAGCGCCTGCCGGTCGGCTGGGAAATGCTCGGGCGCGTCGTCGACGCGTCGGGGCGCCCGCTCGACGGCCTCGGCCCGCTCGCGTCGAAGGTCGACGCGCCGCTGTCGGCGCCGTCGATCAACCCGCTCGAGCGCGAACCGATCCACCACGTGCTCGACGTCGGTGTGCGCGCGATCAACGCGCTGCTCACCGTCGGCCGCGGGCAGCGGATGGGCCTGTTCGCGGGCTCCGGCGTCGGCAAGTCGGTACTGCTCGGCACGATGGCGCGCTACACGAGCGCGGAAGTGATCGTGATCGGGCTGATCGGCGAGCGCGGCCGTGAAGTGAAGGAATTCATCGAACAGATTCTCGGCGAGGACGGGCTCGCGCGCTCGGTCGTCGTCGCGGCGCCGGCCGACGTGTCGCCGCTGCTGCGGATGCAGGGCGCCGCGTACGCGACGTCGCTCGCCGAGTATTTCCGCGACCAGGGCAAGCACGTGCTGCTGCTGATGGATTCGCTGACACGCTATGCGATGGCGCAGCGCGAGATCGCGCTGGCGATCGGCGAGCCGCCCGCGACGAAGGGCTACCCGCCGTCGGTGTTCGCGAAGCTGCCCGCGCTCGTCGAGCGCACCGGCAACGGGCCCGAAGGCGGCGGCTCGATCACCGCGTTCTACACGGTGCTGACCGAAGGCGACGACCAGCAGGACCCGATCGCCGATTCGGCGCGCGCGATCCTCGACGGCCACATCGTGCTGTCGCGCGCGCTCGCCGAGGCCGGCCACTATCCGGCGATCGACATCGAGGCGTCGATCAGCCGCGCGATGACCGCGCTGATCGACGAAACGCATCTCGACCACGTCCGGCAGTTCAAGCAGATGCTGTCGCGCTACCAGCGCAATCGCGACCTGATCGCGGTCGGCGCGTACGCGCCCGGCCGCGACGCGCAGCTCGACCGCGCGATCGCGCTCTATCCGCGCATCGAGGCGTTCCTGCAGCAGGGCTTTCGCGAATGCGCGCCGTTCGCGTCGAGCCTCGCCGGGCTCGATGCGCTGTTCGACGCTTACGGAGGCTGACCCCGATGGCACACGGCTTTCCGCTTCAGTTGCTGCTCGATCGCGCGCAGGAGGATCTCGATTCCGCCGCGAAGCAGCTCGGCACCGCGCAGCGCGAGCGCACCGCGGCCGCCGAGCAGCTCGACGCGCTGCTGCGCTACCGCGACGAATACCACGCGCGCTTCTCGCAATCCGCGCAGCACGGGATGCCGGCCGGCAACTGGCGCAATTTCCAGGCATTCATCGACACGCTCGACGCCGCGATCGCGCAGCAGCGCAGCGTGCTGGCCGCGGCGGAGGTCCGCATCGACGAAGCCCGCCCGAACTGGCAACAGAAGAAACGCACCGTCGGCTCGTTCGAAATCCTGCAGGCGCGCGGCGCCGCGCAGGATGCGATGCGCGACGCCCGGCGCGAACAGCGCGACGCCGACGAACACGCCGCGACGATCCTGCGCATGCGGGCCGACGCGGCCCGTTCGTCGTAACCGACCACCGCATTCGAACGAGAGAATCGCCATGCCTCCCCTGCCCCTGCTCGGCGCGCTGCTCGACACCGCCGGCACAGCACTCAAGGCCGCCCGCGGCGCGGCTGCGTCCGGCGCCGCCGGCAACGATGCAGCGACCGCCACGGCCGCCGTCCCGTTCGCGCAGACGCTGAAGCAAAGCGTCGCCACGCGTCACGACGCGTCGAACTCCGGCGTGCCGGATGCGTCGCCGAAACAGGCTGCGTCGAAGCCGGCCGCCGGCACGAAGCCGTCCGCGGCCGATGACGACGACGCGAACGACGATACGACCGCGAACGCCGCCACCAACCCCGACGCCGCCGCGCTCGCGGCCGCCGCGGCGTTGCAGGCGCAACTGCAGGCGCGCACGGACAACGCGACGCCGGCCGATGCAACGGCCGCCGCCGCGGCGCAGAAGACGGCCGTGTCCGGCCAGCCCGATGCCACGGCCACGCTGGCGGATCACGCGACCGGCGACGCGAGCGCAGCCTCCCCGCCGGCCGCGCCGGCGTCGGGCCGCGATGCGCTGCAAACCGCGCTCGACAGGCTGACGGGCGGCGCGGGCGCGATCGCGATGCCCGCGACCGGCGCGACGGCGACGGCGTCCGCACCGGCCTCCGCCGCAGCGACCGGCGCCGCCGCACCGCTGACACCGAAGGCGCCGAGCTTCGACCGCACGCTCGCCGACGCGAAGGGCGCGCTTGCCACCCAGCAAACGCCGACGCCGGCCGCCGCGCAGGCGCTGCAGGCCAGCGCGAACGCGCAGTCGGGAGAACAGCACGCGCTCGCGGCAGCCGGCGCCGCGACGGACCCGGCCGCCAGCGCGACGCTCGCGGCCGGCGCGACGGCCGCTGCCGCCGCACAGGCGAACCTGCAGCTGTCGCCGGCCGCGGGGGCGATCGCCGCCGCGAACGCGCACGTGCTCGCGCCCCACGTCGGCACCCCTGACTGGACGGACGCGCTGAGTCAGAAGGTCGTGTTCCTGTCGAATGCGCACCAGCAGAGCGCCGAGCTGACGCTCAATCCGGCCGATCTCGGGCCGCTGCAGGTCGTGCTGCGCGTCGCGGACAACAACGCGCACGCGCTGTTCGTGTCGCAGCACGCCCAAGTGCGCGAAGCGGTCGAAGCCGCGCTGCCGAAGCTGCGCGAGGCGATGGAAGCGGGCGGGCTCGGGCTCGGCAGCGCGACCGTCAGCGACGGCGGCTTCGCGTCGCAGCAACAGAACCCGCAGCAAACCTTCGCCGGCGGCCAGTCGTCGTCGCGGCGCGGGAACGGCGGACAGTCAGCCGTCGAGGCACCGGCCGGCGCTGCGCAATCCGCACCGGCCGCCGCGAGCGTGAGCCGCGCCGGCCTCGTCGATACGTTTGCCTGAGCATGATCGCCGCCGTGCGCGCGCCGCTCAGCGGCCGTGCACCGCCGCGGCTGCCTCGCCGCGCGTCGCCGTGCCCTTGCGCGCGGCGACGATGAAGTCCGCCGCGCGTTCGCCGATCATCACCGACGGCGCATTCGTGTTCCCGCCGACGAGCGTCGGCATCACCGACGCATCCACCACGCGCAACCCTTCGACGCCGCGCACGCGCAGTTGCGGATCGACGACCGCGCGCGCATCCGAACCCATCCGGCAGGTGCCGACCGGGTGATAGATCGTGTCGGCATGTTCGACGATCGTCTGGCGCAGCTCTGCCTCGCTCTGGTCGGCCCGCGTGTACAGCTCGCGCCCGCCCTGCGACGCGAGCGGCGCCTGCGACAGAATCCGGCGCATCGCCTGCGTGCCGCGCACGAGCAGGTCGAGATCGCGCGCATCGCTGAAAAAGCGCGGATCGATCAGCGGCGCGTCGCGCGCATCGCCGCTCGCGAGCGCCACCGTGCCGCGGCTGAACGGCCGCAGCGCGCACACGTGCAGCGAATAGCCGAAGCCCCAGTGCATCTTGCGGTTGTGGTCGTCCACGAGCGCCGTGCAGAAATGTAGTTGCAGGTCGGGGCGCTCCAGCGACGGATCGCTCTTGATGAAGCCGCCCGCCTCTGCGACGTTGCTCGTCATCATTCCGGTGCGGCTCGAGAAATAGCGCGCGAGCGCCGGCGCCATCTTCGCGAGTCCGCGCAGACACACGCCGACCAGCTCCGACGAATTCACGCGCGTATTGATGATGAAATCGATATGGTCGATCAGGTTCGCGCCGACGTCCGGCGCATCCTGCACGACCGCGATCCCGTGCCGACGCAGTTGCTCGGCCGGGCCGATCCCCGAGCACATCAGCAGTTGCGGCGAATTGAACGCGCCGGCCGACAGGATCACTTCCGCACGCGCGTCGAGCGTCTCGACCCGCCCGTTGCGTGCAAGCGCGACGCCGACTGCGCGCTTGCCTTCGAACACCACCCGCAGCACCGTCGCATCGGTGATCACGTGCAGGTTCGGCCGGTTGCGGCCGTAGATGTATGCGCGGGCAACACTGCAGCGCGAGCCGTCGCGGTGCGTGACCTGATAGAAGCCGACGCCTTCCTGCGTCGCGCCGTTGAAATCGTCGTTCAGCGGATAGCCGGCCGCATGCGCGGCCTGGATGAATCGTTCGGAGAACGGATTGCGAAAGCGCAGATCCGACACCGACAGCGGGCCGTCCGCACCATGCCATGCATCGGCGCCGCGCACGTTGCCTTCCGCGCGGCGGAAATACGGCAGCACCTCCTGCCAGCTCCAGCCCGTCGCGCCGAGCTGCGCCCATTCGTCGTAGTCGCCCGGATGGCCGCGCGTGTAGATCATCGCGTTGATCGCGCTCGAGCCGCCCATCCCGCGCCCGCGCGGCTGGTAGCCGCGCCGGCCGCCGAGGCCCGCCTGCGGCACCGTCTCGTAGCCGTAGTTCGTGCCGAGCTTGAACGGCACCAGCGCGGCGATGCCGACCGGCATGTTGACGAGCAGGTTGCGCTCCGTATGCGAGCCGGCTTCGATCAGCGCGATCGTCGCATCGGGGCAGGCATCGGCGAGCCGGCCGGCCAGGCTCGAGCCGCCCGAACCGCCGCCTACGATGATGTAGTCGTATTGCATGTCACGTCTCCTTCGTGTCATGGAAGGCGCCCGGCATCGCCGCGCGACCGCGTCCCCTCTTGTAATGTTCGGGCATTGTAGGAATGGCGGTCGCGCGCGCGGCGCGCCGATTCAAGAGCGATTCCTCTAAACGCCCGCGTGAACTAAATTTAAGATGTATCGATTCGCTTTGCGCGACGTGCCGGCCACGAGAAGCCGAGCCGTCGCGAAACGGGAGTGACGACGATGCAGCGCCAGGTTCTGCAGGCCGCGTGCCGACCGGGTGGTCCGGATGCGATGCGCGCAACCCGCATTTCATTTCAAACGGCTGCCTGCGCGAAGAGGCTCGACGTCGTGCGCGCAGTCGATCGAAATCGAACGGCCTGCGTCGTCGCCGACCGTTTGGACGGTTTGTCGCTGCAGCGGCGAAGTGCGCTGCGGCACGATTCGGCGGACTCGTCGCGCCGCCCTGCTTCGGTGCCCCGGCAGGCGCGCGCGACACCGCACCGCGTGCCGGTCGGCCATCGTCTCGCGCGACATGCCCGCGCGTGTCGGCCAGGTTGGCGGATGCGCACACCGTCGCGCGGATGCGACGCCCGTTGCACGCTTCAACCGGTTTTCGAGCACCCGTCGCAGCCGGCCTCGCGCCGCGCGACACGCACCACCCCGATCCGCGTCGCCGCGCTCGCCGAGCGTGCGCGTGCGGCGTGACGGCCGGCCGACCAGCCCGGCCCAACTGGAGGAGACGACATGAAGAACGACCTGCCCGAACTGGCCCCGCAAGCCGTGCCGTCGGCCGACGCGCTGACGGCGCTGCTGCGCGACCAGCGTGCGGCGTACCTGCGGGCGCCGTACCCGGCTTGGGACACGCGGGCCCAGCACCTGCGTGCGCTGCGCACGATGCTGATCGACAACACGGACGCACTCGCCGAAGCGATCAGCGCCGATTTCGGTCATCGCTCGAAGCAGGAAGTGCTGCTGTCGGAAATCTGGATGGCGAAAGAAGAGATCGACGACGCACTCCGGCACGGCAAGCGCTGGATGAAACCGGTCCGCAAGCCGATGAACAAGTGGCTGCGCCCGGCGCGCGCGAAGGTGATGCCGCAGCCGCTCGGCGTGGTCGGCATCGTCGTGCCGTGGAACTACCCGGTGCTGCTCGCGGCCGGCCCGCTGATCTGCGCGCTCGCCGCCGGCAACCGCGCGATCATCAAGATGTCCGAACTGACGCCGCGCACGTCGGCGCTGTTCGAGCAGCTCATCGGCAAGACCTTCGCGCGCGACCACGTCGCGGTCGTGAACGGCGATGCGGAAGTCGGCGCCGCGTTCAGCGCGCTGCCGTTCGATCATCTGCTGTTTACCGGCTCGACGCACGTCGGCCGCCACGTGATGCGCGCGGCCGCCGACAACCTCACGCCCGTCACGCTCGAACTCGGCGGCAAGTCGCCGGCGATCGTCGGCCCGAACGCGCGCTTCGATGCGGCCGTCGACGCGATCGTCACCGGCAAGACGCTGAACGCGGGCCAGACCTGCATCGCGCCCGACTACGTGCTGCTGCCGCGCGGGATGGAAGCCGCGTTCATCGAGCGCGCGCGGGCACGCTTCGCGAAGATGTATCCGGACCTGTCGACCAACGGCGACTACACGACGATCGTATCGCCGCGCCACTACGCACGGCTGCAGCAGCTCGCGAGCGACGCGCAGACGGCCGGCGCGCAACTGCATCCGCTGTCCGACGCGCCATCCGACCCCGCGTCGCGCCGCTTCGTGCCGTGCGCGGTCACGCAGGTGCCGGCCGCGTCGCAACTGATGCAGGAGGAGATCTTCGGGCCGCTGCTGCCGCTCGTGCCGTACGAACGGCTCGACGAGGCGATCGCATACGTGAATGCGCGCCCGCGTCCGCTCGCGCTGTACCTGTTCGACGAGGACGGCGGCACGGTCGAGCGCGTGATGCGCGAAACGATCTCGGGCGGCGTGACGGTAAACGATGCACTGCTGCACATCGCGTGCGGCAGCTTGCCGTTCGGCGGCGTCGGTGCGAGCGGGATGGGCGCGTATCACGGCTACGACGGCTTCGTGACGTTCTCGAAGATGAAGCCGGTGCTCACGCAGGCGCGCCTGAATACGCGCGGGCTGATCGCGCCGCCTTATGGCAAGCGCTTCGCCGCCGTGATCAAGATGATGCTGAAGTTCTGAGCGAAACGGGCCGCGGATGCGCAGCGGCCCGCGCTGAACCTGCCGCGCGGCGAAGCTGCCGCGCGCGCCGTCACACGGGCCAGAGCGGCCCTTCCTGCATCGCGCCGATCTGCTCGCGCAACTCGAGCACGCGCGCTTCCCAGTAACGATGCGTGTTGAACCACGGAAACGCGGCCGGAAATGCGGGATCGTCCCAGCGCCGCGCGAGCCAGGCCGCGTAGTGGATCAGCCGCAGCGTGCGCAGCGCTTCGACGAGATGCAGCTCGCGCGGCTCGAATTCGCAGAAATCCTCGTAGCCGGCCAGCAGGTCGGCCAGCGCACGCGACGCGCCTTCGCGATCGCCAGGCAGCAGCAGCCACAGATCCTGGATCGCGGGCGCCATCCGGCTGTCGTCGAAATCGACGAAGTGCGGGCCGGCATCGGTCCACAGCACGTTGCTCGGATGACAGTCGCCGTGCGTGCGCAGCAGGCGGATGTCGCCCGCCCGCTCGAACGCGGCCTCCACGCCTTCGAGCGCGAGCGTGACCGCCGTCTCGTACGCGGGCCTTACGTCATCCGGAATGAAATCGTGCGCGAGCAGGTAGTCGCGCGGCTCGTAGCCGAACGTCGTGATATCGAGCACCGGGCGCGCGGCATACGGCTCGGTCGCGCCGACCGCATGGATCCGGCCGATGAAGCGGCCCAGCCATTCGAGCGTGTCGCTGCGATCGAGGTCGGGCGCGCGGCCGCCGCGCCGCTCGAAGATCGAGAAGCGGAAACCGTCGAACGTGTGCAGCGTGCGGCCGTCGAATGCGCGCGCGGGCACCGCCGGAATCTCGCGCGCGGCGAGTTCGGCGACGAACGCGTGCTCTTCGAGGATCGCTTCGTCCGACCAGCGTGCCGGACGGTAGAACTTCGCGACGACCGGCGGGCCGTCTTCGATGCCCACCTGGTACACGCGGTTTTCGTAGCTGTTGAGCGCGAGCAGGCGCCCGTCGGTGCGCAGCCCGGCCGGCATCAGCATGCTGTCGAGCGCGTCGAGCACGCACTCGGGCGTGAGTCCGGCGAACGGCGGGCCGGCGGGAGAAGCGGGAGCGGAAGTGGCGTCTTTCATGCCCCGCATTGTGCCGCCTGCGGGGCCGAAAGACGAGCGCCGGCTGCGGCGTGTGCGTTCAGTGAAGCGCCGCGCCGGCCGGCAGCACGGATTCGCCGGTGTCGATCAGGTCCTCGAGAAAGAACGGCTCGGTGTTGAGTTCCTTCGACTCACCCGGTACGCCCGCGTACCAGGTCACCATGGCCATGTCGCCCAGGATGCGCTGGACGATGCCGCGCGCGCCCTTCGGCACCGCGATATGGGTAGTGCAGACAATCGACCCGACATGCATGATGGTTCCCCACTCTTGAATCTTGAAACCCGGCTCGCTGGCGAGCCGGCAAATGCACGATCCGCGCGCTCTCGTCGGAGCGTTGCGCGTGATCCCATTGTTCACGGTTTATCGAAGCGCGAAAAGAAGAAGAAGCGGGCGAAGTGCCGCGAATTCGTCGAATGTCTCCAATCAACCACTGCGCCGGGCCGGCGCTTGCCCGCCCGGTTACCCCCATCATACCCTGTCGAATGTGTCCGTCCGCCGAATCCGCGGCATCACTGCGGCGCGCATGTGGCGGGCGCCGCTCACGCGTCGCGGGTGGGCACGCGGTTCGCGGCAACATGACGCGTGATGGGGGCACCCGCTCGACGCGGCATCCTCATCGCCTTCGCGTGCGTTGAACGCGGCCGGCACAACGCGCGGTCGCGCGCACCCCGCCCTTCGTTCGTCATACGATGCCGCCGACGAATGTTGCGCCCGATGCCGGCCTTGCGGTACCTTTGATGCTCATTCGCGTTCAAGCGCATTCCGCCACGATGCATCCGCTCACGTCCGCCCTCGCAAGATCCCGGCCGCAGTTCGACTCGCGGCCGCAGGCGTGCGTGCATCCGTCGGTCCTGCCTCCTCCTGTCGCACCGCCGCTCGTCGGCGCCGCGCCGCCCCCTCCGGCGGCACGCGCCGGCTGACCGGCCGGCTTTTCGTTCCGTCTTCCATTCGCCCGTCGGCCTGCATGCGTGCGTCGTGACGCACCGCGTGCCGCTGCGCGTGCGGATGGAACGTTCCGATCCGTTCGACAGGTGGATTCACATGGTTTCGTTCAAACGCGCGCTCGCCGCGCATGGCGCTACGTCGCTCTTCGTGCTGCTGTGGAGCAGCGGCGCGATCTTCGCTGAACTCGGTCTGCGTCACGCGTCCGCGTTCGCCTTTCTTACCGCACGCTTCGCCGTTGCCTCGCTCGTGCTGCTCGGGCTGGCCCTGGTGCGCAAACGCTGGCTGCCGCCGCGTGGCGAGCGGCGCATGGCCGCGCTCACCGGCCTGCTGATGATGGGCGGCTATTCGATCTTCTACCTGCTCGCGCTCGAACGCGGGATCGCGCCGGGCGTGCTCGCGACGATCCTCGGCGTGCAGCCGATCCTCACGCTCGCGCTCGTCGAGCGGCGCTGGCAGCCGGTGCGCATCGCGGGGCTCGCGCTGTCGCTGGCCGGCCTCGCGCTCGTCGTGTTCCGCGGCGCAGGGGACGGCGGCCTGACGCCGGCGGGCATCGCGTGCGCGCTCACTGCGCTCGTCGCGCTGACCGCCGGCTCGCTGCTGCAAAAGCGCGTACGCGCGGCGCCCGCCGACGTGCTGCCGCTGCAGAATGCGATCGGTCTCGCGCTGTGCGTGGCGATCGCGCCGTTCCGGCCGCTGTCGTTCGACCTGAGCTGGGCGTTCGCGATCCCGCTGCTGTGGCTCGGCATCGTGATTTCGGTGATCGCGCAACTGCTGTTCTACCGGTTGATGCAGCGCGGCGATCTCGTCAACGTGACGAGCCTGTTCTATCTCGTGCCCGTCGTCACCACGCTGATGGATGCCGTGTGGCTCGGCAACCGGCCCGAGCCGCTCGCGCTCGCCGGCATGGGGGCGATCATCGCGGGACTCGCGCTGGTGTTCCGCGCGCCGGCCGCCCGCGCGCAACCCGACCGCGCATGAGCGGGCGTGCCGCCGCGCCTGCGCGTGCGGCGGCACGCATCGGACATATACGACGAATTCGCACCAGTCGAAAGGCACGGGAAAGATACGCGCAAGGCATTCGTCGACCTGGCGGGGAAAATGCGGGATTTCGCGGGGCTTTCCGCTGATTTTTAATGGTTCGGATAGCGAAAAGCGCTGCCGGTTGCCTATACTCGAATTGACCGGCCCGCTCGCGATCGGGTCGGACCCACACTAGAAATACCCGGCATGGGGCCGGAGTAAGCGCTGAAGCGCCCACTCCGGCCGACACTGGAGACACGCATGACGACCTACTTCACGATCGGCGACTTCATCCTGTTGATTCCGATGGCGCTGGCCGGAGCGCTATTTCTCGGCGCGGTGCCGTGCGCAACCGAATTCCGTCACAACCTGCTGCGCGTACTGGGCGTGATCCTCGGCGTCGGCGTCGCGGTCTTGCTCGTCGAAGGCCTGCCTGCGCTAATCTAGCCGCGCAACCCGTGCGCGACGCGCATCGCTTGCATCGAAGCGATGCGCGGGTCTGCGTGCAAGCCGTCGATACGGCATGCGATGTTTCGCATCCCGTATCGAGTCCCGGTCAGATCGCCTGATCGGTGGACGGCTTTTCCCACAGATTGATGCCGCCTTCCGTCGCGTAACGATCGATCTCCGCGAGTTCCTCCGCCGAGAAGTCGAGGTTCTTCAGCGCGCCGACGTTTTCGCGCACCTGCTCCGCCCGGCTCGCGCCGATCAGCGCGGACGTCACGCGGCCGTTGCGCAGCACCCATGCGAGCGCCATCTGCGCGAGGCTCTGCCCGCGCCGCTCGGCGATCGCGTTGAGCTTGCGCACGTGCTCGAGGTTGTCCGCACTCAGGTGATCCTCTTTCAGCGAGCCGCCGCCGGGCTTGTTCACGCGCGCGTCGGCCGGCACGCCGTTCAGGTACTTCGACGTGAGCAGCCCCTGCGCGAGCGGCGTGAACGCGATGCTGCCCGTCCCGATCTCGTCGAGCGTGCCGAGCAGTTCGGTTTCGACCCAGCGGTTCAGCAGGTTGTACGACGGCTGGTGGATCAGCAGCGGCACCTTGTACTGCGCGAGCAGTTCGGCCATCTCGCGCGTCTTCGCCGCCGAATACGACGAAATGCCGATGTAGAGCGCCTTGCCCTGCTGCACGGCCGATGCGAGCGCGCCCGCCGTTTCCTCGAGCGGCGTGTGGGCGTCGAAGCGGTGCGAATAGAAGATGTCGACGTAGTCGAGCCCCATGCGCTGCAGGCTCTGGTCGAGGCTCGCGAGCACGTACTTGCGCGACCCGCCGCCGCTGCCGTACGGCCCCGGCCACATGTCCCAGCCGGCCTTCGTCGAAATCAGCAGCTCGTCGCGATACGGCCGGAAATCCTCCTTCAGCAGCCGGCCGAAATTGGTTTCGGCGCTGCCGTACGGCGGCCCGTAGTTGTTCGCGAGATCGAAGTGGTTGATGCCGAGGTCGAACGCGGTGCGCAGGATCTCGCGCTGCGTCGAGATCGGCGTCGTGTCGCCGAAGTTGTGCCACAGGCCGAGCGACAGCGCGGGCAGTTTGAGCCCGGATTTGCCGCAGGTGCGGTACTGCATGTCGGCGTAACGTTCGGAAGCTGCTTCGTAGGCCATGAGTCGGTTCCGTCAGGACATCGGGGAAAGGGACGCGCACGCGCCGCACCCACGGCGCGGCGATGGCGAAGGAGTCATACGACGACTATGGTAACGAAAGCGGCCGGCGTGCGCACGACGACGCGCCGATGGACGCGGCCGTGCCCGTCGCCTACACTGCGGCGTCTCGAATCACCGTTTCTGCGAGGTTGGTATGTCCCGGGTCATCTCGGTTGCGCTGCTCGTCGGCGGCGTCGTGCTGCTGTATTTCGGCGGCCAGTCGTTCCATTCGCTCAACGACAACATGTCGCGCTTCTTCACGGGCTCGCCCGCGACGAAGACGATCCTGCTGATCGTGGGCGGCGCCGTCGCATCGTTCATCGGCCTGATCGGTCTCGCGATGCCGGGCGGCAAGCGCTGAGCGCGTCGCCGCGCGACACGCGAACGGCCCGCGTCGCACGCCGGGCCGCGCCAGACGAAACGGGCGGCCAGGCCGCCCGTTGCTTCATTCTCCCGCGATGCCCGGCACCACGGCATCGCCGCGGCGTTGCCGGCCGCCCGCGCCGTGCCTAGAACGGCACTTCCGACTTCGACGCCGAGCGCGTGCCCGGCACCGGCCGGTTGCTCGCGCCGTGGTAGGTGTACACGAGCGAGAATTTCACCTGGTCGGAACGATTCTGCCCGGCCGAATGCAGCGTGTTGCTGTGGAAGAACACGACGTCGCCCGTCTGCAGCGACGGGCACGTGGCCGCGTCGATCATCCTGCGATTCTCCGGCAGGTCGCTGCGGAAGAACTTCGCATCGTCGAACGCTTCGGGCCCGAATTCGGCCGTATGCGACCCCGGCACGAGCCACAATGCGCCGTTCTCGTTCGTCTCCGGCCCGAGCGCGAGCCATACCGACACCATGTCCGGGCGCTCGAACGACCAGTAGCGAAAATCGCGATGCCAGCCGGTCAGGCTGCCGTACGCGGGATGCTTCGTCATCATGCAGTTGTGATGGGCGCGCGACAGCACGGGCTCTTCGCCGAAATACGCGCGCATCCACGCACCGATTTCAGGGGCGACCGCGCGCTCGGCGAAGGCCGGATCGCGCGAATACGCATCGAGCAGCCGTCGCACCGTATGCCCGCCCGGCGCATGTTTGGACTCGGGCGCGCCCGGATAGCGCAAATCCGCCTCGAACTCGATCGGCTCGGCCGCCTCCCGCAACTGGCGCTCGGCGATCTGCCTGAGCGCCGCGCACTGCTCGTCACTGACGAGGCCACGCGCGACGACGAAGCCGCGCTCGCGCAATTCCGCGACTTGCGCGCGGATCGATTCCGACTGCAATGGAGACGACATGGGATGCCAGATGCTTATTGTGTGAATGTGACGATTGTAAATCGGCGCCGGATTCGGCGAACAGCGCCATTGTCGTGCGCAGGGGCATGCCAATCGCGGATTTGATCCGGGTCAAGGGAACTGTGCGGCGCGGCGCCGGCCTCACCGACAGGCGGTATGCGGCACACGCGTTGCGGCACAAGGGTTTATCGCGACTTTTGCCGGTCATGTTTCCCCTGTAGCCTGTCGCGGCCCTGTCAATTCTGGCGGGCGCGGCGCGCAGCGAGTTTCGGTAAGATCCGTTGCGCCATCCGAGGCCGTTCATACCAGTGCGCTCCCAAGGGCGCCATCCATACAAGCGAAGCATCGTTCACATGCCATTCCGTCTGACTTCCCGTCTCAGCCGCGCTGCGAAGCGCGTCATGCCGCCCGCTCCTGCCCGCTCGCTGCGCCATCACCGCGCCCGCACGCAGGCGCTGGCCGAGCGTACGCCCGCACACAGCCGGCTGGACGGCATCCGTGCGTGGTTCCACGCATTTCTGATGATGAGCGCGCAGGCGTTCTCGCGCCGCGCGGGCCTGCGCTCGCTGCTGCAGAAGCCGTCGTCGCTGCGCGCGCTCGCGCTGCGCCGCACGCTCGGCCCGCAGCGCCGCATCAACCGCCCGCGCCGCCTCGCGGCCAGCAACGGCTGGTTCGGGTTCGGCGCGCGCTGAGCGCACGCCGGCGGGCACCGCGCGACGATCGCCGTCGCGCTGCCGTGCCCGTACCCACCGGCGATCGACACCCATAAAAAAACCCCGGCCAGGCCGGGGTTTTTCATGTCGGGCGAGCGACGCTTACGCGACGCGTGCCGTCGGCTCGACGCCGGCCGCTTCGGCCAGTGCGAGCGCCTTGTCGGTCGCTTCCCACGAGAATTCCGGCTCTTCGCGGCCGAAGTGGCCGTAAGCGGCGGTCTTTTCGTAGATCGGGCGCAGCAGGTCGAGCATCTTGATGATGCCCTTCGGACGCAGGTCGAAATGCTCGCGCACGAGCTTCGTGATCACTGCATCCGACACGCGGCCCGTGCCGAACGTGTTGACCATCACCGAGGTCGGCTCGGCCACGCCGATCGCGTACGACACCTGGATCAGCGCGCGCGACGCGAGGCCGGCGGCGACGATGTTCTTCGCGACGTAGCGGCCTGCGTACGCAGCCGAACGGTCGACCTTCGACGGATCCTTGCCCGAGAACGCGCCGCCGCCGTGCGGTGCGGCACCGCCGTACGTGTCGACGATGATCTTGCGGCCGGTCAGGCCGCAGTCGCCCTGCGGGCCGCCGATCACGAACCGGCCGGTCGGGTTCACCAGGAACTTGATGTCGCCCTTGATCAGGTCGGCCGGCAGCGTCGGCTTGATGATTTCCTCGATCACGGCTTCGCGCAGCGCCGGCAGTTCGATGTCCGGTGCGTGCTGCGTCGACAGCACGACGGTGTCGATCGAATCGGGCTTGCCGTCGACGTAGCGGACCGTCACCTGCGACTTCGCGTCCGGGCGCAGCCATTGCAGGCGGCCGTCGCGGCGCAGGCTGGCCTGGCGCTCGACGAGACGGTGCGACAGGTAGATCGGCAGCGGCATCAGTTCCGGCGTTTCGTCGCACGCGTAACCGAACATCAGGCCCTGGTCGCCCGCGCCTTGATCGAGGTTGTCGTCGTGCGCACGATCGACGCCCTGCGCGATGTCCGGCGACTGCTTGTCGTACGCGACGAGCACCGCGCAACCCTTGTAGTCGATGCCGTAGTCGGTGTTGTCGTAGCCGATGCGCTTGATCGTGTCGCGTGCGATCTGGATGTAGTCGATGTTGGCCGTCGTGGTGATTTCACCGGCCAGCACGACGAGACCCGTGTTGCACAGCGTTTCCGCCGCGACACGGGAATACTTGTCTTGCTCGAGGATGGCGTCGAGGATCGCGTCCGAGATCTGGTCCGCGACTTTGTCCGGATGGCCTTCGGAGACGGATTCGGACGTGAAGAGATAATCGTTTGCCACTTTTTTCAGGCTCCTGTGTGGTTACGGTTGGTTTCACGTAGCCAGCTTCGTTGGGCCTGAAGCGGCGACGCTTTAGCGGATTACCAGGACCGGGCAGCGTGTGTGACGCCAACCGGCTTCGCCCCGCAAGTTGTCAGTTAACTCGGCGAAGCCCGTATTATAGCGGCTTTCCTGAATTGTCACAGAGTGCCGCCCGTGCTGCATCTTCCGCTGTCTCACCCACCTGTTCGCAACGCGCCGGCCAGCCGGTTCCACGGAGGTTTCGCATGCTAGGTCGTCTCGGCACGCACCTCGCCATTGGCTTGCTGAAACTGCTCGCCCTGTTGCCGTACGGCCTGACCGCACGGTTCGGCGATGGTCTCGGCTGGCTGCTCTACAAGATCCCCAGCCGGCGAAAACGCATCGTACACACCAATCTGAAACTCTGCTTCCCGGACTGGAGCGACGCGCGGCGCGAGGAAGTCGCCGGGCAGCATTTCCGCCATGCGATCCGCAGCTACGTCGAGCGCAGCGTGCAGTGGTTCGGTTCGGAGAAAAAGCTCGCGAAGCTGATCCAGGTCGACAGCGCGGTCGATCTCGACGATCCGGACCTGCCGCCGACGCTGTTCCTCGGCCTGCATTTCGTCGGCATCGAGGCCGGCTCGATCTGGCTGAATCGTTCGCTGCACCGCCGCTGCGGGTCGCTCTACCAGCCGTTCTCGAACGCGGTGCTCGAGGAAGCGGCGAAGCAGGCGCGCGGGCGATTCGACGCGGAGATGGTCGGCCGCGCGGACAGCGCGCGCGTCGTGCTGCGCTGGCTGCGCGACCGCAAGCCGGTGATGCTCGGCGCCGACATGGACTACGGGTTGCGCAATTCGACGTTCGTCCCGTTCTTCGGCGTGCCTGCCTGCACGCTGACGGCCGTCGGCCGGCTCGCGAAGACGGGCCGCGCGCAGGTCGTGCCGTTCATCGGCGAGGTGCTGCCGAATTACAAGGGCTATCGTCTGAAGGTATTCAAGCCGTGGGATCACTACCCGACCGGCGACGACGATCTCGACGCACGGCGGATGAACGCATTCCTGGAAGAACAGATCCCGCTGATGCCCGAGCAATACTATTGGGTCCACAAGCGCTTCAAGACCCGCCCGGCCGGCGAACCGAGCCTGTACTGACCTGACGCCCGTCGGGCGAATCCCGCGGGCGCGCCGTCATGCGCGCGCCTGCGCTCTCGCCACCTTCGGCGCGCCTGCCAGAGATCGAACGCAACCTGCTGCGCGAGCCAAAGGTCGGCACGCCCGCCATTGTCTTCGCCCAGCCATGCCTCGAGACGCAATGCCATTTCCGGCGAGATGCTGGCATGGCCGTGCAGGATCCGCGACAGCGCCGCACGCGTCACGCCGAGCTGCGCGGCGGCCTCGGTGACGGACAGGCCCAGCGCCGGCAGCACGTCGTCGCGCAGCGCTTCGCCTGGATGGGGCGGATTGAAGATGCGTGTCATCGCTTGAATCACCTCAGTGGTCATCCTGGTAATTGACCAGGACGACATCGGAGCCGTCGAACCTGAACGTCAGACATCACCTTGTCAATGTGACCCGTACGAAACGTGCGTCCGGGTCGCCCTGTGCTTTTGCCGTACATCGGGCACGCATCGCCACGCCTCGCCTGGGCTGCGACAACGCCCGCCACACCGCGTCAATTTGTCCGCTCGCCGCTGACGCGACCAGTCGACCGATCGACAGATACCGCCCGTTCCTTCCCCGCCGGCGACGCGAAACGGCCGCCCGCGCGGGACGCCCCTGTCCGCTGCATGTATCATTTGCGGTTGAGATCAGCACGACGAACGACGAGGCCGCACCGCATGGCCGCCGGCCGTTCGCGTCGTGCCGACCGCCTTGTTCGCCATGGAAATCCGGACCCAGTGAAACTCTCGTTCACCAAGATGCACGGCGCGGGCAACGACTTCGTCGTGCTCGACGGCTATTCGCGCGCGTTGCCGCCGCTCACCGAAGCGCAGGTGCGTGCGCTTGCCAACCGCCACTTCGGTATCGGCGCCGACCAGTTGCTGCTCGTCGAGAAACCGACCGTCGACGGCGCGGATTTCAAGTACCGGATCTTCAATTGCGACGGCGGCGAGGTCGAACACTGCGGCAACGGCGCGCGCTGCTTCGTGAAATTCGTCAGCGACCGCGGCCTGACCGACAAGCGCAGCGTGCGCGTGCAGGTAATGAAGGGCCTGATCACGCTGACGATGCAGGACAACGGCGAAGTCGTCGTCGACATGGGTGCGCCCGGGTTCGCGCCGGCGCAGGTGCCGTTCGACGCGGCGGGCCTCGACGGCCGCACCGAGGGCCGCGACACGCTGTGGCCGCTCGACGTCGGCGGCGCGACGCGCTGGATTTCGACGGTGACGATGGGCAATCCGCACGCGGTGCAGGTCGTCGACGACACCGAAGCGTATCCGGTGCTGGAAGAAGGCCCGCTGATCGAACGCCACGCCCGCTTCCCGCAGCGCGTGAACGCCGGCTTCATGCAGATCGTGTCGCGCAGCGAAGTGAAACTGCGCGTGTACGAACGCGGCGCGGGCGAGACGCTCGCGTGCGGCACCGGTGCATGCGCGGCGGTCGCGGCCGGCATCCGGCGCGGCCTGCTCGATTCGCCCGTGACCGTGCACACGCACGGCGGCACGCTGACGATCGACTGGGACGGCGCGCGCGACGAACGCGCCGCGCTGATGATGGCCGGCCCCGCCACCACCGTGTTCGAAGGCGAGATCGACCTGCACGCCTGACCCTGCAACGTCCTTGATAACTGAACGCTCCCGCCACATGAACGATCGCGAAGTCGCCGACTACCTGCTCGCCAATCCCGAATTCTTCGCGCGGCACGCCGAGCTGCTCGCGACGATCCGTCTCGCGAACCCGCACGGCAAGGCCGCGATCTCGCTGCAGGAGCGGCAAATGGAAATGCTGCGCGACAAGAACAAGCATCTCGAGCGCCGCCTCGCCGAACTCGTGCGGTACGGCCACGAGAACGACAGCCTGTCGGCGAAGTTCAGCCGCTGGACCGCACGCGTGATCGCGGAACGCGATCCGTACGCGCTGCCGCGCACGATCGCCGACGGCATCGCCGACGTGTTCGACGTGCCGCAAACCGCGCTGCGCGTCTGGGACGTCGCCGACACCTACTCGCAGGCCGACTTCGCGCGCCAGGTCGGCGAGGAAGTCCGGCTGTTCACGAACGGGCTGTCGACGCCGTACTGCGGCGCCAACACGGGCTTCGAGGCCGCGCAGTGGCTCGTGCCCGCGCTCGCCGCGTCGGCCGCGAATGCGGCGGAAGGTGCGGAAGCCGCGCCGCCGGCCGGCGACGGCTCGGCCGCATCGGTCGCGCTGCTCGCACTGCGTGCGCCGCTCGCCGGCGCCGATGCGCCCGCGTTCGGCCTGCTCGTGCTCGGTTCGCCCGACCCGCGCCGCTTCCACGACGGCATGGCCACCGACTTCCTCGCGCAGATCGCGACGCTCGCGAGCGCCGCGCTCACGCGCCTGCTGCCGCACTGATCCGTCCGCACGCGATGACAGACGATCCGGTCGCCGCCTACCTGTCGAACCTGAAGCACGTCAGGCAGCTGTCGGACCACACGCTGCGCGGCTACACGCACGAACTCGACGAGCTGAAGAAGCTCGCGAACGGCCGGCCGCTCGAAACGCTGACGGCCGCCGACATGCGCGGCGCGGTCGCGCGCGCGCATGCGGGCGGGCTGTCCGCACGCTCGATCGCGCACCGGCTGTCCGCGTGGCGCGCGTTCTACCGCTGGCTCGCGCAGCGCATCGAGATGCCCGCGAACCCGGTCGCCGCGGTGCGCGCGCCGAAACGCGCGAAGACCTTGCCGAAGGCGCTGTCGGTCGACGACGCATCGGCGTTGATGGACGCTCCGCTTGCCGGCACGACCGAAGGCATCCGCGATCACGCGATCCTCGAGCTGTTCTATTCGTCGGGGCTGCGCCTCGCCGAGCTGATCGGGCTCGACGTGATGTACACGCAGGCCGACGGCTACCGGTCGGCCGGCTGGCTCGATCTCGCCGAAGCCGAAGTCACCGTGCGCGGCAAGGGCAACAAGGAGCGCAAGGTGCCGGTCGGCCGCAAGGCGATCGACGCGCTGAACGCATGGCTCGCGGTGCGCGGCGAATTCGTGAAGCACGATCCGCATCCGCTGTTCCTGTCGGTGCGCGGCAACCGGATGTCGCCGGGCGTCGTACGCGAGCGCGTGAAGCGCGCGGCGCTCACCGCGGGCATCCCCGCCAACGTCCATCCGCACGTGCTGCGCCACTCGTTCGCCACCCACGTGCTGCAGTCGAGCGGCGACCTGCGCGCGGTGCAGGAACTGCTCGGCCACGCGAGCGTTGCCGCGACGCAAATCTATACGTCGCTCGACTTCCAGCATCTCGCAAAGATTTACGACAGCGCGCATCCGCGCGCGAAGAAGCGCGACTGACGCGCGTCCCGTACGACCCGCCGCGCGCGGCGGCCGGCCACGGCCGGCGTCGCGCATGGCCCCTTTCGATTTCATCATGCAAACCGTCACCCTCAAGCCGTCCAAGGAAAAATCGCTGCTGCGCCGCCATCCGTGGATCTACGCCAATGCGATCGACCGCGTCGACGGCAAGCCCGCGCCCGGCGCGACCGTCGTCGTGCGTGCGCACGACGGCCGCTTCCTCGCGCGCGGCGCGTACAGCCCGCAGTCGCAGATCCGCGTGCGCGTGTGGAGCTTCGACGAGAACGAGCCGATCGACCATGCGTTCTTCAAGCGCCGCGTGCAGCGCGCGGTCGCGCACCGCACGACGATGGTGTCGGGCACCGGCGCGGTCCGGCTCGTGTTCGGCGAAGCCGACGGGCTGCCGGGGCTGATCGTCGACTACTACGTGGCCGACACCGCCGAAGCGGGCGCCACGCCGCGCGGCCAGCTCGTGTGCCAGTTCATGGCCGCGGGCGTCGAGGCCTGGAAGGATGCGATCGTGAAGGCGCTCGTCGGCGCGACGGACTGCCCGAACGTCTACGAGCGCTCGGACGTGTCGATCCGCGACAAGGAAGGGCTCGAACAGACGACCGGCGTGCTCGCCGGCGACGCGCCGCCCGCGACGCTGATCGCGAACGAAAACGGCGTGCGCTATCACGTCGACGTGCCGAACGGCCACAAGACGGGCTTCTACGTCGATCAGCGCGACAACCGCGCGCTGGTTGCGCAGTACGCGGCCGACCGCGACGTGCTGAACTGCTTCTGCTACACGGGCGGCTTCTCGCTCGCGGCGCTCAAGGGCGGCGCGAAGCGTGTCGTGTCGATCGACTCGTCGGGCGATGCGCTCGCGCTCGCACAGCAGAACGTCGTCGCCAACGGCTTCGACGCCGAACGCGCGACCTGGCTCGATGCCGATGCATTCAAGACGCTGCGCCGCCTCGTCGACGAAGGCGAGCGTTTCGACCTGATCGTGCTCGATCCGCCGAAGTTCGCGCCGACCCGCGACAGCGTCGATCGCGCGGCGCGCGCATACAAGGACATCAACCTGAGCGGCTTCAAGCTGCTGCGTCCGGGCGGCCTGCTGTTCACGTACTCGTGCTCGGGCGCGATCGACATGGACCTGTTCCAGAAGATCGTCGCGGGCGCGGCCGCCGACGCGAAGGTCGACGCGCGCATCCTGAAGCGGCTCGGCGCGGGCGTCGATCACCCGCTGCTCGCCGCGTTCCCGGAGGGCGAGTATCTGAAGGGCCTGCTGTTGCAAATCGTCTGATCGCCCCGATCTACGCGCGTAACCGTCAGCCGGCCCGCGGCCCCGCGCCCGGCGCATCCGCGCTCCCGCCTGTCGTTCGGACGACGGGCGAGGGCTTGACAGATATGTTTCAATGGATGGTTGTGCGCCCCGGCTGGTCAAGCCCCGGGGCGCGATGCACATCCTGGTTTTGACCCCGATTCACGAACCACAGGCGATTGACATGGCCACTCCCGTCACCATCCTCACCGGCTTCCTCGGCAGCGGCAAGACGACGCTGCTCAAGCGCATCCTGAACGAACAGCACGGCATGAAGATCGCCGTGATCGAGAACGAGTTCGGCGAAGAGAACATCGACAACGAAATCCTGATCCAGGATTCGAACGAGCAGATCATCCAGATGAGCAACGGCTGCATCTGCTGCACGATCCGCGGCGACCTCGCGCGCACGCTCGGCGATCTCGCCGCGAAGAAGCGCGAGGGCAAGCTCGACTTCGACCGTATCGTGATCGAGACCACCGGCCTCGCGAACCCGGGCCCCGTCGCGCAGACCTTCTTCATCGACAGCGAGATCGCCGACGATTTCCTGCTCGACGCGGTCATCACGCTGGTCGACGCGAAGCACGCGAACGCGCAGCTCGACGAGCACGAAGTCGTGCAGCGCCAGGTCGGCTTCGCCGATCGCCTGTTCATCACGAAGTCGGACCTGGTCGACGACCAGACGGTGGCCGGCCTCAAGCACCGCCTGATGCACATGAACCCGAAGGCCGCGATCAAGGTCGTGAATTTCGGCGAAGCCGAGATCAAGGAAATCTTCGACCTGCGCGGCTTCAACCTGAACGCGAAGCTCGAGATCGATCCCGACTTCCTCGCCGAAGACGATCACGCGCACCACCACCACGATCACGACCATGATCACGCCCATTGCGACCACGATCACGGCCAATGCGCGCACGATCACGACCACGGCCACCACCACCATCACCACGCGCACCACGACGACAAGATCAAGTCGTTCGTGTACCGCAACGACCGCCCGTTCGACCCGAACAAGCTGGAAGACTTCCTCGGCGGCATCCTGCAGATCTACGGCGAGCGGATGCTGCGCTACAAGGGCGTGCTGTACATGAAGGGCGTCGACCGCAAGGTCGTGTTCCAGGGCGTGCACCAGATGATGGGTAGCGACCTCGCCGCGAAGTGGCTGCCGGCCGAGAAGAAGACGAACAAGATGGTGTTCATCGGCGTCGATCTGCCGCAGGACCTGATCACCGACGGCCTCGACGCCTGCCTCGCCTGACGCGCGCGGGCCATCGCCGCGCCCCCGCCGCACGGCCGCCTCGCGGGCGGCTGCGGCGGTCGCGGGGCGCCTTTTGCAGGCAGGGTTTCGCCGTCATCGCTTTTTCGCGATTTGCGCGTTATATTTTCTAGATATTGGCGCAGCCGACGGGGATCGACCCGATACGGCGCCCGCTTGCGATTCAGTTACAATACGTGCCCGCTGGAGTACGGTAACAAACAGGCCCGGTTCTTGCTGAACCAGTTTTCCGGGCATCGCAACCGCGCCGGATCGCCCATCCGCCTCCCGGCCGCGGCCGATGCAATGTGCCGCGCAGCACACCGGTTCGCAGCGCGCGCCACTCCGCGCCAGGCCAATCCTGGTATTTGAGAACCGGTTTTCCAGAGGCTTTCGGCCCCGCGGCGGCAAATCGCAAATGATTGCAAGCGCAGTTGCGGGTAATCCCAAAGTGCAGGCAATATCTGTCGATTTGCCGCACATTGAAGAAGCAAGCAGATGACGAAGAAACTCTTGACCGAAGCCGAAATCCTGAAGATGAGCGACAAGGATTACATGAATGAGGATCAGCTCGCCTTCTTCAAAAATCGGCTCGAACAGTTGCAGGCGGACATCCTCAAGAATGCAGGCCAGACGACCGAGAACCTGCGCGAAACGGTGATCGTGCCCGATCCCGCCGATCGCGCGACGATCGAGGAAGAGCACGCGCTCGAACTGCGTACGCGCGATCGCGAACGCAAGCTCCTCAAGAAGGTTCAGCAGTCGCTCGCCCGCATCGATTCCGGCGATTACGGCTGGTGCGAGGAAACCGGCGAGCCGATCGGCATTCCGCGCCTGCTCGCGCGTCCGACCGCCACGCTGTCGCTCGAGGCGCAGGAGCGCCGCGAACTGCGCCAGAAGCTGTTCGGCGACTGATCGAGCGGCGTTCCGCTCAGACACGCTGCTTCCCGAAAGCGCGCGGCCTGCCGCGCGCTTTCTGTTTTTCCGGCACCGGTTCCCGGTCCGCCGTTTCGGCTCCCCCCTCTTGATATCCCGCCGCCCGCCCTAAAATGGAACGGACGCGCGCCGGGCCGCTTTCCGGCGCACTGCGAGTCACGCGGCGGCGCCACGCGCCGTCCGACTCTTCCCCGTTTTTCTCAAGGAACGCAGATGGAGCAATTTCACGGCACGACCATCGTTTCGGTCCGGCGCGGCGACAAGGTCGCGCTCGGCGGCGACGGCCAGGTAACCCTCGGCAACATCGTCATGAAGGGTGGCGCGCGGAAAGTGCGGCGGATCTACAACAACCAGGTGCTGGTCGGATTCGCGGGCGGCACGGCCGATGCGTTCTCGCTGCTCGACCGCTTCGAGGCGAAGCTCGAGAAGCACCAGGGCAACCTCACCCGTGCGGCCGTCGAGCTCGCGAAGGACTGGCGCACCGACCGGATGCTGCGCCGCCTCGAGGCGATGCTGATCACGGCCGACGCCACCACCACGCTCGTGATCACCGGCAACGGCGACGTGCTCGACCCCGAGGGCGGGATCTGCGCGATCGGCTCGGGCGGCGCCTACGCGCAGGCCGCGGCCCGCGCGCTCGTCGAGAACACCGAGCTGTCGCCGCGCGAGATCGTCGAGAAGTCGCTCGGCATCGCCGGCGACATGTGCATCTACACGAACCACAACCGCATCATCGAAACGATCGAGTAAGGACCGCCCCATGAGCACCATGACCCCTGCCGAGATCGTCTCGGAACTCGACAAGCACATCATCGGCCAGGCAAAGGCGAAGAAGGCCGTCGCGGTCGCGCTGCGCAACCGCTGGCGCCGCCAGCAGGTCGCCGAGCCGCTGCGCCAGGAAATCACGCCGAAGAACATCCTGATGATCGGGCCGACGGGTGTCGGCAAGACCGAAATCGCGCGCCGCCTCGCGAAGCTCGCCGACGCGCCGTTCATCAAGATCGAAGCGACCAAATTCACCGAAGTCGGCTACGTCGGCCGCGACGTCGACAGCATCGTGCGCGACCTGATCGAAATCTCGGTCAAGCAGACGCGCGAGAGCGAGATGCGCAAGGTGCGCAGCAAGGCGACCGACCAGGCGGAAGACCGCATCCTCGACATCCTGCTGCCGCAGCCGCGCGCGGTGGGCTTCGGCGGCAATGCCGATCACGCGAACGACGACAACAACGCGACGCGCCAGACGTTCCGCAAGCGCCTGCGCGAAGGCCAGCTCGACGACAAGGAAGTCGAGCTCGATCTCGAGCAGCCGTCGGCCGGCATGGACATCATGGCGCCGCCGGGGATGGAAGAGATGACCGAGCAGATCCGCTCGATGTTCTCGAACCTCGGCAGCGGCAAGAAGCAGCGCCGCAAGGTGAAGATCAAGGAAGCGCTGAAGCTGCTGACCGACGAGGAAGCGGCGAAGATGCTCAACGACGAGGAAGTGAAGACGAAGGCCGTGCAGAACGTCGAGCAGAACGGCATCGTGTTCCTCGACGAGATCGACAAGATCACGTCGCGCAACAACGAAGGCAGCGGCGGCGAAGTGTCGCGCCAGGGCGTGCAGCGCGACCTGCTGCCGCTCGTCGAAGGCACGACGGTCAACACGAAGTACGGGATGGTGAAGACCGATCACATCCTGTTCATCGCGAGCGGCGCGTTCCATCTCGCGAAGCCGAGCGACCTCATTCCCGAACTGCAGGGCCGCTTCCCGATCCGCGTCGAGCTCGATTCGCTGTCGGTGGAAGACTTCGAAGCGATCCTCGACGCAACCGACGCGAGCCTCGTCAAGCAGTACCAGGCGCTGCTCGCGACCGAAGACGTGCAACTCGAATTCGCCGACGACGGCATCCGCCGGCTGGCGGAGATCGCGTTCGCGGTCAACGAGAAGACCGAGAACATCGGCGCGCGCCGGCTGTACACGGTGATCGAAAAGCTGCTCGAGGAAGTGTCGTTCTCGGCCGGCAACCACGCCGGCGAGCGCGTGACGATCGACGCGACGTATGTCGACCGCGCACTCGGCGAAGTGTCGCAGGACGAAGACCTGTCGCGCTACGTGCTGTAACGCGCGCGGCGCCGGACGACAAACGGGCGGCCCCCTTCCGGGGCCGCCCGTTTTTTCATGGTCGTGCGATGCGACGCGCGAGGCCGCCCGGCGGATGACGCGCCGGGCGCAAACCGCGCTTACTGCCGCACCGGCTTCTTCGCGAGCTTGCGCTGCAGCGTGCGGCGGTGCATGTTCAGCGCGCGCGCCGTCGCCGAGATGTTGTTGTTGTTCTCGGCCAGCACGCGCTGGATATGCTCCCACTCGAGCCGGTCGACCGACAGCACGACCGGATTCTCGAGCGCT
This sequence comes from Burkholderia metallica, assembly GCF_902832845.1. Lineage (GTDB taxonomy): Bacteria > Pseudomonadota > Gammaproteobacteria > Burkholderiales > Burkholderiaceae > Burkholderia > Burkholderia metallica. The sequence goes on along the minus strand of NZ_CADFDB010000006.1, from coordinate 104,325 downwards.
TCGTCGGCCTGCACTTCGGTCGCGTTGGTCTGCAGCGCGGCCAGGATCGACTCGACGTTCGCGGGCTTCGCGAGATAGTTGTCGGCACCTTCCTTCACCGCCTGCACGGCGGTCGCGATGCTCGCGTAGCCGGTCAGCACCAGAATCCGCGCATCGGGCTGCAGGTCGCACAGCGGCGCGATCAGGCTCAGGCCCGAATCCTCGCCGAGATGCAGGTCGACGGTGATGAACTGGAACTTGCCGCCCGCGGCGAGCCGGAGCGCCGCCTCCTTGTCGTGCGCCTGCTGGACCGCGTAACCGCGGCGCTCGAGGCCGCGCGCGAGCGTGCCCGCGAACACCTCGTTGTCGTCGATCACCAGGAAATTGTTCTCGCTCATGGGGTTTCTCCGTCTACGTGTTGGTTGAGGCGGCCGGCGCCGCGACGCGCACCGCCGGCAGTCGCAGCACGGCCCGCGTGCCGCGCGCGGCGCTCGTGCCGGCCGGGCGGCTGTCCGGCGCGCCGTGGGTCCGTTCGGTCACGCGCTGGCCCGCGCGCTGAGCCGAGCCTGCCGCGGCGTGACCATTCGCCGCACCGCTCGCCCGCCCGTTGCCGGCCGCCGCACGCGGCACGACATCGGACAGTTCGATCGCGCCGCCGAGCCGCGCGGCCGCACTGAACGCGAGATACAGGCCGACGCCGTGCCCGCCCTGCGTGCTGTCGACCGGCATCGCACCGAGCGATTCGCGCAGCGCGGCCGGAATGCCGGGCCCGTCGTCGCATACCTCGAATTCGATCTCGTCGGCCGTGCCGGCGTGCGCGACCTTCGCGGCCAGCGTCACGCGCTGCGGGCTCGCGCGCGCGGCGTTGTCGAGCAGGATCGTCAGGATCTGGCCGGCCGCGACCGTATCGTCGAGCGCGACGCCCGCCGGACGCGCACCGAGCAGTTCGAACTGCACGTGCGGATGCCGCAGGCGCCAGTGCTCGACGAACGTGTCGAGCCAGTCGTCCACCGGCTGGCGGCTTGCGGGCGCGCTCGCACGGATGCGCAGGCGCGCGAGCGCCGATGTGCAGAGCGTCATCTGTTCCTCGAGCACCTTCAGGTCGGCTTCATAGCGGGCCAGCCCCGGATCGGCGCGCGCCGCGTCGCGCAGCTCTTCGGCGAGCATCGCGATCGTCGACAGCGGCGTGCCCATCTCGTGCGCAACGGTGGCGGCCTGCACACCGAGCGCGACCGCCCGCTCATCGCGCAGCAGGCGCTGCTGCGCTTCGCCGAGCGCCGAATCGCGCTGGCGCAGCGCATTCGACATGCGCGCGACGAACCATGCGATCAGCCCGACGCTGACCATGAAGTTCGCCCACATCCCGGTACGGTAGTAGTCGAACAGGTTCGCGGGGTTGTCCATGTTGAGCGGCACCGAATCGAAACCGAGCGCCGCGTAGCACGCGACCGCGAACGCCGCGAGCCAGATCATCAGGTGCCACGGCAGCACGGCCGCCGCGATCGCAAGCGAAGGCAGGTACAGCGACACGAACGGATTGGTCGTGCCGCCCGACAGGAACAGCAGCGCGGACAGCGCACCGAGGTCGACCCACAGCTGGCCGAGCAGCTCGAAATTGGTCTCGGGCCGCGCACGCAGCACGCGCACCCAGGTCAGCGCGTTGAAAACGATTTCGAGTGCGATGACCATCAGCATCGCCGGCAACGGCAGATGCACGCCGAAATAGGTCTGTACGACCCCGATCGTCACGAGCTGGCCGATGATCGCGAGATTGCGAAGCCAGAACAGGTGACTGAGGTTGACGCGCCCGGTGGTGGTGATTCGTTGCATCCGAGCAGTTTACCCGTTTAGCGTGGAGCGCCTCTAGTGGGGCCGGATCGGTGCGCGTCGAACGGAACGCCCGCGTACGCGGCTGGTGCCGTCAGCCGGCCGCGCCGGCCATCCGCTGCGCGATTTCGTCGGCCAGACACTCGGGGCACCGGCAGCGCGCGCCAGCCGCGGGCGGCGTACCGCCGGGCACGACCGGCATCGACGCGCACCAGCATTCGAACGGCTGCGTGAGCGCGCCGCAGTCAAAGCTGCGCCCGCAGTGCGGGCAACGCGCGCGGCGCGGGGTGGAACGGGCGTCGGCGGCGGAATCGGTCATGGCGAAAGCGCGGAAGCGGGCGGGAAGCCGCCCTACGCGACAAGCATAGCGCGGCGAACGGATTTTGCACGCCGGCCGTTCGGCGGATGGCCATCGCGAATGCTCGCGAGCCACCCCGCCTCCACTGCCGTCGCACCGCTGCCCACACTACTGCCCGTACCGCGGCCTACATCGCGCCGCGCCATAGCCGGCGGGCCGCCGCGTGCGGCGCCCGGGCCGCGCCGCCGGCGTTCCGGCCCGCCCAAAAACCCGATGCTGCGCTGCGCCACTCCTGTACAATTCGCCGTGTTTCAACCGTTCCCAGCCTGAGCCGCCGCCATGTCCGAGCCCATCGACCTCTCGCAGATCGCCCCCACGCTGAAAGCAGAAATCCTCGCCGAGGCGCTGCCGTACATCCGCCGTTACCACGGCAAGACCGTGGTCATCAAATACGGCGGCAACGCGATGACGGAAGAGCGGCTCAAGCAAGGCTTCGCGCGCGACGTGATCCTGCTGAAACTGGTCGGCATCAACCCGGTGATCGTCCATGGCGGCGGTCCGCAGATCGATCAGGCGCTGAAGAAGATCGGCAAGGCCGGCACCTTCATCCAGGGCATGCGCGTCACCGACGAAGAGACGATGGAAGTCGTCGAATGGGTGCTGGGCGGCGAAGTGCAGCAGGACATCGTGACGCTGATCAATCACTTCGGCGGCCACGCGGTGGGCCTGACGGGCAAGGACGGCGGCCTGATCCACGCACGCAAGCTGCTGATGCCGGATCGCGACAACCCGGGCCAGACCATCGACATCGGCCAGGTCGGCGAAGTCGAGGCGATCAACCCGGCGGTCGTGAAGGCGCTGCAGGACGATGCGTTCATTCCGGTGATCTCGCCGATCGGCTTCGGCGAAGACGGCCTGTCGTACAACATCAACGCCGACCTCGTCGCGGGCAAGCTCGCCACGGTACTGAACGCCGAGAAGCTGCTGATGATGACCAACATCCCGGGCGTGATGGACAAGGACGGCAACCTGCTGACCGATTTGTCCGCGCGCGAGATCGACGCGCTGTTCGAGGACGGCACGATCTCCGGCGGCATGCTGCCGAAGATCTCGTCGGCGCTCGACGCGGCGAAGAGCGGCGTGAAGTCGGTGCACATCGTCGACGGCCGGATCGAGCACTCGGTGCTGCTGGAAATCCTGACCGAGCAGCCGTTCGGCACGATGATCCGCTCGCATTGAGCGCGCGCCGCAAGACCGCCAGCCCCGACCTGCCGGCCCCGCTGCGGCGCCGGCGCATCTCGCGCAGCCGGCCGCGTGCCGGCGCGCCCGTCTGGCTGTTCGATCTCGACAACACGCTGCACCACGCATCGCACGCGATCTTTCCCGAGATCAACCGTGCGATGACGCAATACATCATCGATGCGCTCAAGGTCGAGCGCGCCGAAGCCGATCGCCTGCGCAACGGCTATACCGAGCGCTACGGCGCCGCACTCCTCGGCCTCACGCGCCATCACCCGATCGATCCGCACGACTTCCTGCGCGCGGTCCATACGTTCGCCGATCTCCCCGCGATGGTGCGCGCCGAGCGCGGCCTCGCGCACATCATCGCCGCGCTGCCGGGCCGCAAGTTCGTGCTGACCAACGCGCCGGAGAACTATGCGCGCGCGGTGCTGCGCGAGTTGCGCATCGAGCGGCTGTTCGAGCGCGTGATCGCGATCGAGCACATGCGCGACCGCCGCACGTGGCGCGCGAAACCTGACCACATGATGCTGCGCCGAACGCTGCGCGCCGTGCATGCGCGGATGACCGACGCGATCCTCGTCGAGGACACGCGCGGCCACCTGAAGCGCTACAAGCGCCTCGGCATCGGCACGGTCTGGATTACCGGCCATCTTCCCGGCCACCTGCCGGGTACCGGCCGCCCGCATTATGTCGATCAGCGGATTCGTTCGTTAAAATCGCTGCGACTGGGCACTCGATCGGGGCGACAGAAATGCAGCCGACTCACCCGCAGGACCACGCCGTAACGGAAGACCAGGCCACGCCGTCCCGCCCGCGCCCGAAGCCGGGCGAGCGCCGCGTGATGATCCTGCAGACGCTCGCGACGATGCTCGAGGCGCCGAAACGCGAGAAGATCACGACGGCCGCGCTCGCGGCCCGGCTCGACGTGTCGGAAGCGGCGCTGTACCGCCATTTCCCGAGCAAGGCGAAGATGTACGAAGGGCTGATCGAGTTCATCGAGCAGTCGCTGTTCGGGCTCGTCAACCAGATCGTCGAGAAGGAGCCGAACGGCGTGCTGCAGGCCCGCACGATCGCACTCACGATGCTCAATTTCGCCGCGAAGAACCCGGGAATGACGCGCGTGCTGACCGGCGAAGCGCTGGTCGGCGAGGACGAACGGCTCACCGAGCGCGTGAACCAGTTGCTCGATCGCATCGAGGCAACGGTCAAGCAATGCCTGCGGGTCGCGCGCACGGAGGCGAACGCGCCGCGGGACGGCGCGACACCGCTCGTGCTGCCTGCCGACTACGATCCGGCCGCCCGCGCGAGCCTGCTCGTCAGCTACGTGATCGGCCGGTGGCACCGCTTCGCAAAGGGCGGCTTCCAGAAATCGCCCGGCGAGCAGGCCGACGCGCATTTGCGGCTGATCCTGCAGTAGCGCCGCGCCGGCCGCATCCGGCCACGCCTGCCGGTCGCGCGCATTCGACGACGGATGGTGCGGTCGCCCCGTCAAGGGGCGGCGTCGATTCGCACCTTGCCCCCCTTCTGCCAGCGCTCAATACCTCGCGCCAATTCGAACTCGTCCAATTTCATGCCGCCGCCTCACGCGTTAAATTTGTCTCGTTATAGACAAATTCAGGTGAGATGGTGAAACGCAGATTCCGACCTTCCCGGATGAGGGCAGCCCGACGCCTCGCCCATTCGGCATTGCTGGCGGGGGCGGCAGTGCCATGGCCGTCGGCCGCGCAGGTGACCAACGGCGAGCCGCAACAGGCGGACGGTGTCGTGCTTGAAATCGCACCGGGCGAATATTCGACGACGCGATTGGGCGAGGCCGTGCTTTCCGCCGTCAATGGCGGCACGCTGGTGACGACCGGCAAGACACGCGTGTTCACCACCGCCCCTCTCGCGGCGGGCGCGACTGCGCTAGGCGCGGGCTCGAGCGTCAGGCTGAGCGATACGGAAATCCGCACCCGCGGCGGCTCCAGTGCCGGCATCGACCTCCGATACGGCGGCAGTGCGACCGCGGAACGCATCTCGATCGATACCGACGGCGACTACGCGCACGGCGCGGCCGTCGACAGCGCCGGCGGCCGGCTCCGCATCGCCGACAGCGTCATCGTCACGCGCGGCAAGGAAGCGTATGGCATTTCGGTGAACTACGTGCCGGGCGGCGTCATCGACGTCACCGACACGCTGATTCGCACCAGCGGCCTGTTTGCCTATGGCATGGCCGTCAGCTACGAGGGCGTCCGTGCGACGTTGAACCGCTCGGATATCCGGACGGACGGCGGCTACGCATCGGCGCTGTACCTGCCCGGCGCATCGGCTGTCTCGTTCGCCGACAGCCGCCTCGAAACCAGCGGCGATTACGCGCTCGGCGTGGACACCCGCGAAGGGCGCGTCGAGCTCGCGCGCACGCAAGTCGTCACGCACGGCCGCAGCGCACACGGGCTGTATGCGTCGAAGGAATACGCCGACACACCGACCATCGACGCGATCGATACTGAAGTGACCACCACCGGCGCCCGTTCGATCGGCGTACTGGCCCGGCTCGGCGGCCGGGTCACGATGACACGCGGCGGCATCGTGACGACCGGCGAGCGCGCGCGCGGTGCGATGTCCGCCGGTGCGGGGTCGGTTGCGTCGCTCGTCGACGCAACCGTCGAGACGCGCGGCAACGAGGCCGCAGCGCTGTATGCAAGCGCCGGCGGCAGCATCGACCTGCTGCGCACCGATGCCCGCGCGACCGGTGACGCCGCGTCTGCGGCGAGCGTCCACGGCGGCAAGCTGACAGCCGACGGCGGCTCGCTCTTCAGCGAACGGCATGCGGCCATCGACGCGTCCGACGCCGACATCACGCTGCGGAACGGCGCCCGCGCCGCCAGCGGCACCGGCACGCTGCTGTCGGTCCTCGCCCAGTCGGGCGCGCCCGTGCGCCTGACGCTCGACACCGGCGCTCAAGCGGCAGGCGATATCGTGAACCAGCCGGCCGACGACGGCAGCCCGACTTCCGCCGTGACCGACGTCGCCCTGTCCAACGCGTCGACATGGCGCGGAGCAACTGACGCTGTCCGCACGCTGTCGCTCGATACCGACAGCCGCTGGATCGTCACCGCCGATTCGTCGGTCGGATCCGTCGCGCTGAACGACTCGACGATCGCATTCGCCGCGCCGGAGGCCGGCGCGCCGCCCACGCCACGCACGCTGGTCGTCAACGGCGACTACGCGGCCCGCAACGGCAGGCTGGTCGTCCATACCGCGCTGCGCGACGACGCGTCGCCCACCGACCGGCTCGTGATCGACAGCGGCCACGCATCCGGCCATACCGGGATCGTCGTGAAACGCACGAGCGGCGAAGGCGCGCAAACGACGGTCGGCATCCCGATCGTCGAAACCCGCAACGGCGGCACCACGGATGCCGCGGCCTTCGCGCTCGACGCAGCATCGGACGGCTACCGGCAAGGCTTCGGCACGCTGTCCGCGGGCGGCTACGACTACATGCTCAAGCGCGGCGGCCAAGCCGGCCAGGAGGACGACTGGTATCTCGTTTCCGCGGCCAAACCCGTACCGCCGCAACCGCCCGGCCCGGTGGACCCGGATCCGCCGATCGAACCCGAAACCAGGCCGCCTGCGCGCACGGCTGCCCCGGAGCCCGACGCATATCTGGCGAACGCCGATGCAGCGTCGACGATGGCGATCCACACGCTGCATCAGCGCGATGATCGCTCGCTTCGCACCGAAGCAAGCGGTCCGCTCGACAGTGCGGTTTGGCTGCGCGCCGAGGGCCAGATGACGTCGATGTCGGGCGGCAGCCGCAGCGTATCGGGCAACGGCCGTCTGATTCACGCGGGCGCCGACGTGCTCCGCTTCGACGACGGTCGCGGCGGCAGCGTACGGGTCGGCGCGATGGGCCTGTACGGCAGCCAGACGAACTGGTCGACCCGACCGCTGTGGAACGCGACCGAACAGCGCATCGCGAACGCCACCGCGCGCGGCAGCGTGTCGGGCTACAACGTCGGGGTTTACGGCACGTGGTACGGCAGTCGCGACATCCTGTCCGGCCCGTACGTCGATGCATGGTTCATGTATGGCGCTTATGCGAACAGCGTCGGCGGCAGTCTGGCTGCTGACTCGTACCGGTCGCGCACCCTCACGGGCTCGATCGAAACGGGCTATTCATTGCCGTTCTACGAGCGAGGCGACTCGCGCTTCTTCGTCGAACCCGAAGTGCAACTCGTCGTATCGGACTACCGCGCAAACGCGCACGCCGCGCCGGGCGGCCGAATCGACGGTCAAGGCGCGACCGACGTGCTGACCCGCGTCGGCGTGCGTGTGCACGGGGTCACCGCGATGCCGCATGGACGCGAACTTCGACCGTTCATCGAAGCGAACTGGTGGCATGGCCCGGGTTCGCGCGCGCTAACGCTCGACGGCAATGCGTTCTCGTTCAGCCTGCCGCGCGACCGGGCTGCCGTCCGGATCGGCGCAACCGGCCAGTTGAACCGTCGCTTCTCGGTATCGGCTAGCGTCGGCGTGGAAGGCAATCTGTCCGACTACTCGGTAGTCCGAGGGCAGCTCTCGGCAAAATACCGCTGGTAAGCCAAGCAAGCCGACGGCGGTGCGCGAAATCCGCGCCCGCCGAATTCCGCTATACTTTGCCGACTTGCCGCCTCGTTGGCGGCAGGTCGGAAGCGCGCCGATTTGCTGACTCGATTGCGGGCGCGCGAACCGGCCGGGGTGTGGATGTTGTGTCCTTGTCCCGGCGGTTCACTACAAATGCGGCTAAAGAGGTCGTCAGCCGCGCATCTCCGACTCCGCGCCTCGCCGACACCATTTAGCTGCCCAGTCATAAGGCGGAATGAATGGAATCGATCGGCATCGTCGCTCCACAGACCATGCACTTCGCCGAACCGCTGCGCTTGCAAAGCGGCAGCGTGCTCGGCAACTATCAGCTCGTCGTCGAGACGTACGGCGAACTCAACGCCGCGCGCTCGAACGCGGTGCTCGTCTGCCACGCGCTCAACGCGTCGCACCACGTCGCCGGCGTCTACGCGGACGATCCGCGCAGCACCGGCTGGTGGGACAACATGGTCGGGCCGGGCAAGCCGCTCGACACCAACCGCTTCTTCGTGATCGGCGTGAACAACCTCGGCTCATGCTTCGGCTCGACGGGCCCGATGAGCATCGACCCGTTGACCGGCAAGCCGTACGGCGCGAGCTTCCCGGTCGTCACCGTCGAGGACTGGGTGCACGCGCAGGCGCGCGTCGCCGACGCATTCGGCATCGAGCGCTTCGCCGCGGTGATGGGCGGCAGCCTCGGCGGGATGCAGGCGCTCGCATGGAGCCTGATGTATCCGGAGCGCGTCGCGCACTGCATCGACATCGCGTCGACGCCGAAGCTGTCCGCGCAGAACATCGCGTTCAACGAGGTCGCGCGCTCGGCGATCCTGTCCGATCCCGACTTCCACGGCGGCGACTACTACGCGCACGGCGTGAAGCCGAAGCGCGGCTTGCGCGTCGCGCGGATGATCGGCCACATCACGTATCTTTCGGACGACGACATGGCCGAGAAATTCGGTCGCGCGCTGCGCCGCGCGGACGGCGCGCTCGACGCGTACAACTTCAGCTTCGACGTCGAGTTCGAGGTCGAGTCGTACCTGCGCTACCAGGGCGACAAGTTCGCCGACTACTTCGACGCGAACACCTACCTGCTGATCACGCGCGCGCTCGACTACTTCGATCCGGCGAAGGCGTTCGACGGCAACCTGACCGCCGCGCTTGCGCAAACGCAGGCGAAATACCTGATCGCGAGCTTCTCGACCGACTGGCGCTTCGCGCCCGCGCGTTCGCGCGAAATCGTGAAGGCGCTGCTCGACAACAAGCGCACGGTCAGCTACGCGGAGATCGACGCGCCACACGGCCACGACGCGTTCCTGCTCGACGACGCGCGCTATCACAACCTGATCCGCGCGTATTACGAACGAATCGCCAACGAGGTGGGTGCATGAACCAGCAAGCGCTGAATTCCCTGTCCGCGCGCGCGGACTTCCGCACGATCGCGCGCTGGGTCGAGCCGCGCTCGACCGTGCTCGACCTCGGCTGCGGCGACGGCTCGCTGCTCGCGCTGCTGATGGAGGAGCTCGACGTGACCGGCTACGGGATCGAACTGAACGACGCGGGCGTGCTCGCGAGCGCGAAGAACGGCATCAACGTGATCCAGCAGAACCTCGAGGACGGCCTGCGCCTGTTCGAGGATCACAGCTTCGACATCGCGATCCTGTCGCAGACGCTGCAGACGATCCACCAGACGGCCGCGATCCTGCGCGAGACGGCCCGCGTCGGCCGCGAATGCATCGTGTCGTTCCCGAACTTCGGCTACTGGCCGCACCGGCTGTCGGTGCTGAACGGCCGGATGCCGGTGTCGAAGGCGCTGCCTTACCAGTGGCACAACACGCCGAACGTCCGGGTGCTGACGATCGAGGATTTCGAGGCGCTCGCGCCCGAAGTCGGCGTGACGATCCTCGACCGCGTCGTGCTGCACGAAGGCCAGCCGATTCGATGGGGAGCGAACTGGCGTGGTAGTCTTGCTGTCTACCGCGTCAAGCGCAGCTGAGCCGGGGAGCCGTTGACGGACGCAGACGGCCCGCACGCACGTGCGGCCAAGCCGCTGCGCGCCCCGCGCCGCCGCCCGCGCTGCCGCCGCAATCAGTCAACGCTACCCAGTTCCAGTCCATGTCGAAAACGCCACACGAGGCGCCCGCACTCACCGCTCACGAGGATCACCCCGGCTGGCGAGCCTATCTGAACACGCACATGCTGATCTGCGTGTTCCTGGGCTTCACGTCAGGTCTGCCCCTCTTCACGCTCGTCTATCTGGTGCAGGCATGGCTGCGCTCCGAGGGCGTGAACCTGAAGGAAATCGGCCTGTTCGCGCTGATCCAGTTCCCGTATACGTGGAAGTTCCTGTGGGCGCCGCTGATGGACCGCTACATCCCGCGCCTGCCCGGCTGGCGGCCGGGCCGCCGGCGCGGCTGGCTGCTGCTCACGCAGGTGCTGGTCGCGGGCGCGATCGCCGCGCTCGGGTTCGTGTCGCCGCGCGACTCGATCTGGACGGTGGCCGCGCTCACCACGCTCGTCGCGTTCTTCGGCGCAAGCGCCGACATCGTGATCGACGCGTATCGCCGCGAGCTGCTGCGCGATACCGAGCAGGGCCTCGGCAACGCGGTGCACGTGAATGCCTACAAGCTCGCCGCGCTGATCCCCGGCTCGCTCGCGCTGATCCTGTCCGACCACCTGCCGTGGGACGTCGTGTTCGCGGTCACCGGCGCATTCATGCTGCCCGGCATCCTGATGACGCTCGTCGTGCGCGAGCCCGAAGTGGTCGGCGCGCCGCCGCGCAACCTGCGCGACGCGATCGTGCTGCCGTTCCGCGAATTCATCCAGCGCGACGGCTGGGCCGGCGCGCTGCTCGTCATCGCGTTCATCTTCCTGTTCAAGATCGGCGACACGATGGCTACCACGCTGTCGACGTCGTTCTTCCTCGACATCGGCTTCACGCGCACCGAGATCGGCATCGTCGCGAAGACCACCGCGCTCGTCGCGAGCGTCGCCGGCGGCATCATCGGCGGCGTCTGGCTCGTGAAGATCGGCATCGGCCGCGGGCTGTGGATCTTCGGCGCGCTGCAGATGGTGTCGACGCTCGGCTTCGCATGGCTCGCGCAGCTCGGCCCCGGTTCGCCCGTGCTCGCGATGCTCTACGACTTCACCGTATCGACGAGCCACGCGATCGCGTCGGCGCTGTCGGTGTTCGGCATCGCCGTCATGCCGCAATTCAGCCCGATGACCGTTGCGCTCGCGATCGTCTACGGCGCCGAGACCTTCACGACCGGCCTGACGATGGCCGCGTTCGTCGCGTACATCGCAAGCACGACCGACCCGCGCTATACGGCCACGCAGTTCGCGCTGTTCACGAGCCTCGCGTCGGTGCCGCGCACGCTCGCGTCGGCCGCGAGCGGCTTCGTCGTCGCGAAGATCGGCTGGTTCGACTACTTCCTCGTGTGCACCGCGCTCGCGATTCCCGGCATGCTGCTGCTGTTCAAGATCGCGCCGTGGAACGGTGCCGCGCGCAACGGCGAGGCCAGTCGTGCGCAGTAACCGCCTGCGCCGCTTCGCGCACGTTGCGGCTTCGTTGAGCGTCGGCGCCGCCGCGCTCGCCGCGGGGTTCGCGCATGCAACCGACGCCGGCGCATCCGCTGCGACGGCCACGGGCGCCGCACCGGCCGCGGCCCCGGCGTCACCGCCCGCGACGTCGACGCCCGCCGCTGCCGCCCAGCCGGCCGCCGCGGAACCCGCGCAGCCGACCGGCGCCGCCGTATCGACGAAGGCTTATGCGCAGACGCCGCAGCAGGTCCGCTTCGGCGACGCCATCGCCTTTCGCACGCTGATCCCGTCGCCGCTGCTCGAGCAACTCACCGCGAGCGAATACGCACAGATCGTGCAGACGGCCGCCGACAGTAACCGCCTGCTGCCCGCGAGCCAGCCGCGCGTGAAGCGCTTGCGCGCGATCGTCGCGAAGCTCGCGCCGTATTCGGTGAAATGGAACGATCGCGTCAAGAGCTGGGCGTGGGACGTCAACGTGATCCGCTCGCGCGACATTCGCCTGACCTGCCTGCCGGGCGGCAAGGTGCTCGTGTACGGCGGCCTGCTCGATCGCGTCCGCCTGAACGACGACGAGCTCGGCGTGCTGCTCGCGCACGGCATCGCGCATGCGCTGCGCGAACACGCGCGCAGCAACTTCAGCGCGACGTCGCAGACGTCGCTGCGCGCGGCCGCGCTGCCGCCGCTGTTCGGCGTCGGCGACCCGCTGCCGCAGGTGCTGAACCTCGGCGAACGCCTGCAGTCGCTCCACTACAACGCGACCGACGAAACCGAAGCCGACGTGATCGGCGGCGACATCGCCGCACGCGCGGGCTTCGATCCGCGCGCGGCGATCACGCTGTGGGACAAGCTCGCGGCCGCGACACGCGGGAACAAGGCGACGGGCTTCATCTATACGCACCCGTACAGCACCGCCCGCCGCCAGGATCTGCTGAACCGCCTGCCGGATCTCATGCCGCTGTACGCAAAGGCGGTGGGCAAGCGCGTCGACGCGCTCCCCGACTACGCGGGCATCAGCGCACAGCGTCGCAAGGTCGTGCGGCGCTGAGCGCCGCGCACGGCCGATCGCCAAGCAGCCACGCCGCCGCGCTACGCATCCGCATCCGCCGCGACCGGCCGCGCGCCGCTCTCGCGCATCCAGCGCACGTCGTCACCCGGGCTGCGGCCGAACAGCCGCTTGAACTCGCGGCTGAACTGCGACGCGCTCGCATAGCCGACGCGCGCGGCTGCCGCGCCGGCACCGACTCCGTCCTGCACCATCATCAGCCGCGCCTGGTGCAGCCGCGCGGCCTTCACGTACTGCATCGGCGACGTCGCCGTCACGTGCTTGAACTGCGCATGGAACACCGCGAGGCTCATCCCGGCCTCGCGCGCGAGCGTCTCGACGTCGAGGTCGGCCTTCAGGTCCGCATGGATGCGCCGCAGCGCCTTCGCGATGCGGCCGAAGTGATGCTGCTGGACGAGCGCCGCGCGGATCGCGTCGCCCTGTTCGCCCGTCAGCACCCGATAGGCGATCTCGCGCATGATCGCGGGGCCCAGCACGCGCGTGTCGTGCGGCGACGCGAGCGCTTCGAGCAGCCGCACGACCGCGTCGGCGAGCGGCGCGTCGAGCGGCGTCGAATACACGCCGGCCGGCTCGCTGGCGGCCGCGCCGAGCGTCTCGTCGAGCAGGATCGCGAGCTCGGCGATCACCGCGAGATCGATGCGGATCGAGATCGCGAGAAACGGCTCGTCCTGGCTCGCGAAGGTCTCGCACTCGAACGGCAGCGGCACCGACAGCACGAGATACTGCTGCGCGTCGTACACGAACGAGCGCTCGCCGAGATAGCCGAGCTTGCGCCCCTGGCATACGACGACGATGCTCGGTTCGTACAACACGGGCATGCGCGGCGCCGGACGGCTCACGCGGATGAAGCGCACGCCGTCGAGCGCCGCAAGCGTGTCGCCCTCGTTCGGCGCGAGGCGCGTGTGCAGCTCGATCATGCGGCGCTGCATCCGGTCGCCCGTGTCGGCGAAAAGGGGCTGGAAGCTCATCTGCGTCGTCCTGTCCGGCAAGAGAATCTGGCTCGCAATGTAGCACCTTGAGCGTGTTTTGACGGCTGTTCGCATGCAGTTCGAGAGGAATAGGCAAATCTTCGAGACCTTCGTGTATTTCGCTGCGGCGCCGCGCTCCTTACGATGACGTCCTGCCTCGCCGCATCGCCACATGGTGCGACGGCAGTCTGTTTCGCCGGATGTTTTCCGGACAAGGAGCCCATCGCATGAGCACAACCTATGCCTACGCGGCGACCGATTCGCAGTCGCCGCTCGCCCCGTTCGAATTCCAGCGTCGCGCGTTGCGCGACCTCGATGTCCAGATCGACGTCCTCTACTGCGGCGTCTGCCACTCGGACCTGCACCAGGCGCGCAACGAATGGCGCAACACGATCTATCCGGTCGTGCCGGGCCATGAAATCGTCGGCCGCGTGACCGCGACCGGCCCGCAGGTCTCGCGCTTCAAGGTCGGCGAGCTGGTCGGCGTCGGCTGCCTCGTCGATTCGTGCCGCACCTGCGCGAGCTGCGAGGAAGGTCTCGAACAGTATTGCGAGAACGGTTTCGTCGGCACCTACAACGGCCAGGATCGCGTGACGGGCGACATCACGTTCGGCGGCTATTCGACGCAGCTCGTGGTCGACGAGGCGTTCGTGCTGCGGGTGCCCGAGTCGCTCGACGCGGCCGGCGCCGCGCCGCTGCTGTGCGCGGGGATCACGACCTACTCGCCGCTGCGGCAGTGGAACGTCGGCCCCGGCAAGAAGGTCGGCATCGTCGGGCTCGGCGGCCTCGGCCACATGGGCGTGAAGCTGGCGCGCGCGATGGGGGCGCACGTCGTGCTGTTCACCACGTCGCCGTCGAAGATCGAGGACGGCAAGCGGCTCGGCGCGCATGAAGTGGTGATCTCGAAGGACGAAGCGCAGATGAACGCGCACCTGAACAGCTTCGACTTCATCCTGAACACGGTCGCCGCGCAGCACGACCTGAATCCGTTCCTGAACCTGCTGAAGCGCGACGGCACGATGACGCTGGTCGGCGCGCCGGAGCACGACCACCCGTCGCCGCAGGTGTTCAACCTGATCTTCAAGCGCCGCCGCCTCGCGGGCTCGCTGATCGGCGGGATCGCGGAAACGCAGGAAATGCTCGACTTCTGCGCGGCGCACGGGATCACGTCGGACATCGAAACGATTCCGATGCAGCAGATCAACGCGGCCTACGAGCGGATGCTCAAGAGCGACGTGAAGTACCGGTTCGTGATCGACATGGCGTCGATCAAGCAGTAAGCGTCGACGGCGGCATGCAGGATCGCCGCCCCGAAAACACGGCGGGCCGCATGTCGACATGCGGCCCGTTCTGCATCCCGCGACCGGATGGGCGGTTCGGCAGCTGCGCGCGCGGCGCAGCGCCGGATCTCACTTCTTGTAGTCGTAGTCCACCGTCAGCGGCGCGTGATCGCTGAACTTGATGTCCTTGAAGATCGACGTGCTTTTCGCGGTGCCGGCCACGCCCGGCGTCGCGATCTGGTAATCGATCCGCCACCCGACGTTCTTCGCATACGCCTGGCCGCGGTTGCTCCACCACGTGTACTGCTCGGGGCGCGGGTCGAGCGTGCGGAACACGTCGACGTAGCCGACATCGTCGAACAGCTGCGTGAGCCATGCGCGCTCTTCCGGCAGGCAGCCCGAGTTCTTCTGGTTGCTCTTCCAGTTCTTGATGTCGATTTCCTTGTGGACGATGTTCACGTCGCCGCACAGGATCACCTCGCGCTTCTTCTTCAGCGCGGCGAGGTGCGGCATGAATTCGTCCATGAAGCGGTACTTCGCCTGCTGGCGCTCCTCGCCGCTCGAGCCGGACGGCACGTACACCGACACGACCGACAGCTTCCCGTAGCGCGCCTCGACGTAGCGCCCTTCGGCATCGAACTCGCTGCTGCCGAAGCCGATGATCACGTCGTCGGGCTCGTGACGGCTGTACACGCCCGCGCCGCTGTAGCCCTTCTTCGCGGCGTGGTGAAAATAGCTCTTGTAGCCGTGCGGCTCGACGAATTCGGCCGGCAGGTCGTCGGCCGAGACCTTGATTTCCTGCACGCACACGCAATCGGCGTTCTGCTCGCCGAGCCAGTCGAAGAAGCCCTTCTTCGCGGCGGAGCGGATGCCGTTCAGGTTGGCGGTAATCACTCGCATCATGTCGGATTCCGTTCAGTTCGATGTTTTTACAGGGTGGCAGCTTAACGGATCTTCACGCCTTCGAGCTCGGGCTTCGGCGGCGGGAATTCCAGCTTCATGTCGGTCATCGTGCGCAGCAGCAGCTCGGCGATCATCACGTTGCGGTGCGTCTTCGAGTTCGCCGGGATCACGTACCACGGCGCATGCTCGGCCGACGTCGCGGCGAGCGCGTCGCGGTAGGCCGACTGGTATGCATCCCAGTGCTTGCGCGCGTCGAGGTCGGAGATGTCGAACTTCCAGTGCTTGGTCGGATCGTCGATGCGCGCCTGCAGCCGCTCGCGCTGCTCGTCCTTCGAGATGTGCAGGAAGCACTTGACGATCGTCGTGCCGTTCTCGACCAGCATCGTCTCGAAATCGCGGATCTGCCGGTAGCGGCGCTCGCACTCCTTCGCGTCGATCAGGTCGAGCACGCGCGGCACGAGCACGTCTTCATAGTGGCTGCGGTTGAAGATCGCGAGCTCGCCCGCGGCCGGCACCTGCGCATGCACGCGCCACAGGAAGTCGTGCGCGGCCTCGATCGGCGTCGGCGCCTTGAACGACACGACGCGCAGGCCGAGCGGATCGACCTCGCGGAACACCGCGCGCACGGTACCGTCCTTGCCGCTGGTATCCATCCCCTGCAGCACGAGCAGCACGCGCTTCTTCTGCTGCGTGTGCAGGCGTTCCTGCTGCACGTCGAGTTCGGTCGACACGGCCGACAGCCGTTCGCGGTCGGCCTCCTTCGAACCGGACGAAAACGGCTTCGCGGCCGGGTCGAACGCATCGAGCGTGAATGCGGCGGCTTCCTTCTCGCGCGTGCTGTACGGCACGCGGAAATCGTCGAGCGACGGTTGTTTCGCCATTCGTTCCTCCGTTGGACGCTGTGGTGCATACGATAACGCATCCACCAAACGCAACGGGCCGCCCCGAACTAGTTCGGAGCGGCCCGTCGTCAAGCGCGGTTCAGGCGCGCGGTCATGCTCAGCCGAGCTTCTTCTTCAGCAGTTCGTTGACCTGCTGCGGATTGGCCTTGCCCTTGGTCGCCTTCATCGCCTGGCCGATCAGCGCGTTGAACGCTTTCTCCTTGCCCGCGCGGAATTCCTCGACCGACTTCGCGTTCGCCGCGAGCACCTCGTCGATGATCGCTTCCAGCGCGCCGGTGTCGGAGATCTGCTTCAGCCCCTTCGCGTCGATGATGCGGTCGGCCGCCCGTTCGTCGTCCGCCTTCTCGTCCCAGATCGTCGTGAAGATTTCCTTCGCGATCTTGTTCGAGATCGTGCCGTCGGCGATGCGCTGCAGCACGAGCGCGAGCTGCGCGGCCGACACGGGAATCGCGTCGATCTCGATGCCGTCGCGGTTCAGCTGCGACGAGACGTCGCCCATCAGCCAGTTCGCGGCGATCTTCGCGTTCGCGGCGCCCGCCTTCGCGACCACGGCCTCGAAGTACGCGGCCATCGCCTTGCTCGACGTCAGCACGCCCGCGTCGTACGCGGACACGCCGTATTCGTCGACGAAGCGCTGCTGCATCGCGGCCGGCAGCTCGGGCATCCCGGACTGCACGCGCTCGATCCAGTCCTGGCCGATCACGAGCGGCATCAGGTCGGGGTCGGGGAAGTAGCGGTAGTCGTGCGCGTCTTCCTTGCTGCGCATCGAACGCGTCTCGCGCTTGTCCGGATCGTAGAGGCGCGTTTCCTGCACGACTTCGCCGCCGTCCTCGATCAGCTCGATCTGGCGGCGCACTTCGTAGTTGATCGCTTCCTCCAGGAACCGGAACGAGTTCAGGTTCTTGATTTCCGCGCGCGTGCCGAACTTCTCCTGGCCGACCGGGCGCACCGACACGTTCGCGTCGCAGCGGAACGAGCCTTCCTGCATGTTGCCGTCGCAGATGCCGAGCCACACGACGAGCCCGTGCAGCGCCTTCGCGTAGGCCACGGCCTCGGCCGCGCTGCGCATTTCCGGCTCGGTGACGATTTCGAGCAGCGGTGTGCCCGCGCGGTTCAGGTCGATCCCCGTCATCCCGGCGAAGTCTTCATGCAGCGACTTGCCCGCATCTTCCTCGAGGTGCGCGCGGGTCAGGTTGACCGTCTTCTCGTACGCGGGCTTGCCGGCCTTTTCGTTGGCGGGCACCTGGATCGTGATCTGGCCGCCCTGCACGACCGGAATCTCGTACTGGCTGATCTGATAGCCCTTCGGCAGATCGGGGTAGAAATAATTCTTGCGCGCGAAGATGCTGCGCGGCGCGATGGTCGAGCCGATCGCGAGGCCGAAACGGATCGCGCGCTCGACCGCGCCGCGGTTCAGCACCGGCAGCACGCCCGGCAGCGCCAGGTCGACCGGGCACGCCTGCGTGTTCGGCTCGGCGCCGAACTGCGTCGATGCGCCCGAGAAAATCTTCGAGACGGTCGACAGCTGCGCGTGCGTCTCCAGACCGATAACGACTTCCCATTGCGTAGTCATGTGCTTACACCCCCGCCGGAACTTGCTTGTGCCAGCCGGTCGCGCGCTGGAACGCGTCGGCGACCTGCAGCATCCGGGCTTCGTTGAAATAGTTGCCGATGATCTGCAGGCCGACCGGGCGCTTCGCGTTCGCGCCCGCGCCGAAGCCGCACGGCACGCTCATGCCGGGCAGGCCGGCAAGGCTCACCGACAGCGTGTAGATGTCCGCGAGATACATCTGCACGGGATCGTCGCCCTTCGAGCCGAGATCCCATGCGACCGTCGGCGACGCCGGGCCCATGATCACGTCGCACGACTTGAACGCTTCCTGGAAATCGTTGGCGATGATGCGGCGGATCTTCTGCGCCTGCAGGTAGTACGCGTCGTAGTAGCCGTGCGACAGCACGTACGTGCCGACCAGAATGCGGCGCTTCACCTCGGGGCCGAAGCCTTCCGCGCGCGACTTCTTGTACATGTCGAGCAGATCGCCGTACTGCGCGGCACGGTGGCCGAAGCGCACGCCGTCGAAACGCGACAGGTTCGACGACGCTTCGGCCGGCGCGATCACGTAGTACACGGGGATCGACAGTTCCGTCTTCGGCAGCGACACCGGCACGAGCGTCGCACCGAGCGCTTCGTATTGCTTGAGCGCCGCGTCGATGGCCGCGCGCACGTCGTCGGCGAGACCGTCGCCGAAATACTCGTTCGGCAGGCCGATGCGCAGGCCGGCGAGCGGCTTGCCCGCATCGTTGCCGGCCGCCCACGGCTGGCCGATATGACGCGTGAAATCCTCGTCGTCGCGCTCGAGGCTCGTCGAGTCGCGCTCGTCGAAGCCGGCCATCGCGTTCAGCAGCAGCGCGCAGTCGGACGCGCTCTGCGCCATCGGGCCGCCCTGGTCGAGCGACGACGCGAACGCGATCATCCCGTAGCGCGACACGCGGCCGTAGGTCGGCTTGATGCCCGTCACGCCCGCGAACGACGCGGGCTGGCGGATCGACCCGCCGGTGTCGGTGCCGGTCGCGGCCGGTGCGAGGCGCGCGGCGACGGCGGCCGAGCTGCCGCCCGAGCTGCCGCCCGGCACCGCGTTCGTGTCCCACGGGTTCTTCACCGCGCCGAACGCCGAATTCTCGTTCGACGAGCCCATCGCGAACTCGTCCATGTTGGTCTTGCCGAGCGTGACCATGCCGGCCGCCTGCAGGCGGGCGACGACGGTCGCGTCGAACGGGCTCTCGTAGTTCGCGAGCATCTTCGAGCCGGCGGTCGAGCGCCAGCCGCGCGTGACGAACACGTCCTTGTGCGCGATCGGCAGGCCGGTGAGCGCCCCGCCCGCGCCGCGCGCGAGCGCCGCGTCGGCCGCTTTCGCCTGCGCGAGCGTCAGGTCGGCATCGACGTGGACGAACGCGTTCAGGTCGCTGGCCGCTTCGATCCGTTTCAAATAGAGCTGCGCGAGCTCGACGGCCGAGCATTCCTTGGCGGCGAGCGCGGCGCGCAGTTCGGTCAGGCTTTTTGCGTGCATTGAGTGGTTTTCCTGGGAATTCTGGGTGGCGCGCGGCGCGAAGGCGGCGGCGCGCTTGTCATCGAATGCTTACTCGATCACCTTCGGCACGAGATAGAGGCCGTCCTGGACGGCCGGCGCCGGGCGCTGGTTGTCGTCGCGATGGACGACTTCCGTCACGGCGTCGTCGCGCAGGCGCTGCGCGACTTCCTGGATCTGTTCGATCGGGTGGGCGAGCGGCGCGATGCCGGCGGTGTCGACCGCCTGCATCTGCTCGACGAGGCCGAAGAGATCATTGAGCTGGCCGAGCATGTGCTCGGCGTCGGCGTCGGCCATTTCGAGTCGCGCCAGGTGCGCGATGCGTTTCACATCGGTCAGGGTCAGGGCCATGCGATCACCGGAAAAACAAGGCTGCGCAGCGCATCGGATACAGCGCTGCGGCGGGGGGTTGGAGGGTGCGATCCCACCCTCAAAAATCGGGGCCGAAGCGGCAAAAATACCGCCCGTTTCGATTCAAATACCGTGAAATTATAAGGTATCATTACGCGTTCGACCCAAACCCGGCAGCCTTTTCCCGCACCGTTTCGCCCCGCTTCGGCAAGCCGTGCGTGCTTCGTGCGATCCCCGGTAGACATCACTCGCAGCTTCGTGCGCCGCGGCGGCCGCTTCCGCCACGCTTCCCGAGGCTGTTATTTTTTCCGCTGCCGCCCTCAGCGTTCGCTATGCAGGGCCGGCCCAGAGCGAAACAGGATTCTGAATGTTCGGTTTTTTGCGCAGCTACTTCTCCAACGATCTCGCGATCGACCTCGGCACCGCAAACACCCTGATCTACATGCGCGGCAAGGGCATCGTGCTCGATGAGCCGTCCGTCGTGTCGATCCGCCAGGAAGGCGGGCCCAACGGCAAGAAGACGATCCAGGCAGTCGGCAAGGAAGCCAAGCAGATGCTCGGCAAGGTGCCGGGCAACATCGAGGCGATCCGCCCGATGAAGGACGGCGTGATCGCCGACTTCACCGTCACCGAGCAGATGATCAAGCAGTTCATCAAGACGGCCCACGAGTCGCGCATGTTCTCGCCGTCGCCGCGCATCATCATCTGCGTGCCGTGCGGCTCGACCCAGGTCGAGCGCCGCGCGATCAAGGAAGCCGCCCACGGCGCCGGCGCGTCGCAGGTCTACCTGATCGAAGAGCCGATGGCGGCCGCGATCGGCGCGGGCCTGCCGGTGTCGGAAGCCACCGGCTCGATGGTCGTCGACATCGGCGGCGGCACGACCGAAGTCGGCGTGATCTCGCTCGGCGGCATCGTGTACAAGGGTTCGGTGCGCGTCGGCGGCGACAAGTTCGACGAGGCGATCGTCAACTACATCCGCCGCAACTACGGGATGCTGATCGGCGAGCAGACCGCCGAAGCGATCAAGAAGGAAATCGGCTCTGCGTTCCCGGGCTCCGAAGTCAAGGAAATGGAAGTGAAGGGCCGCAACCTGTCGGAAGGCATCCCGCGCAGCTTCACGATCTCCAGCAACGAAATCCTCGAAGCGCTGACCGATCCGCTGAACCAGATCGTGTCGTCGGTGAAGATCGCGCTCGAACAGACGCCGCCGGAACTCGGCGCCGACATCGCCGAACGCGGGATGATGCTGACGGGCGGCGGCGCGCTGCTGCGCGACCTCGATCGTCTGCTCGCGGAAGAAACCGGCCTGCCGGTGCTCGTCGCGGAAGATCCGCTCACCTGCGTCGTGCGCGGTTCGGGCATGGCGCTCGAGCGCATGGACAAGCTGGGCAGCATCTTCTCGTACGAGTGATCGTCTAGGAAAAGCAGTCCCGTTTGATATGACGCACCCGCGGCGTGGCCGGATCGCTCGTTCAGAACGAACCGCCACGCCGTTTGCGCGTCTGAGCATTATTTAACCGATCGCCACGCGCCCGGCGCCGACCATGGAATACAGTCCGCCGCCCCTCTTCAAGCAAGGTCCGCCCGCGCTCGCGCGGCTCATCTTCTTTGTTGCCCTCGCCATCGCGCTCCTCGTGTCGGACGCGCGCTTCAACACGCTCGAAATCGCGCGCGGCGTGCTCGGCACCGTGCTCTATCCGCTGCAGCGCGCCGCGCTCGTGCCGCGCGACCTGTTCATGGGCGCGGCCGACATCGCGGTCACCGGCGCGTCGCTGCGCCACGAGAACGACGACCTGCGCAAGCGCAACCTGCAACTGTCCACGCAGGCCAACCAGGCCGCCGTGCTCGCGCAGGAGAACGCGCATCTGCGCGCGGTGCTCGAGCTGCGCCAGCACATCGCGACGCAGTCGACGCCGGTCGAGATCCAGTACGACACCAGCGATCCGTTCACGCAGAAGATCGTGATCGGCCAGGGGTCGCAGCAGGGCATCCAGGACGGCGCGCCCGTCGTCAGCGAGGACGGCGTGGTCGGCCAGGTCACGCGCGTCTTCCCGCTGCAGTCCGAAGTCACGCTGGTCACCGACCGCGATCTCGCGATTCCCGTGCAGGTGCTGCGCACCGGCCTGCGCAGCGTGATCTACGGCACGCCGAAGGGCGACTCGCTCGACCTGCGCTTCGTGCCGACCAGCGCGGATCTCGTCGTCGGCGACGAGCTCGTCACGAGCGGCCTCGACGGCGTCTATCCGCCCGGGCTGCCGGTCGCGAAGGTCGTGCGCGTCGACAAGCTCGCCGATACGGCGTTCGCGCGCGTGACCTGCGCACCGGTCGCCGCCGTGCGCGGCGCGCGCCAGATGCTCGTGCTGCACTACCAGAACGACGTCCCGCCGCGCCCGGCCGAGCCCGATCCGGCCGCCGACAAGAACGCGAAGGGCAAGAAAGGCGCGAAAGCCGCCGCGAAGGGCGAAAAAGCCGAGAAGGGTGACAAGGCCGACGCGAACGCGAAGCCGGCCGCGCCGGCCAAGCCCGCCGCCACGCCCGCGAAACCTGCGGCCGGCCAATCAGGAGCCCAGCGATGAATCGCCCGCAATACATCCTGCAGCCGGTCAACCCGTACTTCATCGTCTTCAGCCTCGCCGCCGCGTTCCTGCTGAACCTGATGCCGTGGGGCCGCCTGCCCGGCGTGCCCGACTTCGTCGCGCTCGTGCTGCTGTTCTGGAACATCCACCAGCCGCGCAAGGTCGGGATGGGCGTCGCGTTCGCGCTCGGCATCCTGATGGACGTGCATGACGCGGGGCTGCTCGGCGAGCACGCACTCGCCTACACGCTGCTGTCGTACGGCGCGATCACGATCCATCGCCGCGTGCTGTGGATGCCGATCGGCGTGCAGGTGCTGTACGTCACGCCGCTGCTGGTCGTCGCGCAGCTCGTGCCGTTCGTGATCCGCCTCGTGATGGGCGCCGCGTTCCCCGGCTGGCGCTACCTGGTAGACGGCTTCGTCGAAGCCGCACTGTGGCCGATCGCGAGCCATCTGCTGCTGATGCCGCAACGCCGTCCGGTCGATCCGGACGATACGCGCCCGATCTGAGCGAAGAGCCCGCCTTGAATACCCGCCGCCTCCCCGCCCGCCGCGCGCCGCGCTCCGGGGCGGCACCTCGCCCGCACCCGCACGTCGTGCGCGGGCCAGACTGCACCTGACCGCATGACCGAATTCAACGACACCCAACAGCAGCTCTCGAAGTTCCGCCTGCGCGTCGCGGCGGCGGGCGTGTTCGTGTTCGTCTGCTTCGGGCTGCTCGCGAGCCGCTTTTTCTACCTGCAGTTGATGCAGCACGGCAAATACGCGCTGCAGGCCGAGGAAAACCGGATCTCGGTCGCGCCGATCGTGCCGAACCGCGGGATCATCACCGACCGCAACGGCGTGATCCTCGCGAAGAACTACTCGGCGTACACGCTCGAGATCACGCCGTCGAAGCTCGACGACACGCTCGACAACACGATCGACAAGCTGTCCGAGATCGTCCCGATCGACGCACGCGACCGCCGCCGCTTCAAGAAGCTGCAGGAAGACTCGAAGAACTTCGAGAGCCTGCCGATCCGCACGCGGCTCACCGACGCGGAAGTCGCGCGCTTCACCGCGCAGCGTTTCCGCTTCCCCGGCGTCGACGTGCGCGCGCGGCTGTTCCGGCAATATCCGCTCGGCACGACCGCCGCGCACGTGATCGGCTACATCGGCCGGATCTCGAAGCGCGACCAGGATCGCATCGACGCGATGAGCGACGACAACGACAGCGACCCGGAAAACTACGATCCGCGCCGCGACGCGAACAACTACAAGGGCACCGACTACATCGGCAAGATCGGCGTCGAGCAGAGCTACGAGACCGAGCTGCACGGGCTGACGGGCTTCGAGGAAGTCGAGGTGACGGCCGGCGGCCGGCCGGTGCGCACGCTGTCGCGCACGCAGGCGACGCCCGGCAACAACCTCGTGCTGTCGCTCGACATCGGGCTGCAGCAGGTCGCCGAGCAGGCGTTCGCCGGCAAGCGCGGCGCGCTCGTCGCGATCGAGCCGAAGACGGGCGACGTGCTCGCGTTCGTGTCGTCGCCGAGCTTCGACCCGAATTCGTTCGTCGACGGCATCGACCAGCAGACCTGGGACGAGCTGAACAACTCGACCGACAAGCCGCTGCTGAACCGTCCGCTGCACGGCACCTACCCGCCCGGCTCGACGTACAAGCCGTTCATGGCGCTCGCCGGCCTGACGCTCGGCAAGCGCACGCCGGGCTGGGGCTTCCAGGATCCCGGCTACTTCACGTTCGGCGGCCACACGTTCCGCAACGACGTGCGCTCGGGCCAGGGCTGGGTCGACATGAACAAGGCGATCATGGTGTCGAACGACACCTACTTCTACATGCTCGCGCGCGACCTCGGCGTGAACGCGATCGCGAACTTCATGAAGCCGTTCGGCTTCGGCCAGATCACCGGGATCGACATCCAGGGCGAGGCGCGCGGGATCCTGCCGTCGACCGACTGGAAGAAGAAGGCGTTCAAGAAGGCCGCGCAGCAGAAGTGGTTCGACGGCGAGACGATCAGCCTAGGGATCGGCCAGGGCTACAACTCGTTCACGATCCTGCAGCTCGCGCACGCGACCGCGACGCTCGCGAACAACGGCGTCGTGATGAAGCCCCACCTCGTGAAGGAGGTCGAGGATCCGATCACGCGTGGGCGCCGCCTGACCGTGCCGAAGGAAAGCGAGACGATCCCGCTCAAGCAGGCCGACATCGACGTCGTGAAACGCGGGATGGAGAACGTGATCGAGAACCCGTCCGGCACCGCGTACAAGGTGTTCCGCGGCGCGCCGTACCTCGCCGCCGGCAAGACCGGTACCGCGCAGGTGTTCTCGCTGCAGGGCTCCAACTACAAGGGCCACCTGCTCGCCGAGCACCTGCGCGACCACGCGCTGTTCATCGCGTATGCGCCGGTCGACCATCCGCAGATCGCCGTCGCACTGGTCGTCGAAAACGGCGGCTGGGGCGCGCAGGCCGCCGGCCCGATCGCGCGCCGCGTGCTCGACTTCTATCTCGTCGACCGCCAGAACCCGCAGAACGAGGCCGCTGCCGTGGCCGCCGCGGCGTCGGCGACCGAACCCGTCAACGCGCCGGTGATCGGCGACGCGAACAAGCCCGCCGCCGTTGCGGCCGGCTTCACCGCGCTGCCGCAGCCGGTCGTGCCGACCGCGGCCAGCGCGGCGGAAGCGGCATCGGCCTCGGCGGCCTCCAATGCGTCGGCTGCCGCCGCGCCGCCCGCCAGCGCCGCGGCGCCGATGGCCGCGAGCCTGCCGCCGATCCGGCGCCCGCACCGGCCGCGCCGCCCCGCCGGCGACACGCAGCCGCTCGTCGCCGCGCCGCGCGACGACAACCACCGTGCGACGGCCCCCGCGAAGGCGGCGGACGCCGGCACCGCTCATTAACGGAGAAAGGCATGCAATTCGACAAGCGCGCCTGGCTCGACAAGATCAAGCAGATGTTCGCGGGTTTCGACCGCCCGCTCGCCCTCATCGTGTTCCTGCTGCTGTGCGTCGGCATCGTCACGCTGTACAGCGCGGCGATCGACATGCCGGGCCGTGTCGAGGACCAGTTGCGCAACATCCTGCTGACGTTCGTGCTGATGTGGGTGATCGCCAACATCCCGCCGACGACGCTGATGCGCTTCGCGGTCCCGCTCTATACGTTCGGGGTCGCGCTACTGGTCGCGGTCGCGCTGTTCGGGATGACCAAGAAGGGCGCGAAGCGCTGGCTGAACGTCGGCGTCGTGATCCAGCCGTCGGAAATCCTCAAGATCGCGACACCGCTGATGCTCGCGTGGTACTACCAGCGCCGCGAAGGCGGGCTGCGCTGGTACGACTTCATCGCCGCGTTCGGGATCCTGCTGGTGCCGGTCGGGCTGATCGCGAAGCAGCCCGACCTCGGCACGGGCCTGCTCGTGTTCGCGGCCGGCTTCTTCGTGATCTACCTCGCCGGCCTGTCGTTCAAGCTGATCGTGCCGGTGCTCGTCGCGGGCGTGATCGCGGTCGGCTCGATCGCCGTGTTCGAAGAGCGCATCTGCCAGCCGGAAGTGCAGTGGCCGCTGATGCACGATTACCAGAAGCACCGCGTGTGCACGCTGCTCGACCCGACGTCCGACCCGCTCGGCAAGGGCTTCCACACGATCCAGGCCGTGATCGCGATCGGCTCGGGCGGCGTGCTCGGCAAGGGCTACCTGAAAGGCACGCAGGCGCACCTCGAATTCATTCCGGAGAAGCACACCGACTTCATCTTCGCGGTGTTCTCCGAGGAATGGGGGCTCGTCGGCGGGCTCGTGCTGCTGACGCTGTACATGGCGCTGATCGCGCGCGGGCTCTATATCGCCGCACAGGGCGCGACGCTGTTCGGCCGCCTGCTCGCGGGCTCGCTCACGCTCGCGTTCTTCGTCTATGCGTTCGTCAACATCGGGATGGTGAGCGGCGTGCTGCCGGTCGTCGGCGTGCCGCTGCCGTTCATGAGTTACGGCGGCACCGCGCTCACGACGCTCGGCATCGCGATCGGGATGATCATGAGCGTCGGGCGGCAGCGGCGGCTGATGAAGAGCTGACCGCGGCATGCACCGCACCACGAGAAACGGCGCCCCGGCGCCGTTTTTTGCGCCCGCGCATGCCGGACGCGGCCGCGCGGCGCGACGGGCGTCGCTCACTGTGGCGGTGCGTGCGACCCGCCCGGCGCCGCGCCGGCGCCCGACGCCGGCCCCTGCGCCTTCAGCCGCGCGCTCAGTTCCTTGAATTTCAGCCCGGCCGTCTCGTCGCCCTGGGCGGCGGCCGCCGCGTAATACGCGCGCGCGATGTTCAGGTTCTGCGTGACGCCGTCGCCACCGCGCTCGTAGAACGACGCGGTCACGTACTGCGCGGTCGGCTCGCCCGCGTCGGCGGCCTGCTTGTACCACGTGAACGCCTGCCGGTTGTCGCGCGGCGTGCCGCGCCCGTCGAGGAACTGGTTCGCGAGCGACAGCTCGGCCTGCACGTGCCCCTGCCTGGCCGCCCGCAGAAACCAGCGATGGGCTTCGGCCGGATTGCGCGCGACGAACTCGCCGTCGTCGAGCATCCGGCCATACACGTACTGCGCATGCGACATGTTCGCGTCGGCCGCGCGCCTCAGCCAGCGCAGCCCTTCGTCGACGTTCGCCGTCACGCCTTCGCCCGTCAGCAGCATCATCGCGTAGTTGAATTGCGCGAGACGGTCGCCGCGCTCGGCCGCGTCGTGGAACTGCACCAGCGCCGCGCGATAGTCGCCGGCGTTGTAATCGGCGACCGCCGCTTGCGTCTCGCGCGACGGATCGGGCTTCGCCTGCGGCGCGCCCTGCGCGGCCGCCGCGAGACACACCCACCACAACCCGAGCATCGCGCCCACCCGCCCGCGCACCCGGCCCCCACCCTGCGCCCGCCCGCGGCGTACGCCGTCGCCACCGTTCATGACCGTACCTCCTGCAGCGCCTGCCGCGTCGCGCGCAACAGCCAGCTCACGTCGGCCGACAACGTGATCATCCGGTAGCCGGCCTCGCGATACTGGCGCGCGGCCGCCGTATCGCCCGCGAAGATGCCGACCGCGACGCCGGCCTGCCTGCCGGCCGCGAGCACGCGCGCCATTGCGGTTTCGACGTCCGGGTGACGGATGTCGCCGAGATGCCCGAGGCTCGCCGCGAGGTCGGCCGGCCCGACGAACAGGCAGTCGACACCGGGCAACGCCGCGATCCGCTCGACTTCGTCGACGGCGCGCGCCGATTCGATCTGCACGATCACCGCTACCTGCGCATTCGCCGTCTGCAGGTAGTCGCGGCGCATCCCGAACGCCGCCGCGCGCACCATGCCCGCGACGCCGCGCAGCCCGTCCGGCGAGTCGGGCGACGGAAAACGCGTGAGCCGCACCGCATGCGCGGCCTCGTCGGGCGTCTCGATACACGGGAACATCAGCGTGCGCGCACCGGCATCGAGCGCGCGCTTCACGAGCCACGGCTCGCGCGCCGGCACGCGCACGACGGGTTCGCTCGGCAGACGGGCGGCGGCGATCGCGCGCAGTTGCGATGCAACATCGCGGCTGTCGTTCGGTGCGTGCTCCATGTCGATGCACAGCCAGTCGTAGCCGGCATGCGCGAGCGCTTCCGCGGCCGAGTCGCAGCCGAGCGACAACCACAGTCCGTACAGCGGCTCGTCGCCGTCGCGCAGGCGTTGCTTGAGGGAATTGGTGAGCGTGCTCATCGATACGGCCTCCGGGACGGAACGGCAATCGAACGGGACAAGCAACGGGCGAAGCGGAGCGCGACACGCCGCGCGGCGAAGCACGGCGGCGCCAGGAGCGGGCCCTGGAACCTTGGTCGGCCGTGGGCGGCCGATCTGACAACACGTGACGCGCGACGGCGGGCGGCCGCGATTTTCGGCGCCACGCAACGATCATAGCGCGGCGTTACGCGGAATGTGGAAACGGCTGGGAGGGCGAAGGCGGGACGAAGCCGCGGCGGGTGCGGCGTCAGGCAGCCCGCGCCGGCTGGCGGGGCTGCCGGGAAGGCGGGATCAGCGGCCGGGCTGGCGCTCGACGTCGGCCCAGCAGTTCGGCGTTTCGTACAGGCGCACGCGCTCGAGCCGCAGGTTCACGCCGTAGTGCGCGTCGTACACGTTCGCGAGGATGTCGAACGCGATCGCCGCGAGGTTCTCGACGGTCGGAATCCGGTCGATCACGACCGTCTTGTGGTCGGCCATCTGCTCGAGGAACGAGCGCACGACGTCGTCGCGCGCGTAGACGAGGAACGCGTGGTCCCACTTGCCGACCAGATGCTCCATCGCGAGCGCCTTCACGTCGGCGAAATCCATCACCATGCCGCGGTCGGGCGCCCCCTCGGTATCGACGAGATCGCCGCGCAGCGTGACTTCGAGCACGTAGCGATGGCCGTGCAGGTTGCGGCACTGGCTGCGGTGATCGGGAATGCGGTGGCCCGCGTCGAATTCGAGTTTTCGGGTAATCAGCACGATGTCAAAAGCCGGGGCTCAGGGAATGTTCAGATATTTGTGGGTCTGCATCGACAGCCGCCACTGCGGATGACGCTTGCACCAGTCGATCGCGAGCTTCGTATTGAGGTCGCGCGACGGGCCGTCCATCGGCTGGACGAGGAAATACTCGAAGTCGAGCTTCGCGTAGTCGGCCAACCGCTGGTTGTCCTGCGGGATCACGACCTTCAGTTCGTTGCCCTTCGTGACGACGAGCGGCGCATCGGCCTTCGGGCTCACGCAGATCCAGTCGATCGATTCGAGCACCGGCAGCGAGCCGTTGGTCTCGATCGCGATCTCGAAGCCGGCCGCGTGCAGCGCGTCGACGAGCGGCTGGTCGAGCTGCAGCATCGGCTCGCCGCCCGTGCAGACGACGAAACGGTGCGCCTCGCCGTCCGGCCACAGGCCGGCGATCGTCGCGACGAGCGCGGCGGCATCTTTGAACTTGCCGCCGTTCTCGCCGTCGGTGCCGACGAAGTCCGTATCGCAGAAGCGGCACACGGCCTCCGCCCGATCCTCTTCGCGGCCCGACCACAGATTGCAGCCGGCGAACCGGCAGAACACGGCCGGCCGGCCCGCGTTCGCGCCCTCGCCCTGCAACGTGTAGAAAATTTCCTTGACCGCGTAAGTCATCGTCCTTCGTCCGGCTCGCGCCGCTCGTTGTCGATCAGAATCCGTTATTCATCAAGCGCTGCCGGCGCGCCGTGCATCACAGCGGCGCTTCGGTCACCCGCTCGCCCTTCAGGTAGGCCTCGTAGCCGCGCTTGCGCAGCTTGCAGGCTGGGCATTCGCCGCAGCCGAAGCCCCAGTCGTGCAGCTCCGCACGCTCGCCCACGTAGCACGTGTGCGTCTCGACGCGAATCAGTTCGACGAGCGCTTCGCCGCCGAGCTGTTCGGCGAGCTGCCAGGTTTGTGCCTTGTCGAGCCACATCAGCGGCGTCTCGAGCACGATGCGCGTGTCCATCCCGAGGTTCAGCGCGACCTGCAGCGCCTTCATCGTGTCGTCGCGACAATCGGGGTAGCCCGAGAAATCGGTCTCGCACATCCCGCCGACCAGCACGCGCAGCCCGCGGCGATAGGCGATCGCCGCGGCGATCGTCATGAACATCAAGTTGCGGCCCGGCACGAACGTGTTCGGCAGACCGTTCGCCGCCGTCTCGATCTCGATCGTGCGCGTCATCGCGGTATCGCTGATCGCGCCGAGCACCGACAGGTCGATCATGTGATCGTCGCCGAGCCGGTCCGACCACGCGGGAAACTTGCGCTTCAGCGCTTCGCGCACGCCTTCGCGACACTCGAGTTCGACGCGATGGCGCTGGCCGTAATCGAAGCCGAGCGTCTCGACCGTCTGGTAGCGCTCGAGGGCCCATGCCACGCACGTGGCCGAATCCTGGCCGCCGGAAAACAACACGAGCGCGCCGTCTTTAGCGTCTGTCCGAATCACCGTGATACTCCGTGAATGTGTAGGCTCGCGTCGCGCTGCGCCCCAAGGCCGGCTGCCGCCGGGCGGCCCGACGCGGCCGGCCTGCGCCGGCTCGACCAGTATAGGCAGCGCGGCTGGCCGCGAACGCGGCGGCGCGCTTATACCGCCCATCGCGCGGCATCGTTGCCGCGCGCCACGGCGGCGCCACGCTGGCAGCCTGCCGTGCGCATGAAGCGATGCGCTAAGTTATTGAGCGGACACGGATTTTAGCATGCCCTCTCGAACGCTGCCGGGCATGCCGCCGATCACGCAAACCCCACCACAAACGAAAAACCCCAAGAACCTTCCGATTCTTGGGGTTTTAATTCTGGTGGCCTGGGACGGAATCGAACCATCGACACGCGGATTTTCAATCCGCTGCTCTACCAACTGAGCTACCGGGCCAACGAAGAAGAGAAAGTATATCGGCCCCTCTTCACTTGCGCAAGCACTTTCGCAAAAAATTTTATACGGCGCCTTCGGGCGGTTTCTTGCCGAGCTCGACGCCGAGCTGTTTGAGCTTGCGATACAGGTGCGTGCGCTCGAGGCCCGTCTTCTCCGCGACGCGCGTCATGCTGCCGTTTTCGCGTGCGAGGTGATATTCGAAGTACGCGCGCTCGAATGCATCGCGCGCTTCGCGCAACGGGATGTCGAACGGGATCGCCGCCGTCTGGCCCGCGAGGCCGAGTGCCGCAGCCATGTCGTCGCCGAGCGTCGGCAGCGCGGCCGCGGACGCCACCGCCGACGGCCCCGCCGCCTGCCCTGCGCCGGCCTTGGCCGCCGCGTTCGCGGACACGGGCGCGGCGCCCCGCGCGAGCCCGTGCTCGACGGACTTCAACAGCTTCTGCAGCGCGATCGGCTTCTCGAGGAAATCGAGCGCACCGATCTTCGTGGCCTCGACGGCCGTGTCGATCGTCGCGTGCCCGGACATCATGATCACGGGCATCGTCAGCAGCCCCTGCGCCGCCCATTCCTTGAGCAACGTCACGCCGTCGGTATCGGGCATCCAGATATCGAGCAGCACGAGGTCGGGCGCCTGATTCAACCGGTACTCCCGCGCGGCCTGCGCATTTTCCGCCGCCTCGACGACATGTCCTTCGTCGCTGAGGATCTCCGAGAGCAATTCCCGGATGCCCATTTCATCATCTACCACCAGGATGGTTGCCATTTACGCTGCCTTTGTCTGCTCACTTGCTTTTGTCTTGGCGGGGGCCGTCCCGTCCTGCGCGCCCGGTTCGGCGCCTGGCGCATCGCTCGCCATCTGCAGGAACAGGATCGACACCTGCGCCCCCTCGACGGTCTCACCGTGCATGCGATTGCGCAGATCGATCCGCGCACCGTGCTCATCGACGATTTTCTTGACCGTGGCCAACCCCAGCCCTGTGCCCTTCGCCTTCGTCGTCACATAAGGCTCGAACGCGCGGGTCAGGATGCGCGCCGGAAAGCCTGGCCCGTTGTCGGACACGGTAAGACGTACCGCGACGCGCGTTCTGCCCTCGGCGTCGGGATCGCCATATTCTACTGTCTTGGTTTCGATCAACACACGCGGATGCGCGGACTCCGCAACCGAATCCTGCGCATTCTGCAGCAGGTTGTGAATCACCTGGCGCAGTTGCGTCGCGTCGCCGCGTATCACCGGCAGCGCCGGCGCGAGCTCGGCGACGATCGCGCTCTTGCCTTCGCCGACACCGTACAGCCCGAGCACCTCGCTCGCCAGGTCGTTCAACTGCAGGTTCGCGAGCACGGCCGGCGGCGTGCGCGCGTATTCGCGGAAGTCGTCGACCATCCGCTTCATCGCGGCCACCTGGTTGACGATCATCGTCGCGCCGCGCTTGAGCACATCGGCGTCGGGCGGCGCGAGCTTGTCGGAGAGCTTCATCTGCAGCCGCTCCGCCGACAACTGAATCGGCGTCAGCGGATTCTTGATCTCGTGCGCGAGCCGGCGCGCGACCTCGCCCCACGCGACCGAACGCTGCGCTGAAATCACGTCGGAGATGTCGTCGAACACGACGACGTAACCGGACGTCTGCGGATCGTCGGCCTGCCCTTCGACCGTCGACACGAGACGCGTGCCGCGCACGAGCAAGGTCAGCGGCTCGGTTTCGCCCGGCATTTCGATCGCGAACTGCTGCTGCCAGTGCCCGCGATCGCCGCTGCCGCCGTCGGACGCGGCCTCGCGATCGGCGAACGCCTTGCGCACCATCGCACCGAACCCGGCGGCCACGCCGATCTGGTCGAGCGTCGTGCCGATCAGCGTATTGAACGGCTGCCGGAAGATCCGCTCGGCGCCGCGATTGGCCGTGGTCAGCCGGAACTGGCGATCGAGCACGAACACGCCGGCCGTCAGGTTCGCGAGGATGCTCTCGAGGTACGTCTTCGAGTGCTCGAGCGCGATGCGGTTCTTCTCGACCGCGAGCCGCGCCTCGGACAACTGGCGCGTCATCGCGTTGAACGACTGCGTGAGGAAGCCGAGCTCGTCGCGCGTCTTGATTTCGCGCTTCGGCGTGTAGTCGCCTTCCGTGATCTCCTTCGTCCCCTGCGCGAGCAGGAACAGCGGCCGCGCGAGCTGCTGGCCGAGCGCGAGCGCGAGCATCATCGCGATGAAGGTCGCGAGGAACAGCGCGAGCGTCAGCGTGCCGATGTACATCTTGCGCAGCCCCGTGCGGCCGAGCGCCTTTTCCTGGTACTCGCGATACGCGCGCTGCACCGCGTCCGCGTTGTGGGCAAGCGTGGGCGGCACCGGCTGCGTGAGCTGCAGGAAGCGTTCGGCCGGCTGCAGCAGTGACGTCGTCGCATCGGGAATCGGCCGCACGACGCGCAGCCGCAGCGCCCCTTTCGCGCCGTGCGCGCGCGGGTCGCCGTCGACTTCGCCCTCGATCGCCGCATACGCGCCGTGTTCGCGCGCCTGGTTCAGCATCAGCGGCGTCGGCAGGTCGTCCGGAATCAGCGCCGCGAAATTGCCCGACGCCTGCGCGACGATGTGCAGGTCGGGCGCCGCGCCCGAGCCGCCGCGGCTCGGCTCGACGATCGTCGCGTCCTGCACGCCGAACTGGTCGCGCAGCCGCAGCAGCGTGAGCGTCGTGCCGTTCGTGTTCGCGTCGACGCTCGCGAGCTGGTCGGACATTAGCCGCGCCTTCGTCTGCAGATCGGACAGCGACGCATCGAGCATCCCGCGGCCGAGATTCAGGCCGGCCGTCAGCGCCGTCTCGACGTTCACGTCGAACCACGACTCGATACTGCGCGACACGAACTGGTACGACACGATGTAAATGATCCCGCCCGGCACCACGCCGACGAGCGCGAAGAACACCGCGAGCTTCGCGAGCAGCCGCGTGCCGAACTTGCCCTTGCGCAAGCGCACGACGATCATCCCGATCAGCCCGAGCACCACGAGCAGGAACACGAGCGCGACGACGATGTTCGTCGCGTACAGCCACGAGTAGTAGCGATCGAAGAATTCGGTATTCGCGCTCGCGGCCGCGAGCAGCACGAGCAGCAGCAGCGCGGTGAGCGCGACGGTCGAGACGATCACGCGAACGAGGAGGCTCTTCCCGCTGGCCGCGCGGCGCACTTTATTTAGCACGTTCGGTCACCGTGAAGTTGAAGCGCTTCCAGTCCGACCCGAGCGTCCAGTCGCGGTTGTTCACCGCGTCGACCTGGAACGGTTTCGGCATCAGCGCGGTATCGAGCTGCATCCGCACCGACGCCGTGTAGGTTTCACCGGCGCGTACCTGGTTGCGGTCGATCACGTGCCACGACGTGATGTGCCGGATGACCGCGAGCGCATCCTTCAGCGACGGGAAGCCGAGCTGCAGGCCGCCGGTCGATACGCGGTACTCGCGCGTGAGCGGCTGGAACGACAGGCGGATCGTCTGCGTCACCGCCACCGGCTGCTCGTCGAACCAGTACCAGCGCGCGCGGCTCAGTTCGAAATCTGTCGTGAAATAAAGCGGGATGCCCTTGTTGACGGCATCCTCGAGGCTCGGGTTCAGTTCGAAATCGAAGCGGGCGTCGAGACTCCAGCCGCTTCCGTCGGCCTGGAGCGACGCGCGCTGTACGGCGATCGACTCGGCATGCGCCGGCCGGACGACAGCCAGGCACAGCGCCAGCGCGACCATCAGGACGGCCGCGAGCCGAAGTGGAAAAAGGTGTTTGATCGTCACCGTTTCTGAAACCGCGCGTAGAAAAATCCGTCGTGATCGGTGTTCTGGTCGAGCGCGCCGGCGGCCGCTCCTCCCTGCACTCCGCCCGGCAGCAGCTGGCCGGGGGCGTCCAATCGTACCGCATCTTCACAGGCCGCTTCAAACCAGCGGGCCTGCAATTCGCCTTCTTCGGGGAAGACCGAACAGGTCACGTAAAGCAGTTCGCCGCCCGGCTTCACGAGCGGCCACAACGCCGACAGGATGCGACGCTGCTCCGCGACGAGCGCCGGGATGTCGGCCTCGCGGCGCAGCCAGCGGATGTCGGGATGCCGGCGCACGATGCCGGACGCCGAGCACGGCACGTCCGCGAGGATGCGGTCGAACGGGCGCCCGTCGTACCACGCGTCGGGCGCACCCGCATCGCCGACACGCACGTCCGCCTCCAGCGACAGCCGCACGAGATTCTCGCCGATGCGCGCCGCGCGTGCGGCGTCGCTTTCGAGCGCAACGACTTCCACGTCGGCCAGTTCGAGAATATGGCCGGTCTTGCCGCCGGGCGCCGCGCAGGCGTCCAGCACGCGCATGCCGTCGCGCGCGCCGAGCCATTCGGCCGCGAGCTGCGCGCCGGCGTCCTGCACCGACACGACGCCCTCGGCGAATCCCGGGATGCGATCGACCGGCAGCGCCGACGCGAGCCGCACCGCATGCCGGCCGATCGCGGCTGCATCGATCCCGCTTGCGCGCAACGTTTCGAGATACGCGTCGACGCTCGCGCGACGCGCGTTCACACGCAACGTCAGCGGCCCCTGGCGCTCACCGGCCGCGAGGATCGCCTGCCATGCGTCGGGCCAGGTGCGCCGCACCGAATCGACCCACCACGCGCGGTAGTTCCAGCGCGCGACCGGATCGTCCTGC
This sequence comes from Burkholderia metallica, assembly GCF_902832845.1. Taxonomy (GTDB): domain Bacteria; phylum Pseudomonadota; class Gammaproteobacteria; order Burkholderiales; family Burkholderiaceae; genus Burkholderia; species Burkholderia metallica. Next base: position 68,701 of record NZ_CADFDB010000006.1, on the reverse strand, counting down.
ATCGCCGCGACGAGCGCGTCGCGCTCGCGCAGGAAACGGCGCAGCACCGCGTTGACCATCCCCTTCGCGAACGCGTATTCGCGGCGTGCGCCGATCACGGTCACGGCCTGGTCGACCACCGTGAACGCCGGATAGGCGGCGACGTCCGCCGGGTCGAGCAGCAGCGCGAGCGCGCCGGCCAGAACGGCGTGCACGTGGGCGGGCGGCGCCTTGCTGGCAAGTTTGCCGATCAGCCAGTCCGCGCTGCCGAGGCGGCGCATCGTCCGGTAGGCGACGTCCTGCGTCGCCCCGCGCGCGAGTGCCTGCGCACCGGGCACCATGTGCGCGAATACCGCCGAAAGCGCCGCCGGCAGCGCGGTGCCGCGCCGCACCGCGTCGACCGCCTGCGCGGCCGCATCGAGTGCGAAGCCGAGCGATTCGGGCGCGAGATGCAGCGCGGACAGACGCGCCGTGCGGCCGGAAGTAGACGGAGCGGTAGAACGGGTTCGTGTCATCGGAGCAAATTGGGCAAACAAGCGCGCGGCAAACGGGTACGGCAAACCAGCGCGGCAGACGGCGGAATCGCGGCGACCACGGGCCCGGCGATCCCAAACCGGGCATTGTAGCGTGCGACGCCGCAGCCCCTTTGGCCCCTTTACGGCGCGCACAAATGAAACACCCCGCAGCGCGAAGCGTGCGGGGTGGCGTGGCGGCGCCCGGCGGCCAACTGCCGCACGGTATGCCGCGGCTTAATCGAAACGGCCCGTTCGCGCCATCTCCATCAGGCGCGCGATGCGCTCCTCGGTGGCCGGGTGCGTCGAGAACAGGTTCTGCAGGCCGCCGCCGTGCAGCGGGTTCATGATCATCATCTGCGCGGTGGCCGGATGCGCTTCGGCTGCCTGGAACGGGATGCCCGCCGCATAGCGATGGATCTTGTCGAGCGCGGTCGCGAGCGACTGCGGATCGCCGGAAATCTGCGCGCCGCCGCGGTCGGCCTCGAATTCGCGTGCCCGCGAAATCGCCATCTGAATCAACGCGCCGGCGATCGGCGCGAGCAGCGCGACCGCGATACCCGCGATCGGGTTGGCCGGCCGGCCGTTCTCGTCGCGCCCGCCGAAGAACATCGCGAAGTTCGCGAGTGCCGAGATCGCACCCGCCATCGTCGCGGTGATCGTCGAGATCAGGATGTCGCGGTGCTTCACGTGCGCGAGTTCGTGCGCCATCACGCCGCGCATCTCGCGCTCGGACAGCACGCGCAGGATGCCCGTGGTCGCGGCGACCGCCGCGTGCTCGGGGTTGCGGCCCGTGGCGAACGCGTTCGGCGCATCCTCGTTGATCAGGTACACGCGCGGCATCGGCAGGTTCGCGCGCGTCGCCAGCTCGCGCACCATCCGGTAGAACTGCGGCGCCGTGTTCTCGTCGACTTCCTGCGCGTTGTACATGCGCAGCACCATCTTGTCCGAGAACCAGTACGAGAAGAAATTCATGCCGAGCGCGAACAGCAGCGCGATCGTCATGCCGCGCGAGCCGCCGATCATCCCGCCGATCACGATGAACAGGGCCGTGATCGCGGCCATCAGCATCGCCGTTTTGACCCAATTGAACATACCCACTCCTTATCCGTCAGGGGACCCGCCGCGCATCACAGCACGCGACGGAAAATTGTAAGCGATTTGTTAGATAAGGTCTTGCCGGAAAAATTCAATCTCAGCGTTGCGATGCGGCAAGACGCAGGCCGAGGCCGACGAACGCACTGCCGACCGTGCGGTCGAGCCACTTCTTGACACCCGGCTTGCCGGAAAAGCGCTCCGTGACGCTGCCCGCGACCCACGCGACGAGGCTCGTCCATACCGTGCTCATCGCGACGAACACGCCGCCGAGGGCCAGGAACGCCCATGCCTTGTGCGGGCTGTCGGCCGACACGAACTGCGGGAAGAACGACACGAAGAACAGCACGACCTTCGGGTTCAGCACGTTGGTCCAGAAACCCTGCATGAACAGCTGGCGCAGCGGCTTCGCGGCCTGCGCGGCCGCCGTGCCCGACGGCTCGGCCGCCTGCTTCGCGACGATCATCCGCACGCCGAGGTAGATCAGGTAGGCGGCGCCGACCAGCTTGATCACCGTAAACGCGGTGGCGGACGCCGCCAGCAGCGCGGTCAGGCCGAACGCGCACGCGAGCGCATGGACGCAGCAGCCGGTCGAAATGCCGAACGCCGACATCAGCCCCGCGCCGCGGCCCTGCGCGACGCTGCGGCCGACGATGTACGCCGTATCGGGGCCGGGCGTGATGTTCAGCAGAAAAACCGCGAACACGAAGAAGCCGAAATGGGTGATGCCGAACATGAAAACCTCGAAATCGGAGAGCGCCAGGAAATTCTACGCGCGCCTGCCGCGCCGTGCGACTCGGCCGTCCGGCCAGTTGTGCCCGGCCGGCAGACCGTGTGGAATGGCAGTCAGGCCGTGTCAGTCAAGGTCGGGCAGCGCGAAACGCTGGCCCGCGGCCAGCGGCGAACCGGCCAGGAATTCGCGGGCGGGCAGCCGCTTGCCGCCCGGTTTCTGCAGCTGCGTGACGCGCAGCGCGCCGCTGCCGCAGGCGACGACCACGCCTTCCGGCGCGGCTTCGACGATCGTGCCGGGCGCCGCGTCGCCGCGCGCCGCCACGGGCTCGGCCGCCCACAGCTTGATCGCCGCGCCGTCGAGCGTCGCGACGCCGCCCGGGAACGGATCGAACGCCCGCACCTGGCGCGCGAGCACGTCGGCCGGCTTGCGCCAGTCGAGCGCCGCTTCGTGCTTGCCGATCTTTTCCGCATAGGTCACGCCGTCGGCCGGCTGCGGCGTCGCCGGCAGTGCGCCGTCGCGCTCGAGCCGCACGAGCGCATCGACGATCAGGCGCGCGCCTTCGGCAGCGAGCCGGTCGTGCAGCGTCGCGGTCGTGTCGTCGGGGGCGATCGCGACGCGCGCTTCCTCGATCATCGCACCGGTGTCGAGGCCGATGTCCATCTGCATCAGCGTGACGCCCGTCTCGGCGTCACCGGCCTCGATCGCGCGGTGGATCGGCGCGGCGCCGCGCCAGCGCGGCAGCAGCGACGCATGAATGTTGATGCAGCCGGCGCGCGGAATGTCGAGCACTTCCTGCGGCAGCAGCAGCCCGTATGCGGCGACCACCATCACGTCGTGCGGCGTCGTGCGCAGCAGCTCGATCGCGTCGGCCGCTTCCGCCGGGTACTTGCCCGCGCGGCGCAGCGACGGCGGCTGCGCGACGGGCATCCCGTGCTCGACCGCGTAGCGCTTCACCGCGCTCGCCTGCAGTTTCATCCCGCGCCCGGCTGGGCGGTCGGGCTGGGTGAGCACGAGCGGCACCGGAAAACCGGCCTCGTGGATCGCGGCGAGGGCGGCCGCGGCGAATTCCGGCGTGCCGGCAAAAACTACGCGCAACGTATGGGTCATGACAGCGTTCGGGGTCGGGCTGGGCGAACGCGCGTCACATCGCGCGTTCGAGTTTCTTCATCTTCGTCTTGATGCGCGTCTGCTTGAGCGGCGACAGGTATTCGACGAACACGCGCCCCATCAGATGATCCATCTCGTGCTGCACGCACACGGCCAGCAGCCCGTCGCAGTCGAGCTCGAAGGTTTCGCCCTGCTCGTTGAGCGCGCGCACGCGCACGTGGTCGGGACGCTCGACTTCGTCGTAGATGCCGGGCACCGACAGGCAGCCCTCTTCATAGACCTGCTTCGCATCGCTCGACCACACGATCTCGGGGTTGATGAACGCGCGCAGCTCGTTCTTTTCCTCGGAGACGTCGATCACGATCACGCGCTCGTGCACGTCGACCTGCGTGGCCGCCAGGCCGATGCCGGGCGCCGCGTACATGGTCTCGGCCATGTCGGCGACGAGCTTGCGGATGCGGTCGTCGACCTTGTCGACGGGCTTCGCGACCTTGTGCAGCCGCTTGTCGGGGTAATGAAGAATATTGAGTAAAGCCATGGTGTTCGGTATTCGGTGTAGCGGCGTGCCGCATCGGCCATCCGGCCAGCTGGCGGTGCCGCCGGGATGCAATGAAGATGAGGCGGACGCGCGGCGAATCAATGCCGCGGATCACGCCTCCTGCAATTGGCCGGGCGCCTGCGCGCACGGCCCTGTCGAGTATTTCGGATGATGAAAATTTTATCATGGCGCCACGCGCTCCGCTGGCCGCCGCATTCGAGGGCCGCCTCGTGTCGCCGCAAGCGCTGACCGCCTCCGCCGTGCGCGCGTGGCTGCAGCTCGCGCATGCGCCCGGTCTGCCCCCCGCCGTGCTGCAGGCGCTGCTCGATGCGTTCGGCTCGCCGGACGCGCTGCTGCGCGCGTCCGCCCCGGCCATCGCCGCCGTCACCAGCCCCGCCGCCGCGCTGGCCGTACGCGCGAGCGAGCGCGGCGATCTCGGCGCACGTACCGATGCCGCCCTCGCGTGGCTCGACGCGCCGGGCAACGCGCTCGTCACGCTCGACGATCCGGCCTATCCGCCGCGGCTGCGCGACCTGCACGATCCACCGCCGCTGCTATATGTAAAGGGCCGGCTCGACCTGCTGCACGCGCGCGGTCTCGCCGTGGTCGGCAGCCGTCATGCGACGCCGCAGGGGCTCGCCGACGCAACGCGCTTCGCACGCGAGCTGTCCGACGCCGGGCTTCCGATCATATCGGGCCTCGCGCTCGGAATCGACGGCGCCGCGCACCGCGGCGGGCTCGACGGCCGCTCGGGCACGATCGCGGTCATCGCGACCGGCGCCGATCTCGTCTATCCGGCGCGGCACCGCGCGCTCGCCCACGAAATCGCCGCCCATGGCGCCATCGTGTCGGAATGGCCGCTCGGCACGCCGGCCCGCGCCGCGTACTTCCCGCAGCGCAACCGGCTGATCGCCGCGCTCGCGATCGGCGTGCTCGTCGTCGAGGCCGCGCCGCGCTCCGGCTCGCTGATCACCGCGCGGCTCGCGAACGAGCTCGGGCGCGACGTGTTCGCGATGCCGGGCTCGATCCACGCGCCGCTTGCGCAGGGCTGCCACGCGCTGATCCGCGACGGCGCGAAGCTCACGGCCACGCCGCTCGACGTGCTCGACGAATACGGGCTGGGCGAACCGAAAGGCGGCGCGGCGGGCACGAGCGCCGGCGACCTCCGCGAATCCGAAGCCGCCGCCCCGCGTGCCGCTGCCGGTGCCGGTGCCGCTGCCGGCGTCGTGCGGGCTGACAGCACCGCTGCGGGCACCGCGCCCGCTCGCGACGATGCCTCGTCGCCGTCGCCCGCCCACCCGCTGCCCGACAGCCCGTCCGAACAGGCCCTGCTTGCCGCATTGGGATACGGCCCCGTCACCTATGAATGGCTCGCCGAGCACAGCGGCCTGTCCGACGACGTGCTGCACCGCGCGCTGCTTACCCTGGAACTGGCCGGCCGCGTCGCCAGCCTTCCCGGCGGACGCTTCGCGCGGCTTGACGCGGCGCGCACCCCGCCCGTGCATGGCGTGCTACATTTCCCCGCATAGGAGCGGCCACGCCGCCGACGCAATCCAAGGAAACCCATGCCCGCGCTGAATCTCGACACCGATGCGGATCGGATCGCCGAGCGCCTCGCCGATCCCGGCACGTTGCTCGTCGCCTGCCTGTGCGCCGAGTGGTGCGGCACGTGCCGCGACTACCGGACGGCCTTCGACCAGCTCGCCGACGCGCATCCGGACGCCTGCTTCGCCTGGATCGACATCGAAACGCATGCCGACCAGCTCGACGACCTCGACGTCGAGAACTTCCCGACGATCCTGATCGAAGATTCCCATACCGCGCGCTTCTTCGGCACGGTGCTGCCGCATGCGGCGATCGTCGAGCGGATGCTGTCCGACCTGAGCGCGGTACCCGGCGCGCCGCACGCCCCGAAATTGCGCAACGTCCTGGCCGTCGAAGCCTGAATTCGCGGGCCGGCCCGGTGATTTGGCGTGCGTTTGCACGCGCCGCCGCGCCGGGCGCTTGCCGCCGTTGCGCCCCCCCTCTATGATGAGCCGCTTTTTACACGCTGGGCCGCCGTCGCTTCGGCGTGTGCTATAAAGCGGTCGTAAAAGGGACCCACACCGGCGAACCCGGTCTACCAACACACACCTGTCATGTCCAAAGCACTGATCATTGCGGAAAAGCCTTCTGTCGCGAACGACATCGCACGCGCTTTGGGCGGCTTTACCAAGCATGACGAGTATTACGAGAGCGACGATTTCGTCCTTTCGTCCGCTGTCGGCCACCTGCTGGAAATCGCCGCCCCGGAAGAATACGAGGTCAAGCGCGGGAAATGGAGCTTCGCGCATCTGCCCGTCATCCCCCCGCATTTCGACCTGAACCCGATCGCAAAAAGCGAGTCGCGCCTGAAAGTGCTCACGAAGCTGATGAAGCGCAAGGACGTCGACCGCCTGATCAACGCATGTGACGCGGGGCGCGAGGGCGAACTGATTTTCCGCCTGATCGCGCAGCACGCGAAAGCGAAGCAGCCGGTCCAGCGCCTGTGGCTGCAGTCGATGACTCCGCAGGCGATCCGCGACGGTTTCGCGAACCTGCGCAGCGACACCGACATGCAGCCGCTTGCCGACGCCGCCCGCTGCCGCTCGGAGGCCGACTGGCTCGTCGGGATCAACGGCACCCGCGCGATGACCGCGTTCAACAGCAAGGGCGGCGGCTTCTTCCTGACGACGGTTGGCCGCGTTCAGACGCCAACGTTGTCGATCGTCGTCGAACGTGAAGAGAAAATCCGCCGCTTCGTCCCGCGCGACTACTGGGAAGTGAAGGCCGAATTCGCGTGCGCGGGCGGCTTCTACGAAGGCAAGTGGTTCGACCCGAAATTCAAGCGCGACGAATTCGATCCGGAAAAGCGCGACTCGCGCCTGTGGAGCCTGCCGGCTGCCGAAACGATCGTCGCCGCGTGCCGCGACCAGGTCGGTACGGTCTCGGAGGAATCGAAGCCGTCGACGCAACTGTCGCCGCTGCTGTTCGACCTGACGAGCCTGCAGCGCGAAGCGAACAGCCGCTTCGGCTTCTCCGCGAAGAACACGCTCGGTCTCGCGCAGGCGCTGTATGAAAAGCACAAGGTGCTGACCTACCCGCGTACCGACGCGCGCGCGCTGCCGGAGGATTACCTGGCGACGGTGCAGTCCACGCTCGAGATGCTCAAGGAGAGCCACAACTACCTGCCGCATGCGAAGCAGGTGCTCGACAAGGGCTGGGTGAAGCCGAACAAGCGGATCTTCGACAACTCGAAAATCAGCGACCACTTTGCAATCATCCCGACGCTGCAGGCGCCGAAGTCGCTGTCCGAGCCGGAGCAGAAGCTGTACGACATGGTCGTTAAGCGCTTCCTCGCGGTGTTCTTCCCGGCTGCCGAATTCCGCGTCACGACGCGGATCACCGAAGTCGCCGGTCATCACTTCAAGACCGAAGGCAAGGTGCTCGTCGAGCCGGGCTGGCTGCAGGTGTACGGCCGCGACGCCGAAGGCGCGGATGCGAACCTCGTGCCGGTGCAGAAGAACGAGAAGGTGAAGACGGACGAAATCGCCGCCGTCGCGCTCGTCACGAAGCCGCCCGCACGCTACTCGGAAGCGACGCTGCTGTCCGCGATGGAAGGCGCGGGCAAGCTCGTCGAGGACGACGAACTGCGCGAGGCGATGGCCGCGAAGGGCCTCGGCACGCCGGCCACGCGCGCGGCGATCATCGAAGGCCTGCTCGGCGAGAAATACCTGGTGCGCGAAGGCCGCGAACTGATCCCGACCGCGAAGGCATTCCAGTTGATGACGCTGCTGCGCGGGCTCGGCGTGAAGGAACTCACCGCGCCCGAGCTCACCGGCGAATGGGAATACAAGCTGTCGCAGATGGAGCGCGGCAACCTCGGGCGCGAAGCGTTCATGCAGGAAATCGCCCGCATGACTCAGCAGATCGTCAAGCGCGCGAAGGAATACGATTCCGACACGATCCCCGGCGATTACGCGACGCTCGAGACGCCGTGCCCGAACTGCGGCGGCCAGGTGAAGGAAAACTACCGCCGCTTCGCGTGCACGAAGTGCGAGTTCTCGATCTCGAAGATCCCGGGCAGCCGGCAGTTCGAGATCGCGGAAGTCGAGGAGCTGCTGCGGGAGAAGACGATCGGCCCGCTGTCCGGCTTCCGCAGCAAGATGGGCCGCCCGTTCTCGGCGATCCTCAAGCTGTCGTTCGACGACGAGACGAAGAACTACAAGCTCGAATTCGATTTCGGCCAGGATACGGGCGGCGAGGAAGGCGAGGCGCCCGACTTCTCCGCGCAGGAGCCGGTCGGTGCGTGCCCGAAGTGCAAGGGCCGCGTGTTCGAGCACGGGATGAGCTACGTCTGCGAGCACTCGGTCGCGAACCCGAAGACCTGCGACTTCCGCTCGGGCAAGGTGATCCTGCAGCAGGAAATCACGCGCGAACAGATGGGCAAGCTGCTTGCCGACGGCCGCACGGATCTGCTGCCGAACTTCAAGTCGTCGCGGACGGGCCGCAACTTCAAGGCATTCCTCGTCAAGCAGCCGGACGGCAAGATCGGCTTCGAATTCGAGAAGAAGGAGCCGAAGGCCGCCGCCGCGAAGAAGACGGCGAAATCGGCGACGAAGGATACGGAAACCGTGACGGAAGGCGCCGAAGAGAAACCGGCACCGGCTCGCAAGACTGCCGCCCGCAAGACGACGGCGCGCAAGACGGGCTCGTAACGCTCCGGCAGCCGGGGTTCTCCCCGGCCACGCCAGGCGCCGGCGCGCAGCCGTAAAAAAACGCGGATCGATTGCTCGATCCGCGTTTTTCTTTGTGCCGGCGGCGGCAACCGCCGCGCGGGCGTCGCGCCGTTACAGCGGCGACGGTACCGCAACGCGCGTGCGCGGCGAACGCGGCAGGCGCGGCGACAGGTTCGGGTCGGCCGATTCCGGCTGCTCGGCACGCGTCTCGACACCGATCGGCGCGAGCGCGGAACCCTGCGCGGCCCATTGCTCGCCCATCGTCGCGTCGGTCGAGTGGCTGAAATGCTCGACGAGGTGGTCGATGAACGTGCGCACCTTCGCGGGCAGATGGCGCCGGCTCGGGTAAGCGATGTTGATTTCGACCTGCGGCAGCCGGAAATCCGGCAGCAGCCGCACGAGCGCGCCGCGCGCGATGTCGCCGCCGATCAGGTAGCTCGGCAGGATCGCGACGCCCATCCCGAGCAGCGCGAACTGGCGCAGCATCGCGGTGTTGTTCGCGACGATCACGTTGGTCGGGCGCACGCGCACTTCGCCGTCCGGCCCCGTGAACACGCGCTCGTCGCCCCAGTATTCGGTCGGCAGGCTCAGGCTCGGGTGCTCGGCAAGATGCTCCGGATGAGTCGGCACGCCGTGCTTCTCCAGATAGCTCGGCGTCGCGCAGACGGTCATGCAGCCGGTGGTCAGGCGCCGCGTGACGATGCTCGCGCTGCGCATCTGGCGCGTGACGACGATACCGACGTCGAAGCCTTCCTCGACCAGATCGACCTGCCGGTCGACCAGCGTGAGATCCGGCACCACTTTCGGGAAATTCTCGGTGTACGACTGCAACACGGGCGCGAGGTTATGGAGCCCGAACACCACCGGCGCGACGATGCGCAGCGTGCCGACCGGCTCGTGATTGCGCGCGACGACCATCTGCTCGACGTCCTCGAGTTCATCGAGGATCTGGCGAGCACGCTCCAGATAGACCTGGCCCGACTCCGTCAGGGAAAGGCTGCGCGTGGTGCGGTTCAGCAAACGCGTGCCGAGCCGGCCTTCCAGATCGGCGACGTGACGCGTCGCGACCGCGTTGGAGATATCCATTGCACTCGCGGCCCGCGCGAAACTGCCGAGATCTGCAACCTTGACGAATACACGCATCGACTGCAAATGATCCATAAACGACTCCTGCCGCTGTTACAACTTCAAAAAGATGAAGCAAATGCGTAATTCTCCTACGACAGCGGAAATGATGCAGAGTTGCTCAACAAGGGGCCGGTTGACGATAAAAATAGTCAAAAATCCTCGGCTTATGCGGATAGTTGATCCAATTATTCTGATTGGAGCAACAATTGGGTGAACCTCGTCGAGGAAGCGGCCGAATCAGGAAGGACGTATTTGATGCGACACAACAGCGCACCCCTGCGCACGTCGCGCGAGCGGCACCGGGTCAGGCTGCCGCCGATTGCGGCGGAGCGTAACAACCTGTTAAAAAGACACCAAAAAGGCGGCCGGCGTAGCATCATGTCGGCCCCGGCCGGGCGGGACGGGCGCGCAACGTGCGCCGCCGCGACCGCCGCCGCTTTCAACGTGCGACACCCGCTCACCATGAAAATTGCCATCCTCGACGACTACCAGGACGCCGTCCGCAAGCTGAACTGCTTCGACATGCTTGCCGACCACGACGTGAAGGTCTTCAACAATACGGTGCGCGGGTTGGGACAACTCGCGAGCCGTCTGGCGGAAGTCGAGGCGCTCGTGCTGATTCGCGAACGGACGCCGATTTCGTCGCAACTGCTCGCCAAGCTGCCGAACCTGCGCATGATCAGCCAGACCGGTCGTATTTCCAGCCACATCGATCTCGAAGCATGTACCGAACGCGGCATCGCGGTGCTCGAAGGTACGGGTTCGCCGGTCGCCCCGGCAGAGCTGACCTGGGCGCTCGTGATGGCCGCGCAGCGCCGCATTCCGCAGTACGTCGCGAACCTGAAGCAGGGCGCGTGGCAGCAGTCGGGCCTGAAGACGTCGGCGATGCCGCCGAACTTCGGTCTCGGTCAGGTGCTGCGCGGCCAGACGCTCGGCATCTGGGGCTACGGCAAGATCGGCCGGCTCGTCGCCGGCTACGGCAAGGCGTTCGGGATGAACGTGCTGATCTGGGGCCGCGAGCATTCGCTGGAGGCCGCGCGCGCCGACGGCTACACGGCTGCCGACAGCCGCGAAGCGCTGTTCGAGCAGAGCGACGTGCTGTCGCTGCACCTGCGCCTGCACGACGACACGCGCGGGATCGTGAAACAGGAAGACCTGATGCGGATGAAGCCGACGTCGCTGCTCGTCAACACGAGCCGCGCCGAGCTGCTCGAGGAAAACGCGCTCGTCAACGCGCTGTCGCACAACCGTCCGGGGATGGTCGCGATCGACGTGTTCGAAAGCGAGCCGATCCTGCAGGGCTACAGCCTGCTGCGGATGGAAAACGTGATCTGCACGCCGCACATCGGCTACGTCGAGCGCGAAAGCTACGAGCTCTACTTCAGCGCGGCATTCCGCAACATTCTGGCGTTCGACCAGGGCGACATGTCGAGCGTCGCCAACCCGGAAGCGCTGGCGCCGCGCCGCGTGCGCTGAGCGCTGCGGGCCGCGCGCGCGGCCCCGCTTCCCGACTCCCGTCTTCAGGCGGCCACGCGGCTGCCCGTCATCGCGCCGACGCGCGTGAGGAAATGCTCGCCGTCGCGCCGCCCGAGATCGTATGCATGCCGCATCTGCGACGGGCTCGTGTAATCCCAGCTCGAAATCGGCACCTTGCTCGACGGCTGCACGTACAGCCGCCGCTGCTCGCCATGCGCGACCGTGAACATCTGCGGGCGCGGATACAGCCGCGTGACCAGCACCAGAACGTCGCCGGGCGTCGGGTCGAGCGCGTCGACCGGCACGTTGTCGACCATTCCGCCGTCAAGCACCGGCCGACCGCCGCGCCGCAATACCGGCGTGAACGGCGGCGTGCACGACGACTGCAGGATCAGGTCGGCGAGTTCGTCGACTTGCGTGCAGGCCTGCGCCCGCACGAATTCGGGCCGGAAACCGAGCGTGCGCCCGAGCGTCGGATGCAGCGTCTTGCGCACGTACTTCTCGATGTTGTACGCGACGAGGCCGGCCGCGACCGCGCTGCGCGCGCCGAGCCAGCGCGGCACGTGCGACACGCCGATGCGGATCTCCGGCGCCGTCGCGAGCTTCGCGAACGGCTCGCCGTAGATGTCGAGCAGCGCCTGACGGTAGATCCGGTAGTGCGGAAACACGGGCTCGCGGCCGAACAGGTTGCCCCAGTACGCGTTCTTGCGGTTGTGGCGCAGCGCCTCTTCGTAATAGCGCATCACCCATGCGGCATCGCGTGTATACAACATGCAGGCAGTCGCCGCGCCGGCCGAGATGCCGGTGATCACGCGCGGGCGCAGGTCGAGGGCCGGCTGCGCGACGTCCCAGAAGCCGGCCTGCCACCAGCAGCGGTTGCCGCCGCCCGCGAAGACGATCTGGTCGAACATCGCGCTGCTCAGCTGACGAGCGCGTAGGTCGACGTCGCGTGGACGGCCATCTTGCCGTCCTCGTCGAACAGCTCGACTTCGCCGAACACGAGGTTGCGCCCCATCCGCAGCACGCGCGCGGTGACGAGCACGTCGCCCTTGCGCACGGGGCGCATGAAGTTCGTGTTCAGCGATACCGTCGTCATCGGCCGGAATTCGCCGAGCGCGGCCGAGATCGCGACCACCATCGCGGTATCGGCGGCCGCCGTGAACACCTGCCCGCAGATGATGCCGCCCGAATGGCGGAACTCGCCGGAAAACGGCAGGCGCAGCGTGACGCTGTCGTCGCCGATCGACACGGGGACCAGACCCAGCGAGCGGACCCACGGGGCCAGCAGGCGATCCAGCAATTCGCGGACTGCGTTTTCGTCCATCTTCGAATGTCCAGAAAACGTTGCGCGACCGCCGCGCAACAGTTGGACGTCATCATACCGGGAGCGGGCCAACTGCGATCGCTCGTCATCCTGCCGACAGCCGCCGTTGTCGCGTCGAAATATTTCGACGAAATTCGCAGAAAAGGCTTGCCAAGGTCGAAATACCCGTGCATAATCTTTCTTCTGTTGGGGGCGTTAGCTCAGTTGGTAGAGCAGCGGACTCTTAATCCGTAGGTCGAGTGTTCGAGTCACTCACGCCCCACCAGGAATTTCGAAGCCCGGTCAGCGAAAGCTGACCGGGCTTTTTCCTTTGTCCGGAGTCTTTCGTTCCGGTCGATTGCGTCGGCAGGGCTCTGTAGGCGGCGCCTCCATCAGCGCACGGCGTCACGCGACGCTCCCGCCCCGATCTTTCCGGCCACCTCCCTCACCGCGTCCCATTCGGCAGTTCCACCGCGATTGCCGACAATACATCGCCATTGCTCTACCAGTCGCTGCTGAACATTCACACGAAGCGATTCCTCGGGAACCGCCCTTCCCTATCCAGCCCCAAACCCATCACGCATCCCAAAGGCCAGCCGGCGAAAACCGACCGGCCTTCTCGTTACCCCACACCACCCTCGCGGCGCAGATCCTGTCGCCACGCGCCACAACGCGCATGTTGCGCACGGTTTCCGCTAGAATCGTCCGACAAATATCACACGACCGGCGCAGGCACTGCCGCTTGCCCGCCGGCACTGAGAGAACATGGGACGTCAGACATGGAAGCATGTAATCGAGACGCGACCGTTCGGAGAGCCAGGTCGCGCCGGCATCGGCCAGTCCGTCGCGACGAGCCGCTCCCCCGATCACGCCGACATCCGCCGTGCGACGCACGAACTGGCTCAGGCCATGCCGGGTAAGGACGCGCTCGTCGCGATGGTGCTGGGCGTCGTGTTGCTCGTGCTGGCCGGCATGCTCGCCGTCACGGCCAGCCAGGCGACCGGTCAGCTGGTCCGTACGCCGGGCACGGTCGTACGCATCGTGCAGGACAGCGACGCGCTGCGCGCGTATCGGCCGATCGTCGCGTATCTCGCGAACGACGGCCAGCGCCGCGAAGTCGCCGGCAATACCGCCTCGCCCGTCCCCGCCTACGACATCGGCGAGAACGTCGAGATATGGCTCGACCCCCGTCACCCCGAACGCCCCGCGCTGATCGACGATTTCGCGCAGCGCTGGCTGCCGGCCGCCGTGTCGGCGCTGTTCGCGATCGTCGCGTTCTCGATCGGCGGCCTCCTGATCGGCAGCGCGCGCCGCCGCCGCGCATCCGCGCCGCCGCCGGCCCACCCCGCCCACCCCGCCCGCAAGCGCGCGCGCGGCCGCTGGGACATCGCGATCGTGCTGATTCCGATCGCGATCGGCACGGGCTTCGTCGCCGGCGCCGGCGCGGCCGGCCTGCGTCAGTGGCAGATCGTCCATCACTACGCGCGCTCGACCGGCCATGTCGTCGAGATCGCCCAAACCGCGCGCACGTCCCGCTCGCGCACGTCGCCGTATTCGGCGATCGTCGCCTTCACGACCGACAGCGGACGCCAGGTCACGTTCGCCCAGGGCTCGGCGTCGTCGCATCCGGGCCTGCGCGAAGGCGACGCGGTCAACGTGCTGTACGACCCCGTCACACCGGAGCGCGCAGTCGTCGACCGCTTCTGGGATCACTGGAGCCTCACGGCCATCCTGTTCGCGATCGGCGCGCCGTTCCTCGCGGCCGGGCTGTTCATCGCCGCGACGCTGTGGCCGGAACCCCCGCCGCACGAAGCCGCCCACTGACTCGACGACGCGCGCGTCACCGCTCCCTGAACGCCTCTACCTTCGCGCGATTTCCGCACGTGCGCATGTCGCACCAGCGCCGCCCGACGCCGCGGCCGCGATCGACGAAGAACCACGTGCACCGGCCGCACTGCCGCACGCGCGCGAAATCGTCGCTGCGCAGCAGTTGCTCGAAGCCGAGTGCGGCCGCATCGACCCAGCGCGACGCGGCGCGCGCATCGGGCCGCCACGCGAAGCGGCCGTCGACCGCATCGAACGCGCTGCGCCCGATCGCGTCGCGAATCGCAGCGGCAAGCCGCTGCGCCGCGCGCGCGCCGGCCGTGCCGCCGCCTCCGGCCGTCAGGTACGCGACCGCGGTGTAAGCGTCCTCGCGAAAATCGTGCAGCGCCGCCAGCGCATCGGCGTCGTCCTGCCGCGCGTGACGCAGCAGCCGCGCCAGATCGGCCGGCGCCAGCAGCCCCGCTCGTTCCGCCCATGCATGCACGTGCGGCCAGTCGACGAGCTTGTCCGCATCGCGCGTCTTGCCCGTGTCGGCCACCGTGTTGAGGAAGTCGAGCGCAGGATGGCCGCCGACGAAATCGGCTGCCGTCCATTCGTGCGCAGGTGGCACGGGCGCGTGTCGAGTAACCATTTATTTCCACCTATAGGTTTCAATCCCGGGAAATCCGGCGTAACCTGTTAACAACCAAAACAGGTTAGCACGGAGATACCGATGCTCGAACTCGCCAACCGCTTCATTTTCGAAGGTCACCGGATCGCGTGGGGCACGATCGGCGAAGGCCCCCCGCTCGTGCTCGTGCACGGCACGCCGTTCTCGTCGCAGGTGTGGCGCCGGATCGCACCGTGGCTTGCGCGGCGTCATCGTGTGTTCTTCTATGACCTGCTCGGCTACGGTCAATCCGACATGCCCGACGCCGACGTGTCGCTCGGCCGCCAGAACGGACTGTTCGGCGCGCTGCTCGACGCATGGCGCATTTCGCGTCCGCGCGTGCTCGCGCACGACTACGGCGGCGCGACCGTGCTGCGCGCGCACTTCCTCGACGGCATCGCGTATGCGGACCTCACGCTCGTGAATCCGGTCGCGATCGCGCCGCAGGGTTCGCCGTTCGTGCGCCACGTCGCGCAGCACGAAGCCGCATTCACCGGATTGCCCGCGTATGCGCATCACGCGCTCGTGTCGGCCTATCTCGGCAATGCGGTCGCCCGGCCGCTGAGCGACGACGCGCTGTCGATCTACCGCGCACCGTGGCTCACGCCGGCCGGTCAGGCAGCGTTCTATCGCCAGATCGCGCAGATGCGCCAGCGCTACATCGAGGAAGCCGAGGCCCGTTACGCGCCGCCGGACTTTCCGGTGCGCATCGTGTGGGGCGAGGACGACGCGTGGATTCCGCTCGAACAGGGGCAGGCGCTGGCCGATCGCATCGCGAACGGCCGGTTGATCCGGGTGCCGCGCGCGGGCCATCTGGTGCAGGAAGATGCGCCGGAGGCGATCGTCGCGGCAGTGCTCGACGGGGCAGGGCAAGGCTGACGGCCGCCGTACCGCATGCCGCGTCAGAACACCGGCACGCGCTGCGCGAGCGTCGAGATGAACTTCGCGGTGCGCGGATCGCGCGGGTCGCCGAACAGGTCGCGCGACGCACCGGCCTCGACCACGCGCCCCTGCGCGAGAAACACCGCGTCGTGCGCGATCGACGCGGCGAGGCGCAGGTCGTGCGTCGCCATCAGCATCGTCGTGCCTTCGCGCGCGAGCTGGCGCAGCACTTCGACGACCTCGACGGAGAGCTCCGGATCGAGCGCCGACGTCGGCTCGTCGCACAGCAGCACCTGCGGCGACGGCGCGAGCGCACGCGCGATCGCGACGCGTTGCTGCTGGCCGCCCGACAGCGTGCCCGGCCACGCGTCGGCCTTGTCCGCGATGCCGACCTTCTCGAGCAGCGCGAGCGCGCGTTCGCGCGCCCGTTCGCGCGGCCAGCGCTGCACGGTGACGAGCCCTTCCATCACGTTCTGCACGACGCTCAGGTGCGGAAACAGCTGAAAATTCTGGAACACCATACCGGTCTGGCGCCGCACCGCGAACACCGCGTCGCGCGGCGGCCGGTGCGCCGGCGAGAAATCGATACGCGTGTCGCCGACCGTCAGCGAGCCCGCCTCGGGCACTTCGAGCAGGTTCACGCAGCGCAGCAGCGTGCTCTTGCCGCTGCCGGACGGCCCGATCAGCGCGGTCACGCTGCCGGGCTGCAACGCGAGGTCGATCCCGTGCAATACACGCTGCGCGCCGAACGACTTGTCGATGCGTTCGAGCCGGATCATCGCCACTCCGCCTGGAACATCGCGTGACGGCCGAAACGGGCTTCGAGGCGACGCTGCAGCGTGGACAGCACCGAGCTGAGCAGCAGATAGATCAGCGCGGCTTCCGTATAGAGAATCATCGGCTCGTAGGTCACGGCCGCGATCCGCTGCGCGGCCTGGAAGATTTCCGGTACGGTCAGCACGGCCGCGAGCGACGTGTCCTTCACGAGCGAAATGAACGAATTCGACAGGGCCGGCAGCGCAACGCGCGCGGCTTGCGGCAGGATCGCGCGGCGCAGCGCCTGCGCGCGCGTCATCGCCATCGAGTATGCGGCTTCCCACTGCCCCTTCGGGATCGATTCGATCACGCCGCGGATCACCTCGGCGTTGTACGCGCCGACGTTCAGCGAGAAGCCGATCACGGCGGCCGTCAGCGGATCGAGCACGATGCCGACGCTCGGCAGGCCGTAGAAAATCACGAACAGCTGCACGAGCAGCGGCGAGCCGCGAAACAGCCAGATATAGCCACGCACGACGGCCTGCGCACAGCGCGGCCCGAACAGCCGCACGAGCGCCGCGCCGAAGGCGAGCAGCAGGCCGATCGCGAACGACGCAAGCGTGAGCGGTACCGTGAACACGAGCCCCGCGACGAGCAGGGGCCGCAGCGATTCCGCCATCAGGTGAAGCCAGGCCGGCATCGTTCAGCCTCGCGTCACGGCTGCGACACGTCGCGGCCGAAATACTTCTGCGAGATCTTCGCGTACGTGCCGTCGGCCTTGATGTCCGCGAGCGCCTTGTCAATCGCGGCCACCAGCGCGGGGCTGCCCTTGCGCAGCAGCACGCCCGATGCGTCGCCGGCGCCGCCCGTGTCGGTCGCCGCGATCTTCAGTTTCGCGTCCGGCTTGTGCTTGCGGAAATCGAGGTACGACAGCGAATCGTTGATCGTCGCGTCGACGCGCCCCGAGCTCAGCAGGTCGATCGATTCGTTGAAGCCCTGCACCGGCACGACGTCCGCGCCGTGCGCGGCCGCGAGCTTGCCGAAATTGCTGGTCAACGTGTTCGCGGATTTCTTGCCCTTGAGGTCGTCGAACGAGCGGATCGTCGTGTTGTCCGCGCGTACGATCAGCACCGCGTGCGACGTGATGTACGGCGTCGAGAAATCGTATTTCGCCTTGCGCGCATCGGTGATCGACACTTCGTTGACGACCGCGTCGTAGCGGTTCACGTCGAGGCCCGCGATCAGCCCGTCCCACTTGCCTTCGACGAACTGCGGCTTCACGCCGAGACGCTGCGCGATCGCGCTGGCGATATCGACGTCGAAGCCCGTCAGCTTGCCGGTTTCGTCGTGATACGTGAACGGCGCGTAGGTGCCTTCGGTACCGACCCGGAACACGCCGGACGACTTGATCTGCGACAGGTCGTCGGCGGCGAGTGCGCTCGTGACCGCAACGGCCTGCAGCGCTGCGACGACCAGGATGGAGCGAAGGAATTTCATGGTGCGGACCCCGAATGATTGGAGGGAATGATCCCGCGGCACGTGCATGCCGTTCGAGAGGTCCGCGAATTCTACCGACGCGTCGAGGCCCGGCAAAAACGCAAATCGGCTAACGATATGAGCCGATCGAATAACGCGCGCACCGGCCGAGAAACCGGTGCGCGCGGCTTATGCCCCACTTACCACGGCAGCGAATACGTCTTCGTATTCGTGAAGCTCTTCATCGCTTCCTGCACGCCTTCCTTGTACCCGAGCCCCGAATCCTTCACGCCGCCGAACGGCGTCAGTTCGAGCCGGTAGCCGGGCACCTCGCGCACGTTCACGCTGCCGACTTCCAGCTCGGTGATGAAGCGCGTGATGTGGTCGAAGCGATTCGTGCAGACCGACGACGACAGCGCATAATCGGTGCTGTTCGACATCCGGATCGCGTCGTCGATGTCGCGAAAGCGCATGATCGGCGACACCGGGCCGAAGGTCTCGTATTTCACGACCGGCATGTCGGGCGTCACGCGGTCGATCACCGTCGGCGCATACAGCGCGCCGTCGCGCACGTTGCCGACCAGCAGCCGCGCGCCGCGCGCGATCGCATCGTTCACCTGCTGTTCGCAGAACTTCGCGGCCGCCTCGTCGATCACCGTGCCCATGTCCACTGCCGGATCGGACGGGTTGCCGTACGACCACGCGCGCGTCTTCTCGACCACAAGCTCGGTGAAGCGATCGGCTACCGACTCGTGCACGAGCATCCGCTTGATCGCGGTGCAGCGCTGCCCCGAATTCTTGTACGAACCCGACACCGCGAGCGTGCTCGCTTCGTCGAGATCGGCGTCTTCCATCACGATGATCGGATCGTTGCCGCCGAGTTCGAGCACCGCGCGCCGGTAGCCCATGCGCGACGCGATCGACTTGCCGATCGACACGCCGCCCGTGAACGTGATCAGGTCGATCGCCGGGTTCGTGATCAGTTCGTCGGCGATTTCCTTCGGGTCGCCGGTCACCACCTGCAGCATCTGCGGCGGCAGGCCGGCTTCGTACAGGATGTCCGCGAACAGGTAGCACGACAGCGGCACCTTCTCCGACGGCTTCACGACGATCCGGTTGTTGGTCGCGACCGACGGCACGATCTTGTGCGCGACCTGGTTCATCGGATGGTTGAACGGCGTGATCGCGGAAATCACACCGAGCAGCGGGTCGCGCTGCGTGTACACGCGGCGCTTCTTGCCGTGCGGGGTCAGGTCGCACGAGAAGATCTGCCCGTCGTCCTTCAGCACTTCGCCGGCGCCGAACGTCAGCACGTCGGCCACGCGGCCGGCCTCGTACGTCGAATCCTTGATGCACAGGCCGGACTCGGCGGTGATCAGCGCGGCAATCTCGGCGGTGCGCGCACGCACGATGTCGGCCGCGCGGCGCAGGATCGCCGCGCGATCGTGGCGCGTGAGCGTCGGCCGGTACGCACGCGCGGCGGCGAATGCGCGCCGCACGTCGTCCAGCGTCGCCTTCGGCACGGTGCCGACCAGCGCGCCGTCGTACGGGTTGCGCACTTCGATCACCGCGTCGCGATGAATGCGCTCGCCGTCGATTCGCAGTGCTTCGCGTCGGATGTCGGTGGCGGCCGTCGGTTCTGCAATGGCGTTCATGAGTGTGTCCCCTCGAGGGTGCAACTGCATCACTGCAGATGGTTGAGCGCGATGTCGATGATGTCGAAGTTGCGCAGCCGCGCGCGGCCCGTGACGTCGCTCGCGACCGGCTTGCTGAAGATCAGCGGCACGATCTGCTCGGAGATTCCACCGTGCGAGCGCAGCGGCACGTCGAGGCCCGACAGGTCGTGCTTGATGCGGCGCGTGCCGAGCACGACGTCCTGCTTCGAGATCACGATCAGGTCGCCCATCCGCGCGGGCGGCAGCTCGAAGCGCGCGCAGCCCTCGGCGCCCGTCAGCACGACCTCGATGCCGTCGACCGCGGCGAGCCGTGCGCGCAACGCGTCGGCATCGGCCGTCGCCGGCACGTAGACGGTCGCGAACGAGCCGAGCGCGCCGTGATGCACGACGTACGGGTCGGTGATCGGCAGGATCACGCGCGCCGCGTCGTGGCCGAGCCATTCGTCGAACAGCTCCTGCAGGTAGATCACGTTCGGCTCGCCGGTTTCATCGTCGTGCTTCGCGTTCATCCCGTGGTCGGCCGTGATCGCGACGATCGCGCCGAGCTCGTCGAGACGCTGCAGGTACGTGTCCATCATCGCGTAGAACGCATTCGCGCCTTCCGTGCCGGGCGCGCACTTGTGCTGCACGTAGTCGGTGGTCGACAGGTACATCAGGTCGATCGGCCGCGTTTCGAGCAGCCGCACGCCGGCCGCGAACACGAATTCCGACAGGTCCGCGCTGTACACGCTCGGCACCGGCTTGCCGACCAGTTCAAGCACGTTGTCGATGCCGTTTTCCTCGATGCTCGCCTCGTCGGCCTTTTCCGACGAGAAGCAGATGCCCTTCAGCCCCTTGCCGAGCAGGCGGCGCAACTTGTCCTTCGCGGTGACGACCGCGACCTTCGCGCCCTGCTCCGCAAAGGTCGCGAGCACGGTGGGCGCGACCAGGTACTTCGGATCGTTCATCAGCACCTCGGCGCCGGTGTCGCGATCGTAGAAGTAGTTGCCGCTGATCCCGTGGACCGCCGGCGGCACGCCGGTCACGATCGACAGGTTGTTCGGGTTCGTGAAGCTCGGCACCACGCACTCGCCCTTGAGCGCCGTGCCCGGCTTCAGCAGCGTGCGCAGGAACGGCGCGACGCCGGCCTCGGCGGCTTCTTCCAGATATTCGTATGCGCAGCCGTCGACGCACACGACCACCACCGGCCGGCTCATCCAGTTGTAGCGGCGGCCGTTCACTTCCACGGATACAGGCGTTTCAGTCATGACGTTCATTCCTTTCAGGTCGAAGGGTAGAGCCGTCGGCGCCCGCGTCGCGCCGAAGGAGGTGTTTTCCATGCTTGACATTAAAATTGATGATTTGTAGATTGTCAACAACATGCAGAGAACAGAAAGCAAAACAACGTAGCAGCAAGAGGGCTGGTCTCCACTCATCCGCCGTGTGCCGCGGCGCCACAGTCAAGGGGTCTGAAGATGAACGAAGTGCCGGTAAACAAGCGTTTGAATGCATGGGCGGCGGGTGCCGTGCGCGTCGCGCTGGCCGCGGCGGTCGCGCTCGGCGCCGCGCAGGCGGCGCACGCGAAGACGTCGCTGCTCGTCTATACCGCGCTGGAAGACGAGGCGATGAAGCCCTACAAGGACGCGTTCGAGAAAGCGAACCCCGATATCGAGATCCGCTGGGTGCGCGACTCGACCGGCTCGGTCACCGCGAAGCTGCTCGCGGAGAAGAACAACCCGCGCGCGGACGTCGTGCTCGGCCTCGCCGCGTCGAGCCTCACGCTGCTCGACCTGCAGGGCATGCTGCTGCCGTACGCGCCGAAGGGCTTCGACCAGCTCACGCGCAAGTACAGCGATGCGAACACGCCGCCGCACTGGGTCGGCATGGACGTGTGGGGCGCGACGATCTGCTACAACCGCGTCGCCGCACAGGCGAAGGGCATTCCGAAACCGACGTCGTGGGAAGACCTGACGAAGCCCGTCTACAAAGGCGCGATCGTGATGCCGAGCCCGGTTTCGTCCGGCACCGGCTATCTCGACGTGACAGCATGGCTGCAGACCTTCGGCGACGACAAGGGCTGGAAATTCATGGACGCGCTCGACAAGAACGTGGCGCAGTACGTGCATTCGGGCTCGAAGCCCTGCACGCTCGCCGGCACCGGCGAATTCCCGATCGGCATCTCGTTCGAGTTCCGCGGCCACGAGTTGCAGTCGCAAGGCGCGCCGATCGATCTCGTGTTCCCGAAGGAAGGGCTCGGCTGGGACATGGAGGGCACGGCGATCATGAAGACGACGAAGCAGCCCGATGCCGCGAAGAAACTCGCCGACTTCATGGCGAGCAAGGACGCGAACCAGATCACCGCGCGCTGGTGGGCGATCGTCGCGTACCCGGGCGTCGCGCGCAAGCTCGCGGGCATTCCCGACAACTACGCGGACCTGCTCGTGAAGAACGACTTCGTATGGTCGGCGAAGAACCGCCAGTCGATTCTCGATACGTGGCAGAAGCGCTACGGCGCGAAAGCGCAGCAGTAATGCCGCGACCGGCAGCGGGGCCGCGCCGCGCGCCGCCCCGCGCCCCCCTTTTCTTCGTGGAATCCGGCCCCCGGGCCGCCCCAGCATGGAGGCGCGCATGGCACCTTATCTGAGCGTAGAACGCATCGAGAAGCGGTACAACGACACGCAGGTCCTCACCGACATCAACCTGAGCGTGATGAAGGGCGAAATGATCTGCTTCCTCGGGCCGTCCGGCTGCGGGAAGACCACGCTGCTGCGGATCATCGCGGGGCTCGAGACGCAGAACGCCGGCCACATCATGCAGGACGGCCGCGACATCTCGCGTCTGCCGCCGCAACTGCGCGACTACGGGATCGTGTTCCAGTCGTATGCGCTGTTCCCGAACCTCACCGTGTACGACAACGTCGCGTACGGGCTCGTGAACCGCAGGATGAAGCGCGACGCGATCCACGAGCGCGTGCACACGCTGCTCGCGCTCGTCGGCCTGCCCGACAGCCATCGCAAGCATCCGGGCCAGTTGTCCGGCGGCCAGCAGCAGCGCATCGCGCTCGCGCGCGCGCTCGCCACCTCTCCCGGTCTGCTGCTGCTCGACGAGCCGCTGTCGGCGCTCGATGCGCGCGTGCGCGTGCGGCTGCGCCAGGAAATCCGCGCGCTGCAGCAGCGGCTCGGCGTGACGACGATCATGGTCACGCACGACCAGGAAGAAGCGCTGTCGATGGCCGACCGCATCGTCGTGATGAACCACGGCGTGATCGAGCAGATCGGCACGCCGCTCGAAATCTACCGGCAGCCCGCGTCGCCGTTCGTCGCGGACTTCATCGGCCGCGTCAACACGATTCCCGCCGAAGTCGCGCAGGACGGCACGCTGCGCGCGGGCGCGGTCGGCCTCGACTGCCGCCACGACGCGACACGGCCTGCGCAGGGCGCGGCGGTATCGGTGTACGTGCGCCCCGAGGACCTGCGCATTCGCGTGCCGGGCGAGACGGCCGACAACGTGCTGGCCGGCCGTGTCGAAAAGCTCGAATTCCTCGGCGCGTTCTGCCGCGTGAGCTTCCGGATCGACGGGCTCGACGGCCAGGAAATCGTCGCCGACCTGTCGTATCACGACGTCGACCGCACCGGCGTGCAGGCCGGCGCGCGCATCGACCTCGCGCTCGATCGCGAGCATGTCCGCGTGTTCCCGAGCGCGAAGGAGCGACTGCAATGAGCACCGTCCTCACCGAGCGCCGCCGCGGCGCCTGCGCCCCCGCCGACGTGCGGCAGATCACGCACTGGCACGACCGCATCGCGCAGCTCGCGCTCGTCGCGATGGCCGCGCTGATGTCGACGTTCCTGCTGCTGCCGCTCGCGCTCGTCGTGCAGAAATGCTTCGTCGACGCGGACGGGCGTTTCGTCGGCGCGCACAACTTCGTCGAGTATCTCGAGGACAGCGGCGTGCTGCGCTCGATGCTGCATTCGCTGACGGTCGGCGCGCTCGTCACGTCGATCGTCGTGCCGATGGCGTTCACGTTCGCGTATGCGCTGACGCGCTCGTGCATGCCGCTGAAGAACGCGGCGCGCACGATCGCGCTGCTGCCGCTGCTCGCGCCCACGCTGCTGTCCGCGGTGTCGTTCATCTACTGGTTCGGCAACGCGGGGCTGCTCAAGCCGCTGCTGCACGGCCATTCGATCTACGGGCTGCCGGGCATCGTGCTGAGCATGGTGTACGCATCGTTCCCGCACGTGCTGATGATCCTCGTCACCGCGCTGTCGCTCGCCGACGGCCGGCTCTACGAGGCCGCCGACGCGATGGGCACGCGCCGCATCCGCAAGTTCTTCACGATCACGCTGCCCGGTGCGAAGTACGGGCTGATCAGCGCGACGATGGTCGCGTTCACGATGTGCATCAACGACTTCGGCGTGCCGGTCGTGATCGGCGGCTCGTACAACGTGCTGTCGACCGACATCTACAAGCTGATCATCGGGCTGCAGGACTTCAACCGCAGCGCGGTCGTGAGCCTGATGCTGCTGTGCCCCGCCCTCGTCGCGTTCGGCGTCGACTTCTTCGTCCGCCGTCGCCAGCAGTCGCAGCTCGGCGCGCGCTCGACGCCGTACCAGCCGAAGCCGTCGCGCGGCTTCGACGCCGCGATGCTCGCGTACTGCGCGCTCGTGTGCGCGTTCTTCGTCGCGGTGGTCGGCATCTCGGTGTTCGCATCGTTCGTGAAGTTCTGGCCGTACCAGATGAGCGTCGGGCTGCAGCACTACGAGATGGGGCTGATCGGCGCCGGCATCTTCGATGCGTACAAGAACAGCCTGCGGATGGCCGCGACCGTCGCGCTCGGCGGCACGATCGTCGTGTTCGGCGGTGCGTACCTGATCGAGAAGACCCGCGGCGCGCGCTGGCTGCGCGGCTTCATCGCGCTGTGCGCGATCCTGCCGATGGGCGTGCCGGGGCTCGTGCTCGGCATCAGCTACATCTTCCTGTTCAACGCGCCCGGCAATCCGCTAAACGGGCTGTACGGGTCGCTGTGGCTGCTCGCGATCGTCACGGTCGTCCACTACTACGCGTCGAGCCACCTCACCGCCGTCACCGCGCTCAGGCAGATCGACAGCGAGTTCGAGGCCGTGTCCGCCTCGCTGAAGGTGCCGTTCTACAAGACCTTCGTGCGCGTGACCGTGCCCGTGTGCCTGCCCGCGATCCTGCTGATCGCGCGCTACCTGTTCGTCAACGGGATGACGACAGTCTCTGCCGTCGCGTTCCTCTACTCGCCCGACACGCAGCCCGCATCGGTCGCGATCCTGAACCTCGACGACGCGGGCCAGATGGGTCCGGCCGCCGCGATGGCCACGCTCGTGCTCGCGACGTCGTCGTTCGCGTGCGTGCTGTTCGCGTGCATCTCGCACCGTCTGCTGCGCCGCACGCAGGCGTGGCGCCACCCGCATCGCCGTTGATTTTCCGACCGTATTCACGTGACGTCCCGACTTCATCGAGGAGACACCATGACGCTCGCCGCCCAGCCCATCCTGCTCACCCCCGGCCCCCTGACGACCTCCGACACCACGCGCGACGCGATGCTGCGCGACTGGGGATCGTGGGACAGCGACTTCAACGCGATCACCGCGCGGCTGCGCGAACGCCTGCTGCAGATCGTGCACGGCGCAGGCACGCACGAATGCGTGCCGCTGCAAGGCAGCGGCACGTTCTCGGTCGAAGCGGCGATCGGCACGCTCGTGCCGCGCGACGGCCACGTGCTCGTGCCGAACAACGGCGCGTACTGCGCGCGCCTCGCGAAGATCTGCCGCGTGCTCGGCCGCACGCTGACGACGATCGACTACAGCGAGGACCGCCGCGTCGAACCGGCCGACGTCGAGCGCGCGCTCGCGGCCGACCCGTCGATCACGCATGTCGCGCTTGTGCACTGCGAAACCGGCGCCGGCGTGCTGAACCCGCTGCACGACATCGCGCAGGTCGTCGCGCGGCACGGCCGCGCGCTGATCGTCGATGCGATGAGCTCGTTCGGCGCGATCGACATCGACGCGCGCACGACGCCGTTCGACGCGGTGATCGCGGCGTCCGGCAAATGCCTCGAAGGCGTGCCGGGCCTCGGCTTCGTGATCGCGAAGCGCAGCGCGCTCGAACGCTGCGAGGGCAACAGCCACTCGCTCGCGATGGACCTGTACGACCAGTGGGTCTACATGCAGCGCACGACGCAGTGGCGCTTCACGCCGCCGACGCACGTGGTCGCGGCGCTCGATGCGGCGGTTGCGCAATACATCGACGAAGGCGGGCTCGCCGCGCGCGGCGGCCGCTACCAGCGCAACTATCGCGCGCTGATCGACGGGATGCGCGCGCTCGGCTTCCGGCCGTTTCTCGATCCGGCGATCCAGGCGCCGATCATCGTCACGTTCCATGCGCCGGACGATCCGAACTACGACTTCAAGCGGTTCTACCAGGAAGTGAAGCAGCGCGGCTACATCCTGTATCCGGGCAAGCTGACCGAGGTCGACACGTTCCGCGTGGGCTGCATCGGCCACTTCGGCGAAGCCGGGATTCCCGGTGCGGTCGCAGCGATCGCCGATACGCTGAACGCGATGGGCGTGCGCCGCGTGTCGGCCGAAGCGGCCGCCTGACGTCACGCACGACGACATGACGTGACGTGACGTGACGTACCCCGCCGCATGCACGTTCGCATGCGGCGGCCCGTGTTGGCGGGCCGTGCGCGGCACGCCCCCTTTTCGACGAACTCTTCCATGCGACCCTTCTGGATCGAACACGCGTTGTTCAACGACGGCGATCTCGCCCCCGCGCTGCAAGGCGAGACGCGGGCCGACGTGTGCATCGTCGGCGGCGGCTTCACCGGGCTCTGGACCGCGATCCAGACGAAGCAGCAGAACCCCGCGCTCGACATCGCGATCGTCGAGGCCGACCTGTGCGGCGCCGGCGCGAGCGGCCGCAACGGCGGCTGCCTGCTCACGTGGTCCGCGAAATTTTTGACGCTGCGGCGGCTATTCGGCGAAGCCGAGGCGATCCGGCTCGTGAAGGCATCCGAAGCGGCCGTGCAGCACATCGCCGATTTCTGCCGCACGCACGACATCGATGCCGAGCTGCGGCTCGACGGCACGCTGTACACAGCGACGTCGCGCGCGCAGGTCGGCACGCTCGCGCCGGTGCTCGACGCGCTCGCCGCCTGCGGAATCCACAGCTACGAGCCGTTGCCGCCCGCCGAAGTCGCGCGCCGCTCGGGTTCCGCGCGCAATCTCGACGGCGTCTACTCGCCGATCGCCGCGACCGTGCACCCGGGCAAGCTCGTGCGCGGGCTGCGCCGCGTCGCGCTCGCGATGGGCATCCGGATCTACGAACGCACGCCGCTGCTCGACTTCACGCCCGGGCAGCCGGCCGTCGTGCGCACGCCGTCCGGCAGCGTGCGGGCGGGCAAGCTCGTGTTCGCGATCAATGCGTGGATGGCGAGCCGCTTCCCGCAGTTCGAACGCACGATCGCGGTCGTGTCGAGCGACATGGTCATCACCGAGAAATGCCCGGAGCTGCTGGAGCGGACCGGGCTCGTGGACGGCATATCGGTGCTCGATTCGCGGATCTTCGTCTACTACTACCGCACCACCGCCGACGGGCGGCTGATGCTCGGCAAGGGCGGCAACACGTTTTCGTGGCGCAGCCGCATCGCGCCGGTGTTCGACCGTCGCTCGCCATACGAGGCGCAGCTCACGCGGAGCCTGCGCGAATTCTTCCCGTCGCTTTCCGGTGTGCCGATCACGGCGAGCTGGAACGGGCCGTCGGACCGCTCGGTGACGGGCTTCCCGTTCTTCGGCCGCCTCGACGACGCGCCGAACGTGTTCTACGGCTTCGGCTATTCGGGCAACGGCGTCGGGCCGACGTATATGGGCGGGCAGATCCTGTCGTCGCTCGTGCTCGGCCTCGACAACGCGTGGACACGCAGCCCGATCGCGCGCGGCCCGCTCGGATCGTTCCCGCCGGAGCCGATCCGATATGTCGGTGCGCACGTGGTGCGGAACGCGATCCGCCGCAAGGAGCGCGCGGAGGACGAGAACCGGCAGCCGGCGATTGTCGATAGGTGGCTCGCGAAGTTTGCGAGTGCGGCGGGGAAGGCGGATAAGGCTTGAGGTGTGATGAGACGGACTGGATGTCGTCGAGACGGTTGTCGTGACGCTCGCTTCGGCGCAGCTATCTGCCCGGCGAACCAGTGTCGTCTATGTGCGGCGACAACGCACGCGGTGACTCACGCCCCCGCTTTCTCCCGCGCCGCCTTCCCCGCCACCGGCAGCCCCTGCTCGTGCGTGCGGCGCATCCGCGCGAGGCCGTGTGCGACGTGCTCGCGCACGAGCGCGACGGCCTTTTCCTCGTCGCCGGCCGCGAGCGCCTGCACGATCTTGTCGTGCTCGGCCGCCGACACCGCGATCGCATCCTCCTCGGCCTCGATCGCCGCCTGGCGCAGCAGCCCGAGCTGGCGCACGAGCCGGCGATAGGTATCAGTGAGATGCGTATTGCCGACGCCGACCACCATCGCGTCGTGAAACTGCACGTTCAGCTCGGTATAGCGCGTGACGTCGTGCGTCTTCGCGGCGTCCTTCATCGACTGGATGATGCCCTTCAGCACTTTCAGCGTGTCGGGCGAGATGCGCTTCGCGAGCGCGCGCGCGACCGACTCGTCGAGCATCGCGCGCACTTCGTAGATCTCCTCGGCCTCGCGCAGCGGCACGACGCGCACGGTCACGCCGCGGTTCTTCTCGTTGCGCAGCAGCCCGGCCTGCTCGAGCGCGCGGAATGCCTCGCGCACCGGGCCGCGCGACACGTTCAGCTTCGTCGCGATATCGACTTCGTTGAGCTTCTCGCCGGGCGCGTACTCGCCTGACACGATCGCCCGCTCGAGCATGTCCTGGACGATCATCGCGAGCGACTGGCTTTGCAGGAGTTCGATGGCGGTGAGTGCGTTCGGGGCGGTCATGGTCGGGCAGGCAGCGCAGCTGCGGTGAAAACGAGGGCGCCATATCGGCGAATGATCGTTGTATACCCTCGCCCGACCAGATTGTCAACAGTTTTCAGTTTCCAAAGTTCAATCGCGCGGCCGGCGCGCACACGCCGGACCGCGCGATCTCGGCCTCCTCGTCAGGCCGTCTGCTTCACCGGCCCCGGATCGCTTTGGCTCGGCCGGCCGGTCTCGACGTGGCCGGCGAAGCGGCGCACGACCTTGTCGTCGTCGCCGCGCAGCGTCGTCGCGGTAATCGTCAGATCGTACCAGCCGTGACTCGACGACAGCTCGAAGTGCCCCTCGACGCGCTCGCCCGGCTCCAGCGTGTAGGTGCGCGCAGGCGCATGGCTGTATGCGTTGTCGACCGTCACGCGGCACGTCGCGCGCCCGCTGTTGCGCAGTTGCAGATACACGTGGCGGTTGCGCACGTCGTAACCGATCTTCGCCTCCGGGTTCGCGTGGCGGCCGTCCACGGCGAGCCGCGTGTTGCCCTGGAACTCGCACAGATAGCCGTTCGGGCCGTATGCCGCGAGATGGTAGTCGCCGCGCGCGGCCGACGTGTTCCACGTGTCGACGAAGCGGTCGTGCGCGGACACCGCGTAGCGGCGCGGCGGCGTCGCCGGGTTGCGGCGGTCGTACACGTAGAACGCCGCGCCGGCGTCGCCGGTGTTCGCGAAGTCGAGCGACACGGTGTCGTCGTGCCCGCTCACGCGGCTGTGCACGAACAGCTCGTACGGCAGCGCACGCGCGGGCCGCGTGCCGGGCTCCTGCACGGGCATCGACTGCTGCGCGGGCACCTGGTACGCGTGGCCGGCGGTGGCGATGTGCTGCGGCACCGTGAAGCTCACCGTGCGCGTATCGGGGCGCGCGGAGAAGTCGAACGCGGACGTCAGGTCGCCGCAGATCGACCGGCGCCATGCGCTGATGTTCGGCTCCTTCACGCCGAAACGCGCTTCGAGGAAACGCAGCACCGACGTATGGTCGAACGTCTCCGAGCAGACCCAGCCGCCCTTCGTCCACGGCGAAATGATGATCAGCGGCACGCGCGGCCCGAGGCCGATCGGCTGGATGCCGCCCGGGTCCGCGCCCGGCACGAGCGGGCTCATTTCGCCCGGGTACTTGTTCAGGTCGAGCAGCTCGTCGCCGAGATTCGACAGCAGGTTCGACGACACGATGCCCTGGCCGCCCACGCCGCTCGTGACCGGCGGCACCGGCGGCACCACGTGGTCGAACAGCCCGTCGTTCTCGTCGTAGTTGAGGATGAACACCGTCTTCGCCCAGACCTCCGGGTTCGACGTCAGCGCCTCGAGCACCATGTTGATGTAGAACGCGCCGTCGGTCGGCGACGCCTGCGGGTGCTCGCTGTACTTGTACGGCGCCACGATCCACGACACCTGCGGCAGCCGGTTCGCCTGCACGTCGGCCTTCAGTTCGGCGAGCGTGTGATCCGACGCGCCCTTGTCGACCAGCGGGCCGCTGGCGCCTTCCTTCACCTGGAAGCGCTTGAAGAACATCAGCGAGTTGTCGGTGTAGTTGTCGGTCGGATCGCCCGGGATGCCGGTGCCGCCCTGGTACACCTTCCAGCTGATCTTCGCGTTCTCGAGGCGTTCCGCATAGGTCGTCCACGTGTAGCCGTTCACGTCGTCGCGCTCGCCGATGCCCGGGCCGTTCGGCGGGTTGCCGTAGATGTTGCGCGAGTCGACCGTGCCGGTCCACAGGTAGATGCGGTTCGGCGCCGTGTCGGCGTGCGCGGAACAGAAGTACGAATCGCAGATCGTGAACGCGTCGGCCAGCGCGTAGTGGTACGTGAGGTCCTGGCGCTTCAGGTAGCCCATCGTCAGCACGTCCTGCTTCTGGTTCACCCACTGGTCCCACTGGCCGTTGTTCCAGGACAGGTGGCCGCTGCTCCAGCCGTGGTTGGTGCCCGGCTGGAATTCGGTCGTCTGCTTCGGATCGAGGTAGAACGGCAGCACGTACGGCGCCGACGGATCGAGGCCGCGCGAATGGTAGTTCTTCGTGAACACCGACGCCGGCGGCTGCTGCCACACCGGCGCGCCGCTCGGCAGCAGGTGCGGGCGCGGGTCGTTGAAGCCGCGCACGCCGCGCAACCCGCCAAAGTAATGGTCGAACGAACGGTTTTCCTGCATGAAGATCACGACGTGTTCGACGTCGCGGATCGTGCCCGTGCGATAGGCGGCCGGCATCGCCAGCGCATTGCGGATCGCGGGCGGGAAGCCCGCGTAGGCGGCCATCGCGCCGGCCGACTGCGCGGCGAGGCGCAGGAAATCGCGTCGATTGTTCGAGGACATGAAGAGAACCCTGTTGTCGGTAGAAGTGGGGGCGCCGGTCGAGCGGGGCCGGCGGTGATGCGTTGCCCGTTATTACCCCGCACCGGCATGTCCCGGCCGTGACCGGTTACCGCAGGTTTCTTTGGGTGACCCACAGGAATTTTTTCGAAGCGGCGCACGACGCGCCTTTCATCCGGCGGTCATACGCGTGCGCTACGCTGACGCGCGATACAGAGGGGAGAAGCCGAGTCGTGTTCGATCAGCTGAAGGCGTTCCACGCGACCGTCCGGCAGGGCAGCATCACGCGCGCCGCGCGCCACCTGGGCGTGAGCCAGCCGACGATCGCCGCGCAGATCCGGCAGGTCGAGCAGGTGTACGGCGTCGAGCTGTTCTACCGCAGCGGCCGCAAGCTCGAGGTGACCGACACGGGCATCGAGCTGCTGCCGCTCGTCGAGAAGATGATCGCGCTCGAAGCGCAGGCCGACATCATGCTGCGCAATGTCGGCGGGCTGTTCGAAGGCCACCTGCGGATCGGCGCGACGGGCCCGTACTACATCATGGATGCGGTCGGCCGCTTCTCGAGTGCGCATCCGTCGATCGCGCTCACGTGCCGGATCGGCAACTCCGAGGAAATCCTGCAGGCGCTGCAGGAGTTCCGCATCGATCTCGCGGTGTCGTCGCAGCGCAATGATGCCGACGGCCTCGAACGCAAGGTGATCTCGACCGATCCGCTCGTGCTGGTCGTGCATCGCTCGCATCCGCTCGCGCGTTTCGACGCGATCGAGCCGGCGCAGCTCGCCGACGTACGGCTGCTGATTCGCGAGGAAGGCTCGGTCACGCGCCGCTGCACGGAGACGA
This sequence comes from Burkholderia metallica, assembly GCF_902832845.1. Lineage (GTDB taxonomy): Bacteria > Pseudomonadota > Gammaproteobacteria > Burkholderiales > Burkholderiaceae > Burkholderia > Burkholderia metallica. The sequence goes on along the minus strand of NZ_CADFDB010000006.1, from coordinate 36,687 downwards.
TTCTCGAAACCGCGGGCGTTTCGGCCGTATCGGTCGCCGAAATCGGCAGCCGCGAAGCGATTCGCGAGGCGATCCTGCATGGCGTGGGCGGCAGCCTCTTTCCGCTCGGCGAGGCCGAGCGGCATCCAGACCTGCGCGTGATCGTGCTGCGCGGCGTCGATACGACGATAGACGAATACGTGTACTACCTGAAGGCGCGCCGCCAGAGTCCCGCGATCGACGCGTTTCTCGCGTGCATCCTGCCGGACGGCAGCGACACCGCCGGTGCCGATGAAGCCGGCCCCACGGCACGGCGGGCGAACGCGCGCTGAACTGCCGCGCGTTCGCCGGTTCCGTGCGTCGTTGCGCTCACGTCATTTCGGCAGTGCCGGAATCATCCACGTCAATACGTGCTGCTGCAGGAACACCAGCACGCCGAGCAGCAGCGTGAGGATCACGCTGTGCCAGAACGTGCGGGCGAACACGACGCCCTCCTGCCCCTTCAGGTCCGTCGTCGATACGCCCGTGGCGATGTTCTGCGGCGAGATCATCTTGCCCATCACGCCGCCCGACGAGTTGGTCGCGGCCATCAGCACCGGATCGAGGCCGAGCTGGCGCGCGGCGACGACCTGCAGGTTGCCGAACAGCGCGTTGCCCGACGTGTCGCTGCCGGACAGGAACACCGCGATCCAGCCGAGCGACGCGGAGACCAGCGGGAACAGCGCGCCGGTCGACGCGACGCCGGTGCCGAGCGTGTAGCTGATGCCCGAATAGTTGAGCAGGTACGCGAGCCCGACGATCATCATCACGGTGACGATCGCGATCCATGTTTGCCGCCAGGTCTTCACCACGCATTCGAGGAACGCGCCGACGCCGGTGCGCGTCAACGCCGCCGTGACGATCGCCGACACCAGGATCGCGGTGCCCGTGCCGAGCGGCTGGAAGTCCCAGATCGCCGCATACGGCTTGTGGTACAGCGACACGAACACGGCATTGTGCAGCCCTGGCCACTTGATCTTCACGTCGCCGATCGCCGCGATGTTCGCGTGCACCCACACGATCACGACCACCGACACGACGAGCCAAGGCAGCCAGCCGCCGAAGCCCGCGCGCGCGGCGCCGGCCGCGGCCGGCACGCTGCGCGCGAGCGCGTATTGCGGATCGGGCTGCGGCTTCCACACCTGCAGGAAGCCGATCGTGACGATCAGCGACGTGAGCGACGACAGCACGTCGGTGAGCTGGTAGCCGAGGAAGTTCGACGTGACGAACTGAGCGAGCGCGAAGCTGGCGCCCGACACGAGCAGCGCAGGCCATAGCTTCGAGATGGAGCGCAGCCCACCGTATGCGCCGACCACGTAGAACGGCAGCAGCAGCGCGAAGAACGGCAACTGGCGGCCGACCATCTGCGCGAGCGTCGCGGGCGGCAGCGACGTGACCGCGCCGAGCACGGTGATCGGCACGCCGAGCGCGCCGAACGCGACCGGCGCCGTGTTGAACAGCAGCGTATAGGTGAGCGCTTCGAGCGCGGGAAAGCCGAGCGCGATCAGCAGTGCGCTCGTGATCGCGACCGGCGTGCCGAATCCCGAGATCCCTTCGAGCAGGCAGCCGAACGAGAACGCGACGACGAGCAGCACGAGGCGGCGGTCGTCGGGCAGGTTGTCGAGCATCCACTGCCGGAACTGGTCGAAGCGGCCCGATTTCACCGCGATGTTGTACAGCAGCAGCGCGTTGAAGACGATCCACATGACCGGCACGACCGCGAGCGCCATCCCCGCGCCGACCGCGTTGAACGCGAGCCCGGCCGGCATGCCCCATGCGCCGATCGCGACCGCAAGGCCCGCGACGAGGCCGGCGAGCGACGCCTGCCACGCAGGGCGGCGCAGCACGCCGAGCGCGATCAGCGCGACCACGATCGGGAGGGCTGCGACGAGGAAGGACAGAAGCAGCGAATGGGCGACGGGCGTCAACGGCTGCGCGAAGACGATGCCGGGCGGTAGGGCTTCGGTTGGGTTCATCTTGTCTCCTGTCGACCAGAGTTAGCGCTTTAGCGCTTACTCTGGTCCCATGGCGTGGCTGGGTGGAGTTAGCGCTTCAGCGCTTACTCCACCCCCACGGCGGTCGGCCGGAGTTAGCGCTTCAGCGCTTACTCAGCCCCCATGCCGTGGTTAGGTAAGGTAAGCGCTCCAACGCTATCTCTGATCCCACACCTCATTCGAGCAACCCGAGTTAGCACTTCATCCTCCCCGGATTCGCGTCACCTCCTCACTCTCCCATCACGACCCCGGCCGGGCGCTTGCGCACGCAACGACGTTGCGCGGCCAACCGATCGGTCGCTTAAAAGAGGTTAGGAGGCGTGCGGCGCTTGTACAAGGGGGACAAGCCCGATGCGTGACGACCCGATACGGATCGGCCGCACATGCTGACCGGAACCTGTCCGGCCGCTGTCGCGCCCGCCATGCAACCCGTCACCCGCGGCATGCCGGCGGCTCACCGGCGAAACCCAACGTCGCCCCCCGCGCAATGTTGCGCATGCGGCAAAGGTGCGTGACGACCCGCGGGATGTTTCGTTTGGCGTCCGAAGCCTAGACTGGTCGCATCGATTCCGCCCGCGCCGGCCACGGCGCGGCACCGGAATCTCACGGAGCGAACACGATGAAGACGATCAAACTGGCGACCTGCGCCTGCGTGCTGATCGGCGCGGCCTTCGCCGCCCATGCGCAGGCCGCGTCGACGCTGACGCGTGCCGAGGTTCGCCAGGAACTCGTGGAATTGCAGGCCGCCGGCTACCGGACGAGCCTCGCAAGCAGTCCCGACTTTCCGGACAACATGCAAGCGATCATGCGCCGTGCCGCACAGGCACGCGGCGACCGCGCCGGCTACGGCAGCGAAAGCGCGGCGGCACACGTGGAATCGGGCAAGCCCGCGCTGCCGCCCGCGATCGATCGCGACACGTACGCGCATCACTGACGACCGATCGAACCGGCTCGAGCGCACAACGGCGCGCCCCGGCCGGCGACGGGAGGCACGCATCGCCCACCGCGCCGACCGGCGCGATGCACGATGCGTGATGCATCACACGCTGAAGCGGTTCAGCGTATACGCACGATAGGCCGCGACGAACGCGTCGAACGATCCGGCCTCCTTCGCTTCGAGCTCGGCCTGCTCGGCCAGCGACTTCGCGGCGAGCGCCTGCTCGGTGCGCAGCGTGTCCGCCGACGGCGGACGCGCGCGGAAATGCGCGGCATGCGCTGCGCTCTGCGCGAGACCGAACGCGAGGAACGACTGGCCGTTCTCGCGCATCGTGCGCAGCACGCGCGCGGACGGCGTGCGCTCCGGATCGGCGAGCTTCTCGCGCTGCGCGGCGATCGCGCGCGCATGCTCGTCGCCGCCGCGAATTTCGTCGAGACGGCGGCCGACGGTTTCGATATCGGCCATCAGTTCGTCGGCCCACGCCTGCAGGGTGACCGGCTGGCCGTCACGCGTGAGCGTGAGCCCCGGCTTGCGGCCTTCCATCGTCACGCTGCCGAAGTTCGCGTTCGCTTCCTTGTACGCGGGACAGTCGAGCGCCGGGCTCTCGTCAAGCGCGCACGCGAGCAGGAACGCGTCGATGAAGCGTGCGGTTTCCAGCGCGATGCCGGTCGGCTCGAACGGATCGATGTCGAGACAACGCACTTCGATGTACTGCACGCCGCGCGACGCGAGCGCATGCAGCGGCCGCTCGCCCGAATACGTGACGCGCTTCGGCCGGATCGTCGAGTAGAACTCGTTCTCGATCTGCAGCACGTTCGTGTTGATCTGGATCCACTCGCCGTCGCGATGCGTGCCGATCGCCTCGTACGCCGGATACGGTTCGCTCACGGCTTTCGACAACGCGTCGAGATAGCCGGGCAGCGTGTTGTAGTCGACGTGCAGCGCGGCCTGGGCGGTCGTGTTCGAGTAGCCGAGATCGCTCATCCGCAGGCTGGTCGCGTGCGGCAGGTACAGCGTATCGGCGTCGAACGTGTCGAGCCGGTGCGGCTTGCCGCGCAGGAACTTCGTGTCGAGCGCCGGCGACGCGCCGAACAGGTACATCAGCAGCCAGCTGCGGCGGCGGAAGTTGCGGATCTGCGCGAGATAGCGCTCCGACTGGTAGTCGACGAGCGTGGCCGTCGAGCCTTCTTCCGCATGCAGGCGCCGCCACACTTCCTCGTGCAGCGAGTAGTTGTAGTGGATGCCGGCGATGCACTGCATCGTGCGGCCGTAGCGATACGCGAGACCGCGCCGGTACACCGTCTTCAGGCGGCCGATGTTCGACGTGCCGTAGTCGGCGATCGGAATCTCGTCGTCGGCCGGCAGCAGGCCCGGCATCGAGTCGTTCCACAGCATCTCGTCGCCGAGCGACGCGTACACGTAGCGATGCAGATCGTCGAGGCGTTCGAGCGTGATCGCGGCGTCGCCTTCCGCCGGCGTGATCAGTTCGATCAGCGCTTCGGAATAGTCGGTCGTCAGCGCCGGATGCGTGAGCGCCGAGCCGAGCGCGCGCGGATGCGGCGTGAACGCGATCATCCCGTCGCGCGTCACGCGCAGGCTTTCCCTTTCGATGCCGCGCAGGCCGTCGGGCAGATGCTGCCGCGTCGGGCCCGAGCTCAGCGCGTCGAGGCGTTTCAGCAGCAGTTCGGACTGGCGGTGAGTCATGGTGTTCGACATGGAGACGCAAGTGCGTGACGGCCGCGCGCAGAATGCCGCGCGCGACCGGCTGGATTGTTGGTCGCTTCGTTGGTAGCGGGCACTTTAACATCTCGCCGAAACCCGCGCTTGAGGTGGCTCCGGGCAGCGTGCGCGGGCCGCAGCGGCCCGCCGGACGGGCCGGTCGCGGCGCTCGCCGCGTCTGCCACCGGTTCCATGCGGCGGCAACGGGCATGCCGGTCATGCGCATTCGTCCGACGGAACGCGATGCACAAACGGACGGCGACAGGTGCAACCGTGCGGCGTGATCGAGCGGAGAATGACGGGGATGTGTGCGTCGCCCGGCCGGTTTTCGACGGGCGATGGGTGCGCTGAATGGCGCGGGCGGCCTGCGGATGTCGGCACGACCTGCGCAACGGGTTGCATCGCGGCCTCGTCAGGTCGCACCCGGCCGCGGGCGTCGACGATCGCCCGCCTCCGTCACCCGCCGCGCGCGGCACCCGCCCGGTCGGCCACGTCGTTCCACAAATGCAGCGCCGCGTAGGCGCGCCACGGCCGCCAGCCTTCGGTGCGATGCTTCTGGGCCGTGAGCCGGTCGAGCGCCGGATCGCGCGCGGCGATCGACTGCATCAGCACGAGATCGGACGCCGGCCACGCGTCCGGATCGCGCCAGGCACGCATCGCGATGTATTCGACGGTCCACGGGCCGATGCCGGGCAAATCGAGCCACGCGCTGCGCAGCGTCGGGAGATCGGCATGCTCGCGATCGACGGGCACGTCGCCGGCCGCCACCGCGCGTGCCACGCCCGTCAACGCCGCCACCCGCTTGCCGGGCATCCCGATCTTGTCGAGGTCGCACGCGGCCAGCGCGTCGGGCGTCGGGAAGCGCCACGCGGGCGCGCCGTCGTCGTCCGGAATCACACGCTCGCCGGCCCGCTCGACGAGCCGCCCGACGATCGTCGTCGCGGCCTTCACGCTCACCTGCTGGCCGACGATCGCGCGCACGGCCAGCTCGAACCCCGACCATGCGCCCGGCACACGCAGCCCCGGCGCGGCCTCGACGAGCGGCGCGAACCACGGATCGCGCGCCAGCCCGCTGCCGATGGCGGCCGGATCGGCGCCGAGGTCGAACATCGTCGCGACGCGCATCGCGAACGCGTCGTCGACATGACGCACGATCGCGCCTTCGACCGTCGCGACCAGGCAATGCTTGCGCGGATGTTTCGCGACCGTGAGCCGGCCCGCGTCGCCATGCAGGTCGACGATGCGGCGATACACGCCGCCCGCCACCTGCTCGACGCCCGGAATCGCACGCCCGCTGAAGAAGCGCAGCACGCGCGCCCAGTCGTAAGGCGCATTGAAGCGCAGTTCCATTTGCGCGGACGGCGGCACAGGGCCGCCGTTCACGATGGATGTAATCGTCGTTTTTGCGATGCTCAAACTGCGCTGCCCTCCACTACGGATTCGGTTTGATCGTCGTGCACATGACGCGCTTCGGACGCGAGCAGCGTCGCCTTGCGGCGCACGCCCCAACGATACCCTGAAAGCGCGCCGCCCTTCTGTACGACGCGATGGCACGGGATCGCCAGCGCGACCGGGTTCGACGCGCAGGCCGACGCCACCGCGCGCACCGCCCGCGGCGCACCCAGCGCCTCGGCGATCTCCGAGTAGCTGCGCGTTTCGCCGTACGGAATATGCGTCAGCGCTTCCCACACGCGCTGCTGGAATGCGGTCGGCGCGATGTCGAGCGGCAGGTCGAACGCATGCCGCGTGCCGTCGAGATACGCGCGGATCTGCTCGACGAACGGCGCGAGCCGCGCGGGCGCCTCGACCAGCTCGGCGCGTGCGAACGCGTCCTTCAGCTCGCCGACGAGCGCCGCCGGTTCGTCGCCGAACGCGATCCGGCAGATGCCTTGCCCGGTCGCGGCGACGAGCACCGTGCCGAGCGGCGTCGCAGCGGTCGCATAGTCGATCCGCAAGCCGGCCCCCTGGCGGCGAAACGCGGACGGCGCCATCCCGAGTTCGCGCGGCACCGACGCATAGAGCCGCGACGGCGAGTTGAAGCCCGCGTCGACGGCCGCCTGCGTGACCGGCTGCCCGCTTTGCAGCGCCTGCCGCAGCGCGGCGCCGCGCTGCGCGGCCTGGTACTGCCGCGGCGACACGCCGACCACCCGCTTGAAGAGCCGCTGCAGGTGAAACGGGCTCACGTGCACGGCATCGCTCAGTGCCTGAAGCGTAATGCGTTCGGCATGCGCATCGAGCACCGCGCACGCGCGGTTGACGATCTCGAGCTCGCGCGGCAGCCCTTCCGGCTGGCAGCGTTTGCACGGCCGGAAACCGGCTGCGCGGGCGGCCGCCGGATCGGCGAAGAAGGACACGTTCTCGCGACGCGGCAGCCGCGACGCGCAGGTCGGACGGCAGAACACGCCGGTCGTGCGCACCGCATAGAAGAACGCGCCGTCCGCATGCGGATCGCGCTTGGTGATGGCGCCCCAGCGGGCATCGTCGGTCGGATAGGCGGTTTTCATCGGAACCCTCGCACTCTGTAGTGTAGATGGTGCCTACTCTAGACATCGGCACGTGCCGTCGCGCCCTGAATCTTGCTCTGTGATTCGCCCGGGATAATCAGGGGCGCATCCACTGAAAATAAATCCGGCAAAACGCGCGCGCCGGCTGCTCCGGCGCCGTTTTCGTCATCGTCCCGTCACCATTTTGCTGCACTGCGGATGCGACAAATCGCCGTCCTGACGTTTTTTTGCATTCGGAATATTGCGTCGCACCATCGCCGTGTGTATAGTTGGAACTGTCTCCTCCATGTCTCCTCCTGATATGGATTAAGCCCGTTCCGCTCTGCGTGAACGGGCTTTTTTTCGTCCGTCGATCGTGCCACGGGCCGGCCGGCGGCGCAGGCGCGATGCGGCTACACTCGATGCTCGTCGACTGCGAAGGAGTATCCGTTCATGAAGCCCACCATCCGCGGGATCGATCACATCGTGCTGCGCGTGACCGACATGGCGGCGATGACGCGCTTTTACTGCGACGCCGTCGGCTGCCATGTGGAGAAGGAGCAGCCCGATCTGGGCCTCGTGCAGTTGCGCGCCGGCGACGCGCTGATCGACCTGCTGACGGTCGGCGGCCCGATCGACCGGCCCGACAGCGGGCCGCCCGGCACCGGGCGCAACCTCGATCACCTGTGCCTGCGCGTCGAGCCGTTCGATCCCGACGCGCTGATCGCCCATTTCGCCGCACACGGCGCCCGGCCGGGCGCGCCCGCGGAACGCTACGGCGCCGGCGGCTACGGGCCGTCGATCTACCTGTTCGACCCGGAAGGCAACATGGTCGAATTCAAGGGGCCGCCGGCCGCCGTCGGCTGAGCGCGGCCGGCGCGCGGGCCGTTACGCGTCCGCGCGCGCCTTCAATACCGTCCATTCGACCGCCACCGGATCGTGGTCGGCGCTCGAGATCCACGCGGCGCCGTCCTGCACCGTGCACTGCAGGCGCATCGTGCGCTCCGCGAGCCGCCCGAGCGCGGCCGCGACGCCGTCGCCCAGCGACAGCACCTGCACGTTGCGCAGCCGCTCGACCTTGCTGCGCACGCCCTGCCACCAGATCTCCGACGTCTTGCCGCCGTACGCGATCACCGTGACCTGCCCGGCGCGGCCGGCCGCCTTCGAGATGCGCCGTTCGTCGGGCTGGCCGGCCTCGATCCACACGTCGATCGCGCCCGTCAGATCCTTCTGCCACAGGTCGGGCTCGTCGACGTCCGACAGCCCCTTGCAGAATTCGAGCCGCTCGTGCGCAAAGAGCGCGAACGCGACGATGCGCACCATCATCCGGTCGTCGGTTTCCGACGGATGGCGCGCCACCGTGAGCGCGTGATCGGCGTAGTAATGCCGATCCATGTCGGCGATTTGCAGTTCGGCTTTATAGATCGTGGATTTCAGCGCCATGCGGAGTCGGCCCGGGCGGGCATTCGGTTCGGTCGGGCCGTGATGATACCGAATGCGCGCCGTCCGGCGCGTGTCATGTGCGCCCCGGCGCCCCACAGCGCAACGGCCCGGCATGGGCCGGGCCGTGTTCGGTTCGCGCCGCCGGCCGATCGGGCCGGTGCGCTCGCGCGCGTCGTGCGACGGCGCGATGAACGGACAGTCGCTGCTCGGGTTACTGCTTGACGAAGCGCGAATCGGTCCAGAGACCCTGCTGGTCGCTGTTGTCGGCACTGACGAACTGCACGTCGCCCTGATCGACCGACACCACGCGGAAGCGCTGGCCTTCCGGCACCGACAGGCAACGGTAGTCGTCGAAGTATTGCTGCTTCGCCTGCGACTTGCCGTCACGCTCGTGATTCAGTACGGAGTCCAGATTGTCTTTCGACAGGCAGCCCCATGCGTTCTTCGTCAACTGGATTTCCTGCTTCGGCTTGACGGCCGAATCGCCGCCGGCTTGGGCAATCGACACCGCGCAAAATGCGCCGACGAGGGCAAAAAGGATACCGGTACGCTTCATCATGTTCTGTCTCCAGGCTTGCGGGCACCAGGCTGGGTTAGCTATGCGTTTAAAGATGATCGTGAACCCGCGTTTTTCACTTTAGAAGACCGGCAAGCGATAGCAAGCACATTTGTTGTGCGACCGCAATAGCGGCGGATTGTCGCACCCCGTGCGCAGCCCGTTTTTTGCGCGATGCGCCCGCGCATCGATGCGGGCCGTATAGCCGAAGGGCCCGCGCCGCCGGTTGGAAAGCGTTGCCCAGCAAGGCTTTCATCAAATTTACAACGGGGCAATTGAACGGTTTGGATAATCCATTTCGCTATCCGGATCATTTTGATGCGTTGCACATAAAGTCATCCGAAACGATTCGACTTTACCGCAACGCGGAATCGCATTTACCTGATACAAGAAAAATGCCAGGTATAAGCGAATCAGTATTTATCCGTACTTCCCCGCATGCATCCGGTGCCCATGTAAGCCCCGCCGCGGGCGGCATTCATCGATGTTTTTTACCCGGCGGATTCAGGCGGATTGCTCGCGCTCGAAATAATCGCGCTGAAAAATGCACATCCGAAAAGCGTTGTGATACGCGCCGTTTCCGAAAAATTCTTCCTTCAATTCGGCCTCGTGCTGGAATCCGCATTTCTCGTACACGTGAATCGCCGCCGCGTTCGACGTGTCGACGATCAGGTACAGCTTGCGCATGTTCAGCACCTTGAACGCGTACTCGATCGCGAGGCGCGTCGCCTGCCCCGCATAGCCGCGCCCCTGGCACTGCGGCGCGATGATGATCTGGAACTCGCCGCGTCGATGGATGTAATCGAGCTCGATCAGCTCGACGAGGCCGACCAGCTCGCCTTGCGCATCGACCGCGACGAAACGGCGCTCACGCTGGTCGTGCACGTGGCGGTCGTACAGTTGGGACAGTTCCGAGAAGGTTTCGTACGGCTCCTCGAACCAGTAGCGCATGATCTTGGCGTCGTTGTTCAGTTCGTGGACGAAGCGCAGGTCCTGGCGCTCCAGCGGCCGCAGCGCGAGCGTGTGGGTATCGTTCTGGAGTTGCATGTTCATGTCCTTTTTTGATGCCGGCGCACGGGCGGCACGGCCGCATCCGGGCCTGTTCCGCGCTGTAAGAAATTGAACGCGGGCGAAGTTCAGAGCCTAGAATGGGAGCAAGGGTTCCTGCCACCGCAAGGAGGCTATCGTGATCGAGCAAGTGATACTCGGTATATTCCTCGTGCTGCCGCTCGTGATCGTCGCGGCGCTGTTTTCCGACGAGCTTTGGCAGGAACATCGGCGCCAGCATCCGCGCGACGACAATGCACCGCATATCGACTGGAAGCATCCGTGGCGCCGCGTGCGACGCGGGCATTGAGTCCGGGCACCGTTCATCCGCACGGTGCGCCGGCCCGGCTGCTTCGGCACGTGAACGCGTGACGCGCGCTGTTGCGCGCCCCATTCCGCACCCGGATTCCGCCTCGATCCGTTACCGGTTCGACCTGCTCAACCCGCTCACTCCGCGAGACGCCGCCGTGAACGACCAGCCCGACCCGCCGCCGCACGACATTCCTAGCGAAACGATCGACCTGCAGATCGCCGACGTGCTGGCAGCCGTCCGCTATCCGGCCAACAAGGACGCGATCGTCGATGCCGCGCGCGACGCCGGCGCCAGCAACGACGTGCTGTCGATGCTCGACGGCCTGCCCGAGCAGGACTACGGGGACGTCGACGCCGTCACCCGCTGGGTCGCCGGCAACTTCGGTCCCGGCCTCGGGGTTTGAGCGCGCACCCATAACGCGATAGGATCAGGCCGCACCGGTCGCATCGCGGCCGGTTGCCTGTCGCCCGACGCAAAGATCGGGCGTTTTCGCCTACGTGACCGGGGAACGCCATGGAAGGCATCCTGATCCAGCACACGACGCAACGTCAGCTCTGGTTCGGCGCGCTGACGGCGCTCGTCATCCTGCTTGCGCTCGGGATCGCCGCGCCGCACGCGAACGTCGCGCTGCCGGCCGTCGAGCCGTTCATGCCGATGTGCGCGCTCACCGTGTTCACGACCGCGAGCATCGCGGCATTCTTTCTCGGCGCGCAGTTCACCGTGACGCGCCAGCCGGTGCTCGGTGCGCTCGGCGGCGCCTACGCGTTCACTGCGCTGGCCGTCGCGCTGCAACTGCTCACCTTTCCCGGCGTATTCGCGCCGCACGGGCTGTTCGGCGCGCAACCGCAAAGCGCCGCGTGGATGTGGATCTTCTGGCACGCCGGCTTCCCGGGTTTCGTGATGGTTGCGCTGCTTGCGCGCGAGCGGCTGGCGCGCGCCCCGATCGGCGCGCGGCAGACACGCTGGTGGACGCTCGCGCTGATCGGCGGGCCGGCTGTCGCCGCCGGGCTGCTGTGCCTGTTCGCGCTGAACGTGTCGCTGCCGCCCGCGTTTCATCCGCCGGGCGACGCGGCGCTGCTGCCCGTCAACGGCGTCGCGCTCGTCGTGTGGCTGCTCAATGCGCTGGCGCTCGTCGCGGTGCTCGCCACCGGCCGGCTGCGCACGACGCTCGACCTGTGGCTCGCGATCGCGGTGCTTGCATGCCTCACCGACACGACGCTGAACCTGATGAGCACGAATCGCTTCACGGTCGGCTGGTATCTCGCACGCGTGTTCAGCATGTTCACGCCGGGCGTGCTCGTGTGCGTGCTCGCGTGGGAAGTGACGATGCTGTACCAGCGGCTGTTCGAGGCGCACGCGACGCTGATCCGTTCGTCCGCGCGCGACGGCCTGACGGGCGCGTTCAACCGCAGCCACTTCAACGATCACTTTCACATGCTGTTCCTGCAGGCGCGACGGCAAGGCGAACCGCTGTCGCTGCTGATGGTCGACGTCGATCACTTCAAGGCATACAACGACGCGTTCGGTCACGTGAAGGGTGACGCATGCCTGATCGCGGTCGCGAATGCGCTCGCGAGCGCGGTGCGGCGGCCCGCCGACATCGTCGCGCGTTACGGCGGCGAAGAGTTCGCGATCGTGCTGCCGAACACGGGCGCGCGCGGCGCGCGGGTCGTGGCCGACGAAGCGCGCGAAGCCGTGCTGCGGCTCGATCTCGCGATGCCCGACTCGCCGGCTGGACGCGTGAGCGTCAGCGTTGGCTGCGCGACCGTGTCGGCCGACGACCTGTCGACGCCCGATGCGTTGATCGAAGCCGCCGACGCCGCGCTGTATCGTGCGAAGGATGCGGGGCGAAACCGGGTCGTCGTCGCCTGAAATGTCTGCTGTTTGGCTAATTGTTACGGTCATTGTGACCGGAATAATCCGCCGTTACGGATTGCGGAGCAGGGAAACGATCGCTTACAGCCGGTGTTGCGGGCGCTCGCTATGCTGGGTTTCACATTGAACCCGTGCAGGTGGACGCGATGAAGAAAACCCTTTTGCTGATTGCCAGCGTCGCCGTGCTATTGAGCGGCTGTATCGTGGTGCCGGACGGCGGGTACTACGGTGGTGGCGGGTATTACCATCACCATCATTGGGATTGAGGCGGATGGGGGTCCGGATGGTTTGATTGGCATGCTCGCCCATGCTGGATCGATGATCCGGACCGCAACTCAATCAGGCGTCCCCTCCCTTGAGCGCGATGTGCTGGCGAAGCATGGGCGTCGAACGTGATCTGCTAGGGAAGCCGCGCCATCATCCGGTCAAGAAGAGTCGGTGGCAAACTGATTTCGCCAAATGTTTCGCCGAACTCGAGCCCTTGGGGGTACATCAATGCCTCCTTCGCCCAATGAAGCTCAACGGGTATGCGAGACCCGTCCCGATACGTTCGCTCGGCAACGAGACGCTCGCCCTCCCTGTCGTAAAGCCTGAGAACGATCGTATCTCCAAAATAGCAGTATCGTGCCCAATAGCCTCCGTGCGGGGAGCGTTCGATTTTTTGCGTGCGTGAATCGCAAATCGCGCGCAGTTGTACGTCTTTCCAGTAGCTCCAGCCAAACCCGAGGACAGTGACGACGGCAGCCGAAACGAATGCGCGTCGAATGAAAATCCAAACCTCCTTCGCAACAACATCAGCCCAACTTCCTGAGCCAGACAAGAAAGAGTTTAGCAACCGCACTATCGAAGCGAGCACGATAACGGGCAATACTATCGCCAGAAGAGCGAGCGCCAACCATATGCCCGACTCATTAATATTCACATTCATGCGAATCGAAGCCTAATGGGTTCTCGCAACGTTATATAGCGGTGATCTGAAAAATAACGAAATCGCCACCTCGACGATGACGTTGCTGCCACTCGCGAAATGAATTATTCCGAACCGGGTAATAGACATTCCCCGCGACTCGTACATCACCCACCGCAACGGGATATTCTACCCATGGAATATCCGCTGCACCGGCCACCGTTGGCACCAGGACAATGATAGCTAACGCCCGACCTGCTACCTTGGCGAGAAAAATAAAAAGTCACAACCCCTTTGAGTATCTGCACACCTATCGACGGCCTCAAGATCCCGGTGCGCTTAGACGACCAATAAAACCCCAGGAATATTTGACCCAAAACTCAGTCACATTAGCAACGATTTCGAACTAGTCCGATTGATTTTACGGGTGCGGTCACGCTAGCGTAACAGGCATCGCGCATACCACCCAACATCACCGGATCCCAAATAGAAATGGCATCGAACAATGAAAAAATTCCCTATTTCACGATAAATAAAATTTTCTGGAAGTGGAAACTTCACGATGGCGCCGATGGATGCAAGATTGTTCCAAATATCTCGTTATCCATGGATAAACCTGCGTCGCCGCTTCCGGTGCAACAAAAATCGAACGCAACCGAACTCAAACATTCCTCCGCCACGCCCAAGCGCGACTCGCTTGACAAAATGGTTGATGACTTGGAAAAGGCCGGCAAGGCGCTGGCACGCTTTCAAGTTTGGCTAAATGCCTCCGCCCCTCCCAAACCCGCCATCGTGAAACTAAAAAAGAGCGATTCTGTACCAGCGTTCGATATTCAAGAGATTCCCGCAGCAATGCGTAAAATGTACCTCCCGACATCTGCCAAACTTATGGAGCGATGGTTCTCTGGAAAGTTAAATTATTCACGGACTTCCTCGGATGAATCGCTAGAAATCAATCAAGATGGAAAACCATATCCATCCGACATGTATGACATGTCCACTATTAAATTGGATTGGATTATGCGCTTCCCCCGAGCGAAGCGGCAATTCGACCACCTTATTAATAAAATGATTCGCTCATCCAAATCCAGAGTCGAGCTTTACAAACTATTGATCCCGCATAAAGACTGCGCAGCGCGACTCTACACCGACGACATATGTGGCAATGATCTTCGGGATTTGCACCGAAGATTCCAATTTCAATACTCAAAAGTAGACAGCACGTTTGGGCAAAAAATCGAAACTCAATTAGATGCACAACTTCGCAACAATGGTGTGCCTGACGACCTATCCGGAGCACTCGGATCCTTCAATATCTATGCGGCGCTCGGAAGCGCGCGCTTCTCGTGGGACGTGGATTCACACAGAACAATAGCTGAAGTGACCGGAGTGTGGGTATATGTGAAAGACAACTATACATTCACCGACAAATCTCATGAGCGATCCCAATACTTAGGGCATTGGAGTAGCGACGGCGTCATCATTGTTCCATATAGTGGAATCGCTGCATTCTCGAACTCCGAGCATATCCCATATGTCAAATATGCCGTCGCCAGAGGTGATTCACTCGTCAAGGAAAACGTCCACTATCCGGTAGAAAATATTGATTTTAGAAAATGGTCCGAGATACATGGCAGAGGCGGAGACTTTATCATCTACTCTGACAAAAAATTCATCCCAATCTCCCCTCCCATAGAAATTTCACTATGATCAAATTCAACAATAAATCATGACAATTTCTTTGAAAATTACTTATACACTGCTCGCCACGGCACTGATTGGCACCTTTGCCTTTGACAGAACGCCTCGAGGGGAAGAGTGCAGAACGTCGATATCTCCGGATGGAATGTATCTTGCCGACCTGTGCCTTTTAGATTGGGTTCCAGGTGGAGATTCACGGTATGTTGGCCGCGTATACATCGCACAAACTGGGAGGTTAATAGCCCAGCACACATTCAGTACACCGACTCCCGCAATTTCCTGGAATAGTTATAGCGAGGCCTACGTCTCATTTTCAAAAGGTGACGGCGGAGATGATTCTGTATATGTGTCGCTGCCGCCATCGTTTATCGATCGGGTGCTAGCGGCCCGTCCGCATCTGTAAAACCACAGTGTCAATCTGACTGGCAGTCGTCACGCGGATGCAGGCACGTTCTATTGCCGGGCGATAGCTGTGCCATTCCCGCCCCGCAATCCTTTTCGCTTCTATTTCCCGATACAAAACCTGCTGAAAATCACCCCCAGCAGATCGTCCGAAGTGAACTCCCCGGTAATCGCATTGAGCTGTTCCTGCGCGAGCCGAAGCTCCTCGGCAAACAGATCGAGCGACTGCGCGCGCTGATCAGCATGATCCGCCGCCTGCGCCAGATGCTCCTGCGCGGCCCGCAACGCGATCAGATGCCGCTCGCGCGCGAGATACACGCCTTCGGCCCCCGCCTGCCACCCGGCGATCCGCAGCAACTCCGCACGCAGCATGTCGATCCCGTCACCGCGCTTCGCCGACAGATGCACCTCCGTCAGATCGCCTTCCGCGGCCGGATGTTCGACACACGCCGCCACGCCGGTCAGATCCGTCTTGTTCAGCACGCGTACCACCGGCACGCCGCCCGGAAACCGCGCCGCGATCGTCTCGTCGTCCGCCGTCATCCCGGTGCGCGAATCCAGCAGATGCAGCACGACGTCCGCACGCTCGATCTCGCTCCACGTGCGCGCGATGCCGATCCGCTCGACCTCGTCCTCCGTCTCGCGCAACCCGGCCGTATCGATGATGTGCAGCGGAATCCCTTCGACCTGGATCGTCTGCGCAACCTTGTCGCGCGTCGTGCCCGCGATCGGCGTGACGATCGCCAGTTCCGCACCGGCCAGCGCATTCAGCAACGACGACTTGCCGACGTTCGGCTGCCCCGCGAGCACGACCGACAACCCCTCGCGCAACAGCGCGCCCTGCCGCGCATCGCCGAGCACGTGCGCGAGTTGCGCGCGGATCTTCGCGAGCTTGCCGCGCGCGTCGGCCGCTTCCAGGAAATCGATCTCTTCTTCGGGGAAATCGAGCGTCGCCTCGACCAGCATCCGCAGCGTGATCACGTCGTCGACGAGCGCATGGATCTGCCGCGAAAACGCCCCGTCGAGCGAACGGCCGGCCGAACGCGCCGCAGCTTCGGTGCTGGCTTCGATCAGGTCGGCAACGGCCTCGGCCTGTGCGAGATCGAGCTTGTCGTTCAGGAACGCGCGCCGCGTGAATTCGCCGGGCTCCGCGAGCCTGAGCCCGAAGCCGCGACCCGCATCGAGGCAGCGCTGCAGCAGCAGTTGCATCACGATCGGCCCGCCATGCCCCTGCAACTCGAGCACGTGCTCGCCGGTGTACGAATGCGGCGCCGGGAAATACAGCGCGATCCCGCGGTCGAGCGGCGCGCCGTGCTCATCGAGAAACGGCACGTAGCTCGCATGGCGCGGCGCGAGCTTCTGTCCGCACAACGCGTCGATCAGCGGCAACGCGGCCGCTTCGCCGCCGCGCCCGAACGACACGCGGACGACCCCGATGCCTCCGCGGCCGGCAGCAGTGGCAATAGCGACGATCGGATCGGAATCGGTAGCGAGCATGGGAATCGGATGAATCGGGTGATCGGAGAATATGGTGCGCCCGCGCAACAGTTCGTGCATCGGAACGCCGGCATTGTAGCGTGCCGGCACACGCGCCACCGGCCGCCGCACGGGATTCGGACGCGCCCGAATTTATCCCGCCGGGGATAAGCCAGACATCAGTCGAGCGTCATTTCGCAGCCCCCGTTTCGGACGAGTATGGCTGCTGGAGCAGCCCAACGCTACGCCCCTCAATTCCACTCCCAACCTGATCAGGACCGGGATTCGTCTGAACGAGCTATGTTTATCCTAAACGGTTGTCTGAAACGCGCCGGTAGAATTGCACAATCTCCCCCATGCCGACACCCGAAGAAAAAGCCGCGTTCTCGGAACGCCTGAAATTCGCCCTGCGGCGCAGCCCGGAGAAGGTCACCGGCGCGACCGAGCTGGCGAACCGATTCAATCTGCGTCACCGCGGAGCCCAGCCCGTTTCGCCGCAAACCGCGCATAAATGGCTGACGGGGCGGACGATTCCGACATCGGACAAACTCGCAACGCTCGCCGAATGGCTGCGCGTCGAACTTCACTGGTTGCATTACGGCCCGTCGCCGAGCGTGATCGAACACCCGACGCCGCAACCGCTGCCGCGCGACGCACGCTATCCGCCGACACCCGAGACGATCGAACTCGCGTCGAAGATCGAAGCGCTGGCGCCGCATCATCGTTATCTCGTGCAGGAACTGGTCGAGGAGTTCTACGGCGACGCGAGCGACGCGAAGAAGGGCTGAACCCGCACCGCAACCGCGGCAGGCAAAAAGCAAAAAGCCGCATGGGCGAACCATGCGGCTTTTTTTCGTGCGTCGCGGGCGGCGAGCCGCCCGCGAGCGCAACGGGCGTCAGGCCGGTTTCTTCTTGGCCCCGCCGAGCTTGCGCGTGATGTAGTACTGCTGTGCGATCGACAGCACGTTGTTCACGACGTAGTACAGCACGAGGCCGGCCGGGAAGAAGAAGAACATCACCGAGAACGCGATCGGCATGAACTTCATCATCTTCGCCTGGACCGGGTCCGGCGGGGTCGGGTTCAGGCTCGTCTGCACGTACATCGACACGGCCATCAGCACCGGCAGGATAAAGAACGGATCGCGCTGCGACAGGTCGTGAATCCACAGCACCCACGGCGCGCCGCGCATTTCGACCGATGCGAGCAGCACCCAGTACAGTGAGATGAACACCGGGATCTGGATCACGACCGGCAGGCAGCCGCCGAACGGATTGACCTTCTCAGTCTTGTACAGCTCCATCAGCGCGGCGTTCATCTTCTGCGGATCGCTCTTGAAGCGTTCGCGCAGCGCCTGCATGCGCGGCGTGATTTCCTTCATCCGCGCCATCGACTTGTAGCTCGCAGCCGACAGCGGGAAGAACACGGCCTTGATCAGGATCGTCAGCAGCACGATCGACCAGCCCCAGTTGCCGATGTAGCCGTGGATCTTCTCGAGCAGCCAGAACAGCGGCTTCGCGATGATCGTCACCCAGCCATAGTCCTTCACGAGCTCCAGGCCCGGCGCGATGCCTTCGAGCATGCGCTCTTCTTCCGGACCGGCGAACAGGCGCGCCTGCACGTCGGCCGACTGGCCCGGCGCGATCGCGGCGACCGGCTGCTTCACGCCGACGCGGTACAGCGTCGGATCGATCTTCTCCGCGTAGATGTCGCGCTTCACGCCCTGCTGCGGAATCCACGCCGACGCGAAGTAGTGCTGCACCATCGCGACCCAGCCGTTGTCGGCGGAGGTCACGTAGTCGGCCTTGTTCTTGTCGAGGTCGCTGAAGTTGATCTTCTGGAAGTGCTTCGCGTCGGTATAGACCGCCGGCCCGAGGAACGTGTGCGAGAACATCGGCGTTTCGACGGCCGTGTTGTCGCGCACGAGTTCCATGTAGACCGTCGGCGTGACAGGCGTCGTGCCGACGTTGTCGATCTTGGTGTCGACGCCGATCACATAGCTGCCGCGCGTGAACGTGTAGGTCTTCACGACCTTCACGCCGCCCTTCACCGGCGATTCGAACGACAGCTTCAGCGCATTCTGGTCACCCGTCAGCGACGTCGAGCCGGGGTTCAGCTGCGTGTAGACGTCGTTGTGGTTCGGGAAATCGCCGCCGAGCAGGCCCGAGCGCGCGAGATACGTGTGGCCGGCCGTGTGGTCGAACAGCGTGATGTACAGGTCGGGCTGCTTGCCGTCGCCCTGCTTCTTCAGCGTCAGCTTCGCGAGCGTGCCGCCGCGCGTGTCGATTTCACCGTCGTACACGTCGGTGGAGAACTTCACGAGCTGCGCCTGGGCGGCCGGTGCCGTCGTCGACGGTGCGGCGCCGGCTGCGGCGGCAGGCACTTCACCTGCGGTCGTCGTCGCGCCCGTGCCCGATGCACCGCCTGCAGCGGCCGCGGGGGCCGATTGCGTGGCGCTCGGGAAGAACATCGACGGGCGTCCATGGGAGCGCTGCCAGTTGTCGTACAGCATGACAGCTGACATGAAGAAGATCACCCATAGGACGGTGCGTTTGATATCCATGCGTTGTCTCAGAGTCGATGGGACCGCGCGTCGGCTTCGCCGCGAGCGCGAGTGTCGGAGTTGGGCGGCGGGACGAGGTCGATGCCGCCCGCGGAAAACGGATGGCATCGGCACACGCGCCTGACGGCGAGATACGTGCCGCGCGCGGCGCCATGATACTGGATTGCCTCGCGCGCGTAATCCGAACAGGAAGGATAAAAACGGCAACGGTTGCCGAGCATCGGGCTCACGGCAACCTTGTAGAAGCGCAGCAAGGCGATCAATACCGTTTTCATACCTTGGGCGGCGCCGTACGACGCCGCGTCAAAACCGGCCGGACGGGCGCGAACGCCGCGCCGGGCACGGATGCGTCACTCGGACGCGGGCTTCGACGCGCGGCGGGCGATTTCCCGGACTGCCCTGTCGAGCAGTTCGCGGATCTCGGCCGCGCACATCGCCGCGAGCGGGGCGGAAGCCGCGCTCGGCAGCGCTTTCTTGTCGAAGCGCGTGTGCTGCCGCAGCAGCAGGTCGTAACCGGCGAATTCGGCCCGGCGCAGGCGAAACGCATCGCGCGCCAGCCGCTTCACGAGATTACGGGTTACCGCTCGCGGCGCATACTTCTTGCCGATGACGAGCCCCAGACGTGCAGGCTGACCGGTCGGCTTGCCGTAAATCACGAAGTGCGCGGAGCGCCGCCAGGGGCGCAAACGAAAAACGGATGAAAATTCATCCGTTTTCAGAAGTCGCGCAGCTTTCGGGAAGGCGGCTTTCGTCTGCGACGGATTCGCACCCGGCTCGACGGCACCTTCCGCACCACTGCGGACGGCGGACACAGCGCGCAACCTGCCTTAGATGGCGAGGCGCTTGCGGCCCTTCGCGCGGCGAGCGTTGATGACCTTGCGGCCACCTGCCGTCTTCATGCGGACACGGAAGCCATGGGTGCGCTTGCGGCGCGTCACGGACGGTTGGTAAGTACGTTTCATGATGTTCTCACTTGTTCGAGAATGTCGAAATTCAGGGGACCGCGTGCCCTTAACCGGAGGCATTCGGGCGAACGCAATCGCCGGGAATACAGGATTGGTTTTCGCGGAACCCGCTATTTAAACCGTTTTTCTCTTGACGGTCAATACTTTACGCGTCACGCGCCTGTGCCGGCCCGCGCCGATCCGGCCCCGCGACCCACCCTTCCGGCCTGTGGATAAGTCCCGCTGTGGCCGCGTTTGGCGTTAGAATCTCGCCTTATCTCCAAGAATCCCGCACGCCGCTTCGGCTCCCGCCTGCCTCTCCACGACTGTGACGCAGGCGTCCGAGGCACGCTCGCACGACCGCTTCGGGCCTTGTTGCGTGACCGCGACAAGGGCGCCGGCGAGCCGCGCTGTGCATGCAAAAAACGACAGCTACTTGATGAACGATTTCTGGCAACACTGTTCCGCACTGCTGGAGCGCGAGCTGACGCCCCAGCAGTACGTGACGTGGATCAAACCCTTGGCCCCGGTGGCCTTCGATGCGTCGGCGAACACGCTGTCCATCGCCGCGCCGAACCGTTTCAAGCTGGACTGGGTCAAGAGCCAGTTTTCGGGTCGGATCTCCGATCTGGCCCGTGAATTCTGGAACACGCCGATCGAAGTCCAGTTCGTCCTCGATCCGAAGGCTGGCATGCGCAGCGCCGCACCGAGTGCAGGCGCGCCGCGTGCGCCGCTGCAACCGGGCGGCCCGGCCGCCACGGTGGCCGCGATCGCCGCGAACCTGACCGCGAATGCCGCGACTGCGCCCGCCGCGCCGGCCGACGTGCCGATGACGCCGTCGGCAGCCGCCGCGCATCACCTGAACGCCGACGACGCCGACATCGACCTGCCGAGCCTGCCCGCGCACGAAGCCGCCGCCGGCCGCCGCACGTGGCGGCCGGGCCCCGGTGCGGCGCCCGCGAACGGCGGCGAAGCCGATTCGATGTACGAACGCTCGAAGCTGAACCCGGTGCTCACGTTCGACAACTTCGTGACCGGCAAGGCGAACCAGCTCGCGCGCGCCGCCGCGATCCAGGTCGCGGACAACCCGGGCATCTCGTACAACCCGCTGTTCCTGTACGGCGGCGTCGGCCTCGGCAAGACCCACCTGATCCACGCGATCGGCAACCAGCTGCTGCTCGACAAGGCCGGCGCGCGAATCCGCTACATCCACGCCGAGCAGTACGTGTCCGACGTGGTGAAGGCGTACCAGCGCAAGGCGTTCGACGACTTCAAGCGCTACTACCACTCGCTCGACCTGCTGCTGATCGACGATATCCAGTTCTTCTCCGGCAAGTCGCGCACGCAAGAGGAATTCTTCTACGCGTTCGAGGCGCTGGTCGCGAACAAGGCGCAGGTGATCATCACCAGCGACACGTATCCGAAGGAAATCTCGGGCATCGACGATCGGCTGATCTCGCGCTTCGACTCGGGCCTCACCGTCGCGATCGAGCCGCCCGAGCTGGAAATGCGCGTCGCGATCCTGATGCGCAAGGCGCAGTCGGAAGGCGTGAACCTGTCGGAAGACGTCGCGTTCTTCGTCGCGAAGCACCTGCGCTCGAACGTGCGCGAGCTCGAAGGCGCGCTGCGCAAGATCCTCGCGTATTCGAAGTTCCACGGCCGCGAGATCTCGATCGAGCTGACCAAGGAAGCGCTGAAGGACCTGCTGACCGTGCAGAACCGGCAGATTTCGGTCGAGAACATCCAGAAGACCGTCGCCGACTTCTACAACATCAAGGTCGCCGACATGTATTCGAAGAAGCGTCCCGCGAACATCGCGCGGCCGCGGCAGATCGCGATGTATCTCGCGAAGGAACTCACGCAGAAGAGCCTGCCGGAAATCGGCGAGCTGTTCGGCGGGCGCGATCACACCACCGTGCTGCACGCGGTGCGCAAGATCGCCGACGAGCGCAGCAAGGACGCGCAGCTCAACCACGAGCTGCACGTGCTGGAGCAGACGCTGAAGGGCTGAGCGCGCGGCGCGCTTGATAATTCGGCCTCC
This sequence comes from Burkholderia metallica, assembly GCF_902832845.1. Taxonomy (GTDB): domain Bacteria; phylum Pseudomonadota; class Gammaproteobacteria; order Burkholderiales; family Burkholderiaceae; genus Burkholderia; species Burkholderia metallica. Next base: position 14,270 of record NZ_CADFDB010000006.1, on the reverse strand, counting down.
GCCCCAATTTAAGGGGGGCGGTTCGGTTTTGAGGCACAATACTGGTTTGACCGCCCCGGTGGTGGCGGGCCAAGAGCCCGGCTGGCGGGGCGCTGCGAGGCTGCTGCGCTGCAGGCCGTTACTCAACGAAGGAACTCTATGCAACTGGTCAAGACCGAACGAGACACCCTCCTCAGGCCGCTGCAAACGGTCAGCGGCATCGTCGAACGCCGCCATACGTTGCCGATCCTCGCCAACCTGCTGATCACCAAGAACGGCCCGGACGTTTCATTCCTGTCGACCGACCTGGAGCTGCAGATCACCACGCGCGCCGATTTCGGCGTCGGCGGCGAGCAGGTCGCGACCACCGTCGCAGCGCGCAAGCTGCTCGACATCCTGCGCGCGATGCCTGACGGCCAGGTCACGCTGTCGCTCGCCGACAAGCGCCTCACCGTTCAATCGGGCAAGAGCCGTTTCGCACTGCAGACGCTGGCGGCCGACGAGTTCCCGACCGTCGCGCAGGCGAAGGATTTCGGCGCAACCCTGACCGTCCCGCAGAAGTCGTTCCGCCAGCTGCTCGGCATGGTGCACTTCGCGATGGCGCAGCAGGACATCCGCTACTACCTGAACGGCATGCTGCTCGTCGTCGACGGCGACCAACTGATGGCCGTGGCCACCGACGGCCACCGCCTCGCGTTCTCGTCGATGAAGCTCGAAGGCGGCACGTTCGGCCGCCAGGAAGTCATCGTGCCGCGCAAGACGATTCTCGAGCTGCAACGCCTGCTCGAAGACATCGACGACACCGTCACCATCGACATCGCGCAAACCCAGGCCAAGTTCACGTTCGGCCAGGTCGAGCTCGTGTCGAAACTCGTCGAGGGCAAGTTCCCCGACTTCCAGCGCGTGATTCCGAAGGCGCACAAGAACACGTTCGAGATCGGCCGCGAAGAACTGCAGCGCTCGCTGCAGCGCGCGGCGATCCTGACCTCGGACAAATTCAAGGGCGTGCGCTGCATCATCGCGCCGGGCCAGCTGAAGATCATGTCGACCAACGCCGATCAGGAAGAGGCGCAGGAAGAACTGGAAATCGCCTACCAGGGCGATACCGTCGACATCGGCTTCAACGTCACGTATCTGCTCGACGTGCTCGCGAACCTGAAGGTCGACACCGTGCAGGTGAGCCTCGGCGACGCCAGCTCGAGCGCGCTGATTACCGTGCCCGAGAACGACGAGTTCAAGTATGTCGTGATGCCGATGCGCATCTGACGCGCTCGACATCGCGACACACACCAGGGGGCGGCAAGCCCCTTTGGCGTTTTTATGGCGAACCGACAACCCGTCCCTTTGGTGCCCTGACGGCACCTCGGACGGGCCAGGAAACTGGAGCGGCCCGGCGATTTCTCTCGCTGAAACGCACCGCGCCGCCACGAGAGTGGCCTCGCAGAACCGGAAGATATCCATGAGTGAACAGCACAATTCGCAACCCGATAACAGCAGCTACGGCGCCTCGTCGATCCAGATCCTCGAAGGGCTGGAAGCGGTGCGCAAGCGCCCCGGGATGTACATCGGCGACACGTCGGACGGCACCGGTCTGCACCACCTCGTGTTCGAGGTGCTCGACAACTCGATCGACGAAGCGTTGGCCGGGTACTGCAACGACATCCACGTGACGATTCACGCCGACAACTCGATTTCCGTGACCGACAACGGCCGCGGGATTCCGACCGACGTGAAGATGAACGACAAGCACGAGCCGAAGCGCAGCGCCGCGGAAATCGTGATGACCGAGCTGCATGCCGGCGGCAAGTTCGACCAGAACAGCTACAAGGTGTCGGGCGGCCTGCACGGCGTGGGCGTGTCGTGCGTGAACGCGCTGTCGAGCTGGCTGCGCCTCACCGTGCGCCGCAACGGCAAGAAGCATTTCATGGAGTTCCATCGCGGCATCGCGCAGGACCGCGTGCTGGAGAAGGTGGACGGCGTGGAAGTGTCGCCGATGCTCGTGACCGGCGACACCGAGAACCGCGGCACCGAAGTGCATTTCATGGCCGATCCGACGATTTTCGGCACGGTCGAGTATCACTACGACATCCTCGCGAAGCGGATGCGCGAGCTTTCGTTCCTGAACAACGGCGTGCGGATTCGTCTCACCGATCTGCGTTCGGGCAAGGAAGACGATTTCGCGTTCGCCGGCGGTGTGAAGGGCTTCGTCGAGTACATCAACAAGACGAAGACCAACCTGCACCCGACGGTGTTCTTCGCCAACGGCGAGAAGGACGGCGTGGGCGTCGAAGTCGCGATGCAGTGGAACGACAGCTACAACGAGAACGTGCTGTGCTTCACGAACAACATTCCGCAGCGCGACGGCGGCACGCACCTGACCGGCCTGCGGGCCGCGATGACGCGCGTCATCAACAAGTACATCACCGACAACGAAATCGCGAAGAAGGCGAAGGTCGAGACGACCGGCGACGACATGCGCGAAGGGCTGTCCTGCGTGCTGTCCGTGAAGGTGCCGGAGCCGAAGTTCAGCTCGCAGACGAAGGACAAGCTGGTGTCGTCGGAAGTGCGCGCTCCGGTTGAAGAAGTCGTCGCGAAGGCGCTGGAAGAGTTCCTGCTCGAAACGCCGCTCGACGCGAAGATCATCTGCGGGAAGATCGTCGAAGCCGCGCGTGCGCGTGATGCGGCGCGGAAGGCGCGTGAGATGACGCGCCGCAAGGGCGTGCTCGACGGCGTCGGCCTGCCGGGCAAGCTCGCGGACTGCCAGGAGAAAGACCCGGCGAAGTGCGAAATCTACATCGTCGAGGGTGACTCGGCAGGTGGGTCGGCGAAGCAAGGGCGTGACCGGAAGTTCCAGGCGATCCTGCCGCTGCGCGGCAAGGTGCTGAACGTCGAGAAGGCGCGCTACGACAAGCTGCTGTCGTCGGAACAGATCGTCACGCTCGTGACCGCGCTCGGGTGCGGGATCGGCAAGGACGATTACAACCTTGACAAGCTGCGCTATCACCGCATCATCATCATGACCGACGCGGACGTCGACGGTGCGCACATCCGGACGCTGCTGCTCACGTTCCTCTATCGCCAGATGCCGGACATGATCGAGCGCGGGTACGTGTACATCGCGCAGCCGCCGCTTTACAAAATCAAGGCGGGCAAGGACGAGCGGTATCTGAAGGATGATGTGGAGCTGAACGCGCATATGCTGCGGTTGGCGCTGCAAGGGTCGGAGCTGGTGCCTGGGGAAAATGCGGCGGCGATTTCCGGCGATGCGCTTGGGGAGCTGGCGCGGTCGTATCTGCTGTCGCAGAGCGTGATCGATCGGTTGAGCCGGTTGTATGACCCGGCCGCGCTGGAAGCCGTCATGGATGGGGTGGTGATCGATCTTTCCAACGAGGCTTCGACCGAGGCTTCGGCGAAGGCGCTGCACGCTGCGTTGCATGACGAGGCTTTGAAGAACGAAGTCCGTGTCGTGCCTTCGTATGACCCGGTTCGCGAACAGCGGGCGCTGCATGTTGAGCGTACGCATCACGGCAACGTGCGCGTTTCGGTCATCGATCAGGAATTCCAGCACACGGCGGATTATCAGCAGCTCGTGACCACCGCGAATACGTTCAAGGGGCTTATTGGCGAAGGTGCGGTTATCAAGCGCGGTGAGCGCAGCATGGCCGTGGCGGACTTCAAGAGCGCGATGAAGTGGCTGCTGGCGGACGCTGAACGTAACGTCTCGAAGCAGCGCTATAAGGGGCTCGGCGAGATGAACCCCGAGCAGCTGTGGGAAACGACGATGGATCCGGCGGTGCGGCGACTCCTGCGTGTGCAGATCGAAGACGCGATTGCTGCGGATGGGATCTTTACTACGCTCATGGGGGATGATGTCGAGCCGCGGCGGGCGTTTATCGAGTCGAATGCGTTGCGGGCGGGGAATATTGACGTTTGAATCTGCATTTTCGGATGTCACAGAAAGTGAAAACTGTGCTGGACAAGTGAAAAATTGCTTCCGCAGTCGGTGAAAAATCTGACTGCCGCTGAGAATCAAAACGCCCGGGACACCGGGCGTTGTCTTTGGTGAGCAGGAGGCGCCGTTGGCGACGCCGGTAGGCGCGCACCCTAAGAACAACAGGCTGAGGTTAGCAAGGAGAGAATGGCAATGGATTGGGGCAGCATCTTTGATACTTACGGCACAAAGACGGTTACGGCAACAGACAAGAAAAAGAACGCATACGTACCAAACAAGGACCAGCGCGCGGCAATCGAATCATCTGGCATCGAGCCCGCTAAAGGGCGGCCAGCGCCGGAATTCGTCATCCTCGTACTGTTCGACACGAACGTCAAATCAATTAAGTCGTCCTACTACTATGCCGAGCGCTCGTCCGCAGCAGATCGCGCTCCCGAAGCACGTATGGGCCACGAAATCATCAGTTCATGGCTCAACCAAGGTGACGAAGTTGTCATTGGGAGTGTCGGGGCGCAACTGTTCGCAATTAAGACCAAAGCCGCACCAAAATCCGTCACAGCTATAACAGCCGAGGTAGTGGCGCGCGCAGACAAGAAGACCGTCCTCGAGCGCGCAAAAGAGGCAAAGGGGAAACCAGAAAAGCAAGAGATACGGCGAAATGACTTCGCCCGAAACCCCTACGTTGTACGAGGCGCGATACTGCGCTCAGCGGGAAAGTGCGAGATGCCGGGGTGCAAATGCGAGTTGTTCGAGAAAGAAGACGGCGCCACATACTTGGAAGTACACCATGTGACCCCATTGAGCGAAGACGGCGACGACACTATGGCCAATGCGGCCGCACTATGCCCCCGCTGTCATCGCGAGCTCCATTTCGGAAAGGAACGGCTCGCCCTCCGAAACAAGCTTGCGACCCATATTGCCGCGATGAGCTGAGCGCGATGGCAACTGCAAGAGCCGTAGCCCCTCCGTCAGGTTTCGGGGCACTAACGCTGTTCCAAAGATAGGGTGCCGGGCACACGGTGGGGCATCAAAAGATACGTTGACGATCCGAGCCGGTCAGCGGCGTTGTTTCACCCTAGCGCATTTAAAGCTCAATTGAGGTCAACTCTTGGGCTTTTATCCAGTCGGCAAGTCGATTGAAAAAGCTCTCGTCATTTGACTTGATGGCTGTTCGCAAGGAGCATTCCCACACGACAGCAATCCTCCAACCGTCTTGCAGCAGCTTAGTCATGTGTTCACGGTCCCTCTCCCGATTCCGGTCCAGTTTCTCCCTCCAGAACTCTGGACGAGATGATGGCATCTTGAATAGAGCACAATTGTGCCGATGCCAGAAGCACCCATGGACGAATACGACTGCTTTGTAGCGCGGGAAGACGAGGTCAGGGGTGCCGGCCAGACTGCGGACATGCAGTCGGTAGCGAAGACCCCGCTCGTACAATGCCTTCCGGACAACCAGCTCGGGTTTTGTATTTTTACCCCGAATACCTGACATCATCCGACTACGCGTCGCCACGTCTGTGATGTCCGTCATACCCAATACCTAAGCCACTACTGGAATTTTAACGGGCCGCGACGGCAGGTTCGGGGTACCCTTCAGAATTGCCGCTGGCTTCTCGGGGGTCTTTGCCACACCCGAGGCCTTCCCGTTCATCTTGAGAGCCAGCCTCAGATAGGGTTCCATGGCACTGGCGACCGCCTCGACTGCGGGTACAACCACGGAATTGCCAAATTGTCGATACAACTGAGTGTCGGAGACAGGCAACACAAAGCTGTCCTCAAAACCCATGAGTCGTGCGCATTCACGAGGGGTAAGGCGACGTGGATTGAGGCCTGGGCCACGATGCACGAGAATCTCTGAGCCGTCCTTATGATAGCGGGCCGACAGGGTCCGGGTCGTCTCGTTGCGCGTCACAACAGAACAACCAAAACCATTACCTGCCTTGGAATGCTTGTCCCGATAGGCCTGCAGGTAATTCCAAAGCTTGTCGGTGAGGATATATTTCGCGTCGACTTTTTCCTCCGGCTCCAAGATGGAACCCAACTTGACAGAACCCGGTTCTGGCCATGCAGACTCATCGGGCCATTCGAACCCAACATCCTCACGAAAACCCACGATATAAATCCGCTCACGATGCTGCGGCGTCCATCGCTTGCCATCGATGACCTTCCAACTGATGTGATAGCCAAGTTCCTTTTCCAGCACGTGCTGAATGACACGGAAGGTATGTCCCTTGTTGTGGGAAACGAGGTTCTTCACGTTCTCCAGCATGAAGGCTGCTGGACGTTTTTCCTTCAGAATTTCAGCAACACGGAAAAATAAGGTGCCTTGCGCGTCACAAGCGAATCCATGAGTCCGACCCAGCGCGTTCTTCTTCGAAACGCCAGCCAGCGAAAATGGCTGACAAGGGAACCCGCCCACCAAGACGTCATGGTCAGGAATGACGTCAAGCGGAACAGACCAGATATCCCCTGCGATGTCTGCTTCCGTCTCGTTATGGTTGGCTGCGTAGGTAATACGGGCAAATTTGTCCCACTCGCTGGTAAAGACACACTTTCCGCCGATATATTCAAATCCTCTTCTGATGCCACCAATGCCGGCAAAGAGGTCGATGAAGGTGAATTTTGGAACTGCCATACGTAGCTTTCAGTAGTTGTTCATCGCCTGGAGCGTGACAAAATAATTCCCCAGGATTCCTGGCGGCCACTTGGCAAAAAAAACAAATAGCCTGTCCGGACGCCTCAAAGAACCTGCACTTCCAACTGGCCTCGCCCTGCCAACGACAACGTTCTTCACGTGCCAGACATCCGCATCACCCAGCCCACGGCGACGGCGCCGGAATGCGTACTGCTCCATATGGAAACAAGAGACATCTATCCTGTCTGCGATACCCACTTTCATGACGCTGAAGCAGCCGGCTGATTCGCTCTCCCCACGGCTGCAACCGCAAAGGCGCGTCCCAGCAAGATTTTCCTAGAAGTTTGCATCACTTTACCAGGTCCTGCTCCAGTTCGCCAGGAATCCGACAAAAAGCTTCAGTGGCCCTGCGGCCTCGCGGCTTTGCGGGCATCCAGCTGGGCACGCAAGTCCTCCACGACTGTTGGAGGGTCCGTCCGGTGGACCATGGCGTGACAGTTGCCGCACAGCGGCACCAAGTCCCTGACGGGGTCGACAACGTAATCGTCTCCCAGTTTCGAGACAGGCGTGCGATGGTGTACCTCAATGTAGCCGTCCCCCAAGTCGCCGTAGAAATCCGCGAAATCGAAGCCACAGCACTGACATCGGAGTCCGTAGTGCTCGATGCAGGCAGCCCGATTGACGGGGCTGCGCTCATAGCGGTTTACCTCAACCCGGAGCTTGGCACCCTCTGGCAAACCCTTGACGGCGTTATCCGGGGCCACATCGGTCTCTTCGCCAATACCTGTCAAGGCTAAAACAAGTGCGAGGCAGGACGAAGCGACGTGGAAGGCCGTTGCCACTATTTCGTCTGCCGTCTTGCCTGAACGAAATCGGCTAGAGACGTCAATCTCCACTCGGGTCCAAGAGTCCTTCCGAGTAAGGTAGCTCTCGTCATCGTTGCCGTTAATGGCCACGTAAACCTGCGCCCCTGAAGCCTCAGCAGCCGCTCGGGCACGAAAGAACGCCTTTTTCTGGCCGTCACTGGCCTCCGACATGCCGCGCAGAAGCGCGCCGGCGAAATTGTCGGCTTTGAAAGATGCCTCAAACTGCCTATGCGTTCTGGAGAGGAGAATGGCGAAGCCATTGCCCTGCTCCAGCTCCACTGGACGCAACGCATCGAAGTCCCCGCCATCAACAGTCTCTGACTGAGAATACAGAGCAACTTGGAACCTACCTTCGAGCTTGCGCCGCAACACCTCAATATCAAGCCCTTCCGACATCAGCTATCCTCGTTGTCGACCGGGTCCGGCAAATCGGCCACCAGCTTCTTGAGATTGCGCGAGACTTCAATACGAAATTCTTCAAATGCCTCCTGGTTGTCCGGATTGATATTGTTGAGTTCGGCTTGAGCAAGCGCCCAAAGCAGGTAGTCCATGGCCTGAACGACTGTACTATTGGCCTTGTTGGGCAAATATGCTTTTGTGTAGAAGGGATGGCCCGTGTTAAGGGCTACCGCCGCCTTGCTGTTCTTGCCAATGGTGGGCTCCCAAAGTACCCCATGCTCGAGAGTTCCGTTGGTAACCACGTGGGCACTGCCAATGTCATCCGAATTCAGCAAGCGAACCGTGGTCGTGGTCACGCCCGAATTGTTGTTGACCGTAACCATGCCGGTCTTTTCGTCAACCTGAGCGACCGCTGCAGTCTTGAGTGCGGAGGCCTTCTGCTCGATGACGTTGCTGGCCGGGGTGTGGAGCAGAACAGCCGCCCCCTTAGCAACTCCAGCGGCCCCCTTGCGGTACCGGGTTTCCGCTTCCCGCCGCGGCCCCGCAAGAAATTTGTCGCGCAGCCATTCGTAAAGACCTGAATTCAGCTCGATACGGGATTTCTTGATGTCCACCTGGAATGCGTTATCAAGCGAGTGGTCAAACGACAGCTCGACACGGAGCAAGGAGTAGTGGGGTTCCTGCTTAAACATGTTCATCCAGTCAGGACCGTGAATGAGCCGGTTTTCCCGGTAGATGTATAGCCCCTGACGCTCATTCGAGATACGCGCCGCGATGCGATTCGCATCAGACGAGAACTCTTCTTTTCGCGGTAGCACGAAAGCTCGAACGATGAACGAGGTCTGCGTTCCATCTGGCAGCTGCACGTCCATCTTCTTTTCCGCGATTGATTCCTTGGTTTCTACAATGCAAAACGGGTCCCATGCGGCAATAGGCTCACCATTGAGCTTGATATGAACGTTTCGCTCACGAACATCATTGGCGTCAAGGAAGCGCTGAAAAACAATCGCGATGTGGTCGCGAAGAGCAGTTTCCAGCTTTTCAACGGTCTTCCGAATAGGTTGCCCCTCAGGTGCAGCGATTCGGTCAATATTCTCCCAAAGCACAACCGTACCAGATGCTCCCAGCGCAACCTCATCAAGCAGTTGATTGTGAGCTGCATCAGCAGCGGCAATTTCGAGGTTCCAGCTATTCGAAGCTGCCATGTCATCAAGGTCCCACGTGGCCCGCAGCACTGGAGACTCGCCTGAGTCACGTGAGATAACCGACAGACGCCGACAAAAGGCCGTTGAAGCCGTCTTAAGCCCCAAACCAAACTTGCCAAGGCTCTTGGTATTCGCTCGCTTGCTGGAGCCGTACTTCATGGCGTTGACGAGACCTTCTTCGTTCATGCCGTGGCCGTTGTCCATGATGGAAATCACGACGCTATCTGCGAAGTCGACTTCTAGTCGAACATGAATCTTATCTGCACCTGCTGCGATCGAATTGTCGAGGATGTCCGCGACGGCAGCATTGAAATCGTACCCAGTATCTCGCAGGCCCTCGCTGATACGGGCCACGTCAGGCGGTACGCTGATATGTTTTTCTGTCATAGGATGCTCTAAAATCTGTTAGCGCGACTGGATAATCGTCCAGCCTCCACCCAAAACAAGGGTGTTGCCGTCTATTTCCGAACCATATGACGCGTTCGACCGGATGATATTCACTTCAAAGGAAGCGTTTTCGTCGCGGGAAAAGACAAGTACGTCATCGACCTTGGCGTCAATTGCACGCATGAACTTAGTCATTCCAGTAAGGCGGTATTCGTTGCGCGTGCCCTCTTTGAACAGCTTGTTGTTGTAATATATAAAGTTAAATTCCCATCGTTCGCGATTTTCACGCTCAAATACGACAAGCTTCATCCGCGGATTTTTCACCGACTTGTCGAGCGCGGGAAGGAACAAGAGAATATGCTCTTCCTTGGGAACCAGAATACCCGCCTGATGGCCACCGGTAGTCCCAACGTCGTTGGGACTGAGCTTCTTTCGAATTTCTGCTGTCATTGGTCACAAATCCCTTTTTAGGTCAGCGGCGAAACGTGCAGCGCCTGCGCAATGGCCATGGGGTCGATGTCTCCCTCGTGACCAGTTACAGCTTCACGGGCAAGGTCTTGCTTGAAGGCCGCCGCGCTTCTAATCACATCCTCTACCGTCTGGACGTAGAATAAATGATGAATCGTCACTGGCCTTGTCTGCTTTCTTCTGTAGGAACGCGCCGACGCCTGAGCTGTTAGTGCTGGGTTCCACTCAGGGTTATAGTGAATCACGTGGTTGGCCGTCGTGATATTAAGGCCGGACCCAGCTGCCTTCGGATTTAGGAAGAGTACGCCATACCCCCGGTGCTCAAAGAACCGGTCGACGACGGCCTGTCGCATAGTCCCCTCGACCCGCCCATCGATAAAGTCAAGGAATGCCTTCGGAAATCGCCTCGGCATATCAGACATAAAAAGGTTTGCCATAGCCTGATATGTAGAGAAAATGAGTGCTTTCTCCCCTCCACTAAAGATTTCCTCTAGAAGCTCCACCGTCCGCTCGTATTTAGGCATTTCGATGGACGGATCCGCGTGCCAGCTACCAACAAGTCGAGGGTGGGCGCAGAGCATGCGAAGCCTTGTCGTTGCGACCAGTCCCCCCGTCGGCCCAAACTCCTCCAAAGTCCGCTTACGCAGAGCCTCATATACCTGAGCAAGGTGCAATGGCATCTGCAAGGCCTGTGGCACTTCAATTCGCTCGGGCAGGTCCTGCGCAACGTCCATCACCTTGCGCCGCAACAGCATCGGGGCAACAATGGGCGCTAACCGGACAGCGTCCTCTATCTCGTTGCCAAATTGGGAAAGGAATGCGTTCCGTCCACCCAGTAATCCGGGCATCGCAAAGTCCGCCAAAGACCATAGGTCATCAATGCGGTTCTCCAACGGCGTACCGGTTACGGCAATCGAGACCCTGCGAGGCAGCCGCTTTACGGTAACTGTCCGTTGTGCCTCGGGGTTCTTAATAGCTTGTGCCTCATCAAGTACGATGACGTTCCACGCTATCTGGCTGAGTATTTCCTCGTCGCGCATTGCTGTGTCATAAGAGACAAGAATGATGTCAGTGCCCTGTAGCCGGGCGGATATGCCGGCCCGGTCTGCTCCAGCGTGAAGCGAGACAGTGAGCGTAGGCGCAAAGGACGCGAGCTCTCTCCGCCAGTTTTCGAGTAGTGTTGCTGGAGCAACGACAAGGGCCGGCCCACGCCCAGCATTCTTCTCAATCTGCAGCAGCGCAATAACCTGCGCGGTCTTACCCAATCCCATCTCGTCACCAAGGATGCAACCAACGCCCTGCTCAGCCACAAGGGACAGAAAGGCAACGCCCGACAACTGGTATGGGTAGAGAGCTCCGGAGAAGCCCGTAATCGGCGCCCGCGGCTCATCAATGACTGATTTCGCAGCGTCGAAGACTACTTCATCGAATACCGTAAACGGCGTCTCCTTTTGAGCTCGCAGGGCGACTAGATCACCAACGGTGATGAGCCCATCGGGCTTCACTCCCGCAATCTCCAGCCAGTCCAAAGCCGACTGCAGTAGGTCCGCCCTGATGGGGTACCAGCGACCGTCGTGAACGAGCTGGTCGCTCTCGCCATGTACTCGAACAAAGCCCGCGTCCGTAGCGTAACCAAAAGTGAGTCGGAGGTTACGGCCATCACTCCCCGAAAGACGAACTGCCGGCTGGGCCGGCGCCCGTGAGAACGTCAACGAGGAAATGTCGTCTAGAGGGCTCCGGACAGCCTCATCGGCACAGACACGCAGACGGCCGAAGACTGCCCTGAAAATGTCAATCGCTGGGGGAACCACGCGCTCTCCCGATGCCTTCCTAAGGAGAATTTGGCAGTTTTCAACCACCCACGTTGCAGTATTCATGCCAGTGATTTTGAGTCCTGTAATAAATTCGCGCGAACGTGGTTAACATTTCCCACATTCGGGTCCCAGCGTACCCGCTATTGTATGTGTGAAGATGGATGTTAGCCGATGTAGAGATCGAATTACTTGTCCTCCATAGCTAGCGTCCAAGTCGCGCAGCTTACTGATCTGGTGCAGTTGCATTCGAGTCACGGCGGAAGGCCGCGCAAAGCAAGCTACAGGATGGTCTGTTCGGGCACCGGCCGGTCGAGCAGCAGGTCGAAATGTGCGGCAACGCTGGACCCGTTTTCGGCAAGTACGTCGGCCGACTCGCTCGTAGGCCAGTGCACCGGACAGCGCCGTGGTCAGCCGCGAGTGTTGCTCGGCCTGCAGATGGCCACACTAGTTCAACCGGCCGCACGACCGCATCGGTTCATCGACTTTCGCAACGATGCGGAGTTGCTTGCCCGTTTTGCTAAACGATCTGTGCGCGGCACCTCTCGATATCGATCGCCCCTCGTTCGAATCACGTCGAGCCAGTCCGCCCGCTCCCCGTCGTTCAAAGGGACGCCGCCCCGGCACGCATTAATAAAATCACCAAACATTGTCATCAAGATCGACACTGCAGCTTCTCACCACTTCTCAGCGATGTCCCTTCTTGAGATAGAACCGTTTCATTGTTTTTGGCTTTATTTTATTGGTTATAAGAAGTCGTATTGTTACCATCATCAGCAAACCATTGGACAGCAAACAGCTTCGGGCATCCCCGAATACGACGGCCATCAACCTGCCATTGAATCGATCCCGACAGTCGCCCGTCACCGGTTGATGTCACCCGGCTGTCACTCGCGTGCCAATTGGCCGCAACTCATCGCCCATCACCGGGGTACTCGATCCTCAACCTCTCTCGATAACGAGCGTCCCTCGTTCGAATCGCATCGATCCATTCCACCCACTCCTCCTCGTTCAGATAATCACGGGCTGATGATCTCCGTTCGTCGATAAAAGCATCCTGCTCAGCCAGACTCAGACTCTCCCAATACCGATCCCACACATTCTCATACCAATACTGCGCATCGCCCTGCAGGTTGTATATCAACGCGCCGAGTTCATACCACGCGAGCCATGGCGGTGGCGGATTGAATCCGGCTGCCGAAACTAAGCGGACAAGCTCGACATCGTTCGACAGCAAGTTGACCTGCTTTCCGGAGTAGCGATCGACACCGGAAAAGAATGCATGAATTGCCCCGTCTCGCGCGAACTGGCGTGGCCCCACTCGCTCCCTGCCTGCGACGACAAGATCAGCGAAGGCAGGGAACTGCTCGACTTCGACATCCTGCGTCACGCAGAACGCTTTGACGCCAAGGCCCCCAATCCATACCGCCCCGGGATAGTCCGGAAACGACTCCGATTGAAGTGTCTCCGGCGTTCCTACAAACGTCTCGCGCAAGTACGTCAGATCCACCTCGAAAAGCCCCTCAATTGCCATCCGCTGCTGCTCGAACGCTTCTCGCGACGCACGCCCGCTCTGGCGCCCATCCATGAAGTCGCCAAACATTCTCTTCAAGTTCGACACATCAATTCCCGTCATTTGTCGACGATCTAGCATCTACCGTTCGGCTAGTTCGAAGCCGCGCTGATTTATGAGATGGATTACGAACTAAACTTCCTATTGCGCCAGCGATAGGGAAGATCGTTTCCCTCTGGAGTGCAAATCAGAAGGTAAACCGAAGAGAGCAAAGCAGTAAAAGCGCGGGCCGCATGGGCTGCCACCCATACGACCCGCTGACCACAACCAACTCACACCAGGAGTCGGAAGATGGCTAACGCCTATAGTAAGTCACGTCCCAAGAAGCTCAAACAGTATCCCGAGGTTGAGCTGACCCTCGACAACAAGCCTGACCTCCCCCAGGAAGGCCAACCGTACATGCCATGGATGCGCGCCATCGACGCGCACTTCGAGATGTTCGGATTCAAGCCGGGTGATCGCGTCTATCTTCGGTTCAACTTTGATTCCCGAAGGGTCATCATCATGCCCGACTACAGCGCACTGAACTGGCGAGAACAGCCCTATGGTGCAGCTGCCCAAGAAGAGGATAAGGAACTGGAAGACGCAGCGCTGGCCCCTTTGCGCCGCCCTATTGTCTGGTGATGGCCCGGCGTGAAGCACTTCGGCACGCGCCTTGATGCAAATGGTCTGCGGCGGCGCTTCAAGTAACGTCAACAACCGTCACAACAGACGAAAAGTTGCGTTCCGCTCTCTCGGCATTCGACGGCATCGCGAGCATCAGCGCATGCAGCACCACAAGCATCCATGCTGAGTACTCCATACGCATTTCCATCGCCGAAATGCAAAAACCCCCGCCTGTTCGAGCGGGGGTTTCTGGCTTAGGGAGCCTGACGATTACCTACTTTCACACGGGAATCCGCACTATCATCGGCGTAGAGTCGTTTCACGGTCCTGTTCGGGATGGGAAGGGGTGGGACCGACTCGCTATGGTCATCAGGCAAAGAGGGTTGTTG